>NZ_CP174298.1:2500-3130000 GCF_052466985.1 Microbulbifer maximicatervae (SeqCode)
CAGGATTTTACCTGGATGTTAAAAGTCGTTAGTAGTCGTTTGTGTTGTATGGTCAAGCGACTAAGCGTATACGGTGGATGCCTTGGCAGCTGGAGGCGATGAAGGACGTAGGAGCCTGCGAAAAGTCTAGGGGAGCTGGCACACAAGCTTTGATCCTAGAATGTCCGAATGGGGAAACCCACTCCTTTTAGGAGTATCCATAACTGAATACATAGGTTATGGAGGCGAACCCGGGGAACTGAAACATCTAAGTACCCGGAGGAAAAGAAATCAATAGAGATTCCCTTAGTAGCGGCGAGCGAACGGGGATTAGCCCTTAAGCTCTTTATGTTTTAGTGGAAGGTTCTGGAAAGTACCGCGATACAGGGTGATAGCCCCGTACACGAAAAGGCATTTAGAGTGAAATCGAGTAGGTCGGGACACGTGTTATCTTGACTGAATATGGGGGGACCATCCTCCAAGGCTAAATACTCCCAGCTGACCGATAGTGAACCAGTACCGTGAGGGAAAGGCGAAAAGAACCCCGGAGAGGGGAGTGAAATAGAACCTGAAACCGTATACGTACAAGCAGTAGGAGCCCTTCGGGGTGACTGCGTACCTTTTGTATAATGGGTCAGCGACTTATTGTCTGTAGCAAGGTTAACCGCTTAGGGGAGCCGTAGAGAAATCGAGTCTTAATAGGGCGTTTAGTTGCAGGCAATAGACCCGAAACCCGGCGATCTATCCATGGGCAGGTTGAAGGTTGAGTAACATCAACTGGAGGACCGAACCCACTAATGTTGAAAAATTAGGGGATGACCTGTGGATCGGAGTGAAAGGCTAATCAAGCCGGGAGATAGCTGGTTCTCCTCGAAAGCTATTTAGGTAGCGCCTCGCGTCTCACCCTCGGGGGTAGAGCACTGTTTGGGCTAGGGGGTCATCCCGACTTACCAACCCCATGCAAACTCCGAATACCGAGGAGTGCAATCGCGGGAGACACACGGCGGGTGCTAACGTCCGTCGTGGAAAGGGAAACAACCCAGACCGCCAGCTAAGGTCCCAAATATCAGTTAAGTGGGAAACGATGTGGGAAGGCCCAGACAGCTAGGAGGTTGGCTTAGAAGCAGCCATCCTTTAAAGAAAGCGTAATAGCTCACTAGTCGAGTCGGCCTGCGCGGAAGATATACCGGGGCTCAAACTGATAACCGAAGCTGCGGATGCTCTTAGGAGCATGGTAGAGGAGCGTTGTGTAAGCCGTTGAAGGTGGATCGGGAGGTCTGCTGGAGGTATCACAAGTGCGAATGCTGACATGAGTAACGATAAGGGAGGTGAAAAACCTCCCCGCCGGAAGACCAAGGGTTCCTGTCCAACGCTAATCGGGACAGGGTTAGTCGACCCCTAAGGCGAGGGCGAAAGCCGTAGTCGATGGGAAACAGGTTAATATTCCTGTACTCGCTATTACTGCGACGGAGTGACGGAGAAGGCTAGGCCGGCATGGCGATTGGTTGTCCATGTTTAAGGTTGTAGGCTGGGGACTTAGGCAAATCCGGGTCCCTAAGGCTGAGAACTGATGACGAAGCCCACTTAGTGGGTGAAGTGGTTGATGCCCTGCTTCCAGGAAAAACTTCTAAGCTTCAGGTAATAGTGAATCGTACTCTAAACCGACACAGGTGGTCAGGTAGAGAATACCAAGGCGCTTGAGAGAACTCTGGTGAAGGAACTAGGCAAAATGGTACCGTAACTTCGGGAGAAGGTACGCCGGTTTTGGTGATGGGACTTGCTCCCTAAGCTGAGGCCGGTCGAAGTGACCAGGTGGCTGCGACTGTTTATTAAAAACATAGCACTCTGCAAACTCGTAAGAGGACGTATAGGGTGTGACGCCTGCCCGGTGCCGGAAGGTTAATTGATGGGGTTAGCTTCGGCGAAGCTCTTGATCGAAGCCCCGGTAAACGGCGGCCGTAACTATAACGGTCCTAAGGTAGCGAAATTCCTTGTCGGGTAAGTTCCGACCTGCACGAATGGCGTAACGATGGCCACGCTGTCTCCACCAGAGACTCAGTGAAATTGAAATCGCTGTTAAGATGCAGTGTACCCGCGGCTAGACGGAAAGACCCCGTGAACCTTTACTACAGCTTTGCACTGAACTTTGAGCCTATTTGTGTAGGATAGGTGGGAGGCTTTGAAGCAGCGACGCTAGTTGTTGTGGAGCCGTCCTTGAAATACCACCCTGGTATGTTTGAGGTTCTAACTCTGGTCCGTTATCCGGATCGAGGACAGTGTATGGTGGGTAGTTTGACTGGGGCGGTCTCCTCCCAAAGAGTAACGGAGGAGTACGAAGGTGCACTCAGCATGGTCGGAAATCATGCAATGAGCATAATGGTATAAGTGCGCTTGACTGCGAGACAGACATGTCGAGCAGGTACGAAAGTAGGTCATAGTGATCCGGTGGTTCTGTATGGAAGGGCCATCGCTCAACGGATAAAAGGTACTCCGGGGATAACAGGCTGATACCGCCCAAGAGTTCACATCGACGGCGGTGTTTGGCACCTCGATGTCGGCTCATCACATCCTGGGGCTGAAGCCGGTCCCAAGGGTATGGCTGTTCGCCATTTAAAGTGGTACGCGAGCTGGGTTTAGAACGTCGTGAGACAGTTCGGTCCCTATCTGCCGTGGGCGTTGGAGATTTGAGAAGAGTTGCTCCTAGTACGAGAGGACCGGAGTGAACGAACCTCTGGTGTTCCGGTTGTCACGCCAGTGGCATTGCCGGGTAGCTATGTTCGGACGGGATAACCGCTGAAAGCATCTAAGCGGGAAGCCTCCTTCAAGATAAGATCTCCCTGAGGCCTTGAGCCTCCTGAAGGGCCGTGGAAGACTACCACGTTGATAGGCTGGGTGTGGAAGCGTTGTGAGGCGTTGAGCTAACCAGTACTAATTGCCCGTGCGGCTTGACCATACAACAGAGATGGTTACTAACGACTAGCTAAGCTAGCGGATTGTGAGTTAGAGACATACGATCGCTTGCGGTGTATTACTACAGATTGTTTTACCGACTTATTTGGGGTTATCGCCGGTCAACAACATGACCGAGGCAAACAGCGATAACGCGGCAGGCCAAGCACTTTGCTTATAAAACCAACGCCAACCCAAGCCAGTTTGCCTGACGACAATAGAGTTGTGGAACCACCTGATCCCTTGCCGAACTCAGAAGTGAAACGCAACATCGCCGATGGTAGTGTGGGGCTTCCCCATGTGAGAGTAGGTCATCGTCAGGCTTCTAATCCGAAAGGGCCACCCAATAGGGTGGCCCTTTTTTTATGGCTAAAAATATTTTAAAGAAGCAAAAAACAAAAAACTAAGAAATGGAAGAAAGGGGGAGCAGAAAATACTTAGTAAAAATTAAATAGAAAAAATAAAAGTAATTCTGGAAAACTTTAATGCTTAACTTTCTATTTAAAAGTCAGTCAGTAAATAAAAAGAAAAAGCTAAAATTACCTGAGCACCTTAAACAGACGCTCTCCTAAAAAGCCTATAAGAATAGGTCTTTACCGATCTTCTCTCCAAACGCCTTTGCACTCACACAAAAAATAATCCAACAAAAATAACTCGCGTAAAAACCAGAAAAGTACCCATACCACTCCCGCCAAAATTAAATTTAGCCGGTAAAAATATCGGTTATTTTTTAGTCTCTGCAGTAATCCCCTGTAACCATGGGGCCTGCAGCCCGTTTATTAAAGTTATGCACAACTCTATCCAGACTTTCTGTTAGTAACTCCAGACTGTGGAAATCCGGGTAAAACAAAACCCCAGCAAGTTTCCCTGTTGTTTGGATAGGGTGAAATACTTTTACTACCGGGCAGCACCTGCGCTGCCATATGAGTCGTGCGCGATCCCGGAGCCGTGCCAGCTTGGAACACCGGAGGCGCCCATAGGGTAGTGTGAGACAGCCCTACCCGTTGGATTGGAGGTGAACCGCGCCTGTGGTGGTCTAAACCGACATAGTGGTTTATCAGGTTTCTAATTAGAAAAAGGGTAGTCTAATAGGGCTGCCCTTTTTAGTGCCTGCGCTGTACTCTAGCTTAGCTGGCGAGCAGCGTTGTAAGTCTTCTATTAGGAATTCCTAAAGGTAGCCGTCATTTAAATTACTGTAACAGCTATACATTGGTGAGGTAATTTAGTGTCCTCTTTTCACTCCAACGTTAAAGCTATAAACAAACGATATATCGCTATTATTGAGCTCTTCCTCAAGAACTGGGTTAAAAGAAAATTTATTTTTTATAGAGTCAGGAATTATTCTTTTGGTAATAAAATGGCGCATGCAGAGGATGCTGTTTTCGCTAGCTACTGAGTATATTGCGTTTAGTAGGGAAACAAAGCTCTCTTCATCAAGATAAGCTGAGATGTCAGAAACGGAGAATTTATCAATTTTATTTTTACAGTTGTATAAATATTGTTCTATCGGTGAGGTTACTATTTCTATGGCTGTTTTATCTAGTGCTCCCTTAATTACTGGATAGTTATTTTTTTCCAAATATAAAGGCATTCCATATGCGGGGTTGTATTTTCCAGTTAGCAGGAATGTCATAAAGAAATTGTCAAGAACCAGGTGGTTCATTAGAGAGTGGTCCATTCTGCCTAATAAATACTCAGAGATTGACACTTCTTGTGGGATATGTTCATAGAACCCAGGATCTTTAAGGAAAGTTCTGAAGAAATATTTGTTGGTAAGGAAATGCAAAAATGTTTTCCAGGTTGGGGTATTCCATTTGTTTTTAACAAACTCACGCTGTTCTTCAATGCTTTTTAGGTGGGTTAGAGTTTTTATTTTGCTGGGTCGAATAACTTTAATTATCATACTGATTAACTTGAAGTGCTTTTCGAAAGCGCCTTCATAAATAAACCCTTTTTCAATGATGTTTATGTTGTTTGACCAAAATAACTCCGCCTTTTTTGATAAAGAGGGTTTTATGTTGTCATAGGTGTTTAATCTCTTTTTGCATGGGAGTATTCCTGAGAACCTTAAAAATTCTTCATAATTTAATTTCTGGATGCCAATTTTTTTTAGTTCCAAGAGATAGTTTTGGCTGGGATTCAAGTCAATGGCTGTTATTTTTTTGGGATTACCCAGTAGAAGGCTTAAGACGCGATCTCCACCGCCAGTAACACATAAAATACTATCATTTTCATTGATATTTAGAGCCTTAAGCTCTGATCTTGAATCTTCATTTGGCCCTGAGTAACTGATTCTGTTTGCATAATGAGAAAGTGATATGTCACTAGGTTTGTTCATGGCATACCTGATCGGGCTGAATTTAGTTACGTTTGATTTAAAAAATAGTCCACTACTTTGGTCAGATAACTCTTGCTATTACACCATTGATTCTGAACCGGGTGACCTAAGACTCTTTGGCTATTTGCGCTGCAAAACCTGAAGTCACTGTTTAAAAATGGTCCATTTTGCATTCTATTAATGATCTTAAGTATCCGCCTTTCTTTTTCTGGTAGGCTGCTTAATAATACGTGGCTGTCTTGAATTTGCCTTAAATCTAGCTCAAAGTAATCGCGATTAAACTTAACGAATTCGTCGATTGTCATTGGGTTAGAGTCGGCAATATTAAAGTATTGGTTTTTTGTGAGTTCATGGTTGTTTGAAATCTTTAATATTGCATCACAGCAAGTGTCAACCGGAATGACATTGATAAGGCAGTTTGGAAGATATTTTAGGTGAATGGGGGTCTGTACATTCTGTTCTTTTAGTCTATTTAGCAGTTTTACATATTCATAGTAACCGGACTGAGAGTTTGTGTAGCCAGTCACCGAGTCTCCTAGGACAATAGTTGGCCTATAGATGGTGTATTCCAGGTTTTTGGACTTTGCGATTAAGTTCTCTGCTGCATTTTTGGTGTAATCATAAGCATTAAAAAATTCTTTAGGTTGATAGAGTTTTTCCTTTATGGTTACTCCGCTGGCATGATCTTTACCGGCAATAAAACTGGTTGATATTTGGTTGAACCGACATTTTGCTGCTACAGCAACCTCTATTAATCGTTCCACACCGTTAACATTTGTATTAATGCTTTGCTGCAGGTTGCTATAGCTATAGCGCATATCAGCTGCACAATTCCAAATTGAACCAATGTGTAGCGAATGTAGTTGTCTGTAAGACATAGAACTTAAGTTGAGCTTTGGCCTGTTCAAATCTCCTGAAATTATTATAAGTCGGTCGAAATCATTTTTCGAAAGTTTGTAAGTCGAATTGACAAAACTATTTCTTTGTTTTAGCTGCTCGAATCGAGCATGAATATCATTTCGCGCAATTAAAACTACATTAAAACCTTTTCGTAATAGTCCCCATGTTAAGTATTGGCCTATAAAGCCAAGTCCACCAACAACCAGTTGTATTCTTTTCAAATCTTGTATTTCTGATAATTTTTTAAAGGTATGCTGGTTTTCTTTCATTGATCCATACGAACCAATCATAGTGGTGAATTAGATGTGTGTTTCTTTAGCCCAAAAGGATTATTCTCCTTGAGAGTCACTTTTACTTTTTTACTGTGGAATATAAAAATTTGGTCTGGTTTCGGGTGTATCTTGAGGGTGCTTATGATTAACACAACTAAGCTATCCATCTATTTAACAAGGTCTAAAGGCTCGCTGTGAAGTCAAACGATGGTAATAAGTGGTAGTCGCATCATGGTGCTGTCATCCATTGCGAAAGTTGTACCAATAACTCAAGCTATGGATTTTCAGTAGAGTACCATTAAGTAATTGTAGTACACCTGAGTATTTGGCCGTAGATTGACTGTAGATTCTCTATTTTTACTGCACCCGTCATAAACGGATCCGGCATCATTGTAGGAGACTTGAATTTATTCTTCCGCTAAAGCGTCTTCTAATAGACGATTTGGAGTTTCCTGCAATCGATACTTTTGGCTATAGCTCTTATTGGATACTTCGATATGATCTATTGCTTGTTTTGGTTTCAAGATTTTCCCATGTAGTTTTAAAAGTGATTTCATATGGGGGACAGTGATCTAAGGATCGAATAGGCTCTCGAAATTACTCAGGGTTAGTTTGTTGGATATTTCCTCTCCTGGAGAGACGTTAGCTTTGATGCCAAAAAGCTTGCCTGGTTCTCATTTTTTGAACACGTTCTGAATAAAGCTTGCTGTAAGCGGCTGAAATGAGAATTGGCGGGTAAGATTGGTCAAAACCGGTAAAAGGAGAATTACCAGTGAAGCGACTAAGGAATGTTATAGCAAAGTTAATGGCGTTGGGTATTTTGAGCCTAATGGGGGGGTGTTCAAAGGATGCGGAAGTAACAGTAGGAACTAAAGTACTTGATCAGCAACATATAGCTGCACGGATTGATGGCCAGGAGGTCAGCGTGCAGGCCTTGGATAAGGAACTCCAGCTTGTGCTGTATGATATTGCTGAAATGGAGCATAAATTACGTCTCAACAAGCTGCATGAAATGATTGCCAAAACAGCAAAAGATGGTCAAGAAATAGAAGTTATGCTTCCCGTTCCAGAGCCACCACGAATAGATCTTGATTATGGCGGGCGCGCCGCTCGAGGAAATCCCGAAGCGCCTATAACAATTGCTGTGTTCTGCTCCTTTCAATCTCCCCACTGTAAATCCTTTCAGCCAACCTTGAGGCGTTTGTTGAGTGACTATTCTGGTTGGGTTCGCCAGGTAAATTTTGATTTTCCCCTTAAGTTTCATCGGGAGGGTATCAAAGCTGCTGTTTCGGCTAAGTGCGCTGGTGAGCACAATATTTTTTGGGAATATCACGACGCCTTATACGCAAAAACTCCAAACCTTGGTGAGAAGTCTTACTCCCAGACCGCAAGCAGTTTACTGATCGATGACAAGCAGTTTAAAGCCTGTATTGGAGATATGAATTATAAAGAAGTTGTTCTGGGGGATCAGGAAATTGCTTTAGGGCTTGGCCTTACAAATGTGCCGGTTGTTTTTATAAACGGTTTGTATCTAAAGGGTGCACGATCATTTGAGCAATATTCTTACTGGATAGAAAAGGAACTAATCAGGCTTGATATAGATCCTCAGAAAAAATATACATGGAAACAACAAAAAGATACTGAGAATCATTTACCTGTTACGGGTCTACCTCTTGCCCTGGTAGGAGTTAGTGAATCGAGTATAGAAAGTAAGTCCAAAGCTTTAATAGAAGTAAATGGGCAGAAGGCACAGAGTTTTTCACTGGGGCAGTCTGTTCTTAAAGATGTCGTTCTGAAGCGTTTGAAAGGGCACTATGCCGTTATTGATAATCAGGGATCCCTGGAGCGTCTGCTATTGCAAGGTGAAGTGGGTAATATTATCCCTTTAACTTTGTCCCATCAGCACGATGAGGAGCTGCGCAAACGTATTGAACAGCCTCAGGGAGAAAAGGGTAAAAAGCTAATCGAGCCGGCTGGTGTGTTGACTCTTGGGCAAGAGTGGTTGGCGAAGCAACTCGAACAACGAGAATTCTTGGAGGCTAAATTTATTGAGGCGGAGCTGGAAGTTGAGGGTCACCATTTGATGCGCTTGGAGGGGGTGGCCAACAATGAGTTCTTTACTGCACTTGGATTCGAAGAAAACGATGTGCTGTTGAGGGTCAATGACAGTTGGGTCCACAGTGGTCAGAATGAGCTTTGGAGTGCTCTTACCAGTGGAAAAGTAATTGATGTTGCCTTTATGAGAAAGGGTTTGCCGCATAGATTGCAGTATGTGGTTGAAGAGAGTGGTTACTTTGATGAGGATTTAGGTAAGTGAATTGATTAGGGCCCGCGGTACTTTATTGCGGGCCCTGAATTTACCGAGCAGTAAAAGTTACTTATTTATCCGGATTTCCTTGCCACAGTAGGTCAGCGACAATATTTTGTCCTTGAATGCTTGGGTGGAAACAGTCTCCACCATCAATATCATCTTTATTAAACTGAAAAGTCCCGGCATTTAACTGATCCTCACCGGTATATTCAGCAACAACTTCTACCCCATTCATACCGTTGTAACTTTCTGCTTCCTCAACAAGGATTTCGTTATAACGTTGTTGGGCTGCGGCTATTCCGTTATAACGAGTAGCAAAGCTCTCTCCATTCATCGAGCCGCCATTCGTTGCAATTCGGCAGATTCCGAAAGTCGACCAGACACTCTCGCAATCTACGCGGGAATTACCGCTTTGCTTATCCAGACCTGCTGCCCGGAGATCGTGTACTCGTGGTACTGAGCCGAGTACTATCGTTGAGCCGTTAGGGAGACCATCGACTAATTTGTCCAGTCCAGCTTGAACTGCCGAGCGCCACTCGCTATCGGTGTAGAGTGGATCGTTACAGTTGGCTGGATCGACGCAATCCCGGTTACAGATGTCATTACCGCCCAATACTACCTCGACATGATCAGGTAAATTACTTTGGGATAGAATCCGATCGGCTTGAGTGGAGAAATTGTCGCCTCCACTACGCATCTCAGCACCGGATTCCGCTGCACTTTTATTGGCAGCCATATTGGGGTAGTTAACTTTATATTTATCGTGAACACTCTCCACTGAATTGTCGTCGCCGTCAAACCAGGAATGCTCGGGTTGGTCCCCGCCGAGAAGACAAAACAGGTCCCAGAAATACTTATTGCGGGTACAGTCTGCACCGAATGCCATGGTAATACTGTCACCCGCAGCAACAGACTTGGAGGGGGCTGCCATTGCTGGCTGTATCGACAAGATGCTCAAACAGAGCGTTACTAGAACTCCATATTTATTCAACATTGTATTTTCTCCCACACCGACTTTCGCCGTAAGTTGTTATCGTTTTATTCACTGCTCCGGTAAACGAGAAGGAGTGTAGGACGCACTCAGATATTGTGAGTGATGAATGCTTTAGACCCTTTGGTCAGTTATCAATAAATTGAAGTCTGTTGGAGTTTTGTCGCCGAGAGCATTGATTACTTTATTGGCGTTTCAAAGCTTTAGTTTTTCTGGCACAGTTTTATGCCATCTGTTTTTCTTCGGACGCTTCCACTATACTGCGCTCTACTTGTCGGAGTGCCTGTGGGCTGAGATCGCTGTTGCGAGATCCGTTGAACCTGATCGGGGTAACCCCCGCGTAGGGAACAAGATCTGAAGTCGCCTGTTTTGTTACAGTTTGGCGTCTTTTCTCTTTGTATGTGCCCTGGATGCTGCGACCTTTAAATTTCCAAGTTTTAAGGTTACGCATGTCTGAGATCATTGAACAATCCGGTAAAGCCGGAAAGTCCTCCCGCGCTGCCAGTCGCGATTCCGCTAAAGAATTTCTTGAAAATCTCACGGTTCAATCTTTCCCCAACTCGAGCAAGGTGTATTTGCCCAGTGAAACTCCCGACATTCAGGTTGGTGCTCGTCAGATCTGTTTGGGAGATAGTTTGGTAGGGGGGGATGCAGAGAATCCGGTGTTTGAACCCAATGAGCCCCTAACCATTTACGACACTTCGGGCCCCTATTCCGAGCCCAATTTTAAAGTGGACGTACGGGAAGGGTTGCCCAAATTGCGCCAGGGCTGGATAGAGGCCCGCAGAGATACTGAACTGCTGGACTCTCGCCAAGCGGCCTACAGCCAGAAGCGTATGGCGGACCAGGGGCTGGATCATATCCGCTTTGAAAACCTTCCCAGCCCTCGCCGGGCCAAACCGGGACAGAATGTATCTCAGATGCACTATGCCCGCCGCGGCATTATTACCCCAGAGGTGGAATTTATCGCAGTGCGCGAAAATATGGGCCGAGCCAAGTTGGCAGCGGAAATGAGTGAAAGTGAATACCAGAAGGCACGTGATGGTATTTACATCCCCGAGCAAATCACGCCGGAATTTGTGCGCCGGGAAGTTGCAGAAGGGCGGGCAATTATCCCGGCGAATATTAATCACCCGGAAGTGGAGCCGATGATTATCGGGCGCAACTTCCTGTGCAAGGTGAATGCAAATATTGGTAACTCGGCTGTGACTTCTTCCATTGAAGAGGAAGTGGAGAAACTGGTTTGGTCCACCAAGTGGGGCGCGGACACGGTGATGGATCTGTCTACCGGTGCCAATATCCACGAAACCCGCGAGTGGATTCTGCGCAACTCGCCAGTGCCCATCGGTACTGTGCCCATTTACCAGGCGCTGGAGAAAGTAAACGGAATTGCTGAAGATCTTAACTGGGATGTGTTCCGCGACACCTTGATTGAGCAGGCGGAGCAGGGGGTGGATTACTTCACTATTCATGCTGGCGTGCTTTTGCGCTATGTGCCGCTCACTGCCAAACGTATGACCGGGATTGTCTCTCGCGGTGGTTCCATTATGGCCAAATGGTGTCTCGCCCATCACCAAGAGAATTTCCTCTACACCCACTTCGAGGAAATCTGCGAGATTATGAAGGCTTACGATGTGAGCTTTAGTCTCGGTGATGGCCTGCGCCCGGGCTCCATTGCGGATGCTAACGATGAAGCCCAGTTTGGCGAGCTGCACACGCTTGGCGAGCTGACTGAAATTGCCTGGAAGCACGATGTTCAGACGATGATCGAAGGCCCCGGTCATGTGGCTATCCATAAGATCAAAGAAAATATGGATGAGCAGCTGAAGCACTGCCACGGCGCACCTTTCTACACTCTGGGTCCATTGACCACGGATATTGCTCCCGGCTACGACCACATTACTTCCGGCATCGGCGCTGCACTTATCGGCACCTACGGTTGCGCCATGCTCTGCTATGTGACCCCCAAAGAGCACCTGGGTCTACCCAATAAAGAGGATGTTAAAGAGGGCCTTATGGCATATAAGATTGCGGCTCATGCCGCAGACTTGGCCAAAGGGCATCCGCGGGCACAGAAGCGCGATGACGCCCTGTCAAAAGCCCGCTTTGAATTCCGTTGGGAAGATCAGTTCAACCTCGGCTTGGATCCGGAGCGGGCACGCACCTATCACGATGAAACGTTGCCAAAGGAATCCGGCAAGGTAGCTCACTTCTGCTCCATGTGCGGCCCGAAATTCTGCTCCATGAAAATCACCCAGGATGTGCGCGATTATGCGGCCAAGCAGGAAGCGGCACAGGGCATGGAGGAAATGTCGATTAAATTTAAGGACATGGGTAGCGAGATTTATCACAAGGGCTGATGAGTATTTTGGGGGAGAGTCCTCTCCCCCAAGAATCGGATAGCAAAAGTATGGCGAGTGCATAGCGCATATCGCTGGGTGTCGATTTGGATTTGCGAAGATAGGTGGTCTGTGACAAGCGAAACCAAAGCCAAAGTAGCTATTGCCGGTGGCGGCCTGTTAGGTCGCTTGCTCGCCTGGCGGCTCTGCCAACGGGAACTGGATATTACCCTGTTTGAAGCGGGTGATCTGTCGGCACCAGTCGGGGGAGCTTGCTGGACGGCAGCGGGAATGATCTCACCACTATCGGAATTGGTGCACAGCGATAAACAGGTTTACAACCTGGGGCTGAAAAGCCTTGAGATTTGGTCTGAGTGGGCCCGGCAGCTGGAGGAGCAGAGCGGGCAGGACGTGGAATACCGCAGGGCGGGCTCAGTGCTGGTTGCTCACGGCAAGGATAAAAGTGAGCTGCTGCAATTCCTGCGGGAGTTACAGGGTAAGTTGGGTGAATCTGCCAGGGAGCAGGTGGAGCCACTCGATAGCAATACTTTAGCGAAATTAGAGCCCTCCTTACATGGCTTTGAACAGGGGCTTCACCTGCGGGGTGAGGCGGATATCAATAATCACCGCTTATTGCCTGCGTTACTCAGCGTATTGCGCCGAGGTGCAGTCACTCTGCGAGAGCACAGCAAGGTAAATTGCGAAGCTGGGCATATCTCTGTGAACTCGGAGCGTGAACAATTTGATTGCGTGATCGACTGCCGTGGTCTCGGTGCCAAGGGGCAGATTGAAGGCTTACGCGGTGTCCGTGGTGAGGTGATGGTGGTGGAATCTCGGGAAGTGGTTTTGCAGCGTCCAGTGCGACTGCTCCACCCGCGCTATAAGCTCTATGCCGTACCCCGCAGCGATGGGCGCACAGTAATTGGTGCTACGGAAATTGAGAGCGAAGACCAGTCGCCCATTTCCGTGCGCTCCAGTATGGAATTGTCTTCCGCGCTTTACTCCCTCAACCCGGCTTTTGCCGAGGCTCGTATTGTTGAGACCCGCGTAAATTGTCGCCCCGCCACTATGGATAATATGCCTTATATCCACAGCGAGGATGGGCTGATTAGGGTGAATGGCCTTTACCGTCACGGTTATCTTTTAGCGCCGGCAGTAGTGGAGCAAGTGGAGAATCAAGTGGCACAACAACTGTTACAGGTGGTTTGATGCAGGTACTAATTAATGGGGAAACACAGAGCCTTGAATCCCCGCTAAAACTCTCTGCGCTTTTACAGCAGCTCGGCTATCGCGGAGAAACATTTGCCGTTGCGATCAACGGTGGATTTATTCCCCGTACGGAATATAGCAATACACAGATAAATAACGGCGATAGCCTGGATATTGTTGCTCCGGTAGTGGGGGGGTAAAGGTGAGCGATCTATTAACACTTTACGGAAAAACATTTAACAGCCGGCTTTTGGTGGGCACCGCCCTGTATCCCTCCCCAGCGATTATGCGCGAATCCGTGCAAGCCTCAGCTTCGGAAATTATTACTTTGTCTCTTCGCCGGCAAAATCCGGCACAGCAGCAGGACAATCGATTTTGGGATTATATTCGCGAGACCGGTTGTCAGTTGTTGCCTAATACCGCTGGTTGTAAATCGCCGCGAGAAGCGGTGGAGCTGGCAAAAATGTCCCAGGAAATTTTCCAGACCGATTGGCTCAAGCTGGAAGTGATTGGCGATGATTATAATTTGCAGCCAGACCCCTTTGGTTTGGTAGAAGCTGCGCGGGAATTAATTCAGTTAGGCTTCAAGGTTTTGCCTTATTGCACAGATGACCTGGTTCTGTGTCGAAAACTTTTGGATGTGGGTTGCGAGGTATTAATGCCCTGGGGGGCTCCCATCGGTACCGGGCAGGGCCTGCTCAATAAATATAACCTGCAAACACTGCGCGAGCGCCTGAGTGATGTACCGCTTATTATTGACGCCGGAATCGGTGCGCCATCACAGGCGGCAGAAGCACTGGAGATGGGCTTTGATGCGGTGTTATTGAATACCGCGATTGCAAAAGCCCAGGATCCGGTACTGATGGCTAGTGCTTTTAAACTGGCTGTGGAATCCGGGCGCGCCGCCTTTAATGCCGGCTTGATGCTCAGGCGTCAAACTGCCAGCCCCAGCACCCCCACCCTGGATATGCCTTTCTGGCAGCAGGCAGAGAGCATATTGCAGGATTAGTATTTTTATGCGCGATCAACTCCAATTGAAAAAGCCAATTGTCTGGACCATTGCCGGCAGTGACTCCGGCGGTGGCGCCGGTATTCAGGCGGACCTGCTGACTATTGCCGACCTCGGCTGCCATGGTTGCAGTGCTATCACGGCCAATACTGCACAGAATACGGTGGAAGTTACTGCAATTAATGCAGTTTCCCTAGAGGTCTTGGGTTCTCAGTTACAGGCTTTACAGCGGGATCTATTTCCTGCCGCAATTAAAATCGGTCTGCTAGCGAATGCTGAACAAGTTGTTGCGGTGGCAGATTTCCTGCGCCAGCTGCAAGCGGTGCAGCCGGTTCCGGTTATTTACGACCCGGTTGCTGTTGCTACCAACGGAGCCGGGCTCACCGAAGGGAATATTACCGCAACGGTGTTGGCTCAGTTGATGCCACAATGTGATCTGGCTACTCCCAATTTACATGAATTGGAATGGCTTACCGGAGCCAGTGTCACGGGTGCGGAATCTATTGTGCAAGCTGCGCATCAGTTGCACGCCTACGGCGGTACCGCAATTTTAGTTACCGGCGGCCATACGCAATTGCGTGCGGGAGAAGTTGCCGACTTACTGTGGGATGGTGAAAAAGCCGATTGGTTTATTGGCCGGGAAGTATCCAGTACAGGCACACATGGCACTGGCTGCACCCTGTCCTCCGCTATTGCCGCTTGCCGCGCTTTGGGCTACCCGTTGCGAGATGCCTGCGTTGTGGGTAAAGCCTATGTTCAGCGGGGCTTGCGCCGGGGAAATAATGCACATATCGGCGCTGGTGCTGGACCTGTAGGTCACTGTGGCTGGCCCCTGGATTTCATCGACTTCCCGGAGATTTTGGTGCGGGGAGAAGAGCGTGCGCTGGATTATGGTTTTGGTGCGGCCCAGCCTCTTGTTCAAGGGTTTGCCCAAACAGACTCTCAAGCATTGGGTTTATATCCGGTAGTGGATACAGTGGAGTGGTTGCAGCGCCTGGCTGAGCTGGGGGTGCGTACTTTACAGCTGCGAATAAAGAATCCGGGTGGGGACCTGCGCGCACAGATTGAGAAGGCAGTGGCTATTGGCAGGACATATAACCTGCGCCTGTTTATCAATGATTACTGGCAGTTGGCGATTGAGTGCGGCGCCTACGGCGTGCATTTGGGCCAGGAGGATTTGCAGTCTGCTGATCTGAGGGCAATTCAAGCGGCAGGATTGAAGCTGGGTATCAGTACCCACGGCTTCTATGAATTACTGTTGGCCTACCGTTATCGCCCCAGTTACCTGGCCATTGGTGCAATTTATGCGACCAACACCAAGGATATGTCGGATCAGTTGCAGGGTGTGCAGAAACTTGCGCAAATGGCAGCACTATTGCCCGATTATCCACTCGTGGCAATTGGTGGTATTAATATGCAGCGAGCCAGTGAGGTTATCGCTAGCGGCGTTGGCAGTATCGCCGTGGTCAGCGCTATTACTAAAGCAAAAGATTACAAGCAGGCGGTTGCCGATTTTAATGTCCTGTTGAAAGGTAAGCATGCGGAAGTAGAGCCATGTTAAGTAGTAAGGAATTACAGCGTTACAGTCGCCAGATAATGTTGCCCCAAGTGGGTGAAGAGGGGCAGAAAAAACTGTCTTCTGCGCGAATTCTGATTGTTGGCTTAGGTGGGCTCGGCAGCCCGGCAGCGATGTATCTGGCCGCAGCCGGTATTGGAGAGTTGCACCTGGTGGATGGTGATCATATCGATCTCTCCAATTTACAGCGCCAGGTTTTGTACAAAACCAATCACCAGGGAAAATCCAAAGCCATGGTGGCTGCACAACAATTGGCTGCAGCCAATCCAACTATTCGCATTCACCCCCACAGCCAAATGGCGAATGAATCCTGGCTGCGCGAGCAGGTAAAACAGGTGGATCTGGTGTTGGACTGCACCGATAACCTGGAAATCCGCCATACGATCAACCGGGTTTGTTATCAGGCAGGGTGTCCGGTGGTAATGGCATCGGTGCAGGGGTTTTCCGGCCAGCTGATTAGTTTTGATTTTTCTGAAGGAAACGGCCCCTGTTATGCCTGCCTGTTTCCGCCCCAGGAGCAGGCTGAAGTCCAGAACTGCTCTACAGCAGGTGTGATCGGTCCTGCGCTGGGGGTAGTTGGCAGCATGCAGGCTCTGGAGGCCATGAAATACCTGATGGATTTGCCGGTATCGAGCTTGAATAAATTGCACTTAATCGAGACGGAAACCTTAGCTTTGCAAACTTTGCAGCTGCCGAGCCATAGCAATTGCCCAGTTTGTAGTGCCTGATTTCTTGTGTTACCAGCAGGAGGCTCGATAAATAGTTTTATTTGGAGAGTCCCTTATTGGCAATGTCTTGTCGCAAAATTTTCTTTCAATAGCCGGGTTAAAATTCACGCCATTTTTGTACCTTATAAATCTTACTTGTCTATATAAATAAGCTATTGGCTCGATAGCTTGTGAGAAGTGAATAAAGGTACCAAAATGGCCTTATAACCATTTCGGTGACAACAGTTTTTGGAAGAGGGATTTGTATTATGAAAAAAATCGATATTGGTATCAGTGAAAAGGATCGGGAAAAGATTGCTGCCGGTTTGAAACATTTGTTGGCAGATAGCTACACCCTTTACCTGCAAACCCACAACTTCCACTGGAATGTTACTGGGCCTCTGTTCCGCGAATTACACCTGATGTTTGAAGAGCATTACACCGAGCTGGCCACTGCGGTGGATGATATTGCCGAGCGCATTCGTACCCTCGGGGTTTCCGCTCCCGGTACTTACCAGGCTTTTGCTCAACTCAGCTCCATCAAAGAAGTTGTTGAGGTACCACCCGCGGAAGAAATGGTAAAAATTCTCACTAAAGGGCATGAGCAGGTGATCAAAACCTGTCGTGAAGTTTTAAAAGATGCCCAGGCGGGAGAAGATGAATCCACAGTTGCCCTGGTATCTGATCGTATGAGAGTTCACGAGAAAACGGCTTGGATGCTGCGCGCAACCAGCAGTCACTAGTCGCTCAAATAAGTAGAGGCACTTTTATAGACCTCAACCAGTAATCGCGGATAAAAACGCGGTTGCTGGTGCCGACAAGGTGCCTCGGCTCTTTAATAATATCCCCACCTCCTGACTCACTACTGGTGCCGATAGCGGCTGGCATTCCAGCCCATATTCCCGAACCTGGGTTTCGCACAAGCTCGGTACTGCACTAATCCCCATTCCCGCACGTACTAACTGGCCGATTGTGCTTAATTGATTAGCTTCGCAGATATAGTGAACTCCTTTGCCACTTTGCCCGAAGGCCTCATCGGTCCAGCGCCTCACCGCTGAGCCGCGGTTCATAGCAATAAAAGGAAAACTGGCCAGGTCACTCCAGCGCACTTTTCCTTTTTCGCTGAGGGGGTGCTGGGGTGGCATGACTGCGATAAAACGATCCCGGTGTAGGGGCACAAACTCAAGCCCACCTAAATCCTCGGGGCGAAAACTGATGCCCAGCTCTGCCCGGCCATCCTGCACCGCTTGGGTTACTCGTTCCATCACCACATCTTCCAACAGGATATTGATTTGTGGGTGCTGGCGGTGAAAATTGGCTAATAATTGGGGGAGTTGGTTGAGCGCATAGGCGGGAATTACTGCCAAGCGCAACTGCCCACGCTCCAGGCGAAAGGCCTGCTGTACCGCATCCAGGGATTGATCCCAGTTGTGCAGTAGTTGTTCGGCGCGGGAGAGAAATTCCTCACCCTCCGGGGTGAGAGTGAGTTGGCGGGCTTCTCGACTGAAAAGCGGGCCGCCAGTCGCATCCTCCAGATTGCGGATGGCAATGGACAGGGCTGGCTGGGAAGTGTGCAATTGAGCGCTGGCCTGGGCCAGGCTGCGGCTGCGGGCCACTGTGACAAAGGCGCGTAGTTGTTTGATCGTGGCACTCACGGCGGCTGGTTCCAGGGGAATTGATAGATTTGGCTATGTTAACTTTTATTTAACAAATCTAAAAAAGATTAAAATAGTTTTAAGTCGTGGGGCAGGGCATGATTGCTCCCCTTGTGCCCAAGAGGGCGATTCGAAAACACAATAATGAGCCACAAGGTCTGTTGAAATGAAGGACAACTCCCAACCGCTCTGGCAACCCAGCGCAGAGGCTATTGCCGCCACCCAGATGGATGAATTTCGTCGCAGGGTTAACCAGCAATACCAGCTGGATCTCAATGATTACGCGGCCTTATACCAATGGTCTGTAGATAATCGCGAAGCTTTCTGGCGGGAGTTGTGGGGTTACACCGGAGTTATTGCTGCAGATAAGGGTGATGAGACACTCAGTAACGACTCCATGCCTGGTGCGCAATGGTTTCCACAGGCACGCCTGAATTTTGCTGAGAACCTGCTGCGTTATCGCGATGACAAGGCTGCCCTGGTCGAGCGCCTGGAGAACGGTAGCCGCCGCGAGCTGAGCTACAAGGAGCTGTATGATCGGGTGGAGCGCCTATCAGCGGCCCTCGTTGCCCAAGGCGTTGTTGAGGGAGATCGGGTAGCGGGCTTTATGCCCAATGTGATCGATACCGTAGTGGCCATGTTGGCCACCACCAGCCTCGGTGCTATCTGGACCTCCTGCTCACCAGACTTTGGTATCAATGGAGTATTTGACCGCTTTGGCCAGGTGCAGCCGAAAGTACTATTTGCCTGTGAAGGATACTTCTATAACGGCAAGGTTATTGATTCACTGCCGCGTCTGCGCGAGATCATGCAGCGAATCGAATCTATAGAAACTTTGGTAGTAGTACCGGTTGCGCGCTCAGAAGAGGAAACTGCTCAGATACTAGCGGCAGAGCCGCTGGGTAAGGCGGTACTACTGCAAGCTTTTGAAGCTGCGGCGCCCGCTCGCGAACTCTCCTTTGTACAAACCGAATTTAATCACCCCCTGTACATCATGTACTCCTCAGGTACTACTGGTGTACCCAAGTGCATCGTCCACGGAGTGGGGGGCACTTTGCTCCAGCACCTGAAGGAGCATCGCTTGCATGGCGATCTGCGCCGTGAGGATGCACTTTTCTACTTCACCACCTGTGGCTGGATGATGTGGAACTGGCTGGTGAGTGGCCTGGCTTGTGGGGCGACTCTAGTGCTGTTTGATGGCTCACCTTTCTACCCTTCATCCCAAAGTCTATGGGATATGACCGATGAAGAGGGAATCAGTGTGTTTGGCACCAGTGCCAAATATATTGCTGCGCTGGAGAAGAGTGGCTGCAAACCCCGGGAGACCCACAAACTGGAGAAATTGCGTGCGGTGCTCTCCACAGGCTCTCCGCTGGCCCACGAAGGCTTCCGCTATGTCTACAGAGATATAAAAGCAGATCTCTGCTTATCCTCTATTTCCGGCGGCACCGATATTGTGTCTTGCTTTGCCCTTGGCAACCCAACTTTACCGGTCTATGCCGGTGAATTGCAGTGTCGCGGCTTGGGTATGGCGGTGGAAGTCTGGAATGATACAGGCAGTGCAGTGGTTGAAGAGAAAGGGGAGCTGGTTTGCTCCAAATCCTTCCCCTGTATGCCGATTGGCTTCTGGAACGATCCAGATGGAGCCAAGTACCGCGGTGCTTACTTTGAAAATTGGCCTGGTGTGTGGGCGCATGGGGACTATGCCGAGATTACGACACACGGTGGTGTTGTGATCTATGGCCGCTCCGATGCAGTACTTAATCCCGGCGGGGTGCGTATCGGAACCGCAGAGATTTACCGCCAGGTGGAGAAAGTCGAGGAGGTGCTCGATAGTATCTGTATCGGCCAGCCCTGGCACGACGATGTGCGGGTAGTGCTGTTTGTGGTTTTGCGAGAGGGTGTTGTACTGGACGAGGATCTGACCCAGAAAATCCGCTCCACGATTCGCGCCAATACCACGCCTCGCCATGTACCGGCAAAGGTGATCCAGGTGGCGGATATTCCTAAAACTATCAGCGGTAAGATTGTGGAACTGGCTGTGCGCAATGTGGTGGAGGGTAAACCGGTTAAAAATAAGGAGGCCCTGGCCAACCCTGAAGCCTTATCGTTATTTGAAAAGCTGCCGGAGTTGGCAGAGGAGTAAGTTAGGGAGCCTCTGAACAACTCCGTGATACCTCTGGCATGCAGAGCGGTTCACAATCAAGGCGCGGCTTCGCAGGAATGTCTAGACCTTTCAAGAGGTCGCAACGCGGAGTGTGGATCGCTCTGCATGCCCCGAAGGGCGGGCCTTGAAGGCCACAGCTGCTGCGTTGCAGCTCTTGCAAAGGGCTACGGCCATTCGCGGCGAGCTGCGCCTAACATCTGCAACCTTCAAGGCCCGCAGAGGCATTACGGAGTTATTCAGAGGCTCCTTAGGAGTAAGGGAGCGTAACCCGGCGCCATTTAGTTTGCTGCGGTTCTGCGCTACCCTTCACTTTATAAACACCAATAATTCACGGTAGAAAAACAGTCATGGTTACTTATTTGTACTGGGCAGCGGTGATTGCCCTGGTTATTGCTTCTCTTTTTATCGGCAGTCGCCTGGGCAGCCTTAAGATCGGCGCAATCGTGGCTGCGGTTTTCTTTGTTGGCGGCTGGCTTGCCTACTACTTTCACTATGAGCAGGTTTTCGTGAAGCGTTTTGGCGGGGTCATGCGTATCTCTGTGCCCGATGGGTACCGCCATATCGGCGCCACCTGGAAAGAAGATAATTTGTGGATCGAGAATTATAACCCCAAAACTAACCAGTGTATTTTCACGGAGTATTCCAAAGGAAATATTCTGGAAGGGCGGGTGATTATCCAGGATTGTAATCCCTTAATGCCCAGCCAAGGCACTCAGCCATAGAAGTCCCAAACGCCGAATCGGCTTATTGGCTGCTCAATAAGTCGATTTAATTATCCCAGCTGTTGTCATCAGCTGGATATTCCAGCCTACGGAGGGAACGGATACCCGGATTTTTTGCGGAGTAGCCGCTACTGACATTGGATAAAGATCTTGCGAATTCTCTTTGTCTCCCTACTTGTTGCCCTTCTAGCGCTGCCAATGCAGCTGGCAGCAGCCATCCCATTTTTTGATCGCTTGCCGGGTTTTACCCTGCTGGTGCAGGGCGATCCCCAGCTGCAGGAAAAATTGACCTCCGAGCTCAACGAGTTGCGCAAGAACAGTAGTGCGCTGGAAAACTACGATGATCCGGCGGATATTGCGCACTATGAGCGGGGTAACCTGGAAAAATTACTGCGTGCGCAGGGATATTATGATGCCACTGTGTATGAGTCTGTTTCTGGCAACCAAATTTTCTATAGTGTCACTCCCGGCCCCCAGTACCATATCAAGAGCCTGGATATTATTATGCCGGCCGGTTTGCGGGCAGGCTTTAGTGGTTTGCCTATCCATGTTGGAGATCCCCTGATTGCCAGCAAGGTACTTGAGGGCGTAAAAAAAATTACCAAGTACCTCAATGAAAATGCCTGTCTGCTGAATGTGGATGTCAGCTACCAGGCAACGGTGATTCACCGGGAAGCTGCTGCGAGACTGGAATATCGGGTGGCCCCCAGTCCCGAAGTCCATATTGGCCAAGTCCGCATTGAAGGAGTCACCTCTATTGAAGAGGACTACCTGTTGGATAAGGTCAAGATTAAATCCGGAGATTGCTTCAGCCGCAGTAAACTGGATGCTGCGCAGTTGCGCCTGCTGCGCACCAACTTAATTGCCAATGTAAATACTGAAGTTTCTGAACCCTACGATGGGTTGGTGGATGTTACTTTTGTTATTCAGGAACGCAATCACCGCACCATAACCTTGGGGGTGGGGTACACCTCTGATGAGGGAGCCGGTATTTCAGCAGCCTGGGAACATCGCAATGTTTTCCATCGTGGGGAAAAAATTGAAGTCGAAAGTAAGCTGAACGAGGTAAAGCAAACCCTGGAAGGCAAGCTCACTATTCCCCGTTTCTTCCATGACAAGCAACGCTTGACCGCCAGTATTGCTTTGGAAGGAGAGGATGTTGATTCCTACCGTTCAGAGTCCCTGACATTCAGTGCACTGGTATCGAGAAAGATCAGTAAGCATCGCACGCTGAGTGGTGGCGCTGAGCTGAAATTCAGTGAAGTGGACGAGAAGGTGGAAGGGGCAGTTGAAGCAGATGATCCCGATGAAAACTACACGCTGTTAGCTTTCCCCTTGGGCTTTAAATTAAACACGACAGACAAACCCCTGGATGCCCGCCGTGGCGCCACTTCTGCGTTGGAAGTAAAACCCTATATCGATCTTAGAAATACCAACACCACCTTTATTAAAAATACCCTACAGCTCACTGCGTATAAAACAGCCGATGACTGGCGTTATAAGCCCACCTTGGCAATAAGGTTGAAAGCCGGGGCAATTACAGGAGAGTCGAATCTTGAGCTGCCTGCGGATGAGCGCTTTTATGCCGGTGGCGGTGGCTCCGTGCGGGGTTATGGTTACCAGGAGTTGGGTCCGCGACTTATTGAGATTAATGATGAGGGTGAGGAAACCCTCTCCGATGCTATCGGTGGTCGGGGACTTAGCGAGATTTCTTTTGAGGGCCGTTTTCGTTTTACGGATACCTGGGGAGGTGTGATTTTTCTCGATGGCGGCAATGCCTATGAGGACGCAGCGCCCAAGTTTTCTGACCTGTTTTGGGGAACGGGTTTTGGCGTGCGCTATATCACCTCCTTTGCCCCCATCCGCATGGACATCGCCTTTCCTCTCGATCGCCGTGAGGGCATCGATGATCGCTATCAGGTGTATGTGAGCTTGGGGCAGGCATTCTGATGCGCTGGTTGGGCCTGTTTGCGCTGGGCGTTGCCCACTGGGTGGGTGCTTTCCTGCGTGGGCTCTGGCGCTCTCTGGGTGCTGGGGGTTCCCTGGTAACAGGCATTTGTCTGTTCCTCCTGATGTCCGCTATCTATTTCCTCAGCACGGAACCGGGGCGCGTCGGCCTTACTCGTGGGGCTTTTTACGCTGCCGAGCAACTGGTGGACGACCTCGAAATTGAGGCAGAGGGAATTCGCAGTGAAAAATTAGGATTTTGGTTTTTCGAGCGACTGAGAATTGACTATCGAGCTAATACGCTTGCCGAAGCCCAGGACCTGGAAGTTAATCTCAACAGCTTGTCCCGAAATCCCATCGATATCGAGCGAGTGGGGGCCAAAGATTTACTGCTCAACCTGAATATCCTCAATGAACTTCTCTCTGCGCTGGCAGATTCCGGCGAAGAGGAGGTTGAAGTTGTCAGTGAGGAGCAGCCATCGACTACTTGGGAGTTGCTAGTTCCTGGGTTTCGTTTGGCGCAGCTGGATATAGCTCGCCTGCAATTGGTGGACAGCCGGTTGACGGGGATTCCCCCTGTTGCTATTCAGGCTGACGCCCAATACCGCTGGCAGGATAAACCGGCGCAGCTATTTATCGAAGTGAGTGAGCTGAATGGTTCCGAGTTTAATCTCACTGTAAATGGCCGGATGCAGGGCGAGCGCTTTGTAATCGATTTCTCTACCAGTGAGGTGGGCCAGGGGTTTGTCAGCCGACAGCTGCATCTGCCGGAAAATCAGGTATTGGATGCTCGCGGCGAATTATCCCTGCGTAAGCAGGGTGAAAAACTGCTGCTGGATATTAATTCGATCGCAGCTCCTCTAGCAGAACATCAGCTGGATCTGACAGGGAGTATCGAAGCCGATATTAACCCCTGGCGCTTATCTTCAACGGGGATTTGGCTGCGAGTGGATGAGCGGCGCAGTACGATTAAAGGCAGTATCAGCGCGGACGGTGTCAATGGGACAGTTAATCTCAATCAAATCCCGCTAACGCTTTCCCGCCCTTGGCAGGATATCCTGGACAGTGGTTGGCTCAGCGCAGATTTTTCAGTGCAGGGCTCCCTGAAACAGCCGAATATTAATGGCAGCTTACAAGTGGAAAGCAGCTATCGGCAGCAGCCCCTGCAATTGGAAGGCCGGGTCGATACCCAGGCAGGTGTGATTGACTTGCAAGCCTTGTCTTTACACTTTGCCGGTGCACGGATCGAAGTGCTCGGTAGTGTAGATATGAATTTGAAAGCACTGGATTTGGTGGGAGAGATTGATGAGTTGGGAGTTGAAGAAATTCGCCGGCTTGCAGCTTCGCTACCCCGGGCTGATAGGGTAGATATCCCCACTGCTTTATCCGGCACCTTGCACCAGTTGCGTGTGGAGGCCATCGGCTCATGGAAAAACCCAAACCTCAATTTGTCCCTGAGTGCAGTGAGTGTTTACCACGACTTACAGGGTGAGTTGTCGGCGGCGATAAGTGGAAACCTGCACGCGCTGACCATTGATGAATTGGTGTTTACCGGTGAGAAGCTAAATCTGGAAGTGATCGGTCAGCTTGATATTGAACAGAAGCAGCTGGATTTACACGGGCAGATCGACGGCAAAAATATCAGTTTGCGCGATGACCTTGGAGTTGCCGCAGCAGAGGGGGTAAGCCTAGGGGGATCTTCCGAAGTAACGGTCCAGGGGGAGTGGAGTAATCCCCAGGTAAGTATTTTACTGGATTCCAATGGCGTCGCGCAGGATTACCCCTTTAACTTAAAAGGGGAAGCCAGTGGCGATATGGACCTGATAGAGGTCAGTGACCTGCGATTGGAGTTATTTACCAACGGCAATGGCAACCAGTTTGGTTCATCCTCAAGCAGAGGCCCTCAGTCCCCCGTGATTGCCTCAGGTTTTGATAAAGGGGAGCCGGAGCCCCTACAGAGCCAAAGCCGCCTGACAGCCCTCGCTGAAGATGCCCAGCAGCTGGGTCGGGTGGGGGTGGCATTGCTGCAGGCCGATGGTTCTATCGAACCTCGGCAAGACCGATTACAAATTGATATGGGCGCGCGCAATCTACCGCTGTTCCTGGTAGATATTGTCGGTCTCTCTCTCCCTAACTCCCTTGAAGGGGAGTTGAGCTTGGATGGCAGGGTTGATGGGGCTATTTCAGACCCGCAGATTAAAGCCAACCTGATCGCCCAGGGAGAATTTCATCTGGAGCCCTGGCATGTACAGGGTACTTTGGACTATGCAGACAGGAGCCTGGTAACTGATGGTATCGAGCTGCTATGGGCGGGTCGCAACCAATTATCGATACTGGGTAGCTTGAATGCAGAGCGACTGGATTTAGAGCTGCGCGGCCAGGGTGATCTATCGGATTTGGCGAATAGTTTTTCTAGCGGTAGGGCGGGTAATGGTGATGTCAGCCTTTATGCCAGTATTGGTGGAAGCCCCAAGCAGCCTGAATTCCAAGGGGAGTTGCGAGCTACCGGAGAAGCCCTGGGGCGAGGGCAGCGCGGAATCCAGGTTCAACCGCTTTCGATAGTATTGGATTGGCAGACAGAGAATGGAGAGCTGGATGCATCCCTGATTGCCCAACACGGCGGTAGCAACGCAGTAAATAGCCAAGTAAGTGTATTGATTGCACCGATCTTCGAGCAACTATTTGCTGAGAATAATCAAACTGGTGGCCTGCGAAATGTGCCCTTTCAATTGCAGGGGCGCGGTACGGCCGATTTGTCAGTGATTGCGGAATATATTGATCCCCGTGTCCACCGTATGCGCGGTTTGCTCAGTTTCAATGTTGACGGTACCGGAAATTGGCAGCGTCCTCTATTAACCGGTGATATCGAATTGAGTAATGGTCGCTATGAGCACCGACCGAGCCATACTCGCATTGCGGATATTAATTTCTACGCGCAGCTGTCTCCTGAGGAGTGGCGGATTGTGCGAGGAAGTGCTACCGATGGTGATGGTGGGCGGATAAACCTGGGAGGGGCGGTCTTTTTACCTCCGGATAGCTCGCCCAGTTTTGATATCGTATTAAGCCTCAGTCGGGCCCACTTGCTTAACTCACCGGGAGTACGCGGTGCAATATCCGGCGATGCCCGTTTGTCGGGCTCAACCCAGGATGCAGAAATTACCGGGCGATTCACTTTGAAGCCGCTGGCTGTACAGATTGAGCAATGGATCGGCAGCAGTGTTCCAGAAATCCAGGTGGTGGAAGTTCAGGTCGATGGCCCACAGGTGCAGCGATCATCTCCCTTGTTTAGCAAAATTGGATTGGATGTAGAGATTGTTTTGGACCAGCAATCCTATGTGCGCGGACTTGGCTTAAATTCTCAATTGCGCGGCGTGGTGGATATTCGAGGCACTGCAGATAAGCCAAAAGCCTCCGGCGAATTAACAATTGTTCGCGGCAGCTTTGATTTATTCGGTAAGAAATTTGATCTGGAAGATGGAGAAATTCGCTTCGAGAATAATGAGGTCGCTATCCTGGTTGAAGGTGCCTATGAATATAGCGATGGAGAAATAACCGCGCAGATATCAGGTACTGCTGCGGACTTGGATATTACATTTACCTCTGACCCCTCGGCCTCTCAGGATGAGATACTGGCGCAGTTGCTTTTTGGGAAGTCATTATCAGATATTTCACCTTTACAGGCTGTTCGTTTGGTTAGTGTTGTTCGCAGTTTGCAGTCGGGTCGAGCGGTATTGGACCCTATCGCTAAGACACGTGAGCTGTTGCATCTGGATACACTCAATATTGAGCAGGAGGAGGGAGATGAAGGTGATGAATACGCATTGAGCTTGGGCAAATATATTACCAATCGAATTTATGTGGAATTACAGAGAAGTACCGATCCTCTCAGTCCCTGGCAGGCGGAGATGCAAATAGAACTTAGGGATAACCTCAACCTGGAGTTCAAAAGTGCCGATGACGGTGACAGTGGTTCCGGTAGTGTAGAGTTACAGTGGAAAAAAGATTATTAGGGTTTTCGCCACTAACCCCCTATCGTTGTAAGAAGCATCGCTAATATTTGGTGATTAGCATATCCGTTATTTTTAACGTGCAACCTGGCTGGGGTGGATTGTTGACGCCCCAGTTGTCGATCACGATCATCATGGATTCATCAAAAATTGCAGGCCCCTTTTCCCGGTAGGCATGCCAAACCTGATTTGAATCATCGCACTTAGACGCAGATGCTCCACACACTCTTATATCCCATTGATAGGTTCCACTAGCTTCACCCGATATGATTTTCCTGGATGTAAAAGTTATATGCTGTTGGGCACCACTCTTCACCTGTAGGGGACCTGTTTGGCTTGTCCACGCCGCCTGTTTGGGAAGCCCTCCCCAATTGGAAGCGAAACCTCCCGGACCATTGGAGCCTGTTGTTTCTACAAAATCGACTTCCCGCTGCCCCCCGGCCCAACATCCACCGGGTTGTCCACACCAGGGAAACATATAAACGGCAATCCACTCTTTAGCACCACATTTACGTGGGGGCACGTCAACCTTAAAGTCAATTGCAGAAATATCTTTCATTCTAATCTCGGTATTCCCGCACTGAACCGCAGATGTATAAGCGCAGGAGCCTTTGGTATCGCCATCCATAATAATAACGCCGGATCCTTCCGTATTGCTTGGTTGAAAGCTGATTTTAGTGCAGCGATTGTTCTTGGCCACTTTGTCATCTTGATGATTGAATATGGGCTTACATGTTGTTGCTGATGCCAGATTTAAGGTGGATAGGGCAGCAAAGATCAGGACGAGTCGGGTTGCTTGTAGCATGGTGTGGAGCTTGCAAACTATAAAACTCAATAAATTATAGTTTGTGTCTTGATGATCAGGCTTTAGTAGAAATGTTTAGCCTGTCAATAAGATAAATTTTGGCTGGTAGCACAAAGGTCACTTTCACTTATCCAGAAGGTAACCTTTTTATAGATGAAGTCCAATGATCATTGAGTGCTTACAAATGATTCTGAACGTAACTTAAAACGTCTGTTGGAGCGCAGTTGTCCTTAAATCTATCTTGCAGGCTGTAGGCCATTTTTTCCAGAGGTGCACCGTTGTAGCCGTAGGTCTGAATTTCACTGATATAACGTTTGATAAATGACTCTGCTCCCAAGAGAGACCATTGGTGGACATGGACTAACTCATGGAAATGGAGGGAAATGTCCGCAGCAAAAGGTGTTTTGACAAAGTAGGTATCTTTGTAAGTGATACCGGCTACTTCCATGTCGACAAAGTCACCCAGACCAGCCTGGTAGAGCTCGGGAAACCTCGGTTTTGGAATATTATCAACCACTACAAAGTAGCTTTTGCTAAGAAATTCTTCCGTATAATACCCTGAAAACTTCTCTGTGAACCTTGCGCAAGATTGTCTCTCTTCCTTGAAGTCTATCAGTGTTTGATCAATCCAATGGTCTATTTTTTGCAACATCTATATCGTCCTGATTGGGAGGCAACTCTGGGGCTTTGCTCACCCCAGAACAGAATTTTTAATATACGAAATAAAGTTGTGCCGAGAGTTATACGTAGGAGTATATCACCGATCTACTTTCTTTTTTCTTTTGAAGATATTTCTTGCAGGGATAGTAAAGTATCGCAATCAGAGCAATCCAGTAAGCATAGGTTCTCAGTAAGTTAGGTGTGTAGCCCTCAGGCCATACTTTGGAGCCATTGAAGAAATTGGTTGCTACTCCAAACTCTAAGTAGCTCCATAGATGTGCGGACAGATTGATCACTGGGACATGGAGTAAATAGAAGAACAATGAGGCCTGCCCAAAGAGGAGCAATACATCCAGTATTCGGTTTTGCCGATTTTCAACGATAGCCATGATCAAGAAAACTATACTCATTGTCATAAGGATATAGCTGAACGACATTGGGTATTTAGCGGTGTTGATAAAGCCCAGAAGCCCCTGCTGTGAATTCCAATCATTGGGGTCGCCAAAGCCTATTAGTCTAACTGCAATAAATATAATCGATAGCGCAGTTGCTGTTGTTATTAGTAGACGCACTCGTTGCTTGTTTGCCATCTCGTAAAGAGGCCCAAATACATAGCCAAGGTACATAAGAGCAAAGAGGGGAATAATATTGTAAGCAGCAAAAATCCCGGTGTTGAACTCGAAAAGTCTAAAACTAGTGCGTACATGCGCAAGAATCCAAAGCCATTCATAGCCACCTAATAGCTGGCGCATGAAGTCATCATTCAGGTATCCATGTAAGGATATTACGGCCAGGCAAACGATGGTGGTCCAAATCATTGGAAAATAGATTAAGCCCGCCAGTATGATCATGGATATGCCCAGGGCCCAGATTACCTGTACAAAAGCGTAATTATAAGCAAACTGCCAAGAGAGGTTTACCAAGGTTAGTTCGAGGATAACTAGTACTAACCCTCGAAGCATTAAGAATTTTGCCAACTCCGGCTTGGAGTTAAGTTTTTTACCGTGAAAGTAGGCACTCAATCCTGTAAGAAATATAAATCCAGGGGCACATATATGCGTGATCCAACGAGTTAAAAACAAAGCGATGGACGATTGGGATAGGTCCAATGGGTCAAACTGGGTCGAAGTCCAATAATCTCGAGTATGATCGAGGGCCATAATAATTACTAATATACCTCTAGTGATGTCTATTGCTGGATATCGCAATTTGTTATCTCCAAAGTTAGTGGGTTTTATAGCGTTTTCTCTCTAAGGGTTCTTGTTACCTTGAGGTTGGAACATAAGAGAGTTAAAGAGAGCTATAAATGATGTCTCTTGGTCTTTGTTTGTTGTTGTTTGGAGGCAGGTGGGAGCTGTCTGCCTTTCATATTGTACATATATTCTTCAGGCAACCAATTGCTTTTTAATTGTGTGATATGTAGGTGGAGGGACGATAGTGTAGGAATTTTTGGTTCTGGCAAGGCCAAGAAATTTTGCCTACCTAATAATCAATATTATTTAATTTGTTTGGTTTTGCTTTTAGCCTAGGGGCAGTTAGAGGCCGGATTATGGATTTGAAAGTAAGACAAAATCAGTGATCGCGGCCTGTTCCCAGTGAATATATTTTCCTGTGGTTAAAAGAGGGGTTTTATCAATAACTGCTTCAAAATTATTAAGCTACAGGTGGAGCATATCAGTTTACTTCGATATTACCGTGCTTCGCCTGAGTCACTACGGTATACGGCAAAACAACGGTATCAGCGGCTACAGAAAAAACAGCATCTATAGCTACCAGTGGAACACGGTTGATAGTTGATCCAGTATTTACAGTCTGACTGGGTTCGCTATTTAGCAAGCAAAAGGAGTAAGAGGTTCCGCTATAAACTCTTGGAATACTTTCGCAATAGCTTTTGTGGCCTCTATGAGTGATATCTACCTGATTATTCTTAGGGTTAACTGTCTTCACTGTGGCACATGATACACAAACTAGAGAGGCTGATACTAAAGAAATAATACGTTTCACAAACTAATCCTTGCTGATGTGATCTTTTGCGGGGCTATAGAGTAGTGTTTTCTAAATTGGTTCCAGATTTTGTGTGTACTATAAGTATTATCTGTACTCAATTGGAAGGGAAGAAAGTCAAAATTTTCACATCTAAGGTTTACTTTGTCGCTGCTTAGCGGTATCTCAAACTCAGAACATTAGTTTCAAGTAAAGGGCGGACTGATATACGATATTGGTTAGAATTTAAATATTTTTTGCCTGATAGTAATTTTTTAGAGTTATACCCATTTGGCCTCTATGCCTTTTCTTTTGAAATCTTCTAAAATTTCTGGATTTTCTTCATTGTAGAAAAGTATGAGCTTTTTCAGGTTTGGTAGGAGGTTTGTGTCTTCGGTGGAATGGATATCAAAGTCGTCAGTAGTTCCACACCAAAAGGGAATGATTTGTAACCAGATATGGCCACCCCCATCCTGATGAAGGTCAGTTATATCGTTTAGCCATTCTTTCTTAATTGGAATGGACCGGAAGTGGTCGAGAGCTTCCGGGATAGGCTCGTACCCTTCTTCTTCTATATCTATATTTCTTTTGGTGTAACTATCGGCAAACTGAAAAATATCGAATTCAGACTGTATTACCTTATAATGGTACATTAACTTATCCAGGACTAATAATCTGAAGTTTTCATCCTTGAATTCCGCATATTCACTCATTTTTAAGTCTACCTTTACTTTCCATATAAGTATTGTGAGATCCATTTTTTTCATTGTCTACAATATATTTCGTAATAGGGAAAGTTCTTTCGGCTTGAGAGAATAAAAGTAGTTTTTACTAGGTCAATCAAGAATTTTAGGTATATCTTTGGCGGTTAAGTAATGCCGATAAGTTAGAGAATTTGAGTTATCGTACTAATTGCGAATGTTGCTTGTTTCAAATGCCCGCCAAAACTCCCGCTCATAGGCTTGGATTAACCGCACGCGAATGGCAATATCATTTTCTCGAACACCTGAAGCTAGTCCTCTTGCAATTATATCGATAGCCTGTTCCCTGAACCCTTCTGGAAGTTGGCTAAAAGTCATTAAGAAACTGAGCTGTTCATTGGTAAAGCGTTTATTTTGTTTGAGAGCTTTTGCAACGCGCTCAGCATTTTTGCCAAAACTCTGAAAGTTGATTAACAGGGCAGCGGCAATTTCGGCGGGTGTAGCGTAGTTGGCTAGCCAGGTAGTATAGGCTGGATAGGCTTGGGCACCTGCGAGTGGTTGGTATTGGGCGATCTGCTCGGGTGAGATGCCCAATGCTTGAATTAGGTTAGGTAACAGGGTATTAGCTTGAATTTCTGCTGTCGTAATTCGAGTAAAAAATGCTCTGGTACTATGTCCCGGTAAGCCACCAAAACGATGCAGAGATAGTGCATTACTTCTCAAGTCCGATAAGTTAATAAGGCGTTGCTCCATTGCGAAAGCCTGTAACTTAGCGTCCGGTAGAGTATTTTTTTCCAGCTGTAGAACAAAGACAGGAGTAGGGCCCTTGAGATACAGCTTTTCAAGGCGCTCTATCAGAGCCTTTGCATCCTGTTGGTTTGTGGCGATATCTGCTGTGGCCGGTTGAGTGATGGCCAAAAGAACAACCAGTCCCACAAGAGCGAATCTTAAACAATGCGTATTGGCCACTATTCCAACTCCGCTGGTGCACGAAATAAGCATAGCAGGAAGACAGAAACTGGACTGGTAGCGTATTTGTCAGGCCACAGTACTTTTTCTGCGTATTAATTCGGCGGGATCAATTCGATAGAAATGACTTAACTCCTTATAGAGCTCCGGGTGTAAGGCGTGCATAGCCGTTGGGATCGTATAGAAACTTTCTGTTGCTACAGCAAAGAACTCAGCGGGAGACTGGGCGCCGTATAAATCGAGCACAGAGGGTGTATCACCAGGAAACTCACCGAATTCAGCTCTTTGTCTCAAACGGTGGAATTCCCGGCTCATAACCTCAGCCCAGGTGGCCCCTTCATCACTGCTTTCAAATAGAGGGCGGCCATCAAAGTAACCATCCTCTTCATCGACTTTGTGGGCGAACTCGTGCAGGGCGACGTTGTGGCCCCGTTCAGGCGACTGTAAATCTTTCTCCAGGTCACCCCAGGAGAGGACTACGGGTCCACGATAATGTGCCTCCCCTTCACGGGCACTGTGCCTGGCTGTTTCTATATAGCCTTCCCGACGTGTTTCGTGAGCGACATAGGTGTCTGGGTAGAGCAACAGGCTGTAAAGGTTGGGGTAGCATTCATTCTTGCGGCCCAATAGGAGTAGGCAGGCATGGGCAGCGATGGCCACCTTCATGCGTTCATTGACCTGAAGCCCCTCGCAACCGACAAACTCTTTGCCGTGGAGAAATAGGGCGATATTACTGCATAACTCTTGCTGTTGATTGGAGTTAAGGTAGTGATAGAGAGGAAGATTTTCCCTAATGAGTTGTAGCTGTTCCCGTGTTAAGGGTTGTGAGCGGAGGTAAAAAATGCGCCACTGTCGGTAGAAGTGGGGAACCAGCCATATCGCCAGGGCCAGCAGGATAATTGCGATAAAAGCACTCACAGCTTAAACACCGGTTGTTTGCGTGAGATATTATCTTCCAGCTTAAATTCTTGGCAGGGAGTCCCCTGGTGAAATTTCATTTGCCACTGCCCTTTACTTCTAACCCAAATAGATGATCGCTTACAAAACCCCTTGTACTCCCCTTGCTGGCCTCGCCGTGCAGATTTATACAACAGCATAATGACTGTGTCAGAGAGAGGAATGCATTCATAGTTTTGGCTGTGAATTTCCCAGCCCGTATTTTCCTCCTGTTGCATTGATCGCACTATTGCCTTGAAATCAAAGGTCCGCCCGGATTTCCCTACCTCTATAAAATCAGGGCTTAGCAGCTTGCTAATGACTTCAGGGTCTTTGCGTATCTCGAACTGATGCAGCTTTGTTTCATTCTCAATCAGAATATCGGTAATCTCATGTATCACTGTTTTACCCGGTATGCCCCAGTTGCGACAAATTACTATTTGCCTGATTTTAGAATGGGGAGTTTACTGCCGAATTCAAGGTTAAGGTTTCGGATGGATAGAGTTATCCGGAAGCGAAGCTTGATAAATGGGGGATGTCTGCCAACACTTAGAGCGTCTGGGTGATTTTCCTGTCACTGTGGAGAAGCTTATGCGTTCGCTATTGGCCCTTCTTATCTTGATGTTTGGAGTCTGTACCCAGGTGCTGGCCCAGTCCGGTGAAACTCCGTTAAAAGTGGCGATCGCCGGGGATGCACCACCCTATGTGATTGACGGTGCGACCAGTGGTTTGGAAATAGATATCGTTCGGCAAGCTCTCCCTGGCTATAAGTTGGAGTTCGTACAGATGGGGTTTGCGGAGACGGCCCCGGCACTTGAGCAGGGTATGGTTCAGGCAGCGGTGAATGTACTCAAGAAGAATGATGGCCTATTTTACTCGAACAATATGATCAGCTTTGCCAATTACGCCATTGCTAAAGCCAGCGCAGAAATGAAGATTGGCAGTATTGCAGATCTCGCGGGTAAGAAAGTGATCACTTGGCAGGGAGCTCCCATGGATCTTGGGCCCGAATTTGAAAAAATGTTTGGGCCTAATGGCACCCAGAAACAGAATGTTATGCAGGCGCCAACAGCTCGTGACTTGGTTGCCCAATTCTGGAAAATGCCAGATGCGGTCGCCGTGGTGGATATGGAGCTATTTAAGTACTACAGCAATAAAATGGGTCATACCATGGCTCAGGTTGACCTATTCCAGATATTCCCGATGATGACAGACTTTCGAGTCGGTTTCCGCGATGAAAAAGTGCGAGATGACTTTAATCGCGGGCTGGCAGAGCTGTGCAGCAGTGGCCGCTACAAAGCCCTATTGCAGAAATACGATGTGGTGCAAAAGCAGGATATTTGTAAGTAGAAAGCCTGAAATTGCGGAACAATTAATCGAGAAAGAAGGGACCTGGATCTTGTGATTTAGGCCTTTCTTGATTGGTGTGGTGGGGCGGGTTCGGACCTACTGCATCTAGTTCGTTGTCGGCAAATAGAAACTTGCTGCTTAATGAATTCTGCGGGGTTATCGATAAATCTTATCGGTCTTAGGTCCCAGTTTCTGAGTGCTCATAACCTCTGGCCAGTTTGATAAAAGCGCTCAGGTATTCAACTTCGCTGTCGTCTTCGCGAGTTCCTAAGAAAATCTGTTTGGCAATACCTTGTCGCCCGAGGCGCACCACCGATAGTGCCAGCTTGGTAGAGTACTCCTCTGCAAGCCAGCGCGGCAGGGCCGCGACCCCGCGGCCGCTTGCCACCATCTGTAGCATGATATCGGTAGTTTCACTGGTCTTGTGGCGCAGTGGCACCACGCCCGCAGGGTTGAGAAACTGGGTATAGATATCCAGGCGGTCCGGCGGCACGGGGTAAGTTAATAACACCTGATCCCGTAGGTCTTCTGCTGTCAGGTACTTTCGCTTTGCCATCGGGTGATCTCGAGGGACTACCAGCACCTGCTCGTAGTCAAATACGGGATCGAAGCGCAGTCCGGCTTTATAGAAAGGGTCAGGGGTAACTAGCAGGTCGATCTCGTAACCCAGTAAAGCGCCGAGACCTCCAAACTGAAATTTCTGCTTAACATCCACATCCACGTCCGGCCAATCTTCCAGAAATGGCGACACTACTTTCAGTAACCACTGATAGCAGGGATGGCATTCCATACCGATACGCAGGGTACCGCGCTCACCCTGGGCCATTTGCTTTAGCTTGCTCTCAGCGTGTTCCAGTTGTGGCAGGACTCGATTGGCCAATCCAAGCAGATACTCACCGGTCTGGGTCAAGCGCAAGCTACGGCCCTCACGCAACCAGATGGGGGCCCCGAGGTTCTGTTCCAGCTTGCGTACCGTGTGACTCAGCGCCGACTGGGTTAGGCAGAGGTGCTTGGCTGCAGCGGTTAGCGAACCGTGATGGTCTACGGCCTGGATTATTGTTAAGTGCGTGCGCTCTAGCATAGCTGTACCCGAGCAAACCATGAGTAAAATTAATGGATAGTTGAAAATATACCATTTTTGTTCATTTATAAAGAGGCTTATCCTGCCTGGCAATGTCAATCACCAAGCAAAGAACTCAGTTTTTGCCTTAGGAATCAGGATACCAGGCCGCAATGAATAAAGAGTTTGCATTCACCATCAAGAGCTTACGTTTTGATGAAAACTATCGTCCAGCGGATAGCACGCGGATCACCACCAATTTTGCGAACTTGGCGAGAGGGGAGAGCCGTCGGGATAACTTGCTCAACACCTTGAGAATGATTGATCGTCGTTTCAATGCCTTGTCGCATTGGGACAACCCTAGTGCAGATCGTTACTCTGTAGAGCTGGATATTATTTCCGTTGATATTGATATTGAAGGCAACGGAGAAGCCTTTCCTACCATTGAAGTATTGAAGACGAATATTGTTGATCATAAAAACAATCAACGGATTGAGGGCATAGTAGGAAACAACTTTTCTTCATATGTGCGGGATTATGATTTTAGCGTGTTGTTGTTGGAGCATAACAAGAAGCAAGACAAGTTTAGCCTTCCTGAGGGCTATGGTGATCTTCACGGGAAAATTTTTCAATCGTTCCTGAATTCAAGTGCCTACAAGGATAACTTCAGCAAGCCCCCTGTTATTTGTCTGAGTGTATCGAGCAGTAAGACTTATCATCGAACTGAAAATCAGCACCCCGTGCTGGGTGTTGAGTATCGGCAGGACGAATACTCTTTAACTGATGAGTATTTCGAGAAAATGGGTTTGCAGGTTCGCTATTTTATGCCGCCGGATAGTGTTGCCCCTTTGGCCTTTTACTTCCAAGGTGATTTGCTTGGTGATTATACGAATCTTGAGCTTATAGGCACTATCAGCACGATGGAGACCTTTCAAAAGATATATCGACCTGAAATATATAATGCAAACTCTGTAGCGGGGACCTGCTATCAGCCCAGCTTGAAGCACCAGGATTATTCACTGACTAAAATAGTTTATGACCGGGAAGAGCGTAGCCAGCTGGCTATAAAGCAAGGGAAGTTTACTGAAGAACAATTTATCAAGCCATACAAAAGTATCCTTGATCAGTGGGCCGCTAATTACGCGCTTTAATTAACAAATATAGATAAGATTATTTTTCATGAATCGCCTATTGCCAACTTCAAGCGCTGGAAGCTTGCCTAAACCATCCTGGCTCGCAGAGTCCGAAAAACTTTGGTCTCCCTGGAAATTACAGGGCGATCAATTACAAGAGGGTAAGCAGGATGCCTTGCGCCTGACATTACAAGAGCAACAACAAGCCGGTATCGATATCGTTAGTGACGGAGAGCAGACCCGCCAACATTTTGTGACTACATTTATTGAGCACCTCAACGGCGTTGACTTCGAGAAGCGGGAAACTGTTAAAATCCGCAATCGCTATGAAGCGAGCGTGCCGACAGTTGTTGGCGAAGTATCTAGGCAACAACCAGTATTTGTTCAAGATGCTAAGTTTTTACGCAAGCAAACCAGTCAAGCTATCAAGTGGGCATTACCTGGCCCCATGACAATGATTGATACTCTCTACGATAGCCACTACAAAAGCCGCGAAAAGCTCGCCTGGGAATTTGCCAAAATTCTCAATCAGGAAGCGCGTGAGCTAGAGGCTGCGGGTGTTGATATTATTCAATTTGATGAGCCCGCATTTAATGTGTTTTTTGATGAGGTGAATGACTGGGGGATTGCCACTTTAGAAAAAGCCATCGAGGGGCTGAAATGCCAAACTGCCGTACATATTTGCTATGGCTACGGTATCAAAGCCAATACAGACTGGAAGAAAACTCTGGGTTCAGAGTGGAGACAATATGAAGAAGCGTTTCCAAAACTGCAAAAATCCAATATTGATCTAATTTCGCTCGAATGCCACAACTCCCATGTTCCAATGGATCTCCTTGAGCTTATTCGTGGTAAAAAAGTGATGGTGGGCGCTATTGATGTGGCAAGCAACACGATTGAAACACCGGAGGAAGTCGCCGATACCTTGCGAAAAGCACTCAAGTATGTGGATGCTAAGGATCTCTATCCCTGTACGAACTGTGGTATGGCGCCTCTATCCCGTAAGGTTGCGAACCGTAAGCTCAATGCGTTAAGTGCAGGTGCAGAAATTGTTCGAAGAGAGCTCTCGGTTTAGCTGTCTACAATATTTAGGTGCTCCCATGTCACTTTCCAGTACAGCCATAGAACCGTTGCGCTTTCGCGAGGCACTGGGACATTACGCTTCCGGTATTACCGTGATCGCATCGCGCCGTGAGGGTGAGCCGATAGGCTTTACCTGCCAGTCGTTTTATAGCGTATCGACGAGCCCGCCATTAGTGTCGTTCAGCGTTATGTCGAGTTCGTATAGCTATCCCAAAATTCGTCAGGCAGGTCGATTTTCGGTCAATATCCTGTCGGATGATCAGGTCAAGATTTCCAACCAGTTTGCTCGTCAAGGCGCGGACAAATGGAGCGAAGTCGAATGGCAGGAATCGCCGCTGGGGAATCCCATTATCGCCGGCAGCTTACACTGGCTTGATTGTGAAATTCATGCTGAACACGCCGCCGGAGATCACCTGATTGTGATTGGTGAGGTGAAGGCGTTAAACCTACAAAAAGCTGCTGCAAGGCAGCCACTTCTGTATTTCAAAGGCCAATATCGCAACCTTACTGCGGTGTCCCCAGCCGGGTAATACATGTGAGCAACGTGTTGCGGACTTGCAGCCCCATCGCCTGCTTCCAGAAGAAACCCGCATGAATTAGTTCGAGGAATTTATGGAATTTCTACTCTACCTGCTGCTAGGAGCTGTGGCTGGGGTGCTGGCCGGCTTGTTTGGCGTTGGTGGTGGCATCATCATCGTACCCGTGCTGGTATTCAGTTTTACTGCCCAGGGTGTCGATCCGCTTGTGCTGACCCACCTGGCCGTGGGTACTTCGCTAGCGACTATTGTCTTTACTTCGATTAACTCGGTTTTGGAGCATCAGCGCAAAGGCGCGGTGCTATGGCCAACTTTTGCCTGGATGAGCCTGGGTATTCTTCTCGGTGCAAGTCTCGGCTCCTTTACTGCGGCAGCTATCCAGGGGCCGATGCTACAAAAGATTATTGGTGTATTTGCTATCACCATTGCCATTCAAATGGCACTGGAACTTAAGCCCAAGGCCAGTCACGCTGTTCCCGGCAAGCTGGGGCTGACAGCGGCCGGCGGGGTAACAGGCTGGGCCTCTGCCATCTTTGGCATCGGCGGTGGCACACTAACTGTTCCCTTTCTGACTTGGCGCAGCGTGCCGATGCAGCAAGCAGTGGCAACTTCCTCAGCCTGTGGTTTGCCGATTGCTGCTGTCGGCGCTCTGAGTTTTATGGTTATTGGTTGGCAGCAACCTGAACTGCCGCAGTGGAGTTTTGGTTTTATCTACCTGCCAGCCATGGTCGGTATCGCCATCACCAGCATGTTCTTCGCCCGTTTTGGGGCGCGTCTGGCTCACAAGTTATCTCCGCAATTGCTGAAGCGGTTGTTTGCCCTGCTGTTGCTCTGCGTGGGTGGGAGTTTTCTTCTCTGAGGCATCAATGAATTGCAGTCTGTCGATTACAGTCCGCTGTAGGCCCGGCTGCGAAGGAGGGTGCTTCAATTCTTCTCTCAAGTTCACTATGTAACCTGCATTCATTAGAAGCTTAGCAGTTTGTCTACAGTATCTATGACGGCCACAGTGCAGGCACGATTATGCACGCAACGGTAACGCAAAGTACCGAGCCCGCCAATAGCGATGCGCAAGCTGTAGCCGTGCTGAAATTTACCATCGCCGTAATCGATGACCAGAACAACGTACAGACTGACGGTGCAGGTGATCTAATGTCCAGTGTTTATATAACAACCAAGACTCTACAAACCGATGCAGGTCAGCCCGTAAACGTCGCAGACAATGCCGCTGATTTGGTAGCGAGTTGTATTGTTGAAGTGGCCAACCGCCTGGCTGAGCATAGTTCTATTACGGCAATGGCGATTCCCACCAGGTGAGACCAGGGTACCAGGTATGCGTCTTATATTGATTTAGTAGAAGAGAATGGTGTGATGGCGTAAATTTGTATCCTTTCTAGTGATCTAGATGGCTACCTTCTGGGATTTGAAAAAAGGTGGAGTTTTTACAAATATGCATAAGGGGGAACATGTGACTTGTAAGGGCTGCGGCTATGACAAAAAATTAATAGATGCTCACATTATACCCAAATTCTTTTATATGGAATTACGTGCTGATGGTAATCACCTAAATGTGCTGCATGCTGGTAATGAAAGAATCGGGCGATCCTTTAAGGGAGATTATGATAATTCTATTCTTTGTAAAGATTGTGATGGAGTCTTTGAGAAATATGATGATTATGCAAAAAAAATTCTAATCAACGGCTTTAATTTATTTCGTCCTATATGGCGCGGGAGCGAGCTTCTTGGGTGGGAGCTGCCGCCGTACGATTTTTCAAAAATAAAGCTATTTTTTCTTTCAGTTTTGTGGAGAGCGTCTATTAGTACTAGGCCCTTTTTTAAGGGGGTGGACCTAGGGATGTTGGAGTCTGATCTTAAGGAGATCGTATTTAACCGGGCTGTTGATATCCATAATAGATACACAATTATGTTGTGTAAATTTTTACCCTCAAAAAGTGGAACACTAGAGAAAACCATAATCGCGCCCGAGAAAGTGAGAGTTCGAGAAATTGTCTATTACAAATTTTATATGGGTGGATACATTGTTTGGGTTAAGATCGACAAGAGAATGGCAGTAAGAGTTTTACAGAAATGTGAGTTGAGGCGTCTTAAAGGGGTTGTGTTAGCAACTGATTTTTATTCCTCTGTGGAGTATGGCGACCTGGAAAAAGCTATGATAGATTTTTATGCTGAGTAAAAGGGTGCTGTTATGTAGGTAGCATATTTCTATATTTTGTTTTTAGGGAAAAGTAGTCGAATAATGAATTGCCATGTATGTGCTTCTTGTGGGGCTATGTAGATGTTAGGTTTAAAAATTCTTGGAGGTGGGGGTGCTTGAAGAGTATGTTCATAGATTTAGAAATGCTTTAGTGAAGGCATCCGAAATTGAGTCCTATCGGCTTTATGAGTTAGAGCGCTGGGAGGAGCTTAATTCATTTCCTTTTGGAGCTTGTGATTTGGCAAGTAATTTCCTAGCTATGTATCTAAAGGAAAAGGGAATTCAGGCTAAAGTAATTTGGTGTAGTAATGAGCTTGAAAAATATAGCGGAATTAATTTTCATGTTTGGCTAGAGGTGGATGATAAATTTATTGATATAACTATCTCCCAGTTCCCGGAGTACAGTCAGGATCGCGTATATATATGCAGAAAAAAATATCCGTCGATATTGTCGGATATTTATAATCACTGCCGTGATCTAGGTCATCATAATTTTCAAGAAAGGGAGATTCAACTTGAAACATCTTCAGGGGGTGGGGGAAAGTTATATGAGGAAATTAGAAATATGGCAGATACGGAGTGGTAATTTTAGTACTCCAATTGGTAGGTATTTAAATTCACGGAGGGAAAATGAGTAGAAAGGCGTTATTTAGGAGGGCAGCTTTGGCGGCTATACATTTTACGAGAAATTATGCTTACTACAAGGCTGGATGGGATGGTAATGGAAAGGCTGTTGCAAGAAATGATTTCTGGAGGAATGCGAATACAAATTTTGTAGATCAGGTGGTGTTGCATTGGTGTTATTTGTTTGGTCGTAGAAATGATCGACACAGCTATCAGTTTGTTGTTCCAAATAAAACACAGTTTAAGGCTGATTTATATGATTCCTTATCTTTGAGTGAAAAGAAATTTGACTTATATAGAAATAAAATGTTGAAGCATAGGGATTCGTTTATTGCACATCTGGATGCAGATGATTCAATGTATATCCCTAAGTTAGATGTTGCATTTCTTTCCGTGAAATTCTATTTCGATAGCTTAAAGAAATTCGACATTGATCAAGTTTATTTAAAAGAGCCAACTTTGGTTCCGGAAAATTTGGATGCCTATTATGAGAGTTCGTATGAGGAGGCGCTTTTGGAGTATGACAGGCACCAAAAGTGGGAGTAGAATTTCAGGACTTTTTTGATTTTCTTATGTTTGCGGTCTGAGATCTATAAGGGTTGGTTTGATGAAAAAAATATTTAGCAGGTTGTCAGATTCGGCTAGCTTGGGCATTCGCGCATATAGTAAGGAATATTTATCAAGCGTAAGGGATGTTTATCCGATAATTGCTAATCCGAACTTGCTTAGATCGCATATTAAAACAGAAGATTTTGGTGGCTGTGAGAGCTTGTTAAAATTTTCATTGGTGTTCAATGATTTGTCGTTGTTGACTATAAATGGCACTAATGAAATTGTATTTAATATGATGAAGCCAAAATGGTTTGAAGAACATTTTGGGGTGAAAGGTGCTTCTGTTGAGATCAGTGCTGACCTGCTGAAAGAGTTGGGGGGAGATCCAGAAAAGTTAAGTATCACTCCAAGCTTTATCTTTCCTTTAGGAGAGTCAATTGACAAAATGCTAAATGAGCTTAGCTCATTTATGGAGAGAGGAAGGTTGTTAATGCAACCTGCTCGTACATTACTATACTTGGAGAATGAAAAAAATGATAAAGGAGGGCAAAACTGGAAAGCTCTTTCTGTATCTCAATTCTCTTCATTGGAGAAGTGGGAGATAATTGACGAAAAAAGCTCAAGACCAATACCTATTAGCTTTGATTCAAATGATCATCTTGATCAGCAATCCATGTTTGAAATAACAATCCCCTATCTTGAAGGAGTTAGTTTTAATGATTTGGAAAAAATTCTTGATGATGAGGGGGATCTGATTTCAGGTGTTCGGCAGTCTATAAAGCAGGCTATCTCAGAATGTGGAAATGGCGTTGACCCTAGATTAATTGCGAAAGATATAATTGATCCAAAGGTAGATGCATTAAACCGGAAGTTTAATTCTATTATAAACTCTCATGTATTTCGTATAGCTGGAGCAAGTGTGGGTACAGTAGTGCTTGCATATACAGCTGTTGCCACGTCTGGAATTTCTTCTTCTCTTGCTACTATTTGTGGAAGTACAGGTTTTGGTTTGTTGGGTAAAGAATACTCCTCATATAAAGAGAAGGTGAATGCTTTAAAGTATGATCCTTATTATTTTCTTTGGCGCTGCAAAAAAGTACAAAAAGAAATTTAATAAGGTACTTCTGTTTAGATAAGTGGAGTTTGCTTGGCTCGATAGTTCAGTTTTTATGTTGCTTCATATTCTTCCCCATAGTTAGTAAATTTTATCAATAGTACCTTGTTCATGTAATTGCCAGTCTCTTGACTGGTCGCGTATAGAGTCGAGAGGTATTTGGGAGGAATGGTGTTATAAAAAAGCGATAATGCAATTCAGCCCCATACACTTCGGTCAGGCTAATCCCTGTAGTCTCACATCTTAAAGAAGTAAATCAACCGGGATATGTTGCGTCCCGTTTCCATTTTTGAAGCTTGTGGAGGCTTTAGATTTAGCTATGCCCCTGTGATTAACTCACGATCTAATGTCGTGTGCAGGCGGTTCTCAAGTGTTTCCGCTTTTGTCGTTTAGCTATCTCTATATTCTTGTGTAAATCATAGTATTTTGATAATTGAAACCCAACTAAATTCTGCGTTACTAAATAGGTTTTTGATGGTGGCTTCAGAGGGGGGTGGTATCTTCGATCGCGATGCTCCCATTGTTGATCGCTCATTAACACCGGTTAATGGCGATGTGGCAATTGTTGTTCTTGATGGACAGCTGGGGTGGAAAATTTTTGATTGGCGCTGAGGACAACTAATGTCCGCCAATAAAGAGTTTGCGCCAATACCAATATGGGGGGTTAGGGGTTGATAGTGGAGGGGCTGGTTAAGGTATCAATCGGGCACGACCGAGGGGCATAAAAAGGGGTTGGTTGAATGCGTAGGTTTTGAATGATTGCCCGGTTTAATTTTAGCCACAACAAAAAAGGGCTTACGTCGTGAAACGTAAGCCCTTTTCTTTGTATGGCGCGCTCGGGAGGATTCGAACCTCCGACCGCCTGGTTCGTAGCCAGGTACTCTATCCAGCTGAGCTACGAGCGCGTCGTTATGGGTGCGAACTATAGAGAGTTGATTCGTTGCCGTCAACCTCTTTTTGGAAAAAATCCTTAAAAATCCGCAACTTATCGAGTTTCTGGGCCCCTCTGGGAGCGGTCGACCAGTCTCAACAGGGCGCGAATTCTGCCGTGCCTTTCCTCAATTTGCAAGCCTTACTTTGAAAAATACTGCCTTGGGTACCAATTGCGCCAGTGATCTTGGGGCGAGGCATTAAATTCCTCGGTGTGATTGGCGGCGAACTATACTCATTACTCTACCGGGATTCCGATGATTCGCACCTTTTCCATTGCCCATTGCCAGGTCCGGCCTATCTTCCGGCGGCAGGCTTCTCCAGAGATATAGTGAGAATATATGGCGGACGAGCAGGACCAAGAGCGAAAGCTGCCGCAGGGGGAGTCTCCTTCACCGCCACCGGGAAAGCCGGTTCCGCAAGGGCCGCTGAATTGGCTTCAGTACTTCCTGTGGATTTTCCTTTTAATACTGACTGTACAGTACTGCACTAACGGACAGCTTTCTGGCAAGCGGACTGAGTTAGCTTATAGTGACTTTAAGAAAGAGGTCGCCGAAGGCAAAGTTGCCAGCGTGGTTATCGAGGGGGATAGAGTCAGCGGCACTTTTAAGCCGGAGGCGGGCAAGCTGCCGGCGTCAAGCACTGGCGAGAAAGAAAAAAAGGCTCCACCGCCGGAGCACTTCACAACCATTTTACCTTCCGTTCAAGACCCCGAACTGCTACCCCTTCTGGAAAAGGAGAAGGTGGAAATCCTGGCAGAGTCTCCGGGAGGGGGCTTTATGCAGCGGATGTTGATTCTGCTTCTGCCCTGGATACTGATTATTGGGCTCCTGGTTTGGATGGGGCGGCGAATGCAGGAAAAGATGGCCAGTGGAGCTCCCGGCAGTCCCTTCGGTTTTGCTCGATCACCAGCAAAGCGGTTTGAGCGCAGTGAGTCTCAAGTGACTTTCGATGATGTGGCCGGGTTGGCAAATGCGAAGAAGGACCTGCAAGAAGTGGCGGGGTACCTTAAGAACCCGGAGCACTATCGCAAGCTCGGAGCGAAGATCCCCCGGGGCATTTTATTGATGGGCCCTCCCGGCACTGGCAAAACCCTGATGGCGAAAGCGCTGGCCGGTGAGAGTGAAGCGCCATTTTTCAGTATTAGTGGCTCTGAGTTTATTGAGATGTTTGTAGGAGTGGGTGCTTCCCGTGTGCGGGATATGTTTGCCGAAGCCAAGAAAGATGCTCCTTCAATTATCTTTATCGATGAGATTGACTCCGTCGGCCGGGCGCGGGGAACGGGTGTTGGTGGCGGACACGATGAGCGGGAGCAGACGCTCAATCAGATCCTTGGTGAGATGGATGGCTTTGATCCCCAGGAGGCGGTGGTGGTGGTTGCGGCAACCAACAGGCCCGACGTTCTCGATGCGGCACTGCTAAGACCGGGGCGCTTTGACCGAAAAATTACTCTGGACCTTCCAGATAAGGCCGCACGCAAGGAAATTCTTGAGATTCATTCCCGCGATGTCCCATTGCACGGCAAGGTGGATCTGGAGCGGCTCGCGGCTCTGACTGCAGGTTTTGCCGGCGCAGATCTGGAAAATCTGATAAATGAGGCTGCGCTGTTGGCGGGGCGAGAAGATAAGTCTGCGGTGGATATGGATTGTTTATTGAGGGCGAGGGATAAAGTGGTTCTCGGTGGCGAGCGCGAAATGGTTATCAGTGAGGAGGACAAGCGGATTATCGCCTACCACGAAGCGGGACATGCGCTGGTAGCAACGCTATTGCCGAATGCAGACCCCTTGGAGAAGGCGACTATTATTCCCAGGGGGCACAGTCTCGGCGCTACCGAGCAGATTCCCACCGAAGAACATCACAGTATGCAGGTCAGTTATCTCCGCGATCGTATCGGCGTAATGCTTGGGGGGAGGGTTGCTGAGCGGGTGGTGTTCAAGGAGGTGAGCACTGGTGCTGAGGCAGATTTAAAGCAGGCGACGCGACTGGCCCGTCACATGGTGACGCACTGGGGGATGAGTGAAAAATTAGGCCCCGTTGCTTTCCGCCGGGGAGAGGAGCATATATTCCTGGGGCGCGAGATGGCCCAGCAGAAGGACTTCAGCGAACACACCTCAGAGATTATTGATGACGAAATTATTGCTTTGATCAGCGGTATTGAGATGAAAGTAGATCAGTTGCTGACAAAAAATCGCAAGAAATTGGATGCATTGGCTGGGGCTCTTTTGGAAAAAGAAACCCTCGATGCAGCGGAAATAAATGAAATACTTTCCCATGTGGCTGCGGGTGGTGATGACACATCTATTGTGCCGAAATAGCTCCTGGCTTTAATGGAAATTTATTTTTCAGGCGGACCCACTGGTCAAATTTAATGTATTTAAAAGTACCAGGTTAATTGAGTTTATTAGTTTTGAATTGCCGATAACCTGAAATATCGAAGGGCACTTTCAGGTTGATCTAAAAGAGCTGAGGGCGCATCAATTTAAAATAGACAAAAAGTTTTGTGTTTTTGGGGTGGTTTAGATACATATTGTCATTGGCTTTTTTGAAAATAATCAATTTTCTATGTAAAAGGGCAACTTAGGGTATCGCCCTTAAACAGTGCATAATTTTATTTTTTCCATTCCCTTTAATTTTTTTCTTCAAGTTGAAAGAACTTTCCAGACTAATTGAGTTATTTTTACAGACATTTACGTTAAATAGACTTCCACACACGGTTGTGAGCCTGTAACCTGTCCATGTCACAGATTCACTACGAAATCTGTGCCTCTTTATCAGCGCGGTCTTGAATCGGAGCTTCACTTAGTCGGAGCCTCTTTATAGAGGTAGAGCGGTGGAGCCAGGCAGTACCGATTGCGATAAGTCCGTTGTTGTACATAAAAAAAATAAAACAATGGAGAGAAAACATGGGAAGTCCGTCAAAACCCAAGCAGCACTCTGCTCTGCTTTCCGCCTGTTCCGTAGCAACTCTTTGGTTAGCCAGTGGTATTAGCCCCAGTTATGCCGCAGAGGGAGCAGTCGGCACCCTTATGGAAGAAGTGCAGGTAACAGCCCGTAAGCGTGCAGACGCAGAATTACTTCAGGATGTTCCGGTAGCGGCAACCGCCTATTCCGGTGACCAACTGGAGGCTCTGCAAACCAGGGATTTACAAAGCCTTTCTTTCAAAATGCCCAACGTCCAGCTGGAGGATGTGGGTACCGTAAAAAATACGGCAAACTTCACTGTGCGCGGTCTTGGAGTGAATAGCTCTATTCCATCAATTGATCCCACAGTAGGGGTCTTTGTCGATGGTATGTACCTCGGTGTGAATGCGGGTGTTGTTACCGATGTGTTTGACCTGGAGGGTATCGAAGTTCTCCGTGGTCCGCAGGGCCTGCTATTTGGTCGTAATGTTACCGGTGGTGCTGTCGTAGTTAAAACAGCGCGCCCAACTGATGAATTCTCTGCTCGCGTCAAAGTGTCCACAACGGATAATCTGGATGTGGTGACTGCGGGTTCAATTAATGGTGCCATCTCTGACGATGTTAACGGCCGTCTGACCGTTTACTACAACGATGACCGTGGCTGGTTCGAAAATGTTGCCACCGGCAATGATAATGCCGGTGCCTCTGACAGCTGGTTTATTCGCCCAAGCTTTAGTGTTCAACTCAATGAAACGGCAGAGCTGCTTGTGCGGATGGAGCACGGCCGCATGGACTCCGATGGAGTGGTTGCGCAAAACCGTGGTAATGAACCTTATATAGTTACCACTGATGACGGTTTTGTTGCCTACCCGAGTGCAACCCAGATTGCTGAGGCTTTCGGTATTCCTGATTGGGACAACAGTGAAGATTCTTTTGAGGTGGCCCAGGACGAAGAGGGTTATCAAAAAGACGAGTGGTCCCAGATCATTACTGAGTTCAATAAAGATGTTGAGTTCGGTGATGGCACTATCACAAATATCCTGGCTTGGCGTGAATATGAGGCTCGGGGCTTAGGGGATATTGATTCCCTGCCTTTTGTTGGTTTCCATGCGGACTCAAGCGTGGATCAGAGCCAGTTGAGTAACGAGTTGCGCTATGCCGGCCGTTTCGGCCGCACGGCCATCACTGCCGGTGCCTATTGGTTCTCTCAGGATGTAACCTACCTGGAAAATCGTTTGCTGGCCGACGGTGAGGGCGGCATTATCGATTGGACCGGTGGTGGTGTGCAGGATCACAGCACTTATGGATTCTTTACCCAGGCTGATATCGATCTGAACGAGGCCTGGGTGTTGACCCTGGGTGGACGCTACTCGAGTGAGGAGAAAGACGCGAAGATTGCCTCTATTCCCCTGAATCTCTGCACACTGGACGGCTGTGCTGCCTACGACTTTGAAGATAGCGAAAGCTGGAATGCCTTCACTCCCAAAGTTGGCTTGCAGTGGACTGTTTCAGACGAGACGCAGCTCTATACATTCTGGACCAAGGGTTTCCGCAGTGGAGGGTACAACTTCCGCAACGCAGGTATAGATCCGACCACAGCAATGCCTTATACCCCGCAGGCAACGGACCAGGAAGAGCAAAGCAGCTTCGAAATTGGGGCCAAGGTAGACTGGCTCGATGGCCGTGTTCGTACCAATATGGCGGTATTCCACAACACGATTGATGATATGCAGCGGGAGGAGAATCTCGCTGACGCAGTGACCGGTGTGGCGCAAATCATTCGAAACACCGCAGATGCGACAATTCGTGGTGCTGAACTGGAGACCATGGCTGCGCTCAGTGAAAACCTGCTGTTTACCTTCAACGTGGGCTATGTAGATGGCGATTACGATAAGGTACTCGGTGACCTGAATGGTGACGGCCTTGTGGATGATGAAGACCTGGGTCTCGAGATCCCACGCCTGGCGCCATGGACTTATGGTATAGGGTTAGTGCACGATTTGTCTCTGGGTTCCTACGGAACAATCACCTCCCGCATTAACTACAATCATCGCGATGAAGCACCGTATACGGATGACAACAGAGGCATGCTGTCTGAAGTGGAAATGGTGGACTTTAGTATTGGTTATACTGCGGATAGCGGCCAATATACAGTTTCTGTATTCGGTAAAAATATGCTTGATGAAGTTACTGAGGGTAATGACACACAGCTACCAGTTACCCTTGGTGGTATCGGTGCCAGCTTTACCCCGCTGAATAAAGGTCGTGTTATGGGGGTTGAGTTTATTTACGAACTCTAATCCCGGCTGAGAACTTGCTGCTTAGAGAAAGTAATTTTTAAGCCAGCAGACTTCGAAACGGCCAGTTCCTTTTCACAATTGAAAGTTGTGATGGGGCTGGCCGTTTTTTATTGGGTTGCGTGTTGAATAAAAACTGCTTGATGATTTTTGATACTCTTGTTTTGTTAGCGTGGCAATAAAAGTGAACCTATAAAGGGGAAAAATATGCGGTTTATTGATCTGCCTACATTTGGTGGGCCTGAAGTTATGCAATTGCAGGAGATGAATAAGCCTGCTCCCGGAGCAGACGAAGTCCTTATCCGTGTAGCCGCAGCTGGGGTTAATCGCCCTGATATTGTGCAGCGCCAAGGGCATTATCCGGCACCTCCCGGGGCATCGCCGGTATTGGGATTGGAAGTGGCTGGTGAGGTTGTTGAAGTCGGGGAAAAAGTTGTGCGCTGGCAGGTGGGAGATAAAGTTTGTGCCCTGACCAATGGTGGAGGCTACGCAGAGTTTGCAGTAGCTCCAGAAGGGCAATGCCTCCCGGTTCCCGCAGGCCTTAGTCTTATTGAGGCAGCTGCATTGCCGGAAACTTTTTTCACCGTATGGACTAATGTATTTGACCGCGCTGGTTTAAAGCCGGGCGAGGTGATTTTAATCCATGGTGGTTCCTCTGGCATTGGTACCACGGCGATCCAGCTGGCCCATCAATTGGGAGCCCGGGTTTTCACTACTGCGGGAACAGAAGATAAATGCGCAGCCTGTGTGGCTTTGGGAGCGGAGAAGGCGATTAACTATCGGGATGAAGATTTTGTCTCCGTTGTGCGCGAGATGACAGATGATCACGGAGCTGATGTTATCTTGGATATGGTGGGCGGTAGCTATATCAATAGCAATATTCGTGTGGCCGCTAACGACGGCAGAATTGTGAATATTGCCTACCTGGCTGGCGCTAAAGTAGAGGTAAATATGATGCCGGTGATGTTGAAACGACTTACATTGACTGGCTCAACTTTGAGGGCACGCTCGCCAGAAGTGAAAGCCGGTATTGCGGAATCGCTGGAACAGAAGGTTTGGCCGCTAATTGAAGCGGGTAAAGTATGGCCGCAACTAGCCGCTGAGTTTCCTCTGCAGCAGGCGGTTGAGGCCCATAACTTACTGGAGTCTGGCACTATCACCGGAAAAATTGTTTTAACCTTGTGATGGCTTGTGGCTGCCTAGGGCGAGGAGTAAGTGGGCATCCGCTGAATAACGCCCTCAGGCACATCCCCGGGTTCACAATAGATTTTGCCGGGCAGGCGCTGTAGAGGTGGGCGGACTGTCACATCATCGCTCATCATTTCCACATAGGCTTTGTATAGATTGCTGATATTGCGTACATACTGCACGGGCTCGGAGCCTCTCACATAGCCGTATCTAGCCCGTTTAAAGTACTGGGGCTGGGCTAGTTTCAGCATGGCGACTTCCACATTGTCGAACCACACATTGGGATCCAGTCCCAGTTCTTTAGCCAGCCGCTGGGCATCGAGTAAGTGGCCGTATCCTGCATTGTAGGAAGCGAGAGTAAACCAGAGTTTATTTACGGTTGGCAAAGCGGGATTAAAGCGATCGCGCACCCAATCCATATATTTTACCCCCGCTTTAATACCTCTTTCAGGTTCGAACAGCGGCGGAGGAAATCCCATTTCCTCGGCTGTGGCAGGCATTACCTGCATCAATCCCTGCGCGCCAACTGGAGATACGGCTTTAGGGTTGAAATTGCTTTCCTGCCACATCTGCGCGACGATCATGCGCCAATCAAAATCGTATTTAAAGGCGGATTCCTTCACCAACTCATCGTAAGGAGAGAGGTTTTCTCCCGGTATTACCCGGGAACTTACTCGCTGGGTAAATCGTTTGTTCGGCTCAAAATAAGCCTGGTATTGTTTTTGATATTGGCTCGTTTTTCTGTAATTTTTCAAAAACTTATTCAAGTTCTGTAGCAGGTGCCAATTTTGTCTTAATACCATCCAGCCCTGTGGACGCGGGTCACCGATAAGGGTTCCGAGTACCAGTTGTGGCTGAACGGATGCCTCAATCTTGGCTCGACCGGAGTGGGATATGGTCGCATCTACCAGTCCGTCGGCGATTAGTGAGAAGATTTGTGACTGGGAAATATCTGGCGGCGCCACACGAATATCGACATCAATACCTGCTTCTTTCAGTGTTTCAGCGGTTTCAATAAATGACGAGTAGGCGCGCAGGGTTAACTTGCGACCATTCAGATCCTGAATCTGGGTGATGGGAGGGCTGCCTTTACCACTGACAATCTGGTCTGTGGATTCGACATAGGGCTTGGTGAAGACCATGCCCTGGTCTTCACGGGCACTGGTAATATTGAGTTCGGCCCCGGCAAAGTCACCGCGGCCTGCCCTCAGCCAGTCGGCAAGGTCTTCTTCGTAGGGGACAACAATAACCTGGAGTTGGAGTTTGTGCTTATTGGCAAAAGCCTGGGCCAGGTCGTAGTCAAACCCCATTAATACCCCTTTCCATAAGAAATAGGTTGTCGGCCCGTTATAAGTGAGTAGCCTGATTACTCCCGATTTTTTAATACCCTTCCAATCGGTAATGCGTTCTTCCTGGGATTTAACCAGGTTGCGGGTCAAAAAATTATCGAGAGTGGTATGTAGGCGTTTGGAATCTTTGCGTACGCCCCAGGCAATATTTTGTACTTCAGATACGTCTGCACCAATCCGCATGTCATCGCGGTAATTGCGCAAATCCTGGGCTGAAAAATCTTCCAAAATAGCAACACGGTTCTTTTGGCCATTAATGATATCCAACAGCGTATCTCGGTTACCATTAATATCAATTTCTCGAATAGTTAGGTTTGAGTTTGGATTTTCGGCAACAAGTTGCTCTGCAGTTTCTTTAATAGAGGAGCCGGCGGGGATAATAAATTCCAGGTCCTTTAATTTGCTCGCATCTGAAATATCTGGACCCTCAGGACCAGTGACGAGTACTAACCGCGAATGGCGAAGAGGAACCGTGAAGTCAATAATTTCTTCACGGGCGTCAGTGACAGTCAGGTTATAGGCGATTACATCTGCCTGGCCATCGATCAGCATTTGCACCGCATCATCGGGCGTTTCAGCTTTTATCCACTTGGGTTCCAGCTTTAACTGTTTGGCCAGTTTGTTGGCAAGTTCGAAGTGACGGAGACTCACCACATCGTCACGAGGTAGCAGGTCCTCGGAAGCGCCGGTTAAATTAACGAACCGAATTGTGCCGTGTTTTCTTATGTCCCTAAGGTCACCGGTTTCGATGTAGTTGACTTGCTGTTCTTTAGCGGGGGTTACTTCAGGCAGTTGCCCTGATCGCTTGTCGGCATCCTGCGCTTCGGCAGCTGACATGGTGACTGATTCGGCTACTCCAGAATCACGCTCTGGTTCCGTGCAGGCTGCAAGGGCAAGCAGTAGTACTGAAAGTAGTATCAAGGTCCACTGGTTGAGGTGGATAGCAGTAGATTCACTATCCATATATTGCTCCGAAGGCACTCTACCTCAACCATTATAGTGTCGCTTGATTTGCGCTCTTTAATTGTTAAAGAAATCAGTTTTCGATGGTATTAACTTTTGCAGTGAAGTTCCCTTTGGCCAGCTTAATATGGACTTGCTGGTCGGTATCCAGTTCTGAACTATCGCGAATTGCGCGATTTTCTGAATCCAGAACAATGGCATAGCCTCGCTGCAATACTGCCAGAGGACTGATGTTTTGTAGTAATTGGGCCCCGTGGGAAAGTTTGTCGCTGCCGCGCTGTAATATCAGTTGTATCGCACGCTCTAGGTTTCCCTTGAGTTGGATTAACTGCTTTCGACTGTTGTCGAGTCGGCGTGTCGGTAGGTTGTGGGCAAAAGCTCTGGAGGCGGAATCCAATTGGGATTTGCGACTTTGGATTTGTTGTTGGCAAGCTGCTACCAGGCGCATCTCCAAATGATCCAGGCGCTGGGCTTGGTTGAGGAGCTGCTCCTTGGGATGGCGCAAACGGTTGCGTCGCAATTGAACCTGTTGAGATAAATGTTTTAGCTGGTTGTCCATGGCGCGGTGCAATCTGCGCTGGACCTGGTCAAGCCGCTGTAAAATTTCTGCAGCATTGGCGCTGGCTATTTCCGCCGCGGCAGAGGGGGTGGGTGCGCGCAGGTCTGCGGCTAAATCTGCAATAGTCGTATCGGTTTCGTGGCCGACTGCAGAAATAGTGGGAATAGGGCTTGCGGCCAGTGCGCGGGCGACAATTTCTTCATTAAAAGACCACAGGTCTTCCAGGGAACCTCCGCCGCGACCGACAATTAATAAATCGTGGCGACCACTGCGGCCCGCTTTTTCAATCGCTGCTGCGATTTGCTGAGCGGCATCCTGACCTTGAACGGCTACGGGCCAGATTTCAATTTGTGCAGAAGGGTGTCTCCTGCCCAATACGTGAATCATATCCCGTATTGCCGCGCCTGTCGGCGAAGTGACAATGCCGATATTGGTTGGCAAAAACGGAAGAGAGCGTTTTCTGCTTGTTTCGAACAGGCCCTCAGCATTCAGTTTTGCTTTGAGCTGTTCCAGCTGGCGCATCAGGGCGCCAAAGCCGGCCTCCTCCATATGCTCAACGATTAACTGAAATTCTCCGCGCCCTTCGTACAGGCTCACCCTGGCCCTGATTAAAACCTCGCGACCATTTTGCGGCCGAAAGGCGACACTGCGATTGCGACCGCGAAACATGGCGCAGCGCACCTGGGCCCGCGCATCTTTAAGGCTAAAATACCAGTGCCCGGAGCTGGGTATGGAAAAATTGGAAATCTCCCCACTGATCCATAGAAGGGGCACACTGCTTTCCAGAAGATGTTTAACTTCCCGATTCAGGTCACTTACCGACAGCACGCTGCGCTTGGCATTTTGACTAGGGGGAATTGTCTGCATCGGTGAATCTCGTCGGGCGTATTGGGCGGAGCAATATTGCAGTATCGCCCTTATAGGTAAAGAGCTTTACCGTACAAATCCGTTTTTCTGCAAATTGATGTTTGCGCTTTGGGCGCGTAGAGGTATAATCGCGCCGATACCCAATCCCGCCTATTCGAGGTTTGAGTGTCAACAATGTCTGAATCCAATCTGCGCATCGCGCGCGAAGCCCTCACTTTTGACGACGTCCTACTTGTGCCCGGATATTCCGAGGTCACGGCCAAGGATGTGAGTTTAAAAACCCAACTCTCCCGCAACATTACCCTGAACATCCCCATTGTGTCCGCTGCTATGGATACAGTGACGGAAGCTCGCCTGGCCATTGCGTTGGCCCAGGAAGGGGGTATCGGCATTATTCACAAGAGTATGTCGATAGAAGAGCAAGCTCTTGCCGTTCGCGCGGTGAAGAAGTTTGAAGCCGGTGTTGTAAAAGACCCTATTACTATTGAGTCCGATGCCACTGTGCGCGAGTTGATCGCGCTGACCAGTCACCACAATATTTCCGGTGTACCGGTAATGGATCGTGGCGATTTGGTAGGTATCGTCACCAGCCGCGACGTTCGCTTCTTGACTGATCTCGACGTCAGTGTCGCCAGCATCATGACGCCGAAAGAGCGTCTGGTGACGGCCCACGAAGATGCGAGCCCCGACGAAGTACGCGAACTGCTGCATAAGCACCGTATCGAAAAGGTACTGGTGGTTAACGACAACTTTGAGTTGCGCGGCCTGATCACTGTTAAAGACTTTAACAAAGCAGAGCAGTACCCGAACTCCTGTAAGGATTCCGATGGTCGCCTGCGTGTGGGCGCGTCTGTGGGCACCAGCCCGGACACCGATGATCGCGTAGCTGCATTGGTAGAAGCCGGCGTTGATGTGCTGGTAGTAGATACCGCCCACGGCCACTCCCGCAACGTGATCGAGCGCGTGCGCCGCATTAAGGAAATGCACCCCCAGGTGGATGTGATCGGTGGCAACATCGCTACGGCTGACGCAGCGCGTGCACTGGTTGAGGCCGGTGCGGATGCGGTTAAAGTGGGTATCGGCCCCGGTTCTATCTGTACCACCCGTATCGTAACGGGTATCGGCGTACCCCAGGTGACGGCAATTGCAGAGGTTGCCACAGCCCTTAAAGAATTTGGTGTGCCCATGATCGCCGACGGTGGTATCCGTTACTCCGGCGATATCTCCAAGGCAATTGTTGCCGGCGCCTCATCAGTCATGATGGGTTCCATGTTCGCTGGTACCGAAGAGGCGCCGGGCGAAGTTGAGCTCTATCAGGGCCGTACTTACAAGTCCTATCGTGGGATGGGTTCTCTCGGTGCTATGTCTCGCACCCAGGGTTCTTCCGATCGCTATTTCCAGGATGCGAGCAAGGGCGCTGAAAAACTGGTACCGGAAGGTATCGAAGGTCGAGTGCCTTATAAAGGTCCGCTGTCAGCCATTGTTCACCAGATGATGGGTGGTTTGCGTTCAGCCATGGGTTACACCGGCAGTGTCGATATCGAGACCATGCGCACTCGTCCTGAGTTTGTGCGGGTCACGGCAGCCGGTATGGGTGAGTCCCATGTCCACGACGTTCAAATTACCAAAGAAGCCCCCAACTACCCGGTGGGCCGACGCTAAGCCTTCGACCTTCTCCAGGTGAAAAAATTTAGACGGAACAAGCAGCAAACGGACCTTTAAGGTCCGTTTGCTGTTATTTAATCCAGTTATCGAGTAAGTCATGAGCCAAGATATCCATTCCAGCCGAATACTCATTCTCGACTTCGGGTCCCAGTACACACAATTGATTGCCCGCCGTGTTCGCGAGCTGGGCGTATTTTCTGAAATTCGCGCTTTCGATATGACCGAAGAGGAAATTCGTGAGTATCAGCCCAAGGGCATTATTCTCGCCGGCGGCCCCGAGTCGGTACCGGAGGAGGGCTCCCCGCGTGCGCCGGAAGCGGTTTATAACCTGGGCGTGCCGGTACTGGGCATTTGCTATGGCATGCAGACCATGGCCCATCAGCTTGGAGGTACCGTACAGGGTAGCGATATTCGCGAATTCGGCTATGCCCAGGTAAAAGTTGAAGGCCAATCCAACCTGTTGAGCGATATCAAAGATCATATCGCTGATGATGGCAGTTCCCTACTGGATGTTTGGATGAGTCACGGCGACAAGGTAGTGGCGATGCCTGAGGGCTTTGAACTGCTGGCTTCCACTGATTCCTGCCCAATTGCCGGTATGTACAACGCTGAGAAGAATTTCTTCGGTGTACAGTTCCACCCGGAAGTGACTCATACCCTGCAAGGCATGCGTATTTATGAGCACTTTGTGATTGATATTTGCGGGTGTGAGAAGCTCTGGACTCCCGCGAACATTATTGAAGACTCTATTGCTAAAGTCCGCGATCAGGTGGGCGAGGGCAAGGTGCTGCTCGGTTTATCCGGTGGTGTCGACAGCTCTGTGGTAGCCGCTTTGCTGCACAAGGCTATTGGCGATCAGCTGACCTGCGTATTTGTAGATAATGGCCTTCTGCGTAAAAATGAAGGCGACCAGGTAATGCAGATGTTCGCCGACAATATGGGCGTCCGCGTTATCCGTTCTGATGCGGAAGAGGATTTCCTTGGGCGCCTCCAAGGTGAAAAAGACCCTGAGGCCAAGCGCAAAATCATTGGTAATACCTTTATTGAGATTTTTGATCGCGAAGCTTCCAAGTTACAGGAGGTGAAATTCCTGGCTCAGGGCACTATCTACCCAGACGTTATTGAGTCTGCCGCCGCAAAAACCGGCAAGGCACATGTGATTAAGTCTCACCACAATGTGGGCGGTTTACCGGAGGATATGCAGTTTGAGCTGGTAGAGCCCCTGCGTGAACTGTTCAAAGACGAGGTTCGTAAGATCGGTCTGGAGCTGGGCCTGCCTTACGACATGGTTTACCGTCACCCCTTCCCGGGACCGGGTTTGGGCGTGCGGATTCTCGGTGAGGTAAAGCGGGAATATGCCGATATTCTGAGAGAGGCGGATGCGATCTTTATCGAGGAGCTGCACAACGCCGATTGGTATCACAAAACCAGTCAGGCCTTTGCCGTATTCCTTCCAGTAAAATCTGTGGGTGTTGTCGGTGATGGCCGTCGATATGAATACGTGGTTGCTCTTCGCGCGGTAGAGACCGTGGACTTTATGACAGCGCGCTGGGCGCATCTCCCCTATGAGCTGATTGAGAAGGTCTCCAACCGTATTATCAATGAGATAGAGCACATCTCTCGTGTGGTCTACGACGTTTCCAGCAAGCCTCCCGCGACAATTGAGTGGGAGTAACTGCAGAATCGAGAGGGGGTGCTTAGCACCCCTTTCTTTTTTTGTTTTGGGCTTCGCGTCTCATTTTCCACAACGGCCCCTTCTCTCTATTCGATCTTTAATTGGTACGGATTGTCGCTAAACGCTTAGCTAAGTTTTCTCTAACTCGTTGATTTTTTGAGCGTTTCCCGGGTTGTTTATTTTTTCTTCATATTGTCACAAAGACCAAATGGCGGGCCTTTGCGGCCTACTACTCTAAGTTAGTCACAGAGATATCCACAGAATCTGTGGGTAGTGGATAATCCTGGTTAGATTGGGGTTGAACTCGTGGGATAAGTTGAGGGAGTGGGAGGAGGGTACCTCCCACAAGGGCAGAGTTAGATTTCTCGACGGAAGCTAATTAGCGCGGCCGTGACCGCCACATTCAGGCTTTCTACATCGTTTTGCATGGGGATACGCACCAGTTCATTGCACTGAGCTGCGACGGCATCGCTAACGCCGTGGGTTTCATTGCCCAGCACAAAAATTGTGGAGACTTTACTGGAGACCTCTTTTAAGGTCGTCTGGGCGTGGGATGACAGCCCACAAACCTGAGCCCCCGCTTCGCGGAACTCCCCCAGGGTGGCTGCCAATTTGTCACAGCGCAAAATCTGGGTTTTAAACAGTGTGCCTGTGCTGGCTTTGATAACCAGGGGGTCTATCTGTGCACAGCCTTTCTTTGGCAGGATGATTCCATCAATGCCGCCGGCACAAGCTGAGCGAATAATCATGCCCAGGTTTTGAGGGTTGGTTATGCCATCCAGGGCCAGAAGTTCATAGGTGTTTTTGTGCTCTGGGGCTGCAACCTTATGTAAAAAGTCCTCCGCTCTGCCGTAGTGGGGCAGGGCCAGGTCGAGGGCTACACCTTGGTCCTGACGGGAATTCTTCGAAATCCGGGACAGGCCCTTGCGATCCCAGTAAGCAATTTCAATCTGACGCTCTTCCGCCAGGGTTTCCATTCGCTGGATTAGCTGGTCGCGCCGGTTGCTGCTGGCCAGATGTAATTTATGGACGGGTACAGATAAATCCTCGAGAGCCTCGAGTACAGGCTTGCGCCCATAAATTGTCAGGAGGCTATCGAAGAAGGCTTTCTTTTCCAGGTATTCGGAGGAGTCTTTCACCGCGTTGGCTCACTCAGCAGTTCGATCAATCTGGCTGCGCTCTCAGGTGAGAGCGAGCCGCGCCGCGCCAACTCTACACAGGCGAGGCCCAGATGGCGATAGCAAAGTGCCAGTTGGCTATCTACTGATGCAAGGCTTTCCACCTGGGCTCCAACGGTTTCCACATCCCCCCTGGCAATGGGACCTGTCAGAGACCTCTCTGGTCCCAGCTCCAAATTGTTTTGCAGAGTCTGTGAAACAATCGGCGCCAACAGGCGAAGAGCACTGTCCCGCTCTATGCCAGCGGCTGCAAAGCTTTGTAAGCTCAGGTCCATTAGGGTGGTGAGGTAGTTGGAGGCGATCACTGATCCAGCGTGGTACAGAGACTTGTTTAGGGGATCAATAGCCAGTGTTTCACAGCCAATGGCTGCAAAAGCCACAGAAATAACCTCTACTGCATGGCTATCCCCTTCGACAGCGACGCTGGTTTTGGCAAATGTTTGCAGCGAGGTTTCCGGTTCGGCAAAGCTGTGGACCGGGTGAGCACTGGCAACCAGGGCGGGTCCCAAGGGGGCTAGTTCTTTAGAGCTGAGAGCGCCACTGCAGTGGAATATAATAGTGCGCTCATCGACCAGCCCGCTATCGGCAAGTTTCTGCGCAAATATAGCGATTTCACTATCGATACAACCAATCAGCCATAGGTCTGCTGAAGGCATCTCTGAGAGGGAATCGACAGCATTGCCTGCACCGATAAATCGACAGGCCCTTTGTCCACTTTCGAGACTGCGGTTATAAATTGACTGTATCTCGAATACACCGCTCTCCTGCCACAGCCGCCCCAGGGTTTTGCCAAGGCGGCCCGCGCCAATAATATTGAGGCTTTGCATCAGCTACCAGCGAGGCAGTCGACGTAGGCGTTAACGGCATTCTCCAGGCCCATGCTGATAGCATCGACAGTAAAGGCGTGGCCTATGGAGACTTCCTGCAAGCCCGGTAACGTGCGATAGCGCGGTAGGTTAACCAGGTTGAGGTCATGGCCGGCATTAATCCCCAGTCCCAGCTGATGTGCGTGCTCGGCGGCGGCACAGTGGGCAGAGAAAATTGTTTCCAGCTCTGGGCTCTGTTTGGCTACGGCTTCGGCATAGGGGCCTGTGTAGAGTTCAATACGGTCAGCACCGACCTGTTTGGCCAGGCTGATTTGGTCCAGGTCTGGATCCATAAACAGACTGACACGTATTCCGGCATTTTTAAGTTGATCAATTATCGGAACTAATCGATCGCCATCTTGCTTGAGGTCAAAGCCGTGATCAGACGTGAGCTGATCATTGGTGTCGGGAACCAAAGTGCATTGGTCTGGTTTGGTTTCCAAAACCAGTGGTATGAGGCCGGGGTAGTCCCCCAGGGGAGCGGCGAAGGGGTTACCTTCAACGTTGAACTCTATGTTTTTGCGGCTGGCGCAGAGTTCTGTCAGGTCGCGCACGTCGCCGGGGCGAATATGTCGTTGGTCTGGACGGGGGTGTACGGTCAGCCCCTGGGCTCCGGCGTCGAGGCAAGTGCGCCCGTGGGCGACCACATCGGGAAAGTTGCCTTCGCGGGAATTGCGAATTAAGGCGATTTTATTGAGGTTTACACTGAGAGCTATCACTGCTTATTCTCCCTTGCTGTGTTCAGCGACACTGTTGTCGCTGGAGGTAACTCGTTTTGCTGAAAGTATGCGGATTGGAATGTTGGGGGCCTCTGGGTGTTGGCGATAGAGGCCGCGGGGTTCCTGTTCGATTTTTTCTACGATATCCATACCCTCGATAACCTTGCCAAAAACCGCGTAGCCAGGCTTGTTCTCGCTGGCATCCAGGCGGGTGTTATCGACCAGGTTTATAAAAAACTGAGACGTGGCGCTATCGGGGTTGTTGGTCCGTGCCATGGAGAGAGTGCCGCGCAGGTTTTGCAGCCCGTTAGCTGATTCATTGGCGATAGCGTCGCGAGTTTCTTTCTTCTGGAAGTCGAAAGTGAAGCCCCCAGCCTGCACGACAAATCCTGGCACAACGCGGTGAAAAATAATGCCATCGTAGAAGCCGCTATCGGTATAGGTGAGGAAATTCTCTACTGTGACAGGAGCTTTCTTGGGGAACAGCTCGACGCGAATAATGCCCAAGTCGGTCTTAAGCTCCACCTGAGGGTTTTGAGCAAATATTGGAAGACTGAACAGAGTACAAAAAAGAAAAGTGAGTAACTTACGCATCATCCGTGTCCTTTGAATGTCCGGGGTCAATCGGTTTACTACTGTGTCAGCGTATGGATAAAGAGAAAGGATAAATATTTGGGTATCGCTGCCTGCGGGTTGCTTCTCAGCACTCCCGCAGTCGTATAGTAAGCGATTTTGGTTGTAGCGAGGGAGATCAGTTGGCCCACTCGGAATTGCGTTTGCGCGGGCGCACATGGGGGGCAATCATCGCCAGAATAGCGCCTAATGCAACGGATAGGGCACCATACAATTGCCATTTGCGGGCATCGCTACCGGATAGGCGCTGAATTTCCGCTTCCGCCATGCTTTTTTCCTGTTTCAGCAACTCGTACTGATGCAGGAGCTTTTGATGGCGATCGTTGAGCGAAATTGCGTCGGCAGAAAGGGACTTCAGGCTTTTGAGTTCGGCGGCCAATTCCTGGCTCTGCTGCTGGGCAGAGGTCAGGGCGCTATTCAGTTCGCCGTTTTCTGTCTCCAACCGGCGAACTTCTCCCCCCAGATTACCTTCCATTTTTTCAAAGCGGGCCAGGTTGGCTTCTGCGGTTGCCAGCTTTAGTTTTGCCACGGGCTCACTGACAAGGTATTGGCGTCTGATCCAGCCTTCAGTGCCGTTGGGGGTGCGCACTTTTGCCCAGCCGTCCGAGGCGGCATCTTCGAGCAGAGCCAGCTCGGTACCACTGGCCAGGCCGCGGTGCAGAATCCGGAATTCATTGCCTTTGCCAGAGCGCATGGGCACGTGAAGTTGGTCGGTAATATAGCGGGTCTCCGCTGCAAGTGCTGCTGGTGCTGAGTTCAACAGCGCTACAGCGAGCACACCGGACAGTAATTTCTTCATTGTGATGCAGCTTGTTAGTTAGAGTTTTTATCAGGGCAGTACAAGCTTGTAGGGCTTGACTGTAACCGATGCATAGACGCCAGCTTCGATATAGGGGTCACTGCCAGCCCAGGCTTTGGCCTCTTCCAAAGAGGGGAACTCAGCAATTACCAGGCTGCCGGTAAAGCCAGCTTCACCGGGCTCTTCGCTGTCGATGCTGGGGTTTGGACCGGCAGCCAGGAGACGACCTTCATCTTTGAGAAGGTTGAGTCGGGCCAAATGACCGGCGCGGGCTTTTTTGCGTAAAGGGAGACTATCGCTAACATCTTCACTGATGATTGCGTACCACATTGTTTTTAATGCTCTTGTTAGTTTTTTTAAGGTGTTATTGCGCAACCATCACTTCTTCCAGTTTCAACCCGGTCAGCTTGCCGATACGGGAGAATAGGAAAATGAGTGCACCCATCAGAATCAGGGTTGATGGGATCGCAATAACCAGATATCCATAGGCGGTCATTTCGCCAAGTTCGGTGTTATAGGCCTCTGTGCCCGGCGGGCTGGTGACGATCATTTTGGCGAGAATGTAATTCAGTGCCGAGGAGAAAAAGAATGACCCGGCAACGATCCATGAAGTCTGGCGCAAGGTGCGGTCGAAGGCTGGCTGGTTACCATTGGCCTGTAATGACTCGGCGATCTTTGTCGTATTCAGGATTTGATCGTTGTAAAGCAGGGTTTTGACCAGCGGCCAGCGGGTGTAAACGGATAGTGCCGTTGCAACACCCAGTAGGCCAGGGATTGCAGCTTCCTTAATCGCAATATACTGCGGGTCCAGCTTGAGCAAGCTGATGCCGCCAGTGAGCAGGATGCCAATAAACCCGAGGGCTGAGAAGAAATTGACCTTGCCCAGGCGCAGCAGGTCGCGAAGGCCATAACCCAGTGGGAAGGCCAGGGCCACTATCAATGCCCAGGTTGGGCCCAACCAGTCATCCCCGGAAAGCTTGGTCAGTATCAATGTCGGAATAATGACATTGAAGGCGATATTGCTGAGAAACCCTTCCTTTTTAGGCTTCTCGGGAGATGTCGTGGTCGAATTCGTTTCGGTCATACTCAATTCCGGTGATAATGCCCGCTGGAAACTGATGGGGTTGATAGCCCGTTCAATTTCCCCGCTGACAAAACTACTGTCAGACTTCGGCCCTGGCGAGTCACCTGTGAGTGACTGCTAGTTCGGGCCTTATCCCTGAAAACGCCGAGTGCCGCATAGACAGCGCAATAGGGCGATTGTTCCTGAAAAGACGGATATGGCGATCTTTTTCATCGTCGAACTGAGTGAGAGCCTGTTGTTGAAGACCCTTTCAGCCGATTTGAATACAGACCTGGTAGATCTGCACTGCCACAGTACCGCGTCTGACGGTATTTTAAGTCCTGCGCAGCTGGTGTCGAGAGCGAAATCCCAAGGTGTGACGATGCTCGCCCTGACCGACCACGATACGGTGGATGGTGTGCCTGAGGCTCAACAGGAAGGTGACTGTTTGGGCGTAGATGTGGTGGCGGGGATTGAGTTCTCCAGTCTTTGGGGGCGCAGACCCGTACATATTGTAGGCCTGAACATCAATCCCGAATCGGGGCCTTTGCAAGAAGCCATTCAGCTGCGTGAGCAGTTGCGCGAGGAGCGGGCAGAGCGTATCGCGGAGAAGCTGGAAAAACGCGGCTTTAGCGGTGCCTTGGAGGGTGGACGTGCCCTGGCGGGCGACTCGGTACTGGGTAGGCCCCATTTCGCACGATGGCTAGTGGAAGCTGGGCATATAGATGATACCGGTAAGGCATTTAAGCGTTACTTGGGTGCCGGCAAGGTGGGGGATGTGCGGGTCGAGTGGCCCCAGCTGGGAGAGACTATCGCCACTATTCACCAGGCCGGTGGCTGTGCGGTATTGGCTCATCCCCTCAAGTATGGATTGACCCGCACCCAGTTATTGCGATTGTTGGGGGCATTTCTGGAAGAAAAAGGAGATGCTGTCGAATTGTTGTGCGGTCGGCAGAACCCGACACAGACGAGGGAGTTGAGGAAACTACTATTCTCAGCTGCGGAAGCGGCGGGCAAATCAATGCCATATTGCTCTCTTGGCAGCGATTTTCACCAGCCGGAGCAGCCCTGGCGTGAATTGGGTTGTGTCAGGTTGCCCGCAGACGTCGAGCCGGTGTGGAATCTGTGGCACACTCTGCACCGGGAACAGCGGGGTCACGTTTCGCTGCCCTAATTCCGGCTTGTGAATTGGGGGCCATCGTCCGGCTTTAAGCCTGGTGGATGGCAGTGAGGTATTTTCAATCGGTAAGGCTTTTGGGGGGCTTTGTGGCGCAGTTTTTTCAGATTCATCCGGATAATCCTCAAGGCCGCCTGATCACTCAGGCAGCAGAGATCGTCGCCCAAGGGGGCGTTATTGTTTTTCCCACCGATTCAGCTTACGCCATAGGCTGTCGACTGGGAGAGAAGCTGGCGGTTGAGCGCATTCGAGGAGTGCGCCAGCTGGACAAGCAGCACAACTTCACATTGATGTGCCGAGACCTATCGGAGCTGGCGACCTATGCCAAGGTCGACAACCAGATGTTTAGGTTGTTAAAGAATCATACGCCGGGTTCCTATACCTTTATTATGCCGGCGACCGCCGAGGTGCCGCGCAGGTTAATTCATCCGAAGCGCAAGACCATCGGTATTCGCGTGCCGGATAATCCCATCGCCCTGGCCCTGATTGAAGAATTGGGCGAGCCGTTGATGAGCTGTAGCCTGATTATGCCCGGCGAAGAACAGCCCCTAACCGAACCTTACGATATCCGCGATACCCTGGAGCACCAGGTGGAATTGGTTATCGATGGCGGTTTCTGCGGGTTGGAGCCCACCACTGTGATCGACCTGACGGGTGATGAGCCCCAACTGATTCGTCAGGGATGTGGGGCAACTGACGAAATACTCGGCTGAAAGCTGCGGCGCCGTGTATAATCGCGCGTTTGCACGATTAAGGGTGGGGCAGGGTGTCCAGTGATGAGTTACTAGCAGAGGTCGAGGAGCAAGTGCTGGCCGAGGTTGCGGCGAGCGATGATGAAGCTCCTGCCCAGGCTGGCGATGCGGAATCGCAGGGCCAGGACTCGGATGAGGATTCCCCCCTGGCTTTGGTGCAGGGCGAAATCTTTAACGACCTCCCGCAGGATCTCTTTATTCCACCAGATGCTTTGGAAGTTGTTCTGGAGGCTTTCGAGGGGCCTCTGGATCTCCTGCTATACCTGATTCGCCGCCAAAACCTGGATATTCTCGAGATCAACGTCTCCGACATTACCCATCAATATATGGCGTATGTGGAGATGATGACGGCAATTCGCTTTGACTTGGCCGCCGAGTATCTGGTAATGGCCGCTATGTTGGCGGAAATAAAGTCGCGGATGCTGTTGCCGCGACCGCCTGAAGCGGAGGAGGAAGAAGGCGAGGACCCCCGGGCGGCTCTGATTCGCCGTTTGCAGGAGTATGAGCGTTTCAAAACTGCAGCTGAGGATCTCGATGAAATCCCCCGTGTTGGCCGGGATGTCCATCAGGCCAATGCAGAGGCTCCCGATCGCAGTATCACACGCCCCGACCCTGAAATTGACTTGAAAGAAGTCCTGGTCGCCTTGGCTGATGTGCTGCGGCGTGCGGATATGTTTGAGAGCCATCAGGTTGAGCGGGAGAAGTTGTCCACCCGCGAGCGTATGACCCAGGTGCTGGATAAGATCCGCCACGGCCAGTTTGTGCCCTTTGTCAGCCTGTTTACCGTTGAGGAGGGTCGCCTCGGTGTCGTAGTGACCTTCCTAGCAGTGATGGAGCTGGTAAAAGAGTCTCTGGTGGAGCTGGTGCAGAATGAAGCTTTTGGCCCGATCCACGTGCGAGCTCGCGCTGCTACCCACAGCAGTGAAAGCGAAGACGGTGCTGATAGCGAGCTTGAGGATCAGACTCTCGAAGAGGTTGAAGATCTAGAGGACGCTGTAGAGGCCTCGGATAAAGCGTCGGAAATGTATTCGAGTTAGAAAATAGAAGATGACAATCGCCCCCGAATTACTGCGCAAAATCGTCGAAGGCGCCCTGTTGGCTGCTGGTCAGCCTCTCAGTGAAGAAAAACTGTTGTCTTTGCTGGACGAGGAAGAGCAACCCTCCAAGACTACCCTGAGAGATGTGCTTGAAGAAATCGCCCAGAGTTGTGCTGACCGAGGGTTTGAACTGAAGAAAGTCGCGAGTGGTTGGCGTTTTCAAGTGCCGGAAGACCTGGCTCCATGGGTGAATCGGCTGTGGGAGGAAAAGGCGCAACGGTATTCCCGTGCAACCTTGGAGACCCTCGCCATTATCGCTTATCGACAGCCGGTAACCCGTGGTGATATCGAGGATATCCGCGGCGTTGCGGTGAGTTCGCATATTGTTAAAACCCTGCTGGAGCGCGGTTGGATTAAAGTTGTGGGGCAGCGGGACGTGCCCGGTAAGCCGTCTCTCTACGCAACAACCCGGGAGTTTCTCGATTATTTTAATTTGAGCACCCTGGATGATTTGCCGACTCTGGCGGAGATCCGCGATATCGAGAGTCTGAATCAGATTCTGGAGCAGGAAGGTTTGCCTCCAGAGCCGGTTCCCGAGGAGGGAGAGTCCGAGGTGGACAATGGTGCTTTGGAAGATTCTGAGTCAGGGCAAGACACCGAGGCAGAATCCTCTACTGAAGCCCCTGCGGCTGAACACGAAGATATAGACGATGCCCTGGTAGAGGCTTTGGCTGAGGAAGTTGCTGCTGAAGCATCAGACGCCGAGACCGAGACCGAGACCGAGACCGAGTCTGAGCCCGGAGTAGATGCCGATGCAGTGCCCGCCGAGACGGATGCAGAGGAAGATCCAGTGGAAACTGCGGCAGCAGAGATCCAGTGGGAAATGGAGCAGGAAGACTCTGAAGGTAATTCGGAGTTGGATGTAAATGTTGATCTAAGTGAAGAGAGTGAACTTCACAGTGATGAGGGAAGCAGCGCTGAATCGCTGCAAGCAGAAGAAGAGAGCGAGAACTCTCTAACGGCAACGTTACCACCCAGCAGTATGTTTGCCGAAGACGACACAGCTGAAGAGGTCGCCGAGGAGTCGGTGGAGGCAAATGCTGATGTCGATGAAGATTCCAAAGAAGTAGTACAAGTGGAAAGCACCACCCCATGAGTGATGGTACCCCGCCAGCAGGCGAGAAATTACAGAAAGTATTAGCGCGCACCGGCCTCGGTTCGCGCCGTGAAATGGAGCGCGCAATTGATGCGGGCCGCGTAACCGTAAATGGAAAAGTGGCGGAGCTTGGCGAGCGCGTAACTGACGCGGATCATATCGAGTTTGATGGTAGCCGGCTGCCTTCGGCAGAGCAGAATCGCTGCCGGGTAATACTCTACAACAAGCCGGTTGGAGAAATATGCTCCCGCCATGACCCGGAAGGCCGCCCGACGGTCTACGATCGCCTGCCGAGACTGAAAACCGGCCGCTGGATTTCTGTTGGGCGTTTGGATTTCAACACCAGTGGTTTGCTGCTGTTTACCAATAGCGGAGAGCTGGCCAATAAATTAATGCATCCCTCCTCGGTAATCGACCGCGAATACTTGGTTCGAATCCAGGGTGATGTGGATGAGGAAATGAGGCGGCGTCTGCTCAAGGGCGTGTTGTTGGATGATGGGTCGGCGCGCTTTACCGACATCGTAGAGAGTGGTGGTGAAGGTAAAAACCGCTGGTTCTACTGCGTAGTGATGGAGGGCCGCAACCGCGAGGTGCGTCGTCTGTGGGAGTCCCAGGGAGTTAGAGTTAGCCGCTTGAAGCGTGTGCGCTACGGCAGCGTCTTTATTCCCTCCCATGTGCGCGTCGGGCAGTGGATTGAGATGGAGCCCCGCGAGATCGATGACCTCTGCGTAACGGCGGGAATGCCGAAACTGGGCCAGCGCCCATTGACCCAGGGTGAGAAACAAAACCTGGAGCGCCAGCGCAGGAAGTTGCGCAAGTCACCGGCGCCAGCCGCGCGACGCAATCGACCGAAGTCGGTTTAAACAGAAAAAGCCCGCAAATTGCGGGCTTTTTTGTATTTCAGTAATCGCTACTCTTAATTGCTGAGTGTTACTGCTGGTTTTCCGGTGTTTCTCCTGCTTCCTCTTCATTCTGGTCTCGCAGTTCACTGGGGACACCCTGAGGGCCATCACCCATTGCATCATCTACATCGGATGGAATATCTGAAACTGAATCGGTGGAGGTTCCGTCGGAGGTGCTATTTTCCGGTGCTGTTTCAACCAGGTTTTTAAGTTTTTCCAACCCTTGTTCATAAGACTCTCCCACCATTTTTTTCACTGCCAAGCCCATCCAGCGTTCTCTGGGACCACCGCCGGTATCGCTGTGGAAGTTCCAGGTAAGAAGGGTGCCGCCATCCTTTGGTTCCAGCTGGAATTCTGCCGTGGCCTGGCTGCCATCACCAAAATCCAGCTTGGTGGCGACTACAGAATCTCGCTTGCTGGCGAAGATAGTTTGACTACCGCTTCCGGCTTTGGAGTTTTCGCCGCGCCAACTCATTTTGGCGCCGACGCCTTCCAGGGGACCGCTGTACTCATAGAGTACCGAGGGGTCGATATGGCGCCATGGGGACCACTCGTTGAATTTGTGGAAATTATTAACGTAGGGGAAAACCACTTGTGGCGGTTTGTTGATAAATACGCTGCGATGAACAGTGACTTCGCGTGGGAATAAATATCCCGCGAGCACGAGAATTACCAAGGCAATAAGAATATAAATAATCCAGCGCATAGCGGGTTCCTTTGCTATTTGCGGGTGCAAGGAAGCAACCGCCAGAAAACTCTGGCGGTAGAGATGCTTATATTAGCTGTTGTACTGCTTAATCGTCGGCGATATGTATTAGGGGTAGTGTGATCTCAACACAAAGGCCGGCAGTCGAACTATTTTTGGCGCTGATACTCCCCCTGTGGTGAAGTATTGAGCGCTGGGCGATAGCGAGTCCGAGCCCAAAGCCGCCACTTTCCCGGGTGCGCGCACTATCAGTGCGGTAGAACGGGCGGAAAATAGCCTCTAACTCCTCATCGTCTACGCCTGAGCCTGAGTCAACGACCGAAATCGTGCAGGAGTCTGTCGATTCCTTAATCGATACATCCACTCGGCCCTGTTCAGGACTGTATTTGATTGCGTTGCGCAGGATGTTTTCTAAGGCCGCGGTCAGGGAACTGCCCCTGGTTGCGACCAGAAGCTCTTCACCTTCAGAGCGAATATCAATAGACAGGTCTTTTTCCGCAGCTTCACTGTGGAGGTCTTCGGCCAGGGCGCTTATCAGGGAATTAACTTCGACCACGTCATCCAGTGGGCGCTGCTCCTGGCTGCTAATAGGGAGTGATAGCACGTCGGCGATAATATCTTCCAGGTAATCCGCTGCCTTGCCGATTTTATCCAGCTCGGTATCCAGCCCGTTTACCTGCTTTTGGCGGGCGATAGCCAGTGCCACTTGAAGGCGCGCTAATGGCGAGCGCAATTCATGGGAGACGTCCTTGATCAGGCGGCGCTGCTCGGACATCGACTCTTGAAGCTGGGCGGTCATGGAGTCGAAGTCCAGGGCCAGGTCAGTCAGTTCATCATTCCGTGACTTCAGGGACGGGGTCACGCGGTAGTCCAGTTCGCCGGCAGCGACGCGCTTGGTGGCGGCACGCAACTGTTCAAGCGGGCGGCTCAGGTAGCGGGCCAACCAGTAGCAGGCTAGACCTGAGGCAATCATGGAAAGCAGCAACATCGGCCAGAAGTTGCGCCACAGGAAGCGCAGCAACAGACCTTCCTTGCTATCCCCTGCAACGACGACGATACGTAGGGGGTCTCCGGTGCGCAGCGGTAGGAAGAAACCTACAGTGGGTTTGTTATTTACCAGTTTGTGAGCTTCGCGATTGCGGTAATCGAGGCTGTCGATCAACGAGCCCATATTTGATGGCACTTCGCGTCCGAGGATGTCGTTGCCTTGTTGATCAACCGCATAAACCCGCCGTTTGACTTTTTTGGGGGCTTTCTCGAGCCAGTGCTGGAATTGTTCGGGGCCGTGACGGCGAGCGATACGCATATTTCGCATGACCTCGCGAAATAGGGCTGGGCCCTCCCAGCGCTCCTCTTGTCGGGGATCGCCGAATTCACCGAAGTGGGTAATGTAAATGGCGGCTACAACCATCACCATGGCGGTGATCCAGGCCCCAAAGAACATTTTCCAGAAGAGACTTCGCATCGTGGAAAACCTACTGCTTGCTCTGGGTGAGCATATATCCGGCGCCTCGGATGTTGATAATCAGGTCGCGGCTGGCACCTTTATCCGCGAGCTTTTTGCGAATGTTGCTGACATGGACGTCGATGGAGCGGTCGTAGGGCATCAGCTTGCGGCCCAGTGCACTCTCGGTGAGCACCTCTTTGCCAACCACTTCGCCGGCATGCTGAACCAGTACCTTGAGCACGGCGAACTCTGCGCCGGTCAGAGCCAAAGCCTGATCGTTCCAATAACCCTGATGCTCTGCAGGCAGTAGTCGAATCTGGCCACTGCTAAGACTGTCGTCGCTCTCTTCAGTTTCGACTCGGCCGCGGCGGAGCACTGCGCGCAGTCGGGCCGCCAACTCCCTGGGATTGCAGGGTTTGGGCAGGTAGTCGTCGGCACCCATTTCAAGGCCGACGATACGATCCACAGTGTCTCCTTTTGCAGTAAGCATCAAAACCGGCAGGGAGCGGCTTGCTGCTGATGCCTCCTCCCTGAGTTTGCGCAGTACTTCAAAGCCATTGTGAACGGGCAGCATGACGTCCAGGACCAGAGCGTCAAAGCTTTCGCTCTGAGCAAGCTCTAATCCCCGGCCACCATCATTGGCAGCAGTTACTTGAAAACCCTCTCCGGTAAGGTACTCCCTTAGCAAGTCGGTGAGTTCGGTGTCATCGTCGATTAAAAGGATGCGGCTCATGGCGTTCTCTCAGTTTCTGTGTGGCCATTATATGCAAAGCGCTGGCGCTGGTTACCGCCGGCGATGGAGCTTTTTACCGTTCTTAACAAATGTTTACCGGCGTTTTCCCCCGTTTACATAAGCTGCGCTTACTATGAAGTCACTGAACGCGAACATGAGGACGAAGGAATGAAACACTGGAAACAAGCGATAGGAAGCTTGGCCTTGGCAGGTGTCCTGGTTGCTCCAGCAGCGATGGCTTTCGGCGGTGGTGAAAGCGGTCAGGGGCGCGGATTTGAATATATGGTCCGCCAGCTTGAGTTGACCGAAGGCCAGCAAGCACAGCTGAAGGCCAATCGTGAGAGTACTCGTGAAGCGCGAATGGCGCAACGTGAGCAAATGATTGAACTGCGCCAGCAAATCAATGAAGCGATCGAATCTGGTGCTGACCAGACGACACTGGACCAGCTGGGTGAGGAGCTTGGCAAACTAAAGGTTCAGCAGATGCAGAATCACGATACGATGAAAGAACAGTTCAAGGCCATTCTGACTGATGAGCAGAAGGCCAAGCTGGAGCAGCTTAAGAGTGAGCGCAAAGAGCGCCAAATGAAACGGCGCGATGAAAGCTCTGCAAGCCAGGATACTGAGTCCTAGGCCCCCCAACCAAAGACTCCTTGTGCGATCCGCTGGGTGCACCCTTCCCCAAGGCCCAGCAGGTTCATAACCCTTAGCCCCCGCTGCCCCGGGGGCATTTTTCTTTATACCTGCCGAAACCTGATCAGATAGGTAACTTGCTGAGCCCGGTTATTGCTGGGAGAATACGCCGCCTTGTAATTTAGTATGTAGCGGCCCGGATTGGGCGGAGAGGGTTGACTGTGAGTAAAATCGGCTTGTTCTATGGCAGTGACGAGGGTAATACCGAGTCTGTAGCTTTGCGCATCCGCGCCCGCCTTGGCGAAGACAGTGTAGACCTGTTTGATATTGCCGATGTCACCCAGTTGGATATTGTTAATTACCAGTACCTTATTTTTGGAATCCCTACCTGGGACTTTGGTCAGATTCAATCTGACTGGGAAGAGTTCTGGGAGGATGTGCAGGAAATCGATTTTAGCGGAAAGACCGTCGCTTTATTTGGCCTGGGAGACCAATTTGGGTACGGCGACTATTTCCTGGATGCGATGGGCATGCTCCACGATGTTATTGTAGAAAAGGGAGCCTCTATAGTGGGGCACTGGTCCACACAAGGCTATGAGTATGAGGCCTCAAAAGCTGAGGTAGAAGGTGAATCAAAGTTTGTCGGCCTGGCTATTGATGAAGATCAGCAGGAAGAAATGACTGCAGATCGGCTGAATCGCTGGTGTCAGCAAATAGCTGAAGAGCTTGCGCTTGACTGCGATGTTCTTGAGCTGGATGACTGATTCGTTATGAAAAGCTCCCTGTTATTCAGCGAATTTTGGCCCTGGCTGACAGAGCATACAAATTGCATCGTCAGGGCCGGAAGTAGTGATTCGGTAGTATACGATGATGATGACTACCATTGGCGCTTTACCGCTGAAGATGCTCGGACCAAACTGGTTCAGGTAATGCGCGGTAAACGACCTGTCGCCGAGCTGTTTATTGAGCCTGAACATATAGCCGCGGTACGTATTTCTCCCGGCGAGAGGGGAGAGTACAACTTTGACCTAGTAGCAGAAGTCCAGGGGCGCGAGCAGGTTGTTTATTACTTTGTTCTGACTCACTCACTGGAAGATGTGGATACGAATCAAAATCCCTCCCCAGCCGCTCTCCATTAAAAACATTTCGATGCTGTGGAAGTTATACTGGTCAGCCCTTTATAACTTCCGGATTAAATTTCTAATTTAAATTCTACCCCTCTCTTTTATTTCCCTTCACAACCATTAATTTGAAAATTCTTTTACAGTCGGTGCATTTTGTAAGCTGTATCTATTATAAAAAGCGCTTGTTGTGAGTTCTTAACAAAGGTTTACCACAGTTATCCCCCGTTTACACGGCGCCCACTTACTATGTACTTACTGAATGCAAACGAGAGGGTTGAACGATGAAAAACTGGAAAACTGTAGTAGGTAGTTTGGCTTTGGCTTTGGCTGGCGTTGTAGCAGTACCAGCCGTTGGCATGGCATGTGATGGTAAAGGACGTATGGAAGGTCGCGGCCATGGACCAGAAAAAATTGCTAAAGAGCTGGACCTGACGGAAGCTCAAAAGGATCAACTGAAGGAGCTTCGCGAGTCCAACCGTGAAGGAAAAATAGCTAAGCGCGAAGAAATGCACAAAGCGTATGAAGAGTTGCGTGAAGCAATTCGTTCCGGTGCCGATCAGCAAACACTGGCAAGCCTGGGGGCGGAGATTGGCAAACTGGAAGTCGCTAAAATGCAGAGCCGCAACCAGATGCGCACTCAATTTGAGTCTGTATTAACAGATGAGCAGCTCGCTAAGCTGGAAACCCTGAAGGCTGAAAAAAAGGATCGTCATATGAAGAAGTGGAAGGCGTATCGCGATCACAGTTAAGTGGGTAGCCTGGTTGAGGTTACTGAGAAACCGAAAAGAAGTAGCCCCAGATTATTTGGGGCTACTTCGCCATTTAGATTTTAGCCTTCATTGGACAGTTCCTCTACAGCTCCGACACCTATATGCTGATCTAAAAATTCTAGTAATTCTGTATAGAGTCTCATATTGTTCTCTTCTGAATAGAATCCGTGTCCCTCATTTTTAATAAATAGTGTTTTAACCGGAAGTTCTTCCTTTTTCAACGATGCAACAAGTGCTTCTGCGTGCTCAATAGGGGTTCTCTCATCCTGTCCTCCATGAATTAAAAAGACAGGTATATTGAGCTTGTCGGTATTTTCTATAGGAGAATTTGTCTTAAGAAAGCTCTCATTCTTACGCATAGTACGCTTTAAATAAGCGATACCGCGTTCACTCTCCTTGACATCTCCTTTTGTGTAAAGCATTTCCAAATCGTAGGCGCCGGAATAGCCAGCTGCGCATTGATATAAATCCGGGTAAAGAATTGGGTTCATCAATGCTGAATAACCTCCGAAGCTAATACCATATATACAAATTCGCTCGGGATCTGCATAGCCTTTCTCTATGGCCCAATGAGCTGCGTCGGCGATATCCTTCTGGATTTTCCCGCCCCACTCTTGGAAACCTGAAGTGTAATGGTTCATGCCGTATCCGGTGGAGCCTCGAAAGTTGACCTGAAGCACGAGATATCCATTTTGGGATAAAAGTTGTGCATCCTGGTCGTATCCCCAGTAATCGCGAGCGTGAGGGCCTCCATGAGGGAGTACAACCATTGGGTTCATTTTTTCTGAGTGCTTGGGGAATGTAAGATAAACGCCAACCTGCAAATTATCTTCGGTGGTGAATGAGTCAGCTATCATAGGGTTGAGCTGTTCGGGCATCATCCATTCCGCTGAAGATAAAAGGAAATCCACAGCCTTGGTTTTTAAGTTTACAAGGTAGTAATCTCCGGGCAGTCTATCACCACTTACCTCTAGTACACCCTTAGAGCCATCTGTTGTGAAGCTAGTAAATTTGATTCGGTACCCATCAAATGCTTTCTTTAAGCCGCGAAAGAATGGTGCAAAGCCATTCCCTTCATTAAAAAATTTCTCAGCCGGATAATCTGGATCTAAGTAGACCCCGAGAGGTTTGTAAGATCCTGGGGAATAAACAATATTGCTAATGTCAGATCTGTGATGTTGAAATACTACTGAGTAATTTTCAGATCCGGGCGTAACTTTTATAAGTTGTTGCGTTTCAGATTTTGGGTTTATTGTTAGGTAGGCCTCACCTGTACTCTTGTCAAACCCAACCAGAGTGCCTGAGTCTAAAGTTTTATCTTTTACTCTTTCCCAACCTTTTTTCGATTTGAAATATAACTGATAGTTGTTTTCTTTGTCAGTACCATCTGCGTAGAGTAGGTTTCCAGCTTTGTCTGTATAAGCACGTCCTAATATTTGAGGTAGTTTAGTGATATTCTTCTTTACTCCAGAATAAATGTTTAACCGCGCGACCTCACCCCTGGTTTCCCAGTTGTTATACCAGGGATATGTGGAAATAAGAATTTCTTTCTTTTCATTTTGTAGTGGGTCAATAATAGAGGCATGAGCCCTGGTGGCCTCTGCTTTTTTTACACGCGAGCCAACCTGCCTCTCTCCAATCATATGGCCAAAAATCAGTTTGCCTCTGGAGCCATCATAGTTTATTGCGTAGAGAGATCCATAGTTTACCGGGATTTCTAAAGCAGTGGTTTTTGTTACAACTTCAGCGACAATCCTTTCATTATTTGCCCACTCAAAGTGGCCTACCTCTTCTCTACCATTAAACCGAAGCATGCCGGTTATTTTCATCGGATGAATGGACATAAAGAATAAAACTGACTCACCTTCATACAATTTCCTGACTGCTAAATGAGTACCATCAGGAGAGATTTTTACTTCTTTAATCTCTGTGTGACGTACCAAGTCATCTAGTGGAATTTGCTTGGAGAGGGCCAGGGTTGGCCAAATGAGTAGTACAGCTAAGAGTATTCGCATAATTCAATCCTTGTAATTTAGGAGGCATTATGCGATAGAGCAAAGATGGCAACAAGTCGAAGCGGATCTTTATGATCCGCTGGCCAACGATAAAGATTAATTGAAATATTAATTAGTTGCTAAGTCTTCACTTTCCCTATCAGGCTTGTGCTGATCAAACCAATATAAAATCGATGCAACTTTTGCCACTAACTGACTTGGCCTGGCAGCGATACTGTGGGATGCCCCCGGAATGCGAACCATGGCAGCATCAACGTCATTAAGTTTTAGTGCTTGATAAAACTGTTCTGTTTCTGACATCGGTGTGCGGTAGTCCTCTTCCCCTGTTAAGAGCATAGTGGGAGTGGTAACGTTTCCGACATAGGTGAGCGGTGAGCGACGGCGGTATTCCTCAGGTTTCTCCCAGGGCATCCCTGAGAACCAATAGCTAGTAAAAAACCTCGAATAATCAGCAGTTAAAACGAAGCTCTCCCAGTTGATGACAGGCTTGGCAACAACAGCAGCCCTGAAGCGATCGGTTTTGCCAATAATCCAGGCTGTCAGTGTACCCCCACCACTGCCACCTGTAACAAAAAGCTGCTCTTCATCAATATAACCTTGAGCAATTACTGCATCGACGCCAGAAATCAGGTCGTCGTAATCCTGGCTCGGGTAGTTATGGTGAATTAAGTTGGCAAATTCATGGCCGTAGCTGGTGGAGCCACGGGGGTTAGTGTACAGAACAACATAACCAGCAGCGGCAAATAATTGGACTTCGGCGGCAAATCTGGGGCCGTAATTAGAGAAGGGACCACCGTGAATTTCCAATAGAAGGGGATACTTCTTCTCGGGGTCGAAATTGGGTGGGTAAGCGACCCAGCCCTGAACATCTCGGCCGTCAAAGCTCGATTTGTAGTTGATTTCCTCAATATTTGCCATCTCGCGCAGTGGCATCAGGTCGCCATTGAGCTCGGTGAGTGCCTGGGTTTTGCCGTTGCGCGCTAGAGCCAGTTCGGCGGGATTTTGAGGGGTTGTTTGTGTGTAGGCGATGTCCCCGCGTTTGGAGACTGCAAAATTGGCACCGGAGTATGGGCGTCCCAGCGAAAGGCCTCCAGCGTCGCTGGCCATTAGGGTTTCGCTGGAACCAATTTTCTTGATGGCAATTTTGGTGGAGCCGTGATCGTCGTAGCTATAGGCAATTCGCTTGCTATCGCCCAGCCAGTGGAAGTTGGAGATGCTGCGATCCTTGGCAGTTTTTATTTTACGGGACTTCCCGCTATTGAGATCCAGGACGCGCAGAGTATGTTGTTGGTATCCGAGCTTTTGATCCTCAAAGCCTAAATAGGCCAGCTTCGTACCATCTGGAGACATCTGCGGGTGATGGTCGGGACCATAACGTTCGGTAATTTGCTCGATACTGCCGTTTTGTAGGCTTACCTTGTAAATTTCCGAGTTCATCAGCTCGATTTCGTGATCGGGATGACGATTGGCTGAGAAGTAAATTGCATCGTTATTTTTACTCCAGGCGAGACTGCTGTGGTGATCGTACTCGCCTTCGGTAAGCTGGCGAGGGGTACCGCCCTCTCGAGGGATCACAAAAACCTGTACATGCCCCTGCTTTAAATAGCCCATGCCATCTGAACGATAAATGCTGCTGTCGATAAACTGTGGTGGCTTAGCCCACTCTGCGCCTTCCGGGGCACTGGGGAGCTTTACTGGCAGAGGTTTGCTCTCCGGTACGAACATAGTGAAAGCTATTTGCTTACCATCCCGTGACCACTGGATATTGGAGGGGGATTTTGGCAGGTGAGTAATCTGCAGATTCTGGCCATTATCTAGCCACAGCAGGTGGATCTGCGGGCTGCCACTGCGGGTGCTGATAAAAGCGATGGTCTTCCCGTCTGGGGATAGCTGTGGGGAGTAATCGGAGTAGTCTCCAGAGGTCAGAGGGCGGTGATCTTTGCCATCGGTACCGATACGCCAAAGGTTCGCGCGCTTGCCGTCTTTCATTTTGTTCATTGAGTTGCGGACGTAATAAATACTTTTCCCGTCACTGCTGAACTGAGGGCTACTCGCGTATTCGAGGTTAAATACATCTTCGTAACTAAAATTGGGTAGTTGGTTATCAGCGAGCGCAGGGCTGGCGATAAACATCGCTGCGACAATTTTTATTAGCCGGTTCATGATCTTTAGGCTCCTCCTTCTTGTTTCCTAGAGGATACCTGAGGAAGGGGGGGGTAAAGGGAGTGATCCGTTGACTGGTGTGCTCGATGGGATAATCCGTGATGGAGCAGCAGGATGGCTGACCTGCTACTCCGTTATTTGGCCGAATATACCTGTAAAATTTTGAATTAGTTGGTTGCCAAATCCTCGCTTTCATTTTCTCTATCGGGTTTGTGTTGATCAAACCAGTAGAGGGTCGAAGCTACTTTAGAGATTCTCTTGCTGGGTCTATCGGAAAAGTTATGGGATGTGTTTGGAAGGCGCACCATAGCTGCCTCTACATCATTTAACTTTAGTGCTTGGTAAAACTGCTCGGTCTCAGATATCGGGGTGCGATAATCGTTTTCTCCAGTCAATAGCATGGTCGGTGTAGTGACATTGCCAATATATGTGAGTGGAGACCGGCGTCGATACTCCTCGGGGGCCTCCCAAGGCATCCCGGAAAACCAGTAGCGAGTAAATATTTTGGAGTAATCGGCAGTTAGAACAAAGCTCTCCCAATTGATTACCGGTGCGACAACTACCGCAGCCCTGAATCGTTCAGTTTTACCAATAATCCAGGCCGTCAGTGTGCCGCCGGCACTCCCACCTGTGACAAATAATTGATCCTCATCGATATAGCCTTGGGCGATAACTGCATCGACACCTGCCATTAGGTCATCGTAATCCTGGCTAGGGAAGTTGTGATGGATCAGGTTGGCAAACTCATTGCCGTAGCTGGTAGAGCCACGAGGGTTAGTGTAGAGCACGACATAGCCTGCGGCGGCAAAGAGTTGCATTTCGGCAGAAAAGCGAGGGCCGTAGTTAGATAGTGGGCCACCGTGAATCTCAAGTAACAGGGGGTATTTATTTTGGGGGTCGAAATTTGGGGGGTAGACTATCCAGCCCTGGATATTGCGACTATCGAAGCTGGATTTATAGTTGATCTCTTCCACATGGGCCATATTGCGTAGAGGTATCAAATCACTGTTGATCGCCGTGAGAGTTTTTATCTTGCCGCCAAGAGAAATTGCAAGTTCTGCGGGAATTTGAGGTGTGGTTTGTGTATAAACTACGTTTCCACGTTTGGAGACAGCAAAATCTGAAAAACTATAGGGCGCGCCTAGTGTCAGTCCACCGGCGTCATCCGCTATCAAGGTTTCCTTTCCGCCAATTTTCTTAATGGCAATTTTGGTTGAGCCATGATCGTCATAGCTGTAAGCAATACGCTTACTGTCAGCTAGCCACTGAAAATCGGAAACGCTACGATCGCTGGCAGTTTTTATTAGCTGGTTTTTTCCATTAGCGAGGTCGATCACTCGCAAAGTGTTTTGGTGGTAGGAAAACCGCTGATCTTCATAGCCTAAATATGCCAGCTTTCTTCCGTCGGGTGAGATTTGAGGTTGAAAATCGGGGCCAAATCTCTCGGTTACTTGCTCAATATTTCCATCGTTGATATTTACCTTGTAAATTTCTGAATCCAGCAGTTCAATTTCATGATTTGGGTGGCGATTTGCTGAAAAGTAAATGGCCTTATTATTTTTGCCCCAGCTGAGTTGGCTGTTGTGCTCGTAGTCCCCACTGGTGAGCTGACGGGGAGTGCCTCCTTCACGGGAAATCATGAAAACCTGTGAATTGCCCTGCTCTAAGTATCCCTGCCCTTCAATGCGATATAAGCTCTTATCGATAAACTGAGGTGTTTCCTCCCACTCGCCCCCTTCTGGTGGTGTGGGAAGCTCCACTGGCAGCGGTTTGTTCTCGGGCACGAACATGGTGAAGGCTATATGCTGACCATCGTGGGACCACTGGATATTTGATGGGGCTTTGGGTAGATGGGAAATTTGCTCACTTTTACCATTGTCTAGCCACAACAAATGTATCTGGGGCTTTCCACTCCTGTCGCTGATAAAGGCAATGGTTTTTCCATCTGGAGATAGATGTGGCGAGTGGTCGTGAAAATCTCCCGAGGTTAGGGGGCGATGATCTTTGCCATCATCGCTGATATACCAGAGGTTTGCCCTTGTGGTATCTGCCATTTTGTTCAGGGAGTTGCGCACGTAATAAATATTTTTATCGTTAGTGCCAAACTGTGGGTCGCTGGCGTACTCCAGGTCGAAAATATCCTCGTAGCTAAAATTGGGTGAATGTTCATTTGTATTTGCGTGGGTGGAAAATGCCGGGCTTGCAATAACTGCCGCAGCGATAAACTTTATAAACCTATCCATGGTCCGTGGGCTCCTTTTTATTATTAGATGCAGCATACCGAAGGGGTGTCAACAGAGGGGATAAATACGCTGAAGTGTAGTATTGAAGGGATAGTCAGTTTATTTGGCGGATAAACCTTCTGAAACCTTATTGCTCCAGTGGTATAGCTGGGGCTTCTTAAAAGCAGGTTCAAAAATTCTGTCCTTTTAATGAGTTAGGCCTATGTCGAAAAAAATTAAGTAATTGCTATTTTTAAAATTTCACGATAAATGCCGTAGAGGATGCCTAAGTTTTTGGTCTCTGATGAGCTGAGAGCTGTTTGCGCATTCTAGGTTAGAGATATCTTCATAGCTGAAGTTAACTTGTATGTTTACTGCAGTGGTCTATATCGATATCTTCAGGAGCAAGCAATTTTTCTGCAAGGTATCTAGTTATTAGCTAATTCCGGACTATTTGGGTCAGGTTTATGATGCTCGAACCAGTAGAGAATAGATGCAACTTTAGTTATCAACTGGCTTGGTTTGCGAGCAATATCGTGGGAGGCATTGGGCAAGCGTACCATTGCTGTATCTACTTTGTTTAGTTTTAATGCTTGGTAGAACTGCTCGGTTTCAGAGATTGGAGTCCGGTAGTCCTCCTCTCCAGTCAAAAGCATGGTAGGGGTAGTAATATTACCTACATAGGTTAAGGGAGAACGCCGGCGATATTCTTCAGGTTGCTCCCAAGGGGGTGCAGAGAACCAGTATTTGGTGAAATAGCTAGAAAAGTCAGAAGTTAATACGAAGCTTTCCCAATTTATGATAGGCTTCGCCGCTACAGCAGCACGAAAGCGATTTGTCTTGCCAATGAGCCAAGCTGTCAATGTGCCCCCGCCGCTACCACCAGTCGCAAATAGCTGATCTTCATCTATATACTCCTGTGCAATCACGGCATCGACCCCAGATATCAGGTCATCGTAATCTTGACCTGGATAATTGTGATGAATTAAGTTGGCAAATTCATGGCCGTAACTAGTAGAGCCTCGGGGGTTGGTGTATAGAACTACATAGCCAGCTGCAGCATATAGCTGCACTTCTGCGGCGAATCTTGGACCGTAGTTATAAAATGGACCTCCGTGGATTTGTAACAATAGTGGGTATTTTTTCATTCTATTGAAATTAGGTGGATAAGCGATCCATCCTTGGATGTTGCGATTATCAAATCTGGATTTGAAATTAATCTCTTTTACTTTGGCCATTTCACGCCTGCGGATCAGCTCGCCGTTTAAATCGGTAAGTGTGCGAATCTTGCCGTTGTGAATAAATGCTAACTCAGCAGGACGTTGTGCGTTGGCTTGGAGGTAAGCTATATCTGCATTCTTGGAAACTGCAAAATTTACCCTGTAAAATGGTCGGCCGGGAAACGCGAGTGATGATCCGCCGGCATCACTTGTTATTAGGCTTTTCTCGCCGCCTAATTTTTGGATCACTATTTTTGTGGAGCCGTAGTCGTCATAACTATATGCGATGCGGTTACTGTCCTCCAGCCATTTAAAACTTGAAATGCTCCGATCTTCTACTGTTTCAATTCTATAAGAACCTCCGCTATTCAGCTCCATTATATATAGCGAATCCTGGTGATACCCCAGACGCTGATCGTCAAAGCCCAGGTAGGCAAGCTTTGTGCCGTCGGGAGAAATTTGCGGGAAGTAGTCGGGCCCAAATCTTTCTGTAATCTGTTTAACTTCTTGATTTTTAATTTCGACTCTATATATATCTGAATTTAATAGTTCAATTTCGTGGTCTAAATGTATGTTTGCAGAGAAATAAATTGAATCGCCATTTGCGCTCCAGGTGAAGCTGTCTATGCGATTGTGTTTGCCGCTGGTAAGTTGATGTGGTTTGTTGCCCTCTAGAGAAACTACAAAAATCTGAGCGTATCCTTTTTGCAGGTAACCCAGGGAGTCAATACGATAAATATTACGGTCAATAAACTTCGGAGTAGGTGCCCATTTTGCTTTTTTAGGGGGTGTGGGAACCTGGAACGGAAGCTTTTCACTTTCTGGTACAAACGTAGTGAAGGCGATTTGCATGCCATCTGGCGACCACTGAAGATTTGAGGGAGGCATTGTCAGTTGGCTAATTTGATGGTTTTGGCCGTTGTTGAGTTCAAGAATGTGAATTTGAGGGCTGCCACTGCTAGTACTTATGAAAGCAAGACTATTTCCGTTTGGGGATAATCGAGGCGAGTGATTCAAAAAATTGCCAAAGGTTAGCTGGCGGTGAAGTTTCCCATCAGTAGTTATTTGCCAAATATTAGCGCGTCTACTGTCCGATACTTCATCTACTGAATTACGGGTGTAGTAAATACTATCGCCCTTGGGACTAAACTGTGGATCCTCAGCGTATTCCAGGTCAAATATGTCTTCATAGCTAAACTTTTGGAATTGCTCACTTTCAATAGAGTGGGTTGGAAGTGTCAGAATTGCGATAAATCCGGCAGTGATAAATGTTATAAGCCTTTCCATAGTCAGTGAGCTCGTTTTTTATTATTGGATGGAGCATAACGAAGGGAGGATATCTTATGGGGAAAATACGTTGAGTCGCTATATTGAGAGGATAGTCAGTTTATTTGGCGTATAAACCTTTTGGCGTTTTACTTTCCCAGTGAGGAAAGCTGGGGCAAGTCAAAAGCAAACTTTATACTTTCTCCTTTTTTGAGTCCGCAAACTAAGCCAAGTTAATCGAAATGGTAGCTCTGTTAATACTTTCCGATAAATATCTTTGAGAGTATCAAACTGGTCGACCCCAACCATTTCGTCACACTGTGTGAATAGTAGTTTTTCGGGTTCTAATTCGGTAACCACAATTCTGGTGGGCACGGTACTAATGGGACCTGGGTGTGTATTGGGCTAACGGCAAAAAGGGCGACCTACCCCTACGATAATAGCAGCTGTATTGAAAAGGGGGTGAGCTACGGTACTTGGTGGCTTTAGGTTTCACTCTGCCATGTGTTAGCCGTTTCCTCTACGAAACTTCGATAGCTTCGCGGACCTTGCGGCAAAAGTGCGGCTTGAGCCTCGAGATCTTCCTGATTGACTGGATGGCCGTTTGTTTTGAACCAGCGGTGCATGATCAGAAGATCGAAATTCAGCCACGGGGGCACCATGGTTTCGATGCTGTTGGCAAAGTCTTCCGGCGTTAGGTCGGGGTAGATGACGTCGTGCCCAAGTGCTATGGACCAGAGTGCAGCGGTTTCAATGCCGTTGGGGGCATCCAAACTCGATAAAAGAAATACTCCGTTCTTCCCCCTGATATCTAAGAGTGCTGTGGCTGCCGCGAGCGCAACATCACGGATGTCAATGCGCGCGATTGGATGGGTCCCCAGCGGCGTTGGATAAGTACCTGCAGTGATCGAACTCTTTTGAACAAGATCATTCTGAGCGAAGTAGGTGGGCCGCAATATTGTATGCGCGATTCCGCTTGCTCGCAGTGCTGCTTCAATGGCAAATTTTCCGCCCGCATGGGGGATCATCGGTGCGCGAACTGCAAGATCGCTCGATAGGTAAACGATGTGCCTGGGGGGTGCTTCAGCGGCGATCGCCAGCGTGGACAGGCCTTGCTGGGTCTCCTTGGGGCTATTCGCGATGAGCAAAAAGACACTCTCAACCCCCTTAAATGCGGGCCTCAGGCTGAAAGGATCATCCATATCTGCAATGACTGTATCAATATCATCGGGGAGGCTCGCGGCATAGGCGGTCGATCGTGTGGCGACACGGATCTTTGCGCCACTCGCATGCAAGATCGGCACGAGTTCCCGGCCGACATTTCCTGAGCCGCCAAAGATGAGGACAGTCATCGATGTAATCCACTGATGCTCAGGGCCAGACTGCGCAAAAGAATGCGCGAAAAGGTTTGTCGGCGTGCCACCCTACTGGGGCATCCAATGGTATGAAGAAGCTGTCACCAGCGTGGAAGGTCTCCTCGCCGTTTGATGTTGTGACCCGCACCGCCCCCTCCAGCATACATAGCAGTTCGTTCCGGCTGAAAGCTGTGATATTGCAATGACAAGGGCCGGACATCAAAGTGCCGACCTGGATCCTGCCATCGCCAGACTCGTATGCCAGGTGCCGGGCTTGGTGTGGTTCTAGAGCGCTGAGATTGGTCTTTCTACAGTCGTCTTCTGAAATGTTTGGAAGCGGGCGCACGACTTTCAGCTTAGACGGATCAGTCTCTGTTGGATATTCATCATTGAAAAGATTGATAAAGTACTTGCGGTAATATACTGGCATGTCCCATGCGCAATTAAGTCCTTGCGGGAGGAAAAACGGCTCTCCAGCAGAGATAACTTCTTTGTGTCCTGTTTCGTCGATAATGCCGACGTGGCCCTCGATCAGAAGCATAAACTCAAAGAGCGGATAGGGATTGAGCCCTGTGCTGCTCCTGCCGGAGCAATCCCAGGTCCCGGTACAGAGGCCGTTGCGCTCAAAGGCTTTATACCCTCGCTGGATTGGTGTCGGGCCGGTAAGAAAAGAGGGAGGGATGACTGCCCAGGACTCAAGGCCTTCGCCACTTGGGTTGTGCGGGTCCAACTTGATTACGCTTTTCATGGCGTCTTTCTCGAGGTCTCGAGATGGTGGCAGGAGCCGCGCGACTCGAGAATCAGTGAGCGGTTGGTGGTCGTCGGCGCGATTCACTAAGTATCTCTGCCGCAACTCATTTAGTAGTCTAAACCAACTTGGCGATAGTTGTTGCTCTTGATAAATTGTGTTGGCCCGAGCCACCCTGCACAGTCTGGAGTAATGGGGGGTATAGGAAGAGTTGGCAAATACGCTGAATAGTAATATTCAAGAGGTGGCCAGTTTTTGGCAAGATAAACCTGCTGGAGTTTTACTGCCCCAGCCATGAAAACTGGGGCCTCGCAAAAGAATATTTTGAGCTTTTGCCCTTTTCGAGCCTCTAGGGGGTCGGATTAATTTAAGTGAGTAGCTCTTTTAAGACTTCCCGATAAATATCTTTGAGGATATCCAGGTGGTCGGCCTCAACCCTTTCGTCCACTTTATGAATAGTGGCATTTACCGGTCCCAGTTCTACGACCTGGGCTCCGGTAGGGGCAATAAAGCGGCCATCGGAAGTGCCGCCGGCGGTCGATAGCTCCGTTTTTTCCCCGGTGATGGTGAGAATTGCCTGCTGGGTTGCCTGAACCAGTGGGCCTGCGGCGGTGAGAAAAGGCAATCCGGATAATTTAAAATTCGCTTCGTACTTGAGGTTGTGCTTATCCAGGATTGCGCGGGCCCGAGTCTCAAGGTCTTCGGCGGTTAATTCAGTGGAAAAACGCCAGTTGCAGAGTAAATCCACTTCGCCGGGAATAACATTGGTTGCGCCGGTGCCGCCATTGATATTGGAAACCTGGAAGCTGGTTGCGGGGAAGAATTCATTCCCTTGGTCCCACTCTTCGGCAGCGAGTTCAGCGAGAGCAGGGGCCAGGGTATGTATCGGATTCTCGGCCAGGTGAGGGTAGGCTACATGGCCTTGGGTGCCGAGAACTTTTAGTTCCAGGCCGAGTGAGCCCCTGCGCCCATTTTTTATAATATCGCCAACCCGTTCACTACTGGATGGCTCGCCGACGATACAGCAGTCAATCTTTTCTCCCTGTTCTTCGAGCCACTCGACAACCTTAACGGTGCCGTTTGTTGCGGGGCCCTCTTCGTCGCTAGTGATTAGAAATGCTATGCGACCGCTGTGGCCTGGGTGTGCCGCAACGAACTCCTCACAGGCAACCACCATGGCTGCCAGGGAACCCTTCATGTCCGCCGCACCGCGGCCATATAGAAAGCCGTCGCGAATTTCAGGCTCGAAAGGGGGGCAGCTCCAGTTTTCTTCTGGGCCTGTGGGTACGACATCGGTGTGCCCGGCAAAGGCGAGTAGGGAGCCTTCACTAGAGCCATCGCGCACAGCCCAAAAATTGTCTGTGTCACCTCTGCGCAACTTTGTTACCAGGAATCCTATTTTTTCCAGGCGCTGGATCATAAGGTCCATACACCCCGCATCTTCGGGGGTGACAGAGCGGCGGCGAATCAGGTCGAAAGCGAGTTGGAGGGTGGGAGTCACTTGGGCTTTCCTTGTATAGGGAGATGGGCTGTAAAGGCGCGGCTAAAGGGGTAGGGCGCAGCGGTGCGGAACTGGAGTTCCGCACCGTACAATTTTAATTGCTGTGTAGAGCTTCATTGAGCTCGATAGCACTCTTGTTAGTGAGACATTCCACTGCACCGTTAGTGGAGTTGCGGCGGAATAGTAAATCGGACTTTCCGGCCAGGTCTCTGGCCTTGATGTGCTCTACCAGCTTGCCGCCATCATCCAGCAGGGCGATTTTGGTTCCGGCTGTAATGTAGAGCCCCGCTTCGACAGTGCAGCGGTCGCCGAGGGGAATGCCGATACCGGCATTTGCACCGAGCAGGCAGTTATCGCCTACTGAGATAACGATATTTCCGCCACCGGAAAGTGTGCCCATAGTGGAGCTGCTGCCACCGAGATCGGAACCGGCGCCGACAAATACACCGGCGGAAATGCGGCCTTCAATCATACCGGGCCCTTCGGTGCCAGCATTAAAGTTAACAAAGCCCTCGTGCATGATTGTGGTGCCTTCCCCCAGGTATGCGCCCAGGCGCACTCGAGCGGTGTGTGCGATACGAACCCCAGCCGGTACTAGGTAGTTGGTCATCTTGGGGAATTTATCCACGCAGGAGACATCCAGGTGCTCACCTTTGAGCCTTGCATCCAGTTGTCGCTGCGGTAATTCCTCGAGATCAATGGCTCCCTGGTTGGTCCAAGCGACATTAACCAGCTTGCCAAAAATACCGTCGAGTTTGGTCTCGTGGGGCTTTACCAGGCGGTGGGAGAGAAGATGTAGCTTTAGGTAGGCCTCGGGCACTGACTGCGGGGCTTCGTCAGTAGCCAAAATAACTACTGCGAGAGGTCTTTGGGAATTGGCAAATTGCTGCAGGATTTCCGCTTGGTCAGCGGCGCCTGCACCGTGAAGAGCATCGGCTAATTTCTGTAGCTGGGTGGAGTCCAGAGGCAGGCTGTGATTTCCCTCTGCCACGCCGAGAGTTTCAGTAACTGCGTTAGCGATTTCTGCGCTGGGTTTAAACAGGGGTTTGGGGTAGTAAACTTCTAGCCAGTCGCCCTTGCTGTTACAGGTGCCGACACCAAAACCGATGCTGTAAATATTGCTCATGGTGGTTATCTCCTAATTCGACTGGCTTTGCAGTTGTTCGAAGGTCGCCTCTTTAAAACCGAAAAGGATTTCCTTTGAGGTGGTAGTGACCGGGCGTTTGATTAAGGTAGGGGTCGCACTGGCCAGATCTAAGGCGAGTGCATTGTCCATTTCGTTTTTCTGTTCATCGCTCAGTTCACGCCAGCTCGTTGAGCGGCGGTTTAGAACCTCTTGCCAGCCAAATTTATCCAGCCATGCTTGTAGGGGGACATCTTCCATGCCGTCTACGCGAAAATCGTGAAAGCGATAATCGACTCCATTTTTCTCCAGCCATTTACGGGCTTTTTTTACGGTGTCACAGTTCTTAATGCCGTATAGAGTAATCACGGTTACGCCTTTTTGGTTTTCTTGGGGTTTTTACGGTTTGGGTAGCAGGTTGTGCAAATTTCACAGACGGTGCCGTCGCAGCCCCGCGCAGAGCAGAACTCGCGACCGTAGAAAATAATCTGCAGGTGCAATTTATTCCACTTGTCTCTTGGGAACAGCCGCTTCAGGTCTTTTTCAGTCTGGGTAACATTTTTGCCATTCGTCAGGCCCCAGCGCTGGGCCAACCTGTGAATGTGGGTATCGACAGGAAACGCCGGGTGTCCAAAAGCCTGTGACATAACCACGCTCGCCGTTTTGTGTCCGACCCCGGGCAGGGTCTCCAGCGCAGCCATATTCTCAGGCACTTCGCCGTGGTATTCGTTGATCAGGATTTGCGAGAGCTTACTGATGGCTTTGGATTTTTGCGGAGAGAGGCCGCAGGGGCGAATGACTTTTTGGATCTCTTCTACCGGGACCTGCGCCATATCCCTGGGATTGTCTGCCAGCTGCCAGAGCGAAGGGGTTATCTGGTTGACCCGCTCATCGGTGCACTGAGCGGAGAGCAGTACCGCAACCAACAGGGTATAGGAGTCTTTGTGGTCGAGAGGAACGGGGGTTTCCGGGTAGAGTTCCTCCAGGCGCTGCAAAATATAAGTGACGCGCTCTTGTTTGAGTAGATTTTTTACTGCCATTGTTAAGATATGCCTGGGCGTGGGGTTCCTGTATGTTCTCGAATTGTCAGTTGTTCTTGAAGAGTAAGTTGTTCTTGAAGAGTAAGTTGTTCTTGAAGAGTAAGTTGGCCTTACCTGCAAAATGCCTTTATACGGTGCGCAGCGTCGATGCACTCTTGCAGTGTCGCTACCAGTGCCAGACGCACATACTCGCGACCAGGGTTCAAGCCGATGCTATCGCGGGCGAGAAATGCACCGGGAAGTACCGTGATATTTTGCGCCTCATAGAGTTCCCTGGCAAAACGCTCACCATCCCCGACCTTGGGCCATAGATAAAAGCTTGCCTGTGGCTGTTGTACCTCGAGGCAGCCGTCGAGAATTTCGAGAACTGAAGAAAACTTTTCACTGTAAAGCGCGCGATTCTGGCGGACGTGTTCCTCATCCTGCCAGGCTGCGATCGAAGCATATTGATTGGGCAGCGGCATGGCGCAGCCGTGGTAAGTTCGATAGAGCAAAAACTTTTGCAGCAGAGCGGCATCACCGGCGACGAAGCCCGAGCGAAGCCCGGGTAGGTTCGAACGCTTTGATAGGCTGTGGAATACTACACAGCGGCGAAAGTCCGTTCGCCCCATCTCCTCGCAGGCCTGTAATAGCCCTACCGGCGGTGATGACTCGTCAAAATACAGCTCCGAATAACATTCATCGGAAGCGATGGTGAAATCGTAGCGGTCTGCCTTCTCTATCAGCTGTTTGAAATCTTCAGCTTCGAGAAGAGCGCCGGTGGGGTTGCCGGGAGAGCAGAGGTAAAGCAATTCGCACTGCTGCCATACCGACTCCGGCACCGAGGTGAAATCCGGTTTAAATTGGTTTTCCGCCACACAGTTAATAAAGTGCGGCTGCGCTCCGGCGAGAAGGGCTGCGCCCTCGTAGATCTGGTAGAAAGGGTTGGGCATCAGGACTTTGCTGCCTGCGGACACGGTCGCCTGGGCGAATGCAAAAAGTGCTTCCCGGGTCCCGTTCACCGGCAGCACCTGGCTATCTGCGCTCACATTGGATAACTGAAAACGCTGGCTCAGCCAATCGGCGATCGCCTGCCGCAGGGGCTCTATTCCCTTGGTCAGTGGGTAGGCGGCAAGTTTGTCCAGGTGCCGAACAAGCTCTGCGCTGACAAACTCCGGTGGCGCATGCTTGGGCTCACCGATGGACAGTGCGATATGCGGCTTGTCCGCCGCTTGGAGGCCCTCTTTCAGGGCTTGCAGCTTGGTGAATGGATAGGGCTGCAGCTGTTCCAGGTTTGGGTTCATGGTCGTGAGCGGGCCTCGGGCGTTTTTTCGGTTAGGCGTCTTGGTTGTTCAGTTCCAGGCAAATGGCTTTTTCCAGTGCGCCGTTGGCCTCGATGTCGGTAAGTGGTGATCCCTCGGCATCGGTAATGTGAAAAATATCTTCGACCCGTTCGCCGAGTGTCGAAATTTTTGCATTGTGCAGGCGCAGATCGTGGGAAATAAAAATTCGCGCGATGCGGGCCAGCAAGCCGGGTCTGTCGGCACTGGTAATTTCCAGGGTGCTGTAATGATCGCCGGGCTCAGTGGAGAGATGAGCCTGGCTCTTCAATTCAAACATTTTAAGGCGGCGGGGTGTACGCCGCTGAATAATCTTTGAGTAGTCCTCAACCAGGGCCAATTCCTGCTGCAGGGTGTCGCGAATCTGCGCTAGTCGCTGGGGTTCGTCCAGTAGCGGTTGGCCCGCTTCATCCAGCACGTAAAAAGTGTCCAGGGTATAACCGGAGGCAGAATTGTACAGGCGCGCATCGTGAACGTTCAGGTTGAGCATATCCAGCCCGGTAACCGCTGCGGCAAATACGTTGGCTCTATCAGGTGTGTAGACAAAAACCTGGGTAGCGCCGTCGTGCTCGCCAGGCCCTGAGTTTCGCGTTAAAACCAGGGTGTCTTTTTGGCTGGCGTCGGGGCTGCTGTGCAGTTCGTGGATGGCTGAAGTGTGCCAGGTGATATTGTCAGCGGTTTCGCGAACAAAATAGTCATCCCCCATTTGTGCCCAGATATTTTCCACCGAGGCTTGCGGAAGTCCCATAGCGTCCAGTTTTTCCATTGCCTGGCAGCGGGTTTCCTCGATGATTTCTTCCCGGTCGATGGGGTTTTCCAGGCCTCGGCGCAGGGCGTGCCGGGTGGCCTGGTAAAGCTGGCGCATCAAACTGGCCCGCCAGCTGTTCCAGAGTTCCGGGTTGGTGGCATTGATATCTGCGACTGTGAGGGCGTACAGGTAGTCCAGATGTTCGCGGTCACCCATTTCGCGGGCGAAAGCGTGTACGATTTCGGGATCACTGATGTCCTGCTTCTGTGAAACCTGGCTCATCAGTAGATGCTTTTCTACCAGCCAGCAAACCAGACGCCGGTCGCGGGCGGGCAGCTGGTGGCGCTGGCAGAATTCTGCCGCATCCACAACGCCCAGCTTGGAGTGGTCGCCCCCCCGCCCTTTGGCGATATCGTGGTAGAGACCGGCAATATACAGCAGTTCCGGTTGGCGCATTCGCTCGAGAATCTCCGCTGCAATCGGAAATCTTTCCCTCGCCTCGGGGCTCCGGAAGCTGCGCATATTGCGCACAACTTGCAAAGTGTGGGCATCCACGGTGTAGATATGGAATAAGTCGTGCTGCATTTGCCCGGTTACCTGCCCAAATTCCGGTAGGTATCGCCCGAGAATACGGTAGCGTGTCATTCGGGATAGCTGGGTCGACAGGCCCCGGGGCGAGTGAAGCAGTTGCATAAACAACTGGGTATTTTTCGGATCTGCGCGGAATTGGTCGTCGATCAGGTGTCGGTGCTCGCGAATCAGGCGGATGGTGGAGGCTCGTACTCCGCTAATATCCGGATTGTTGGCCATCAGCACGAAGATCTCTAGCAGGGCCGACGGCTCCTGGTTAAATACTTGCGGGTGGGTAACCTCAATATTGCCGTCGCGCAGCTGGAATCGCTCATTTAGCGGAATGACCAGCTGGCTGCCTTTGCGCTGAAGGATGGCTTCGCCGAGATATTGGAGAAGTACATCGTTCAACTCCTGCAGTGCCATCACGATGCGGTAGTAGTTGTGCATAAACTGCTCAACGGCGAGCTGGGTGTCGCTATCCACATAACCGAATTGCTTCGCCAGTTCTCTTTGGTAGTCAAACAGCAGTCGCTCTTCCGCGCGGCCGGCGAGCAGGTGCAAGCCGTAGCGCACACGCCAGAGGAAGGTTTCCCCGGACTGTAATATGGCGAACTCTTCCTCGGTAAAAAATGCCTTGCCCTGCAGTTGCTTCAGGGTGCGCACTTGGAAAAAATATTTGGCAACCCAGGCAATTGTCTGGATATCCCGCAGGCCCCCGGGAGAATTCTTAATATTGGGCTCTAGAATATATTCAGCAGCCTGCTGATTGCTGTGCCGCTTTTTCTGTTCGGCGAGCTTGGCCTTGAAGAATTCTTCGGTGGGCCAGAGCCTTTTGTGTTCCATTAGCGCAGTTAGCTGCTCGCCAACAGTACTGTCGCCGACAACTGTGCGGGACTCAGTGAGGTTGGTGGCCACGGTGATGTCCTTCGCGGCCAGCTCCAGGCACTCCTCGATATTTCGTACAGAGTGGCCGATATCCAAGCCCAGGTCCCATAAAAAGGCCACCAGGCGCTCTATGTTGTCGATGGTATCCGGGGTTGGGTGATCGCTGGAGAGGATGAGTAAATCGATATCGGAGTGGGGGTGCAGTTCTCCGCGGCCGTAGCCGCCCACAGCGAGAAGCCCTATGCCATCTCTCCACTCGAACTGGTGCCAGGCGTAATGCAGAAGGCAGTCCACAAAAAGGGCGCGCTCGTGTACCAGTGTGACAACGTCCTCTCCTTCGCGAAAGCGCTCTGCCATTTGCCGTTCGGCTGCGCCGACAGCATCTTTGAATATCTCCAGAGTGGGTTTGTCGCCGGAGCTTAAATCCCTGCGAAAACGAGACTGATCAAAGAAAAACAGGGGGCGTTCAAAGTAGGGAGGGCTGACCGGCTGCATGGGAAGTCCGTTTTGCTCTTGGGCTGCCGCAGGTGGGGGCGGCTTGGGTTCGGTTTGCGGAGATTCGCTACTGTGGTGCCGCGAGTATTGCAATTATTCCTCGCGGCACTGTCAGTACGGCTTTAGAAGTTCTCCTCGCTACGTGCTGTGAGTACTTCTACCCCGTCGCTAGTCACTGCCATGGTGTGTTCCCATTGGGCAGAGAGACGGCGGTCCTTGGTTACCGCAGTCCAGCCGTCTCCCAGCACGCGCGTGGCCGCTTTGCCTGCGTTAATCATGGGTTCAATGGTGAAGGTCATGCCCTCTTTGAGCACTTCACCAGTTCCCGGCTGACCGTAGTGAAGAATTTGTGGGTCTTCATGGAAGACGTCGCCGATGCCGTGTCCGCAGAAGTCGCGTACCACTGAGTAATAGTTTTTCTCAGCGTGCTGCTGGATGACGTGGCCAATATCGCCGAGGGTAGTGCCGGGGCGGACAATTTCGATGGCCTTGTACATGCACTCCTGGGTGATTTGTACCAGGCGTTCAGCGTGGGCGGCGGGCTTGCCGGCAAAGAACATCTTGCTGGTGTCACCGTACCAGCCATCTTTGATAACGGTCACATCGATATTAATGATGTCGCCCTTCTTGAGAATTTTGCTCTCGGAGGGGATACCGTGACAGACCACTTCGTTGACGGAAGTGCAGATAGATTTTGGGAAGCCGCGATAACCGAGGCAGGCCGGGATCGCTTTCTGTACCTTCACGATGTGTTCGTGGCAGCGTCGATCCAGTTCTTCGGTAGTGACTCCTGGAACGACATACTCGCCAATCATTTCCAGCACCTCTGCGGCGAGGCGGCCTGCGGTGCGCATCTTGGCGATTTGTTCTGGGGTCTTAATGGCTGAGGTCATGCGTATCCTTTGTTTCTGGGTTGGGGCGGGTAGCGCCCAAGAGGCGGGCTATTGTAGCGGATTGCTGGCTGTAGGACACATTTTGCCGCTATTGGCGCAAGGATGGCTCAGGCGTCCCGCCAATAGCATTGAGGCGTGATCATTTGCGCGAAATCGGCGCCAATTCTTCACTATGAGGTGCACTTGTGGTATAAAGCGCGCCGCCTGGGGATACTCCCTGGGCGAGTAAAAGCCGCACACGCATCGACACATGTGTCTGGGTGCCCTGAAAGGGGTTGACGCATGGGATACGTGGAGGACTAACCCGTATATATAGAGGTTTATTATGCCGCAAGTAAGTATGCGCGATATGCTGCAGGCTGGTGTTCACTTTGGTCACCAGACCCGCTACTGGAACCCGAAGATGGGTCAATTCATCTTTGGTGCCCGCAACAAGATTCACATCATCAACCTTGAGCACACTGTACCGGCTTTCAACGAAGCCCTGCAGATCATCAAGGGCATGACTGCTCAAAAGAAAAAGATTATGTTTGTTGGCACCAAGCGTGCTGCACAGAAGTCTATCAAAGAGCAGGCAGAGCGTTGTGGCCAGCCTTACGTCAGCAACCGCTGGCTGGGTGGTATGCTCACCAACTACAAAACCATCCGCGCTTCCATCAAGCGTTTCCGTGAGCTGGAAGCCCAGTCTCAGGACGGTACTTTCGAGAAGCTGACCAAGAAAGAAGCTCTGATGCGTACCCGTGCCATGGATAAGCTTGAGCGCTCCATCGGTGGTATCAAGGATATGGGTGGCCTGCCTGACGCGATCTTCGTAATCGACGTTGAGCATGAGCGCATCGCTATCCAGGAAGCTAACAAGCTGGGTATCCCCGTAATCGGTGTTGTCGACACCAACAGCGATCCCGCTGGTGTTGATTACGTGATCCCCGGTAACGACGACGCTATCCGCGCAATCAAGCTGTACACCACAGCTGTAGCCGACGCAGTACTTGCTGGCGCTGCAGAAGCTGGTAACACCGTTGCGAAGGACGAGTACGTCGAAGCTAACGATGACGAAGCCGCTGCAGAGTAATTTGCAGGGCTAAGTGGTGTAACACAGTCGTTTTACACTGCGAACTCAAAAAGGGGCCCGAATTACGGCCCCTTTTTTCTAATTTTTAGTGACAGAACCCCGAGGATTGAATCATGGCGATTACCGCGTCTATGGTAAAAGAACTGCGCGAGCGTACCGGCCTGCCGATGATGGAGTGTAAGAAAGCTCTGACGGCTGCTGATGGCGACATCGAAAAGGCGATTGAAGACCTGCGCAAAGCCTCCGGCCTGAAGGCCGCTAAGAAAGCTGGCCGCACCGCTGCTGACGGCGTTGTTGCCGCTAAAGTTGCAGAAGATGGCAGCTACGGCGTACTGGTTGAAGTGAACTCCGAGACTGACTTCGTTGCTCGCGATGAAAACTTCCAGGCGTTTGTTGCCAAGGTTGTGGAGAAGGCATTTGCCGATCGCCAGCAAGACGTAGCTGCCCTGATGGAAGGCGAGCTGGAAACTGCTCGTGAAGCTCTGGTTCAGAAAATCGGTGAGAACATCGGCGTGCGTCGTATCGAGCTGGTTGAAGCTCCAGTTGTAGGTGCTTATGTTCACTCCAACAACCGCATCGCTGCCCTGGTAGCTCTGAGCGGTGGAGAGGTCGAGCTGGCCAAAGATGTTGCCATGCACGTGACTGCAGTTAACCCGCAGGTGAACAAGCCGGAAGATATGCCTGCTGACGTCCTGGAAAAAGAAAAGGATATCATCAAGGCTCAGCCGGATATGGAAGGCAAGCCGGCTGAAATCGTAGAGAAAATGATGGGCGGTCGAATCAAGAAGTTCCTGAAAGAGAACAGCTTGGTAGAGCAGCCTTTCGTTAAGAACCCGGACGTAAGCATTGGCAAACTGGTTAAAGATGCCGGTGCCGATGTGGTTTCCTTTGTTCGCTACGAAGTGGGTGAAGGTATCGAGAAGGAAGAGGTGGATTTCGCAGCGGAAGTTGCGGCCCAGGTTAAGTCCTCTTCTTAATCGCATATTATTGGGTGCCCTCGGGCACTCAATCGCAGTGGGGTGCTTCCGCTGGGGTTTCTTGCCCGCAGTGGAGCACCCCTCTGTGTAAATGACTGAAATTGTTGTAATGTTCAGCGGCAAGGCCTGGCCACTAACAGGTACATTGAAGGGGACTAACGAATGCCCGGTATTAAAGACCGCAAGTATAAGAGAATTTTGTTAAAGCTCAGCGGCGAAGAGCTGATGGGTGATCAGGGTTTCGGTATCAGTCCCAAGGTGCTGGACAAAATGGCCCTGGAGATTGGGCAGCTGGTTGGTATCGGGGTCCAGGTGGGTCTGGTTGTTGGCGGTGGTAACCTGTTCCGTGGCGCTGCGCTGAGTGCGGCCGGCCTCGATCGTGTTACTGGTGACCACATGGGGATGCTCGCTACGGTGATGAATGCCCTGGCGCTGCGCGATGCCCTGGAAAGATCTGACATCTCCTCAAGAGTGATGTCCTCGATTCAAATGAGCGGTATTGTCGATCACTACGATCGCCGTGCGGCTATTCGCTACCTGGAGCGTGGCGAAGTTCTGATTTTTGCTGCCGGTACCGGCAACCCTTTCTTTACCACTGATTCTGCAGCTTGCCTGCGTGGTATCGAAATTGAGGCTGAGCTGGTTTTGAAGGCCACCAAGGTCGATGGCGTCTACTCTGCTGATCCCAAGCTCGACCCGACAGCAACTCGCTATGACCAGTTGACTTACGATGAGGTTCTCGACAAGAAGCTCGGCGTGATGGATTTGACCGCTATCTGCCTGTGTCGCGAGCACAATATGCCTGTACGTGTATTCCGCATGGATAAGAGCGGGGCGCTGTTGAATATTGTGGTTGGCGGCGTGGAAGGCACCTTAATTGAAGAGGAAGTGAAATCGTGATTGAAGATATAAAAACAGACGCGAAAGCTCGTATGGGTAAGGCACTTGATGCCCTGGCTGGAAATTTCAACAAGATTCGCACCGGCCGTGCACACCCGAGTATTCTCGATGGCATCCACGTCTCCTATTACGGTTCTGATACTCCGTTATCTCAGGTTGCCAATGTTACTGTTGAGGATGCGCGCACTCTCTCCGTAACTCCCTGGGAGAAAAACCTGGTCCCGGATATCGAAAAGGCCATTATGAAGTCCGATTTGGGCCTCAACCCCAGCACAGCTGGTGCGGTTATCCGTATTCCAATGCCTATGCTGACCGAAGAGACTCGCAAGAACTTCACTCGTCAGGCAAAAAGTGAGGCAGAGACCGCGCGGGTTTCCATTCGCAATATTCGTCGCGATGCGCTGGCGGACGTGAAATTACTGGTTAAGGATAAGGAAATTTCTGAGGACGATGAGCGTCGCGCAAGTGACGACATTCAGAAAATTACCGATCAGTTTGTCGCTGATGTGGACAAAGCACTGGCAGCGAAAGAAAAAGACTTGATGGAAATTTAATGAGCATCGGTGGTACCGAGCTACATGCTCCCGGCCCACGTCACATCGCCATTATTATGGATGGCAATGGGCGCTGGGCTGCCCGAAAGGGCCTTTCCCCTTCAGCCGGCCACAAGGCCGGTGTCGAGCGTATCCGCGACCTGCTTTCAGCTTGTAAAACTCGCGGTGTTAAAGCGCTTACTCTGTTCGCCTTCTCCAGCGAGAATTGGCAGCGCCCTCCGAAGGAAGTCGAGCTGCTGATGAGCCTGTTTAATTCCTATTTGCGCAAAGAGGCCCGGCGGATGCGGGAGGAGGGGGTTCGCCTGAGAGTTATTGGTCGACGGGACCGATTCTCTCCTCGCTTGCAGCGCGCTATAGCCGAAGCGGAAGATATCACCCGCGCAGGGACTGAGGGCGACCTGATAATTGCTGCTGATTACGGCGGGCGCTGGGATATTGCCCAGGCGGCCCGAAGATTGGCTCAAGAGGTTGCCGATGGCACGCGCTCCCCAGAGTCGATTACTGAGGATGGACTTGGCGAATACGTACAACTTCAAGATCTGCCGCCGGTAGACCTTTTGATCCGCTCCAGCGGTGAGCAGCGTATTAGCAACTTTATTCTCTGGCAGGCCGCTTACAGTGAATTCTATTTTACTGATACGCTTTGGCCCGACTTTGACGAAGCTGAGCTGGATAAGGCTATCGCAGAATATGAGTTACGTGATCGCCGCTTCGGCGGTCGCGCTGAGGGGGATGACGCGATCGCTCAGGCGTGATCCGGGCAAGTCTGCGGCGCCAGGCTTGCGATACAAATTGGTTGGAAATCTTTGCCGACACGCTCTTGATCTGTAAAAAGTATCCAGACAGAGTGGTCAAGTTACTAACAAAGGGGTTTGCGGTGCTAAAACAAAGAATAATTACTGCTTTGGTGCTATTGGCACTGTTTATGGGGGTATTGTTTTTACTTCCAATGCAGTGGTTTTCACTGATATTTGTGGCGGTTATCTTGCTGGCGGGCTGGGAGTGGGCCAACCTCTCGAATTTGAATCGAGCCTTGCGCTTCGTTTTTTTGGCCGCATTGGGGTTAACCCTAATGGTCACGGCTCAATACGTCTTTTCAATGAATTTTGATGATCCAGATATCGATCGCGGCCGCCAGATTCTGGCTGTAGCCTGTGGTTGGTGGGCGCTCGCTTTCTTGTGGGTGCAGAGCTACCCGTCCAGTGCTGCTCTGTGGGGCAACCGATGGGTACGAGGCCTGATAGGCCTTGTTGTGTTAGTTCCAACCTGGTTGTCACTGGTAGTTTTGCGAGGCTTGGATCACGGAGCCTGGCTGGTTCTGTATGTGGTGGCGATCGTTGCAGCGGCGGATGTCGGTGCTTATTTTGTCGGCCGCAAGTTTGGTAAGCGGAAGTTGGCTAGAGAAGTTAGTCCGGGCAAGTCCTGGGAGGGGTTTTTCGGTGGCTTGGGTGCTTGCTTGATTTTGGCTCTCGTAACTTCCTACCTATTTGAGCTTCCACTGAAAAATACTGTCTTGTTCACTTTTGGTGTCTTGGTTACTGCACTGGCTTCAGTTATTGGGGACCTGGTGGAGAGCATGTTTAAGAGGCATAGAGGGATTAAGGATAGTAGTCATATGTTACCGGGGCACGGTGGCATCCTCGATCGGATAGATAGCCTTTCCGCGGCTCTTCCAGTGTTTACAATGGCCGCACTAGCGAGCGAGCTGCCGAAATACTTGTAGAGGCGTTTCCGCTCCAGTTTTGTGTTTTATTCGCTAGCGCCCAGCTTAATGCTGGGCGTGCAATTGTTTGGTGGCAGCAATATTGCTACCAGAGGTACGAAAAGGGCCTATGCAAGTAATTCCCCCGCAACAAATTACCGTTCTCGGCTCCACTGGCTCGATCGGCGTGAGCACCCTGGATGTGTTGGCGCGACACCCGGAAAAATATTCTGTTTTTGCCCTTACCGCCCGTGAAAGGGTTGCCGACCTTGCTCAGCAGTGTCGGCGGTTTAAGCCTCAATATGCTGTTGTTGTCGATGAGGCGCGAGCTGAAGAGTTGCGAGTACTGTTTGGCGATGAAGTGGATACGGAAGTCCTAAGTGGGGTGGAAGGCTTGTGTCGTGTTGCCTCCGATACTCAGGTCGATACAGTCATGGCGGCGATCGTGGGAGCTGCGGGATTGCGCCCAACCTTGGCGGCAGTAGACGCGGGCAAGAAAGTGTTACTGGCGAACAAAGAAGTGCTTGTTATGGCGGGCCCAATATTTCAGAGGGCCTTGAATAAGAGTGGTGCGCAACTGTTGCCGATTGATAGTGAGCACAATGCAATCTTTCAATGTTTGCCATTCCCCTGTGAGGATCTCGAAGCTGCGGGCGTGGAAAAAATACTGCTTACGGGTTCGGGCGGGCCATTTCGCACACGGGCTGCGAATGAGTTGGGGGCGGTGACGCCGGATGAAGCTTGTGCACACCCCAATTGGTCGATGGGCCGGAAGATTTCCGTTGACTCCGCCACAATGATGAATAAAGGGCTCGAATTTATAGAAGCGTGCTATTTGTTTAATGCGCGCCCTGAGCAGATTGAGATAGTCGTGCACCCCCAGAGTATTATTCACTCGATGGTACAGTACCGGGATGGCTCTTTATTGGCGCAGATGGGTAATCCGGATATGCGCACGCCTATCGCCCATGCCCTGGCTTTTCCCCAGCGCATTGATGCAGGGGTGCCAGCTTTGGATCTGATTGCGCAAGGCAGGCTGGATTTTGAGGCCCCGGATTTTAATCGTTTTCCTTGTCTGCGTTTGGCGCGAGAGGCTGTAAATGAGGGAAAAAGTGCTCCAACAGTCTTAAATGCAGCGAATGAAATTGCAGTAGAAGCCTTCCTGGAGGGGCGTTTAGCATTTACTGATATTGCATTGGTGATAGAAAAAGTGATGAATAGGGCTCCCGTTGTTGAACTGTCGGGGCTCGAGGCAGTCGAAGCCATTGATTTCAATGCGCGAGAACTGGCCAAGCAGGCGCTTGCCGCCCTATAAACACATTGCCCGGCGTATAATGGCCGCTAAATTGCGTATGACAAGAAGTTGTAGCTGAGTATGGATCTAATTCAGACGGTAATCTGGGCCTTGGTGGCTCTCGGTGTACTGGTATCTTTCCACGAGTTTGGGCATTTTCTTGTAGCACGTCTGTGTGGTGTTAAGGTGCTGCGGTTTTCTGTGGGGTTCGGCCGCCGGTTGATCTCCCGCTATGATCGCCACGGTACCGAATTCACTATTTCCGCTATCCCCCTCGGCGGTTACGTAAAAATGCTCGATGAGCGCGAAGGGCCTGTAGCGGCTGAAGAGCTGGATCAGGCGTTTAACCGCAAGAGCGTATGGGCGAGGATGGCGATTGCCGCTGCCGGCCCTGCCGCTAACTTTCTTTTGGCGGTAGTCTTTTTCTGGGCTGTGTTTCTCGGTGGAACAGCGGGCCCGGTTCCTATTGTGAAATCCGTTGAGCCCGGGAGTATTGCTGCGTCGGCAGGCCTTGAGTCCGGGCAGGAAATTGTTGCTGTTGATGGTGAGGCTACCCCTACTTGGCAGGCCCTCAATTGGCGCCTGGCAAACCGCCTGGGTGATAGTGGCACCATAGAATTCTCTGTGCGCTATCCGGATTCCAACCTCGAATACCATATGGTGGCGGATATCAATCGCTGGCTTGCCGGCCGTGAAGTTCCCGATCCGCTCGGGGAGATTGGTCTGCAGCTCTGGACTCCACCGGTGAGTATGACTCTTCATAATGTGGTGGAGGGAAGCCCGGCAGCCTCAGCTGGGCTCAAGGCTGGAGACAAGATTGTCTCGACCGATGGCCGTGACTTTTCATCTTTTCAAAGCTGGACCGATTATGTGAGAGCCCGCGCTGGTGTTCCAATGGATATCACTGTCGAGCGTGGAGGCGAACCGCTGACGGTGTCTGTAACACCGGCGGAGATCAAGCTGGACAGTGGTGAAACCATAGGGCAGGTCGGAGTGCAGCCGGTATCAGAGACTTGGCCGGATGATCGAGTACGGATTTACCACTATGGGGTGGGTGGCGCTTTAGTTAAGGGCTTGCAGGAGACCTGGGATAAAACAGTCTTTACCCTGAATAGTTTGAAGAAACTATTATTTGGTCAACTTTCGACCAAAAACTTGAGTGGCCCCATTACCATTGCTAAAGTGGCGGGTACTTCCGCGGAAGCGGGATGGCAGTCTTTCCTGTCATTGCTGGCGTTGCTCAGTATTAGTCTTGGTGTACTCAATCTGTTGCCTATCCCGGTACTCGATGGTGGTCACCTCCTTTACTACGGTATTGAGGCGATCAAGGGGTCCCCTGTGTCAGAGAGGGTGCAGGTGATTGGTTTACAAGTGGGCATGGCCCTGGTGCTCTGCATTATGGGGTTGGCTCTGTACAACGATATTTTACGTTTGTAGTGCCCTGGATTGGCTTTTTTCCGGGCTGATAATGTGAGTGAGATTTTTATACGTGTGAGACGTTTTGTCTTAGCACGATTTTGTTGTGAGTAAAAGCGACTCGGAAGCGGTATGAAGTATTTGCTGAAAGCGATCTTTCTGGGCCTGGTGCTGCCTCTCAGCGCTTTGGCACAGTCGTTCGTTCTCAGCGATATCCGAGTAGACGGGTTACAGCGGGTTTCTGCAGGTACAGTTTTTTCAGCGCTTCCGATTCGGGTAGGCGACGAAGTTGAGCCTGGCGAGATTCAGGATGCAACCCGAGTATTGTTTCGCACTGGTTTTTTTGAAGATATTCAGATTGGCCACGAAAACAGCGTTCTTGTTATTACCGTGAGAGAACGACCGGCTATATCAAAGATAGATATATCCGGGAACAAGGCGATTGCCACTGAGGATCTACTGAAGGCGATGAAGGAATACGGTCTTGCCGAAGGCCAGATCCTAAAGCGTTCGACCCTCAGGGGGTTGACCCAGGAGTTTGAACGCCAGTACGTGGCGCAGGGTCGATATGGCGCCAGTGTTAAAGCGGAGCTCAAGGAGCTGCCGCGCAACCAGGTTGAACTGCGGGTTGCTGTCGATGAAGGGGTTGTTGCTGCGATTAAACATATTAATGTCGTAGGAAATCGTGCCTTTTCTGATAAAGAGCTGGAAGAGATTTTTGAGCTTAAAACTACTGGCTGGCTCTCTTGGTTGCGCAGTGATGATAAGTATTCTAGTGAGAAACTCACTGGTGATTTGGAGCGCTTAAAGTCCTATTACCTGGATCGTGGATATCTTGATTTCCAGATTGATTCGGCTCAGGTATCTCTAGGGCCGGACAAGAAGAGTGTATTCATTACCATTAACGTGGTTGAGGGTGGTGTTTACACGGTTAGTGAGGTGGAAATTGCTGGAAACCCGATAGTAGCGGAGGAGGAAATCAACCGCCTGCTATTGGTGCGAGAAGGTCAGCGGTTCTCCCAGGCGAGGGTGACGACCACTTCAGACTATATTGCTAAACGCCTGGGCAACAAAGGTTACGCTTTTGCCGAAGTGAATGGTGTTCCTGAGGCCAATGAAGAAGAGAGTACAGTAAAAATTACCTTCTTTATTGATCCGGGAAAGCGCACTTATGTGCGACGTATTAGTTTTCGCGGGAACACTCGCACCGCAGATGAAGTCTTGCGGCGTGAACTGCGCCAGATGGAGTCAGCTTTGGCTTCCTCTGCGCGTATAGAGCAATCCAAAGTGCGCCTTGAGCGCCTTGGATACTTGAAGGTAGTGAAAGTTGAAACAACTAAGGTGTCCGGCACCTCAGGCCGGCCCGATGTTGATTACATGGTAGAGGGGCAACCCTCTGATTCTGGGGGAGCGGGGCGCTAGTTGGCGCTGTAACTCCTGGATTGCGAATAAAAACACCTGGAATTAGTAGATGAAACATTTCCTGAAAGCGGCTTCTCTTAGCCTAGCGCTGCCTCTGAGTGCTTTAGCACAGTCATTTGTAGTTGATGACATCCGTGTGGAAGGGCTGCAGCGCGTCTCTGCCGGTACCGTATTCTCAGCTCTCCCTGTGCGAGTAGGGGATGAGGTGGAGACTCTGGAAATTCAGAGCGCCACTCGGGCACTGTTTCGCACCGGTTACTTTGAGGATATTCAAATCGGCCAGGAAAATGGTGTCCTGGTTATCACTGTGCGCGAGCGGCCTGCAATTTCCAAGATCGAAATTACAGGCAACAAGGCGATTGCAACAGAAGACCTGTTGAAGGGCATGCAGGAGAATGGCCTTTCAGAGGGGCAGATCTTCAAGCGCGCTACCCTTGAGGGGTTGGCCCAGGAGTTACAGCGCCAATATGTTGCCCAGGGACGCTATGACGCCAGTGTTAAAACTGAAGTAAAAGAGTTGCCACGCAACCAGGTTGAGCTTCGCGTAATTGTCGATGAAGGTTCTGTGGCCGCAATTAAGCACATCAATATTGTTGGTAACAAAGCGTTTTCCGATGAAGAGCTTGGAGAGATTTTCGAGCTGCAAACTACCGGTTGGTTGTCGTGGTTGCGCAGTGATGACAAGTATTCCCGAGAAAAATTGACCGGCGACCTGGAGCGTCTCGAATCTTATTATTTGGATCGTGGGTACCTGGATTTTAAAATTGACTCTACCCAGGTTTCCCTGAGCCCCGACAAAGAGAGTGTATTTATCACCGTCAATGTGTTTGAGGGTGATGTGTACACCATTAGTGAAGTGGACCTGGCTGGTGATCCTGTAGTCCCTGAAGAAGAAGTTAAGCGCTTGCTACTGGTGCGGGAAGGGCAGACCTTTTCCCAGGTTCGCATGACAACAACCTCGGATTATATTACCAAGCGTCTTGGGAATGAGGGCTATACCTTTGCTGAGGTTAATGGTATCCCTGAACCCAATAAAGAAGAGAAAACGGTAAAAATTACCTTCTTTATCAATCCTGGCAAGCGGGCGTATGTTCGCCGAATTAATTTCCGAGGTAATACTCGCACTACAGATGAGGTTTTGCGCCGCGAGATGCGTCAGATGGAGTCAGCTTCTGCATCGTCTGCCCGTATAGAACAGTCTAAAGTCCGCCTTGAACGCTTGGGTTACTTCAAGGAAGTAGAGGTGGAAACCAGTGAGGTGCCAGGTACTTCTGACCAGATTGATGTCGAATACACGGTTGAAGAGCAGCCTTCAGGTTCTATCGGTGGCACTATAGGTTGGGCCCAGAGCAGTGGCTTGGTGTTGGGTGCTAATATCCAAGAGAATAACTGGTTAGGTACGGGTAAATCCGTAGGTATTGGGTTGAATGCCTCCACCTACCAGACTTCTGTGAACTTCTCCTACCTCGACCCTTACTTCACACCGGATGGTGTGAGCCGTGGCTTTAATGTTTTCTACACAGAGAATGATTACTCCGAGGTTAACCTCTCTGACTACAACACCACGACTTATGGTGGTGGTGTTAGTTTTGGCTACCCGATGTCAGAAATTTCTCGTCTCGGGTTGAATATTAATTTCAACCACTTGGAATTAACCGCTTCAAGTAGCTCTGTGCAGGAGATTTCCACAACACCTCAGCCAATTGATGGTGTGACCGGTGTTATTACCGATGCTGAGGCTAATGATATTCTTACGGCTTTGGACGAGGGTATTGCTGAAGACTTGGCAATGTCATTAACTGATGATCTATTTCCCACTCCAGATGGCTTTATTGATCGCTATGGAGATGCCTTTAACAGTTTAAGCCTCACGGCATCTTATGCGCGATCAACTTTAAATAGAGGCGTTTTGGCAACCAGAGGAGCATCTCAGAACTTTTCTGCTGAGTTTTCTGTTCCAGGCAGTGATCTTGAATATTACAAGCTTGTTTATACTGGGCAGTATTTCCGCCCATTAACGAAGAGTTTGACTCTGCGTTTACGTACTCGTTTGGGATACGGTGACGGTTTCGGGGACCTTGATGAGCTGCCGTTCTTCAAGAACTTCTATGCGGGTGGCTTTGGCTCTGTGAGGGGCTTTGAGCGAAATACTTTAGGTCCACGTTCCACCCCAGCGATTGGGTTAGGACCTTACGTATACCCAGATGGAGTTACTGCTACTACACTCGCTCCCTGCGCAACAGATGGGGAATCAATAACGCAGACTTGCTACTTGGTTGATGATAATGGGGATCTGGTGACATTTGACAGAGATGATGCTGACCCCTTCGGTGGTAATATTTTAGTTGAGGGTAGTGCGGAAATTATCTTCCCACTGCCGTTTATCAAGGATCAGCGTTCTTTGCAAACAGCTTTCTTTATCGATGCGGGTAACGTTTTCGATACCAGTTGTGGAGATACCCAGATCAACTGTTACGATGTGGACTTTGGTAAGATGAATGTCTCTGCGGGAATTGGCTTGACCTGGATTACCGGGTTTGGTCCGCTGACATTCAGCTTGGCCAAACCGCTGAAGAAAAATGATGATGATGATGTGGAAGCATTCCAGTTCACCCTGGGTAACAGCTTCTAAATTTGTCAGATAAAATGAATTAGGCGTATATCAGCGCAATTAAAATAAAATCTATTGGAGAGACCGACGTGCTTAAGAATGTAAAAATTGTTGCAGTATTACTTGCAGGTATGACCTTGTCCGGCGCAGCACTGGCGCAAACCAAGGTTGCGGTACTTAACCTACAAGCTGCGATCATGAGCACAGATGCAGCTAAAACCAAGGTTAACTCCTTGAAGACCAGCTCTGAATATTCGAAGCTGCAGAGCAGTGCCGAGTCAATTCGTTCTGAGCTGCAAAAAATGGCTGAAGATGCCAAGAAAAACAGTGTGACCTGGTCCGATGAGCAGAAGACTGAGTACCAGCGCAAGATGAATTTCCAGCGCTCAGATTTTGAGACAACGGTGAAAAAATTGCGTGCAATGGAAGCTCAAGTGGGTCAAGAGATCCAGGCTTCTATGGGACCAAAGGCTAGGGATGCCCTGGACGCACTGATTAAAGAGCAGAAGCTTGACGTAGTGCTGGATTCCAATACTGCCTACTATGTAAGTCCCAGCGTCGACCTGACAGAGGCTGTTGTTAAGCGTATGAACGCAGCCAAGTAAGTCGATAGTCTTATATGAAAGATAGCTTTTCTCTTGCCCAGTTGGCGCAAGAGCTGGGGGCCGACTTGCGGTTGGCGCCCGGTTCAGATTCCAATCAAAAAGTTCAGGGTTTAAATACACTGCAGGATGCCGGTGCAGAGCACTTGGCTTTCCTCGCAAGCCCTAATTATCGACGCTTTCTGAAAACGACCAAAGCTGCCGCAGTGCTGGTATCGGAAGAGTTTGTTGAAGAGTGCCCGGTAACGGCTTTATGTGTTGCGGACCCCTACTTGGCCTTTGCTCAAGCAACAGCCCTGTTCGATACAACTCCTGAAGCACCTATTGGTATTCACCCCTCTGCAGTGGTTCACCCCACGGCAGAGATTGGTGCTGGTGTCAGTGTGGGGCCCGGCTCTGTGGTCGAGGCCTACGCAAAATTGGAGCCTGGAGCGATTGTTGGTGCTAACTGCTATGTTGGTGAGGGCAGTTTAGTCGGTGCAGGAACACGCCTGTATGCCGGCGTTGTTTTTCATCATAACTGCTCTATCGGTGCACACGGTATTATTCACAGCCAGACGGTTATTGGAGCCGATGGCTTCGGGTTTGCGCCTAATAAAGGCAGCTGGGTGAAAATTCACCAGCTTGGCGGAGTGCAAATTGGCGAAGATGTGGAAATTGGAGCCAATACCTGTATAGACCGTGGAGCTTTGGGTGATACGGTGATTGGGCGAGGAGTCAAGATCGACAATCTGGTCCAAATCGCGCACAATGTGAAGATTGGTGACTACACGGCCATAGCCGGGTGTGCCGTAATTGCCGGTAGTGCTGAGATAGGGAAGCATTGTCTTCTCGGTGGCTGTAGCCGTATTAACGGGCACATAACGATTGCAGATGGCAGTCAGGTGTCGGGTAACACGTTTGTTACTAAGTCGATAAAGGATACTGGTAGCTACTCTGGAGCGCTATCCTTTGCCGATAGTTCTACCTGGCGTCGTAATGCTGTGCGTTTTGGTCAGTTGGATCAAATGGCGCGCAGATTGAAAGATTTGGAAAAACAGGTTCAGGCACTGTCCCAAAAGAGTGGGACAGACGATTGAACTTTAGTTATTAATTAATTTGGCTTTGTTGTTTTCGGGGCGTTTTACGCCCCGAAGTGGTTTCTGGGGGCATTTGGAATGATGGATGTACGTGAAATTCGCGAGTATCTGCCGCACCGTTATCCTTTTTTGTTGGTGGATCGTGTAGTAGAACTCGAAGAAGGGAAGTATATAAAAGGCTATAAAAACATTTCTGGAAATGAAGAAGTTTTTAATGGCCACTTTCCGGAAATGCCTATTTTCCCGGGAGTGATGATTGTTGAAGCCCTGGCTCAGGTCTCGGGAATCCTCGGCTTTAAAACGTTTGGCAAAAAACCGGAAGATGGATATCTGTATCTGTTCGGTGGGGTTGATAAGGCGCGCTTTAAGCGTCAGGTGATCCCAGGTGATCGCCTTGAGCTCGAGTCTGAAGCGGTATCTGTTCGCAGAAATATCTGGAAATTCGCTTGTAAAGCCAGTGTTGATGGCGAGCTGGCAGCTTCTGTTGATATCCTATGTGCCGTCAAAAAGGTTCAGTAATTCTGTAAAGCTCGCTGGAGAGTTAGATTCAGGATTTTCCGGGTAGCCTTTGTTTTTAAGGGTACAGGTTACCCAGTACGATTAATGCCGAGGAGTAGATCCCAGAATGCAGACAAGTATCCACCCTACAGCTATTGTCGACTCTACGGCAGTAATTGGTTCCGGGGTGAGTATTGGTGCTTACACCATTGTTGGAGCCGGCGTAGAGATAGGTGATGGCTGTGATATTGCCTCTCATGTGGTGCTTAGTGGGCCGACCAAACTGGGGAAGAACAACCGAATCTACCAGTTTGCTTCCGTAGGGCAGGATACCCCGGACAAAAAGTATCGTGGTGAAGAGACGACACTCGTTATTGGCGACAATAACGTGATTCGCGAGGGGGTTACGATCCACCGTGGTACCGTTCAGGACCGAGGTGAGACCACTATTGGTGACGAAAACCTGATCATGGCCTATGCCCATATTGGCCACGATAGTGTTGTTGGTAATCACACTATTATGGTGAATAACTGTGGTTTGGCCGGTCATGTTGTTGTTAAGGACTGGGCGATTCTGAGTGGTTATAGTTTGGTTCACCAGAACTGCACTGTGGGAGAGCATGCTTTCCTGGGAATGGGCGCTGCTATCGGTAAAGACGTTCCCGCTTATGTTATGGTTGCCGGGAACCCTGCTGAAGCAAAGACCATTAACTCGGAAGGGCTGCGCAGGCGGGGCTTTTCTAGAGAAGATATTGCCCTGATCAATAAAGCTTACAAGACCGTTTATCGTCGCGGTCTTACTATGCAAGAGGCGCTGCAGGCCTTGATGGAGTTGCGTGAACAATCTCCAGTTATTCAGCCGTGGATAGAGTCTTTGCAGTCTTCCACCCGCGGCATTGTTCGCTAATTCACTTCTCTTTGGAGCTGTTTCGTGCGGCTCCGATTGCACTTTATGCAACTCCCATTTAATTCCAACGTAAACAGCTCCCCAAGAGGAGGGATTTAGGCGTGTCAGAAAAAAATAAGCCGATACGAATTGGTATTGTTGTCGGTGAGGCGTCAGGAGATATCCTCGGTTCTGGTTTGATGGCCGCATTAAAAACTCGGCTTCCTAATGTAGAGTTTGAGGGAATTGCCGGGCCGCGCATGCTGGAACTGGGTGCTAAAAGTTTATTTCCTATGGAGCGGCTATCGGTAATGGGGCTGGTGGAGCCTTTGAAGCGCCTTCCGGAACTGTTGAAAATCCGCAGATCTCTCCGCCGCCACTTTACTGATAACCCTCCCGATCTATTTATTGGTATAGATTCCCCGGATTTTACATTGACTCTTGAGGCTGCACTCAAGGCTGAGGGTATACCCACCGTCCATTATGTCAGTCCTTCGGTTTGGGCTTGGCGGCAGGGTCGAATTAAAAAGATTGCGCGGGCTGTCGACCATATGTTGACCCTGCTTCCATTTGAAGCGAATTTCTACCGAGATAACCAAGTACCGGTGACCTTTGTTGGCCACCCTTTGGCTGATGAAATTCCCCTGCAAGTGGATGTCGCCGGCGAGCGCAAAGCATTGGGCTTTGAGAAAGACGACCGGGTAATTGCCCTTTTGCCTGGCAGTCGTGGAGGTGAGGTTCGCATGCTGGGGCCGTTGTTTCTGCAGACGGCCCGATGGTGCTATCAGCGTCATTCGGATATTAAATTTGTTATTCCCGCTGCCAACAAGCAGCGTATGGATGAGATTCAAGAGCAGCTAAAAGATTACCCTGAACTCCCTATCACTTTACTTGAGGGGCAATCGAGACGGGCCGTTTCAGCGGCAGACTGTGTGCTTATTGCATCGGGTACAGCAACCCTTGAAACAATGTTGCTAAAGAAGCCCATGGTCGTCACCTATAAATTGGGAAGATTGACGTCCATGATTGTCTCGCGAATGCTGCATACTCCATGGGTTTCCCTGCCGAATTTGTTAGCGCAAAAAGAACTGGTACCGGAGATTTTGCAGAATGATGCTATTCCAGAGAATCTCGGTGCTGCGATCATGCAGTTTTTTGAAGACCCGCTCCTTGGGGATCATTTGGAGCGCGAGTTTTTCGAGATGCATCAACAGTTGAGACGCAATGCTTCTGAGCGGGCTGCTGATGCCGTGGTGGGGCTGCTGGAAGCTAAGCCTGAATCTGCCGAGTAGTATAAGTTATGAGTAGTAAAACAGAATTGCCCCCCTATGTTTGCCCTTTCAAGAGTGATTTGATTGCAGGTGTCGATGAGGTTGGGCGCGGCCCCTTAGCTGGTGATGTAGTTGCCGCAGCTGTGATTCTTGATCCTAACAAGCCAATTGCCGGGCTTGCCGACTCCAAAAAGCTGACTGAAAAAAAGCGCGAGCAGTTATTTGATGAGATTTGTGAGCGAGCACTCAGTTACTCCATAGCTCGTGCAACAGTAGAGGAAATTGACCAGCTAAATATTTTGCAGGCAAGTTTACTGGCGATGCATCGTGCAGTTGCACAGCTATCCGTGCAGCCTGAATTTGTGTTGGTGGATGGCAATAAAAAACCGAACTGGGATTACCCTTGCGATACCGTTGTAAAGGGCGATGGTCGTGTCGCTGCAATTGGGGCGGCATCTATTTTGGCTAAGGTGACCCGTGATAGGGAAATGGTGGTGCTGGACTCTGAATATCCCGGTTACGGCCTTGCAGGTCATAAAGGGTATCCCACCAAGGCGCATATGGAAGCTTTACAGTTGCAGGGTCCCACTCCAATACACCGCACCAGCTTTGCACCGGTAAGGCGCTTGCTAGAAGAGGTTGAGTGATTAACGGCTGTAGCGTCACTTGTCGATTCGCTTGATTCTGGCCCGGGTAATCATCTTGTCTGAGACCTCCTCAATTTCCACCAGGTAATTGAGGATGTACAGGCTGATATTGCCGTCGGGGATGCTCTCCAGGTGTTCCATTGCCAGGCCGTTAAAGGTTTTCGGTCCGTCAGTGGGTAGCTCCCAGCCCAGGGTGCGATTAATATCGCGAATAGAAGTGCCGCCCTCGATCATGTACCAGCCATCTTCTATGGCGACTATCTCCTCGTCATCGCTGGGTACTGGACTTGCGGTGAAGTCGCCGACAATTTCCTCCAGCAGATCTTCCAGGGTAACGATACCCATTACCTCTCCGTACTCATCAACTACCAGCCCCATGCGGCGCTTGGTTTTCTGGAAGTTCATCAGCAGTGTGGGGAGTGGTGTTGCCTCGGGTACGAAGTAAGGCTCATCAGTGAATGAATTGAGCCGCTCTGCCGTTAAATTTTCCGGTCCGTCGCGCAGTATTTGCGCCGCTTTTCGCAGGTGAAGTATGCCTACTACTCGATTGATGTCACCGCGATATACGGGGAGGCGAGTGTAGGAACTTTCCGCTAGCTGCTGCAGGATCTCTTCGGCGCTGTTTTCCAGGTCAACGCCCATGACTTCATTGCGCGGAATCATGATGTCTTCAACGGTTGCCTGGTCCAGGTCCAGCACGTTGAGCAACATGCCTTTGTGCTTGCTGGGAAGTAGGGCGCCTGATTCGAATACAACGGTTCGGAGTTCTTCGGGGGCCAGGTGTTCCGCTTCGCTATTCGCTTTTGTTTCGACTCCCAACATACGCGCCAGGCCGTTGGATATGCCACCAATCAACAGCACCAGGGGAGTGAGCAGCCATTGCAGTGGGCGCAAAATAAATGAGGCGGGGAAAGCAATTTTTTCCGGGTGTAGAGCGGCAATAGTCTTTGGCGTGACCTCAGCAAAAATCAGTAGGGCAAGAGTTAAGACTATGGTGGTGAGTATTTCTCCGTATATCTGCGCGAATACTGAGCCGGCGATTACGGATACAAGAACGTTAACGAGATTGTTGCCGATTAGAATTGAGCCGATCAGCTTGTCCGGGCGTGCGAGTAGCTCTGTGGCGCGCTTTGCCCCGCGGTGCCCGCTTTTGGCTTGGTGCCGCAGGCGATAGCGGTTAAGCGCCATCATGCTGGTTTCGGAGCTGGAGAAGAAGGCGGATATCAGTATCAATAGGGCCAGCAAACCGAATAGCAGGCCCGTGGGCATCTCGTTCAAGGGAGAACTCTTTTTATTTCCAAGCGGAGATATTGGAACATATTGCCGACCTCCGCAAGCTTTGCAGTCGTATATTCGATTACCCGCGCTGGAGAATGACTTCCATAACCAGCTTACTACCAAAATAGGCAAGTAGTAGGGCGGCGAAAGCGCTTAAGGTCCAACGCACAGCGGTATTGCCTCTCCAGCCCAACCTCCAGTGTCCCCATAGGAGTATGGTGTAAAGAACCCAGGCGACCATAGAGAGGATGGTTTTGTGTATTGGTCCCTCTTCAAACAAATTGCCAACAAAGACGAAACCGGTCAGCAGGGAGGCGGTGAGCAGTAGTTGCCCGAAAGTGATCAGGCCAAACAGCAGTGATTCCATGCTCTGCAATGGTGGCAGAAGACGGGTGGCGCCTACCGGCCTGTGGTTGTGCAGTTGCTGGTTAAGGTAATAAAGATAGATCGCCTGAAGGGTAGCCAGGGTCAGCAGCGAATAGGCAGAAATAGACAATAGAGCGTGTACCGCAATGCCGGCAGAGATTTGTTGATGTGGCGTTACGGTGCCCCAAATATGGGATGCGGCAAATTCAGTGGCGGCTCCCACTGGTGCGAAAATAAGAATAAGTAGCGTAAGTGGCCGGCCAACGGCCAGGATCAATAATAGAAAGTTAACTACCCAGGCAATCAGCGAGAGCATTGCTAGCAGGTCAAAGCGATAGCCTTCGGGTGAAAAGAGAACGTGTCCCAGGGATATTCCGTGGGTGACAAGTGCACCCGCCAAAAGGCTGAGAAGCAGTTTGGAATTCGGCTGTTGTTTTCGGGCCAGAGCCGCACCTGCAACTATGGTTGTGGCCAGGTAGAGAGCGATAGCTGTCCAGTGGGCGAAAGCCGCCATGGGTAAATCCGTGTCTTCATTATTGCGTTAGGGCAGGAGTGTGTCATAGCCAGTTGAAACAAGGAAGACTTGCGATATTTCGGCTGTGGCGAGACCTGGGCTATACTGCCGCGCCTCAGAGAGGGAGTTGCAGTTTGCTCCCCCCTAATTTCGCGCCCCTCCGCACTGGGGTTGAGTCCGTAAACGGAGAGATCGAGACGAATTTATGTTCGATAACCTGAGTGACCGCTTATCGGCGGCCTTAAAGAAAGTTACCGGTAAAGCGCGCCTTACGGATGACAATATCCGCGATACTTTGCGCGAAGTGCGCAAGGCGCTGTTGGAGGCGGATGTCGCTCTGCCAGTGGTTAAGGCATTTGTTCAGCAAGTGCGCACCGCTGCGGTAGGACAGAAGGTTAGCAAGGCTCTCAACCCGGGCCAGCAGTTCGTCAAGATTGTTCAGGATGAGCTGGTTAAGGTGATGGGTGCGGCTGCAGAGCCTCTCAACCTCGCCGTACAACCTCCGGCGGTAATCCTGATGGCGGGCCTCCAGGGCGCTGGTAAAACCACCAGTGTGGCCAAGCTGGCCAAATACCTGCAGGAGCGTGAAAAGAAAAAAGTCATGGTGGTGAGTGCGGACGTCTACCGCCCCGCTGCTATCAAACAGCTGGAGACCCTGGCTGGCGAAGTGGGGGCGCAGTTCTATCCCTCTACTGCTGAACAGAAGCCGCTGGATATTGCCAAGGGCGCTGTTGATGCCGCGCGCAAACAATTTGCCGATGTGCTGATTGTGGATACGGCGGGCCGACTGCATGTGGATTCCGAGCTGATGGATGAGATCCGTGAGCTGCACAGCGAGTTGAATCCGGCGGAAACCCTGTTCGTGATCGACGCAATGATCGGTCAGGATGCGGTGAATACCGCAAGTGCCTTTAATGATGCGCTGCCGCTGACCGGTGTGATTCTCACCAAGGCCGATGGCGATGCCCGTGGTGGTGCCGCTCTCTCCGTGCGTCATGTCACTGGCAAGCCAATCAAGTTTATCGGTGTTGGTGAAAAGACCGACGCCCTGGAAACCTTCCACCCGGATCGTATCGCCTCCCGTATCCTGGGTATGGGTGACATTCTGTCTCTGATTGAAGAAGCAGAGCAGAAAATTGATAAAGAGAAAGCCGAAAAGCTGGTTAAGAAGGTCCAGAAGGGTAAAGGCTTTGACCTGGAAGACCTGCGCGATCAGCTGCAGCAAATGCAAAACATGGGTGGCTTTGGCTCCCTGTTGGAGAAAATGCCCGGCATGGGCGGTGTAGCGCAGGCTGCACAACAGGCCGATATGGGTAAAGAATTTAAGCGTATGGATGCATTGATTTCCTCCATGACGCCTGCCGAACGCCGCAATCCTGACCTTCTTAACGGTTCGCGCAAGCGCCGCATTGTCGCCGGTTCCGGCACCCAGCTGCAGGACTTGAATCGCCTGCTCAAGCAGCACAAGCAGATGGGCAAGATGATGAAGAAGCTCAAAGGCGGCGGCATGGGTAAAATGATGCGCGGCCTCGGCGGCCTGCCCGGTATGGGCGGTGGTATGGGCGGTGGTATGGGCGGTATGCCCGGAGGCCTGCCACCGGGCCTCAAAAAGAAGTAGAGAACCGCGGTTCTCCGGGCGGCTTGGCGACCCTATACAAATCTGGGGTGGTACATTAGAATACGCCGCCTTTCTGCCGGCCCTGCTGCCGGTACAAAGTTGTTGTGGTGACTGCTTAGTGCGGTTGCCTAGTGTTGAACCTATAGGAAAGTTACATGGTAACCATTCGTTTGGCCCGTGGTGGTGCTAAAAAGCGCCCGTTTTATCATCTGACCGTTACCGACAGCCGCAAATCTCGCGACGGTCGTTTTATTGAGCGTGTTGGTTTCTTCAACCCGGTTGCCCGTGGTCAGGAAGAGCGTCTGCGTGTTGATCGCGAGCGTGTTGATTTCTGGCTGGGTCGTGGCGCACAGGTTTCTGACCGCGTCGGCAAGCTTCTGAAAGAATCTGCTTAATTTGCGCGTAAGTGGTGCTCCTGTGACAGATAACGGAAAACCTTCCGAAGAGTTGGTCACGGTTGGGCGCGTTACTACCGTTTATGGTGTGCGCGGCTGGGTCAAGGTTCACTCCTATACCGAGCCGATGGACAACATCCTACAGTTCCCTAATTGGCGCTTGCAGGGGCCGAAAGGTTGGGAAGCTCTCGAAATTGACGCTGGTAAGCGTCACGGCAAGGGCTTGATCGTACATGTGAAAGGCATTGATGACCGCGATTTGGCGGCTCGACTTTGCCAGCGCGATATTGCTGTAGCTCGTGAACTGATGCCTGAGCTTGAGCATGGTGAGTATTACTGGCACCAGCTCGAAGGGTTAAAGGTTGTCAGCCATTTCGATGGCGAAGATCACGACTTTGGTACCGTCGCTCGCATGATGGAAACTGGCGCCAACGATGTAATGGTGGTGCGCGGTGGAGCGGATAAGCGCGAGCGCTTGATTCCCTATCTACCTGATCAGTTTATTACCAATATTGACCTGGAAGTCGGTGTAATAACCGTCGACTGGGACCCGGCTTTTTAAGGCGTAGGAGCGATGACAAAACGAATCGCTCTGGTAAGCATTTTTCCGGAAATGTTTGCCGCATTGACCGAGTATGGCGTCAGTGGACGGGCTGTGAAAGATGGCCTTTTAGAAGTTCGCTGTTGGAATCCTCGGGACTTTACCAGTGACAGGCACCGGACTGTGGACGATCGCCCTTACGGCGGCGGACCGGGAATGGTGATGTTAGCTGAGCCCCTTTACCAGGCTCTCGAGGTTGCTCGAGCTTGGGCTGGTGAAGATGGTGAATCTGTACGCAGTATCTACATGTCTCCCCAGGGTCGACAGCTCGATCAGGGTGGAGTGGAGCAGCTGTCTGCAGCTGGCAACCTGGTGTTGTTGGCGGGGCGCTACGAAGGTGTGGATGAGCGTATCGTCGAATCTATGATCGACGAGGAGTGGTCCATTGGTGACTATGTCCTCAGCGGTGGCGAACTGGCTGCTATGGTGATGGTGGATGCTATTACCCGCTTGATTCCCGGCGCACTTGGACACAACCAATCGGCGGTTGAGGACTCTTTCTCCTCTGGCCTGCTGGACTGCCCACACTACACCCGACCGGAACAATATCGGGGAGTAGCGGTACCGGAAGTTTTGCTTTCTGGCAACCATGAAAAAATACGCCGCTGGCGCCTGAAACAGGCATTGGCGCGCACGCAACAGCGACGCCCGGACTTATTGCAAGGGTTGGAGCTGAGCGATGAGCAGAAGTTGTTGTTGGATGAGATCCAGCGGGAACAGAAGCTCGAAGAAAATTGAGGCCGAATTCGCCGGGAGGCGCGAGTAGTTCGGTGAACTAGCTGAGAAGCTACACAATCTGTATTTGGGAGCGATCCAAATGACTAACAAAATTATCCAGCAGCTGGAGCAGGAACAGCTGAAGAGCGAAGTACCTCCCTTCGCACCGGGCGACACTGTAATCGTTCAGGTAAAAGTAAAAGAGGGCAACCGTGAGCGTCTGCAGGCGTTCGAAGGCGTGGTTATCGGTAAGCGCAACCGTGGTCTGAACTCCTCCTTCACCGTGCGTAAAATTTCCCACGGTGTTGGTGTTGAGCGTACTTTCCAGACTCACAGCCCGATGGTTGACAGCCTCAAGGTTAAGCGTCGCGGTGACGTGCGTCAGGCCAAGCTGTACTACCTCCGCAGCCTGACTGGTAAAGCTGCACGTATCAAAGAGAAGCTCAACTAAGCTCTCCTTGATCGCAGAAAAAGGCCGAAGCGTACGCTTCGGCCTTTTTTGTATGTGGGTTACGAGCAGCATATTTGGTGTCCCTCATTGGGTCTGCTTGCCTTAACTGACATAAATGGACACGGGCTTCCCCTGGCGCGGGGGTACAGTCAATTTCGCTAAAGCGCTCACGTCTTGCGGTGTTTTGCGTAGTCCAAGGTGACTGGATATGTTAAAACGTGCCAATTAGGTTCGCAGCGGCAAAGAGCTGCCATACTGGCTGGAACTGAAGGCCGATGATTAAGTCGAAGCCCAATGAGAATTTAAGGAGCAATTGGTAATGACGCTTATCAAGAAGCCGCTGGCAATCGCTGGCGCGCTACTCAGTCTGGTGGGCTCTGCAGCGTTGGCAGAAGTCGATACCAACGTTGTAAAAACCATCAAGACACGCCTTGAGGCGAGTAATCCCAAAGCAACCTATGGAGAGGTGCGGGAGAGTCCAATTGAGGGGCTTTACGAAGTGGATGTCGATGATGGCAACACGACCCTGTTCGTCTCTGCTGATGGTAATCACTTTGTTTACGGCGATCTCTATCAGGTGAAGGCTGGCGGTGTTGCCAACCTTTCCGAGCAGCGTAGAGCGACGCGCCGCGCTGCGGTTATGGGCGCCCTTGATACAGAAGATATGATTGTCTTCTCCCCGAAAGGTGAAACCAAGGCAAGCGTTTATGTATTTACCGATGTGGACTGCGGTTACTGCCGCAAGCTGCACCAGGATGTGCCCGAGCTGAACAAGCGCGGAATCGAAGTGCGCTACCTGGCGTTCCCACGCGGTGGTCTTAACTCCCTGGGATATCGCAAACTGGCAACTGCATGGTGTGCGGAAGACAGCAACAAGACGCTGACTGCACTTAAGAACCGTGAAAACGTGCCTTTGGATGTCTGTAAGGCAAACCCCGTGGCAGCTCAATACAAGTTGGGCAACGAGGCTATCGATGTGCGCGGTACGCCGACTATCGTGATGGAAGATGGTCGGGTTGTTCCCGGTTACTTACCACCGGATCGCCTGCTTAAAGAGCTGGGAATTTAAGCCCGGCTGATAGCTAAAAAAACCGGCAGCCGAGAGGCCGCCGGTTTTTGTTTTTAAGCAGGGTTTTTAATTTCTACTTTTCTCGGCTGGGTCATATTCTCCGGCGCGAGGATATCGTTCAGTTCCTCCTCACTCAGTAACCCCTCATCAAGGATTAACTGCTTCACACTGGCACCGGTAATTAGTGCCTGCTTGGCGATGCGGGTGGCATTTTCATAGCCAATAAACGGGTTTACCGCAGTAATCAGGCCGATGCTGTTCTCAACCAGTTGCAGGCAGTGCTCTTCGTTGGCAGTGATGCCGCTCACACAACGATCCGCAAGCGTGGTCATGGCTTGGGTCATCAGGCGCATGGACTGTAGCAGGTTAAAGGCGATTACTGGCTCCATTACATTGAGCTGCAACTGGCCGGATTCAGCAGCCAGGGTAATCGTGAGGTCGTTGCCGATCACCTGGTAGGCAACCTGGTTAACCACTTCGGGAATAACCGGGTTGACCTTGCCGGGCATAATGGATGAGCCGGGTTGCATCGGCGGCAGGTTAATTTCATTGAGGCCAGCGCGAGGGCCGCTGGAAATCAGGCGTAAATCGCTGCAAATTTTCGAGATCTTAACGGCGATGCGTTTCATGACGCCGGAGAACATCACGAAGGCGCCCATGTCGGAGGTGGCTTCCACCAGGTTTTCTGCGCAGATAAAATCGATGCCGGAAATTTCTGACAGCGCGTTAACAACCAGCTGGCGATATTCCGGGTCGGTATTAATGCCGGTGCCGATCGCGGTACCACCCATATTGATCTCTTTGAATAGGGCGACCAGCTCCTTAACTCTGTCGACATCTTCGCGCACAGTGGCGGCGAAGGCGGCAAACTCCTGGCCCAGGGTCATAGGTACCGCATCTTGGAGTTGGGTGCGCCCCATTTTAATTACTGAGGCAAACTCTTTGGCCTTCTTGTCGAACTCAACGCACAAGCTCTCCATGGACTGAACCAGGTCGCTGTAGCTGAGCAGAATGGCCAGGTTTATCGAGGTTGGATAAACATCATTGGTAGATTGCGACAGGTTTACATTGTTGTTGGGGTGTACTTTTTTGTACTCGGCTTTGTTGTGACCGAGTAATTCCAGCGCGCGGTTGGCAATCACCTCATTGGCATTCATATTGGTAGAAGTGCCGGCGCCGCCCTGAATCATATCTACCAAAAATTGATCGTGCAGTTTGCCATCGATAATCTCGTCACAGGCAGTGGCAATGGCATCTTGCAGTTTGGGTTCCAGGTAGCCGAGCTGTCCATTGGCGCTGGCTGCAGCTTTTTTTACCATCGCCAGTGCTTTTACTAGGTTGGGGAAGTGATTCAGGGTAATTCCGGTAATCTGGAAATTTTCCAAAGCGCGCAAAGTTTGAATGCCAAAATAGACATCGGCCGGTACTTCGCGCTCACCCAATAAGTCTTTCTCCAAGCGGGTTTCTGCACCTGCACTAAAAACCGGCATTGGTTTGAGTGTGTGGAAATCGTTGGTCATCAGTTTCTCTTCTCTTCATCGTATGGGTCTGTGTGGGGTGGGGTAATATCTCCACCTCCCGCAAGCCTCGTGTTGGGGTAATTTAGTAATTAATTGGGAAGTATTTTTAGAGTGGTGTCGCAAAGAAACTCTGCGGCCCCTCTGTAGAGGTTGCGCGAATATTCTCGCGGATGTTTTTGTTTATCTCTTCGGACTCAGGACCAAAAACACCACATAATTTCAGTGCATTTTTTATGCTGATGTTGTGACCGAGAGATTCGAGAACTACTTTTGTGCAGACGGGCTCACGCCTGTCACTGGCGGATGCTCCCAGCTTTAATCCGGATAGATAGCTGACTCGGCTTTTATAAGTAGGGTATAAAATAGTTTGTGCGATTTCATTGTGAGTCAGTGATTCATAGCCAACCAGAAAAATACGATCGGCAAGAAAGAGCAGCATGCCTTTATAGCGGGATTTATACCACTCATCCCTGTCCGGGTAGCGCATTCGTTCGAAGCGCTGAAAATAATACCCATCACCATCCGACTCAATATGCAGCAGGCTGCGAATAATATGGTCGGAGAAGGTCATGGAGTAGTGGTACTCGAAATAGAAGCCTAAATATTTATCGGCCCGCCCCTGGGACTCCCGCATCAGAATATCAATATCGCGATTGTAGGGCCTGGCGGGGAGGCTGTCGGAGACGGGCGCGTTGCGTACGCGAACAATTTGGCTGAATTGCTCGTGGGGCATCACGATTTCATGGGGCTCTACGCCAAAAAAATGACATATCTTTCCCAGGGTATACTGGGAGGGTTGAGTGTTACCGTTGAGATATTTATTGAACTGGGCACGGTTCACCCCAATTCGCCGGCACACCTCGGCTATGGATGGGTAGAAGCTGCACAGAAGGCGGAGGTTTTGCGAAAAATCGTTGCTCATCGGTATTTTGCTTCTGGATAGAGGTTATCCCTTCAACCCCTGTTACTCACTCGGTCCTTTTTTAAAGTCGAAGCCATATGGCTTCGCCAATAGTTCCAGTTTCTATCAGTTGGGGTGGTTGCACTCACCGCACAGCGGGCGCTGTAATAGGGTTTTAATTTCCGTATCGGAATGGCCCATTGCCAACAGGTGGTTGAGCTTTACAAAACAGGCTTCGCTGGTCATATCCAGACCACCTATAACACCGGCATCAAGCAGTGCGGAGCCCGCAGCGTATTTACCCAGATCCACCTGGTGCTCCAAACACTGGGACACTGCTACACAAATAGTGCCGAGCTTTGAAGCCTTCTCAAGCTGCTCAGTAAACGCACTGTCGTCAGTCGGCGCATTGCCGGTGCCGTATGTTTCAATAATCAGGCCCTTGGGGCGGCTCTCTAAAATTTTCTCAATCAGTGAGGGAGATATACCGGGAAATAGTTTCAGTAAAATCACTCCGCCATTGGCATTGGTGGGAATCTGAAACTGCGGTTCACCGGTGGGCACCAGCAGGGCGTTGTGGTCGATATTGACCTGGATACCCACTTCCCCGAGACAGGGGTAATTGGGGCTGCTAAAAGCATCCAGTGAGCCAGAGCTGACCTTTACTGCACGGTTGCCACGTAGAAGTTTGCCGTTGAAGTAGAGGCAGACCTCCCTGATATCGTCGGAGCCGCTTAATAATAGCGCCGCAATTAAGTTGTTATAGGCGTCGCTACGCATCTCCCGCAAGGGAATCTGGGAACCGGTGACGACCACGGGCTTTTCTATGCCTTGCAGGGCAAAGGACAGTGCTGAGGCGGTGTAGGCCATGGTGTCGGTGCCGTGCAACACCAAAAAGCCTGAGTACTGGCTATAGTTGTCGCGTATCAGGCTGGCAATGTGATACCAGTCCTTTGGTCGCATATTGGCGCTATCCAGCAGTGGGTCGAGTGCCTGGAAATCGTATTGTGGAAGTTGGCCGATAACATCTTGTAAGAGGCGGCCCAGTGCGCCTTCCAGGTCGGCGTCAGGCACATAGCCCGATTCGCTTCGGCGCATTCCCAGGGTTCCGCCTGTATAAAGGATTAGGGTTTTCTTCATTACTCGACCACTATCTGAGTCCGGATTCAGTACGCCCCTATTTTGTGCAAAGGCGCGGTGGATGCAATTTCGCAGGTTGCTGTTACCTGATGCTAGTAGATGCTTCTATAGCATCTACTGAGGACGCTGTTGGTTTCAAGAGGTGATTTTGGGTGACAGAAGTTTCGACTCTACTCTAGCTGGAAGCGGTGCCTTTGTGGCGCAATTATATTGACTTTTTTACGTTCCGCTCGGTAAGGTTGATGATCTTTTGTCAATTTTATTTGCATTTATTGCGCGGCTTCCTGTGGTGGCACTTTCTATGTAATCGGGGTAGATCCCGATCTGGTTCGCTGCCCTTATAGTTGCGCGGAGGAACATTGTGAGCGCAACAGTGGAAGAGACTGCGGAGGCGGAGGCTCAGGTGGTTGTAAAAAAGGCACCCCGTGCCGTGCGGATCGGTATCTGTGGCTTGGGTACTGTCGGCAGTGGAACGGTGAATGTATTGGCGCGCAATGGGCGGGAAATTGCAGCCCGTTGTGGTCGCGCCCTGGTCATTGAGCAAATAGGTGCGCGCCGCGATAACGCACACTGTGATACCGGCCAGATAAACGTTACCCGGGAAATTTTCGATGTCGCCAATAATCCCAACGTGGATATTTTGGTGGAGCTTATCGGTGGTACTACGGTAGCCAAGGAGCTGGTGCGCACAGCGATTGAAAATGGCAAGCATATTGTCACCGCCAACAAGGCGTTGATTGCCGAACACGGCAACGAGCTGTTTGAGCTGGCCACAAAGCACAACGTCACCATTGCCTATGAGGCGGCAGTAGCCGGCGGTATTCCTATTATTAAGTCCCTGCGCGAAGGATTGGTGGGCAACCAGGTGCAGTGGCTCGCCGGAATCATTAATGGCACCGGCAATTACATCCTCACTGAGATGCGGGAGAAAGGGCGCAGTTTCGATGAAGCTCTGGCCCAAGCCCAAGCTTTAGGATATGCGGAAGCGGACCCCACTTTTGATGTGGAAGGTATCGATGCTGCTCACAAGCTGGTGATTATGGCTTCCCTGGCATTTGCTATGCCGCTCGCTTTTGACAAGGTGTACACCGAAGGCATCAGCCGGATCTGTAGTGAAGATATTCGCTACGCCGATGAGCTGGGATACCGTATCAAGCATCTGGGGATTGCGCGTCGCACTGACAAGGGCGTGGAGTTGCGGGTGCACCCGACTTTAATCCCCCAGCGCCGCCTGATCGCCAACGTAAACGGCGTTATGAATGCGGTGCTGGTCAGCGGCGATGCTGTGGGACCAACCCTGTATTACGGCGCTGGTGCGGGCGATGAAGCCACGGCATCGGCAGTGATCGCCGATCTTGTTGATGTGGCCCGCACTCTTGAGGCCAAGCCGGAGCACAGAGTGCCGGCAGCGGGTGTCGCCCTTGCGAACCAAGGGGGAACCCAGGTTCTGCCGGAAGAAGATGTTATTACCAGTTATTACCTGCGTATCGCCGCCCACGACAAGCCCGGTGTTATGTCTCAGGTGGCCACCATTTGCAGTGATCAGGGCATCAGCATCGAGGCTCTGATCCAGCACGAACCGGTTGAAGGTGAAGCACTTGTCCCGGTGGTGATTTTGACCAGTCGAGCTGATGAAGCCAGCCTCCGCCAAGCGGTTGCACAAATAGAGGCTTTGGAAACGGTCGAAGGTGAAGTCGTCAGGATTCGTGTCGAGAGCCTCGGATAAACCCCGCGGGCGCCGAGTGACATAACCCCGGGCTCGGTGCTCCAATCAATTAACTCCCCAGCCAGCGATAAGAGCCAAGAAATACTGTGAAATTTGTCAGCACACGCGGCAGCGCGCCGTCTCTCTCCTTCGCCGATACCGTACTAACAGGCCTTGCCAGCGATGGAGGCCTCTATGTTCCCGAGAATTTGCCGAAGTTTTCTCGCGAGGAAATTGCCTCTATGGCGGGGCTTGATTACGAGCAGCTGGCCTTTCGCATTATCCAGCCGTTTGTGGGGGATGATCTCAGTGATGAAGAGCTGGGCGGTATTATCGGACGCTCCTACAAGCACTTCCGCCACAAGGCTATTGCCCCGCTGGTGCAGACGGACACCAATGAGTGGGTGCTCGAGTTGTTTCACGGGCCCACCCTGGCATTCAAAGATTTTGCCTTGCAGTTCCTCGGTCAACTCTTTGATCACCTACTGAAAAAGCGCGGTGAAAGAGTGGTGGTTATGGGAGCAACTTCTGGGGATACCGGTTCGGCCGCGATCGAAGGTTGCCGCCACTGCGACAATATCGATATTTTTATTCTGCACCCCCATAACCGTGTGTCTGAAGTCCAGCGACGCCAGATGACCACAGTGCAGTCGGACAACGTATTTAATATCGCTCTCGAAGGTAATTTTGACGATTGCCAGAATATGGTGAAAGCGAGTTTTGCCGATCAATCATTCCTGCCCGATGGACGCCGCCTGGTAGCGGTTAATTCCATTAACTGGGCGCGGATTATGGCGCAGATCGTCTATTACTTTTATGCCGCCCTGCGCCTGGGGGCGCCGGATAAAACCGTTAATTTCTCCGTACCCACCGGTAATTTTGGCGATATTTTTGCCGGATACCTGGCGAGGCAGATGGGATTGCCTATCGACCAATTGGTAATTGCGACCAATGCCAACGATATTCTGCATCGCTGCATCAGCGGCAATGACCACACTCCCAAACCACTGGTGCACAGCTTGTCTCCCAGTATGGATATTATGGTGTCGAGCAACTTTGAGCGATTGCTGTTTGATCTCTACGGTCGCGATGGTGCGACGGTTGCTGAATTGCTCGCGGATCGCAGTCAGCCCATGCATTTGAGTGAATCGGCCCTGGGCAAAGCGAGAGAAGTTTTCTCCTCCAGTCGGGTGGATGACAAGCGCACGGTTGAAGTGATTGGTGAGACCTTCAGCTCCTGCGAATATCTACTTGATCCGCATACAGCTATCGGGGTTGAAGCCGCACGACAGGTACGTCACTCTACCGAACAGCCCATGGTTTGCTTATCTACCGCACACCCGGCAAAATTCCCCGATGCCGTGGCCCAGGCCCTGCCAGAAAAAGAGATTCCCCTGCCGAGTCATATGCAGGATCTCTGGCAGCGGGAGGAGCGCTTCAAGGTATTGCCCAATAACTTGTCCCAAGTACACGACTATATGGCGACGATGCTGTCAGAAGGCAGTTAATCGGCACACTGTCGTGCAATAAGCGGCAACCGATTAGCTATTAGTTTGCTGAGAAATACATTGAGTACAAAAATTCAGCGACGGCCAGTGGATTTGTCTACTGGCCGTTTTGCTTCTGAAACACCAAAAATATTGCAGCGTGTCCTGTTGGGGCGGGGGATTGTCAGCGAAGAAGCGTTGGATCACAGCCTCTCTCAATTACAGAGCCCGCAGAGTATGCGAGGGCTGGAGGCTGCCGTTTCCTTGCTGGTGGATGCTATCCACGGGCAAAAGAAAATCCTTATCGTGGGGGATTTCGATGCGGATGGAGCCACCAGTAGCACCTTGGGGGTGTTGGCCCTGGGTGCAATGGGCGCGCCGGGAGTGGAGTACCTGGTGCCGAATCGCTTTGACTTCGGCTACGGGCTGACTCCAGAAATTGTCGAGGTAGCCAAAGATTATCAGCCCGATCTGCTGATCACCGTAGATAACGGTATTAGCAGTATCGAGGGCGTGGCAGCGGCAAAAGCTGCTGGTATGAAAGTGATTGTGACGGATCACCACCTGCCCGGCAGTGAGCTGCCGCAGGCGGATGCCATCGTAAACCCGAACCAGCCGGACTGTGACTTTCCCAGCAAGAACCTGGCCGGAGTGGGGGTGATCTTTTATCTGCTCAGTCGTTTGCGTACGGCCCTACAGCAGAGTGGGTGGTTTGAGCAGAGCGGTATTGCCCCGCCCAATATGGCCGAATACCTGGATTTGGTCGCCTTGGGTACTGTGGCCGATCTGGTCCCGCTGGATCACAACAACCGGATTCTGGTTCACCAGGGCATCGCCCGTATCCGCGCCGGCCGCTGCCGGCCCGGTATTGCCGCCCTGATGGAGGTTGCCGGGCGCGACCAGCGCAGGCTCTCCACCACAGATATTGGTTTTATTTTGGGGCCGCGTATTAATGCGGCTGGCCGTCTCGACGATATCGGCACCGGTATCCGCTGCCTGCTCACCCGCGATCCCAGTGAAGCGCGGGAGCTGGCCGGCGAGCTGGACGCCCTGAACCGGGATCGCAAAGCGATCGAGCAGGGGATGCAGAGGGAAGCAATGGCGGCCCTGGATGAGTTGCGCCTGGAGGGCGAAATTCCCTGGAGTTTGTGTCTGTACGATGCCAACTGGCATCAAGGTGTGGTGGGTATTTTGGCCAGCCGCATCAAAGAGAAATTCCATCGCCCGGTGATCGCATTTGCTGAGGGTGATAACGGCCTGGTGAAGGGCTCTGCGCGTTCGATTCCAGGGCTGCATATTCGCGATGCCCTGAGTGACGTAGCTGCCGCTCATCCGGACCTGATCAGCAAGTTCGGTGGCCACGCTATGGCGGCGGGGCTGAGCTTACCCCAGGAAAACCTGGAGGCTTTCCGCAAGGCTTTTGAGCAGGTGGTGCGCAACCGCCTGAATGAAAACCAGCTGCACGCGGTTATCGACTCTGACGGTGAGTTGGAATCTGGGGATTACACTTTGCACACGGCAGCCATGTTGCGCGCTTGCGCGCCCTGGGGACAGGCGTTTCCAGAGCCGGTATTCGACGGTGAATTCCTGTTGCTGCAACAGCGCATTGTCGGCGAGCGCCATTTAAAAATGGTGGTGGCGCCGCCTCAGGCGCCGCAATTAGCGCTGGATGCTATTGCTTTTAATGTGGACACCGAGCAGTGGCCGCAGCCCACGGAAAGAGTGCGCTTGGCTTTTAAGCTCGATGTTAATGAATTTCGCGGGCGGGAATCCCTGCAATTAATGGTGAGCCTGTTAGAAGCGGTATAGGGCCCACTTTGTATTTGGCTGTTGGGAAAAACACGGAGTTTTTTGCAGCAGCTCCCAAGTTGTTTGGAAGTAAAAAGTAGTGAAACGTAAACAAGTCCAGGCCGAAGTCCTACTGTTATTAGCCGCTCTCTTCTGGGGCGTTGCCTTTGTGCCGCAAAAGATTGCCATGGCGGATATTGAGCCGCTGGCATTTAACGCATGGCGTTTTATTCTCGGCGGTTTAATCCTGATCCCTATCGTTTACTGGTTGTCCTCCCGTCGCGATGCCCAGCCCGGTGAAGCCGAAGGGCAATCGGTGAATCACACCTGGCGCGCCTGCCTGCCCGGTGGCGCACTGTTGGGTTTTTGGCTGTTTCTAGGCGCGGCACTGCAACAGGTGAGCCTGCTGTATACCACTGCCGGCCGCGCTGGATTTATTACCGGTTTTTATTTACTGCTGGTGCCGGTGATCGGTTTGTCCCTGGGGCATAAAACCAATCGCTGGACCTGGATGGGAATTGGTCTCGCTTTGTTCGGTCTCTATTGGTTGGCGGACTTCAGTGAAGAATCCCAGCTGGTGGGCGACTTAATGGTATTTGCCAGCGCCTTTGTTTTTGCCATTCAGGTATTGACGGCAGATCGATTGGTAAAACGCTACGATGCCCTGAGGCTGGCCTGTATCCAGTTCCTGGTGTGTGGCCTTTTGTCCGCCGTAGCTTCGCTATTTACCGAAGAGGCGACACTGCAATCGGCGATCGATGCGGCTTGGCCTATCGCCTATATGATGATTTTCTCCACGGCACTGGCGTTTACTTTCCAACTCTTGGCCCAACGCTACGCCGCGCCTTCTCACGCTACCGTAATTATGAGCCTGGAGGCAGTTTTCGCCCTGGCGGCGGGCTGGCTATTCCTCAATGAAATGCTCAATACCACGGAGTTAATTGGCTGTGGTTTGATGCTGGCGGGGATGCTGGTCAGTCATTACGGCAACCATAGCGGTACTCACCACTAGGAATATCAATGGAATTATCGACACTGGCACTCTTTGTTCCCGCAAGCTTCTTTGCCTCGGTCACACCGGGGCTCTGCATGATGCTATCGCTCAGTCTGGGAATTACCCTGGGCGTGCGCCAGACTCTGTGGATGATGGTGGGGGAGTTGATCGGTGTTGCGTCGGTGGCGATTACCTCTGCACTTGGTGCTGCGGTATTGATGGTTCAGTATCCGACTTTATTTCAGCTGCTCAAATACTGCGGGGCCGCCTATTTGGCCTGGATAGGCGTGCAGATGTGGCGCTCCCGGGGGCAGCTGGCTCTGATGGATCAGGGTGATACGGTCGACGCTAGCCGACCATCGCGAAGAGCGCTGGCACTACAGGGTTTTGTTACAGCTGTGGCTAACCCCAAGGGCTGGGCGTTTTTTATTGCGTTATTACCGCCATTTATTAACGATACCAAACCTCTGATACCCCAGCTTTCAGTCTTGCTGGCGATATTGCTGCTTTTGGAGGCGTTGTGCCTGCTGATTTATGCCAGTGGCGGCCAGGCCCTGAGTCGATTGTTGGAGCGGTCTGAAAATGTGCGTTTGGTTAATCGGATTTCTGGTACTTTGATGCTATCGGTGGGAGCCTGGTTGGCGTTATCCTGACACGGCTATTTATCGCTTTATGGAGGATGTTCTGTGTTGAAAAAACGGTTGTCATTCTTATGGGTATCGGCCCTGATTATCTCAGTGGCGGCTTGCGGCCAGTCGAGGGAGGAGAAAGCGATGGAGAACGAGGTTGAGAACACACCCGGCGCGGCGGAGCCCGAAGTCGCACCCACGCCTCCTGCAGCGACTATGAGGCCAGGGGAAATGGTGTGGATTTACCGCGGCAGTGGCAGCAAGCAGTGTGAAGGGGGTGGTATGACTCTTCAGCAGAGTCAGGCCAAGTTGAGTGACAATGGGGTGAAGGTGCAGGAGTCCCGCTGTGGAGTCCGCACCGACAGGATGTTCCCCGCCGTATGTGGCGCACCCACAGGAGATATCCTGATGCACTTGGTCGGTATGGATGCCCTGGATGCCTCAATTGAGCTGGGATATAGCCCCGCGGAGAAAGTGCAGTATCAGTTTGCTGCCTGTCGGGACAACAGTGCCTGAGTTGAAACCTTAAGTGGGGTAATCGTGAATATTTCCCAGGCCGCAGAGAATTCGGGGCTCAGTGCAAAAGCCCTGCGGCACTACGAAAATATTGGCCTGGTGGTGCCCGGCCGCTCTGCTAATGGCTATCGGGATTACTCCACTGCCGATGTTGAAACCCTCTGCTTCGTGCGCCGCGCGCGGGCCTGTGGCTTTACCACTGAGGAGGTCCGGGCGCTGCTGGGGTTGCGGGATAACCCGGAGCGCCACAGCCGCGAGACCAAAGACCTGGTCAATCACAAGCTCGGGCAGCTCGAAGAGCAGTTGCAGACCCTGCTGGGGATGCGCGCAACCTTGCGGGCCTTTGCCGATAGCTGCGCCGGCAATGAGTCCCCGGACTGCGCAATTCTGGAAAAGCTCTCGGGACAGACCGCCTAGTAGAGGATTTGCCGCCATATCAGCCCCTATCTGACTGGAAGGACCCCCGCGCGCTGCGGTAGAATGCGCGCCGCTTTTTATTTTGTCCGGACACCGAAAGTTCATGGAAATCAATCCCCTCATCAATCAATTAAAAGACCTCGAAGAGCGCACCGACGTTCTTAGGGGGTATCTTTGACTACGCCAGCAAGAAAGAACGCCTTACCGAAGTAGAGCTGGAGCTGGCCGAGCCGAGCGTTTGGGACGACCCCAGCCGCGCACAGGAACTGGGGCGCGAGCGCTCCTCCCTGGAAACGGTGGTTAATACCATCGAAAACCTCGACTCCGGCATCGCCGATTGCCGCGAACTGTTGGAAATGGCCGTCGAGGAAAATGATGAGGACTCCGTAGGGGAGGTCTCCACTGAGATCGAAGGTCTCCAGCAGCAGCTGGGGATTCTGGAATTCCGCCGTATGTTCTCCGGCGAGAACGACGAGAACAACGCCTATCTGGATATCCAGGCCGGCTCCGGCGGTACCGAGGCCCAGGACTGGGCGGAAATGATCCTGCGTATGTACCTGCGCTGGGGTGAAGCCCACGGCTTCAAGACCACCCTGGAAGAGGTCTCCGCAGGGGAAGTTGCCGGTATCAAGAGTGCCACTGTGCATTTCGCCGGCGACCACGCTTTCGGCTGGTTGCGCACGGAAACCGGCGTACACCGCCTGGTGCGCAAATCGCCGTTTGATTCCGGCAACCGCCGTCACACTTCTTTTAGCTCGGTATTTGTATCACCGGAGATCGATGACAATATCGAGATTGAAATCGACAAATCCCAGGTGCGTGAGGATACCTACCGCGCGTCCGGCGCCGGTGGTCAGCACGTGAACAAAACCGATTCTGCGGTGCGTTTGACCCACACAGAATCCGGTATCGTCGTGCAGTGCCAGAGCGAGCGCTCCCAGCACCAGAACCGCGATAAAGCCTGGAAAATGCTGCGCGCAAAAATGTACGAGCAGGAAATGCTCAAGCGCAATGCAGAGAAGCAGGCCATGGAAGACAGCAAGGCCGACATCGGTTGGGGCAGCCAGATTCGCTCCTACGTGTTGGACGACCAGCGTATCAAGGACCTGCGCACCAATGTCCAGACCAGCAACTGCCAGGCAGTACTGGACGGAGACCTGGACCAATTTATCGAAGCCAGCCTCAAAGCCGGCCTCTGATTTAAAGTCTCCACTCTCACCGCGCCCCTCGTCGATGAGGGGCAATATCAATCACAAAACTGATAGATCACCATGACTGATATCCAGCAAGACGAAAACAAACTGATCGCCGAGCGCCGCACCAAGCTTTCCGCTCTGCGCGAGAAGGGCAATGCTTTCCCCAACAGTTTTCGCCGCGAGAACCTCGCTGCCGACCTGCAAGCTGAGTTCGGCGATAAACAGAAAGAGGAGCTGGAAGAACTGGGTAAACGGGCGTGCGTAGCAGGGCGAATCCTGGCTAAACGCGGACCCTTTATGGTGATCCAGGATGTGTCTGACCGCATCCAGCTATACGCCGATAAAGCGGCACAGAAAGATATTAAAGAGCGCTTCGGTGCCTGGGATATCGGCGATATCGTCGGCGTAAAAGGCACACTGCACAAATCCGGCAAGGGCGATCTCTACGTCAACTGTGAAGAGTACAGCCTGCTGACCAAAGCGCTGCGCCCGCTGCCGGAAAAATTCCACGGCATTGCCGATCAGGAAATGCGTTATCGCCAGCGCTACGTGGACCTGATCGCCACGCCGGAAGCCCGCGAAGTGTTCCGCGTGCGCTCCAAGGTGATCGAGTACATCCGCGATTTCCTCAACGCCCAGCAGTTTATGGAAGTGGAAACGCCCATGCTGCAAGTTATTCCCGGCGGTGCCAGCGCGCGTCCGTTCGTTACCCACCACAATGCGCTGGATATCGATATGTACCTGCGTATTGCCCCGGAGCTGTACTTGAAGCGTCTGGTTGTGGGTGGTTTTGAGCGGGTTTACGAGATCAACCGCAACTTCCGCAACGAGGGTCTGTCCACGCGCCACAACCCCGAATTCACCATGCTTGAGTTCTACCAGGCGTACGCGGACTACAACGACCTGATGGACCTCACCGAGAAGATGCTGCGCGGTATCTGTGAAGATGTACTGGGCTCCACCACTGTGGAATACCAGGACAGCAGCTACGACTTCTCCAAGCCGTTCGCGCGTTTGTCTGTGTTCGACTCCATCCTGCACTACAACCCGGAACTCACTGCGGCCGATATCGACAATATCGAATCCGCCCGCGCGGTAGCCGAGAAGCTGGAAATCCCGCTGAAAGATAGCTGGGGCCTGGGTAAGGTACAGATCGAGATCTTCGAGAAGACTGTAGAGCACCGTCTCGACCAGCCGACCTTTATCACTGAGTACCCAACCGAAGTGTCTCCGTTGGCTCGCCGTAACGATGACAATCCGTTTGTTACCGACCGCTTTGAATTCTTCGTTGGCGGCCGCGAGATTGCCAATGGATTCTCCGAGTTGAACGACGCGGAAGATCAGGCTGAACGCTTCAAAGCCCAGGTTGCGGAGAAAGATGCCGGTGACGACGAAGCCATGCACTACGACGCCGACTATATCCGCGCGCTGGAATACGGCCTGCCGCCCACCGCTGGTGAGGGCATCGGTATCGACCGTCTGGTAATGCTGTTTACCAACTCTCCGTCGATTCGCGACGTACTGCTGTTCCCGCATATGCGCCCTGAAGCGAACGACTAATCGCTTCTCACTGCCGGGTAGTTTTACCTGCCCGGCAGTATTTCCTCCCCCTATGCCGCAGATTTCCTCACTCTGAAACTTCCCTCAGCTCTATCTATCCTTATTCATTGGTGCTCTATCGGGCCTCGAATGATTTGGAGCGGTTGCTGCTATGAAACAGGGACAGGCGAAAGAGAAAAGCGCAAGGCAAATATTGGCGCTAACGCTCTGTAGCTTTATCTCCTGTACCGCCGCTGCGCAAAGTTCGGAGCCTGCACCGGCTGCCAGCCTAACTTCCAAAGAGCCTGATGACTGGCGCTTCCTTGCCACTCCCTATCTTTTCCTCCCGCTTCGCACTAAAGGGACTTCCACTGTCGCTGACACCAGTGTCGATATTGATCTGGATTTAAGCAAAACCCTGGAGCTCCTCAACGCTGCATTTTCTGTACGTCTGGAAGCCTGGAAAGGGCGCTTTGGGGTAGTGGCGGATCTCTACTATGTGCACCTCAGACTGGACAAGGGAGCAACCATCACCCCGCCGCGAAACCCACAGCTGGATATCGATGTAGATATTGATGTGGAAGTGGATGCTCGCCAGGGCTGGATAAATGCCCTAGCCGGTTACCGGATTTTGGAAGGGAACCTGGCTAATAGTGGGCGAAAGTACTTCGTTGATGTGGGAGCGGGTTTGCGCTGGAACCGATTAAAGCAGGAAGTGAAAGCACGAGCGGGAATTAATATAGGCCCCAGACCCGAGTTCAGGAATCGCCTCGGAGGCAAACAGAGTTGGTGGGAACCTACACTATCTGCGCGAGGTGCAATCGGAATTACTGAATGCCTAACCATTGCTGTACGCACGGAATTGGGAGGCTTTGGCGCTGGGGGTGATGACTTACAGTGGAATCTACTAGCCGGATTCGACTGGCGCGCCTGGAAGACAACCTCGCTGCGTTTTGGGTATCAGTATTACAGTATTGATTATTCCGATCGACTCTCTGATGGGCGTTTTGCTTATGATATTACTCAACATGGGCCGTATATAGCGGCGACTTGGCGGTGGTAGTTGAGCGAGTTCTATTTTTGATTAAAGCGTGTGGGGTCGCTCAATGATCTTCTTAGTGACCGTTATTTATGAAGAGGCTAAGATTTTTAGAGTAATAATCTTAAAATCAAATAGTTGGTTATCTATCTGCAACATTTGATAGTGGTTATATTGATCATACTTTTTTATTTGGTTCGATGGTCTCGTTTATGTACATCTAATTGAAATGATAGTGAAAGGTAAATGTGAGCAGTTGATTTACATTTGAAATAGTAGTCAAGATAATAGTGGTTTGAGGGCTAACATATAAATAAAATGCACAATCATGACAAATAAAATCAAACGAAAATTACATATTGGAAATAGCATTTATTTCTGGGTAGCTAATCAAGAGAATCTTTTTTTGTATCCATACAAGGAATTCCATATTCGAGTACATCTCGCTAGAAACACCAAATCTCTATTGTATATAGATGCTAGTAGTTGGTACTTTACTCTGTCACCAAAGTCTGTAAGAGAGGCTGTAGAATTTGCATTGAGTTCAGGTTGGGAGCCAAAAGTTGCAGGCAAAACAATGTATGTTTCAATTAATGAGAGTGGGTACTACACCTTGCCGCAGGGGCTAAAATATGACTTTGAGCGACAAGGTAATAGTGCATTGCAAGCTTAGGTGCAGCGATGGCTTTTCCGTTTCGTCTTAGTATTCACTACAAACCTACATGAGCTGTGGGCGTTATGATATCTAGTATGAAAATAATAATTTATATTCTTTTCGCTATTATAATTTCGGGTTGCTATCCAATCAATAAAACAATTCAGCCTAGGGCTGAGATGGTGGTAATCAACGAGGTTGGAAACCCTGTCAGTGATGCTGTTGTCACCTTAATTGCTGGAGCTTATCCGTACGGTGAAGAGCGTACTCGTATGAGTATAAAGACTGATTACTCTGGTAAGGCTGAGTTTCCCATAATTAAAGATTGGAGAATTGAATCGTTGATGATTCATGGGGCAGAACATTACTTTTGGAGCTGGTGCGTATATAAAGAAGGTTTCCTTACCTATGAAGTTGGTAATGGTGGATCAGGCGAATTCACTCCGAATGCGCATATCATTTTAGAAGCAGGTGTCGCAACACCGTGCTCAAGTATATTAGAACAGTGGGAGACTGTGGATAGCTCATAATAAAAAAATACCCGATGTAAGAGTCGTGGCTACACTTTTTCGTGGGTGCACAGGATGTTTTCTGATAAAAGGAATTGTAGATTGAAAAATATATTTATTTTACTAGTGATGACTTCACTTAATGCTTGTGCTACTCCAAAAATTGAGAGTGAAAGTACAATTTTTGCATTTGTTGGAGAGCAAATTTACTTCTATGAGTTCCAGCCCAGTATTGATGGCGATTTTGTTCTTATGGATCTAGCTTTCAAAGCAAAGTACAGAGTTATTGAAAAAGTACACGGTGACTATGCCTCAAATGTGATATCGTTTGAAGCTTATGACCATTACGGAACACCAGAATTCTCAAAATATAAATATGTCCTTCTCTTTGTTTCTGAGCATAATGGGGAGATATACCATGAGAAATATCAATTCTTTGATGTTTATAAGACTAGATCAGGGCTCTGGGCTTATTGTGGCACTCCTTTTGAGTATGAGGAATATGAAATAGAACCCAAACCGCTAGAAAATATCGATTTCTACCCAGAAATTGAATACAGCACTATCATGTACAATGAAACTTTTGCTAAGAGGGAGTTTCCAGAGCCAGTTTTTGAGCATCGAAATGGTAAAGCCATTTGTCGGCAAGGCGTATACCTTGATGAATTATTTCGAATTAAAGAAGAGACTGTATTAAAGTCTCGAGGTTATTTCGATTAAAATAAATAGTAATGCAATTTAAGTAAAGGGCCCAAAATGTCTGGGCTTCTACAAGAATCGCCCGCTCTGACTTTTTATCGAGATGTTAAATGACTATGCGTGACTATCTTATTCTTCTCTGTAGCATTGTATTGGCGGGGCTCGGATTTCTCCTACCCCAAGATCAGCTGTTTATGGCTGTTAGGCAAGATGGTGAACTATTCCGTCCACTTTCATCTGGTGGTGATGATCCCACACTAATCAAGATCGCTCTTGGTTCTTATATAGCCAGTGCATTCTTTGCAATCATTAGTTTATATGTCCGTAAAATTAGGCGGTTTATTTTTCCACTTTATCTGGTAAATAGTGGTTTTTACATTTTACTTATGGCATTTGTATCTATAGATTCAGGTGTAATCATAGCTGCAAAGCACGGTAACTGGCTGCCTGTTGGGCAGCTAATTCTTTGGTTGCTCTTTTTGTTAGTTATAATTTGGGTGTCACTTAAAAGGTCAATTCAGTCGAACTCTAAGGCATCGGCTAATTGAAGTATTGGGGATGAATAAATTATCCGGGATCTTCAAAAATATGAAAATTGATAAAAGTGATGCTCGAAAAAGAGCCGATGAAATTAAGCCTTATCGCTGTAAAAATCTGATAGCTGTTCTCGAGTGCCCAATGGATATTAAGAATATTGGAACAGTCATTAGAAACGTCAATGCGTTGGGCGTTGAAAAAACGTATATTGTTGATCCACGTAACCTAATACCCGATGACTGGCAGGAAATGAGAGAAAGGAAATCACTCTCAAAACCGTCTGTCTCTGCGATCAAATGGAGCTTCGTCAAGCGTTTTGATAGTACCGAGGAATGTCTGGCTCATTTGGCGAAAAACAGATTTATCTCGATTGTCACCTCTCCCCATGTAAAAGGAAAAGACAACTTTATATTGCATGAGGCTGATTATACTCAGCCAAAACTGGCTGTTTGGTTTGGCAACGAATCTAGAGGTATAAGTGATCTTGCAGTCGAGAATAGCGCTTTCTGCGTATCCATTCCAATGTTTGGAATGATTGAAAGCCTGAACCTCGGAACAACTTCTGGAATTGTATTATATGAAGTTACTAAGCAGCGCCGCGAGTACCAGGAAAAGTACAAGAGAGCAAACCGTAGCGACTAATAAAGTGATGAAATTGACGTCCTATTTGTGTGTTTTTTGCACGATGGCTGCATTCTTTTCCTCAAATAGATAAAGAAACTTTCCCCATTGAATAGGCGCCTACCTTTCGGTCGCAATTACTCTTGGGTAACTCATAAAGCAAGCAAAAATTATTTCGTCTTTAAAGTTACCCTCAAAACGAGAAAGTCAAAATTACTTTAATATGAGCAGGATAGAGTTTAAGGAGCTAACTCAAGTGAATCGAGACGAGCTGTTAGCTGTACTCAATGAGGATTCACTTAGGGAGCACTTAATTAAACATGAATACTTTGATGACCAAAGCCTTAATGAGTGGATCAAGTTTAAGTTAGAAGTAGATTCCCTGACTGGGTGCCGTGTTCGACTAATTTACATCGGTGGAGTATTAGCTGGGTGGTGTGGTCTTCAACCTGACGATAGCGGTTTTGAGATGGCTGTTGTCATATCCCAACAGTTTTGGGGTTCTGGGCTCTCGGTATTCAAAACAATGATCGGTTGGGCTAAGGAATTGGGGCATAAGGAAATAGTGTGTCATTTGCTTGACAGTAGGCCGGAATACAGAGCTTTGAAAAGAATATCCAAAACAGTACATAAAGCTGAGCTGTTGGGCCGATGTTTTACGACATACTGTATCGAACTTGATAAATATGTACAGAGTAAATTAAAGCTGATCGGTGAATCGTTTCTTTCTTGTTACATGAAAAAATAAGCTATGACTTGGATCTTGGTTTCAGATATTTTTGGTCGTACAAAAGCGTTAGAGCGATTTGCAGCTGATCTTCCTGGTAGTGTAGAGATAGTTGATCCGTATAATTCAGAATTGATGAATTTTGATTGTGAGGTTGAGGCGTATTCATATTTTACATCAAAGGTTGGGCTCGATAAATACGTTGAAAAATTATCAGAGAGAATCGGCGCATCATTTGGTCATGTGAGTTTAGTAGGTTTTAGTATTGGTGCATCGGCCATATGGAGGTTATCTGATCATCAGGTTTGAGTAATGTTTCAGGGGCAATTTTATTTTATAGTTCACAAATTCGCCATTACGCCAAAATTGATCCTATATTTCCTACGCACTTGATATTCCCGGCGATGGAGCCTCATTTTTCTGTATTAGAGGTCATGCAGACGTTGAAGCAGAAAGAGCAAGTGGAGGTCCATCATTCCACTTACCTTCATGGCTTTATGAACCCCGGGGCGCTAGAACAGCTTACGGCTAAGGGTGTTAGCGTACATCTCAATACCCGGCTAGTTAAGGAAGGTGCAATTTACCGTTCTATGAATACTCAAGAAACTTTCAAGGCAGACTTGGTTTATGAATGTGTAGGTATGTCGCCAAATACCGAGTTTCTAAAAACAGAATTACCCGGAGTGTTAGATAAGATGGGATTAATTAAAGTGGACGAATATATGCGGGTTAGAGGTTATTCTAACCTTTATGCGATAGATGATTGCTCTACTATGGATGAAAATAAGCACGGCTATATAGCAAACGTTCAAGGAGGCATTTTAGCGAGCGTTATCATTAATCAAGCCAAAGGTAAAAGGTTAAGCCTTATAAAACACCTAGTTATGCCATTGTTACGCCGACCGGTACAGAGACAGGTGTAGCTCAAATGCCCTTGAGAATCAATTAAGAGGTAGTCTAGAGCTAATCATACCTGCTAGATGCGTATGAGGCGGCATAGGGGGTGTTACTGCCATTAATAGTAGTTTATTTACGTAGGTAGGTTCCCCCGTCTGAGTTGATCACAGAAAACCAGATGGTCTTTTCTTCTTAATTTGCGGTATTGCGTATTTACTTTCTTCAACGTAATGTTTGTGCCGAAAGTATGAGAATGTAAGAAGTGAGCTCCAGCTCGTATGAGTTTCTACTAGGTGCCCGTAAGGGCTGGCGAAGGCCCAAGCTTATGGATGGATCCTTTCGTGTGATGAATATTTTTCATAGGCTGCAATCTCAATGGGAAATTGAGCATAGGTAGGAGGTCTGTATGTTTATAGGAGAGGTGTCAAGAAGGACGAATCTCACTGTAAAGGCGATAAGATTTTATGAGGAAAAAGGCCTCATTGCCGTTCCTAAAAGGCAGGGCAGATATAGAGTCTATACGGCAGAAGATGTTGAAATTCTTACTTTGATCTCAGAAGCTAAAGCACTTGGGGTGACTTTGGCTGAGTTAAAGGATGTTATTCGGTACCATAATGGAGAGGTTGATTGGGCTCGAATCAGTGTCTTTCTGAAGAAAGTAAAAAGAAAAATTGAGGCTGAATTGGAATCACTTTCTAATAAAGCTGAAAAGGTTGATCAATGTATTGCGTCTATAGATTCCTGTCATAAAAGCCTTGACCCTCCCCTTAAGGGGAGACGGTAGACTTTTCATCGTGTTTTTAAGCAATAGTATGACGAGATGAAAAATATCCTACTTTTAAATGGCAATCCAAAGAAGAACAGTTTTGTTAAGCAGTTGAGCGATGTCTATGAGTCTGAAGCAAAGAGACAGGCTAATGTTCGTCGATATAACCTGTCGGAAATGGACTTCAATTCGAATTTAGAGTTTGGGTACGATGATTATCAAGTATTGGAGGATTGTCTATCTGAATTTCAAGAGACTCTTAAATGGGCACAGCATATTGTTGTGGTGTCGCCTATTTGGTGGGGCGGATTGCCAGGAAAGCTCAAAGGCTTGATTGATCGATCTTTTCTTCCCGGAATTACCTTTAAATTTGAGAGTGGTAGTGCAGAACCCATACAGCTTCTTAAAGGCAAAACATCAAGAATAATTTTGACAATGGATGCCCCTATAGAATATTTAGAAGAACAAGCAAAGCCAGTATTAGAGCAGCTTGATCGATTTACTCTTCAATATTGCGGCTTCTCGAAAGCAGAGGTTAATTTATTTGGTTCAATGATTATGTCTGATAAGAATCAACAGGGTTCCTGGTTGAAAGCTGTTAAGGAACTTGGTGCTAGCTGTATATAACCTAGAACAAATCAATCTATGTTAATTACGACTTCCTAACGACAATCAATACGCTTGACGATATCTTATCTTCAATCGGTAGAGATCTAAGAAAGTGTATTTCAGGCAATGTATCTAATTGAGCTGCACTTTCTACCAGATTGATTTCTATCTGGTAGAAAGTGCAACAGCCATTGGGGCTATAGTATCGCTCATTCTTAATCCCGCAGGATGAAAATTGATCATTCGGTTGGTGTTAGAAAATAGTACTCGCTACTCAGTTGTTTAAACCATCATCTATTTCTTTTGAGCAAATTTGTAGATTTACTTACGCCGAATAGATGAATATCTGAGGCGTATTTATGTAGGTTTAAGATCGTCGTGTTCCGATAATTCTCTCTGCAATTGGGGGCCCGGTGTGGATTGGTAATACGAAATGAGCCGTAAGGTCAGTATATATGGAAGACAAAAGGGAGCTGTGGATCTTCGCTGTAGAGCCACTTTTGAGCATATTTCATACAATTAGCCGGCGGATCACACCTCTTCCCACAAGAATCAGGCAAAATTCATATGGACGTCAGGTGTTATAAAGCCTGAATAGATACATTGATTGCTTATTACTTCATATTTAAGCAAGGATATGTCATGAGGAACCTTTGTATTTCAATGGCTCTACTCTCACTGCTAGCCCTGGGTGTTAACAGTTATAGTCAGGATACACAGACAGCTCTTGAAGGGCCCTATCTTGGGCAGAAACCTCCTGGGTTAACTCCAAAGTTATTCGCTCCTAATCCCTCGAAAGAGTATCGGGATTGGGGTGGCTACTTCACGCCTGATATGCAGGAGTACTACGTTACAAGAAGATATCACCAAAGTGGCGAGTCTTCGAAAGTTGTATTCAAGCTTGAGGGTAATCGTTGGTATGAATCGGAAGTGGCCTGGGGTGGCTCTATCTCACCTGATGGTCAAACAATGTATTCTAGAAATCGATATAGAGAACGCACTGACAATGGTTGGTCAGAACCTAAAAGCCTGGGGCCACTATTTGAAGACTTTCGTATCATGCGCCTTACGGCTTCTGCAAAAGGAACCTTTGTATTTGATGAAGTAGGTTCAAATGGAGATGGTATTCTTCGCTATTCGCGTCTGTTAGATGGTAAGCGTGAAGCGCCAAAACCTTTTGGAGAGCAGATAAATACAGGCAAGTGGACTGCTCATCCGTTTATTGCCCCTGATGAGTCCTACATTATCTGGGATAGTGAAAGAGAGGGTGGATATGGTGATAGCGATATGTACATAAGCTTTCGTCAACAAGATGGCTCATGGGGTGCGGCTATTAACTTCGGTGATAAGATCAATACAGAGGGGGAAGATGGTGGTGGATATGTAACACCTGATGGGAAATATCTTTTTTACTGTCGGCGTTGTACTCCTCCGAATTTTGAAATAATGTGGGTAGATGCGGAGTTTATTGAGGCCCTTAGGCCTAAATAAAATTTACACTAAGCTACGCCTAGATCTCTGTATCTATCATCATGTTGCTAAATTTAAATTCTTTGATGATATTTCCAGTCTCCACGACTTAGAGTCCTGGTTGATTCCGCAGCAACCTGTTAAGTTGTATAGAATCCTTTCACCAAGTATGAAAGTGAGTACCACACTAAGTGTGCTGTCGCTGACTTTTATAAATTACTCAACTCAGCCTCTATTAGCCATTAACTATCGAAAACTTGAATCAATGTTGAGAGAAATAAGGTTAGATTAAGGCTTGTGCAAATAGATATGCGCACCACAAAAGCCTGTTCTTTCTGATAACATTTTATCTATTTGGAGCGGAAGTTCAGCCTGAGACATTTATTGTAGAACAGATAGCTAATACCGGAGTTAAAATTAGCTGGAGGGATTGTTCAGTGCGAATAGATGCTCTTTTGGGGCTCTATGATCGGTTAAAATCTATACAAGGTGGTGTAGATGTCTCAGATATGTGGGCTTTGTATCTTTATATTACTAAAAAGGAGTGTCTTTTTGACTAAAGGTGAATGCAATTGTGGAGAGATAGCTTATGAGATACAAGAATCCCTCACAGATTTATATATGTGCCACTGTTCAATCTGTCGTCGTTCCACAGGGAGTGGCGCTATTACTGTAGCTATTGTGCCTACTGAGAAGTTTAGTTGGGTTAAAGGTAAGGAGAACCTTAAGTATTGGTCTAAGCCCGGGCATGATTGGCATACAAATTTTTGCGCTACTTGCGGTTCGACTCTGCCCGGAGATAATGATTCTTTAAATACTTACATTCCTGCAGGAAGCTTGGTAGATGGTAACGAGAATCTAAAAGTGGTTCATCATTTATGGGTTGACTCAAAGGCCTCTTGGGAAGTAATAGGTGACGCCGGGAAGCAGCATCCCAAGGGGTTTGGGTCTTAATTTATTTAACGTCCTGGTTTATTGCGCTTTATATTTTTACTCATTATTACGTGTGTAGTGACAGGGAGATTAATTTTGGAGTGAGTTTTGTCTCTGGATCTTGAGAATACAAGGCATTTTTAGGTGTATTATCTCGGCTGTAATAACCAGAGAGAAAACTCATTCTCCTGTTTAGAAAATTACCGAAACAAGCTCATATCCTCCATCTAATGTCCATATAAAAGCAATTGCGCTACAGAGTCCAGCAACAGAATAACGTATCCGGATTTCCCACTCCTTTTTCCATCGACTGGCCAAATAGGCAAGGGGCCATATGGCAAGAATTATGAGTACTTGCCCGGCTTCTACCCCCAGGTTGAAGGCCAAGAGGCTTTGCCAGATATTCGGGGAGTCAACTTGGAGTATTTCATGTAATACAAATGAAAAACCCAGGCCGTGGAGTAGGCCGAGCATGCAGGTGCCGATAAAGATTGTACTTTCGCTGCCTGTGATCTTAGTGTCTTCCCTGTGTAGTGATATCCAGGCCATATAGATTATGGATAGGGCGATACCGGTTTCTACCATAGGTACGAACCAGCTGACTGTGGGAACAAAGCCAAAGAATCCGGCTGAGAGGGTGATACTGTGACCGATGGTAAAGCCGGTAGCGCGCCATAAGAGTAGCGGTAGGCTGAGTGCACCGAGGCTTAGGCAGAGTACAAACAACATGTGGTCCACCCCCTTCAGGATATGGGCGATGCCCTCCACCAGAAAAGTCTTCACAGCGTCTATTGAGGAGTGGGTAATCAGTAGTGGCTTTTGCATAAGACCGCGTGAGCGAAAGACCTGGGTCCTGCCTGGGTTGTAATCCAGTACCAGGTTGGCGGTATCTTCCTGGTTGGGGAGGCCGGGGTTAAGAGAGCTGGATAGTTGGTATTCTCCAAGGGGAGCTTCCAGAGGGTAGAAGATCTGAATATCAACCAAGGTGTCACCCACATACAACCGTTGATTGGTATCTTCAGGTAAATATTGCTGCAAAAATGCCTGCTGTGCCTCCTCCAGCGTTGCAAAACCTGGTTCATTTCCTATCCGATACAGGCGCACGGCTTTTACATCGCCTTTTATCTGCTTGTCAGTATTGCGGAGAAGAGTGGCTCTCTCTGCAATATCACCGAGTCCTAGAGGCGCTAGCTCCAGCTGTTGAAAGTCAACATAGTGGACCAAGTCACCTTGATCCAAGGAGTTTTTGGTATAGGGCGCGGGTTGTGAGAGTTTGCCAGTATAGGGGTCGCGCCCCAGTCCTGTTTTATCTGCCAGTAAATAGGGCATAGGCACTCTCATATATAGGTTGGCACCACTGGCTGTGTGCTCTATATGGAAAATCCGTACATTGAGGTTGAGAAGGAAATGCGCTTGTGCTTGCCCGCTGATGCTGGATATGAGGAGATATAGAACAATCATCGCGGGCAACTTGAGTGTGCTGTTTTTCATGGCTCTAGCTATTTCTCTATTTTATTCTTACCGTACGGATAGGGGAGTAAATCCAGCGATTTTCCAGTGGTTATCAGACTGGATAATTGCGATATTGGCCCGGGTCTCTTGCGGTCTTTGTTCAAAGTGTCCCCAGCTTCGGTCCTCTACTACCGCTTGCCAACTTGTAATCAACCGGAATCCTTTGTTGCCATTCAGGTTAATTTGACTGGAGTACTCGACTTTAAGATTTGTAATAGCACTGATTGATCCCAAGCCACCACTCGTTGTTTGGGGGCGATAAATTTGTGCCAGATTTGAATAGGTACTTTCGAACCCTTCCTTGGTAATCAAGTTTTTCAGCTTTAATTCCAGATTGATCGGTAGAGGCTCTTTAAATGCGGCTGCAACTTTTAACAGTAGCTGTTCTGTTACTTGACCCAAGTCTCGTTTTTTAGCGGTTCCTGGAAGGTTTACCCGGTATTCTTCTGGAAGATTGAGGTACAAAGCGACAGCTGAGATTATTATGGCGGTATAGAGAATAGTTGAACCCTTGCGGCCTATAAGTGAGTGTTTTGTGGATAGCGTCAATACAATTATCGTAATAATAAGAAATGAAAATAGGATTGCCATAGGGACCGCCAGGCTGGGGGTTTCTATTGCAAGTGGATCGCTATTTGGAGGTCGGTAATCGTATAGGTAGTTGTGCCACTGAATATCAGGAAATGAGGGAATTACATGGGTGGGGAATGGGCCTGTGGGGTCCTGAATTAGGGTGGGAACGGAGTTGATCGTATCGGTGAATAGATTCCAGTCTACGGTAACACTCTGGGGCAGTGCATCGATGGAAAATTTTTCCCGGTAGCCAATCATCACTGAGCCCATTTCAATAGTGTCATTCTCTGAAATCTGTGAGTACCCGCTGTTATTTGCGCGGAGAAAAACAGTCTCAATGCTATTCGGCTGTGAGGGCGACTGATCAATAGAAGTTGGATTTTTATTATTTAGATAGCTGCGTACTGTGTGATGCAGGAAGGCCTTACTTTCTGGTGTTAATGGTTGCCAGGCATCAAAAGGGTGATTAGTCCACTCCAGTAAGTCCTTGGTGCGCACGAGTATCTCATGGCGTATCTGGCGGGGCTCTACGTAGAGGAAAGACATTAGAGGGTAGCGATTATGCCGACTAATGTCGGTGTTCTTAAAATGTGTATTCCATGGGTCTTTCCAGTCGATAATGAGTGGCTCAGGTTGAGATAGGTAGTGAAAGCCGCTGATAGGTGTTTGCCCGTGGCGACTGGTAAAGCCAATTGTCACGGATGCCAGCTTGTCACTACCGATGGGTGGTTTTAGTTGCAGGTCTGAAAGTCCACCGATTGGATATTTCAGCTGAGTTAAAAGAATCTTTTTATCTGCCGGGAAATCCGGCATTTTTATGCCGGTGCGGGGATCGGTTTGCCCAGCAAAAGGGGAAATTCTAGGTTTTCTCTGGGCTACTCGAATTGAGATGAGTTTGGGCTTAATGCTCTTATTTCCAGAGAGTACTTGAAAGTCGAAAGATTGTTGGGTTTTTGCCGATTGTGCCAGTCGATAAATATCTGGTGTATCTTCAATTCCTGGCCAAAATAGTTTGGCATCGCTTGCTGATATCTCGAATCTAATGTTTAGGATATTTTTTTGTATATCGATCTCCGCAATATTGTTGGCGGTCTCAGCGCCACTTAAACTGATGAAATCAGCCTTGCTGGTTGTTGATAATGTACTGTTGAATAATATCAGGGCCAGGCTGATAAGTATTTTGCTGAATGATAAATAAAATTTCGCTTTGGGAGTCATGTGTTGCTTGGGTAGAGTTGATCAGTTGCACATTATTCGTTTTTGAAGGGGGGGTTAATTTAGTCTGGTGCTTCAAGATCAGTACCGAAGGTTGCATTGACTTCCCCGTAGATTTTCTCAGTCAGCTTTTTATAAATTACTTTTCCGCCATAAATAGTGGGTACGAATACAACCTCAGCAGGGTCAGCTGGTAACTTTTCGGACTCCGGTTTGGTACTGCTGGGGTCCCAAGTCGGAAAATTCACTTGCCGGTTACTGATAGCCCATTCCACTCTGAGGGCGCCGAGATCGCCAATGTGGTTGCTGCACTGATGCTCGACATGAAATGTTAATTTATCGCTGTTACCCAATGGCGGCAGGAAGTAGGTGGTGGCTTGCTTTGGGCGAGGGGAGACTATACGAGTGCCCGGGAAGTTACCGTCCCCGATTGCCGAAGTCGTATTTTTCTTTTGTAGTTCTTGAGACCAGAGAGCGGCACTGAATCCAGATACCAGTAACAGAAGAGTAATACTGAAAAGCTGCAATGGGGTTTTAGTCGGAATCATCTTCTTGTATAGAGTTTACTTATGGGTTTTATGTCTTTAGGCAGCTTAGTTGATGATTCAGGTCACAATAGGAGGGTAGATTGGTATGGCGTGGAGTTTCGTTTTGAAACTTGAGTAAGTTGGTGTTGCCAGTTTTGGGGGATACGGGGATTTAATTGATGACGACTAGATGATTCGGCAGTTCATCTTTAATGGTGCTGGTGGGTATCGCTTCGTGAAGTAGATCTCCGCATTGCTCAATACATGCCAGTAATGCCTCTCCAGCTTTTCCCCGCTTGATTTGTTGCACAAAATTTTCAACTACTCTCTGCCAGTTGTCATTGGTGATGTGTTGGGCAATGCCTCTGTCGGCCAGTATTTCTACATAGTGTTCGGCTTCTGAAACAAATATCAGAAGCCCGAGTCGGTCCTTGGTTGCGTGTAAATCCTGCTCCAGAAATTGCCTGCGGGCTAAATTTGAAGCTCGCCAGAATTTTATTTTCTTTGGTACCAGGCGCATGGTGATGGGGCGCCAGCGGAATATTACTGCCAGGACAATAAATAAAATCCACTGAAGCGTCACCGCCTGTTGGAGGTTGATCCAGAACGGCAGGAATTCGATCAGAGGGGAGACTAACAGTGTTAGGAATGCGGCCCATAGGGTAGAGATATAAAGGTAGTTGTCCGCTTCCTTGGCGACCACAGCCATGACTTCAGCGTCGGTGCGAGACTCTACTTCCTTGATCGCCTCTGCTACCTGGCGCTGATAAGTATTGGTAAGCATTACCATCCTCCCGATGCGCCCCCTCCGCCAAAACCTCCGCCGCCCCCGCTAAACCCGCCCCCAGAGCTGCCGCCGGATAGACCTCCGCCAAATCCGCCTCCACCATAGTAGCCGCCGTAGCGCCCCCGCTTAAAAATACGGCTCTGTACAGGTGAACCCAGTGCGGCACTGCCGAAGAGGTGTAGCATGACCAGCAGAAGGAACAGGCCGACCAGTACAGCAATTCGGCGTCCCTCTTTGGTTTCTACGGGTTCAGCGACATATTCATTTTTCGTCGCGGCGATAATTGATCGAACCCCTGCATTGATTCCGCCGCTAAAATCGCCATTGCGAAACTCTGGCAGTACTTTGGTTTGGATAATATTTGCTGCCAGTGCATCGGTTAGGGCTCCTTCCAGGCCGTAGCCTACTTCGATACGGACCTTTCTATCATTGGGCGCAATCAGGAAAAGCACTCCATTGTCTTTGTCTTTTTTTCCTAGCTTCCACTTGCGTGCCAGTTGGTTGGCATACTCCTCTATAGTGATGCCCTGAAGCTCGGGGATGGTGGCGACGACCAGCTGATTATCACTGTCGCGCTCATACTGCTGTATCAACTCAGTAAGTTGGTATCTCTCATCGGCCTTTAACAACTCTCCCTGATCTACTACCCGGCCGGACAGCGCTGGAAACTGTACATCGGCCCAGGCTGTTAAGGCACAGACCAGAGCGATCAGGATGGTTATGGCAAGACTGGGGCGGTTCATTTTGGGGTCGATGGCGCCTGTCTATTGGAAGTTGAGGAGCCTCTAAATAACTCCGTAATACCTCTGCGGGTCTTGAAGGCTGCAGATGTTAGGCGCAGCTCGCCGCGAATGGCCGTAGCCCTTTGCAAGAGCTGCAACGCAGCAGCTGTGGCCTTCAAGGCCCGCCCTTCGGGGCTTGCAGAGCGATTCACACTCCGCGTTGCGACTTCTTGAAAGGTCTAGACATTCCTGCGAAGCCGCGCCTTGATTGTGAACCGCTCTGCATGCCAGAGGTATCATGGAGTTATTCAGAGACTCCTTAACCTCAGGTGCCTTATCGGCATCTTCACTGGTGGCTTCGAAAGTTTCTCGAAGCGGCATATCCCTGTAGAGCACGGCATGCCAGATTCTTCCTGGAAAAGTGCGAATCTCGCGGTTGTAGCGCTCTACAGCCTGGATATAATCCCGGCGCGCGACACTGATGCGGTTTTCGGTGCCCTCTAACTGAGATTGCAGTGTGAGGAAGTTCTGGTTGGCTTTGAGGTCGGGGTATCGCTCTACCACCAACATAAGGCGGGATAGCGCGCTGGTTAACTGGCCTTGTGCTGCTTCGAACTGTTGCAGCTTGGCTGGGTCATTGAGAAGGTTGCCGTCAACCTGGAGAGAGCTGACTTTGGCCCTGGCCTCAGTGACGGCTTGTAGGGTTTCCCGTTCGTGGGATGCGTAAGCTTTTACGGTTTGCACCAGATTGGGAACCAGATCGGCACGGCGCTGGTATTGGTTTTGAACCTGGGCCCAGGTGGCTTTAACCTGCTCGTCATAGGTTGGGATATTGTTGACACCACAGCCGCTGAGGGTGGTTGCCAGCAGCAGTAGCAGTGAGCTCTGCCAAAAGGGCCAGCCGCTGGGGAGCGCAGAGGTCATGCGGAATATCCTTATTCTCACGTGAACCCATCAAGAATAGTCCGCCTGACTCCCGGCGCTGGAGAAGGCATCACCATGGAGCCAAAATGGCGTTAAAAGCAACAATATTTAAGGCCAAAGTCCAGATATCCGATATGGACAGGGATTATTACGCCGAACATCCGCTCACTTTGGCGCGACATCCCTCGGAAACAGATGAGCGTATGATGGTGAGGCTACTGGCTTTTGCACACAATGCGGCAGAAACGCTGGAGTTTACCCGGGGACTGTCCTCCGATGAGGAAGCGGATCTCTGGCAAAAGAACTTGAGCGGGGAAATCGATCTCTGGATCGAAGTAGGGCTTCCCACTGAGGAACGAATTCGCAAAGCCTGCAACCGCTCGAAGCGCGTTATCGTATACAGTTACGGGCGCCGTGCAGCACCAATCTGGTGGCAGAAACAGGCCAGCCAATTGGAGCGCTTTGATAACCTTACCGTCTACCATTTAGCCGCTGATGCCACTGAGCAATTGGCGGCTATGGCTGAGCGCAATATGGACCTGAGTGCAACCATTCAGGATGGTCATATCTGGCTGGCCGATAGTGACAACAACGCGGAGATTACTCCGGAAACCTGGAAATAGGAGCAGACAACTTAATGCCTTCTTTTGACATTGTATCTGAAGTGGATAAGCACCAACTCACCAACGCTGTGGATCAGGTGAATCGCACTATTACCAACCGCTTCGACTTTAAAGGTGTGGATGCGGAAGTGGAGATGAGTGAGTTCTCCTTGGTAGTTCGCGCTGAAGTGGACATGCAGGTAGACCAGATGGTGGATATGCTGCGCGGCGCACTGATCAAATGCGATATCGATCCACTGGCGATGGATGTAGGTGATAAAGAGCAATCCGGCAAGCAGGTCAAATTGGACGTGACCCTGAAAAATGGCCTTGACAAAGAACTGTCAAAAAAGATTGTTAAGCTGATCAAAGATGAAAAGCTCAAGGTGCAGGCTGCCATTCAGGGTGAGCAGGTGCGTGTTACTGGCAAGAAGCGCGATGACTTGCAGCAGGTGATCGCCTTGTTACGCGGTAAAGAGCTGGAACAGCCATTGCAGTTTAATAACTTCCGCGATTAATTGGTTTTGCAGTGATCAAGCGTACTCTCTTCAGTGTTCTATCCGTGCTGTTGTCGCCACTGGCGATAGCCGCAGAAATTACCCCGGCTAGGTTGCTGGCCAGCTATTGGGTTGATAGTAGTGCAGGCCTGGATATTTCCGGCTTAAGTTTCTGTTCTGGAGATCTGCTGGCAGTCTCCGATAAGAATTCTGAAGAGATCTACACGCTTGAACTTCGCGATGGCAGTGCCGGCCTGGTATCACATCTTCGCTTAAGCGGCCTTGGGATACCGGAGCAGGATGAGCCTGTCAGCGCTTGGGAAGGCTTCAAGGAGTTGTTCCGCCCGGCAGAAGATCTGGACTTTGAAGGTGTTACCTGTAGCGATGGCCAGGTCTATCTGGTCAGTGAGCATTACAATCGTATTGCCATCGTAGATATCGAGGGAAATGCACGCTGGCAGGAGCATAGCTGGTCCGCATTAGCCAGGTCCCAGGGGTTTCTACAGAAGACCAATGCTTCCAGCGAGGGGTTGGTGAAAGCCGACGATACTTTCTGGGTAGCCATGGAGCGCGAACCCCGTGGTTTGTTGAGGCTTAATGCAGATGGCGAGGCCAGCACACTGACTCTGCCTCAAGTAGATGGCCTGGACTTTGCTGGCCGTTCAGAGGACTTGGCGGGGTTGGATTACCACGACGGCGCACTCTTTACCTTGGAGCGCAACGCCCACGCTGTGTGCCGCAGGGCACTTCCCAGCCTGGAAGCCGAGTGGTGCCTGGATTATCGCGCCCTTGAAGAATCTCCCGAGCGGGTTTATGAAGAAACCCGCTATGGAAAGGGCGAGGGGCTGGCAGTCGGAGAGCAGGGTATTTTCGTTATCCTCGACAACAATAATATCGGCCGTGCCCTGGCGCCTGACGACAAGCGCGCGCTGTTGTTGCATCTGGCAATGCCAGATGAGGCCAGTAGGCAGCAATAATTGACTCTGTTTGGCGCCGTACTTCCCGAGAGCCGGCGCTAATCCCATCCCTCTAGTTCTCTCCTGTTCAACAACTCCCTCCATTTTTAAAATATCTTCTAGTCACTAGCGCTAAAATTGTTTAGAGCAATTGGGGTAACTATGCTGTGTACCAATAGCTATTGGGACCTTACAGCTTGGTAGTGTCTGTTGGCCGCAGGGAATCTCCCGGTTCCTAAATCACTTTGGCGATAAATTGGAAGGGTCGTGATTAAGCGTATTTTTTTAACTATCGTATGGGCGCTCTTGTCACCCTTGGGGCTGGCAGCTGAAATTATTCCCGCCAAAAAAATAGCTCACTACTGGGTGGATGATAGTGCCGGGTTAAGTATATCTGGTTTGAGTTTTTGCGATGGAAAAATGGTTACGGTGTCGGATAAGCAATCCAGGGAGATCTACCAGATAGTATTAGGAGATAGGAGTGCAACCTTGGAGCCTTATATCAAGCTGGCTGGGCTCCGGGTTCCGAAAAAAGATAGGCCTACTAATTTATGGTATTTTCTACTGGAACTTACCCGCCCAGCCGCAGCGATGGATTTTGAAGCCATCACCTGTGCCGATGATAAATTCTATTTGTTGAGTGAACGTTACAACCGGATAGCCGAAATAAATATGGAGGGAAAGGGGCATTGGTTAGAAAATATGTGGTCGGCCACGGCTAAAGCCCAAGGTTATATGCACGGGTACAACCTCTCCGGTGTAGGGCTACAGAAGGTGGGCGATGACTTTTGGATGGCTATAGAGCGGGATCCCCGTGCCCTGGTAAAACTCGGCCCCAAGGGAAGTGTACAGATTTTTACTCCGCCGCCAGTAAAAGGGCTGGATTTTCGTGATGAGTCGGAAAATATGGCAGGCCTCTATTACTATGATGGCGCTTTGTGGACCCTGGAACCGAATGCCTATGCAGTTTGTCGCAGGGAATTACCCAGCTTGAAAGCTGAGTGGTGCCTGGATTACTGGGAACATGAAAACTCCTCTGAACTCGGCTATGAGGTATCGCGGACCGGTGGCAAGGGAGATGGTTTGGCTATTGGAGAGCGGGGCGTTTTTATTGTGTTTGACAATGATAATATCAGCCGTATTCACGACCCTCAGGATCGCAGAGCACTCTTATTACATCTGGCTCTACCAGATCAATCTGACTAAATACCAATAGAGACTTTCTATTATTGGGGTTCGAATAGTTGGGTTGTGTTTAAAGGGGGATGTAATGATCAAGACAGTTTTCCTCGCAATTAATTTCATATTTTTAGCATCCGTGGGAATGGCTGCTGAGATTTTTTTGGCTAAAGATGTTGCTGATTACTGGATAGATAATAGCTCGGGTGTAGGTCTATCTGGTTTGAGTTTTTGTGGCCAATTAATAACGATCTCCCCTAAAGAATCGGAAAAAATATATAGAATCAATTTGCACGGCCAGGGTGCTACATTAGAAAAATACCTGAAAGTTAGTGGCCTGCCTTCGCCCAAAAGGGGAGTAGCCGATAATGTTTCTCACTTTGTTATGGATTTATTGCGGCCTAAATCCGCAATGCGTTTTGGTGGAATATGTTGTAGAGACGACGGTACATTTTTATTGAGTGAACGCCACAATCGAATAGCAGAAGTGGGCACAGATGGGAGTTCACGCTGGATTAATAACAAGTGGTCATCAGCAATAGAGCACCTGGGTTATTCGCTGAGATACAATAATGGCGGGGAGGGAATAGTTGAGGTTGGCGATGACTTGTGGGTAGCTTTAGAGCGGGAACCCAGGGGATTGTTAAAGGTGGGAAGTAAAGGAGAGTTTCAAGTTTTCTCCTTGCCTTCTGTAGTGGGGCTGGATTTTGGAGACCACCCGGAGAATCTGAGAGGACTTGATTATCATGACGGCGCTCTTTTTACTCTTGAAAGCAACGCATATGCGGTATGTAGAAGAGCTCTGCCGAGCTTGCAAGCTGAATGGTGCTTGGTTTACCGTGAGATTGAAGAATCCCCGGAGCACGCCTATGAAGTGTCGCGGTTGGGGGGGATGGGGTCTGGAGTTGCTGTAAATAACCAGGGGGTATTTGTGGTTTTCAATAACAATAATATCAGTCGTGCCCGTGATCCCCAGGATCGCCGCGCTCGGTTGTTACATTTGGCTTTCCCCGACGGTAAACAATAGGGGCGTAAAATAGGTGGTAGTTGAGAAGTTACCGGCACTGCTGGAGGAAATACGGGCTTGTCGCCTCTGTGAAGAACAACTTCCTCTAGGGCCGAATCCAGTCTTGAGGGCTGCAGCGTCTGCACGCCTATTGATCGTCGGCCAAGCCCCGGGCACCAAGGTCCACGCGACCAGTATTCCCTGGAATGATCCCTCAGGAGATCGCCTGCGAGATTGGCTGGCGATCGACCGGGACACCTTTTATGACGAGTCCCAGATCGCCATTATTCCCATGGGCTTCTGTTACCCTGGGCGCGGCAAGGGCGGTGACCTGCCGCCGCGACCCGAGTGTGCCGCCACCTGGCATCAGCGCCTAATGACACAATTACCCAACTTGCAACTGTCGCTGTTGGTGGGACAATACGCCCAGCGCCATTACCTCCCGCACTGGTATGGCAGTATTACCGAGAATGTTCGCCATTACCGCGATGCACTGCCAGCGGGATACTTTCCCTTGCCGCATCCCAGCCCGCGCAACACCTTGTGGTTGCGTCGCAGGCCCTGGTTTGAGGAGGAGGTTGTGCCCGAGTTACAACACCATGTTAAAAAGATATTGAAGGTTTAAGAATGCCGGTTCCGGACAAAATAAAGATCCACCCCTCTTGGTACGATGTTTTGGGCGGGGAGTTTGACCAACCCTACATGGCCCAATTGCGTCAGTTTTTAAAGGGGGAGAAGGCTGCCGGCAAGAAGATCTACCCAGCCGGTGGCCAGATCTTTAATGCCTTTAACTCCACACCTTTTGATCAGGTAAAAGTCGTTATCCTGGGTCAGGACCCATACCATGGCGTTGGCCAAGCCCATGGCCTGTGCTTTTCTGTGATGCCCGGAGTACGCATTCCTCCATCGCTGCAAAATATTTATAAAGAGTTGCACTCCGATATGGGTATTCCCCCTGCACACCACGGTTGCCTGCAACCTTGGGCAGAGCAGGGCGTGCTTTTGCTAAATGCCACCCTTACTGTTGAGGACAGCAAGGCCGGCGCCCACCAGGGGCAGGGTTGGGAGCAATTTACGGATGCGGCGATTCACAAGCTAGCGGAACAGCGCGAAGGGTTAGTCTTTGTTCTTTGGGGGAGCTATGCCCAAAAGAAGGGAGGCTTTATCGACCGCAATAAGCATTTGGTGTTGCGTGCTCCACATCCCTCCCCTCTATCTGCGCACCGGGGGTTCTTTGGTACCCGTCCTTTTTCCCAGGCGAATCACTGGTTGCAGCAGCGTGGCGAGAAGCCTATTGAATGGGCTTTGCCAGAGGCGAGTCAATTGAAGCGGATTGCTGTGGAGATTTAGTGGCTTGCCCCGGATAGGTGTTATCTGTCCGGGTTTGTATTTATCCAGAGAGCCAAAAATTCTATTCCTGTTATCCTTCTCTTGGCTTCTAGATAAAAAATCTTTCTATTTTTTAGTGGTTATATGCGTCAACTCTCTGCTTCGGCAGTGTTTTGTGATGAGAGTCTTTAGAGGCTTGAAAGCCAATCAGAGCTATTATCTATTTTTGGCTCTTTTGAAGTTATTTATCTGTCCGATAAAGTATCACTTGTGAGATCTAAGGTGGAATTGCTATGAAAATGATGACCTGCAAGGAGTTGGGAGGCGCCTGCGATGTGGAGTTTCGTGGGAATAACTTTGAAGAGGTGGCGGAGCTTAGCAAGATGCACGGAATCGAGATGTATCGAAAAAATGATGCACAGCACTTGCAAGCTATGAAAAAAATGCAGGATTTGATGAAAGATCCAGAATCAATGCAGAAGTGGTATGAGTCAAAGAAGGCGGAATTTTCATCTCTCCCGGATTGTAAATAGAAAAATTAGTATTTTATGGGTAAAAATCATTTGAGCGTAAAAAAATGGCGCTAAAATCGTGCTGGAATTGACTGTGGATATAGGGCTTGAGTAAATCAGAAAGTATTTCCAGTTGAGTGGTGATATATTAATTGCTCAATAACCTTCTCTGTTTTTGATTAGCGGCCCTTCACAGGGTGTTTCTTTTTGGTTTCAACGGCCTTCCAAAGAGGTCGCATTAATAGCCGGGCAAACGCAAAGCCGACAAAAAACAAGTTACAGATATAGGCTAAAAAATAAGGGCCAAACTCTCTTTCGAAAAATATGCCAGTAGCGTTGAGGGTGCTGACGATAACTACCGATGAAGCGATACTGAAAAGCCCATAGTAGGTAACTTTCATTACAATAGACACAAATTTGAAGTGTCTTTTTTTCCACAGATAGACAATAAAGCCTGTGGTGGCTATTCCCATCAAGGAGCTGCTTGTAGACCAAACATAGCCAGCATCGATACGGAAGTTCAAAAGTGCCAAAGAAAAGGCGGCGAGCAGTGCGCTGAATAGGCTGATATAGACAATCATGGCCAGGGACACCACATGACCCCTAGAGATACTCTCTATTCTCCTTGACTGAAAAGTGGCAACCATTGCCGCAAATCCTGCCAGCACTATGGATATTTCAATAATGACAAGCAATTGATCGATTTGTACCGACAGTTTTTCCATCTTCCGCTATTGTCCCAAGCAGAAAGGTTAAATAGGAAAGTTGATAACAGTATATGAGTGAAATGGAGAGCTGGTAAGTTGTTTCCCGTCTCACAATTAGCTTTATTTTAGCCTGCTTGCTATATGGTTAATAATTATTGTTAGGTGTAGGTGTCCAATGGTTGGCACCACACTTTTAGCTGAAAATCAGCCGGACGCCACCGTTTTCTCCTTGCCGGTTCGGCCTAGTTCATTTTCTTTAACAGCTACCCATAATGGGCGCATAAGCAGTCTTGAAAATGCATAACCGACGACAAAGAGGTTGCATACAAAAGATAAAAAATACGGCCCATATTCCTTGTTGAAGACAATCCCTAGCGCATTCATGATATTGATAATAACGACTGAGCCGGCAATGCCGAAAAGAAGGAAGTAGGTAATCTTGGCGATAATAGAGATAGATTTGAGCCGTTTCTTTATCCAGAGATAGCCGATAGAGAATGATGTAGCCACACTCATGGCAAAACTACTCAAGGACCACAGGGTGCGATCAGCGAGATCAAAATTGGATAGAGTCAGGGTGAAGGCAGCCAGTAATGCGTTGATCAAACTGATATAAATAATCATCGCGAGGGATACAATTCTTCCTTTGCCAAGATTTCTGCCTTTAGTGGGTTGGAGTGTGCCAACTATTGCAGCAAAGCCTGCCAGAATAATGCAGCATTCAAGAACGACAATTAGTTGGTCTAACTCTTTCAATATTGCCTCCCTCTACTGCTTTATTAAGCTGGAATTTTGATGCCTAGGGGAATATCTATAAATATAGTAGCGGTAGTAAGCTGCGTTTTGAGTGGTGCAAACCTTTTTGCTTTTCAGAGGTTTCTTTCTGGTTGTTAACTCATAAACAAAAAAGGCGACTAAAAAGCCGCCTTTTTGATTAAAAGTAATTTTCCTGTTTAGGCTAGCGGATCGGCGTCTGCATCGTAGGGGAGTTCCTCGATATCCAAAGTGCGGCCATCTTTCAGGTGTAAGGTTTCACCTGCGGCCACTTTGGCGATGGTGAGTACGGCGAGTAGCTGAATGCCTTCTTTGCTATGGCAGGCTTCCACCAGATTACCAATACTTTGCTTTCCATCTCCAAATATCTCCATGCCCGATTCAGGGAGATCCCCCGAAGCGCAGCTGGCCCGGTAAAGGCGACGTTTGGCAGCGCCGCGGAATTGCATCCGGGCAATTACTTCCTGGCCGGTATAGCAGCCTTTTTTAAAGCTCACGCCACCGAGCAGGTGCAGGTTGGTCATCTGCGGGATAAACATCTCTGTCGTGGCGGCGTCCACCTGAGGGATACCGGCTCCAATTTGGCGCATTTGCCAGCAGTCATAGCCGGTAGCTTCACACTCTGGTGATAGCTTTTGCCACAGTTGCTGGACCTTGCTGGTGGGTACCAGGATGGCTAGCTGCAGGTCGGTAATACATTGGGCAATGCAGCGCTCTCCTTCGAAGTCAAATAGCTTCACCTCGCCGACTGAGGGTTGCTCGAAGCCCAGCAGTTTGGAGGTGAGCTCTGCCACATCGCGCCCCTGCAGGCCTAACCAGTGGGTTTCATCACTGATGTCTCGCAGCTCTGTTTTGAAAAAGACGGCGTACTTGGCCAGCGCTTGCTGGGCGATGGGGGCCAAATCCTTCGGCAACCGGAAGATGAACTCACTTTGCGAAAGTTTCAGTGCACTAAAAGCACTGATCATACGCCCCTTGGGGTTGCAGTGAGCTCCCAGGGTGCTGTGTTCATCGGGAAGGTTGATCAAGTCACAGGTGAGCTGCCCCTGTAAGAACTTCTGGCTGTCGGGTCCGGTAATGGAAATAGCTCCGATTGGGCCCAGGTCCAGCAGGTGCAAACTCTGAGGGTCTTCGCGACTGGTGAGAGGGAAGTGAGCTTTGCTGCCCTCCCAAATGGCGCCCTCGTTGCTGAGAAAATCCTGCCACTGTTGCTGATCCATAATCCTGCCACCTGCATTTGTATTCGGGGCATAATTTGGGGGTCCTTCGCGCCCTTTTCAAGTTTGGTGGGGCAGGGGGTATACTGCGCTTTTTATCTGGTTGGAAAGAAGTATGGATCGCAACCGCCTGTTTTGGGCCAGTCGCCGTGGCATGTTGGAATTGGATCTGGTGTTGCTGCCGTTTCTGGATAATGTTTACGAGACCCTGGAGCCAGAGGATCAGCAGCGCTATATCCGCCTGCTCGATGAGCAGGATCAGGATCTGTTCGCCTGGTTCTTGCGTCGAGAAGATCCGGCTGACCCGGACTTGAAGCGTATAGTGCAAATCATCCGTGACAACACCGGACTCCAGGAATAGCTCGACACCCTCGCTTTATGAGCGCAGCGCCCGCTTAAGTTGCGTCGTTGCGCCTTCCTTTCTTTTGCATTTGCTCCTTTTGCTGATCACCTTCCTGGCGATCTTACTGGTCTGGTTGTGTAACCTGCCTTTAGTGTTATCAGGGCTGGCGAGCCTTTTTGTTATGGTTTACGCCGGGATAGAGTGGCGCAGGGTAAAAGCTGTGAGAGGCCATTTATCGACCTGTGCGCGAAGGTGGTTTTGGCACCCTGATGGCGCAGATCGTCGCGAATTTCAGTTTGTAAATGAGCTGGTGTTGTGGTCTTGGTTGGTGGTGATTAATGGTCGGGACAGGGCTGGGCGCCGGCTCCGTCTGGTGCTGGCCAAGGATATGCTGGCGCCGCAGGATTGGCGCAGGCTACAAGTGGCACTGCGCTATTCCCGCTAGTTAGCTGGGTTGCCGTGGCGGGCCCAGCTGGTTAAACGTTGGTCGGTTAAATAAATTGGCGTTGGCCGGCAAAGTTCTCTGGCACCAAAATCGTGTCCATAGCAAGTTCACGCAGTTGGGGGTAGTCGAGGGAGTAGTGCAGCCCCCGGCTCTCGCGGCGATCCAGGGCCGAACGAATAATTAGTTCCGATACCAGGGAGAGATTGCGCAGTTCAACCAGGTCACTGCTGATGCGGTAATTGGCGTAGAACTCGCGAATTTCTTTCTGCAGCAACGTTACTCGGTGTTGTGCGCGCAAGAGTCGCTTGCGGGTGCGCACAATGCCTACGTAGTCCCACATAAACCGGCGCAGCTCATCCCAGTTATGGGAAATCACTACATCTTCATCGGAATCGGTGACTCGCGATGCATCCCAGTCAGGAGACGGGCGGGGCGCCTGTACCATACCTAGGTGCTCATCGATATGCAGGGCTGCTGAGCGAGCGTAAACCAGACACTCTAACAGCGAGTTACTGGCAAGGCGGTTGGCGCCGTGTAAGCCGGTAAATGTCGTTTCGCCAATGGCGTAGAGCTGGTCCAGATCTGTACGCCCATGGCGATCGACCATAATGCCGCCACAGGTATAGTGAGCTGCAGGCACCACTGGAATAGGCTCTCGGGTGATATCAATGCCATATCGAAGGCAATTGTTATAAACCGTTGGGAAGTGATCGCGTACAAACTGAGGATCTTTATGGGAAATGTCCAGATAGAGGCAATCTGCCCCCAGCCGCTTCATTTCGTGGTCGATAGCGCGGGCGACGATATCCCGTGGTGCCAACTCTCCTCGCTTGTCGAAGCGGTCCATAAACCGGCTGCCGTCGGGAAGCTTGAGTACAGCGCCTTCACCGCGTAAAGCCTCTGTTACCAGCAGGGCTTTGGCCTTGGGATGGTAAAGGCAAGTGGGGTGAAATTGATTGAACTCCATATTGGCCACGCGGCACCCGGCGCGCCAAGCCATTGCGATTCCATCGCCGCTGGCACCGTCCGGGTTACTGGTATAAAGGTAGGCCTTGCTGGCCCCCCCGGTGGCCAGGACGACGGCTTTAGCCTGGATCAGCTCGACCTCATCGTTGCTCTTGTTGAGTACGTAGGCGCCGGCACAGCGAAATCGGCCTTTATCTGGATCCGGCTGGCGAATTAGATCGATGGCAACGTGGTGTTCGAAACAATCGATATTGGGGCTGTTTAGCACCTTGGTGATCAGGGTGCTGTGTACCGCTTGGCCGGTGGCATCAGCGCTATGAATAATGCGCCTGTGACTGTGCCCCCCCTCTTTAGTAAGGTGGTAGCCCTGCTCCTCGCGGGTGAAGTCCACCCCTTGATCGATTAACCAGCTGATCGCAGCAGTGCTCTCCTCTACGGTAAAGCGCACTGAAGCGGGGTGGCAGAGTCCTGCACCCGCGTCTAATGTGTCTGCAATATGCGACTCAACCGAATCCATCTCATCCAGCACTGCAGCGATGCCTCCCTGGGCGAACCAGGTGGAGCCATCTTGCAATCTCTGTTTGGAGAGCAGGGCCACGCGATACTGGGAGGCGAGATGCAGGGCCAGTGTAAGGCCTGCTGCACCGCTTCCAATTACGAGAACGTCGTAGTTTGCCTGAGCATTCATAGATTTCAATTATGTTTAAGGGTCGCGTAGTATAGCGCCTCCTGATTATTCGTCGATTTGACGTGGAACTTATGTCCTATTGTCATTGTCATCAACACAGTAAAAGAAACGCCTGCGCCGGTGGCCCCGCAGTTAAATTTTGTGGCGCCCGCAGTGTGGCTGGATATGGGAGTTGGGGATGACAGCGCATCAGGCGTCAACGAGTGACCGTGAGCTGGTAGAACGAGTACAAAAAGGGGACAAACGCGCTTTTGATCTTCTTGTACTCAAGTACCAGCACAAAATTGTTGCTGTAGTGAGTCGGTTCATTAAGGACCACAGTGAAGTACAGGATGTAACCCAAGAAGCTTTTATTAAGGCTTATCGTGCTCTTGCCAATTTTCGCGGCGAGAGTGCTTTTTACACCTGGATGTATCGGATTGCGATCAATACCGCCAAGAATCACCTGGTTTCCCGCAGTCGTCGGCCGCCATCTTCCGATGTTGAACTGGAAGATGCTGAGTTTTACTCGGGTGCTGACCTGCTGCGTGACAACGAGACACCTGAAAGTCAGATGTTTCGCGACCAGCTGGAAGCGGCGGTGCATCGCGCTATTCGCGCACTGCCAGAGGATCTGCGCTCAGCGGTAACGCTGAGAGAGCTTGAGGGACTGAGCTACGAGGAAATCGCCGAGGTTATGGGATGCCCGGTGGGAACTGTGCGCTCTAGAATATTTCGCGCACGGGAGGCGATAGACCGGACAGTCCAGGCCGTGATGGCCGGCGAGCCGGAAACACTGGGTGACAGGGGTTAAAATTGCAGAAAATTTTCCCAGTCGGGGAAACCAACCGCTCAGACTCCGGTCATAACATGTAACCAAATATGGTGCTTGTGGGCACCGAATAAATGATTGCACAAGAGGGTTAACCCCTATGTCCCACGGGAATCATCAGGAACGTCTTAACGAGTCGCTCTCGGCGCTCATGGATGGCGAAGTCAGCGAACTGGAGCTGCAACGGCTTCTGAAGGCCAGCGCGGCCTCTGAAGAGTTCGGTGAGCGCTGGTCGCGTTACCAACTTGCGGCGAGTGTTATGCGCCGCGAACAGGTCGCGCCGGTCGACATCGGCCTTGCAGCGAGTATTTCTGCCGCCATCGATGAGGAAGAGCCTCTGTCGCAAAACGGCAATGGGGGATCTGCGGTTGCTGGCAATTTGGTCAACAATCGCTGGTGGCGTCCGCTGTCCCGTGGTGCTGTTGCTGCGACGGTGGCCTTTGCTGCCATTTTGGGTGTGCAGCAAATGACAGATTCTCCACAGAGCGCTATTCAGGGGGCAAACCAGCCGGTAGCTTCGGTAGAACGGGAGGCTCAGCCGGTCGTTCAGTCTGCACCGCAGCCTTCCGGTTTCTATGTGCCCGCCCCTTCCACGCGTTCAGTGAGCACTGCGGCTCCCCGCTTTGTGCCGGAACAACGCACCGGTGTTGTGGGGCAGGCCGTAATTCAGCAGGCCCCGACTCCCGAGTTGATGCGCCACCTGAATCGCGTAATGATTCAGCACTCAGAACAAGCCGCTCATGTGGGCAGTCAGGGCATGGTTCCCTTTGCTCGCGCCACTTACGGCGAACAGGTTGGAATGTAGTGTGACGAAAGTCGAAACCAGGGGGCGCCGAATTTTCAGCGGGATTCTCAAGGCCAACGGTCTACTGTTGGCCTCCTCGTTGTTGGCACCCATGTCATTTGCCCAGGTTGACACTGGGGTCGAACCCAGTGCCCCCACCACCATCAATCTCGATATGAGTACTGCTCCCGCAGCAGCCCCAGCTGTAGTGGAGGTTGCTATGACAGACGGGGGCTCGGTTAAGGTGGAAAGCCCTGCCGCAGTACCGGCCGATCCAGCAACTGCAGCTCCGGAAGGCGCTGTTGGTACCGTGCCGGCGCAAGAGGGGGTGACATCTGGTGTAGTTAATCTCAATCCTGCGAATCTCAACCCTGCAGCGCAGAGCGGCCTGGTAAGCCCGGGTGTAGTGAGTAGCAACGAGGTTGAGCATTGGCTAGCCAAGTTGGCAAAAGCAGTAACTGAGCTTGAATACAGTGGTCTGGTGACCTTTGAGCATGCGGGCCTCCTGGAGACCTTGCAGGTGGTTCACGCGGTTCGAGAAGGTGAGCAGGTAGAGCGCGTGCGCTACCTCAGTGGTGAGCCTAGAGAGTTGATCAGCCACGGCAGTGCCGGAAATTGCGATGTCAGTGCTTCGCCAAGAAATCGTGCTACAGCATGGAACTCGGCGGGCCAACAACAGGCTCAGCGCGCCTACCAATTTATCTTGCGGGGTGAGGAGCGAATCGCGGATCGCGATGCTGTTGTGATTGAGGCGCGACCGAGGGACCGCTATCGCCTGGGGTTGGTAGTGAGTCTCGATAAACAGACTGGGCTGCCGTTGAAGACCATGCTGGTTAGCACCCAGGGCCGCGTACTGGAGCGTTACCAGTTTGTACAACTGGATCTCTCCCCTGTAGAGGATGCCGCACTACAGGCGGTCTCGAATAATGCCCGGCGCATCGATAATCGGAATGAGTGTACGGCTTCACAGAGCCGCTGGCAGGTGGGCTGGTTGCCCGACGGTTTCCGGGTAGTGTCCGTCAAGCCCTTATCTGATGGCGATATGATGGTGTTTAGCGACGGGCTGGGAGTGTTTTCTGTATTTGTCCAGCGCCTCGGTCCAGAACTTGAGGGCTTTAAAGGTCGCGCAATCCGCGGAGCTACAACAGCCTATATGGACCGCCTGGAAATTGAAGGCGTTGCTTACACTGTAACAGTGGTGGGTGAAATCCCCGAAACTACAGCGCGCCGTGTCGCCAGCTCAATTACCGCAAAGAGCTAAGTGAGCATATAGGTGCTTCAAGAGCGTGGCCGGGTGGTGGCCATAGAGTCCGATGCTATCTGGGTGGAGACCACCCAGAGTAGCGCCTGTAATGGCTGTTCTACCAAGTCCAGCTGTGGGACTGGATTGCTGGGCGATCTGTTTTCTTCTTCGACCCGCGTTAAAGTAGCTCTCAACGGTTTTTCCGCAGATAAAATCCACCTCGATGATGTGGCGGTAATTGGTATTACCGAGAATGCCCTGACCAGTAGTGCCTTGCTGGTTTACCTCGTCCCCTTGATGTCCCTGGTGCTAGTTGCACTGATTGGGGATTCGCTCTTCGCTGAACCCGGTGCTGTAATTGGGGCCTTGATCGGTCTGGTCTTAGGTGCTTTGGGCGTTCGCTGGTACAGTAGGTCCCAGTCGCAAAACCCCACCTACACCCCAGTACTTCTGCAGATTGAGCCCTCCCAAAAGAAATAGCCCGCCGCCTCCGCCTTCGCCAGTTAGCCCTAGTCTCCCTGACCTAAACTGAGAGTTCCATTTATTGCCTGGAGGCTCTGCCAATGAGGGCTCGCTGTTTTGATGAGCGCTGGCCTCTACGTACTGCATTTGTCATCTCTCGTGGCGCGCGCACTGAGGCTCAGGTTGTGGTGGTGGAGCTTAGTGATGGTGAAGTCTCTGGCGTCGGTGAGTGCACGCCTTATGCTCGCTATGGAGAAAGTGCTGCCTCTGTTTTGCACCAGCTGCAGCCAATGCTCAAAGAGGTGAGCGATGGGTTGACCCGAGAGCAGTTACAGCTGCGTATGCCTGCCGGAGCGGCGCGAAATGCACTGGATTGTGCGCTGGCAGATTGGGAGGTTAAAAAAGCGGGGCGTCCACACCCGGCTCCGGATTTTCTCCCTACCGTACAGACATTAGTTGTTGATAGTCCCGAGGCAATGGCAAGTGCTGCGAAAATTGCTGTGACTGCGGGAGCTGATGTTCTCAAGTTGAAACTTGATGACCAACATGTGCAAGAAAGGGTGTCGGCAGTACGCTCAGCAGCACCGGATGCCAGGTTGGTGATTGATGCCAATGAGGCATGGCGAAAAGAGACCTTGTTGCAGAGATGTCATGATTTAAGCAAGCTGGGGGTGGCGATGCTTGAGCAGCCACTTCCAGCGAGTGAAGATGAATTTTTGGAGAACTTTGAACACCCGCTGACGATTTGTGCGGACGAGAGTTGCCATACTCGGGAGGATCTGCCGAAGTTGCTCAAACGCTATGAGATGATCAATATCAAGTTGGACAAAACTGGCGGGATTACCGAGGCCCTGGCACTGGCAGATGAGGCGGCTGAACTCGGCCTGGAAATTATGCTGGGATGCATGCTGTGTACCTCTCGGGCTATCCGCGCAGCCTGGCCCCTGGGAAGTCGAGCTAGCTTTCTGGACCTGGATGGGCCCACTTGGCTGGCCAGCGATGTGGAGCCCCCTCTGCGTTTCGAGGCAGGAAGAGTTTATTGGTCGTAAGTCAGCAGGTCGATTAGCGCTTGCAGATAGTCTTCACTTGCCGCATCAGCTGATATTGGGGGGAATTCAAGGGTAATACAGGGCAGTGTTTGCTCTGCACACCAGGTGCCGAATGATCCTGGGGTCTGGTAACCCACATCCCCAACCAGAGGCAGCTTGAAATCGCTGGCAAGCCGCATGCCCAGAGGGCTGTTGCTGGGGTCCTCGACACAGGCAAGGGGCTCGTGAATGGAAACGGTCCAGGTCGGTCCCAGCTTTGCAAACAGCTGGCAAAGTGCAGAGGTCTCGGGTTCAGAGGCGGCGCTATCACCTGTACTTAACCGAACATCGCGTTTTTCCGCAGCACTGTTCCACCGGTAGACATTGCCACTGCCATCCCAATTTGCAGTGGCAAAGTTGCGGTTGAGATCTACGCCGCGTGCGTTGGCCCTGGTGCCCAGCTGGCAGCCATCCGGATTGACAGCGAGGATTACGTGATGTCTCAATGAGTTGGTGGCGAGGGCCCGCAACGCGCAGGATAGAGCGACGACTGCGGCGACTTCATCTCCGTGGGTGCCGGCCATTATGAGGCCGTGGTGGGTGCCGGTTTGTGCGGGAAAATAGAGTAGAGGGGCACCCAAAACACTTTGGCCGTAGAGCTCAGTGGGCAGGTGAAACTGACCGCGTTCTGGGCGCGGGCGCATTTCGGACATCGTTAACTCTTTACACAGTTTTACAGTCTGTTGTAGAACTTTGGTGACTAGATCGCCACTAAGTCGTTACTGAGAGTCCCTAAGGGGCTGGACAAGCCAAGGCTTGCCCTTGAAAGGACTCGAAAATCCAATGGTTTCATATTAGAAGGGATCACTAGGGGTAACAAACCTATGGTTAAACGTTGTACACAATATCTACTGGTTCTGTGTCTGTTGGTTTCCGGGGCTGCCAGTGCCCGCGGACTACCCGAACTTACGGAGTTAATCGAAGATAACTCTCCGGCAGTCGTCAAAATCAACACGGTTGATCGCAACCGCACTAGTCGCAGCAGCCAGCCGCAGCTTCAGCAGGAAATTCCCGATATCTTCCGCCACCTTTTCGAGCCGCGCCAGCGCCAGCGCCAGCAGCGTCCGGTAGCGAGTATGGGTTCCGGCTTTATCATCTCTGAAGACGGTTATATCGTAACCAATAATCACGTGGTCGATGGTGCAGACCAGGTAACCGTTACATTGACCGATCGTCGCGAATACGAGGCGCAGGTTATTGGCAAGGATGTGCGCTCCGACCTGGCCCTGTTAAAGATCGACGCGGAGGGCCTGTCGTCAGTACGCTGGGGGGATTCCGAAGAACTGCAGGTAGGAGAATGGGTTGTCGCTATTGGCTCTCCCTTCGGCTTGGACTACTCCGCAAGCGCCGGGATCGTCAGTGCGATGGGGCGCAGTATCCCCAATGAGAGCCGCGAGAATTACGTTCCTTTTATCCAGACAGATGTTGCAATTAACCCCGGCAATTCCGGAGGCCCGCTGTTTAACCTGGATGGTGAAGTAGTGGGTATCAACTCTCAGATCTATACCCGCAGTGGCGGTTCTATCGGGCTCTCCTTCGCTATTCCCGCAAGCCTTGCCCAGGATGTGGTTGCCCAGTTAAAAGAAAAAGGGCGGGTGGATCGCGGATGGCTCGGAGTGGGAATCAGTAATGTCGACCGCAATATGGCGGAAGCCATGGGCCTTGGTAAGCCCGCCGGCGCCCTGATCGATCAGGTGAGCCCTGGGTCGCCCGCAGCTCAAGCGGGAATTATGCCCGGTGATATCATTTTGCGCTTCCATGGTCAGAAGATAGGAGTTTTTGGTGACCTGCCGCACGTTGTAGGCCAGATTCGACCGGGTACACAGGCCCAGGTGGAGTTGATCCGCAATCGTAAACCCGAGCGCCTGAGTGTTACTGTCGGCACCCTGCCGGGTTCTGAAGATGAAGCGAGGCAAGTGGCAGCCAATCCCAGCTCTGGAGTGGGTGGGCGGCTGGGTGTCGTGGTTGAGGAAATTCCCGATATCCTGAAGCAGCGCTGGAATGTGGAAACTGGGGTGCTGGTGAAGCAGGTGATTCCAGGCAAGCCCGGTGCCAAAGCAGGTTTGCGCAGTGGTGATATCATCGCGCAACTTGGTTTTGAAGAAGTTGGCGACATTAGTGACTACAAAACTGTCGTCAAGGATCTGCCGGAGGATGAGCTATTGCCGATTCGCTTCTTCCGGGCCGGGCAGTCCACTTTCCGTACAATTAAGATCGAAAGCTAGCCGCTTTCCAGCGATTGGTGGCCCATTGGGCCACCTAGCTCTCACCTCTGTCCATGAGTTCTGTTAGACTTGCGCCACACAGTTGGCACTATAGCCAGCTAATCATTTGATTTTGCAAGGGTTTTTATTCCGCAGTGGCCACAGATCTCTCTCATATCCGCAATTTCTCCATTATTGCCCATATCGACCACGGGAAATCTACCCTGGCTGACCGCTTTATCCAGGACTGTGGTGGCCTCTCCGATCGGGAGATGGCTGAACAGGTGCTGGACAGCATGGAGCTCGAGCGCGAGCGTGGGATTACCATCAAGGCGCAGAGTGTGACGCTCGACTATGAAGCGCGCGATGGTAAGACCTATCAGCTGAACTTTATTGATACCCCCGGACACGTGGATTTCTCCTATGAGGTGTCCCGTTCTCTGGCAGCTTGTGAAGGCGCGCTACTGGTGGTAGATGCCGCCCAGGGCGTTGAGGCCCAGTCGGTTGCCAACTGCTATACAGCCATTGAACAGGGGTTGGAAGTTATCCCTGTCTTGAACAAGATGGACTTGCCCCAGGCAGACCCTGAAAAGGTTGCCGAAGAAATTGAAGATATTATCGGTATCGATGCCGCCGAAGCGACTCGTTGCAGTGCTAAGTCTGGCCTCGGTGTTGAGGATGTACTGGAAGATCTGGTGCGCTTGGTACCACCGCCGGAAGGCGATGTCGATGCTCCTCTACAGGCGCTGATTATCGACTCATGGTTTGACAGCTACCTGGGCGTTGTTTCCTTGGTGCGTGTTGTCCAGGGCACCCTGAAAACCAAAGAAAAGATTGTCACCAAATCTATCGGTCGTGCCCATGTTGTGGACAGCGTGGGAATCTTTACACCCAAGCGCCACGAAACCGGTGTGCTTCGCGCAGGTGAAGTGGGCTTTGTGGTGGCAGGGATCAAGGATATTCATGGCGCTCCTGTGGGCGATACGCTGACCCATGCTAAGGGCGCCGATGACATTGATATGCTGCCGGGCTTCCAGAAGGTTAAGCCCCAGGTTTATGCAGGCTTGTTCCCGGTTAGTTCAGACGATTATGAGGCTTTCCGGGATGCGCTGGAGAAGCTGTCGCTGAACGATGCCTCCCTGTTCTACGAACCAGAAACATCCGATGCCCTGGGCTTTGGTTTCCGTTGTGGTTTCCTCGGCATGCTGCATATGGAAATTATCCAGGAACGTCTGGAGCGGGAATACGACCTGGATCTGATTACCACAGCGCCGACCGTGGTTTATGAAGTTGAGCAGTCAGACGGTGAGATAGTGATGGTAGATAATCCATCGCGCTTACCCGATGTAGGCTCCATCGAAGAGATGAGGGAGCCGATTGCCGAGGTGAATATTCTTGTACCTCAGGAGTATTTGGGCAACGTCATCACTTTGTGTGTGGAAAAACGCGGTATTCAAAAAGACATGCAATACGTAGGTTCACAAGTGTCCCTGCGCTATGAACTGCCGATGAGCGAAGTGGTTATGGACTTCTTCGACCGCCTCAAATCCGTAAGCCGCGGCTTTGCCTCTTTGGATTACAGCTTTGTCCGCTTTGAAGCGGCCAAGTTGGTGCGACTGGATATCCTGATTAATGGTGACCGGGTGGATGCTCTGGCGCTGATTGTCCACCGCGATAATGCGCAGCAGAAAGGCCGCGCTATGGCTGAAAAGATGAAAGAGCTGATTCCCCGTCAGATGTTTGATGTGGCGATCCAGGCGGCTATTGGTGGTCAGGTAGTTTCGAGAACCACGGTGAAGGCGCTGCGCAAAAACGTGACAGCTAAATGTTACGGTGGTGATGTTACTCGTAAGAAGAAGCTGCTGGAGAAGCAGAAAGCGGGTAAGCGCAGAATGAAGCAGTTGGGTCGTGTTGAAGTGCCGCAGGAGGCATTCCTGGCGGTACTGAAGGTGGATCAGTAGGGCTTCGGTCCTACGCCACGACGAAAAATAAGGGATAAAGGGATAGTAGAGAAAAGTAATGGATATAAATTTACCTCTGATTCTGCTGTGGTTGGTTGTGATTAGTGGCGGAATCTGGTTAGTTGACAGCCTGTTTTTCGCCCGTCAACGCAAGAAGAATGTTGGGGACCAGCAAGAAGATCCGATCGTTGTCGAGTACGCGAAGTCTTTCTTCCCGATTCTGGCGATCGTATTTGTTCTGCGCTCTTTTATTGTCGAGCCCTTCCAGATTCCTTCAGGTTCAATGATTCCAACATTGGAAGTCGGGGATTTTATTCTGGTCAACAAGTACGCCTACGGTGTGCGCTTGCCAGTGTCCCGAACCAAGGTAATGGATGTGGGGGAGCCCAAGCGCGGCGATGTCATGGTGTTCTTTCCGCCCCACAATAACGATACCTACTACATCAAGCGGGTGATTGGATTGCCCGGTGACAAGATAGAGCTGAAGAACAATGTGCTCTATGTCAACGGTGAGATGGCTCGCCAAGAATTGATCCGGGCTATCCCGCCGAGTAACCCGCAAACAGAAGTCATGTGGGAAGATCTCGATGGCTATCGCCACGAGATGCAGAAAAGTGTCCGCCCCCGGCAGTACAGTAACTTTAGTGGTGTAGTGCCGGAAGGGCATTATTTTATGATGGGCGATAACCGTGATAACAGCCTCGATAGCCGGGAGTGGGGCTTTGTCCCAGAGAAGGATATCGTCGGCAAAGCTTTCGCCATTTGGATGCACTGGGACAAATTGCTCAGTTTGCCCAGCTTTAAGCGTGTAGGCTCAATCCAATAAAGAAACCAGCCGGGCATATTAGCCCGGTTATTTATAAAGGATAGAGGGCATAGTTATGGGTGGTAAACTCAACCTTTCACTGAAGCAGCAGCGCGGTATGAGCTACTGGGGATGGTTACTGGTTATAGCGGTGGTCGGATTTGTATTGACTTGTGTTTCTAAAATGGCTCCGGCTTATGTGGATGCTCGCTACGTTAGCGAAGGGTTAAAATCCCTTGGGCAAAACCCAAACCTGGAAAATATGACTAGCGGTCAGATTAAGAATGATCTAAGCCGTTTTTTCCTAGTTAATAATGTACGCGGAGAACCTACCAAGTCGGTAAAGGTGGTTCGTGGATCAAAAGGCTCAGTGGTGAGCATCAATTACGAGCTGCGCCAGCCGCTGATATACAACGTAGATGTTGTGATGAAGTTTAATAAGCAGCTCGACACTGCAAAGCCGGAGCTTTGCTGTGATCCGCTGATCGATCTGGAGCAATTCCGCAAACGTGACTGATCTTTTATTGGAACGCCTTTGCAAGCGCCTCGGCCATGATTTTGATCAAGCCGAGTTGCTTGAGTTGGCTCTTACTCACCGATCCCACGGGAGTCGTAATAATGAACGCCTGGAGTTTCTCGGCGACTCGATACTCGGGTTTACTATCGGCGCGGCACTTTACGAGCAGTTCCCCAACGGGCGTGAGGGGCAGTTGAGCCGCTTGAGGGCACAATTGGTTAGCGGTGAAACCCTGGCAAAACTTGCCCGGGAGTTGGAAATTGGCGATTGCCTGCGCCTCGGTGAAGGTGAAATGAAGAGTGGCGGCTTTCGTCGGGCATCGATTCTGTCCGATGCCGTAGAGGCTCTTATTGGGGCCATCTATCTGGATGCCGGTTTGGAGGCTGCGCGCGCCCGGGTACTTGAGTGGTTTGCATTGCGCTTGCAGGGCCTATCATTAGAGACTGTGAAGGATCCCAAAACTCGCTTGCAGGAGTGGCTACAGGCTCGAAAAAAACCTCTGCCGGAATATAAAGTCGTAGATGTTTCTGGCGCTGAACACGCACAGCATTTTGTAGTGGAGTGTCGTGTCAGTGGCCTTACGCAGCCCGTAAAAGGCGAAGCTAGTAGTCGCCGTAATGCTGAAAAGACTGCGGCGGTGGAAGCCTATAAGCTCCTCACCGGGCAGGACTAACCTTACAATAGAAACGGCGCGCCGGATCCATTTCCCGCATCGTAATGACAGCCCCTTGTATCACTGGGGGCGCTTCTGGCTCCGGGGCTTCCCGGAGACCTCCAACTCTTTCGGAGAAATTTCTTGAGCGAACAACCTTCTCGCTGTGGCTATGTCGCGATTGTCGGCCGCCCCAATGTGGGAAAATCCACACTGTTGAACCACCTGCTGGGGCAGAAACTCGCGATTACTTCGCGCAAGCCGCAGACCACCCGCCACAATATGCTAGGTATTAAAACCGAAGGTCCAAACCAGATTATTTTTGTCGATACACCGGGTCTGCACTCCGATCAAGAAAAAGCGATTAACCGCTATATGAATCGAGCTGCCGCCAGTGCTGCGCGGGATGTGGATGTAGTGGTGTTTGTTGTAGAGCGCACTCGTTGGAGTGAGGCAGACCAGTTGGTGGCAGATAAGCTGCGCGGTATTAAATGCCCATTAATTATCGCCGTGAACAAGGTGGATCAGCTCGAGGATAAAGCTGATCTGCTGCCCCAGCTACAAGCCCTGGCTGAGGAGCATCCAAAAGCTGAAATTGTTCCCATATCAGCCTTGCGCAACGTAAATCTGGATACTTTGGAAGAGGTTATTCTGAAGCACTTGCCTGAGGGGCAGCATTTCTTCCCCGAAGATCAAGTGACTGACCGCAGCTCGCGCTTTCTCGCAGCAGAAATTGTTCGCGAAAAGATTATGCGTCAATTGGGTGCCGAGGTTCCCTACCAAGTTACTGTGGAGGTAGAGGAGTTTGCCCAAGAGGGTAAGGTCTTGCATATCAGCGCTGCTATTTTGGTTGAGCGGGCGGGCCAAAAACGTATCATCATTGGAAATAAGGGCGAGCGAATCAAACAGATTGGCAGCCAGGCTAGAGAAGATATGGAGCGCTTGTTTGATAGCAAGATAATGCTCAATTTGTGGGTGAAGGTGAAATCTGGCTGGTCTGATGATGAGCGGGCTCTGCGCAGTCTCGGTTACAGAGACGAGTAATCATCAGGGCAATTTCCCCTGGACCTATGAAAACGCCTCAACCGCCTCAACCCGCATATATCCTCCATTCGCGGCCCTACAAAGACTCCAGCTTGATCCTGGAGCTTTTCACTCCCGATTACGGTCGACTGGGCTGTGTCGCCCGTGGGGCCCGCCGTGACAAGCAACGCCGCCAGCAAGCGTTGCAGCCCTTCACCCCGTTGCTTGTCACATTGATGGGAGCGGGTTCACTTAAAACGCTCGGTCCAGTCGAGAATGTTGGTGTACCACTATGGCTCAAGAGCCGAGCGGTTTATGCGGGCCTTTATGCCAATGAACTGATGGTAAGGCTCCTTCCCGAGGGCGAGGAGCACTACACGCTGTTTGCAGCTTATCAGAGCCTGCTGGAATCTCTGTCTCAGCTGGAGGGACTCTCCAACGCTGAACTGGAAGGTCCGCTTCGTCGCTTTGAGTTACAACTGCTCCTGGAGCTCGGTACCTGCCCGTCCCTCAATATTAGCGGCCTGCGAGGAGACCCTGTAAGTGAAGATGGGGTTTATCGCCTGGATGATGAGTGGGGTTTAATTCCTGTTCACCGCTCCAAAGATGAGAGTCTGGGAGAGTGTTTTTTTTCAGGTGCCGAACTATTGGAGATGGACAGCGCTATGAATGGGGGTGGCTGGTCAGGTGACGCTTTAGCACCTGCAAAGCGTCTTACACGTTTATTGTTGAGGAAAGTATTGGGGGATAAGCCTTTGAAGAGCAGAGAGCTTTTTCGACAGGTTTACGGAAAAAAATGATTGTTAGTATTGGCACCGATATTTGTAACTATGACCGTATTGAGGTGGCGTGGCAGCGCTTTGGTGATCGCTTTGTTGAGCGTGTTCTTAGCAGTGCGGAAAGGAAGGACTTTTATGCTATGGCTGAGCCCATCCGCGCTGCATATCTGTGCAAGCGATTTGCGGCGAAGGAGGCTGTAGCCAAGGCCTTGGGCACAGGGATTGGTGAGGGGGTTTCCTGGCAAGACATCGATGTCCGTCGCCGCAAGGGCGCTGCACCGCAGGTGGTACTGGCGGGCGCAGCTGAGGAGAGGGCCGAAAAACTTGGTGTGGACAGAATCCACCTCAGCCTGTCTGATGAAAAAGACTCGGCCCTGGCATTTGTCGTGTTTGAATCCTGCTAGGCAACTACCTCCAGGCCAAAGAGCGCATCCAAGTCTTGTTCAGAAGCCCACTCGCGCAGGGCCCGGATCTCCCTGAGAACAGCATTGAGTTTGCGCTGGTCAAAGGCTTGGGCATCGGAGCCTTGGATAGTGCGCAATGCCTCTTGTAACACGCAAGTTGATTCTCTCAAGCGTGAAACTCCGCAATAGCAGCAGCCACCGTGCATGCGATGAGTGAGTTCGAACATGCCCTTGTAATCCCCAAGGTTGTACAACCTTTCCAGTTCTCTCTCATCTGAACTGAGACCGTCAATTAACATGCGCAGCATGTCCCTGGCCAGCTTGGCATCGCCGTTGGCGAGGGTCAGGCATTCGCCAATGTCTACCAGGCGCATCTCCTCAATCTTCACTTTTTCTGCGGCCTGGGGAGTGATGATCTTAAGCCAGCGCTTGATCATATGGGAGAGCTGGGCCTCGCTAACAGGCTTGCTTAAGTAGTCGTCTAGTCCCGCAGACAGCAGGCGTGCTTTTTCTTCGGCGCCGGCGTGGGCGGTGAGGGCAATGATTGGAGTACGGCGGCCGGTCTCCTGCTCACGAATCAGACGTGTGGCTTCGATACCATCCATCTCGGGCATTTGAATATCCATAAATACCAGGTCGAAAGCTCCCTGCTGCCAGAGCTGTAGAGCTTCTTCGCCGCTTGCTGCAATAACGACTTCTACATCTTGTGCTCGCAGAAGTTCGCCGACCAGTCGGCGGTTTGCCGCGTGGTCATCGACTGCCAGCACACGCGGTGGTGCGGGCCACGGTAGCGCCTGTACCCCGCCACTAACCCGCTGTTGCCCCTGCTGTGGTACTGCTCGTTTCAGGGATCGCAGCAAATTGTCTCGGGTGACGGGTTTGCTAAGGAAAGTGAGAGTGCGGGTGCGCAGTTGGTCGTAGCAGCGACGCAATTCAGCGGGTGGGCCCAGTACGATCACGCGGCACTGATAGGTATCAACCAGCGACTGCACTTTGCTACTGAAATTATCAAAATCACCTTTGGCAGTAGCTGTATCGATAATAACCGCATCCGGTAGGGCATCGTGCCGCCACATTTGCTCGATTGCCGGTTGCAGAGTATCGGTATCGCCGAGTTCTATGGGCTCCACTTGCCATTGGCTGAGTAGCTGGGCTACCTGGGTCCGTGTAACTGGGTTGGGGTCTGCAAGTAAAATTCGGCAGCCAGGATATTGAATACGCGGATACATGCCTCGATTGCGTTCAGCCTGGAGGGAAATTTGCACCCAACAGGTGCTGCCGTCATTGGCTGTTTCTTCAATACCTGTGCAGCCGCTCATCCTCTCAACTAGGCTGCGGGCTATAGACATCCCTAAACCATTTGCGCTGATTTGTTGGGTGAGCTGTGGGGACTTGCTGGTGAGGATGTTCTCAATTTCACGGCGACCAGCCTCGTCAATACGGTTACCCAGGCCGGTAACCGAAATACGGAGTACAAGTTCTGAGTTATTAACGCTATGTACTGACAAGCGCACGGGGATATTGCCATTTGCCGAGCTGCGCACCGCGTTACCTACCAAGTTTGTAAGTATTTGCTTAATTCGTAATGGGTCTCCGATTAAAGTGGGAGGGAGTTGAGAATCGATCAAAGGCACCAGTTCCAGATGGTGCTCATAGGCGTTTGGGGCCAGTATTTGCAGGGTCTCTTCAAGTAGTAAGCCAAGGTCCATAGGGATATGGTCAAGGACCAGGTTGCCGGACTCAATGCGGGAAAAGTCCAGGATGTCGTTGATGGTAGTCAACAGGTTTTCCGATGAGCGTAAAATGGTTTGCAGGTAATCCTGCTGTAGCTCATCAATTCCAGTTTTTAACAACAGGTTGGTAAAACCGATAATTCCATTTAAAGGTGTGCGAATCTCGTGACTGGTATTGGCTAGGAACGTCGATTTAATCCTGCTTGCTTCCTGCGCCCTTTTACGTGCTAAGTCCAGCTCAATATTTTGTTCTTCCATACTGTCCAGGGATTGGCGCAGGTCATCCATAGACTGGAGCAAGTTGGCTTTGTATTCCTGTTGGTAACTGGACAGGTTTTCAGCCATCTCGTTAATTTGGTTTCCCAGTTGAGCGAGTTCTCGATTCTCCGTTTCATGGGTGCGTCGATCAAACTCACCTCTGCCAATCGCCTCCAGAGTATGTCCCATTCTAATCAGGCTGTGAGCAAAGCGCTCAGACATGATGACCGACCAAGCCAGCGCGGCTAGGGTACAGAGAATCAACCCCACCAAGCCTACGAGTAAAACTTGGTAAGTTCCCACCAGGAAATAGGGGCGATGTAGCTCAATACTTATCCAGCAGGTGGTGATATCGCCTTTCAATGGCTGTAAAACCTGAAGGGTCTCATCATCTTCAAAAATAAAGGGTTCGCGCTTGTTAAGGGTGTCTCTGCTAATGGGGGTGCGTGGACGCGGCCCGACACTGGCCAGCAAGCTGAGTCCGGTGCTGGGGTTGAGAGCTAGCTTGGGGCTGGGTTCGGTGGAGTAGACATGAACAGATCTGACCATATCTTTTTCCAGCATAAGCGCCAGCAAACTTTTACGCAGCCATTCCATTCTAAGTTCAGCTGGATGGCCCCCGCTCATCTCAATTAGTTCAGCTAGCTGTTCGGCGCTGGCTCGACCGTGGCTTAATAGCAATTGGCGACGATCGTGCATTTGCTGCAGGGTGAAAACGAGAGCGAGGAGCAAGGACAGAATTAGTGCGGGTGCTACAGTAAGGCGAAATACCAGGGTTCGTAAGGATCGAGGTTGCTCTGGTTCCTCGATTGAGAGAATAGGGTTGCCTGGGGCCATGTTAAGAGGGGCCTTGTACGATTATTTTTCCCTCATTTTACCGTTATGTACATCTGAGCGCACTCATTCACTTATCAGAAAACGCTTCTTTTTTGTCACAATATGCGCGTTTTAGAGGCTTAAAGATTCACTTTGCCAAGATTAGATAGCGCGGCATAGCCATCTGAATAATACCGCTTCAGGCATATCTCCCTTAATAACCTGGGTAGGGAGTAGACCAAAGTAGACGGTATTTAGTGCATAGTACCGCTTGCTGTACACTTGGACCCCGCGAGATTTTTCTGGAATTTATTGCATTATGGATTATCCAACAATTGCTGACTGCGTAGGCAATACCCCGCTGGTTAAACTACAGCGCCTGCCAGGTGATACCAGTAATACTGTTTTGCTCAAGCTGGAAGGCAATAACCCTGCGGGTTCGGTAAAAGACCGCCCGGCACTTTCAATGATCAACCATGCGGAAGCTGCAGGATATATTTCTCCAGGAGATATCCTGATTGAAGCGACCAGCGGTAATACGGGAATTGCCCTGGCAATGGCTGCAGCGATTAAGGGCTATCAAATGATATTGATTATGCCCGACAGTGCTACCGAGGAGCGCAAGGCTTCAATGACAGCTTATGGCGCTGAGTTGATATTGGTTAGCGCTGAAGAAGGTATGGAGGGTGCGCGGGACTTAGCTTTGCAAATGCAAGAGGATAAAAAAGGATTGGTACTGAACCAGTTTGCCAATAGCGATAATCCCCTGGCTCACTATGAGGGAACCGGTCCGGAGATTTGGCAGCAGACCTCTGGAACGGTGACTCACTTTGTCTCCTCAATGGGTACAACCGGTACCATTATGGGATGCGGGCGTTACTTGAAGGAGCAAAACCCCGATATTCAAATCGTTGGATTGCAGCCAACTGAAGGCTCCAGTATTCCGGGGATTCGCCGTTGGCCGGAGGCATACTTACCTAAGATTTTTGTTCCTGAGCAAGTGGATATGGTCATGGATATGGACCAGCGAGAAGCTGAGGATATGACTCGCAGGCTGGCGAAAGAAGAGGGTATTTTTTGTGGCGTTTCCTCTGGAGGGGCGGTAGCCGGTGCTTTAAGGCTGTCTGCGCAGCTAGAAAATGCGACGATTGTTGCAATTGTCTGTGATCGTGGAGATCGTTATTTATCTTCAGGACTTTTTGCCTCCCTAAAATAGCTCTTACTTTTATTCTCTAATTTATCTTATTTTATTGGTCAATGCTGGAAATAAAGTGCTTTAACTCCAGCATTGTGCCTGATATCTACTAGCAAAAACTTTGTGAGATTCGCAGCTTTGTAAAGTGATTCGCCAATCAATTTACAATCATCTCTTTTGCCCCTTTTTTTGGGGGGAGCCTCTAATCCTCCTGCTATATGTGTATTGCCAGTTAAAAAAGCAATAACTAAGCCGGTAAATACAAAAAAACTGATAGTTTGTAAAGTTCGGTAAAGCCTTGTTTTGTGTTCATGTAGAGGTGGAGAAATTCACTTTTAAATAACAAATGCAACCTGTTCACTTCTCTCGATATTCCCCAATATCACAATTTTAGTTTTCTATAGGCATTGGTTTTGCAGGTTTACTGTTGGTTAAAAGGTCAACAAGCTGGACAAGACTTATACCCTCCCATTCAAATTGGTACGAAAAACTGCTGAATTTCGCGCAGCTTATTGAAATGTATACAGAAAATCATGGACTTTGGTGAGTTCAAACCTATGATAGAGAAGCGCTTAATCCAGCATGAGCACTGAGTAAATGTGCTGCTAAGCCAGGTAACGACAAAATTATGCCAATAACACAAATGACTCTTGTTAAAAGATGGTTCAAGTAAGAAAGCATCATTCCTTTGGTGGAGAAGGTGAACTCGACCTTGAATCCTGGTTGCGCCATGTACAGAAGCTCGCGGGCCTGGATGGTTCTGCGATAGTAACTTTGCGGCGCGCAGCTGAGATGAGTGCCGAAGCAGAACAGCGCGCAATTGAGGCGGAAAATATCTGGGCTGAGGGCGCTAGCAGTTTTGCCACAGGCCTTGAGATGGCTGAGATTCTCGCCGACTTACAAATAGACTCAGAAGCACTTGTCGCGGCGGTGCTGTACCGTGCCGTACGTGAAAAACGCCTGCCACTGCAAGCTGTGGAAAAAGAATTTGGCGAGCGAGTTGCCAAGTTGATTCGTGGTGTTTTGCGTATGGCTGCGATTCGCAGTCGCAGCGCAGATACCGGAGAAGAAAGCCCGAGTGGTGCGGTAGAGGAACATTCAGAGAATATCCGTCGTATGCTGGTAGCATTGGTCGACGACGTGCGAGTCGCTTTGATCAAACTCGCTGAACGTACCTGTGCCATTCGTGCTGCAAAAAACTCAGAGCCGGCTAAACGCCAGAGAGTTGCTCGTGAAGTGGCCGATGTTTATGCACCCCTTGCCCACCGCCTGGGAATTGGTCATATCAAATGGGAATTGGAAGACCTATCTTTTCGTTATCTTGAGCCGGAAGATTACAAGCAGATTGCTCGCTTGCTGGATGAGAAAAGACTGGCTCGGCAGCAGTATATCGACGAGGTATTGGAGCTATTGCGCTCTGAACTCGAGCGCGCCCATATTGAAGGTGATGTCTACGGGCGAGCAAAGCATATCTATAGTATCTGGCGGAAAATGCGCCGGAAAAATATCGGCTTCTCCCAGGTTTATGATATTCGCGCAGTGCGTATTCTTGTCCCAACTGTAAGGGATTGCTATGCGGTTCTGGGTATAGTGCACAACCTCTGGCGCAACATACCGAATGAATTCGATGATTATATCGCCTCCCCCAAAGAAAACGGTTATCGCTCTCTGCACACGGCTGTAATTGGCCCCGAGCGAAAGGTGCTCGAGGTTCAGATCCGAACTTTTGCTATGCATGAAGAGGCGGAATACGGTGTTTGTGCTCACTGGCGTTACAAGGGCACTGATCTTAAGAGCGAGAGTAAAGATAGCTATGAGCAAAAAATATCCTGGTTGCGTCAGGTGCTCGACTGGCATGAAGAGGTGGGGGGGAACCCACTACAAGATGATTTGCGCTCCAGTGAGGCAGATTCACGTATTTATGTATTTACCCCCGGCGGTCATGTTGTAGACCTGCCTCGGGGTGCAACTCCATTAGATTTTGCCTACAAGATCCATACAGAAATTGGTCACCGTTGTCGCGGGGCTAAAGTAGATGGCCGAATCGTGCCGCTCAACCACCGGTTGGAGACAGCCAATCAGGTTGAAATCCTTACAGGAAAACTCGAAGCGCCGAGTCGCGATTGGCTCTCTTCGGGCATGGCCTATATCACTACCTCCCGTGCCCGAGCCAAGATTATTCACTGGTTTAAGCAGCAGGCTCGGGATCAGAATATCGCCGATGGCCGCAGTATTCTCGACCGGGAATTTAAGCAGCTGGCGCTGAGTGATTTCGATTTCGATAAGTTGGCAGCCAAGCTCAACATGCATTCCCTAGAGGACCTCTATGCGGCAGTGGGTGCCGGTGATATAGGCGTGGGTCAGGTTCTCAACGCAGCCCAGCGAATGGTGAAGGTCGACAATGTGCCTCGGGTACCATCGCTGACGGCTCCAGTTGCCCGGGGAGAAGGCAAGGCAGATGTCTATATCGACGGAGTGGGTAATTTGCTCACCCACATTGCCGGCTGTTGTAACCCCGTTCCAGGCGATGAAATTATGGGGTATATCACCCTTGGGCGCGGGGTTTCTATACATCGTAAAGACTGCGCAAATATGCTGCGTATGCAGGTTGAGGAGTCTGAAAGGGTACTCCAGGTAAGTTGGGCGGAAAAACCCCGTGAACTTTACGCCGTTGAAATTATGATCGAAGCCTACGATCGCCAGGGCCTGTTGCGGGATGTCACGGTGATGCTGGACAGTCAGAAAATTAATATTACCGCTATGCAAACCCGCTCTAATAAGAACAAGCATACGGTAGAAATGATCGTGACTGCTGAGATCCACAACTTTGAAGAGTTGAGCCAAGTTTTACATCGGATCAATCAACTGCCCAATGTGGCAGCGGCAAAGCGGCGAATTCTGCGCTGAACGTTGAGTAAGGAATAACGTGGAAAAGAATTACTCTGTGGAGGACCTCCTTCACTTGATGGCTCAGCTTCGCAGCCCTGAGGGCGGTTGCCCTTGGGACCTGAAACAGGACTTTGCCAGTATTGTCCCCTCTACGATTGAAGAGGCCTATGAGGTAGCAGAGGCTATTGAGCGGGAAGACTTTGAGCACCTGCACGAAGAGCTCGGAGATCTGCTCTTCCAAGTCATTTTTTATGCCCAGTTAGGGCGTGAGAAAGACCACTTTGATTTCCCCCAGATTGTTGACACTTTGGTACGCAAACTGGTGCGCAGGCATCCCCATGTCTTTCCAAGTGGAACCCTCTACGGCGACCGCTCTGTCGAAGGTCTTGATGAAGCTGAAGTAAAGAGGAATTGGGAGGCGATTAAAGAGGCCGAACGCACTGCCAAAGGGGATGCAGGAACCCTGGCAGGAGTAGCTGTGGGTCTTCCGGCTTTGACGCGTGCGGCCAAATTACAGAAGCGCGCCTCCCGTGTCGGTTTTGACTGGCCCAATATTGATGGTGTCCTCGATAAGATTGAGGAAGAGGTTGCAGAGTTGCGGGAGGCTGTGACAAATGGGGATACGGAGCATGCAAAGGAGGAGCTGGGGGATCTGCTTTTCTCTTGTGTGAATGCATCCCGCCACCTGAAGGTTGATCCTGAGGCAGCTTTGCGGGGGTGTAGCAGGAAATTTGAGCGGCGTTTTGGTTATGTTGAGTTCAGTTTACACAGTGAAGGTCGGCAAGTATCAGAGGCAACGCTGGAGGAACTGGACAGGCTTTGGGACAAGGCCAAAGTTCAGCGGAAGCCCGGTGCTGATAGCTAGGGATCTTAACAGGCTTACATAGAGCGGAGCTTTGTGCCCCTTTTAGTACTCTGTGGTTTGTATGGATTGTGGGGGTATCGGTAGCAATCTTGCCCAATCTGAGGTGTGAGTGTAAGGTAGCGCTCTTTTAGCGCGGCGGCTTTTGGCTCGTCGATAGTATTGGAGGCTTACTGAACATGCGAATTATTCTCTTGGGCGCGCCGGGAGCCGGCAAGGGCACTCAGGCTCAATTCATAACAGAGAAGTTCGGCATTCCGCAGATCTCCACCGGCGATATGCTTCGCGCTGCGGTGAAGGCGGGTACCCCTCTTGGCCTACAGGCCAAGGATGTTATGGACGCGGGAAAATTGGTTTCTGATGACCTGATCATTGCGTTAGTTAAAGAGCGCATTGCCCAGGAAGACTGCGCTAAAGGGTTCCTATTCGATGGCTTCCCTCGCACCATTCCCCAGGCTGAAGCCCTTCTGGAAGCCGATGTACATATCGATCATGTTCTGGAAATCGCTGTTGACGATGAAGAAATCGTAAAGCGTCTCTCGGGCCGCCGGGTTCATGAAAATTCTGGTCGCGTCTATCACATCGTATACAACCCGCCCAAGGCTGAGGGTGTCGATGATGTGACTGGCGAGGCACTGATCCAGCGTACAGATGATACTGAAGAAACTGTTCGCAACCGTTTGGCGGTTTATCACGAGCAGACGGCACCACTGGTAGGCTTCTACCGCGAGCTGGAAGTACGCTCTCCTGAAGCGGCTCCCAAGTACAGCAAGGTAATGGGTGTTGGCGGTATGGATGAGATTCGCGAGAAAGTGTTGGAAGCACTCAGCTGAGATCATCGCTAACATTTTTTAAAAGCCCCCACTTGGGGGCTTTTTTGTATCTCCAGAAGTGATATTGAGCGAGTTGATCACGGCGGTATTGGCCTGGCAGTATGCGCTCTTCCCTGCCTGATAACTGGCAGGATTTCTTGAAGGGATAAGATTTCTAACGGGGCGGTTTATGTCTACGGCAATAATTTTGATGAATTTGGGTACTCCAGCTGAGCCCACACCTACAGCAGTAAGAAGTTTTTTGCGGGAATTCCTTTCAGATCCGAGGGTTGTCGAGATACCGCGGCCAATCTGGCTGACCATATTGAACTGCTTGGTACTGCCTTTTCGTCCACAGCGTATTGCCCCTGCCTATGCGGAAATATGGAATAGCAGTGCTGATGAAACAAAAGTGGAAGGATCGCCGCTTCTCTACTATACGCAGAAGCAAGCAGAGCTGTTGCAGCAGCGTTTAAAAGCAAAAGGTTGCGATGTCGCTGTTGAATATGCCATGACTTATGGTGAGCCCCGCCTCGACAACACCATAGAAACTCTGCGCGAGAAAGGTTTTGAGTCTTTTATAGTGCTTCCCCTATATCCCCAATATTCGGCTACCACAACTGCAGCAATTTATGATCAGGTGGCGCAAATTTTTCGCAATAGTCGCGATATTCCGGATATTTCTCTGATTCGAGATTATTACCAAAATCCGCTCTACATAAAATCCCTGGCCAATTCAGTAAAAGAACACTGGGAAAAAGCAGGGCCAGCGGAAAAATTGTTACTTTCATTTCACGGTATCCCAAAAGCCAGTGTTGATAAGGGGGACCCCTATTATCGCCATTGCATGGAAACCGCACGGTTATTAGCGGATGAACTAGAAATCAGTGAGGATAAGTGGCAAGTCACATTTCAATCGCGCTTTGGTAAGGCAGAGTGGCTACAGCCATACACCGATAAGACCCTTATTGAATGGGGTAAAACAGGAGTTAGTAGTGTCGATGTAATTTGCCCGGCTTTTTCTGCGGATTGCCTGGAAACATTGGAAGAAATTTCGGTAGAGAATCGCGCTAATTTTATTGATGCTGGGGGCAGTGACTACCGATATATTCCTGCATTAAATTTGCGTGAGGATCATATAGAGGCGCTTGCGGAAATTGTGCAAACTAAGCTCAATGGGACAAAATAATTTCTACCAAAGTGCTAAAACGGGACCCAAAAGTGAAAATTGATAAGAAAAATATACTTTTTTTATAAAAAGTTTCTCATTTTTCGCTTTTTTACTTGCAATGCCGGGTATTTTTATTAACTTTGATAAAGTTGTATCGAAATAGGCGGTGCGGCGCTCTGCATAAGTAATAAAAACGGCCGATTCCAGTTTTTATTCGATAGCTAAAAGGCAATGCTGCCGGCACACTTTTGGATGTACTTCTTCTTTCAGTGAGGAGACAAGGGATGGCAAGAGTAGTAAAAAAAGGTACACGCGCGAAACGAGTAACTAGTGCGACCGCAGCGTCGCCAGCGGTCGTGAAAGCGCAGAAGGCGGTAGATTCAGCGACCAAATCGCTGGATGCGCAAATGGACCGTGTTGCTAAGGCTAAGGCTCGAGCGCAGAAAAGTAATGCGGCAACAGCGAAAACTTCGCTGGCCAGTGCCAATAGTAAGGCAAAGGATTTGCGCGCCAAACTGGCAGCGGCAAAGATGGATCTTGCCAAAGCTAAGGCTATGGATGCCGTACATATGGCTGAAGCTGCTGCAAAAGAAAAGGTGGAAAGTCTCTCTAAGAGCCTCTCCAGCAAAGCAGATAAAGAGTTAGCTGTCGCACTCAAGGCATTTGAAACACGCTGGGTAAAAACCAAAGAAAAGGCTCATGCCAAGAAATTGAAGGCTGCTGAGAAGAAGGCTGAAGCTAAGGTTAAAGCAGCTGCAAAGAAAGCTGCCGCTAAAGTTAAAGAGTTAGAGAAGAAGGCTAAAGCCAAATTAAAAGCCGAAACTCAAAAGGCCAAGAAGAAACCTGCAGCCAAGGCCACAGCAGCGAAAAAGCCCGGACGCCCCAAGAAGGCCGCTACAGCGACGGCGAAAAAAGCCGGCCGTCCAAAGAAGGCAACTTCAGCGGCTAAGCCAGCAAAAAGAGTCGGACGACCCAAGAAAGCGACTGCGACAGCAGCTGCTAAGAAGGCTCCAGCCCGTCGCGGCCGTCCACCGAAGGCTGGTGCTGCCCGTCGAGGTCGGCCACCGAAAAAGGCCGCCTAGGGTCATATATATGGGCTCAACGATGTGAACTTTGGCAGGCTCCTCATAAACCCCGGTTAGTCCGGGGTTTTTTAGTTGCGGGTTGCGATATTGGGCATGACTCCCCTCCGCTCCCGTGCCACAATTCCCTCCCTTTTTTATGACCAGGATTAAGAACGCTGTGAAAATACTTGCCCTGGATACAACGTCGGGCGCCTGTTCTGTTGCTCTCATATCTGATGGCCAGCTGATTGAGCGTTTTGTACAGGCAGAGCGCGATCACACCCGTCGCCTTTTGCCAATGGTGGATGACGTTCTCGCAGAAGCCGGCATAAAGCTGGCAGGCCTGGATGCTCTTGCTGTCAGCCGCGGGCCGGGGTCATTTACTGGTCTCCGTATAGCAATTAGTAGTGTGCAGGGGTTGGCTTATGCTGCAGATCTACCGGTGGTTCCGGTTTCCAGCCTCGCAGCCCTAGCACTTGGAGCTCGGCGATCGCACCCGGACTGGGGAAAGTCACCCGTCGTGGCAATGCTGGATGCTCGTATGCAACAAGTATATTGGGGGGTTTACTCCAGTGACTCTCCCTGCGATAGCTTGATCCCGGAGGCGGTACAGAACCCGGAGGAGGTTCTGCTGTCTCTAGAGAAATCGGAGATTTGTACTCCGATCTATGGGGCGGGCCCGGGATTACATTATGAGGCTTTTGAAGGGGCGTCATTGGCTGCCGTTGATCAAGCCAGCCTCATTCACGCTCGGGATATAGCGCAGCTGGCAGTACCACTATGGGAGCAGGGTCATACAGTGACCGCTGAAGAGCTTGAGCCTGTTTATTTGCGCAATGAAGTGACTTGGAAGAAAAGACAAAAAATCCGATCTTAATAACACATGGAAACATTTCAGATTGTAATTTTGGCCCTGATACAGGGGCTGACAGAGTTTCTGCCCATCTCCAGTTCCGCGCACTTGATCTTACCTTCTGAGGTATTGGGTTGGCAGGACCAGGGGCTGGCCTTCGATGTTGCTGTTCATTTTGGCTCTTTACTGGCAGTAGTTTTCTATTTCCGCAAAGATATTTGGGTGCTGATTAGGGATGGTCTAGGAGGATTTACGGATAAACAATTTACCGATGAGGGGCGGCTGGCCTGGTTAATTGTTCTCGCTACTATACCTGTGGGACTGATAGGCCTGGTATTCAAAGGGTTCATAGAAACTCACCTGCGTTCAGCCGGTGTTATCGCTGCTACGACTATTGGCTTTGGTATTTTACTCTGGTGGGCTGATGCAAAGGGGCGCAGGGTCGAATCTCTAGCCCAGTTAAATTGGAAAAAAGCACTTCTGATTGGCTTATCACAGGTGTTGGCGCTAATCCCTGGCACCTCCCGCTCTGGTATCACAATGACTGCTGGTTTGATGCTTGGCATGAAGAGAGAGGCTGCAGCGCGCTTTTCGTTCCTGATGTCTATTCCTGTTATTGCCCTCAGCGCTATTTTGTTAACGATTGAATTACTTGCACTGGAAAGTGTTCCATGGAATGACTTGCTGCTTGGTACCGTTTTATCTTGTATTAGTGCTTATTTGTGTATTCATTTTTTCCTTCAATTTATTAGCCGCATTGGGATGGCTCCATTCGCGATTTATCGCTTGGTTCTCGGTGTAATACTTATTTGGATGGTATGGGGGTAGAGGAAATGGCAACAGTTGCATTTATTGGCTTGGGGGTGATGGGATATCCCATGGCGGGGCATCTTTCTAATGCTGGCCACATGGTGCGAATTTACAATCGCACTGTTAGCCGTGCGGATCAATGGCTACAAGAATATGATGGAGAGAGCTTTGCAACGCCCGCTGAAGCCGCAAAGGGCGCGGAGGTTGTTTTTGCCTGTGTAGGCAATGACAACGATCTCCGCCAAGTGGTGACAGGAGAGCAGGGGGCATTCACGAGTATGGATGACGGGGCTTTGTTTGTAGATCATACAACAGCCTCTGCCGATGTTGCTCGGGAATTGGCAGTTGCAGCTGGCGAAAAGGGAATCGGTTTTCTGGATGCCCCTGTCTCTGGAGGCCAGGCCGGCGCTGAGAATGGTGCTTTAACGGTTATGTTTGGGGGAGATAAGGCAGACTTTGATAAAGTGCAACCTCTTATCGACTGTTATGCGCGGGCGAGCAACCTGATGGGGCCAGTAGGTAGCGGCCAGCTGTGTAAAATGGTCAATCAAATTTGTATCGCGGGTGTCGTTCAGGGGCTTGCTGAAGGTTTACATTTTGCCAAGGCAGCTGGCCTCGATGGAGAGCAGGTTGTCAATGTGATATCCAAGGGGGCGGCACAGAGCTGGCAAATGGAAAACCGCTCAAAAACTATGTTAGCTGGCGAGTATGACCACGGTTTTGCTGTGGACTGGATGCGTAAGGATTTGGCTATAGTCCTTCAAGAGGCACAACATAACGGAGCTTTACTGCCCGTAACTGCCCTGGTAGACCAGTTTTATAGTGAGGTACAAGCTATTGGTGGTGCTCGTTGGGATACTTCCAGCTTGTTTGCACGATTAATGAATGTGCGCTCTTTCGATTAATCCCTCCAATCAATAGCTACCGGGGTTAAGTTTGATCCCGGTGCCGCTTCTTCTTGTTACTATTTAATGAAAGTTTTATTACTCTCCGCTTATGATGCGGACAGTCACAAGCGATGGCGTAAAGGGCTGGTAGCGGCATTTTCTGATTGGCAATGGACCGTACTAACCTTACCACCGCGATACTTTAGCTGGCGAATTCGCGGTAATAGCCTTTCCTGGGGCCGTGGGGAAACTGCGCAAATATTGAAGCAGCGTTGGGACCTTATTGTTACAACCTCAATGACCGATCTAAGTGCCTTGTGCGGTTTAGTTCCTGAAATCGTTAGGGTGCCTACAGTTGTATATTTTCATGAGAATCAATTTGCTTACCCAGTGAGCTCTGATGCGTTTCGATCGGTAGAACCCCAGTTGTTGAATATTTACACGGCCTTGTCCGGTGATCTGGTCTTGTTCAACTCTGAATACAACCGCAGTACCTTGTTAGGAGGAGTAAAGAAATTACTCAAGCGCTTTCCTGATTGTGTTCCTCCCGGAATTTGTGAGGAGATTGAGGAAAAGTCGCGAGTTCTTCCTGTGCCAATAGAAGACATCGTTTTTGATAGTGCGAAAACTGAAGAGGCCTTTTCCTGGAGCTCCTGCGCAGAGAGCATTTATGGGGGCGAGATAGGTCAAGATACTTTGATTATCAGTTGGGCGGCCCGTTGGGAATATGACAAAGGCGCGGACCGATTGCTGGATATCCTTCGGGGCTTGAAAGCCAGAAATGTTAAGTTTCTTGTTAATCTAATGGGGCAGTCATTTCGTAATAGCCCTGCTGAGTTTGCTCAAATACAAGAAGAGTTTGCCGACCATTTATTGGTACTCGGGTATCTCGAAAGCGCTAAAGACTATCGTCAAGTACTGCGACATAGCCATATATTCCTTTCTACGGCTTACCATGAATTCCAGGGGCTGGCGGTGATGGAAGCAGCTATTCTCGGTGCGACTCCACTGGTGCCAGATGAACAGTGCTACCCAGAGTTCTATTCCGAAAACTTCTGTTATTCAGACTGTAATGATGCAGTAAAAAAGCTGGAATCAATGTTTTTGTCAATTCTATCGGGTTCAAAATTAAAAAAAGTTGATTTAAGTAATTTCTCAGGGAAAGTGATTTGGGCAGAATATAGGAAGCAGTTCTTAAATCTGGTTCAGAGTTAGGCCGGCTACTATAGAAGGCGGGTTTATAAAGGCTCCCAAAGTTATTGGTGAGTAAAAGCAGCGCCCTGAAAATTTCTAATCAGGGCCTGTTAAGCGAAATCCTAGCTAATTGGATACATGATCTATTGCTTTCAATAGCCCTTTATCTGGGATGTTACTGGGAAGAATGCAAGAAGGAATATCTGAATGGCCAAGATTTTTACCATAAAGTAAGTTGCAAGCCATAATCTTGTGGCCCTCAGTTGTAGGGTGTACCGGGTCTCCAGTTGGGACAATATTTTCTTGGTCTGCTAAGAAAATATTTTTGGTATTGGAGGCCTCTGATAGTGACTTCCTGATTTTTTGATTATAAAAGTCCGTACAGTAATTTTTCGGATCTTGTCCGTCTAAATCACTTCGACGAGGGATAGTTGAAATTACGAATGCAATTTTCTCTGTTGGAATATCTATGCTCTCAAAGTAATTTTGTATTCTATCTGTTATTGATATGCCTTGAATATTATTGGGTGATGATATTATCTTACTAACGACCATATTTAGCTTCTGGGCGGATTCACTATTTTCTTCTATAGGAAGGCTACAATCAATCGCATTATTCATGCTAAGGAAGGTGATGTCGTTAGTCCCGAGCTGTATAGGTATAACAACGCTATCCTCAGAGGTTATATCCCGCGTTAAATTGCAGGCTTGACTAGTGAGCCAGCCAGAACTAGTTTCGCCCTCCATGCACATTTCGCTGAGAAATTGATTGAAGTTCTTGATGGAATTGAGGCAGTTGGTGAAATTGTAGCCAAGGGTGATTTGATGGCCTATCGGATCAAGGTAGCAAAGTAAATCGCTGGTTGTAGCTCCAGGTATCCCAGAGTGCCAGTAATTCTTGGTCTGTTGAGACATATCATCAGGGCCTGTTGGTCCAGTGATAGTGCCAATCGTTTCTAGTTGTTTTCCATTGTATTTTAGAATTAGCTGCTCACTGGTAGATTCTTGATCTATAGGAAAGATTGAGTTGCCATCGGCTGCTTTGGCAAGATAGTCCCAGATCTGGCTACGAAATCCGTTTGAATTATAAGGGAGTGTTGTCATGCCGTAAGTAATCGAATCACCAATAAACCATAGCTTAATACTGCTATTATCTGAATGTTCATTGGGCTGATTGGGGGGCTGACTAGGTTGTGAAGGTTCAGTTGTGAGTGTACCCGTGCAGTTGCCAATTATAATTGGTGGGATGTTTTCTCCAGAGTAATCTGCATTAAACCCAAAAGCCTGGGCCTCTCCTGGCGGAATAGATGATTCACTAGTAACAGTTATTGTCCCGTTACTTTCTGCGATTTGTGCATTCCAGAAGTGTGTGATTGATTGGTTACCTTGCCAGTTCCACTGTAGCTGCCATTTATCAAGAGAAGTCTTTCCTTTATTATAAATAACCACATTTGCCATAAAGCCACTTCCCCAATCGTTTTGCACTGCATATTCCACATTACACTGGCCTGAAGGTTCACTGGGTTCTTCCGGTATAGTAGGCGGAGTGTCAGGTTTGGGTTGTTTTGGTGGGATTTTCGATGATTCAAACCATTTTAAGGCATAGGTTCGAAATTCACTTTCTGACGGAAGGGAGGAGTTTTCCATATAATAGTTATCTAAGAATGCTCTCGCATCCTTATAGTACTCTTGGTGAGTCTTATAAATCTCCTTTTTATTACCATCCTTGTCAATCAGCCAGTAGCCAGTGAATTCATTGATCCAGCTATCATATTCATTGTCATACATTTGCCAGTACAAAATAAATGGAGCACCCCACTGGAGCGCCGTTTTTATTACATTGCGTGATAGCAAATCCTGGGCTTCGCCAGAGCGGGCTCCCCAATCCTTAAACCAGGACTCTCCGTAACCATATTCGCCAATGAAAACCCGCTTTTCAAATGGCAGCCCAGATTTTTTGGGAAGATTTGAGTTGATAAATTCTAGAGCTGAAGTCAACTCACTATGTAGAGTGGCAAAATCTGAATGCTTTTCTTTGGTAGTGAGATCGTAAGCTGAATAAGACACTAAATCTACATTAGTATGGGGAAGTACGGCATTGGTTATCCGTTCTTTGCCCTGTATTGCAGATTCAACCCTATTGACCTCAATATAGTGATATAAGTTAACGTCAGAGTGGGTGATATTTGCTTTGGCATCGTCAATGGCTTTTTGTCGAATATTGATCCAGTCAATTAGACCCTGTAAACGCTTAGGAGGGATAGTTTCCTGACTGTCATCTCTAGTACCATCAGTTTTTTGAACCAGGTTCCAATCGCCTTCCCAATGCCCGATCATGAATGTCTTACCGGAGCCGTTATATTCAGTTAGTAAATATTCAGCCAACGAATAAATTTTGTCATATTGCCAGTTTAGCTCTTCTTCACTCATTCCTTTGTTATCCATCCAGGAACCGGAGTCCTCAACCCAAAACATGTAGATGGAGAAATCCATTTCCAAGACTTGCTGAAATTCTGGTATTTCTTTCAGTATTCGCTTGAATTGATAGTCGAGTCCAGAGTTACTTAGCTCGCTATATAGGCTCGGAGAAAGGGCAATCTTGAGTAAGTTAGAGCCCATTGAGTAAATGGCTTCAGCACTTTCAACAAGTGATCCCTTATCTGTAAATGTATACCTAGGGTTTATCGTTTGAGTGCCTAAAATTAAATTGTATTGTGAAAGGGGGTCTAACAGGTCTCGTGAAGGTGGGGTCGGATCTGGTTTATTGATGGTGTTGTTGCAACTAGCGTTAATATGAGCAGGCTTCTGTTTACCACCCGAGTAGCGAATATTAAAACCAAAAGATTGGGCTTGGCCAATGGGTACTCCTATAAAGCCTTGTTTTCCAACTACAGAGATCAGGTTTTCATCCTGCGCCGAAGTAGCATTCCATATATGCATGACTTCTTGGTCTGAAGGCCATTGCCATGAAAGTTCCCAATCACTTATTGGCTCGGTACCTGTATTACGTACAACCACTGAAGCCATATATCCGTCTTCCCATTCACTCTGTATCGTCATTTGTATATCGCACTTTTGACCGGCCAGGGATGGCAGGGATAAGAGGATCAATATGGAAAAAGTTGAGAGGGGGAGAAGTTTAGCGTGCATTATTTATGTATCTATATGGATTACTGCAGAACAGTCAGATATTGATAGCTACGTAAAGTTCACATATTTATAGTCAGGGGCATCAAATGCTAAAAGGGCCGATTATTAATGTTATTCAACTTCCACCTTATTTCCTGTCAAGACAACTTTGAATGTTAAGTACAGGTGTTTGCCTAATTAATTGCTAATTTAATTGTTTTTGTGAACAAGGGGTCAATCTATGGAATATAATTGGAAACTGATTGAGTGCTAATTTTGAATGGCGAAAGTTTTTTACATTTCCTCTCTAAACGTAATTCAATTCCCCTAATCTATCCTTTCTTTACACTCATTTTTAGATTGTACTTGCTTGAATTGTAAATATTTAGGTTTGCCGTAGTTCAGAAAATCTTCGCATATTTAAAATTATTTAATTTTCGACTCTAAATTAACGGATTTATGGCGGGCAATTACTCTGCGGGTGCTACCAAATACAGCCAGTTAGGGTATTCTGAACATGCGTACTAGAGCTGTATTCTCAGTTCCAGTGTTCTGACAGCAAGGAAGTTATGGCTACTATGTGTATTTTTAAAATAATAAAGCCGCTTTTCAGGATGAGATAATAAAAGCCAAGATTACATTGGCTAACTATCTAGAGAGCCGCGTCCGAGTCGATCGGAAGTGGCTTATTCAGGTATCAATTTTCAACGAAAAGGATACGCCTTCACTTCTGTGAACTGGCGAATGTACTCCTGCGTGTATAGATTCTGGAGAAAAAATGAAAAAAATAATTAATGGTTACGTCATTGCTTTAATAGTATTTATTGGAGCTTCTTCCACTGTTAAAGCATCTGACTGGCGTGTTGGTGTTGGTAAGTATGATATAACTGGCCCGGCAGCAGATGTTGGAATGGTAGGATATGGAGAAACGGGGCAGACAACCAAGGGAATTCATACCCGTTTATGGTCCCGCGCATTCATAATTTCTGATAGCTCTGAAAATGAGCGTTTGGTATTCGTATCAGCAGATTTGCAAGGTATTCCGCAGGGCGTGAAGCAGGGTGTCGTAGATAAATTAAAAAATCTCTATGGTAATAGTAAGTACACCGAAAAGAATGTAATGCTGACTGCTACACATACCCATGTAGGTCCTGGGGGGTATGATCATTATGTCATGTTGAATATGAGTGCTCTTGGGTATGCGGAAGATAACTATGACGCTATTGTTGATGGTATTTTTCAGTCAATCGTTGAAGCGGACAGTGGACTAACACCAGGTGACATCTTTATTGAGCAGGGGATCTTGCTCGATACCAGTATCAATCGAAACCCAGACCCTTATTCAGAAAATACTGATACAAGCGACTATCAATACGATACCAATAAAACCATGACCCAACTCAAGTTGGTTGATGCTAACAACAAAGCACTGGGAGTTATTAATTGGTTTGCAGTACACAATGTCTCTTTAGGGACAGGGCAGCGGCAACTTAGCGGGGATAATAAGGGGGCGGCGAGTCAATTGCTGGAGTCTTGGGCTGCCGAGCAGGGTGCTGCAAGTCAATTTACTGCGGCATTTGCCAATAGTAATTTAGGTGATGTGTCTCCGAATATTTGTGGCCCTAGGGATGGATGCGGAAATTCTGAGTATGAAAGTTTACTTTTATCTGCTGAAAAGCAAGTTGCAAAAGCTCAGTCTCTTTACCAATCAGCTACTGTGAAACTTGAAGGTGGATTAGATTATCGACATCAACATATCTATTTCCCTGGCTATACCGTAGCAGGTGAATTTACCGGTGAGGGGCAAATAGATATTTGTGAAGGTGCTGTCGGCTGGTCATTTACTGCAGGATCAAGTTGGGACGGTCCCAGCAATATTGATGGTATTTTTGAGGGAATGTCTGTTGAAAATGAGGGGGTGGATTGGGATAGAGATGTGGGACTATTCGAATCGGCGATTAATGGTTACCCCCTTTTTGGCCTGATGAGTGCATTCTCTGCAGCCGCTGTATATGAGGATACTGAGGATGACCCCTGCCAGTACCCCAAACCTACATTTGTAGAGCGTGAGGTAATAGGTCAAGCACTTTATACCCCTTACCTACCTTTCCAAATGTTTCGCATAGGCTCACTTACTTTGGTCGCCGCGCCGGGTGAAATGACGACCATGGCAGGCCGACGTCTTGAAGCAGAAGTCTTGTCAGCTTTTGAAGGAAGCGGTGTAAATACTGTGGTGATTGCCGGTTTGGCAAATGCCTATTCCGGTTACATAACCACTCCTGAAGAGTTTGATAGGCAGCACTATGAGGGAGCACATACCATATACGGCCCTAATACCCTTGCTGCCTATAGACAGATTTATACCGAAATGACATATGCTATGGTCAATGGCGTAGATATTACTGCAGGGCCCACTCCGGAAGATCTATCTGATGACCAAATCATTAATGTAATCGGGGTTGTTTATGATGATAAACGCCTGTGGGAGACTTTTGGTCAAGTCTGGGATGATGTAGGTACTAGCTACAGTGCTGGCGATACTGTATCTGTCACTTTCCGTTCTGGCCATCCCCGTAATGACCTGAAGACTGAGAGTACGTTCATTGAGGTACAGCGTAAAGTTAATGGTAGTTGGGAAACTTATCTTACCGATGATGATTTGGATACACGCTTTATTTGGACGCGAGATACAGCTATTGATTGTATGGCCTGTTCTTTTGCTGAAGGACAGTGGATCATTGGAGAGGATACGCCATCAGGCACTTACCGAATAAAGCACTTCGGTAACTGGAAGAGTGGTTGGACTGGAAAGATTTCCAGCTATTCAGGTAAGTCGAGTAGTTTTACTGTTAGCAATTAGTGCTCATTACAGATCGGTTGGATAATCCAGCCGATCTATTATGTCTATACCCATAACAGACGTACCTTTATATATAAATATTCGACTGCTGAATCGTTATCAATTTTGTATTATATTATTTGAGCGAATACTATAATTTACGCTGACAATTTAATGGGACTCAAGTGCTCTCTTTGAGATTATTTTACCATCCATAACTTTAAACTATATTTAATGTCGCTAAATGGTACTTTTTTGTCAGAATATGCTGCCATATATCGCTTGACTGTGATTTTCTTTCTTTGACCCTAGTCAAATTTAATTGCACTATATGCAGTGTACTCTCCTGTAATCGTTTTTTCCTATCGCAACAATACAAATTAAGTTAGCTTTCACCTAATTTCTAGTTACTCCGAAAGATGGTGGTATGTTAGGTATCTTGGAGGATTGGCTTAGTAGCTATTAGATAGGGATTATAACTATTTCGTTTAGATCATTTGAAAAGTCTTTAGATGTGGATGAATTATGGTTTTCCTATTGGTATAGCCTTTGATGTTGCTATTTTGACTTTTAATATTTTGCTTGTGATAGTGAAGACTTGAATGTGAATCGAGAGCTTATTGTTCCCGGCTTTGAAACACGCACTACTAAACTTCACACTCATTGTCAAAATTTTGGACGTAGAAACTATTCTTGGTTCAGCCGATTTTTTAAAACCGATGTAAGAAGGCTGAAATATATTTCTTTGTCCTTTGAAAGAAAAATCGTCCCAGTAGAAATGATTATGTCGAAGTTGAGCACCTAGTTTAGGTGCTTTGAATGGATTCGTTTTTTGATGACCGCAGAATAGTCGGTCAGCGGTTGATAGGATTTAACTTTTGATACAGCTCTATATCGAAAACTCTCAGGGCTCTCGTTATGCGGTGCGGCCTGGATGGATATGCCAGACGGGTCCCTCTAGAAAGATTGATGCTGCTGAATTATTGAGGATGTTCGATACTAACACTCTTCAGTTAGTATATGACCAGTACCTTGGCTTATACACAACCTTTGCGCCAGATATAGACCCTGAGCAAGAGCGTCCCCCATCTCAATCGCGATTAAGTAATGTGCCTGGCTATCTTAATGAGCGGGATAAAGCCATTTATCGGGCATTGGCTCAGAATCAACTGATTATTGAAGAGGCCCCATTGCCATATTCGGCATTGGGGGATCTACAAACAGAGTTGGTTGCTAAGATTCGTATGGGCTTGCAGAAAATTATTACGCAGGAAGTTGCAGATAAGGCTTTTATTAGCCAGCAAACTGATTGGAGTTGGGTGAAGCGTGTAACAACTGCAAAAAAGAAAGTAAAAGAAACTGACAGCTCTGTGTGGCGCTTATCGATTTGGTCAAAGAGTGCTGTTGATGTTGAGAAGATAGTAAGTCCAGCACGTCAATCATTTGAGTTTAGCTCTGCAGCAATCAATTATGTCTTATATGAAGAAACTCCAGAAGAAGAAGCTGATGAATGTGTAACCTCCCTGTATCGAGGTGTGATTGATGTACTAGGCTTTAATCCCAGTTCTGTTTCAAAAAAGCAGCTCCGCTTGAGTTTCAACATAGCCGAGGTTATTTATAGTGACCCAACTCTTCGGGGAGCAGTTTTTCATTTTGCCCAGGACTACATCAAAACACAACATAGCTTGCAGCACACAAACTTAACTGCAAGTGGTACTTTTGAGATCATTTTGACTATAGCACTTGCGGCATTGACTGAGGGAGATGTAGCTATAACATCCTTAACTAAGAATAAGCGCTTAGTGAATGCTTTCCGTAATATTGGCGATTTAATGTTTGATTTTGCCAGGACAAAAAAGCAAAGGAAAATACTTGCTAAAAATTCAGGATATCCGACAGTAGGCAAAAGCACTGCTGTATCCGCAAAGAAAACCCCCAAAATAGCTGCATCCCGAAAAAATAGTCGAAATTTAGTGCAAGTCAAAGTGGGTAACGAGCTGCGAGAAAATAAAAGGGGTAGTGAACAAGCTTTCACAGTGTCCCATGATGTAAAGTCTGAATTTTATAAGATAAATTGTGTCAGGGATTATTCATATGATACTGATAACCACATTAGCGAAGTAGGTGAAAATTATAACTCCGATATATGTCAGAGCGATAATGTTACTGGTGAAGTAACTAGGTCTGTAAATCTAAAAACTGGAGAGGTTCAGTTTACTTTAGAAGATTTGGTATTGGAGGGGGCACTACCCTTATCGGTAACTCGTACCTATCGCAGTAGTAATTCAAGAAATTTCGGATTGGGTTGTGGCTGGACTCATACATTTAGCGAGCGCTTGGTTTGGCGTCCAGGCAAACCCATTCTCTTCTTTGATTCTGAAGGTAGAATAATTAGCTTGCCAGCTCCCGGAAATAGCTCGCGCAGTCATAATATTTATGAGAGATTAACTCTCACGCGAGTAAACGATGAGCATTGGATCATTACGACATATGGAATTTCCAATGGAGTACAAAGACATTTTAAAGCTACTGGTGAAACTGGTGCGTTAAAGCTCGCTGAGATTCGGGATGATAACGATAACTTTTATTTATTCAACTACTCAGGGGAGTATTTAAGATCGGTCGAGAGTAGTTCCGGTGAAATTTTATACATTAGCTCGCTTGATGAATCTCCTGAAAGTCACCTTATAAATACTTTGACAAAAGAAAATAATTCGGGAAGTTCTGAAGTAGTAGCTCAATATGTCTTTGATAGTGAAAATAATCTGACTGAAGCTGTAGACAGTGTTGGCAATAATGAAAAGTATGTTTATCACAAAGGCCTTATTAAACAAAGAACTTTAAAAACTGGTTATAGTTTTTATTTTCAGTGGGATGCTGAGGGTAGTTCAGCGCATTGTATACGGCAGTGGGGGGACCCTATTGGCGAAAAAGCTGCTTACAGTTATCAATTTATCTGGGAGGAAAGTGGTCACGGAGCAACGATGTGTGACACGAGAGGCGGGCGGCAACGTTTTCACTTCAATAATCGCGGATTACTCACGTTCCATCAAGATGCTGAAGGTGGAGAAACGTGGTATGAATACAGCGATCTAGGTCACGTTACAAAAGTACGGCTACCCAGTACTGATGGGACTATACGTGAGGAGTTATTCCGATATGACAATCAGGGTCGCTTGACCGAGAAGATAGATGTGGCCGGTAATAATTATCAAATTGAATATAACAATGAAGGTCTCGCCACAAAGTATACTGATCCATCAGATAGCAGTTGGCAGTATAGTTACAACAAAAAAAGACAGCTGGTGCTAGCTGAAGACCCGCTCGGCAACCAAGTGAAATATGACTATACCTCTGCTGGCATGATTAATTCTATTAGTGACTCATTAGGTAATGTTACGAGTTATCTGTGGGGAAGCAGCAATAAGCTATTAAGAATAAGTTGCCCCTTCGGACGATCTATTGATTGTAGATATGATGTTGATATTCGCACGGAATTGTTAACGCCTGCTGAGACGAAAGAGGCTTCTTGCAAGAATGAGGATCAGGGTCGGATCAATGTTAAGGTTGCTCAAAAAGATACAGATATTCAGTGCAGATTTAACCAGCATGGATTAGTTTCAGAAATATTAGATAAGGATGGGAATTATACGCGTTATTCTTATAACGCACTCCATCAAATAAAGAGCAAGACTAGTTCCAGTGGCAGTCAATTAGAATATCATTATGATGGAGAGGGCAATTTAATTTGCCTTATAAATGAAAAGGGTGAGTGTTATCGGCTGAAATATGATCTCAATAACCGATTAATAGAAGAGGAGGATTTCTATGGTCGTGTTACCCACTATGCATATAATGTCGCTGGCCACTTAGTAAATTCTACGGAAGTAATTGCTTCTCAATCAGGTATTGGTACCGATATCTACTTTGAACGTGATTTGCTGGGCCAGTTAATAGAAGAAACTACGCTAGAGGGCGTTAATAGCTTTAGATATAATTGCCTAGGGCAACTGATCGAAGCTAAAAATAATTACTGTAGTCTGAAGTGGGAATATGATGCTAGTGGTCGTATTGTAGCGGAATGGCAAGATGATAGTAAGCTCAGTTATAAGTATGATATTTTAGGTAATCTTACGGCAACTTCACTATCCAGAAAAGAAGATGTTAAATTTATCTTTGATCATTCTGTGGAATCTGAGAATTCACCCTTCTCCTCAGTAAATGGAAATTTCAATTCTTTGTTGATAAAAACAACCGAAGGGTTGAAACCTCTGGACAATTATGATCCTCAGGTTTATGTGCAAGGCTTTATTGTCAGTAAGTTTGAAAGGCCAATTGATACAGTTACAAATATTTTGAATTTATTGCCGAATAGTAGCTGTTCACTTGCCAGAGTTAATCATTCCGGCAAGGTTAATAAAAATATCTTTAATGTTCATAACTTTTGTAAGAGTGATTCAGATCAGTTTCTTGCCTTCTTAATTTATGACCCCGCTGATAGTCTCCTAGGTAAGCTTAACTCGACGAGTAAGCTTGATAGTCAGATTCCTGGCAAAGAAGTTATTGAGAATAGAATCGTTGATAATGGCAATATATCCCGTGGTTATACCTCTTCTACAGGTCGTGTTGAAGAAGTTGGAGGGGAGGGGGCACAGAGGATTCGATACCATTATAATTGTCAGCAAAAGTTGATAAAAATAGAAAATCTAAAAGTAGAAAAAGGTGTAGAGAAATTTCAGGATGTGATTCGGTATCAATACGACCCCTTGGGGCGATGTGTAAGAAAAGAAAATTATGATGGTTGTGTCAGATTCTTTTGGTCTGGTGATACGCTTATTCAACAGCTTAAGAATGACGATCAAAGTAAATGAAGTATTATTTCGTAAAGGCTTATAAGTTGTCTGTGATATAGGGGGTTAACTCGAAAGCTTGAATACGTTAATTTGCGTAAGTTTTTACAGCAGTATTGCATTTTGAGATAAATCATATTCAGTGCTTCTTTACATGAAGACAAGTTGCTGTCCTTTTTAGCTTATATAAGTCTATGCGGGTTAAATTGCTAGATAGGGCTTTCGGCAACATAAAGGGCAATAGCTTTAGTGTGTTATTTTCCATAAATAATGAAAACTCACTTTCTGAAGTCTTGGCTATCCTGCCAAGGTTGTCGGTAGTCATTGCTTATCCGCCCTGGAAGTAGCAGATTACCATGCGTAGCCTGAAACCTATCTATATTTAATAACCCTCGAAAGTCCCAGCTATGGGGCTCAGCACCCAACCGACTGTAACAATATGTTAGAGAGCTTACTAAGCCTGAGGTTATTTGAGTCGATAAATTATTTAAATTTCTATGAGATTATCAATATTTTGATGCTCATATGAGCGAATAAGTAAGTGGTACGGCGGTGCACTTCTTGCGGGCTTTTAGGTCGTTATACGATAGAGCGAAGGCTTTAGGCGATAAATGTGAGTTTCTTTTGTTTCTTGCCTTGAATCAATTCATATTAGCTGAGATGAATAGGACTTTAGATATTTACAGCTCCTTTTATTAGGAATGATTATCTTTTTCCTTTAATGGCGTTAGGTCTTTGAAGTGGCTCTTCTGTTGATGTGGCTGGGTAGTGTTTCTTTGTTGTAATTATTGGCCGCAATCAAAGTTTATTTGGCAGGATGCAAGGCTGTTTCATATACGACTATATATTCCGAAAAAAAATATCGTTATTACTTTACAGAATAGAAAAAGCTGGTACCTTAGGGGCAGGATTGCTTAATAATACAGGATTAACAGTTTGTGATATTGGTTCTGAAGGTGCCTTATTAAATAGCATTTCTATGTATATGGATGATGAGAGTGTGGCTGATGGATAGTGTGTTTGCCTGTAGTCTCTAATTGGGGTTAGAATCATCGTGTGATCAATTCTCACTATTGGGTAGTAGCCACCTGGTATATTACTCAGATCAAGTGAAGAATTAACTTATTAGTAGTGTTTCCAGTTAATCTGGATTTTATTTAGGTTTTATTCAGCTTCCGCTATGGCGTTTTTTCACCTTCCTCTGAGGTGGTTGGGCTACCCAAGATAGTATTCCTGAAGTTTCTTTTAATAAGTTAGTAATCCGCACAGTGATTTTTGAGTTTGGTATATAGTTTTACGCTTATTCTGCAATTTAAAATGAACTGTAAAAAGAAAGTATCTATCGTATTTTACCCTGGGGCACACTCATTAGATGTAATGGGGCCCGCAGAAGTGTTTTCGCTGGCAAATCAGCAGCTAAAGGATAGGGGCTTTAGTTGTAATGATCAGTATGAGGTTGAATTCTTAGCCGAAGATGGAGATACCAAGGAAATCTCATCAGGTTTAAGGATATGCTCAGATAGATGTTTTACTGATTCAAGAGGAATTCATACTCTCCTTGTGAGCGGTAATCTTAATGCTGCTGATGATTTGAATATCAGTGAATGTTTGAATAGATGGCTTTCTCTTCAGTCTGGTTTAGTTAAGCGTATAGGCTCTATTGGCAATGGAGCTCTGATTCTCGCAAAAGTAGGTTTGCTAAATGGTCGGCGTGCCACTACCCATTGGAGATATATTGATCAGCTGAAGAGATTCCCAGAAGTGGATGTCGATTCAGAATCTGTATTTGTCAAAGATGATCATATATATACTTCTGCAGGTGTTAGTGCGGGGGTTGATATGGCTTTGGCAATGGTAGAGGATGATTTTGGTCGGGGTATTGCTTTAGCTGTTGCTCAATTAATGGTCTTATATCTCAAGAGAGATGGAGATCATAAACAGAGTAGCACTTATCTTATGAGCCAGTTAAAGAGTGATCGTTTTTTAGAGCTGGTGCAATGGATTCATAGTAATTTGGATAAAACTTTATGCGTTAATAGTCTCGCGGAAAAGACATCTATGAGTCCGAGAAACTTTGCTCGCTGCTTTACTCGGGATATGGGAGTAACTCCAGGTCGATTCGTTGAGAAAATTCGCATTGAAAAGGTTTGCCAGCTTTTAGCAACTCAAGCGTTAACTCAGGAGCGTATTGCTACTATCTGTGGTTTTAAGTCTCAAGAGCAGCTTAGAAGGGCATTTCGCCGAAATAAGGGTATGTTGCCGAGGGAATACCGTCGAAAGTTGTCGTGAGATAATTTATGGGACAGTCTATTCGGTAGGGCTGTCTCATTTTCAGAAAAGATATTTTTATCCTTGGATGCAAATATAGATAACATTTTCTGCTAGAGATTTTTGTTCTTCTTACCTAATGCTTGTTTTGTCTTTCCTTTTGTAGATACCTCCACTAGATTTGCATTTGGGAGAAAATCTTTTCGCTGACTTTTATTCTTACACCAAAGCTTGGTTCTCTCCATTATGGTTCATTGCTAGGGCTGATTGAGTCGGTCCCATGAATAGGAATTAATTTGTTGTGTTAACTAGAATCTCTAATTTTCGCGGGTAGAGTGCGAGCTTCTCGGTCTCTATTAGGAACAGGCCGGTAGTAATTGGCAAGTGATATAGCCTTAAAATTATATCCAGATATCTATATATGTGTGGCGAAAAAATAGTGATAGATTTGTGGCCTAATAAAATTAGGCTCATGAAAGGGATCCCTTTAGAGGTGTAAATATTCTGGGAATCTAATATTGTTGGTGCGTTGTGGGGGCGCGACCATACCCTTTGCAATATTAAATTTCTGACAGATTTATAATGTACCCTTAATTATGGTGGATATATTGAAAGTTAGATGTCTTAGAAATGGATAAAGCAGGTACCGCAGCGAGAAGTATAGTTAGAATTTAATCTAAGATTTTCTGGTCTGGCAATTTTCGATATCTAATCTTCAGTATTAATTGACATATAATTAGATACTCAATCTAAGCTTTTTTGTAAAAGATTGTCTGAGTGAATTTTTTGGACATCAAAAACAATCTTTCAATGTGCGCAGTAGCGATTGCCATTTAGTATGCCTCTCAGCTTGCAGATATACTTACTTTACCTATTAATGGATATGCTTTTAGGGAATACAAATTATTAGCTTTAGCCCTATTAGTTGCACTCGCTTATGAACCAAACCTCCTCTTGGGCATTTCTGCGCTTGGAATAGCCCATGTCAATAAAACTGATAGATCTGATTATCCTGGACTACCGGAAGTTGATATATAGTGGCCTAAATAGCTTAAGACCGCCCATATAGAGTGGCGGTTCGATGTATAGGATGGAGAGGTAAGATGGACTATCAATCTTCTAAAAGCCCAGTACTTAATCTTTGGGGGCGATTTGGCGGCTCGGCATTGGGCCGCTGGCTGGTGTCTAAATTAGTGGCACTTAAGGCACCGTATTTTCGTTCAATCAAGCCACGTTTCCTGGAATTATCACCGGGTAAAGTGGAGGTTTTACTGAATAAGCGTTGGAGCGTGACAAATCATATCGGTACTGTACATGCTATCGCTATGTGTAACGCCGCTGAATTAGCTGGCGGTGTTTGTTTGGATGTGTCTTTGGATCGACGCTTTCGCTGGATACCAGTAGGGATGGAAGTCAAGTACTTAAAGATGGCGAAGACTAATCTGCGAGCCGTTTGTGAGTATCCAGGGTTTAAAACCATTGAGACTGGCGATGTTGTTATGCCTGTGAGCGTTATTGATACTAATGGAGAGGAAGTATTTCATGCCGATATTACCATGCGTGTATCAGAGCGCCCCAACGCGAAGTAGTAGAGTTGTCATTTGAGGTCAACTCTTGGTGTATTTTCAAGGGGAATTGCCTTACTTTGAGCTTGAATATGGAGAAGAGTATGCAGGCTGGGAGGGGATGAAGTGTGCTCTACTCATAAATCTCGTAGAATATTTCTTTGTTCAGTCTTGATGTATTTGGAGGGTTTATGAGATTGGCTTGGCAGATAGAAAAGTCGACATGCCTCTTTGGTGGTGAAAATAAAACTGCTACGGAGCATGAGTTACACCGATCGGAAAGTACTGCCTTGGCGAATAATGATATTTATCAGGACCTTTCCGAGGTATTACAGCTCGCAATTTCCAAGCTTGATGAAAATGTAAGTGATACTTCTCTGTACTTCCTGATTAGTTGGGAGTCTGTATCTGCTTCTATGACTGTATCTGTAGTTGATGATAGTCGGAGCAATGACTCTAAAGTAGTTGTGCACTGTCACTTTGCTGGACTGGCTTCCCAATATGATGCTGAGCCGAAGAGGCAGGAAGCTTTGGTTAAATGGTCGGATGAACTTAGGTTTTGGTGTAAAGAGTATTTATCTACTGATCAAGGTTTTTCACAGTTTTCTCTGGTTGCATTGTTCGCGGCAGGCTCCAGAGATACTGCTGTGATTCTTTAAAATGTAGCTGAAAATGATGCTTATATAGTGTGAACAACTAGGGCGGGGAGGCGAGGCTTAAAATGCCTTCCCTGTACAAATAACATAGAAAATGGAGATTTCTATGAATGTTTACTATTTGTGTATTGGGCTCTTAGCGGCATTATCCCTTCTGCTCGGCGCCTTGGTTACTGTTGGGCGCGGTAAGTATGAGGTTTTAGTTGGGCATTCTTTCGACCCCGATAATACCCTGCACAAATGGGTAAGGGCCCATGCAAATACAGCAGAATATGCTCCCCTTTTGATGGTACTTATTTACTTAGTGAGCTTAGGGCAGTCTTCTACCTGGGTTTGGTGGTTTGTTATTCTGCTGACCGCTTGTCGATTTCTTTTTGTTGCAGGCATCTTATTTCCCTCCACTATGGCAAAGCCTAACCCAATGCGCTTCTTGGGTGCCGTAGGCACTTATATCTTTGGATTGGGGCTTTGCTTGGCGCTGGTGCAGCAAGCCCTGAGGCTTTGAGTTGGTTGCAAGCGCTTTCAAACCTTATATTGGTTGGTGCTTAAACTGATCAAAATCGATTGGTCTATCGATAGCTTTTAACTTTTTGCCAGCCGGCAAGAACTGTTTACGATCTTGGCTGTATAAAAAACAACCTTACAAGTTTCCCTGCAGGGTGGTTGACCGAATGCGACACTTGTCGCACACTAGCCCTGACTGTCACACGGGAAGATAAAATGAAAAAGGTAAAACCGTCCCCATCAGAACTTGCGCTGTTGAAAGCCCTTTGGAGGCGAGAACCGCTGAGTGCCAGAGAGTTACATGATCGGGTGGGACCTGAATTGGGTTGGTCATACTCCTCTACTCGAAAGACACTAGATCGGATGCGGGATAAGTCGTTTGTGGCTCAATCTGAGATCCATGGAATCCATGTTTATAGCCCTGCGATTGAGAAGGTGGAAACTTTGGCGTCATATGCAAGAGATTTCGCTGAAAGAGTATTAGAGCTTGATGGTCCCTTTCCTGTGTCGATGTTTGCCAGCAGTAAGTTAATGAGTGATAAAGATATCGAGGAGCTTCAGGCAGTACTCGATTCCTGGCCTGACTCTGAGCCGGTCAGCAAGGATGGTGAATAGGCTATGGCCGAGATAGTCTCTACAGTTCTACCATTTGCACTGGATTTTCTAGCTACTTCTTTCTTCTCAATATTGTGGGCGGGGTTGGTTTTTATTGTTATTTGGCTGGCAACAGCTAGAAATAAAGACAGCTTTAATGCGATATACCATTGGCGAAGTTTCTGGTTGTGTGCAATGGTTGCTGCCGGTTCCCCATTTTTTCTTGCGCAATTGAGCGACCAGTTAACGTTGGGTATTGCTCCGGATCTGAATTTTGAATTACCGCCAGCTTATGAGGCTACCTCTATACCACCAATTAACATAGTTCTGCATGAGTATGTATCGACCTCTTTGAGTTCTGTTGAATTACTGGCTTTTCTTTGGTTGCTTATATATCTGTCCGGGGTGTTTTTTACCTTATCTAAAGTGGTAGTGAGTCAGTTTTTCTATGGCAAGAAATTGCGTTTAATAGCAAATAATAAGCTTTCTGTTGTTAAATTTGACCAGTTTTTTACTTCATCTCAAAGTGATTTTCTAATCGGAAGTAAGACTCAGGTGTTTATAACACACTCAACGATTACACCATTTGTGATGCAGCTATTCAGTCGTAAATTGGTGCTTCCCTCCTATATTTTATCAATGAATGAAACGGAGCGTCATCTAATCATTGAGCATGAAATTATGCACTTGAAAAGGCTTGACCCCTTGTTGATTCTGATTGTGCATATATTTACTTGCATCCTATGGTTCAATCCCTTCTTAGGTTGGATGAAGTCTCGATTCAGCTGGGCGATAGAGTTGGGGTGCGATCGCGAAGTTCTAAAGTCATGTAAGCGAGAATTGCACCGTGTTTATGCACAAGCAATGATTGACGCTCTTCGACGGAACTCTTCACAAAGAACAAGTGACTGGGTTGTAGCTTTCTCTTTCTCTGGTGGTACGAGTCAGGCTCCTTTTTTCCGACGCAGACTTTTGAATATTATGGAAGCCTCAAGGGCGGGGTCTAATAATGGCGAATTAGGTGTCTATTTACGCGCTATGCTGTTCTGCAGTTTTTCAACCATTTTAATACTCGGAGGGCTACTGTTAAAACCGGGATTAACAATGGCTTCAGTGGAGATTACCAAATTGACAGTCCCGGTTGAGAGTGCCCGTATTAGTAGCCCTTTTGGTGATTTCAGTAAAATTCGCAAAAAACCCCATGAAGGTACTGACTTTGCGGCACCGATTGGTACTCCGGTGGTATCAGCTGAAAGTGGTGTTGTAATAGTCTCTACTGATGATTATAAGCATAAAAATTATGGGAAAATCATAATTATTGACCATGGTAATAATACGAAAACTCTGTACTCCCATTTAAATCAGCGGGAGGTTGAGGCAGGGCAGTCAGTACGTGCCGGCCAAGCGATAGGAACTGTGGGTATATCAGGGCGTGTAACAGGACCACATCTTCACTTTGAACTTATCAAAGAAGGCAAGCGAATCAACCCAGACACTTTGCTTGCGAAGTAAGGGGGGAGTGTGATTTATTACTTAAGAAAAGTAGGGTTACCTGTGAGGCGATTAACTATTTTCTTTCTGATCGATATCTGGAGGATGGCTTTGTTGCTGGTTCTTTTATCGATTCAATCACTGGCGATAGCAGGGCCGTTATTGGAAAACCATTCCAATGTTAAATCGGTACAATATGATTTATCTTTTACATTGCCCCTACTCAATGATCTATCCTTGGTACATCAAGATGAAGGGATGCAGCGTAGGGAGGTGGCCCCTCCATATAGAGTTGAGGAAGAATATCTAGAGCGCACAAAAAAAGTTCAACTAGCTAAAAACCAAGGGGTTTTATCACTATTGGTGGATAGTGGAGTCGATCGTGCAGAAGCGTATAAAATAATTCAGGCTTTGTCGGAACATGTCAATGTCAGTATCCTACCAGTTGGTAAGGAATTTAACTTAACAATAGATACCACTGGAAAGCTTAATAAGCTTACCTTGGTTGTTGGCTTTGCAGAGAGTTTGGAGTTGGTTAGACATGGAGACAATTATAGAACTAGTCAATTTGAATCTCCTGTCGATGCCAGGAAATACTACGTTAAAGGTGAAATTTCGGGCAGTTTATACCAAAGTGGAAAAGAGTCTGGCCTATCTAATTCTGTGCTCACAAAACTAAATGAAATATTTAGTTATTCCGTAGATTTTCAACGGCAGATTCGAGCAGGTGATCAATTCTCTGTTTTCTATGATACCTTGTTCAATAGCCAAACTGGAAAGGAAAAACTAAATAGAATTTTATTTGCTGAGCTTATTCTTAGTGGAGAAAAGATAAGTTTATATCGGTTTTCTACTGAGGGACCTCAGGGGGTGGATTATTTTTACCCTGATGGCCAAGGCTCTAGAGGGTTTCTAATGCGTACTCCGTTAGAGAATGCAAGGTTGTCATCTTATTTTGGGCGCCGCAAGCACCCAGTCCTAGGGTATACCCGAGTACATAAAGGTTTGGACTTTGGAGCCCCTTTGGGCACGCCGATATTGGCTGCAGGTGATGGTATTATTGAGCGAGCTTCTTATTTTGGTAGTTTCGGCAACTATATTCGTATTCGCCATGGCTCCGGGATAAAGACTGTTTATGCGCACCTTAAGGGGTACGCGAAAGGAATTAGTAAAGGGGGAAGAGTAAAACAGGGGCAGGTAATCGGTTACCTTGGCGCTACAGGTCGTGTGCAGGGGCGTCACTTGCACTATGAGATTCATAAAAATGGTACGGCTGTTGATCCATTAAGGCTTGACCTCCCTATTAGTAAGGGGCTGGTAGGAGATTCTTTAAATCAATTTTCTCAACAGGTTCAAAAGATTCAAGATGAATTGATAAAGTACGCTCAACCAAATCAGTTTGATTCATAATTAGGCTTTTCTTTATCTTTTTTATTTCTCTCTCTCCTTATTATATTCAGGGTTTAACTGACTTACATTTTGTTGGTAGCGAATTTTTTCTTAAAGCAATATTGAGTATAAAATTAAACTAGGTTAAATATGATTAGAGCTATTCTGCTGATAGCCATTCTGGTGCTGTCTAATTCACTAATTGCAAAGCCCCTCATTACCAAGGTTTCTGAATCTTTTGAGTTAAGTGGATCTAAAATATACACAGTTGACTCTGATATTCTCAAACGCAAATACGACTTGTACGTGAAGTTACCATCAGGTTACTCGAACGATGACAATAAAAATAAGACCTACCCGATAATTTACCTTAATGATGGGCCTCATACATTTAAGGTTGCCTCGGGTGTTACACACTTTAAGGATATGGATAAAGCCATCGTAGTCGCTATTTCATTCGCTCACGGAGAAAACGGGCAGTATAGTCGAGTTCGAGATCTCACGCCCGTAGTCGATAGTGGGTGGAAGCGTTATACAACTGGTGGAGCCAGTAAGTACTTACAGTTTATTGAAAAAGAAGTAATGCCCTTTATTGAGGTGAGCTTTAGGGGGGATCCCACACGTAGGATTCTTTCAGGTCATTCATTGGGTGGATCTTTTGGTGCTTGGGTATTACTTACCAATCCACAGTTGTTTTCCACTTATATCCTGACAAGTCCCTCTCTTTGGTTTAAGGATGAAATGATCTTTGATTTGGAGGATAAATATGCAAGCCATAACAACACACTGCCTGTAAACGTCTATATTGCCACTGGCGCTTTGGAGACAATACAAAAGAGCCACATGCGTAATGATATGGTAGATGGGCATAAGAGATTTCTTGCTAAATTACAGTCGCGTAATTATCGTGGATTAAAGCTTAGTGGAGAGGTGGTGAGCGGTACGGACCACTATTCCACTTTCCCGGTGGGGTTGACAAAAGGTTTAAGGTGGGTATATCAGGATTTGTGGGCAATATAATAATTTTCGCGGTAAAAGAAGAGCTATAGCTGCCCGCGACAAATGGTAGATCTATTATGCTATTGGAATTATGCGCGTTTGCCACTTTGTCCGGTCATTACTGCCGCGCCAATCATATGGGCTAAACGTAGAGCTTCAGGGACATACCCAGTGTCAGTGGTTTGCTCTAACACCTGGGCGGCAATCTCCGGTTCACATCCCTGCACTTGAAAATGGAAGTTATTGTAGTTATGGATACTCCCAGCTTTCATCAGGGTTTCTTTACGCAGTAGATAGTCAGGAAAATTTTGCAGCGCTTTATCAATGGCTTGAATGTCTGGTGGTTTTCGCATTAAGGCGATACAAGGGCGCTGTAAGATATCGGCCAGCTTGGGTAGATCAATAATATTGAAACCACCCACTGCTACTCCATCGGTCAATACGACATTTACCTGGCTGTAGAATTTACTTTCTTTCAGCAGTGTGGCAAGTGTTTCTGTAGCTTCCATCCCATCTTTGCTTACCTGCCCCCAAAGCATTCCCTCAAAGCGAGTTTTGGTGCAGACAATACCGCTTACTTTTACCGGCGCGCCCCTTCGTTTTTCAAAAGGGGCGTCATCAAAACCGATAACTCGGATCTGCTTCCTTAATCGTAATAATTCTGCCAGAGGCTTCATTATTTCTTGTTGCCCTGAAGAAATAAGTAGGGAAATAACTTTAGTTTTTCCTCATGGCTTAATGATTCCATACGACGGATATTATTTTCTGGAATACTCTCTGGATCTGGATATAGATCTATCATTTTTTCCAGGTTTTCTTCTCTCAGCAGGTGTAAGATAGGATAGGGTGCGCGATTAGTTAGGTTTTCCGCATCGGCGGCTGCAGTGCCAGCAAATTGATAATCTGGGTGGAAGCTGGCTAATTGATAGGTGCCTACATAGTCGTTGCGTTCCAGTAACCACTCTGCTAAATCCAGGAACTGGTTGTAGTCGCTGAATTTCCCTAGGTGATTAGGGATAATCAATAAGGTGGTAAGCAATTCAGATTCCGAAGTGGTATCGAGCCGACGTAATTCCGACAATAGATCACTGAGTAGCGCCTCGTCTCCTGTGGCAGGACTCACCTTGAGTCGAATTTGCCCTGCACGCAGAGGTTTGCGTGCGAAAGGGCAGAGGTTGAGACCGACAACCACATCAGTAAGCCATTGTTCTACCGCCTGAGTAACAGCTTTTTCCATTTGACTGCTTACCACATAAGATCATCGGGGATCTGAAAGTCTGCATAGGGATCATCTTCATCTACCACTGCTGAACTTTCAGCAGGCCTGATTACGATATCGCTATTGCGCTCCGCAATTTTCTCGGCAATAACCCGTGGAACCAACTCAAATTGTTCTCCCTGGACAACAATCATCAGGCGCCCCGCAATTAAGTGATCCCTTAATTCTTCGCTGACATAGATGGTTTTGATTTTTTTGTCGAAAGTGAAGTTATAAGTAATTTCACCAGAATAAGGTTGGCGATTTTTTTCCACCAATTGCTTGATTTGCGCGGCAATAGCTTTCTGCTGTGCAGCCGCATCGCGCTCAGCATTGAGGGCGCGATCACGAGCGGCTTTCTCTGCTTGAGCCTTTTGTGCTGCTAGCTTTGTTTCATCAATCTGGGGTTGTGAAGACTTCTTCGCAACTTTCTGTTGCTTCCGTTTATCTTTGCTGATTTGTTTGGCTTTCTTTTTATCGACAAGTCCTGCTTGGAGTAGTTGGTCTTGCAATGAGGCCATAGTCTCTTCCCCGTGAAAGTCTAAAGTTTCGGCAGCCTTTACAGGTATGCCTGATCAAATTTTCACCAACCATATGGGTTGATAGTTTGTGAGGGTATTTTACCTGAAGACGGTCCAACTACCGCTAAAGATTTTTATGGTGTCCAAGGCTTACCGGAGGTAGCAGTTGCGATGATTTCATCGGGTTCCTTGCCGTCACTCAGCATTTGAGCACCCCCTGGAATTACCAGGGCTGAGCCAGTAGCAATAGCCACCCGCTTGCCACTGGGAGTATCAATGTTACAAGAGGATACCCTCAGCTGCCGGCCGCGGTGGAGTACCTGTGCCTCCAGAATCAAGTCGCCACTGTTGAGCTTGGCTGGGCGAGCAAAGCGGATATGCATGTCCAGAGTAGCGAATATAGATCCTGCAGGCAGTGTGGAGTAGACCGCGCCTCCCATGGTGAAATCTGCGGCCCATGCCAAAAGTCCACCATATATAGAAAGGGTCCCATTGGAGAACCAGGGAGAGGAGGGCATAGTCGAGATACAGCGACCATTTTCAACCTCTATAGCGCGGTAACCTGTGAGCATCCAGATAGGGTGAGTTCGCCCCTCACTAATCGTGGTTCTCTGCAATTCGATAGGGACTTGCTCCGGTAAGTGTGCCATGTCGCAAAAGAACGTTTTTGGAGGAGGGCGAAGATAAGGGTCAGGTGTATCTGTTGGTCCTAGGTCGGGAATTGGAAGCTCCTGATCTGGGTTGACTGGAAAGTCGGCAATAAGGCAGCGAGTGCTACCGAAAGCGAGGGTTCTCCCCTCCTGATCGTTAATCTGAATACTTGAGAGCCCCACCTGGTTGCCTGAATGAACGGTCGTAGCTCTACCAACAATATTTTGTGTACTGCTAGTGATGGGTCGAATAAAGCACATATTTAATTCTGATGTGCTCAAGACTTTACCAGCGGGCAAGGTTGTCCATATTGCGGAGGCCAAGGGGGCGTCTGCAAACATGGCATAGATCCCCCCCCAATAGATCCCGGTCCCATCAGCTAGCCACGGCGTAATAGGCATAGAATAGGTGGCCTTACCAAGGCCGGCCTCGGTGGGAGTCATACCCGTTAGTCGCCAAAAAGGGGGCCCGGGTAAGCTGCCGCGAATGTAACGTTTAAAGGTGTCGAGACCAGGTTGCTGCAACGCCCTGAGGTCACAGATGGCACCACGATGGACTTCGTCGGTGATATTGGTCATCCCCCAGCCTCCAGTTGCTTCTAGGACAAGGGTAATGTGAGGGTTTGTTGGATGCGAAAAAGGGAGAAAGCTGCGGAAGAGTCTTCTACCCTAACAGCGCAGCTATCGATCGGCGGATACTGGTTATGGAGCTAAGTTGGGTAGTTTGGCTACGATATGGGTATTCGGGATAGGCTGCCCTTCCATGAATAGGTTTATCGCATCCTGGACTTCAGGGGAAGCCATTAATAAATTATGCCCTGCATTTTCGACTGTTATTTTAGTGGCGTTTTTGAACCCTGAAATGGCTTCATATTGACCTTCCAGGTAAGTTCTTCCGTCCAAGGTCCCGCTAAATAGTAATACCGGAATATTGCTGACTGGCTTTTCCCGAAATTTATCCCCAAGATCCAACTCTGGCGCTAAATTATCGTAGTGCAGAGAGAAATTTAGGTAGTCTTTCAGTAGAGATTTTTGTGCCTGTTCTACAACCTGTGCTTTACGCTTCATATCAATTCCAGAGGCTATATCCATCGCCGTAGGCATCGGGCGCAGGGATATGGGTATGCCTGGTTGCAGAAATTCATCGGGGAAGTAACGTCTGGGCACCTTGTCGAAACTTAATGTAGCTCCTTGGTCCAAATCGCGATAAAACCTGAGTAGATGGCTGACACTTTTAGGGTCCGCAATGAATGCCGAGGCTAGTTGTTGCATATCCCTACGCTGTAGGAGGGATTCGACTTCCCTGCCATCCCGTTGAGGGATTTTAATTTTCAATGGTTGTGACTCAAGTTTTTTATGGACTCGGCTTATAAGTGCTTTAATATCTGGATAGGCTTTTTTTGCTGCGGGTTGCTGATTGACTGCCTGTTGTAGACGGTTTAGATAGTAATCTGTTCGGGCGGGCAGCTTGATGGTTTGGTCCAAACCCTCTGCACTGGATAAAATTAGCTTACCAATAGAACCTTCGATCTCCTTTACCGCTGCCAAAGAGAGATGGCTTCCATAAGATGTTCCCCACAATACTATTTTCTCTGCACCCAAATGGCTCCGTATGGCATCAAGATCTCGGGCATTTTCGAGAGTATTATAGGCATTTAGGTTTACACCACTAAGTTCCCAAAAATGTAAGCACTCTTTTAGGGCTTTGCGGTGGTAGTTGATATACTGGGTATCGGTGATTGGTTCAAGGGAAGGTACAATTTGCTTGGATTCACAATTGGGAAGGTCATTGGAACGGCCGCTACCACGTTGATCTAATGCGATAACATCACCAAATTGTCGCAACTCCATAAACATATCAAAGCGATAGTTAACGGCCGTAATTCCTGAGCCACCAGGGCCGCCTGCTAGGTAGATTATTGGTGGGCCCACTTTCTTTCCTGTTGCAGGAAACCTTACATATTGGAGGGTGATATTACGGCTATCTTTCTTAGTGCGATCTTCTGGTACCTCAATAAAGCCTTGATAGCCCTCTGCAGTTTGTTTGCTCCATGTAGTAAAGGTGTGCGGTTTTTCATTGTTAATGGACTTTGCTGATCCGCTGACAGGGCTCAGTGATAGCATTATTATTAGCGGAGCGAAAAGATGTGCTTTTTTGGCATTATTTTTCATTGTTTCGATACTTCCTTATTGTCGAACTTAGGCGAATGTTATTGTTTTAGATTGGGCTCTTATTTTCAAGTGGATAAAAAGTTTATTCGAGAGCTCATGGGGCTTTTCTCGATATAGATACCCCGTGAATATCGGTAATATAAGCTATTAACCTCTCACTAGGGATTTCGGTTTAATTAGGCTGTCAGACAGAAGTCCGAAAAATAGTAGGTGGATGTTTAAACCCCAGTACTAATGGGCTTATGGGGTCCGTGCAAGGTTATAATCAATGACAGGCAATATTGCAACTCTATGAAAGCTAGCTTTCCTTAAATTCACTATTTAGCAATTAAGCTCTTGCTCTAAAATAACTAAAAAATGGTTCTACGCCTGGGGTGGCAAGTGTTCAGGTATTATGGGTTGTTATATAAAATCATTATGCTCAGATTCATGGGGCGCCTCTGATGTAGATATTTTACCTGAAGTAGGGTGTCTGAGAGCGAATCGTATGGCGATTTGAAATTCATCATCCCTAGATAATAGCTTTGGTAAAGTGAGGCTATAGTGTCAATGAAAAAATGCCAGCTATAACAATAAGGATAGCCTTTTTATCTTTGGTTTGTTCATCACGCCTATGAGATTTTTATAAATTTTAGTGGTTGTATATCGTTGATATAAAAGACCTTTGTATTGATAAAACTGTCATCTAGTAGTTCATATTATTATTGCTCTTACATTCTCGTTCTGTATAGCAAGCCAAGTCCTAAATGGCAGTAGTTGGAAATGAAGTGCCATGATTTGCTTCTGGAATAATGAGCAGTCGGGGGCTTATCTCTAGCCTTCTTCAATGACTAATTTTCTTTGGGGCTGCCTCGCTCCCCTTACCATGTCGTTGCGAATTTGGCTTTTTTCTGGAGTTTCTATGGCACCAACTCCAATAAACACCTTTCGGTGATTAGAGCTGAAAGTAGCTTTCATATTAAAGATTCTTGCACGATCGTGCCACACCGATAGACTGCTGAGTATATAGTTATCAAAGCTGCTTAGCCTGGTAAGCAACATATATATGCCAAATAGCCCGCCTAGAGAGTGCCCTATAAACGTGTGTCCACTGTCAGATAGGCGATGTGATCTTGCTAGGAGGGGCAAAATGACGTCATGAATAAAAGTGGCATACTCATAGGCCTTGCCAGTTAAATATTTCCAGTTTTTATCGCTGATGGGGGTAAAGTCCCGAATACGGCTGGCATGATTTTTGACCCTTTTGAGTAAGATAGTCCAACTAAAATGACTTCCTGCAATTTGCCAAAATCCATCGGCACTTGAGTTGTACCTGAAGTGGCCTGAAAGGCTGAGTCTGCATCTGTCATAAGCACTAAAGGATATCGTTAGTCGAGGGTACTTTCGTAACTCTTAGGTAACTTAACGTAAAGTGAATAGGACCTAGTACTGATAGGATCTTTAACTCCAGGCTGCTGCTTCGAGGAATTTGGAACGGTGAGATGTCTGCGTTCACTGAAAGTGAAGGGGCTGAACAAAGGCTGAGAGTGCAAAACAAGGTTGCTTAGGGCCCTCTCAGGGCTTTAGCACGGGTAAAACGCTTGTACTTTTTGTATAGTGGCTTGACAGGCTCTATAAACGAAAGTGTCATTTTCTTTCCCAGTTGCGACTATGCCGGCGTGAACAAAAAGTCAGGAAAGTACTCTAGCATATAGAAATGATTCATCTTGAAAACTGTTCGCATAAGATTTATTCAAAAGATAGCAATTTTTTTTGTAATAAGATAAAGAGTATGAAGCTCTCAATGTTTCTGTGGAAGTGTAAAAATCTACTTTACTACTACAAAAACGGAAGAAGTAAGTAATTCTATTTTTATATTTCGTAATGTAACTTTTTCATATCTACAATTATCCAAGTACTTGTTCCATTTTCCCCTCTTTTATTTTCCCTCCTTTTGAAGGTTAATAGTCTACGATTTGATTAGCCTTTAGGCGCTGAAGTTCATAGTAATACCTCTCTATGCTTGTAATTTAGGCGTTACTTTTTTCCAGTCACTGGAGGTGGTCGTTTATCGTATGTTTTTTGTCTACTCTCTGTGTTTTTAGGGGAAGTTAACTTTAGTAAAACTAAAGACTTATATTGGTTTAGCTAGTTGATACTCGATTTTGAAAATAAGGCTGGTTTTGTACTACAAAAATAATTTGACCAAAAAATAATTGATCGATGGTTTGTTTTGTTCATTGTCTCTAGAGAGCCTCTGTAAGTTGTACTAAGTATTGCAAAATTTTCCAGAAGCTCAGGGAAACCGGTCGGTCACACGAGATGGTTTACTAGAAAAATGGAAAACTTTTATCAGGATGATGTGACGCAGTGGGTTGGTGAGTATGGATTGGATTTGAAACGTTACTTTTCTTCCCGAGTTAATCTATCTGATGTTGATGATCTAGTTCAGGAGGTTTTTATTCAGTTATATATTCGTATCAAAAAGTATGGAGGGCAAATCGAAAACCCAAGAATTTACATTTATGCCATGGCAAGAAATCTTTTGATTAGTCATGGTAGGCGTCAAAAGTCTAGGTGTGGAGGGTTACATGACTCTATTGATCACAAAGTCGATATCCCTTACATGATTAGTCCGGAACGGACGGTGATGGGAATACAGGCTTATACCCGAGTTCTGGAAGCTATTTTAGGATTGCCGCCAAGAGCTGGTACAGCTTTTCGCTATCATCGCTTTGAGGGAATGACTTATCAAGCAATTGCGGAGCAAATGGGAATCTCTAAGGATTCGGTTAAAGAGTTAATACAGCGTGCTTTGACCAAGGTTAGGCAGGTGGCAGAGGAAGCTCCTTGATGGCGCAAAATAGGTCATATTGTGCTGTAGGTTGTGACCTTTTTTCGAGTAGATGTCTAACGAGACAACAAGCTCAACTAGAAATTTTTTGGTGAGTGATTCTGCTAGCGCTACGCCAGAGGTTTGGCTTTTTAGTTCTAACTGTTGCGGATTTCGAAATATTTAGCTAATAATTCTGCTTTAACCCTCAAAAAATCAAGTTTATTTTTTATCCCCCCTTTCTTTTAGCTCTCGCGTCTTAAATGTTGTTGAGCCTGAAATAGGTTTATATCAGGTCAATAACCCAATAATACCGACAATAAAGAGAGACGTAGTGTGATGATGAAACCTGTCAAAAAGAAAACATTGATTGCACAAGCGATTTACCAATCTGGATATTCATGCCAAATTACTCCCTGGTACAGCGCCATTGTTGCCTCCTTGGCATTTGCAGTTGTTCCTACCATTTCCAGTGCCCAGGAGAGTGAAGAAGGTAAACACTCAAGACAGGTGATTGAGGAGATCACGGTTACTGCGCAGAAGATTGAAGAGAGTATTCAAGATGTGCCCATTGCAGTATCTGCACTCAGTGGTGACAGTATGGATGACCTTAAAATTGAGCGGGGGGAAGAGTTGCTACGAGCTGTCCCAAATGCCAATTTTTCTAAATCCAACTTCAGCACTTATAACTTCTCTATTCGCGGTATAGGCACTAAAGCTGTTTCTGCTGCTTCAGACCCGGCGGTTGCTGTGAGCTTCAACAATACTCCTTTAATTCGCAATCGATTATTTGAGCAAGAGTTCTTTGATGTGCAACGGGTTGAAGTCTTGCGTGGTCCCCAAGGTACACTTTATGGCCGCAACGCGACAGCTGGCGTAGTTAATATGTTGCCAATTATGCCTGGAGATGAGTTTGCCTCTGAGATCAAGGCGGAGGTGGGCAATTATAATACTAAGCGCGCCAGCGGAATGCTTAACATGCCATTGGGGGAGACCATGGCGTTGCGTTTCTCCGGAGCCATGACAAAGCGTGATGGTTTTGATTACAACACTTATACCGGTAACGATGTTAATGACCGCGATCTATATTCTACTCGTGCAATCTTTGAGTGGGAGCCCAGTGAATCCTTTAGTGCCAATTTAATATGGCAGCACTTTGAAGAAGATGATCGACGCTCGCGCACGGGTAAGCAACTTTGTACAAAAGATCCGGGCCGAACACATATTGGTGATACTGAACTAACAGGCTTTACGCCAGTGTTTTTTAGTCAGGGTTGTCTGCCCAGCTCGATTTATAGTGATGACGCTTACAGCGCACCCAATGCCCAGGGTTTTGCGAGCGTTTTGGCTACCGGGTTAATTGTCACGAGCTATGGCCAGGTTATTGACTGGTTTACTGACCCTTATGCGAATTCAACGCAGTCACGTGATCTTCGTAAAATTGAAACCAGTTATGATCCGGTATTCCGCGCAGAGAATGACTTAGTGCAACTGAACTTCGAATGGGGCCTGACAGACTCTATCACATTTTACTCTCAGTCGACTTATGCTAAGGACGATTACTATTCATCCCAAGATTATAATCGTTATGTTTCAGATCCCATCTTTAATGATGGGGGTAATTTAGAACCTACACCGGGGGGAGTTTTTACTGATCCACAGTTGGGACCCTCTGAAGGACTGTTGGCGGTTGATATTAGTCGATCAGATAATAAACAGTGGAGCCAGGAATTCCGATTGCAGACATCCTTCGATGGTCCTTGGAATTTTTCAGTGGGCACAAACTATTTAGACTTTAAAACCCAAGATGACTATTTTGTATTCAATAATATATTTAGTATGGTGGCGCAATATCTATATAATGCCGACCGCGATGAAAATTTCAACTTACTATTTCAAAACTGTACTGATCCAGAAGTAAATGTTGGTTCAGATTGTATTTATGTTGACCCTAATTCGATAGAAAACATTGATGAGGAAGGACATAACTATTTCTTGAGCCGAAATTTGGTGGAAGTTAATTCTTGGGCATTATTTGGTGAAACTTATTGGCAAATTAATGATGATGTAAAGCTAACTACTGGCCTTCGCTATACAAATGATCGCAAGCGCTCTACTCCAGTACCCAGTCAGCTGTTGTTAGGTACTTTTTATGATCCGGTAACGGGGGAAGTCTCCTCCGGTGAAGTCTCCGGGGGGCTTGTCCATCGAGGCTATCCGGAAGGTGATCCGGCTACTCAGAACTGGAAGGAGTACACCGGGCGTGCAGTTTTGGACTGGAGAACGGATCTGCCCTTTACGGATGAAACTATGCTCTATATGTCCTTTGCCCACGGCTATAAAGGTGGTGGTACTAACCCTCCCCGAGCCGAGGTTGATCCAGCAATAGTACAGTTTCAGCCCCTGGAAGATTCTTTTGAGCCGGAGTTTGTCAACGCAATTGAGTTTGGCAGTAAGAACATTCTTTTCGATGGTAGCTTATCGCTTAATGCTAGTGCCTTTTACTACGATTATACCGACTATCAAGTCTCTCAAATTGTTGACAGAATTTCTCTCAATGAGAATTTTGATGCGGAAACTATGGGGCTTGAGCTTGAGCTGGCTTGGCAGCTTACAGATGCAACACGAATAGATATGAATTTAGGGTACCTTAAAACCCGAATTGCAGATGGAGAGGAATCTGTTGACGTGATGGATCGTACTCAGGGCAATGAAGATTGGGTACTGGTTCGTCCTAGCATCCAGGTGCCGTCTAACTGTATTGCACCTGTGGATTTAGTTGAAGCGGTTATGGCTGCGCCTAATATTTTCGCTATTTGGTCGCTTTGTGCGGGCTCCGCCCAGTATGGTTCATTCTCTCCAGAAATCGAAGTCTCGGATGCATTGCGCCATGATATCAATTATGGAGTTGATCCCTACAACCCGCTAACCGATGCACCTAATGGGGGGCGTGGTTTTGCTGCTGATTTAAGTGGAAATGAGTTGCCCAACGCACCACGTTTCACCGTTAATTTCGGAGTGGAACATACGATTCCTATTGAGAATTGGGATTTAACTCTACGAGCAGATTACTACCGCCAGTCGGAAAGTTATGCTCGTGTATATAATACTGAGTATGATCGTTTGAAGGCTTGGAGTAATCTCAATGCTTCAGTTAGCCTCAGCAATCCTGACTCTGATCTATATATGCAGCTCTACGTGAAGAATATTTTTGATGATGCGCCTATCACTGATATGTTCACTAATAGTGATGATTCAGGTCTTACTACTAATGTGTTTACATTAGAGCCTCGTATTGTTGGCTTAAGTGTTAGTAAAGGGTTTTGATTAATCCGGTGAAATCTGTGATTCATTGTTTAGATTTGATTGAATGAATATGTAGGTTGGTGAGAGGATTTCTTGCCAACCTTTTTTTTGCATTTTTATAGATGTCTTCTGAAGTCTAGCGGTCTTGGCTTTAGGGGCGCTGCCAGTTTTCGTACTGCATATGAGTTTTGGGTTACAAAAATAGTCATTGATTATTGTTGGCAGGTATATAAATTAACTGTTTCCGTAATGCTAGTGTTGTTAGCATCTAGGGCTATTAATTAAGGCGGGATAGACTTGGAGGCTGTATAGGTGAAATGAGAGCTTGTTGAAATTACACTATTAATTTCCCTCTAGCTGTCTGAACCTGCGCTGGGAGTTTTGGCGCTGTTGAAGGTAGTTTATCCATTGGCTGATTCAATGATCTTATGAGGTCTCCAGCATATTCACCGGCTGTCGTCTTAATAAGTCTATTTTTAATGAATATGGTATTGCTCATGCACTTATAGGATAAATCGTGAGGTTCCATCTTGCTGAAAAACTCAATTTATTTTCATCGTTTACTTCTTGCTTTCAGTAAGGTTAAGAGCTTTTATTTTGCGCTTTGCTGTAGTGAAGCGAATGTTGAAATTCCAGTATCTAGGTATCGGCGATAAATCCTGGAAGGCCAAATAATGGATTGATTGTATTTTATGGTTTATTTTATTGTTGGCTTTCATTTGTTAGTAAGCTCAGTTAAGTAGGGTGTCCAAGGTCATCCCTCTCAGTCAAATTTCCAAAGAATATGGGTTTTGCTTTATTAAAATTCACTTGCCTTTATTTAGTTAAAAATTCAATTTAATCGATAAAATGGATTTATAGGCAGATTAAGTAGTTGTGATGGAGAATTGTGGGTTAGTAAAGATAGTGCCACTTACGGTGCATGGGAAACCGGTTGCGTTATTGTGAGGAAGCTCAGTCTCATCGGAAGCGATTTCCCCAATTAGAGTATTGAGCGGATATGTTCTTACTCTTCCAGTTCGTTATAAGTTTTTTTGTAAAGCGTCAGAGACTTGAAATAACTTATGGAGCTCTGGTGTCGAGGCAATTGAATTGCCGGCTGGCACCAAAAGATAAAGCGCGCAGGTCGGGAGTATTTGCCCATAGCGGACTACCTGCTATCGGCTTCTACACCTTGTAGGCTGTATTTGCTGCCCTCTGGGCAATTTTGTTTGGTTTTTGCTCTCCCTGCTCCAGATTCATATTGCTATACTCCGCGCCCTTGAAAGCCCCCTGTCTTTATATGGAGAACTTGATGTCTGATTCACAGTGCGATATTGGCTTTATCGGCGCCGGTGTGATGGGTAAGAACCTGATCCTGAACCTGGCCGACAATGGCTATAGGGTCTGTGCCTTTGATTTGGATCACAACCGGCTGAATGCGCTGCTGGAGCAGGACAAGAAAGAGCGTGGAGACCTGCCTGCGCGTGTTGAAGCCTGCAACTCATACACAGAGCTGTTGGCGAAGGTTAAAGCCCCGCACTTGATTATTCTCTCGGTTCCGGCTGGAGCCCCCGTTGATGACGTATGCAGCAAGCTGCTCGATGCGGGCTTGAAGGCTGACGACATCGTTGTTGATACTGGTAACAGCCTGTGGACCGACTCTGTAGAGCGGGCTAAACGGTATGAAGGCAAATTGATTTTCTTCACCACCGCAGTATCCGGTGGCGAAGTGGGTGCTCGTTTTGGGCCATCCCTTATGCCCAGCGGCGACCGTTATGCCTGGAGTCGTATTGAGCCAGTTTGGCATGCTATTGCCGCCAAAGTGGATAAAGCCAGCGGCCAGCCGATTGAGCGCTTTGAGCCTGGCAACCCGGTTCGCGAAGGTGAGCCCTGTGCGGCTTATATCGGCCCGATAGGCTCAGGCCACTATGTGAAGATGGTGCATAACGGTATTGAATATGCCGATATGCAGATGATCTGTGAGGCCTACCATGTGATGCGCACGGCGCTGGGTATGGCCCCAGAGGAAATTGCAGAGGTATTCCGCGAGTGGAATCGAGGCCCGCTGAACAGCTATCTGATCAATATCAGTGCGGAAGTGCTCTCTACCTTGGACTCCGTGACAGAACAACCGCTGGTAGATGTTATCCTCGACCGAGCAGGGCAAAAAGGTACTGGTCTCTGGACAGCCATGAGCAGTCTGGAAGTGGGCTGTCCGGCTCCGAGTATTGCCGAAGCGGTTTACGCCCGTTCATTATCTACCCGGAAGGTATTGCGCACCCGCGCAGCGAAGAAGCTGCAAGGGCCTGAGTTGACACCAGTGGCTTCAGAGCAGCGGGAAGAGGTGATTGCACAGCTACACGACGCTCTCTACTGCGCAAAAATCTGTGTTTACGCCCAGGGCTTCGATTTGATGAAGCTGGCTGCGCGGGAGCAGGGATGGCAGTTGAACTTCTCTGAAATTGCCAGAATTTGGCGTGCAGGCTGCATCATTCGAGCAGTGTTCCTGCAATCTATTAGTGATGCTTACGATCGAGATTCCAAGCTTTCCAACTTGCTGCTGGATGATTTCTTCACCCAGCAGATTGCCGATCACCAGGCCAACTGGCGCCAAGCGGTGGCGAGCGCCACTCTGAATGGTATTCCGGTACCGGCCCTGTCATCGGCGCTCAATTACTACGATGCCTTCCGCACCGAGTCGCTGCCGGCGAACCTGCTACAAGGACAGCGGGATTTCTTTGGAGCCCATACCTTTGCGCGTGTGGACCAACCTGAGCAGCGCAAGTACCACGTTCAGTGGACCGAACCAGGCCGCCCAATGGTTGAGATCTGATTGATGGGGTAGGGGGGAGGTGATACGTGCCTTTCAGGTACGTATCACTATCTGAGTTCCCTAAAGAACAACCTCTTCTACCTCTTTGGCCAGGGCCTCCACCTCTTGGCGGCTGGCTTTGGCCACCAGTTCCTCTACGCTAGCTGACTCGGTGTTTACGCCACCGAAGGCAGAGAGCAAGTCCTTGGTCAGGGCTGAGATTTCCAGAGTCATCACCGCAAAATCTGCATCAAATCGCTGGGCTGCACTTTCTGCATCGGCACTATCGGCCTTCTCCAGAAGCTCGTCACTGAATTTGATGCGCTTTAGGGACAGCTGATCATCTACCAGGAATTCAACGCCCCCACGCCAGGTCAGTCCCAGCTTGTGCACTTGTAGTCCCGCCACCAAGTGATTATGAATTTCCTCGGCACAGAGGTCCTGGTTTTTACAGCGGATAACACTGCCGCTGTCTTTGGGATCGCGCAACTCGCATTCGTGGCCAAAATCAAATTGAAGCGGTGCTTCAGGGGCACTGAGCCAGTGGGTCATCGTTTGCTGAGGCAGGTTCTTAGCGGAGAGTGGTACCACGGCAAGGCTACTGATAGCCTCGCGGAGGTTCTCCAGCAGTTCCTCGGCGGCGGAGGCAGAAGAGGCGTCAACCACTACCCAGCCATCCTGAGGTGCAATATAGGCATATTGCAGACGGGAGCGAGCGAATGCCTTGGGGCGCATTTCAAGGAGAATCTCGTCTTTAAGGTTTTGCCGCTCCTTGCGACCTACCTGCCTGGCTTCTTTTTCAGAAATAGCTTGTGCCAGCTCTTCAACTTTCTCATTGACTACCGCAGCAGGAATCACTTTTTCTTGCTTCTTAGCACAGACCATTAGGTAGCCATTCGTTGCGTGCACCAACTGGCTGCCGTGGCGCCCTAGTGGAGGCACCCACCCATAGCGAGTGCTGTCCTGACTGCCACAGGGAACAAATGCATGGGGCTCCAGCAATTCGTTCAATTTTTCAGCATCCAGGGAAAATTCTTTCGTCAAACGATAAATACGGAGGTTTTTAAACCACATACATCAGGCCATCTGTTTTCAGTTGCGAGTGCGGCCTGCATTATGCGGAAACCGGGGCGGGGCAGCTAGAGCCTGTTAACACTAAATTGATGGGTTCTTTAAGTTGTTATCAGGCTCCAGAATATTATTGCCTAAGGTGGTGAAAATTTGTTCAGCCGAACTTGTCAGGCCTGGCTGAACAAAGGTTTATTTGAGAATACTGTCTATTGCTTTGCCACTATCCTGCGAGAACTCTTCTGACTTATGGCCGAGCAGTTGTAGTGCGGTTGCGGCTATCTGATCCTGAAAAATGGCTTCTCCCCTGGATACTTCCCCCAAGGCCTTAATGTCTGGGCCCAGTGCGGCAATCCAGATTTCATTGGAGCCGGGTATACCCGCTTTGTGGGGGTGGTCTTCTTTACCGAAGTATTGGGTCAGTGCAGGGCCACTGGCGTGGTGCGGCCAGGATTCAGCGGTGTTGCCACGCCCGTGGTCAACGGTAATGAGTAGGTTGGTATTGTCTCGGTATTGATCAAGAGATTGCAGTGTCTGCCAGAGTTTGGCGAGTATCATGTCGCTCCGATGTGCGGAGTGGAGATACTGGTGATATTCCTCATCGTGGGCAAAATCGTCAGTTTCACCCAGGGCAATGTACATTACCTTGGGCTTTTTGCTAATTAAGTACTCTTTTGCAAATCCATAGGTAAATGCATCGGGCCGCACGTTTTCCCAGAAAACCGGCAGTTGCCCCTGCAAGTCATTGAGAAACTCTGCTCTTTGGCTCAATTTTGGCCAATCGGCAGCTTCCAGGCCCGCGTTAATGTAAATACCACTGCGATCACGATTAAGTATCGAGGAGAATACTCCCCAGCTACCGAATGCAGCGATTTGGTCTTTGTACTCAGATTTGCTGTTTAGCCACTCGAGAAAGGTGGTATTGGCATTGGGAGTTGGGTCGTTACTATTGATTTTGGGGTCGGCAGAGCCGGTTAAAATCTCATTGTAACCGGGATAGGAAAACCACCAGCTATTGGTAACTTGTGTTTTAGACCCCTTGTCGCGATTGCCAATTAAAACCCCTTCTTTAGCCACTGTTTGCCAGATAAAAGGCAATAATTTTTGACGTTTTTCGATGAGTGAATCGCCGTGAAAGTGATTGATAAGGTCTTGTTTATTTTCAGTGAACTCTGTGTGGTTGAGAAGTTCAGGGTCATAACCGGAGAACACTTCCTGCCAGCGCAAGCCGTCGATAGTAACTAATACGAGGTTGTCTGCGGCAAGGGATTGAGTAGAAAGAAACAGGGTCAGGATTGCTGTAGTCAATCTGTTCATTGAAAGAGCTCTTTGCATATTTTTGGATTATTTATATTTGTCGCAAATAATCAAAATTATTTTTCGACTATATTTATTATTTATTGCACTTTATTTTTGAATCTACTGCTTGACTAAACATACGCACAATCGGCTAGCATTTCCAGCCGATTGTGTGGCTGCCAAAAAAATCTTAGAAATCAATAGTTGCAGAGAGTGAGGCTGTCCGTGGAGCACCTATCCAGGCACCGCCAGAAACGACAGTTCCTAAGTAATCCTCATCCAGTAAATTATTTATCACTAAATTCAGGTTGGCTCCCCGTAGTGCCGGGCTAAATTCTCCCAGATTCATGCCCAGGTAGGCATCGACAACTACATAGGAGTCAGCTGTCCAGCTATTGTCTAAGTCGACAAAGCGATCTCCGGTAAACTTACTGGAGATGCCACCGTAAAATATTTCAGAATTCCAATCCAGGCCAATCACATAGAGTTGATCAGCTTTTCCGACTACGTCATTCCCTGGTGTTATTCCTTGAGTTTCATCTACTGCTGAGTTTCCTGAGCCAATATAGGTAGTGTCCAGCAGGGTATAGGATGTATAGAGATTTAGAGTTTCTGATAAATCGTAGTCCAGGAAAAGTTCCAGACCATCAGATTCGATTCCGCCGGCATTAAAATAGGTCCCATTGGTACCTATCAAATAGTTATTACCTGCGGAAGTATTGTTATCCAGGAAAATGATCCGGTTTTCAAAATCATTTTGAAAATAGGTGGCAGTTGCCGAGAAATTATCGGCGGTATAGCGAAGCCCTAGCTCTGTGGTCTCTGAGGTTTCCGGTTCGATATTGTCGAGATCTGAATCGGGCCGCTCTAATACGCTGTCTCCAATCGCCTTAAAGTTTTCAGCGTAGCCTGCGAACAGCTCTGCACCTTCCAGGGGTGTTTCCCAAATCAAACCGGCGGAGAGCAGGATATCTGAATCAGAGTCAACACTTGCATCGGAAGACTCCTGAAACAGATCTTCCCTTTCAACATCGACAAAGAACTGCTTGGCGCCCAGTGTCAAAGTGAGAGTGTCGATGGTCAGGGAGTTCTGTAAATACCACTTTGTGCTGCTGGAGGGGTAACTGCGGTCGTATTGCACCCAATAGGGTGTTGAATTGAAACTGGCACCTTGAGTTGCATCAATGATTTTGTGCCAATCGCGGTGTTCGTCACGGGTGGAGTCTTCATACCAGAGGCCGCCTCGTAGCTCATTGTCTAACCCGGCGATGGTGGTAGCGTATGTAAAGTCTAGAGTCAGTCCGGCACGCTCTTTCTCATAGTGAGTGTGCCGATAAGACATCGTGGGTATAGCACCCTCTGCATAGCAATCTGGATTGTAGGCCGGTCCTGAATCGCCATAGATATTGGTGACTGACGCTGTACATGTTTCATTGTAAGTAAGGGCATTGCCATTAGCATCAACAAAATAAATGATGCCCGACTGGCTACCGCCATAGGCAGTTGAGCCGCCGAGGAACTCGGACTCGCCCTGTTCGCTGTCATCTGTAATATCAACCAGGTAAGGGGGAACCCAGTCCCCACGGCCTTCGTTGCTGTGGTAATAGAGTCCGGCCTGTAGATTGAATGAGTCTGTCAGGTCAAAATCGAACTGGGTGTAGGCCAGCAGGTTCTCACGCAAGGTAGACCAGCCACGGCGATAGAGTTGATCGATATAGGGAATACCGGACCAGTTACCGGTAAGGAAATCGTTTTCAGGGTACTCTTCAAATTGGGCGTCCGAATAGACTCGTTGATAATTATCTTCGTGGATATCGTCGTAAGATATGTAGGCCTTGATGGTACCAGCTTCCAAGCTGGTCACTAGTTTTGCCGCGATGTGCTCTCGTTCATTCTCAGCAGTTTCAGTAATCCAGTCGGTCGCTTCCTGGTTAGAGTATGAGATCCAGGCTTTGCTGTTCCCGGCAAAAATACCAGTGTCATAGCGAAAATATACTCTCTGTGCATCAAATTCGCCTGTGGACAGTTCTATTCGACTGCGCTGTGTGTCCAAAGGATCATCAGTGCGATAATCAATAGTGCCTCCCAGGGCTTCGTGGGAACGTGAAGCGATATCTGAAGTACCCTGTGATACTTCTACTGAACCGATATTACCCGGATCAACAAAGCGGTTTGCTTTTGAGCCTCCACCGTAATTCGAACCGCCATTGGGAATATCATCGATGGTGGTGCCAATTTGCTGTTCATCTAAGCTGTTAGTAAATCCGCGAATACTGATATTGGTTGACCAGTCGTCAAAGCCGTAAGTATCTCCTTCATTGACTGAGACACCGGGGAGGTTATCGATCAATGCATTAACGCTGGTGATAGAGGACTGTTGCTTGCGCATTGCCTCAGATACTTCGCTGCTGTTAAAAGTGCTACCGGAGCCCAGAACCATTACTTCTTCAATTTGTGCGTTGCTGAGGTCTTCAGCGGTCACGGGACTGGCACTCATTATTGTGGCCACTGAAATGGCGGCTGCCAGGTAGGTCTTTTTAGTATTCATCGGGATACCCCAGTTTGTAGTGATTCAGCAAGTGTTAACCAGCCTGGTTAGTGGCTTGGGTTATTTGCGCGCGTACATTGACGCGTCTTGATGAATAATTCTTTACAGGGGGGTTAAACTCTTTTTACCCGTTGGTGAATGCTCAATAAATCCTGAGAGCCAGAAACATGAGCTGTTTCAGACTGACTGAATAGTGTCCTTAGTAGTGGGGGTGATCCGGTGAGTAATCTTGATTGAGTGTAGGGGGGAGGGCTGAGTTACCCCAGCCCAATTTAAACAGAAATCAGATAGCAGCTTTCAAGGAAATGCCGGTGCAAGCTTCAATTGTTCCCCAAAGAACTCCCAGAACTGCATTCCAGACTTTCTCAATGGTGACTAACAGGAGTCCACGTAAAGTGTTGGCGAAGTTCTTGGCCATATCCTCCAGGGAGTCGAGAAAGTAATCTTGCAGGTCGCCAGATATTTCATCAGATGCAATTGCTTTAGCAATCATTTTTGTTTGCTGGGCCATTGCGGATAACTGGCGCTCGGAAAATCCCCTGAGTTCAGAAATATCACTGTTAATTACCGCAGAAGCTGCCCCTTTGATATCGGCAACGAGTTGGTTAACGTCAATAGACATAGTAATTTCCTCAGCGATTCAGAAAAGACTCATAGGTGAGTGCTTGGTCCATGGAAACAACAATTTCATTTTTGAATAGAGAAACAGCGGTTGCGTTTAGGCCCTTATCTTCATCTACCGTGCGCATCATGTTCAAACTCTCTGAAATTTTCTCCAGTGACGCAACACTGGGGGGTTCCCGCTCAAAGCTAATATTCCTGCCAGAGGATTCCAAATAGTTGTTAATCTTTTTGAGTAGTTTACTTTCAGGCGCAGGGCGGGTTTTCGATTGCATTGCCAGCGCATCTACTTTGCCGATCAATGCATGGTATCTCTCATCTCTTTTTGAGTAAGAATCTTTGTTGGTTCCACTGGAAACTGAAGAGAAAAATTCCATTATCTCTACATTGACAGTGGTTAAATCTGAGTATAGCGCGGCATCATAGCGCGGCGCCATTTGTGAGCATCCGCTAACTAGAATGGTAAGAAAGGCTAAAACTGCAAAGATTGCTTTTGGCTGCCTTATCATGACAACTCCCCCTTTAATTTTCATTTTAATAGTTCAATTCGGCTCTTTTCAGCCGCCTAAGGGGTGGCTGAGAGATATTCAGTTATTTCCAATTTTCTCGTCTGGGTACCCATTTATACTGGTTCCAATATCTCGTGCGAGGTCGGCGAAATACTGGGATCATTTTTCTTTTCAAAGTAAGTCAGCAGTAAGCGAACAGCCTCCTGATTATCGAAATATCGGGAGTGAACTCGAGCTGCCAGTTTGTCCGGAAAAGTACCGTAAGACCCGATAATTCTCTCATAACAGTGGTGGCGTGCTGGGACCGCAGAACCACTAGCAAACCAGTCTGAGTGAGACTTGATATCAATCCACTCGATTAGATCTTTTCTTTGTGACAGTTGTTCTACTTCATTCTGCAGCCAAGGAGCTTGCTTACCCAGAACTTCGATTAGGGACCCCATTGTTAGGATACGGATAGGTTTACCGATTGGCGGAAGATCGGCAAAAAGGTCTACAGTAACAACACTGCCAAAACTGTGTCCGACGATAGTTACGGAATCGTAGTCGTATAGTTTAATACTGTTTTCGAGCTGTTCCCTGACCCGTCGGATAATCTCAAAGCGGACTGCAGGCTTGCCCTTGGCGGCCGGCTCGTTGGTGAGATAGCGCTTACAAAAGTCAGAAATATCTACTAGTAAGGCAACCGGCATCACGGCAACTACGGCAGTCGCAATCAGCCAGATCCGCCAACCCCCGATATACTCAACACCTTGCTTGAGCTGTTGTACTGCGGGATAAAAGGGACTATCGCTGGTGGGCTCAACAGCTTCGACAAATAAGATAATGGTACCTATGTACCAAACAATAAAGGCTAATGCTGAAAGGGTAAGACCAAATGTCAGGTACTTTCGTTTAAGCACTCCTTTCCAAATATGGAGGTTGGCCAGCCAGAACCAGATTAGGGAGAAGCCTCGGGCTAAGCGGACTTTCAGACTCTGCTGCGTGATACTGGGAACCAAGTCGTTCCAGTAAGCTTCAGCCAGGTCAAGCTCCTGTTTATCGTTGACCCTCAGGCGGTTGATGCCGGCAGGGACGGTAGGATCAGAAATCTGAGTGAGAGGCATACGCTCACTGGCTGCGATCATTCCCTCGGTGAACTCTGACAGTTGGGCGGTGCTGGTGACTCGCGTCAATCCGGGCACCAGCATAATTAAGCTTCTTTTCATTGTTATTCCAATTGGCTCTACTCTGGAGATATAACCTTCTGCCAAGGTTTGCTCCTGCCTTTGTTTTTTCTGTGTGAAAATGGTTTCAGTAAGTGAGTATTTCCATATATAAGTACGCGAGCCAGTAGCTAGCTGTGGTGTATCTCAGTGGTGAAATTTTGTGCGGTAGTCAGCTTTACACTAATCGAAGGACATTGGACATAGAGATATGTCAACTGAGTGTTACTCGATTTATATGTGATACAAAGCGAGATGTAAATATAGAAAAGAAAAAGATTTATTGATTGGAGGGGGAAAAGCCGCTTCGTGGCTCTTTTCTTAAATTGCTTACCGGAAGTTATCCCATCGCGGCTAAGGGGGGAGACTAGCGAAGGTGAAGAACTGTCGCTGCTTACACCGCACTCTATGGGGGAATCAGAAGCGACAGGTTAAAATTTACTCTACGGTTTCTTTTTGTAGTTCAACTAAAATAAATTCGTTGCCGTAGAGATCTTCAAAGTGGGCAAACTCTGCACCCCCTTCAGAAGTGGGTGGCTTGCTGAAGTGAACGCCATTTTTTGCAAGTTTTTTATATTCTCTGTCAAAATTATCTGTATAAATAACGGCACAAGGCTGCCCTGCAGTTTGTGCTCCCACTTTCTTTTGCTGGTTTTCAGAAGTTGCCTGAAGTAGCCATATACCCATATCTTTTTGTTCCGGAAGTCGAATATGAACAAATCGATGCGGTGCTGCTTGAGAGTCAATAAATACTTCAAACCCCAATTTGTCACGATAAAAGGCAATAGCTTCTTCATAGTTGTTGACTAGGATTACCAGTCTGCCAATTGAGTTCATTAGGGGCTCCGTGATTGGCCTTATTGCTACTTCGAAAAGAGGGATTAATTCTTTTTGGTTAATAGGTGTACAGTTTTTCAAATAGTTTTTATTTGAGTAGCCTATATCAAAATGAATGCTTTTAGCGTGAAGCTGATTAGCTGTAAAAGTTTACTGAAGTTACAAGATATTTGAACTGTACATGTTGAAAGCGGTGTCAGTTTCTGGACCTTTACGCCAAGGTTGCCAAGTATTGGAATGAAAGACAGTCTCACCATTGTTGGCCATCTATGATGGAAGCCGGACTTTCTATTGTTTATAGCCGATTATAGTGACTGTAAACGATCAGTATATTAATTAATGATTTCGAGGGATGGTTGGCAAAGTGAAAAGGATTTCATGTTTTTCTAAAGCTATAAACTCCGTTATGGTTTTTGTTGTTGTAGTGCTGTGCCTACTCGAGCCCAGGTCTTCGATTGCTTGTACCCGAATACTCTATGAAACTGGTGATAAGACCTATATTACTGCCCGTAGCATGGACTGGAGTGATACAGATGCAGCTATGGCATTTTGGGTTTTCCCTCAGGGGATGGAGCGCAATGGTGGCTTGGGCCCAAAATCTATTACTTGGACATCGAAGTTTGGCTCAATTGTTATCAGTATTTACGATGCGGCTACAACTGATGGGCTCAATGAAAAGGGCCTCGTAGGCAACCTTTTATACTTGGCTGAGGCAGATTATGGGAGTTCTGCCGATAGGGGTAAGCCGACTATCTCTGTTGGGGCCTGGTTGCAATACATCCTGGATAACTACGCAACGGTTGATGCTGCGGTAAAGGGGTTAAAGAGTGATCCATTCACGGTGGTTGGCGCAGATCTTCCCAATGGGAGACCGGCAAGTACACATATTGCAATTTCAGATCCCAGTGGTGATTCCGCTATTTTTGAATATCTTGATGGTGTGCTAAAGATCCATCACGGTAAGCAGTTTGCGGTAATGACTAATTCACCTCCTTATGATCAGCAGCTGGCAATCAACTCCTATTGGAATTCAATTGGAGGCCAAAACTTTTTACCGGGTACAATTAGTGCTGCGGACAGGTTTGTACGGGCGAGTTATGCTTTAAAAACATCGCCAGAATATAAAAAGTATCGCGATGCATTAGCATCCGCATTCTCCCAAATTCGTGCTGTCAGCGTGCCGCTGGGAATGGATGATCCAGATAAACCCAATATAGCCTCAACATTGTGGCGGTCGGTTATTGATCAAAAAAGTAGCCGCTACTATTTCGACTCTGTTATTAATCCATCAGTAATTTGGTTGGATATGGATAGTGTTTCTATTGAGCCGGGATCTAAAGTAATGACAATGAAATTAGATACTCCAATGGATACTGGTGGGGAAGTGGCATCTAAGTTGAGTCCTTCAGAACCCTTTAAGTTCCTCGCTCCAGGTAGCTGAATAAATACGATAACGAGAAGAGTCTAAGTCAATGCATGAATCATTTACTGTTCGGGAGATGACACGTAAAGAAGTGGATTTACTGGTTGACTGGGCTGCACTTGAAGGCTGGAATCCGGGGTTGCACGATGCAGAAATTTTCTGGAAAACAGATCCAGAAGCCTACATTGCGGCGGAAGTTCGGGGTGACTTGATCGGTGGAGGGGCAATTACTGCGTACGGTGATGATTTCGGTTTTATGGGATTCTTTATCGTTAGGCCTGAATTCAGGGGTCATGGGTTTGGTAACAGGCTTTGGTATATCCGACGGGACCGATTAAAAACCCGGTTGAGACCTGATGCAAGCATCGGTATGGATGGGGTATTTGCGATGCAGGATTACTATGCCCGCGGCGGTTTTAACTTCTCCCATCGTAATCTCCGTTATCGAGTCGAGCTTTCTGCTTTTGAGGGTGTGAGTACTCAATGCCCTGATGAAGTTATCCCGCTTAGTGAAGTTTCTTTCGATCAAATAATTGCTTACGACAGGACCTGCTTTCCCGCAAGTAGACGGGTATTTCTGAAAGCATGGTTTTCCCAGCCAGAGGCTCTGAGTTTGGGCTATGTCCAATTTGGAAGTCTTTGTGGTTATGGTGTAATCAGACGTTGCCGCAATGGATGTAAAGTCGGTCCTCTGTTTGCAAATAGCTATAAAGTGGCAGATATGTTGCTGAAGCGACTGGTCTCATTTGCAGATGATGGGCCTATCTTTCTGGATGTGCCGGAAAATAATCCTGCGGCTATGTCGCTGGCCAAGCACTATGGAATGGAGGAAGTTTTTGGGTGCGCAAGAATGTACCTGGGACCAATGCCGGATATTGCGCGGGATCGAATTTTTGGTGTAACGACATTTGAGCTGGGTTGATGCACAAGAGAAATCTGGAGGGTTACGCTGGGCGTCCGCCTCATCCCCGCTGGCCTGATCAGGCCCGCATTGCAATTCAGTTTGTCTTGAATTTAGAGGAGGGGTCAGAATCCACCAAGCTAAACGGCGATACCCAATCTGAATCTTACCTGCATGAACTTCCTGGCAGGCCTGCACGGGTTGGAGGGCGGGATTTCAGTGTAGAGAGTATGTATGAGTATGGTTCTCGCGCTGGTGTCTGGCGGCTTCTCGATATCTTTAATACTTACAACGTACCTTTAACAGTTTTTGCTACCGGTCAGGCGTTAGAGCTTAATCCGAATTTAGCGCTGGCCCTGGTTGAAGCGGGACATGAGATTGCTGGCCATGGATACCGGTGGATTGATTATAAAGATACTCCTAAGAGTCGGGAGAAACACGATATTCAGCTCACTGTTAAGATAATCGAACAATTAACGGCTAGGACTCCGTTTGGGTGGTATACAGGTCGGGTAAGCTCCCATACTAGATCACTGGTACGAGAAATTGATGGATTACTGTATACGTCAGATTCCTACAGTGATGATTTACCATTTTGGGAACAGAAATCAGATTCATTGTTGGTGATTCCCTACACCTTAGTGAATAACGATATTCAGTACCTGCTGCCCAGTGGGTGCACGACTGCCGATGATTTCTTTTTGTTGCTAAAAGGTGCTTTCGATCAGCTTTGGCGGGAAGGGAGCGTGAGTCCTAAGTTGATGAGTGTTGGACTACATGGGCGAGTCAGCGGCCACCCTGCCAGGGCTGCTGGAGTTTATCGTTTCTTGAAATATATCCAGGGATTCGAACCCATTTGGCTTTGTCGCCGCAACGAGGTAGCGCAACATTGGGTCTCCAATTTCTCTACCGCTAGATAACTTGGGCGGTAGCTTTCCAAAGCGTTTGTGTGTGGAAAGTGTATGCGGTAACTATACCGGCCTCTTGTTGTGCAGATTTCCATTCTTCAGGGGTGATTTTTCTCTGTGCAATTAACTCTTCGGATACAGGCTCTATAAGTCCAATGATATTTTCTAGTAAGTTTTTACACCTAATCCCGTCACTTTTTCCATTGGCATTGATCACATGGGGTGAAACTACAACTTCGCTGATCTTTAGGGAGGATAGTACTGGAAAAAGATTAACGGCTATTTCAGGAGAACCGCGCCCATTGCCGTAGGCCAGCGTATTACGTGCACGGAAGCATTTCATTAGGTTGAACTTGTCGGGGCCGGTGTAATAGGTTGCGTCGTAAGGCTCGTGAATAATAAGTCTTCCACCGGGGCGTACAACGCGAATCATTTCTTGCAGCATGGTTTTTGGGTTTGGAAGATGTATCAAAACCAAGCGTGTAAAAGCTGCATCTACCGATGAATCTGCTAACCCTGATTTTTCTGCATTACAGAGCTTAAATTCTGTGTTGCAAAGCCCCAACATTTGGGCTGTTTGCTCGGCTTTGTTTAACTGGGCAGGCTGGATATCGAGGCCAATATAACTACCAGCGGATACCTCTTGCGCAATCCAGAGATTGGCGCCTGCACCACAACCAAACTCTGCTATTTGATAGTTTGAAGGAAAATGTATGTCTTCTGTATCCCCGTAGATTTTCCTCTGTAACAGCAGGCGTTTCTGCTCTGAGGTTTTTGCACCAAGTGAATAACTCTCCTTCATTTTCCCAGGGCACCTGCGGAGTTAAGAAATATTAAAATAGCCCAGTGGCTCTCTAACAATAGCTAGAAAGCAGTTTTTAGTGTGATTGATAGTAATTGGAGGGCGGAGTGGAAAGGCAAGGTGTCGGGCCTCGGGGAAAGCCGAGGCCCGATTGGGCGATTAGTCGCGAGTGGGAATTGCCTGGACCACTTTAATAAAGTAATCCCAGAAATTGGCGACACTCTGGATATGAACCTTCTCTTCAGGAGAGTGAGCGCGGCGAATAGTTGGGCCAAAGGAAACCATATCCCAGTTGGGGTAGGGTTTGGCCAGCAATCCGCATTCCAGGCCGGCGTGAATGACTTTTACTTCAGCTTCCTCGCCAGTCATATCTTTATAGACATCCTTCATCATCGCCAGCAGCGGCGAATCGGGATTTGGTGTCCAGCCAGGGTAGTCGTTGTCCAGTGTTGTTTCTGCACCTGCCAGCTGGAAGGTGGCGGCGACATTGAGGCCGTGTTGGTCGCGGGCAGTATCAGAGAGGCTGCGTACAAGACATTGGATTTTTACTCGATGCTCACCGTTTTCCTCCATTGTTACAACACGGGCCAGATTGTTGGATGATTCAGCAATGCCTTCGAGAGCAGTGCTCATTCGCTCAACACCATTGGGGCAGCAGCGGATTGCGCGAATAAGGGTCAATTGGCTATCTGCGTCCAGGGTGTTGGCTGGAGTTTCGGTAGCTTCCAGGGTGATGTCCAGTGCCGCTTCATTGTCCAGTTCACGGGCAATTTGAGCGCTTTCGCTTTTTACAATTTCCTGTACTTTATCGACCGCTACTGAAGGCACGACCAGGGTTGTGAAGGATTCGCGGGGAATCGCATTGCGCAGGCTACCGCCATCCAGACTGGCAATACGCAGCTCAGGGACCTGGGTTAGAGCGGCGTGGATAATGCGGTTTGCGATCTTGTTGGCATTGCCTCGGTCTTTGTCGATATCCAAGCCTGAATGCCCGCCACGGAGGCCGCGAACAGAGAGTTTTACTGCTTCGGCACTGGGCAGGACCGCTTCTGGCGTATAGGGCAGGCTGACATTGACGTCGACACCGCCGGCACAGCCGATATACAGCTCGCCTTCATCTTCAGTATCCAGGTTGAGGAGCAGGTCAGCTTCAAAATAGCCAGGCTTAAGATTCTTGGCGCCGGTCATGCCCGCTTCTTCGTCAATTGTCAGCAGGGCTTCCAAGGCGGGGTGGGGAATATCAGTAGATTCCATCAGGGCCAGGATTGCGGCAACACCAATACCATTGTCTGCGCCGAGCGTGGTGCCTTCCGCAGTTACCCAGTCTCCATCCACGTAGGGTTTGATTGAGTCGGTGAGAAAGTCGTGCTCAGTGTCGGCATTCTTCTGTGGCACCATATCCACATGGCTCTGCAGGGCCAGTGTCTTGCGGTTCTCCATACCTGGAGTGGCCGGCTTCTTGATAACAATATTGCCGATTTCATCCAGCTGAACACCTAGGCCGCGTGCTTTAGCGAAGTTAACGATATGCTCCACTACGCGGTCTTCATGCTTGGATGGGCGTGGAATTTCACAGAGCTTGGAAAAGTGTGCCCACAGTGGAGTTGGGTTCAATTCAGCAATGTTGCTCATGAGTGGCCTCGATTTATTCTATTGGTGCCGGAGCTGTAAGCTAGCTGGCCGATCAAAGGCGGTGGGCTTTGGCCCCCGGCAGGAAAGCCCGGCGAGCGCCGGGCTTGGGTAAATGTGCAGGAATTTATTTTTGAGCCGCGTCGGCAGCCTCAGTTTTTTCAGCGCTCAGTTCAAAGGCGATGCGTCGTTTGTCTACATCGACAGACGCTACTTTAACTGAAACTTCCTGTTCTAGGTGGAAGCGTTTTTCATTGTGCGTAAGAACCAGGTGCTTGCCATCGAAGGTGGGCAGATTCTTCTTATCGCCATTCATGCGCACAAAGCCGTCAATACCAAAGTCGTCGAGTCGCACGCCGATGCCTGCGCCGTTTACCAGGGTAATTTTCCCTGTAAATTCCTGGCCAACTTTCTTCTCGATAAATTGAGCGTAGAGCCATTGCTCCAGGGCTCGGTTGGCCTGACGACCGCGAATCAGGCTTTCCTGCAGGGATTCAATTTTATCATCGGCCAGGGTGGAGGCTTTCTCTCCCTGCGCAGCAGCGCGCAGAACACGGTGGTTGTGCAGGTCGTTGTACTTGCGTATTGGAGAGGTGACGGTGGCGTAGGCCTCGAGGCCCAGTCCCAGGTGAGCCCCTACCTTGTTATCGAGCTGGCCCGGGCGCAGCATACGCTTGAGCACGGCGAGCAGGTTGTTCATCTGCGGCTCTTCATGGTTTTCCAGGTGCTTAACCAGTGCAAGGTAATGCTCCAGTTGCCCCAGATCGGCCTCTGCATGCTCAGGCAGCAGTTCTTTCAGCAGGCTGCGAACTTCTCCCATGCGCTCTTCGCGGAAGCCCAAGTGAACAGAGAAGCAGCCCTGCTCAATCTCGGCGAGTTTGCCACCCATGCTGATATTGGTAGCGAGCATGGCTTCCTCGACCATTCGCTGAGCGATATTGCGTTCCTGCTTTTCGATACGCTCGATCTTGCGCTGATCGTTCAAGCGGATTTCATAGTCCGGGCGATCTTCCATTGCCAGTGAGTGGCTGGCACGGTATGCGGCGCGCGCTTCGTAGATCGCCGCCAAATTACGCAGACTGTCCTGTTGCTCCTGGGGCACGGCGGAGTCGTCACCCTCAATAAAGCGGCTGACTTGTTCATAGCTCAGTTTGTGCTGGGAGCGAATAGCGGCAAATTCATAGCGGCTATTGCCAATGGTGCCATCGTTATCGATATCGATATGGATAACCAGGGCGGGGCGCAGCTCGCCGGGAACCAGGGAGAACAGGTTCTCACACAGGTTGCGGGGCAGCATGGGTAGGGTTTCGCCCGGTAAATACTGGCTGTGGGCCCGATTAAACGCCTCTTTATCCAGGGGGCTGTTCTCATCAATTAGCGACGATGGGTCTGCAATAGCAATGTGCAGGGTCCAGCCCCCGTCACGGCTGCTTACGGCCAGAGCGTCGTCCATATCGCGAGTGGTTTCCGCATCGATAGTTGCGAAGCCCAGCTCGGAAAGTTCGGTGCGCTCACCGGTAACTGTTGTCAGTTTCTCCGCAATTGTGTCCGCCTGCTTTTGTGTAGCGGCACCAAATTGCTCAGGCAGCTTGAATTGGGCGACAACATAGGCGTGTTCGATACCGGGCATATCGGGCTTGCCGATAACGGTTTCCACCTTGGCCTGGGCTCTGCCGTCTTTAAATGGATGGCGGTTTACTTTGCAGGCAATAAACTCTCCCGGCTGGGCCTTGCCGCGAGCCTTGGGGGGGAGAAAAATCCAGCGGGACAGGCCATTTTGCGTGGGCTGGATAAAGTGGCCCTGGCCGCGCTGTACATACTGGCCAACAAGGTAGTCGAGCTGGCTGTCGATCAATGCATCGAGCTCCGCCGCGAGTTTACCCTTGTTCTCCTCTGAGAGACTTACTCGAACCCGGTCACCGGGAAATACACGCTCCATTTCATTGGGAGGCAGGAAGGCTTCCCTCCCGTCATCCAACTCAACGAAGCCAAACTTGCCGTTACTGCCGCGAACCCGGCCTTCGGCAAACTCCTTACTGGAGCGAATATCTGTTTTCAGTTGCGAAAGTTGTTTTAGAGCGTCGGCATTCAGCATCGAGTTTATCTCTATGGGTCGATTTGGGCGCGGATTCTACCAGACCATACGCAGAGGATGTAACGCGCTTAGGCGGTGGAAATGATCTTAGTTGTCAGTGTTGTGAGGTTTTCAAAAATTTTTGAAAAAGTAGACATATTAAGGAAGGCTTCAAAAGGTGGTTCTTTGCCAGAAGATTTATACAGGAATCGTGTTCTCTTGAGGGGCAGTTATAGGAAATTTATAAGAGGGCCGCCAGCGGTAGGAGAGGGCCCGGTATTCAATGCCAATTGATGAAGAAATAAGAGCGTAGAGCCAGCCGCCTAGATTAATGACTGGGTGGCCCAAGTTATTCCAGGGCAAACGAATATCCTAAAAATAATATTTTGGTGTGATGTTTTAGCTATTCTAATGCTCATGTGTGCAAAATATGCAAACTTTGTCTGTGGGAGCTGGATATAATCTTATTCCAGATAAAAACAGATAAGGGCTGTGGTTGTTCCCCAGCTGTAGAACCGGCCTTCCGGAGAGGAACAGTTAATGAGTATTTTTTCCCATTCCGCCTACGATAAACACGAACAAGTGGCGTTTTACCAAGATGCAAAGAGTGGCTTGAAGGCCATTATCGCGGTACACAATACGAATTTGGGTCCCTCACTGGGTGGCTGCCGTATGTGGCCCTACGCCGACGATGGCGAGGCCCTGAATGATGTTCTCCGTCTTTCCCGGGGTATGACTTACAAGTCCGCAATGGCCGGCCTCAAGCTGGGTGGTGGCAAGTCCGTAATTATTGGTGACCCGCGCAAGGAAAAGACTCCTGAGTTGCTGCGCGCTATGGGTGAATTTATTAATACCTTGGGCGGCCGTTATATCACTGCTGAAGATTCTGGCACGAGCGTGGCGGATATGAGTGTTATCGGTGAGACAACCGAGTTTGTCTCCGGCCTGTTTGCGGGCTCCGAGTATGGTGGTGATCCTTCCCCTTCGACTGCTTACGGTGTGTTTGTCGGCCTGAAAGCTGCGGTAGAACACCGCTGGGGCAAGACTGACCTGACCGGCTTAAAAGTCTCTATTCAAGGCGTAGGCAACGTCGGTTTCCGCCTGGGTAAACTATTGAAGGATGCCGGTGCGGAACTGTTTGTCACCGATATTTTCCAAGACAATATCGATCGCGCGGTTACAGAGCTGGGTGCCATAGCCGTAACTGCCGACGAAATCTTTGACCTGGACGTAGATCTGTTTGCCCCCTGTGCGATGGGTGCAATTCTCAACGATGACACCATCAGCCGTTTGAAGGTTCAGGCGATCGCTGGCGCGGCCAACAACCAGTTGGCGGAAGAGCGCCATGCTGAAGTGCTTCGCGAGAAAGGTATTTTGTACGCACCGGACTATGTCATTAATGCTGGCGGTATTATCGATGTTTACTACCAGCAGAAAGGCGATTACGACGCTGCAGAAGTGCGCGCTCATATCGAAGAGATTGGCAACACTATGAAAGAAGTGTTCGAGCGTGCCGATGAAACCGGCCAGACTACCGCTCACGTAGCGGACCGGGTTGCCGAGGAGCGCTTTGGTCACCATACGGTTGTAGGCGAGGCCGAAGATAAGTCTGGTACTGTGGCAGCGTAATGTTTTCAGCGCAGGAGTAGAGCTGGTGACCTGATTCCTTGGGCGATTGTCATCTCGCTTCTCTCTGTGATGTATTGATTTGGGCACTTCGGTGCCCATTTTTTTGCCTGGAATATTTGCTAAATTGCGGTTGGTAAAAGGTTTTGCTGACACTCTGGAGGAAAGCTGGCCTAAACTTGCCATCCTGAAATTGCGGTTTTTTAAAAGGGAGTGACAATATGGACTTGCGTCCGCTACTTATCAGCGTTGCCATCGCTATTACTGGCCTTACCGCTTGCGGAAAGTCTACCGATGATACGCCTCATGCGCTTTCGGTGGATAAGGAAGCAGCAGCCAGTAGTAAGGCTGCTGCATCCGATAAAGAGGCGTATGTCCCGCCACCCAAGTTGGAGATTCCTTTCCATAAGGAAGTATTGCCCAATGGCCTGACGGTGATTGTGCATGAAGACCACAAAGCCCCCGTTGTTTCTACCAATCTTTGGTACAAAGTAGGCTCTAAGGACGAGCCGCCAGGTAAAACCGGATTTGCTCATTTATTTGAGCACTTGATGTTTAACGGTAGCGAAAACTTCCCAGGGGAATATTTCGAACCCTTCCAGCGCTCTGGGGCCACCGATATGAATGGCACCACCAGCAATGACCGCACCAATTATTTTGTCACCGTGCCCAAAGGCGCCCTGGATATGGCGCTGTGGATGGAGTCCGACCGAATGGGGCATTTTAAAGGTGCAATTACCCAGGAGGTTTTGGATGAGCAGCGGGGTGTTGTAAAGAATGAAAAGCGCCAGGGGGAGAATGCACCTTATGGCAAAGCGTTCGATATTATTGCCAAGAGCACCTTCCCCAAAGGACACCCCTATTCGTGGACGCCGATTGGCTCGATGGAGGACCTGGACAACGCCAGTCTTGCAGATGTCAAAAAATGGTTTGAGGACCATTATCAGCCCGCTAATGCAGTTTTGGTAATTGCGGGTGATGTTACGGTCAAAGATGCGATGGCCAAGGTACGCAAGTATTTTGGTGATATCCCTAGCACTGGTGTACAACCGCGCATTAAGAACTGGGAATTACCCACCCAAGTGAAAAAGAGGGAGGTGGTTTACGATCAGGTGCCCCAAACTCGAATCTACAAGGTTTGGAATGTGCCTGCAGTGGGTAGTGAAGTGGAAGATGCGCTGGAATTAATGACTTCCCTTCTCGCCAATAGAAAAAACTCTCTTCTTTACCGCCGTTTAGTTCGCGATGAGCAAGTGGCCACCAGTGTCAGCGCTTTTTATTACGGCCGTCAGCTTGCAGGGCAGTTGATGATTATCGTCGACGTGAAACCTGGGCAGTCTGTAGAAAAAGTTGAAGACTTACTGAATAAAGAATTAAAGCAATTCGCAAAAAATGGTGTGAATGCGGATGAGCTGCGCCGGGTTAAACAGAGTGAGTTTGCCGGGCTGGTAAAGGGATTGGAAAAAACCGGTGGTTTTGGTGGTAAGAGTGACATCCTTGCCCAGTCGGAGTTTTATTTTGGCGATCCCGGAGCCTTGATAGAAGGCGTGGAGGATTATGCAAAAGTATCCGCTCTCGAAGTTCAAGAAGTGGCTGAGCAGTGGTTGAAAGAGGACTCCTACACCTTAATTATGGAGCCGAAGCAGAAGTATACGGCAGCGGCGGAGGGTGCTGACCGCAGCAAGCTCCCCGAGGTAGACAAAAATGTAGAGTTGGAACTGCCAAAACAAAAAGAATTTACCCTCAAAAATGGATTAAAGGTTGTTCTGGCTGAACGCCATGACACTCCCGTGGTACTGATGAATCTGCAATTTCGCAGTGGTGCCTCCGCAGATAAAAATAAACCGGGTCTGGCTTCAGTTGCGGCGCAAATGCTGAACGAAGGTGCGGGTGATCTGGATAGTCTGGAATTTAGCTCTCGCTCAGAAGAGCTTGGCGTAAACATTGGTGGTGGTAGCGGCCTTGATTATAACAATATCAGCATGAGTGCCCTTAAGACTCAGCTGGAGCCATCGCTGGAGCTATTTGAGAAAGTGGTTACTGAACCTCGTTTCCCTGAGTCCGATCTGGAGCGGGTTAAGTCCAATCGCCTGGATGCAATAGCCCAGGAAAAAGCCCAGCCTCAGGGCTTGGCTATGCGTGAACTGCCGCCGCTGCTATTTGGAGAAAACCACCCTTATGGCTCTCCCTTGACGGGATCGGGTACTCCCGAGGGTATTAAGTCCATAACCCGTGAGGATCTGGTTAACTTCCAGAAAACCTGGGTGCGTCCGGATAATGCAACCCTGACGATCGTGGGGGATGTTACTGAAAAAGAAATAGAGCCTCTGCTGAATGAAACACTCGGAAAGTGGACTGCTCCTAAATCAGAGCTTCCCAAAATTGAAGTTGCCAAGGTGCCCCGTCCGGAAAAAGCTCGAGTTTATTTGCTTGACCGCCCCGGCGCACAACAGAGTTATATCATGGCGGGTTTGCTGATGCCGCCTTGGCAGCCGCAGGGAGCTGAAGCTTTTGATGCGATGACAAATATTATTGCCGGAAAGTTCACTTCCCGGGTCAATATGAATCTTCGTGAGAACAAGCATTGGTCCTATGGTGCCCGCGCGGTTTCCCTCGATACAGAAGGGCAGCGTCCTTATATCCTCTTTGCTCCTGTGCAAACTGATAAAACAGCTCCAGCGATTAAGGAATTGGTAAAAGAGTATGAGGAATACTTAGGAGAGCGTCCTATTACTGCAAAAGAGCTTGAGGACTACCAGAATGATGAAGTCCTAAAGCAAAGTGCTCGATTCCAGACCAAAGGGCAATTGCTTTCCAGTATTAATTGGCAGGTGGAGAAGGGGCTTCCAGAGGATTACATTGCCGAATATCCACAGCGGGTTTCAGCACTGAATAAGGAAAAAGTGGAGGCCTCCGCGAAGGAGTATCTTGCGCCAGATCAATTCACCTGGGTGATTGTTGGGGATCTGAGTAAGATTAAAGGCGAGGTTGAAGCCTTGGATATTGGCCCCGTTGAGGTGCTTCCTGCAAAGGACTGATTGAAATTATTTCCCCGCCCTGTTGGGCGGGGAAATAGGGTTTAAGCTTTAAAACTGGGGCGCTCTTTAAGTTGTTCACGCCACCTGATTAGGTGAGAGTGCTTGGACGGATCGGGTCGAAGGTTTTGAACTTTGCCGAAATCCAGTCCGCAAACCATGCTGATATCGGCCACTGAAAAATAGTCACCAACCAGGTATTCATGGTCTGAAAAGTGATTGTCGAGGGTATCCATAAACTTCAGGGCTCGTTTGCCTGAATCCTCACCAAATTCGGGGTAAACATTCATCCGATCCTTAAAGAAACCGGAAACGTGCTGGAAACACATCCCGACAGGAAACATAAGGTTAAAGTCGGCACGGCGATTCCACATTTCCACCAGTGCTTTTTCCTTGGGGGTGCGGCCGAAGAGTGGTGGCTCTGGGTGTAGCTCCTCAAAATAACGCTGAATGGCCACTGATTCCGCAATGTAAGTGCCGTCATCCAGCTCCATTACGGGTACTTTTTTATTGATATCTTTGCTTCGAAACTCTGAGCTAAGATTTTCCCCTTTTGTAATATCTATTCCGACATATTCTGCATCTAACCCCTTTTCTGCCATAAACATGCGAACACGTCGACAGTTTGGTGCTGCTGAGAACTCATAGATTTTCATAGAGGCTTCCTCTCGCCTGGGTAATTGCGTAGATTGTGCGATCTTGGTAAAGGACGTTAAGAATCTAAAAGAGATCTACTGGGGACGACAATGACAACAAAGACCAACCGAAGCTACTTTGTCAACCGCGCAGCCGCCGTGGCTTTGTCGGTATTTGCCGGGCTTTTTAGTTTACAGGCTGGGGCGGAGAGCACCGCAATTTACGCTGGCAAATTATTTGATAGCAGTAATGGAAAATTATTGGAAGACCGCACCATTCATATTGTCGATGGACGGGTTGAGTCCGTGCAGAAAGGGTTTGCCAAGCGCGATCGAGAGCGCTTGGTCGACTTGAGAGAATATACGGTATTACCGGGTTTGATGGATATGCACAGCCATCTCACTTACGAGTTTGGGCCGCGTGCTTATATGGAGTCTTTCAGTTGGAATACTGCCGATTTTACCTTGCGCGGCGTGGATGCTGCTCATCGCACTCTGCAGGCTGGATTTACCACGATTCGAAATCTTGGTGATCACGACAATGTGACTGTGAGTTTACGTAATGCAATCAACAAAGGCCTGGTGGAAGGTCCGCGTATTTATACGGCGGCAAAGACAATCGCAACTACCGGTGGGCACGCTGACCCCACTAATGGGCTCAGGCAGGACTTGATGGGGAACCCTGGTCCGGTGGATGGTGTTATTGATGGGCCTATCAGCGCGCGCAAAGCGATTCGTCAGCGCTATAAGGACGGCGCTGATCTGATCAAGATCACAGCGACTGGTGGGGTCTTGAGTGTGGCAAAGAGCGGCCAGAACCCTCAATTTATGCAGGATGAGCTGGAGGCAATTGTTGAGGCTGCTAAGGACTATGGTTTCACAGTTGCAGTACATGCCCACGGTAAGGAGGGAATGATTCGCGCAATTCGCGCTGGAGTGGACTCCATTGAACACGGCACCTATATGGATAATGAAGTGATGGACCTGATGCGCCGTAACAACACCTGGTTTGTGCCGACTCTAATGGCTGGCGAGTGGGTGACAGAAAAATCGGCGATCGAAGGCTTCCTGCCGGACCTGGTGCGCCCGAAAGCTGCGACAATGGGGCCTTTAATGCAGGACACTTTTAGTCGCGCTCACAAGCGCGGAGTAAAAATTGCATTTGGAACCGATACCGGTGTTACCCGTCATGGCGATAATGCCCGTGAATTCTTATTGATGGTGCAGGGTGGAATGAGCCCGGCCGATGCACTGCGTTCAGCGACTTGGAACGCGGCCCAACTACTGCAAGTACAGGATGAGCTGGGTAGCATTAGCGAGGGCAAGATAGCTGATATTATTGCTGTGGCTGGAAATCCCTTGGAAGATATTTCGGAAATGCAACGGGTTCTGTTTGTAATGAAAGAAGGCGTTATTTACAAAGAATCCAGCGAGCTGCCAAACGATGTGTTTCTTGAGCAAGATATTAGCGGTTAGCCAGTAGGGAAGAACGGCAGTGAAACAGCAAGGCTGTTGGTGCTGTTTCACTGCTGACAAGACATTAGCTATTACGGGGCAGCAGGGAAGAATCGAAATGCACTGTGAATATATTCAAGTTCCGAATGGCCCCAAGCGCCGTGTATCCTTCCTGCCTTCGTATGTGAGTAGCTATTGCTCCGTATTAGTCTTCGAGTTCATATACCAGATCCAGATTGACGGTAAGAGTGGTTTCTCCCGGCGATATAGGGGTGGAAGCGCTGTCTGCCATCCTGGCCTTTTCAGCGAACATCATGGGGCGTGGCATACCGCCGTTGCCATTTTCTGAAATACTGACAATGCGACGCACTTTTGTACCCAGCGCTTTGGCGTACATTTCTGCACGTTCCTGGGCGTCTTCAAGGGCTTTTTCCCGGGCTTTGGCTTGAACTGGAGCAGGTTCACCAATTTCGAAGCTCGGACCGTTGATCTGGTTGGCGCCAGCGGCAGTAAGATTGTCCAAGACCTTGCCGAGTTCATCCAATTTGCGAACCTTCACGCTGACGGTATTTCGCGCGGTGTAACCAGTGATTCGGGGTTTTTTGTTTTGCTGGTACTGGTAGCGCGGAGACAGGTTAACGCCTGTGGTTTGAATATCTTTCTTGTTGATACCCGATTTTTTGATGGCGGCCATTAAAGACTCCATCTGATTGGCGTTATCGCGCATTGCCTGTTTGCTGTCCTCTGACTCGGTTACCACTCCGACAGAAATTTTTGCGATATCAGGAACCTGGCTTGCCTCCCCCCGTGCAGCGATGGATACCATGGTCCCCCGGTCTTCTGGAGCCCGCTCGTTACCACAGGCGGTGGCGAGCAGGGCGAGAAGGGAAATTACTGAAATTTTTACTGCTTTCATAACGCTTCCTTATCCATTGAGTGCTGATTGTTGCGACGAAAATGGCGCCATTATTTTATAGATTGAATTCTGAACCGCAGCTGAGCCGGTGTGCCTTTTAGGTGTTAAATATGCTCTAGCGGCGGTGGTAAAAATCACTCTGTCCTCTTAGCCCTGAAGCTTTAAGAGTTAAAAACCTGCTGGTAAGTTTCATCCTTATCGTGATAGATGGCGAATCCCAGCCTGAGAAACTGTTGTCGGCGATCACACAGAACTGCTCGAGCCTTGAGTTCTTCCTGAACCCTCTGTGAGATTTCTGGTTGTGAGCAGTTAAATGTGAAAAAGTGGCCGTGACCTTCTTCCAGATCATGACAAATCAAGTTGTTGCGATTCAAGATGGAATGGTCTGAGTTATCCATGCTATTCAGGAATCGGGTTTGCGCATTGAGAACATAGCTGTGTATTTTCTCGATGGTAATGCCTTCGCGATGGAATAAATCGAAAATAGCCAGGGCTTTGTAGAGTGTTGAATAGTCCATGGTCGCCCCGGCAAAGCGCAGCCAATTGTCGCTATATCCGACTTCTCCCGAGCGATTCTCCAGCTCAGCCATTTCTGCGAACCAGCCGGTATTTACAGGGCGCAGTGTACAGTTCGCAGGAATTGTCATAAAGCACAGGCCTTCGCCGGCGCCTAGGTACTTGTATGATCCTGCTGTAAAAAAAACCTTGTCTGCAACGGTTGAAAGATCGATTGGGCGAGCAAAAAAACCGTGATATCCGTCGATAACGAATTGTGTGTCATGCGGTTTCTGTGCCGCAACCTCCAGCAGCCGAGGAAATACCACACCGGAGTCAAAAAATACCAGGCTGGCATAGGCCAGATGGTATTCATTTTTATGTAGCTCGGTCTCAAATCTCTCTGCCAGGGTGGCGTAGGGTTCTTTAGCAACTCTCGTTACCTCTACTTGAGGAAGCTCTTCCAGACGTTGTAATTGGCGAGTAAAACTGTAGAACTCTCCGTCTGTAGTGAGAATGCGCAATGGTTTACTGGGATCGAATGAACTCAGTAGCCGATACACTAGTTCATGGGTATTTGGGGCTATAGCGATCAAGTCTGCCCTGGGTAGGTTGAGGGATTTTGCGATCGCCGCTTGCCATGAGGGTATCTTCTCCTCAAAAATTGGCCCCCATTTTTCATCGGCCAGAAGTGCTGAATCGCGCCAGTACTGCTGTACTGCATCAAGGGTAACATCGGGCCAGTAGTGGTGGGAGTGGCAAGCCATGTGCAGCATGGAAGAGGGACTGCCACTGGGCGCCTGAAGGAACTCGCGATAGAATTTTTTATACATATGCGTTTAGCTTTAAAAAGCCGATTTATTTGTTATGGGCTGATTGTAGAGCTTGGCAACAAGAAGGAGTAGAGGGTGAAGTACTTACATACCATGGTTCGCGTAACCAATCTGGATGAATCTCTGGCGTTTTACTGTGAAAAGCTGGGCCTGCAGGTCGTTAGTCGAAATGATTATGATAAAGGGCGTTTCACCCTAGTGTATCTCGCAGCCCCCGAGGATCTTGAAGCGGCCAGGGAGAATAAGGCCCCGACACTGGAACTCACTTACAATTGGGACCCGGAAAGCTACACTGGCGGGCGGAACTTCGGACACCTGGCATATCGGGTAAATGATATTTACGAGGTGTGCCAACGCATGATGGATCAGGGAGTGGTTATCAATAGACCCCCGAGAGACGGCCATATGGCATTTCTTCGCTCCCCAGATGGGATTTCCATTGAGTTGCTGCAAAGTGGAGAGCCTCTCCCACCACAGGAGCCCTGGATGTCTATGGAAAATCAGGGTGAGTGGTAGTCCGGGATAGTTGAAACCTGAGATAAATTCTGACGGCCAAGAAAAAGAGAAAGTGAGTGAAAAATACCAGTTGTATTCTACTGGCCGGAGAGACGGCTGCGCGGCGCATACGTGAAGAGGGATTGTCCCAGAGGCAATTTTCGACGCTGGTCGGCGCTTCCGGCGGTCCCAAGTGGCTGGTGATTAGCCAGTTGGATCGGGTATTGATGGGGGAGTTCTTCAACGGGCGGAGCGAACCAATTGTCACCTTGGGATCATCTATCGGTAGTTTTCGCAACATGTGTTACGCAATGGCAGAGCCGCTGTCAGCACTTGAGCGATTAGAGCATCACTACATTTACCAAACCTATTCAGACAAACCTTCCCCTGAGGAGATTACTGCCGGCGGTCGCAAGATGCTACAGGCAGTGTTGGGTGCTGAAGGTGCTCGCGAGGTAGTGGAAAATCCCATTTGGCACAGCCACTTTGTGGCGGTCAGGGGCAGGGGGCCACTGGCCAGTGAAAACAAGGCACTGTTGGCGCCGGCATTACTCGCCTCGGCACTGGCAAATGCTGTATCCCGCAACAGCCTGAGCGCTTTTTGGGAGCGGGTGGTTTTTCATTCGCAAGAGTCGGCAGGCATTCACTTCCAGAACCTGAGCACCGAAAATATTCCGCTGACCGAGCAGAATACCTGTGCTGCTGTACTGGCCAGTGGCTGTATCCCTTTGGTTATGACAGGGGTGCAGACACCGGAGGGAGCTCCACAGGGTAATTATCGCGATGGCGGTATCACCGATTACCACTTTGATCTGCGCTTCCGCCACCCCCAGGGCCTAGTGCTCTACCCGCACTTTTTCCACTATATGGTGCCCGGCTGGTTTGATAAAGGGCTCTCCTGGCGACGGGTTCGCGGAGATGCCATGCAATCCACTCTGGTTGTGGCTCCTTCGCCCAAATTCGTTGCCTCCTTGCCCTATGGCAAAATTCCAGACCGCAATGATTTCTACAAGCTCGACCGTGAAGACCGTTTGAAGTACTGGGGGCGGGTGGTTGATCTCAGTCGCCGGGTGGCAGATGATTTTTATGAAATTTGGCAAAGTGGCCGGGCAACTGAACATCTAATTGAGGTGGGTGCGGAGGATGTCCCTCATATGTTGGAGCAGGTCAGGGCAGCATAGGTATGGTGCAGGAATTTAACAGTCCCCAGGAAGAGTACCGCACAACTCAGGAGAGGGTTTATTTTCAGGTGCGGGATGCCATTCTGCGGGGAAAGTTTTTGCCGGGTAGGGCGATTACTATTCGGGGCCTGGCCTCGGAGCTTAATTGCAGTCCAATGCCGGTTCGCGAAGCGTTGCGTCGCCTGACCTCGGAGCGGGCCCTTGAGCTGTCAGATACCCGCCGGGTCAGGGTGCCGACAATGACCCCGGAAAAACTGGCAGAGATTTGTGCCGCTCGCGTGGCCCTGGAGTGTCAGGCCGCTGAACAGGCACTGCCATTGGTGGGGGATGTTGAATTAGCGCAACTTCGGGAGTTGGATGAGCGTGTAACTGAAGCTCTCTCCCAGAAAGACATCGAGCGCTATGTAACCACCAACCTGGAATTTCACTTTACCCTTTATCGCCTGGGGCAGCCCCATATCATCCTGTCCCTGATCGAGAGCCTGTGGCTACAGACTGCTCCACTCCAGCATCTGGTTTTCCAGCGCTTTGGCGTGCAGGAGTTGCCGGATCGGCATCAGGATCTGCTTGAAGCCATTGCCAGTAAAGATGAGTTGAAGGTGCGCAAAGCCATTCAGCAGGATATTGAAGAGGGGCTCGGCTCTATCTCTGCAGAGGAGCTGCTGTAGCGGCTCCTCCCCCCCAGTTGACCATTTAGTTTCCACTTTTTCTCCTCGCACTGGCGCAATTCGACCTTATGTTTTCGGTAAGGGCAGATAGACCTTGCGCTTCTGTCGATGGCCCCACTAGAATGTGATCACAAATTAGTGGTAACGATTTGGCCTTTTGAGCCCGATTGGTGGGCGCTGAGCAAGGCCTGTGAAAGCCAGGAGAGAAATATGAACAAGACTGAGCTGCAGCAACACGACCGTGAGCACCTGCTACACCCATTTACTGACTTCCATGACTTGGGCCAGCAGGGGACCCGTGTGATTACCAGCGCCGAGGGCGCTTACATCACCGATATTGATGGCAACAAAATGCTTGATGGTATGTCAGGCCTCTGGTGTTGCAACCTCGGCTACAGCCGCAAAGAAATCAGCAATGCGATCTACGAGCAGCTGAATACCCTGCCTTTCTATAACAGCTTCTTCCAGTGCACTACGGTGCCCTCGATTGAACTGGCCGACGCCCTGGCTGAAGTGACCCCGGCGCATATGAACAATGTGTTCTTCACGGGTTCCGGTTCCGAGGCAAATGATACTAACCTGCGCCTCATCCGCCGTTTCTGGGATATCCAGGAAAAGCCGGAGAAGCGCATCGTTATTTCCCGTAAGAATGGCTATCACGGCTCTACCATTGCCGGTGCCAGCCTGGGTGGTATGAGCGGTATGCACAAGCAATTCCAGCCGCTCGACTACATTGAGTACGTACAGCAGCCCTACTGGTTTGGTGAGGGCGGCGATATGTCTCCGGAGGAGTTTGGTATCCAAGCGGCTCGCAGCCTGGATGAGAAAATTCAGGAGCTGGGCCCGGATAATGTTGCGGCGTTTATCGCTGAGCCAATCCAGGGGGCTGGTGGCGTAATTATCCCGCCGGAAACCTACTGGCCGGAAGTCAAGAAGGTGCTGGACCAGTACGACATTCTGCTGGTGATGGATGAAGTGATTTTTGGTTTCGGTCGTACCGGTGAGTGGTTCGGTGCCGACTATTACGGCATGAAGCCCGACCTGATGACTTTCGCCAAAGCAGTAACCAACGGTTACTTCCCCCTGGGCGGTACCATGGTGAGTGATCGTGTCGCTGAGGTGATCAAAACCAAAGGTGGCGAGTTTACCCACGGTTACACCTACTCCGCGCATCCGGCTGCCTGTATGGCAGGTCTGGCAACTATCAATATTCTGCGCAACGAGAAGATTATCGAGAATGTCCGCGATGTAACCGGCCCCTACCTGTCCAAGCGCTGGGCTGAACTGGCGGAGCATCCGATCGTTGGCGAAACCCGCAGTTTGGGTATGGTCGGTGCCTTGGAGCTGGTAAAAGATAAGGCTAGCCGCGCTCGTTTTGATGATGACTGCACCGCTGGTGCGGTATGTCGTGACCTGAGTATCAAGCACGGTTTAGTGATGCGCGCCGTTGGCGATGCCATGGTTATCGCACCACCGCTGATTATGTCCACTGAACAGGTCGATGAGCTAGTAGAAAAAGCGCACCGCGCCCTGGACGACACTGCTAAAGCACTGGCGTAACATAGCGGCAAGATACTCTGTTGCAGAGGCGGTCTGATACCCCGTTTTTCATGATTTGAATGGAAAAGGGATGCCGGGCCGTCTCTGCGTTTAGATTGGATCACCCCAGGCACCTTATGTCTCAAGAAAAAGAATTCACTGCCCAGCCCGATCTGCTGGAGCAGTCGCAAAAATTCCTGGCAGAGCACTCGGACCTAAAGTGGATCGAAGGCTTTATGTTCGATATCAATGGCGTGCCGCGAGGGAAGTGGTTGCCGGCAGAAGCTGCGGAGAAATTGCTCAAGGGCAGTCTGCAAATGCCGCGTAGCGCGGTCTGTCTCGACATCTGGGGGCGGGATATCGAAGACAGTCCGCTGGTATTTGCCAGTGGAGACAGCGATGGCGTTTGTCTGCCGGTTTCGCCTATTAGCCTGGCGCCCTGGCATCGCGAGTCCACCGCCCAGCTGCATATGCAGTTGCATGAGGCAGATGGCTCCTCTCTCTATGCCGATCCCCGCAGCCAGTTGCAACGTGTGGTAGAGCGTCTCGGCAAACTGGGTTATACGGCCGTGTGTGCGACCGAGCTGGAATTCTATCTGCTCCGCGATGAGGTGGATCATCTGGCGCGTCCGCGCCCGGTTAGTGATAACGACGCCGAGCTGGTGCCTTCCACCGACGTTTACGATCTGTCCGAGCTCAATGCACAGCGACACTTCTTTGCCGATGTGCGAGCTGCCTGCGAGGCACAGGGTATTCCCGCAGATTCAGTATTGTCGGAGTGTGCGCCGGGACAGTTTGAAATCAACCTGTTGCACAGTGCCGATCCCGTTAAAGTGGCCGACCAAACATTACTGTTTAAGCGCTTGTTAAAAGGGGTGGCGCGCAGTCACGGCTTCCGCGTGAGTACCATGGCCAAGCCTTTCGGGGATCAGGCGGGTAACGGAATGCACGTGCATATGAGTTTGATCGACGCCAATGGGAAGAACGTTTTTGATGACGGTTCTGACACTGGCTCCGATTTACTGCGTTATGCCGCAGCAGGAATGTTGGCGACTGCCAACGATGCGATGGCGTTTTTCGCACCTCACAGCAACTCCTATCGCCGCTTCCAGGAGAGTTCTCACGCACCGCTGAATCTCTGCTGGGGCTACGATAATCGCACTACAACTTTGCGAGTGCCCGCCAGTGATCCTGTGGCGCGGCGTATCGAGCACCGTATTGCCGGGGCGGATGTAAACCCCTATCTGGTGTTAGCTGCGATTCTCACTGGTGTGTGTCATGGCATTGAGAATCAGATGGAAGCGCCTGCACCCGTGGAAGGCGATGCCTATCAGGTGGAGAGTGAGAAGTTGATCAATACCTGGAGTGGTGCACTGGAGCGCTTTGAGCAGAGCCCTTTGTGGCGCGAGTATCTTGATCCGCGCTTTGTGGAATTGTTCTCTCTGTTGAAAAGACAGGAGCAAGCAGAGATAGCTGCTCGCGTTACCGATGTTGAATACCAGAGTTATCTGCATCGGGTATAAAGATTGGCGGTGTGCTTTAGCGCCGATTGCCGTTTTAGTGAACGGCTTTCACGACAGGAGAGTTAGTGGGGGTATTTCCTCTGCTATACCTAAATTTAAGTGCGTAATGTGCTTGAAACTCTCCTCCTGAAAGTGTGTTCGAGAAATCTGGCCCGTCTTTTGGCGGGCATTTTTTTATTCTCGATTGACTTATTTCCACTTCCTGTTCGTATTAATCCCTTCTTTTAAAGTCGCCATGGCTTGAGTGTATCGAATGACACGGTGTGCGGTTGCTGGGCTTTTGTTGCTATTTTGGCTTGCGAGCACACATCCTTGGGCCAGGATACCAAGAGTGTGGACCGCTTCCGCCTAGCAGTCATTTCTCCGCCAGTGTATTCTTCCGCTTTACCAGCGAGACACCCCAGACGGTCGGCTCTTAGACGTTGGCATTCGCAGAATGTCTGTGCGAGAGCGGATAATGTTATGGGGTATAAGAATATTGCAGATGGGGAAACTATGACCGCCTTGGGAAATTGTGCAGACGGTCCAACGGCTGGCGAGACGCAGCCACTAAAAATATGCCTTTTGGGGTATCGCAGCAATCCACACAGTGGTGGTCAGGGCATCTACCTGCGCTACCTGAGTAAAGCACTGGTTGATGCTGGTCACTCCGTGGATGTTATTTCTGGTCAGCCCTACCCAGAACTCGATGAGCGCGTAAAACTCATCAAAATGCCAGGGTTGAATCTCTATGAAGTTGAGCGTCCGGCGCGGGCCTTGAAACCTCGCCACCTGCTGTCGTGGGCGGATTTTTTTGAATGGTGGAGTAAGCTTACCGGCGGTTTTGCCGAGCCTTATACCTTTGGCCGTCGGGTAAATAAATACCTGCGCAAGCACGGCAAACAATACGACATTGTTCACGATAACCAATCACTGTGCTACGGCTTGCTGGATATCGAGAAAAATGGATTGCCTGTTGTCGCGACAATTCATCACCCCATTACCCGGGATCGCCAACTGGCATTAGATGCCGCCCCCGATTGGCGTTTTCGTTTGCTGGTACGTCGCTGGCATAATTTTTTGAATATGCAGATTAAAGTATCGCGGAAGCTTCGCCATATCGTGACAGTTTCCAAGCAATCTGAGCGGGATATTATCGAGCAGTTTGGCGTAGCTCCCGAGCAGATTCACCTGATTTACAACGGTATTGATACCGAATTATTCAATCCAGGGGCAGAAAATAAGCGCTTGCCTCTGCGAATTATGACCACCGCATCGGCAGACCAGCCCCTCAAAGGTCTGCGCTTTTTATTACAGGCGTTGGCGGAATTGCGCCAGGAATATGAAAACATAGAGTTGTTGGTGGTTGGCAAATTACGCGAAGGTGGCGCCACGGAACGCTTGCTTCACGATCTGGATCTTCAGGATAGGGTTCAGTTTGTCTCCGGTATTTCTAACGAAGAACTGGTCGATAATTACCGCAAGACTACAGCGGTAGTTTGCCCATCGCTCTACGAAGGATTTGGTTTACCTGCCGGAGAGGCAATGGCATGTGGTGCTCCGGTAGTATCCAGTGACGGGGGTGCTTTGCCTGAGGTGGTTGGGGATGCAGGAATCGTGGTCCCTGCAGGAAATCACGAAGCTTTGGCCAATGCCCTGCGCCAGGTTTTATCCAGCGAAGCGCTGCGAATAGAACTCAGTGAGAAAGGTCGCCAGCGCATTGAAAATAAATTTTCCTGGAAAATCGCTGCAGAGAGTTTGGTGAAATATTACCGGGAAATTCTCGGACATACATTGGCGGAACAGCCCAGTAGTCATGAAATAGAAACTCCGAATATGCGCAGTGCGGAGGCGGCTTGATGATTACTGTAGATCCGCAGCATTTAAATCTTCGCCCTGGCCAAAAAGTCCTCGACTTGGGGTGCGGTGAAGGGCGCCATTCCATCCACTTGATGATCACCGATGAGGTTGATGTTTACGGCATTGACCTGTGTTTTGATGATGTGCGCACTGCCAGTGAGCGAGCGGAACCTTTCCGCTCTCCCGAGCATTCAAAGGGTCGCTTGCAGTTCGGAGTTGCCAATGGCCTGCAACTACCATTTGCCGATGGGAGTTTTGATGTGGTTATCTGCTCAGAGGTACTTGAGCATATCCCCGATTACAAGTCTGTCCTGGCTGAGATTAACCGGGTATTAAAGCCCTCTGGTATTTTTGCCGCGACAGTACCGTCATTTTTTCCCGAGTGGGTGTGCTGGAAACTCAGCGATGAATACCACCAGGTTGAGGGTGGGCATATCCGAATATTCCGCGAGCGCGAGCTGCGAGAGGATATTGAAAAACTGGGACACCATTATTTTGCCCGGCATAAGGCCCATGCGTTACATGCACCTTACTGGTGGTTAAAGTGTTTGTTTTGGGACAAGCCCGATTCCCGTTTGGTCTCTGCCTATCATCGCCTGTTGGTGTGGGATCTGATGAAGAAACCAGCCTTTACCCGGATTCTCGAAAAACTATTGAACCCGCTGTTGGGAAAAAGTATCGCTCTCTATTTTGTGAAACCTGCTGGTTCGACACAACGAGTAGATACGCCTCTCTCCCTGCCTGAGGGAGCTGAAGCATGAGTAAAGTTTCTGTGCCGGCAAAAGCTTCTGGTTTTTTCCCTGAAGGATTTATCCATGATAGCGCCGCCTATATTCTCTCCCAACAGCTCCCCGATGGTTCAATTCCCTGGTTTAAAGGGGGCTATGCCGACCCCTGGGATCATGTTGAAGCTGCTATGGGACTCGCCATTGCCGGAGAGTTCAGTGCTGCTGAAAATGCTTATTGCTGGTTGGCTGAGATTCAGCTGGAAGACGGCAGCTGGTGGGCCGCTTATAAAGATGGCGATATTGACAACCGGGAGCGCCGTGAAACCAATTTTGTTGCCTATGTGGCAACAGGAATTTGGCAATACTTTCTGGTTAGTAGAGACACGCTGTTTTTACAGCGCTATTGGCCGATGGTGGAGCGTGCAATCGAGTTTGTATTGCGCTTGCAAACGGAATTTGGCGAAATTCATTGGGCGGTAGATTCAGAGGACGCCCCTATGAAAGATGCCCTGATCACCGGTTGCTCTTCCATCTATAAAAGTCTGGAATGCGCAATTAATATTGCCCACCAGCTAGGGGTTGCTCGCCCTCAATGGATACTTGCCCGGGAAGCTCTGGGCGATGCGCTGCGCAATAAACCGGAGCGCTTTGATCGCACCTGGGAAAGCAAGGCGCGCTTTTCAATGGACTGGTTTTATCCCGTATTAACCGGTGCCTTTTCTGGTGAGGCAGCGCAGTTGCGTCTTCAGCAGCGCTGGGATGAGTTTGTCGTGGCCGGTTTGGGTTGTCGTTGCGTTAGTGATGAGCCCTGGGTGACGGTGGCTGAATCCTGCGAACTCACCATGTCCCTAATCGCTGCTGGCCAGCGTTCGCGGGCGGAAATTTTGTATCGCGGCTTGCACCGCTGGCAGGATAAAGATGGGGGCTACTGGACCGGTTATGTCTACCGGGATGAGGCCATCTGGCCGGAGGAAAAAACCACCTGGACTGTAGGAGCCATGCTTCTGGCTGCCGATGCACTCGCCGGATTAACGCCAGCGAGCGAGCTGTTTACATCGGTGTGCCTGCCCTCAAATACGGCGCAGGATTCCCAGGGTGTCGACAGTTTCGACGAGCTCGAATTGAGCGGAAGCCAGGGCTAGCTTATAAATATCGTAGGGCGCCTGGCCGCCATCGGCGGGGTCCGGGAAAATGTCGTGGATAGCCAGGTAGCCGCCGGGCACGATATGGCGGGACCAGCTGCGATAGTCGGTCATGGCCGCTTCCAGGGAGTGGCCGCCGTCAATAAATACGAGACCCAAAGGGGTATTCCAGCAGCGTGCAGCTGTTGCGGAGGGGGCGACGACGGGAACAACCCAGTCATCCAATTCAGCCGCGCGAATATTCGCGCGGAAAGTGCGAAAACTGTCCATTAAATTGGCTTGGCCATCAAACAGTTCGGGATCGTGATACTCCTCTCCTGGCTGGTGCTCTTCAGATCCACGATGGTGGTCTACGGCGAACAGGACGTTATCGGTCAGCTTACAGGCACTGGCCAGGTAAATTGATGATTTGCCGCAGTAGCTGCCCACTTCAAGACAGGGACCCAGTGAGCTGGCTTCAGCTGCCAGGTGGTAGAGAGCTTCCCCTTCATGGGCAGCGAGGAAACCTTTAATTGCTCGAATATCAATAGGTAGATTTAGGGACATGGGTAAACGCTTGCTATTTTTCGTGGCCGAAACACTAAACTGCCGCTAATACAAAAGCAATTGGGTTTTTACTCAAGGCTCCGAAAGTCCCAGAGAATATAAGTAGAAATTAAAATATGCGTAAGGATCACAGGCCCTATTGGCTCAAGCGACTGCAGCTGCGTTGGCGCAAATGGCGAACAGAGTATTTCCTTCTGCCGCAATTCGATGCGGTTGGGGTTGAGCCGGAAGTTATGGACCCGGGTTCTGTCCATGTTTTTGGCGGAAATGTTCGGCTCGGAAATTACCCTCACTTAATCTCCAATAACGAGAAATGTATTCGCTTTACCACTTTTGGACACAAGGGGGGAGAGGCATTTATTACTATTGGGGATTTCGTATTGATCTCTCCAGGGGTACGTATTTCTGCGGCTCAATCTATTGAAATTGGCGATGCCTGTATGGTCGCAGCCAATGTGTATATTTCCGATTCTGATTGGCATGGGCTCTACAATCGCACGCGGCCCTTCCGTTGTACCTCCCCGGTGCGCCTGGGTAACAATGTTTGGATTGGAGATAGTGCAACCATCTGCAAAGGTGTCACTATCGGTGATAATTCTGTAGTGGGAGCCGGCAGTATCGTCACCAAGGATGTCCCCGCAAATACGGTTGTTGCAGGCAATCCGGCAAAACCCATTAAATCAATTAATCCCAAGCGGCGAATGATTACCCGCGAGGCATTATTTGCCGATGCCTTTCGCCAAGCGCATAATCTGGATGAATTGGATAAGATGATGTTGGGTGGGAACACCTTATTGGGCTGGTTGCGCTCGGTATTCTTTCCCCGCCGTAGCGATTGAATGTGCAAGTATTAATAAAATGAAAAAAAGAAAAAGTATTGTCCTGATTGGAATGCCCGGCGCCGGTAAAAGTACGCTGGGGGTGTTGTTGGCAAAGGAGCTGGCACTGGGGTTTACAGATACCGATGTTCTGATCCAGTCCAGAGAGGGCAAGACTTTGCAGCAAATTATGGCTGAAAGTGACTATCTTAATCTCCGCGCCATTGAAGGGGAGGTATTAGCTGAGGCCACCCTCCCCAGTGATGTTATTGCCACTGGCGGAAGCGCAGTCTATAGCGATGAGGGTATGGCGAATCTACGCAGTCAGGGTGTGGTAGTTTTTCTTCAGTGTTCAGCGGAGGAACTGCGCCGGCGTATCCACAATTATGAAAGCCGTGGCATAGCGAAGGCGCCCGGGCAGTCTTTTGCGGACTTATTTGAAGAGCGACAGGCCCTTTACCGGCAATATGCAGAAATAACGGTGGATTGTGACAGTAAATCACTGCAGGAAACGCTTGATCATTTACTTAATGCGCTGCGGGAGCTTGCAGAGTAACCGAAATTTTCTCAGTAAGCCCCATGCGTTAAAGCAAGGGGCTTTACTTTTCACACTTTTGGCTTAAAGTGGCAGCTGGGTGGTGTACTTCACCTGCTTGAGGGCAAAAGTGGAGTTGACTGAGGCCACGTTTGGCAGGTGTACCAGGGAGCGTTTCAGTAATTGCTCATAGTGCTCCACGCTATCCACTACAACGCGCAGGACATAGTCTTTGTCTCCGCTGGTGGAATAGCACTCTACCACCTCCTGGACATCCTGAACTGCTGATTCAAAGTTGTTCAGGGATTCCTCATCGTGATTGTGGATGGTAACGTAGCAGTATACCGTGACACCCAGATCCAATTTGCGTGGGTCCAGCAAGGTAACACGGCCACGGATAATACCTTCGGCTTCCAACCGCTTGATTCTACGCCAGCAGGGAGTGTGCGAAAGACCGACTTTGTCGCCCAGCTCTGCCATGGAGTAATCTGCGTTCTCCTGCAGCGCTCGCAGAATCTTACGGTCAAAATCATCCAGGTCTGTCGAACGCTTCATAAAGACTCCTATCCTATAAAAATTATCTAAATCGAAACTTCCATCACAAATTTACGCATATTTGCGTGAATAAAGCAATGCTCTATTGCGCTTAACGAACTAGTATGACCTGACTAAACCGTTTCGGGATAGGTGCAGTGTGCCCTCAGCCGCTCTGGGACTTTGCGGCAAATATAAAAACAGGCGCATCTGACCACAGAAAACGGACTATTCGGAAGAATAATGACTAATAACTCGAACCGGGTTTCGAGAAGAATAATTAACCGGAAGTAGGTGTATGACTGAAAAAGTAACCAGTCCTCAAAGTACGGCGGATTCCCAAGTAAAAAAACAGGTTTCATTGGACGACCGCTACACCATGCTCAAGGGCCGTGTGCTCCTTTCAGGTATCCAGGCCCTTGTGCGCTTACCCATAGACCAGATGCGAATGGACCGGGATCGCGGCCTCAATACCGCGACGTTTATCTCCGGTTATCGTGGGTCGCCCTTGGGTGGCTACGACCTGCAGTTATCCAGGGCGAAAAAACTGCTGGGAGAGTACAACATCCGTTTCCAGCCTGGCGTCAATGAAGAGTTGGCGGCTACGGCAGTTTGGGGGTCCCAGCAGGTGGGCTTGTTCCAGGGCGCAGAAGTGGATGGCGTCTGCGGGATTTGGTACGGCAAGACACCGGGTGTCGATCGCTCCTGCGATGCATTTCGCCATGCCAACGCCGCTGGCTCCTCTCCCAAAGGTGGCGCACTGATCGTTGCTGGCGATGACCACGGTTGTAAGTCATCCTCCTATCCAGGGCAGTCTGAATTTGCCTTTGTGGATATGCATATTCCAGTACTTAACCCCGCCACCGTGCAGGAAGTGTTGGATTATGGTCACTACGGGCTGGAGCTGTCTCGCTTTAGCGGCTGCTGGGTGGCAATGATCACCCTGGCGGAAAATATGGATAGCTCTGCGACCGTGGAAGTGGAACCTGAGCGGGTCAAATTCCACTACCCGGATATTGAACGTCCCGAGGGCGGCCTGAATATTCGCAAGCAGGATAACCCTCTCGAGCAGGAAGAGCGCCTGTGGCGCTACAAGCGCCCTGCTGCGCTGGCTTTTGCCCGCGCCAATAAGCTCAACAAGGTTGTACTGGAAAATCCTGAGGCGAGCCTCGGCATCGTCACCACCGGTAAGGCCCATCTGGACTTGATGCAGGCCTTCGAAGACATGGGTATCGATGAGCAGAAGGCCAAGCAGCTCGGTATCCGAATTCTTAAAGTGGGTATGACTTACCCGTTGGATGTACCGGGTATCCAGGAGTTTGCTCGTGGCTTGGACACGTTGCTGGTGCTTGAGGAAAAACGCAGTTTGATGGAAGTACAGCTGAAAGAAGAGCTGTACAACGTCCACGTGAAGGACCCAAATTTCCCGCGTATTCTCGGTAAAGTGGACGATAGTGATCAGCCGCTGATGCCCGCTTATGGCGAGCTGTCGCCAGCGATTATTGCCCAGGTATTGGGTTTTGTTTTGGGTGAGGACAAGTTGGATGAAGGCGGCAAGCACCGCTTGATGCGCCTCAATGCCCTGGCTGAACGTATTTCCCAGCAGACGGGCTCAAGTGTGTCTCGCTTGCCCATGTTCTGTGCCGGCTGCCCCCACAACCGTTCCACCAAGGTGCCAGAAGGAAGCAGAGCCTTAGCAGGTATTGGTTGTCACTATATGGCTCAGTGGTTGGATAGGGAGACTTATACCTTCACCCAAATGGGTGCCGAAGGGGTCAACTGGGTAGGGCAGGCGCCGTTTACCAGTGAAAAGCATGTCTTTGTAAACCTGGGTGATGGTACCTATTTCCACTCCGGTATTTTGGCGATTCGCGCTTCCGTGGCTGCCAAGGTCAATATCACTTACAAGATCCTGTTTAACGATGCAGTCGCCATGACCGGCGGCCAGCCCCACGATGGTGAGTTGGCTCCGGATATGATCTGTCGCCAAGTTTTGGCGGAAGGGGTGCAGAAAGTTGTCCTGGTGATGGATAACCCGGATAAATACAAGGGTGCACTGTCCTTCCCTAGTGAAGTTGAAATTCATCACCGGGATTACTTGCCCGTTGTAATGGATGAGCTGCGTGAGGTTGAAGGTTGTACCGTTATTATTTACGACCAGACCTGTGCCACCGAACTGCGCCGCAAGCGCAAGCGCGGGCTACTGCCTAAAGCCGAGGGGCGCCCCTTTATCAACGAGCTGGTGTGTGAAGGCTGTGGGGACTGCGTCCAGCAGTCGAGCTGTATCGCTGTTGAGAAAGTGGAAACGGCGCTGGGAGATAAACGCAGGGTGAACCAAACCGGCTGCAACCAGGATATGTCCTGCGTTAACGGCTTCTGCCCCTCATTTGTCACTGTGAAGGGTGGCAATATTGCCAAGGGCGCCGGGGTAGGTGACGTGTTGCGAACTGAAGCGGCCAAGCTGCCCTCGCCACAGCTTCCGGGCTTACAGCAGCCGTATAACTTCCTGGTTACCGGCGTTGGCGGTACGGGTGTAGTGACCATTGGCGCCTTGCTAGCGATGGCGGCACATATCGAGGACAAAGCGTGCAGCACCCTTGATCAGACCGGATTGGCTCAGAAGGGCGGTGCGGTTTACTCCCATATTCGCTTTGCGGCTGCGCCCGAGGCTTTGCAGGCGGTACGTATTTCCGACGGTCGTGCCGATGCCCTAATGGCCTGCGATCTGATTGCAGCCGGCAATGTAGCAGCTTGTTTGGTTAAACTGGATAAATCGCACAGTCGCGCGGTAGTGAATACCCACTTGAGCCCAACGGCGGCAACGGTTCTCGGGCGTGAGGATGTCCATTCACCGCAAGCGGTATTGGATACGGTGAGTGGCGCGGTTAATGAGCTCAGCTCTGTAGAAGCGCATCGCCTGACCAAAGCAGCTCTGGGTGATACGCTCGCCGCCAACATTTTTATGCTCGGCTACGCCTGGCAGAAAGGGTTGATTCCGCTAACTGAAGCCTCCCTACTGGAAGCGATCCGCTTAAACGGTGTCGCTGTGGAAGGTAATCTGCAGGGATTTGCTGCAGGGCGGTTGGCGGCAGAAAATCGCAACGCTCTGGACAAACTGTTAACCCACGAAAAAGTTGCAGTAGAAGTACCACAAACTCTTGAAGCGATCGTGGCTCACCGGGTGGGGCACCTCACCGGTTATCAAAATGCGGACCTCGCCGAGCGTTACCGCAGTTTGGTCGATACGGTGAAATCTGCTGAGATCTTAAAAGTGCCCGGGAACGTGCAGTTGGCTGAGGTGGTTGCGCGCAATTATGCAAAGTTGCTTGCCTATAAGGATGAGTACGAGGTGGCCCGCTTATACACCGATAGCCGCTTTATCGAATCGCTAAAAGAGAACTTCAGTGGTGACTTTACCCTGGAGTTCAATTTGGCTCCCCCGTTATTGGCGCGCTTCGATAAAGGCTTGGGGCGTCCCCGCAAAATGAAATTTGGCGGTTGGATGTACAAGGCATTTGGTGTTTTGGCGAAGCTGAAGTTCTTGCGCGGATCGGCGCTTGATATTTTTGGCTATACAGCTGAGCGAAAAATGGAGAGGGCACTGATTAGCGAATATGAAGAATTGGTTAAGAAAGTTCTGGGCCAATTAAATTCGCAGAATCACGCTGCTGCTGTTGAGCTACTTCAATACCCGGATATCATCCGGGGCTACGGCCCGGTGAAGGAGGCCAATATTGAGAAAGCGAAAGAACAGCGAAATATCGCATTAAATCGATTTGAAAACCCGGTTCGGGATATAAAACTATCAGCGGAGGTTGAGGTTTTTGACCCAGCTAAGGCACAGCAAGTAGGTTAATTGCCCGTTTGGTAAAGTGGCTCAAGGACTGTCTTGAGCCACTTTATAATCCCCTACCAAACCCCTTGTAGTCGTATGGCGAATTGGTTGGTTTTGTCTCCAGTAAAATCGTTGTCGCCTAGGGTGATGTTCATCATCACCCGAACTTTGGGGTTGAAGTAATAGTTTACCCCTAACGTAAGGTTACTTGCTCGAAGCTGGTGGAAATCGCGATTTTCGATGGTTTGGTATCTTGCGGCAACTTCCCATGCGCCTTCTGGGGGGGATGGTTTAATTGACTTAAAAACCCCTTTCTTGTCGTCATATGGCTTGTGCTGCCCGGTAATTGCCCAGCTTCCCAAAATGTACCAGGAGTGGACATCCTGTCCGCCAATAAAGCACCCGGTGATAGGATCACAGAAAAAATTCGGAGGCAAACCGAAAAACTCTTCATAGACCAATTCTGAGAGATATATTTTTCCTGAAAAGTGCCCGTAGGCGTATTCCGCCTGACCAAATAAGGGACCGTAGGTTGCAGCCAGCTCGAAACCGGTAATATTGACCCGCCCCCCACCGTCGCCGAGAAAAAATTCATCGTCACCAAAATCGCCAAAAAAATTAATTGATCCACCAGGTGAGATGGCTATAAGTTGCTCTGGCCCTCGCCGGCCCGCATAGGCGACCTCAGCAATAATATCAGGTGTATCTTGGTTAGCTTTTTCGTAACTACGGGATACGCCCAGGTGAACGGTTGATATGGAGTCGCTGATTGGAGCCCAGGTTAATCGAGTTGCGGCGCCAAACCCCGAATTGCGTGGGTCACCGGGGTTTCGCAAGTTGAACAGGGTAAAACCGAAGGTATGGCAGCACCATTGTTTATCCCATTTGATCCCCTGTAAGTAGCCTCGTCCGTCGTAAATACCTGCAGAGCTGGTAAATGCTCGCTCCATAAGTACGAGGTCGTTTGAGCTGGTTAGTTGACTCATTGATCGACTGGGTTTGAAATTGCCAATAGTCAACTTTCCTGTATAGAACTTTGTACTTAAATAAACGTCACGCAACCCTGCGGTTCCACTGGTGGCAAAGTCTCTCTGAAGTTTGTATTCCCACTCCCAGATTTTGCCCCTCATTGTCAATCTAACCCGACGGAAGTCGGTTGTATTGACCGGATCTTCTAGGTCTTTGTCAAAAATGTATGTATCGAAGTGAATCCTTCCGCCGAGTTGTGCGGAGAAATCCCCATCGTCAGAGACAATTTTCAGTCCGCCTTTTGTCTCGGCTTCATCAGCAATAGCCGGGAAGCTAAATAAAAGAATTGATATGGCACAGTATGCTCCCCAGCATTTCATCGGACGCCTCTAGTTGAGAGTTGTCATTGGTCACGGGAAAAGTGCTATTCGAGTTTAGCAATAGAAAAGACTTTGGACGGGGAGGGGGGATGGGACGGCGCAGAAAATCTGCGCCGGGGGTTACTGGACAGTTGATTAAAGGCGTTCTAATTTGTAACCAGTGTCGCCTAGAAACTCGATAACACTGCGTTCGCCCACCAAGTGGCCAGCGCCGACAATGACAAACAGAGACTGGTAGTTTGGCCCCTTAAGGGCAATTTTCTCAGCCATCCTTTCATTGCGATTAAAAAAAAGTGTGTCATAGAGCGGCTTATATTCAGGGTTTTCAGTTAGGCCGTCGAGGATAATAAGGCGATTCAAAGCTTCTTCATCTCCTCGCTTCCATGCACTGGTAAGTTTGGGTAAAAAGGTTGAAATATCCCCAATTTGCTCAAGGGTTTGCTGGAAGAGGAGCGCAGGGTTGTCCAGGTCATTTAACATCTTGAATTGTTGCAAGACACCTTCTAGCTCCAGAACGGATTTCCCATCCTTTTTTGCTTTTTGTAAAAAGTGCCTATCAATGCCTAGTTCTGGGTTGAGGCCGTGGGCCTGCATCTCAATCATACTCATAGAGATCATGGCTATGGCGGGACGCTGCCGGATAAACATAGCCTCGGGCATACTACGCTTGTGCATCCACGACTTCAGTTGGCTGTATATCGCGGGTGGAAGTTCGTCTTTTAAAGTTCGTTCACCTTGGTAGATAGACTCCATCATGATTCGCTGCTGTAACAGGCTGTCGCCTTCTGCAGCGAGAATGTCAGCCTCGACGGCAATGGCATCACTATTGGAGTAGGCCTGTTCAATTTTTGGTCTAAGAGGGTAAAAGTCCTCAGTTGCCAAGTGAACCGAGCCTAATAAGTAAACGGTTTTATCATCTTTAGTTGCTTTCCAGAAAATGCCTTTATCGCTCTCAGCGGCTGAAGCTCCTATTGTTAGTAGAAGCAGTGTAAAGGCGAGAAAGTAACTTATTTGTCGCTGAAGCATTGTCGGGTCCCTGAGTAATTTGCCTTTGCAAATACTATCACTAACACCTTCAGGTACCAGAGGGGCTTTTAGGCATCAAGTCACTGACTTGTAAATTAGTGATGATTTACTGGGAAATTATCTTATTGGAAGTCAAAATAGACCTTTTGGTCTGTTTCACGGAAGTCAAATTGAAAGTTGTACAGTTTTTGCCCAGTCTAGAGCCTGGGATCACAGCAACTCTTGCGCTTGAGTTTGCAAATGAACTGGTCAAAAAAGGCCACGAATCCCTGGTAATTTCTACTGGTGGACCATTGGAGGCGCGGTTTCGTTTGCACGGTAGTGACTTTATTAGCTTTCCAAAAATCAGTGAGTCAATTTGGTCTTTGCGGCACAAATCCCGCCTGCGTAAGATTCTCGCAAGGTTGCAACCGGATATTGTCCATACCTATGGTCGCTCAACGGCTTTTCTAGCTTGGCGCGCCTTAAAGAGTGAGTCAGCTACAAGTCGCCCTAAGCTGGTGCCCCTCGTGGATCAAGATTTCCCCGACAGTTATTTTAATAAAGGTATGCTGTCAGGAGATGGAATTATCGCAAGCTCCCGAGGGGTTGCAGAGAACCTGAAGAAGTTCTCCCCCAAAATTGCAGAAGACTCGATAGAGGTTATTTATCACGGTATCAATATTCGCGAGTTTGATCGTGAAAAACCGGTAGCGAGCCAGTGGCAACTGAAGCTTTTAAATAGTTATCCCCAGCTGGAAGGGAAAAACTGGTGGTTAATGCCGGGAGAGATCTCTGCAAGTGGGGGCCAGGAGGAGTTTTTACACCTGTTGGCCCAGGCGGCGGCACAAAGCGATGATTTTCACGGAGTGATTATAGGAGCTTTGGCTGAAGATAATTTACGTTATCTGAAAAAACTTGAAGGGCTCGCACAAGATTTGGATCTCGGTAGTAAGGTTACATTCCTCGGTGAACGCCGTGATATGCGTGAACTGTACGCAACTTCTCAGCTGGTTTTTCAACTCGCCAGCGAGAAAGACGGGAACGCAAAGTATTCCAAGGAGGCATTGGCGATGGGGCGCCCGGTAATTGCTTATTCCGAAGGTTGTACGGGGGAGGTTTTGCAGAAACATTTTCCTGAAGGGCTGGTGGAGAAAGGTGATCTGAAATCTTTAATGGAAGCGAGTTTGAATTTGGTGAGCAAGCCAAATAACCCGAATCCACAAGAGTTTAGCTATGCAGTTTCAGCTGGAAAAACCATAGACTTTTTTCAGAGCTTGCTTAATTAAATTAAAAGCAATCTTAGTCGTTAGCAACCTGGAAAGTATTAAAAGGTTGAATTTCTAAAAGTTAAGGTGCCCGTTCAAAGAGGCGAAATCAAAACCGGGATTGGGTGTATTGGTTCTGGCGTTTGAAAAATGACTGTATCTTAAAGAAAGGACGTGGCCTCTGGAAAAACGGTACCCGAAAGCAAAGTGCAGGGCAAAATTTAGTTTGGTGCTCAATCCGATATCACCGAAGTTCTTTTGGCTTAAGTAGGATGCTCCTGCGCCTGCTTCAGCAAAGCCGCCCCGTAATTCACCTCGGGGGTACCAGCGTAGAATAGGTTTAATTTCGAGAATATTTTGTTGCTGTTTCTCGCTGTGGTGTTCAATTCGCATATGGGAGTAGCTGCCTTGACCCCACCATTGAAGTGAATTGTCGCCAAGGCTAAATGAAGACAGTAGATAGGAGTAGCTGAATCCAGCCATTTCTGAGGCCGAAATGGAGCGATACTGCATTAACTCATTTCCTAACCCTTTACCTGCGCTTGCAATGAGCTCGGATTCTGCTTGGGTCGGTGGGGCTAGAAGTAGTCCGCCGACAAAAAAATAGGTACAGCATTTAAAGGCACAGTATTTTTCGTTGAAGACCGCTAACTTACGCATAACTTCGCAGTACTAACTGATAGAACTGTTTTAAAGACTAGTGGGAAAGGGTTCGATGGCAAGCTCTAAGGAGAGGCTTGCCATCGACTTCCTCCTTTTCTAGCGCCACTGCCGCTTCAGTTGTCGAAGTGCGTCAGAATGAAGTTGTCGCGCGCGCTCCTGGCTAAGCCCCAATTGCTCGCCAATAACTCGAAAAGAGCAGTCTTTGTCAGAAATTAATCCATACCGCAAGTTGAGGACTGTCCTTTGTCGTGCGGGGAGGCGGGCAACAGCTTCACGGAGGCGTTGAGCTAGCTCCTGGTTGGTTACAAGCTCATCCGTATTGTAAAGTTCATCAGCAGGTGCGTAGTCCAGTCGGGTACTGCTCTGGTCGTCTGCGACTGGGTCATCAAGGGACCCTGTTGGTCCTGGGAGTTTTAATAAGCTCTGGATTCTCTCAATATCTAGTCCTGTGTGGCGGGCCAGATTGTCATCGGATGCAGGTTGCCCCTGAGCGCGTACTTCACCAATGGCTCTGTAAATCGCTCTTAAGTCATCCTGGACATTGGCTGGTTGTCGGACAAGATCTTCGTTGCGCCTTAAAGCTAATTGAATTTCTTGCTGAATCCACCAGTAGGCATAGGTGGAAAAGCGGTATCCCATTTGTGGTTTGAATCGCTCAATGGCTTTCATTAATCCAACATTGCCTTCTTGAATTAAATCGATAAAGGGAACTGATGGGTTGCGAAAGCGTTTTGCGATGGCAATAACTAGGCGCAGATTACATTGGATCAATTTTTTCCGCTGTTGTTGAAAGCGCTGTAGGAGTCCGGTTAGCCTGCTGCGGCCGCGCCTATCCAGGAACTTGCTGGCAAGTAGGATTTCAGTGTGGGCAATTATAAGCCCATGGTCGTAGGCGCCTGTGCTTCCACGCTGCTCCACTCCTTCGCTGCGAAGCTGGACCAACTCGGTGCCGCTTTCCTGAAGGTTGGAAATGAGCTTCTCTTCCAGGTCGCGTAATAGACAGGTGGTACTGTGCTCTTCCTCCGGAGTTAATAGCTCAAGCCTGTAAAGGTGCTTGAGATAGCTCTGCATTGGGGTGGTGCCGCTCTCGGAGAGGGTATCACCCGCTGCGTGAATCTCTTCTGTGTCAGGGTCTCGCTCGACCTGGGGGTCGGGTTCGCTGGCACCCTGGCAGGAGTCAGAGAGTGGTTCGCCTGTATCCTTCAGCCATTCTTCATCCCTTGAGTAAAAATGTTCTCGGGACAAGTGCTTAAACCTTCTGTTGGCTGTGTAAGTACTACACGCTGATTAGTCTCTCAGGCGCTTTTGGCGCCTATTCCTTTCTCACTATAGAAGAGTGTGTAGAAATCTGCTGGAGATGGAAGTGGCTAATAGGTCACTATAATTGAGGTGGGAGAGGCAGGTGGGACGGGTGCATGAGGGCACCCGTGGAGGCTATGTGGAGGCTATAAAGATTATTTAATACGTTTTACACGGAGTTTTCGGCTGCCGTCGGCTGGCTTCATAAAGAATGAGCCCAGCAAGGCCCTTTCAACAATTACAGAATCACCAACGTTCCAAAATACTCTACTTGAGTCATTTTGCTTCCACACTTGACCGTTATCAAGGGTAATGAATCGCTTGTTATAAGCACCCATTTGAATAGCCGTTATCTTGGCGTCAATTTTTTCAGGTGCTTCCTCGCTTGCAAGTTTCTGTTCGCGGCCGAAGTCTCTAACCGCATGTTGCTCCAAAGAAGCGGCGATCTGATCATAGCATGAGAGACGCTTATCCTGCGGCTTGGTCTCGGAACAAGACTTGATTTGGCTGGCGACTGATTGTGCGAAGATTGATGGGGAAATGAGTACGAGCATGCTGAAAATAAGTGCTGTTTTCATGATTCAGGACACTGGCTTATTTGCTAACTATGAGTTCATTCTGCCTGACAAGATTAGGCTGGACAAATAAATTTGAGAAGATGTTCACACATTTGGGGGAAACAACATGAAAGAATTTATGGGGTTAATTGTGTAGGCTTGGGTGTCGTGGTATTGGACGTGCCGTGCTGAGACAGAAAGATGACTAAAACCTGCCGATACAAGCAAAACTATAAGGCTAATTATCCGGGGGCGGAAAAATGAAGGGGTTGCTAACACCTGCAGCACTGTTTGCTGTTGTGGTTGGGTACGTGTCTTGCGAAGGGATAAGCCTTGCGGTATCTGATCGATCTGCAGCTTATGCTGTGGGGGTCGCGCTTAGTGAGCGGGATGATCAGTCCGTTGACTACAACCAGTACTCGGGAGATGCTCAAGATGTAGAGCTGTTTGATGGCTCCAACATGATGGAGTTTGAAGGCGATGTATTTGCCGATGCTCCCGAGCATATGCCTCCAATTGGAGAGGGGGCGGACTCAAAAGACAGTGATGAAAAGGGCTTCGGTGAGTAGCTATCAAGTGCAATGCCAATAGGACTTACATGGACAAGTACCCGAGATCGAAGCCCGGATTCTTGTCCAGGAGACAGGGTAACTATTTCTTCTGAGCGCTAAAATGCTTCCCACTAACTCCGTTACTGTCTCTACCCATTAAATAGAGGTAGGTGGGCATAATATCTTCTGCAGAGGTTACCGACTGTGGGTTTTCTGCTGGGTAGGCAGTTGCTCGCATTGTTGTACGGGTTGCCCCTGGGTTTAGGGAGTTGACCCGGGTATTGGAAACCCCTTCCAGTTCATCGGCGAGTACCTGCATCAGTCCTTCAGTGGCAAACTTCGATACTGAATAGGCCCCCCAGTAGGCTCTCCCTTTAACCCCAACGCTGGAGCTTGTAAAGACAACAGAGCCTGCTTCTGATTCCTCTAGCAGGGGCAGCATTGCCTTTGTTAGTCCAAACGCTGCATTAACATTCACCTGCATTACTTGTTGCCAAGTGTTGAAATTGTAATTGCCGATAGGGGTGCGTTGCCCGAGTAGGCCGGCATTGTGCAGGAGTCCATCCAGGCGACCAAACTCGTTGCGAATAGCTTCTGCGAGGCTCTCGAAATCCTCTATTTTTGCCGCACCCAGGTCCATGGGGAAAATAGCCGGCTGTGGTCCGCCGGCAGCCTCGATTTCGTCATAGACCGCTTCTAGCTTGGGGGTTGTACGGCCTAGCAAAATTACTGTCGCCCCGTGAGCAGCAAAAGTCTTTGCTGCAGTTTTACCTATGCCGTCTCCGGCACCGGTGATAAGAATAATTTTGCTCTTTAATAGGTCGGAGGGCGCTTGATAGTCGCCAACAAAGTCTGACATGAAATATCCCGATACTGTCACCGGGCTTGGGTGCCCGGTATTACTTCAAGTTTCAAAAATAGTGTTGTTCTAGAAGGGGCCAAATTTCATTGGCGGAATTTACCAGGTGGTCTGCCCCCCAATTGGCGGGGTTATCTGTAGAGTCAATATAACCATACCCGCAAGCGATAGTTGGCATACCAGCCTTTTGGCCGGCGATGATATCGCGCTTGTGGTCGCCGATATAAATTGCTTCAGCGGGCGCGCAGCCAATCTGGCTGCAGGCTAAAAATAGGGGCTCGGGGTCTGGCTTGGATTTGCTGACGTGGTCAGGGCAAACAATTGCAGAGGCCGGTGGTAAATGGGTAAAGGCTTCCATCAGAGGAGTGGTGTAGGCCTCCGGTTTATTGGTGACAATCCCCCAGGGAAGGTTTTTTTCAACCAGGTTGTCGAGCAGGTTGTCGATACCGGGGAAAGTAGTCGTCTTCTCTGCAAGATGTGCCAGGTAGAGGTCCAGTAACCTTTGCAGTAATCCTGGGAAGGCGGGGTCACCTTCTTCTTTGTTAAACCCCAATGTGACCAGCGCCCTGGAACCATTGGATACAGTTCCCCGGATCGTCTCGTCAGGCAGTGGAGGTAACTGTTCCTGTTGGCGCAGTTGATTTAATACAACAATAAAATCTGGCGCTGTATCAAGCAGGGTACCATCCAGGTCAAATAAAACGGCTTTCATTTTGCAGTTCACTTATTCTGGTTTGCTGGCATACATCAAATAATTGACGTCGACATCCCGGGGGTTCAATTTGTAGCTTCGGGTAACCGGGTTATAAGTCATACCGGTTATATCGTGCGCTTCCAGGGACTCATCGCGCAGCCAGGCGCCCATTTCTGAGGGGCGGATAAACTTACTGTATTCATGAGTGCCCTTGGGCAGTAAGCGTAGGACATATTCTGCTCCGACTACGGCAAACAGCCACCCTTTAGGGGTGCGGTTGATCGTAGAGAAAAATAGCTTGCCGCCAGGTTTTACAAGTTTTGCGCAGGCGCGAATGACAGAAGAGGGGTCTGGTACATGCTCAAGCATCTCCAGGCAGGTAACAATATCAAAGCTCTCGGGAGCTTCTTCTGCCAGTTCCTCTACTGCCACTTTGCGATAATTGACGCTGACGCCACTTTCGAGGGCGTGGAGTTTGGCGACATTGAGTGGGGCTTCCCCTAGATCGATACCAGTGACATCGGCTCCCCTCTGCGCCATGGCCTCAGCCAGGATACCGCCACCGCAGCCCACATCGAGGAGCTTCTTACCGGCAACCGGAGCATACCCGTCAATGTAATTTGCACGCAGTGGATTGATTTCGTGTAGTGGTTTGAACTCGCCTTCCTTGTCCCACCAGCGGCTGGCAAGTTGCTCAAATTTGGCGATTTCTGAGGGATCTACATTGCTCATGAACTTCTCTGCAAACTCCGTCGCTCGTAACCGGCACTTTTCAGTGATTGGGCCGGAATCAGTTATCTAGCGTAAATTTCCGCTGATTCTATCACGCCATATTTGCGCCCGCTGGATAACCTCAGTTTCGTTTAAGGTTTGTAGCTGGCGCTCCTTTAAAAGTTGTCGCCCGGCAACCCAGACATCACTGACATTGTGTCCTCCGTTGGCATAAATCAACTGGGACACTGGGTCATGCAAAGGCTGCTGTTCTAGACCGCCGAGATTGATAGCTGCAATGTCTGCGCTTTTACCTACCTCCAGGCTTCCGGTTATATCTTCAATTCCCAGTGCTTTGGCTCCGTTGATGGTTGCCATGCTCAGTGTCTGATGCGCGGGTAGGGCTGTTGCGTTCCCGCTAACAGCTTTTGCCAGTAGTGCGGCTGTGTTGGCTTCGGAGAACAGGTCTTGGGTGTTATTGCTCGCAGCGCCATCGGTGCCAAGGGATACGTTGATACCGGCTTCCAGCATGTCATAGGTCGGGCAAAAGCCTGAGGCGAGCTTGAGGTTGGATGATGGGCAGTGAGAAACATGGGCGCCACTTGAACTCACTAGCTCAATGTCTCGTTGATTAGTGGCCACCATATGTACGCAAAGTGTCTGGGGTCCTAGCAGTCCAAGGCGGAATAGTCGCTCGGTGGGCCGCTCTCCATTAGCGTTCAGGGCGCTTTCAACTTCAGCGTGGGTCTCGTGGAGGTGCATTTGCATGGGGATCTGCGCTTCGGCAGAGCAGACTGCAATTTTCTCTAGTGTTTTATCCCCTACGGTGTAGGGGGCGTGGGGTGCAAATACCACCTCAATCCGATCGTGCGCACGGTAATCATCGCGTAACGCCAATCCTTTGTGCAGGGCCTCGTCGCTATTGCGGCTCCAGGGGGTTGGGGCATCCAGCACGGGGAAGGCGATATGGGCCCTGATTCCGCTTTCCCGCGCAGCAATGGCGACAGCTTCCGGGAAGAAGTACTGATCAGAAAAAGTAGTAGTACCAGAGCGCAGCATCTCGGCAATCGCTTGCCGGCTGCCGTCAGCTACAAATTGCGGACCAACCCAGCGTTGCTCTGTCGGCCAGATGTGCTGCTCAAGCCACTCTTTAAGGGGGCGGTCATCAGCGTAGCCGCGCAATAGCGTCATGGGCGCATGGTTGTGAGTATTAATTAACCCTGGAATTAGTGCGTGTTGCCCCAGGTCGACTTCATCTGTTGCCTTAAAACGAATTGAGGCCTCAGCTGTGGGTACCAGGGCAGAGATTTTGCCCCTTTCTATTGCGAGTGAACAATTTTCGTACACTTTTTTCTCGGGTACGACGGGTATGATCCAGCGTGCGTGGATCAGGGTATCGACAGCTTGTTGCATGAGGAGTTATCTGGTGGCTGCTGTGGGGGTGTTTTACTGTAGCCGCAGTCAATGGGGGCGACAACTGTGGTTTGTGCCGCAGTTGTATATCTCCGAGTCCTGCAGCTCCAAACATCTCAAACTATGGTAGAATCGCCCGCTTATCCCGGGCACAGTACGTACGCCCGCGCTATAAAAGGAACGCCGTAAGCCATGGGCGAATTAGCCAAAGAAATCTCTCCGATTAATATCGAAGAAGAACTCAAGCAGTCTTATCTCGACTATGCCATGAGCGTGATTGTCGGGCGCGCACTGCCGGATGTACGCGATGGCCTCAAGCCGGTACACCGCCGCGTGCTCTACGCGATGAGCGAGCTTAAAAACGACTGGAATAAACCTTACAAGAAATCAGCGCGTGTCGTTGGTGATGTAATCGGTAAATATCACCCGCACGGAGACACTGCGGTCTACGACACTATTGTGCGTATGGCGCAGCCGTTTTCTATGCGTTACACCTTGGTAGATGGCCAGGGTAACTTCGGTTCTATCGATGGTGACAGTCCAGCTGCCATGCGATACACCGAGATTCGTATGGATAAGTTGGCCCACGAGCTGCTGTCCGACCTCGATAAAGAAACTGTTAATTTTGTCGATAACTACGATGGTTCTGAGCAAATGCCGGAGGTATTGCCTTCGCGTGTGCCGAACCTCTTGGTCAATGGTTCCTCCGGTATTGCGGTGGGCATGGCCACCAATATCCCTCCCCATAACCTGGGTGAGGTGATCAAGGCTTGTCTGGCTCTGATCAATAATTCCGAGTTGACCGTCGACGACCTGATGGAGTACATCCCCGGGCCGGACTTCCCCACCGGCGCCATCATCAATGGCCGCGCCGGTATCCTGCTGGCCTACCGCACTGGCCGTGGGCGCATTTATGTGCGTGCCAAAGCAGATGTGATCCGCGATGACAAGACCAATCGCGAAACCATCATCATTACTGAGATCCCCTTCCAGCTGAATAAGGCGCGCTTGATTGAGCGTATAGCTGAGCTGGTGAAAGAGAAAAAGATCGAGGGTATCTCTGAGCTGCGCGACGAGTCCGACAAAGACGGCTTGCGCGTAGTGATTGAGCTTAAGCGGGGAGAGCTGGGTGATGTGGTTCTGAATAACCTCTATTCCCAGACCCAGCTGGAAAGCGTCTTCGGTATCAATATGGTGGCCCTGGTCGATGGCCAGCCCAAGGTATTGAACCTCAAAGAGCTGCTCGAGCACTTTATTCGCCACCGCCAGGAAGTCGTTACCCGCCGTACGGTCTACCTGTTGCGCAAAGCCCGCGAGCGCGGTCATATTCTGGAAGGTCTGGCGATTGCCATCGCCAATATCGATCCGGTAATCGAGCTGATCAAATCTTCCGCCACACCGGCAGATGCCCGCGAGGCGTTGCTGGCTAAAGGCTGGCCTGTGGGCAATGTACAGCAGTTCCTGGAGCGGGCTGGTGCTGATGCCTGCCGTCCAGATGATCTGCCGCAAGAATTTGGTTTGCGCGACGATTCTTACTACTTGTCCCCGGCCCAGGCTCAGGCAATTCTCGAATTGCGCCTGCACCGCCTGACGGGCATGGAGCACGACAAGCTACTGGCAGAATACCAGGATCGACTGGAGCAGATTGCTGAATATCTGCATATCCTCGGCAGCTTCGAGCGTCTGATGGAAGTGATCCGCGAAGAGTTAGAGCAGCTGTCAAAGGACTTTAACGATGAGCGTCGTACCGATATCGTTGCGTCTCGCCAGGATCTGACTGTTGAAGACCTGATTACCCCGGAAGACAAGGTAGTAACTATCTCCCACGGTGGTTACGCCAAGAGCCAGCCTCTGACCGATTACCAGGCCCAGCGCCGTGGCGGTATGGGTAAATCCGCGACCCAGGTAAAAGACGAGGACTTCGTTGAGCATCTATTGATCGCCAACTCCCATGACACCCTTTTGTGCTTCTCCAATAAGGGCAAGGTGTACTGGTTGAAAGTCTACGAAGTGCCTACCGCTGGCCGAGCCTCCCGTGGTCGCCCAATGGTTAATATGCTGCCCCTGGAAGAGGGCGAGCGTATCAGTAGCATGATGCCGGTGTCCGAGTACGACGAAAATCACTTTATCTTCTTCACCACTGCCAATGGCACCGTGAAGAAAACCCCCCTCACCGCTTTTGCCCGCCCCCGCAGTGTTGGTTTGCGTGCAATTGAGCTGGAGGAGGGCGATCGCCTGGTAGCCACTGCGATTACCGATGGTGAGCGCGATGTAGCGCTGTTTACCAGCGCCGGTAAGGCAGCGCGCTTCTCCGAGTCCAATGTGCGCTCTATGGGCCGTGTTTCCCGTGGTGTTCGCGGTATTCGTATGCAGGAAGGTCAGCAGGTTATCGCTATGGTTATCCCTGAAGAGGGTGGCTCTGTGATGATGGCTACTGAGAATGGTTACGGTAAGCGCACAGCTATCAGCGAATTCCCCACCAAGGGACGCGGTACCCAGGGTGTTATTGCGATCGCGGAAAGTGAACGTAACGGTGCCTTGGTTGGGGCCTGTCAGGTGCACCCAGGTGAGGAGATGATGTTGATCTCCGACCAGGGCACTCTGGTGCGTACCCGTGTTGATGAAGTGTCTGTACTTGGGCGCAACACGCAGGGGGTGCGAGTGATTCGCCTGAAGACTGGCGAGAAGCTGGTTGGTCTCGGTCGCATTGAAGAGACCGAAGATGACGGTGAAGAAAATGGTGGGGAAGAGTGACCCACCGCTCCAGACCACTAAGAAAGGCTGCGTTTATCGCGGCCTTTCTTGCCTTTGGCTCCCACGAAAAACGCTAAAGGCGCGATATCTATCCCTCTGAATGGCAATTTGTGCGTAGACACATCTAGTTGTATTTGAAACCTTTTTTGTATTGTGGAAATCAGCTCATGAGGAAGTTTAATTTCTGTGCAGGCCCTGCCGCTTTACCGCAGCCCGTACTGGAGCAGGCGCAAAGGGAGTTGCTCAATTGGCAAGGGCTCGGTTGCTCTGTAATGGAAGTCAGCCACCGCTCTCCAGAGTTTGTTGAGGTAGCTGAGCGGGCCGAACAGGATCTCCGCGATCTGCTCAGTGTGCCGAGCAACTACAAAGTATTGTTTCTTCAGGGTGGGGCAACTGGGCAGTTCAGTGCTGTGCCCTGGAATCTTCTCGGTGCCGGCTCTACCAAAGCCGAATTCATTCATTCCGGTAGCTGGGCGGCCAAGGCGATTAAAGAAGCTCGCCGCTACGGTGAAGTAAATGTGGTCGCCTCCAGTGAAGATCGCAACTTCAGCTATGCACCTGCAGCAGACAGCTGGCAGTCGAGCGGGGATGCGGCTTATTTCCACTATACCCCCAACGAGACGATTGGCGGTGTTGAGTTTGGCTATGTGCCGGAAGTGGAGTGCCCGTTAGTGGCGGATATGTCCTCAACTATTTTGTCTCAACCGATTGAGGTGGAAAAGTTCGGCGTTATCTATGCCGGTGCGCAGAAAAATATTGGCCCCTCAGGTATCGCTGTAGCCTTGGTTCGGGATGATTTACTCGATCGCTCACTGGAAAATATTCCTCGCAGTTTGAGCTGGAAGGTGGCTGCAGAAGCGGGCTCTATGGATAACACGCCACCTACTTTCGCTTGGTACTTATCTGGTCTTGTCTTCCAGTGGTTGAAAGATCAGGGGGGGGTTGATGCGATGGCTAAGCAGGCCGATGCTAAATCCAAAATGCTGTACGACTTCCTCGATAGCAGTGACTTTTTCTCCAGTCCGGTTGAGGAGGGAAGTCGCTCCCGCATGAATGTGCCCTTTGTATTGGCTGACGATCGCCTGGATAAGCAGTTTTTGATTGAGTCAGAAGAAGCGGGTTTGTTGAGCTTAAAGGGGCACCGCTCTGTGGGTGGTATGCGCGCGTCGCTATATAACGCCGTTCCCATGGAGGCAGTGGAAGCGCTTGTGGCATTTATGGCGGATTTTGAAGCGCGTAAAGCTTAGGTGGTTAATTCAATTTTGATGATTTCTAGAGAAAGTAGATAGACGAATGGCAGAGGAAACTGTGAGTGGCGACCAGCGACTGCTGGAGCTGCGCAATCAGATCGACAGTATTGATGGAGAGATTGCTCGCTTAATTAGTGAGCGGGCTCGCTGTGCCCTGGAGGTTGCAGAGGTTAAGAAAGCTACTGGCGAGGATGCTCTCTATTATCGGCCGGAGCGTGAAGCACAAGTGCTGCGCAAGGCTATGGAGCGCAATAATGGCCCGCTGACTGATGAAGAAATGGCGCGACTGTTTCGCGAAATTATGTCGGCCTGCCTGGCCTTGGAAGAGCCCGTCAAAGTGGCCTACCTGGGCCCTGAGGGTACCTTTACCCAGCAGGCGGCATTAAAGCACTTCGGCAACTCTGCCCAGAGCCGGCCGCTGGCGGCAATTGATGAAGTTTTCCGTGAGGTAGAAGCAGGGGCCGTCAGTTACGGTGTTGTGCCGGTAGAAAACTCTACCGAAGGGGTGATCAACCACACCCTGGACAACTTTATGCACTCCAACCTGAGTATCTGCGGTGAGGTGGAGCTGCGTATCCATCATCACTTGATGATCTCAGATGTAACGCGCCCAGAGTCAATCACTCGTATTTATTCCCATGCGCAGAGCCTGGCGCAGTGCCGCAAGTGGCTTGATGCCCATTATCCCAATGTGGAGCGTGTGGCGGTTGCCAGCAATGCGGATGCGGCCAAGCGCGTTAAGGGTGAGTGGAATGCTGCGGCGATAGCTGGCGATATGGCAGCGGAACTCTACGGGCTGAAGGTGCTGTCGGAGAAAATAGAAGATCGCCCGGATAATTCCACCCGCTTCTTGATTATTGGTACCCAGCAAGTGCCTGCGAGTGGGGATGATAAGACCTCATTGATGGTATCAATGCGCAATGAGCCAGGTGCTCTGCACGATCTCCTGGAGCCGTTTCGTCGCTACAGTGTCGATTTGACTCGGGTAGAGACCCGGCCATCGCAGTCTGGCAATTGGACCTATGTGTTCTTTATCGATTTCAGCGGTCACCGCGATACCAAGGGAATTGCTGAGGCGCTAAAAGAGGTTGGAGGCTGTGCCTCAGATCTGAAAGTGCTGGGGTCCTACCCTCGCGGAGTGCTGTGATGGCGCAAGCTCAAATTGGCCGACTGCTGGTTGTTGGGATCGGTTTAATTGGGGGGAGTTTTGCCCTTGCACTGAAAGCTGCCAGGGCTTGCCGAGAGGTTATCGGGGTCGCTTTGGAAGAGAGTGTCTGCGATGAAGCTAGGGCGCTCGGTATTGTTGATCGGGCCAGCACCAGTCTCGAGCTGGTATTGCCGCAGCTGGAGCCGGGCGATTTGGTGTTTGTGGCTGTGCCGACACTGGCGATTGAGTCTGTATTCGCGCAGCTGAAAGAACACCTGCCGGCGGGAGTCACTGTGACAGATGGCGCCAGCGTAAAAGGTAGCGTGGTGACAGCGGCAGAAAAAGTGTGGGGGAGTGCTCCAGATTTTTTGGTGCCAGGGCATCCAATTGCTGGTTCTGAAAAAAGTGGTGTTACCGCGGCGAGAGATGACCTCTATAGGGATCACCGCATTATCCTGACGCCGCTTGCGAATACAGGAGCTGCTCATTTGCAGCTCGTGGAGCGAGCATGGCAGGCTGTGGGAGCTGAGCCCCTGACAATGTCAGTGGAGGAGCACGACGAGGTTCTGGCTGCTACGAGCCATCTTCCCCATGTCATCGCTTTTAGCCTTGTGGACACTTTGGCCCACGATGCGGAAAACGAAAATATCTTCCGCTATGCGGCGGGAGGCTTCCGTGACTTTACTCGTATAGCTTCCAGTGACCCGGTTATGTGGCGAGATATTATGCTCGCCAATCGGGATGCCATCTTAAAGGCCATCGACCTATACAGCCTCAACCTTTCTTCCCTGCGCGACGCTATTGCCTCCGGTGATAGCGCTGCCCTGATGGGGGTTTTTACTCGCGCTAAAGCGGCACGGGATCACTTCACCAAAATGTTGGCAAAACAAGCGTATTCGGAACCTATGCAAGAACAAGAGATTACTTTTATCGTGCAGCCGGGCGAGGCTGTAAATGGCAAGCTCAGGGTGCCGGGAGACAAATCCATGTCGCACCGCTCAATTATGCTGGGCTCCCTGGCCGAGGGAGTTACAGAAGTTGAGGGTTTCCTGGAGGGTGAGGATGCACTGGCAACCCTGCAGGCTTTCCGCGATATGGGGGTCGTGATTGAGGGGCCGGACAATGGTCGGGTTGTAATTCATGGTGTGGGCCTTAATGGCTTGCAGGCACCGCCCGGACCGCTATATCTCGGTAATTCCGGGACCTCCATGCGCCTGTTGGCTGGATTGCTTGCTGGGCAGGATTTCGACGTAACACTCACTGGCGATGAGTCCCTGTCAAAGCGCCCGATGAATCGCGTGGCTAATCCCCTGCGTGAGATGGGTGCAGATATTGAGACTGGCCCGGAAGGCCGTCCGCCGCTTTTGATTAAGGGTGGTAGTGCATTGAAAGGGATCGATTACCCGCTGCCGATGGCCAGTGCCCAGGTGAAATCAGCGGTATTGCTGGCTGGGCTCTATAGTGAGGGTCAAACGTCTACCGTTGAGCCAGCGCCCACAAGAGACCATACCGAGCGCATGCTGCAGGGCTTTGGTTATAAGGTGGAGCGGGATGGTGCCCAGGCTAAGTTAGCGGGCGGCGGCTCACTGAAATCCTGTCGCATCGATGTGCCTGCCGATATTTCTTCAGCCGCATTCTTTATGGTTGCTGCCGCTATCTCTCCCGGTTCTGATGTTGTACTGGAGCATGTGGGGATCAATCCGACCCGCGATGGGGTTATCAATATCCTCCGTGCAATGGGCGGCAATGTTGAATTGCTGAATATGCGCGAAGTGGGGGGTGAGCCGGTGGCGGATATTCGTGTTCGCTATGCGCCCTTGAAGGGAATTCGCATCCCTGAGGATCAGGTACCCCTGGCGATTGATGAGTTTCCCGCATTGTTTGTTGCGGCAGCTTGTGCAGAAGGTGAGACCGTCCTGACTGGTGCGGAGGAGTTGCGGGTCAAAGAGAGTGACCGGATTCAGACGATGGCAAATGGCTTGATTGCACTTGGGGTGAAAGCTGAGCCAACACCCGACGGTATCGTGATCCAGGGCTGCAAAGAGGGTGCGGTATTTTCTGGCGGCACCGTCGATAGCTTGGGGGATCACCGTATTGCTATGGCGTTTGCAGTGTCATCGCTGCGCGCAAAGGATACAATCCGCATCCTTCACTGCGCCAATGTGGCGACCTCATTCCCGAACTTTGCCGAACTGGCAACGGGCGCGGGTCTCAAGTTGCAGTTGGCGTGACACGGGCATTCAGGTTTGGGCGGTTGTGGTTCGCTTGAGTGCATCCGCCAGAGATGTTGAGTTGTAAAGAAAATATGAGTGATACAAACGGGTTGCCACCAGTAGTTACCATTGATGGTCCCAGTGGTTCGGGTAAGGGGACCATTGCAAAGCTTTTGGCTGATCGCCTGAGCTTTTCCTTGTTGGACTCCGGGGCCCTTTATCGGGCTGCAGCTTTGGCCGCAGTTAATAAGGAAGTTGACCTCTCCAATGACAAGTTGCTGACCGAATTGGCGAAAGATCTCGATGTGCGCTTTACCGTGAGTGCCGGTCAGTTGCAGGTGTGGCTGGAAGAGAGTGACGTCACCGCAGATATCCGTATGGAGCGGGTAAGCATGGCTGCTTCCAAGGTTGCGGCAATTCCCGGTGTGCGGGCAGCGCTACTGCAGCGCCAGCGGGACTTCCGCCAGGCCCCCGGCTTGGTTGCCGATGGTCGGGATATGGGCACTACCGTGTTTCCCGACGCGCCGGTCAAGGTTTACCTAACCGCCAGCGCCGAGGAGCGCGCTAACAGGCGTTTCGCTCAGTTGCAGGAGAAGGGGGTTTCTGTTAGCCTCCGCGACCTGCTGGAGGACATCCGTGCCCGAGATGCACAGGATATGAATAGAAAAGCCTCCCCCCTGGCTCCCGCTGAGGATGCGGTTGAGCTGGATAGTACGGGGGTGAGTATCGATGAAGTCCTCGGAAAAGTGCTCGATTTGGTTCAGGACCGCATTTTATCCTGAAGTTCGGGCAGTAAATAGTTTTCTAACGACAGCGGCCGGGATCAGCCAGAATCGCCCGGCCGTTATCGTAATCCGACCCGCGTGCTGGCAGCGCGGTTGGGGTCGCGGCTGGCGGTTGACTAGACTTAACAGTTACCAACGGCTGGACCCAGCACTATAGGTAATGTAATGAGCGAGAGCTTTGCTGATCTATTTGAAGAGAGCCTGAAAAGCGTTGAAATGGCACCGGGCGCAATTGTTACTGGTGTTGTAATCGACGTAGATAAAGACTGGGTTACCGTTCACGCGGGCCTGAAGTCTGAAGGCGTTATCCCTGCTGCACAATTCGCCAACGATAAAGGTGAAGTTGAGCTGCAGGTGGGCGACGAAGTACAGGTTGCCCTGGAAGCTGTAGAAGACGGTTTCGGTGAAACCCGTCTGTCCCGCGAAAAAGCCAAGCGCGCTGAAGCCTGGAAAATCCTCGACGCAGCTCACGCAGCTGACGAAGTGGTTAAAGGCGTTATCAGCGGTAAGGTTAAAGGTGGCTTTACTGTTGATGTTGCCAATATCCGTGCGTTCCTGCCCGGCTCTCTGGTTGACGTTCGTCCGGTTCGCGACACCGCGCACCTGGAAGGTAAAGAGCTCGAGTTCAAAGTTATCAAGCTGGACTCCAAGCGCAACAACGTAGTTGTTTCCCGCCGCGCCGTTATGGAAGCTGCCACCTCCGAAGAGCGTGAAGCTCTACTGGAAAGCCTGCAGGAAGGCATGAGCGTCAAGGGTATCGTGAAGAACCTGACCGACTACGGTGCTTTCGTAGACCTGGGCGGCATCGACGGCCTGCTGCACATCACCGATATGGCTTGGAAGCGCATCAAGCACCCGAGCGAGATCGTGAACGTTGGCGACGAGATCGAAGTAAAAGTACTGAAGTTCGACCGCGAGCGCAGCCGTGTATCCCTGGGCCTGAAGCAGTTGGGCGAAGATCCTTGGGTATCCATCAAGCAGCGTTACCCAGAGAACAGCCGCGTGAAGGCGGTTGTAACCAACCTGACCGACTACGGCTGCTTTGCCGAGCTGGAAGAAGGTGTGGAAGGTCTGGTACACGTTTCCGAAATGGATTGGACCAACAAGAACATTCACCCGTCCAAAGTTGTCCAGGTTGGCGACGAGGTAGAGGTGATGATCCTGGATATCGACGAAGAGCGTCGTCGTATCTCCCTGGGTATCAAGCAGTGCCAGGAAAATCCGTGGGATGCCTTCGCGCGTAAATTCGCTAAGGGCGACAAGATTTCCGGTAAGATCAAGTCCATCACTGACTTCGGTATCTTCATTGGTCTCGACGGCAGCATCGACGGTCTGGTTCACCTGTCCGACATCTCCTGGAACGAAGCTGGCGAAGAAGCTGTTCGCAAGTTCAAGAAAGGCGACGAAATCGAGACTGTTATCCTGGGTATCGATTCCGAGCGTGAGCGCATCTCCCTGGGTGTCAAGCAGTTGGAGTCCGATCCGTTCTCCGACTACGTTACCACCAGCGATCGCGGCAGCATCGTTGTAGGTACTGTTAAGGAAGTTGACGCTAAGCAAGCAGTAATCATCCTGGCGGACGAAGTAGAAGGCGTACTGCGCGCTTCTGAAATCAGCCGCGACAAGGTTGAAGATGCTCGCAACGTTCTGAAAGAAGGCGAAGAAGTAGAAGCTAAGATCACCAGCGTGGATCGCAAGAACCGCGTGATCAGCCTGTCTATCAAAGCCAAAGACCAGGACGACGAGAAGCAAGCTATCAAGGATCACAGCAAGAAGCAGTCTGAACAAGTTCAGCCCGCTACTATCGGTGACCTGATCAAGGCTCAAATGAATAACAAAGACTAATCGTCTTTGAGTGTTCATAGCTCCAAATGGATCATTTGGAGCGACCCGAAAGCCGGACTGGGGTTGCCCAGTCCGGCTTTCTATTAGATGATTGGTGCTCTACTCCAGAATAATCAATGACTTACAAAGGTTGCGGAGCGCATGACCAAGTCCGAACTGATCGAAAGGATTGCGTTGAGGTTGGATCAGCTGCCAGTTAAGGATGTAGAGCTGGCGGTGAAAGTGGTGCTCGACACCATGTCAGATGCCCTGTCCCAGGGTGAGCGTATAGAGATACGCGGCTTTGGTAGCTTTTCTCTTCACTATCGAGCCCCGCGTACGGGCCGGAACCCCAAAACTGGGGATGCGGTTGATCTCGCCGGGAAATATGTCCCGCATTTCAAGCCTGGCAAAGAGTTGCGCGACAGAGTGAATCGAAGTATGCACGATGAGGCGAGTATCGAAGTATGATTAGATTCCCTGGCAGCAGTATAAATACTGCCATTAGAGCTTCGTCGTTAATCGATAAAGTTTTTTGTGGAACGTGGAGGTTCCCTTGTCATTTTTGCGTTGGCTGACACGCATCGTCTATGGGGTCGTCGCCCTGCTTTGCATCGCCTTGGGGATTTATTTCGCAGTTGCCAATCCGGAGACTATCAAACCAAATATTGTGGGCTATCAACTGCCGGCGGGAAGTGTAGGCTTTTGGTTGATTGGTTTCTTGTTGCTGGGGTTGTTGCTGGGTTTTGTCGTTAGTCTGCAGCCTGTTTATGCCAAGCGTCGCCAAGTGCGGTCGCTCGAGAAGCAATTGAAGAAAATGGAGCGGGAATTACACACCGCCCACCGCAAGGCTTCTGGAGACTGATTTGCTCGATTTTACCTATTTCTTTTTCCTGCTTGCGGCAATCGCGATCGGCTGGGTGCTGGGGCGAGGCAGCGCCAAAAAGAAAGTGGCGGATTATAGTGAGCAAGAGCATGCGCTGGTGAGGTCTTACGCCCAGGGCTTAAACTATTTATTGAGTGAGCGCCACGACGATACCATCGATAAATTTATTGACTCTCTGGAAGTAAGTCAGGCTACTTTTGACACCCACCTGGCTCTTGGAAGTCTGTTGCGCCGAAGAGGAGAGTACGATCAGGCGATTCGAGTCCATCAAAATTTACTCGGGCGCCCGAGCTTGTCCAGGGTTAGTCAAAACAAAGCTCAACTTGAACTTGCCTGTGACTATATTTCTGCTGGCTGGCTGGATAGAGCTGAACGTCTGCTACAAGAGCTGGTTGAGACCTCTCAGGAGTTAAAGGCTGTTAGCCTGGAGCGTCTGATTGAAGTCTACCGGGATGAAAGGGAATGGGCTAAAGCGATTCATGCTGTAAACCTATTGCATGGCCGACGGTTCAAGCGCCTCTCGGCTGACTGGGCCCCGGTTCAAGCTCATTTTTGTTGCGAATTGGCAGAGGAGTCAATAGCGGCAAAGGATTACCTAAGTGCGAGGAAGCATATCGATTCTGCCTTGAGTTATGAGCGCAGCTCAGTGCGGGCAAATTTGCTGTGGGGTCGCCTCGAATATCTGCTTGGCAAGCCGAGAGAGGCCATTAAGGTTTTACAGCGGATCCCCAAGCAGAGTCCGGACTATATTCCTGAAATCCTTGAGTTGTTGATTACTTGTTATGGGGATTTAGGGGATGGCAAGGGGTTGGATCGCTATCTTGAATCCCTTTTGAAAGAGCACCCCTCTAATAGCGTATTGATTGCCCTGGCTGAGCGTATTCAGCAGCAGGATAGCGAGGCTGCAGCGGCCGCATTTATGGGGAAGCAGCTGGCGCTGCGCCCGTCTTTGAGGGGGTTGGGACGCTTTCTCGACCTCCATATTGATAGTACAGAGGGTAGGGCGAGAGAGAATCTCTCTCTGCTCAAGACGCTAATCGATCAGCTAATAGCGAGCCGCCCTCACTACCGGTGTAGCAATTGTGGGTTTTCGGGCAATCAGTTGCACTGGTTGTGCCCGAGCTGCAAGCACTGGGATTCGGTACGCTCCGTTAAGGGGATTGAGGGCGAGTAAAGTAATGACTGTCCTATTCACCGGGCTGGCGGCCTGGTCGGGACGGCTTTTGAAATAAATGAGGTTTTTCTTGCAGTCTAAAGTTTCTTCTCCGGTTATCGTTGCTCTGGATTACGACAATGCTGAGTCTGCACTGGCAATGGCAGATCAGCTCGATCCGTCACTGTGTCGGGTTAAAGTTGGTAAGGAGCTGTTTACTGCTGCTGGTCCAGACCTGGTGAAAACGCTGGTTGACCGGGGCTTCCAGGTATTTCTGGATCTTAAATTTCACGATATCCCCAATACTGTTGCGAAGGCTGTTAAAGCTTCTGCGAAATTGGGTGTATGGATGGTTAATGTTCACGCAAGTGGTGGTGAGCGGATGATGTCGGCTGCTGCCGAGGCTCTGCGGGAATTTGGCGAAGATAGGCCTCTATTAATTGCGGTTACCGTACTTACCAGCACAACTGAAGAGGAGCTGGCTGCAGTTGGTGTGGCTGCTCCGCTGGAAAAGCAGGTGTTGCACCTGGCCTCTCAAGCTAAATCCTGCGGTCTCGACGGTGTAGTCTGCTCCGCACGGGAGGCCCAACTGCTGCGAAGTGAATGCGGAGCCGATTTCTCCCTGGTGACGCCAGGAATTCGTCCCGCGGGCTCTGATGCCGGGGATCAGCGACGCACTTTGACGCCTGCTGAAGCTTTGGCGCAAGGTTCTGACTATTTGGTTGTGGGTCGTCCCATCACCGCGGCTTCTGAACCCCTAGCGGCCCTAAAGTCAGTACTGGCTGAAGTGGCAGATTAGGATGGTTATCTTGCTTCGCAGTTTGTAATGATGTGTAATTAGGCCTGAGCCGACAGAAAGTCGCCTGTTGATATCATGGCGTTGCTTAGGGGAGGTAATTGCAGTCCCAAAGTGAAACTGATAATTCACTGGGAGTTGACCATGAAATTGACCTACCGATTGTTTTCTGTTGTTTTTGCACTAGCTGTTTCGCTCTTTCTAAACCCCTCTACATATGCGGAGGAGTTGGAGAGTGTTGATGCCAAGGAAGTTGTGCTGTCAGTCAATGTTAATAGTGCTTCAGCCATTGAGCTTGCTGAGAAATTGGATGGTATTGGCGAGGCGCGAGCGCAACTGATTGTTGAGTATCGAGAAGAGCACGGCCCGTTCACATCTGTAGAGCAGTTGTTGAATGTTAAAGGTGTAGGTGCAGCAACCCTGGACAAGAACAGGGGTATAATTCGGCTCTGAAGATTTACGGGTCCCGACTGGTAGGTCCATAGTTGCCTCCGGTCGGGGTTTTGAGTTGATAGACAAGAGAGTCGCGATAGATGAGCCCCCTTGGTACCGTTCAACTGCTTCCCCCGGTAAGATGTAATTCTTGGATTACATTAGTCACAAAGCTTCGTAATTTATTGTGTTCTGTCCCCCGCTCTGATCTTCCTTTAATCATTAGCGAATGTTCTCTGCTTGGACGACCTCTAGGGTTTTCCTTTAGGGGTGTGTAGAAAGTTGTAATTGCTTGCGGTGCAAATATTTGTCTGTGTTAAGAGTGGCTGGAGGGATTGGCTTGCGTGAAAGTGATAAGGGGTTGGTTGGTTGAGTAGTGTGGCTTGGGAGTGGGTAATTCCACTGTTGCTTGCTGTGGTTACAAGCTATGGCGCTACATCGGTGTTTATTGTAAGAATGCGCAATTTTGCGCTCGACATACCAAATAATCGCTCGATGCACTCGGTGCCGGTTCCTCGTACAGGTGGGTGGGCTTTCCTGCTTGGCTGCTTGGTCGCGGTAGTTGCTAGCCCACTTGATTTGTCCCCGCTGGTTTTGGGGGCGTTTGCGTTACTGTTAGCTGTGTCCGCCCTGGATGACTTGAGGAGTGTGGCTATACATTTTCGCTTTTCAGCTCATCTTCTGGCGGTAGCCTTGCTGTTAATTGCGCTACCGGGAAGGTTGGACTGGTGGCTCTACCCAATATTCATTTTGGCTGGAGCCTGGGCTATCAACCTCTATAACTTTATGGATGGGATGGATGGCTTGGCGGGGTCAATGACGCTTATCGGCTTTTCTTCTCTGGGGTTGGTTTGCGCTTTAAATGGAGATGCTGAGCTAGCTTGGCTCTGTGCACTGCTGGCTGTATGTGCGTCTGTTTTTTTGGTCTTCAATTGGCCTTCGGCGAAGATTTTTTTGGGTGATGCCGGTTCAACAGGTATAGGTTTGGCGGTGGTTGCTCTCAGTTTGTATGGCTGGCAACGGGGAGCGTTTGAGCTTTGGATGCCGGTGCTAATATTTGCACCTTTTTGGCTGGATGCTACTTATACGTTATTAAAGCGAATGTTGGGCGGTCAGCGTTGGTGGGAGGCTCATCGCGAGCACTTTTATCAAAGATATGCGATTCGGGTTGGAGCAAAAAAAGCGCTCGTTGTGCAGTTGGGCGTGATGGTGCTCTTCTCTTCAGTGGCATTAGCAGTTGCCGTACTTGAGAAGGTCTGAGTAGCCTCTGTAGAGGATGGTTTTTTGTTTGTAGGTAGATTCCGGGGAGTCATGTGACAAGGGTTTGGCGAGGCGTAAAGAGAATCCAAAAGCCGGTATTGATGTTGGCATTTGATATGCTGATGTTAAGTTTGGCCTTTCTGTTGGCTATGGCAATCCGGCTCAATGGTGTCGCACAATTTCTTGAGTGGCGAATGTTTGCCTGCCTGGGTTTAACGTTAGCCGCTACTAGTTTTATTTTTCTTCGGCTAGGTTTGTACCGGACAATTATCCGGTACATGGGGCAAAAAGCTATTATTGCGGTTCTGCAAGGGGTAACCCTTTCTGCAGTGATGCTGGCGCTCTTTTCCTACTTGACTACTGCAGGGGTTCCTCGTTCTGTCCCTGTGATCTATTGGTGCTTTGCATTTATTGCCGTGGGTGGGTCCCGCTGGTTGGTCCGCCTTTACTATCAGACAGCGCTCGAAATTCATAAAACCCGGGTGGCCATTTATGGTGCTGGTACTGCGGGTCTGCAAATGTATAAGGCGTTGGTTCACGGGCAGCTATATAAGCCCGTTGCTTTTTTTGATGATAACGCCTCCAAGCAAAAGACATTTATTGATGGGTTGTTGGTGTATAACCCTGCAGACATTCTTGAAGTGGTTGCAGGTAAAGATATAGCAGAAGTTATTTTGGCTATGCCCGGAGTACCTAGGCGTCGCCGCAGGGAGATAACCAAGGCACTCAGAGAACGAGGTCTGGTGGTAAAGGCGATTCCTGGAGTGGAGGAGCTGCTCGACGGTGTGGGGCGGGCAGAGGATGTTTCGCAGACCTATGAAAATATCCTGGGGCGCGCTCCTGTTGAGCCGCAAAAGGAGCTAGTTTCTGGCTCCATCAGTGGCAAGGTGGTTTTGGTTACTGGTGCTGGTGGGTCCATCGGGTCAGAATTGTGCAGGCAGATATCGCAATGGAAGCCTGCCAGGCTGGTTGTTGTTGAGTCCTCTGAATATGCTCTCTATCAGATAGAGCGCGAGCTGCGACAGCAGCATCAGGATGACGGGGTCCAGTTTGAAGTAACCGCGCTGCTTGGCGATGTGCGTAACACTGAGCGTATGGCGGAAATCATTCAGGGCTTCTCCGTGCATACAATTTACCATGCGGCCGCATACAAGCATGTGCCCTTGGTTGAGCAGAACGTTGTTATTGGTGCCGACAATAATGTTCTGGGCACTCTCTCTGTACTTGAGGCTGCGGAGCAGTGTGGGGTTGAGCAGTTTGTGCTTATCTCTACTGATAAGGCTGTCCGGCCAACCAATGTTATGGGGGCCACTAAAAGATTTGCTGAGCTGATTTGCCAGGATTTTGGTCGCCGCTTCAACAAGATGCGTGTGTGTATGGTCAGGTTTGGTAATGTTATCGGCTCTTCCGGCTCGGTAATTCCCTTGTTCACGGATCAGATCAATGCCGGTGGTCCGGTAACTGTGACCCACTCAAAAGTAACCCGTTACTTTATGACAATTCCCGAAGCGGCTCAGCTGGTATTGCAGGCTGGGAGTATGGGGCGCAATGGGGATGTATTTGTTCTCGATATGGGTGAGCCGGTGCGCATCTACGATCTGGCTGAGCGCTTGATTCGTTTGATGGGGCACACGGTAAGGGATGAAGAAAACCCTGATGGTGATATTGAGATTCAGCTCACTGGACTGCGTCCCGGGGAGAAGTTGTACGAAGAACTGTTGTTGGGGGATAACGTGCTGGGCACGGACCATCCAATGATTATGCGCGCTGAAGAGGAACGTCTCGATAGCGAGGCTTTGCAGCTCCTGGTTTCGGAGCTCAGGGATGCGTGCGGCTCTCATGATTGCGAGCAGGTCCGCAGGATTCTATGTCGGGCAGTAAAAGGCTATTCACCCAAGCAGGGGCTGGTCGATGTTGTCTGGTCGAGGCAGGGGCAGGTGCGAAAACCAAGTGGAGGAGCGACGGTAGAGAGGTTGCCGTTAGCTGGGGAGGCTGGCTCCCGCTAGCTGGTTATTTTGAGCGGCTAACCAGTACGGCTGGCCGCTAGCTCTATGCAGATTAAAAAACATTTGAGCAGAAAAGAAAAAAGCCCGGATAGATGGAATCTATCCGGGCTTTTGTTTGGCTCCGCCTGCTGGGCTCGAACCAGCGACCCAATGATTAACAGTCATTTGCTCTACCAACTGAGCTAAGGCGGAATTTAATCTAATTTATAGAGCGCAAATTAAGCTGCGCTTTGAAATTTGGCTCCGCCTGCTGGGCTCGAACCAGCGACCCAATGATTAACAGTCATTTGCTCTACCAACTGAGCTAAGGCGGAATATCTTTTCGGCTGTGCCGTTGAGATGGCGCGTATATTATAGAGCACTTCCGAACAGGTCAACCCCTTTTTTCATCTTTAACTAATTGATTTGTCAGGAAATTATTTTTTGGGGTCATGCGCAAAATGCCGCAGGTCAGAGTTAGGAAGGGTAGGACGCTATTCTCTTGTAATTGTGGGTCGTATGACGACAGCCTACAATCCTGTGTTGCATGAATGATTAAGCGGTTGGGGGAAGTGTATGGAGTCGCGACCTTTTAAGGTGGAATCCAAGTATCAGCCAGCGGGCGATCAGCCTCTGGCGATAGAGCAGTTGTCAGAAGGGATTGATGATGGTCTGAGCCATCAAACGCTGCTGGGTGTTACCGGTTCGGGTAAGACCTTCACTATGGCGAATATTATTGAGCGCCTGCAGCGGCCGGCCATTGTGATGGCCCACAATAAGACACTGGCGGCTCAGCTCTACGGGGAGTTTAAAGAGTTTTTCCCCAAGAACGCGGTGGAGTATTTTGTCTCTTACTACGACTACTACCAGCCGGAAGCTTACGTTCCCTCTTCGGACACCTTTATCGAAAAGGATGCATCCGTAAACGAGCATATCGAGCAGATGCGCCTCTCGGCCACCAAGGCACTTATTGAACGGCGCGACGTGGTTGTGGTCGCCACAGTTTCGGCAATTTACGGCTTGGGTGACCCCGACAAATACTTGAAGATGGTACTGCATTTGGATCGCGGTGATCTCGTTGATCAGCGCACTATCCTCAGGCGCCTGGCAGAGCTGCAATATACCCGCAATGATGCGGATTTCCGTCGCGCTACTTACCGGGTGCGCGGCGATATTATCGATATCTACCCGGCAGACTCCGATTTGGAAGCGGTGCGCTTGTCTCTTTTTGATGAAGAGATCGAAGAGATCACCATATTTGACCCGCTCACCGGAGAGCAGCTCAGGAAGGTGCCCCGGGTGACCATCTTCCCCAAGAGCCACTATGTGACGCCGCGAGAGACCATCGTCAGTGCCATCGATGAAATCAAAGATGAGCTGCGAGGGCGACTCGAGCAACTGCGTGGCAACAACAAGCTGGTCGAAGCGCAAAGGTTGGATCAGCGCACCCGCTACGATGTGGAAATGATGCAGGAGTTGGGTTACTGCAACGGGGTGGAGAACTATTCCCGCTATCTCTCTGGTCGTGAATCTGGCCAGCCGCCGCCCACGCTATTCGATTACTTGCCCAGCGATGCGTTGCTGTTTATCGATGAAAGCCATGTAACGGTGCCGCAAATCGGCGGAATGTATCGCGGAGACCGATCGCGCAAGGAAACCCTGGTGGAGTATGGCTTCCGCCTTCCATCGGCCCTGGATAATCGCCCCCTCAAATTTGAGGAGTGGGAAGGCTTGGCACCCCAGACGGTTTTTGTGTCCGCAACCCCAGGGGCCTATGAGCAAGAGAATGCGGGGCAAGTGGTCGAGCAGGTGGTTCGCCCGACAGGGTTGGTGGACCCGGAAGTCGAAGTTCGCCCAGCATTGACCCAGGTAGATGATGCCCTGTCTGAAATTCACCGTTGTGTGGATGCCGATCAGCGAGTACTGATTACCGTATTGACCAAGCGGATGGCGGAAGACCTGACTGAATATCTCTCCGAAAGTGGTGTTCGTGTCCGCTACTTACACTCCGACATTGATACTGTCGAGAGGGTGGAAATTATCCGGGACCTGCGTATCGGCGAGTTTGACGTGCTAGTTGGCATTAACTTGCTGCGAGAAGGCCTGGATATGCCGGAAGTTGCCCTGGTGGCAATTTTCGATGCCGATAAAGAGGGCTTCCTCCGTTCCGATCGTTCGCTGATCCAGACCATCGGACGGGCTGCGCGAAATCTGGAGGGGAGGGCGATTCTCTACGCGGACAAAGTCACCGGCTCTATGGAGCGAGCTCTCGAAGAGACTCGTCGCCGCCGCGAGAAGCAGCTGGCCTTTAACGAGGAGCACGGCATTACTCCAAAAGGTATCCGCAAGAGTGTGGCGGATATTCTGGAGGGAGCGGTGGCCCCCGGCGTGCCCAAGAAGGGGCGCCGCAAAGTTGCCGAGGGTAAAGGCGAATACAAGGTGGATGTTGAGGCCCTTACCGATAAGCAGCGCTGGGCCCGAATTGCCGAGCTGGAAGAGCAAATGTACCAGCATGCGAAAAACCTGGAATTTGAAGCAGCAGCAAAATTGCGCGATGAGATTACCCACTTAAAAGGTGTGGAATAATCCTTGCTGGAGGGCGGGACTTGGATCTACATTTTGATAGTCCCGCACTGCCTTGTTGGTGCTTGGTAGCTCTTAAAAAATTTCACACAAAAGTTCAGTAAGTTGTTGAAAACACTGAAAAGCGGTGCTAAAGTTCGCGCTCTTCACAGCACAGGGTTCCCCCGCTGTAGAGCTTTAGACCCGTAGCTCAGTTGGTTAGAGCGCTGCCTTGACATGGCAGAGGTCGGCGGTTCAAATCCGCCCGGGTCTACCACCTTTCAAAAGGATGGATTGCCCATCCCGATCAAGAGTTCCATGAATAAATTCATGGATAGTTTCATGCGGTCTTTGGTAGGGATCGCCACTGAGAACAAAGGATAAACAATGCCCGTTGTTACTCTCCCCGATGGTTCCCGTCGAGAATTTTCTGCTCCGGTTTCCGTACACGATGTAGCCGCTGATATCGGCCCTGGTTTGGCAAAAGCCGCACTTGCTGGCGTTGTAGACGGCAAGGAAGTCGATACCAGTTACGTTATTGATACCGACGTAAATCTGGCAATTATTACTGATCGTCAGCCCGAAGGCCTGGAAGTGATCCGTCACTCCACAGCCCACTTGCTAGCACAAGCAGTTAAACAACTGTACCCGACAGCCCAGGTCACCATTGGCCCGGTTATCGATGATGGCTTCTACTACGACTTCGCCTACGAGCGCCAGTTTACGCCAGAAGATCTCGAGAAGATCGAAGAGCGTATGGAAGTGCTAGCCAAAGAAGATATCACTGTCAGCCGCCGCCTGATGCCGCGCAAAGAAGCGGTTAAGTACTTCCGCGAAATGGGTGAAGAGTACAAGGCTGAGATTATCGACAGCATCCCCAGCGATGAAGATATTTCTCTCTACCGCCAGGGCGACTTTGAAGACCTGTGTCGCGGTCCCCACGTACCCTCCACAGGCAGATTGAAAGCGTTCAAGCTGACCAAAGTGGCCGGTGCCTACTGGCGCGGTGACTCCAGCAATGAAATGTTGACCCGTGTTTACGGCACTGCCTGGGCCAACAAAAAAGAACTGAAAGCTTACCTGCGTCGCATCGAAGAGGCAGAGAAGCGCGATCACCGCAAGCTGGCGAAGAAATTTGACCTTTTCCATATCCAGGAAGAGGCCCCCGGCATGGTGTTCTGGCACCCGAACGGCTGGACCATTTACAGCACTATCGAGCAGTACATGCGTCGCCGTCAGCGCGAATTTGGTTACAAAGAAATCAAGACCCCGCAGCTGGTAGATTTCAGCCTGTGGCGCAAGTCCGGTCACGCCGATAAGTTTGGCGATGACATGTTTACCCTAACCAGTGAAGAGCGTCAGTTCGCCATCAAGCCGATGAACTGCCCCTGTCACGTACAGGTATTCAACCAGGGCCTGCGCAGCTACCGCGACCTGCCGTTGCGTCTGGCGGAGTTTGGTTCTTGCCACCGCAGTGAGCCTTCCGGTTCCCTGCACGGCCTGATGCGTGTGCGCGGCTTTGTACAGGACGATGGCCATATATTCTGTAGCGAAGACCAGATCCAGTCAGAGGTTTCTGACTTTATGGATCTGCTGCACTCCGTTTATAAGGATTTCGGCTTCCAGGACGTTATCTACCGTCTCTCCACTCGCCCGGAGAAGCGCGTAGGTTCCGATGAAAGCTGGGACAAGGCTGAGAAAGCCCTGGCCGACGCACTGGATGCCGCTGGCCTGCCCTGGGAAGAGTTGCCGGGCGAAGGCGCCTTCTACGGACCCAAGATCGAATTCTCCCTGAAAGACTGTCTCGGCCGTGTATGGCAGTGCGGTACTATTCAGGTGGATTTCTCCATGCCGGGCCGTCTGGATGCCCAGTTTGTAGCGGAAGATGGCTCGCGCCAGTCCCCGGTAATGCTGCACCGTGCAGCCCTGGGTTCCTTCGAGCGCTTTATCGGAATCCTGATCGAGCACTACGAAGGCGCGTTCCCCACCTGGCTCGCGCCGCAGCAGGTGGCGATCATGAATATCACCGATCGCCAGGCCGAATATTGTCGCAATTTGCAAGATCGTTTGGGTGAGCTGCAATACCGCGCCACAGCTGACTTGAGAAACGAGAAGATCGGCTTTAAAATCCGCGAGCACACGCTTCAGCGTGTTCCTTATCTATTGGTAATTGGCGATAAGGAAGTAGAAAGTCAGACCGTGGCAGTACGTACCCGTAGCGGTGAAGATCTTGGTACAATGACGTATGAGTCATTCCTCGAGATCCTCGAGCAAGACGTAAATCGTCGCGGCCGTTTGACAGAAGATAATGCATAACAACTTGGCAACTGGGAGACCATAGCTATTAAACGAGACACTAAGGGACGGTCCAAAAAGGCCCGCATAAACGATCAGATTGAAGCGTCAGAACTCCGCCTGATAGGCGCTGATGGCGAACAGGTAGGCATTGTCTCCCTGGATGAAGCGCTGGAAGCTGCACAGAAAGCTAGCTTGGATCTCGTTGAAATTGCCTCGGACTCCACGCCGATAGTCTGTAAGATCATGGACTACGGCAAGCACGTATTCGAAGCTAAAAAAGCTAAGAATGCCGCCAAGAAGAAGCAGAAGCAGCAGCAGATCAAGGAAATGAAATTCCGCCCGGGCACCGATGTCGGTGACTACCAGATCAAGCTGCGCAACCTGGCCCGCTTCCTGGAAGCGGGTGACAAGGCCAAAGTATCCCTGCGTTTCCGTGGCCGCGAAATGGCTCACCAAGAGCTGGGCATGGAAATGATGCAGCGCATCGAAAAGGACCTTGAAGAGCTGGGCACCGTAGAGCAGCGACCGAAAATGGAAGGTCGTCAAATGCTGATGGTGATTGCTCCGCTCAAAAAGAAAAAGTGAGGTTTGGGGAAGTCATTCCCGGGATCTCCTTTGAGAAGTGGTTGGGCGACGGCTGCCTCCCCACTCTCGCAGTGCCGGTAACTTCGGTTGTCGGCAGTTACTAAAGGTGCCTGTTTTACAGGCGAATATTAACTTTGGAGTACAAAATGCCGAAAGCAAAGACTCACAGTGGCGCTGCCAAGCGCTTCAAGAAGACGGCTGCGGGCTACAAGCACAAGCACGCTAACAAGAGCCACATCCTCACCAAGATGACCACCAAGCGCAAGCGTCAGCTGCGTGGCACCCAGACTATGAACAAGTCTGATGCTGGTCTGGTCGATCGTATGCTGCGCGCCAAGTAATTGGCCCAAATCGCAAAGGTTTAAGAGGATAGAAGTATGGCCCGTGTAAAACGTGGTGTAGAGGCGCGTCGTCGTCACAAGAAGATTCTGAAGCAGGCTAAAGGTTACTACGGTGCGCGTTCACGCGTATTCCGCGTTGCCAAGCAGGCAGTAATTAAAGCTGGTCAGTACGCATACCGTGACCGTCGCGTTAAAAAGCGTAACTTCCGCGCTCTGTGGATTACTCGTATTAACGCCCAGTCCCGTGCTGAAGGCCTGAGCTACAGCCGCCTGATCGCAGGTCTGAAAAAAGCGGACATCGCACTGGATCGCCGTGTACTGGCTGATCTGGCTGTTTACGATAAAGTCGCTTTTGCTGCCGTAGTTGAAAAAGCTAAGGCAGCCCTGGCAGCGTAAGCTGTCACTTCAGTTGTAAAACTGAATACTCAAAATAGGGAAGGGCTGTAGTGGCCCTTCCCTATTTTTTTATGGAGTTTCCGCTATTTTTTACCGGTGGCGGTGCCTGGGGAAATTCCCTCCGGTACAGAGAGTACCGGCCGAACAAAGCAGAAAAAATTAATCGAAGTTGGATTCAAACGGGAACAGTTCGATGCAAGATTTGCAGTCCCTCACCGAGCAGGCTATGGAGCTGGTGGAGAAGGCCGATGGCCTCGCCGCACTGGATCAGGTGCGTGTTGATTACCTGGGCAAAAAGGGCCAGCTGACGGCACTGCTGAAAGGCCTTGGCAAGCTGTCGGCTGAGGAGCGTCCGGCGGCGGGTGCCAAGATCAACGAAGCCAAGCAGCAGGTTCAGGAAAAAATTAACGCGCGCCGCACTATGCTGGAGCAGGCCGCTATCAACGCGAAGTTGGCCGAAGAGACCATTGATGTCACTCTGCCGGGGCGGGGCGAAGAGCAGGGCAATGCCCACCCCATTACGCGCACCTTAAAGCGCGTGGAAGAATTCTTTGCGAGCATTGGCTTCTCCGTTGAAAACGGCCCGGAAGTCGAACAGGACTACTACAACTTCGAAGCGTTGAATATTCCCGCGCACCACCCCGCGCGCGCGATGCACGACACCTTCTACGTGGACCCCACCACCGTACTGAGAACCCACACCTCCTCAGTGCAGATCCGCACCATGGAGAAAAAGTCTCCACCGCTGCGTATTATCTGCCCGGGCCGCGTATACCGCTGCGACTCCGATGTCACCCACTCGCCCATGTTCCACCAGGTAGAAGGCCTGGTAATCGGCGAGAACATCAGCTTCGCCCACCTGAAAGGCACCATCGACCAATTCCTGCGCGCCTTCTTCGAAGCGGAAGTACCGGTGCGTTTCCGTCCGTCTTACTTCCCGTTCACCGAGCCTTCCGCAGAAGCGGACATCCAGTGTACCGCCTGTTCCGGTGAAGGCTGCCGCGTATGTTCCGGCACCGGCTGGCTGGAAATTCTCGGCTGCGGCATGGTGCACCCGAATGTCTTCGCCGCCTGCGATATCGACAGCGAAAAATACTCCGGCTTTGCCTTCGGTATCGGTATCGAGCGCCTCGCCATGCTGCGCTACGGCGTCAACGACCTGCGCTTGTTCTTCGATAACGATCTGCGCTTCTTGAAACAGTTCTAAGCCAAGTGACAGCGCGAATGGCAATGGCCCTTCGCAACAGCAGTCGAATTGTGGAGGCCTGGGAGGCGAAATAGCCCCAGGCGAAATGCGCACCAAGTTGCGCTGACGGAATACAGAAAGAGATCAACTATGAAAATCAGCAACTCCTGGTTGCGGGAATGGGTAAACCCGGAACTCACCACGCAGGAACTGGCCGATCAAATCACCATGGCCGGCCTGGAAGTGGATGGTATAGAAAAAGTTGCGGGCGATTTCTCCGGAGTGGTTGTCGGTGAGATTGTCGCCTGTGAGCAGCACCCGGATGCGGACAAGCTGCGCGTGTGCAAAGTCGCTGGCCACCCCGACGGTGAAATGCAAGTTGTGTGCGGTGCTCCCAATGCGCGCACCGGAATCAAAATTCCTTTTGCCCTGGTAGGCGCCAAGCTGCCGGGCGATTTTAAAATCAAGAAAGCCAAGCTCCGTGGTGTAGAGAGCTTCGGTATGCTCTGCGCACAGACCGAACTGGAACTGGGCGAAGACAATGACGGTATCTGGGAACTGCCAGAAGACGCACCCACCGGTACCGATCTGCGCGAATACTTGCAGCTGGACGATGAGACCATCGAAGTGGATCTCACCCCGAACCGTTCCGACTGCCTCGGTGTTGCCGGTATTGCTCGCGAAGTGGGTGTATTGAATCGCTGCGCCGTTCAGGGCCCGGAAGTTGCTCCGGTACCCCAGCAGATCGACGAGAGCATGCCCGTATCCCTGCTGGCCGAAGCCGCTTGCCCGCGCTACGTAGGTCGTGTTATTCGCAATATCGATATCAAAGCGGTAACACCTCTATGGATGCAAGAGCGCCTGCGTCGCAGCGGCCTGCGCAGTATCGACCCGGTAGTAGATGTTACCAACTATGTTTTGCTGGAACTGGGCCAGCCCATGCACGCCTTCGACCTGGAGAAACTCTCCGGCGGCATCAAAGTGCGTATGGCGGAAGCCGGTGAAGAGCTGACCCTGCTGGACGGCCAGGAAGTCAAACTGAAAGAGGGCACTCTGGTAATTGCCGATGAGGAAAAACCTCTGGCGATGGCCGGCATAATGGGTGGCCTGGATTCCTCCGTGACCGCAGGCACCCAGCATATCTTCCTGGAGAGCGCCTTCTTTAGCCCGCTGGCCATTGCCGGTAAGGCTCGCTCTTACGGCCTGCACACCGATTCCTCCCACCGTTTCGAGCGCGGCGTGGACTACCACCTGCAAGAGAAAGCGGTGGAGCGCGCTACTCAGTTGCTGCTGGATATCGTCGGCGGTGAACCCGGCCCGGTACACGTGCGTGAGCTGACTGAAATTATGCCCGCCGAGCGCCACATTACCCTGCGCCGTGCGAAAGTAGAATTAGGCCTGGGCATCAAGCTGGCCGATGACGAAATCGTCGATATTCTCACCCGCCTGGGCCTGGAAAAAATCGACCAGAACGACGAAGGCTGGACCTTCCTCGCCCCCAGCTTCCGTTTCGATATCGCCATCGAAGCAGACCTGCTGGAAGAGCTGGCCCGTGTATACGGCTACAACCGTATCCCCAGCGAAAGCTTTACTGCCGAACTGGAAATCGCCCCGCGCCCGGAGAGCACCATTGCCCAGGACAACCTGGAGCAAACCCTGCTGAGCCGCGGTTACTACGAAGCGATTACCTTCAGCTTTATCGATAGCGACAGCGCCGCGCTGTTTGATCCGGAAGCCGACCCGGTGGCCCTGCAAAACCCGATCAGCGCCGAGCTGGCGGTTATGCGCACTACCTTGCTGCCAGGCCTGTGCAAAGCGTTGCAGTACAACCTGAATCGCCAGCAAAACCGCGTGCGCCTGTTTGAAACCGGCCTGCGCTTTGTGCCGGGTGCAGAATTGCACCAGGAGCAAATGATTGCCGGGCTTGCCTACGGCAGCCGTTACGCAGAAAACTGGACTGGCAGCAAAGACGCCGTGGACTTCTTCGACGTGAAAGCCGATGTAGAAGCCCTGTTGGCTCGCACTGGTGTAGCCGATGAATTCCGCTTTGTCGCTGGCCAACACCCCGCGCTGCACCCCGGCCAAACCGCCAAGATTATGCGCGGCGACTGCGAAGTGGGGGTTATCGGAGCCCTGCACCCGCAGTTGCAGAAGAAGTTGGACCTGTCCAAGCCCGCGTTCGTATTTGAACTGAGCCTGGAAGCGATCGGCGAGGGCAAAACCCCCGCATTCCGTCCGCTGTCCAAGTTCCCGGAAGTGCGCCGCGATCTGGCCCTGCTGATTGATGCAGAGGTTCCTGCCGCCAGCCTGGTGGAAACTGCTGTCGAAGTTGCAGGTGAAACCTTGACGGACCTCAAGATATTTGATGTCTACCAGGGCAAAGGTATTGATTTAAATAGAAAAAGTGTCGCTTTGGGGTTGACGTTTCAGCATTCGTCACGCACCCTTAATGACGACGAAATCAATGCCGCTGTAGATGCGGTGGTCGGAAAACTAGAAGAAAAATATAACGCTAGTCTGCGCTAGTAGAGCATGATGCTCTCGGGTGCAGGCTGAATTGCACCCCGAGAGCGTCTGCTACCGGGTTGAAAGCCGCCGCGGTTTGGGCCGCTTCCGATCTGGAGTCGACGCCTCTGAATCAATTGGTAGGATCCAATGACAGAGGCACTGACCAAGGCCGGGCTCGCCGAGAAACTGTACGAAGAGCTGGGCTTTAACAAGCGCGAAGCGAAAGAGATCGTCGAATATTTCTTCGAGGAGATCCGCAATGCGTTGGAAAGTAACGAGCAGGTCAAGCTCTCCGGCTTTGGCAATTTCGACCTGCGCGATAAAAGCCAGCGTCCCGGTCGCAATCCCAAGACAGGTGAGGAAATCCCCATCTCGGCCCGCAGGGTAGTCACTTTTAAACCCGGGCAAAAACTCAAGACACGAGTAGAAGAGCATGCTGGAACCGAGCAATAACGCTCAGCTGCCTGCAATCCCCGGTAAGCGCTATTTCACCATTGGTGAGGTGAGTGAACTGTGCGCCGTTAAACCCCATGTCCTGCGTTATTGGGAGCAGGAATTCCCCCAGCTGAAACCCGTCAAACGTCGCGGCAACCGCCGTTACTACCAGCACCAAGATGTCATCATGATCCGCCAGATTCGTGCGCTCCTGTACGAAGAGGGCTATACCATTGGTGGAGCCCGCCAGCAGATCGAAACCGGCAGCGAGCGGGCAGAGGTGGTACAGCTACAGCAAGTACTGCCAGAAGTGATCGCAGAACTAAAGGACGTGGTGGCCCTGTTGGAGGGGAAAAATAATTTATAAAAAACTGTAAACCTGGGCTTGCAATCCAGCCGCACTCAGGTATGATTCACGCCACATCGAGACACGATGTCTTTAAAAATCAATCACTTAGCGAAGTGAACGATTTTTTAAAATCGGAGCGTAGCGCAGCCTGGTAGCGCACCACACTGGGGGTGTGGTGGTCGTCGGTTCAAATCCGGCCGCTCCGACCATCTTTCTTCATATCTCATGCGGCTTTCAGCCACTTTTCCCGATTGAGCGTACAAAAACCAATTCTCAAGCGTACAAAAACCCCGTACAAAAACTCTCAATCACTTCCGCATCAGTAATTTCGGGTCGATACTGATACCCACTTCTTTGTATTCTCGCTCATGCCCTCCGAGATAAAACTTCTCAGTAATTTCCGCATCCGTATGGGCGCATATTTCTGCAATCTCTTCCGGGCTGTGACCGGATTTCTTGAGCAGGTGAGAGGCTAGGGCGCGCACCTCGTGAAATGTCGGCCTGGCACTGCTGGGTAAGTCCTGGCGAACCTCTGCGGCGTCTCGTGCATCTTTAAATTGATTTGATAGCCTTGCTGGCATCAATCTACACCAATGCTCATCTTGCTTCGCTCGGGGTTGTCTTTTCTTTGGTTGATATGAAACTGCAAAAGGGCATCGGTAGTTTTGTAGGGAGAGCTGTCGGGCTTGGTTAATTACTTGACGTAATCCAGGGTGATGATTGTAAGACCAACGCAAATATGTAGCCCTTTCTTCGCCGCGTTGATTAATTGATTTCTCTACACCTTTATCAATCCCTGCATCGGTTACATGCTTGTCCAGCCTTAAGCTGCACACATCACCGCGGCGCATAGTTGTAAGCAGTGATAAATCCATAGCAATTTGCAGACCTGTATAACCCAGCTCGCCAGCTGCGTCGTGTATGCGCCAAAAATCTTGCAGGGTAAGCCGTTGACGTACTTTTTCCGGTCGTTGCCTTGGAATTAATTTAGGGGCTTCGTCACTGGTGTTAAATGGATTAAATGTAAGTTTTGGAACCGAGCCCTCCAGCATTAAATAATTAATAAAGCTGCGCAGGGCAGCACGGCTATTTCGTTGGGGATGATAATCTTGCGATTCCCACCAGTCGCGAACCATTGTCAGCGTTAGCTCATGTGGCATAGGGTTTTTAAGCTGTTCGCACATACGCTCAACATAGCGGCGCTTTTGGCTCCAGCGTGCAGCTGTGGCCTGTTTGGGGTGGTTTAGTTCCATCCAGGCAACCCAGTCGCTGTAGCGGTCCAGCAGGCTTCCTGCTCGCGCAGTCCAAACGGTATCCGTTGTTGCTGGCTGACGCTCATAGAGGTCGCGCTGCCGGTTGGCTTGTTTTGCCTGACGAATCGCTTCGGCTGTTGTGCCGTGGAATGTGAGACTAGAGCCATCTGGGCGTAAATAGCGCCAATAGTTTGCCCGCTTTTTGGGGTCGGTATAAAGGTTTTCTGGCAACTCCAGACCGTCTACATATCTAGGTTTTTTTGGTCTAGCCATTATTTTCTTCCGTGTTATCTGCGTGCGAGTAGCGGTGAGATTGGCTCTGCTTCTACCGCTGTCCGCTCTTCCGTGCGTATTGTGTAAGGGTCATGAAACCCATTTCGGTAAATATATAATCTATCGCCTAACCAGCGCCCAGCAACTTCACCAGTTGAAACCCACTTTATAACGGTCTCGCGTGCGGGCTGAGTTCCGGCAAAGCTCTCTCTAACCCAATCTTTCCAGTACATCAGTTGATTGATGCTTTGGGGCGCCCTTTGCTGGCCGCCCTCAACAACTCCGGTTTGTGCTTTCATACCGTCACCTATGATATGGTTGAGTTGGATTCCGCAGGATTGCAATCAGGGCAGGGCTCCGAATATCCACATGGATGTTCTTGTGTTATTCCACCGATTTCACCACGCCCGCAGCATGTACTGCATGAGCCATTATTTATTTCATAAAGTGGGGTGAGGTCCGTTAAATGGCCATCATCGCGTGACATCGATTCAATGCTTGCAGTCTGCTCTGCTTCCTCTTTTGAGGGAAAATATCTATATGACGCTCTTCTGGTGCCGGTATCTCTCATGCGCCAGACAGCTAAGTTATATTCTGTGGGTCTGTTTCCAGTTGATTCAGTGGCCACCTGAAACTGCGAAAACATCCAATGCAGGAATTCATTAAATTCTGGGTCGTAGAAGGTGAACCCTTCGCTGGTTCCGGCTATTTCCGTGGCTTTTTGCTTCCACCGCTCCAGGAGGTTTTCAAATCTAACGGGGGCGACAGAGAGTTGAGCTTGTAATTCCTTGCACTTGCTCTCCCAAAGCTCTGCTCTTTGGTCTTCCCATCCTGAAACGGCCGCCCAGCCCTCGGGGTCTTCGTTTGAAAATGCAGGCTCTAGGGGTCTTGGCCCTATTTTTTCTATGATTTCCTGTTCCATTGCATATCCCTCGATATTGTCTTTCACCCGCAAAACCCGCACTGGGCGGGCTGGGGGAGTTATTTGGAGCTTGCAAATTTGTTGGTTCGCTTACTCAGATCAACTCTAGGGGCGTTACCCCTTCGTTATCATTTTCTTACCCTCGGTTGAGTTGAATTATTAATTGGTTAAATGGGCTAGGCCCTGCACCTACCTAGCCCCAATTAAGGGGCTCAGTAAGAGTTGAAATTAGTTCAGGCTGCAAACGGGTAGATATCGACCCCCTCAACACTCAGCACATCGGGGGGGGGGTAATCTCCTTTGCGGATGCGGCCCCTTTTTTCTGTCTTCGCAATTCGGCAACTATTGCGCGTTGAACCATTTTGAATTTATCGGTATCAACTGCCACGCCTGTGGGTTTTCTGTTCTTTATCCTTTCGAATGCGGAAACAAACTTTTTAACTTCTGCTATTACTGCTGATGCTTGTTTATTTAGAGGAAACTTTGAAATTTCCATTTGAACCCCCTTGGGGGCCCTGAACTAGCGGCCCAGATTGGTGTGATTATTTACGAGCAGCTTCAACAGCCTCTTCCATGGTTGGGTGTCGCTCATACATTCGGCCCGTCCTGCTTCCTCGGAAGTGAAGGACTAGCCTTAGCAAGCCTGGGCCACTTGGTTCAATTGCAAATCTGATTGCTCGGTCATGAGCCATTACAACCGCGCGAGTAAGATGGTTGAAATCAAAGGTCGCGAGTCTATTGTGAGTAGGTTCATTTATCTCGATTCCGCTGCCGCAAGGCTTTACTTTGTTCCTTATATGGTGAGGGCCACCAAACAAGTCGCAGAGCATTTCAAAGCACTTCCATTGCCCACCCGACATCCATGAATAGTGCTTTCTCCAAAAGTCATCCATAGCTATCTCCTAAAAGGGAATGTCGTCATCAAAATTCTGGTTAAAATCATTCCTTCCACCCATGGAGTTAGGTGGCTGCTGTCTGTTTGGGTGTGCCCCCTGACCTTGCGCCGGTCTTTGTTGCGGTTGGTTTTGCGGGGCCATAGGGGAGGGCGGCTGAAATCCCTGGCCCTGCTGAACGCCATTCTGCTGACCATCAAGCATCTGCATTTCAGCTGCGACAATTTCTGTAGTGAAGCGGTCCTGACCACTGTTTTTGTCTTGCCACTTCCGTGTGCGCAGTGAGCCCTCGACATAAACCTTCGCCCCTTTGCGGAGGTATTCACCGGCTATTTCTGCAAGGCGATTGAAAAAGACTACGCGGTGCCATTCGGTGCGCTCTTGCTGTTGGCCGGTTTGCTTATCCTTCCAGCTTTCACTAGTGGCTAGGCTGATATTGGTTACCGCTCCACCACTGGGCATATATTTGGTCTCTGGGTCATTGCCTAGATTGCCAATCAATATGACTTTATTAATACCTCTTGCCATCACTTGCACTCCTGTTCCTTCAGCTCACCATCGACTATGGTGTAGGTGGTAAGCTCATCAGCTTTCTTGTCAAAGATTTGCACCCACTGCTTAAACACTTCTGTCTTGGCGATTTGCTTCGCTACTTTATGGGCGGCTTCCAGTGTTTCTACTGACTCACGAAAATCCTTAGCCCCACCCATTAACAGGTTGTAAGTGCCGCAAAATATGGCGAATCTCTTCATTTTTTGGATTTCCATAGTTAATTCCACTTAGCCCGCTTACGCCTTGCCTTTTGACTTAGTTTGTTTGCTTTTCCTGCATAATGATTCGGTTCTGACTGAATAATGCTGTTCCATTCTCTGCTGATAAGGCTTAGTTGCAGTGCAGCCAGCGATAAACCTCTTCCTGAAAACATATCTTTCTCCCTAAAAATGCGCCCCGTACCAGCGGCGCTAGCCTCGCGCGTCAACGTATCTGTGGTGCAGGTTTAGCTTCCGCTAATTGCAATCAAGATAAATAGACTCGTCGTAGATCTCTTCTAGGTCCGTTATCATTGTTCTGCGGGCATACAGCTTGAAAAGTTCACCGGGAAGCCCGTAATTAACTGTGTGGGCCTGCACTCCTCTTCTAAAGTTTTTGCCATCCTCTCGGATAATCGAGATGTAGTGATGCTCTTCATCGCGATCTTTATAAAGTGAAATCTCAATATTATTGAATGAATATTCACCATGGAGGATTGTTACACATGTGAAATATTCGGATCGCTCCCACTCCAGTATTATTTCTTCATGCCCATTATGAAGGTGCTCCTCTTGCCATTCCTTTTTAATGAGCTCCAAGAACTCTTTAGATGTCATTACGGATGGAACAGGTTTTAGAGCCTTATCAAGTAGTGGTTTTAAATGTGCGCCTGCTTGCTCATGGAGAGCTTTGATGTACAGCTCACCGATCATGTCGGTAATATATTTGTTGTACTCGGGCAGGGTTATTTGGTTTGTACAGATAGAGATTTTATCTTCAATAGCCTTTTTTAAAGACTGTCCAAAATCGCTGTACTCTCTAAGTACTGAATCCAGAATTCCAACAATGGTTGCTTCAACTTTCGAATCGATTGATTCTTCCAGTTTTCCACTATCAATGTATCTGCCAAGACTTTCGGTGACGAGTTTCTGTAGTTCCATTTTCCTATCCTTGAGAGTTCTAGCGAATTTGTAGTGCTGGTTTAGCTTCAGCTAATCGAGCCCCTGGAATTTCTTGACCTTCTTTAAGGGCGGACAAAATGGCTTTCTTGTCGGGTGTGAATGTATTTTTCACAGTGACGTATTCGCCGGGCAGGGCGTCTTCGTTTTCAATCTCAACTTTGGCTATTGGCTTTTTCAGGGAGATGGTGAACACCGGGCATTCGATTTTCTTTATGCCGCACTCCTGCATATTTGAGCGGAGATATTCGGTGATTGAATTGCGGCGGTTTTGCAGAGCTTTTTTCTTGGCTTGCAACCGCTTAATTTCATCATCAAGTCCCTTTTCGAAGGGGGTGAAGTTCATGAGAAGGTTGCCTATTTGAATAGCCTTCTCATTGAATTCAAGCTCGATACCTTCCAGCGTGTCGGCAATATCCGCTGGGGTTAAATCGTTATCTTCGGCCAGTTGCTTCAGATCGCGGGCTTGGTCGGTGATTTCGTACAGCTTTAATGCGGTCATTATGCAGCTCCTTGGAGTTGTTCCTTTTGTGCTTCGTAGGTTTGGGTTAGGGCGGTAATTCCTTTATTGGCAACGTCAGTTAGGTGCGGCATATTTCTTTGCCGCTCAAGATGCTTGATTGAGGTTTTAAATATCCCGGCGGCTTCATGCAGGCGGCGGGAACTTTTCAATGTTTTCAGGTGTTTCTGTACGTACTCAGTAAGCTCTTTGGTTTGTTTGTCTCGGGCGGAGTCTTTGTCTTCCGCTTTGTCGATCTGGCTTTCCAACTGGCGCTCTTGACGGTACTCGGGGTCATCCCATTCACCGCTGTAAATATCTGCGGAGAAGCCGAGGAATGAAAAGCACTTTTTTAAAGCGTCAGAAAGTGATTTCTTGGCCGCCTCTTTATCTTCGACAAAATACTTGTTTTTATGTGACCAATAGATGCGGGGTGTGTGGCCATAGTTCTCTATGTGGCCGCGCTCTCCGTCAATTTTGTACCAGAGGCGCAGCCTGATTGTGTGGGTGAGGTTACGGCCAATTTCCTGGCCTTCAAGAATTACCGGCGCGCCCTGGTCGTCTCGTTCTTCAATAATTTCATAACCCCAGCCAATTCCAATTGGCCCCCATATTTCGGTAGCTTTCTCAACCATGGCGATGTGGTTAATGCTTGCAGTTTTGCGGCCATCTACAGTTGACTCTTTTACAAAGCGAGCGTCAGTTTTCTTTACTCGCTGCCAGATGCTTAGATTCTCAGACATTTTTCTCGCTCCTGTGATTAGAGGGGGCTTAGTAATTTTGAGTTATTTAAGAACTTGGCAACTCAAGGTAACCAGCATCACGGGCAGCGTGCGCGAATCGCCAGAAATATTTTTCAGCAATAAATCTCACAGTTTCCATCGCTATGGAGTGATATTGGTAACCCGCCTCTGTGTGGTCGCCGCCGATGGCAATTTCAGCAATTTTTCCGTTTCCGGTTGAATCACAATCTTCAGCGTATTTTTCGAGAAACTTTCCAATGTGCTTATCAAGTAGATTCCGAGCTAGCGCCGACTCATTGCTGAGTGCTCCCGTTTCGCGGAATAGGTGCATCTCAATGAAAAATACGGTGTTTTCAATTTCGTCTTGTGTGGGCTTTCGGCGGGAAAGTGGGTGGCCTTCGATGTGCCCCTCTTCTGCTGCGCGCGGTTCAAGTTCCTCGCGGTACTCCCTGGCCAGCTTTAATGCACAGCTCCGAGAGAATTTCTCGTTTGCGGTCGCGCACTGGAGGATGTCCTTTAACTGGAACTTGTCGAGTTCATCGAGAGCGATCTCAAGAAAGCGGCGGCGATACATGGCTTCAATGAGTGGGCGACCGTTATCACCAGAGAGAATGCACTCCAGGACGTATTCAGCAATGCCAGCCTCAACGCGCCCTACATCAGCTGCGGTTTCGTCCGGCAGAGAGTCTTGGTGATTCTCATGGGCGTTGAGAGCGTCTTCGGCGGGGGCGGTTGAGCTGCTTCCAAACATGGGGGTTCTCCCTAAGTTGTTAAAGCAAATGTAAAGCAATGCTTTATATAAAGCAACGGCAATGCCTTATTTTTGGCGTCATTTACCTTATCTGGAGCTTTATTTGATTAGAGGGGGGCTTTCTTTCTTGCGAGGAAGGCAACTGGTACTCTCAGTGTTTTAAAAGCGTAAGGGATTACAGAATGAAAATGATAAGTTATTGCTTATTGGTCTTCTTGGCAGTAATGGCGCTGAGCGGGTGCACAGGAATGGCAGATGCGATGTCTAAGATGGGCGGGCAGGGCGTAGTTACTGAGAAAGTTTCCACTTTCGATGGCGCAAAAGTCGTAGAGGTTACACCGCAATTCCTCTATAACCCTAAACGACTAATGGGGAACTCATATAAGCTTGGTGCTCGCTGGAACAGTTTGTCTCCAGGGTATTTGGCCCTAATTATGGAGTATAGCTCTAGCAGTTCTATGGACTCTGCACACGTAAATCTAACTGGGCTAGAGGTAAATATCTCTGGAAGTATCTACTCATTCAAGACAGCTGAACTCACGGACCATTCGAACAGTGGATGGAATAGTGTTTCTAGGACAATTTACACCACAAGCACTAACTCAGTTGCCGTGCCTATTGGGCTGCTGGAAGAAATGTTAGCCGCTGAAGATGTGCGGATAAGAATCCATAGCGGAGATGGCTACGAGGACTCCGTTTTTTCAGAAGAGCGCATTCCTGGGGGGCAACCAACAGCATTACTCTCTTTGAGGGAGTTTATGGCCCGAGTGCAGGCGATAAAAGCTGGTGCCCCTATTTCAGGTTAACCTTCTTTAGCGTTAAAGGTCATACTCTACCTTTTTGGCTACTCCAACAATTTGGCAGTTGCCATTTATAGGTATTGGAGAATAAGCAGGGTTTAGTGGTTTAAGGTATTTGTTTGGGCCATCTACGACCAGCTTCTTTAGTGTCGCTTCCTGAACGTCCATCAATTTGGCAACTACAATTGACCCGTTACAGTAAGCGGCATCAGGGTCAACAATCACTATTGACCCGTGGGGTATGCTAACGCCTGCTAAGGATGTCATTGAATCACCCACAACGCGGAGCGCAAATGCGTTTGGACCTACATTAGCAGTTGTTTCACGCCACTCTTCGGCATCGCCCGGTTGGAAATTGTCTATTACTTCCATCCACTTGCCGGCCTGAACGGTTGAGATTAGCGGAACCTTCCCCCTTATCGGAGGGCCCTCCCGCAAATTCAAATCGTAGGGGCCGCGTTCTTCACCAATATTGGTTTGGCTTTTTGAGCCTGAAGTAGGGTAGCCAAGCGGGGCTTTGGTTAGCCCCCAATGTTCCGGGCTAACATCCTTACCGAAGTAAGCAATGAGCTCTAAAAGTGTTGATTTCTTTATTCGGCCAGTTTTCACCCAGCCTTGAACAGACTGGCTCGAGACCCCGAACTGGCGTGCCAGTTCTGCCTTATTAATGCCCTTGATTTTCCGGGCCTCTTCTATAGCTCTTCCGAGCTTTTCACCTTCAAGCATTGCCTGATTTAAGTGGATAACATGCCTGAAAGGCAATGCTTGATAAAAGTAAAGCATTGCCTTATATTTGAGTTATGAAAACGCACAAAGCTCATAACAGCGTCAACCTAGAAGCCCTGGAGAGGGCTGTTGCAATTGTGGGTAGCAAATCAGGTCTGGCGAGGAGTATCGGAGTTAAGCCACCTGTAATAACCCAATGGTTTAAAAATGTGAGACCAATCCCTCCAGGTCGATGTCGCCCTATTGAAGCGGCCACAGGCGGTGCAGTCACTCGATATGAGCTACGCCCGGATATTTATGGTGCCTCTTCACTCCCAGAAAAATACTTTCGACCTACAGAGAGTGTAAGTGAAAACCCTGAAGGTGAAAGCTAGCCGAAGAGCTGAAAACAACGTTAACTCAAGGATGGTTTAGGTAATAGCAATGGAGACCAGCTTAAGAAAGTGCAATTTAAGAATTAAGCAGTCGGACTTCGATCAACTTAAGTCCAGGGCGACGGAGCTGGGTATCGGCCATGAACAGCTTTTACGAATCATGGTTGAAGCATGTTTACCTGTTTACGTTGCTCAGACTCCGGCAGATTTAAAAGAAGCCCTTACGAGTATGGCGGTCCTCTCCAAAGTCCGCGCGTTTTAGAAAGATCTAAATTCCCTGCTGTAGAAGTGCCATAAAAAATAAAACGGTTCACACATCAAGAGCAAAAGAAAGGGGCATTGTATGTCTGATAAAACTTCTAATGCGCTAACTCAAAATGAGCCGCGTAAAACAATTCCTGCCCAGCTGCCGAAAAATTACAGTGAATTACAAACTGACGAGAGCCGGCGCCAGCAGATAGCTGAGCTGTGTGGTGATGTTGTCGACTCAGTTTTTAATCCTCAGAGAGCCTCAGAGACTCCCTCTGACTTTATTGAAGTGAAGGAGAGTTAGCCGTGAGCGCTGAGGCCACTTTCTGGGCATGGCAGCAGGGCGTGAAGTCTACGCACAAGTTAGTGCTGCTATCTCTTGCCAATTGCCACAATGAGGCAAACGGGCAGTGCAATCCATCCATTGCGTACATTGCTCAAGCTACTGGCCTCAACCGCAAAACTGTAATTTCTGCAATGGAGCAGTTGGAAGAATCTAGCCTGATTATTCGCCTCAAATCGAGCGGCTCCAGCAATCAATTCACTTTGAATTTTGGCCAAATCACCAGTACCAAAAACGGTACTAGTCCCAAAAACGGACCAGGCCCAAAAACGGACAAAACCAGTACCAAAAACGGAACTGGACCAGTACCAAAAACGGACCACGAATCTAAAAAGAATCTAAAAGAACCTAAAAATATTAATAGGGGATTAGATTTTTCATCTTGGCCAACTGAGCCAGGGAAGGAAGTTCTGGAGGATTGGAAAAAAGTTCGCAAGGCGCCGCTCACTCAAACCGCTGTCAACCAGATTGCTAAGCAGTTTCATCTAGCCAGCCAACACGGCTACAGCGTTGACCACTGTCTTGCCATTTGCTGTGAGCGCGGTTGGCGAGGATTCCAATTCCAGTGGCTGCTAAATCACGAGAACCAAGGACAGCAGCCGCACGCTCAATCCATGCAGCAGGGGCGGACCCGAGACCGATCTGTGACCGAAATACTCACTGATACCAACTGGTAAACCTAGAACCATCAAGGAGTGATACCCATGACCGTAGCCACCATTCCAGAAGCCCTTCAGCGAATCTCAACCACTGAGCCCTGCAGCCCGCTAGCAGTATTCCGCACTAAGCGAGACGACCAAGTGGATGTGATGTTTGCAAACACCATCCGCACCCAGCAGCGCATCGAGTGGGGCGATATCAACTACCTGGGTAGCTTTCACAAGGAGAGCTTGAGCGAGGCTCGCCAGCGGCTTCAAGAATACTCAGAAAGTATGCGAGAAGTCGCGTGAGGAATGAGCCAGTCCCAACCAAAGCAGTTTTCTTTCTGGAGCTCTTTCTCTGGATGGTGGCGGTTGGCTCAGGTGTTTGGTTTTTGATTGGGCTGGAGTAGGGGGGAGAGTGGATGGCTGAGCAAGTTACTACACATGCAGAGCTAGTTAATCGCGCAGAGCATTGGCTCAAGTCTCAAGGGTGCGGAGTTGTCTTCCGTGATGAATTTCGGGCGACTACTTATACCGGCGAGCAACCTGACGCAATTGGTTGGCGTGATGGTTTGTCGCTGCTTATTGAGTGCAAAGCTAGCCGTTCTGACTTCCTTGCTGATAAGCGTAAAAAATTCCGGCAAGACCCAGCACAAGGTATGGGTGATTGGCGGTTTTACATGTGTCCACCTGACGTAATTCGCGAGGAGGACTTGCCAGAGGGTTGGGGACTTCTATACGCATTGCCGAGGCAGATTAAAAAAGTCCACGGTTGTCCAGGAAATTGTGACTGGTGGAACAAAAAGCCATTTGAGGGTCACAAGCGAGCAGAGACGCAAATGATGTATTCAGCTCTGCGCCGAATGGAGGTACGAGGGCACCTTAAGGGAATATATGAAGGAGATCCAAGGTATGCCTAGCGAAGAGTTGGTTCGTGATGAATTCAGTAAGTCACGCTTGATTCAGTTCATTGAGAGCTTGGACTTGGAAGGTAGGCCTTGGCTGTTCAAGTGGCATCAGCACAACCCCAACAGCTGGCCCATGAAGAAAACTTGGCGCATGTGGATGAGCGAAACAGCCGAATGGATGGCAGCGAGAGGTGCAACCATGCCTCTCTGCATGAAAGGAGGTAAGCCGTATGGGCAGCGCCCATTCAATGCTCAAGACGCGCACGAGTTATTTGTCAGTCAGCATGTAGGGCTTGATGCAAATGGTGAGCGCTACAAGACCGCCAGTGGTGACAAGGGAGTGATGCTCCAGATGATGGACCAGCACCTAGCCTGGGCAACCGAGCGGGGATTATTTCTAACCGTGCCAGGGGAAGGTGAATTCATGAAGCTAATGCAGAGGGGGGAGCAATGAACAAAATTCGCAAGTCTGCCAGAGGCGAAGATTGCACCTTGAGGTTGTTTCCTCACTGCAACAGCAATCCTGAAACGGTGGTGCTTTGCCATCTGCCTAGCAATGCAGGTCTAGCCCGCAAGTCTCCTGATTGGTGGGGTGTATATGGCTGTAGCAATTGCCATGACGTTATTGATGGTCGGAGCAAGACGGACATCTCAAAGGCTGAGGTGGAGCGCAGCAAGCTTAGAGCGCTATACGAAACCCAAAGCAAGATGCGGGAAAAGGGATTGATAAAGGAGTAACCAATGCCTAGCTGGGGAAATACAGAACTAACTCGCAACCAGCAGAGTGCCTTGTTCGAGCCATCTCCGTGCGATGCGTGTAAGCAAAGGGACAGGTGTGCAGTAGAAGAGCTCGCTTGCAGTGATTACCTGCGCTGGCAAGACACAGGCAAGGCCAGGTATCGAGACAGAGAGCCCACATCAAAGATATTCCAGAAAATCTTCAAGGTGAATCAATGAATTTTCACTCAGCTCGACAGGCTTGGCATGATGCGTTCGATACGGCCACTCAGCAATCTGATTATGCGGCAATGCTCGGTGGGCAGACGGTACGGAGCCGGGGGCCGAAGCATTATGTTGATGAAATTCGGGATGAGAATGGAAAAGTTACTGCACGTTTGGCAGGTCAGACTGTTTATGCAACTGAAACCAGAGTAGGGAAGGGCAGTAGCGGGCGAATAATGGATGCTTGTGAAAAGGGGTTGGTGCAGCATGCTATTGCAAAGCTGAGAGAAACTGATGAGCTTGCTTACTGCTGGGGTATGGCTGCCTATGCGCCGCCTGGGAATCGGTATAAGGAACGGGCTTATCTACTCAGCTATATGATGGAACGTTTCAGAACCTGGGGTGAGTCGCATGATCCTTTGAAGGTTGGGCAGCTGGCCCTATTTTGTATTCACTCATTCGTAATTCGTGATGTGACGGGGAGGAGAATTGATCTTCGGCAGGCGCGACGATTATTGGATTGCAATAAGGTGCGGTGGGATGGAGATTGGCGCAGAGTATGGGTTCGACTGGAAAGGTTAATTGACCCTCTTCCTTTTCGTGCGCTCAGGTGTGTAAGTGAAATTATTGTTTGCGACAATATGTAATATTTTATTACTGAACACTAGTGCTAGATGTGAAAAGAAATTACCAAAGAATTTTTCAATAGAAGCGCAAGCTTGCTTCTTTTTGGTATTTTGGTTGCTTTTTAGTCGGTTTCTGCATAAGCAGTATATACGTTCTATACATACTTATTTAAAACATTTATAAAGAGTAAAATGGATTTGTAAGTAATATTTTGGGGATGAGGACCGGGAATTGGATATTTTACACTCAATAATTCATGCCGTAATTAAAGAAAAAGATACTCATGGTCCTGATTGTGTTCAGGTTAAATCTAGAGATAAGCTTTTGCCCGTTGATGAGCGGTTGAATAAGTTAGGTCTTGACATATTAAAGCTGTATGGAAGCCTAAGTAATGGGTATGGAATGTTGGGTAAGGATTTTGCCCAACATCGTTTTCCTAGGTTTCTGTCAGAATTTAATGGTGATGATGAGAGTTTCGTAGATTTATCTGAAAAAACAATTTCTCTTATTGCTGAAGCTATGTCTGGGCAACGGTTTGCTACAACAAGTTATCCAGTGTTCATAAGGTATACACGTCAGGGTCGAGAGTGGCTCTTAATTGCCGTTCTAAAATTAAAGGAAGGTGTGGGGCTTGATGAGAGTACGCTTGACTTGAATGATTCACTCTCCTTTGATGTTACTAATCTTCGGGAAGCGGCTAGAATTGACATTCAAAAGTGGGTGAATGATGAGCAGCCTTATTTATCTTTTATAAAAAGAGGTTCTGGATCAGATGCTGAATCATCAAGATATTTTAGAAGCGCGCTCTCCTGTCTAGAGTATACAGATGCAAAGTTCAATACAGATGCAACCTTACGAGCTATGGGTGATTATTGTGAAAGTCAGAAGTATGATGCTGGAAGGAAGCAAGTAGTTCGTTCTGCTGTGTATGATTACCTTAAAGATAAAAAGGTATCAGGGGAGCCTGCGAACTTAACATCCTTGTCGGCATATTTTGATGACCAAAACCCAGAATCTTTTGTTAATTTTGTAAGGGAGGGTAACTATGGGGTGAATGAGACATTTTCACCTCACCCTGCAAGTTATAGACGACTTCAACGCTTACGTAGAAAATTTAGAACAATTAGCCTAGGGTTTGATGTGGCGGAGCTTTACTCTGAACAGGTTGCGTACGATTCTGAGCTTCAAGCAATTTTGTTGAAGGAGCCACCAGAGGACTTAATTACCGAAATTAGAAGCCTGCAGGAGGTTCAGGAAGAAGAGCAGGAAGAAACGCAGGAAGAAGTTGCGTTGTAAACATAGGAATGTAAATAGATTCTTGTTATGGATAGGTTAAAGCTTGCAATAGACGTATTTAAGTGCTTATCTGATAAGGAAATAGTTTCTCGCCAAGTATCTGGTATTTTGCCGGCGGACCGATTTTTAAATTTTAAGAGTGAGCTTGATAGTGCTGGGTTACTTTTTAGTAGTCATGATGAAGCGTACAAGGTTGATTTCCATCTGCCTTCGGAGCCAAATGAAGTTTTTGCTTTAAGCATCAACGAACTTCTACAGGCATCTAAAAGGAAGCTCAACCCTCCAGCCAGATTTTATTTGGCTGATGAGGATTATTTGTATGAAGGGGTGTGTCCAGAACTACCTGAATTTATACGAGGTTACCTGGATGTGTCTTTGCTGGCAAGATGCTTTCTTAGCTTGGCTGATCACGATGTGCCTTCTATTCCAAAAGCAATTTTTCTCCATGGTGAAAAATTAGAGCTCGTTCTTAAATATCAACAATGCGACTTAAAGCCTTTGGTTGGTTTGGCTGGTTTTGTATCTGAGTTTGTAAACGCTGAGATACATAAGGACCAAAAAATAACCATTATAAAGAGTGTCCTTTTTGAGATGCTCAAAAGTAATGAAATTGATCGTTTCAATTTAGCATCGTTGGTAGGCAGATTTTCTGAATTTTTAGAGAGGATTCATTCTAGTTACCAGCTGTATGTTTCAGAGTTTTCTTTTGATAAGGTTAAAGCTCAAATTGAGCATGAAAAATTTGAATTTACAATTAAACTAAATACGGTCTTCTCGAGTATTCAGAATCAACTACTTGCAATTCCTGTGGCATTGGTTTTAGTTGGTGGTCAGATGAAGATGTCAAGTGATGTCACATTGAAAAATGTATCTATTTGGCTTGGGTCCATTGTTTTCGCTTTACTTATGTCTCTATTAATTAGAAATCAGAGAAGTAATCTTGAGGCAATTAAGTTAGAGGTAGATTCTCAGTGGGCAAATATCAAAGATAAACATCAGCTAGTTGTTAGTCAGCTATCTTTACACTATGGTCAGATCCAGCAAAGGTACACTGCACAATACAGATTTTTAAGTGTTGTGAGTTTTATTGTTGCCGCCTCAGTGGTTGGTAGTACGGCGTTGCTTTTATATAATTCGTCGATTTTTAATTTATTTTCTGAGGTTCTCATATGTGGTGGTCTTGGAGCATATGTATTATGGTTAATTGTAAAAGCCCTTGACTTTTTCTCTATTAGAACTGTATAAAAACCCTATACTGTGATAACCGCGTAGATTTTCCATTCCCCCCGAAGCCTGCCTTATGCAGGCTTTTTTATGCCCGTCCTTTGATTGAAGTCAGGGGGCGTTATGGTAGGCCAATGATTATGAATCCCGGCTACCACTGCATGGCTATAATGTCAGGTTTAGCGTAAGCGTGATGCAGACTACAAGTCAGGCTATTAATATGAGTTGGCAGAGGGTAATGCAGACGAATTGCTTCCCAGCCAGCAATCAGGATAATAGTGATTAGGGTAACCACTATATAAATGTTAACTCCTCATATGGGCGAATCATGAAATACAAAATGATCTTTCTAGTTTTAACGATAATGCTTGGAGCAGCATCTAGCGATGCCTTATCTTGGGGTGATAAGTACAAAGCGTTAACGGAAAGCATGGTCCCCGCAATTCCGGTCGGGTCGAGCGTAATAGTTGACGATAAGGCATACATCGATGCAGAGGTTGCGAGAGGAGATATTGTAGTTTTTACACCACTGTATTATGAAACAACTTTCATAATTATGAGGGTTGTGGGGTTGCCTGGGGAAACGATTGAGATAAAGGGAGAGCGTGTGTATATCGATGGCTCCGAATTAAAAGAAGATTACGCCTATTATGAGAATGCTCGCCCTTCAGTTTTCAGTGATGTAGGTCCAAGCCGTATTAAGTCCGATAGTTATTATTTGATGGGTGATAACCGATACAATAGTCTTGATAGTAGAAATTTCGGTACTATTTCAAAAACACACATTGTTGGGAAAGTCACAAAGATAGTCGAGTAAAGTTTCAGATATAGGGGTGTAGAGTTAACCTAATCATGAAGGTCCTTCTTTGAACGCTAGGTTTTCAGAAAGCTGGCAATGTACATCCACCATGTTGGAAAGTTGAAAACCCTTGACTTTCTCTGTGTCAGAACTGTATAAAAACCCCATGCTGGGATAAATATGCAGATTCCTAGCGAAACGCCCTAAAGCCCGCTCAATGTGGGCTTTTTTGTGCCAGATTGACTGAATGGCGCACAAATTAGTGTAACTGTATATATATACAGCTGTATATATTGACAGTATTTGTGCCCGAGAGTAGTATGTTCACAGCTGCTTTGGTTTTCATGCAGCGACCATCCTTTCTTAAGCCGGCCCCCAAGCCGGTTTTTTTATGCCTGAAATTTGAGACTCCTATGTTCCAAAACGACTACTTCAAAGAGTCGGAGTTGGCCTGTCGTTGTTGTGGCAAAAATCATTTTAAAGATGAAACGTTAAAGCGCCTGATTAGAGTTAGAGAGCGCTTCGGCAAGCCAATGGTCATCAATTCCGGTTACCGCTGCCCAGCACACAACGCTCGACTGAATGCCACCATGACCCACGCCACCGGGCAGGCTGTTGATGTTCAAGTGGCCTTGGGTCGAGCCTATCGGTTAATTCAAATCGCCCAAGAGGAAGGGTTTACCGGCATAGGAGTAAAGCAGAAGGGGTCATTCAAAAGGCGATTCCTCCACCTGGATGACCTTGAATCAATACCCGGTGAGCGCACCCGCCCCACAGTGTGGAGTTACTAATGATTTCAGCCATATCAAATCTACTCGGCAAGGTCATAGACAAAGCATTCCCAGATAAGACAGAAGCCAACCGCCTAAAAGCTCAGGTTGATTCTCAGCTGATTTCAATGGATCTGGAAGAGCTAAAAGCGGCAACCCAGGTAATCACGGCAGAAGCCTCGGGGGAGTCATGGCTACAGAGAAACTGGCGGCCAGTAACAATGCTCACGTTCGTCGGGTTGATTGTATTTCATTGGCTAGGCTGGACAGCTCCAAATCTGAGCGAGGAGCAAACCCTGGCCCTGCTGGAGATAGTAAAAATCGGCCTCGGTGGTTATGTCGTGGGGCGCAGCGCTGAGAAAGCGATGAAGGCTTGGAAGCAATCATGACCCAACAAACAGAACACTGGCACCTCAGCAAAAGCATCTCTATCACTCAGATAGCTAGCATCATACTTTTAGCTGCTGGCTTATTTACCTGGGGCTCAGATGTAGAAAAACGGGTAGGGGAGAACGCACAAGCAATTAAGCACGAATCAGCTATGCGCGCCCTGGAGCAAAAACACATAGCTGAATTCAAAGACGAAATCAGAACCCGGCTCCAGCGTATTGATAGCAAGCTGGAGCGGTTGATAGAGCGGGGGGAATAGTGGCAAGGCTGACCAGCTATAGACAAGAGTTTGCGGAGCAGGCCGAAAAGCTTTGCAAACTTGGACTTACAGACAAAGAGTTAGGCGAATTTTTTGAGGTAACAGAGCAAACAATCAACAATTGGAAGAATAAGCATCCCGAATTTTTTGAGTCCATAAAAAAGGGCAAAACTTTAGCTGATGCCAACGTGGTCGAGAGTCTTTACCGAAGAGCCTGCGGCTACAGCCATGAAGCTGTAAAGATCATGCAGCACAACGGCAGTCCTATTGTTCAGGGGTACACCGAACACTACCCACCAGACACTACAGCGTGTCTAGCCTGGCTTCATAACCGGCAAAGAGAAAAATGGCAACGAAACCCTGACCCAGCCGGTGGCGGTGCCGACATACCACCGACAAAAGTCGTATTCGAGGTCAAGGATGCAAGAACGCGGGAGGGAAGTGAGAGCGGCACTTAATGTTCCGCAAAGTCGGTTTCTTAATTTACCGCACAAGTACAGGGCCTATGTCGCGGGGTTTGGGTCTGGGAAAACCTGGGTTGGCTGTTCAGGACAGCTGGCCCACTTCTACGAGCATCCCAAGATTAATCAGGGCTACTTTGCTCCAACCTATCCACTAATTAGGGATATTTACTACCCCACAATCGGCGAAGTTGCTGAGACTATGGGGCTGCGGGTTAAGGTCAAGCGAGGTGACCACGAAGTTGAGGTATACAGCGGTAGTCGTTATCGAGGCTCTGTAATCTGCCGGTCGATAGATGACCCGGCTAATATTGTTGGATTCAAAATCGGCCACGCTCTGGTTGATGAGCTGGACTTGCTTGCTGAGAAGAAAGCAGAGCAGGCTTGGCGGAAAATCATGGCGCGCATGCGCTACAAGGTCCACGGTGTCAAAAATGGCATCGATGTAACGACCACTCCGGAAGGGTTTAAGTTTGTCTACCGCCAGTTCGTAAAGGCACTTCGGGATAAACCAAAGCTTCGCGAGCGATACGGGTTAATTCAGGCCTCGACCTTCGACAATGAGTCGAACTTGCCTGATGACTATATCGATTCAATGCTTGAGGCCTATACGCCCGAGCTTATCCGGGCATATCTCAATGGTCAGTTTGTAAACCTACTGACCGGAACGGTCTATCACCAGTTCGACCGTAAGCTAAACCACTGCAATGACTCAGTGATACCCGGTGAGCCTTTATTCATCGGCATGGACTTCAATGTCGGGAAGATGGCGGCAATTACTCATGTGAAGCGAGAGAGTAAACCCCGGGCTGTTGATGAAATTCTTGATGGTTACGATACCCCGGACATGATTCGGAGAATCAAAGAGCGATACTGGGAATACCGAGACGGGGACTATCGCAAGTCTTGCGAGGTTCGTATTTACCCGGATGCCTCTGGTGATTCTCGCAAGTCTGTGAACGCCAGCACCACGGATTTAGCCTTGCTAAGAAATGCTGGGTTTTCGGTACACGCTCCGAAAGCCAATCCCCCGGTGAAAGACCGGGTCAATGCAATGAACGCGATGTTCTGCAATGCCAAGGGTGAGCGTCGATATCTCGTGAATACAGATAAGTGCCCGGGTTATTCCGATTGTCTCGAGCAGCAACCCTGGGCAGAAAATGGCGAGCCGGACAAAAGCGGCGGCCTCGACCATGCTCCAGACGCTGGTGGTTATTTTATCCATCACGATTACCCACTTATCAAACCAGCATTAACCATCAACATGGGAATGGCCTACTAATGGCAAATGACGTTACCTATCAGCGCGACGACTTCGCCAAGGCGCTGCCAGACTGGACTCTGGTTGATGATATCTGTGCGGGTGAGCGGGTTATTAAGGCTAAGGGCACTACCTACCTGCCCATGCCCAACCCAAAAGACCAGAGTGAAGCAAATAGAGCTCGTTATCAGCAGTACACAGACAGGGCAGTTTTCTATAACGCAACCGGTCGCACATTGCAGGGCCTGGTTGGTGCCGTATTTCGCCGAGCGCCTACGGTAGATATCCCGGCAGGTCTGGAATACCTGACTTCAGATGCTAATGGCAATGGGGTAAGCATTTATCAACAGTCTCAGTCTGTTGTTGCTGCGGTGCTTAAGTCTGGCCGGCGCGGCCTACTGGTGGATTATCCAAAAACAGAGGGGCAAACCTCTAAGGCTGAACAGCAAGCCGGCCTACTACGCGCATCGATAGTGAGCTATTCCGCGAATCAGATTATCAATTGGCGGACCATCAAGGTTGGCGGTGTTCACCGGCTGGGGCTGGTTGTTATCCGTGAGAGCTATGAAGAAACCACCTCAGATGGTTTTGGCATAGAGGAGAAAACTCAGTACCGCGCACTCAAGCTGATTGATGGTCGCTACACAGTGGAGATATGGCGCAGTGGAAACACTGGCACCTGGGTTATTCACGATACTTACACACCGTTAGATGGAGTAGGGAAGGCCTGGGACATTATCCCGTTTACCTTTGTTGGTGCCGAGAACAATGATTCGAGTATCGATCGGTCACCATTGTTAGACCTGGCAAACCTCAACAAAGCTCATTACCGCAACTCAGCAGACTATGAGGATTCAGCGTTTTTCGTCGGTCAGGCTCAGCCTTGGATTTCAGGATTGACTGAGAACTGGCGTGACCATATGGAGAAGCAGGGCATTTATATTGGTTCCCGCTCTCCAATTTTGCTCCCCGATGGCGGAGCCTTTGGATTTGCTCAAGTTGAACCTAATACCCTGGTCAAAGAAGCAATGGACCAGAAAGAAAAACAAATGGTTGCCTTGGGTGCTCGATTGATTGAGCGGGGTTCAGCAGTAAAGACGGCCACTGAAGCCCAAGCCGAAAACGAATCAGAGCACTCTGTTCTATCCCTAGTCGCCGAGAACGTCAGCGAGGCTTTCACCCAGGCTATTCAATGGGTGGCCCAGTTCCAGAGTGTACAGGCTGATACCGAGTACAAACTCAATCAGGACTTTGCTGAATCCAATCTTGATGCGCAGATGCTTATCGCCCTGGTGCAGGCCTGGCAATCTGGTCGCTTACCGAGTTCTGACCTCTGGGCGAACCTGCGGAAGCATGGCGTTATTAATGCTGAGAAGACTGACGAGCTAATTCGCGAAGAGTTGGATAGCGAGGAGCCTGAGCCGGGGTTAAACGATGAGTGAAGCTCTCGCCACCTCAAGCACTCGCCATGCTGTCTACCTGGAGCGATTAAAGTCTGGAGAGGTAAATCAGTTTGCGGCATTCCTGCAGCAGATAGACCGCTCCATAAAGCAACGCCTATCAAGCCACGATTTAACTGAGTTCTCCCGGGCAAGGCTGGAGCGGTTGCTTTCCGTTGTTGATAGCGATCTATCCGAGATATTCAGCAAGTATTACGACCAGCTTGCTGGCCACCTGCTGGACCTAGCCGAGTATGAATCGGAATTTGAGGTCCGAAACCTGCAGGCTGCATTGATTGCCGGGGTAGAGACTGTAATTCCTGCACCGGCTCAAGTTCGCGCGGCTGTTCTGTCCACTCCACTCTCTGTACGTGGTCCCGATGGCGGGCAGTTGATTGAGCCATTTATCAAGGATTGGACTAGCAGCGAGAGAAAGCGGGTTACCGGGGCAATCCGGCAGGGTTTCTTCGAGGGGCAAACTACTCATCAGATTATTCGTAACATTCGGGGGTCCAAGGCGAATAAATACCGCGACGGGATTCTGGCGATAACCCAGCGTAATGCCGATGCGCTAGTTCGAACAGCGATTGCCCACACGGCCACCACGGCGCGGATGGAGACGCTGCAGAATAACTCAGATTTACTTGAGGGGCTGCGCTGGGTTTCGACTTTGGATAGCCGTACATCGATTCAATGCCGAAGCCTGGATAATGAAGTTTTTCCCCTCGATAAGGGGCCGCGCCCACCGGTTCACATACGCTGCCGCAGCACAGTTATTGCGGTCCTGAAGGAAAAGTATCAGGCACTAAGTGAAGGGGCTACTAGGGCTAGCAAGGATGGTTATGTCGATGCTGGCCTGACTTATTACCAGTGGCTACAAAAGCAGCCATTGAGCTTCATACAAGATGCTATTGGTCCAACTCGGGCAAAGCTCCTCCTTAACGGGGGGCTATCGGCAGAACGATTTGCAGCTTTGAATCTGGGGCGTAACTTCAAACCTCTCACTCTGGCAGAAATGAAACTGAAAGAGCCCATCGCATTTGAGCGAGCAGGGCTCTAGCTACCACTCAAATTAATTAACAGGCTCGCTTCGGCGGGCCTTTTTTATATCTGCCGGAAATCCCGGCGAAATGTCTCAGGAGACACCATGCTGAAATACAGGCTCAAAACCCTGGAGGGTTTAGATGAGGCCGTCGCCGCGATGTATGAGAAGGATGGCGATGGATACAAGCTGAAAGTTGATGGCATCCCGCAAGGGGAGGGAGTGGCTGAATTAAAAGCACAGGTTGCCTCCTTGTTGGAAGAGAAAAGGGCCGAAGCCAAAAAGGCTAAGGATGCAGCGGAAGAGGCTGCCCGCAAGAATGGGGATGTAGAAGCTCTTGAAAACTCTTGGAAGGAAAAGCTAGCCAATCGTGAGGCTGAACTGCAAGGACAAATCGACACCTTGAACGGCAGCATTACCACAATGACCGTGGATAACGTTGCTGTGTCCATGGCCAACGAGATAGCGGTTCAAGGGAGCGCCGATATCTTGGTTCCCCATATCAAGGCCCGCTTGGCTGCTGAGCAACGTGACGGTCAGTTCGTAACGGTGGTTAAAGATGGCCAAGGTAAGCCCTCAGCGGCAAGCCTGGACGATCTTAAAACTGAATTTGCCAACAATCCCGCATTCGCCCCGGTGATTCTTGGTAGCAAAGCTTCTGGTGGTGGTGCTGGTGGAGGTGGCCAAGGTGGTGGCGGGGCTGCAACCGGAAACATGGGCGGCTCTCGGTCGGAGCGCACAGCGGCCATCTCGGCCAAATTCCCTGATTTAAACAGCTAAAGGTAAATAGCCATGCTTTCGCATATGGAAGTTTTTAATAAGTACATCATGCCTGCCACAATCGAAACATTGGCGGTAATGGTGCAGAAGTTTAACGCGGCCTCTAATGGGGCTATCCGATTGACCACGGAGGGTTTCGAGGGTGACTTCTTGCAAGAGTCATTCTTTGCTGCCATTCACGGAGCACAGCGTCGGGTGAATCGATATGGAGCCAACGGTAGCCAAGCTCCGACTGACCTGACCCAACTCAAGCGCAGCTCTGTAAAAGTGGCCGGTGGGTTTGGTCCCATCCTGTTTGAACCGGGCCAAATGACCTGGTTAAACAAACCTACTGCAGAGGGTGTAGAGGTTGCGTCCCGCAACTTTGCCGAAGCACTTTTGCAGGACCAGCTTTTCACTGCAATTGCTGCGCTGGTGGCAGCCATCGAAAACAACACCTCGGTGGTCAATGATGTGTCTGCAACTGCGGGTATCAGCTATACCGCTCTCAATAGTGCTCACGCTAAGTTTGGTGACCACTCCGGAAGTCTGATTGCCAATGTGATGACCGGGGAAGTAATGCACAAGCTGATTGGCCAGAACCTTACCAATGCCACCCGTTTGTTTGAAGCTCAAAACGTCAATGTAGTGGATATCCTCGGTAAAGCAGTAATTGTTACCGACGCACCGGCACTCTTTGAGTCAGGTAGCCCAAATAAGCAAAAGGTTTTGGGGCTGGTGGATAGCGCCGCTGTTGTGCATGACGGTGGCGACCTGATTTCGAATATCCAGACCTCCAACGGTAAGGAGCGTATCGAAACCACTATGCAGGTCGACTACACCTTTGGATTGGGACTGAAGGGTTACACCTGGGATGAGGGCAATGGCGGTAAGTCTCCCACCGATGCCGACCTGGCTACCGGTGCCAACTGGGACAAGGTGATGACCTCAGATAAACACACTGCCGGCGTTATCGCGGTTGGTGATTCCACTAAGTAAATTATTGGCGGCTTTGGCCGCCAGTGCATGACAAGCAGGTGATAGCATGTCCGCTAAAATTAAATATGTAAAACATCCCATCTCACGGGAAGAGAAAAAGAAGTTGCGCGAACAGGGTTTTAAAATCGTTGATGCACGATTTGACCCTGAGCCTAAAAAGGCAGAAGCCCCTAAAGGCGATAAGTAGGCGACACCATGGCCCTGACGATAGAAGACGGCACCGGCTCTAATTCGAGTGCCAACAGCTATGCCAGCGTGCAGGACTTGCGCGACTATGCGGGTGCCCGTGGGGTAGACCTGTCTGCACTATCGGATGAGCAGTGCGAGCCGCTTCTTATCAGGGCTATGGATTTCTTGGAAGGCAAGCGAGATCGGTACAAGGGGTACATTTCAACGCAAGGCCAGCCCTTACAGTGGCCCCGGGCTGATGCCTGGGGAATTTCCTATCCGGATGCACTTTTCCCAAGCAATGAGATTCCGCGTGAATTGGTGTACGCGCAGTTGGCCCTGGCAATTGAGGCGAGAGAGAATGACCTTCAGCCCAACCGGTTACCAACCGACACAGGGCCGATAACCAAAGAGCGCGTTGAAGGTGCTATTGATGTCACGTATGCGGCACCCACTCAACAACAGTTCACCCCTGCATTTGCCAAAGCGGATGCTCTGCTTGCTCCACTTCTGAAAAACAACGGACTTTTTCTAGTCCGGACATAATCTATGAGCGACTTCTATAACCGTATGGCCGCTACGGCCTTGCGGCTTATTGCGCGCTTTGGTTCTGAGCAAACGCTACACGATGTCATTCAAGGTGTTGATGACCCGGTTGCAGGAAAACGCTCAGGCGATACGCCAGTAAGCCAAACTGTTCGGGTAATCCTGCAAGACTACAACCTCAAAGAATCTGGTCTGATGTACGCAGAGGGTAAAAGTGTTCAGCGAGGTGATAAAAAACTCACTATTGCAGCGGCTGGGCTCGAATGGGCTCCAACTCTCACCACTCATGCTGAAATCAATGGGGCAAAGTGGCAAGTGGTCAATATTAAAGAGGTTAATCCGGCTGGCACTCCACTAGTTTACTTCTGTCAGGTGCGCAAATGAAATTCTCAGCGAGTTTAAAACAGTTCAATGAGGATGCTTTGGCAGAGGCTGACAGAGTTTATCGAGCGACCAATATCGAACTGTTTAACTCCGTTATCCGCGATACACCGGTTGATACTGGCCGGGCTCGCGGAAACTGGCAGACGACTGTCGGCACTCCTGCCCAGAGCTCAAGTTTGCGATTGGACCGTTCAGGTACTGAGTCTCAGGCAGAGGTGATTCAGAATGTTAGGGGGTTGGACAAAGTGAATTATTTAATTAATAACCTGCCGTATATCCAGCCTCTCGAATACGGTCACTCTAAACAGGCCCCTGCGGGTATGGTTCGCCGCAACGTCCTCCGTATCAAATCAATTATTCGACGAATAACCAGATAACACATGTACAGCAAAATCTATTCGGCCCTGGTACAGCACTATGTATCGGGTGGGTTCGGCTTGCCTACTGGTTATGAGAATGACGGGTTTGAACCAAATACCGGGACTCCTTACGCCACCGTCTACAACCTTCCAGCCGATAGTCACCAGGACACGGTCGGCGATATTGGTTGGGATGAATGGGAAGGAATATTTCAGGTCAGTATTTTCTACCCGGTGGGGAAGGGGCGTGGAGATGCCTTGACTCTCGCAGACCAAATTCTCACACATTTTAAGGCGGGCTCAACCCCTGAGTATTCCGGGCAAATCGTAACTATTCAATCTTCAACCATCTCACCTGGAAGAGTAGAGGGTGGTTGGTATCAACTCGATATAAGTGTGGCCTGGGCCGCATCAACTCTACGCTAGGAGCAGATAAAAATGGCAGACGGTAGCCAACACTCAATGGCCTATACGGCAGAGTCCACTTATGGAGTAACACCGGGCTCACCTTCGTTCAAGGCGATCAGAAATAAAGGGACCACTCTCGGTCAGGATATAGAGGGGTCAATCGACGAGGAGCTGCGCGATGACCGGCAAATCGTTGACTACGATTGCACGGGCAAAAATCTCGGCGGCGATATCAATATCAACTTTTCCTACGGCTCTTTCGATGACTTCCTCGAAGCGGTCACTATGGGCACTTGGGAAAATGACAAATTAACTACCGGGAAAACTCGGCGGAGCTTCACGATAGAGCGGAGATTTGGAGATATCACTGATAAGGCGTATCACCGCTACCGTGGGTGTGAAATTAATGCTTTGAACCTTTCGATAGCTCCACGGGCGCGTGTGACTGGTAGTCTCACCGTCTTAAGTAAGGATTTGACCCTTGGAGTTTCATCGCTGCCAGGCTCGACCTATACCGCTGCAACAACTTCAGAAGTGTTTAAGTCGTTTAGAGGCGTAGTTCAGGAAGGCTCTACTGATCTCGCAGTAGCGACCGAGATAACCTTCAGCCTGAATAATAACCTGGAACCTCGGTGGGTTATCGGCAGTGAGACCACAGATGAGCCTGGCGTAGGGCGCTCGAATGTTAGCGGCCAGATGTCTGTTTACTTCAAAAACTCAACTCTGCTCGAGAAATTCTTAAACCAAGAAGCCTCTAGCCTGAAATTCAGTCTCGTCGATGCTGCGGGAAATACCTATGTTTTCACACTACCGCGCATTAAGTATACGGGCGGTAAGGTAGATGTTTCTGGTGAGGGCGCAATCATATTGCCTCTTCCATTCCAGGCTACCTACGACCCCACCGAAGGAACCAATTTAACGATTGAAAGGATAACAGCCTAATGAAAGCCAGTGATTTTTATACGCGGGAAAAAGGTAACAAGGGGGTGAAATTCCCACTGTACACTCCTGATAGCAAAGCCACAGAGCATTACTTGGAAATCCTCAGTGTCGACTCAGATGCGTTCCAAATGGCTCAGTCAGAACTGCAACGGGATTTAGCTGCGGCCAACCTGGAGGAGGACAAGTTGGCACGTTTCGAGTTGGTGCGCGAGGCTAAAAATAAAGCAGCTGCGGCGCTGGTTGTTGGGTGGTCCCTGGAAGATGAGTTTACGGATTCAGCATTGAAGGAGTTGTTGCGCGAGGCCCCGCAATTGCTCGACCAAATTGACAGGGCTTCTAGCAATCGCGCGCTTTTTTTCGCCAGCGGCAGCAAGCCTTCATCGACTGGGCTTGCTGTCAGTACAAACTCGACAAAGTCCCGAAAGGGTGTAAAGAAACGCTCCGCCAGCAGCTCCAGCAAGTCGAAGAAACAACCGGCATAACGCCTGCCGAACTGAAGACACAACAGCCTCCAGAAGGACTGGATTACCTCCTCTGCTATTACCGCGAAATTCGCGGAACCGAACCCCTAACTTTCACCGAGATTCATAACTGGAGCCATCTTACACGCCGCGATGTGTCCGCGTGGGAGGTCTCCGTGATTCGTGCGCTCGATATTAATTTCTGGGCTATTCAAAATGCCGATTGATCAAATTGCTCGCCTAGGCATCCGTGTGGAAGCTGAGGGACCGGACGCTGCGCGGCGTAAGCTGGATGCTATGGAGCGATCCGGTTCAAAAGCTGAGCGAACTGTAGAAAGCCTTGGGCGCAGCAGCGATAAAGCAACCGGTCGCATTCAGACCATGGCCACGAGTAGTAACTTGCTAGCCGGTGCTCTCGCGGCTGTCGGTGCTGCTTTATCCATTCGGGAGATTGTTCAGTACACAGACACCTGGACCAATCTCACTAACCGTTTAAGGCTAGTGACTGATACCTCTCAGGAATTGGTAGATGTCCAGCAGAGCCTCGTAGAAATTGCTTTCGAGACTCGTGGCTCTTTAGATTCCACTGCAGTTCTGTATCAGCGTTTGGCGCAATCGGCTGGTGAACTGTTTGATGGCCAGGAAGATATTCTCGCGGTCACCAAGACCATTAGCCAAGCCATGCTCGTATCTGGAGCTTCAGCACAAGAAAGCGCTGGAGCTTTACGCCAGCTGGCACAGGGCCTTGCTTCTGGGGTTCTCCGTGGGGATGAGTTCAACTCAGTAATGGAGAACGCCCCAAGGCTGCAACAAGCCTTGATAGACCACCTCAACCTAACCAGTGATGCTGCCGGTTCCGCTGCGGGTAAGCTGAGGGATATGGCTGGGGAAGGGGAGTTAAGTGCAAGGACATTAGTTGAAGCGTTTCAGGCTGCGGCTACTGATATCGATGCCGAGGCATTAAAGCTCAGCACATCAATGGGGCAAAGCCTGGAGCAGCTGAATTCCGGTATCACCGCCACGATTGGTCAGTTAGATGGTGTGTCTGGTGCATCAGAGTCGGTCGCTGGATCAATTTCTAGTCTCGCTCAAGTGCTCATTGATTTTTCAACTGATGCGGATGCCGTGCGTGATGTTGCTAATGGTATGGAATTCGCATTTACCGCTGTTGCTGCAATTCTAGCCGGAAAGTTTGCTGGCGCTATTGGTAAGCAAGTTACCCAAATGGGCCTGCTAAATGCGGCCACCTACAAAACCACGATTCAAACCAATTCACTGGGTCAGGTAATTAGCCGGACTACTGTAGCAACTAAGGCGGCCACGGTGGCAGCTGCAGGATTGCGTACCGCTTTCGCCTTCCTCGGTGGTCCCGTTGGGGTGATTACATTAGCTGTGACTTCTTTGATTGCCTGGAATGCTGCGCAGCCGACAACAGAAGAGAAGGCGGAAAGCCTCAAGGGAAAAATAGATGAGCTAGCTGAAAGTTGGCATGGACTTACCGAAGCCCAGAGAATTAACCGGGAGGAGGATGCTCTAGCCAAGCGCGACGATATCAAAAAAGAGCTAGAAGAACTGACGAAAGCGCGTGACCTCCTGAGGGATGGAGGAGTCAAGCCAGGCACACGCTTTGGTTTCCAAGCCCCCTTGGGTAGTCAAGATTCGCGAGTGAAAGACCTCACTGATGAGATTGATTCATTAAATCAGGAACTGATTAATGTCGATCGGAGAATATCAGAACTTGGCAAACCTAAATCACTTACTGATGGCGGTGAGCCGCTGTCTCTAGGAGCTGTAAGTGGAAACCCTGGCGCAAACTCTGCCGATATCCAAGACGACCTTCCAGCCCTAGAGCAGGCTCTGCAAGAGCACTTCGAGCGTGTAGCTCAGAGCCGCCTGGATACTGTCGAGAACCTACGCCAAAGCCTTCTATCGGAGGAGGAAGCTCTCACCGAGAGCTACCGGCGCCGCAATCGAATCATTGAAGAAAATGTTCAAGACCCTGCAAAACGGGAAGAGCTTCTACAGCGAAATCAGGATCAATTTAATGAGGAGATCGACGCTCGCCTTCAGGGCTTAAGAGAGTCTTGGTTGAGTGAAAGAGAGATATTACTTCTCCGCCAAGATGAGGAGATGGAAACCCTCGACCAAGGGTATATCTCGAAGCGGGAAATTCTGGCCGAGCATCTCGAAGCTGTCAGGGCAACAGAGGAAGAATCTCGGCAAGCAAGTCTGGCCTTGGAAGGGGAGTATCAGAGAAACCTTACCGCGCTGGAGGCGAAGCACGCTAAACAGCGCGAGAAGCTAGACGATATCAGTAATAAAAACCGCTGGAAATCGCTCTCAAGCGCATTCGATATGATGCTTGGGATTTCCTCTACCAACAGTGAAAAACTGTTCAAAATCCAGAAATCCCTAAGCCTGGCTAAAGCTGTTGCTACTTTGCCTTCGGCGATCATCGAGTCTTACAACAACTCCGGCGGATACCCCTGGGGCATTCCCGCAGCTATCGCAATGGCAGCAGCGGGTGCTGCGCAAATATCTCAGATTCAGAGCGCGAGCTTCTCAAGTGGTAGCGCCTCTGCTGGCAGTGTCGGTGGTGGAGTCTCAACTTCGGCTCCTGCTGGTGGTTTGACCTCGCCATCCACACCGCTAGCCACAAGTGACCCGACATCAACTAGCGCTGAGCAACAAGCGGGAACCCAAGTGGTTTTCAATATTGCCGGTGATGTGAACGGTGATAACGCCGAACGAGTTTTAGAGCAGATCAAAGAGTTAATCAATGAGCAGGACGTAGTGTTTATTGATTCCAACTCCCGCCAAGCCCAAGAACTAGCAGCCTAAAAATTATGCCAAATGTTAATTACACCCCGACGAGAGATTTGGTGGGAGGCTCACTTGGGTCTATCACCTTTTCAGTTACTAGATGTGATCGAGCCCCAAAGAGTGTTGGCAAAGAGCATACATCGCTATCTGGAAACACTGAGAGCGTTCTATTCCGGCGCGATATCGAGTGGCAAATAACCATATCCCCCTTCTCCGACGAGCAGCTTCAATACTGGCGTGAATTCGAAGCGAGCTGCACTAATGGCGAGATATTTGAACTCGATACCTCAGATATTCCGGGAGGAAAAGCTAACTCCTCATTCCGGCTTAAAAGAAACTCCTTTCGCGAGCGAAGGCATGGACCACTCGATCACTACGTGTCATTTACGGCGATAGAGGCTTAGCGTGCATAACAATTCAGAAATATTCGATATACATAACCGAGCTTCACAGCGTGAGCTGCGCCTAGTGATCGAAATCGGTTATGACCTTCCTCTGTATATCACTAGTCATACTGATATTCCGGGCCTTCCTGTTAATGCGATTCTCGGGGTTTTAAAGAAATGCAGTGCTACCAGTCAGCGACTATTGCCAGAGCAGGGACGCGCCGAAATTGGGGCAATTAATTTTGAAGTGGTGGATGTCGCCGGCCAATTGTCTTACGCATTACGCGATGAATTAGAGCAGGGTAACGGCATTAAGGGCCGCACCGTTCGCCTGTATCAAGGGTTTGCCGGGCTCGATTGGAGTGATTTCAGATTAGAGCAAACCCAGACCGCAGAAGATTCTCTCTCCTACGCGGAAGGTGTCTATAAAGTGAGATGTCGAGATATTCAGCGAGAGTTGCGCACGGATATCTTCACGCTCAATGCTACGCGCCTGGCTGCAGACTTCTCTAAATCTGACGATACGCTACAGGTTTATGATGCAAGCAGCTTTGAACCAAACCCGCACACCTCGGCTTATGGTGACGCGCCGAATCAATCAGTCTACTACCTGAAAATTAAATACCAGGATGGTTTTGAAATTGTACGGGCAACCGGGAAAACCGATACCAGCTTTACCGAATGCTCGCGGGGTTGCTTCGGCACCTATGCCCGCGACCATACGTTGCCAGAGGATAGTGACGAAGAGAATGGGGTGGAGGTAGAGGAGTTTGTCTATTTGGAGGGCCCCGGCCCGCAGTTAGCTTACGCATTGCTCACGGGGGTGATTCTCGGCACTGATGATGTGCTGCCAAGTAATTGGCATTTAGGAATTGCCCCAAACTATGCGGTCCTTGATGAGTTCGAAAACATTGGCTCGGACTGGTATAAGCCCGGCGATCACACCAAAGGCAAAATCCTACGTTTCGATGGTCTTGAGAAAACCGATGGTAAGAAGTTTATAGAAACCGAGATTAACCTGCTCCTCGGCGCCTACATGCCCGTTAATGCGGAGGGTCAGCTCGGCTTTCGTCGGATGGCCGGTGTGCTAGCAGAAGCCGGCACAGTAGCGACGATTGGCCCTGATGACGTGGCTAAACTTGGCGAATTGAAATACAACTTGGCCGGGGTACGCAACGCATTTTCTATTCAGTGGAGTTGGTTTGAACAGCCGGGCTTCGATGGAAAGTTTCTGCGTTCCAATAATCTCGTCGATGCGGACTCGATAGCTGTTCATGGTGAGGCTAAGTCGCACACACTTAAGTTTCGTGGCCTGCACAACTCTCGACATACCTATACCACAATCAAAAACACGTTCGACGCATTGCGGGATAGATCAGCAGGTCCACCTCTAAGTTTGCGCCTTGGCCTATTGCCCAGCAACAACGATCTTGAAGTAGGGGACATAGTGCGGGTAAGTCTACCGCAGGTCAGAGAACACTCTATCAACGGCGGCAGGGCTTACGATTTCAGCTTCTCCAGTGGCGATGAAGGTTGGGGTGTGCCTTCTGGTTCTGTTACTGCCGATACCGACAGAGGGACTTTTAATGTAACTGTGAGCGATGAAAACCCGTGGATTAGTCGCACCTTCTCCCCCACATTTTCAGGTGATGATTTACCGTTTATCAAAATACGGGTGCGCCGTACTAGTGACGAACCCATTGCGCCCGGCACAGGGAGTAAATTGTTTTTCAGGTTGTCTGGTGGCTCTGGTTATCTGTCAGCCGGCGCCGACGAAATGCTGGACTTTATCGACCGACTGAACGCGGCTCAAAATGAGTGGCAAGAGTTGGTCTTGGACCTGTCAGGCAACAGCGACTGGACCGAGGGCCAAATAGAATTGGTTCGCTTCGATATTGGCCACGATCACAGTGCAGACTATAGCTATGAGGTGGACTATATCCGCTTCTTGCCGACGCTAGGATTGGATGAATACAGCCTCGACAGAGCTATGGAGATACAGCGCATCAGCGTCGATCAGGTGAGCGGTAGCGTCACCGTGGACCTGTTCAGCAGCTATCAGCCAGCCGGAATGATTGCGGATCAACTCGAAAGTACAAACGCAGAGCTTCCTGATGAGTGGTATGAGGCTGAGGGCACTGCAATGACGGATGCTGGCCTCAGCATCGACGGTAGTGGCTTCTTAATCGCAGATGGCACGCTCACAGGCAATCCCGATAGCCGGGAAATTTTCTACCACCTGGGTGACCTAACAATCCCGGCCGGGCAAACGCTATCAGTTAGCGACAATGTAGAGCTACGTGTACGCGGAGTTTTACAAATCGAAGGTACGCTTCAGGGTATACCCAGCAACTACGGCGTTGGCTTTTTGGGTTCCTGTCGTGGTGGCTCCGGCATACTGTCCGGACAAAGCCAACACTCAAACCGTATTGCCGAGGCAGCACGCGGAGAAGTGGTCACAGGTAGAAATGCCGTGATGCCACAACTGAGCATCGAAAATGCCGGTGGTGAGCTACTAGGGATTCCAGACGACCTACGTGGTAGTGGTGGGGCCAGAGGTGGGAATTCATTTTTCTACCTGCGGAACGATGCAAGCTATGAACTCAGTGGCTTTGGTGGCTCTGGAGGAGGGGGTGGTGCAGGGGTTTCCGTTATTGCGCGAGGTATCGCCATTGGTGTTAGCGGCGTAATTGAAAATTCTGGTGGTGACGGCGCACCAGGTAGCGGAACCCAAACCCAGCCAGGTGAGCCCGGTGGCAGTGGGGGCGGCGGTGCGCCAGGTGGGATTCTGCTGCTGGTAGACGGCACACAAAACCCAATGCCGGTGCTGACCAATAGCAAAATTATTGCTTGTTATGGAGTAAGTCCTGATAGCCCTGGCCGAGCGGGGGAAGGGGGTGCATGCTTAGGTACTAATGCTGTGCGCCTGATGTTTGTGCCCAAATCCAGGCTACCTTATCCCGATCACCAAGACCCAGCACTCGACCCAGATATTCAAGCGGCACTGGATGCGGCGGCAGAAGCCCAGGCCTATGCCGACCAGGCTTTAGGGGAGCTTCAAAACATCGGCGCTGACGGAAAGCTACATGCTAACGAAAAGTTTCGTGTAGTGCGCGAATATTTGCAGATAACCCAAGAGCAGGCAGGCATCGAAAGCCAGGCGACAGCACTCGGAATTACCACTGAAAAAACCAACTACAGCGATCTAATCGATACACTAACCAGTTACCTGGAGGGACTAGACCCTGCTTGGGATGATGCGGCTGCGAGCACCAGCATTAGCCGGACAATTTGGGATATAAATTGGCAGAATGTGTATCAAGCGCGCCAAGCGCTATTGGATAAGTTTGTCGCCGTACTCAGGCAAAGAGTCGAGACGGCGGATGATGCCGCTGCCAATGCCCAAAAGGCCGCAGAAGAAGCCCAGGCAGATGCAGTTATTGCTCTGCAAGAGACTCTCGATATATCCGCGGATGGTAAGTTGCATCCCTCTGAAAAGGTGGGGGAGATTCGCAAATACAATGAACTGATAGCGGAGCAAGCGGATATCGAGGCTCAAGCAGACAGGTTTAGTATTACTACTGAAAAAAATAACTATATCGCTAATCTCAATTTACTGACCAGCTATCTAGAAGACTTGGACCCACCTTGGGATGATTTAGAAAATACCACACCGATTGCGCGAGGGACTTGGAATACTCGCTGGACGGCAGTAGGTAGTGCAAAGAGTGCACTGCTGAGGGCTGTTGCCGATCAGGCCATAGTCGTGGCTGAGGCGACAGGTGATAAGATCGCGAAACTCGCCTCCGGCGATAACTTGGTCCAAGGTGATTTCTCCGATGATGAGCTGTACTGGAGCAAAGGGGAGGTTTTTACTAATACCGCAGATTACTCTTACCTCCCCGAGGGGATGAAAGTTTTAAAGGTTTCCGACCGTGGCAGCTATGCGAGATATTGGTTTCCTGTAAAGGAAGGTGACCGCTTCTATATCTCCGCCGATATTTACACGGGCTCGAGCACCGGAGGGAATGTCAATATTGGTTTACATTATTCCGACATTTCCGAGTTTGGAACCGGTATTGCCATCAGCACTAATCGAGTTTGGTTGAAGGGTGGGTTTATCTCGCGAACCCCTAACCAGGGCTATGGATTTGTAGAAGCCTTGATAATTGTCCCTGCTGGTTGGGCAATGGCGAAAGGGTATATCCAGATCAATGCCGATGAAGGACAAACCGGCTCGGCATTCGTCCATAACCTCAAAATCAGAAAGATCGTTCAGAACCAACTGGAGTTACCACAAAATATCAGCTCCATTGCTAGCTTACCGACTAGTAGTGATGTGTTGTCAGCTTCGGATAATGGTTCTTCGGCAAAGATATCTATAGCGGCACACACGATCCAATATGGACGGTTTGCCCGCAGTTATAATTCTGGTTCTATCACCGGGCTAAATTTCTCGACAAGATATTACGTTTACGTGGATGACCCTTTCTATACGGGCGGCGGTGTCACCTACTACGCAACCACTGAAATTTGGCAACTATCAGCCGGTGACGATCGACGGCAAGTAGGGGCTATCACCACTCCGGCCGATGGCGGGGATACCACAATCCCCGATCTACCGTACTGTGTTGACTATGACACAGTGTTGCCAGATGGCCGTTTTGTGCGAGATCTGCAACTAGGCGATTTAGTTGACTGTATTGATGTTCGAACCGGCGAGCGCGGAGAATTTCCACTCCGCGCAATGAGTGAAGGGGAGGAGGAGTGCTACAGCCTGCACACACCTGAAGGTGCCGAGATATGGCAGTCAAAGTCCACCCCAATGGACCTACCAGATGGATCAATCGCATATACCCCTGACATGCTAGATAAACCTGCTTATGTACTGTGCGAGGGCTCCCCAAAAATATCTATGATCTCACAGCTCCACAGAATTGGTGTGAGGCGAGTACTAAAGCCTGACTTCGGCAACCGCATGTTTTTCGCAGGGCGCATGCCTGAGTTGACTATTGCAACCCATAACGGTGTTATCAAGCCATAAAGGAGGGTGCTAATGCCCAGCTTTTCCCCGATAACCGTGCCGGACCTAGAGGCCTGGCAGTTTGCCTACACCATCGACGATGGCCATAGTGCCGGCACGATTGTGCGGGCTTCAGTTACGCAAAATACCGAGCCGACAAGCGTTGATGCCCAAGCGGTAGCGGTGCTCAAGTGTGTTATCGCTGTGATTGACGATCAGAACAGCGTGCAGACCGATGCTGCCGGAGATCCAATGGATAGGGTCTACGTAACAACGAAAACACTTACCACAGATGCAGGGCAGCCGGTCAATGTGGTTGATGAGGCAGCCGGCCTTGTTTCTGAATGCATAGGTGAAGTGGCGAACCGCCTCGCGGTACATAGCTCGATTGCGGCTATGGCGATTCCGAGTGGGTGAGGGAGGGCAGCGGTTGGCAGATCGCGAGCTGTCCCGCGATATTGCCTGGGGTTACTGGGGATACGGACAGTGATTTAGCTGAGTTTGTTGGGCAAATGTTGGCGGCTTCCATAGAATTTATTGAGATAACCACGCGGCCCAACTTGCTTTTTTTGTTAAGGATCAAAAGCAGCTTCGTATATCTACCTCCCCCCAAAAAAAACAGCTAATACATTGACCTTTAAGGGCTTTTCAAAGTGGTATATAGCAGCGAAAATACAGGGGTATAAATCGGCTGCAATATATCCACTTGTGTACGATGGTACCAATCATGGTAAATTAATGTTTCCTTAAGCCTTTTCTTTAATTGGTGGCGAGAGAAGTCTGAGGATATAGAGAAGGGTGATATATTACAGCTGCTTTTAAATACTCTTCCAGAGAAAAATTTTCAATAAAGTGGATAAGATGGAATAAGTTAATGAAAGATGTAGTGGACGCAATTGATTCAAGAATAAAATCACCATATTTTGGCTATGCTTTTCTAGCATTCATTACGCTTAATTGGCGTGGTATATTTTTGCTGGTTGTGTCATCAGGCACACCTACTGAAAGACTTGCTTTATTTGATGAGGAAACCAATTACTGGACTCTTGTAGTATTACCTTTAATTGTCGGAGCACTGGTTGCAGCATCTACTCATTGGATAAAATACTACTTTTTACTAATAGCAAGGACACCGGTGGATCGTATAGACGCTTCTCATCTCCAAGCCGAGCATAGAAAAGCTATTCTGCAGGGGGAACTTGAACAAAAACGTGCTGATTTAGCTGCAAGGAAAGAAAAAGAGCTTATCGAAAGAGCAAAAATAGATGAATCAATTTCAGAAATATCCGATGAGTCAAAAAAGAAAGAGCTGGAAGTAGAAATAGGAAAAATTAGAAAACAAAGGGACTTTAATCTGACGAGTACAGCCATAGATCTACTAACAGCAGCGGCTGCTGACGAAAAAGGAATAATTATGGTTCGGGAAGTAATGGGAGGGCAAAGTATACAGGCGGGAAATAGATCCTTCGGTAAAGATTCTAAAAGGAGTTACGCCAAATGTAGGTCAGCTCTACAGGAGCTAATTAAAGAAAGCTTTGTGGCGGCTTCTGACACCACTGGAAATAACTTTGGATTAACTCATGAGGGTTGGCAGCTCGTGGATTCTCTCTAACAATGAAATCAAGCGCGATGGCTTGCTGTCGCTGCTTATTTAGGCGTTGTATTTCTCGAAAGAGTAATGTGGTTTGTTAAAGCTGTTTTTAAAGACATTACCCCAACGTATCACTATTTCAGTGGTCGTGGCATTGGTCATCGTTATTTTGAAAGTAATTTGGTGGAATAACGTTTCAGAATTTTTTTCTTTTGGTCATGAGCTGGGGGTAGTATTTGAGCCTTTATTAGTATCATTCATAGCAAGTTATATTTTTTACCTTTTCGTAGTTCATTACAGGGAAGTAAAGGAGCAATATGATTTTTATCCATATGCTTTAAGGTTTTCAAAAATTATAACGAATACCTGCAAAGTAGAGCTGTCTCATTTCTCCTCAGCATCTGGGGTTGAGTTAAAATTTGAATCGCTAAAGACTGAAGATTTGAAAAGGGCTTTTGGAAAGATTGATCCTAATCAGAAGAATGCTCCTATTCATTTCCCTGTTCCAAATGGCTTTGAGGCCGGAAATTGGATCGACTACCTAAAATCAAATTGTGAAAAAATTATTCATAATGTCTCGAAGATAGTTGATTCAAGGGCGCATATCGACCTTGAGTGGTTAAAACTGCTTGTCGAAATAGAGGAGTCAGCGTTCGTTGGTTTTGTCAGAAGACTATACAAATCAAATTTACCGGGACATATGCCCGGCTCACCTTTCCAGGATGAAGGCGATATGTATTTTGATTACTACCAAAAATGTTTGGCGCTAAGTAAATATATAGAAAAGATAGAGTTATCATTGACCAGCCGAAGTGTACCTAGTAGCTCCAGGTAAAGCTTGCTGGCTATCTGATTTAAACGTTATCTCTAGGGGGCAACGTGTAAAAAGGGTTAACAATGGACTGTTAAGCTAGTCACTTTTTGTGCGCTTCACTGTGTAGATAAATCAGTTTTATCGCTGACTCTTCCAATCACACCATACCGGCAACAACTCTGCCAGGATTCGCTGAACCCCAGTTTCCATTCTTGAAATCTGCGAGGGCGCAAGCCCTCGACCTCAGCTGTGCCCCTGCAATCCTTTGTGTACTAAATTAATAATATTGAATTCAAAAGTGTATATTTTGACTATTTGGGGCGCTGATATGGTTTATTGGGATTTCTAGGGCGCCTAACTCGCTTTGCATATAAAGGATCAAAAGCAGCATCGTATATGCATCTGTGTACGATGGCGTTAACTGTGGATAACTTAATGTTTCCTTAGGCCTTTTCTTTAATGGGGAGTAGGGGCGTCTGGGGATATAGTGAAGTATGATATATTGCGGCTGCTGTTGAGTACACTGTTAGCCAACCGAGTTACCCCGCTAATTGTATAAGATATGAATAACGGAGGCTGTAATGAGGTTTTATAATCTTGATGACGCTAGAACTATGTATGGATTGGTGAATAGCACTAATTTTAGTGGAGGAGATGGGCGATTTACAGTTAAAAATGATGGATGTAGGTTTTGTGGTCAACCTGCGGCTATGCATGTTTTACACTCTACATTGAATGATAGTTCCGGCATTGAGGGAACGTTTAAAAAGGCTAATGATTTATATGACAAGTTAATAGAATTATTGAAAGGAAAAAATAGCAGTAAATTTAAGTCTCCAAAGGAGAAAATGATTGGGGTGCTCAAGTGCCGAAATACTAATATTGTTTTCGCTAGTCACTCCGGCAAGTTTATTGATGGCCTGTTCGCAGCCGCATGTGAGGAGCTTAATTTCGAATATTCTCCAGCATTTCTTCCAGGTACTGTCAAAAATAGAAATAATGCACTTGTCAAAGATGACGGAATACAAGATTTTGATTACCAGTGTGCAGCACCCAGACTTATACAGCATGCAATATATAGCGGTTGGTTCCCAATGGAGATGACGGAGATGTGCTTTAAGGGAAATACTCCAAGGAGAGTTGCAGGAAGTTGCGGGAGATGCCGAATGACTATCCCAGCCATGTTGTGCCCAACCCCCCCAGATCATGAGCGGCTGAGAAGGAGGATTTAGCTCCTGTAGTGAACAATTTAGCCATCTGACACATACAGCAACGTGCCACAAGTATTATTACCTTCCCTACCATAGGAAAAAAGGTGCTCTCGATCACCCGGTGAATATGTCGGCGAAACCCCTGTAGTAGTTTTGCATAAAATCTGGAAACTGACGGCGGAAAGGGAACTTGCGAAAAATGGTGCAAGTTCTCGGCCTCTTACGTCTTTGCAAAGGCATCGCCTGCACTTTTGTTGGATAAAGTCGGTGAACTTCACAGTCAAGGAGTTATGGAGATTATATAAAAAAACCTCGGCCCGAAGCGCGAGGTTTTGTATCTCACAGGATGCGCGGTTAGGCGGCTTTCTTTTCTTTTGCTTGGGCCTCTAATCTATGTTGATTGCCCCGCCCCTAGGGTAATCAAGCCAAAACGAAAACTTCTCGCCAATGGCGCCCCAATCATCTAGATTTGGTTTACTATGGACGTGAGAGCAAGGTAGATACTGGGTGGTCAGGGAAATCTGTGTAATTTTAAGGGTCAATTCTGGCACGAAAAGCAACCCAAACTGCTCTTAGGTGTGTAAACTCCGTGTCGATGTCAGCATACAGTCGGGTCAGCATGTACCTGTATGCGCCAAGGGAAAAACAGGGAGGTTAATATGGCTACTACATCTTTTGATAAGGCATTTGTGGTCACCAACCCAGAGGACATAAGAAGATTTAAAGAGGCTCTCTCAAACGACGACGGGCCAGAGATAAAATTAAGGGATAGAGATATACACGCTGAATCCAAGGAAGGAGTCAAGCAATTACTACAGAAGTTCTCATTTCGTTAAGGGATCTAATTGATATCCCAGGCGAAGGGCGGGCGGCTGCTGAAGCCGTCCTGCAAAGCTTTTCCTGCCAGAGAAATTCTGATGTAGAAGAATTCCTCCGTAAGAAGTCTATAAGGTTTGAAGAATCACACCATTCACGCACCTATCTTTTTCTGGATATAGAAGATAAAGAGCCCGTCTTGCATGGGTATTTCTCTCTTTCTTTCATGGAGGTTAGTCTCGCCGAAGTGAGTGTTTCGCGTAGCCAGATGCGCGCCATTTCGGGCGGAATGCCGGATGTGGAAAGTGTGCGAGGCTTTCTAATAGGGCAGTTGGCAAAGAATGAAAGAGTTCCTTCCACTCCGATAAATCTAGAAAGAATCCTCCAGGAGATATTTTTTGTTCTCAGAGGAGCTCAGCAGGCTATAGGGGGGCGGCTAATCTTGCTGGAATGCGAAGATATAAATGGATTAGTGGGATACTACGAGAAGCATGGATTTAGGGTGCTCACTAGGGACCCTGACGGGATGTTGGTAATGTACATGATATTTAAACCATCCATCGCTGGTAAGGCCGCCTAGCGTATACTCGGCGCCTGCTCATATCGGCGAAACTCTCTGTATTTGTTCCCCGAACCAGCCTCAGGTACGATTCCTTAAAATAATTTTGAGAGGTCGTCATGCGCCTTATTTTACCAATTATCCTATCCACCGCTCTGTCTGGTTGTTTTGAGGCTGTAGCCAACACCAACGAATACGACCGTCACGAATGGCTTCCAGGCTGGTCTGATACCGATCGAGACTGCCAGAGCACACGCCATGAGCTTCTGGTTCAATTCTCCCTGGCTCCAGTAACCTTCACCAATGACAAGCAGTGCACGGTAGATACGGGTCTCTGGCTGGACCCATACACGGGCCAGTTTTTCAATCTGGCCTCTGACCTGGATGTTGAACATATCGTGCCGCTGTCCTGGGCGCACGGGCACGGTGGTGCCAACTGGACTGTAGAGCTGAAGCGTCAATTTGCAGAAGACCCTGAGAATCTATGGCTGGTCGATGATGGCCGGAACCAAAGCAAGGGTGACAAAGGCCCCGATGAGTGGATGCCACCTTATGAGCCTGTCCAGGCCATCTATGTGCAGCGCTTTATGGCGATAGTAGAGAAGTATGGGTTGGAGTTCTCACGGGAAGAATCAGCCCAGATTCTGGCACTATTAGAGGAATAGGGGAGGCTTTGCCTCCCATTTGCTGTTCTTCAGCCAAACTGCTCAACTAGGTTCTCATCAAAGCTAATGCCAGTTAGCTCAAATTTCTCTACAGCACATTTAAACTGCTCATTGCAGAATACAGTCGCGCAGTTTTCAAATTTGGATTTAAAGGTTGCTAGCTTTTCGGCATCACCGGTAAAAGCTAAAGCTTTTAAAGAAATAGGGGTATCACCAAGGTATTCATGCTGGGAAACATCTAAATCTTCCTGACCAAAAGTGCGGCAATTGAAGAGATAGTAGACTTCACCTTCTGCTTCAACGGGTAGCAGCTCCCCATAGCTTTCCAGTAAATCCCCAAGGTAACGTTTGGCCTTTGGGGACAGTACCAGCGTGGCACCCAGGCCAGATGATATATCTGGAATAGGGGACCCCTCAAACCCTTCATTGCTTAAAAAGTGTGCGCCCATAGGGGGCCACCAAGCAGCCATCGCAGTATTGCGCAGGCTAAAATCTAGGATTGAGTCTGGATCGGAGTCATCTGGTGCGTGCCTGGCAATATCCAGAATACTTAAGTCTAGGTTTTTAAACCGAAAGCCGTCGTCACGAATTGCGTAAATTGCAGGCATCAGATAACTCCGTTTTTAATTTCGGTAATAGCGGTATCGGGTTCATTTTCTTGGAGTATTCTCCCGATTACCTGAAGTTGAGTTTTGATCGTATCCATATCGCGAAACCCTTGTATACGTCGAGCGACCCATCGCTCATACTCATGGGTATGATATGTTAAGTGGCCTGTCGATTCTGGCATAGACCAGTGTGGAGTATCATCATCTCTTCTGACTAGATAAACTCCATTCGCTGGGTCATTTATACGGATCCCATGACGATGGAGGTGCATTCGGGCTCTACCTGTGACGACTGGTAGCTTTCCTTTACCTGGCACAATGTGGTGCGCAGTATGTAGTGGACTCGGCTTGGGCACTCCCTCGGCTCGCATGTACTTTTCTAGCGTATCGGTGGGGTGGTGTTTTTCTTTCTCCATTACCTGAAGAGTATCCGCCCTTTCCTTTAGTGTACCGCTAAGGGCTCCTTCACCTACCGCTCGATACTTAGCAAGCTGTTCTTGAACGTCCATCATGGCTTCAATGGTTCTGCGCTCTTGATCCAAATATTTCAGAGCCTTTTCCCTTTCTGCCTTCCTCTCTTTATCTAGGGAGTTTACCGCATTGCCCCCGCTGTAGAATTTTTCTGCCTTTTGTTCGTAGTCTTGAATCATCGACTCCAGATGAGACAATTCATGTTTGTGCTTGGTTATTCTCTTTCCGTTCTGGTACTTAATTTCCATTTACTGACTAGTCCTTTTACAGCGTCCAAGAATTGTTCATGATTATCATCTATGGTTTGTGTGGCTCAGTATAAAATAGCGCTAGATGTAGAAATTATGCTGTAAGTCCATGAAATGAGAGGCGCCTCCCTAATAGAGTCGAATTAATTTAACTAACTCTATCTAAAGCCTCCGTCTACCAATCACCCAAAGAGCCACTCAGCACCCATAAAAACCTGTATATCCTGACCCTCTAAGCCCGCTAGCGTGGGCGCCATCTTCTTTTTACTATCGATACTGTATATACATACAGTATTTTGATAGATTGCCCCTGTGTCGACGGAAAGAAGGAGTTGGACCATGACATTCATAGAGGTTGAAGCCGAGATACGCGCTTGCTTGAACACTATTGATATGACCGCAGACACTGCCGACCCGAAGCTTAGGGACATGCTGAAGGTGCAGGTGAACAATCTGGATGCGGCAACCAATGCCCTTGTAGATGAGCTGAACACCCTGAACGAGAAGCAGGCCCAGCTCAAAGAACTGTTAAAGTAACAAGCTATGAAACTATCCCCTCTATACAGCAACGGCGTCAGCTGTGGCTTTCCCTCCCCAGCAGATGACCACAAAGAACAGCCGTTAAGCCTAGATGAACACTTAATAACCAATCCTCCGGCTACATTCATGGCCAGGGCCAACGGAGACTCCATGCAGGGCTTGGGCATCTTTGACCGTGATGTGCTCATTGTTGACCGCTCACTGACACCTATGAATGGTGATGTGGTAGTTGTCGCCCTGGATGGTCAGCTGACGTGCAAAATCTTGGACTTGAAGCGGAGCCGGCTATTGTCGGCCAATGGCAATTACAGGCCGATACCGGTCTGGGAGGGCCAAGAGTTGATAGTTGAGGGGGTGGTTAAGGCGTCAATCCGGTATCACCGTACCGCTTAGCAAAGTAGTGTATGCCTGTACAGTTTCGTCACTATTTTCGACGCTGTTTTCATAGGCATCCATTTCAACTATAAAATCGTTTAAAATCAATAGGTTAGGTTTTTGTACCAGTGCTTCTGGGGGTGTGGTGGTCGTCGGTTCAAATCCGGCCGCTCCGACCATATATATCGTTGCATAGCAACGGCCAAGAAACCCGCTTTTTAGCGGGTTTTTTTGTGTCTGAAATTTAAGTCCGTATTAAGTCCATCTTCTCAGTCTCCCTGCCATGACTGGGCGACTAATCGCCTGGGCTCGCGCAACACATCGGGTGTTATTTCGGCTCCGGTCGAGGCAGTCCCTCGGTTTTTACTGGGTGTAGTCTGTAACCAGATCTTCCAGTTGCAGCCAGTAAGTCTTGAGCTTGAAACTCAAGATTGTGGCTTTGTCGTGGTGTAAGTTGTGAACTTCGTCGAGCGCGACTGGATCATGGTGTAACATGACGAATCCAAAAAACAAAAAATTTTATCAGCCTCAAGGAGATGAGGTTCAAATGCATATTTCCAAACTTTGCTTAGTTAATTATCGGAATTTCGCTAACACTAAGCTCTTGTTTAACAAGGGTATAAACACTGTTATTGGTGAAAATGGCTCTGGGAAAACAAATTTATTCAGAGCAATTCGTCTTTTACTAGACGATAACATGATTAGATCTGCATATCGTCTAAATGAAGCGGACTTCAATAGGTCTCTATCGAGCTGGAAGGGGCATTGGATAATTTTAAGCTTGGAATTCGAGGAAATTTCTGCTGATGAAGAGGTGCAAGCGCTATTTGTTCACGGTACAGGAATCCATGATGAGGGAGGGGTAGACAGGGCTACATATAATTTGATTTTTCGCCCAAAAAAAGATGTGAGGAAGGCTCTGTCCGAACTAGAAGTGGGTGATCATGTAGGGTTGGAGGAAATTCTAGCCGATGTAACTATCGACGATTACGAAACTATATTTACTGGGCGCAGTGATGTCGATTTTAACAACCTAGAAATTTACAAGCAGATAGTCGGTGATTTTGAGACTGTACGCTTCAACGCAGAACTTGAGCACCCAGAGATTGGGGTTAAGATCCCTGCTGTATTATCGATTTCCAAAGAAATATCATTTACTTTTGTCCAGGCATTGAGGGATGTTGTTTCAGAGTTTCATAATAATAGAACAAACCCGCTTCTCTCGCTTCTGCAAAGTAAAAGCGGTGAAATCGACCCTGTGGCATTTGGAACAATAACCGATCAGGTTAGGGAGTTGAATGGTTCCATTGAAGGATTGTCCGATGTTCAAGTTGTGCGTGGTGATATTCGGGATACAATTAAAGCCACTGCAGGAGAGGCTTATTCTCCATCTTCGTTAGCGATTAAATCTGAACTTTCAGAAGAGGCGGAAAAGTTATTTCAGTCATTGAAGTTGTTTGTAGGTGAATCGGAAGATGAGCATGAGGGGCCGATTCATGAAATGAGTCTGGGCGGGGCCAACCTAATATTTTTGACGCTGAAGTTGCTAGAGTTCAAATATCGTAAGGCAAGCCAATCGTTTGCAAACTTTCTACTGATTGAAGAGCCAGAAGCCCACATACATACCCATATTCAGAAAACCTTATTTGACAAGTTAAATTACCACGATACCCAAATCATATACTCTACACACTCGGCGCATATTTCCGAAGTTAGTAATATTGAGAATATTAATATTCTAGGGCGCACATTGAATAAGTGCGAGGCGTTCCAGCCTTCCAGTGGCCTAAGTCAGGATGTTATTGGGAATGTTCAGCGCTATCTTGATGCTGTCAGGAGCAGCTTGCTATTTGCCAAAAGTGTTATATTAGTCGAAGGGGATGCTGAGGAAATTCTTATACCAATATTGATTAGGAATGTCCTTGGCGTAAGTCTGGATGAGCTTGGGATCAGTCTCGTAAACATCCGTAGTACAGGGTTTCTAAACGTCGCATCTCTTTTTCACGATTCTCGAATTCGAAAGCGGTGCGCAATTGTAACAGATCTTGACGAATCTTTTATCGATACCACGCCAAGCGATGGAGATTCAGAGTCTCAAGCAAAGTTGAAAAGGAAGTTTCGGAAATCCCAAAAGCTTGGATTATCGCGTAAGGCGACGCTTGAGGAATTTTGTGAGGGAAATCAGTGGTTGCATACATTTTTTTCGGATCACACGTTTGAGGTTGATTTTGCGAGAGCAGGAAATTTAGAGAAATTTATGGGTTTAGTTCCTGAGATTTACTCTCAGGCGGCAACAATAACTAGATCCCTTGAGGAGCTGCAGTCTGATAACATAGCTGAGTTTGGTATTAGAGTTTTGAAGATGGCTGCGAATGACGGTAAAGGTTGGTTTGCCATTCGCCTTGGAGGAAGTATAGATTACAAAACCAAAATACCGGGTTATCTATTAAAAGCGATTGTCTTCGCTCACCCTGATATATCTTGTGATGTCTGGAGTAGGATTTTTAAATATCGACTTTCCTGTCTGAAAAGTGAGGGTTCTATTCCTCATGAATCAGTCGAACAGTATGAGAGGTTAGTCGAAGATTTTTCCAGAGGTGATAAGGATCTTGATGATGTAAAGTTTTTTACTTTCCCTCCATCTATTGATGAGCAGCTCTCCACTATATTGGAGAATTTCTAATATGTTTGTGTGGGGGGAGGGAGAGTTAAACTCCGAACAGAGTCAAGCCATATTAGATCCCCGTAGTGTATTCCTTGTGGCTTGTCCAGGGAGTGGGAAGACGAGAACGTTAACTTACAAAATTGCCTATGAGCTTGCTCGATTGCGTGAATCGAAAAAGTTTGTTGTTGCAATCACCTATACAAATAGGGCTGCTGATGAAATTAACGAGAGGATTGAAGCTCTTGGAATTAGTACCGATAGGCTTTGGATTGGGACCATTCATTCCTTTTGTCTAGAATGGATACTTAAGCCCTATGGCATTTATCATGACTATCTGACTCGAGGGTACAGCGTAATTGATTCTCACGAGTCGGAGCTTATCCTAACCGAGTTGTGTGCAAAATATGCCCATCAAAGGCCGCGGGTAACATTTTGGGATTGTGGCTATTATTTTGTCCCTGAAGGGTATGTCCGCTCATGTAATGAATCCTCAAAATTCGATGTTATTGATCGAGTTCTGTCTGAATATTTTGAAATCTTAAAGAGTCGTAGGCAAATCGACTACGAGTTAATTTTACTTTTTTCTTTCCAGTTGATGGAGTCTAAGTCTGAAATTAGCTCAGTTCTTTCTGCCATGTTTTCATATATTTTAGTTGATGAATATCAAGATACAAAGAAAATTCAATATTCAATAATTTCTTCGATTCTACGAGCGGGTGAAGGCTCTACAAGAACGTTCATAGTTGGGGATCCGAATCAAGCAATTTTTCAATCTCTTGGTGGTTTTGCCATCGATGTGAACGATTTTAGGTCGCTGACGGGGGTTGAGATTTCTGAGCGGGAGCTCTCTAGAAATTATCGCTCGTCTAGACGTATAGTCGACTATTTTTCTCATTTCAAAGTGTTTGATTCAGATATTGTTTCTGCTTTAGAAGGTGATGAGCAAGGTAGTGTCATTTCATATGAAAATGCTATCCATAAGGATGACCTTGAAGATGAGTTGATAAGGCTGATTAGATTTAATATCGAAGATCGGGGAGTGCCACAGACTGAGTTGTGTATTCTCGCTCCTCAATGGCCTTATCTCGCTAGTATGACAAGAAAGCTGGTCAGTAGCTTGCCAGAATATCAGTTTAATGGTCCTGGTATGGTTCCATTCTCTCGAGATATAGAGAATTTTTGGTTTAAGCTATCAAAGATTGCTTTAACTAGATCATCTCCTGATATATATGTGAGACGACTTAGGTGGGCATCGGAAGTGTTGCGGGATATTGAGCTCGCAGGCGTCAACGTTGATTCTATTACACCAAAGTATATTCTAAGGACTTCCAACACCATAGAGATTGATGAAGAAAATGGGTTGCATTTTTTGGATAAGTTTTTTCATGCTCTATTCGAATTGTTGGGAATAGATGCTATGAGCTTCCCCATGTTGAAAGTTCACTATGAGGCTTTTTTTGAAAGCTCAGCGAGTCGGATAGAACGTTTGGAGCGGGAAGGGGCAGCATTCATAAGCCATATAGATACTTTCAAAAAAGTATTCCAGCCGAGACAGGGAATAACTATTTCCACTATCCATGGCGTAAAGGGGGCGGAATTTGATTCTGTTATAGCTTACGCTCTGCTCGAAGGGATGGTTCCGCACTTTAGCGATCCTTACGGGGAAGAAAGTGCTAAAAAGCTACTTTATGTTATCGGTTCACGCGCGCGGAAAAACTTGCACTTAGTGTCAGAGCTTGGCCGTATTCGATTCAGAAGGGAAGAATATCGTCCAACAACAGTATTGAGTTCATACAGCTTTGATTACGATAACCTTTGATCTGTAAACCCTCTTATTGATTTCAATTTAGTTTGGATGATTACGATCCAGGACACCCAAAGACTGGAGAGAAATGTCAGTTACGTGGCAAGTATCAGCTTTGGTGGCTTTTCCTCTTTGATTTAGGGGTAAAGGTGGTGAAATGCTGGGGTTTTGTGTTCAGGCTTTAAGTCGCGCCATTTTTGGATATAAAATCGGCAATCGTGCAGAAAGTAATCCAGGACACCCAAAGATTGGAGGGTAGTGTCAGTTACGTGGCAAGCACCAGCTCTGGTAGCTTTTTCTCTCTAATTTAGGGAAAAAAAGGGGGGAATGCAGAGGGTCTGTGTTCAGTCTATAGGTAGCGCAATTTTTGGATATAAAACCGGCAATCGTGCTATCGAATGTCTGGAGTAGGGCTAGATTAGTGGGGGGTAGCTGAGAGGAAGGGGTAATCCAGGACACCCAAAGATTGGAGAGGTGTTCAGTCTATAGGTAGCGCAATTTTTGGATATAAAACCGGCAATCGTGCTATCGAATGTCTGGAGTAGGGCTAGATTAGTGGGGGGTAGCTGAGAGGAAGGGGTAATCCAGGACACCCAAAGATTGGAGAGTAGCGTCAGTTACGTGGCAAGCATCAGCTCTGGTGGTTCTTCCTCTCTGATTTAGGGAAAAAAAGGGGGGGGGAATGCAGAGGGTCTGTGTTCAGGCTGTAGGTAGCGCAATTTTTGGATATAAAACCGGCAATCATGCTATTGAGTGTTTGGAGTAGGGCTAGATTAGTGGGAAGTAGCTGAGAGGAAGCGCCGGCAGTCACCAATACCGTGTACCCAGCGTTTATTGAGCTGGCTACAGGCTTGCTGTACCACCTTCACTGATCCTACCAAGCCTTTAAAGCGACTTTCAAAATTTCGGTTGAGATAGAGCCAGTGCTTGGGTGAGATACCAAGCCGCTCCAGGATGGGAGGTGTGTTTTCGGCAATACAGCCTCGTTTTCTGGGATCTAAATGTCGGCCACTCCAGTCTACTAGCTCCAAATAGTGATCCAGCTGAAAAGGTAGCCCTTTCGGCATACTCAAACGCTCACCGCCGACAAACGGAAGTAGACTTTTGGGCTGCTTGCCTGAGACTCCGGCACGAATACGCTGTTGAATCGAAGTGTAATCGGAGTCTTCAGGGGTCTTGGCAATATTGGCACGGATCGGGTTGAGGTCTACATAGGCCATGCAGGCAGCAAGGGCTCTTTCATCTAGTAAGGCTTGGGACTTAAAACGGCCCTCCCAAAAGTGGCCTGTACAGTTGTCCTCAGCGTTGGCCTGGCGAGCGATAGATTCGTTTAAGCAGCGCATAAACCAGCTGATATCCATTAGACGCCCCCGCCATAGAGAAACGACTTCTTTTAGCCTAGTTACCTCACAGTGATCGAGGGTATCGCCCTGAAGATAGCGCTGAGCCAAGCTGGAAGCTTTGAACAGTTTTTGCCAGCGAGTAATTACCTCTTTGAGAGACCACTTGCTAGCAGCTTCTCTGTCGATATAGAGCACTATATGGTAGTGATTACTCATTACTGCATAGGCGGCAATATCTAACGCAAACACCTCGGCCAATTTATACATACGGCTTTCAATCCACTCGCGCCGATATTCGTAATCTTTTCCGGATTTACTATCTCTGCCACAGAGAAATGCACGGCGTACACAGCGGGAAACGCAGTGATAATAAGGTGTTGAATCCAGAGATATCTGGGTGCTTCGGGGTAGAGTCATCGGCGGCACGTGTATTGTATTGTATGAATATACAGTATCCTGAAGGGTTTCATCCTTTTGTCAATAGGGCTGGCGGTTTATACTTTCTATTTGGTGGGTGTCCAGAAATACCCTTGAGACCTGAATGCCCCTCCCAAAAGTGGCGACCCTACCTCTCCTCATAGCAGTTAGGCGGAAGTTTGTTATAAAACTCTACTCACTATGGTATTTGCCATAGCCCTCTGACCACTCTTGCTGATAGCCTTGCTTTTTGAAGTAACCTCTAAATATATGAAGTGCTTTTTCTAGCCAAGACTGAATATCTGAAATACCCTCAATCATCTTGCAATCTTTTTCGTCATCAACCGCTTGATCCGTCATTTTCCAGAAAAAGTAAGCCAAAGACTCTGCCTCCTCTTTACTATCTAAATTGGAGTTTCCAGAAACAACCGATCGAGCGATTTCAGAGTTTAGTTGTTTCGCATAATACAGAACCAATGTCTTTGCTGGTTGATTATATTCATTGAAATTTATCATGCTTTATAGGTCTCTAGTGGCAAGTCATTCATTATGGCCACTCTTTAAGCTCATGGAGCTTTTCTATTTCGCTAGAATCGAGAGTGTTCCCTTGAAGATAGCGCTGAATTAGTACGGAAGTTCTTAAAAGACCTCATCAGGGAGTAAGGATCTCGGTATCGGACCAAGTTTTGGCGGCTTCTGCGCTGATATAGAACACAGTATAGTAGTGGTTGCTCACCACAGCATAGGCTGCAACATCGAACGCAAAGATGGCGACTAGCTTTTGCATTCTACCCTCAATACACTGATGCCGACTCTCAAAATCCTCTCCGGGTTGGGTATCTTTCCCACAAAGAAAGGCCCTGCGTATGTAACCAGAAGCGCAATGATTTACATTGGAGTCAAACTTACGAATGGAGATAGAAATACTCTTGAAATAGTTATCAATATGACTAGCTATTATTGATGGCTACCTATTAAGCGCATTTATAAAGGAGATAACTGCCATGCCATACAAAGAACTTGGAATGCTAAAAGATAGCGGTTTAAGTAAAGATACTTATAGTGGAGTTGTTGTGCCCTATATGAGTGAAGCTGAACGAGAAGAATATCAGGTTACGATACAAGGTGGGCTTCTGTTTTGGCGCGGAGAGAGACTTAATACCAATCCTGGCGGATCTTGGGCATTCGTTATGGATAAGAATGGGCGTATCTTTTGTGGTAACAAAAATGGTGACATTCAGCACCATTCAGCATTTTTCTCGGGGCGACCAGTTGCTGCGGCTGGGCATATCTCGGTGGTAGGTGGAATAATAGAGCATATTAATAATTTCAGTGGCCACTACCAGCCCACTAGCGATTATATGGAGCAGTTTAAAGAAGAACTGGAAAAAAATAATGTTGACTTAAGTGAAACTGAAATGGATTTTGGGATTTCGTCAAAAACCTGTAAGTTGCGCTTAAAAAATTTTCAAGATCATAATTATAGAGGCAAATGGTATCAACGTTTTCGCGGTACTGTTGTTAAAGAGACTGTCGATGGGAGCGAGGATACTTATACCGGCCGTACACATATTCAAGGGCAAAGGTTAAGGCTTTATCCTGATGGCCCCAGATGGCAGTGGCTCTGATGTAAATAGCCATGAGAGCTTTCTGCAGACTCTCCATCTCTGACATAGAGGCAGGGGAAGTGGAGCACCAGAAATTGACGTTCAGGTTTTGGGGAAGGCTGATTTTGGGGGTAGGCCAGATTGTAAGGAACGCTGAGAGGAAGCTACTGGCAGTCACCTACAGACTTTAATCTGCTTTCAAAATATGGTTGCTACATAGCCAGTGGATAGGTGAGGTATCAAGTATCTCGGATAGGAGGGCTGATATAGCACATCCTACCTCGTTTTTAAGGATCTAAATACCGGCCACTCCAGTCACTGGCTCGAAATAGTGTTCCAACTGAAAAGGGAGTGCTTTAGGTCCTTTTAAGCGCTCACTACCAGTAATAAAGTAGAGCTTTGGGTTGCTCACTAGATACGACCGTGCGAATGCGCTGTTGAGTACAAGTGTAATCAGAGTCTTCAATATCTTGGCAATACTGGTAAGAATAGAGCTAAGCCTGGAATTTAAAATGACCTTACCAGCGGCTACTTGTACGATTGTTTTTAACCCAAAATAGCCAAGCAATAGCACTAATGTGGAGAGGTGACTTGCAAGATGGTAACTCCATGCTGATCTCAATATTTACCCCTACAACGGAATCCTGCTCTTCCAGTATTTAGCAAAGGAGTGTGGATACGAGTATAAAACTAATGAGCCAATTTAATTATTAGTGAACTTTCACATTCCCCGGCTTTGCCTTTAGTTAGCTGTATGATTGAGAGCATTACTCTTTAATCTTTTAAGGAAAGTATGGAGTGCATTTCAATATGAATTGAGTTTTCCAATGGTTGATTGAGATTTCCTTAACCGAAAATAACCAAAAATATAGGCGCGAAAATAATCCTATTGAAATTTATTCAGTTTGTTTCAATCTCAAAGCTGCGTAAAATCGATAGACATTTTTGGTATTTTGGCCGTAATTGAGCGAGCCGATTAAAAAGGCTTCAGAAGTTTGAATAGTTTTGAAAGCTTCGAGAGAGTCGAGAATTTTCTAAAAGACCCATCCCTCAAAGGAGAACGGTAGCGTGACGTAAGAGTAAGTAAAAGGCGCTGACCCAAGGTGCTAGGAACACCCGGGGCCAGCTGACCAAATTGATAACCTAAGTATCAAAATGGCTATATGGATAATACGCTAGAAACCCGCTCGTCTTCAATAAAGTGGAGTACATTCAGCGGCTTGGGGCCTGTTCCCAAGCTCTGGAAGCCTAGCGCCCGCCTTTTCCTCTTCTCTGCCTACCGCCCCCGAGCGCCACCCCACATTTCCTCCAAACGTTAAGCCCAAGCTTCCCCACCCTGGAAGCGCCCAAACTTTGACCATCGAAGGAAATAAGTATGTTGATCTTAAAGCGACGGACAGGTGAACTTCTAAGGATTGGAGCAAATGTCTCAGTCACAGTGCTGGAGGTGAAAGGCAATCAAGTGAAGATAGGCATAAGCGCACCTAAGTCACTCCCCATCCACCGTGAAGAAATCTATGTGCGGATCAAAAAGCAGCAGAAAGTGAAGGCCTGAATATGCTTGAAGGTAGGGCAACTTGAGGCACCCAATAATTGAAAGAGGGATTCCAAGAAGAATCATTGCGCCTCTGTTCGGTAGGCGATATACGCGCTCTGATTCGAATGCCTTTTGGATGCCAAAGGTGACTAGCTAGCGAACTCGGAGTGGCCGTGCTGATGTCTTGGAGGTGTTTAACAAGCAGACCTTCTTATCCGACAGGAAGAGAGGGTAAGCAAGCCTTGCCAGCGCCACAAGAGGTGTACTTAATGCTTGGCTTGCTATACACAGATCCTCCAGATGAATGTCGCCGAGCCCACCAGCTGCTTCAAGCAGCCTTCAGGATTGGGCTAAAGACAGAGCCTACGCTAAGTGAAGATGCCTAGCCTTTTGATGAAGGAGGAATATTCCCAACAATGCTCCCTAGCTCTTGTGTGCTGAGTCAGTGATTAATCCAGCTCCAGCAGATGAGGTTCCACTTTTGACGGAATCTATGCTTTGGTTTTTCTGTTCCTCGCCTAACATACAAGGTGTCCCTCCACATCGCTAGATTTCAATTCGTCACGCTCTTCCGAACCTGTATAGTCAGCCCCGCAGAATCGTTACCGCCACGTATAAGAATGGTAGCAACGGAGAACCTGTTGACGCCGTGTGACAAAAATCAGGATATCAATAAGGTCAAGGAAGAGGGGATCGACCAGTGTTTACAACACAGTGAAGTTTAGGCTTACAGCTTGGATGGGAGGCTATGCCTGATGATATGGAGCATACCGCGTGCAAACACATATCAGTGATGGGGTTGCTTAGACGGCACAAGTGGCTAGCAAGCCATAACCCTCAGATTATCAGTTTTGGGCCATGTAAATTAGTTGGCGCTGATCGAAAAGTGTACAACTGTACTTTCAATAACAAAAGCCAGCAGAAGCTGCACCTACTTCTAGTTGAAACTCAGTAACTCATTGATACTTAAAGGGTGCCAAAGGTGATGTAAAGCTGAGAAAATACAGAATTATAAAGGCGCTGCTTTGTATATATTCTTGCGTATTTACACAAAAATAAGGTAACTTATTGATTTTATTGAGATTTGAAAGGAAATCGGGCGTAGAAATATAAAGCAGGGTGATATAAAGAAGCTTCTTTTGAATTAACTGTTATGCTTTCTAGTCCAAAATTTTAAATCCTAATGAAATATTTTGTAGGTTTTGTTGTTACTGCATTTGTCTATGTATATGGCCTCATGAGGTTATATGATCATAGTCATTACTGGCCGAGAACTGATGCTGTAGTTGATCCTGTAGAAATGTTACTTTGGACGATATCAAGTCTGTTTGTGGTGGTTATTATTCACTCTATAATTTGGAGCTTACATTCAATTTATCAGCTGAAGCTAATGAGTTTTAAGCCATCTTATAGGGGGCTTTTGTGTTCGGTAAATTTCTGTTTTATTTTATTTTTATGGGTGTTACCAGTATTAATATGAACGCAAGCATAACAAACTGTCGTGGCGGGCCAAAGTAAGCGTGGTTCGCTTTCGCTCACTTTACCACGATTACTTTGGCCACTTAACAGGGCGTTATGAGAAATGGTATGAGGTATACATTCAATTTTTTGAATTTGGACGTAGAGTTTGAAGTCCTTTCAAAAAACAACACAATGGCTATATTCAGAAGTAATGGAAAACAGTGGGTTGAGGTCCTAGAGACTAAACTTTCGAAAAAAAGTAGGTTAGATTCATTCTTTTTCACATCCGATTCAATGGGCCAACTACCCAATATCGTGTTTCGCCAGCTATTCTTTGAATAGAAAATTAGTACTTATAAAGCGTAAAGATGAATATGTCACCTGCTTTCTGGTTACCTGGCGAATACCCTTTACATTTTCAGTGAGCTGGCCAATGTCGGTTCGCAAGTCATTAGTAGATAGTTTTATCGGGGAGCTGCGTGAGGGAAATTCATAACAAACTAATTAACTTTACGCGCGAAGGACGCGTGCCGGAGAGTCTGCGCTCCGGCTGCCGGTTTTAGAGTGTTAACTTTATCATGAATATCGAACAGCTTCGCCGAATTCGAAACAAGAATACTGAACAACAAAATGAACTCTCGTTCCTTGAAATGAAAGAGTGCGTGGACAAATTTATAAATGATGAAAGTATGTACCCATGGTTGACCTTGCTGTTGTCCCAAAAGGGGATGTCCGCGAATGAGGGAATTCTATTGAATTGTTCCGAAATCTTTGAGCAGTATGGAACTCAATGGATGGGCACATGGCTAACGAAGAAAAAAGAGTTCTACGAGTTTGATGTAATGACAGATCGAGCCAATAAAGAGTTATTGGAAATTGATGGTTGGTCTAGAGTTTACCATGAAGTGTCTGCTCATTCTAAAGGCATTGGGAAAACGCCTGCTTTTATAGCTCTGGAACTGTTATCGGAATATGGTCAAAGTTAACAAATACAAGCAGGTTGTTAAGGGGCTTTGGCCCTTCGCGGGACTGCCTACACTACGCAGCAGCCCCCGTTGTAGTTGTTATATATCTAGGTAGAGGTTGATAGAATTAATGTTCTTAGTGATTGGTATCATCCTACAGATAGTGTTTCTAGGTCCGTCATTACTGATCTGGGCTTTATGCAAGAAGTTCTGGCCAAATATCTTTTCTATCAATCCGTATCTTGCCACATTCATATGTTTAGTTTTGGCTGTCATTAGTGCATTTGCCCTAAACGTTGAATTTGAGGGTGGTTTAATAACAGGGGTAATAGTGTTTGGTATTTTCTCGTTTATTTACAGTGCTGCTCTCAGTGCAATAATATTTACCTACAAATCAATAAAGGCGCGTATAAATACATAATAGAGCACTGTTGTCACAGCCTTTGGCTACTGGGGCGGCTCACTGCGTGGCCCACCCCTAAACTTAGTGTTATGTGTTCCAATGAAGAGATATGAATTTTGAGTAAGTGGCTTTATCTTTTAGTTATTTTTGTACTGGCCGGTCTTCTTTATCCGGTAATCTACCTCCTCGGCCTGGAAAGGTTAGGGGGCGGAGCTTTACTGAGGGTTCCGGAGTTCATCATATATAGCGTACTGATAGGATTCTTCTTGTATCCGTTCATAGAGGGCTATAGACGCTATAAGACAGGTAGTCGCTCATTGGCTGCTATTTTTTTCATTTTCGGAATAATTTTACCAGTTATAAGTGGCGCTTTTTTAATACTTTTATTTGAATCTATGTTGAAGACTAGAAGCCATGGATAACAAAGCTACACATAATCAGGCCGGACGAGCTTGTCCAGCTATGTACATGTCATAGGCCTGCTGTTTTCATGTGTTATGTGGGTATGGTAGCTACTGCCGCCTTTTGGTAGGCGATTCGGTACTATGCCTAACTAGTAAAAGCACCGGACGCACTGGCGTGCGCTCGGTATATTTACCCCCAATACTCTAAATAGTTGATAAGATAAATGAGAAAATCATCGCCTGAAGCTTTACTTACAATCGGCACTATCATTCTGTTGACATTACTTCCACTTCTAGTTGGATGGCTGCTGGTAAAAACCTACAGACTTATAAAACCAATTCAAGAGAAAGAGCTTACGGGCCTTGCAAGTATAGGGGCGCCAAGGCGGGATAGTTTTTTCAAATTTGCAGTCGCAGGGTGGGCTGTTTGCGGTCCAATTTACTATTGGGTTTTCAGTTCTGGGATTCTTGCTTAGCTCTGCGTTTGACAATCACAATCCTTTAGCTGCTCTAATTCAGCTCAAAAACCAGTCGTTAAGGCAATCAAGTATCAGAGAGTTATGAAAAATTTAGTATCAGTTATATTTGTACTATTCATATCAATTAACACGCATGCTGGAGGTTACTCTGTGGAGGTCGAAAAGTTTATTGAAGGGAGCATTGAAGGTTTAAGAATTCAAACTGATGCTCACGATAAGACATGGGGTCTGGGGTCTGCTAAAACATGGAATGTCGACCAAGACAAAGGCATTATATTTTGGTCGCTTGAGGATGGTCGGATCGCTGTAGCTCCAGTTCAAATAATAGGTACTTACAATCCGAAGGATAGAAGCTTTCTATGGGGGTGGGATCACCCTTCAGTGCTAAAACCTCTTCAGCAACATTCACGTTTAGTTAAAGAGTATGGTGAAAAGCACGGAGTAAAGCTCTTTACCTCAAGAAAGGTCCATGTTTCCGAAGATCAAGCATGGGAATTTTCAGCCGTTGCCAGCCGTTTGGCTGCAGCAAATGGAGCTTACAGAGCTGATGCGGGTGGATCTCTTGTTTATATGATATTTGGTGAAATTGAGCTAAGAAATCAGCAGCCCTAACAATCGGATGCTGTCAGGTGTAAAAGTTCCAGCCAAAAGCGGCCTTCGCTTTTGGTTAACGCAGAGCCGAACATTATGCATAAACCTAGGTAGCGATATGAACATTTCCTTCAGCGAAGGCACGATAGAAGATGTCATACAGATCAATTCTGAGATTCCAGAGTTCGACGCTAAAAATAGCAAAGATAAAATAGAGAAGAGGTTAGAGGGGCGCCTTTACCTATTACTGGTAGCTTCAGTTGGTAATAAGAAAGTAGGCTACAAAATTGGTTATAAAGTATCCGAAACAGAGTTTTATAGTTGGTCTGGTGCAGTCCTCCCAGATTACCGAGGCCGAGGCATAGGAAAGTCTCTGCTTGAGCTTCAAGAGCAGTGGGTGATGAACAAAGGGTTTAAGTCTATTAGCGTTAAATCGATGAATAGATTTCCTTCAATGCTGCATCTTCTTATCTCTCACGAATATCAAGTGTGTGGGTATGAAAATAAAGGCAACCCCCTGCAAAGTAAAATAATTTTTATAAAGAAAATAGCTGAAAATACATAACAAATTGTTGCACAATGTTTTGGACTTCGGCTTCCAGCGGATCCCGTCAAGCTTCGTTTGTCGTGGCCGTTGTACCTGATGCTATGTGTGGTAGATGAGCAATGAGTATTAATATACGAAAGTTTCCTGTAAGTGAAGTCTATAAAGAAAACATTGAAGAAATTCGTACATTGTACCCAGGCAAAAGTGAGTTTCGCGTGAGTCCGTACGAGTATGATGCCGGTAGCAAATTTTCAGGCTCTTCTGAAAATTGCATATGCTTTATTATATCTGGTAGCTGTGAATTAACATTTTCTAATATGGAACCAGTGGTTGTAAAACACGGAGATGTGTTCGAGTGGCCTCGTGGGCGGTATTGGGTTAAGGCTGATGATCCTGCCGGGGTAAAATATGTCAATGTGTGGAACTTGAAAGAGATAATTAAGCGAAGAGCTAAAAATACATAATAGTTATCGCGCCTGATGTTTTGGTCTACGCTCCGTTTTGTCATGGCTGCGCCACCTTACGTTAAAGTTCTAATAGTACCAAAATACTGCTGACTAAGCCGTTATATGTATGAAGTTTGAAAGATTAGATAGTAAGTCAATATTAGTAGGCTGGGGAATGATAACGTCCACATTAAACTAGAAGCATATCCAAAATGCCTAGAGGTAGGTGCCAATCTACAGGTTCGAGAAGGCTCAAGAGTAGTTGGTTATACTGAGATACAGGAAAAATATAATGAGTAATTACGTAAAGGCAGCTAACAATCACAGGCACGTTGCTACTTCCATTCGGACGGCCTAGGCTACCCTCTGGCTGCTCGTGTTGTGGCTTGGGATGATTAATATCATCTCGGGAATATCTCACTCGCGAGCGTAAACTAATCTTGTGTTAAATGGATAAAGATCTTGATATTTTTACAATTGAAAGGCCGCTTAAATTACATGAATTTTAACCAGTAGTGCTCTGCAGCTCAAAATATTATTGATAATTTTATGGTTTTTGAGTTTTATTTTAATTGTATCTAATAGAAATTTTTTCATAGTTGGTAAGTTTAAATTCTTCAATTAATTTCTTTGCACCCATGCTATGAGTTATCTCGCGCCGATATACCAGACATATTTCATCTTTAAAGCCTGGTTGGTCTTTACTAACCCATTCGAGCTGATTTCTTCCATGTGTCTGTGCAACTCGACCAGGAATAATACCAACCCCAAATCCCTCTAATGTCATTTTTGTGATTAGCTCGTGACTTGAAGACCTTATATATTGCTTATATCTATTGCTTTCAGATATGGTTTTCAGCAGCCAGTTCGTCTGCATCAGTGCTGGATCATATATTAGTACGTCTCTAGATTGAATTTTCTTAGGATTATGCCAAAAACTAACCACATCGTGACAAAGGTGCTTGATTACTAAATCAGGATGAGATACAGGATTTACGACAATACCGATATCGATTTTCCAGCTGATCACGGCCTCTACAATCTCGCGAGAAAGTGCATGCTGGAAGCTCAATTCAATACCTGGGTTTTGTGCGATAAAAGCAGGAAGGCTATCAGGTAGCATATGTAGTGAAATCGAGCTGTGACATCCAATGGTGAAATGACCAACGGCCTCTTTATTTTCTCGCAGCGCAGAATACTTAACCTCATCCCAATCATCTAATAGCTGCTGAGCGCTCTTTAGCAGCCTAAGACCAGCACGTGAAAGCTGAACACCAGTTTTTTCTCGTATTATTATTTCAGTACCTAGCTGTCTTTCTAGCCTCTTGATAGCAGCACTCAGACTCGGCTGCCTAATCCCCAATCTTTCTGCTGCCCTGGATATGTTTTTTGTTTTTGCAACTTCAATAAAGTAATTAAGTTCATCAGCGTGTGGGAACATAGAGCCTAACTTATTTAGCGACTTAATTTAAAAGCAGCTATCGAGTCTACATCGACATACTCTTGGTTGCCATAGATATTGTCTATGGCAACCAGCGCCGACTTCTATTTTTCATGTTTTTATACTCATGTTAATTTCTTTACTCCCTATTTATTCAAAAAGTTTTGGAGTTAGAGTGTCTACGTCATCTCTCAGCTATCCAGTACCAGCGAATAGTAATGCAGTATCCTCTGAAGCTAATTTTAGTTTAGCTTTAACTTTTCCTTTGCAGACTTGGTATGAGTGGGGATATCTACACAACCCAATTCTCGCGAGTGACAAAGACATTTCCAGAGTTAAACGCTCCTATGCATTACTTCAAGATCAGATCGATGATACTGATAACCCCATTTATGGGCTACACACTAGCTATGGTGAGAATGAGCGAAATACCCTAGATCCAAATCAATGGAAAAATACCCAAGTCAACCTATTGGAATATTTACAAGTTGGTATCGGTACTCCTCTGCCGAAGTCGGTTGTCAGACGCGCTTTGAAACTACAAGCTCGGAAAACGGCCCATGGCTTATCTGGCATCCATCCTTCTACTTATCAAGCACTTCTTAACCTGGCAAACAGTGAAACTCTTCCCAGAGTTCCCCGAAAAGGTAGCTTGGGAGCCAGTGGTGACTTAATTTCTATGGCCCATGCCATATCTCCTCTATTCGAGGATGGACCAAAGGGCCCTCGCGACGTAATTGGTCTAGTAAATACCAATGCCATGATGGCTTCATGGGCTATCGAACATGATTATCAATTAAGGAAGGTATTAAGGGATTGTTTTAAATCTGTTGCGCTTATGTCCCTGGCGATAGGCACCGGAGATGAACATTTCTCGGAAGGTTTGCATTATGGGGAGGTACATACCAGCTACGCTCGGGCAGGTAACCTGCTGACACAACTACGACGTGACTATTTAAAATCGCCGAAGATTGTCGAAGGCAAGAAAACTTTGTTACAAGCTCGTTATTCTGTTCGCTGTGCTCCTCAGATACTTGGGCACTGCCTTGATTTATTGGATTACTCCGAAGCTAAAATTCGTTCCGAAGCTCTAGCTGTCGCTGACAACCCCCTAATTCTTGAGTCTGGTCCCTGGCATGGCGGACTCTTTTATGCGATTGGGCTGGCAGCTTCCGCTGAATTTATGCTGGAAATTATCCATCGTCTATCTGAAATGCTTGATCGACAAATATTGATTTTAATGGATCATCGCCTTAACGGAGGCTTGCCAGATAATTTAAGTGTTGAATCTTTCAATCACTGTAAAGGAATTCACCAGTTAACGTCGGCTTTGTTCCAGGAAATAAAGGCCAGGTCGACACCGGTGCGTCAGATGAGTTTCTCATGTGAAGGCAATAATCAGGACCTCGTGCCTTGTGGAATGGCCGCTCTTAACAATGTTAACGATCAGCTGGATACGTTAAAAGAAATTGTTCGCGCAGCAACTTTTTGTTCAGCTAGAGCCGCAATGATGCGCTCAACGGGTGGTTTACCCGAAGCATTAAAATTGTCGAACTGGTCACAATTCACAACAACTGAGATCGAGAGCATTTTATGAATTTTAACTATTTAACTGGTAATTTCGGGATTGAGATTCCAGCTAAAGAGCTGGCGGATTTGGATCAAAGTACAGGACTAACATTGCAAAACCTATGGCATGAGCATGAGCTATTGGTTATCAGGGATATGAACCTGGATACAAAAGCATTTGTCAATTTCTGCGGCTTATTTGGAGAACTTCAAAAAAATTATTTCTTCTTTCAAGGTCACTCTGAGGAGTACCCACAAGTTGCTAGGATTATCAAAGAGATCGGTGAAAAGAAAAATACTGGTGGGATCTGGCATCATGATCAGGGATATTATTCCAAGCCGGTAAAAGGTATAGCTTTGTATGGTATTGATATTCCCAACAGAGGAGGCGATACCCTTTTTACAAGTTCAACACTTGCTTACGAGAGCCTTTCAACTGCAATGCAGCAAGTAGTTAAATCCCTCAATGTGATACATACCACAGAGCTAATGCTCAAGAAACAACCATTATCAAAGTTAATGGAAAGTTCAGGTGAGAGTAGCTCTGGTATAGAGCGGGCACTAAAATTAATGCCACTGGAATCTGTAGTACACCCGGCAGTTTGTAGAAACCCTGTAACTGGTAAGCCTTTTCTCTACTTGAATCGGACTACGACCTCGCATTTTGATGGTATGACACTTGATGAAAGTTCGGGGCTGCTAAATTATCTATTTAAACACATCGAAAAACCTGAGTTTAATTGCCGAGTGCAATGGCGTCCCGGTACCCTCGTGCTTTGGAATAATCACCAAGTCTTACACTATGCAGTAAATGACTACAATCAACGACGGGAATTACATCGTGTGCATTTTTCTGCAGAACGACCAATTAAATATCTATAAATAGATTACTAGTGTATTTATGAACTATAGTGAACTACTGGCAGATTTTTTGCGCCAAAACAGTCAGTCAAGAACTGAAAAGCAGGCATTTAAAAATAATCAACTCAGGTGGCTGCTCAGTGAGGCTTTTGCAAAGTCTAAATACTATCGTGAATTACTTAAACAAAATAAAGTTGATATGGAGGCAATTCAAAGCTATAAAGATTTACAACAACTGCCGATTATAAGCTCAGAAATATTTTTAAAGCCTATGCCGACAGTGAGTATGGCTTTTGACGATATCATACGCTACTGCCACACATCGGGTAGCACTGGTACTCCCAAACATGTACCTTATACCCGCAAAGATAATAATAATGCAATAATCTCACAAGCACGCAGTTTCCTATTTACAGGTGTCGAGCCGTCCAATAAGTGTTTGTGCGCAATGACTTATGGTCCCTGGCCCAGTGGTATGATTTGTCATGCTGCCGCTGAAATATTTGGCCTCACTATTCCTGCAGATTCATTTCTTGGGGTAGACCATCAGCTACAGAGCCTACAAAGGTATCAGCTGGATTATATGGTCTGCCTTCCCTCTTTATTACCTAGGCTCGAACGCCACTGCCAGGAGAAGGATATATCTTTAGCGTCCTTAAATATACGCAATATATTTATGGTGGGTGAACTATTCTCTGAAGAATTTCGGAGCCACTATGAGATGCTATTCAACGCCAGGTTGATTAATATGTATGCAAACACTGAGCTTGGGCTGATAGCAAGTGAATGCCAACATCATAATTTACATGTGTGGGAAGACTTCTTTCATGCAGAAGTTATTGACCCTGATACAGGAAAACCATGTGAAGATGGTGCTACTGGAGAATTAGTTATAACCGCTCTGCAACGTGAAGCCCTTCCACTGATTCGCTATAACACTCATGATCTGGTGGAGATGCACAAAGGCCCTTGCGAATGCGGCCACCCCGGAACCTATTTGGGTCCCATTAAGGGGCGTATTGATAATATGTTCACAATCAATGGTGGGAATGTCTATCCAATTGCGCTAGAAAAAGCTATCACTGCCGTCACGGGTCTTAGCTCATTTTACCACTGTATTATCGAAAAAGTTGATGGACACGATCATTTGGCATTTGAAATTGAAGCAAGAGAATCTGTCGATAATCGAGATAAAGATCATTTATCACGACAGTGTTATAAGAATCTCACCAGTTCAGATGTAACCCTTCGTATGATTTTCCTTGGACTCGAAGCAGCTTCAAGAATCAATATAGAAATTTTACAACCTGGGGAAATAAGTAACAAATCTGGTAAAGTAAAAAAAATTATTGATCGTAGATAGTTATTTCAACTACTGAACGAGGCTTGTAGGTGGTTATTGCGACTCCTATTAGTTTAACTAATTGTGCTTGTGGGAGTTGTATAAATGTCTATATTTTTATTGCTGGCCTATTGAGGGGTGAAAGGAATTCGTGTCCCACTATGCCGATAAAAAAATAGCATTACTTTGAATGATATTTGAATAGAAATAAATGGGGAATATTAGAAGTATTAAAAGTTACTGTGGAAGAAGTATAAGTTCAATTAAAAAGGATGATTATGAAACTTGATACGATTTGTAGCCAACTTAAACTTCCAGAGAAGGCGCTTGACTACGCAGCGCTTCGCTTGGGGATAAATAGGGAAAAACATATAACACGTTCTGATCTTGACAGAATCTCCTCTTTCTTAGAGGTATATGGAGGTTATTCTAAGGCTGGTCTAGAGGCCATAAGATATTTCTTCAATATTGGAGATGTATTCTGGGATAGGGTTAATGAAGCTAAACAAACAGACAACAGTGAGATAAAAAGCATTCGTATCTCAACCTCTGGGTTCTCTTATCGAGTAGCCGGTGTGAAATATTTTAAAGCAACAACAAATGACGGAAATAGATTTACTTTAGAAGCAAGAGACGAGCAGAGCGATGAATATGGAATTGGGGTGTACTGGCTTCCTTACGAAGCTAATAAAGTCACGCATACAAATCGCAGAGTTTATGAGTCTTTACCGGATGTCAACTTCTTTTTAACCATGGAGCTTTCCGGGTGCCGATTCACTATGACTGATCAATCTGTATGCCATGTTGCTTTCGATGCAGGAACGTCAATGTATCAAACTCCAACCCCTAGCACGCGAGATATTGCAGAGAATTCTGTGTTAACAAATAATAGCGATAAAAAATTGAAAATACGCAGATTATCTATAGGAGGAGATGATAACAATTCATATGGTTACGCTTACTTTGGTTATGAAAGAAATAGAGCTACAGTGATTGGTGTGCGGCAAAGTAATCAAAAATGGGTATACAAAGCCTTTATCTACCATCGCGATTCACATTTGCCTAAAAATACTACTAAGGCCCTTGTACACATTCTTGATAATGTAAAATATTCAAGTAACAACTATTGGGCAGAAAATTTTTTATAAAGGATATTTAATTAAGCAGTTCCTGCTCATTACCAAATACAGATGCAGAGATGATTCAGAACAGCCAAAGACTGAAGGGAGAAGTTAGTTATGCGACAAGAATCACTTCTGTTGAATCTTTACTCTAATTTGGAATCAAGGAGTGTAGAATAATCAGAGTTTGTGCTCAGATTCTGGAAAACTTTGTTGTTGGATGGAAATAAGGCGATTGTGGCGTGAAGTGTTTGGAGTAGGGCTAGAATAGTGAGAGGAAGCGCCGAAATTCGTCTTTGCTGTACACCCCAAATATATTGATTTGGAGCTTGTTAAGACCGAAAGTGTTTCGCTAAGACTATAGTTTACAGAGGCTACTTTACGTCTATGAACTAAAAGTCTCGGATGCTGGACGAGCCCAACTCAAAATTAGAATCTAGCACTATGGCAGCAGGCGATCCGCTTTCCAGATCGCCTGGAGAAATACAAAAGCCTATAGGTGTTTGGCTGATACAGAGTTTTGAACACCCTTGCAGGTGTCTACAGTAACCTTTGGCTAGTAACTATTAAGAAAAGGTCACCGCACGCTCATTCAAATCATAATACTTGGTATTAACCTTAATCTTGACAGAGCTGCCAGTAGCATCAAACCAACCAAGGTACCCAGTAACCTCTAGGCTTGTATGGGTAGTGGCCATCGCCTCACGTAAACGCTGCGCCCAGGGCCTTAACCTCTCACCGTCATAACCTGACCCACAAGCACAGAGATGCAGGTCCACAAAACTACCAGGCAAACCTTCTTTAACCAGGGTAGCTGCTAGCTGCGTCGGAGTATAGGTTTTCCATTCTCCACCCTGCCACGACTCTACGCCCCTCTCGAAAACTTTGGTTTGTTTATTCTTACCGTTATTGCGCTGAGCACCAATTTGCTCGCCGTCACCAGCGCCAGTACCATGAGAAACAATATAAAGAGTATCACCAGATTTGAGGCTACTGAGACACTTATCTATCCAGCGGTACATAGACTTACCAATACCGGATGTCACCTTGTTGGCAAGAATATGATTCTTCGGAATACTCCATGCGCTCGCCATATTTTCCGCAAACTCTAGCATTTCTTCACTGTTTACGGGGAGGTAAATATACTTTGCCATTTTTACACCTTGTTATTATCACAATACGAAAATTATAACACTAAGCGCCTTTCAGAAAGAATTATTAAGGACATCCAAAGATTTGAGTGAGGTATTAGCACTGGACAGGCATAAGTCATGAAGGCTATCCATCTCCGATTTGGTTGTTAGGGCCATGAAATACCGGTAAGCGGCTCCACATTCGTTTCAAACTTTAAGGTCCAAGCTGCTAGCACCAATGGTGTTCAAATTTTGATCATTTAAGAAAGCGAGCATGTTGGTTTTAAAGTGATGGGCAGGAGAAAACTTGAGAAGTGGTACTGAAGTCTCATCCGTAATGCTGAGGGTTAAGGAGAGCCAAGTTATGATAAGTTTAAGCGTACCCAATTCATGGTGTAGAACCTTATACATGAGTCAAAAGTCACCGAAAGAGAAAGTCTGAATATGCTAAGAGAGCGCAACAACTCTGAGTTTCGGTAGTAAAAAGTCAGATTTTAAACAAGAGTATTTTTGCCCTTTTAAAATAGATGACTTTAGATAGAGGCGGCGCGATAGCGAGATATGTAATTTTTTGCTGATCAGAAGGTCATTCAGACATGTTGCATCAAGAGATGTCTGGGCGTTTCATGGTAGGTTTTTCGTCAATTATATTTATTTGCATAATTACCTAACGTTCAGCAAGATTCTGATCCTTTGTCAATAGGACTGACGGCTTATACTTTATATTCATAGGTAACTGATGTCCTTAGCGCGTATTTAGTTAAAAGTAGAGTTGAATTATTAGGCAAAGCTTGCGAAGGAATATGCTTAGTTGTAGCCGCATGCGACAAATTGCATCGGTATAGCAGGCATATAGCTGGCCCGTCCGTTAAATACTTGCACCTTGTCTATATTACGAACTGCCTACCTGTTTATTTAGAAAGGATTAATAATTTTACGATCCACTTAATATGTAGCCGGGTGAGGAAATGGTATGGCTGGAGGCTGGTTGCAACACCGGCTATCTATCAAAGTTTCTATTTCACTGCCGGTAGATGACTGTGGAGGATGTCAATGGAATTTTTGATTTTATGTCTGGCAACATTAGGTAAGCACGGACAAAAGGATTTTCCCAATCTGCTTTTGAGAGTCATATTTTCACTTAGCTTAGCTGTGGGTGTCACATCAAACGCGCAGGAATCCAGTTCCTCAGAACTGGATGGCGATAAGTTATCTACTGCTGACTATTTGAGGAAGGAGTTAAAAAGCAGCCAGAATTTAGTTTGGATCGGGCATAAAGTCCCCGATACTGATTCTGTTAGCGGGAGCTTACTAGCAGCCTTTATTTATGGTGGTAAGCCTGGAACACCCAGTAAAGTTAATCCTGAAACTCGCTTTGCTATTGATCAATGCGGTGCTGATGAGCCAAAAATAATCGAAAATTTTTCAGGAAAGACTGTTGGCTTAGTTGATTTTAATCAAAGCACACAATTGCCAACTGGAATTGATCCAGACTCGATTGTAGCAATAATCGACCATCATGCGATTGGCGGATCACCAATTAATATTCCGAATGTAATTAGTATAGAGATAAGGCCCTGGGGATCGACCGCCACGATTTTGACTGACCATGCACGCATGTTTGACATTGAACTGCCGATTCATTTGGCGTGTATGGGGTTGGCCGCAGTTCTTTCGGATACGGTTAACCTGACATCACCTACCACAACTGAATACGATAGAGCTTATGTTCAAATACTGGCCAAGAGAGCTGGCATAGATGATATCAATAAATTCGCAGAGCGTATGTTGATGGCAAAATCTGATTTGGGTGGATTTTCGGCTAAGGATATCATTTTACTTGACTACAAGGATTTTGAATTTGGGGGAAAAGAAGTTGGCATCGGTGTTGCTGAAACACTGATAGCCCAGCCGTTAATTAATAGGAGATACGAGCTGCAATCTGCTATGGGCGAGATAAAGAAAGAGAAAGGTATCGATCATTTGATCTTCGCAATCGTTGACACTCGTGAAAATCGATCTTATCTGCTTTGGAGTGATGACCAAGATAAGGCTGTTGTTATCTCGGCATTTGGAGATCATGTAGTCGATGACATGGTTGTTGCTGAGGGAATGATCTCACGGAAACGCCAAATTGGTCCTGCGATTCAACGAGCCCTAGAGAAGTAAAAAGGGAGATAAGAGAAATGAGAGTGGCTGGGCCTATGCCTGTTGCGCGGCTTCACTACTATCCCTCCTAAAAGAGCTATAGCAACCAGTAGGGACTATCACTTGACCGGACGATCTCGGGTTAGTGTTTCGAGCTGCATATGCTCCTATTACTAGCTGAGGAGTAGATTTCTGTTTAAAGCTCATTATTCCTTGATTGGTGGAGCACTGCTATGGTCGGAAAAATCCTGAGCTAGAATAATAAGGAGGAAAGGTCGTTAGATTAATTTCGGTGTTTTGGAACTATAATCTGCTGTGGCGGGTTTTTACTATTAACACGAACCTATAAAAAATTATCATTCGCGCGTAGGTAAAGAGAAAACTAGCGAGATGAACTATATTTATTTGACAGGGACTTCAGCTTCTCGGCTGTCTCAAAATCGGAACTAAACCATATCTGTAATGGATAGGACTCAAGAATAACCACATCTTTTACCTTTCCTAATTCTTCCAGACGCTGTACTTCCTGTAAAACTGGATCAGGTGTTTTTAGGCTGCCTCTCACCATTATTCGCTGCCATTCGGGTTCATCATCTGCCATCATTCCACATGCACTTAGAAAAAATATTAAAGAAATTAGCGTTCTCATACTTTTAAAAAAGGCGCCCAAGGGCGCCTTATCCGAAATTTGGGTGAAGTAATTTTACTTTATGGGTAATTCTCAATCCAATCCTGCAAAGTGTTATAGACGGAGCTGGTTATACGCGTTCCACAGTTTTGCGAGGATGATCCAGTTGTGTGGATTCCGCGAACACTGTTGGACGTGTCTTTAATCCCACTGCCACTCTGACCGCCAGCTGTATCTAATGTGTAACACACTCTGTATGTACTTGAAGACGTGCTACCGGAATCTGTCCACATAGTAGCAAATGGCTTATCTCCTGGGTATCCAGTAACACTATGAGTGCCGCCAGAATAGACACCCCATCCGGAATATCCATTGTGTGGTGGTTCCGCTAACACAATAATTGCATAGTCATAGTTCGTATCTGAATTATTATGCCAAGCACTGGTAGTCACAGCATTTGTCCAGGATTCACTCCCCCAGGGCTCATAATTACCAGATTGAGCCACTGTAAAATCAAGAGAACTATACCAGTTGCCGGAGCCATCAGAAACACAATGTCCTGCTGTTAGCACATGCTTTGCGGTAATCAATGTACCGGTACAGCCTACATCAATGCGGCCATTGTACCAGTGAGGATTTTGCACGGTATTAGTAATTTGAACTCTGTCGTCGGTACCAATTACAACTGTGGGGAGCAGTTGTTCCTCACCACGAATCATGGTGGGCGCCTGTCCTTTTGATGAAAAAATCCTTGAATCCAAACCATGAGATTCAATAATTGCTATCGCTTGCTCCAATAGCGATAAGGATTCTTGATCTACTTCTGCAGTATATTGCCTACCGTCTGGAGTAACCGAAACAGCTCTTAAAGAAGCGGTGCGTTCCATTAACGTATATTCTTTACTTACTGCGGCATCATTGACTACCGGTTGTTTTGCGACATTATGACCGCTTATAAAACTTGCGGTTTGGTCTATCTCAACAAAGTTATAAAGGGGGGCTGCATGGGATGCCCCTGAGAGCACTACCAATGAAAGAAAAATATGACTTCTGTTCATATCTGATCCCTCTAAATTAATAGGTTTTAAGTAGTGGTACAGCCATTTTTGTTTTCGCACTTAATTTATGTGCGGGCGCATAATATAGTACCGCCGTACATGTTTACAACTCGATGATAGTTAATTAGAAAATAACCGGCGCCAGTTTTTATGTGAGAGAAAGCAGAAAATATTTGCCTAAAAGATTATATTAATTGCTTTAGGTGTTGAGGGTTTTGTGGTTGCTAATATTTGTTAAAGTATTGAGTGGATAAGCTAAGATTTTTTAGTATGCGAACATTAAATTAATTGGTTCATAGTGAGGTCTATGTCATTTGTCCAATGTTTCTCGCAGCTGAAGATTATCACTTGCTCAGCTTATGGCTGCATATTATCTTGGTTATTATTTAAATAGGAAGTGTTTATGTAAGAGATATAGAGCTCGGAAGTGTAGGAATCAGCAAGATAAATAAACTGTTATAGAAGTGCTATTTTCTAAATCAGCTGCGGCGACAGATACCCATTAAAGTCGTGAAGAACCTTGATGGCTATAAATGGAAGAGGGCTATAATCAAAATAAAGGTTTTTGTGGCGCTGGGCACTAGATATTCAATCATCCTCAAAGGAAATAAATGTTTGGCACTCATATATTTTGAAGCGCCAGAGGGATCTGTGAAGTGTTCGAAATAGGTACTCCAACTATTTAAAATAGCAGATTCTTTAGAGCTACTAGTTGGAATCAAGACTAATTGGTAGTAAAGCGGTAAAGGGCCCGCATACTGCAGGCCACTCTTATCTATCTCTGAGAATCTCCATAGCAGCATTATGCCCAGGTACTCCAGTAACTCCGCCTCCCGGGTGGCTACCCGAGCCACAGAGATACAGATCCTGTATCGGTGTGCGGTAATCTGCAAAGCCCATAAAGGGGCGATTACTCCATAGTTGGTCCAGTCCTAGGGCACCATGGAATATATCACCTCCCATGAGGCCAAATTTGCGCTCTAAATCTAGCGGTGAGTGAATTTGTTGGGCGATTACCGCATCACGAAAATTGGGAGCATAGTTTGTGACAGTATCGATAATTGTTTTTGCAGCTTGGTCACGATAGTCGTCCCAGCTTTTTCCTTGCGGAAGTTCTGGAGCGAATTGCTGGCAAAATAGGCTGGCGACATGTTTGCCTTCTGGAGCAAGAGTAGGATCGATGGTGGAGGGAATCAATATTTCTACAATGGGGTGTGTTGACCAGCCGTATTGAGTTGCATCGACAAAGGCCTGCTCCAAGTAGGTCATTGTTGGACCAATGACTATCCCAGATTGATGATGCTGTTGTAGGTGAGTTCCAGGCTTACAGATGAAGTCTGGGAGTTCAGACAGTGCTACATTCATACGGAAAGTACCGGAACCTACCCTGAATCCACGTACGCGGCGGCGGAACTCTGGCCCTAGGTGTTGTTCGTCAATCATCCGGGAGTAAAGCAGCTTGGGACCGACATTGGCGATTACTTTGTCAGCCGTAATAGTTTTTCCACTGCTAAGTCGTACGCCGTTGGCACGACTACGGTCTACCAGAACTTCTTTGACTTCCGCATCTGTACGAATATTGACCCCAAGGCGCTCAGCTTCTTTTCGCATGGCTTGAGTGATAGCGCCCATACCGCCCATAGCGTGTCCCCAAGCGCCTTTCTCACCGTTAGCCTCGCCAAATACATGGTGTAACAGCACGTAGGCAGAGCCAGGAGTGCTGGGAGCTGCATAATTTCCGACTATAGAGTCGAAAGCAAATGCAGCTTTGACATGGTCATTTTCAAACCAGGCATCCAATACACTTGAAGCACTCTTGGTGAACAGGTCAAGTGCATCGCGACGAGATGACATACTTAACTTTTTCGCTCTTAAGCCAAAGCCCCCAGCACGAACTAAATCCACAAAGCCTCCGCCCACATTAGGGGGAGAGCGGAGTAATTCCTCGCGCAAAATATCTGCTACGGTTTCCAGCATGGCATAAAAGTCAGGTAAGGTAGCTGCATCCTTTTCTGAGAAACGTGCAATCTCAGCTTGTGTATCCAAGATATTTTTATGGAAAGAGAGACTTTCACTATTTGAAAGTGGAAAGAAGTTAGCTTGTGGCCGTAACTTGATTTCCAAGCCATGTTCACGGAGATTGAGATCTTCGATGATTTTCGGGTTGAGTAAACTTACTGTGTAGCTTGCTACAGAATTTCTAAATCCCGGGTAGAATTCTTCAGTAACTGCTGCCCCCCCGACTATAGACCGGCGTTCAAGGATCGTTACTTTTTTCCCCGCTTTTGCTAAATAACAAGCGCAGACCAAGCCGTTATGACCACCACCAATAATCACATAATCCTTCATTATTATTCTCTATATGGATAAGGACTAGTATGAATATTTACAGAAAACTATCAAAAGATAAAGAGTGTTTTTTTGGTTTCAGTTTTGGAGCGATAACTTTAGTCATTACTTATCTGTTTTAGGGTATTGGGGAAGCGGAATTCAAATGCCCTAACTCCAGATAATGTGGTGTAAGTAAGTCTAAAGTAACCAGAGCTGAAGAAAAAATAACTGCTGAAGTTATTTAGATGTAAATTAAAATACAACATGCTTCTGAGTATTGGTAGGGCGCCAGATGTTGAGGTTTATCTAATCTTGATCAGATAAAGACAATATCGCAGGTTGCAGTCATTTGGTGCTTTTGATTTTCGCCAACGACTACCTATATACGGATGGAGAATTATGTTCCTTAAATTCAAAACTGTTCATGTATGTTCTTATCAATCCTGCAATATATCAATAATTGAGTTGAGTTATGAAAGAGATGTAGTTCAGTTGATGGTTATTTTTTAATTGTCTGGGTTATGTTTGAGTGATAAAGTCAATTAGTAAATGTCTTTATTTAGTATGTGAAGGTTAAAAGGATTTAATAATATGTACAAACGTATAAGTTTAAGTGCTGTACTTTCTTTATGTTCGGTATTTCTGGCTGAAAATTCAGTAGCGCACACAGGTGACTTGGATAGTCTTTTTATAAATACGGTTTCTGAGGAGTCTGTGCCTGGGATTAGCGTGGCTGTAGGGGAAAATGGGCGTGTTCGATGGGCAAGAGGTTATGGTTTTGCTGACCTCGAATCTCATGTTCCAATGACTAGAAGAACCAAATTGAGAATCGCCAGTGTTTCGAAAGTTATCACAGCAGCTGCTCTCATGAGGTTGAAAGAACAGGGGATTATTGAGCTGGATACCAATGTCTCTTCGCTGGTAGAGGCTTGGCCTGATTCACACGCTGATATTAGCTTAAGACAGATAACAAATCATACTTCAGGGATTCGCCACTACCAATCTTTGGGGGAATTTCTTTACAATGTGGAGTATAGTTCCACAATAGATGCATTAGATCTTTTTAAGGATGACGATTTACTTTTCTACCCCGGGACAGACTCTAATTACTCGACCTATGCTTGGACATTGCTCGCTGCCGCAATGGAGTCTGCATCAGGAACTGAATTTAAGAAGTTAGTTCAAGAGGAAGTATTTGATCCTTTGAACCTCAAAAATAGTACTTTTGATGAAAACTCTCCCATAATTTCCCACAGGCAAAGAGCTTATTCTTACTGGGGAGGAAGTCTAATCAACTCTCCAGAAGTAAATAGTAGCTATAAATATGCTGGCGGAGGTATGCTCTCTACACCAAGTGACCTGGTTAGGTTTGCTATGTCACATCTTGATAGTGGCTATCTGAGTGATGAATCGCTTTCTGAACTTTTTAGCCCAGGAACTTTAACAAGTGGTGAGGAAGTAAGCTACGGAATTGGTTGGATTGTTGACTTTGTCAGTTTAAGCGATTGGTATGATCCGGAGGAGGATGCGGAGCTGATTAGAATTATCGAGGAGCATCCAAACATTAAATTGATGAGTGGTGAAGGAGTTGGCGGAAGTACCATGCTAATGCTTTGCCCTGATCATGCCCGCTCTATAAGCGTTGTCAAGAATGTAGATAGTGATCAAACGGCTGACTTGGTAGAGCTATCTCTGAAAACATTAGATATTTTCCATAATAAAAACTAATCAATTTAAGGTGTCAGAAAGCTAAAGTTGCTAATTTTAAGATTACCCTTCACTCGCTTAGAGCCATTGTCTGGTCTACAAGGAGGGGAAGGGTAATTGAATTCCTCTGCTGTCCCCAAGTAACTATTTAGTTGTTTCTTTGAAAATAATCACGAGCACATTCCAGTGTCGCATGGGGTGAAAGCATATCAAAAGTGAAGTTCTTTGGGGGCTGATTTCGTTTTATGGTATTGGGCCAGTCCTGATTGGCTAGGGCCGTTTTACCAAGCGAGATAATATCTGCTTCATTGTTTTCTAAGACCTGAGCTGCGAGTTTTGGGTCTGTAATTCCGCCGTTGGCAATAACCGGTAGAGTACTATATTTCCTTGCCAGACTTGCTAATGAGTTACTGTTTTCAAAGGCGGGAGTGTCTATTTTTGGTTCGGTGGTATGAATATAGTCGGCACCACATTGCTTCATTAGCTCGAAAACTTCGGCAGCTCCAGCTTCGCCTTCAGGCCAAATATAGTTGGTATCATTCACTTTTTTCTGAGAGAAACGAACGCCCACTACAAAGTCCTTTCCGACCGCTGCCCTTACTGATTCAAGTGTTTCCTTGTAAATACGTAAACGGTTAGTGAGTACTCCTCCATAACAGTCTTTTCGTTTGTTGGTATAGGTGGTTAAAAATTGGTCTAACAAGTAGCCATTGGCACCGTGTATCTCAACACCGTCAAAGCCGGCAAGTTGTGCCATGCGGGCAGCCTGAGCGAAGCCCTCAACAACCATTGCAATATCTCGCTGTGTCATGGCTTCCGGCATGGGATAGGGGCCTTCACCATAGTAGAAGGGCATTTGACTTCCCTGGGGGCGAACCTTAGAGGGGCCAGCACTTTGATCGGTATAGGGGTTATATTGCGAAAGGGTGCCGGCATGCATCAATTGGGCATATATCCGGGCTCCTTGCTTATGAACTCTTGTGATAATCGGCTTCAAGCTCTGTGCATGATCGTGATTGGCCATACCGGGTTGATACTTGTAACCCTGACTGTAAAGTCTATCTGTATATAATCCCTTGGTAATAATCAGCCCAAACCCTCCATGGGCAAATCCCTCATAGTACTCCTCCATCAATGGACCAATGCGACCATCTAGCCCGGCGCTGACCCGTGTCATAGGTGCGACTGCGAGCCTGTTGGGAATACGTAAGTTTCCGATTTCAATGGTGTTGAATAGATTGTGATATTTGGTAGCCATAAATATTTCTTACCCATTAAGATTTTCCATATTTTGACAATTAACAAATTGTTATGTAAATCAGATACAAGGTAATTACAGTTTCAACTATTTATTGAATATGGCAGGAATTAATCAATTAGAGAGCTTGAGGGTTTTCAGTACGGTCGTGGAGTGTGGAAGCTTTACCAGCGCTGCAAAACGTTTAGGTGTATCTGCAGCTTGGGTTTCTAAGTCGGTAGAGCGATTGGAATCTCGCCTGGGAACCACGCTTTTGCGCCGCAGTACTCGGCATATGCAGGTGACTATCTCCGGGGAACGGTGTTACATGCGGGCACTTGAAGTGCTCAGCAAGTGGGATGCTTTAGAGGATGACTTATGTGAATCCAATGAAAGCCCTAGGGGAAAGTTACGGATTGGCGTCTCGATGTCTTGGGGGTTATCCAAGTTCGGTTCCATCTTGAATATGTTTATGGATCGGTACCCGGAAATCCTTCTAGATATTCAAATGGGAGATCATTATGTGAATGTGCTAGAAGAGAAGTTTGATCTTGTGCTACGGCTAACTAATGAGCTAGCTGACAGCGCCTTGTTATGCCGAAAAATTACCAGTTACCATCGAGTTGCCTGTGCGGCGCCTGAGTACCTTAAACAATATGGGGAGCCAGACCACCCCCGTGAGTTAAATGACCATCACTGTTTGGTATATACCCTACCGGGTAAACCCAGCGTGTGGCAGTTTAAAGATAAAGGTAAATGGCTCGATATTTATCTGGAACCTAGGTTGACTTCTAATAACAGTAAATTACTCCATTGTGCTTTGTTAGAGGGGAAGGGCATTGCACTGATCCCCCATTTTATCATTGAAGATGATCTTAGTGAGGGGCGATTAGTCCCGATTTTGACAGGCTTCCAAACTGCTGAGCTAAACCTTTATTCACTTAGGCCTGGGGACCGTATGTCCTCCTATCGGTTAAAATTACTATACAATTTTATATGTGAGCAGCTTGGTGAATAAGATAGGGGATGTATCAGAGGTAATATCTTTTACCTTGGGTGCATCCCCTATCAAGTTCTACCCTTTTATAGATTACCTATGATCGTGCGGGTTGGTTCTAGTCAAGCATCAGGGTTTTACAAACTTATTTCTTGCACTCTCTACCTTAGATCGCGTGACACATCCTTCTAGATGGTCATTAATTAATCCCATTGCTTGCATAAAGGCATAGACAGTTGTTGGCCCTACAAATTTCCAGCCTAACTTTTTCAAATCTTTCGATAATATGATCGATTCATTTGAGGTAGACATGGACTGAGGCTTGCCAAGCCTCACTTTTTTAGGTTCGTATCTCCAGAGAAATGATGCGAGAGATCCTTCTTTCTTTACGATTTCCCTGGCACATTTGGCATTATTAATGACGGCTTCGATTTTACCACGGTGTCGGACTATTCCTTCATTTGATAGCAGTTTTTCCACATTTGTATTGGTAAAACGGGCTATTTTATTAAAGTTAAATCCATAAAAAGCTTCCCGAAAGTTTTCTCTTTTTGCAAGAATTGTACGCCAGCTTAAACCAGACTGAAAACCTTCCAGGCATAGCTTTTCAAATAGGCGAAAATCGTCACTAACTGGAAAGCCCCATTCTTTGTCATGGTACTCCAGGAAATCTGGTGCAGAAGCGCACCAGTTACAACGGTATTTACCATCATGGCTTTGAATAAGTTGCGCGGCCATACCAATTACCTAACCGTTTGCCTCGGGTCTTAATAAGAATTCAAGCTGCGGACTAGCTTTGGATGAATCAATTTCTATGACATCGGCACTAACCACTTTTTCAGATACGAAAGGGTCTTGTTCGACGCGTATTAGCAATTCTTCATAAGTGGTGTTAAATGCTAGGATACCTCCACCAATTCCAGGTTTTATACTTCCAGACAGTATAAAAACTCCATCATCGAAGCCTTTCTGTAACCACTCCTTATGGCCAGTCATATATTTTGCTGCTTGTGATTTTTTTTCTGAAAATTTTAACAAAATAATAAACATATACTCACAGTTCCTTGTAAATAGCGCTAAGCTTTTTCCTTGTATGTGTCAACCCAAGAGCACATTTTATTGACTTCGTACTCAACATAGTCCTTGTCCTGAAAAGCATTTGCTAAGGTTGCAACACCCTGGCTCCAAGAGAGAACCTGTAGAGCTAGTTTATCGGCATCAGTGTTGGGATTTAGTTGTGTAAATTGTGTTTTTAGCCATTCCCGAAACAGACTGAAAATTTTATTGGCATCCTCTCGCCCTACATGGTTCAACTTGGCAAGTTCATTGGAGAGAGTACCTACGGGACAGCCGAAATCTCTGATCTTATCCCAGTTGGTAATGACAATACAGATATAACATTTTATCCGTTGCTCAGATGTATTCCCTTGTGCTTCCCATTCTTCCAGCATTGCTTGGGTTTTTTGCAATCTTCTCTCTATAACACCAGATAGAATTTGATCTTTAGTCTTGAAATGGTGGTAGAAGTTTCCGCGAGAAATATTTAAAAGATTAGCGATATCCTTGAATGAGGTATGCTCAAAACCCTGTTGATAAAATAAGTCATCTGCTATTGCGATGATTCGGTCGCGGGTGTCTAGTTTTTCCATATCGATTACTTTACTGAATTTCTATTTGGGTTGAGGCAAATGGGTAGTCAGTGTAGCCTTTTTCATCTCCACCGTAAAAAGTTGAGTGATCGGCTTGATTGAGTGATATGCCTTGTTTGAGTCGGTAAACTAAATCAGGGTTGGCTAAAAATGGTGTTCCAAATGCAATTAGATCGGCATTATTACTTTTCAGGGATTTTTGGGCCAGTTCGAGATTATAGCCATTATTCGCGATATACACACCCTTAAAGCATTCGCGTAAAGCTGGATAATTTACGGTTCTCTCTTTTTTCATCATATCGCCTTCCAGAATATGAACGTAGGCAATATTCCGGTTACTTAGCTGCTCTAAAACATACTCGAAATTTTCTTGTGGGTTAGAGTCAGACATTGAGTTAAAACTATTCTCTGGTGTTAGACGCACGCCTATACGGTTTGAAGGCCAAGTTTCCATCACGGAATCAATTATTTCGTTTAAAAGACGCATGCGATTCTCTATATTTCCACCATAGAGGTCGTTGCGATGATTAGTCCCGTCACGCAGAAATTGATCAATCAGATACCCGTTAGCGCCGTGAACTTCAACTCCATCAAAGCCAGCCTCTTTAGCCATTTTTGCAGCAAAGCCAAATTGCTCCACGATTTTTGGAATCTCACTAGTTTCTAGTGCACGAGGAAGAGCAAAGTCCTTATGCCCCTCGTAGGTAACCGCTTGCCCAATTGGTTTAATTGCAGATGCGCTCACGGGAGCCTTTTTATCTGGTTGTAGGTCAGGATGGGAAATGCGCCCGCAATGTTGCAGCTGTATAAAAATTTTCCCACCAGCTTGATGCACTGCATGGGTTAACTTCCTCCAACCATCAACTTGATCAGCGGTGTATATACCTGGGGTGTAAGGGTATCCCACACCTTGCGTAGAGATAGGAGATGATTCAGCGATAATTAGGCCAGCGCTTGCCCGCTGTTGGTAGTGCGTAACCATCATAGGCGTTACGACTCCATTTTTGTGCGCTCGATTTCGCGTCATCGGCGCCATAACCATGCGGTTTGTAAGTCGAAGACCTGATAAATCGAAGGATTGAAATAGATTTGCCATGCTGTACTTCCTCTTTAACTAGCATTACAGGGTCTAGGGCGCTTGACCTAGAATCAATAATGCTAGGTCAGGCGTCCTATCCCTGTCAACCGTTTATCATTTGGGATGGGGCTGGAAGCTAAAAGTGGCGATAATTCATACAGGTGGAGTGCCTGGTCGTGGGGTTAAGTTTTTATGGCAACATTTGTTCTGGTACACGGTGCTTGGCAGGGAGGCTGGTGTTGGAAGCGGGTATCAGCGTTTCTTAGGCGGTACGGCCATGAGGTTTATAGCCCAACTCTGACGGGGCTCGGAGAAAGGGCGCACCTTTTAGATGACACAATCAACCTGGATACGCATATACAAGACATTTTGGGTGTTATCGCATGTGAAGAGTTAACGGATGTTGTCTTGTGTGGCCACAGTTATGGTGGGGTGGTAATAACCGGTGTGGCTGATAAGGTGCACCAGCATATACGATCCCTTGTCTATCTTGATGCCTTAGTTCCAGAGGATGGGCAAAACGTCTTAGATCTTTTGCCTGTAGAGGTCGGGTTGAGTTTTCAGGATATTGCCAGAACTCAGGGTGATGGATTTCGCGTAGCGCCAAGTCCTGCAATAGATTTCGGGGTTAACATTCAAGATCAGGCATGGGTGGATCGGCGCTGTGTCGACCATCCTCTGGGATCATTTGAGCAACCGATTCAACTACAGGGCTTATGGAAGCAAGTAGCTCGGCACCGATACATCTATGCGTCGGGGTGGGCACCAGGAATTGGTAGGCCGTTCTTTGAGAGAGCCCAGAGAGAACTTGGTTGGGAGACGATAAACCTTCCCTGTGGTCATGATGTGATGCTAGATATGCCCAAAGAACTTACCCAAATTTTGATAGCCTCGATATAGCGATAGCCGCGCTACTTTAGCAACTTATATGGCCCCCCCCTTATGGATGCTCCAATGAGAGATGGGTCAAGTATGTCTCTGTATAATTAAAGTGCGTGTCGATATAAAAATAATTGATCTATTGAATCCAAGTTTTGCGTTGACTACGCCTAATTACATAGTGAAGAAATCAAAGAGAAAAAATATTTCCTCGATTGCGGGTGGGTGGCATAAATCTAGGGGAGCAAGATAAGCCATGGTTGGTACTGCATCACGGTGGCGTGACTGATGATGCGGCTACGGCTTACCTTTTAGTTGTTCCTGGATGTAAGGCTTCTATATCTTTTGCGACTAACTATGTGCCAGAAAAATTCTGGCGGATGCGGGGACGTATGACGTCAATCTTGAAAGAATAACTTGATGTTGAAAGATGCAACCGCTGGGATTTCCTTCAGCCCTCTGTATAGTTGCGTTAACTTTTCTGTATTTTCATTGCTGCATACGTTGAGCGTGCCTCCCTGCAGACAGCCTTTAGCTTTTGGAAAGGCGGGTTGATGCTCATGTCAAATTTCGATAGGGACTTTAAAGGCTTCTATACAATATCTCCATTTTTAATTTTGACTTATACCTGAAGTAGAAAGAGATAACTTACTGTTTTTGGTTGAAATGAACTGGGCTGGCTAAACTAAAGATACTAGTAGCAGGAGCTATCAGATTAAATAGAGAAGACGCCTGCATAACACTATAGAAAACAGTCGATATGGGTTGTGCCAAAGGCGGAAAAAAACGCGTTTCTCTGTTGAGTGCTACGCTGCTTAGTGCCACCTGTATGATAGGTTCGGGCTGGTTGTTTAGTGCGCAGCTTACGGCAAACTATGCAGGTAATTGGGCTTTTGGAGCCTGGATATTAGCGGCGCTTTTGGTCTTGATGGTTGGCTTGTGCCTAAGCCGTGTCGTTGCATTCTACCCAGTCCGAGGAGCCCTCGCTCAATCCAGTGCATTGTCGCACAATAGTATTTTTGGAATGCCATTTGCGTTTGCTAACTGGTTTGGCACATTAATGGTTGTTGCGACCGAGGCGCAGGCAACTACCCAATATCTCTCATCTGCTATAGATTCCTCTTTGTTAATTGACAATCACACCTTGACCCCGTGGGGGAAGGTTCTCGCGTTAAGTATTCTTTTTGTATATTTGCTGATTAACTATTATGGAATACGGTTTCTTGCCAAGATCAATAATGTTGTCACTGTTCTAAAGATATTTACTCCCACCTTTGCAATAGTTGTATTGCTTATAGTTGTATTTAGTAGTGATACAAGTGGGTCAAATTTTTCAATTGACTCTAATCAGGAGTTTGGGTTTGGAAGCGCTTTTTCCGCTGTTATTGGGGCAGGTCTAATATATTCGTTTAATGGCTTTCAGATCAGTGTTGCCTTTGCCAGTGAGATAAAACATCCCAAGCGTAATATTCCTTTGGCCGTTACTTTATCAATTACAATAATGACGCTTGTTTATCTTGCATTGCAATATGCTTTTATGGCCTCAGTGCCGAACGATCTTCTGGTGGAAAATGGTGGTTGGCAAGGGATTAATTTTGACTCGCCGCTTTTGGACTTGGCGACACTGCTTGGCTTGCACTTCCTTGCAATGATACTACTTGCAGACAGTGTGATAAGTCCCTCGGCATCTGGATATACTTATTTGGGGGCCTCGTCAAGAATTCTATTTGCAATGGCCTCTGTAGGGCAAATGCCGCGATGGTTAGCTGTTTTAGATCCTGTACATAATTTATCAAGGCGCTCGATGCTTACTAATTGGTTGATAGCAGCAGTTGTACTTGCTCATGCTGATAGTTGGGCAGCACTTATGGTGATCGTATCTGGCTATCATATAGTTGGATATATGGCCGCCCCCATTAGCATGGGAGCACTTGAACCTGGCACGAGATACTTTGGGGCTGCTGTTTTTGCTGTACTGGGGGTGCTCATGATTACCATAACTTCATCATCCCTTTTGTTGGTGTGCGCCTCTTTGTCAGTACTTATCTGTATTTATGCATCGTTGCATATTGCCAGTATTGGGGTTAAGAAATTATCTGTGTTAGTTCTGCCGTTTATTATATATTTATGGATTTTATATTTTATTCAGTACGCTGGGGCGGTAATTATTTTTTCAGTTGCTTTTTATTTGTTAATATCTTCGAAGCCCTATGTTAAATTTTGCAGGTTGTATAATAAGCTGTAGCTTGATGTAAGGTTTTAAATGGTTGGTGTCTGTGATGTTAGCAAAAGATTCTTGGGTGTTGGGCGCATCCAAGTATATGAATAAACCCTTTTGCCAAGGCCAATTCTGACAGGATCCGTTTAAGTTATTGAATGCTTGATAATAGCTATCATTTTATCCGCAAATATATTGGTAGATGGCAATAGGGGGTGTTCGAGCATAGCTCGCGCAGTAATATCAACTTGAGGAAGCCTATTAATTCTTGTCTGTTTAATAAGTTAGTACTTTTCGCTAAAAAACTACGATTAACACATTTAAATCCGGGGTAATGCCGGGTTTTAACTTTTACTATATAGCCCTCCTGGAGGCTCACTTTCGGAGGGAACATAGTTAGTAGGCTGATGTGATAAATTACTCAATTGTCAGAGTTTAGAGAGCCGCCTTACAGCTTTCTCTCTCCATTCTTTGGATAAGGGTTGTAGCTGACTTGCAGCCTGGAGTACTTGCTTGGTATTGGGAAATTGCTTATCAAAAAAAGCTCTGAACATAGATCGTATGTCGATTGAGTTTGGAGCTTTAGCTATCTTACAAATCGAATCCCCTTCTTTTATATGCCCCTCTTTAACAACCCTAAAATATACACCGCAATTAAAGCTGCTAGTGAGAATCTTGGCTGCAGCGTCATTATCTAGGGCCATGCTTAGCTTAAAGCAGGGTATTCTGGGTTGACTTACCTCAAGGATACAACTGCCTATGCGGAATTGGTCTCCAACAAAGATATTTTCTTCTCGAAGCCCTTCTACCGTTAGATTCTCACCAAATGCGCCATACTTAAGGCCCTTTCTGCCTAACAGGTCCTCCCAGCAAGGGTAGTGGTCATTAGAAAACGCATATATGGCCATATCTTTGCCGCCATGATTTTTTAAGTCTGCCTGCTCATCTCCTTCCAAATTATTCTTACCAACAAAAACTTTTCCTTGGGCTGGTTTCTTGAAGATCCCCGTTGTTACAGTCTTACCTTTGTATTCATAATCTACTTTTTTGGATACGTTTATAGAAAGGAGTTTCATATTTTCTTATTGGTAGATAATTTATGCAGGACCTGGATCTTAGCAAAATATACGCTTATTGCACAGCTATCCAATGTTGTCTTGATATCCTATAGGACGGCTAACACATATCTGCTTATTGGTTAATGGTTGGAAGATTCATCTCGATACCAGCGCCAGCGATCTTCTTCGTATTCATAGCATATATTATCGCAGTGGATCTTCTTCTCTACGCACAAGTCTTGATTTTCATTATCTCTAATGCAGTCATAGTAGCTATTCTTACAGGTTTTTATACACCTGTTTCGAGCTTCACGATCATGAAGTTCTCCAGCTCTAACATTCACAAAGAGGCAAGAGGTCAGTGTAATTAGAATTGTGATTAGATAGCGAAGCTTTGGCATGGTTAAACGCCGTTTGATTTTGCTTCTGAAGAGTAATGTCACTAACGATAAATCAGTAAAATATTTGTTGGTTGGTTTGCTGGCATGCGGGTGAGCGGATGATGGGTGCTAAGCGTGTATTTTTTGATAGAGTGAATGCCTCTGTCCTTAGGCTAGGCGGCAACTTTTTTTGAGTTGCCGCCTTAGATTGTGATGAGCTTTTTATCCGTTGGCAGTGGCCAATTGGTCAATTACCTGTTGTATTTTCTGTTTATTGTTCTTAATGAGTCGATCTGAGTGAATCTTGAGTGAGTCGATATTGTCGTATTCGAATAGACCGACATGGGGTTCAGTTACCTCTACATTGAGATAGTCATATTTGATCTTTACATTGTTGGAGAGTAATGAAGCAATTTCCAGGGCGTGCAATTGTTGCTCATCCATTGATCTTTGAACACTTGAGATAGCATCTCGTGCCCACTGTAGTATGCCCCAGTTTTTCAGGTCTTTATATTTCACCTGCGAACTGTTTAGCGGGGAGGTGCCGGACCCGAGAATCAGCACATAGTAGTTCTTGTGAGGGAACTCTTTGATGATATCCAGGAGCGCAACACTTGCAGGGTTGTTGGCAGAAATACCTGCGTCTGCAAAGTACTTGTGGCCCACTTCTTTGCTTTCAGCCATAAAGCCAACTGGGGGAAACAGTGAAACTCCGCTAACTGCAGCTGTGACCAGTTGGTATAGGCTGTTGGTAGGAAGCTCACTGGTATCTCCTCCTCGGTTTTTGAAGAGGTGAAGTTCACCAGTATTTACACTGAGTGAGGGGATAATCACATAATTTTTCAAATCGGTGAAGTTAAGCTCTGGTGTATAGTGCTTCTCCATCACTTTGTGAAGACGGCGACCCAAATATTTTGGAGAAAAAAGACCGGATGCCGTAAGCAGTTTATGATACCAAGGGGTTGAAAACAGATAATTACTTTTCGACTTGTATAAGTTAATAAGCAAGTCTGTTTTTGAATCGACATTGGCATAGTTTTTAGCCAGGTGAGATGAGCGGACATTCAACCCGGTAACAATGACAGCGCCCGTCGAGACACCACTAAACACATCGAAAAGCTCGTCAACTGGTTGCCCCAGTGCTTTTTCCAAGTGCTTAATGACATATAGCGGTATGAGTCCACGAATACCACCACCGTCAATGACAAGTATATTGATCGTATCTTTATCATTGAGGTGATTGCGTATCGCAGTCTCATCCTCTTGCACTGGTGAGCGATAAAATGTTGCGCTTGCTGTAAGGATATAGTTGTACAGATAGGCGCAGGCAGTGAAAATCACGATAATCACTGTACATATAATAAGGAAATAACTGAGTTCCATTTCTGCACCTATAAGGTATTTACGTCGCAAGGATATAGACACCGAATCTTTGATATTGACTAAATGGAGAGAGCGGGTTTTGCCGGGCAAGAACGGGGGCGGAAAAAACGTATGATATTACTTTTTATGGGTTGAACGGTCCGTAGTTTTTTCTCGGTTTTAAGGGCTTTCGGTGAGAAAAAAGTGCGATTTATAGATCTGTGCGTCTTATTTTCAGTTTTCTGGTAATGATTATTTCGTATATCGACTTTTTCGAAATTATCGATATATCGACGATGACCGAATGGTTTAATATAAGATGAAGATGACTATTTAGTTAAATGTCAATAGTTTGATGCTGGATGGAGTGCTGTCCTAATTTAGGATAATACACGTTCCAAAAAATAAGTATATTCCTGTATTAACTCATTAATTTTTCAGTGCTTTTTGCTTGACTGGAAATTCCGTCTTTAGTGATTTTTTACGCATAGAATCTTGAGTGTCCACAGAGTCCAGCCTTATTGGCTGACTCCCAGCAGGATTGATATCAGCGCTTGGCGTACTGGCTGGTATCAAAGTTTGCCCTTGATAGCGCTTGCCATGCAAATAGCCAAAAAGCTCTCGGTGGCTGAAAAGAGGGGCTCAGCAAGGAGAAGAATGCTTTTTAAAGGTATTGAGCAGGGTTTTGGCTTCTTTAAGGCTTAGCAAATGTGCCCTGAATGAATTGGCCCCGGCATTTACTCCCAGAGAGATCAATTTCATCACTACATTGAAAGCGAGTTCTGATTTTAGGTAGGGGGTAAATGCCAGAAAGGCATTAAATATAGACTGATGAACTCTGTTTAGTAACTCTTGTATATCTGGATTGCTGGTTGATATCTTCTCGGCCTTTTTCTCAAAGGCTTTTAGCTGATTGACATACTCTGAAAATAACCTGAGATTAAACACAACCGTTCTGTGCTCTTTATATCCGGCAATGATGGTGCTGAGTGCATCATTGATCTTGCGTAAGGCTATGTAATCATTTCTTGATAGGTCGGTATAAGAATCGGAGAGATAGCCGATCGTATCTCTCCGTAGCTGACAAAACTCAAATAAGTGTTGATCATGCTTCTTTACTTCCAGAAGCTGATATATTTTCGCGAAAATGAAGACAAGAGCAATTGCCGGCAATAGATAGAGCACTACTCAAACTCCTTTTCATTAATTGGCTTCTTGGGCGCGTTTTTCCTAGTGGGAGGTGAATAAGAGAAGGCGTTGTCCATCAACTTTAAAAACCTGTCCCTATATTCTTTATTATCTGCTGCAAGCCGGTCAATTTCAACTTGTCGGTCCTTCAGGCGCCCACTGTACATCCAGAAGAGGAGGTAATGCGCAAAGATGAAAAATATGACAAAGAGGCCATTCTTAAGCCCCACATTCTGTACGAACTGAAGTATATCTTTGAGGATATCAGTCATGTAGTCCCTTACTTCTGATTTTGACAGCTCCTCATGCATTTTTAACTATTGAGACTCTTGATTCAACTTGGTTTAACTTTGAACAGTAATTTTGGTACTTGAGTCTTATTTGCTTCTGTTTAAACCCCGGATATAGCCTTCGTGAGACTGGAGGTGTCCGGCCTTGCAGCGCAAGCCACTTCTCTAGTTTGGGTAGTTAGTCTAAGCATGTGGGGTCTGAAGTAGTGAACTGGTTTCCACTCCAAAGATTTCTTTCATTGCAGTCGGGGTCAAAGGGATCTGCGAGGTCAAATTGCTGATTGCCGTTTAGGGTATTCCCGGTAATCCGGTTGTTTAAGCTATTTGAGTCAGTAACGATAATACCGCCATTGCTTGATAGTATCGATAGCCCATTATTGGATACCGTGTTGCTTGCAATCGAATTGCTTGAGCCGCCACTTAGATTAATGCCCACCTGCCCATTATCCGCCACATTGTTACTTGCTATGTTGTTAAAATTACCGTTTATCAGGATTCCAGCTTCACCGTTATTCTCAATGATGCTGTTAGATACAAATGTGAAGTTGCCGTCAATCTCGAAGCCGTCCTCGCTAAACCCAGAAACGGTAGTAAAGGAGATATTGTTATAGTCTCCCAGGATTTCAATGCCTTCGTCTCCGCCTCCTAGTACCGTACTGCGACTAATGGTGTTGTAATCGCCAAAAACCTCAATACCATCAGAGATGGTTGAAGTAGCAGGACCTGTAATATCGACGTTGGTGATGGTATTGCCGTTGCCGAATAGCAAAATTGCATTTCTTACAGCGCTATTTATTTCCATATTGGAGATGGAGTGGAAGCCTGAGCTGGAGGTGATGACACCATTGGTGCAGTTGGTTAGTTGGCCGTTGCTGAGATATGCTGCGGTGCCCTGTAGGTCTATTGCGTAGAAATCTGTTTGGGTTGGGTCCAGCGATACGCAGCTAAGCTCAAACTCCGCCATATTCAGGCTCCCTGATGGGCCTACAATGGTGAGTGCTACAGGATTGGCGATACTCAACTCGCAATTCAGGTCCTGAGATAGAGTGGTGGGCTCAGATATAGTGTCGCCGCATTCAATGGCCAGTGCGGCCGTAGATAGGGTAAAGACTGCGGCTAACAAACCTAGCTGCTTAAGTACATCCAGAGTCGTGATATCCATGGCGCTACCCCCTGAAAACTTCTCCTTGTTTCCATAATCCAAAGCCTAGCTGTGTTTTGGTGTTGAGGTTGTCGCAATAAAAAAGGGGCTTACGTCAAAAAACGTAAGCCCCTTGAAAATGGCGCGCTCGGGAGGATTCGAACCTCCGACCGCCTGGTTCGTAGCCAGGTACTCTATCCAGCTGAGCTACGAGCGCGTCGAGGAGGCGCACAATATAGATTGGTGTAGGTAGAGTCAAGCATTTTTTTCATATGAAGTGCTTTTTTGGTGTTTGGTGACCGTGAAACCTGTTTGTCTGTTTCTGCTTTCTCACAAAGGGATTTGGCTCAGGAGCCGTGGGTAGGGCTTTCTAGAGGTTACAAGAGGCTTGTGAGGCTCTGCGGCGACTACTGACTGATCGTTCCGCTATTGGTTGTTCCCAGCTGGGTTACATTGGCAAGTTTTGAGGTTCCACTTTGGTTAGCTGTGAGGCTGTTCAGGGTCCCGTTTTGAAGGGATATTAAAGTGTGGTTCATTCCGCTCTGATTCGACATTAAAGAGTTCTCCATGCCGCTTTGGGTGGTCCATGAGCTAATTTGTGAGCCTGTCTGAAACAGTGTTTGTGAATTTTGCATGCCTTGTTGGCTTATATTTAATTGGCTAAAGGAACTATTGGATTGATTGGCTGACACGGTATTTAGCTCACCAACTTGATCTCCAATAGCAAAATTATTACCGCCTGCACTCTGACCAAGGCTGGACATATTTCCAGTGCCAAATTGTGTAGAGCTAGCAAAATCAGAAATGCTTAAGCTGTGAGATAATCCACTCTCATTTTGATCCCCGATTTGTAAAATTTGAACGGTACTCAGGGAGCTTTCAATCTGTATAGATACTCCGACATTGTTAGTGCCATCCTGAGTCATATTTATGAAATCATCGGTGCTATCTATTTGGGTGAGCAGGGTAGTATTAGAATCACCTTTTGGTGGTCTGTTAGCTTTGGTTAACGTGCGACTCTAGTGAATTGATATAACCCATATATATGTCTCGGTCACGCCTGCCTCCATTTGCATCAACTCCTGCCATAATGTCATTGATTAGATTGAATAGAGTTTCTGACAAGGTCTCTGATGCTTCACTCACAGCTTCAAGTCGGACAGACTGGCTTATATGGGTATAGAAGAAGTCCAATAGCCTTGTATCGTGGAGATTTATCGTTGAGCAAGCCAGTTCTATTTGTCGGGCATATATTTTGTATTCCGTCATGACCACTGCTCTGAACTTGTAGTCGTGAGGGAGGGCTTCCTTAAGGATATTTGCATTTCTATTATTATTGTTCTCCAAATATTCTCTAAAACCCATCATGTCATAGGATGATGGGGCTTGTTCTTTGTGGGTTATAGTGCTGATAGCCGCGGCACAAAAGTCGGCCATATGAACTCGAAAATAATGGTATGCATTTTTTAATTGTTCGACTCTTTTTTCTTGTCTTAATTTTTCTTGTCGGTTTGATTGGTATTTTGTAAATTCATTCAAAAGTAACCCAAATGTTGCAATTCCCGTCAGTGTTTCAATGGAGGTTAGTAGATAGCCGAGTTCATTGATAGGGTGAATTTCTCCATAGCCCAAAGTTGTAATTGTTACAATGCTGAAGTAGATGCTTTTTGTGAAGTCGAGATTTTCATTTATACAGGAGTCACATCCACTATATATGGCAGCAAAGATGAAGATTACTGAAAAATAGCCGACAAGTATTTTTTTCCATGTCAGAAAAGATAGGAAACGTGTCATGTTCTGTGCTCATTAACTATAAGCGATATAATTTACGCCTGCGTCACTCCTTTTGGGGTAATTACGATCGCGCCTGCAAGTGTAAAAGGGGACTGCTTACAATCAGCCAATATGAATTATGGTGACTGTTTTGATCTTACGTTCCTATTAGCATAGTAACGTTAGCTAAGTTGTGAATTATTGAGTCGACACTATACGGTGTATTACTTATGGGGTGGTGGTGTTGAGAGTATCATTTGCATTCATGAGTTGATGTGGAGGGGTAGGTTATATCATCGAGAAACTCGCCCCTCAATTTATCTAGCATCTAAAATGGTCTGTACGCGAGGGGGTATGATTATTGCTCTTCAGCAGAGAGTGCTGATGCGTAATTCTATTACACCTGATAATGGCTTTTCGTTGGCTATTTGTCGACTGGGGTTCGCCCACTTACTTGTTGCTAGTGGAGCTCAGTTAAAATCTAGTGCTTACCCAATCGCTGGCTTTCTTCTTGGGAAAGAGGAACTGGCTCAGCCCGTGCTTGTATAAATTTATCTGTATCACCGGCAATTTATGTTTCTGGCAGTGAACCGCCAATTCCATCACTAGCTCCCAGCAATGGGTTCAGGGTGAGGAATACTTCCTAGAAGTTCTTGTGTTACGGCCCGGTGACGGATGCCTAGTGGTGGAGTTCTGGGGGAGTTGATGGCGGTGGGGCCGGCTCAGGCATAAAGGTAGTGCTGGCGGTGATATATGCATGCGGGTTTTACCGCACTATAACAAAAAAGGGCTTACGCTGTTAAGCATAAGCCCTTCGTTTGTATGGCGCGCTCGGGAGGATTCGAACCTCCGACCGCCTGGTTCGTAGCCAGGTACTCTATCCAGCTGAGCTACGAGCGCGTTACGGATGCGGATACTATAGATGCGGTGGGGGTAAGTCAACCTTAAGAGTAAAAAAATCCTTAAAAAACATTATGTTGGATAAAAGTTAGGCACTTTGAGTGAGTGTTGACTAGTTACAGATTCGCTGCCAGGGCTAGCGGGTTAAGAGGATGAAAAGGCACCACCATCAAGAGCAGACAAGTGGTTTTACAGAGTGAGGTGGCAAGGCCCGCTTGCGGGGCTTTTGGAGGCTCTTGAAAGGAAATGTACCGATCAGTGACAGAGCAGGGGTCAATCTCATCCAACTTATCAGGTTTCGATCTCAACGCCTAAAAGCGCGTCTCCAATGACAGGTCAAATCCGCTTATCCTCAGGGTATCGTTATCAATTGTTTTCCATTGGAGCCTGCAAGCAAAGTTATCAGTGAAAGAATACTTTACTCCAATGCCGTAGACTAAGTCCGTTTCATTTTTGCTTTGGGAGTAGGTTGGGCTTAATGGGCTATCTGGTATCCAGCTGGATCTTGGTATGAACTCGCTGTCGATTTTGGTATGGGAGAGGCCAACAAGAGCATTTACAGTCGTCTTGTTAAGGATTGGATATTGGGCAATAACATGCAGATGATAACTTTCTACTGTAACCGTTTCATCATCGGTGATATAGGCATCGCGATATTCATCAATTTCTCTGTCATAGAAACTAACTAATGCAACAAATTCATCATAGGTGTTACCGAAGTGGTCATACCCGAGTTCAACGGAAAGAAACTGATTGAATTGGTACCCAGCGTGAATGTTGACATTGTTGGCGTGATCGCCAAAGCGTTGAGAGCTTATATAGGGTTCTGGAAGTTTGTTCTGGCCCTTAAAGTCAAAGTATCCATATCCTATTCCGGCGTAGATTGACATCTCTGCCGCGATAGAAGCATTTGCAAAGGTTAATAGTAATATGGCTAGTCTAGTGTATTTCATTTTGGCCCCATTTATTCCATTAAATGAGCGGTTTTATCTCTTTGATAGGTTGTAAATCGCTAGTTACCGTTGCGCTATATTCGCTTTCAAGTAAAGTTAGGACCTTTTGCCCGATCAATTCAATCTATTTTTGGCTTGGCCCATTAAGCGTCTATAAACTACTCAGTGAGCTAACTATGGAAGTGTAGGGTATTAGCAATAAAATGAAAGCTGGAAGTTTAGGGGCTTAGAATATGAGGCCAGTTTCGTGAGGGTAAAAATAAAGGCAGTTTTTACCCTCGGATATTCATTTTATAGATGTCCTTAGAAATGGGTTTCTATAGACAAATGTATGCCGCTGATATCTACGACATCATTATCGATGTTTTTCCATTGCAGTTTGCCGCTGAACCGGTTGGTAAAGTCGTATCTGACGCCGATACCGTAAGTTAGGTCAAAATCATTCTCGCTGGACTTGAAAGATTTATTGCCTTCATAATTTCCATCAATATCCGCGATGCTCATGTAGGCGGTATAAGTACTATCTATTTTAGTGTAAGAAAGGCCAAGGTAGGCGCTGATAGTGACATTATCTAGCATTGGGTATTCGAAGACAGAATTTATTTGTACGCTGTCAATATCCAAGCTTTCCTTGTCATTAATGATGTTATAGTCAAGTTGAGCTATTACTGCACTATGATGAATATAGGTGTCGGATGCTTTACCAAAATGGCTGTATCCTGCCTCTACAGAGAAGAATTGATTTAGTTGGTAGCCAGCGTAAATATCAAAGGAGCTGGAGGTATCTTTAAAATTATTATTTACATAATAATCTGTAGGTTCTTGTTGCCCATCAAAATCCTGAGTCCCGTATCCAATTCCAGCGTAGAAAGGGGTTTCTTTTGCAAATGCTGAATTGTAGTTGGCTAATAGAGGGATCAATAGAAATATTTTTGAAATTTTCATATTGGTCTTCTGAGGTGTAAAAGTAACGAAATGCTCAAGCGTCAAAATAGATGACACCTATATTGCTTTTGTCTGAATAATTCAGTCAAGTTGTTTAATTAGAGCAGGATGGTTTTGAGGCGTGATTGTGCGTTGAAGGGGTATTTCATCTGATTTGGTTGCCAATCTGTCTTCTTTTGATTTGTCAAAGTGTCAGTCTGCACGCCTTTTTTGTCTGAGTTTATTTGTGGCAGGTTTTTTGAGGAGCTTTTTGTAGTTTTTCTAACTTGCCACTGTAGTACATATGGAATTGTGTCATTTTTAAAACCCATCTATAAAGATAAAATTGTCAGGGTACTTATGTAACCCATCAAAATCTCCCTTGCTCAAATATACATTGTTATTTCGGGCTACTGCATAAACCATGCTTATATGGAATAGTAAGTTTGGAATTATATATTGATGGATATATTGTGGCTGTGGGAGATCCACGGTTGTAAAACCTGCTTTATCATTGATTCTTCTACTACTGTCCAGATCGGTTACTTCGGGTAAAGAATCTAAATAATTTAGTGTTTTCTGGATGGTTCTCAGAATACCCTCCTTTGTACTGCCATCCTCTTCAAATGTTACAATTTTTTGGTCAACGAGTGGGCAGTATCCACGAAGAGAAAAATTGGCCGTAATTTTTGCATTCTCGGCTAAGCTGAACATGTTAGATGCCAGCTGCTTGTGAAATATTTCCTGCGGAATTTTAGTCACAATTGAAAGTAGTTGGGAAAGATAATTATGAAGAAGGCTCTTGATAGATATTTGCATTAGGTAACCTGATAATAGCGGAGTGAATTAATTTTTTTGGTACACACGTTCCTGGGTATTGCTACATCAGATATTGTGACAAAGTCTCCCAATCAAACCGCCGAGCTTTTCCATCGCTAAATAAAACCTCGATACGCTTGTCCTCCCATCCCAAAACCCTTCCATAGCCAAGTTTTCGATGCCGCAGTCCCTCTCCAGGTTCGGGTTTTCGCATGGGGGCCCGGGGTGCACTGATAGTGGGGTTGTAATCGCAAGCTTCTAAATAGTGGAGCGCTTGGCGTGAAACCGGTACATCGGTGTCGATTTTTTCCGGACGCTCCTTTAAGGAGTCTGCCATTAATTTACTTAAAGGAAGCTGCATTTCATTAATAAATAATGAAGGCTGCGAAGCCTCTGGATCATTCTTTTTGGAGTCTTCTGCAGGGGCCAACAAGAAGAGTTTTGACTTGGCTCGGGTCATCGCCACATACATTAAGCGGCGTTCGCTCTCCAGTGACGCGGGTGTGCTGAAGTCCCGTTGAGGTTGATAGGGCATATTGTGCTGGGTGAGGGTGGGGATAATTACTTGTTCCCACTCCAAACCTTTAGCTTGGTGCATAGTCGTTATTTGTATAGCATCCGCTTCGGTTTGTTCGCCCTCCCGGTGTTGGCGTTGAAGCTCTTGTAGATGTGCCAGGGCTTCAGTGGGCGGCTGCTTCAGTGTGTCCGGGTATTTGCAGAAAGCGAGGATGGTTTGCTGCCTCTCCTCCCCTTGTTGGCGGGTGAAGGCGTCGTCAGCGATTCCGCTGAGAAGTTCCAGTTCACCGATATGGCGACGCAGTAGCTCTCCAGCGTGACCGCGCCAGCTCTCGATCTGGGTAAGCAGGTCTGCCCGTTGGCGCAAGCGTTTGGTCTGGGGCTTGCTCAGGTTTTCAGGTAGTAGGGCAACCAGCTTCTTACCCCAGCCCTTGTCCAACGCTGCCAGAGAGGAACAGATGGGCTCAAGGACTTTGCGAGGAATACGCACATGGGGAGAGGTCAGCCATTCGTAAAGTCCCTGCTGGCGACGCTTGGGAGGAAGTTCGGCGAATCGACCGGAGGCAATATTTAAGCTCCAAAATAAGGGGCGCAGCTCCCGGCGCGAAAGGACGGTGTTGCGGCTTGCTGAGCGGTAAGGAATATTATTGGCCAGCAGTGCCAGTTCAATAGGAGCGGCGATAGACCACAGCCGCACCAATACGGCGACATCCCTGAGTGACTGGCCTTGCTTTTGACATCGGCGCAGGTGCTCCACAAGCCAGCGTCCCTCCTTATCGGTTTTTACCAACTCGATTTCTGTTTGCTGATCTTCATTGGCTGAAACACAGAATATATCGGCGCGATCGCGATTGTTCTCAATAAAGTGATTGGCGGCCAAGGATAGCTGGTGGCCGTAACGGAAAGTACGGCTCAGGTGATAAATATTCGAAGGGGGAAAATCCCCATCGAAAAATGTGAGCAGGAAATCCGGTTTGGAGCCTCGCCATTCGTAAATTGTTTGGTCTGGGTCGCCAATCGCGATGACGTTGCCAGATTTTCCGTAGAGAACTCGCAGTAAAAAGTGCTGTATCTCATTGATATCCTGGTATTCGTCCACCAGGATATCTTCGTAATAGCTGCCGTACTCCTCGGCCATTTCCTCATCCATGCTGAGCAGCATGGCTGGGTCATAAATCAGATCGGCGTAGGTGACCGCATTTTGGCTGCGACGCCAAGCTTCAAAAGTGCGAAATACTTGCAGAAAATACATGTATTCATCGCCGAGCTTCAGTTCCTGAAATGCGCTGAGATCTCCCGATAAAATTGTTTTGGTGTAGTCGATAAAAAATTCAGCGGCCTCAATCTCAGATTGCTTCCGTGCTCTAATCTCTTCGAGTTCGTGGGTAGGCGCGCATTCTTCAATGGCCTTCCAGATTTGTAATTGGATTGTGGATTGAGGCAGGGGGGATAGGTTGGCGGCAGCGATATGATCATTGGCGATCATGCGTTGGTATAAACGATACCCAACACTGTGAAAGGTATGTACCGCTGGTATCGAGCCTTCAGTCAGCTGCCGTAAGCGGCGGTCGAAGTCCTCCCGAGCACTGCGGTTGTACATTAATACCAGCAGTCGATCGGGGGCGATACCTGCATCAAGGCGGTTCTTTATGTAGTGCAACAGAGCAGTGGTTTTGCCAGAGCCGGCAACGGCAATGATCTTGGCGTGACCACCGGCATGATCTGCAATTGCCTGCTGTTCAGAGGTAAGGTTATTTCCGCCCATCGCACTCTTTGCTCAAATACTGGATATTTTGCCAGTGATTGATGCTGTCTTACAAGTCGCGCAACCTTATTCGGATGGTTTGTCGCTATCGGAGATTTGATGGTGGCGCAGGGCAAGCTCAGCGATGTAGGGGGAGAGGAAGACGCGGCCGCTCAATTCCTGCAGTAGCTTGGAGTGGCCCAGGCGATCCAGTACAGCCCCCTTTACCTCAGCCAGATGCAGCTGGATATTCCGATTCTGTAAATCCCGGTTTACTTGTAACAGACGCTCTATTGCTGTGCTGTCGATCCGGTTAACAGACGATAAGATCAGCACCATATGGCGGGTATTGCGATGTCGCTTTATCTCTACAAAAAGTCGCTCCTCAATCGCATTGATGTTGCTAAAAAACAGGTTCTCATCAATACGCAGGAACAAAATTTCAGAGTCGGTTTTCACTGTATAGCGAAGCACATTGCGGAATTGCTCGGTACCCGGTACACGCCCCACGACAGCGATATGTGGCCGGCTGGCTCGCCAGATCAATGTGGCGAATGAGAGCCCGACGCCCAGGGCAATCCCGGTTTCCACGCCAAAAAACACTACCCCGAGAAATGTGCCGGCCATAGCCAGTCCATCGGTGCGATCGTAGCGCCAGTGGTGGGCCATACCCTGGAAGTTGATCAGGTTTGCGGCTGCAACAATGATGGTGGCGGCTAGCACGCAGATTGGCAGTTCGGTAAAGACTTTAGTGGCATACAGAAGTAGCAGGGCAATTAGCACTGCGGCTATCACGCCGCTGAGGGGGGTTTTTGCTCCACTCTCATCATTAACGGCTGTCCGTGCAAAGCTGCCGGTTACCGCAAACCCTCCTGAAAATGCGCTGAGAAGGTTGGAGGCACCCAGCCCCCGCAGTTCCGCATTAGTGTTGAGCTTCTCGCCGCGCCGCTGGGCGATAGAGTGAGCAATAGATAAGCTTTCGACAAAGCCGAGCAGGGCAATAATCAGGGCGGGCAAAAGCAATTTGTAAATCAGCCCCGGGTTAATAGAGGGGATACTTAGGTTTGGTAGGCCAGCGGGAATAACTCCCACAACGGGTAATTCCTTCTCCCAGTGAAAAATAGTGGTAAGCACAATGGCAATCACCACGATAAGCATGGGCGCCAACCGTGAAAGCAATTTGGATCGTGCTGGGCCGACCCCGATTTTCCTGAGCAGGAAGGGCAAACCTAGACGGGCGGCAATTAAGCTGGCCAGTGCAATGAGCCCTAGCAGAGCTGCTTCCCGATCGGTTTCGGGTAGGTGGTTAAAGGTGCTGATCAATATCTCGAGAACCGTATCCCCATTGCTTGATATTCCCAGCAAGGGGGCAATCTGCCCGGCAATAATCAGCAGCGCGGCGCCGGAGACAAAACCGTCAACAACCGGAAGACTCAAGAGGTTGGCGAGGCTACCTAGGCCAAGAAACCCCATTATTAGCAGGATTACTCCACTCAAGAGTGCTAATAATATGGCGCCGGAAATGTACTCGGGACTGCCCGGTGTAGCTATGGGGGTGAGAGCTGAAGCGGTCATTAGGGCGAGCACGGCCACCGGGCCGACGGACAGCACTGAGCTGGAGCCAAACAGTGCGTATCCTACTAATGGGAGCAGCCCAGCGTAGAGCCCTAGATATGGGGGCAGGCCGGCAAGTGCGGCATAGGCGAGGGCCTGTGGGATCAGCATCATGCTGGCCAGGAGGGCGGCAACACTATCTCCCACCAGCCACTTGGGCTGGTAGCGTCGAAGCCATGGAGGGATTAGGTGGAGTAGCCGCATCCTTACGCTTGTTTCTGCTCTCTTCCTGCCGCAATTGTGTGAACTGCTCAAACAAGATAGACGGCGGCTGCCTCACCGTAGTGCTTGGGCGCAAGTTACTCCATTGCGGCAGTGCGCTTGACTTCGAAGAGTTGAAATATCCCCATACCTGTGAGCATGGCGAGCATAAAAATTACCGCTTTTAGCTCTCCCGCCCCGGTAGCGACAATCGCCGGTCCGGGGCAAAACCCCGCCAGTCCCCAGCCGGCGCCAAATAGAAGGCTGCCCAATACCAATCGGCGATCAACCTGGTCACTTGCCGGCAGGTGAAGCGGTTGCTTCCAGATAGACTGTCCCCGCCGTCTGATGAAATGGAATAGTGGCAGGCCCACGGCGATAGCGCCAAACATCACCAGTCCCAGAGAGGGGTCCCAGGCGCCGGCTAAATCGAGGAAGCCGAGAACTTTCTCCGGGTTGGCCATACCGGAGAGCAATAACCCCAGGCCGAAAGTGAGCCCGGCCAAAAGTGCGCTGATATTGGTTTTCATCATCATTGCCCCAGCTGGCCGATCAGGAGGTGTCGCATTAGAAATACTGTTGCGAAGCCCGCGGCCATAAATATCAGGGTGGCGGTTAGCGAGCGAGTGGAGAGTCGGGACAAGCCGCAAACACCATGGCCACTGGTACAACCGGAAGCCATCCGCGTGCCCAGGCCCACCAGTAATCCCGCTGCAATTAAGGTGGGATAACCTGCCTGGATATCAATGTCGGGCACTGTTGCAAAGATTTTCCAGGCAAGAGGGCTTATCAATAGCCCCCCGATAAAGGCCAGGCGCCATAGGGAGCCCTGGATTTGGTCAAGCAGTCCGCCAATGATGCCGGAGATACCTGCGATACGACCGTTGAAGGCGAGTAAAGCGGCACTGGCGAGGCCAATCAGCAGCCCCCCGGCGAGTGCAGTGCTCGGGGTGAAAGCGGTCCAATCGATGGTCATGGGATTACTCCGCACAGTAGAGCTGGTAAAGGGTTTGCAGCAGGGCGAGTACTCGCGGGTCTGCAACCCGGTAGAAGACGTTTTTTCCCTCGCGGCGTGTTTCGACCAGGCCTTCGCGACGGAGGACACCCAGTTGTTGGGACAGGCTTGGTTGATGAATACCCAGGCGCTCTTCCAATTCGCCTACATTTAACTCTTCCTGGCTGAGCTGACATAGAAGTAGCAAGCGGTCCTGATTGGCCAGGGAGCGCAGCATCGCTGCCGCCTGGCCAGCGGAATCGCGCATTTTGTTGAGATCGAGATGTTCAGTATCAGGCATAGGAACTAAATCAATTTACACAATTACAATATATTGTTTTATATAATATCACATTGTATATTGTTGGTGTAGTGAATACGGGAGAGCAGAAGATGGCTCATGAAGAACACTGTGCCCGGGTACAGCCGTTCCTGGATCGGGATACAGAAACCTGGAGCTATGTGGTGTACGACAGGGAAGGGGGTTCCGCCGCTATTGTGGACTCTGTGCTGAATTTTGATTCAGCCTCGGGTCGCACCAGTAGCCGAGGTGCTGAGGAGCTGGTGTCATTTATTCAAGAGAAAGACCTGACTCTGGAGTGGATACTGGAGACTCATGCCCATGCTGACCACTTATCAGCGGCACCGTTTTTACGCCAGCAATTGGGTGGGCGTATCGGGATCGGTGAACACATTTGCCAGGTGCAGAAAATCTTCCGCGATGTATTTAACCTTGAGCGGGAGTTCCTGGCAGATGGCAGTCAGTTTGATCATCTCTTTAAGGATGGTGAAACTTTCCAGGTGGGTAAGCTGACAGCGAAAGTGATTTACAGTCCCGGTCACACCCCCGCAGATATGGCCTGGCTAATCGGCGATGCGCTTTTTGTTGGCGATACCTTATTTATGCCGGATGTTGGCAGTGCGCGATGTGACTTCCCCGGCGGCGATGCGTCAGAGCTGTATCGCTCAGTGCGTAAGATCTTGTCCCTTCCCGACCAAACTCGCATGTTTATGTGTCACGACTACCCGCCTAAAGGTAAGCGGGGCTATCAGTGTGAGACCAGTGTGGGAGAGCAACGCAGGGAGAATATTCATTTGCGCGATGGGGTTGCCGAGGACGATTTTGTCGCGGTGCGCCGCAAGCGCGATGCCACTTTATCTGTGCCGCGGCTGATAGTACCGTCTGTGCAGGTGAATATTCGTGCGGGGCAAATGCCCCCGGCAGAATCGAATGGTACGGTATATTTGAAAGTGCCGCTTAATCAGCTTTAGACGAAATTATTGATCGATATATTTATTCAGTTGAATGCATAGAACTGAGGTGATAATGAATATTAAACAATTAGATGAACAGGTGAGCGTTTCTGAGCATATAGCCTGTGAAAGTATGGCGCCATTGGTTCAGAGTGGGGTACAAGTTGTAGTATGCAATTGCCCGGAAGGTGAGAGTGAGACTCACCCTTCCTATGTGGAAATGGAGCAGGCCGCATTAGCGGTGGGCATTAAATTTGTGGCTATACCTTTTACTCGCGGACGTATGATGCGAAATCACTGCGAGGCATTTCGTGATGTTTTGCAAGAAGGAGACAAAGTGCACGCGTTTTGCCGGACGGGAAATCGTTCCAGCCAGGTATGGGCCGGTGCCAAGATCCTGATGGGGGCAGATAAAAAGCAGCTCAATTCCCAGGCCCAGGCCGCAGGATTTGATATTGGCGCTGTGCTGATATCGATTGAACCCTAGCTCTAAAGTGCAGCACTTTCGGTGCTGCAATTCAAACCCTTCTTCTAAGGCGATAGAACTCAGGCCGTAAGGCCAGAACGGAAAACAGATCATGGCGATGCAGCATCTCACCAGATGGTTTCCCATTCTGGCTACTATTCACTCCTATAATCGGCAGCTGCTAACCCAGGACCTACTGGCGGCTTCAATTGTTACCGTGCTCCTTATTCCCCAGTCCCTTGCTTACGCTTTGCTTGCCGGATTGCCACCTGAGGTGGGCCTCTATGCGAGTATTGTTCCGCTGCTAGTCTATGGCCTGTTAGGCAGCAGTCGAACACTATCCGTAGGGCCTGTAGCGGTAATCTCCTTAATGAGCGCCGCTGCCCTTGGAAAGGTAACAGCGAGCGGTGAGGTGGACTACCTCACTGCAGCAGCGATATTGGCGCTCTTATCTGGAGGAATTCTCACAGTATTAGGTATATTAAAGTTAGGTTTTCTCGCTAACTTTTTATCACACCCGGTAATCTCCGGCTTTGTAACTGCTTCTGCATTATTAATTGCACTTAATCAGATTACCCAATTGCTGGGGCTATCGGTCCATGGAGATACAATATTAGAGCTGTTGCCTGGCTTGTTTGAAAACTTGGGTGGCTATAATCAGTTGACCTTGTTAGTCGGTTTGGGGGTGGTGTTATTTCTATACCTATCTAGAGCTTGTGCGGCAAAACTATTGCAAAGATTAGGAATCAGAGCTGATACCGCTAATCTTCTGTCTAAGTCATCCCCCGCAGTAGCAGTGCTGATAACCGTGTACTTCTCATATACTTTTAACCTTGAAGCATGGGGAGTAGCCCTTGTTGGCAGTGTTCCTTCGGGGCTGCCTCAATTTAGCTTGCCAAAGCTGTCGCTTTCCCTATTTGAGTCACTTGCGTTACCTGCGCTAATGATTGCTATCATCGGCTATGTAGAATCGATATCCGTGGCAAAGACTTTAGCCGCAAAACGTAGACAAAGAATTGATTCCAACCAAGAACTGGTGGCTCTAGGGTTGGCGAATGTTGGGGCAGGTTTTTCTGGTGGATTTCCGGTAAGTGGTGGCTTCTCACGCTCAGTTGTAAATGCTGACGCGGGAGCACAAACACAGTTTGCCAGCCTATTTACCGCAATAGGCATTGGATTCACGGCTCTTTTTCTAACGTCACCACTATATTTTCTTCCGAAAGCTACTCTTGCTGCCACTATTATTGTTGCAGTACTTTCACTGGTAGATTTTTCTATCTTGCGTAAAACTTGGCAATTTTCCAAGGCGGATTTTCTTGCTGTAGCGGTGACAATCTTCGTTACTCTATTATTTGGCGTTGAGTCGGGCGTGCTCTGTGGAGTGGGTGCATCGCTATTATTATTCATTTGGCGTGCATCAAAGCCTCATATTGCAGAGGTAGGATTAATCGAAGGCACTGAGCATTTCCGCAATATAGATCGACACTCAGTTAAAACTGCTTCTGAAATTCTTACTTTTAGAGTGGATGGCCGTCTGATGTTCTCTAATATAAGTACATTGGAAGAGCGTATTTATAGCCGTCTAGCAGGTAATTCCCAGGTCAAGCATATTATATTGATGTGTAGTGCCGTTAATGAAATTGATTGGAGTGCCTTGGAAGTACTGGAAAGTATAAACAGTATCTTACTTAATAGAGGTGTTCGACTTCATCTTTCAGAAGTTAAAGGTCCGGTGATGGATCGTTTGGAGAGGAGTAGTTTTCTGCAGGTGCTGTCTGGTCGGGTTTTTTTGACCCAGTATCAAGCTTTCTCTTCGATTTCAGTTGTTAATGATAGTGCTGAGTAGACCTAATCGATTTTGAAAAAGTATTATCTGATTTGAGATTCTTGGGGATTATTTTAAATATTTAGATGGGGGTTAAGCTGATCTCTTTACTTGCTTTAATTGTACCAATTATTCATCTTTCTTGTTGGTATATATTTAAGTGGGCTGCTGTGGTTAAGTTCATCTTTAAATCTTATAAAAGTTAAAATCAAGCTTATATATGAAATACACAATAGGCAGGTTTTTAGATGGTTCGTTATTTATTTTAAGTTGCTTCAAGTGAACATTTCCTTAGAATGCCGATTAAATAATTTTATTTATATTGGGTCTTGGCGGAGTTATGAAGCTTCTAGTGGGAATCCTTTTAGCCATTTCATTTTTTTCGGTTAACGCAAATGCAGTTACATCGCCATCAATTGATAAGGATGGGCAATTTACTGTCAGTTGGATTTTGCCGCTTGGTCATGAGGATCCAGTTGTACGAGAGTACAAAAATGGTGTGTTTCTGGGAACAACGTCAGTAGGGCCGGTAGGGCCGACCCAAACCTCCGTAACTGTTTCGGGTCGATCTGATGGAATTTGGAAATACTCGATTGCTGCGCATAGCACTATTGGCGATGGAGGGCTTCCTCAGCCTTTACCGGAGCCAGGCCAGCCTGATTCCTCCTCTACGGGAATTGTTACCCTGGGGACCACCACTACAGAAGTTTTACTTTCACCGGGTGTGCCCGGTGGTTTTACTGCACCTACCTCGGTACAAGAGGGTTCCTACCAAATTTCGTGGAGCAACGCTTCTGATTCTGTAGACAGGTACGAGTTACAAGAGAAAAAGAATAATGATGGTTGGGCCCGTGTCAGCAACTCATCAAGTAAATCAGTAAACATCAGTGGGCGTGATAATGGTATTTACCAGTATCGGGCCAGAGCTTGTAATGACAGTGCATTTTCTAGTGCAATTTCTTGTGGTAGTTGGACAGGTATAAAGACCGTTACTGTTATTTTCCGGCCATCATCAATCGCAACACCTGCAAGCGATAACAATGGAGTCTATAGCATCAGCTGGCAATCTGTTAGTGGTGTTGAAGAGTATGAGCTGCGAGAAAAGCTCAATAACGATAGTTATAAAACAATATACACGGGGAGTGCTACAGAAATCCCCCTCTCTGGAAAAATTACCGGAAAATACCAATATGCCGTAAGGGCAAAGCTTGCAGGTAAGTATAGTGCCTGGCGATATTCCGGGGGCTTTTATGTCAGTGTGCGGCCGGGATCCATAACATTTCCCTCGGGAGTTGATACCGATGGTAGTTTCTCGATCAGCTGGGATAATGTCTCTGGAGCTAACAACTATTATTTTTAAAAGTGGCGTTGTTACCGTTAACGGGCAAAAGCAATTAGATTTCCTTAATTCTGCGGTAATATCAGTGGTTAATGATTTGGAGTGAGCTGTGGGAAAAGTTAAAAGACACGTTTTGGCAAGGATCGAGTTGTGCAATGATGTGGATAGTCCAAAGACGAATGGTGTTAGGAGTGGATATAATCCCCATCATAAATTTGACGGTATAAGTTTTTTAGTTAGCGGTATGCATTCATATGGGGATGATGAAAAGCATTTCCCAGGCGAGGTGATCAATGCAAATATAAATTTTGCTAGCTGGGAACATATAAAAGAAGATGTGAAAGTTGGTGACGTATTTTTAATACAGGAGTTGGATAGGGTTGTGGGAAAGGGTGTCATTCTAGAGATTGATGAGGGTGAGTAAGAGTAAAGTATGATTCTCACCTTTTCGAATTTTGGGAGCGGAATTGAGTGTAGGTATAGTTATCACTTTCACCCGATGCTTTACCTCATTCCTAGAAAGAGAGCCGCTAACCCAAAAGGTGTAGCTGGTTGAGAATGCTTAGCCTTAAAACTCAGGGCATATAAACCCCAAAAAAAGCCCCGGCAGAGAGATCTGCCGGGGCTTTGTCGTTATGTTTTATCAAGCCTGTTTCTTCAGCTTGGCATTATCGAGCCGCTTACAGCGGCCGGTATCGTCGGCGGTGCGGCAAAGTTAACCGAAAAAGTGCCTTGGGGGTTGTGACCTGATAATCTGGGGTTCGCCTTGGCGCGAGTGCTCTTTAAGTCCTTGATTGCATTGGGGCTGTAGCGGAAATAGCGGCGGGTTCGCGTCGGAACAACTCTTCTGGGCAGAGTGGAGCGACATCTCAAAGTACTTTGATCAGCTGGGAAGGAGTAAAAATAAACCTTTGGTCACATATGACTGAAATGGATCAGAGGAAGGCATGGGGAGAGGTGCTAAATGCTGTTGGTGGTGTTGAGAGAAAGGAGATTGGGAGTTCTCATGAAGAGGTCGCAGAGTTTTTAGCAAAGCACCTAGCTGGGATTGGTAAGAAATATCAATTTGAGATTGCTGCTGATATCGTTAAATCTGGTAGTCACTGGGGGTTCAAGAACCTAAGAAGCGAGTTTAGAAGGCAATCCGTTTCAGATTCCAATGCGGCTATTGGGTGGCACAACCACCCTAGGGGAACAACCTTTAGCGGCTACATTAGTGCGATTGATGGTAAATTATCTGGTGATATAGCGAATGCATTAGGGGCGAAATTAAAAATCCAGTATATTGCCCGGTCCTCAACTTTAATGGAGAGGTTTGATCCGAGTAAATTTGTAAATGCAACAAAAGGCTGGAGTTATGATAGGGCAGTAGGGCACAAGCGTGAAGTAATACTTAATGGAGGGCGACCATATGTCGATACCTTTGAATTCTAAATATTATATCCCCCTGTATAGATATATGCTTTCATGGTCCAGGTTTAGAAGAGTGCTACCGATAGATTTGTTGATCTACGTTATGGTCTTTTCTCTCATGAATTTCTCGACTGCCAAAGTAATAGCCAGTGAAGAATTGAGCGATCTCGATGGTTTTATTATGGAGGTTGGCCGATCCTTTGATTCACATGTCATTTTTAGAGTTGTGAAATGCGAACAAAAGCGGACCTTACTTATAAAGGTGTTTCCAAATCAGGCTGTAAATCAAGAGGGCCCTGATGCAAAAAGCTACCGGGTATCTTTGTCTAATGAAGAGTTGTCAGAATTTTTGAACTATTTAGATGCGCTTTCTGTTATCCCTACTTCTGATAATTATGAGGTGATAGATGGCTCAACCTGGACCTACAAATTTGAAAATGAAGGACAGATATGGCGTTACCACTCCCCTTTCACAAAATCTAGTCAAAGGGAGCTAGAACCGTTGGTGAATTTCGCCAATTTTTTGTGGAAAATTGCAGATAAAAATAAAATTGATTTAGGTGAGGCTTACTAGAGTTGTTTGAATCAAAAGCTATTTTGTAGCTATTCAGTTCCCTGGTGGGCAGAGTGCTGAAAGTCACAATGATCCAAGCATTTCAACAGCAACAACAAATTACTCGGAGCTTTCTAAGGAAAAACGATTAGCCTTTAATATGGATTTAATTAATGGGTGGAATAACAATGAGTTATTGAGAGGCTTCGACTCCCAAGCAGATGCGGCAGAGGCTAATGTAATTAACCCAATATCGATGAAGCATGACCTTGAAGTTTGTTCAAATATATATTTTCTGAGGAAGCTAGTAAGTATTTTCTCGTTGGCCTTGCTACTACTTACCAGCAAAATACTATAAAGAATGCTGCATTTGACTCCATTAGAGCGCCTTCTTTGAAATACGAATTAAAAGCCTATATCCATACTCACTCAGGGGTAGGTGGAGATTCAGAGTCTTTTCCCGGTGGCTCAAATCGCTGGAGCGAAGGGTATCAAGGTTGGAGGAAAGACTTAGGGATAGCTGTTCGAAGAGGAGTCGACGCTTATATCGCCACACCAGGTGGTAGACTTAAACATTTTAGTTTTAGAGCGTATTATAACGACTATAGATCTAACAGGCCGTTTAAAACTTATGTTTCTACAATTAGTTCGGATATTAACACCTGGAGCAGTCCATGAATTTCAAGAATCTCATAATTGGTTTATATGTAATAACTTTTTTAACTGTTTCCTTCATTTCAAATAAAGCACTAGCCAAAGGTGATCTCTGTCAAAATGACAAATGCTTCGTATCAATTGTTAACTTAATCGCAAATAAAGGCGCTTATCACGGAAATAAAATTATAGTCCAAGGCGTTTTTTTTCAGAGGGTAAAGATGCAGCCATTTACTTTGATAAAGGGTCGGCAGAGTTTCTCATCGATCAAAACGGGGTTTATCTTCACCTAAAAGATAGTGAGAAAGATATGAGCTTCTTAAATGGAAAATATGTAATTGTGGAGGGAGTTTTCAATGCTCGGGAGAGAGGTGTTTCAGGTGCTTTTAGTGGGAGACTTGAATCCATAAAGCGAATTCACCCATAAATAATGTTGAATGCTGGACAGTAATAGGTTGAATGGTAGACAAAAAGAGGCTGAAGATCATATTTCTACTGGTTTGTAGTTAAGATCAGCTGTCTTAGGCAATATCCAATCTAGGGGTAAGCTGGTTCGCCCACAGTCAAAGCGGGATAATTTTCTCTAAAGCGGTAAGATATAACGGCGGTAACTTTTCTAACCTGAGAGTTGCTTTCCACTCAGGTGGTAATAATAGGTGGCCAACCAGTGGGATATTGAGAAACACTGGCGTTACAAACTTAGGTTATTAAGACCACCCTTACGACCCAGTGCCAAGTATCGGTGGATTAAACAAGCTGAATCCAATAAGGATTCTTGGTTCACTAGGGCAACTAGATAATGTAGCTTATAGTGGATCACAAAATAGCCCGCATACGTTACCTTACACTAAGGATAAATATGAAAATAGTGAAAGGAGCATCAGAGTGTCCAATATTTTAAAATTATTTATGGCGTATTTAACTTTAGTTAGCGGAGCCGTGATGGCCGAAAGCTCTAATTGGAATGAATCCAATGTAAAAATTGGAAGGCAGAGCTTTCATATCAAGCTGCCACCAAATGAAAGTAAAGACTTTCCTACCACAGAGTCGCTACAGTTTGTAAACTTGACTGATGAAAGGCTGGATGTTGGTGCCCAATCAATAACTGCCATTAAGAAGTATTGGGATTTTAGTGGCGGACTATTACAAGGGGTTCAGGGGGCATTGAATATAAAGGTGAGAGTGAGGAAGGTTCCATCAAGTTTTGAAGGCAGCATCTTCAATGATGCCGACTTAGAGATGTTATTGATGGAAAGGATAAGTAATTCGGGGGTTGACCTTCCATCTCAATGTGTCTACGAAACCATTAACGGTGCCAAATGGCTCTCATATAAGCTTACGGGTAACCTGAATTCTACTGATTACGTATTCCCATTAACTGAGAATATCTATATTCAAGTGCAGGCTGATTTTATTACCAACAGTAAAGAAATTAACCCAAAGTGGCTTAACAAAGCACAAAAAATGCTGGTAGATATAGCTTCATCAATGGTGGTAGTCAAAAACGATTGATAAAACGGTAATGGGTAGAGTGGTAAATCTTCTGAAGGTGATACATTTTCCGAGCCACCTGAAATCTCCAATGAGGTAGAGTGGAACAGTATAGTTGCGGAACATATACGGGTTGAGACAAAAGAAAATCGTACCCTAATCGAATTAAATGTCGACCCAGTAAGCCTTTTGAATCCAAATGAGCCTGAATCAGTTTTTGTTGAAACTTTGGAGCGGATATCTAAAGGGTGGAATGTTACTAGGGTGGATGAGAGTGGTCATCAATATACAATGAAGCTAGATTTCAAAGAAGGTGGTGCCGTATATTATGTTACTCAAGGAATGAGATTTCAGGGGCCGCCTGGCATAGCTACTGGTGCACCTGATGGTGTATTTGTGATTAGGTACTCAAAGGATAAGTTTTGGCGCTACCCGACAACCCCAGCACATGAATTTGGGCACTACCTAGGGTTCAGACATCAGCCGAACCCCACAAATTCCATAATGAGTTACAGCGAAGGTCGCCACGTTAAAGCAAGTGACTTATCGCGACTAGCTAATGCATATAAGCAATAAACAATGATTAATAAAATTTTTTTTAGTGTAATCTTGGTCTTAAGTTCTGTTTTTGCTCAGAGTGACGAAGTGGTAAATCAATTTGATAAAAAAGAGTTTATTTCTCACTTAAATGAGGATATGGATAGGTTGTATAGTTTGTCTCAATCAAAGACGTACGACAAAAATTCTTCGTGTAAAGAAGCTGAGATACTGCGTAAATATCTTTTGAAAGACCCTGTTGTAGAAGCGAATAATGCAATAGATAAAGGTGAGCTAAAATACTTGGTTGTCAGTGGACCGCAGTTAGAGATAGTTGCGGATGGGATGCCAGAGACGATAAGTCGGCAGTTAATAAATAGTGGAAAATTTGAAGTTATTGAGGGAGTTGCCGATAGTGTCTCTTGTGGTGAACAGCTTTATCTAACGAGATATACTCATTGGTATATCTATGTATATAACTCGGTTTTGTATATTAATTCTGTGAGTGCTATTCAAGATACACGCAGATAGGGAGATATGAAACACACTCGGGATATCCGGTGCACAGAGATATCCCGGAAAAAAGGAAAGACTTGGGCTTTCTTCAAATAGTAATCTTACTGAACCGAAAGAAAGCCCCGGTAGAGCAATCTCCCGGGGCTTTTATTATTATCCGGTACGTGTCTAGCGCCGGGCCTCATACTTCACAATCTGCCTTCCAGCAGCTCGCGGATAATCAAGCGAAGAAGTGCCTTGGGGGTTGTGACCTGATAATCTGGTGTTCGCCTTGGTGCGAGTGCTCTTTAACTCTTTGATTGCATTGGGGTTGTAGCGGAGATAGCGACGGGTTCGCGTCGGAACAACTCTTCTGGCCAGAGTGGCGATAGTTTGTCTGTCGGAGCGAAAAATTCAAGAACTCCACTGGCGAAACAAAAGAGTGGGTACGGTTGGACAGAAATAGACGGCCACCATGTTGCATATTTTGGTGAAGATGTAGTTTCTGATGGGATTGCTGACTTAAAAGCTATAAATGATTTACGCAGCTTGCCGTATCGGAGTGGTGAGGAATTACTGGTTTATAGACTAGATTCAGATGGAGAGCCATATATATCAACAGTGCTCAGCTCTGATGGTGATCAGGTCGACGGAAATGTCTCTAGCTCAGACCCGATGATAGCAATTGCTCATACCCATCCCTTATATTCACGAAGAGATATAGGTCGTTCATATAGAACTCAAAATAGGTTGAATGAAAATTTCGGTCCGGGAGATCACCACAACATTATTAGCAATCAAAAGCCAAATTATTTACGGACCCAGTCGGGTATTATAAAAGTATTGGAAGCAAGATCTGGGAGAATAACTGTGAGAACACTTACTGGTGATGAAGCAGGTAATATTGAACTTTGGGTTAGGCGCAGAGATCAGTAGGGCGAGGTAGAGAATGAAAATTATTTATTTAATATCATTTTTATCCTTAGTCTCAGTTAGTTTTTTTCGCAGGAAATGCGTGCCAGATCTCCAGATGATCGAATATTATTAATTAAGGTGGGTTCTATTTCACAGTTTAGATTTGAGGGGGATCGCTCTATTCCTAGTTGGGTTAACGAAGCACTGTCACCATTACTGTGTGGGCAAGAGGTGTATTTTTCTACAGTGATAGCTAGCGGAGAGCAGCTTAAAAATGTGAAGATTAATGCATTTTTGGATGAGTTTTGCGTTTCTCATAAGGACATTTTATTGAGGCCTTCCATTTACTTGGTGAGGCTCGAGAAGTAATTAGATGGGTTATGGTTGAAAAAATCTAGTCCGATAATTCATAAAGATAAAAATGTAATTTATGTTGATTCACCTGGTTGGCTTTTGTCTATTGAGCAGAATTTAATTTCCGAGGTTGTCTGTACAGATAAAGCTTATAAGCTTGAAGGGATTAGATTTTATGAAATTATGGAATCGATCAAAAACTTCGTAGATTGAAAGAGAACCTGAAGAGCAATAGTTTAAGGTGTTTATGGATTGGGCAGAGTGGGAGTCCTGGATCAAAAACCGAGTTTTCTCCTGGTCTTAAAGATGTCTCTTTCTGGCTCGATGGGGCAAGGTTATTCAGAAGATAGGTACGGTTGGCATCTCTATGATGTTGATGCGGAAGTATGTTCGGCCCAAATGTCGTGTACAGAGACTGAAATGAAAGATCAACATTCGAGGTTTGTGGTTCCTGGACAAGATCCCTCCAGGCCAGTGGAAGATGGCAATATCTATAAGGTATATGACCCGAGGATTGATATTCGACTGGCTGATAGCGGTTATCGATGGAAGTTTTATGCTGGAAAAGTATTAACCAGTGTAAGCGAGGATGGGTTATCCATTACTAATACGACACTTGCAGGACATGTTCTCTATGACGGTGAAATTAACCGACAGCTATATAGGGCTGAGAGTGGGGCGTGGCATGTTAGGACTACTGGTTATGGAAACAATCTAATTCCATTTACGGACGACGTTAACATCTGGCAAGATGAGAAAATTTTTTAGTATGTTGATCAGCAAATGAAGGCCAATATACGAAAGCATCACGGATTGGAGAGTTAAGATGATAAGTAGCAATCCCAAAAGTTGGTTGATGGGGCTCATTGTTTCAGAGGCTTTTCTAGCTTACGGATATTCGGCTATAGCTTATAAAGATGATGATATTGAAGAGCCCATTTATAAAATAACGTTCAAGATCTCCCCTGATACCAGGAGTGATCGGATAGAGACCTTTGCTGATTCGAACGCGTTCGCAATTAGAAGTGCGCCTACAAGGCCAAATTCAAGTAGTTCTCTGACTCAGTTTTGGCGTGAAGATATTAAGATAATTGGCGTGAACCCATTTGATCCAAATATCTATAAGTTTCGTTTCTATAAGAATGATGATGCCCCTGTAGTGCCGGAATCCTTAAAGCAACTTGTTCGGGAGATTAAAGGCGTTGCGAAAAACTTAGAAGGAGCCAGTTTCGAGGAAAAATGACAGTGATACTACTGTACCTCCTTTGGGCAGAGTAGTGAAGGTAATATATCTGCTTCTAGTCAATTTCATTTTTCTGGTTGTGGAAAAATCTATCAGTGTCAAAGCCAGGTAGGAGATTTATTTGTAACTTTTGGTGTGGTGCAATTAGGTACACTAGATACTTCACAATTAAAACAAAATTTACCTGATCCAAAGCTGAGTGGATTGCCAGGTTGAAAAACTTCTATGGTTACTATGTAGGAGGCCTGAAAATATCGTGACAAATCTCGGAGGTATAATAATCGCCAAAGCAGTTAAGATATCTAGAAACTGATGTTGCAGCAGAAGTAACTCGATTTCAATTCGTAAAAACCTTAATTAGTGCTAAATACCTCTAGTAATTTATGCTAAGAGAATGATTTTTCTCCTCATATTGATAGATATTATTGTTTTGTAAAGTTCGATTCTCGAAAGTTAATTTAGGAATTTTCTGTCAAGATTTTCCGCTTGATTTTTTAATGCTTTCACTTTTTAAATGGTCGATAATTAGATCGATTTGGGCCTGATTGTCTTTGATTAGTTGGTCCGAATAGTCCTTTAACTTTGGGAGCTTCTTATGCTCAAATATGCCGATAAAAGGCTCTCGAATTTCGATATTTAGATAGTCGTATTCTATCCTCCCTTCTTCAGATAAAGATTTTGCAATTTCCAGTGTATGGAGCTGGTGTGTATCCATTGAGCGCTGCATATTTGTTAATGCATCTCGAAACCAGTTTATTTGTCCCCAGTTTTTCAATGTGTCGTAGTTTGTTGTTGAGCTAAGGAGTCGAGGGCTGCCAGCACCTAATACCAGGATGTAATAATTTTTATCGGGAAATTCGTTGATAACATCTCGAAGAATCATACTGGCCGGGTTGTTCATAGCTATAGCTGCATCTGCAAACACACATTGGGATTCGTTTTCCGACTCTGCAAATTCAGGCTCACAATGCTGGATACCTTCATCTTCTGAATAATTGAATACGACAGGCGGAAAAGCAGTTTCAGCACTTACCGCAGCTGTCATTAATTGATAAAGCCGATCGGTGGGGAGATAATTAACCGTCTCACCTTTGTTCTTGAAAAGATGTATCTGTCCGTCCTTTAAGTTTAAAGAAGGAATGATTACGTAGTTCTCAAGTTCAGTAAAGTTAAGGTCTTTAGTATAATGTTTTTCCATTACCTCATGTAATCGGCTGCCAAAGTAAGAGGGTGAAAACAGACCGCCTGCGGTTAGGAACTTGTGATACCAAGGGGGAGAGAAAAGGTAATTTACTTCGTTCTCATAGATATCAACCAGATAGTCGAGATGGGATAGCTTTTGCCCGTTTCTGCTGGGAATAGCTTCATCAGGAATATTGAGGCCTGTTGCGATAATGGCTCCAGTGGAAACCCCTGAAAAAACGTCGAACACCTGATCAAGGGGCTTCCCTAATTTGTCTTCAATATACTGCAGTACATGTAGAGGAATTAAGCCTCTGACTCCTCCGCCTGCTACGACGAGGATATTAATCGTGTCTTTTTGCTGGAGATAATCGGTATTGTGAGTAAGATCATACGTGACCGACTCTCGGGGGAATGTGGTTGTTTGCGTAAAAAAATTGTTATAAACGTAGGCGAAAAAAGCATAACCAGCAGCAAGATACACAAGTGCAATAATAGTCTTTTTGAAAGAGGCGTTGAACTTACTTGCCATGTTGTACCCAAAACCATCTATTCCTTATGGGTTTTGCCTTTTTAAAGACAAACTCCCAAAGGTATATTAACTTTTATTTTATATCTTCAAAGACTGAATGGTAATAAAACAAAATCTATAAGAAATATAGTAAGGAGTTTACGCGGAGCTTAAGTAGAAAGTGTAATTGTTCTAGGTGGTGGTGACTTGTCTCGAAATCCGACGCTGGTAAGCTCCGCCTTTCTATTGATATAGCATATGCAATGATATCTAGCGGAAGTAATGCAGCTAGATTATGTATCTTGGTTTTTGAAATTAATGTGTTTGGATTGTAACAACTAATTCATGCGGTCTTGCAGCAAATGAAACAGCGTGGTAGTGGAGCTATTGTCCAGATATCAAGTATTTTGGGGGAATTCGTATTACCTTTTCTTGGCTCATATAATACTACCAAGCACGCAATAGAGGGAATCGGAGAAAACTACCGCGTGGAGCTGGCTCAATTTGGCATTCAGTCTCTGATTGTTCAGCCTGATAAACATTCATTTAGAACAACTGTTGATGGTACAGGATTAAATTCCATGATTGGGAAAATTAACAAGGCCACAGAAGAGCCGATGCAAGAAATTTATTCAGCTTATGGGATGAGCAATATGTTCTAGATTAAGTAGCTTTGCTAATATAAATAATTGCTTGGCACTTCAAAGAGCAAGTTGATTTTTAGCGGGTTTGTGAGGTGCTTATTTGTATAAGAGTTAATTTTTTAATGGCTGCTTTCAGGGTTTCCATTTTAGGGTTGTTTGCTTAAAGTATTTGCTTGCATGGAATGCTATTCCGAAATAAGGCCATTTAATATACGCATATATTCATTAACAAATAAATCAATACTATGTCTGCTAATCAATGGTTCACAATACCCAAAAACAAAGACCGAATTACGGTAAGTGGTAAAGGTAGCAGCCATTAATGGGTTAATACCGTTAGTTAGAGTGATCATCGGCATCTGAATTTCAAAATACTCCATTTCATCGGCTAAAAGAGGTATGCTGCCTGCGTTGGATACAATAATCCCTGCTGGAAAGGACTTTTGTTGGGCTGTTATCTCTGAAGCCATATGAGTTATATCGCTCATCGTATAGTCTGAGCTGAGATTTTTTGTCATAGGCCTCTGCTTGAGCAGTACCGAAAAGATTTGCTTTTGTAGCATTTTGGCAACATCAATAACATTGGCAGACTCTATATTGGGGGGGAGCTTCAAGCTAGCGGTTTCGGAAAAGGCTCCAATATGCCCTATGGGAATGTTCGGGGAGCATAGCCCTCTGGCATCCATCGATAAAATTACTTCTGTTAATTTTTTGTCAATAGGTACTGCTCGTGCAGCAATAGATGCAATGGCACAGTAGATTGCAGTAATTTTTATGCCGTTACTCTTGCCCCAATTAGCGAGTTTTTTAGTTCTTTCTGGCGACATAAGATATGAAATTGCACAGGACTTGCGCTCATTGGGAGCGGCTTGCTTTTCTACCAGCCAGATGAAATCGTCAATGTTCTTATGTTCAACTCCCTTTTCTCCAAAATATCCAGCTGACTCTAGCTGGCTCGCAATGCTTTCTTGTAGTGGAAGTGACTTGGCTTGTTTAAGTGTTTCGTTAGATTGCAGGAATTTGTCTAAATCTGAAAATATAGTCATTACTGATCTGCCATCAAATGCCGCATGAATATTGATGACAGAAATCCACTCTACGAGACCTTCTTTATTGAGGTATAGCTTTATGCTGTATACATATTTTTCACTGTCCAGGCAGTTTATGCCGTGAACTTTAAACTCATCCTCTAAATTGAGAGTGTCACTAACTTGGCTTATATTTAATGGGATATCATTAAAGTCAACGTCGCAAATCCAGCGAAGTTTTTCCCCTCTTTGGATACGAGCGCGTAGAAGAGGGTGGCGTTTGTGTAGGTACTCTAATCCTGTGCGTAAAGTGTCAACACTTAACGATTTGCAGACTCTAATGAAAGAAACAAATTGTAAGCCACCATAGGAGAGTCTTGTCATCTCTATAAATAAGGCCTCTTGTGGGCCAAGTTCTCGAGATGGAGTTTCTAAACTCATAAAAGACACCGATCAAAATATCGACGATCTTGATTATTTGGGGTCAGAGCAGCATGAATGCCGCATTCGGGAATGTATCCTGACTTGCTGTCAAGGATAGTATTACTCCGCAATTGACTACTTCAGTGCACCGAGCTGCTTTAGGAATCCATATTTGTCCCAAGTGACCCAAGCCTCGACTATTTTGCCGTCCTGAATCTTGGAGAATTCCACGGCATCCCAGGTGATTGTTTTTTTGGTTGGAGTTTCCCCCATAAACGAGCCGACATGATTAGCGCTGACTGTAACATGGGTTGCGACTAGATCTCCTTCAGCTACTTGCTTGGTACTGACTGCCTTGATGTCTTTGAATGCTTTGTGAAACTTAGTCACTTCTTCTTCAAATTGTTTGAGGTTACGCTTTTGTGGGCCTGCGCTATCCGTTGTCGCAGAATCCAGGTTGTTTATATAGTTAGGAGATAAAATTGTCTTGGGATCTATCTTATTGCCGCTTAGCCACAACCCCACAGCTTGCATTGCGAGTTTTTTATTCTCTTCTAAGTTATTTGGCTGTGCCGCCACCAAATTGGTGATACTGAATAAAAGGGCTGTTAAAACCAAACAGGAAGCTCGTTTGAACATTTGATAGATTCCTTTCTACATAAATTAGGGTGTGTTTCAGGACGTCTTGTAAACGACATTAAAAATGAGTAAAGAATTGTGTCATCTCCTATTATGGACACATATTCCATAAGCTGAATCGATATTCAGGTAGTTTGGCAAGCTGTCCATCTTTAGACTTTACTGGATTAAAAGTATGCCGCTAAAATTGATGTTTCAGATTAGCAGCAGAGTATTTATACGAGGTGAGTAATAGAGATGCTGCTGCCAGCATGGTACCTGGCAGCAGGTTATACGGCCGATCTACAAACTTAGCATTTCCCGTAAGCGAGTAGCGGGGCGTCTTGCAGCCTCTATTTCTTTTCCATCGGCCATTGTTATTAGTAGTCCACTATTGACCCATGGTTGAATATCCTGAATAAAATTCAGGTTTATGATTTGCTGGCGGTTGGCGCGAAAGAAAACCTCAGGATTTAAACGCTGTTCAATTTTAGATAATGATTTATAAATAAAGGGCTTGTTGTTATCAAAGAATACTTGGGCATGATTTCCACAGTTTTCAAAATAACGGATATTTCCTATTTCTATTAGCCAGCAGCGCTCTCCGTCCTTGATAAAGATCTTGTTGTTGGTGTCTAGGTAGTTCGATAAGTGATTATTATCCTGTAAGGAAGAATCACTTAGTGTTTTGTTAAGGGCTCGCTTTAATTTTTCCGGGTTGATAGGCTTGAGGAGATAGTCTAATGCGTTGACTTCGAATGCTTGTATGGCGTATTCATCATAAGCCGTTGTGAAAATAACCTGGGGTGCAGCTTCAAGCTGTTCTAGTATGTCGAAGCCAGTCCCGTCCGGTAGATTTATGTCTAAAAAAAGTAAGTCTGGTTGTTCTTTTAGAATCAGAGAAACTGCCTGCTCACAATCTTTTGCCTCTGCAACTAAATTTATATTTTTGTGAGGCTTTAACAGCTCTCTCAATTCATTGCGAGCGAGTCTGGAATCTTCAATAATAATGGCTTTCACTTATTATACCGCCAGCTGTAGAGATGAAGTAGGAATATGGCATTGGGCAATAACTTGCTGCCCCTGTTGCTTTATCTGGAAGGATGTGTTGTTACCATATTGAAGAGTCAATCGTTTTTTTATATTAGCTAGCCCCAATCCGGTATTTTCATTTTTCTTTTTGCTGGGCTTTGTTTCTAGAGGTGCGTTTAGTTCTAAGGTCCCTGGGTTAGCTACCGTGATGACTAGGTGTTCCTCTTCATGGGATACTCTGATGGTTACTTCACCGCCATGCTTGGACTTTTCAATTCCGTGGCGTATCGCATTTTCTGTAAGCAGTTGGATAATAAGAGGAGGGATTCGTTCTCCCATCAATTCTGGATCAGTTATCAACTTGAAAGTCAAACGATCTTCATATTGTATTTTGAGGAGGTCGATATATTGACAAACAATTTCCAGCTCATCTCTGAGTGGCACGGTTTTCTGTTTATGTGCCATCAATGTATATCTCAGTAGATCAGAGAGGTTTGTCAGCATCGTTCTTGATTTAGTAGCATCCTCGAGAATTAAGGCCCGAATATTGTTTAGTCCATTGAATAGAAAGTGTGGGTTAAGCTGCCCCATAAGTGCTGCCATTTTAACCTCATTGAGCTGTAGGTTAAGTTGAATGGCTTCCTGTTCAGCCTTGAGTAAACGGTCTTGATTAACTGCTGTAACATAAATTAGGGTCCAGCTTACTAATAAAATTGTCATGATAAGCCAGTTGCCAAGTACGTTATGCCAAATTGATTCGGGAGTGGTATATCCCATTAAATTGTAATATGAGAATAGAAAAATAACTGAAATATAAGCACATAAAAATGCGAGTGAGATTGAGGATAGAAAGAAGTAGGGCCACTGTTGCCTCCAGTTTTTATCTAAGAGGTCAAAGCGATAAATCATTTCTCTGATGATTAGTGTTAAAGCTCCGCAGGTTAATATCAGGGTGAGTGCATGTATGGCGAGTTGCTCAAAATTTTCATCGGTAAGTAACCCGCGAGAAATGGAGTTCACTAGGGCGAATATTAGCCAGCCGCCAAAATGATACACTAAGAATTTTGTCGTAGGTGCGGGGGACTTCAGTAACTTCATAAATTAATACATGTTAATAAAATGGCCCCTTATTCTGGGGCCACAGAGTTTAGTTGAAAATAAAATCAGAATCTCTCGTTCAGCCAGGTTGATATCGTCTCAAGGGCAATAGGGGAAAAGGTTTCCTCTATTTCCGCATACTCGGCATAGCTACCAGTCTCGGCTGTTTGAAAGAGATGATTCATTTTATCGAGTTCAATAATTTCATAATCCTTATGATTGGATTTACCCAACACCTTTTCTATATTGCCTAAGTTCATTTCCGCATCAACTTGAAAATCCAGTGAGCCGTTAAGAGCCAAAATAGGACATTTTGTACCCTCTAAATAGGGCTCAGGGTTGAAGCTCAATGCATAACGAAACCAAGGGGTGGAATACTGTTTTTTAAGTACCTCAACTTGAGCTTCCAGTTGGCCTCCTTCCAAGCCTTCGAGTTCAACAGTCTTATAGAGATATTGGTGCAACTCATCACTGATAGCTCCCCCAATGGGAAGATGAGCAAATTGTTCAAAAATAATTTTATCAAGCTTGCGTAACTCTTGTAGGTTTTTCTCAGTCACACCGCTGTGCTTTCTATCCCTGTGCCACTGGTCGAAAAAGAGCTCTTGTAGTTTAACCCCTGGACCGCCGAGAAGAATTGTAAACGCAATATCATCACGATTGCTGGCTACCATGGGGGCAATCATCCCCCCCTCGCTGTGCCCAATCAAGCCCGTTTTACCCTTGGGGAGATCGTTACGACTGTTCAGATAATCCACAATTGCACTGGTATCATTGGCAAAATCTTCGGTAGTTGCCGTGGAGAAACTCCCGGTAGAGTCACCAATTCCTCGTTCATCATAACGCAATACCGCGTACCCTTGCCGAGTTAAATAGTCGGCAATTACCGCAAATGCTTTATGGCCAAATGCGGTTTCATCCCGGTCTTGCGGCCCCGAACCACTAATCAGGATCGCGGTGGCTTTTATCCTTGAGTTTGGTTTGGTTAGTGTCCCAGAGATTATATTATTTGTGATTGTACTTTTAAAACTTACCTCTTCAATAGTATAGGGGTAGGGGCCTGTTGGTGTCTGTGGACGATTCTCCGGCTGAACAGTATTTATCTTTCTGAAGTTAAGAGACAGTGACTTCCCTTGAGTAAATGAACCGAACATAAGCTCAACTACTGGGTTGTACGCCCCCTCGTAACTGAGTCCTAAGTTCTCAATTTCGAAGGATATATTGTTGCCGATAACTTCCAGTGATGACATCTCTATGCCATAGGTCTTTTGTGAGGGGCTATCCAGTACCCCCGCCCATTTGCCGTTGTCCTGATCAATATGGAGGACAATCGGAAGCACCTTGTCACTCTCTGTTTGAATAGTGGCCTTCCATTCCCCATCGATGCCACTAGCACTTGCTGTAGTAGAAAACAGGCCGGCGGCTACGAAGAGCGCCTTTAACTTTGCGTTGGTCTTTGAATATCTAGTTTGAATATATCGCATAACTATTCTCTCTGTGTTCACCTGCTGAATGCTTGCCATCTTAGAGCTATCTTTTTCTTCTGGATAAAAATTAGGATAAGTGGCGAATAGGGCTGCTGAACGGCGAGGAAGTCTTGGCTATCCTTTGTCTAGTTAGGCGTGGGGGTACGTTATAAGATAGAGGCGACTTATCCTGATAGATGGGACGGAGAGACTAACTAACGGTGCGGATTGTACCTATGACGAACACGAAATCGCTTATATAAGTTGGTAAAGAACTTGGGTTATTGCTAGGTATGTGGATGTAAGGGATGAGTTATTTCGGAAATAACTCTTTGGAAGATGGTCTTTCGGTGCCAATGAGTCCATGGGTGCTGCCCATTTATGGGCAGCACAGCGAGATGAAGCGTTTACTGTAGAATCACACCTACGTTTGCGTTTCCGGTTTGATTGGCAAAAGCAGATTGCGCATCGCCAATTTGTGTTGTTGTTTGGGCGTTACCCACACCATTTTGGTAAGTTTGAGCGGAAGAACCAATACCTGTAGCCGTAATGTTGGCAAAGTTAGAAGTTCCGAGCTGCTCAGTCAGTGCGTAGTGATCTGAACCCGTCTGGTTATGAATGGCCACATTGTTGTCGCCAATTTGCCAGAGACTGCTCTCGTGATCATCGTTGGTTTGAATCACATTAAGGGTATTGGTAGTACCGTCCTGATATGAGGAGGAGTAGTTGGAGTCTCCATTGACTTGATTGTGGGTCGCCAGGTTGGAGTCGCCGAGCTGATCTACATAGACTTCACTGTTTGACGTCAGTGTTTGGGTAACAAATGCGGTTTGGTTTACCCCAGCTTGAGTCACCACAATAACATCATCGGTACTATTGGTTTGAGTTAAGGTTGCACTGTGGCCATCCCCATCTTGGGTAATGGACATGGTGCTACCGTCAACAAATGACTGGAGAGTGAAGACGTACTGATTGTTGTCTCCCTGATTGATCTCGATATAGGCGCCTACAGAGTTATCCTGATAGGACTCGGCGGTATTCATATCGCCAGTTTGGTTATGAATGATCGTGCCACCATCACTGTTAGCGGATTGCTCCGCATAGCTGGTGTTGTTATCACCGATCTGAGTTTGATCGATGGTATTGTTTGTGGCGGTTGGATCACTTTGATCAGCTGTTGCAGTGTTCCCAAGACCTTCTTGGTATACCGTAGCGGTATTGGTGTCGGCGATAGCGCCCTGGCTAATGATTGCCAGGGCAATACTGGCGGCTAGAGGTGCAATATTCTTCATCATAAACTCCTTTAGTGATGAGACTGTACGACCAATGTCGTTTTCCATTGCATTTTCAAGGTTGAGGTCGTATCAATCACCGTTCACTAGCCTAATCGTCGGAACTTGGCCGACAATCTGGCACGTACTCCTTGTGAATGGGGTTGATACAAGTATGAGTTTGATAGATGGCCTAGATAGGCGCTATGAGAGGTAAGTGCTGATTTAGTGGGACATTAGTTTAATGGGAGGTTTTACTTATTTTTGTTAAAAAACTGATAAATAAATAGTGATGCTGTTGATAAAGGCGTAGCATTCCAATTCAATGTAAATCCTAAAGTTGCGTTGGTAATTATGTAAGAAGACGATATGGAGCTTTATTATCGTCTTCAAACTAAACCTTCGATTGAGTAATCTTTTCGCTCAATTCAGGCATGAAGGGTCGCTGGTAACAAAAGTATTACCTAACCAAGTATTGGCGGTGCAGCTTGGATCATCGGGGGAGTAAAGGTCAAAAATCCCATTGTTTAGCGATGAGTTAGATAAAATGTTATTGCCACTAGCATTTGCATCCTCAATAGATATTCCATAATCCGTATTATCGCTAACGCTATTTATAGTGACTGTATTGCTATCTGCATTATCAATCGCGATGCCGGTTAGACTGTTTGTTACTACATTTTGAGATATAAGGTTTGAATCTGATTCAAATGTTAATATGCCTTCACCTGCACTCTGATCGATAATGTTTGATGTAACTATGTTGGAGCTGCCAGGAGGTTCAATAGATATACCAACACCAGAGCCATTAGTGTCAGAGGTGTTGGTGATTATATTGCCAGAAACACTATTTGAAGACCCCTCTATTTGCACGCCAACGTTATCCATACCATCAACAGTATTTCCGAAAACCTGGTTGAAATCATTGTTTTCAATTCGTATACCAAAGTTAGAGTCTGGGACGTTCGACTGTATCTGAACACCGGAGATAAAGTTGTGATCGCTTCTAACAAATAATGCAGTTGAGGTAGGGTTAACAATATCAATGTCGATAACCTGGTGGGATCCATCCCCTAATAATGTAATGCTATTATTACAATTTTCAACAGTCCCAGAGCTTATGCTTGCAGAAAAGCCACGAAGTTGTATGCCATTATTTGCTGTGAGTGGGCATGTAACGGTAAAGCCATTCATATTAAGGCCGCCTAATGGGCCCTCAATTAGGAATGCAAAATTTGTAGTGCAATTTAAATCTTCAGTTAGTGTTTCCTGTGTAGTGATAACGCCTCCGCAGGTAACGGCATAGCTATTAAGAGAGGTTGATATTGCGGCGGTTGTTAAAAGGATGTAACAAAGGGCTATTGTTAGTTTTCTCATAGGGTTTGTACCATGTCAGTAATTATTGCGGATACCTTAGATAGGCAGTTTTTTAGTCCGGGTGAATCTCGTGAGGATAGATCAGTGTTCCCCCTGTAATATTTAGTTGTTTTAATGATTTTTAATAATACTTAATTTAAATGATAGAGGAGGGCTTAAGGGCTATTTCTAATAATGAATTTATTATTACGCATTTAAGTGGGATGTTTGTCTGTTCTAGGGCGCTATTTATTGTTGGGGTTGTTTAGGTATAGACAGGCAGGATGGTTGAAGTTTTTATCTCTTGACATACAAAGCGATTCACACTTCGCGTTGCGACTTCTTGAAAGGTCTAGACATCCCTACGCAACAACGCCTTGATTGTTGACCGCTCTGCATGGCAAGAGGCATCACGGAGCTATTCAGAGGCTCCCTGATTATTTATGCTATTTGTCAGCCAGCGATATACTACTCAGCTATTGCTTGTACATTAGGGAGTGTGAATGTAATCGAGTGAATATTTAGTCCAGACAGTTGGGATCGTTGGTTGTAGAGATGTTGCCAATCCAGTTGTTCGAAGATGTGCAGTTCGGATCATCAGGGGAGTAAAGGTCGAATATACCATTGTCATTGGCTGTATTAGATAAAATGTTATTGAATTCTGCGCTAGTTCCCTCGATCACTATGCCATAGTCAATGTTATTGTCAGCTTCATTGCTGCTTACTGTATTGCTGTCACTGTTATTGATTCTGATTCCAGTGGTGCTGTTCGATATACTGTTTTGGGATATGAGATTTGAATCTGAACTTACAGATATTCCCACATCTCCATCGCCATTGAGAGTGTTGAGTATTCTCGCTTTACTGTCACTGATTATAGTGTTAAGTAGGATTAAGTTGCTCCCTCCATCAGAATCAAGAGCTATGCCAAAATCACCAGGGTTAAGAATTTCATTTCCGGTGACTGTATTGCTTCGCCCCTCTATATATATTCCTGAAAATCCCGGGAACTCTAGAAAATTTCCAGTGATCTGATTGAGGCTTGCGGGATTAGCTGTTTCTATGCCTATTGCATATTGCGTACCATTAAAAGGTATCACGATGCCGGTAACAAAATTACTGTTACTTTCAATACGTACGCCCACACCTACAAGATTGTTAATCTCAATATCACTGACAAAATGAACACCATCTTCCGTAAGTGCTATTGAGTCATTGCAATTGTCTATTACGCCGTTAAACAGGCTTGCAGCCAGCCCTGTTAGATAGATGCCCTCATGTAATGGTTCTATACAGGTAACAGTAAACCCATTTAAGTTCAGCCCGCCACCGGGGCCGTCAATTGTGAGGGCTGGATTGGTTTCGCAGGAGAGGTCTTCTGTGAGGGATTCCTGGGTAGTAATCGTGTCACCACAGCTCACAGCAAAACTGTTTGAGGCTAAAGGTAATCCAAAGGTTGGTAGCAGGGTTAAAAATAGCGTTAGGCTTGGCTTCTTCATGGGGGGCTCCCAAGATAATGAGTCTATTATTTACTCTAAAGTTTTCTTTCGATTAGTAATTGATAGGTGATGCCAAGTGGTATTTTATAGGGTTTAATCAGTTTGTTTTTGGTTTGTTAATAATATATATAAATTAAAGGTGCGGATTTAGTGTCCATTATAAATATAGGTTTATAAATGGCGCATGATATTTTATGTGGGCTCAGGTCTTAGCTTGAAATCTGTTCTCCTATATTGTCCATGCTTAAAGTGAATATAAAAAAGGGCCAGTCAATGACTGGCCCTTTTTAACGCTTTGGTGTTATTCAACCGAAGACCTAATCAAGTAGTCAAATGCGCCCAGCGAAGCAGTTGCACCTGCACCCATAGAGATCACTATCTGTTTGTAGGGGACAGTGGTCGCATCGCCGGCGGCGTAAACGCCGGGGACTGAAGTTGCGCCGCGCTCGTCGATCACGATTTCGCCCATGCGATTCATCTCTATATCGGTTTCGTTAAGGAACTCCGTATTGGGTACCAGGCCAATCTGTACGAAGACGCCTGCCAGGTCGAGTTGCTTGTTTTCACCACTCTCTCGATCGGTATAGGCCAGGCCGTTAACTTTGTTGCCGTCGCCGAGTACTTCGGTGGTTTGCGCATTGACGATAATATCAATGTTATCCATTAACTGAGCCTTGCGTACCAGCACCTCGTCTGCACGCAGTTTATCGGCGAACTCCAGTACGGTGACGTGCTCGACGATTCCGGCGAGGTCGATCGCTGCTTCGATGCCCGAGTTGCCGCCACCGATAACAGCTACGCGCTTACCTTTAAAGAAGGGGCCGTCGCAATGGGGGCAGTAGGCTACGCCCTTGGTGCGGTACTCCGCTTCGCCAGGTACCCCCAGTTCTCTCCAGCGGGCACCGGTAGCCAATACTACAGAGCGGCTGGATAGGGTAGCACCGCTTTGTAGTTTGATATCTACCATTTCGTTGCGTCGCAAGTTGGCTGCGCGTTGATCGGTAATGATATCAACACCATACTCTTTTACGTGTTGCTCAAGGCTGGCTGCGAGCTTGGGGCCCTCGGTATAAGGTACAGAGATAAAGTTCTCGATGCCTACGGTATCCATTACCTGGCCGCCGAAGCGTTCTGCCACTATGCCAGTGCGAATGCCTTTGCGAGCGGCATAAATAGCAGCCGCTGCGCCCGCTGGGCCACCCCCTACCACTAAAAGATCGTAGGGTGCTTTTTCATTCAGTTCTTCAGCTTTACGCTCGGCTGCGCCAGTATCCAGTTTTCCAACAATCTCTTCGAGGGACATCCTGCCTTGGCCGAAGTGTTCACCATTGAGGTAAACCGCAGGTACAGCCATAACATTGCGCTTTTCAACTTCCTCCTGGAACAGGCCACCGTCGATCATTTCGTGGGTGATGTTTGGGTTGAGGGTTGCCATCAGGTTCAGCGCTTGGACAACATCCGGGCAGTTTTGGCAAGAGAGGGAGATATAGGTTTCAAAGTGGAATTCACCCTTCAGGTTTCGTACCTGCTCCAGTAGCTCCGGGTCTGCTTTTGAGGGATGGCCCCCCGCTTGCAATAGTGCCAGTACGAGTGAGGTAAATTCATGTCCCAGGGGAATACCGGCAAAGCTAACCCGGGGTTCCTCTCCGGCAGGGGCGATGGCCATACTCGGCGTGCGCTTGGCTTGACTCTGCTGTGCAGTAATTTTGTTGGAGAGTCCGGAGATTTCATCTACCAGCGCCTCCAGCTCTTTGGATTTTTCACTGTTATCTGTGGACACACGAATCTCGATCGGTTTGACGATATTCTGCAGGTAAGTGTCCAGTTGTTTTTTCAGGTTTGCGTCCAACATCGGTGTGTCCTTTCTCTAACAATTTAAGGCTTGGTTGTGGCCCACCTTTTGATGGGCCGGGTCAGAGGTATTTGGGTTAAATCTTTCCTACCAGATCTAGGGAGGGGGCTAAGGTCTCTTCGCCTTCTTTCCACTTGGCCGGGCAGACTTCACCGGGATGAGCGGCGATGTACTGGGCAGCTTTGATCTTGCGCAACAGCTCGCTGGCATCGCGGCCGATTCCGCCGGCAGTGATCTCGACAATTTGGATACGGCCTTCCGGGTCGATTACAAAGGTGCCGCGATCGGCGATGCCTTCTTCCTCGATCATCACACCGAAGTTGCGGGTGATGGTGCCGGTGGGGTCGCCGATCATCGGGTATTGGATTTTGCCGATGGTGTCGGAAGAGTCGTGCCAGGCTTTGTGGGTGAAGTGGGTATCGGTAGATACGGAGTAGATCTCAACGCCCAACTTCTTGAACTCTTCATAGTTGTCGGCGAGATCGCCCAGCTCAGTGGGGCAGACAAAGGTGAAGTCCGCGGGGTAGAAGAAGAATACGGCCCACTTGCCTTTAACGTCGGCGTCGCTGATATCGAAGAAGTCGCCGTTTTGATAAGCCTTGGCGTTAAAGGGTTTCAGCTGGGATTCGATGTAACGTGACATGGATAGCTCCTTATTCATCACTGTCTTGTCGGTCGTTGTCTGGGAACGGGATTTATACTATCGATTAATTGCCTTTAATAAAAATTACCAATATCTATATGTTTGATAGTATTTGGTAATTACAGATTAAATTTCGATAGCTTTTTATTTATTGATGACTTGAGAGGCGGGGGTGGTAGATACACTGAGCTGTGCCGCCGTAAGCCTCCCTCAATGGATTATTTTGCTGATAGCTGTTGGGAATTAAGGGGGGGGCCAGGTAGCAAAAACGACAATGCCCGCCAAAAGGGCGGGCAAGGCCAGTTCCAATCCTGTGAGGGCTTGGGAAGTCTTAAATTTTGCCTACCAGGTCGAGAGAGGGGGCCAGGGTTTCCTCTCCTTCCTTCCATTTTGCTGGACAAACTTCACCGGGGTGAGCAGCGATGTACTGAGCAGCTTTGATCTTGCGCAGCAGCTCACTGGCATCGCGGCCGATACCGCCAGCAGTAATTTCCACAATTTGAATACGGCCTTCCGGGTCGATTACGAAAGTACCGCGGTCGGCAATGCCTTCTTCCTCAATCATTACACCGAAGTTACGGGTAATGGTACCGGTAGGATCACCGATCATCGGGTACTGGATCTTACCGATTGTGTCAGAGGAATCGTGCCAGGCCTTGTGGGTGAAGTGAGTGTCTGTGGAGACTGAGTAGATCTCTACACCCAGCTTCTTAAACTCCTCATAGTTGTCTGCCAGATCGCCTAATTCAGTGGGGCATACAAAGGTGAAGTCGGCGGGGTAAAAGAAGAATACGGCCCATTCACCTTTGACGTCAGAGTCACTTACATCGTGAAATTCGCCATTTTGGTAGGCTTTGGCGTTAAACGGCTTGAGTTCGGATTCGATATAGCGGGACATGGTTAGCTCCTTATTGGGTGCCTGGCTCTTAACTTTGATGCTGCTTATACTATTGGCTGGCAACCAATAATAGAAATTAACAATTTAAATATCTGAGATAGTTTTCTGCTATCTAGGCATCCTGGCGATAATTTAGTCTGCAATCCGTACCAATTTGAGGTCGCTGGTTACATCGGGGATACTCGGGACCAAAGTATTAATACCCATCCGTAGGGTAAGGGTAATTTTTCACAAGGCGCATCTATGCGATTGATTCGGTTGCTTAAGCATGACCTGGCCCGCGAGGCCGGAGATTGGGTTGAAGACGGTGTGATCAGTGAAGCTCAGGCTGAGCAGATCTGTGCCCGCTATGAAGTGGATTACCACCGGGCGCAGGAAAGAACACTTGGATATCGTATTTTGATTGGGTTGGCCTATCTCTTTATCGGGCTGGCGGTGATTACACTGATTGGGGCCAATTGGGAGGAAATCCCCAGAGCGCTGCGAATGGGGGGACTGATCGCTTTGACCTTGGTGACCCAGGGAGTGGCGTTTAAGGTTTACCTATCTGGAGACAGAAAAGCCGGAGAGGGCTTGTTCTTGTTGGGCAACCTGTTTTTTGGTGCGGCGATTATTTTGATCGCACAGGTATACCATTTAGGCGAGCATATGCCAGATGGTATTTTCTGGTGGGCACTGGGTAGTTTGCCATTTGCTTTAATTACCCGCAGCCCGTGGATTGCAGAGCAGTCCTTGCTATTGGCTTTGCTTTGGTTCTTCCTGGAGTCGAGTTTAGGCTTTTACCCCGCCCTGTTCCCAATTTTCTTGCTGGGGGCCCTCTATATTCTGTTAAGTGGTCGTGCGAGCGTGATTCTCTTGCTGACCTTTATCTTTGGCTTAGGTTTTTGGCTGGAATTTTCCCTATCGGAATTTTGGCGTTTGCAGGATGGGAAATTTAGTGCGGATATTTATCCAGAGAACCTTGCTGTTGCAGTCTCGCTCTTTATCCTGATGTATTGCTTTGCCCATTGGTTGGCAACTCGCCCGTCGGCGGTAGCCAAGGACTACGCAGCAGTAATCTCTATTTGGTGCCTTCGGTTTACTTTAATTGGCTTACTGATTTTTAGCTTTGAATATCCCTGGGAGGAGATTATAGAAGCCCCCTGGAGTCACCTACCTTCTATGTGGGCGGTAGTGGGGACTATGTCTGCTGTGTCGATAGTGTTGGCGCTGCTGTCTCAGAGGTTGCTATTCGGACTGGGGTTGTGCGGTGTTTTTGCGGCAGTACTTGCGTTCGTAACGAATGCCAGCTCCAGTGACTACGCAGTTTGGTTACAAATTTTCACAAACTTCGCCCTGATTGCCTGTGGAATCTGGTTGATCTTCAGGGGTATTCACGATGGTATCTCGCACTACTTCTTCCTCGGAGTTCTGGCGGTCCTGTTGACGGCTCTGCTGCGCTATATTGACTTGATTGGCGACTATATAGGAGCTGCTCTCCTGTTTATTCTCTTCGCAGTTTTATTGCTGGCAGCAGCCAAGTATTGGAAATATCACCAGGCGGGGGGAAGTTTGCGATGAAACGTAGAGTTGTGATTGGCCTGGTTGCCGCCATTGGCGTGCAGCTTTTTATACTGTTAGGAATGTATATTAAGGCTCAAATGCCGCTGTGGACGGGCCAGCCTGTTTCAGTGAAAACTGTTCCTGTAGACCCGCGCTCATTGTTTCGCGGTAACTATGCCCAATTAAATTACCCCTTTTCCACTTTAGATAAAGCCTTGTTTAAAGGGCAGGGACGGCTGCGTCAGGGAGAGGTGGTTTATGTAGGCTTAGAAAAAGGGCCATCCGGATTGTATGAACGCGCCTCTGTCAGCCTTGAACAACCACAGGGCGGAGTCTTTATTCGAGGGCGGGTAGCAGGCCAGGATTTTTGGAATTCATCAGATAGCTACCGGATTCGCTACGGTATTGAAGCCTACTTTGCTCCGAAGGAAAAAGCCCTGGATCTGGAAAAACAACTGCGGGATGGTGGCGTGGCCGAATTGATGATTTCTGCGGATGGGCGAGCGAGCTTGAAGGTTGTCAGAGGCTCAGGAAATCAATAGGCAAAGGGAAAAATCAGGAATGGAAGCGATTGGTCCGGCACGGCGCAGCCTGCCGGTTTTCTTTTTTTTAATGGATATTCAACTGGGCTGTCTATTGCTTGCGGCTCTGGGTCTCTACCTTGTGCCAATGGAAGTTTCATTTATTGGTGATACGGTTTGGCTGCAACTGATGTTGGGATTGTTAGGCGCTATTGTCACATTTGCGGTAGTACTGACATTAGCTCGTTCTGAGACGCTATTTGGGAAAATGCTGCGGCTCCACTGTACTCAATTGACCCCTCTGTTTTCCAAGTTGTCCCCATCACAGATGGTATGGGTTGCTTTAGCTGCAGGTGTTTGTGAGGAGCTGTTGTTTCGTGGTTTTCTACAGTCTTGGCTTTCCCAGCTCAGTACGCCATTCCTCGGTTTATTGGGTGCATCACTGATATTCGCATTACTGCACTGTGTTTCCTGGGTGTACTTCTTCCTTACCTTTATGATTGGGCTCATTTTAGGCATTTTCTACCAAATGTCCGGGGGCTTGGTGGGAGCGATTGTTTGGCATGCGGTATACGACCTTTTGGCAATTTTCGCCATAGTGCACTTTCCCCATTTGCTCGGATTAAAAAATCAAGTCTTAAAGCGAGGGTAAGTAGCCAGCTTTGGTCTGGAGACCCGCAGAGATATTATGGAGTTACTCGCGGGCCCCTAGGCGTTGCGACTTCTTGAAAGGTCTAGACATTCCTGCGAAGCCGCGCCTTGATTGTGAACCGCTCTGCAAGCCAGAGGTATCACGGAGTTATTCAGAGGCTCCCTAGATCACGGCAACGATCACCACTAGTACTAGGGAGGCCGTTAGGATAAAAGCAATAAGCGCTAAGAGTCCGTCTCGAGCTGCCAGCGATAGCCCAAAAATGGTGAGAGCGAGACCAGCAGTTGAGGCAGAGAAGGGGATTACTTCCATTATTGGCAGGGTCAATGCAATAAAAATGCAGGTTCCAGCAATAGCGTAGGTGCCATATCGGCGCACGATAAAATCCATCCGTGGCTGAATCCAGCGGTCGGCAAACCGGGCGGGCTTTTCCATCCAGTGCAGGGCATCCATCAGCTTCTCGCTGGATATGGAGCGGTTGATTAACCACTGAGGAAGCCAGATATAGTTGCGCTTCATCAGCAGTTGTAGGGCAAACAGTAGTAGCAATACGCCCATCGCGGTAGACATTCCGGGAATACCGCTTAGAGGGGAAAACAGGATCAACCCGATAAGGATAAGGAATGGGGCAAAGGATCGAAGCCCCACAGCCTCAATAACATGCTGGATGGAGATTTTCTCCTGCCCCTGACTTTTCTCCTCAATATCCTTCAGCAGCTGGCCCAGTCCTATGATTTCTTGTGTCATGGTTGGAATTAGTTGCTGTGTAGTTTCTTTGCAAGACAATCTACTGATAAGAGGGCTGGAAACCGGGTAGTCTCTACGAGCTATCCGGTTCCAGAGATATTGTCGAGCATAGCACTGTGACTGGCTTTTCGGCTAAAGTCAGGCAGTTTTTCAAAGGGGATAAGCTGTCTGGCGTCAAAATAAACGGATAGAGATAGGTTGTTGGCGGAGGATTATGCCTGTCATCATTTTCTGTTAGATTATTGCCGATGGTGGGTGTGCTTATTTCGGCTGATTGAATTTCGATGTGGTTTCTAGTTGATACGGAATCCTAAGGCAGTCTATTTAGGTACTGAGCCACTCGACTACCTCGATAAACTACTAATAAAAAGGACGGTCACAAATGGAAGCTGTTGACCAAACAAAAGGGAATCCACCAGTTTTTCTTTTATTAATTGGCACTCAGGTTGTTTGCTTGTTGCTGGCCTTTCTGGGCTTTTATCTGGCTTCACCCAAGGTAGTGATCATTGGTGATAGCGTAGGGTTACAAGTAATAATTGGCATCATTGGAGCGATGGCTACCTATGGTGTGATGTTGTCGTTAACTCGCTCAGAAACGACCCTCGGCATGTCAATGCGGCGTCAATCGATCGCCCTGATTCCACTATTTTCACGATTGTCTTTCTTTCAACTGCTGTTGGTTTCTGTTGTAGTCGGAATTTGTGAAGAGCTTTTGTTTCGGGGGTTTTTGCAGTCCTGGTTGTCAGAACTTAGCTCGCCATTGTTGGGGTTACTAATTTCCGCAATTGCATTTGCGCTACTTCATTTCTCATCGTGGACCAATTTCTTTCTGACTTTGGGAATTGGTGTGGTTTTAGGTGTGGTTTACCAAGTGTCCGGAAGTTTATTGGGAGTAATAATCTGGCACGCAGTCTACGATGCAATTGTCCTTATTATTTTGACTCAATATCCGCATTGGCTAGGGATTAAAATAAAAGAATAACCGCAATATTCGGGAGCGTTTTACTTGTTTTAAGCTCCCGAATTTAACCTTTGGGGTTTAAGGAGCCTCCCAGATTCGCCGAGACATTACGGAATTATTCAGAGGCTCCTTAAGTATTGAATAGCTCATCCAAACGCAGGGTCTCAACCCCTGTTCGTTCTTGTCGACTTAAATAAACCATTTTTTTGGCTACTTCACGCCCCTCAATGGGCCTATAACGTCTCAGCCCCGGCAGCATACAAATTACTGGTAGGAGGATGCCTCCGATTTTCTCACCGGGGCGGGCATTTGCACGATCTCCGAGAAGTAGGGAGGGTTGCAGAATACTGATGCGCTTAAATGGAAGTTTCTTGATTTTCTCTTCCAGCTCACCCTTCATACGTAAGTAAGCACTGGCGCTATTGGCATTGGCCCCGCTGGATGAAACCAGTACGTAATGGCTGACCCCTGCCTCCGCTGCCAATTGGGCCGCTTTGTATTGATATTCAACGTCAACCTTATACTGGGCGGCTAGGCTGCCGGCTTGCTTGCGAGTGGTTCCCAGGCAGGAAAATAGAGTATTTCCCTGAAAAAGAGGGGCAGCCTCCTCCAATCGATCAAAATCGACAATATGATTGTGTATTTTTTGACTTGCAGTGGCTTTGGGGCGTCGAGTGAGGGTAAGTACTTCATCAAAGACTTCTTCACCAGCCAGTTGCTCTGTGAGATGGCCACCGATAAGGCCCGTAGCTCCGAGGATAATGGCTCTTTTGGTCATTGGAGGTCGATTTCCATTGATTATAAGTTCGCAAGGCTAATAGCGTACTTTAGCGCAAAGATGTCTATGTTTGTTAAAAGTTGCCAGCTGGAAAGGGTGTCTGGTGAGCAAAGAAGGCCGAAGCGTAATTAATTGAGGGAAATCTAACTCTGGGATTCCTCAGTAATACTGGGGGATACAAAAATTCTCTATCAGATTGTGGATGTTCAATAATTGTTCACTGTGCAGATCCTTGCTGCATCTCATTGCGTCGCATGGGCATGCTGTCGATACGTTGGAAAACTTCGACGGCTGAGAATTTATTGGCTTTATACTTTACTTCCCCATCCTTTCCTATAAGAAGTACTTGCATTGCTGGTCCTTGCAGATATTTTTCCCGTACATTTTTAGCAAAATTGTCTGTGACTTTACCGGGGAAGTTAGTCTCAAGGGTGCCGTTAGAGAACAGGAACCATATTAAGTTTCTCTCTGCAAACTGCGGCGCTAACTTGAGTAATTCATTGATTGTGCTATTGGGATCTTCCGGGATATTCAGTAATAGAATGCGGTTTTTCCACTGGAAATCTTTTAGGTCGTTCACCGTAGATCCCTGGGCGAATGTAGAAGAAGTCAACAGAACCAAGACAAGCACAATGAACTTATGCATTTACTAATCTCATCTATTAGCGTGATCTTAGGGGGCTCAGTAGGCTATCCAATCACTAATTCAATTTTCCGGCGCTTGGATGCCCTTTAAGCATAAGATATGAGCTGCCAGTTACAAGGCAGATGATGATCGGTATCGACAGTGAAAACTGACTAGTCAAAAGGCGTGTAAATTAGCGAGTGGTCTAGGCTCTAGGCGGGAGTATTAAAAATATATCGCAAGCTAATTAGGTTCTGAAGGATTACCTGAGCGGCTCGGGTGTCGAGTGAATTACGCAGTATGGCTAAACAGAGCGGCAAAATTACACGAGATCAGTACTTGGGGTTGGCTGCATTAGTTCTCGCGGCCTTCCTTATTAGTAATGACTATACCGCTTTTGCCCCCGCACTACCTGCCATCGAAAGAGAATTCAATGCAGACATAACTAGCTCCCAGTGGATCATTAACGGCTACGCCTTGGTTTTTGGTGTTTTCATCATAACCGGTGGCCGCTTGGCGGATATCTATGGCCGCCGCAGAGTATTTATGATTGGAGCGGGAATATTCGTTTTCTTTGCCGTGCTGGGTGGCCTGGCAATGGATATGTGGATGTTATTGATATCCCGCGCATTGATGGGAGTGGGTGCGGCATTGATGTGGCCGTCCACTTTGGCAATGACTTTTAACTTGTTGACCTATGAAAGGTCAGGGTTGGCGGGTGGTATCCTGATGGCCACCTGTGGGTTAGCGAATGCAGCTGGACCAGTTTTGGGTGGGGTGCTCGCAGATTTTTTCAGTTGGCGATGGATTTTCTTCGTTAATATTCTCCTCACCCTGGCAACAATGCTGGCTTGCTGGTGGGCAGTGCCCCCGGATAAACCTCGTGACACCGAGGAAAAAATAGACTTCTTCGGTGTGCTACTACTATGCACCTCGCTATTTTGTTTGCTTTTTGCACTGGATGTCTCTGCGGAAATTGGTTTCAAGCATCCTGTGGTTATCAGCCTGATTGTTGTGTTCCTGGTGTTGCTCTGCCTATTTACCATCGTGGAGTATCGAGTTGGTAAAGATGCCCTGATTCCCCCTGATATTGCAAAGAACCGGAAGTTCCTAGCGGTAGGTGTTACAACACTTCTAATCTCCGTAGTATTCCTATCGGCAATTCTCTATGTCCCCCAGTTTTTGGCGAATTTTCGTGGTTACTCAGCATTTCAGGCCGGTTTATCTTTGGTTCCTTTAATGGTTATATCGGGGCTGGTTGCTATTATCTCCGGCCGCTTCTATGAAGTAGCTGGACCAAAATTACTCGTCTCATTAGGTATTTTGGGGATGAGTGTTGGAATGTTCATGCTCTCGAACCTGACTTCGGACACGGGTTTTTTGGATATGTGTCCGGGCTTGGTCGTGTTGGGAGTGGGTATTGGGCTGTTCAATCCATCCAGTACGACTGCGGGTATTACGGTGGTGGAACCTCACCGTGCCAGCTTGGCAGGCGCAATCCTCTATATGTTTAAAATTGGTGGGGGTGCGGTTGGTTTGGGTATGAATGCTACAATCATCGCCTTCGCTCCAGATATACCTACGGGAATAGATAGAGCTTTTACAGTAAATGCTTACCTAGCCTTGGTTGGTTTGATTGTTTGCATGTTCTTTGTGATCGGTAGGCCAGAGAGCCAAAGCGGAGAGCTTTCTTGATTGCAAGTGAAGTACGTCTCACTTCTTTTGTGTCATAGATCTCTTTTATCTAATTGAAGTGCTTTTTTCAAAATTTATCCATTCTTTGAGTTTTTGTGAGATTTGAATTTCCTCACATCTGATTAGCCCTCTATTCAATACAATGCCGCAGCTCAAGGCCCTGTTGTGCCTGGGTTTATTGTGGTCCTGTTCCAGGTTCTCTGGCAGGAATTGATAGTTTAGGGTTGGGTCGGAGGTAGGCCACATGTTCAGAATTCTTCAGATTGTACTTTTCTTTCTGTTGGCCAGTACTGGGCATGCTCAGACTATTGATAGAGATGATATCCGTGGCCTGGATGAGCAGATCCAGGATGTTAAGAAAGATGTAATTGATCTCACTGCTGAGTTGTCACAGCTGGAGGAAAAGCTCTTATTTCCCTCTAATACGCAGGTAGCTCTTTTTGTCTCAGTGGCTGATGAAAAGCCCTTCGAGCTGGAGTCGGTTGAGGTCACATTGAATGGCAAATTAGTTGCCCATCATCTCTATACTTACCGGGAAATTGAGTCCCTGCAAAAAGGTGGGGTACAAAAAATATACACTGGCAATGTGCAAGTGGGTGGGCATCCATTAGAGGTTAGTTTTCTCGGTAAAACCCCATCAGGAAAAGAGTATCGGGCTACAGCTTCCTACACCGTGGAGAAAGCAGTGGGTCCTAAATTTGTCGAGATTAAGGTTCTGGGAACCGAGTCCACGATAAACTTCAAGGACTGGTAATCATGCTCAGGTCCCTGGTAAATGTGTTGTCCTGTCAAACCAGGATGATGCTTGGTGCTCTATCCCTTTGTTCTTTGACTGCTCTCCCCGCTGCAGCGGCGACTGAACCGCAGGAAGAACTTAAAGACCTGTTTTTCGGTGCGGCAATGTTTCATGCCCATCAGGAAAGTTATTTTGATGCGATTGTGGCACTGGACACAGAACTTGCTCAGTATCACCGCTTAGATCAGCCTGAACTCGATCCTTTCAGTGCGCACTTGGGGCAAGCTGAGTTTTCGGTGGGTGACTTGGAATTGTCCTATCGAATGCACAGGGAGGCTGGGCGGGCTATTGAGGCTGTACTGCAGGGAAATGTTTCCCAGCCGGTGCGCAATGAAGCTGCGTATCGACTGGCAAAAATTCACTATCACAAACAACAGCCGCGCAACGCCTTACATGCCCTGGAAATGATTGATGGGCGGGTTCCCGAGAGGGTCCGTGCAGATGAGCAGTTTTTGCGTGCTCGAGTCTATATGCAGCTCGGTCGATTTGAGGAGGCCGTAGAACTGCTGCAAGACCTGAAGGGTGAAGAGTCATTAGAGGGCTTTGTTTCCTTCAATTTGGGTATTGCACAACTGAAGGCGGGAGAAGAGGAACGCGGTGTTCTGGAGTTGACTGCGCTTGGAAGAAAGCGCAGTTCGGAGGCTGCGCTGCAGGCCCTTTACGATAAAACCAACCTCTTATTGGGCTCCCATTTAATGGAGCTGGGCAAGCTGGATATGGCGCGCCCCTATTTTGATCGTGTAAACCTCGATGGCCCTTTTTCAAATAGGGCGCTGCTGGGTGCTGGCTGGGTAGAGGCCCGCGCGGGTCGCTATGACCGGGCACTGGTGCCCTGGAAACTGTTGCAAGACCGCAAAGGCACCAGTGAGCCAGTGCAAGAGGTCATGTTGGCGGTGCCCTATGCCTACGGCAAATTGGATGTCCACAGTACCGCTGCAATTAATTACGGCCGCGCATTAGACGCGTTCGGGCGCGAGATTGATACCCTCACTCAGTCCATTCATAGTATTCGCAAAGGTAAGTTCCTTGAGGCGTTGCGTCGTAAAGAGGCTACCCAGGTACAGAACTGGGTAGTGGCCTTGCGCAATTTACCGGAAGCCCCCGAGACCCATTACTTACTCGACCTGATGGCGTCCAATGACTATCAGGAATTTTTACGCAACTATCGCGATCTCAACGATTTATATGAGCGCAATGAAGAGTGGCTAAAAAGCCTGACAGCCTACGAAGATATTATTCGTATTCGCCGCAACTATTACGAGCCCCTGTTGCCGGAGCTGGACAGGCAATTCCGGGAACTCGACGCCCGTATCAAACTGCGGATGGAGCAGCGCGATCAGTTTGCCAGTCGTATAGAGCAGATGCTGATCTCCCGCCGCCCAGAATACCTGGCAACGGCCGAAGAGCAGGAAGCGCGATTGAAGCTCCTGGAACTTAGCGGAAAAATTGCTGAGCATCCCCAGGGCTTTACTGAAACTACTTTGAAGCGGGTACAGCGGCTCAAAGGTGTATTGGACCTGCGTCTTTCCTTTGAGTACGACCAGCGTTTGACCGAGGCCTACAAACACCTGGCGGAATTAAACCAGGAGATCGAAAGTCTCCAGTCTGTTTACGATTCCTTTGTGCGCAGTCGCCAGGCGGCAACTCACAGCTATACCGGTTACGACCGCGATATTACTCGTTTGCGCGCGCGTATCCAGCAAACCCAGCGGCGACTGAAAACCCTGATGGCGCGCCAGGGCACCATGCTTGAAGCATTGGCAATTGCTGAGTTGGAACGCCGTCGCGCACAGTTGGAAAGTTATCAAATTAAAGCCCGCTTCGCCCTGGCAGACAGCTATGACCGTGCTAATGAGCTGCAGGAGCAGCGTGAAGATGAATTCAAGGTAGAGCAGCACAAAGCACTGTTGGAAGAGCAAATCCCTGAGGACAATCCAGCGGAGATGGAGCCGGTGGAGGAAGAAGAATCAGCAGAGGGAGGTGATTCGTGAGTAAGTTGCTCAAATCTAAATCTCGAGCTGGTAAATCTCTCAATCGCGCCGCCGGTCTTCTCTCTGCACTTATAGTGCTAGGGGGTTGTGCGGGAAACAGCGGCAAGACCATCGGCAGTCTTCAAAATGTCGAAGTAGAAATCAAGGAAGAGCATATTGATGGGAGTCTGGAGAAGGCACTGGCCAGCTACCAGAAGTACTTGCAGGAAACCCCTGAATCCAAGCTGACCCCCGAGGCGATGCGCAGGATTGCCGACCTGAAAATCAAGCAGGCACACCGCGCTGAAGATGCAGAATTCGATAACCTTGCTGGAGTAGCTGCTGGAAGCGGGGCGGTGATCTCTGTCGATGCGTCAGAAGCTATGGCTGAAAATACCCTGGATGCTCCAGAGACGTCAGCGCCGGTGGCGAAGGTAGAGTCGGTAGTGACTGAGGCGCAGGCCCCTGGAGTTGTCGAGTCTGATGAGGAGTTTGAAACCCGGGCTAGTGGCAGCATAGAAATAGCTGCAGATGAAACCCCGCTTGAAGCGCCGGGCGTTGATTCTGAAGAGATGATGTCAGCCAATGCCCGCGAGGCCATCGATCTCTATATTAAATTGCTGCAAAAGTACCCCCTGTATCACCGCAACGACCAGGTGATGTATCAGTTATCCCGGGCTTATGAAGAGGCGGGAGAGATTGATGCAGCGGTGGATGTATTGCGCCAGCTGGTGGCCAACTATCCGGACTCGCGACATATCGATGAATCCTGGTTCCGGTTGGGCGAATACTATTTTACCCGCAAGAAGTTTCTCGATGCGGAAGAGTCCTACGGAAAAGTTATCGATATTGGTGTGATATCCAGTTTCTACGAGCTTGCCCTGTATAAACGCGGTTGGGCGCTGTTTAAGCAGGATATGTATGAAATGGCCCTGGATGACTATATCGCTATGCTGGATTACAAAGTCTCCCAGGGCTATGACTTCGACCAGCAAAACAATAAGGGCGAGCGCAAGCATATTGACGATACTTTCCGTGTGGTCAGCTTGAGCTTTTCTTACCTGGAAGGCCCTGATTCGGTTGTCGATTACTTCACCCGCAAGGGCAATAGAGATTACGAATTCCGGGTATACAGCCAGCTGGGTGAATATTATTTGGAGAAGCGTCGCTACCAGGATGCGGCAAAATCCTATATTGCGTTTGTTGATCGAAACCAGTTGCACAGAGTATCTGCGGATTTCTCAATTCGTGTTATTGAAATCTACAGTAAAGGCGGCTTCCCCAAACTGGTGCTGGAAGCGAAGAAGGATTTCGCCACTACTTATGCACTTAATGCCGATTACTGGACTGTCTTCGATATTAATGAATACGGAGAGGTGGTTGCCTTCCTGCAGACCAACCTGATCGACCTCGCGGGGCACTACCATGCGGCTTACCAGAATAAGAAGTTAAAAGATAAGAAGGCTGAGAATTATCGCGAGGCGATTCACTGGTATCGCAGTTATCTCGATTCCTTCCGGGAAACTGAGCGCGCACCGGAAATCAATTATCAGCTTGCCGGATTGATGTTGGAAAACCGGGATTTCCATGGTGCAGCTCTGGAGTATGAGCGCACGGCCTATGAATATCCTGCGCATAAGGATTCCAGCGAAGCAGGCTACGCAGCGGTTTACGCTTATCGCGAACATCTGGCCAATAACTTAAAAGATGCAACGGATGAGCAGCGTGCACCACTATTGCGGGAAATTATCCGTTCATCGCTGACATTTGCAGCCACATTCCCTGAGCATGCCAAAGCCCCTCAGATCATGCTCGGAGCGGTGGAGGATCTCTACGGGTTAAAAGACTATGCCCCGACCATCGCCAATGGTCGTTCACTGTTGGAGCAGTTCCCCGCTGCGGAGCAGGAGATTAGACGTTCTGCCTGGCTGCTGGTAGCTCACGCTTCTTTCGATACTGCGGCCTTTGCGGATGCAGAAATCGCTTACGGTGAAACTTTGATGCTGACTGCCCAGGATGCAAAGGATAGGGCGGGTCTGGTAGATAACCTGGCGGCTTCTATCTACCAGCAGGGTGATATGGCCCGTAAACAGGAGGATCATGCAGCCGCAGCGAGCCATTTCCTGCGTATTCGAGGCGCTGCACCCGGTGCGACCATTTTGGCTACGGCGGAGTACGATGCTGCCGCATCATTGATTGTGCTTAAGGATTGGGTACAAGCGGCAACGGTATTAAATAACTTCCGCAGTCACTTCCCGGAGCATGAGCTGGCAAAAGATGTCACTAAGAAGTTGGCAGTGGTTTACCAGGAGAGCGGTGAGCTGTTGTTGGCAGCTGCGGAATTTGAGCGTATTGAGCGGGAATCCGAGGACGATGAAATACGCCGTGAGGCCTTAACCCAGGCGGCAGATCTTTATGCAGCGGCAGAAGATAGCGCTAAAGCGCTGTCTGTTTTGCGTCGCTACGTCGATTATTTCCCCGAACCCATGGAGCCGGCGCTGGAGACCCGCCAGAAAATTGCCGATATCTACAAAGTGTCCGGGAGTCAAAAGCTTTATATGGCAGAGCTTCGTGAACTGGTGAAAGTTGAGTCCCGCGGTGGTTCCCAGCGCAGCGACCGCACCCGTTATCTCGCAGGTAATGCGGCCCTGCTATTGGCTGAACCCAGTTTTGAGGCTTTCACCCAGGTGGATTTGGTTGCGCCTATCGAGAAAAGCCTCAACCTCAAGCGCAAGCGTATGAAAGCAGCCACCCGTGCATTTACTGACCTGATTGATTATCAGGTGGCCGATGTAACCGCTGCGGCAACCTTTTACCTGGCTGAAATTTATCTCCACTTTAGCGTGGCCCTGAAGGACTCTGAACGTCCAACCAACCTGAATGCCCTGGAGCTGGAAGAGTATGAGTTGGCATTGGAGGAGCAGATTTATCCCTTCGAGGAAAAAGCCATTTCTGTTCACCAGAAGAATGTCGAGTTGCTAGGCGTCGGTATTTATAACCCCTGGATTGATAAAAGTATTGGCAAGCTTGCCAATTTAATGCCCGCTCGCTATGCACGGGCGGAAGAGGCTGGTGAGTATCTCCAGACTATTGTGCCCCTGCCGCCAGAGCCGGAATTGCCTTCAGCGGGATCAGCAGTTTCGGGTCAGTAATAACAGGCATTTGCCTTTTGGAGTGGAAAGTTATGCAAAAACAAATGCGTTTGTTTTTTCTGGTGGGCTTAGCCTTGTTGTTAGCAGCTTGCGCCAGCACCCAAACCAAGTCTGGAAAAATCTCTGATTATTCTTCGGTGCGGGTATCGGGCAGTGTGAGTCGGGACTTTGAGCGATCCCTGGAATATCTTGCCGAGCAGGATTATGCGAGTGCTATTGAACTTCTGCAGTCAGTGGTGGAGCGCGAGCAGCGCCTTCCGGCACCCTATATCAATCTGGGTATTGCCCACTACAAAAGTGGCAATGAGGCAAAAGCGGAAGAGGCTTTTTTAAAGGCATTGGCGCTGGACGAAAAGCATCCGGTGGCAACTAATGAGTTGGCCGTTCTCTACCGAAAGCAAGGGCGCTTTGCCGAGGCACGGAAAATATATGTGAATGCTTTGGCAGAAAATCCAGAATATCTACCTTTGATAAAAAATCTGGGCATATTGTGTGATCTGTATCTGCAAGATCTCCAGTGTGCTCTGGCACAATTCGAACAATATGTTCAATTGGAACCAGAGGACCGGGATGTCACTATCTGGTTAGCTGATATTCAACGGAGGGCTGGTAAATGATTAAACTTCGTTGGGCTTTGCCATTCGTGGCCAGCTTTATGGTTTTTCCTTATGCCTTGGCTCAGTCTGAGGGAGAGGAGAAAAAAGAATCCGCCGATAAAAAGGTGGATTCAAAAATTAAGGAGTTGTCGGGTATTTCTATTATCGGTAACAAGGAAGCCCCTAAGTCTCTCTATATTGTCCCCTGGAAAAGTTCCGAAGTGGGTGTCGAAAGCGACCTTGTCTCCAGCTTGATGGACGACAAACTCAAACCGCTCGACAAGGAAGTTTTCATGCGTGAGTTGGAGTTCTATCAACTCAGCCTGTCCGGCGATTAACGCCATATTGATTCTGGCTGTCGCCGGATTAGCACCAAGTTTTAGCTGTATTTCTCAAGAGGGTTTGTAATGGACTTTTTCAATAACGTCATCGAGTTTTTCCAGACGGGCGGTACTTTCATGTACCCGATTCTCGTGGTTGCCGCACTGGGTGGTGCTGTGGCTATCGAGCGCTTTATCCGCCTGCATTTGGAGCGCCGCAGCAACCGCAATATGTGGGATAAGCTGCAGCCGGTATTAGCTTCAGGAGACTTCGATCGCGCTCGCAACCTGGTAAAACAGGACGAGTCCAGTGTGAGTAAATTACTGTCTATGGGGCTGGCCCGGCAGGGAGCTGTTCGCCGTCGTGAAGATATCGAAATCGCGATGGAAGAGAGCATGATGGAGATCACTCCACAACTGGAAAAGCGCACCCCTTACGTCGCTTTGTTTTCCAATATCGCAACTTTGCTCGGGCTTCTGGGAACCATTATGGGTCTGATCGAAGCCTTTACAGCGGTAGCCAATGCCAACCCGGCAGAAAAGGCAGACCTACTCTCCGCCAGTATTTCCGTGGCGATGAACACCACCGCCTTCGGTCTGATGACTGGTATCCCGTTGTTGATCGTCCACGCACTGCTGAACTCACTCACCGGTGAAATTATCGATAGCCTGGAGATGGTCTCTGTAAAAGCATCCAACCTGATTGATGGTGCAACCCGTCGCCGCTTTGAAGTGGAGCCCGCAAAATCCAAGCCGTCTAGTGAAAAAACTGCCCCAGCTAAAACCAATCCAGTAGCACAGCAAGCGGAAACTGCGTAATGAGAAGGCGGCGCCACGGGCGGGATAAAGAAGCTCCTGAGCTGGATATCACTGCTTTCTTGAATTTGATGGTGGTATTGGTGCCTTTTCTATTGGTATCGGCGGTATTTTCGCGGGTGACAATTCTCGAACTGAATATGCCGAGTGGTGCCGGTGGTGGAGCACCGGATGATCCCACGGTTACGGTGGAGGTAGTTGTGCGAGAACAGGCCGTGGAAATCAGTGATGGTGAAAAGGTTATCGCACGTTTCCCCAACCTGAATATCGATGGCGAGGGTGAAAATGCTCTTATTGAGGCTCCCGTTGGAGCAGATACAGAACAGACTGAGATTCTCGCTGTGCTGCCCACAGCAGAAGTGTATGACCTAAAGAAGCTCACGCAGTTTTTGTTGGAAGTTAAGGCCAGTTATCCGGAAAAAACTGATTCCATCATCCTGATGGAGCCCACAATCGCCTATGAGCATTTGGTGGGCATTATGGATACTGTGCGCGGAGCTGAAGTACGGATTGAGGGGAGTGATCCCAGTGATCTGGATGCGGTGGAAAAGGTGGTTTTATTTCCTGATATTTCCATAGGAGATGCGCCATGAGAAATGAAAGCCGACGCATGAAGCGTATGGCGCGAAGCCATAAGCGCAAGAAAACCTCGGGCATGAACCTGACTTCCCTGATGGATGTTTTTACGATCCTGGTGTTTTTCCTGCTGACTAATACCTCCAGCAATGAAGCGCTGGAGCCTCCCAAGGTGATTACCTTGCCGGACTCAGTGGTGGAAACCAAGCCCCGGGAAACGGTGACCTTGATGGTGACCAATGATGAAATCCTGGTGGAGTCCAACTCGATAATTGCCACCGCCGAAGTGTTGGAAAGTGAGGAAACCATTATTGCGGCCATTAAGGAAGCGATGGTTGCAGAGCTGGCCAAGGCAATTGGAGTTGCACAGGCCTCAGCAGATTCAGGTGAGGGTGATGTCGAGGGGGGGCAGGATCCAGAACCACCGGAGGTTAATATTCTCGCGGACAGAGGCATTCCGTTCAGTTTGCTGAAAAAGGTGATGTCCAGCTGTACAGACGCTGGTTATACCAAAGTTTCACTGGCGGTTATTCAGAAAGCATCTCAGGGTTAATGGAAGTTTGTGAGTAATTTTCTTCAACAACAGCGGGCGGTAGGTGAGGCGCTTGAGGCGGTTCACCATCGCATGCAGCTGCTCGAGGATGAGCGGCACCAGATCGAAGAGAAGCTGGCTGAATTACAGGACCAGGGGTCCAAGTACCAGTTGCTCGACGAGATTTCCGAACGCCTGCGCAAGCTTGAAGAAGCGGGCGCGGGAGAAATGTTCTGGGCGGAAGATTATCGGGAGAATGCTTCTGCGCAGGTTATCGAGCGGATCGGTCAGTCGACGCGCAGTTTCAACCAGAGCCTGGAGCAGCTGCGCGATGAGCGCAGTGCTATACAGAACAGCATAAGCGAGTGCCAGGAAGAGGTCTTTGCGCTGGATGAGCGCGCGGATGAGCTGCGCCGCGAGGAGGAAGAGTCAAAGTTCGAGTTCGAGATAACACGGGAATTCGAACAGCCCAAGTTCCGCCCTATGGTGATGCCATGGCACAAGCAGGGCGAGGACGAGAAGCGTTTTCGCCGCAGTGTCTTTGCCTCACTGTTTATCGCTGCCTTGCTGGGCTACCTGATTCCTCTGTATACGGTGCCCCAGCCCGAGTCTCAAATAGTGGAAATTCCCGAGCGTTTGGCCAAGCTGGTTATTGAGAAGAAAACCAAGCCCAAGCCACCGCCGGAGCCAGAAAAAGCCAAGCCTAAGAAAGAGGAGAAAAAGCCAGAGAAGAAGCCTGAGCAGAAGGTAGCCAAGCAGGACCCGAAACCCTCCAAGGCGGAGAAAAAGCAGGCGCGTAAAAAAGCTGAGCGATCCGGTGTTCTCGCCTTTAAGGATAACTTCCAGGACCTGATACAAGATGATCTGGATAACCGCCTCGGCCAGCAAACCCAGCTGAGCACGGCCGGTAAAAAAGAGAACCGCAGTCAGCGCTCACTGATCACTGCAGCATCTACCGCGGGTAGTGGTGGTATCAATACGGCAGAGCTGAGTCGCAATGTGGGTGGATCTGGTTCGGACTTGGGTGGCGTTGCCTTTGCGCGAGTGGAAAGTTCTATCGGTACTGAAGGTGACTTTGCCGGTGAGGACCGTCCTCTCAGTGATGGTGCTGGTCCGTCGCGGACAGATGAGGAAATCCAGATTGTTTTCGATCGCTACAAGGCCACCTTGTACCGTATCTACAATCGTGAGCTGCGTAATAATCCCGCGCTGCAAGGTAAGATGGTGTTGAAGATTACTATTGAACCCAGCGGATCGGTTTCTGCCGTGAGTGTAGATTCCAGTGATGTGGATTCTCCGTCACTCAATGCGAAAATTGTGGCTAGGGTCAAACGATTTAACTTTGGTGAAAAGGCCGGAGTGCCGACTATTACCATCCTTTATCCGATTGACTTCTTCCCGCCAACCTAGACTGATAATTGGCCGGAACCCGCTGAATAGTGGGTTCCGGTCGTTTCAAACTGATGAAATTTTCGTCATACCTGTTCAGTTATTATTTGTCCGTTCTGGACAAAAATTTTCCCTTACTGAGGGTCCGCCTGAGAACCACTTGGCAATCCCTACAAAAGTTCCACTTGTCAGCTGGCTAATTATGACTTGTTTCACGGCTACCTAAGTGGGTTGTAATTAAAGTTCGCCCACCGTGGAGTGTCTGGTGTAAATGCCCGATTTATCTCCAAACATCTGTATTAGAAAGTGGCGGCCGTTAAGTGATAATGAAGTCGGAATTTGTTGAGCAAAAATCCTGCAAGTCTGTGATTATTGGATTTTTATTGGTCTGTGCGGTGGTCCTTCTAACTGCACCGCAGGCACTTGCTCAATCTAACTGTCCTTCTATTACCGATGATCCTGCAGGGTTCAATATTCTCAGTCACCGCTCCAGCGACAGTTGGTGTGTTTTATGTGGTGATGGTCAGGTAACCATCGAAGTTGATGTACCCAGTATTTTCAGTGGCCTATCGGGTACCCAGTCTATTCAGGATATCGTTATTACGGAGAACCTGGGGTCTTCCGGTCTCGAGTATGTGACTGGCTCTACTTCAGTGAGTTCCGGGGTTGTTCTGGCTGAGCCCACGATTAGCGGTACCACTATTACCTGGGATCAAAATGATCTGTCTGCACTCGCAGAGCGTGACGAAAATACAACCCTGACTATCACCTTTAATGTGCGCAGCCAGGATGACGAAGAGGAAGAATTGGTTGTTAATAATCGCACCTTAAATGCGACCGCAACTTTCGATTACTGCAGTTACCCGACCACTACAGATACTCACAGTATGGAGCTGTCTATCCGTGAGCCAGAACCCTCCATGGACAAGCGCGGCCGTAATATTGATGCGGCGCAAACGAACTACACCAATAATGTCTATGGCAATATTGAAGATGATGTGATCTGGCGTATTCGTATCTCCAATGATGGTGACGCGGATATGCAGGATGCGCGTTTTGATGATTTGATGTCCAACCCCAATATGGATATCAATTACGCTTGTCCGAGTGAAAGTGCCGCTGAAGCTGTTGCCAATAATAATGGTGTTGCGCCCGGTGGCAGTAGCTGCGTTTCTGCAAGTAATTCTATTAATAACTTTGAGCTGGATGGTAACTTTTCCAATGGCTCAGGGCGCACTGACGTTCCGTCTGGTGGCAATCTGGATATTTATTTAGTAGGTAAAGTAAATACTTCCTGTAGCAATGGCACTAATACAGTGTCAGATTTACAGTGGGGTTGTGAGATTGATGGTGATACGGGTGTTGGCGGTATTTCCAGTCCCGCAGAAGCCTCAGCTCCGGGCTCTGATACTTCGGCAATGCGTGTTGAGGTTTTATCAGACCTCACTATTACCCAGGAGATTACTGGTACCAACTTGAATCAACCGCTCGGTGCTTCCGGTTACGTTACTATAACGGTAAATAACCGGACAGGTGGCTCGGTAAGAGATATCCAGTTTGTCAGCGATCTGCCCGACGAATATGTGGTTGATACCACCTTTACACCGGAAATTACCCGCGAGCGTCGCGGTATTGATAGCCACGGCGCTAACTATAGCTCAACCTACGATGGCAAAGTCGATACGCTGGAATGGCGTGTGGGTTCTAACTGGAATCAATGGGATACAAATCCACTTAATAACAACCGACCGGAATTCCGCTTGCTGAGTAGTACAGTTCACTCAGTATACTCAGACCAAGAGCATATGATGCGGTATGGGGATGAAATTCAAATTCGTTTCCGCATCGTTACGATCGAGCCGGACTTCTATGACTTGGATGCTGACCTGGATATAGAGGAAGAGTCTTCCACTACCGGTACCGATCCAAATAGCAATATCGCCCTTGCAAACAATGTCCTCACTATTGATTACGAGGATTTCTGTTCTTCAACCACTCCTGCTACTCAGGTAGAAGCCCAGTCGGTTACTCCCGACCCCGAAGATCTGGACGTCAGCACGGTTCATCCACTTTATATTGTTCGCGATAGTGGCACTTCAGAATTGACGGTGGATATCACCAATAACGGTGGCCACGACGCGGATGATTATTCCGTGTATGTCACCTTCGGTGAGGCGATGACGGTCCTGTCCAATGACCGCAGCTGTACGGCCCTGGGAAATCCCAATCTGGGCACAGTGCCAGGACACCCACTTTGGAACCAGCCTGATTATTTGCCAGATTCCTCCAGGGTGTACCTGTGTGACAGTGGTGATTTGGGGGGTGAAATTGGACCTGGTGATACAGAGCGAGTGGTTTTTGTGGTTGAAAAGAATCACTCGGCCACTGATGACGACCTGACGTTCCGTGCAGATGTCGTAGGTGAAATCACCTTATATGATGGTACCGCGCTAAGTTTCCCCAGTCCTGCATCTCTAACGGATACGACACCAAACCAGCAATTGGCTAATAATTACACCCTTGATGGTATGCGCGCACGGGTAATGGGTTTTAACCTGGTCAAGGACCGTTCCGATGAATGTACCGAGCTGACCAGTGAAACTGCTTTCCCAAATAGCAGTGTATTGATTGGTGAAGAGTGTAGTTTTGAAATTCAAGCCGGTGGTTGGTTTGGATTCGATACACCGGGATTTACTTTGATAGAAGTGAAGGACATTGATGTTATCGATGACCTTCCCGACGGCCAGGGCTATATTGCGGATTCACCGCTAAATTGTTCAGACGTCAGCCTTCCTGATCCCACCTCTCAGGCAAATTGTGTGGTGATTTCGAGCAGTGATATTGTTGAGGGCGGTGGTCTGAATAACTCTCTGAGTGAGACAGATTTACGGTGGGATATTACTACCAATATTACAGCGAAAGACCGCTGGTTCCTTGCGGATATGACAACCCGCTTGTTGAATGACCCAGTGGATACAGAAAACACTGATCCGAACCAACACGCAAATGACAGTATCGATTACGCCCGCGCCCAGTTTACTGCGGTTTTTGATACTGAAACGATTATCGTAGATAACTACAATACCAGTGGAACCCTGACCAATATTGATGGTGTTCCAACCACGGTCCCCGGTTTCCCAGATATTACTGAATGGTCGGAATCTGTCACTGTTACTGAACCCTCGATAGAAGTCGATAAAAAAGTCTGTAATGAAAATCTCTACGGCACTGGAACAAGCTGTAGCAATTTTGTGGACTTTACTGATGAAGGGCACCGGGACCAGACTTATATCTTCCGTCTCACGGTGACTAACCGGGCTGCGGATAGCGGTGTTGATCGCGCTCCCGCATACGATGTTGTAGTAACTGATACCCTGGATTCTTCCGGCCAGATGTGTGTGCAGGCAATGGATTCCGATAGCCTGGATAACGATGCTGATGGCAGTTCGGAAACTGTCAGTGGCGACGATGGCTTGGTGGGAATTACCTCCGGTGCAAATAACTATTCGGAAGCTACCCACTGTAGTGATGGTGGCACTCCGGCTATTATTACTTTTTCCTATGAGCATTCCACTGCCCTTGAGCGAATTAACCCGGGTGACTCCGTAACTCTGTATTACCGTGTGAAACCACATCAGTCAGTGGCACCACTGCAGCTGTTTACCAATACTTTCTTCGCTCGCTATGACAGTTTGGAAGGCGATTTTGGTAATCAGACTTCTCCGCAAATTGACAGTGACACGGACAATGATGGTGTCGGTGACGGCACTCCTGCAGCCGGTCGGGCGCGCCACTACCAGTCCGACGATGCCGAAGCACAGATGAGGATTATTGAAGTACAGGCAGAGCCGAAGGAAGCCCTTGAGTTCTCCAACGGCACGGCCAGTGGAACCAGCAGTGACACAGCGGTTGTCGGTGAAGAGGTACGTTACGAACTGACAGCACAGATTCCGGCAGCGAAACTGCGAGATTTTGTGATTCGTGATGAATTGCCGGCAGGTATGCGCTGTATCGAAGGGGAGACCATCGATTTAAGTGCCTCCCCATACGATGCCGCTGGCTTTGTACCGGGAGGAACTTTTAATGCTACCTGTACCAGCACAGGTACTGCAGATTACGTTGAGTGGAATTTTGGTGATCAGGAACTCACCACCGTATCCGGTAGCCTGTTTGATTTTCCGGTAGAGTTTATTGCCCGTATTGAAAACAGCAGTAACACCAATGACGGTGATGTTTTGGGTAATGGCGGTAGCTATACCACTGCGCAAGTTACCTATGTGGATGAGTCCGGTGCGGCGGTGGCGGTGCCATTTGATGCCCATGAAATAACAGTACTCGAACCACAAATACAGCTGACCAAATCCTTTGCTGTTACCAATAGTGATGCTGACGATATTTTGACAGTCACGGTTACAGCAGAAAATATTGGCAGTGCCGATGCCTACAACTTGCAGGTGCTCGACGATCTCACCGGTAGCAATCTTATTTATCTGGGCAATGTGGGCGGCAACGATCCCCCGAATAATGTCGATGTCACTACGGTGGGCACCAATGCCCCCATCTTTAGCTGGAATCGCAGCAATAGCGATTACACTATTGCGGTTGGCAATACAAAATCATTCACTTTTGAAGTCCAGGTAGAGCAGGGCGTTGAGCCCCATGAAATTCTGGACAACACCGTTGAAGCCCGCTGGCAGTCCCTGCCGGGCTCGGATGTTGCACTTAACAGTGGCAATTCTATTGGCATTGATGGTGCCGCTGATGGCATGCGTATTGGTGTTTTGCCTAATGTCGGCGATCCCATCAACGATTATGAAACCAATGCCAGCGCCCAGACCGAAGTGCCGTCATTAGCAATGACTAAAACGGATTTGGACACCTCGGTAGTTCCCACCATTGGTGCCCATAAAAAATTCCAACTGGAAATCAGTTTGCCGGAAGGTATCAGTGAAAATGTAGTTATCACTGATCAGCTGGGTAGCCCAGAAGGTTATGTGCTCTCTCACAATACTGACTACGATATTACTTACGATTTTGTCGGTATTGAAACTATTAATGGCAGCGCGCCATCTGAATCGGCCTTTAACAGTTTTCCGGGGGATAATACTTCCGGAAATGCTACCTGGGATATCGGCACCGTCGATACCAGCAGTGAAAATGACACGGCCGGAAGCACAATTGCTCCGCTGATTCGAATTACCTATTTTGCCCGCATCGAAAATGATCTCGCCACTAATGATGGTGACAATCGCCAAAATAGTGCCGCGCTTACTTACAGCAATGGGGAAAGTGGCAGCACAGAAAATATCAACGACAGCACAACCAGTGTAACGGTAGTAGAGCCGTTACTCGAGATTAATAAGACAGTGAGTAATGCCACCAACCCCGGCAATCTGCCGGTGGGTGGTGATGTGCTGGAATATGTTATTACCGTGGAGCATGATGCGGGCTCCAGTGCCGCAGCTTATGAGCTGAATTTAGTCGATACGCTGCCTTCAGAGTTGACCTTTGATAGCAGTTTTACACCTACCGCAGAAATAGGCGGTACCGCAGTATCCGGCTTTGTCGCCACACCAGCGGCAGCTCCAGCAGGTCCACTCGTATGGGGTCGTGACAATGGCGATAACAGTCTGGATTTAGCGCTGGGTCAAACTCTGGTGCTCACCTACCGAACCCAGGTTACAGGCGTTTTTGGTTCGCCTATCAGCAACAGTGTGATGCTGGACTGGACCTCCCTGGACGATGGCAGTATCAATGACCAGGCCTATGAGCGCGACGGTGCTGGATGCCCCAGTATTTCCGCACCTGATGATTACTGTGTTGGTCCTGCAGAAGCCAGTATTAATACGGTAGACAATACTAGCATTACAAAAGCAGTAATTGCCGATACAGATACCGCAACTGCAGTGGGTACCCTGCGTGTTGGCGATACTGTCACTTACCAGCTCACCCTGAATTTACAGGCGGGAACAACACCTGCAGTCACTATTGATGATGTGCTGCCCAGTGGTTTGGAGTTTGACACTGTTGTCAGCGTAAACGGGGACACAGCTGCTCCCTACAGCGATAGTCTGAATGACTTTACCTATTCAGCGATTTCGGTTCCCACTGCCGGTGATACTGGCACGGTGACCTGGGATCTAGGGGATATCACCAGTAATTTCGGTAATACCAATAACTTTGTTATTGAGTACACCGCTAAAGTAGTGGCGGGTTCGGGAATCACCGCACCTACCGCAACCCTGACCAATACGGCCCAGCTAAATTACACCGGTGCCGCCAGTACCTTGCAGGACAGCGCCGATATTACTGTACTGCAACCGGTGATCGACAATCTCACCAAGACCGATGCTACCTGGCCCAGCTCCCATATGAATGTGGACCCGGCCAACGATATTATGCAGTTTACCCTGCAGGCCTGTAACTCGGGTCTTGCCCCCGCCTACAACCTATCGCTAACTGACGATTTAGCGACGCAAATGGATGAGAGTTCCATTGCCAATCTCCAGGTGAGCCTCGACGGCGCTGTACTGACACAGGGAACAGACTACACCTATAGTGCGCCGGCAACACGGGGTGCTGATATGGGCTTCGATTTCCTGGTACCGGTCGAAGCGGGTACCTGTTTGGAAATCAGTTATGAGATCGGTTTCTATACAGATATTAGTGGCGGTGAAAGCTGGGTTAATACTTTTACCGTCGATGAATTTTGGTCGCTGGAAGCTAGCAATGGCGAACAGTACTCTGCAGTTACTTTGGGCACTCCCTATCCGATGGGCACTGTTGCGACCAGTGTGACTGCTCCGCAAAAAACACTGCAAACAGCGACTACTGCCGCTGTCGGTGACGAGGTCGTATACCAGATACAGGTCCCCGGTAGCGGCACCACCTCGGCCATTTACGATATTGAAATTTCCGATGTATTAGACCCCAGCTTAGAGCTGGTGCAATTGCAGGAAATTAATGGGCTTACTTACACCGATAATACCAGTGGCAATAATATCGATCTGGCAATCGATATTATCCCAGCCGGTACCGTGGCAATTTTTGAAGTTCGCGCCCGGGTTGCCAACAATGCCACAGCCCAGGCTGCTCACAGCTTTGAAAATGAGGTGACTTATTCTTATGCCGCGACTGATGGCGGCACTTCTCAGTCCGGAGGCACCGGCACTGCAGCGACACTCACCATCGTCGAGCCAGAGATAAGTGCAATTGCCTCTGTCGCAAATCAAACCAATCCCGGTAACGATCCGGATGCGGGCGATGTACTGCGTTTTACCCTGGACCTCAGTGCTGCGGGTAATGCGGAAAATTCTGCAGCTTACGATCTCTCAGTTAACGAGCTGTTATCCCTGGGGCTTGAGTTTGTACCGGGCACCGTGACTTTTGCCGGAGCCTCCCAGGCAGATCCCACCGTAACTGGTGACGGAATTACTACTGCGCAAAACCTGGTTTGGGATCGGGCCAATAGTGATCTGGATATCGCCGCAGGTGATAACAGTGAACTGGTCTTCGATGTGGTGGTACTCGATAGCGTACAGCCGGCGGCGGCGCTGTCCGCAACTGCCAGTGTGGAATGGACCAGTCTCGATGAAGATAACAGCAGTATTTATGAACGTAACGGTGCTGATGGCAGCGGTGGCCTGAATGATTACTTACTGGAAAATATTGCCGCTCAGCTAGATGCTGCCAATGACAGCACAATTAGCAAAATTCGTTCAGATGACAGTTATGGTAGCGCTGACGAGCAATTGCGAGTGGGCGACTTGGTTGAATACCAGATTACCCTCTCCCTACCAGAGGGCACGGCCTCCAATGGGCTTATTGTCGATACTTTGCCCCAGGGAATGGTGTTTGTAAGCACACTTTCAATTAATGGCCAGACTTCTGCACCATTTACTGCTGCGGCGCCCTTTACCCACACCGATATCGCAGAACCAGTGCAGTCTGGTGATCCTTCTACTGGTGCCACTACGGTTACCTGGAGTATTCCCGACCTGGTCAACACGGGTGATAACGATACCAGCAACGATGAATTTATTGTGCGTTACCTTGTGCGGGTTCTCAATGAGGATTCCCACCCCTGGCCAGCAACGAACACCGCGCTGACCAATACTGCAGAGTTTGGTTTTGATGCTGCCACAGGAGCCGAAACCCGCAGTGATAGCGAAACACTGGACCTGTTACAGCCGGACCTCGCCGTAGCTATTAGCTCAACTCCCGCAGATGGCAGCACGCTTTCCGCCGGCGATACCATTGAATATACCGTTACGATTACCAACAACGGTTCTTCACCAGCCTATGATCCGGTATTCCGCGATGTGATTCCTTTAGGTCTGCGCCAAGGGGGAGTCAGTGTCCAGTCCCTCACGGTAAATGGTGCCGCAGCAACAGTGGTTGCGCCTACTTTCGATAGTAGTAATGGCGAAGCCGTTTGGGATTTTGCCGCAGGTACGGGTTACGGAATCAACGCTGGTGAGTCCATGGAAATGGTATATCGCGTTGAAGCGGATTCTAATTTAGGGGCTGGACTTAGTCTGCAAAATGCGGCCTATGTTGAAGTTTATTATTCGCTTGATGATAACGATTTGCCGTCTCTGAATTCCGTGGCGGTCACTGACGATTTACGTGAGGATTATGGCCCGACTTCTCCGGTGAGTGTCCAATTTAATACTCCTAATGCCGCGCCACTGTTGATTGAAGTTACCCAATTAACAGCTTCCATTGGCGAGCCGTTTAACTATCGCATTACCATCCCGGAAACGGTGCAGACCACAGCGCTTCACGATGTCACTGTGCTGATGGATCTGACTGCGTCTGCTGCGGATCTGGAATTTGTCAGTGCCAGTAAAGTATCTGGCAGTGCATCTTTCACTCCGGAAAATAACGGCAGCTCCACCAGTCTCAGTATTGCAGATAGCACTAACGGAATTGATGTGCCCGCCGGCGAGCAAGTCGTTATTGATGTAACACTGCGACTGCTGGATATGGACCCACCGAATGTGGACGGTTTGAATTTTGCCGCCAGTGCCAGCTACAGCTACAACTACGATAATGATAATTCCTCTGCGGGGCAGGGTGCGGGTAGCGGCAATACTACGGCGGACATGACAGTAGTAGAGCCCACGGCTATTACGCTGACTAAATCTGGCCCCACCAGTGTTCAGTCCGGTGTAGGCGGTACCTTTACTTTAGATTTGCACAATACCGGTACGGGCCCGGCCTGGGATATTAGTGTTACCGATATTTTGCCGGATAATAATCCCGGTGGAATGTGTGAAACGGCCTCGGCCAATTTCACCGCGCAAATTACTGACAGCGCCGGCACCACGACGGCCACCCTGGCAGAGGGTTCCGACTTTAGCGCGGTATTCGATAACGCAACTTGTACCCTCACAATTACCTCCATTGGCTCAGTGGCAATGCTGGATGCGGATTATCATCTGCTGATTGGTTACGATGCCTACTTGGATACCGACACCGTCGATGGGGATACGCTGACGAATATTGCTGGTGTTACTCAGTGGCACAGCTGGGATAGCAGCCTCACTGAAGTTCGCCAGTACACCCGTGCGGCGCCCACCGATGGCACTCCCGGTGTATTAGATCATGAGGACGCTTATTCGGTTAGCGCCTCTGTGCCGACAGTGACTTTCTACAAAGCTGTGGAAAATATCAGCCGTGGAGAAAATCCGGCCACTGCCGCCAGTCCCACGGAAGTTTTACGTTACACATTGACTCTGACCAATACGAGTGGTGTTGATGTGAGCGGAGTCGAGATTACCGATGACCTGGGTCGATTAAATAATTCTGCGCTGTTTGAATCGGGCACTTTACAGTTGGTAAGTGCTCCGACTGGCAGTGACAGCAGTTCTATCGATGCCTCTGCCGGTACCTGGAATAGTGGCTATCTGGAAGTCAGTAATCTGGATCTTACGGCGAGCGGTACTGCGGGAGATTCTATCCAGATTGTTTATGAAGTTACCCTGGCAGCAGTTATTGATAGTGGGACTCAAGTCTTCAACCAGGCCCAGGTTCAGCTTCCCGGGCAATTACTGCAAGACAGTGATGATCCCAATATCAACGGTACTGATGACCCGGATACGGCGGGTGATGAAGATCCCACAGAAGTACTGATTGAGTCAGAGCCATTACTGGTGGTAGCAAAAACGTCGGCAGATATGACTGATGATGCAGACCTGCTGATGGTTGGCGATACCCTGCGATATACCATTACCGTGGAAAATGCCGGTAATGAAAATGCGATCAATGCTCTGATATTGGATCAGATCCCATCTAATACAACTTATGTCAGTGGTTCTACCACCCTGAACGGCTCCACATTGTCTGATGTCAGCGGCACCTCTCCTCTGGCTGCAGGTATGAGCATTAATACCGATGGCGAAGCCGATGGTTTTATCAGCGCAACGGCCAATGGTGCAGCCGCAGTGGTCATCACCTTTGATGTCACCATTAATGACGTTAATGATGGCACCGTTATTTCAAACCAAGCGTTCGTAAATGGTGAAGGTGCGGGTAGCGGTACTTTTGATGAAGTGCCCTCTGATGACCCGAATACCGATGCTCCCAATGATCCAACGATCGATATTGTTGGCGATGTACCCCTGTTAATTGCCCACAAGACTGTGGAGATTGCCGAAGACTATATTTCCGCAGGGATTGTCGATCCGGGTGATGTACTTCGGTATACCATCGCAATCACCAATATGGGTGGTGTAGATGCTCTCGAAGTAGCGCTTACCGATCAGGTACCAAATGACACTACTTATGTTGCTGGCAGCACCACTTTGAATGGTGAAGTGGTAGCGGATAACGGTGGTGGTAATTCACAGTTGGATTCTGCCTTGCCGGTTTCATCCGATGACCTGACACCGCCGCTACCAGGAGCCAATGAAGGCATTATTACCTCGGGTCAAACTGCCACTGTCACATTTGAGGTAATGGTGAATGCTGGCACTCCGACAGGCACAGTTATCAGTAACCAGGGTAGTGTCGAAGCAGATGAGTTGGCACTTACCCTGACCGACGCAGATGGCAACCCAGCCAATGGTGCACAGCCAACTGACGTTGTCGTGGGTGATGCCCAGTTGCTCTCCATTGTGAAAGAAGTTGCTGTTGTCGGTGGCGGTGCCGCAGAAGCGGGTGCGGTATTGGAATACCTGGTAACCGTCGAAAATATCAGCGGTGTCCCAGCAACTTATATTGAGATCACCGATGACCTGGCTATAGCTGGAGATGGAGTTCTTACTTATATCGCTGATTCGGCCATGCTCAACGGGCAGACTGACGGAATAATGGTTGTCGACACGCTAATCACTGCAGACTACGCCACAACTTACGGTGATTTGGAACCGGGAGAGATGGTTACTCTGCGTTTCCAGGCGCAGATGTCAGAAAACCTGGATTATGGTTTTACTGTAGTAAACACCGCAGAAGTACAGTGGAATGATCCGGCTTCCAGCGCTCAGGCTAGTGTTGCCATTGACGTTGGCGGTACCCCGGGCATTGCCAACCTGGCTGGTTATCTGTGGCACGATGTGAATTTCAATGATGCCTTGGATACGGATGAGAGCCTGCTGCTTAATTGGGCGGTAGACCTGTATTTCAATGACGAATTGATGGAAACAGCTCAGTCTGATGAAAATGGTTACTTCCAGTTCCAGGGGCTGGTACCGAATAGCTATGGTGGCCTTAGCTATGAAATGCGCTACACCGCACCAGATGCTACGGAAAGTACAGCTTCATTGGGTAACTCTGTTTCTGATTTCACCAACGGCCCACAGTCCATTAGTGAGATTTATGTAGACTCGGGAGCGAATCCGCAGGATTTAAACTTGCCTCTAACACCCAATGGCGTGGTTTACGATTCAGTAACCCGCTCCGCCATTGAGGGTGCCACCCTCACTATGTTGAGGGTGAGTTCCGGTCAGGAATTGCCTGCGCGTTGTTTTGATGATGAGAAACAACAAGGGCAGGTAACCCAGTCTGGGGGTTACTACAAGTTTGATATCAACTTCAGCGATGCAGCCTGTCCATCCAACGCGGACTACCTGATTCAGGTGGATATCGCGGATGAGGATTATGTGGGTGGTGAATCACTGGTAATTCCTTCTCAGACAAACAGCGAAACTGCCGGTTTTGATGTGGCCGGTTGCCTGGGCAGCAACGCCGATATGGTTCCTGCGACCGCAAATCATTGTGAGGTTCAGGAATCGTTCTCTCACCCCTCTCTTGATGTCGAGGCGCGGGATGCGGCAACGGACTACTACCTGCGAATGACTTTGGATGATGGTCAGATTCCAGGGGAAAGCCAGCTGTTCAACAACCATGTCGCCATGGACCCGGAGTTGGAAGGGGCGCTATCCATCACCAAAACCGCGGCCATGCTCAACGTAACCCGCAGTCAGTTGGTTCCTTACACCATTACTTTTGGCAATACGCTGCCAATTCCACTGACAGATCTACAGCTAGTAGATTACTTCCCGGCAGGCTTCAAATATGTCGCGGGCTCGGCGCGCCTTGATGGAGAAGCGGTTGAGCCTGAAAGCGAAGGCCTGCAATTGAGGTGGTCAGACCTGCGCGTGGAAGCGGAAGAAACCCGTGTATTGAAATTGCTATTGGTTGTGGGTTCCGGCGTGGGCGAGGGCAAATATGTGAACCGCGCCCGTATGTTTAATCAGCTCTCTGGGCAGGCTGCCTCTGGTGAGGCCTCTGCCACTGTGCGCGTGGTGCCCGATCCCACCTTCGACTGCACCGATGTTATCGGCAAAGTGTTTGACGATAAAAATATGAATGGCTACCAGGATGAAGGAGAGGGTGGTTTACCGGGTGCTCGAGTGGTGACTGCTACCGGCCTGAATGCTACAGCGGACTCCCACGGTCGATTCCATATTACCTGCGCAGTGGTGCCGAATGGGGATCGAGGTTCCAATTTTGTGCTCAAGCTCGACGATCGCAGCTTGCCAAGCGGGTATCGTCTCACCACTGAAAACCCGCGTGTGCTGCGAGCCACCCGAGGCAAGATGCTGAAGTTCAACTTTGGAGCCAGCTTGCACCGGGTAGTGCGCCTGGATATTGCCGAAGCGGTATTTGAACCGGGCACAACAGAATTGCGCCCGCAATGGCATTCCCGAATGGATTTATTGTTGGAAAAACTCAGTGAAGCTCCCTCTGTTTTACGCCTTGCCTATCTTGGGGAGAATGAAGATCCGGATCTGGTGGGCGAGCGTCTGCAGGCAATTAAAGATCAGGTCGCCCAGGACTGGGAGAGCCGTGAAGGTGACTACGATTTGACCATAGAAACTGAAGTTTTCTGGCGCCGTGGAGCGCCTCCTGGTAAAGGAGGTTTGGAGTGATGTCCTTTGCAAAACGGAATCGTGATCAGCGAGCTTGCTCGATAAATACTGCCGCGAAGACGACCCGCTTTTTCCCTCGGCGGGACTGCCGTCTCGCCACCGCGATCGCGTTGGCATTAACATTTCCAGCGCAGGCCCAGGAAGCGAGAGCGCAAGTAGATGAGCCTAGTTGGTGGCAGGTCTGGCAAAATATTCCAAGCCTGAGTTCTGAAGAAAGTGGAGCTCAATCCGAACTCGAAGAGCAGTCGATAGGCAGTAATACTGAAGGTATGCTGCTGCGCGCACCTACAAATCAATGGTTGCAGGATGCGACTCAATTTGTTGCACCGCTGGACCCGATTGTGGTGGAAGATTTTATCGACCCAATCCTGTTCTATGGCGTTGAGGATGAAATACCTCTGGAGGCAGTGGAGTTACTGCGCCAGAGCTTGAATGACTTGGGTGAGACGCCCAACTTTAAGTTGCACTTTATTGGCCATACAGATTCCGATCCCCTTACCGGGGAACAGATAGCAGACTTTGCCAGCAAAGAAGAATTTACTTTGGCGCGGGCCCAGTTCGTGGCGGACTTCCTTCAGGAGGCCCTTGAACTGCCTGAGCAAATGATTGTTGTTGAAGGGCGTGGGGATATAGAACCCACAGCGGATAATATTACTACCGCAGGTCGTGAAGAGAACCGCCGAGTACAGGTAAAAGTAACCTATGACGCCCTGGATGAAAAAGCCATGGCGGACCGTGCCCGTGCGGAGGCATTGTTGCTCAACCGGGTGAAAGTATGCCGCCAGGAAACGGTATGCAGGCTTACTTATGCCGCAGGCAGTGAACAGCGGGCACGCCTTAGAAACCTAGTGACGCCACTGAGGATGGAGCCCGGGCAAACAGAATTGCCGGAAGCCTTTATTCGCCGTATCCGCGAGGTTCGATCCAACCTTGCGGATAAAAATAATCTGGTTATTCACTTTATTGGTCATACCGACGCCCGCCCCCTGGACGTGAGTGAAAATCCGGAAGCCCAACAGAGTGCTTATCAGGAGCGATCCTATAGCGAAGCCCGCCGTGTCGCTCAGGCCCTGGGTTCTGCACTGAATTTGCCTGCGGCCATGGTCACCAGCAGTGGCAAGGGGGCAAGTCAACCAATAGCGGCCAACGATACGCCGAAAGGCCGAGCCCTCAACCGTCGCGTAGAAGTGGAATTTTGGTATGACGACCCATTGGAAGTCGCTACAGATTCTGTTCAGGCCTGTCCGGAAGCTGCCGCTGCGGAAACTCTCACCATTGCCTATGAGTCTGCCGGTGGAAAACTGTCGCCGATTCGTTTTGATAATGGCGATCCGATTATCAGTCAGGCACAGCTAACACAAATACGTGCGGCCATGGCTGAAATTTCCAATAAAGCGAATGTTCGTCTGAGCTTTATTGGCTACAGCAATAACCAGCGTATGGATCGCCGCGAAGCGATGGTTTACGGCGATGACCAGGGACTGTCCGGTGCCCGCGCTCAGCGCGCTATGGCACAGGTACAGGAGTTGCTCAACCTCGAAGATACCCAGGTGGAATTTGAAGGGCGCGGCTACGTCCAGTCCGCAGATGTAGTGAGCAATGGCTTTGAGCAGCGGGATGGCGCCAGGGTTGAGGTCGAAATCCTGTACGATGAACTGGCAATTCTCACTGAAAGTGATCGCCTGGAAATCGAGCGCATTAATCGTGAAGCCATAGCCAATAATCCCTATGCACTTAACTTGATGCGTATTACTGTCGACGGCAGCCCGGAATACGACCCCTATAAAAACTCGGCGGACTTACAGCGCTGTACTGATGTGGCCTTGCAAGAAGCGAATATTCAATTTCGCTTCGACAATAAAAAAATGCAACCGCGCCTGAATGTGACAGCATGGCCCAATACCATCCGTTACGCAGATAACCCGGATACCGACCTGGCAGAGAACCGGGTATTTTTCAGTAGCTATACCAACTATCCCTCTTTTATTAAAAGTACCGAAGTGCGATTGTTCGAAGAGGGACAGTCTCTGCGCGATACACCTCTGGCAATTGTACCGCTGGATCACTTTGGCAAAGGGGAATGGCATGCAGAATTTTCTGAATTCCAGGCGCCTTTAAAAAAATTACACTACGTACTGCGTGCCTATGACAACAAGGGCCGCTATGACGAGACCACGGAACAGACCCTGTGGTTGGTAGATCAAATTGAAGAGTCTTCAGAAAATGAAGATATTGGTAGGGAATTATTAGTAGGCTATGGTGAGAACCGCTTAGCGCAGCGGAACATCCCTCTGGATGGTAACAGTGTATTGGTCAATGGCACTCAGGTGCCGTCCGGGCACACCGTATGGTTAGCGGGCAATCCGGTACCGGTCGATAGTCAAGGCCAGTTTATCGCCGAGCAAATTTTTGAGCCGGGTATGCATACGGTTGAAGTGGCGATACTCGATGATGAGGGTAATGGCGAACTTTTCCTGCGGGATTTGGATTTTGCCAAAAACGACTGGTTTACTGTAGGTATTGCCGACCTTACTGTGGGTTACGATAAAACCAATGGCCCTGCGGCCCTGGTTACTGGTGATGAAACTCATTATGACAATTCAGTAAGCTACGATGGCCGTCTGGCGTTTTACACCAACGGCGGTTTCGGGGAAGGTTGGCGTCTGTCGGCCAGTGCAGATACCGAAGAGGGCCCGGTAGAGGATCTGTTTTCCAACTTTATGGAAAAGTCTCCCGATGCCTTGTTCCGCCGCCTGGATAGTGATTTGTATTACCCGACGTTTGGCGATGACTCCACCGTAGTTGAAGACGCCCCCACGTCAGGCAAGTTTTATGTGAAATTGTCCAAGTACGATGACTACGGTCTCTGGGGTAATTTCAAAGCCAACTACGCCGATAATGAGCTCGCTCAAATTGACCGAACGCTCTACGGCGGTAGTGGTCACTTTGAAACCGATGCGATGACCAGCTTTGGTGAGAAGCGCTTTCAAATAGATGCCTTTGGAGCAGAGCCGGGGACCATTGCCGGGCGCGATGAGTATCGTGGAACCGGCGGTTCCCTGTATTACCTCCGTCACCAGGACATTTCCAGCGGTTCGGAAAGTTTACGAGTAGAAGTTCGGGATAAAGATTCCGGGCTGGTGCTCGCAGTTAAGACCCTTACCGCAGTAGTTGATTACGACATCGACTATATCCAAGGGCGTATCCTGCTTAACAGCCCCTTATCTTCCCTGGCAAATGATGAACTGCTCATTGAAGATGGCGCTTACAACGGCAATCCCCAATACCTGGTAGCACGCTACGAATACACACCAGGTTTTGAAGAAATGGACACCTTGGCTGTTGGTGGGCGTGCCCACTACTGGTTGGGCGATCACGTCAAATTGGGCTTCAGCAGTATTCAGCAAGACGAAGATGAAAATGAAAGTTCCTTGCAGGGTATTGACCTGACTTTGCGTAAAAGCGCCAGTAGTTGGGTGAAAATTGAAATGGCCGATAGCGAGGGCAGCAATCTCGATAGCGTCAGTTCGCTCGATGGCGGCTACACCTTTGATGATGAAAGCCTGGATTCCACGGTTGCTGCGAGTGCAACCAAAGTGGAAGGCGTTTTACAGCTGGGAGATTTCTTCGAGAGTTTGCGTGGCTCTGGTAGTTTTTACCATCAAGAGCGTGAAGCTGGTTTTTCCGGTCCAGGCCAATTTGTGGATGGCGATACCATCCAATATGGCGGTGGCGTTAACCTGCCGATCGGCGAAAGTTTTGATGTAAGAATCAAAGCCGACACCAAAGAGGAAGAGCAGGGGTTGCAAACCAATGCCATGGACTTGATGCTCGGCTACCGTATCAATGATCACTGGCGACTCACCTCCGCAGTTCGCAATGATAGCCGTGAAGATGAATCCGAAGTTGTCGCCGCTACCCAGACAGAAGGGGATCGCACAGATGTTGCTGTCGAGGCGAGCTATGATTCCGGTGAGAGTTGGAGCGCCTTTGGTTTTGTTCAGAATACGATGGAAGTGACCGGTACCCGCGAAGAGAACAATCGCATCGGCCTCGGTGGCGCTTATCGGGTAAGTGACCGTTTGACAATGGACAGTGAAGTTTCCGGTGGTGATACTGGCACAGCTGCCCGACTCGGTACGGACTTTCTGGTGACTGACAGAACCAGCCTATATATGAATTATGCGCTGGATAATGAGCGCAGCGATACCGGTGTGCGTGCACGCAAGGGCAATATGAGTACCGGCTTCCGCAGTCGCTATTCTGATACGCTAAATATTTACGGTGAGGAGCGCTACAGTCACGGTGATGTTTCCACTGGCCTGACCCACGCCCTGGGTATGGATCTGGCCCCCAATGACCGTTGGACCTATGGCACTACCCTGGAGGCGGGCACACTCGAAGACCCGGATACAGGAGCCAAGACCGAGCGCAATGCCATGGGCTTTAATGTGGGCTATGGCTTGGATGCTATACGTATCGCATCCGCGCTGGAATACCGTACGGATATATCGGAAACGGTATCGGGCGAAAATGTTGTATCGGAAACCGAGCGCGATACCTGGCTATTAAAAAATACCTTCAACTACCAGTTCACCCCGGACTGGCGCTTGGTTGGCAAACTCAACTATTCAGACAGCAAAAGTTCGGAAGGTGAATTCTACGATGGTAAATTCACCGAAGCGGTAATGGGTTATGCCTACCGCCCGGTAAACAATGACCGGCTGAATACCCTGATGAAGTACACCTATTTCTATAATGTGCCGACTCAGGATCAGGTTACTGTTGAAAATACCTCCACTGAATTTATCCAGAAGAGTCATATCTTTTCGATAGATGCCAGTTACGACCTCAATCGACAGTGGACTTTGGGTGGCAAGTACGCCTATCGTCTAGGCCAGTTGAGCATGGATACGGAAGACCCAGAGTTTTTCGATAGCCGTGCGAGTCTCTATGTACTGCGTGCCGATTGGCATTTTATCAAGCGCTGGGACCTCCTCTTGGAAGCACGTCTGCTCGATTTACCCGATGCCCAGGATAGCAAGAGCGGCGCCTTAATCGGCTTGTATCGCCATGTTGGCGACCACCTTAAGTTGGGGGTGGGCTACAACTTTACCGACTTCTCTGATGACCTCACCCAGCTGGACTATGACAGTCATGGGGTGTTTATTAATATTATTGGCAAGTTGTGATTCTAGGGCCCGGTACAAGCTGGGCCTTAATTCTTATCCCTTTCGTTTGAGCTTCAAACAATAATGTGGAGTTATTAAAACGGAAAAGAGTCGGGTTTTTTAATCCCACTATTTAACTCCACTTTTAAGTAAAGAGTAAATGACGTTATTAGCCGTCACTAGACGGATTCAGCCAGTAAGCCTCCCAATCTACTTGTCTACGTATCAACCGTCGCCAGATGCAATATATGGAGCTATACAAGCTATGAGACTCTTCCTCTGACCCCATGGACTAGAGTGTCACTAAGTAGGGCCTTAGAGAGCTTGTATCGAAAAATGACAAAAATGAAGAGTATCTCAGAGGGGCAAATCTGGGGACTGTTTGTTCTCTTTTTATCAGTATTTTTGATCGCCAGCGATTTCACCGCCTTTTCACCAGCTCTCCCCGCTATCGCCAAAGACTTTTCTGTCCGCATCTCATTTGTGCACTGGGTAGTGAATGCCTATGCCTTGGCCTATGGAGTCATTATTGTGACCAGTGGGCGTTTGGCGGATATCTATGGGCGTGAAACTGTTTTCTTAATTGGTGTTGGTATATTTTCTTGCTCATCGCTATTGGGAGGGTTTGCGAGTGAGGTAGGGGTGCTGTTAATCGCCAGGGTATTGATGGGGTTGGGAGGTGCATTGGCCTGGTCGGCAATGCTGGGGATGGCTTACACAATGTTGCCATCTGATCGCGCAGGATTTGTTGGGGGCTTTGTTTTGGCCGCATTAGGTGTATCTACTGCTTGCGGGCCTGTTATTGGAGGAGTGCTGTCAGATTTTTTGAGCTGGCGCTGGATTTTATTTTTAAATATCCCCATTGCTATCTTTGTGGTCGTTTTTTACGTATTGAAGTACCCGTCAGAGCGCTTTGAGAAAAAAGACGAACGAATTGATTACTTGGGCGTGTTAACTCTCTCCGTATCCCTTTTCCTCTTTTTGTTGGCTCTTGATTTAATGACTCAGACAGGTATTTCTCGACTCTTGGTTTTCTGTCTTCTGGCAATATCTTTATTGGCTGCGATAACTTTTGCTTTTGTTGAAGCTAGAATGGCAGATGATGCTCTTATTCCAGTGAGCTTGGTGAGAAATCGTGTGTTTATGGCATCAGGAGTTAGTGTGTTTTTTGTCGCTATAGCCTTCTTTGCAACCCTTGTCTATATCCCTTTGCTTTTTATTAGCGTGCATCATTATTCTGCATTTCAGGCCGGATTGGCTTTGTTGCCAGCTATGGTCTCTTCTGGCGTTTTTGCATTTGTATCTGGAGCAATTCATGAGCGGTTTGGCCCCAAATTACTGCTCTGTTCAGGCGCCCTGGTGATGAGTCTGGGGCTTTTTATGCTTTCGGTTCACGGTAATCATATTGTCTACCCAGTCTTTGTGCCGGGCATGTTATTGATTGGCATTGGATTAGGTATATTTAGCCCTGCCGCTGTGACTGCCGCAATAACTTCTGTGGAGGCCAGTAAATCCAGTTTATCTGGTGCTGTTGTCTATATGTTCCGTTTTTTAGGTGGCGCTGTGGGTTTGGGGATCAATTCAGCCATATTGGCCTCCGCACCGGATATTGCTACCGGCGTTAATCGGGCGTTACTGGTAGATGGATTTATTGTCTTTATAGGGTTCTTGATTGCACTTTTCTTCTTCCAGGAGCCCCAGAGAAAGTAATTGACGCGCTGTTTGGATTCCTCTTAGGCAATACGGTTTCTTATCGGTCTTTAGGAGCGTGTTTCCTATTTTCATTCTCTCTAAATGTTGACTGCAAGGGATAAGGCGAGTGGTCGGGGCTATCCTTCAACAAGCATTAGCGATGTTAACTCGTATGGGTTGTTAGCCGTTTAATATTGGCGGCTCAGGAAGGGCTGAGTTCTTAGAGATTGCTAATAGTAAATTTATACGAAATGGATCTCGGATATGAAATTGTCTTGGTTGCGGTTCTTGGCTGATAATTCTTTTGTTGTATCTCTTGTTGTAATCTTGATGGTGTCAGGCCCCATTGCTCTGGCAGAGAATTTACGGGGAAGTACTACGGGGCCAACTTCTGCACCAGGATACAGCCATCCGGATCAATTTTTGCATTTAAAGCCTGTAAAGCTGGCTGACAATATGTATCCCGTAATCCAGCATCCGCAGGAAGAAAAGCAAGCTAGAAAGAAGCTGACACTTCTGGAAGAAAGGTTTGGCAAGAAACCTAACATACTGATATTTCTACTCGATGATGTGGGCTGGATGGATGTTGGTTTTAACGGAGGAGGAATTGCTGTCGGCAATGCTACACCCACCATGGATAAGTTGGCGAATGAGGGGCTTATCTTAACCTCTGCCTATTCAACACCTTCATGCTCGCCAACACGGGCTACGATTCATACCGGCCAAAATCCGCTACACCATGGAATCCTACGCCCCCCAATGTACGGTGAGGCTGGCGGCTTGGACGGAGCAGTAACCATGCCGGCGGTACTCAAAAAGTTAGGCTACGTGACCCAGGGGGTCGGTAAATGGCATATGGGAGAGAATAAGGGCTCACTACCGCAGAATGTTGGTTATGACGATTACCGAGGGTTTCTCGGTGTATCAGATATGTATACGGAATGGCGGGACGTTTATTTCAATCCAGAAGTGGCGCTGTCTCCAGAGCGCTTTGCCATGATGCAGAAGGAGCCATTTAGTCATAGTGAGGTTCATTGCACGCCGCAGGACACGGAGCGGTGTGAAGATCTCCATCTGATTGACCTGGACACTATCAAGGTGCTCGATGACCAGTGGATGGATTACAGTGTAAATTTCATTAGGCAAATGAAAAGCTCTGAAAAGCCATTCTTTTTGTATCACGCCCCCCGAGGTTGTCACTTTGATAATTATCCATCTGATAAATGGGCAGGGAAATCGCGAGCTCGTACAGTATATAGCGACTGTATGGTGCATATGGATTATGTACTTGCGCAGCTATTTAGTGCTTTGCAGGAGACAAACCAGCTGGATAACACCCTGATTTTCTTCACCTCGGATAATGGCCCCGAGTGCGAGGTTCCCCCTTATGGCCGAACCCCATTCCGGGGTTGTAAAGGTACGAGCTGGGAGGGTGGAGTAAGAGTGCCGACATTTGCCTATTGGAAGGGGATGATAAAGCCGCGCCGAACTGAAGGGTTGTTTGATCTGGCTGATCTCTTTAACACAGCCATTTCAATAGCGGGCAAGCCCGGTAGGGAGGTGGCAAGTTTTGTTAATGAAGATCGATATATCGATGGTATCGATCAAACGGGAATGCTGTTGGCGGATAATGGCCAGTCTGCACGCCGTAGTCGGCCCTATACGATGAATCAGTATTTTTCTGCCATGCGTATTGATGAGTTCAAATATGTATGGACGGCAGAAATCGAAAATGGTGTCGTACAGAGGGGAAACTGGGGCGGGTTCAGTGGTCCCATTTTTGTTGAGAGTGGCGGGGCAATATTATTTAACCTTTATTCCAATCCTCAGGAAGATGTCAGTATCGGTGTGCGTCATTTGCCAATGCTTGTACCAGTGATGACATCGGCGGGAGACTATATGAAAGAACTCATTAAGTATCCCCCACAATTCAAGATCGGTTTTATATCCAATAATCCGCCAATCTATGACCTTTTACCTCAGGCTAAAGAGAAGTTGGAGCAGTTTGAGAAAGAGGGTACTGGTAAGTATCCCTGGCCTTAGAGTTGAATCTTGAAATACAACTTTAACTCTATGAGTGGATTTATGCTTGAGCCGTATAAGTATGTAATATTTTGACGGCTATTAAATAGGGTGGCGGGAGTCTTTCTCTTGAGATACAGGCCTCGATAGATCAAACAAAATGGCCGGCCTCGCTCGTGTTTCTGGAGGCCGGCCTGTGGACTACTGCAAGATTGTGCCGGTGTTACTGGTTCCCACTTGCGTAGCGGTTGCAGAGTTCCCAGATGTTGCCTGGGTGGTATCATGGGTGTTTGTTGTGCCCATTTGCATAATGTTGGCGGTATTCATTGTCATTGATTGGTTAATCGTAACCGTATTGGAATCTCCAATCTGTTCCACATCGGCAACCAGTAAATCTCCAAGCTGGAATAGCGTAGAGGAATTGCTTAAGCCATCCTGTTCGATCTCAGCATCGTTACTGTCACCAAATTGAATGGCAAAAACCATATTGGTTGTACCCAGTTGTTCGGCAAAAAGGTTATTACCGAGGCCGTCCTGCTGCCCAAGATCAGCATCGTTTGAATCGCCATCCTGTATTAGCTCAGCAGTACCACCGGTAGATGTAAATTGTGTTATGAGTGAGGTATTACCTGTCCCTAACTGGATTGTGCTCTGAATATTCCCCGATCCGTTGGCGACCTGAAAAAAGGTAGCCATATTTGATGTTCCATCCTGAAATATGGTGGCGGTGCTAGAAGTTTCACTTGACTGGGTACCGCCTACGTCATTAGTCGTTCCCAGTTGGATGACAACAAGTCCATTCCCCGAAGAGTTTGATTGAATAATAGAGCCGGTGTTTGAATCACCATTCTGGGTGATTGTGGCAGTATCGAGGGAGGAATTGAGTTGTGTTGTGGTGAATTGGTTGGAAGTGCCAATTTGTGTGGTTGTCGAAGTTACCGATGTGGTATTGGTTTGAGTGGCATCGAATAAATTAGTTTGACCACTTTGGAGTACAGTAATTGTCGATGTGGTCGCATTATCTTGCTCAATCGTCGAAACGGTATTGTTGTCGCCAATTTGGGTACTGTTGATAACACTATTTGTAGAGTTGGTTATCTGTGATGTGGTTGATGAATTGTTGTCGCCGGTTTGAGTGAATATCGCGAAGTTGCCCGACGTGGTGGGGTCAGCTTGGTTGGCTGTTGCTGTATTTCCGGTGCCATTTTGATTGACAATCGTGGTATTGGCGACAGCATGCGCGCTGATTGCTAAAGCAAGTGCCGAAGCAATATAGGTGTAAGCTTTCATATCTACTTCCTTACAAATCAACATATTAATCTTTATCAAGCGGATTACCGCCTGTTTGTCGATTTGGGACTCTGCGGAACATCTGGTTAGGCAAAGACGGCTCTCAAATCCCTGGGTAATTACTTGAATTATTCCCATCCAAAGTTACTGCTCACACCCAAGATACTATCGTTAAAATGATATTGGGTAATGATGTAGGATGACCTAACGATTTTCGGTCAGGTGAGCAGTATTTTCCTTGGGATTTAACTATCAATCTACTGAGAAGAAATCCCTAAAGAGGTAGTTGCAGGCCTGTATTGCAGTTTGTCTTGCATAAAAAAGAAGTGACTAATGACGTTAGTCATTTCTTTTATGCATTTAAAATAGGGGAGGGTAAAGCTTGGAAGCTTTAATTGTTGAAAGATTTACTATAGCAAATTAAATGTCACTATATCATTAGGTATGGCCGGCTCCAGATTGAGTTTCACAGGAGCCGGCCGATAAATTACTGCAAGATGGTACCTGTATTACTGGTACCTAGCTGGGTAGCAGTTGCTGAGTTTCCACTTGTTGCCTGGGTGGTGTCATGGGTGTTGGCGAAACCCATCTGCATAGTACTGGCATTATTGTTGGTTGATGTTTGGGTAATTGTTGCAGTATTCGAAGTCTGGATTTGTTCTATATAGGCTACGAGCAAGTCGCCATCCTGTGATAGATCTGCTGAGTTACTTAATCCATCCTGGAGAATTTCACCATCGTTACCCGCACCAGTTTGAAAGGTCATGACCGTATTGGTGGTGCCTAGTTGTTCAGCGTAGAGACTATTGCCCGCGCCTAAATCTTGTTCAATATCTGCATCGTTTGAATCACCTTCCTGTATTAATTCAGCAGAATCTCCGACACTGGTAAATTGAAGAACTAATGAGGTGTTACTCGTTCCCACCTGGGTTGTACTTTGAGTATTCCCTGTTCCGAGAGATTGTGTACTTCCCGACATATTTGATGTGCCATCTTGAAGTACCGTGATGGTGCCGGAAGTCTCAGTTGATTGAGCTGCTCCTGCGGTATTAGTTGTTCCAAGCTGGGTAATAAAAAGCCCATTCCCAGAGGAGGATGACTGAACCATGGAACCCATGTTGGAGTCACCATTCTGGGTGATTACGGTGTTATCCAAAGATGAGTTAGTTTGTACGGTGGTATATTGATTGGAGGTGCCAGTTTGTGTCGTTGTTGAAGTGCTTGAAGTAGTGCTAATTTGAAGCGCATTAAACAAATTGGTTTGGCCATTTTGCAGTACGGTAACAGTTGATGTAGTAGCGTCGCTTTGATCAATCGATGAAACAGTGTTGTTGTCGCCAAGTTGAGTGCTGTTAATAACACTATTCGTAGTGTTGACTACCTGAGATGTGGTCGATGAGTTGTTGTCACCGATTTGTGTGAATATCGCAAAGTTACCTGACGTGGATGGGTCAACCTGGTTGGACAGGGCTGAATTCCCGACGCCATTTTGATTGACAATGGTAGTATTGGCGGCAGCGTGCCCACTGATGGCTATAGCGACTGCCGCAGCAATGGAGGCGTAAGTTTTCATATCTATTTCCTTACAAATCAACATATTAAGTTCTATCAAGCGGATTACTGCCTGTTTGTCGATTTGGGACTCTGCTGAATAGCTGGTTAGGCAAAGACGGCTCTCAAATCCCTGGGTAATTACTTGAATTATTTTCACCCAAAGCTACCACTGACATCCAAAGCACTATCGTTAAAATGATATTGGATGACGTTATAGGATGACCCTCCGATTTTTGATTATGGGCCGGGTGTTTTCCCTGGGAATTAACTATCAATATTCTGAGAAGAAATTCCCAAAGGTGATCGGAGGCTCTTAATTCTTCGTCTGAGGGAGGGGGGAAGAGGCAGGTTCCTTTAAGCGCTCTTTACATCTTTGCCAGATTTTTCAACAAAATAATGGCATAAAAAGGCAATGGGAATTGAGTATAAAGCGATAATAAATGCGAGACCGAAGAAACCTGATTCTGTTGTTGCTATTCCTGCACAGCAAAGGAGAATGCTTGGAAGAGCACCACCCAACATCATAGAAACTCGGTTGTATCTCTGCATCTTTAACAGGAAGTGCTCAATAAGCTTCCCGTAGGTTAGGGTGGCGATTAAAGATATCAGGGTGGTCATCAGATAGAATGTCAGCATGGGGACTGTGCCACTAAGAATCTGAATTCCGGAAGTACCTGGCAAGGAAAAAACCGCAATAATAGTTGGCAATACGACACAGGTTAGCGCAGTAGCTTTAAGGGCAATAAGGAAGGATATAGTTTTGGGCGAAGGAGTGGTTTTACTTTCCAGGTTGGCCTTAGGCGCTTTGTAATAATTTGTAGGCATGTACTTATTGATGAGGCTCGTTTAAATCTGTTTTTTCAAGTGGAATGTAGCTTAATTAATGGTAATCATTAGCTGTTGTCATGTAAATGTGATAGTGGCTCGAATTATATTGATTTTTGATTACGAATTGAGGCTTTGCTGGGGTGGGTGTTGGAACAAATACACCATACTGGATATAAAGTACCTGTAGATTTAATCGATGGCATCCAATGAAAGCTCTTTAACTCCCACTCACTACTGGGGGCTCTTTGCCCTGCTACTGGCGGCATTTCTTCTTGCCAATGATTATACGGCATTTTCGCCGGCACTCCCGGCAATTCAAAAGACATTCAATGTCGATATCACCACCATTCATTGGGTCGTTAATGCCTATACCCTGGTGTATGGCGTTTTGATTGTGTCTACTGGCAGGATGGCTGATATCTATGGTCGCCGGCGAATGTTTATTACCGGCATCTATATCTTTACTGCATCTTCCCTTGTTGGTGGGTTTGCGGAAAATATAGGGACGTTATTATTCGCCCGTGCTGGGATGGGGTTGGGAGGCGCCTTGGCCTGGGCTGCGATCCTGGGCATGGTCTTTTCCCTCTTGCCCAGGGAAAAGGCCGGGCTGGCCGGAGGATTGATTCTCACTACAACGGGGTTGGCCAATGCCAGTGGCCCAGTGATTGGTGGCCTGTTGGCTGATTTTGTTAGCTGGCGCTGGATATTATTTATCAATATTCCCATTGCTCTGCTGGTTATTCTTCTGTGCTTGAGAAAATATCCTCCAGCTAATACGCAGAGAAGCACTAAGAAAATTGATTATTGGGGTGTTATTACCCTCTGTGGGTCTTTATTTAGTTTCCTCCTGGCTATGGATCTGGTGGTTCAGTATGGCTTGTCCCACATCTATGTGTGGGGTCTATTAGTACTTTCCATATTTCTCATGATAGTTTTTGCTGTTGTTGAAACTGTTGATCCGAATAACGCACTAATTCCCGGTGAGTTGATAAAGAATAGAGGCTTTATCGCCGCTGGACTCAGTATGTTCTTTGTTGCTATCGCATTCTTTGCAACCCTGGTTTATATCCCGCAGCTATTTATCAAGGTGAAGGGCTTTTCTGCCTTTGGGGCTGGGTTGGCTTTGTTACCATTAATGGTCAGCTCTGGTGTTGTCGCCTATATTTCTGGCACTTTATACGAGCGATTGGGCGCCAAGATTTTGATTTGTTCTGGCGCTTTGGGTATGTGTATAGGGCTGTTTCTACTGTCGGCTATGAAGCCCCAAGTATCTTATATTTTTTTCGTTCCTGGGCTTTTGATAGTAGGCAGCAGTATTGGCATATATAGCCCTACGATTGTCACCGCGGCAATTAGTGTAGTTGAGCCCAGTGACTCCAGTTTGGCAGGGTCGATTATCTATATGTTTAAGTTTGTGGGTGGTGCACTTGGGCTGGGGGTTAATGCGACTTTACTGGCAATGGCTCCAAATATATCTGTTGGGATTGAGCGGGCCTTTGTGGTTGATGCTTATCTGGCACTACTTGGGTTCTTGATTTCCTTGGTTTTCTTTTCTGGTTTTTCTACAAAAACGATTCGTTAATGGCAGCTATTTTCACTGAGAACAAGCCGAGTTTTTAGGTATGGTTGATAAAAAGGCCTCGGTGAAAAGTAATCTATATCTTGGTCTAGGCGCGCTGTCCCTGGCCATCTTTCTTGTGGCCAATGATTTCACTGCATTTTCGCCGGCATTGCCTGTGGTTGAACAAGAGTTCCAGTCAGATCTTACTACGAGTCAATGGGTAATTAGTGCTTACGCATTGGTTTGCGGTGTGTTGATAGTTTCAGGAGGTCGTCTAGCTGATATGTATGGTAGGAGGCGAACATTTATTGTCGGGTTATTAATTTTCATGTTTTTCTCGTTTTTGGGCGGAATTGCTGGAAGTATGGGAATGCTATTGGTTTCCCGTGCATTTATGGGGGCGGGGAGTGCGCTGATTTGGCCGTCTGTTTTGGGGATGATGTACAGTCTGATGACACCGAAGAATGCAGGGTTGGCCGGTGGACTGATTATTACGATATGCGGTATAGCAAATTCTGTAGGGCCATTAGTGGGAGGTTTCCTGGCTGACTATATCAGCTGGAGATGGATTCTATTTATTAATTTACCACTTTCTCTAGTGGTTCTTTATCTTTGCTTCAGAGTGATTCCACCAGATTCGTTAAATGTGCCTAAAGATAAGTTAGATTATCGAGGAGTTGCTCTACTGTCATCGGCACTATTCTCTCTTCTGCTTGCTTTCGACTTTGTAGTCGATGTGGGGTTTAAAAACTATCTGGTGTTTGGACTGTTTATGGCTTTTTTTCTCTTGTTTTGCCTCTTTATATTGGTTGAGGGGAGAGCAGCTGAGGGGGCATTAATCCCTCCAGATGTAGCAGGAAATAAGTCTTTTGTCACTGCAGCCTGTGTCGCTTTGTTAATTGCCCAGTTCTTCTATGCGGGGTTCTTTTTTATCCCGCAATATTTAAGTAAAGTCCATGGAGCTTCTGCAACAATAGCAGGTCTGGGATTGGTTCCACTTATGTTGGCATTTAGTGTATTTGGTTTTGTTGCTGGTAATGTCTATAAGGTGCTGGGAGCCAAGCTAATTGTCTCCATAGCAACACTATTAATGGCTTTAGGTTTATATATGCTGTCTCATATCTATCAGGACGGTCAATATATTCGCTTGGTTCCCGGGTTGTTAATTTTGGGGGCGGGTATTGGCTTATTCAATTCTACTATAATCACGTTTGCAATATCGGTTGTTGATCCGCGCCGAGCAAGTTTGGCCGGAGCAATAATCTTTATGATTCAAATAGCGGGTGGTGCAGTGGGGTTGGGCCTGAATACCACAATAGTCGCAATGGCTGGTGATATATCTTATGGGATTAGTCAGGCATTTACATTAAACGCATACTTGGCGATGTTATCTTTTATTATTTGCGTTTTATTTATAGGGTCTAAGGAAGAAAAAGCTTAACGTCATTTTGTATGTCAATTGGTTTATGTATATGTAAGTACAGGTTTACGCAATGGAAAGACAAGAGGGTCTCTTAGATAAGAATTTATACCTTGGAATGTTGGCTCTGTCTCTTGCCATTTTCCTTGTCGCCAATGATTTTACGGCCTTTTCTCCCGCGCTGCCGGCAATGGAGCACGAGTTCCACTCTGACCTTACAACGACCCAGTGGGTCATTAATGGTTACGCCTTAGTCTTTGGAGTACTGATTATTTCAGGTGGTCGCCTTGCCGATATGTATGGCAGGAGGAGGGTATTCTTTATTGGAACCCTGCTATTTATGGCGTTCTCACTTATCGGTGGGATTGCAGTTAATATGGGAATGTTATTGATATCCCGGGCACTGATGGGGATTGGGGGGGCTATGATGTGGCCGTCGATCCTGGGTATGACCTATGGCCTGATGACTGAAAAGCGAGCGGGTTTGGCTGGAGGGCTGGTGATTACTGTTTGCGGTATTGCCAATTCAGTTGGACCACTGTTGGGTGGTGCGCTGGCAGATTATGCCAGTTGGAGATGGATTTTCTTTATTAACCTGCCGGTATCAGCAGTTGCCTTATATGTTTGCTGGAGAGTGATTCCTGATGACTCTCCAGAATCTTGTGATGAACGTATTGACTATGCCGGAATCACTTCGCTGTCGATGGCTCTATTTGCCTTGCTGCTGGCGTTTGATCTTGTGGTTGATGTCGGTTTCAAAAGCCCATTGGTCCTCGGCCTTATCGCTGCCTTTTTCTTACTTATATGCTTGTTTAGTGTCGTTGAGAAGCGAGTTGGGGCTCAGGCGTTGATTCCGCCGGATGTGGCTGGGAATAAACGGTTTGTCTTCGCCTCTATTGCTACGTTATTGATTTCAGCGCTTTTCTTTGCTGGATTGTTTTTTATTCCACAGTTCCTAACCAATGTTCGTGATACCTCGGCAATGAAGGCGGGGATGGGGCTGATCCCTATGATGCTCTCCTTTAGCGTTTTCGGCTTTCTGGCAGGGAAGCTATATGATGTGATTGGAGCAAAGAAGATAGTATCGGCAGCTACTTTATTGATGACGCTGGGAATGTATCTTCTATCTCATGTCCACAAAGATACTCAATATATGTCTTTGGTTCCCGGGCTTGTGATATTGGGTGCTGGTATTGGCTTGTTCAATTCCACCATTACAACTGTAGCTATAACGGTTGTTGATAGCAGTAGGGCAAGTTTAGCGGGTGCAATCATTTTTATGTTTCAAATAGCGGGTGGTGCCGTAGGGTTAGGGTTGAATACAACGATAGTGGCGATGGCCGCTGACATGCCATCGGGTATTGAATATGCATTTACTGTAAATGCATATCTCGCCATGTTTGCTTTTATTATTTGCATTTTATTTGTCGGGGATAAAAAGCCTGAAGTTTGATTTTAATAATCTATCCGTTGTCTATTACTTCCGTTTCAGTTGTTAATTGATCGGCAGCCTTTAAAGGTAAAGTCTGTGCTTCTTTATCGAGGTTCCAAAATGGGGAAATCCCTGTTTCAATTGGGAAAACAGGTATGCATTGGCTGATTGGTACGGCATTAAGTTTTGTTTTTAGCTCTCCATAATAGTGTCTGTAGGTATAGGCTATTGGGGTCAGCCTCTGCCGGTCGAAATACTTGGCGCCCTTGTTGCTTTCGAATACTTGTAGAAACTTATCTATTCCCTGCTGGATGCCAGCCCCATTTCTTGCTGTGAAGTTCCAGATATTTTCATCAATTGTTTCTGCGAGACTGGCAAGATAAATCCATAATTGAAGATTTAGGCATTCATAATGAACACTATTTTTACTCTTGATTTTCGATACTTGGTTATCAGAGTGATCAAACTGCTCTAATATTCGGAAGCGGGAGTCCCTGAGAGTTTTTCTGGCAGTTTGTATTTGATTGAGATAGAGCGCTAAAGCTACAACTTGCAAATCATACTGTGTGCCAAGATGCCCAAGTTTTGGACGCATTGATTGCCCGCGATGACTGTCTATTAACCAGCTAAGATATTGCTCTAGATGGTGATCTAATCGCTCAACTCCTACTAAACAAATCTGCTGTTCTTGTTTCAGTTCCTTTAAAGTGCAGAGGGTGTGGGCCAATAGGCTGGAATTTACAGATTGTAATTGTTTACTGTATTTCGTTTCATGTTTGTTGGGGAATAGCTTGATGAGGCTATTGTCGATAAATTGAATGAATTGTGGCTTCGAGCAGTGGGATTGCGCAAGGGCGACAATGGTCAAGTCCTGAAGCAGGCTGTTAATCGAACTGGGCCATGCCCTCTGTTTTGCTTTTACCGATCTTTGCGTGGCCTCTCTTAATAGCATGAGATAGGAAAGGTCGCACCTGTTTGCTGCGGCCAACTTGCTGCCAGGGGCGCTTGTATTGGCGGGAAAGCTGGAATCATCGAGTTGATCCAGCATGGCAAGGATAGCTTCAGAGCGAGTTGTTCCTCGCTCTCGGCTGGACTGCTGATCTGTTCGCTCCAGATGCGGCTTTCCCGAAAATAGTCTGGCTACCCAGCCTCCCTGAGTATAGTGACCTGCGGCTTCCGAGTAATCCGGGCAGGGGAGATCCCATGGGAAAATTGCCCACTCATCCCATTTTCCCGATACGCCTAGCCGCCATAAAAGTTCTACCTTGGGGCGCCTGCCGTAGCAGTAGCGGCTATCAAAAATCTCTCTGCTATCAGATCGAAATACTATTTGTGGTTCTTCAGTGGGGGTTGGTTCGAAGTCTTCACTCAGAACAGATTGATTATCCAGCAGTCTTGCCATTGGAATAACATGGTAGGGGTAAGCATTGTTGTTGAGTACCTGTTGCTTTATTGCTCGCCAGGCTTTTTGGGTTACAAAGCAGTTGCCATCCCAAGGTAAAATCCAGTCGGCTTTTGATTTACCGTCCTGGAGGGCGAGATTTCTGGCCCCATTATTGTTCATCACATAATTGTTTTTATGGCGGTAAAGGCTCAGCTCTGCCTGAACCGCTAAGTCCTGGCGTAATCGTAGCCCTTTTAATTTATAGGGGGCATAGCTGATGGGGTGGTCGAGAATATTCCACTCTATTTTTCGGTAGTCGTCCCAGCTAAAGGGGATTCTGAGAAAGGTTTTTTGGTAGTCATTGAGTAGTTTAATGATGGCTGCTTCTTCATTAGGGTCAACTATTCGATTGAGGATAAATACTTTTTCGCAGTCGTCGAGTTCAGGCTCATGCTTCAAAATAAATTCGAGATTCTTGCGGGACTGTCCCACACTATGCCGGGGAGCCAAGTCGTTGCCGATGACTCTGTAGAGAATAAAGGTCTGGGTTCTATTTGTTGTGGCTTTATGAGATTTGACTGGCGTAGTTTTGGGGTAGGGGGAACGACTGCTCGGATAGTGGAAATTGGGAAAATGGCGATACCTTCGCATAATAATATTGGCTAGGCGCCTGGCATATTTTAGGGTTTTTCTTTTTAGCTTTTGAGAAAAAAATATACAGCGATCTCGCCACCTTAGCCAAAAAGTGTGCTCACGGAGTGATGTTGTTTCCTGTTCGGAAGCTAGCTGTTTTACGGGCGTTGGCATGGAAGCGTATTCTTATAGTTAGATATAGAGAAATCTAGTGAGTGCTCATTGATTGCTGACGGAAAGCCGGCAATCAAATTTTTCTCGTGATTCGGAGTTAATTATAGTCGGCTAGATTCTAGAGCTTGGTGTAGAGCCATGTAGACGTAAAGTGCGCCAGCTTAAAAGTTATTTTTTTATGCTGGGGCAAGCTGAGATCTTTCCTATAGGCAAAAAAAACCCCGCTAGTTAGCGGGGCTTTTCGTCTGGATCAGGCTGTCACTTAGACATTCACTTCCTGGATCTCAGTCGCGGCGATACGCTTGCCTTCTTCGGCAGACTTCTGGAAGTCTTCAATCTGATCGAAGTTCAGGTAGCGGTAGATCTCGCTGGACATGGAGTCCAGGTTCTGTGCGTATTCCTGGTACTCAGCCGGAGTCGGCAGTTTACCCAGGATGGCGCCTACAGAAGCCAGCTCAGCGGAGGTCAGGTACACGTTGGCACCATCGCCCAGACGGTTGGGGAAGTTACGGGTAGAGGTGGACAGTACGGTGGCGTTCGGTGCCACACGTGCCTGGTTACCCATACACAGGGAACATCCGGGCATCTCGGTGCGGGCACCGGCAGAACCGTAGATGTTGTAGTAACCCTCTTCCATCAACTGGTGCTCGTCCATCTTGGTGGGCGGGGAGATCCACATGCGAGTGGAGATGCCACCTTTGTGTTCTTGCAGCAGTTTACCGGCAGCGCGGAAGTGACCGATGTTGGTCATACAGGAGCCGATAAAGACTTCGTCTACCTTGTCGCCAGCAACGTCGGACAGCAGGCGAGCGTCGTCCGGGTCGTTCGGAGCACATACGATCGGCTCTTTGATCTCGGCCAGATCGATCTCGATCACTTCCAGGTACTCGGCGTCCGCGTCCGCTTCCATCAGTTTCGGGTTGGCCAGCCACTCTTCCATGGCGCGCGCGCGGCGCTCCAGGGTACGCTTGGAGCCGTAACCTTCAGCGATCATCCAGCGCAACAGGGTTACGTTGGAGCGCAGGTACTCAGACATGGTGTCTTCGGACAGCTTGATGGTACAGCCAGCAGCGGAGCGCTCGGCGGAGGCGTCGGACAGCTCGAATGCCTGCTCTACAGTCAGGTCTTCCAGGCCTTCGATCTCGAGGATGCGGCCGGAGAAGATGTTCTTCTTGCCTTTCTTCTCAACGGTCAGCAGGCCTTGCTTGATGGCGTAGAGAGGAATGGAGTGCACCAGGTCGCGCAGGGTAATGCCGGGTTGCATTTTGCCCTTGAAGCGCACCAGTACGGACTCAGGCATATCCAGCGGCATAACACCGGTAGCGGCGGCGAAAGCTACCAGACCGGAACCTGCCGGGAAGGAGATACCCATAGGAAAGCGGGTGTGGGAGTCACCACCGGTACCTACGGTGTCCGGCAGCAGCATGCGGTTCAGCCAGCTGTGGATGATGCCGTCAGCCGGGCGCAGGGAAACACCGCCACGGTTCATGATGAAGTCCGGCAGGGTGTGCTGGGTGCTGATATCAACGGGCTTGGGATAGGCCGCAGTGTGACAGAAAGACTGCATGACTAGGTCGGCGGAGAAGCCGAGGCAGGCCAGGTCTTTCAGTTCGTCACGGGTCATGGGGCCAGTGGTGTCCTGGGAGCCCACAGTGGTCATTTTCGGCTCGCAGTAGGTGCCCGGACGGATACCTTCAACGCCACAAGCTTTACCAACCATCTTCTGCGCCAAAGTGTAACCTTTGCCGGTATCGGCAGGTTGCTCAGGCTTGCGGAACAGCTCGGAAGGCGCCAGGCCCAGGGCTTCACGGGCTTTGCCGGTCAGGCCGCGACCGATGATCAGGTTGATACGACCGCCAGCCTGAACTTCGTCCAGCAGTACGTCGGACTTCAGTTGGAATTCAGACAGGACTTTGCCGTCTTCAGCCAGGATCTTGCCGTCGTAAGGGCGGATCTCGATAACGTCGCCCATGCCCAGTTCGTCAACGGGGGCTTCGAATACCAGTGCGCCGGCATCTTCCATGGTGTTGTAGAAGATCGGGGCAACTTTACCGCCGATACAAATACCGCCACCTTTCTTGTTGGGCACGCCAGGCATTTCTTCACCGAAGTACCACAGCACGGAGTTGGTGGCGGACTTACGGGAGGAACCGGTACCTACTACGTCGCCAACGAAAGCAACGGGCAGGCCCTTGGCTTTAACTTCTTCGATCTGCTTCAGCGGACCGGTAACACCTGCTTCTTCTGGCTCCAGGCCGTCGCGCTTCATTTTATACATGGCCAGCGCGTGCAGGGGAATGTCCGGGCGAGACCAGGCATCCGGTGCCGGAGACAGGTCGTCGGTGTTGGTTTCGCCAGTTACCTTGAATACGGCAACTTTGATGCTCTCGGGTACTTTGTTGCGCTTGGTGAACCACTCGGCGTCTGCCCAGGATTGCATTACCGCTTTGGCGAATTCGTTGCCGGCTTTGGCTTTCTCTTCCACATCGTGGAAGGCGTCAAACATCAGCAGAGTGCCTTTCAGCTGCTCGGCAGCCAGTTCGGCCAGATCTTTGTCGTCCAGCAGCTCGACCAGGGTGGAGATGTTGTAACCGCCCAGCATTTGGCCCAGCAGTTCTACAGCGTGTTTGCGATCGATCAGCGGGGATTCTGCTTCACCTTTGATAATGGCGGACAGGAAACCTGCTTTAACATAAGCGGCTTCGTCAACGCCCGGCGGAACGCGTTGGGTGAGCAGGTCAACCAGTTCCTGTTCTTCGCCTTTAGGCGGGTTTTTCAGCAATTCAACCAGGCCGGCGACTTGCTCGGCGTCCAATGGCTTTGGCGGAATGCCTTGTTCGGCGCGCTCGGCGACGTGTTTGCGATAGGCTTCAAGCACTGATAAGTCCCTCTTGGTGTGTGGGGTGGCACCTACAGCGGGTGGAATTCCCGGTCTATTAACTGTCAGCCGGGATTTTTTTTTCGAGGCCGCTGATGGCGGGGGGCGAATACTACAGGAAAGCCCTACTGCTGTTAAGTTTATCGAAAAATCAATAATTTAAGTGAATTATGACTATTTGCTAGGTGAATTTTAGTGGTTTGGCAGCTGGTACTTCCCCCCTTTTCTTGGCGGCGGAAACAAAATAGGCTACGCGCAATTTGAAGGCCGCGCGGGCGGCATAAATAGGTTGGTCGGATAGTTAATGTATAAGAAGGTTCGCACGCCCTGTATCGGTGTTTGCTCCACGGGAATTGGCGATGATGTTTGCCGTGGCTGCAAGCGCTTTGCACATGAGGTTATTGATTGGAATGCCTATAGTGAAGAGCAGCGCCGGGTAATTGCCGAGCGCCGAGAAGGGTATTTGGTGAACGCAGTGCGCAGCCAGTTGGAGATCGTGGATCGCGAGCTGCTATTGGAGCAGCTTCATCACCAGCGGGTCCGTTTTGATGAAAGTCAAAATCCCTACTGTTGGGTGTTCGAACTGTTGAGGGCAGGGGCCAGCCAGATATCAGACCTCAAGGCTTTTGGGTTGCAACTCACCGCACAGGCGCGCGGCGTCCCACTGGTGGAAATTCGCCGCCTTATTGATGAGGATTTTTACGCACTGTCTGTCGCCTATTACCAGCGCTATGTGGCGCCTGGTATTACCTAGGACGGTTCAAAAATTGATGGCAGCTCCATTTGGGGGGCTTGGATTTAGCGCTGCTGGCGCAAAAATACTCTGAGCGCCGGTATAAAGGGTTCGCTGGCGATTGCCAGATCCCGTCGTTGGCGCCGCCGGCTCAAGCTCGGCTGGTGGTCGACTCGGGTGAATTCAGGCAGCTGCCCAGCCTCATTGGCCTCTACCAGAATCGGCATGGAGGAATAGCCGACCTGATGATATTCCTCTTCCTCACCTAGCTCGTGCCCATAGAAGATTTCCGCTACCTGGAGATTAGGGCGACTCTGTACCTGCACCTGGCGTAAATCCTCCTGCTGGCTTTTGTGTAGCCCGGCGAGTAGCTGGCGCTGATATTGGATACCGGGATCGGACCCTTGAGGGTCGAGCTGCACCAACTTCTTTTCACACCATTTCACCGTGACCTTGCGAATAGATTTACGCGCCTTGATCCATGAAAGGGTGATGGCATCCGGCCGCTTCGGGCACATCAACACTAGGCGATAGCATTGGCGTAGATGTGCGCGGGGGTACCCAGCATCCGCAAGGGTTTCCCGCACAGTGCGATCCTGCTCTGCTACTGGCCGCTCCGCCAGGGCGCTGCGAAGTTCGGCGATAGCCTTGGCAAAGATCTCTTTGTGGTTATTGAGTTGTTGAGCAAACTCAAGGGCTTTGGTCGGCACCGCCAATAAACCCGGTACCTGTAAAGTAGCGCGGGCATCTCCTCCGGCACTAATGGGCTCCAGGTAGTCGAGTTGAGAGTATAGAGCGCCTGATAGTGAATAGGGGCGCTCAAAGCTCTGATTGAGACTGAGTGCGGCATCCTGTGCGAAAGGGGGCTGAAGTAGATAGTGCTGCCAGGGTTTCTCGGCATTTTGCAGCAATTCCAGGGATTCTCTCAGGGCTTGGGCGGCACCATGGACATTTTCTAATAGCGGTGGGATAGCTTTTGCCTGGGTTCTGTAGTCATTCATCAGATATGCCGGATAAAAAGTGATTTTTATATTAATGCACTTAATAAATCGTTATCAAGTTGAGTGTATTTATCACTAGGGACCTTCCTGGATAATTGCAGCCCCGGTTTGTCAGTCGGGAGAGTAGTGCCCGCTGGTGGTTTAAAAGCGGGCGTTTGTGGCTTGGGGCCGCTATAATCCCGCGCCAAGTTATTTTGCTCCGGTTAAGTTTGTTCGCCCTATGAATGCTCAAGTCCCAGATCTGTCCGCTATCAATGAATTCCTGCTGTGTCCTACGCCCGATGCCTGGGTGGAGGCGGCATTGAAGGAGCCGGAAATGATGCTGATCGATCATGCCAACTGCGAGAAAAAAGCGGCGGGTACTGCCTTGAACCTGATGTTTCGCTATCTGAATGACTTTGAGCTGCTGAACAAAATGTCGCGTCTGGCTCGCGAAGAGTTACGCCACTTTGAGCAGGTGCTGGCGATTATGGAGAAACGCGGTATCGCCTATCCCCACGTTAGTGCCTCCCGCTACGCGGCCGGTCTTCGTGCCGAAGTGCGCAGCGCAGAACCGGGGCGTTTGATTGATACGCTGATTTGTGGCGCTATTATCGAGGCGCGCTCCTGCGAGCGCTTTGCACGGATTGCGCCTCAGTTAGATGATGAGTTGCAGAAATTTTATCTCTCCCTGCTCAAATCTGAGGCACGTCACTTCCGCGATTACCTACACCTTGCCCAGAAGGCTTCCGATGAAGATATTCAACCCAGGGTTCAGGCACTGCTGGAGAAAGAAAAGGAATTAGTGGAAGGCAGTGATGGACAGTTCCGCTTTCACAGTGGTGTGCCGGAGAGTGCCGGGCAGTAATTCTCGCTTGGTCTGCTAAGGTGGGTCAGATTTACAGGAAGCTTTTGCATTGACGTTTATTGGCTCCAAGCTTCCTGATTCTATGGGCCCCTTTTAGAGGTAACTCCAGAATATTGACCGTCAAACCCCACTAAATTGGGTCATACCGGCAGTAGCTCTAATCGTTGGCTATGGCGTTATCGTAGGACTGCTTGGTAGTTCTGTTACCGTTACCCGACCCTACGTTTGTGCTCTAAAATTCGGCACAGGTCTCTTTGGGATCTCGTTAGTGCAAGTCGATATCGGCTGATCAAACGCTATGAGTAAGCGGGGGAGCAGTAATAAACTAATAGCTAAAGGGTATTTGTAAAAGCTGTACTATCGTAAGCAAGCTAGAAGATCAAACTCGTACACTAGGGGCTGTTCAGCAATACCCTGTTGGCCACAATCTTGAAAAAGATATGTACTGCACAATGGACTTCTCCTGACCATCCTTCCGTTAAAATGACGACTTAGGTCTGGCATAGCGTTACTGTGTGGGAATAGAGTTTTTTGAACACCATCTTTTGAAAGTTTAAGTACCGTTTCTTAATCAGCTTTTTATTTTTAATCAGTTATTTTGTAATCAGAAAGCATATATTGTATGTGAAACGTGAAATGAGTATTTCTAATAGTACGTAATCGGCATCTATACCCAAGGTATAGTATTACTTAAGCAGATGCCGTAATTCTTTTGTACTGATTCGATTACTTCGAACTCTCTAAAAGAAGTAGATTGTGAATTATTGAGTTCTCCAAAAAACTACACGAACTTGTTCGGGCTAGTGCCAAAAAAAGTCTAGCTGGTTTTTGGCTATAATTTTCGACTGAAAACCAGCTAGAAAACTCTATTTAACTAAGCATGGGGCAAGTTGCTAGGGAAGGGTAGGGCCTGAATCCAGATTGTTAAAATAGGGATGCTTGAGACTTTCAGGGTGCTTATACATCACGGGATATGACGGCGCTGAGAATTGATAAGCCCGCTAACCTTCAATGGCCAGCAGTGCTCAGTGCAATTGGGTTAGATCGGCGATGGTTTTCCCCTCTCTCTTTTTTTAAATTGTGCAAATGTGCCAATTTCGTTCAGATTCAGGTGAATACTAAATCGGAAGTTTCTTTGTGTTCCAGGAGACTACTGATTAATTACTGAGAGAGGCATTGTGGCCGATAGAGTTGCACCAAGTTTATCTGGTTGGGGAAGCAAGGTGAATGTGGCAATATCTCAGTTCTTCCTAGGTAACAGTATACTGTGTCCGCAGGCTTGATCGAGCCGACGACTTAACATAGCTCACGCCGAAAGTAGCCACGTAAAAACATTCCCATTAGACACTAGTTTTGCTAGCTTTGGAGGTGCGTCGGCGGCCTTAAATGTAAATCCAAGATGTATCGTATTTGTGGTTCTTAGCGAACAATTAATGACTAGGTGTAGATTTGTAGAAAGTTTTTGATCAATATCAATGGCTTATGGTCATTTTCATCAGAGTGATTCAAAAAAGGAGAAAGTGGCTCGTTAGGTGCTTTTGTAGTGGATTAAGGGCTAATGAAACTGCTTAGCGACATATAAGAAAGATACTAGGCAATGGGCTGTTTCTGGAAGTTTTTAAGCTACCTGGAAAATACACTCAAACAGGAAAGCCTAGGACGGTATACCTGTTTGTGTTCCTACAGGGGCCGCATCCAGCGACCTTGGATTACTGAAGATTGAGGGGTGCATAGTGATCAGCCAGGATGGCTGTCATGGTGAGTTTGTACCAGATAGCCCGGTATTTCTCCCCTCCTCCCCTCAAAAAAAGTAAGTAATGGAAAAGCTATATTAAAGGGAGATTGGGGATATGCTGTTATTTGGGGTTGGTGTCTGATGAAGTATCTGGTTATGGATAACCAATTATTGGATTTTTTAAACACAATTCTCCATGTTGGCAGGTGGTGATCCTCTGCTTTTAGACGTGGCAGAAAAGTACTAGGCGCGTATCCCTGTGATAACACTGAACCTTTTGGAGGTGTTGATGCCTTTTAGGTTTCAGGGGGGGGTGAATATGATCCGGAAGATATTGGCAACCGCAAGTTCAATCTTGCTGGCTACTTTGTCCCATCAGGGAGTTATGCCCAGGCTGATTTCGCTGGTGTTATTTCGTTCTTGGAAGCTAATAAGGTTTCATGTGAGATTTTAAGTTTAATCAAATAGGTTTGAAGGCTTTTCAAATATCCATTAATGTGGGTATTCCAAAAATAGGGAGGTTTTTGGAGGGTGGGAAGATAGGAAGATGGAAAACTTGATCAATTAGGAGGAATGTTAATGAAAGTTATATATAAATTGTTTTTTATGGTCTTAACTATCAGCGTATGTTTTGCTGGCTCAATACATGAGGATGTGGTTCACACTCAGATATCTGAAGAAGGGAAAACCTTTTCAGAAAACATGTTAGTGGCTGAAAGTGGTGTATCTGGCGCAGTGACGGATAGTGTTGGTTATATTCTTGGGGCAATAATTAAAATTCTACTAGGAAAGGCTTAATATTTAGCCCAGCGGACTTTGGGTGAAATGATGGGTCAACGTTTCGCTGGGCTTCAAAACTCTGTGCCAGCCGCATAAGTCCATAAGGTGATCTATTTATCTGGAAGATAGCTGCGGTAGTATTAGACTGTAATTTTAATACCGATGCGTTCTGTTTCTGAGCTTTTTAAGCTTGGTGGCGGATAGTGTCTCCATTTGTGCTTACGGTGCTCTTTTAGTGAATATCGAAAAGTTGCTCTCAACGTGTCTCCTTTTGGTGTTTAACATTTACTTCTGCTTGAAGTTCCTAGGCTCTTTTCTCTTATCCTGAATCAAGCTTTTTCAATAGCCGAATAAACTCTTCAAGCTCTTTACTGCTGGTGGAATCCACAGAAAATTTATTGTGAAAAAATATGGTGAGTTTCACTTTGGGGGAGTTGATAAAAACCGTATAGCCGTCAAAGTCAGTGCTGACTGCCAGTCCCTGGTAATGCCATTCGTTACCTTCCTTGAGCCCCTCCTTTGTCGCCCTATCAAACACCCGCAGCGCCTGTTTGACGTCAATCTTCTGTTCGGCATCCATTGCTGCTTGCTCCTGCCGCTAAGCTTGTTGTTTGAGACGAAACTGTCTTTGACTTGGAAGCTTAGACGACATGGACACTGACATCCATCACTACCCACCAGTAGATACGCGGCTGTTTGACTGGCTGGCTTACCTTGGTTTGATTCCATTTGTCGCAGGAATCATTATGCAGTGGTTAGGGTTTTCTCTTTGGGGAGTGACTCCGCGCCTGCTGTTCACCGCCTATAGCGCCGTGATTCTGAGTTTTCTCTGCGGTGTTTGGTGGGGCGCTGCACTCAATCAAGTGGGGCATCCGCACAGGATGATTTTAGCGCTACTGAGTAACCTGGTGACGTTGGTGGGGTGGGTGGCGCTGCTGATGTTTCGCACCACTTGGGCGCTACCGGTATTACTAGTTGCTTTCGGTTTTGTGGTCTGGGCCGAGGCCCGGTTGAATCCCAATCTGCCCGGGCGGGATCAGTATTTCCGTACCCGCAGCATCGTGACCTACCTAGTGATGGCCTGCCATCTTCTTATGATTCTGCTGCTCCTTTGAAATGTCTGGCGCAAACTAAACTGTTACCAGCGAAGATATTTTGGGGTAGCTCTTATGCAACCTGTTTCCTCTGAGGTGCTCGACCAGCTATTCAACAAGGCCCGAACCCATAGTCATTGGCAAGATAAGCCGGTTTCAAAAGAGGTTTTGGAACAGCTTTACGACTTGGTCAAATTCGGACCCACCAGTGCTAATTGTTGCCCGATGCGATTGGTGTTTGTTGTAAGTAAGGAGGCTAAGGAGCGGCTCAAGCCAGCGCTTAATGAAGGAAACATTGAAAAAACTATGCGGGCTCCGGTGACTGCCATTGTTGCTTACGATATGCACTTTTATGAACACCTTCCGAGGCTCTACCCCCAGACCCCTGCGCGGGAATGGTTTGCCGATAGCCCCGAATACGCCGAGGTTACAGCATTTCGCAATGGTCCCTTGCAAGGAGGCTACTTTATTTTAGCGGCGAGGGCCCTGGGGCTCGATTGCGGCCCAATGTCGGGGTTTGATAACGCATTGGTTGATGAGGAATTCTTCAGTGACAAATGCTCAGCACCGGCTTTTCTGCCGGAGCACTTCCCCGATTGTCATATTAAGTCCAATTTCTTGTGCAATCTTGGCTATGGTGAAACCGACAAATTATATCCGCGCAACCCTCGATTGGATTTCGATGAAGTGTGCAGAACTCTGTAAATTGTTGTGTTTAACATAATTCGTATTTTTTAATACGGGTTAATGGCAGTGGATCAAGAATTAGGTGTGATTAAGTGGTTCTTAAACGATCTCAGCGGTTGATTGACCCGGAAGAATATTTTTTACCTCGGCAAGAGGACGCGCTTTATGAGTTGTTTGGCCGGGACATAAGCCGGGCTGTGGTTGAGCGATTTTTGTCGATGCAAGATGAGGAATACTTCCGCTGTGTCAGTTCGGGAAATTTCGGTATCTATGCCGCAGACCAACTGCTGATAGATTGCTACGCAAAGAAAATAAATGAGCAGGCGATTCTCGATGAAAAGTTGTTGTTTAGTCGAGAAGAGCTGGAGCCGATTATTCAGGCATATAGAGCGGAAACACTTTATATGAACCTGGCAATGGACAACGCAGCGCTGCCACACGATGTAATTACCACCGAGGAATTTGTCTTACATCTACAGGCGACCATTCTTAAGGCGTTGGAGAAAAAGCGGGATGCTGATGATTTTATCGTGGTTATCCCGACCACCAGCTACAAAGGGGAACTCATTCCCAAAGCCATTTGCAGTAAAGCCAAGTTGAATGATGAAACCTTTGAGCGTCAATTCCAGTTGGGGCTTGTTCGCAATCAGCACCTGCAATATGTCTTAAGTAAGTCCTACTTGTGGACCCTGGCACATGCCTGGCCCTTTATTACGGGTTCGGAAGTTGGGGAGGGGCTGTTTAAAGGGGTGGTATTTCGGCAGTTTGATCTAGGTTTTGGCACCATAGCCTCGGACCTGGACAGTGATACCAATGTATTTGTGATTACAGATGCAAGTTGTACCGGTGGTGAGGCAGAGCATATTCGCAGCCGTCTGTTGAGAATGGACCGACATGAACGCTCGGCGATTATTGTTCCACTATGTAAGAAAGAAGCGATACACCGTTTGGATAAAAGCGCGGAAGGTAATGCAGAAATCGTGTCTGGGGTCGTCCTGGATGACTTCAAGCGGCAATGGAAAGATATTGGCCATCGAGCGAGCTATAAGACCCTCAGGGGGGCGAAGAGGTAATGGCCAGGCATGAGTCCTTATAGTGCCGGCTTAGACACCATCAGATAGACAATGACAACGGTTATGGGAAATGCGATAGCCCCGAGCAGGGACCAAGCCATCATTAGCTTGCGCATTTTGTCTATATTACCGTCTTCTTTGGCATGTTTACGCAGCTGGTACTGAAGGTAAACAACCGGCAGCCACAACAAGAACACGGTTGCGCTGAGACCGGCGGCTAATTGCAGCCAGGCTTGCAGCATCCAGCTTGGATTAATCAGCAGCATTCCCACCGCGCTACCGAATAGACCAATTACCGCCGATCCGGTAAATATCCAGTCTGCCCGTACCGTCTCCCGGCTGACCCACTGCATAACTTGGGCATTTCCGGACAGCCAGCCCCTCAGGGTGTACCAAGCGATGCCGGTCCCTGTGCCGAGTACGATTATGGCGCAGAGGATATGCAGTGTTTTCAGTATCAGATAGTAATTCACAGCGCTGCCGGCCAGACTAAAGTTGGAGATAAATTAGTGGCTGCGGTCGTTAATTTCAATGCCAATTATCGCTGCCTTGATATCTGCTAGCTCGAGCTAGTAGGACGATAAACGATATGGGGGAGAAAAGTGATCTTCCGACCGGAGAAAATTATCAGTGGTGGTCAGACGGGGGCGGATACCGGTGGCCTGCTGGCGGGGCAGCGCCTGGGAATTGCCACCGGTGGCACAGCACCGCAGGGTTACTGGACTGAGATCGGTGATCGGCCGGGTTTTCTGAAAGGGCTTGGGCTGATTGAAAACACGTCCCCGGATCTGGAAGAGCGTACTCGAGAGAATATCCGCAACTCTGATGCCACTGTTATCTTCACAACCAATCCCAGTAGTGATGGCACCCTGTTTACTATTGAGTTCTGCCAGGCATCGGGGAAACCACACTTGGTAGTCAATCCGACTGATGCCGATCGAGTACAATTGGTGCGTGACTTTATCCTCAAGAATCGTCCGCAGACGCTCAATGTGGCGGGTAACCGTGAATCCAACTCCCAAGGGATTACTGAAATTACCGCGGAAACCATCGAGAGGGCGCTAACCCGCTGAGTCTAGGGTTCAATGTGCCTCTCAAGATGATGACCTGAGGGGTTGGGTGCGCGCAAGCGCAATTCCAGGTCCGGGTATTGCCCCACGGAAAACCAGAAGAACAGGCACAGGGCAGCAATTGTGGCAAAGAGAGTGAAGTAGTGAACCCAGGCTGGTTCTGGCCCACCGGGTAGAAAGTGCTTTTCTTCAACGCTGCGACGGCGATTTAAAATTAGCGCATAAAATATGACTGTCGCAATCACAAAGGTCAGGGACCAGCGGGTTTGTTGCCCATCAGATCCTACCAGGGCCACAAGGCAGTACACCGCTGCAATCAGCAAAATCACAGTAAACAGTCCGTACTGCTGAGGCGGCATTTTGCCGTAGGCCAAAACCCGCAAAGCTACAGCTGAATAGATATAGGGCATCAGCGTCATAATCACAGCGACAGAGGCAATTTTGCCAAACTGCTGGCTGGCCGTTGGCGATATAGTGGTAAGTATCAATACAGACATCAGCACGGCCACCAGGGTTAATCCGCCGGTAGGCACGCCTTTGTTATTGGTGCGGGCAAATAGCGCCGCAAACAGGCCATCATCTGCCGCCGCCTTGGCAGACTGCCCCACCAACAGTATCCAGCCGCCCAATGAACCGATACAGCCAATAGCGGCGCACAGGGCTACGATATTGGCCGCAGTATTTCCCAGTGCCAGGCGAGCAGCATCGGCAAAGGGAGCGGAGGAGCTGATTAATTCCTGGTTCGGCAGCATCCCCATAATGACCGATGAGCTGAGTACATAGGCAATAGAAGCCAGGATAACTCCCCCAACCGTTGCAATTGGGACGTTCTTGGTAGGGTCTTTTACCACTGCGGCGGATACAGAAGCTGTTTCCACTCCAATAAAAGCCCAGAGCGTGAAGGTCAGGCTGGCCATAATGGCACTGGGGTCGCTCTTGCCTGAAACATTCCAGCTGCTGGTAAAGTTTTGCTGGTCGAACCAGAACCAGCCAAAAATAGCGGTGCCGAGGATTGGAAGCAAAACCAGGCCGGTGGTGAGGGATTGGATGCGACCAACGGTGCGCGGGCCCAGTACATTGGCGTAAGTCAGCAGCCAGACCATAGCAACCTGGGCCATGGCAAAAGTCAGTGGGTCTTTTAACGGTGGAAAAAAATGGGTCAGATAGCCCAGGCCTGCAGTAATCAGCGCAACATTACCGATTACATTGGCCAGCCAGTAAACCAGATTGGTTTGGTAGCCAATGTAATCGCCAAAAGCGCGGCGGGCATAGGCGTAAGGGCCGCCGGCTGCGGGATAGATAGCGGCGAGCTTGGCAAATACCAGGGCCAGGGAGATAGCGCCGACAATGGTTATCAACCAACCGATCAGGGAAATACTGCCGACTGCGGCGAGATTGGCGGGGAGCATAAAAACCCCGGAGCCCATCATATTGCCTGCAACCATCAGGGTTGCGGGGACCAGGCCTATTTTATGCTCCTCTTTGATAGGCGAGCCTATGGCGAGTCTCCCCGCAGGGCGTAAATATGATAGTGGCCGTCCCTCACCTCTACTCCGTGGTTATCGTGGGTAAAGCCTGGAAATTGCTGGTCGAAGGCTTCCAGAGTTCTCAAGTAAATCAATGCCGGACTATCTTCATCGCCAAAATTTTCGCCGGGCATTAACAGAGGAATACCTGGAGGGTAGGGTACAACGCCTGTGGCTGCGGTACGTCCCGGTAACTTGCTTAGCGGAAGCATTTCCACATCGCCGCGAACCAGGGTTTCATAAGCTTGTACCGGACTGCAGTCAGCTCTAGGTAAGGCTGAAAATCCTGCAGACATTTGCACTGTGGTTTGCAATTTTTTCATGGAAGCAAACATATTGTCTGCAAGGTCGCGCAGCCCGATATTGTGATAGGCTGGGGACCTTTTTATAAGGTTTGGCAGGCATTCACTTAAGGGCCGGTTGGCATCGAAGTCGCGCTTAAAGGCCAGTAAAGCATTTATGAGAGTGCCCCACTTACCCTTGGTAATACCGATAGAAAACAGGAACAAAATCGTAAAATCGGTAGTTTTCTCCACGATAATGCCGAGGTTGTCCAGGTATTTACTGACGATGTTGGCAGGTATTCCAGATGCAGACAGTTTGCCATTAGGGTTTATCCCCGGGGTGGTAATCGATACTTTAATCGGGTCCAACATGCAGTAATCTGGCTCAATATCACCAAATCCATGCCATGACTCGCCGGGGTCTAATAACCAGCAGCTGGGCTCATGACACAGGAGTTCTGCTGGGGCGCTGTGAAAGGCGTAGTTGTGCCCGTTATTGGGATCGGTGACATGCTCAGGCTGCCAACCTCCAAAGAACCACTCTTCTTTATCGCGATACTCCTGTTGCAAACGGGCCAATACTTGTCGGAACGCTACGGCCTCAGCAATTGACTCCTCTGTTAATGCTTTTCCACCCGGTCCATCCATCATTGCTGCGCTCACATCATTGGAGGCCATGATGGAATAAAGTGGGGAGGTTGAGGCATGCATCATAAAGGCTTCATTAAAGCGCCCATGCTCAATGGGTTTACGCCCATCGCGAATGTGAATCATCGATGCCTGGGACAATGCAGCAAGTAATTTATGCGTTGACTGAGTGGAAAATTTGCTCGGGCCATTTTTCGCGTCGGCTTCTCCCAAATCGTACATTGCGAAGCGATCTCGATAGATAGGATTAAATCGAGCGTATGAGTACCAGGCTTCGTCAAAGTGCAGGCGATCAACGGACTCGCCGAGAAGTTCTTCCACTCTGCGCACGTTGTAACAGAGACCGTCGTAGGTGGAATTAGTAATGACTGCGTGAACGGCACGGGAATTTTTGGCGTGCTTGGACAAAGGGTTTTGCCGAATAGCATTGGCAACAGAGCTGGCCGTCAACTGTTGGGGAGGGACTGGGCCTATGAGGCCGTAGTTGTTGCGTAGGGGAATCAGGTAGGTTGGAACTGCACCTGACATGGTGATAGCGTGTTCAACGGATTTATGGCAGTTTCGATCGCACAGAGCCAGTTGCCCCCGGGTAACCGATGCCATCAATATCACCCTATTCGATGTCGAAGAGCCATTGGTTACATAGTAAGTGCGATCCGCACCAAATACTTTTGCTGCATATTGCTCTCCCTTGGCAATGGGGCCCGAGTGATCCAAAAGCGATCCCAACTCTGTTACAGAAACAGACAGGTCCGAGCGCAACATATTTTCCCCAAAGAAATCGTAAAAAGCGCGACCCGCAGGGGATTTGAGAAAAGCTGTTCCCCCAGTGTGGCCGGGTGTGTGCCAAGAATATTCATGGACCCGGGCAAAGTGGGTCAGGGCGCGAAACATGGGGGGAAGAATGGCGTGGCGGTATCTTTCAATCGCGCTCTGGATGCGACCGCCGATAAAGGTCGGGGTATCTTCCAGCATCCAGATAAAATCGTTGGCTAATTCCAGGGCCCGTCGCGGCATGGTGCTGACAGTCTGCTGATCTGCCAGAAGGAATACCGGCATTTGGGGATTGTGGGCGCGAAGTTCTTCCAATACAACCAGGGCGGGGCATTCCGATTCACCGGGCAGGGTCCAATTAATCAGCAGGCATTGGATCGCGGTGTTAGTACTCAGTATGGCGCAGGCATCACTACCGCTGGTGGTTGTTATTACGTCAATTTTTCGCTCTGATAACTCTGCTTGTAGCCTCATGGCGGCGCGGCCGGGAGCGCTGTTGTCGTCGACTTCACTGCTGGCGATCAGGGCCAGCATGCTGTTATGGCGTTGCTGTCCGAAATGATGCATGAGTGCCGCACAAACCTTTTGTTGTGGCCTGCTAAAAAGTCTCAGCGCAGGAAATTGTCTCGCAAAAGATCTACCACCTCATCTGCGCGGCCGTTGAGTATTGCCTTAAGTCCGAACAGTGCGGTGGAGGTGACTTGCTGCGCCGTAACTTCCGGCGGCATCACCAGCTCCACGCGGTTCGTCGGTACGCTGAGTAGTGCCGGCCCGTCAGTGGCGAGCCAGCGCTTCATGCTGTCCTCAAGCTGATCCGCACTCTCGATACTGGCACCGCTGATGCCACAAGCTTCGGCAACGCGGCCGAAGTCCGGGTTGTGTAAGTCGGTATAGCTGTCGAGTAGCCCCTCAATACGCTGCTCCATCTCTACGAAGCCGAGGGAATTGTTGTTAAATACCAGGACTTTTAATGGGATTTTTTCTTGCACCAGTGTCAACAGGTCTCCCATTAACATGGTCATACCACCGTCGCCGCACATAGCGATGACCTGGCGCCCGGGATAGGCTTTGGCCATGCCCAGGGCTTGGGGGTAGGCGTTGGCCATGGTGCCATGGGAAAGGCTGGTGAGAAATGAGCGTTTGCCGTTGGCAGTGAGGTCGCGGAGCATCCAAACCATACAGGCGCCGCCATCAGCGGTGAATACGGCATCCTCATCGGCCAGCTTGTTGAGCGTCTGGGCGACAAATTGAGGGTGAATCAGGCTGGGGTCTTTCTCTTTGCCGCGGCTTTTCATCTCTTCCCGATCTTTTTTGTATCGTTCGAGCAGGTCATCGAGGAAGGTACTGTCGGTGCGGGCCTTTAATCGGGGCAAGAGGGCTTCAATGGTTGGACCCACATGCCCTACCAGGCCCATATCCACAGGAGCGCGCCGCCCCAGGTGCGGCGCTTCCGCATCAATTTGAATAATGGTGGCTTTTTCCGGGTAGAACTGGGTGTAGGCAAAATCGGTACCCAGGCACAGTAACAGGTCACAAGTCTCCATGGCCCGGTAGCCTGCGGGATTGCCGAGAATCCCGGTCATGCCCACATGGCAGGGGTTGTCGTATTCGAGAAACTCTTTCGACTTGGTGGTGTGGGCAATAGGAGCGGCTAGGTGTTGTCCCAATTTTACTACTTCATCGTGAGCGTGACGGCAGCCGATACCGCCGTAAATAGTGATATTTTTTGCGGCGTTGATTTTCTTTGCCAGGGCGTCGAGCTCAGAGTCAGACGGACGCGCTAGCCATTCAGGGCGATGTACCGACCAGGGCAGACTGTCTTTGCTTTTCTCCTTGAACAAGTCGCCGCTAATTTGCACCACCGCGACTCCACCGCGAGTAAGCGCAGTTTGAGCAGCCTGCACAATCATTCGACGGGCTTGTTCCGGGTGAGTCATGGTTTCACAGAAGACTGAACACTGTTCGTAGAGCTTTTGCTGGTCCACTTCCTGTGGATAGCCGAATCCCTGTTCCGCACGGTCGATTCGAGAGGCAATCAGTACCACCGGGGCGCCATTGCGATGGCTTTCAAAAATGCCGTTGATAAAGTGCAGGCTGCCGGGTCCGGCAGTTCCGGCGCAGACGCTCAACTCACCGGTAAGGTAAGACTCACCCCCAGCGGCGAAAGCGCCCACTTCCTCATGGCGCACATGTATCCACTCCAAATCGGAAGTGCGCACCGCTGATGTGAAGTGATTGATGGTATCGCCGACAATGCCGTAACACCGCTTGGCGCCGGCCTTGACCAGTGTATCGACAATAATTTCTGAAACGGTCTGCATAGCAGTCTCCACAGATTGGGTGGGGCTAGCGGTTAATAGCGCGGCGGATTGACGCGTACTTGCCTTCTTCGAGCTTGATCGCAGGCTGAAAACTGTCTGCCTGTGCGGCCAGCCACCAGTGCCAGTAGGGCGTATCTTCCGGTGCGTCGATTAGGGAGTTGGTGTCGAGAAAATGCCAGATACGATCTATCGGCCTGGATTCTGCGCCATTAATTCGGTGAACCAGGTGATAGGGTTTCAGGTCCCGGGGATCGGTAAGCCCTGCGCCGGCCACTATATCCCCCAGTGCTTCGAGAGTTTTTGCCTGGAAAGCAGCCGCCCTTTTACTCTGCACATCCACCACCAGCCCGCGCTGGCGCCGAGGATCCTGGGTGGTAACACCAGTTGGGCAGGTATCCGTATGGCAGCGCTGGGACTGGATACAGCCCACGGAAAACATAAATGCCCGCGCCGCATTGCACCAGTCAGCGCCAATGGCCAGGCACTGTGCCAGGCCGGACGCGGAATAAACCTTGCCGCTGGCAGCCAACTTCACTTTGTCTTTCAGGCCCGCCCCCACCAGGGCATTGCGCACGATAATCAACCCTTCCAGTAGCGGCATGCCCACGTGGTTGGACAGCTCCAGCGGCGCTGCGCCGGTGCCTCCTTCGGCGCCGTCCACAACAATAAAGTCCACCAGTTTCCCGGTCTCGTGCATGGCCTTCATAATGGCCATCACTTCGTAGATGTGCCCTACACAAAGTTTTATGCCTACCGGTTTGCCGCCGGAGAGTTCGCGCATCTGCTCGGCGAATTCAAGCATTTCAATGGGGGTGGAGAACATGGAGTGCGCGCGAGGGGAGACGCAGTTCTGCCCGGGTGTAACCTTGCGGGTGGAAGCGATCTCCTGGGTAACTTTGGCGCCGGGTAAAACCCCACCGTGCCCGGGTTTGGCGCCTTGGCTCAATTTAATTTCCGTCATTTTGACCTGATCGTTGCAGGCCTCGCGAAATAGATCCGGGTTAAAGCTGCCGTCATCGTTGCGCGCACCGAAATAACCGGTACCCAATTCCCACACTAGGTCGCCGCCATGCTTGCGGTGATAGGGGCTGATACCTCCCTCACCGGTATCGTGATAGAAGCCGCCAATTGAGGCTCCCTTATTCAAGGCCTCTACTGCAGCGGCGGAGAGAGCGCCAAAGCTCATGGCGGAGATATTTAACAGGGCGGCGGAGTAGGGCTGCTTGCAGCGGCCCGTGCCTACTTCAGTACGACAGGAAGTGTCTGCATTTTTTTCGGGCTTCACCGAGTGAGTGAGCCAGGTATATTCCTCACTCTGCACATCCTTTTCAGTGCCGAACGGATGCATATCGGAAAAACCTTCAGAGCGGGCATACACCAGTCGTCGGGCTTCAATGCTGTAAGGGCGCCCCTCCTCATCACCCTCGACCATATAGGCGCGGAAATAGGGACGCAGATTCAGGAATATCCAGCGAATGCGGCCGGCAACCGGGAAGTTTCGCGTAATGCTCCAGTGGGGTTGGAGCATATCGTAGATTCCCAGTAGTACCAGTGAAACGCTAATCAGTAGAGCCACCAGCCACCAGGCGCTATCTGTAAACGTGAGCACCAAGAAGAATGGGGTCAGGATAAGAGCGGTAATGGGGATAATTGCGCGCTTTATACCATTCCGGCCGGAATAGGCGCACCAGGGGTTGGAGCTACTCATAAAATCAGGTTCAGCATCGTTACATAAAGTTCCGATACTGAACCTAGATCATTTGTAAGGGTTCTGCCTTGATAAGGTCAACTAAAGGGCTTTTTCCCCTAGCTCGCCGCCAACGCAGGCAGTGAATTTTGCTCTGCAGGTAAAAACTCGATGGCAGTGACGATGGAGTAATCCTTCAGTTCATCCAGAATTTCATCCAGCTTCAATAGTTGCCAGCATGCGCGCGCGCCACTGTCTGAAATCTCACCGCGAAGGAATTTTCTCGCTAAAGCCACTGCGGGTGCTGCAGGAATCCAGACGCCATCGCCATCCATTCCAAGTATTTGCCACTGCCTACCAGCTGTCCTACCGTCAGCATCTTCACCCAGTGCGCGGACAATCATGCCGCCGTGAGAGCTGCCACCAGGCCAGCGGGCACTCAATTTATGGGCAATCTGTGCGATGCGGGAGCTTGTAGCGGGCAAATTTAGGCGCGAGAGTTGGGCGCACAAAGACAGGCCGGCCTGGAGAATCAGGGGCTCTGTCCCCGTGGAAAATAGTGCTGTGTTTAAATCTGGCAGGTATCTTGGGCACAACTCCAGGTCGGGTACTTCAAAATCGCACAGCCAGCGTTTTCCCACTGGATGGGCAAGAGTTACCGAGCGCAGGTGATTGCCGGCAAATGATTCTCTCCAGCGCCCATCCCGCAATTGGGGGAAGCTCTCCCCCAGCGCTTCAAAGCCAGAGCGCACGGTGGCGAGGCCGCGCTCTACCTTGTGTGCCGGAGCAATTGCCGCCTGCACGGAGCGAATGACCGGCAGCTCTTTCTGGATCTCAGCTATGGCTGCTGAGCTGAGGCCGGGCAGGCTGCTGGCACCGGATACCATGGCGATACCGGCGGCCTCGGCAGCCGGGGAGAGACGGTGAAAATCACATACAAAGCGGCGCGCATCTGAAATATCGATGTAGGGTGTGCGGGCTTCAATGCAGGCTTTGGCCACCCGGTAATCGGTTTCTCTCTGGTAGGGGCCAGCGCAGTGGATTAATAAATCCAGGTGCAAGGCTTTCAGTTGCGCAGTCAAGTTGATGGAGTCCCTCTCCAATCGTAACCCCTCGGCGAGGCCACCGAGTGATTGGGCGCAGCGGTCTGCCCGTGTCTTGTTATGGCCGGCAATAATTAGCTGGATATTGGTCTCAGAACTCAGCATTTGTGCAATACGTGCACCGAAATTGCCGTAGCCGCCGAGAATCAATACGCGTTTATTCAGGTTATTGATCACCTGGATGGAACTCCTGCCCCTTATAGTTTGTAGAGATCATGCATCGTGCCGGTGACTTAAATCAAGAAAATCTTGTCTGCGGCTTCAGCATGCCGCCGTTGTCATTTCACTGTTTTGTATATTCTAAAAGTAACGTTCCCGATGATCTTGTGCAGTTTTATCAGACTCATTAGTGATCTTGTGTCGGGCAAATGATTTTTGGAGACCAGAATGGCCGGTTGGAGTTTATCGACTCAGGTCCCCCTATCGATCACTGAGCAGCGTATTTATGATTTGCATCACCGCAAGGATCTGGTCGACCTGATTACCCGCGCCATGGTTTTCAAAGGAGAATTCGATGTTGAACTGTTTAAGAAGTCTATTTCAGAGGTGGTAAACACCTATCCGATTTTTCGCTGTCGTTATAGCGGGGAACCGGCTGTTCGCTCCTTTGTAGATATTGAACTGGACTATATCGACATCCGCCACTTAAGTGATGCTCACTTCGAGAGCTTTTTGCGTCAATTTGGTAGCTCGCCAATGGATTTGACGCAGGACCAATTGTTGGGACTCAGTGTTCTTCGCAGTGGAGAAGATGAATACATTTTCTTGACCAAGTGTCACCACATCATTGCCGATGGGATTAGCTTGTCACTCCTCTGGTCTGAATCCTTGACTCACTATTTGGATAGTGTGAAGGGTAAGGATTATCAACCTAGGGTGGAAACTGCAGACTTTGCTGATTATGTGAATTATGAAAATACCTATCTGAGATCGCCGAGGGGGGATAAGGCGCGAAATCTTTGGCAGCAAAAGTTGCAATCCCAAAAAGATGAGATAGAGCAGTTGCCCCAACCGGAAGAGACCTCGGTTATTTGTAGTGAAGTAATCCAGCACATAGATGAGATTGAGCTGGGGCAGATAAAGGCATTGGCCAGCTCGGAGAATGTGAGTCTCTTCGCCTATCTGACAGCCGCATTTCAGCAGGTTTTATGTGAATTCATACCTCACTCTTTTTGGATGAATGGCAATTTATCCCTTCGGCTTAAGAGGGAGTATCGGGAAGTGTTTGGCCCTATGTGCCGGTATGTCAACCTGATGGTTTGTAGGGATGAATCCTGGCAGGAGAAGCTCACGCGCCTGTCTGCGGAGATAAAGTATGCCATGCGCACGGTTTATGCTGCTGATGCAATTGGGCCCCACGGCCTGATTGGCCATCACCTCGATGCATCCCATTGCTACTTGGTGACTTTCCTGCAAACAGAGGAGCATCGGGAAGGTTTTTTTGCGGTTTATACCGGTGAAACTTCTGACTGGGTCAAATTGGATGACCACTTGAAGATTCGCATTGTCCCTCTGGCGACGCGCTTAACGCCATATGGCATCTATCTATCTATTACCGTCTTTGGGAAGCAGTTGCGCTCGAGCTTTATCTACAATGAAAATTGCTTTGAACAAAAACAAGTAGAAGCAATGGTAAGTCGCTGGTGTGACAGATTATTGTGCGGACCTGAAGATATTCTACCGCCGCTGTAAATAACGCTGTATAGGGACTGTAGAGCCAATTGTTATGTCAAGATGTGCCTTTGTGACCCTGGTTAATAGTCCTGATTATGTGATAGGTGCGCAGGCACTGAAACACTCATTGGATCGTACGGCCAGTGCCTATCCGTTAATTTGTATGGTGCCACCGAACAGTTGTAATCCAGCGCCATTGGAAGCGGCGGGCTGCAAGATAAAAGAAGTTTATACGCCTCGTTTTTCCGATGAGTTTATCCGCCGCCATAAACGCGATTCTTTGCACCGGCGCGCGCCCTTTGACAAGGGTAGTAAGCCCGCTTTCCATGACCCACTGAATAACTTTTGCAAATTGGCACTGTGGCAATTGACCCAATTCGATAAGCTTGTTTTCCTGGATGCGGACACCCTGGTATTGCGCAATATTGACCACTTGATGAATTACCCGGAATTTTGCGCAGCTCCCAATCTTTACGAAGACTTGGATGGATTTCATCGTATGAATTCGGGATTGTTTACTGCGGTACCGAGTGAAGCGATTTACCAAAAAATGCTTGAGCAACTGGATCGACCAGGGGTTTTCTGGCGACGCACAGACCAGACATTTTTGCAGTCCTTTTTTCCTCGTTGGCACGGCCTGCCTTATATCTATAACGCCTTGCAATACCTCTACCTGAATTTACCGCAGCTGTGGCAGTGGGACAGTATTCATGTCATTCACTACCAATATGAAAAACCCTGGCAAAAACAGCACTCAAAAGTTGAAAAGCTCAAGCCCCTGATCGACTTGTGGTGGGCGGTTTACGAAGGGCGAGATATCGCCGTTGATCTGGATGAGTTAGCCCGTGCTTAGAAAATAAAATCGAGAGAGGGAATTGTGAGAATAGGGATAACTGGTGCGAGTGGCTATGTGGGGCAATTTCTAGTCAGGCATTTTTTACGGCAGGGCTGTGAAGTGCGAGCATTACTGCGCAGGGAGGAAAGTGCAGCTCTTTTTCGCAGTATTGCTTCACCCAGATTGGCGTGGAGCGTCGGGGATATTACTTCTGATACAACACTACAGACATTCGCCAGCAATCTGGATGTGGTGGTGCATGCGGCTTTCGAGCATCTTCCCGGGCGCTATCGAAATGGGGAAGGGGAAGATCTTGAGGGTTTTTTACATGTAAACCTCAATCAAACCCTGGCATTAATCCGATTCGCCTATGCAGCGAAGGTAAAAAAATTTGTGTTTATTTCCAGTCGTGCCGTTTATGCCACTGGAAAGTTGAGCGGCTCTTTACGCGAGGAGCAGGTTGTTCAGCCGGATACTTTCTACGGCGGCTATAAAGCGGCTGTGGAAGCCATGCTGTCTGCTTGGGCGTATCAGCGTGGCTGGCATGCGGTTTCATTGCGCTTAACTGGAGTTTACGGGCTGGTGAGTCCGTTAAGTCGTAGCAAGTGGTATGACATCGCTCGAGCAGTGATATCTGGGGAAGCCTATTTAAATTCCCGGCTTTCAACGGAAGTGCACGGAGAAGATGTGGCGCGGGCGGTAGAGCTTTTACTGGACCACGAAGATGCCCGGGGGCGGGCAGTAAACTGTAGTGATTGCCTGGTTAGCAGTCGCGAGTTGGTGAAGATTCTAAGATCGATATCCGGACAGCAGGGACCGCTACCTCCCCAGCCACAAGTGAAACCGCCGGCAGTGATGGATTGCGCTTATTTACAGGGGAAAGGTTTTCAATTTGGGGGTGTGCAGCGTCTGCGGGAGACGCTTGGGGAATTGGTAGAGGCTGTGCAGCAACAGCAGAGCCTCATCCAAAACGCCGGCTCCTAGCCGATTGGCCAGTGAATCAACTCCAGTGAGTCGTTGTCCGCTTTCAGGCACCAGGCATTCTTATCCCAGTCTCCCAGCACAATACGCTCCGCCGGTTCACCGTTGATCGTCAACCCGTGGCGGGCGGGCCGATGGGTGTGGCCGTGGATCAGTCGAAGCACATTGTGCTCAAGCATTACCCGCTCCACTTCTTCCTGGGTCACATCCATGATGTCTTCGGCCTTGCGGCTGTTCATACTCTTGGATGCCATACGAATCTGCGCGGCAATAGCGCGGCGTTCCTGTAGGGACTTGGTCAATAGCTCTTGTTGCCACTTGGGGTCCCGGGCCTGGCGGCGGAACGCCATATACTCTTTGTCGAGGGTGCAAAGGCTGTCGCCGTGCATAAGCAACACGCGCTCATTACCGAGGGACAACGCAGTCGGGTCCTGAAGTAAAGTGGCTCCCGCGCGCTGGGCGAAGTCGGTACCCAGCAGGAAATCTCGATTGCCGTGCATCAGGTACAACTCTACGCCGGTACCGCTATAGCGACTTAACTCGCCAATCACTTCGCGGGCCAGCGGGGCATCGTCGTCGTCGCCAACCCACGCCTCAAAAAAGTCGCCGAGAATATATAGCGCCTCAGCACCGGCAGCTCGCCCGTGCAGAAAATCAAAAAACGCCCGGGTAATATCCGGGCGTTTTTCGTCGAGGTGCAAGTCAGAAATAAAATAAGTAGACAATGTCCCCGCCTTAGAGTCGGTACTGACCCGTGGAATTACTTATCGGCGTAGGCGTCAGAGATGCTGATACCAGTGATTTCGATAGTCTCCAGGGGTACGTCCTGGTGGAAGCCTTTGCTGCCGGTTTTAACGTCTTTGATTTTGTTGACCACGTCCATGCCGTCGACAACCTTACCAAATACGCAGTAACCCCAACCCTGAGAGTCTTCGCTACGGAAGTTCAGGAAATCGTTGTCCTTAACATTGATAAAGAACTGGGAGCTGGCGGAATGCGGGTCCATAGTGCGGGCCATGGCCAGAGTGCCAGTGTCGTTCTTCAAGCCGTTGTTGGCTTCGTTTTCGATGGAATCGCGGGTTTCCTTCTGCTGCATGTCTGGAGTCATGCCGCCACCTTGGATCATAAAGTTGTTGATCACCCGGTGGAAGACAGTGCCGGTATAGAAATCGTCACGGCAGTACTGCAAAAAGTTGGCAGCAGTCTTGGGTGCCTTTTCGAAATCCAATTCGATGGCTATATCTCCATGGGTTGTGTGAAGGGTGATCATAAAATGTCCTATGAGGGTTGATTTGGGGCGGCATGATACCTTGTAGTCTGTAGCTGTAAAATGCTGTGTCGGAATATCTGTGTCAATTGCACAAAAATCAAACGCTTGCAGTGAATTTCTATGAAAAGCGTTCCTTCAAATTCGATATTCTGTCTCTCAAGTAGGTTATAATTCGCCGTTTACGTTCGCACAGCTGTAAATTAAGAGAATCCTATGACATCCGAGAGCAAGCCAGCTCACTTTTTACAGAACCTTATCCGTGAAGATCTGACTGAGGGCCGGGTTACGCAGATCGCGACCCGCTTCCCGCCGGAGCCCAACGGCTACCTGCATATCGGCCACGCCAAGTCCATCTGTCTGAATTTTGGTCTGGCGCAGGAATTCGGTGGCACCTGTAATTTACGCTTTGACGACACCAACCCGGCCAAGGAAGAGGAAGAGTTTGTCGATGCGATTAAGCGCGATGTCTCCTGGCTCGGTTTTGAGTGGAATGGCGAGGCGAAGTACTCCTCGGATAATTTTGATCAATTGTACGAGTGGGCTCTGCACCTGATTAAAGATGGCAAGGCCTACGTCTGCGACCTGTCCGCAGAAGAAGCTCGCCACTACCGTGGCACGCTGAAAGAGCCGGGCAAAAATAGCCCTTTCCGGGATCGCTCTGTCGAGGAAAACCTGGCGCTGTTTGAAAAGATGCGCAATGGTGAAATGGAAGAGGGCCAGTGCAGTTTGCGCGCCAAGATCGATATGGCCGCACCGAATATCAACCTGCGTGACCCGATTATCTACCGCATTAAAAAGATGGCTCACCACCAGACCGGTGGTAAGTGGTGCATTTACCCCAGCTACGATTTCGCTCACGGCCAGTGTGATGCGATTGAGGGTATCAGCCACTCCATCTGTACCCTGGAGTTTGAAGATCACAAGCCGCTGTACGACTGGCTGATCGAGAACCTGCCGGTGCCTTCGCGTCCGCGTCAGTACGAATTTGCCCGCCTGCACCTCAACTACACCGTGGTGTCCAAGCGCAAGCTCAAGCAGTTGGTTGACGAAGGCCATGTGGACGGCTGGGATGACCCCCGCATGCCGACCCTGTCCGGTATGCGCCGTCGCGGCTTTACTCCGGCTTCCATTCGCAACTTCTGCGAGATGATCGGTGTAACCCGCTCCGACTCAGTTGTCGATGTGGGCATGCTGGAATACAGCATTCGCGACGATCTGGATAAAAATGCACCGCGCGCCATGTGCGTGATGGAGCCTTTGAAGATCACCCTGAAAAATTACCCGGAAGGCCAGGAAGAGATGCTGTCAGCACCCGGCCACCCGGTGCGCGATGATCTGCCGGCCCGTGAACTTCCTTTTGGCCGCACTCTCTATATTGAGAAAGAGGATTTCCGCGAAGAGGCCAACAAGAAGTACAAGCGTCTGGTGCTGGGCAAAAAAGTTCGCCTGCGCAACGCCTATGTGATCTTTGCTGAAGAAGTCGTGAAGAACGATGCCGGTGAAATTGTTGAGGTGATCTGTTCAGTTGATCTGGACACCCTGGGCAAAGATCCGGCCGACGGCGTTAAACCGAAGGGCGTTATTCACTGGGTATCTGCGGACAACAATGTCGATTGCGAAGTGCGCCTCTACGACCGTCTGTTCAATGATGCGGCGCCGGATGCCGGCGGTAAGAACTTCCTCGACTGCGTAAACCCGGACAACCTGCAAATCCTAAAAGGCTGTAAGGCGGAAATCGGCCTGGCCAAAGCGGAGCCGGAGCAGGGCTACCAGTTCGAGCGCAACGGCTACTTCTGTCGCGACAGCAAGTACGGCAGCGCAGAAGCGCCGGTGTTTAACCGCACCATTGGTCTGCGCGACAGCTGGGCCAAAGAGCAAAACAAATAGCCAAGCGGAGAGCTGCCCGAGCGGCAGTTTTCGCGGCTGGGTCAATGACTGGCCCAGCCACACAGCAAAAAGAATTCGAGAGAAAAGATGTCTCTACAGGTCTACAACACGTTTTCCGGGAAGAAAGAACCCTTCGTACCAATGGTGGAAGATCAGGTGCGCATGTATGTGTGTGGCCCCACCGTGTACAACCGCGTGCATATTGGCAATGCCCGCCCTGTGGTGGTGTTCGACACCCTGTACCGGGTACTGAAAAGAAATTTCAGCGATGTGATTTACGCGCGTAATATCACCGATATTGACGACAAAATCATGAAGACCGCGCGGGATAACGGCGAGGAAATCGGCGTGCTGTCGGCGCGCTATGCCCAGGCCTACTATGAGGATATGGCCGCGCTCAATAACCTGGAGCCGGATATTGTCCCCTACGCCACCCAGCACTTGCCGGAAATGATCGCGATGATCGAAAGCCTGCTGGAGAAAGGCCACGCCTACGCCGCCGAAGGCCATGTGCTGTTCGCCGTGGAGTCCATGCAGGAGTACGGCCAGCTGTCCAAGCGCTCCCTCGACGATATGCTCGCCGGTGCGCGGGTGGAAGTAGCGCCTTACAAAAAGTACGCCGGCGACTTCGTACTGTGGAAGCCGTCCGCCGATGACGAGCCCGGCTGGGACAGCCCCTGGGGCCGTGGACGCCCGGGTTGGCACTTGGAGTGCTCGGCCATGATCAAGAAGCACCTGGGTGACACTATCGATATCCATGGCGGCGGTCGCGATCTGACCTTCCCCCACCACGAGAACGAGCGCGCCCAGAGCTGCTGCGCCAATGGTGTGGATTTTGTGCGCTACTGGATGCACAACGGCTACGTGAATATCAATGGCGAAAAGATGTCCAAATCCCTGGGCAACTTCCGCATGGTCAAAGACCTGCTGAGCCAGTACCCCGGTGAAGTGCTGCGTTTCGCACTGCTGTCTGCTCATTATCGCTCTGAGCTGAATTTCAGTGCTGATTTGCTGGATCAGGCATGGCGCACCCTGGATACTCTCTATGGCGCACTGCGTGAAACGGAAGCGGTTGAGGCTGAAGCGGCAGATCTTAATGACACCGCCTTTATCAAGGCGTTGGAAGACGATCTGAATACGCCGATCGCCATCAGCGAATTGCACCAGATTGCCCGCGACCTGAACAAAGCCGATGAGGCGGATAAGGCGCGCTTGAAAGGCTTGCTGCTGGCCGCTGCAGATATGCTGGGCATTCTCCAGCAAGACCCGGAAGCCTGGTTCAAACAGGCCCGTGGTGGAGATGAAGGTATTTCTGCCGAAGAAGTTGAAGCACTGATCGAAGAGCGCGCACAAAGCAAGAAGAACCGTGACTTTGCCCGCGCCGATGAGATTCGCGAAGAGTTAAAATCCAAAGGTGTGGTGCTTGAGGATAGCCGCGAAGGGACCAAGTGGCGCCGCGAATAGCGCGGTCCCTCCCCGAGACACGGATAGATTTGAGACACCGATAGATTTTCCCCAGTTTGGCACATTGCGGCCGCCGGGGAAGTGAAATTCGAATTTCATTTGTAGAAGCGAACCATGAAAAAAGTATTTGTCCTGACCAGCGCTGTGATCGCCCTTATCGCACTGACCGGCTGTGAGCCCAAACGGGGTTCCGATGCCTGGTGCGAGAAAATGGATGGCATTCCCAAAGGGCAGTGGACTTTTGACGATACCCGCGACTACACAAAATATTGTGTCTTCAACCAAAAGCCGGAAGAGGAATAAGCGGGCCTATAGTCGTTGTTCTTCGTCGATTCCTACCAACACTTCTTCCGCCCGCTGACCGGTAAATACCGCGAGCAGGTGGTTGAGTGCTTGCGTCTTTTGTATGAGCGTCTGTACACCGCCAAGGCTGACTACGGTGAGTCTTTGCTGCGGGAACAGATTCTGGAAATTTTTGCCGAGGCCCTGACCCGCGCGCCCCAACTCGATAGCGAGGACGGAGTGCAGGACCCCGAGGGCCGCTTCCGCAGCCTGCGCGATCAGGCGGTCTGGGTACTGAACAGCCTGGTGGAGTTCGGTTGGCTGGAGAAGCAGGTAGACAGCGCCACGCTCACCGCCACCTATCCGTTTAGCCGCCGGGGCCGCCTTTTCACTCAGCCGCTAGTGGAAGTGAACGGCACCCGCGTGCGCACCCGCCACCGCAATACCCGCAACACCTTAAATGCCCTGGAAGCCTTTGCCAGCCGAGGTGAAATCCACGACTTGATCGATGCCTGGGAATACTCCGAGCGTATCGTGGCGGATTTCACCGATATGATCGCCGAGCTGGAAGAGCGCAAGCGGGAAATGGTGCGGGAAGTGGAGGCCCAATTGCTGGTGCAGCAGGCCACCGATGAGTTTTTCTCCTTTATGGAGAGCCGCTTCCAGCCGGACCTGGCTATCCGACTGTCTGCGGACAGCGTGGAGAAGCACCGCGATTCCATCAACCGGGTAATTGACTGCATTCGCCGCAAGGAGGATATGCAGAAAGCGGAGTGGGAGAAGCGCCTGCGCCAGCTGCTGCCGGAATTGATGCAGCCGGGCCACTCCCTGTTGTGGCTGATGCTCGATACCATCGAGGACCGTATGCGCCGCGCCTGCGAGGTAAAACTGCCCGCCTTGCGCCGCGCGCTACAGGGTTTTACCAAGCGCGCGGATATTATTATTCGCCAGCTCAGTTACCTGCACAGCCAGGCCGAGGGCGAGTTTGCCGACCTGTGCCAGCGCCTCGGCGAGAGCCAGCAAAAAACACAAATTCTCGAACAGCTGGGCGAACAGCTGGGCGGTTTCCAGCTGCGCCTGTTTGACCCCAAGCAAACCCAGCTGTGGCAGCGCAACCGCCGCCAGCCGGTGAATACCCGGGTCGAAGATGAAACCCCCATCGGTGAAGAAAACCGCCGCGAGATCGAGCTGCAACAATTGCTCGACCAGGCGTTTAATTTCAACAACAGTAACCTGCGCGATTATCTGAGTGATGCCCTTGGCACCGGCCGCCAGATCAACAGCCGCAACCTGCCATTGCGCGATGCGCGTGATCTGCTCGCTATGAGCCATGTGATCGAAGCGGCGGCGGTGAATCAGAGCGGCGCTGCCGACTTGCAGGTGAAATTTACCGGTGAAATCGCCAGCAATGACTATTTCACCGAATTTGACGAATATATCCTGGAGTTGAAAAACAGTGATTGAACAGGCTTTGGAAGAGGCCCTGGCGCAGTGTCGCCTGAACCGCAGCGAATTTTCCGAGCTGTTGGTGCGCCTGTTGGATTACGGCGTTATCTGCCGGGATGAAAGCGTTATCGAAACCACGCTTTATGATCGCTTCCAGCGCTGCGAGCAGCTGGTGCGCGAGTGGTTGGCCCCGCTGGGGTTGCGTTTGCAGCACGACAGCCGTTTCCAGTTTATTCGCGTGTATCCGCCCGGTGCCGAAGTACCGGGTCTGCCGGATCAGGAAGAGCCGCACCACGGCGGCTTCCGCGCCCGACTCAGCCAACAGGAAGTGGCCGCGATTCTCGCCCTGCGCGTGGAATACGATAAAGCGCTGCGGGAAGGGCAAGTGGATGAGAGTGGTTGCGCCGCCCTGTCGATGGAAGCCCTGGAACTGGGCATGCGCAACTTGCTGAAAATGTCCCTGCCGGATAAGCACGCCGAGCGTAAAAACCTACTGAAGAAATTGCGCCAGTTGCGCCTGGTGCAGTTCAGCAGCGAAGAAGTGGATACCAGTGCGGAAGTCTGGTTGCGCGTACGCCCGACCATCGCCCACTTTGTCAGCGAGTCGGTATTGCACCAGCTGATCGACAGCGAAGTCTCGCCCGCAGTGGAGAGCGGGGCCACTCAAGCTGATGAAATTAATGAGGCTGAAGAAGCGGAACAAGAGCAAGCGCTCGAACGCATCACTCCAGAAGTCGAAGATAGCAGCCTGTTTGAGAGTGAAGCCGCTTCCTAGATGAAAATAGAGGCCGCAGTAGCGGCTATAAAAAATCGAAAACATTCGACCGCCCGGGTTTGCGTAAATCGCACCCGGGTGCCTCGGAGAGGGGTGTCGGCTTCCCGCCTGCAAAAAGACCCTGCTTTTGAAAAGACCGTTTTTTTGAAAAGACTATGTTCCTAAAAAAACTGATCCTGATTAACTGGGGCAATATCCCGCAGTTGGAATATGATTTCGGCCCGATCAACCTGTTTTCCGGTGGCAACGGTTCCGGAAAAACCACGGCGGCTGATGCTATCCAGACATTGATGACCGCCGCCCACGATACCCTGTTTACCTTTAACCCGGGGCAGGATGAAACCACCCAGCGCGGGCGGGGTGGCAAGCAGGTGCGGACGCTAGCTTCCTATGTACTGGGTTGTGACGATGGCAGTTATGCCCGTGTAGAGCCCACCGACTGTTACATCGCCGGTATTTTCCATCCCACCAGCGGTGAAGACGATGCTGAGCCCTTTACCGCAGTGATGGGTATTCGCGCGCACCTGGATAACAGCAGCAAGCCCGCCCAGGCTCGCCAAAGTGATTTGCGCTTTTTCGTATTCCCCGGCGAACAGTTGGTGATGGGGGATTTTGTTCGGGATTACACCGATGGTAAACACCTGCTGCCGCTGGATAAATTCAACCAGGTCCTGAGCAAGCAGTTCGAAAAAGTAGAGCAGTACGACAAGAAAAAGGCCTACTTGCGCCGCCTTTACGGCGCCCTGCGCGGACGCCGCGATGCGGTCTCCGATCGAGAGGCCATGCACGCTGCGCGCACCTTTGCCAATTTTATGGCCTACAAGCCAGTAAAAAGCATCAACGATTTTGTCGCCCAGGAAGTGTTGGAAAAACGCGATCTGGGTGATGCCATCCGCTCAGTCTCCGAACTGATGAAAACCATTCACAGCATGGAGCAGGAAGCCCGCCAGATTGTGGAGCGGGTCAGTTCCCTGGAGGCCATCGCCCAGTCGGTAGAGCTCTACCGGGAGCAGTGGTTGCAGTTGCGGGTGCAGGAATATTTGTGCGCACGCCACCGCCAGCAGCGGGTGCAAAAGAGTTATCTGAGCGGCAAGAACGACCAGAAAAAACTGCGCAGCGATCTGGACAACAATGAGCGCGAAGTGCGCGTCGCCTCCGAGCGCGTCGAGCAGCTCAATGGTCAGCTGGTAGAGCTTCAAGCCCAGCGCCTGGGTATCGATGCGCTGCGCAATAAGGACGAACTGGAACAGCGTATTAACAATGCCCTGAGCCTTCTGTCCCAGCAGCACACCCCCATGTCTGCCGAAGAGGCCCGCTGGCGCGAGAACCGTGAGGCCGCCGAAGAATTATTAAACCTGCTCAACTCCACCTCCGCCGAGCTGGAAATTCCCGCCTTCGCCGATAAAGCACTGGTGCAGGCGATCAAGCAGGTAGCCCGCGAGGAAGACCTGCCGGATCTGCACAAGTTGTTGGGCAAGGACTGGATTGACCTGGCTGCATTGGAGCCACTGCGCGAGCGCGCTGCCAGCAGTGAGGCCATACAGAACCGCCTCTTCGACCTGCTGGATAGCAGTGGCAAAGCCGGCGCAAGTGATGAGGTTTCCCCCAAAGAGCAGATTGCCCAACAGGCCTCCCGCTGGGAGCAAAAAGTACAGCAACTGCAAAAGCAGCTGCGCACCCAGGAGAGTCGCATTCAGCATCTCCAGGCCAACCGCGTGCGCTACCCCCAATCGGTAGAAGTGGCCCTGGCCGCAATTCGCGAGCAGTGCCCTGAAGCGGAGCCCCGCGTCCTGTGTGATTATGTGGAAGTGCTGGATGAGCGCTGGCAGATGGCGATTGAAGGCTATCTGGGCGGCGCGCGCTTCTCGATTATCGTGGAGCCGGAACACGAGGCCCGCGCAATTCGTATCGTGCGCGGCCTGCCCGGGCGCAACAACCGCGCCCGCGTGATCCAGGGGGATAAAGCCCGCTGCGATGCGGAGCGCCTGGATACGCCGTCGGGCTCTATTATCGAACTGATGGAGTTTACCCATAAAACTGCCGAGCACTATCTGCGCGCCTCATACGGTGCCGTGGTACAGGTGGAGGATGAACACGAGCTGCGCGGCACCCGCCGGGGCCTGACTGCCGACGGTATGGCCAGTGGCAACTACAGCATGTGGCGCTGCGATATGGACGATGCCGAGTTGGTGTTCGGCCAGGGCGCCCGGGCTCGCGCACTGGCGGCGCAGCAGCGCGCTATGGAGCAGTTGCTGGAAGAGGCCGCCCACGTCAACGAGCGCCACCAGCTCTACCGTCGCGTTACCAACGCGGTGCGCGGACTGGCGAATATCAAGCTGTTGTCCATTGTGGATACCGCCCTGGCGGCCCAGCGGGAATGGCGCAGTGCCGAGCGCGCCCTGGAAAACCTGGACCTGAAGGACTTCGAGCAGTTCGAGCAGCAGGTCGATGAACTCAAGGCCCAGCTCAAAGATCAGCAAAAGCAGCTGTCTGACCTCCAGCGCAAACATGGCTCTCTGGAGACCAAGCTAAGAAGCAACGATAAACTCTTATACGCGCTGTCTGGCGAGCTGGAGTCCTTGGACGATGCTGCCAGTGACAGCGAGGAAATGGTAAGGCGTATTACCGCCATCGATCCCACATTCGATGCCGAGCAAGTACTGGTTACTGCCGATGAGCAGGTAGAGCGCGCAGCTGACAACTTCGACTTCTCAGCGGATATCGAAAGTTGGCAGGGACAGCTGGAGAAGTACAGTCGCCAGCTCGATCGCGCGGTGATGGAGTACAACGCTACCTGTGCCAGCGTTGATACCCTGGTGTTTGAGCCAGACTTGAGTGGCGGCCACAAAGACGCCCTGTTCAAGTTGATCAGCGGTCTCGGCGATCAGGTAGAGACCCTGCGCAACCGCCTGAAGAACAACCTGCTGGTGGAGCGCCACGATCAATTGCTGGGATTGAAAAAATCCTTTAACACCACTTTTGTAACCCACTTGTGCCACGCTATTTACCAGTCCATTAACGATGGTAAGCGCGTGTTGGATGATCTGAACAAAGAGCTGGAACATCACCGCTTTGGCGCCGACCGCGAGCGCTTCCGTTTCGACTACCAGTGGGTGGCGGAATTTAAGGAGTACTGGAGCTTCTTTAAGGCGGTAATTGAACTGCCGAATCTGGGTGAAGAGCAGAGCCTGTTCGACACGGACTTGGCGCCCAAGCACCGCAAGGTGCGGGACCGCCTGTTGAGTATGCTGCTGAGTGAAGACGAGCAGGTAGCGCGGCGCGAGCTGGATCGAATCAGCGACTATCGCAACTACCGCAGCTATGAGATCTATAAGGAACCGGAAGGCAAGGAACCGATTGCGCTCAGTCAGTACGGCACCGGTTCCGGCGGTCAGCTGGAAACGCCGGCTTATATTATCCGCTCCGCAGCGGTCACTTCGGCCTTCCGCTTTGGTGAGAGTGGCAGCCATTTGCAGATGGTGCTGGTGGATGAGGCCTTCTCCAAAATGGATGAGTCCCGCTCCAAGGAAGTGATCCGTTACCTGACTGAAACCCTGGGGCTACAGCTGCTGTTTATTATGCCCAGCAGTAAATCCGGGCCTTTCATGGATCTGATCTCGAATCAGTTTGTATTCAGCAAGTGCCCCAGTGCCAAGCCCATCGGTCAGCTGAATACCCGGGTGTATGTCGATCGCAAGGTGTGCAATCAGGAGCGTATCGCCGAACTCTGGGCCAATCACCGCCGCGCGATTCGCCAGCAGGCGTCGCTGGATTTTATGGACCTGGTAGAAGTAGAAGGATAGGTATTTTCGGGGGAAACCCCTCCATTGGCAGGGAGGCAACCGATGGAAAAGATATTGCCCTATTGGGTAGAGGAAAACCCGCTGTTAATCGGCATCCTGAATTTTATTCTGGATCGGCGGGACAGCCAGCTGGAACGCGGCAAGGAAGCCCGCATTAGTTTCAGGTTGGATTTGCGCGCTGGCAGTAAGCGCTGGCTGGAAGTGCTGGAGCCCCTCAGGGACCCCGATCAAGACGAGCAGGAGCTGTGGAATGAATTGCAGCATTTTGCGCGGGAATACCAGTGTTTTACGGTAAAACCGAATCCGAAAAGGCGGCCGGGTATTGCCGAGTGGCAAGGGGCCCAATTGATTTTTCGGGATGCCAGCGAGGAACAGCTGCGCCTGTGGCTCAATCGCCCATCCCCCACCGTTCGCCAATCCGCCTGGACCAGCCTGCTGGAACCCTATGTCGATCGCTTTGAAAATCCCGCCGCTTTTCCCCTCGAAGGCTTGGAACTCCAACCGGGGTTTGATTCCGTCGAAGAAATTATTGCTTGCTGGGTGTCCGTCGGCAAAGAGCTGATCTTTGCCGATAAAATTTCCTGGCGACAATTAGCCGCGCGCTGCTTTAAAGGGGATTCCAAATACCTGGAATTACCCAGCCGTCAATCTCTGGTGCGCAATCTCTATCCTGACCTGAGCCGTAAAATCCAGGAGCGCCAGCTTTTACTTCACGCCTACCTGCCCAGGCAATTTGAGCAGGTCATTTTTATCGAAAACCAGGACACTTTTATTAGCCTGGCGGAGCTGCAACCCAGTCGTGCTGCGCTGGTTTATAGCGAGGGCTACCAGGGCGGTGCAGAACGGATTCGCAATGGGGAGAGAGTGCGCTTCAGCACTATTAATGTGGTTAGTGAAAATATCCGGCAGCAATTCCTTAGCTGGTGGCACGATGGGGAGTCCCGAACGGTTCCAACATTTTTCTGGGGGGATCTGGACTATGAAGGATTGCGGATTGCCGCAGCGCTGAGAAAAAGCTTTCCCGACTTGCAGTGCTGGCGCCCGGGCTACGATCTGTTACTGCATTTTCTGCGCACGGGAAAAGCCCATGCTCCAGAGCAGGCGGAAAAGGTGGGGCAAAAGCTGGTGCAAGCGATTGGTTGCCAATACGCAGATAGCACTCTGCTGCCAGCAATTTCAGGCAGCAATCGCTATGTGGATCAGGAGGCAGTTGAGATTGGGGAGCTGGCTGGGACATTGGTGTAAATATGTCGCTATCCGATAAATTTTAATTGTTCGTTTTTATGGAATGGTGACTATCAAGGCGTCGGCAGGCGTTTGAACTTGTTTTTTATGCGCAATTTCTCGGAAGATAGAAAAAATATGCTGTAAAAATGCCACCCAGAATAACAAGTGCAGTTTCCGGAGTTTGCTATGCGTCAGTTTTCCATCCTGGTCATTTTTGCGTTGGCCTTTGGCGGCGCCGCTGTGATGTACGAAAAGGAAAGCCGTAAAGTAAAAGGCGTGTTGACCCAGATTACTGAACTTCAAGCGCAGATGGGTGATTTACAGGCGGAGATCAACCGCCTAAACAGTGAATTGGAAGCCGTGAAGCTTGCGGAGCGCCGCCGCCCTAATCTCAGTGCTATGGCCAACCGCATTCGCCGCGAAGGTAGCGGCAACTCCGCACAAGTTGCGCCCAAGCCGAAAGTGGAAGACCGCTTTGAAAAGTCGCGCAACCTGATGCAGTCAGACGTTACCAGCGCGCCGCCGGCTATCCAGTCGAACACTCGTAGCAACAATGATGAAAGCGAGTGGTCTCGCCCAACTGTAGATGCCGATGAGTATCGTGGTGAGACCGGTGAAGAACCCGCAGTGGTCGATCCCTACCAGTAATTTTGCACTCTGCATATTGATTCCCTCGCCAAAGCCCGCAAAATACCTGCCTCCCGCAGGATACTGTTTTGCGGGTTTGCCAGTTTTAGCTGACACGATTTGAAATTATAAGTGGGCAAGGGGCGCTAGGTATGTCGCTGAACAAGTTTTACACCACCTTAAATGGGCAGCTGGAAGGATTGCTTTCTGGAGAGCGAGACTGGCTGGCCAACACCGCCAATGCCAGTGCGCTGTTGTTTATGGAGTTGGAAGATATCAACTGGGCCGGTTTCTATTTCCTCTACGGTGATGAATTGCGTTTGGGGCCCTTCCAGGGCAAGCCTGCCTGTACCCGGATTCCAGTGGGCGCCGGTGTTTGCGGCACTGCTGTTTCGACCGGTGAATCCCAATTGGTAGACGATGTGCATCAGTTCCCCGGCCACATCGCCTGCGATGCTGTGTCGGCCTCAGAGGTGGTGGTGCCACTGTATGATGACGCGGGTCGTTGCCTGGGAGTGTTGGATATCGATAGCCCCAGTGTGGCGCGCTTTAGCGAGGAAGACCTGGCGGGCCTACAGGAATTTGCCCGGGTATTGCTCAAGTCCTCAGACCTCCCGGCGAGCTGATGGCGCTGCTTTGGCAAAAGCAGGTTGGCGATACCTGTTACCAGGTGCGCAACCATGGCGCCAGTGTGCGCCTCTACAGCAATGGGGTTTTCCACTCTCAGTGGAATCCCCGCGACCCCCTCAAGGGCTCCCTTTGGGAGTTATTGCTGCTACCGGCATTCTTCCTCCCTGAAGAGCGCTTGAATTCGGTATTGGTACTCGGCGTCGGTGGCGGTGCCCTGATTCGCCTTTTGCAGGCGTTCACCTCGGCCAAGCGTATTGTCGGCGTAGATTTGGACCCGGTGCACCTGGATATTGCCCGTCGCTTTTTTGGCGTACGTGATGTTGAGCTGGTGTGTGCGGATGCCTGTGACTTTGTACGCGACCACTTGAAGCGACCCTCTCACAGCACTTTCGACCTGGTGATCGACGACTTATTTGGGCACTGCGACGGCGTAGCGCAGCGAGCGGTACCCGCCGATAAGTCCTGGTGCTCCAGTCTGATGCGCCTGCTCCATAAGGATGGCGTGCTGGTCAGTAACTTCGGGGATAGGCCCGAGCTACAGAACAGCGCTTGGCGCGACAAAGCTATGCGCGATCGACTCGGCGGTGCCTGGATGGCCTATATGCCCCAGTACGAGAATCATATCCTGGCAGTGAGCAGAGGAACTCTGCGCAAAGGTGAGTTGGCGGCCAGGGCCCCAGAAAAGATCAATCCCGCCAACCCCAACCGGCGCCTAGATTTCCGCATGAGCCAGCTTCGCTGATCTCGACAGCCCCCACAGAGGCCGGCTCCTAAAATCCCTGTCACTTTAATAGTGATATTCATTGGCGCCCTTTGTCACCTCGTGACTATACTCAAGGTGAGCGAAGTGTTCTGCCGGGATCGATTGATGCGGTACAAAACTGTTGAGGAAGTGATTCAGGAAGGAAGGGATTTTCATGCCAAGTTGGCGCTGCAATACGAAGAGTATGAGCAGCTTGCCACCAATGAACGGGTCGAGTTGCTGCTGGATCAGCTGCGACGACGGGAAGATTCCATGAAGCACTCACTGGAAAACTTCCATGCAGACCTGCCCCCTGGAGCCCTACATACCTGGGTGCAATTTGCCCCGGAAGGGCGAGAGAAAGAATTTTTGCAGCGCTTGCGCGGCATTGATATTGAAGACTTGGAGCAGATTGCCAAGTTGGCCATGGATATCGAGATCTACCTGGCCGATCAATATCGGGATCTAGCCCAGGGCGCTGAAACCCCATCGGCACGGGATGCATTCGAACGATTGCGACAACTCGAAGAGTTGGAAGAGCATACGCTGTCGATGAACTTGTTTAATCTGCGCGATTACTAGCCTTTAATCCTGTTTCCAGGCGACTGCTGCCGGTCTGCGCCCCTAGCTCTTAGGGGCGCAGACGGTATACGCAAAATCCTTGCTCTTTAGTGATCAAATCCACCTGGGAAAAATAGCGGGGCCCTTTTTTCGCTAGGGGAATAAATTCATTCACCACAAAAATCGCAGCGCCGGAATCTTTGAGAATCCGCGCACTCTGCTGCAGAAAGCGATCGGTCAAATCTCCCTCCACCTGAAAGCCCTGGTGGAAAGGTGGGTTGCACAGCACCAGATCGGAGATTTCACTTTCCAGTTCAGAGCCTGCATCAGAGGGCACAACGATGCCTTCGACTCCCTGTTCGGTAAAATTCTTGCGGCATGCCAATAGAGCAGCGGCGTTATTATCCGTAGCGGTAAAATGATATTTACCCAAAGCGGCTAATTGCATACTCAGGTAGCCATAACCACAACCGAGATCAACAATACGAGAACCGTCCTGTGGCAACTCCGTCGTTAATTGCTGGGCGAGTAGGGCACTGCCTTTATCGATTTTGTTCCAGCCGAACAATCCCGGCTTGGAGTAGAGGTCGCCAAGCTCGGGCAGCTTTTGTAACTGGGCGTACTGAAGCTCACTGATTGGATTGCCGGTGCCCTCGTGAGCGACAACATTACTGCTCAGGTAGTCGTTGCCATTTTTTTGCAAGTGCTTGGCAATGCCTAGACGCTCGGCCACTTTGGCGGCGTAGCTTTTGATTCCGCTTTGCTTTTCCCCCAGCAGAACCAATTCGCCACCTTCGCCAAGGAAGTGGGGGGCGCAATCAATAATATGGTGAACTATGGCCTTTTCTTTCGAAACGGCGTAGACAATACGGCGGTATTTGCGGTCCAGTTCTTCAAAGTGGAAATCGTTGAAGAAGCTCCGCTTCACCGTATTTTCGGCGAGTTCGGCAATATCCCAGCGGTTACTGATTAAATCCCCGGCAAAATGAAACCCCTCCTGGTGTAAGAGGGGTTTGCTGTTTTCATCGGCGATCCACAGGGTTTCCTCTGGGGCCTGGATAAGTTCCTGATGTAGAAGGGCTGACATATCTTTTTTTAATTGATAGAGGCAATTTCTTCAGGGGTCAGGAGGCGGTAATCACCTTCCTGAAGCTCTTCATCCAAGATGATTTCGCCGATCTTCTCCCGGTGCAACTCCAATACCTTGTTGCCCAGGGCTGCAAACATACGCTTCACCTGATGATAGCGCCCTTCACCGATGGTGATGCGCACTTCGTTGGCAAAGAGGATCTCCAGCTTGGCGGGCTTGGTTCTCTTCTTTTCGTTATTGAGCCAGACACCCTTGGCAAGCTTGGCCACGGCATCTTCCTCAATTTTCTCGGCCAACAGAGCGTAGTAGGTCTTGTCGCAATGGTGGTTGGGGGAGGTCACCTTGTGGGACCACTGGCCGTCATCGGTAAGCAGCACCAGGCCGGTGGTATCAATATCCAGGCGCCCGGCAATATGTAACTTTTCCTTGTTAGGCTCATCAATCAGGTCCAGCACCGTGGGGTGCTCGCCATCTTTGGTGGCACTGACATAGCCCAGGGGCTTGTTCAACATAATGTAGCGGGGCCCCGGCTCGTGCAGGGGCTCATCATCCAGGCACAACTCATCACTGACTTGTATTTTGGTGGCCGCATTGGTGACCACCTCACCATTGACGGTAATGCGCTCCGCCCAGGCGGCGCGCTTTACATCAGTGCGGGAGAGGTCGGTGACCTGGCTGACCGCTTTATCCAGACGAATCAGGTTAGCCAATTTTACGTTCACCGGAATCGACAGATTGATAGATCAGGGTATTGATGGTCATGGGACCAACGCCACCGGGTACCGGGGTGTAAGCTGCAGCGCGTTCGGTCAGTGGGCCCAGCTCGATATCGCCGACACCGCCGGGGTGGTAACCGGCATCCACAACCACAGCGCCATCCTTAATCCACTCGGCCTTGATAAACTCAGGCTTGCCCACGGCGCCCACTACGATATCGGCGCGGCGGATATGCTCGGCCAGGTCTTGGGTGCGGGAGTGGCAGATAGTCACGGTGGCATTGGCATTCAACAACATGGCCGCCATCGGCTTACCCAAAATGGGGCTGCGACCCACAACCACGGCGTGCTTGCCTTCCAATTCAATATTGTAGGCCTCCAACAGGCGCATAATTCCTTTAGGAGTCGCGCAGCCGTAAGCCTCTTCACCCATTGCCATACGGCCAAAGCCCAGGCAGGTTACACCGTCTACATCTTTCTCCAGGCTGATCGCATCAAAACAAGCGCGCTCATCGATCTGCGCCGGTACTGGGTGCTGGAGCAGAATGCCGTGGACGTTGGGGTTGGTGTTGAGTTCTTCGATCTTGGCGAGCAGCTGCTCAGTGGTGGTGGAGGAGGGCAGTTCCACCTGGAGGGAGTCCATGCCGATTCGGCGGCAGGCATTGCCCTTCATCTTTACGTAGGTGGCAGAGGCGGGGTCATCACCTACCAGAATGGTCGCCAGGATTGGCGTTTGGCCACCACTCTTTTCCTTTAGTACGGCTACCCGAGCCGAGAGTTCCTCTTCAGTTTTCTGTGCCAGGGCCTTGCCGTCCAGAACCAGTGCAGACATAGATACTATCTCTAACAGTAAAAAATCGATGGCTAATAGACCGGAATCTGCTTCAGCACCTACTTTATATAGAAGGGCGGAAGCCGGCGATTTTTAAAAACGCTTACTTTTTATCCGGTCGGATTCGCGAAGTGCGCCATTTTCGCACAGGTTGGAAATAATTTCGCCACTTCTGGGCCCAGATAGGCAAAAGGATAAACTTCTTTAAAAATAATAGCTTAGAAGCGTTGACATGGGCCGGGGGTATCATTACTATGCACGCACTTCGCAGCTACAGCGACTTACACAACCACCTACGGGGCGGTTAACAGGGTCAAAGAGGTGCGAATGATTGGAAAAACGGGGCATAGCGCAGTCTGGTAGCGCGCCTGCTTTGGGAGCAGGATGTCGGGGGTTCGAATCCCTCTGCCCCGACCAATTTTCCGGGTTCACCTTGCGCCCGTAGCTCAGCTGGATAGAGCATCCGCCTTCTAAGCGGATGGTCGCAGGTTCGAGTCCTGCCGGGCGCGCCATCTTTAGAGGATGGTGCTGGTTTGGCAAAAAGGACTTAGTCTGAAGCCAGATTGGCTGCAAGAGATATCCGGCAATCAGTACTGCCACAAGGTGCTGAAGTATATCACTTTTATGGTGGCCGTAGCTCAGTTGGTAGAGCACAGGATTGTGGCTCCTGAGGTCGCGGGTTCGATCCCCGTCGGCCACCCCAGATTCTTCCTTGTTTATCAAGGACTTAAAACCCCGCCGAGTGCGGGGTTTTTTAGTTTTGGGCCTTAGAGGGGTAATTCGAGGGGGTAATTTTTACCACAATCGATTTTTTCAGCTCCTCCGATTGGACATTCATCCAGTGTCCTTTGGCGTGTCTTCCTTTCCTCTAATCCTCGCCTTATTAAGAGAAACAACTTTATCGGCGGTGTGGTTGTAGCGCTCCATCATGCTGCGAGTCTTGTGCCCGCTGAATTCCTGCTTGTCGCCTTCGAAATCTGAGATGCCTTTAATCTTTAAATCATGAAACCGGAAGCGAGCGGGTAGGGCACCGGCCTCATTGGCAGCTCTTTATTCTCTGCTCCAGGTGGTGTTGAATCTGTCTCGGGTGAAGTGCTGCCCAGTTCGGCCGCGAATCAGATACATGCTTTGCGACCTGGAAGTGGTGTTGCTTTTAAGTGCCAGCTCAACGGCATCGTGCAATCGGTCCGTCCAGAGCTTCAGTTGCTTCTTGCCGGTCTTTTGTTGGCAAATCAATAAGCCTTCGTCGGTGATGTCTTGCCGCTTCAATGCGAGAACATCTTGTTGGCGTGCGGCGCAAAGGTGGGCAATCTCCATTGCGGCCGCATGGGCAGTATGCCCCTTGGGCTCTAACCAGTTATAGAAAGCTAAATATTCTGAATCTTCGACATACCGCCCAGCCTGCTTTTCCTTGATTGGCTTTTCCTTGATTGGCTTTTCCTTGATTGGCTTGACCGCCCTGGCTGGGTCTTCGATTGATACGAGCCCGCGAGCCTTTCCCCATCGAAAAATAATACTGAGAAATGTGCGCTCTCTGTTTGCTGCGGTAGGGTATTGCTGTCCGCGTGCATCCATATACATTTGAATCACAGGTGATGTGATGGAGTCCGGAACTGCTTGACCAAAGACGGCCTCTATCATTTTGCGCAATACTGCCGAAGTACTCTCTGATGCGCGCCTCAATGGTCATATTTTCTTCAGTTACAAAACCAATCGAGGGAAAGAGAATGGCTACTAATCTTGTGCGAGACGGGCGCATGCTGGATTACATCAGCAGCATTAGCGCGGATATTACCTCTGGTCAGGTTGTGCCAGTCGGTACGGTGCTGGGTGTGGCGATGGATGATATCGCCGTGGGTGAGTCCGGTGTAGTTGGTGTTGATGGTGTATTTACTGTGCCCAGGGTATCTGCCGCAGAGATCAATCAGGGTGAAACTCTCACTTGGGTGGTCGCTTCCAAGTTGTTTGATAACAACGCAGCCGCGGGAGGTATCACCGGCGCAACGGCCTTTGCCGCTGAGGCTGCTGGCGCAGGCGCCGCCAACCTTGCGGGCAAATTCACCGGCGTACCGGGCACCGTTAAATCCTAGGTGGACCATGGATCTGGACCAGAGAGCCGCAGAGCGCGCGTTCCGTAAATGGGGCAGAGCCGCTACCTACGATGAGTGTAGCGGCGGTGGGCCTATTGATTGCCGCGTGATCTTTGAGTAGGAGATTGATGACTTCGATGATGAGGAACGCGTGCGGGTGCCGCGTATTAAGTTGAGTCTGCTGGTGAGTGAGGTGGGGGCCTAAAGCTCAGAGGCGGTGATTACATTTAGTGGTGTGGAGTACACGGTACGAAAAAGGTTGGAGGATGATGGGGTGGTTTGGCGAGCGTTAGTGTATGGCTAGTAGATGCTATTACAAAACCACTTCCATAATTTGTATAAAGTAAAGAAAATACTGAGGTTTAGAATTTTCTCAAGGAGCCCGAAATTGGAAGGATCAATGAAGCCTAAATCAGATAACCTATTCCACTTCACGAAATCTTTAGATGTTTTGCAGCTAATATTAAAAAATGGTATTCAACCTAGATACTGTTTAGAGGACATAGAATGGTTTGGGGCTGAAAGTGATAAGCACATTGCTTTTCCAATGAGCTGTTTTTGCGATATCCCTCTTTCAAGAATTTATGAGCATACTGATTTTTACGGTAATTTTGGGTTGGGGTTGACTAAAAGTTGGGGTTATAAGAATGGATTGAATCCAGTCATATATAGCCCGGAGGGCGGTATTGCTCAAAGTTTGGCAAAATATTTGTTTTATTTTAATAATGTCAGTGATGCAGAGCATCAGCGGTTCAGTGACCATCTTTTTGAATATTGGTCGATTGTAAAACCCGTTAATGGGAAAATGTTAGTTTCAGGTTCTTTTGTAGAAAAGGAATTCTATCAAGAGAATGAGTGGCGTTTTGTTCCGCCCGTTACAGATTTGTTATATCAAGAACAATTCGAAGATAAAAAAGAGCGGGCTAATAAAGAAATTGAGAAATTTGCTTTAGAAATGTCTCCAGGCGACATTAAGTATATATTTGTTCGGTCAGATAGTGACATTCCTCAATTGGTAGATTTTATCAATACAGAGCTAGGTAGGTTTCCTTTGAATGATCTCAAAATACTCCTATCTCGGATTGTTTCTTTAGAGACTTTGAAAAAAGATCTATAATCTAGATGAAAAATAAGGCCGTTCCAAATACATGAAGTTAAAACTCGCATTAGCGGGTTTTTTATGCCCGAAATTCATGGGACGCATCTCAAGGATCCAGCGCATAACAATCCGCGATGTCGTACAAAGCAAGCTGCAAACCTTATCCGGCTACATATTCCTATCTCCTGGCACCATAGAAGAAATTGATACCAAAAAGCTTCCGGCCATTGTCGTGGGCTTTGCAGTTGAGAGCACCGAACACAAAATGCATGGCGGTACTGAGCGGCAACTAGATCTGACAGTTGCTTCTGTAGCGAAAACTAGCGGCGATGTGTATGCCGCGTTAGACCAGGCAGCGGCAGACATTGAAAACGTCTTGCAGGATGCTTCTCTGGAGGACGCCTGTGATTTGTTCCTGCTTAGCCAAACCGAGTTTGCGTTGAATCAGGATCACCCATTAGGTGAAGTACGCTTGGCGTATAGTATCAAGTATTCCACCGAACCCACAGATTTTTAACGAAACAACCTAATGAGGCTATGACTATGGCACAAGGTTATAAAACCAAGTTCTATTGCAGTGGTGGTGGCACTTCCTATTCATAAGTGGCGGGAATGTCGGACCTTGAACCCGGTGAAGAGTCACGAAGTTCTGTTGATATAACTCCCATTGATGGCATCAGTGGCTATATGGACTATGACCTTTCGGTCTTGCGAGATCTTTATTACCTTGATCCGGAAAGAGAGCGACAGCTGTCAACAGGCTCTGCGCTCAGATTACGATTCTCATAACCAAGTCCGCTCACCTTGTGGAGATTGTATTCGCGAATACGGTGGTTACCCAATCCTGGATAAACCAGGGCCACATAAATTACCTGGCACTTATCACCGCGATAATTTGCACGCAGCTGAAAGGCGATTTCAGGATTACTACGAGAGTATGCCGAAGGCTGCTTGATGGGGAGTGTGGTTGGTTTTTGGTTGCTTGAAAATTGCTTGGGGGGCATGACATGAAATTCGAAAGTGCTAGACAAGCGTGGCACGACGCCTTTGATAGCTCCACCGCTGCATTTGATTATGAAGCCATGGGCGGCAGAAGTACGGTTTCCTCGGCTGGGAGAGGGCGAAAGGTTGTAATTCGCGGAGAGGTGCAGGGCAGGGCGAAGCAAGTCATTTGCCGGGTTGCAGCCCCAACACTAGCTGCGAAAGAAACCCCCGGAGCCAAGGACAGCAGCAACCGCATCATGGATGCCTGTGAAAAGGGATTAATCCAAGATGCAGTTGCAAAGTTGAGAGAGTGTGATCCATTGGCATACTGCTGGGGCATGGCCGCCTACGCCCCGCCAGCCTCAAGAGTCAAAGAGCGAGCAACACTACTGAAATACTTGATAAGTGAGTTCGACAAGTGGCAGGAACCGCACCCGCGAGAAAAGGTTAGCCAGCTAGCGCTATTTTGTATTAATGCGTGTGCACTGCGTGATGTGAATGGCCGATTAATAGACCTGGGCCAAGCGCGGACAATTTTAGGGTGTGACAAAAAGCGGTGGGATAGGGAGTGGGTAAAAATTTGGAAACGTTTGCAGCGGCGCTTGGACCCTTTACCCGCAAGAGCTTTAGGGCCTGTTTCTGAGATTGTGCAGGAGTACAGAGGTCGGCTTAAAGCCGCTTGTTGACAGCTTTGTCCTGAGGGGGTATAAATTTCCTAGCGTGCAGTTTTTCTGCTTTGCACAATTAAACCGGCCACTGAGCCGGTTTTTTTGTGCCTGAGTGAGCGAGGGCATCGCCCGATAGATTGGCAAGCTATCACAGGGAAAATCAACAGCCGGCTCGGCTGCTGAAAAATGTCTTTAAAAATTGTAGGTCAGGGCAAGGGAAGAAAGGCTGGGTTTCTTTTTGTCCATGTTAAAAATAGTATGCTCTAAGCTAAGGCTCCAGTTGTTGTAGTTCCATCCAGCGGAAATTCCATAGTAAAGATCTTCATCTTGTGTGCCATCTTTGCCAGAGACTTTATAGCCAGTACCCTCAGTATCTAATACATTTCCATTGTTATCAGCCCAAACATGTTGAATGTTGAGAGAACTTTTATGTTTCAAATCCGCATCCCACGAGTGAAGCCCTGTGCGAATTCCAGCATAAAAATCTTTGGTTATATCTGTGGTTAGTAACATACCCAGCATTTTTGATTTTAAGCTGAGGATTCTTTCCCTGTTTTCTTCACGACGGTAGGTGTAGGGGCCAAAATCATAGTCATATGTATATCCCGTAATGTCAGTGTCACTGCCATTGGCATCCCCTAGATCTGCGTACCCAGCTTCAAGGGAGATGAAGTTGTTCAGGCGATAACCTAAAGCTACGGACCAACCCTTAGGGGTAGAAAGCTCTACACCTAGTGTTTCTTGAGTTTCACGTGAGGAAAAATCTGTGTCTACTTTTCCATAAGAAGATCTAAGATAAAAATTACTTTCCGTTGCCATTACGTTGGATGCAGAAAAGAGAATGGCGGAGGCAAGAATTAGTCTGTTCAAAAAATATCCTTAAATAAATGCAAAAGGGCTGTCTAATTCGAAAGTAGGCGCTGGTAAAACTTCTGTGGTAGTACAGCTGAAACCGCGTAATTTACTGCGGGAAGGTGTCAAGGGATAATTGCTTTAACAGCAGGCAGAACATATCAGCTCCCAAATTTTTGCGCATAATGCAACAGACAAGCACCTCAGTCAAAAATAAATCCAATACCCCAGGCTTGGCTATCTCCACTTTACTGAACGACAACTGGAACTGACGGTTGCTGGGGTAGTGAAAACTAGCGGCGATGTATATGCCGCGTTAGACCAAGCAGCAGATATTGAAAGCGCCTTGCAGGATGCTTCTCTGGAGGACACCTGTGATTTGTTCCTGCTCAGCCAAACCGAGTTTACGTTGGATCAGGATCACCCATTAGGTGAAGTACGCTTGACGTATAGCGTCAAGTATTCCACACGTATAGCGTCAAGTATTCCACCGAACCCACAGACTTGTAACGAAACAACCAAATGAGGTTATGACTATGGCACAAGGTTATAAAACTAAGTTTCATCGCAGTGATGATGGCACTTCCTATTCATAAGTAGCGAGAATGTTGGACCTTGAACCCGGTGAAGAGTCACGAAGTTCTGTTGATATGACTCCCATTGATGGCATCAGTGGCTATATGGACTATGATCTTTCGGTTTTGCGAGATCTCTATTACCTTGATCCGGAAAGAGGGCGACAGCTGTCAAAAGGCTCTGCGCTCAGATTACGATTCACATAACCAAGTCCGCTCACCTTGTGGAGATTGTATTCGCGAATACGGTGGTTACCCAATTCTGGATAAACCAGGGCCACATAAATTACCTGGGCACTTATCACCGCGATAATTTGCACGCAGCTGAAAGGCGATTTCAGGATTACTACGAGAGTATGCCGAAGGCTGCTTGATGGGGAGTGTGGTTGGTTTTTGGTTGCTAGAAAATTGCTTGGGGGGCATGACATGAAATTCGAAAGTGCTAGACAAGCGTGGCACTACGCTTTTGACAGCTCCACCGCTGCATTTGATTATGAAGCCATGGGCGGCAGAAGTACGGTTACCTCAACTGGGCGAGGGTGAAAAGTTGTAATTCGCGGAGAAGTGCAGGGCAGGGCCAACCAAGTTATTTGCCGGGTTGCAGCCCCAACACTAGTTGCGAAAGAAACCCCCGGAGCCAAGGACAGCGGCAACCGCATCATGGACGCCTGTGAAAAGGGATTAATCCAAGATGCAGTCGCAAAGTTGAAAGAGAGTGATCCATTGGCATACTGCTGGGGCATGGCCGCCTACGCCCCGCCAGCCTCAAGAGTCAAAGAGCGAGCGACACTACTGAAATACTTGATGAGTGAGTTCGACAAATGGCAGGAACCGCACCCGCGAGAAAAGGTTAGCCAGCTAGCGCTATTTTGTATCAATGCGTGTGCACTGCGCGATGTAAATGGCCGACTAATAGATCTGGGCCAAGCGCGGACAGTTTTAGGATGTGACAAAAAGCGGTGGGATAGGGAGTGGGTGAAGATTTGGAAGCGTTTGCAACGGCGTTTGGACCCTCTGCCCGCAAGAGCTTTAGGGCCTGTTTCTGAGATTGTGCAGGAGTACAGAGGTCGGCTTAAAGCCGCTTGTTGACAGCTTTGTCCTGAGGGGGTATAAATTTCCTAGCGTGCAGTTTTTCTGCTTTGCAAAATTAAACTGGCCACTGAGCCGGTTTTTTTGTGCCTGGAAGTTGGTCAGCTCAGTAAGTTTCTTCAAGCTTTAATCACACTTTATGTATTTTTTAAATGGCTGTTTTACAAAGTGTGATCAGGCGCTGGGTTTTTGTGCGTTCTGTTTGTATTAATTTGGTGAATGAGAAAGACATTGTTCGTGAAATTTTGAGTTTCTTTATTTGGTAAGATCGTACTGGAAAAGGATGTTAAATTAAGTTCAATATAATTTGCTTGGTTTAAGGTGTGCTGTAAGTTTCACCTCCTCTTTCGTTAGTTAATCAATACATTTTTTGGTGAGTTTTTATGTTTTTAAGAAATACCGTCAAAACAGTAGCTGTTTCTGTGGCCTTGTTGGCCTTCGGCGCGCAAGCTAAAACGTTCCAATACGAACTTCAAGATCTAGGTTCATTTGGTGGTGAACTACAGTACCCCGGTCTAGATTTAGAAGGCGCTAGCTCTGCAACTTTGACTGTTGATCAAAAAGATCAATGGTCCCCCGCTATACTTACTTCGTTGGAAATTAACTTTCCTAATGCGCCCAGTCTGTCAGTAAGCAATTTCCAGGTGGATGACGGAGGTTGGAGACATGAAGCGACCGTCGATGGCGCCTGGGTGTATCGTCAGCTTGATGTTGTAGTAGATGGCTTGGACCTAGAAAGCTTAAATAATACAATGATCAACATTGATGGTTATGTCTCTGAGGCTGAAAATTTTATTGGGGCAGAGCGTTCACTGAACTATGATCAAAGACTATTTACTGTTCATGGGCAGTTGGTTGATGTGACTCCAAGCAAGATTGTTGATGTCGCAACGTTCACAGTTGACGGTAAGCAGGTTGAATTGTCTCTAAGAGATAACCCAACTCTTGATCCAAATTCAAACAATGGTGAAATGGCATTTGTTGTCGAATTACTGTGGTTTGGGGAGGGGAAAGAGGTTTACCATTTTCACGCACCTTTTGGTGATGAATCAAAATTTTATGAAGCATATAAGCTAGAAGTGACAACAACACCTGGTCCTGATGGTGATGAAACAGCCATAAGTGTTAAAATTAAAGACGCGCAAGGTATGGAATCTGAAACTCATCATGTATATCTTGAAGATATGCTGAGAGATGCTTACCAGCACTAATCGCGTCCTTATTTTTGACTTAAGGTTTAAGATGTACTGTGTGTTAGTATCAGTTTAGAAATCTTGGATAGTCGTTCAGTAGCGATACTTATTTCATGATAATTAACCCGCCTTGTGCGGGTTTTTTCGTTTCTGGTACTCCCATGTTTGATAACGATTATTTCACAGAAGCGGAATTGTCTTGTCGCCGCTGTGACAAAAAAATTTCAAAGATAAAACCCTCAGGCGCTTGATTCGAGTCAGAGAGCTTTATGGTATTCCGATGATTATTAATTTCTGTTACCGCTGCACAGGTTATAGCGCCCGGCTAAAGGCCGCTATGCCCCGTAATGCTGGGTAAGCTGTTACACTGGGTAGGGCATGCCGACTTATCCGAATCGCACTTAAAGAGGGTTTCACCGGCATAGGAGTCAAGCAAAAAGGCGCTATGGGTAGGTGATTTTTCCACTTAGACGACTTGGGGTCGTATGTACCTGCCCCACGATTTGGAGCTACTAGCTGACTGAAATTTGACAGGGGTCACAAGTGAGCTAAAAGCCGTCTAAATAAACTAGTGCGGTAAGAAAGTGGTCATTTGGGTATATCTGCGGATGTTAGTGTGGCTTGGCATCAAATGCAATCAGGAAGTGTTGTTTTGATTGCTGTAGCTTTTTTGTGATCAATTGACTCCGCCAATTCATTGGTTGCAATCTTAATTTAAGGTTGCTTCGTGCGCAACATTCTACCCGTAACAATCCTTTCTTAAGCCGGCCCAAATACTAGTTCTTCCATGGAAAATAAGAGGTTTTCTGGAAGGTGTGTCTTATGAAACTTTGTACGATGGTTCTTATTTTTTGATGAAATCATGAAATAAACTGTTGTTTTTTGGTTTTGATGAATATTTCTCATTTTCTATTGAGGGGATATTAGCTTACATAAATAAATTTGTTGACGAGGATGTGTTAATTGTTTAAAAATATTTTTTTGATAATAAAGTACCAATGGATTTTTTATGATTAAGAATTTTTTGTGTTTTTTGGTTTTTATGTGTGTGAGCTTTTCTGTAAGTGCAGCACAAAAAACAGTGTTCGAAGTTGAAGAGTATACAGTTAGTGCATTTTCTGTTGAGGGGCAAGCTCTTATTACTGAGTTGGTCGGAACCTCTTCCGGTTTTGATGCATATGGTGAGTTAGAGGTGCAGGAAAAGCGCTTAGCTAACCCTGTGTCTAAAAGTCAGTCTAAAACTTCTATTATGAGGGTTGATACATCATCTTCAACACCAAATCCTGGCGACACGAGGTGGATAAGTACTCACGCATGCCAGGGAGGTGCCACTTACAAGATATCATGGGAGCAAATGTACATGAAGACCAGTAGTAGCAGTTCATATGACTGGGTTGTGATTTCTTACAAGCAGGAATATTATTCTACTGATTGCAGGCCGCCCGAATGGTAATTCTGCAAGAAGCCGCGCTGACATAGTTTCTTGGTTGATTTATAAAAGTATAACCTAAATGGTAAGTCTATAATTTTGGAGTCAATAATTTAGACTGATTGAATTTTCAGTTTATTAAACTCATGTTTCAGGTTAATTTTAGCCCCGCATTAGGCGGGCTTTTTTATGTGTAAATTTTATTCAGACTTTTTTTCTACAAAACGACTACTTCATAGAGTCTGAGTTGTCTTGCGGCTGCTTTGAAAACTTATCTCAAGATGAAAATCTATGATTCTTGACTCCAGTCAGAGAGTGTTATGAATATTCCATGATTATTGATGCTGGTTGCCGTTGTTCAGTCCATAACGTCAAGTTAAATGCGATCATGATCCATGCAATCAGGCAGGCCATTGATATTCAAGTTGCACTAGATAGGGCGCACCGACTTATCTGAATAGCTCTTGAAGAAAGATGAGACATAGGAATCAAGCAAAAAGGCGCTATAGCTGGACAATTTCTCCACTTAGGCGACTTGGGGGTAGCTCCCCACGAGCGTACCCGCGCTACGATTTGGAGCTGCTAACTGATTTAGGCTCTATAAAAGTTGATAGGAGGTCAAAAGTTAGATTGAAGTTGTCTAGATATAATATTGCCGTAAGAAAATGGCCATTAGGGAAAAGTCAGCAGCCGAACCGGCTACTGAAGAGCGCCTTTAAAAATTGTAAGTCAGTACAGGGGAAGAAAGGCTGGTTTTCTTTTTTTCTATTTAAAATATAGGGTGCTCTAAGCTAAGGCTCCACTTTTGGTAGTTCTATCTAGCAGAAATTCCATAATAAAGATCTTCACCTTGTATACCATCTTTGTCAGAGACTTTATATCTTCTACTCTCAGCATCTAATATACTTCCACTGTTATTAAACTAGGTATGCTGAACGTAGAGAGAATCTTTATGTTTCAAATCCGCATTCAGCGAGTGAAACCTTGTGCGAACTACAACATAAAAATTTTTGGTTATACCTGTGGTTGGTAACATGCTCAACATTTTTGACTTAAAGTTGAGGGTTCTCTTCCTTCCTTCTTCACGGCGGTAGGTGTAGGGGGCAAAATCATAGTCATAGAATATTTCATAATGTCAGTGTCACTGCCATTAGTATCCCCTAGATCAGCATACCCATCGTCAAGGATGATGAAGTTGTTTATGCGGTAACCTAGAGCTACGGAGCAATCCTTAGGGTTGGAAAGTTCTACAACTAGTGTTTCTTGAGTTTCACGTAAAAAAATCTACGTCTACCTTTCCAAAAGAGAATGGCAACTAATTTTGTACGGGACGGGTGCACACTGACACCTGATATTAACTCTGGCTAGATTGTGCCGGTTGGTGTAATGCTGGGGGTAACGATGGATGATATCATCGTGCCCAAGGTGTTCGCTGCAGAGATCAATCAGGGGGAAATTCTCACCAGGGTGGTTGCATTAAGCTCATTCGGTAAAAATGCAGCCACCGCAGCCACCGCAGCCACCGCAGCCACCGCAGCCACCGCAGCCACTGCTGATATCATCGGCGCGACAGCCTTTACCGCTGAGGGTGCGGGTTCCAGTGTTACTAGCCTAGCTGTCAAATTTACCGGCGTAGTGGGCACAGTTCAATCCTAGGTAAACTATGGATCTGGACAATAAAGCCACAGAGCGAGCGTTTCGCAAAATGGGGCAAAGCCGATAGCTATGATGACGGTAGCGGCGGTGAGACTATTGATTGTCGTATGATCTTTGACAGGGTATTGATGGTCTCGATGATGAAGGGCGCGTTCAGGTGCCGCGTGTTGAATTGAATCTACTGGTGAGGTTGGGGGCTTACAACTCAGAGGTGGTGATTACCCCTGGCGGAGTACGCGGTGCGAAAGAGGTTGGCGGGTGATGGGGTCGTTTGGAGGGTGTTGGTTGGTGGTATGTTTTGTACGCTCCTCTAAAAATGTTATAAAGGCTCACCATTAGAATTAATTGTTAGCACGTATGCCTAATTAAGAGAGTGACTGATGGTTGATATTGCTTATAGCTGTTGGGTATGTATCTGGAATTTTGACTGTTGTGATTTCGTTCGTGGTAAAGACTTTTTAACTGAAAGGAAAAATGCCTTGGTATAAGGGTATGCTTTATATTGTTTGATTATGGGTTCATTTGTTAGGTATTTATAGTGAGAAAAACACAAAAACTGCTGGTTTCACTTGTGTTTGTTGTCCTGTCTTTATGGTCAGTTAGTCTCCAAGCGGCAAGTTTTAAGGTGGTTAGCCATAATGTGTGGTCTGGATTTACTTCATTTTATGATTTGAATGTAGATGGGAAGCCCGAAGGCCCATTTAATGTCAGTTGTGCGGATAATTATGATAAGTTTAAGAGGAGAATTGATGCATATTTAGGTTATTTAAGTGGTGAGGTGGGAAAGAATGAGAATTTCATTATTGCTTTCCAAGAGATGGACAACAAAACTAAGCGGACGTGTGGTGGAGATTATTCATTGACCTGGGAGATTGATAAGTATTTTTCACCGGGAGTCGAAAATAGATTTTTTGGCCTAGTGCAAATGGATGGTTGGGAAACTTATAACAACTCTCAATCCCATGCTGCGGTTGCAGGAGTTTATAATGGGAATGCAATTGTTGCAAGTCCAGATATATTGCAAACTATGTATGAACGGGGTGATATAGAAGTAAGAATTGAGGGTAAAAAAATAAATATTTATTTTCTAGAGGATATATTGCTACTCTATTGGAAGTTGAGCCAGGAAAGCAGCTTTGGTTTGTAAATATTCATGCTGATTACCATGAAGTCGATAAGAGTCTGGCAGTTGATGATGTGCGGAAAATGTTGGTTGAAATGAAGGCTGCTTATGAGGAGACGCCAAGGCCGATAATATTTGCTGGAGACTTTAATGTTACATTCCGTACAGAATATTATGACCAACTGATAGATTTGTTTGAAGAGCACTTCGAAGGAACGGTTGAGGCTACGCATGGAGTAGGTGCGACATATCTTAAAAAAGTAAAAGATACCATTAACGGTGGTAATGCTGTGAAGGATAGTCATAGGATAGACTATATTTTTTACTATTCGCCAAATGGGCTAATTAGACAGAATGGCTTCCTGTGAATGTCCCTAATAGTGACATCACTCCTGTTGATGGTGGATACTTTGTTCCTATTTTATCTGCTGGAGCGAGAGATGCCATATGTATTGAAGGGGAATGCTTTCCCGATTATAAGTTAATATACGCCGATTTTTATTGGCCCTAAAATTTATTGGTGGAGCAAATGTAAGTGGAAAAATGTTAGCTTGCAACCTAGTGATGCGGGAATGTAGGGGTATGTTATTACTTATGGTTTCCTGTTGTCAAAGTTGTATTGATGAGTTCTAGTATTGATTGTTGTTGGATGATAAAGAGAGGTTAATGTGAAAAAAATAATATTTGCAGTTGCTGCTTGCCTAGTATCAATTGATGCTATGTCGCTGGGCAATAACGATTATTATAAAGTTGAGCATGTATATTCTTGGAAGAGCGGTGAAGTTCATGTTTGGCTTGAAAAAAATGGTGGGGAGCACCTGTGTGCAGATCAGACTTATCCCACGAGATACCTGATGAGCCGAGAGAGTGTTGTTGAATTTGACCAGAAATTTTCATTATTACTTACCGCTAAAACTACTGGCCAAGGTGTGAAAATGGAATATACATGTGACGAAACGAATAGGCCTTGGATAGACTCAATTCGCTTTTAGACTTCGATGAATTTATTTGTAGCAATACAACTACCTTAACCCGTAAAAGCGGGTTTTTTCATGCCGAAAACTTCTGGTGTATTACCCCATAATCCAGCGCACAGCAATCTGTGACACCTTGCTTAGCGAGAGGAGGCTGCGTTTACTGTAAGGTGATGTTTGAGCGGGATGTAAATTAGGTGTGATGATTGCTATTGGTGTCGTGGAGTATACGTTGGCGGTTGGCGGTTGGCGGTTGGCGGTTGGCGGTTGGCGGTTGGCGGTTGGCGGTTGGCGGATGATGGAGTTGTTTGACAGACACTAGTGGATGGGTAGTGGGCGCGCTTGTCTCAAAAAATTATAAAGAATCTTCCTTGTGTGTGTTAGGTTCACAACAAGTTGCTCGCATGTTTGGCAGTGGTCATGTCTGTTGAAGCTTTTAAGGTTCAAATGTAGTAACTTACCGTGTACATGAAAAGGTTTTTTCTTAGTACAATTTGCTCGTCACTGTCGATTGTAATTATATCCTTGTAACGTATAAGTCGCCTCAAAACAGTAATTTGACTAAATTGAAGATGCCAAAAGATGAAAATTTTTGTACAAATTAGGTGAGTTAAACGAAGAAGGTTGTGCTGTCAATTTTAGAATTGTAAGATCTGAAAACCATTCGGATAGCGAAAATATACATATTCAAGCTAACAAAGGTGTAGCGCTTTATGTGAATATGGTGAGTAAAACAACCTGTAGTGTCACCAGGGCTATGAGCCTAGAGAGTTACAAGTACTATGAAGCATGTGTGCTTCCATTTCAGCATTCTTGTGGCGTTTGCATCAACAATATTACCGATGGTAAGAAGGGCGAAAAGATTGAGATCAAGTATTTTCGTGACGGTTATGTAAGAGAATATAAGTTATCAGTCACAAAAAAGAATGTGGTACGTATAGTCCAGCAAGCTGGGCTAGGACCTCCATCATACAGTTTTATCGCTACATTTTGACTTGCGAGCAAGATGTTAATGTTTGTTATGCAAATACTGACGATTCTGGTGCGAAAGCCTGCGTAATTTATTGCGCATAGGTTGGATATGAGGTGATTTTGCATCCGATGGGGAGGCGTGGTTTGAGTATATCGAACACTTCCCGTTTTGATTCTAATACGCTCTACCGTATCAGGGTTAGAGCATGGGTTCGTAATGAAGGGGATAGAGACAGAAACCTGATTAAAGGGGTTGATGACTACCGGCCTGACGGTGCCCGCTGCAGCCACACAGGAGATGACTCATACAGATATCAGCACTAAGTGACGTGTTCGTTAGTGTCTGAAGCGGAGCGTGATTGATAAGATATTTCCAGGGTAATGCTAAAGCCAGTGCTGAAAAAAATACTGTTGCGCTGCCTACAAAGCTGCATGCTGATGTGCGCCATTTTTCCTTTTTGTGATAGTTAATCATAGTGGTGATAAGGAGGGGCGGGCACAGCTAGGTTATGTTCGCATTATTAAGATTAATCTTGCTGGGAATAGGCTCTACCTAAAAATTAATGACGGTTCGAGTCCTGGAGATGATACGACCCCAGGAGAGGCGTAGCTGTGAGGCCTTGATTCTCGTGGCAGTCTACCTAGCTGGTTTGCCAAGGAGGGTAGCGGAGTGACAGTTTCGGAGATCCAACTGATTTCGCAAACCTCTGGATTTCAGCTGCATTGTTTTTTCATAAGCTTCCCATATTGCTGACAAATATTTAGAGTGGGGATACAGCTCTAGTGAGAGTACTATAAATTGGTAGTTTACGTATAGGTTCGCTTTTCTTGTCATCTCTTTTGGGTTGTATGATAAACTATTTGTGATGATTAATAATTTATTCGTAATGGCCTTAGAAATCTTGTCCGTGTTGAGGAGGTGCAATATCTGCAGCATTAATGCCGATTGGGGTTTGATGGCGAGGTAGCCAGCCTCGCTTCTGATTTACGATGTTGTAAATGATGGCATTGAGCCGCTTAAAGCGGCCTCAATGCCACCTGCATGATATTCAATTAATCTTGATTAGTGCTTTAATCATAGTTTCTGCAGATTGCTTTGGGTATTTATTGGCTTTACTCTCAATCACCTTTTTATCGACAATATGGAAAACTCTTGCCTTGTCGGTTTTCTTATCAAATATCTGGGCCCAGTTAGTAAATGGGTCGATATTGGCAATCTGCCCTATCTCTTTATAGGCGTCCTCTTCATTGTGAAATGATCGCTTAAAGTCCTTTATTCCGCCCATAAGTAGGTTAAATGTACCGGTGAATAATGCGTATCTTTCCATGGGATTCTCCACATTTAGAAATCTGGGCTTCGAGACTGTAGCCCTGGATAGCCGCTGTCGGCTGAGTACGTTGAGGCGCAGTTGGCCAGTTGCTTTGCTAGAAGTATTTCCTATCTTTTAATAAAACTTACATACTAACCAACGACTCAAATTTAACCTTTTTGTTTATGTACAGAAGCTTAACCAGGACTTGTCTTTGAAATTTTGCGTAGCTTTTGTCGCGGCCTACATCATAATTGCATAAGGGTAATAGTCTCAATTATGTCGCACATTGCATTGTTCGATTTATTTCTATTTTTACTTGTCTGTATAGGTGGGAAGAAAGATCTTTTAGATTACCCCTACAGATTTATAATCTTTTTGGGTTGATTTAAGTATTTTATGGTTCGCTTTATAATTGGAATTTATTAGCCCGGGAGGCTGGTGGATATGTCCTTAATTGATAATGGAAATCTTGTCTAGTTAATGAATTAGGCGGCGATCTTTTCTGAATTTGTGCATTGGTACTAAATACTCGAATATATAATGTTGCTTAAGATAGATAGGTGCATTTAGGCTGAGATGTTAGTCAGGCTCAATACTTTAATGGTTAGCTCTGTGAGTATACATAAATGAAGAGAATCTTGAAGACCGTGAGAATTGCTTCTGCATCTCAAGTGGCGTAAATAGGTTAAATGAGCCGGCAGGTACTTTGTGAGTGACTGCAATAGTAGTCCAGACTGTAGTATCTATTTTTTGATTGGCTTTTCGTAATCTTTGAGTAATCGCTTTGCCTTATAGTATAGGAAAATTCTAAATGAACAATGGACTCAAGATTGTTACTTGTCTGGTTTTTTCGATGATGTTTTACAATGAGGTTTGGGCTATTGATATCCTTGCTCACAGAGGAGCATCTGGTGAGTACCCTCAAAGTACCACCCTGGCTTTTGATATGGCATTGGAGCAGGGGGCAGATATTCTAGAGCTGGATATACATTTGTCGAAAGATCAGTTCATTATTGTCAATCACGATGCAGACCTTAAAAAAATGCAGGTGTCTCGGATAAAATAGAAGATTTGACTTTGGGAGAAATAAAAGCATTGGATGCTGGATATGAGTTTACCCTAGACAATGGTGATAGTTACCCATTCCGAAACCAAGGGCTCGTCCTCTTAACATTAAATGAACTATTTGAGCGCTATCCTGATGCCATATTTAACATTGAAATTAAACCAAATGATAAGGTCTTATCAGAAATACTATGGCAAGTAATTGTTGACTACAGAATGGAACAGCAAGTTACTGTGGCTAGCCAGCACAATAGGGCTATGGGGCATTTTCGAGATATCAGTGGAGGAAAGATTAGAACGAGTGCAACAGTCGGTGAACTTATAGAGGCTAGTCTAGCCTGGAGTTCAGGCTTTGGATGGGCTTTCAGACCGGACTTTGAAGTTGCCCAACTGCCATACAGTATTACCACTAAGCCCTATGTTCGCTTTTTTCAGAGTAAAGGTGTAGCCGTCGATCTCTGGACAGTTAACGATATAGATGATATTGAGCGCAGTATATCCCTTGGTGTAGATGGGATTATTGGCGATTTCCCTGGGCGAGTTTATCAACTACTTGAGAGTGCTGGAGAACGGTAATTTTTCTAGATGCGGGTCAGAATTGCTGAGTACAAAAATTTTCTTGTAAAAGAATAATGAGGTTAGTGATAACTTGATAATTTCAACCTTAAAAAGTCAGTGTTTTATTGGCTTTTTAAGGTTCTAGGAGAACGTAATATTGATCTTTATGGGCAAAAGTAGGATGTAAAGAGTTTGTGTTTAGCCTAGAGGCAGAAATCCACATACTTCATTGAGCCTCCCGAAGCTTCAGATTCAACAATTAGAGAGGGTTGGGAAAGGCCTAGCTGCAATCTATTCCGGCATACAAAAAGTGCTGTTGGGGAGGTGTACTCTGATACTCACAGGCCTCCACCTTCTAATACTTACATTGCTAGTTGATCTTGGGTTTGCTGTATGCAATCCGTAGGTGAGGTTGCAATTGTTCCACCTTTAGAGGCTAGCGTTTCCTGCAGGCTGCTGTGTCAACTCCTAGAATTATCCCACTGACGATGACATTGTTTCTAGAAGAAATATGGCTAACCATTTTATTGAACTATTTTCATTCCGTTTTTGTCGTATCTCTGGATCCAATTATTGCAATACTAGGCTACTTAAGTAAGCTAATATTACCGCGTGCATATACAGTCGAGAGGGAGTTGGGAGTGTCTTCTAGTCCATAGGGATATTTGTAACTACCACGTTGAATCTTTTCTACTACCAATGTGCAAGCCAAGAGAGCCCCCTTACTTTCTAGTAAATCTCATTAACGCCTAGACAGCTAACAAAAAGTCATAGCCGCCACATATGAGGCTTTCATGTCAGATTTCTTTCGGCCTTTGAGTAACACCGTGCATTTGTAATGCAAATCCTGTTGGAGAAACAATTGGCTTCTGAAATGAAGCTTTGTTTCGAGTGCAGGGCTGTAAATGAGATGTTAATAGGTATACATTTTTCTGAAGTTGATAGTTCTTCTATTGATATCATCTGCGCGGATAAAGATGTTCATCGTTTAGCATTAATTATTTAGAGCTCGCAGGAGGTTTAGTCAAGAAAATGATAACTTCTGACCTCCTATGGCTGTTTGAGAGTTGTGCCATAATCGAGGCTTTAGTCCGTTCGGGTTGAATAGATAATAGGTGGTATTAGGTTGATTTTTTAATTTTCCCTCTTTGTGCTTCGAACTCTTTTCATTTAAGCTGTGGTGGAATTGGTGCTCGATAAGTTCAGTTGTTATTAGTCAAATATACTGGAGGGGGAATATGTACAATACTATCCTTTGCGCTATAGAAGCGTCTCAAGAAGGGAGGCATGTGTTGTCTAAAGCGGTAGAATTATCTAAGAAATTTGATAGCAAGCTAGTAGTTTTAAATGTACTGCCTTATAGCTTCCTGCCCAAGGATTATCAAAAAGAGCTGAAAGAGAGTGCAATTCCGAAGTTTGAGGAGATTACGGAAGACTTTGGGGTTAGCAAGAGAAATCGGGCCCTTAAAGTGGGAAAGCCTTATGAGGTTATCTGTAAGGAAGCTGAAAAAAGGAAGGTGGATCTGATAGTTTTGGGAACTCACTCCAAGAAAGGTTTGAGTTCCCTGATTGGTTCTACCGCTAATAGCATAGTGAACTATTCACATTGTGATGTAACTTTGGTTCGAATCTAAATTATAGGGACATAGTCGACTCAAAGTTTGCCCGGCCTACTTTGAATGTTGCTGTTTAGTTGGACGTAGCTTGGGCCGGGTAATCTGACCCCTCGCTTTTGGCTTCATTGTCTTCTGAGGCGGGAGCATTACGCAGCACCAAAAAGCCAGCTGTCCCAGCGATAACCGATGCAAGCAGAATGCCGGCTTTCGCCTGAATAAGCAGTTCATTTTGTGAGCTAAATGCTAGTTCTGCGATAAAAATGGACATGGTGAACCCAATACCTGCGAGCAATGCTACACCGACAATATGTTGGAAATTCGCCGCTTTGGGTAATTGGCCCCAGCCCAGCTTCCAACCTACCCAAGTGGCCCCTACAATCCCAAGTAACTTACCGACCACCAAGCCAAAGATAACCCCGAGAGTTACCGGGTTGAGTACTGCTTCGGAGCTGCTGAAGCTGTCGACCGGAATTCCCGCGTTAGCTAGTGCAAAGATAGGTATCACTACAAACCCGACCGGAATATGCAGGCGAGTCTCCATGCGTTGTAGCGGAGATTGGGCTAAGTTCACGCCATTACCCAAGCCCATTACGCGAGCTCGTAAATCGTCGTTAGCGATAATCTTGTCACCTGGGCGGAAGCAGCGGTCAAAGCTGCGAATGATATCTTTTACGAAGGTGCTAAATGCTACAGGATCGTATTTTGGCTTGGCAGGTAATGCCATAGCGGTAATGACACCAGCGAGAGTAGCGTGGACACCGGCTGAGTGAAGTCCGTACCACAATAGACCTCCAACAAAAACATAGGCTGCGGATCGGCGAATACCCGCAGCATTGAGCAGCCCGAGCACAACAACCAGGCCACCTGATGCGATGAGCGCTGTCATGTTTACTTGCTCTGTGTACCAGATGGCAATAACGAGAATTGCCCCTAAGTCATCTACGATCGCCAGTGCGACCAAAAAGGTCACTACTGCTCGTGGTACACGGTTGCCTAGTAGTGCAATACAGCCTACTGCAAAGGCAATGTCTGTTGCCATCGGGATACCCCAGCCTGGACCGGCTTCGGTACCTAAATTAAGGGAGCTGTATAGTAGGGCTGGCACCACCATACCACCGATAGCGGCCATCACAGGTAGTACTGCCTGACGGAGATCTGAGAGCTCTCCCACAAGAAACTCTCGTTTTAATTCCAAGCCGACTAGAAAGAAAAAGATGGCCATTAGGCCGTCATTGATCCAGTGATGTAGGGAAAGGGAAAATGTCCAGTCTCCTGCACCTACCGCAATAGGCATATGAAGTAGATGCTTGTAAGCCTCTTGCAGAGGAGAGTTGGCAACAATCAAAGCGATAAGCGCAGAGAGCATTAGCAATATACCACTGCTGCTTTGGCGATGAATAAATTCCTCAAAAGGAGTAACCAGGCGACCAAATGCCTCTTCTAGCGGGGCTTCAAAAATTTTTCCTTTGCGAATTTTAAATCTATTTAAAACCCCTTTACTCATCGTTGAGCATCCTCCTTTACTGACTATAGACCCTAAGAAATATAGGGCTGTTTTTTCTCGATTCCGGCTCACAGATTACCATGAAACTTGTATTTTTAACTAGATTAAAGCGCGTCACTCGGTAGCCGGCCGCAAATATGATGAATGAGAAAACCTGCGCAGTTGTCGGGGGGTTATTCGCTTCGTGTGAAAAAGTTGAGGGTGTCGATGACTTGAATTTAAATGATGCTTTTTATCGGCAGGTGACAAGTTTAATTCTATTATCATGTAATTTTATTGTATTCGGGCTGTAAGGAATAATAGTTTTTTGTGTTAACTGTAATAATCAATTGTCTATGGATTTGAACGGTCTACTTTAGTTTGCCTAGCTAGTCCAAAAGGGTAGCGGTGCTACTAAGTTTCTTTGCTTGAGGTTAAGGAGAGTAGCATTGCATTGGAGCCTCCTTGCCAAATTTTCCTACCTGTTTTTGGCTCCCCAGCTGATGATTATTCAACGACATATTGTTCATTGGAGCGAGTAAAAGGAGCTGACGGAAGGAGCTTACATCTCCGGTGAGAATTTATAGATTTACAAAATATGTAGATGGGTATTGGTTGCGAGCGTTTGTGACTAGTGATACTTCTTGCTCCATTCTTTATTTCACTCAATAGCTAATAGAAGTACCTAGTTATAGATGGGTTAGTGTAACACTCTGATGTCTTACTCAGCCTTCGCGTAACGAAGGGATGGTAGTGGCAGAATGGTTTAAATGATGCTGCCTGCAGTAGTACCACTGGAGCAGATTTCAAGCAAAAAAGTCCTGTCTATAGCGTTATTTTGCCCATTCTGCCCCACTATTAGAACAATGCCACTTTGTAGCTTATGCACTCAAGACTTTGAATTGAATAGACACGTTATAACAGAGGGCTTTACGCTTACCGCCCAAATACTCGATAATTAGCGCCCATATCACAGGCAGGCATTGGCACAAAGTGCAATGAAATGCTTGATACCTGTGACACTAGGATTGTATTCAAGACTTGGAGTAATCAGTGACAGCTACAGTTGAGCAAAAAGCGACCAATGTCCATTGGCATGAGGGTGATGTGACCCGCGAAAACCGGGCGAGTATCCTCGGCCACAAAGGCGTGACTCTCTGGTTCACCGGCCTTTCGGGCTCTGGTAAGAGCACTGTAGCTGTTGCCGTAGAGAAGGCTCTGGCTGCTCGTGGCGTGCTCAGTTACCGTTTGGATGGCGATAACATCCGCTTGGGCATCAATTCAAACCTCGGTTTCTCTGCAGAGGATCGCCAGGAAAATATCCGTCGCGTAGGCGAAATTTCCAAGTTGTTTGCGGATACTGGCGTGGTTGTTTTATCCAGTTTTATTAGTCCCTACCGTGAAGATCGTGATTTAGTAAGAAAGATGCACGAAGCAGGTGATCTTCCATATATGGAGGTGTTCGTAGACTGTCCGCTGAAAGAGGCTGAGGCACGCGACCCCAAAGGCTTGTATAAGAAAGCTCGCGCAGGTGAGATCAAAGGCTTTACTGGTATTGATGATCCCTATGAGGCACCTGTTTCACCAGAATTGCACCTGAATACTGCTGAAATGACTCTTGAGGAGGAAGTAGAAGTGATTCTCTCCACTCTCCAAGAGAAAGGCATTATCGCTAAAGACTAGGCGGTATTGCTTTCGAAAAGGGGGATCACTAGATCCCCCTTTTTTTGTTTTTGTCCTAAAGATTTTTGCGCTTCTGCGCACCGCTCTACAAGTCCTGCATCTCTTTAAGTCTTCCTCGGCGCCAACTGTCAGTAGCCTGGGGCATCCGTTCATATACTCAAGCTGTACAGAAAGTGATGTTTCCTGTGGAGGCGCTTATGTCCGTTAGGAGAGGCTGGATACTCTCTATTTTGCTCTTGGTGCTAGTGGGCCTGGGGGCAGCAGCTTGGTATGGGTATAACCAGCTGCCAAAAGTCCACGGGAGCGTAGATGCTCCGGTGTTGAAGGTTCCTGAAGGGGTGCTGGACTATCAACCTGCGCCAGCTTATTCCGGCCCTCACCCCCGAATGATGTCCCGCCCGCCTGAATATTTCCCATTTCCTATTGGCTTGGGAGAGGTGGGGCCTGTAGAGACGCTATTTAGTGGCCCAGTCAGGTACCCTCTTTATTGTGGGAAAAACAATATTACAAATAAGCAGCCCCTGGTAGACAACCAGGATGGGGAAGGGGTGCCCATCTTTGCTCTAAATGATAAGGGCAGGAAGACAAAAGAGGTTATTGGGTATAGCCGGGATTGCAGTCACGCTACAGAGGTTACCTATTTTTACCGTAGTACCACTGATGGCCAGTTTCACTATCTGCATGAGGCCAGAAATGATATCGATAAGGTGACGGTAAACGGGAAGCAGGTAGATTTTATTGTTCGTGTAGAGACAGGCACGATCAACCGCCACTTTTATGCAATAGCAGTATTAAGGGGCGAGGGTGAGTCAGCAGGTAGACCAAGTGGTAGTAACTGGAATAAGCGGCTGATCTATCAGTTCCGTGGTGGCGTAGGCATTGGCGGGCGCCAGGGAAAAATCAACAAAGGAGATATCACCACGCGGCGAATGGATGAACTTGCGCGCGGTTATGCGATTGTCTATTCGACCGCCAATCAGACTAGAAACCACTACAATATGTGGCTGGCAGAAGACACTGCTCGTAGGGTGAAAAAGCAATTTGTATCGTTATATGGGGAGCCAATGTACACCGTTGGCATTGGGGGGTCAGGTGGAGCGATCCAGCAGTATCTGTTTGCGCAGAATGCACCGGGCCTCTTAGATGCCGCTATCCCCTTGTATTCCTACCCAGATATGGTATCCCAAACAATCTATGCCTTTGACTGTGAGCCACTGGAGTACTTCTTTGACATTGTGGATAGGCAGAATCAGCGCTGGAAAAAAGCAGAGGAGCGTACGGTTATCCAGGGGTTAGCTGCCAGTGAGAATGGTTCAAGTAAATTTGGAGTGTTGAGCTTATTCGCCGGGATTTTTGATAGCCGCTACCGAGGCAGGATGCAAGGAACCACTGAATGTGTCGAAGGATGGCGAGGCTTAGTGCCGTTGGTTAATAACCCTAATTTTGTTCATTTTGCTAAGAGCTTTTCTGCTGAGGTTATCCCCAAAGTGCATTGGACACACTGGGAAGACCTTCGCCAGTTTTATGGTGCAAATGCATCAGGGTATGCAAATAGCTCTTGGGATAATGAGGGGGTGCAGTACGGCCTGAAAGCCCTGGTGAACGGCGAAATTAATATAGATACATTTTTACGTGTCAATGCTGCTGTAGGTGGCTGGAAAGCGCCAGAAGACCAGAGTCAAGAGCAGTTGTGGTTCATGAATGGGAATATGTTTCCGGTTCGCTTGTCCCTTTGGAGCGAGCAAAACCTCAATATGGGAACACTCCAAAAGCCGGCGAAGCGCAGCCGCGCAAGTCTGGAGGCTATTAATGGAATATATCGTTCCGGGCACGTTTTCCTGGGGGATGTAGAGATCCCCATTATTGATTTGCGGCACTACCTCGATAAAGAGCCTGATATGCACCACAGCTCTGCCTCTTTTTCTGCACGCGAGCGTATTCGGCGTGCCCGTGGACATGCGGAGAATCAACTGATTTGGATGAGTGACAAAGGCTACAACCCGCTGCATGAGGCGCTGGATTTAGTTGACCGTTGGATGCAGAGCATCATAGAAAACCCAGGTAAAGGTGTAGTGGAAAACCGCCCGGATGACGCAAATGATCGATGCTTTGACAAGGAAGGAAATTTGCTAGCGTCTGGAGACAAGGTCTGGAATGGCCCCTGGAATAGCCAGGCTCCCGGGAAGTGTATGAGGGTATACCCGATTCATAGTACATCAAGGCAAGTGGCGGGGGCACCGGTGACCGATGATGTCTTCAAGTGCGCTCTACAGCCGGTTGAGCGGGCGCTGGCGAAGGGGATCTACGGTCCATTCACTGAGGAAATTTCCAGTCGTGTGGCAGATCTAAAGAAAATATTTCCTACCGGAGTGTGTAATTACAACGAGCAAGACTTGGCCCGCCCAAAAGAGCAGCTGATACCGAGGGGGATCCCTGTGAAAATAGCTGGGCATCTGTTAGACCCAGACTATCGGCAGGGTAAGGTCTTGCAGGGGGCAAGTACTGAAGAGGCTGAAATGAGGGGTGTTCCTGTCTCTTTACCAGACGACTCGGATGGAAATTAATCGGATGTGATTATTTGGCGTGAAAATTGTTGACAGGAATCTACAGTCGGGTAATATGCGCCTCGCTCAAGGGGGCAAGGCCTCTATAGCAAAGAGCACCGGGTGGTTAGCTCAGTTGGGAGAGCGACGGCCTTACAAGCCGTAGGTCACAGGTTCGACCCCTGTACCACCCACCAACTTCCCCTGGGGAGGTTTACTACCGAGGACCGGTAGTTCAGTTGGTTAGAATGCCGGCCTGTCACGCCGGAGGTCGCGGGTTCGAGTCCCGTCCGGTCCGCCAGATACAAAAAAGCCCTCACTTTGAGGGCTTTTTTGTATCTGGTAGTTTTGAGTCCTTCACTTTCGCCAAAATTCAATTGGCAACCATTCGAGGAGGGGCTTTTCATGCAGTTTCAATCCTCTTGCATCCACTATGATTCTAAATGGCGGCGCTTGATATGCTTTTGGTGTTTCATATGGCTTTTGCATCTAAGTGCTGCATCCCTAGTTGAACTGAGTTACACGCTATTTTCCTTGGCTGGGTAATGTGGTGTAAGTATGCCTTGCCTGATCCATTTAACCTGTTTTTTATAAGGGGGGCGGGTGTTTCCATCAGTTCTAGATAAATTGGATGTGAATGCTTTCACAAAGGTGGCGCTAAGGGTTCCCTATCAGAGAGTGAATAGTCGGTTCTTCCCCGGTATCCATGTTTGGTTGCGCAGAGATGATTTGCTTGACCCATTAATATCCGGCAATAAAGCTTACAAGCTTCTATTTAATTTGATTGAGGCCAAGCAAAAAGGAGCTGAAGCGATTATTACCTGTGGTGGGGCGTGGTCAAATCATATTCATGCAACGGCGGCAGCTGGCGCACGCTTTAATGTCTCTACCGTAGGTATTATTCGTGGTGAAAGGCCGCCAGTTCTCAGTTCTATGTTGCGAGATTCAGAGCGTTATGGGATGAGGCTGGCTTTTATAGCTAGGGAGGAATACCGACGCAGGAGTGAGCCTGATTTTCTAAAAAAAATTTCTATAGAGAAAAATAATTCAATTTTTATTCCAGAAGGTGGGGCAAATATTGCTGGTGTGAGGGGAGGCCGGCTTTTGGGAAGAGTAATTGGCGAAAGTGCCCCGGTTAAGTTTGATCAAGTTTGGGTTGCTTGTGGTACTGGGTCTACATTTGCGGGTTTGGCCTCTGGTTTGTCAGGTGTCTCTTGTGTAGGGGTTGAGGTGCTAAAGGCCGGTGCCAGCGTTGCCGTTAGCTTTAAGAAATGGTTTGAATTGCTTAAAGGTGAATCCCTGGATTCGTTCGAACATGTTTCTGGCGGCGTGCCGGGAGGGAGTATTGGGGGGTGCCGCACAGAGTTACTATCGGGGTTTCACTGCGGTGGTTATGGTAAGTATCCAGATAGGCTGCAGGAGTTTCATGATAGCTTCGAAGGTGAAACTGGAATTCCCTTAGATCCTGTATATACAAGTAAGTTGTTCTTTGCGTTATCAGAGTGTGCTCGGCAGGAATGGTTGCGTAAGGGAAGTAAAATTTTGTTAGTGCACTCTGGCGGGTTACAGGGGCGTAGAGGTTTCTGACGACTCTGTTCTTACTAAATGGTTCCTTAAATGTATATTCGACTCAACCAAGCGCCTCCGGCATAATAGTCATTTGAGGACTGTTTTACTTGTCCAAAATGTGGCCAGGAATGAGGCGATGTGGTTTCTGTAATTGCATTCTCCGAGATGGAGTTTTACTGATTTCTGCGGGGGAAATGTGCCGGAATTTCAAAATATAGGACTGATAGGTCGAACTGAGAGTGAGAGCGCCGTCAACTCTCTAGAACGTTTAATGGTTTATCTTGAAGAATGCGGTTATCAGGTGGTTCTGGAGAAAGGTACCGCAACTTCAGTTTCTAGCGGTAATGCTAGAGTTTCTGCAAAGGATAAAATGGGAGAGTTGTGTGATCTTGTTATCGTTGTTGGTGGCGATGGAAGTTTACTCGGGGCTGCTCGAGCTCTTGCCCAGTTTAGCGTCCCCCTTTTGGGCATAAATCGCGGTCGGCTAGGCTTTCTTACAGACATTGGCCCTGATGAAATTGAAGAAAAGGTAGGCGAGGTTCTGTCCGGCAAGTATATGGCTGAGAGTCGCTTCTTGCTTGATATGTCTATTACCCGAGAAGGTAGGCAAATTGGAAAGGGGTGCGCACTTAACGACGTCGTGCTTCACCCAGGTGAATTTATACGGATGATTGAGTTTGATTTGTATATTGACGGTCAGTTCGTATATAAGCAGCGATCTGATGGGCTAATAATTTCAACACCTACAGGCTCAACTGCGTATGCTCTATCTGGCGGAGGCCCCATAATGCACCCTAAGTTAGACGCGATTGTGTTGGTGCCTCTCAACCCTCACACTTTAAGTAGCCGGCCAATAGTGGTGGAAGGGAGTAGTGAGTTTAAGATTATTGTAGGAGAGCATAATCCCACTAAGCCATATGTGACATGTGATGGGCATAATCAATTTATTACTCAACCCGGAGACGTGGTTAGAATCCACAAGAAACCTCAACGGTTGACGCTGATCCACCCAATCGATCATAACTTTTATGAAACTTGCCGTTCAAAATTGAATTGGCAGAACAATTAATGTTGAGTAAGTAAATGATAATGGAATCTATAACGCCTGTAGTTTTATGTGGTGGGGCAGGGACGCGGTTGTGGCCGAAATCAAGGCGAATGCTCCCCAAGCAACTGCAAAGCCTTACCGGCGGTCACACTATGTTGCAGCAAACTTTGGAGCGTATTCGAGGATATTCCAAGCCTATTATTGTCTGTAACGAGGACCATAGATTTTTGGTGGCTCAACAGGCACGAGAAATTGGTTTTGAGAAATTAACGATTATCATTGAGCCAGTTGGTAGGAATACGGCACCAGCAATAGCTTATGCTGCATTAGTTGCGCTGCAAGATGGAAGAGATACGAATCTATTAGTTTTACCTGCTGACCATCTTTTAGATGATGTAGGCCAATTTCGATCTGCTGTCGACGAAGGGCTCAAGAGTAGCTCTGCAGGCAGGCTAGTGACTTTTGGGATCGTGCCGACAGCTCCTGAAACAGGTTATGGGTACATAAAGGCAGAAGATACTAAGCAAGGAAGTGCTAAACCCATTACAAAGTTTGTAGAAAAGCCTGTTCTAGCAAAAGCAGAAAGTTACTTAAGAGAAGGTGGGTTTTATTGGAATGCGGGTATGTTTCTTTTTGGCGCAGAAGCATTCCTAGAAGAGCTAACTCTATATTCACCGGCTATTGCAAAGGCAGCAAAAAAAGCAGTGAAAAATGCCTTGATAGAAAGTGATTTTGTTCGTCTTTACCAGGATGATGTTGAAAAAGTTCCTGAAGACAGTATTGATTATGCTGTTATGGAAAAGACTCATGTTGGGGATGTAATTCCTTTAAAGTGTGGGTGGTCTGACGTAGGCTCCTGGTCTTCTTTATGGGAAGCGTTAGAAAAGGACGGCATGGGTAATGCTGCTGTTGGCGACGTGATACTTGAGGATTGTAGTAACTCACTAGTATTGGGGGAGGATCATTTGGTGGCGGCTGTGGGCGTTGATAATTTAATTATTGTCGATACGAAAAACGCAACTTTAGTGGCACCAAAAGATCGAGCCCAGGATGTTAAGGCAATTGTAAATAAATTAAAAATAGCTGGCCGCGACGAACATGAGCTACATCGGGAAGTCGTTCGTCCTTGGGGTAAGTATGACTCTATTGGAAATGGGCCACGCTTCCAGGTGAAGCGAATAACTGTAAATCCTGGGGCCAGTCTTTCTCTACAAATGCATCATCATCGCGCGGAGCACTGGGTGGTTGTCTCTGGTACGGCCATTGTTGAGAGGGATGAAGAGGAGATTATGCTCTCTGAGAACGAAAGTGTCTACATCCCAATTGGCGCCAAGCATCGGTTAAAGAACCCTGGGATTTTACCGATTGAATTAATAGAGGTTCAAAGTGGCAGTTATTTGGGTGAGGATGATATTGTTCGGTTTGAGGATATTTATGGTCGCACCAAGTAATCAGCCTTAATGCTGATTGGTTGAAAAAACAGTAGCAGTGCATGAGATTCATTTTTATGTGTTGCTGCTGTAAAGAAATTTGACTTATTGGAAATTGATATAATTGACCCTGTCGAGAAGTAAACATGTTTAAGGGATTGTGGCGCTATCGTAACTTTGTGCTGAGTGCCATTCAAAATGAGTTTCGGTCGCGATTTATTCGAAGCAAGCTTGGTGGCTTGTGGATGATTTTGAATCCGCTATCTCAAGTAGCGATTTACGCTCTAATTTTATCTAATGTACTGGCTGCAAAATTACCTGGTGTGACGGGGCAATATGCCTACTCGGTCTACCTAATGGCAGGGTTGCTTGCATGGACGCTGTTTAGTGAAATCATAAGTCGCTGCCTAACCTTGTTTGTAGAGCAGGGTAACCTTATTAAGAAGATGAAATTTCCTAGGGTTACATTGCCGGCGATTACTATAGGATCTTGCCTCATCAATAACGCATTTTTAGTAATAGCAATGCTAGGGCTATTTCTTATTTTAGGCGTTAATTTCAGTTTACAAATGCTCTGGCTAATTCCTTTAACGTTGATAGTTGTCTTATTTGCCGCAGGGATTGGTATCTTGCTTGGTGTGATTAATGTCTTTGTGAGAGATTTGGGGCAAGTGATTCCCATACTTTTACAGGTTTGGTTTTGGTTTACACCAATCGTTTATCCTAGAGCGATAATCCCGATAGAGTATCAAGGCTTGCTTACGCTTAACCCGTTTGCATCGATAGTTGGCGCATATCAAGATATTTTGGTTTATGGAAGAACTGAAAACGTCATAGAGCTTCTCCCGATTGCAATTATATCTGTATGCCTGCTAGTCGTAAGCTTGTTTGTATTTCGGCGGGCTAGTGAAGAAATGGTGGATGTACTGTGACATTACTGAGCGTAAGCAAACTCGGAAAATCATTTCGTAGCTACAAGAATGAATGGGTTCGGATGGCCCGCTGGTTTGGGTTGCCATTTAAGCCCATAAATGAAGATTGGGTATTGCGGAATGTGAATTTTGAAATTACTGCTGGCCAGGCTGTAGGAATTATTGGTCAAAATGGGGCCGGTAAAAGCACGTTGCTAAAGCTAATCACTGGAACACTTCAGCCTAGTGAGGGTTCTATAGAGGTTAAAGGGCGTGTTGCTGCAATTCTTGAGTTAGGTATGGGATTTAACCCAGAGTTTACGGGTCGTCAGAATGCAATTCATGTCGCCGGTTTGTTAGGGTTCAACTCTGATGAAGTTCATAGGGTAATGCCTGCGATCGAAGAGTTTGCAGAAGTTGGCGAGTATTTCGATCAGCCTGTGAGAACGTATTCCAGTGGTATGCAAGTGAGGGTAGCTTTCGCCGTTGCTACTGCGTATCGACCAGAAATACTAATTATTGATGAGGCATTATCTGTTGGTGATGTCTACTTTCAGCATAAGAGTTTTGCCCGTATCAGAGAGTTTCAAGAACAAGGAACTACCTTGTTGATAGTTTCCCATGACCGCAATGCTATTCAGGGGCTGTGTCAGCGTACAATTCTTTTAGAAAAGGGAGAGGTGTTGAAGGATGGTAATCCTGAGGAAGTGTTTGATTTTTATAATGCCCTAATCGCAACAAAGGAAAATAGCGATATTGAAGTTAAAAGCGTGGGAGGCGGCAAAGTTCAGACTAGTTCAGGGACTGGGGAGGCCCAAGTTGTCGATATCGGCTTATATAATTGTAATGGTGAATTCGTTGAGCAAGTTGCTGTCGGTGAGCAGCTAGAGATACGAGTTAAGGTTAAAGTGTTTAAACCAATTGATAGTCTTGTGCTCGGGTATGGCATTAAAGATCGCCTTGGGCAAGTGATATATGGAACTAACACTTGGCATACTAAACAGGTCATTAGTAGTCCAGCAGCTGGGGATGAATTTGTATTCTCAATACAGTTTTTAGCGAATTTTGGGGTGGGAAGTTACTCCATACAGATAGCGTTAGTGGACAGGGATACACACCTTACAGCTAACTATGAGTGGCGAGATCTGGCGCTTGTGTTTAGCGTGATTAACATAGATAAGAATCATTTCGTTGGATGTCTTTGGCACGAGCCAAAAATTTGTGTTGAAGAGGTAAACTAATGACTTTCGTTTCATATGCTCAAAATCTGGAAGATGTAATTCTGTGGCGTGCGCTTAAGGATGTAGATAGAGGCTTTTATATAGATGTTGGGGCGAATGATCCGCATCAAGATTCAGTGACTAAGGCCTTCTACGAGAGAGGCTGGAAAGGGATTAATATCGAACCTGTATCACAATGGTTCCTAAAGTTGAAAAAGGAGCGTCCCCTAGATATAAATTTGCAAGTGGCAGCAGGCTCTAGAGAAGGAGAAATTCAACTTTATGAATTGCCAGATACGGGGCTTTCAACCGCAAGTCGGGAGTTTGCAGATAAACATAGGCTGGAGCGTGGCTATAAGTATCTTGAAAGGACCGTATTAGTCCGAACTTTGTCGGAGATATGTAGTAGCTATCATGTTACGCAAATTCATTTTTTAAAAGTGGATGTCGAAGGCGCTGAAAAGCAAGTCCTTGATGGGATGAATTTTTCTTTTTTTAGACCTTGGATTGTAGTTGTTGAGTCAACTTTGCCGAACTCTCAAGTTGAAGATTATGAATCTTGGGAGTCCATACTTACTAATGCAGATTATGATTTTGTCTATTTTGATGGATTAAATCGATACTATTTGGCCGGTGAGCGTCAGAGTCTAAAGCCTAATTTTAGATTACCTCCAAACTGTTTTGATGAATTCACTTTTTCTGGCTCTCAGATTTTTTGCCAAGCTTCTGAGCGTAAAGCAGATAAGATATTCGAAGAAAAAGAAAGGCTGTCAGAAGAGAAGGAAAGGTTGTCAGAAGAGAAGGAAAGGATATTAGAGGAGAAAAGGCAGAGAGAAGGTGAGCTTTCAGAAGCCAGGTTGCAGATCCAGTCTTTGCAAGCTGCTAATGATGAGCGGTCTGAACTAGCGGAGAGATACCAAAATGAATTACATAGTATATATGGGAGTCGCTCTTGGTTAGTTACATGGCCTTTAAGAATTTTTAGCGATTTGCTTAGATACTTGCTCAAAAGTGTGAAGCGAGTGCTTCAAGATTCACTGATGAAATTTATACCTTTGGCTAATCGCTTTCCTGTAGTTAGAAGGTTTATAAGTATATTGCGCAGTAAATTTCCAAGTATCCATCAGCAACTTTCTCAGCTTGTAGGGCGGAGTGGGCAGTTGGTTGATGAGAATGGTGACGATGTCTCTATGAAGGTTATTTTAGATGTAGAGTCAGTGCAAGGAAACTTAACAGGCATAGGTCGATATAGTTACGAATTAGCAGTGCGTTTGCCGAGGGAAGTTAGTGCAGATGTGAGATATTGGAATGGCAGTTCGTTCCAGGAAAATATTTCTTCACAGGAAGATGGGCACAAGCAGTCGTTTGGAAAAAGTGTCGTATTGAGGCTCAGTTATTTCAAGCGTAAATTGGTTAATTTACTGCCAACTCGCCTTAAGGACCTCATCAAGAACACTCTAAGACCTACTCGTATAAGTGTTCCTACTGGTGGGGCAATGGTGGATTCTGATTACATTTTTCATGGGCCTAACTTCTTTTTGCCTGATCATTTAGGAAAAAAAGTAGTTACCATACACGATCTTTCTATTTTTCGTTTTCCTGAGTACCACCCTGAAGAGCGGGTTAAGTTTATGTCTTCAGAGGTTCCGAAAGCTATAGATAAAGCAGATGCGATTATTGCTATTTCGGAGTTTACAAAACAGGAACTGCTTCACTACTTCCCTATTGCCGAAGGAAAGGTGCATGTTGTTCCTAATGGGGCGAATAAGCCAGTAAAAATTGAGTATACAAAGCGAGATTCTGAAGTACTTGAAGGTCTGCTCCTTAGTAAAGGTAATTTTTTCCTGTGCGTAAGTACTATTGAGCCTCGTAAAAATTTGTCACTATTGCTCCATGCCTACCTAAAATTAGCTAATGATATTCGCAAGGAAAATCCTCTTGTCTTAGTTGGGGGAGATGGTTGGAAGTCTGAGCAGTTGATGGAACAGATTCAGTTGGCTCGTGAAGAAAATGTTCATTATTTGGGTTATGTCGATCAACATACTCTTGAGGCTCTTTATAAATCAGCGAAGGCATTTGTTTTTCCTTCACTATATGAGGGGTTTGGCTTGCCTGCGATTGAAGCGATGGGCTATGGCCTTCCTGTTGTCTGCGCGAGCAATACCGCGGTTTCTGAGGTGTGTGCAGGAGATGCATTGGAGTTTTCAGGGTGTTCTGCAGAGGATCTTACTGCCATCCTAGAAAGACTGGCTACCGAAAGTGCATTGAGACAGCGTCTTTCGGAAGCTTCTAAGCAAAGGGCTAACGAATATAGCTGGGAGCGTTGCAGCAGAGAAACTGTTGCAGTGTATAAGTCTGTTTTAGGTCAAACTCAATGATGTTCTACTTAGTTTTCATTGTCGCATTAATAGTTTTTGTAGGCAGTATTTGGCGAGGGTACAAGGTCTATCGACCCATTGCTATTTTAGCTTCTGTGAATTTTATTTTCTTAGCTTTGTACTTTTTTGTGGATGCTTTGAGTGGAAGTGGTTTTGATGAGTCGGTTGTATACCATCTAGCTGTTGGTCTAAAAGGCGCTGGGATATTATCGTTTGCGCAGTTGATCTTTTCTGTTCTGCTAGTGATTGCTAGTTGTATTTTTTGGGCGTTGTATATATCTAGAAAATCCAAAAATATAAGTAGAAGAAGTGGTGCCCCCTACATTCATGCAAGTTTAGGTGCAATCTTTGCGTTCGCCCTAGTGTTTAACCCTATGGTAACTAGTGTCAAAGCACAGTTTCCATTATTAAGAACTGTACTTTTACAGAAAAATAACCTTGAAAGTCAGATATCTGAATTTAATAAATCAAGAGTTGGGCAGCTTCTCCAAACAGAGTCGCCAAGTCATTTAGCGTCAAAGGCTGACAAGGCTAGCAATTCTGGCATGAAGAATATTATCTGGATATATGCTGAGAGCCTTGAAAGGACGTACTTTAGGAATGATCTATTTGGCGATCTTTTGCCCAAACTTTCAGAAAAAGCTAAATTCGCACGAAGATATAACTCAATTAGTCAACCATGGGGGACGGGCTGGACTATCGGTGGGATTGTTGGCTCTCAGTGCGGTGTCCCACTCGTAACATTAGGTGCGAAAAATGCAAATAGTTTAAGTGGGTTACCAGAATTTATGCCTGGGGCAGTCTGCTTGGGCGACTTACTCTCCAATTATGGGTTTTCACTCGAGTTTATAGGGGGGGCATCAAAAGAATTTGCTGGTAAGGGTAATTTTCTTTTAACACATGGCTTTACAAGGGTTCATGATAAGGCAACATTACATGAAATGTATGATGATGGCTCTACCGAAAGAAATGAATGGGGGTATTACGATGATTTTCTGCTTGATGTTGTGAAGCAGCGTGCTTCCACACTTTATTCGGAAGGCAAGCCCTTCTTTTTGAATGCACTAACTCTAGATACACATTCACCGGGTTTTGTTTCGCCTGTCTGCCGTTCGAATGATGAGTTAATGAAACTGAGCTCCATGGGTTCAGCTATTAGGTGTTCTGATTATTTACTTTCGGACTTTATTAGTTGGTTTATGGCGAGCGAGTTATATTCGGATACAGTATTGATTATTTCATCAGATCATTTAGCAATGCCCAATGACCTGTATGAAAATCTGGAAAAATTCTCCTCAGAGAGACAGCTTCTTTTTTGGATGGTAGGTAAAGATATACCGTCAGGTAATATCGATGAACCTGCGTCTACGTTTGATATTGGACCTACAGTTCTTGCACAAGTATTTCCTGGTAATGATTTTTCTATAGGTCTCGGAAGGAATGTCAATGAAGAGCCGAGCCTGTATGGGGTGGAGTTCAGTGATGAGGACTTGGCTGATAATATTTCGGGATTCCAGGCAGTTGCCTGGTTTCATGCAAATGGTGCTCAGACTATTTATGTGGATAGCTCGGTAAAGAAGTTGTCTATAGAGGGGCGCTCATATTCTTTCCCTGTTCTTATAGAGCTTGACAATAGAGGCTTTTCTAATATTAGTTGGGTCGAAAAAGATAAGGGAGAACAATATATTGATCTCATCAGTAATCATGGGTCGTATGTATGGATAGATCGGTGTAGCTGGTTTCCTGAAAACCAATATGTAGGTAGTGACTCTTTCTGTGGGCATGTAGTTGATCGGGGAAGTATAGTCGACTCTGTAGTATTAACCCCAGGTAAGATTACTCCGCTGAATTCCAATAAAATTCAGGAAATGCTAAATGCAATAAGTGAATCAAAGACCCAAGCGCAACAAATAAATCAGACTGAATATGTGTTATCAGTTTCTGGGCCTGGAGCAAGAAGCGGGATTTTTGGAAAGGATCAACTCAGCCTTAATAGGGGGGTCAGCATTCTTGAGAGAAAAAGTAAAGGCTCTGTTTGGTCATTAGCTAAAAATATTGATCTTTGTAGTAAGTCTTTGCATGACTTTACTTTTGATAGTGATCAGATCACACCTGATAGTCAGTTGCTTGTTGTCGTAAAGGATTCGGCGCATTGTGGCAAAGTTGACGGGTTGAGAGCTCTAGAGAAGTCGTTAGGGGTTAAAAAATTATCTTCACTAAAATTTAGGCAGCCATATATTGCATTTTTCAGCTCTAAGGAAAGTTTGCCTGATGAATATATTGGTCAAGAGGGGACTTCTATCGTGGTATCGTTACCATAGCCTAATTGAGTTTTTCTTTGGTGTTGAATGAATCAAATGACTAAAAAAACTGGAGTCGCTCACTGTTACCGCACATTTTATCCGGAGTCTTGGGGGGGGGTTGAGCATGTAGTCCTTGAGATAGCTGCTAATGTGCCATGCTCAGAGGTTTTAACTCTTTCGAAAAATCCTGGTGTCTACTCTGTGGGAAAGGGTAAGGTGGCGGTGAGGGCATGTAAACGCTGGTTTTCTATAGTATCTTGTTGCGTTGGCTTGGGGTTTTTACTGGCCTTGAAACGACATCGAGCTAAGTTACTCCATTTTCATTTTCCTTGGCCATTTGGAGATGTGGCGTATATTTTGGCAGGTCACTCTCGACCGTTGGTAATTACATATCATTCGGATGTTGTGCGCCAGAGGTTTCTTGGTATTTTATATAGACCTCTAATGCGTAATTTTCTAAGAAGAGCTGATCGCATTGTGGCTACATCGAAGAACTATGCTGACAGTAGTGATGTTCTTGGGGATTTTCAAGACAAGGTGGAAGTGATACCAATTGGAATATCGGAAAGTGATTATCCAGTGCTACCCCCGGGGGCGCTACGGTCATATGAATCACGGTTTGGGCGTGATTTCATGTTGTTTGTTGGTGTTCTCCGCTACTATAAAGGCCTTGAATTCCTGATTCGTGCGGCCGCCCAACAGCCATATAAAGTTATTGTCGCTGGTAAGGGGCCTGAGTCTTCACGTCTGAAACAACTTGCGAATGAGTTGGGGGCGGATAATGTTATCTTTCTTGGTTATGTGAGTGACGAAGAAAAAATGGCTCTACTTAAGTTGTGTAGGGCAGTGGTATTCCCTTCTCACCTTAGGTCAGAAGCATTTGGGGTTTCTCTTGTTGAGGGGTTGATGAGCGGTAAGCCACTGATTTCATGTGAAATTGGCACTGGGACTAGCTTTGTAAATTGTGATGGAGAGACTGGACTGGTAGTTGAGCCTGCTAATTATTTGGCATTGCGAGGGGCGATGGATGATTTGTGGAAGCAAAAATCTATGGCGCTTGCTATGGGTAAAGCGGGTCGCCTTCGTTTTGAGAGCTTATTTACGGCAAAGAAAATGGCTAGCGCTTATAAAAAGCTCTATACCGAAGTTCTGCACTCTAGGGACTCAACCAATAATGGCTAAAATTGCTGTGGATGCTCGCCCACTATCAATACGGACAACTGGCATTGGTCGATATACCTTGGCTCTATTAGAGCTTATGCTGGAAAGCGAGCATGAATGGTACCTTTACAGCGATAAACCGTTGTTGAGAAGTTTTGAATCGCTCAATAATGTGAAGGTTAGATCTGGGACCGTTAGCAAGTCGAGCTTAAGTTCAATATTTTCTCAGGTTGTTTTTCCACTATGGGCGTGGAAAGACAAGGTTGATATTTTTTGGTCCCCTCGCCATCACTTGCCGTTGTTTCTCGGTCCATCTGTTGTCAGGGTAGTTACAATTCATGATCTGGTTTGGCAGAGGTTTCCCCAGACCATGTCACGATTTGGCTTGCTTCTAGAGCGCTTGTTAATGCCGCCTTCGCTTATGATGGCCGACTCGGTGATCACTGTATCTCAGAGTGTCTCAAAAGACTTGCAGCAGTCATACCCAAAATGTACGAGGAAGATTAAAGCAATCCATGAGGCGCCTTTTTTAGGTCTCGCAAACCGTCCTGGTCCTTTGGGCAACTATTTTCTCTTTGTAGGTACGATTGAACCTCGGAAAAACCTCAGTAGTTTACTCCAGGCTTACTCCTTATATCGTTCAAGCGTGACAGACCCGCTCCCGCTAAAAATTTGTGGTGGTAAAGGTTGGGGAATGCCTGAGCTGGAAGGGATGGTACGGGCATTGGGCATAGAGAAAGGCGTAGAGATTCTCGGCCATATAGTTGATGATCAATTAGCAAAGCTCTACCAGGAGGCGAGGGCGTTATTGATTCCTTCGTTGTACGAGGGATTTGGCTTGCCAATCGTAGAGGCATTTAGTCAGGGAACTGCCGTTTTAACGGCCAATCGAGGTGCTATGGCTGAAATTGCCGGCGGCGCCGCACTAATAGTTAATCCAGATTCCGTAGAAGAAATTGCACAATCTTTGATCGTGTTGTCAGAGGATCACCTGAAAGTAATGGAATTGCAATGCTCCGCACTAAAAAGGGCGAGTGAATTTTCATGGGATAGGGCGGCAGCTGAGACTCTTTCCTTGATAGAATCTAGTTTTCAGGCCCGGCAATAATAGCGAAAAGGATATACTCTGGATTTGATCTGGCAAGAATGTCTGCGGAAGGGGGGCAATATATTACTAATTATCGGCTGTGGCAGTTTAGACTTAATATGACAGTTACTGGTTTTTAGGAAGCGTTCTGTTCGACTAAATTCAATTTAAAAGTTATCATACTAGGCTTGATTGTCCATTTCAGCGATTACCGTTGGTGTGTTGCCATAATACTTTTCTTGGGTAGCTGTGGTTATTGTTGCAATATACGAGCCATTCGCCTAGGCCCTTCCGGAGGATCTATACTTTGTAACTAGCTAAAGCTCTTGTAGATTGGTTTTATGGTGATTCTCACAAATACCCTTCGTTTTTCGGTATATAGCTTTCATTTTATTGCTCTCTATCTTATTTCTATTTAGATGCAATTGCTAATTATGATACTCCAGTTTGAAATAATATTCAGAGCCAAGGTCCATTAGGATACGTAAAACCGGTGTTCATACATCGAGTCAACTGGCAATAGATGGTCACTAAGAAGGTCTGATTAAGTGCTAGGGGTATTAGTTGCCTACGGTGAGCTTTCAATAGGTAATCTTTACTTAAGCAACGGTGTAGATTTTTTGATAGACACGTGATGTAGTGGTCAACTATTACCGGACAGTAAGTTAAGTTTTTCTTCCGCTTTTACAGGCGGTAATCCGTCATTGTGTTGATGGGGACGCTCCCAGTTGTAGTAAGTCATCAAGTAATGGCCGATGTCTCGGCTCGCTTCTGTGGTAGAGTTGTAACCGAGAGAGGGTATCCATTCACTTTTTTGATTCCGAAACAGTCTTCCCATTGGTGCATTATCCCAGAAATTTCCACGTCGACTCATGCTCTAGGTCATTCGGTAGTACCACAGCCGTTGGCGGAACTGATGACTGGCATACTGCCAGCCTTGATCTGAGTGAAACATTACTCCATCAGGCTTTCCTCGCTGCTCCCAGGCCATTTCCAGTGCTTTTGTAGTTAATGTCGTATCTGGGTGTCCTGAGAGAGCCAATCCAACGATACGGTGAGTATGTAAATCTATAGCGGTAGCTAGGTAACACCAGCTTGAGTCAGCCCAGATATAGTTAATATCGCCACACCAAATTTGATTGGGTTTCTCTACATTAAACTGGCGGTCAAGTTTATTTGGTATATCTAAGTTCTCTACGATTGCTCTCTTATATTTATGAGAACCTAGCTGCTAACATACCAAACCCGCCTTACTTCCTATATTCGTAGTTGCATGATCGAGGTATTTCAAAAGCTTTACAGATCAGTTCCACAGACTCTTGCTCACTTAACTGGTCTATCAGCGCGTACGAATCATCTCGTCGGACATCAAGATAGCGGTAGCCTGTTTTAGTATCTCTTTCTCCCTTTCCAGGTAATTGATACGGCTTCAAGTTCCTTAATTTTCTATTGCTCAGTGGTAAGCGCTTTACTTGCAGGCGTCTGTCCAACACGCTCTGCCTCTAGTTGTTTCACCCAGCGACGGATAGCCGTTGTACCAACATCCAGCGATCGAACCGCTTTAGGGATTGAATAGCCTTGATCTACAACCAAGCGAGCAGCATCTAATTTAAATTGAGGAGAAAAGGATCGACGTTGTCTACTCATTGAACACCTCTATCTTCGGTGGCAACTTTACCCCCTAAATTGGTGTCCGGGTTTAGTAAACCACTACATAAAACACCTTAGTGATCCTAGGTAGAGAGTGTTTTGCAAGTTACCGGTATGCTGAGTGTCAGTTTCACCACGGGCATATATCATTATGCATCTTTCTCTCCCTAGCTGAGTTGTTGGTTCAGTTAGAGGCAGTCCCTACTTAGTACTTTGACCCCAAGCACATTGAATCGTCTAAATAGGTTTATCGGCGTAGGTAGATGCTCTAATACAACCGAGAGACATACCACATCAAATTAACAGAGCCCACGGAAGGATCAGGCTTATCTGTGAGCAGGCCCGATCAATACAGCTTCCTCAAGAGCAGCATCAAGAGAGTACTTGTGGCGGGAGATCTGCTGGCTCTTTTCAAGATAGGCGTTTACGCCACCTCTTGAAGCGGCTTCTTCATGCCCATAGAAAGTGCCTCTCTTTTTGCTAAGACTTACAATCTTTGGAGTTATTTCCGAATTCTTATGCCAATTTTGCAACCCAGTCGTGTTTTTTGTGAATTGAACATTAGTATCCACTATGTAGGGGCTTGCTCTTAGGCTTAGTTCCTCTTAGTAGTTTTACCATCTTAGCGAAGTGTCTGAGAGATTTAGGCCACTATAATATTATTGAGTGTTAGTGAATGAGCATGGATTGACTGCTCAATGAGCCATTAAGGAAATTACTGAGACAGTGCGCGGTTGAGAAAGTTATAAACAGTTGAAGTAAGGAGGGTAGTAGAAAATCTATATACGATAAGGGAGGATATGTTGGCAGTCTTGATAGCCCATGTTGCGCTTTATAACTTATGTGGAGCATATATAATACTGGAGACGTATGCCTGTCGAATTTGATAAATTTCCTGAAATAAGTACCTGGTCGGTGTTGGCCGCAAAAAAACGCGGATGCCGTTTCCAAAGGCCTTTAAGTTGGCCCGTTGAATGATGCTGGCTTAATGTTGATCGTATTTTCTAGTCAGCTCTAGCCAAGCAGATATATACCTAAAACGAATTCTAAGTTGTTGTAATTAATTTCTACTTTGGATCCTTAAATGCTACTGATTTTATATACACGGTTCCGCTAAATAATTTACGCAAAGATTTCTGGTGAGAGATTGTTGTAATTACTTTCCTTTGATATCTTCTGAAATTTCTCTTTAATTCCTTAACAGTAAGGCTAGGGATTTTATCAAGCAAAAAATTTAGCAGCGTGTCTAAAATTGCTGTTTAGAGACTTAGGGGGCTTTTGGAGTAGGTGGGGTATGCCCCAACCGGGGAATTGATAACAATTTCCAGCTTAGAAAATTCAGAAGCTTTATATTCTAGATTCTTTACTTTGCGCATATTCTGATTTATATGCAGGTGTTATTGTTGTTGTGCCCGCTCCAGCTATATTAACAGATGGCCCTATTAAACACAGTTTTAAATTAGTTCTGTATAGGACGTAATCTCCCGTTCTCAATTGTGTTGAGAAAGGCTTGACTCCTAACTTTATGGATTTATTTTGTAAAGCTACTGTGTTGTCGTAATTTACTACGTTGCAGTGGGGCACTCCATAGCTGTACTAGAGGATGGCCGGCAATTGTGTTAAGGGTTAAGTGTTTTTGATTGTAAGGTTTATGTAAATTCTGTGCTGGGTATCCCTCAATCTTGTAATTGAATTTAATTATTTTGCTAAATTATGTAGAAAGTTCTGCCATTTATTAAGTGCGCAACATTGTTGGTTGCTAAATTTGGTTGTTGTGCTAATCATTTAGAAAGTTAGCGAAAACCCAAGTGTCTGGCAACCTTTGCTATTTGGTGCTGAAATGCGAGTTAAATTTTCTATAATTGTTCCAGTTTATCAGCAATGGCACTATATCAAGGGGCTGGCTCAATGTTTGGAGTTGCAGGAGGCTTCAAAGGAGATATTTGAGCTTATTTTGGTGTCAAATGACAATAGTTGTCCGCGTCTTTTTAGAGAGTATAGTTATTGTGTGAAGATAGGGCAATGTTTAAAGCTTGGGGCTTATGCCGCAAGAAATGAAGGCGCACGGCTGGCAGAAGGAGAGTGGCTCGTTTTCACAGATGCAGACTGTTTGCCCGATTTGAAATGGATTTCTGAGATTGAAGCAAAGGTTAACTTTCCTGGAAGTAGGAACAAATTGATTGCCGGTGATATCCAGACACTTACACAGCCAAAATTGTCTAATATCTTCGCAATTTACGATTTTGTAAAGGGTATCCCTCAGGAAGTTTATGTATCTTCTGGAGTGGCCGCGACTGCAAATTTGACAGTAGAAAAAACACTTTTTTTAAATTCTGGTGGCTTCGATGAGGAACTTTATTCAGGTGGGGATTTTGATCTATGTAGGAGGTTGTTTGGTTTGGGGGCGGGGGTTTCATTTTTGAAGTCGGCTTTTGTATACCATCGATTACGAAGCACTTGGGGAGCCGTAGCTGCTAAGGTAAGGCGAGTCAAAGGAGGGCAGTTTATTGCCTGTAGAGATGCTGGGAGAACAAAAATGATTGTGCTCTCCTTTTTGCCCCCGTTAAGAATAATTTATTATCTTTTTAATAAAAGAGATGTCCCAATAGGGTATCGAGCTTTAGCCGTTTTGGTTCAGTTGAGGCTCTGGGGGGTAGAGATTGTGGAGGTAATACGTTTATTACTGGGATCGAAACCAAGGCGATGTTAAGTGAATGTTAAATAGTTTATTTTTGGAACTGCTTTGGTAGTGAATGGTTTGGTGTGCAAAGAACTCTAATAGGCCAAGGTAGATGAAAAAAGCACTGATAACAGGGATTACCGGGCAAGATGGCTCTTATTTAGCTGAATTTTTATTGGCGAAAGGGTACGAGGTTCATGGGGTTAAAAGAAGGTCCTCTTCATTTAATACGAGCCGCATAGATCACTTGTACCAAGGGCCGCAAGATGATAGTAGAAGGTTTTTTCTTCACTATGGCGACCTTACCGATACGAGCAATTTGACCCGAATTCTTCAGGAGGTGCGGCCTGATGAAATCTATAATTTGGGTGCTCAGTCACATGTTGCGGTCAGTTTTGAATGCCCTGAATATACTGCAAATGTGAACGGGCTTGGAACCCTCAGAATACTTGAGGGGATGCGTCTTCTGGGGTTGGATAAAACCAGGTTTTACCAAGCCTCAACATCGGAGCTTTACGGTGCTGCCAAAGCTTCCCCTCAGAATGAAAATACTCCTTTTTACCCTCGTTCTCCATACTCAATTGCAAAATTGTTTGCTTATTGGACTGTGGTCAATTTCCGCGAGGCCTATGGCTTATATGCTTGCAATGGAATCTTATTTAATCACGAGTCATCACGGCGTGGTGAAACTTTTGTTACTCGAAAGATAACCCGGGGTTTGGCAAATGTTGCCCAAGGTTTAGAGCGTTGCTTGTATTTGGGGGAGCTGAATGCACTGAGGGACTGGGGCCATGCTAGGGACTATGTTGAAATGCAATGGTTGATGTTGCAGCAAGAAAGTCCTAGGGATTTTATCATCTCTACAGGGCTGCAATACTCCGTTCGGGATTTTGTTCGTAATTGTGCTCAGGAGCTGGGGATCGCGATAGAGTTTTATGGAGAGGGGCAGAAAGAGGTAGGTGTTGTTGCTTCAATTGTGGGAGAAGATGCTCCAGCAGTTAAGTGTGGAGATGTAATTGTTAAAGTGGACTCTCGTTATCTTCGCCCGACAGAGGTAGTGTCACTAGTAGGTGATGCCTCATTGGCTCGGCAAGAGCTGGGGTGGGCACCTAAAACAACCTTGAAAGATTTAGTTGGGGAGATGGTTAAGTATGATTTGAGGGAAGCGAAGCGGAATTTGTTGTTGGCTGGGAATGGTTATCGCACTGAGCCTATTTTTGAGGAGTAGTTAGTGAAATACTCCCAGAGAGTTTTTGTCGCAGGTCATCGGGGCATGGTTGGTTCGGCATTAATTCAGAGGTTGAGACCGGTAAAAAACTGTGAAGTCATTACTTGCCCTCGAGGTTCGCTGGACTTGACAGATACTGATGCTGTTTCTGATTTTTTTAATTCGGAGTCGATTGATACTGTTTATTTGGCTGCGGCAAAAGTGGGGGGCATATTGGCGAATAGCAAGCTCCCAGCTGATTTTATTTACCAGAATCTGATGATTCAGTGCAATGTAATCCATCAGGCTCACAAGGCCGATATCCAAAATTTACTGTTTATTGGGTCGTCTTGTATTTATCCAAGGGATTCCCCCCAACCGATACGGGAGCAGGACCTGCTTGGGGGCAGGTTGGAGACGACTAACGAGCCTTACGCTATTGCTAAGATTGCCGGAATTAAGTTGTGCGAGTCGTACTCAAGGCAGTATGGACGTAACTATCGCAGTGTTATGCCGACAAACCTTTATGGTCCACATGACAACTTTGACTCTGCAAATTCACACGTTATCCCTGCATTAATATATCGTTTCCATAAGGCCAAAAATGAAGGGCTGCAGAATGTCAGGATTTGGGGGAGTGGTGATGTTCGGCGAGAATTTCTGTATGTAGAGGATATGGTTGATGCGTTGGTGTTTGTAATGGGTTTGGAAGATCGAGTATATCGATCCGTGACAGAGCCTATGTGCTCCCACCTAAATGTGGGTACTGGGGTGGATTGCACTGTTAAGGAGCTGGCTTATTTAATCGCCGAGATCATTGGGTTTGAGGGAAATATTACATTTGACAGGTCAATGCCTGATGGTGTGCCGCGGAAGTTGCTAGACACCTCAAAGCTATCGAAGTTGGGGTGGGATTCCCAGACTTCCTTGGGGGTAGGGTTAAAGAAAACATACGACTGGTATAGAAGTATTTTACGTTGATCGAATGTCAGATATTGTAATTTGTACTAAAGTTCTCAAGAGAGGTTTTACTTTTCACGAAACGATAACTTGAGACTTTTTGTGATAAAAATAAGCCTGATAACGGTTTGTCTAAATAGTGCTGACACCATTCGCGACACAATACTATCCGTGTTGGCTCAAGATTATGCAAATATTGAGCATATAATTATTGATGGTGGCTCTACTGATGGCACGCTAGAGATAATATCTGAGTTTAAAGACCAAGTCGCGGCAGTTGTGTCTGAAAAAGACTCAGGTATTTATGATGCTATGAATAAAGGCATATGCCTGGCGTCTGGCGATATAGTCGGCACAATTAACTCTGATGATGTCTATTCTGATAGTCGTGTAATTTCAAATGTTGTTAATGAATTTTTAGTTTCGGGAGCCCAATCTGTCTATGCAGACCTGGAGATTGTGGCTCGCAATAATTTAAGCCAAAGAGTGCGTTTTTATGGCTCCAGTAAATTTAGGGTGTCTAAATTTCGCTGGGGCTGGATGCCACCCCACCCTACATTTTTTGTACGGCGTGACTGTTATAAAAAGCTAGGTTTATATAAAACCAATTACCGTGTTGCAGCAGATTTTGAATTGCTAGCTCGTTTTCTTCATCGGGATAAAATTAGCTTCAGGCGCTTGCCAAAATGTATTGTGAAAATGCGTGAAGGGGGTGTTAGTTCCCAGGGCGTTTGGGGGCGGATTCATCAAAATCTGGAAATTGTTAGGGCTTGCAAAGAAAATCATATCTACACAAACTTTTTTCTGATTCTATTCAAAGTACCTCTTAAACTGCTCGAATACACAGGAATTGGCCTTACCCATAGGCGGTGAAGGCCAACCTTTCCCTGTTTGATTTGAAGTGGCTCCTGTTAAGAGAAGAGTGAGGGCAGGGCGCTATCCGTTTCACTGGGTTCACTTTCAGGTTTCGCGTTCAGTAATAAGTCGACTATTGCTTTCACCTTATTGATGTCCAAAGGACTAGCCGGTGACTTGTAAATAGCGGCGTCCAGAACTGCTTGGAGCTGATCCAGCTCAGGGATGTTCAGTTGCCTCGCGGTCTCAGCCAAGCTCTTCCCATTTACTTGCGGCCACTTTGCAGCAAGCCACTTTAAAGTGGCTTGCTGGATATGGATGGGGTTCTCACTCTCCAGAGCTTTTTTAAGGGTACGGGTTTCACGTTGTAAATCGGGGGCCTGGGTGTGGTTGCTCGGTATTTGCTGGGCGGGTTTGCGCCTCTGAAAGAAAAAGTACAGCACCCAAAGTAAGTGAGAGGCAATCGCGATAATAGCCAGGTTGCGCCAAAAATGGCTCACAGCACCGACTTGTTCGGTGGGTGTAGCTGACTGAGGTACTTTAGCACTGGTTTCATTGTCGCTGGTTACTGCAGCAGCAGTACCGGAAACTGAGAAGCGGAATGCCGGTAGTTGAGTGGTGCGTTGTCGTTGGCTTTTTGTATCCCACCAGGTCACAGTGACGGGAGGAAGCTCGTAGTCCCCGGGTTGTGTAGCCACAATCGCGGTTGTCTCAATACGGCTTCCGGTAACGCCGTTGGGCCCAACCTGGTCTTCTTGTTGCGGTTGATCGGGGTAAGTTTTAAGGCCATCCACGTTGAGTTTGGGAAGTGGGGGCAACTGTGCGGCCCTGAGCCCTTCGGCACGTACGGTAAGAATTCGAGTAATAGGTTCGCCTACGGCAAAGGTGTCCGGGTCCTGGCTCCAGCTTTGAACAATGCCGAGACTGGCAGCGGGCAGCCATTGGCTGCCAGAGTAGTCAGCGGGTTTTGGCAGCACTTCAATAGACTTCTCCTGGGAGCGAAGTCGAAGCCTTTGGCTGTTGCGATTAAACAGGGAGAAGGGGTCCCTGCGCCCAGCGATGGCCACGTAGGTTAGTGCGGGAATGCTGAGCTTGCCTGAGCTATCTGGGAAAACGGCGTAGGTAACTTCGTAAACCGCATGGCTCACATCATTGAGCTTGCGCTCATATCGCTGCTCATCGACTTTTTCTGCATGAGCGCCGGCAACCTTGAGAGGCTCTGTTGCGATATCGTGTAAGCCGATAGTGGTGTACAGGCGAATTTTTACCAGCAGTTGCTCTTGGACATAGACCTTTTCCTTGTCGAGTGTTACTTCCAGAAAAGCCTGCTTTTCACCGCCGTTAGGTCCACTTTGCGCCTCGGTGACTGTGACGGGAACCGCATCGGAAACCTCTCCTTGATAGTTAAAAGAGGGGATAAACAGTTTGCCTTCCCGTTTGGGGGCTAGCGCCAGTACCCACTCGACAAAACTCTCTGCACGGCCATTGATAACGCGATACTGGTTGGACTGTTGGCGTGAGAGAATATCGAAATCCTGTTCCAACAAGTCAAAGTCCGGTTGTCCACCACTTTTGTCTCCTGAATAGCGCACACGTAAATTGACTGTCTCATCAATTCCAATCTTATCTCTATCGACCGTTGCGCTGAGATCGCTTGCTAAAACCGGTGTCGACAGACAAAGTGCTATTGCAATAAGTAGCAAAGCGAAGGCGTGGCTGAGTGGGAGGCTCCAAAGTTTTATTCGGTTGTTAATGATTGCGTCCATAGGCATTTTTGAAATCAGTGTCCTTGAATCCAGCGACATTGCTCTACTGTTCTTTACCATCTTTGTGTCGCCCCATTTTCCGGTGGCTCCCACTCTCCGCTGCGATAGGCACGGCGCCTTTGCAGGCTCTCGTATTTGAACTTCTCGCGCATCAGGCCGGCTGGATCATCGGGAATTTGACGGAGCCATTGGTCCAGGGCTTGTTGGGTTTCCTGGTCGAGTGGGCTTTCTTCAGCGCCAGTAGGTTGCGATTCCCCTTGCTGCGGCTGTTCTTCACCCTGTTGTTCGCCTTGCTGTTGTTGTTCGCTCTCCTGCTCTTCCTGGCCCTTTTCTTGGGAGCCCTGCTGCTCCTCACCTTGAGGCTGTTGCTCAGAGGACTCTGGTGAACCAGAGGGCTGTTGATTATTGCCCTGTTGTTGCTGTTCGCTGGACTGCTGTTCGTTGTTCTTAGCTTGCTGCTCTTGGTTTTGCTGTTGTTCCTGGCTCTGCTGCTGGCCCTGCTGGTTCTGTTCCTGCTCGCTTTGCTGCTGTTCACCGGACTGCTGTTGGGATTGCTGCTGTTTTTCTTGCAACTCTTTCAGCTTTTCAGCAATTTCCCGATTGTGCTCGGCATCGGCAAACTCGGGCTGCTTTTGCAGGGCTTCATCGTAAGCTTCGATAGCTTTATCGTAGTCCCCCTGTTGCACCAGGCTGTTGCCAAGATTGTACAAGCTCTGTGAATTATTACGTTGGGCGAAATTTTCCTGGGCCTCTGCGTAATTGCCTGCGCGATAGTTGGCAGTGCCTTTCCATTCGGGGTTGTGAAATTCTTGCGCGGCCTCTGACGGCTGTCCCTCTTCTAGTAGGCGCTGGCCCTGCTGGTCTTTGCGTTGCCATAAATCCTGCCACTCAATAGCCTGGCTTTCACTTGAAATTCCAGTTAGCAGTAGTAAGGGCAGTGCGCATGCCAGAGCTCCCCGACGGAAGAGTAGAGCTGCAAAAGGTAGTATTAAAAGGAGTAATAGCGGCCCTTCATCCCGCCATTGGTCGAACTCTCTTTCAGTGAGCTGCGCTTGTTGCGGGCTGTCAGTTTGAGGCAGTAAATAGTCGATATCGCTGTCATTTACCGTAATTTTGGCAAAACGCCCTCCGCTGGACTGGGCGAGCTGGCGAAGCTCACTGGCATCGAAATTGGAGATGACGATGGCCCCTTTACTATCAGTCACAAATCCACCGGTATTCCCCCGTGGGATGGGGCTGCCCTCGCCGCTGCCCACGGCGAGTATGCTCATCTCAACTTTTGCGTTGGACAGAGCTTTGGTGACCTCATCGGCGGCCATTGAGTCTATGCCGTCGGTAACGGCAAGTAATTGTCCGCGTCCTGCGGCTCCATCCTTTAACAGGCGAATCCCGGTATCGACGGCCATTTCGATATTGCTGCCGGGGACTGGCATGATTGAGGGCGATAACGCGGGTACCAGATTGGCGATAGTAGCCGTGTCCTCGGTAAGAGGGGTGACGACATGGGCTTCTCCAGCATAGGCGACGAGTGCGGTGAGGCCGTCTTTTCTCTGGCGCAAAATATCCAAAATTTTAAGGCGGGCGCGGGTTAGTCGATTGGGTGATAGATCTGTCGCCATCATGGACGGTGACAAGTCTAGCAGTATGACCAGGGCATCCTGGTTGCTGTACACCGGGGTTGGCAGCTTGCGCCAGGCAGGGCCGGCCAGAGCGATAATCATCGCGACCAGCAGCGCAAATATTAATGCGAATAACCAGGGTCTTTTACTGCCACCGCGCAGTAGAAGGTGGGGCAGCAGATCTGGGTCTATGACCTTTTGCAGTTGAGCGCTGTTGAGCACCATCTTTGCCAATCCCCAACAGAGTAGTGCTGCGGGAATTAGCAGCCACAGAACCCCAGGGCGCAGGAAGTGGAAGGATTGGATTAGGTCGAGCATATTCACTGGGCTTGACCTCCATTGTTACGACTTATCTCTTCTCGTCTGGCAGGGAGCTGAAAATTGCTCGCCAGGGGAATCAAGGCCCAAATTCCAGCCAGTAGTAGGGCGATACTAAGGGGCAAGGTGAACAGGGACTTCATGGGGCGGTAACTTTCCGCTTCTTGTTCGACAGGCTCTAACTTATCCAGTTCGGCATAGATTTCTGCCAGCTCCTGCGGGTTGTGGGCGCGGAAATAGCGGCCCCCGGTTTTGTCGGCGATTTCCTTGAGTGTCTTGCTGTCGAGGTCTCGCGAAGGGTTAATTCTGCGGCTGCCAAAACGGCTCCCCAGAAGGCCGGGTTGAACCATTTCGTCGGCACCAACACCGATGGTGTAAACGGTAATGCCCGCTTGCTGTGCCAGTTCGGCAGCTTTGAGTGGGGAGACTTCCCCCGCAGTGTTGGCGCCATCGGTGAGGAGTATCAGCACGCGTTGCTCTGCGGGGCGTTGGGTCAGGCGTTTGACCGATAGCCCAATGGCATCGCCGATGGCAGTTCCCTGTCCAGCAAAGCCGATCTGGGCCTCTTTTAGTAGAGTTTCTACCGTCTCTCTGTCGTAGGTAAGTGGGGCTTGCAGGTAGGCGCGAGTACCAAACAGTACCAGCCCCAAACGGTCACCTTTGCGCCGTTCAACAAAGTCACCAACCACTTGTTTTACTGCATTGATACGCATCGCCGGTCGGCCATTAATTACCATATCGGGCGTTTCCATACTGCCTGAAATATCTACGGCAATAAGGAGGTCCCTTGCGCTGCTGGGTTGAGATATCGGCTCCCCATACCACCGGGGGCGGGCTGCGGCGCTAATTAAAAGCAGCCAGATCAGAATCAGCAAAAACAGATTGAGCAGATTGCTTTGTTCACCGCCGCCACGTTGGGATAGCTCCGAATAAAATGGCACCTTCAGGGCGCTGCTCATGGGTTTGGAGCGGGGTAGCAGCCAGCGAGCGAGTAGCGGGAGTGGGGCTAAAAAGAAAACCCATGGCCAGGCGAATTCAAACATGCGCGGCCTCCCCGCCCTGGTGTTGTGGGCTGTTTTTGGTGGGTTGTCCGTGCTGCTTCACCCATAAAATGGCATATTCCTGTAGCACTCGGTTTTTGTCTGGGTCACAGCTGCCGCGATAGAGGTTTTCAATGAGTGCTTGTTGCGCATCAGAGGGGCACTCGAGTGGGGCTGACTTTTTCAGGAATTCGACCCATGCTGTGCCGATAAGATTGCCGCACTCTGTACGGCTATAGGTTGTAACTGCCACTCGCTTAAGTATTTCATTAATTTCTGGTACTGCATCCGCCTCCTCAGTATTTACTGCGGCGAGCAGTGAGGCTGCTTCAACACGATAGCGATTGCGTTCAATTTTTTTGCGCCGCTGCCGCCACCATAAGGCAGCGGCGGCCACACAGACAAGAATTAATACGGCCAACATCCACCAGCCTGGAGCGGGTGGCCACCAATTAACCGCATTGGGCTCTTGTATATCGCGGAGTTGCGATAACAATTCCTGGGCCTCGGGCGAAGGCGCTTGCGGTGTTGGGGATTGCATTTGTTTTGCCAGAAGACTTCCTTTTATCACGACTGGCCCTCAATTAAATTGCCAGTGCGTTTTGCCTTCGCTCCTTGGTTCGCCAAAACATTGGCGACTAGCTTTTTCTGCACTTTCAAACTCATTACTACTTGGGCCTTCTCGTATTTTGCCAGCCATTATTTCTTTGCCGCGAGCCGTAGACGGACATCAGTGCTGGAATAAGCGGTTGGGTGTTATCAAAGTCCAGCAATGGCAGCCGATAACGCCGGCACAGTTGTTCAACCTCGGCGCGGGCGCGGGCTTGCTTTTCGGCAAAATGTTCGTGTACCGGCCGATTGCCGGCATGAAGGAATGTGCGCTGGCGACCGTCAGATATAGTGAGGGATTGGCCGGGCAGATGTTGCTCCAGCGGGTCCGATACCCTCAGTACCTGGAGGTCGGCATGGCGGGATAAAAGATAGAGTGGCTGTGAGCAGCTCTCGTCGAGATCGTGACAATCACTGATTAAAAAGAGCGCACTACCGGGGCGTGCGATTCTTCGCGCTTCCTCCAGCAATGTTTTCAGTGTTTGGTTGCCCTGTTCGGGGATGGGGCTGTTCAGTTCCGCAGCGCGGGCAACCGTACTGTGGATCATCGAAAGTACGGCGTGGTGGCTGCGGCGCGGGCGCACTGTATCTATTTCCCGGTCGGAGAAAAGTAGCGCCCCGATCCGATCACTGTGCTGTAAGCCAGCCCAACCCAGGGCTGCAGCGATGCCGCTTGCCGTCACCGATTTAAATGCCCTTTGGCTGCCAAAAAACATCGGCGAGCGCAAATCCAACAGGATAACTACCGGGCGTTCGCGCTCCTCTTGGTAAAGTTTGGTGTGGGTTTGGCCGGTTCGAGCTGTTACGCGCCAGTCAATGGAGCGCACATCATCGCCTGCCTGGTAGTTCCGCACTTCCTCAAAATTCATGCCGCGGCCGCGATAGCGAGTGAGCAGGCTGCCGGCCTGATCACTGCGGGCCAGGCGCGGTTTGAATAATTGCAGCTGCCGTGCGGCGTAACGCATTTGCACCAGCGGCGTTACTTCAGGGTAAGCCCCGCGCAGTTCGAGCTCAGTTGGGGATGCTTCAGCGGACATCAGATCGCAGGCACCTGTTGAAGTAATCGCTCAATTACCTGGTCGGTAGTAATTCCCGCCGCTTCCGCCTCAAAACTCAACAGGAGTCGGTGGCGTAAAATATCGGGAGCGACATTCATCACATCATCTGGGGTGACGTAGTCGCGCCCGGCGAGCCAGGCGTGAGCGCGCGCGCAGCGATCCAATGCAATTGTTGCTCTCGGACTTGCACCAAAATCTAGCCATGACGCCAGCTCGCTGTCATACTTCGCCGGCTCGCGAGTAGCAATGACAAGTTGGACAGTATAGGTTTCCACGGCCTCAACCATCTGCATTTCCAGAATTTGGTTGCGCGCCTGAAGAATGGTCTCTTGGCTGATAATTTCAGTGGGGCGATTTTCGCCAAGGCTAGCCTCGGATCTGGCCAGGCGCAGGATTTTTGCTTCCGCCTCCGCATTGGGATAGGCAAGATTTACCTGCATTAGGAATCTATCTAATTGTGCCTCTGGCAGAGGATAAGTCCCTTCCTGCTCAATAGGGTTTTGGGTAGCCATTACCAAAAATAACTGGGGAAGGGGATAAGTTTTTCGGCCGACACTGATCTGCCGTTCTGCCATAGCTTCGAGCAGCGCCGACTGAACTTTGGCTGGCGCGCGGTTAATCTCATCGGCCAGTATCAGGTTGTGAAACACTGGACCTGGTTGAAAATGGAACTCTCCGGTTTCCGGCCGGTAAATGTCGGTGCCGGTAATATCCGCCGGAAGCAGATCTGGCGTAAATTGAACGCGATGGAAGTCACCCTCAATAGCTTCGCCCAGTGTTTTAATGGCCTTGGTTTTGGCCAGGCCTGGCGCTCCCTCCACCAAAAGGTGGCCATCGGCCAGCATGGCGATCAGCAATCGGTTAACCAATCTCTCTTGACCGATAATCTGCTTTTCCAACCAATCGCCCAAAGCGGCGATATGATCCCTAATAGTCTGGTTTGCTTCCATAGTATCTCTTCTTCTGAGAATTTAGCCGCCGCACGGACCTGGCTGGCTTTCTACCATCTATATATAGTCGCCGCCGAGAAGGTGGCGACTGATGATTTTAGCGGCACCAAATGAAGAGGCAACTCTTGAGACGTAGGCCTCTGCCGAGCCGACTAGATTCTGAGGTGGAATGGACTTCTCCTCACTGTCTGACTGAAAGTGTAATTTTTAGGACTCGACCCTGCAGCTGCGTATGGGCTGAGATGATGACCTTTTCGGATCTACAGTGTTTGGATTCGATGTGACAAAAATGAGATTGGGAGGTTCCCCGTGAATATGGCGACGGTTATTACCGACAGCCGTGAAGAATTAGTTGCGCAGATTTGCGAGCTGATTCGTGACAAGCTGACCAGCGAAGCCGAACCCGTTGTGGCTTTTGCCCAGCAGTTCCTCAATCAGTACCCATTAGAGGATCTGGCCGGTCGTCGTCTTGTTGACGTCTATGGCTGCATATACACCTGGTGGAACTTTATTCAACAGCGCCCGGGCGGCCTACCCAAGGTGAAGGTCTTTAACCCCCGCCTCGAAGACGATGGTTGGGAGTGCTCGCATACGGTCATTGGTGTGCTGCAGCGGGATATGCCATTTCTGGTGGACTCCATTCGCATGGAGATCAATCGCCGAAATACAGTGACTCATTCGATAAAGAGCACGGTAGTTCGAGTCGAACGTGATGCCAAGGGGAAACTGACTCGCCTGTTGCCGCCAGAGGAAGAGTTGCTGGGTGAAAAGCCACAGGCAAAAGGGAAGCACATTACGAACGAAGCGATGATTTATGTCGAGATTAACCACGATACTTCATCTGAGTTCGCTTCAGGCATGATGACTGGCTTAAAAGACGTACTCGGCGATGTGGAGCTGGTAGTGGACGACTATGTCCCGATGCTGGAAACCTGCAGCGCAATGGAGGGACAGTTACAGGCGGGACTTCCAGACGAAGATACCAACCTATTGGAAGCCAGTGCATTTTTACAATGGATGCGCGACGGTAACTTCACCTTCCTGGGGTATCGCGAATACGAGTTCAGTGTTGTCGGGGATAAAAAAATCCTCAATGAAGTTGAAGACCGCAGGCTCGGTATTTTCAAAAAGCTGGAAGAAGCCGCGCCGATGCTGGAAACCTCTTTTAGTGAGGGCAAGCAGCGTTTCTACCAAGGGCCCAATTACCTGACATTTGCCAAGTCCTCCGTTAAGTCCCGGGTGCACCGCACGGCCTATTCGGACTACGTGATGATTAAGCGCTACAACACCGAGGGCGAGGTGATTGGTGAAGCGGCGTTTATGGGGCTTTATACCTCGCCGGTTTACACCGAGAGCCCGGCGAAAATCCCGATTATTCGCCGCAAGATGGCCTCGATCATCGAGTCTAGCGGTCTCTCCGGGCAGGGGCACGATGGCAAAGCCCTGCGCCGGATTCTCGATACATTCCCAAGGGATGAACTTTTCCAGGGCAGCACCAAAGAGCTGTTTGACGTGGTAATGGGTGTGCTGCAGTTAAATGAGCGGGCTCACCTTCGCCTGTTTATGCGTCGCGACCCCTTTGGTAAATTCGTTACTGCCACGGTATACGTTCCCCGTGAGCTGTTTAACAGTGATGTGCGCGAGGTGATTTGCGCGCATATTGCCAAAGCGATTAATGCGAAGGACTCGGACTTCACCACTTTCTTCTCCGAATCCATTCTTGCGCGGGTTCATTTTGTTTTCCGAGTGTCCCCCGATGAGCCTATTGATTTTGATGTCGCGCTGCTGGAGGCGCAAATTGTGGATATTACCCGCTCCTGGGAAGATGTTTTCCAAAGATCACTAATTGAAAATAGCGGGGAAGAAGAGGGCAGTCGTCTCTATCGTACTTTTGGCCGCGCCTTCCCGGCGGGGTACCGTGAAGACTTTGAGCCTCGTATTGCGGTGCAGGATGTAGCAGCCGTTCAGAGCCTCAGTGAAGATAACCGGGTAGCAATGAGTTTCTACCAGCCGGTGGGGGCCGCTCAGGGCAGCCTGCGGTTCAAGGTATTCAACTGGGGCAGCGGCCTGACGCTCTCCGACGTGATTCCCGTGCTGGAAAATCTGGGTTTGCGGGTTATTGGTGAATTCCCCTATACGATTCGCCCCCGTGGCTATACCGATGTGTGGATGCACGAATTCCATCTGGAATTTGGTCTGCCCACCAAAATTGATGCGCAGGCATCCCGTGGCCTGTTCCAGGATGCGTTCGCGGCGATCTGGAATCACACGGCGGAAAGCGATGCCTTCAATCGCCTAGTGCTGGCCGCCCGCCTTAACTGGCGCGAAGTATCCATGCTTCGTGCCTACGCCCGTTATCTGAAGCAAACCAAGTCCGGTGCCAGCCAGAGCTATATTGCCGCTACCCTGGCCAGCCACGTGGATATCACCCGCAACCTGGTAGCCTTGTTTAGGGCGATGTTCGATCCCCGTTTAAGCACTGGTAAGCAGGAGCAGCCCCGTGTCGAGCGCTTGATCGCTAAAATTCACGATGGTTTGGATACGGTTGATAACCTGAATGAAGATTTGGTTCTGCGCCGTTATTTGGAATTAATCCTGGCGACCCTGCGCACTAACTTCTTCCAGGTGGATGATGAAGGGCAGCCCAAGGATTATATTTCGATCAAATTCAGTCCCCGGGATATTCCCGGCATTCCCGAACCCCGCCCGGAGTTTGAGATTTTTGTTTACTCCCCTCGTGTGGAAGGTGTGCACTTGCGCGGCAGTAAAGTCGCTCGCGGCGGCCTGCGTTGGTCTGACCGACTGGAAGATTTCCGCACAGAAGTTCTGGGCCTGGTAAAAGCCCAAGCGGTGAAAAATGCGGTTATTGTACCCAGTGGTGCAAAAGGTGGATTTGTCGTTCGACGTCCGCCTACCGATGGCAGCCGCGAAGCCATGATGGAAGAGGGAATCTCCTGCTACAAAACCTTTATTCGTGGCCTTTTGGATATCACTGACAATCTAAAAGATGGCGAAGTTGTGCCGCCCAAATACGTTGTTCGTCGGGATGAGGATGACCCCTACCTGGTAGTAGCTGCAGATAAAGGGACGGCGACTTTCTCAGATATTGCCAACGGCATTGCCGGGGAGTATGGCTTCTGGATGGGCGACGCTTTCGCCTCTGGTGGCAGCCAGGGATACGACCATAAGAAAATGGGTATTACAGCCCGTGGAGCCTGGGTATCGGTGCAGCGCCACTTCCGTGAGATGGGGGTGGATGTCCAGAAAGAGAACTTCTCTGTTGTCGGCATTGGCGATATGGGTGGAGATGTTTTTGGTAACGGCATGTTGCTGTCTGAGCATATCTGCCTGAAAGCGGCCTTTAACCACCTGCATATTTTTGTGGACCCCAATCCGGATGCAGAATCCAGCTTTAAAGAGCGCCAGCGTTTGTTCGCGTTGCCCCGGTCGAGCTGGAGAGATTACGAGCGCAAATTAATTTCCAAAGGTGGTGGTATCTTCGAGCGTCGCGCCAAGGCCATTGCTATTACGCCCGAAATGAAAGAAGCGTTTGATATCAAACAGGATCAACTGAACCCCAACGAGCTGATTAGTGCCTTGCTCAGAGCGCCGGTGGATCTGATCTGGAATGGCGGTATTGGCACTTATGTTAAGGCTACTACCGAGACGGACTCCGAAGTTGGTGACAAGTCCAATGATCACTTGCGCGTTGATGGTCGGGAGTTGCGTGCCAAAGTCTTTGGCGAGGGCGGCAACCTGGGTATGACCCAGCGTGGACGTATTGAGTTTGCTCTCAATGGCGGGCGTTGTAACACCGACTTTATCGATAATGCGGCCGGTGTGGATTGTTCTGACCACGAGGTAAATATCAAGATCCTTCTGGATAAAGTCGTTGCTCAGGGTGATTTGACTGAAAAGCAGCGCAATGAGCTACTGGATGGGATGACCGATGCTGTCGGTGAATTGGTACTGCACAATAACTATGAGCAAACTTTTGCCCTCAGTGTGGCGGAATATCAGGTTGCCAAGCGCCTGGACGAGTACCGCAGAACCATCAACACTTTGGAAGACGACGGCCGATTGAACCGCGCGTTGGAGTTTATTCCTGACAACGAGCAGATTTCTGAACGCGAGCACAAAGGGCAGTCCCTGACCCGCCCCGAATTATCGGTTCTAATTTCATACGTTAAGGTCAAGTTGAAAGAAGAGCTGCAAAATGCACAAATCACCGACAATGAGCGGGTGCGTTTTGCGGTTGAGTCTGCATTCCCGGAAAAATTGGTCGAGCGTTATCGCGACCAAGTCTATGACCATCCGCTGTTGCGCCAGATTGTGGCTACCCAGGTTGCCAATGAGATGGTTAACAGTATGGGTATCACCTTCTACAACCGTATCGGTACAGCTACTGGCGCCGATGTGAACGATGTAACTGCTGCTTACGTCAGCGCTCGCGATGTGTACGAGATGCACGACTTCCAGGAGCAGCTGGCTGCGCTGGACTACAAGGTGCCAGCAGAGCTGCAAACAGAACTGCTGAACTCGATGATAGGCCGTGTGCGCCGGGCAACCCGGTGGTTCCTGCGCAATCGCCGCAATGAGTTGGAGCCAGCTACCAACTGCGAGCTGTTCCAGGAGTCGGTACAGCGGGTTATTACAGCGTTGCCGCAGGTCTTAAGTGGCGAGCCCCTTAACGAATGGGAACAGCGCTACCAGAAGCTCCTGGAAGCAGGGGTGCCAGAGGCCCTGGCCCTGCTGTCGGCGTCGCCCACCTACCTCTACTCGGCACTGGGTATTTCCGAGTCGGCGCGAGCTAGCGATACGCCCGTAGAGGAAGTTGCCACGGTTTACTTCAGGCTGTCGGATGAGTTGAACCTGCATTGGTTTGGCAATCTGATCGTCGACTTGCCGGTAGACAGCTTCTGGCAGGCGCAGGCCCGGGAGACCAGTATGGATGACCTGGACAGCCAGTTGTCGACACTGGCGGTGAATATTCTCCGCTTAGGCAAGGCTGAAAATCTTGATGTAGAGGGTGCAATGTCCCGCTGGAGCGCTATCATGGCGCCCGCAATTCAACGCTGGCACAATATGATTGCCGAGTTGAAGTCTACTTCTGTCGGTGACTTTGCCATGTTCACTGTGGCTTTGCGCGAGCTAATGTATCTCGCCCACGCCACTGCGGACCGGGAAACTCTGGCAGAACAGTAGCGGAATAGAGCCCAGGGGCCGCTCAAAGGCCCCTGTAGTATCGTCATCACAAGATAGAGCCCTTCGTTTTTCTGAAGGGTTCGCCTCCCCACGTAAGGAAAGGTATGTATTCAACACTGCGTAAAGCCTTGTTTGCGCTTGACCCTGAGCGGGCCCACCATTTGTCGATTGATGCCATTGGCGCTGCAGAGCGCCTCGGCTTGATGTCCCTGTACAAAAAGTCGGTCCCGGATGATCCGGTCGAGTTGATGGGGCTCACTCTACCCAACCCGGTTGGTTTGGCCGCTGGTCTGGATAAGAATGCGCAGGCCTTTAATGGTTTCGGAGCCCTGGGATTCGGGTTTGTTGAAGTGGGCACCGTGACACCGCGTCCCCAACCCGGCAATCCGCTGCCAAGGCTGTTTAGGGTGGAAGAGGCCGATGCGATTATTAACCGTATGGGTTTTAACAACCTCGGTGTTGACTACCTGATTGAAAGAGTGAAAAAGCGCCGTTATAGCGGTGTTTTGGGGATCAATGTGGGTAAGAACTTTGATACTCCAGTGGAAAAGGCCGCCGATGACTACTGCCTGTGTATGGAGAAGGTGTACCGCTACGCCGACTACATCACTGCCAACGTTTCTTCTCCCAATACCAAAGGGCTACGTGACCTCCAGTTTGGTGACAGTCTCAATCGCTTGCTGGGCAGCATCAAGGACAAGCAGATGGAGCTGGCTCAAAAGAGTGATCGCTACGTCCCTGTTGCCGTCAAGATTGCCCCGGATATGGAAGGCGATGCGGTGGCGCAGATAGCCGAGGCGCTGTGTGAGTACGATATCGATGGGGTGATCGCTACCAATACGACGATCGATAAGTCTTCAGTCGCCAAGCTGCCCCATGGTAGCGAAGAGGGCGGTTTGAGCGGAAAACCCCTGAGAGCGCAATCCACCAAGGTCATCGAGCTGTTATCGAAAGAGTTGAGCAAGCAGATCCCGATTATCGGGGTTGGCGGTATTTTTGATGGTGACAGTGCGGCTGAAAAAATTCGTGCTGGGGCGACTGCCGTACAGATGTACACCGGTTTTATCTATCGGGGGCCTGAATTGATTCGTGAGGCGGCAGAGGCAATTGCTTTGGAGCGTCGCCGAACAGAGCAAGGGTAAGCTGTATCAGTTGCTGACTGCTAGGAAAATGGGGGCTTTTGACGATAAGCCCCCTCGCCATCTCTAAATGGTGCTCCACCCGTCAGGGAATTGGATGTCGGTAGAAACGGCGCCATAAATCTCCAGTTTTTGGGCCTTGGTCACTCTGTCGAAGCCATTCCAGTAATCTTCCCGCCCCTCACGCCAACCATTGATCCACTCCTGATGAGGATCCTCTTCGACAAATGGGCAGCTATCCATAGACTTGTTGTTCAGGGCTGCCAAATAGCCCTTGTAAAATGCCCTGTCGGCGTGATTTCGTTTTTGGCGTTTCATCGTATACGGCACCTCTACTTTGTCGGTCTGTGGACAGTTTGTCGGCAGGTTCGCAAACGGCTCTATTTGGGGGTGTCTCTCAATGAATTTTAGTGAAGGAAATAAGTCTTTGAACGGACCGACCCAATCCACCTTATTAGTAAGAGTAAAGTGGCTGCGTGGGAATCGGAAAACATCTCTAGTTGACAGTATGACTTATGGGGCAGGTAGTAATTAACGGCAGGGCGTATTCTCTTCTGCCACAAAATGGGATAATCGTCCTCTTTTGGGCAAGGCGATAATGCTCAATTTCCCTAGTTGGGGGCGGTAAAGGTTTTGCCTCCAAGTTTTATTTGTGCGTACTGGCGGCGCAGACGTTGCCGGCAGCTTTAAGTGGGCGGTCTTTATTGGCGCACAAAACTTCCTCCACAGGAGGAGCTTAATGAGTAAGTATTTTGACAGATTTACAAACCGAAGAATTTGAGTTTACGGCTACGTGTCCCAAGGGAATAGAGGGACTGCTCGCTAATGAATTACGCGGCCTGGGTGCAGGGTCTGTAAGGGAGCAGCCGGCGGCAGTGTATTTTTCCGGCTCCCTGAAGTTGGCTTACCGCTGCTGTCTGTGGAGTCGCTTGGCAAACCGCATTATGTTGCGTTTGGCGCAGGTGCATGTAGCCACAGCTGAGGACCTGTACCAAGCAGTTGCCGAGCAACCCTGGGAGCTCCACATTCGCCCCTCGGGCAAGCTGTGGATGCAATTCTCTGGGACCAATCGAGAGATCCGCAATAGTCAGTTCGGTGCTCAAAAAGCAAAAGATGCCATTGTCGACCGCCTTCGCCGCCAGTCGGGAGCCCGCCCAAGTATTGATAAACATCATCCAGATTTGACGGTTGCCTTGCGCTTGCACCGGGATAAGTTGGATATTGCCATCGATCTAAGCGGTGATAGTCTACATCGCCGTGGCTACCGAACCCATATCGGTGCAGCCCCACTGAAAGAGAACCTTGCGGCAGCACTGTTGCTGCGAGCCGGCTGGCCAAAGATTGCCGAGCAGGGTGGAGCATTGCTCGACCCGATGTGTGGCTCGGGCACTATTCTGGTGGAGGCGGCGATGATCGCTGCTGATGTAGCACCGGGATTAATGCGGGATAGCTTTGGTTTTGAGCGCTGGCTGAACCATCAAAGCGATATATGGAATGAGCTTCGCGAGGAGGCATTGCAGCGTCAAGGCGTTGGCCTGGCTCGCGAACTGCCAGAGATTCGCGGTTACGATGCCGATGCGAAAGTCTTGTTTGCGGCTGAAGCTAATATTGCCCGGGCCGGTCTGGAGCGCCAGGTGCGAGTGAGTTGCCGTCCAGTAGCAGGGTTTAGGGTACCGAGCCATAGAGAAGTCAAAGCGGGATTGGTTTTGACAAACCCGCCCTACGGTGAGCGCTTGGGTGAGCAGGAAGCTCTGCGGGAGACCTATTTTGAACTGGGGCGGCAGTTAAAGGCGGAGTTCCCGGGCTGGTTAGTCGGTGTGTTTACCGGCAATCCGGAACTGGGTTATGCCACCGGTTTACGCTCTCACAAGCAGTACCAGCTATACAATGGCAGTATCCCCAGTCAGTTGCTGATGTTTGAGGTTCGCGCGCAAAGCGGAGCGGCGGCGAGTGAAGCTACTGGGCCGAAGCTTTCACCCCAGGCGGAGATGGTAGCGAACCGCTTACGCAAAAATCTGCGCACTACGGGTAAATGGGCCGCGAGGAGTGGCGTGGATTGTTATCGCCTCTACGATGCGGATTTGCCTGAATATGCTGCCGCGATCGATATCTATACAACCCTGGATGGCGCCGTGTACGCGCATTTGCAGGAGTATCGTCCGCCGGCCACTATCGAGGAAGAGAAAGCTCGGGGACGCTTGCGCGATTTGTTAAGGGCCCTTCAGTCCGTGCTCGAATTGCCTCGCGCGAATATCAGCATCAAAGAGCGCCGTCGCCACAGCCACAAGGGTGGAGGTAAGGGCGGAAGTCAGTACCAAAAGCAGACGGAGTCCAAGAAGGAACTCTGGGTTGGGGAGTATGGCGCTGAGTTGGCGGTAGACCTGTGGAGCTATCTGGATACGGGGCTTTTCCTGGATCATCGTCCGGTGCGCAAATACCTGCGAGAGATTTCTGCCGGTAAAACATTCCTAAACCTTTTCTGCTATACCGCCAGTGCGACGGTCCAAGCGGCTCTGGGAGGTTGCAAGCAGAGCACTAGTGTCGATATGTCGCGAACCTATCAAAACTGGGCAGGACAAAATTTCCGTGCTAATAACATGGATCCTTATCGCCATCAGTTGGTCGAGGCCGATTGTTTACAGTGGCTTGAATCTGCTCAACAGAACAGGAAAGGCCATTACGATTTAATATTCATGGACCCCCCGAGTTTCTCCAATTCCGCGAAGATGAGCGGGGTATTAGATATTCAGAGGGATCACGGGAAATTGATTCGTCAGTGTATGTCCCTGTTGTCGCCTCAAGGTCGCTTGGTGTTTTCCAACAACTTGCGCAGCTTTAAGATGGACGAGGACGTTTCCAGTGAATATTCGGTAGAGAAGCTGAACCTTTTGGATAAGGACTTTCAGCGCAACCCAAAAATTCACAATGTATGGGAGCTGCGGGTAAAATAAGCTGGCTTGAATAATCTGACTACACTTGCTTTGGCGCTTTAGTTTAAGCGTATTCACAGCAAGTAATATGTAATACCTGCAGTCCCTAAGGTCTGCAGGTATTGCGTCAGTTCTCTAAAAGTATATAAATCAGTCGGCTCATCAGCACAAAGTCAAAATGCGCGATTGGGAGTGTTTGGTGGGTTGTTGGGTTCTTGCTCGTTGTGTTTTGGAATTATATAAGCAAGGCCTTTGCATTCGATAAACTCCAGGCAACTCGCAGAATCTTTTCTATAACAACCTTCGAAAACTATGGCATTGCCGCCCATATCGTGGGTTTTGATTTTTAGTGATTTTTTGATGGATTCCGGTCTGGGCTTATCGTCGGTAAGTAGGGTTTGGCAGCTATTAGCTGATACACTGCCGAGTAATGTTCCGTTGCTCTGATGGATCTCAGCCAGAGAGTATTCCTCTATTAGCGCGGATTTAACTCTGCCGGAAATATATGGGCCAGCGTTTGTTTTAAACTCTATACCGTTACAGCCGGCAAGTAACATTAAAGAAAGGGTGAGAAGTAATCGTTGCACTGAAGTTCCCTCTTGTATTTTAGATTTTATTGATCGAATTCCATCACAACACGTATCCCAACATCCTTGGCGCGCGCTGCTTCATTTAGGCCTTTTCGATAGTCAGAAGAAATCTTGCTAGAGCTGTCTCGCATCGATCCCCCCCTCACGGTGTGAAGTTGACAGCCGCTAATCTTTACTGATTTTGATGTGGTTTTTGCGGGGTTGTAGCCAGCTTGGTAACAGTCTTCCACCCACTCAGCCACGTTCCCTGCAGTGTCAAAAAGGCCAAAAGGATTCGCCTGATAATACCCCACGGGAGCTGTACTGATGCTGAACAGCTTTGTAAATTCGCTAGAGCAACCCCTGCGGCAATTCGCTTTTCCCCGAACGTCGCTGGAAGCCCACCAGTATTGGTGGGTACTGCCTCCCCGGGCTGCGTACTCCCACTCGGCTTCACTGGCCAGCCGATACTGCTTGCCAGACTCCTTTGATAGCCACTTCACATACCTTTGTGCGTCCCGCCAGGTCACATTAATTACCGGTCTATCGCCTCGCCCCCAGCCTGCATCGCTGGGTTTAGCACTACCGGTGGCCTCGGCGAAACGATCGTATTCGGCAAAGGTAACCTCATAGATGGATATAGCAAAGTCCTGCTCTACATTTACCCTGTGCGCAGGGCTGGCCAATCGCCGCTGGTTATTGCCCATGGTAAAGCTGCCTGCTCCCACAGCGACCATTTTCGGGCCCAGGCCACCTGAGGACAATTCAGATTGAAATCGCTTGCCGATAAAGTAGGCAGGTTCCAGCTCGACTGCCACTTCGAGGTTTTGTTCTTCCAGCAAGACCCACTGGCGAACTTTACTGAAGCCCCGCTTACTCACTTCCACATCATATTTGCCTGGGCTCAATTCAAGCCCCGGCTGGTAGCGGGGGGCTATGTTCATAATCCGCACACGGGCATCAGAAGGCTGTGTATTAATCGTTAGGCTGTACAGCTTGGGCTGGTTCTCTGCACTTGGCTCTGCAGGCTCAGGTGTGAGTACTTTTGGGGGCTCAATATTACTCTTGGCAATCAGTGCTTGATTACCACTGAGGGGTAGTTGTTCATCTGCATTGAGCGTGGAGGGTAGATTTAGCTGGGTAACTTGTACCTGTGAATCTAGGGCATCTGCTGCTGATTCTGCTGGTGTAGGCTCTGTATTTGAATTTGGATCAACATTGGCAGGCTGCTCGGCAGTGCCTAGTAGGGTGGCAGCTGTAAAATCGGCAGCGCCGTCCAATATAGGTAGCCCAAGTTGCCAGCCGGCCTTGTGATCAACGATGCTATACAGGCCCCAGGTTGAGGTAAGGCCAAGAGCGATAAAGCTGCTCATAAGCCAGGAGCGCTTGTGTTTTGTTGGCTCAGCGAGGAACTGCCGCAGGCGTACAACAGTATCCTGCTCCTTACGCTCTGGCTTCTCGGGCGTTTCCTTCCGTTTCCAACTGGAAGCAACTCTCCCGAGTTGGTCTGCCACACTGCCATAAATGGTCAGTACAAGTGCTTTTGCCAAGCTGGAAGTTTTTAAAGTTGAATTGTTGAGCTGGCTGATTTGGTTGGCCGGCTTTCCGGCGAGGGCTGCAACCAAATCATCTGCGGCATCGGCGATATCCAGGCCACGTTGAAATCGCTTATCCGGATCTTTGGCCAGGAAGTGATCAAGTAGAGCCTGATAAAGTGCGTAGCGGGCTGGTAGTCGCGGAATTGGGTCGGTGAGGTGCTTTATTGCTATGGCGACGGCTTCGTCTGCCTGATAGGGCACGGCTCCAGTGAGCATTTCATAGAAAACAACTCCCAGGCTATACAGGTCGGCACGACCGTCAACCGCTGCTCCGCGAGCTTGTTCCGGGCTCATATAGTGAGGGGTTCCCACAACCATCCCGCTGTTAGTCATACGGGTGGTTCTCGCGATAGCCCGGGCAACCCCAAAATCACTGAGTACGGCCGATCCGTCTTCACGAAACAGGATATTCTCCGGTTTCAGGTCTCGATGTACATATCCCTTGCTGTGGGAGTGGTCTAGGGCCATGGCTATCTGGCGCACAACATTAAGCGCCTCAAGAGGCTCAAGCCCACCTTTGCTTAAACGCTCTGCAACCGAGCCCCCAGGCATGTAGTCCATGGCGATATAGTTCAGGCTGCGGTAGCGGCCAATATCGTGAATACCGACGATATTTGGGTGTGACAGCTGCCCAACGATATTTGCTTCCCGCTGGAACCGCTCACTGAAGACTGGATCAGCGTTCAATACTGGCGACATAACTTTTAGTGCCACCTGCCGGCCCACACTGCGCTGTATAGCCAGGTAGACTGAGGACATTCCCCCCTGATTGATCTTCTTGAGGATGCGGTAGCCCGGTATCTGCAGTGAAGAGGTGCCGCTATTGACGACTTCCATGAAGTGCTTTCCCTATCTTAAAGCAGAGTTGAAAGTCCGTAGGCAACTGCGGTGGCTAAGGCGACTGTGAAGAGGAGAATGAAGGGGCGATACCTTCTGAGTGTGGAGCTGGGCAGGGTGGGCTCGCTAATTGGGTTGAGGGATGCGGTAGAAGAAGGTTGCGCTGTGGATGGGGCATCTATGACCTGAACAGTGACATTATCTTTGCCTCCTGCATCCAATGCTGCAGCGATTAGAAGTTCTGTTGCTCTGTGTGTATCACTGTTTTCTGTCAATATCTGGTTGATTGAATTTGCTGGTACTTCCGAACTAAGTCCATCGCTGCAGATGAGTAGTCTCTGTCCTGCTGCCCAGCGATAGGAGACTCGGTCCACTTCGAGTTTGGGGTTGGTACTACCGCCGATACATCGGGTAATTACATGCCGGTTGGGGTGAATTGCGGCTTCTTCGGAGTTGATAGCGCCTGAATCCATCAACATCTGTACGTAGGAGTGGTCGCTGGTTAGTTGGGTGAGCTTCCCTGTTGTGCCTTTGGGAGCCCAGAGGTAAGCGCGGCTGTCTCCAACCCAGTAGATATGAAAGTAGTCACCCTCTTCAGCAACAACGACCGCAGTAGAGCCCATATTGGCTGTGGTTTGTTCATCGCCCAGTAAAAGGGCGTGCGCTTTTTGCAAGGCACGCTCGTAGTGCTTGTCAGTTTCCGCTGACTTTTGGATTTCTTCAACAACAGTTTTGCTCGCGAGTTCACCTGCGTGGTGACCGCCAAGGCCATCGGCTACAACCCAGATACCTTTGTCTTCCGCAGCCCAATAGGCATCTTCGTTCTGTTCACGCTTATAGCCGGTATGGGTTGCGCCGGCACTGCGTGTAGCGTCTTTGCTATGCTGAACTATCCCGCTGTGCCGTGATACTTCGCGTACTTTGGCTTCACTCACTGGCGTGCAACTACCTGTAATTTATTTAATCTTTCTAACGGTGATAACCCTCCGGTAATCACACGCCTCTTCCCTGTTGTGCTCTCGGCTTATTCAAGTTGCCGATCACTTTGTAGGTCATCGCTGAATCTGTTAAATACTAGACCTTTGGGCCATTTTAAGCTGCAAACCGAATCACACGCTAATGATATCGCCCATGATAAACTCAACTTTATCAATAAAAGTGAGTGTTTCGGCTGCTTTTTAACATTAGTTAAGCTCACTGTCTTCAATAATTGGCCAATTTCACACGGCCATTTTGGCTTTAGGAGCGATTTCGATGCTCAAACTTTGTGATGTCAATGATCTCAGCCAGAGCGTATGGCTGGTATCGCCGGGAGTAACTGTGGGGCGGGCGCAGAGTAGTGACTTGTGTATTGCCGATGATTCCGTAGCGAAGTCGCACCTTAAAATTGCGGTTAATGGCGATGTTCTGACTTTGCACAATTTGTCGGGCGCGGCCCGTGTCTTGCTTAATGGTCAGCCAACTGGTACACCGTGCCAGTTAAAAATAAACGATCAGGTCAAAGTGGGCAGCCGTTTACTCCAGGTAATCGACCCTAAGGTAACTAAACTCAAGTCTGGCCCCCCTAAGGCTGCTTCGAATCAGGGCGTTGCCTGGGCGCTAAGAGCCAATCACCGGGCTATTGCAGGAAAGGTGTTCCCTGTGAAAGAGAGTGCGGTAATTGGGCGCTCCGATGAGTGTGATATAACTTTTTCGCTTTCTCATCTTTCGCGTAGGCACGCTCGTCTCGAAGTAAGGGAGGGCTTACTGTTCGTTATTGACTTAGGTTCGGCAAATGGGACTTTTGTCAATAATAGAAAGGTTAGTGAGAGTCGAGTGCGCAGGGGCGATGAGCTTCGACTCGACACTTTAAGTTTTTCAATTGTCGGCCCAGCTGACGATAACAACCGCACGGCTGTACGCCCGGCTTTGCCGGAGTTCGAATTGCCCAGTTCTACCTCTGTCTCTGGAGAAGCCGATACAGTCCCCTATGCGGTGCAACCCAGTTTGTCTGAGGAGGTACCTGAGGGAGTCGATAAGCCAAAGGCTAAAAGTAAAACGTGGCTTTTAATAGCGGGGCTTGCGCTAAGTGTTGCGGGATATCTCTGGGGCAGCAGCCAGGGGGTTTTTGGATGAGCGATATAAAAGAGCTATTGCTCTACACCACTTTGGGTTGCGGCCTGTGCGAAAAAGCCAAAATTGAAATTTGGCCTGCGCTGGAAAAATTCAATTTGCGTCTTCGCGAGGTGGATATCGCCGAGGATGAAGCGTTAATGGAGCGCTTTTCTATCCGCATTCCGGTGGTTGGCCTTGGAGACCCCGACGATGTTTGCGGTTGGCCGTTTGACCAGGCGCAATTGCAAGATTGGCTGAAGGAGCGGCTTTAAATTACAGCCGGCTCGCAGCTTCACTCTCCCTTAATAGTTGCAGCTTGGTGCCGCTTCGGTAGGCGTAAATTACCGAATAGGCAAGTACATTTTGCACATAATTACGCGTTTCCCGGAATGGAATGGTTTCAATCCACACATCATAGGGCAGCTGTTTTCGGGTCTCTTTTAGCCATCCCGCTACGCGGGTTGGCCCGGCATTATAGGCGGCCGCTGCCAGAAAACGGTTATTGTCAAAGCGGTTAAGTAAGCTACTTAAGTAAAAGCTGCCGAGTGCAATATTGGTGTTGGGGCTCAATAGGTCCCAGCTGCGTCGATAGCGCACCCCCGCTCTGCGCGCAGTAGCTTTTGCGGTCGATGGGAGCAATTGCATAAGTCCCAGGGCCCCGGAGCTGGATTTTGCATCGTGACTAAAGTGGCTCTCTTGTCGTGCTACAGCGTAAATCAGATAAGGTTCTAGTGCCGAGCTCTGGGCACCGACCTGTTTGCTCACATCGTGAACAATATCGGAAAAGGCGAGTGGGAATCGCAGTTCCAAGTCGTCGAGGTAGTCAGCCGCAAGCACTGACTGGATTGATTTGTGGTACCAGCCCCAGGCGCTAGCTACTTTGCCGGCCGCAAGCAATTCCTGGTGGTCCATAGTTCTTGTGGCATAGCTCCACTCCCTTCGGGCATGGAAGAGTTCGCCTATCGCTTGTAATTCTCGGGCTCTCTGCAGTTCGGGGCGCTTTGCCATCTCCTGCACTTGAATGGGGGTGATTGGTGCCGGCCGGTGCTCAAAGCTGTACTGTTGCCCCAAAGTATCAGCGGCAAGGAAACCGTAGTAACTGCGATTACGGGCGGCTTTGCGGTAAAGGTGGGAGGAGGCTTCAGAACTTCCTGTGCCATAAAGCTCTTCCAGTGAGCGGGCTTTCCAATATATCCACCGGTCGAGTTGTTGTTTCTCCTCAGGCAGGCGATCAATCCAGAACGCGACCTGTTGCCAATTTAATTCACGTAGGGATTGTCTGGCTAGCCACTCGATGGTGCGGCCATCTGTCACTGTGTGATGTTCAACCAGCTGTTGCAAGCGCTGCATATTATCCTGGCGAGCAAATTGACGCGCCAAGTGCTTGAACATGGCTTCTTGTTGGGCATCGGAAAACAAGTAGCTGGCCTGATAGCGGTGCCAGGCAGTTTCAGCTTTGATCGCGTCTTTTTTCGCCAATTGGTGCAATCCGTGCAACACGATATCGCGATATTCCAGTGGGTTGAAGGCGAACTTGGTGTCAGTGAGAAGCATCTGTGGGTTGCGATGGACCGAGCGTAGAAGTTTGGCTTTCTCTGCTTGGGCTGGCGTCATTTTTTTGGCGATATAACGTGCCAAATCGAGATTGCCTTCTTCGACTGCCAGCAGGTGCCGCTTCCAAGCGAGTTCCTGCGTCAAGCCGCCGTTTTTCATCCAGCGGGCAAAAACGGGGTCGCACTCCTCGACTTGGGACCGCCCAACAAGCCAGAGTTCTGATATCAACTGCTGTGTTTCTGCCTGATAGCCGTCTCGGCGCGATAGGGCATCGGCGTAATAGCAGCGGAGGGAGGTGCGACTGTGTTGCGAAGGTTGGTAATAGCGCAGGTAAGTCGAGAACTTTTTTTGACTACCGAGTTGGCGCAACAACCTGACCATCATCCAGTCGCCAATAGCCGTGCCTCTGTTGCTCTCCAGGAATTGATCAACTTCTTTTAAGGGCAGTTGGTGCAGTTTTTCACTGAGCGCCCAATAGTCAATATAAGCAGCGAGGGGATAATCTTTGAGCTCAGCTTTAAGTGCTCGAAGTTGCCGTCGATCCTTGTATTTAATCGCCTGCCGGGCCTGGCGCAGCTTTTCTCTCTGCGCCGCACGATTATCTTCGGATACTTCCGGTGCGATAGTGGTTGCCTGAACAGATTGTGCATTAGTGGGCACGGCTGTGCAGAGACAGGTGATGATTAGGGCAGAAAGAAGCGCGATTCCTTTTGCGTCAGCTGACATCTCAATTACCTCAGTTGGACGTGTGTTTCCAGCTATGACTGACTATACGGTAAAAACGCGTAAAATAGCTGATTTTTCACAGAACCCGAAAGAGCCGACTTCGCTTCTTTCATCAGCGGGATTGAGGTTCGGGTTTGATAATTGTAGTGCCTATTTATGTTGCTTCTATTGGATGGGGTCAGTCTTCGTTACGGGACCCAGGTACTGGCAGACAATGTCAGCGCAAAAGTTGAGCGTGGAGATCGTATATGCCTTGTGGGGCGTAATGGGGAGGGGAAATCCAGCCTGTTGCGCTTGATCGCGGGTCAAGTTGACGCGGATAGCGGCGAGATTGTTCGTGCCAGCGGTATGGTTCAAGCGGTGTTGGAGCAGGAGTTACCTGCCGATTGCCCCGATTCTGTCTACGGGTATGTGGCTATGGGATTGGGCGAAATAGGCGCTGTTTTGTCGGGGTACAGGGACTCCCCCACAGCAGAGCTACAAGCCAAAATCGAAGCGGCTCACGGTTGGGAGCTGCTGCCGAAAGTGGACAGTGTATTAGATCGTTTGGGGCTCGATGCAGACGAAAAGGTTGCCGACCTTTCCGGTGGCTGGCAGCGCCGTGCTGCTCTGGCTCGCGCTTTGGTGGTGGAGCCTGATCTGCTGATACTGGATGAACCAACCAACCACCTGGATATTGCTGCAGTCGAATGGCTTGAGAATTTCCTCGCCAGCTATCGTGGCGCTCTTTTGTTTGTGAGCCATGATCGTGCATTGGCACAACGTTTGGCCACCAGCGTATGGGATTTGGATCGTGGACACCTGCGGACATTTCGCTGCAAGTTCGACCGTTACCAGGAAGAAAAAGAGAAGCTTCTTGAAGAAGAGGCAAAAAATGAAGCTCTTTTCGACAAGAAGTTGGCACAGGAAGAGGCCTGGATTCGCCAGGGCATCAAGGCTCGCCGAACCCGTAATGAGGGGCGGGTAAGAGCGCTCCAAGCACTGCGTCGCCAAAGGGAAGCGCGCCGGTCCCAGCAGGGTATAGCCAAGATGGCCCTGGATAGCGGTGAGATGTCCGGCAAATTGGTCGCTGAGTTGAAGGACGTCACTTTTGCTTATCCCGATGAGCAACCGTTGATTAGGGATTTATCATTCACGCTGATGCGCGGAGACCGCGTTGGCCTAATAGGCCCCAATGGTGTCGGCAAAAGTACCCTGATCAAACTGCTGCTGGGAGAGCTAAAGTCCCAGGGGGGGAGTGTGCGTCTGGGTACCAAGCAGCAAGTGGCCTACTTCGATCAGCGTCGGGATCAGCTGAATCCCGATTTGACTGTGCTCGATAATGTCGCCGAAGGGCGCGACTCAGTGACTATTGGTGGTAAAAGCCGCCACGTAATGTCTTATTTGGCCGATTTTCTTTTTAGTGGTGTTAAAGCCCGTACTAAAGTCAGCGCCTTGAGTGGTGGAGAGCGAAATCGCGCCTTGCTGGCAAAATTGTTTAGCCAGCCCGCCAATATTTTGGTGCTCGACGAGCCCACCAATGACCTGGATGTAGAAACCCTGGAGCTGCTTGAACAGTTACTCCTGGACTTTGGCGGAACGGTTCTGCTGGTGAGCCATGACCGTGCTTTCCTGGATAATGTGGTGGGCTCATGCCTCGCATTTGAGGGGGATGGCCGCATCCGTGAATACGTGGGTGGTTATGGAGATTTTGTGCGCCAAGGTGGCAGCTTTGTCGCTGAGCTGAAAGAAGTTAAGCCAGCTGCTAGTAAACCAAAGGAAAAGCCCCAGTCCCAGGAGGCGGCTCCAGCGAAGAAAAAGAAACTGAGCTATAAGCTTCAAAGAGAACTGGATAGCCTGCCCGCCTTGATTGAGTCTTTGGAAGAAGAGATAGGGGCTATTGAGCAAGAGGTTGCCGACCCCAGTTTTTATCAGCAGGAGCAGGCGTTGGTGCAGGCTAAGCTGAACACCCTGACGGAAAGGCAGGCCCAGCTCGAAGAGGCATTTGAACGCTGGTCAGAGCTGGAGGGGGGAGACGACTAAGTTGAAGGGGAAGCTGCAACTATTGCTGCTTCCCCCTCCCCAATTTTGAAGGATTATTCGTCTTCCATATGTACCCGAATCGCCAGAACATCGCATTTGGCGCCATGGAGAACGCCGTTGGCGGTAGAGCCGAGTAGTAGTGCTAAGCCGTGACGACCGTGGCTGCCAATAATGATTAAGTCAGCTTCGATATCTTTGGCTAAGCGATGAATCTCAGTAGATGGCTGGCCGAGTATTACGTGTTGGCGATCTGCGGGGATATCCAGCCGATCGGCGGCTTTTTGCAATTGCTCCTTGGCCTGGGATTGTAGTTGGTCCTGTACCTCGGAGAGGTCCATTGGGATGTCGCCGCCATAGGCAAAAGTCAGGGGCTCTATGGCGTGAAGTAAGCTTAGCTCTGCACCAAATGCTTCAGCCATATCAGCGGCCCTATCAAGCACCTGAGAAGATTCTTTTGACAGGTCCAAGCCCACGAGGATGTGTCGGTATTTCGCCATAATTTACCTGCTCCTATCCCTTTTATTGACTGTGAAAAACACCCTTGTGACACCTATTTTGAGTCTACCGCAAAAAAACCGATTGACATAGATCACGCGGAACACCGCACAATAGTCACTTTTTTCCACTGATGAGGAGTGGTTATGTCTGATTGGTTGCCGGTGATTATCGTCGGATTTGCCATCGCTTTGGTGCTGGGGCCGGTGATGTGGCTCAAGCCCAATGCCCGTGACAGCCGTCTTGCAGATTTGCGTAGCCGGGCGGCCCAGGCTGGCATTACCGTACAAATCCAAGCGCTGCCTGCGGCGTTGGGTGATGGGACTGCGGCTGTCTATTATCACCGCTGGCAGAACCGCAAAGGCCTGAGTGTGGGGTGGGTTTTGGATAAACAACGGATTGAGCACGAACTGAATTTTTCCGGTGTTTGGGATTGGGCTGATGGCCAGCCAGCTCCGCAAGGGGCATGGAAATATTTGCGCGAGCTACTGGAGAGAATCCCTCGGGACGCCTGTGCGATTACTGCAACACCAGTGGGTCTCGGTATTCAGTGGCCGGAGTCAGGAGGCAATCAAGCCTTCCAGAAACTGATGGCGTCGCTCGATGAGTACACCCCCTTAATAGAAGAAGCTATTCGAAAAGTGAATTCACGCGCGGCGACTGAGGGGCTGTCTTGATTGCCGTATTAGCGGTGTAAAAGAGCGTCTACTGAGTCGCATTTAGGCGGACTGCCCAGTGCCAAATTTGGTGACTGTGAGTGGAAAATTGTCAGCTTTGCTTGACCGCGCTTGAAGTGAGGCTTATATATTCGCGCAGCACAAGCCCGATAAGAGGGCTTGAAAGACTTGCAATAGCAGTAAATTTTCATTTGAAATCAAAGGCTTATGGGTAAATCACTGGTCATCGTCGAATCACCGGCCAAAGCGAAAACCATCAATAAATATCTCGGCAAGGACTTTGTTGTGAAGTCCAGTGTCGGCCATATTCGCGATTTGCCCACAGGTGGGGGCAATAAACAACCGGTTGACGCAAAGGAGCGCGCCCGTCGTGCAGCGGAAACACGCAAGCTTTCCCCCGAGGCGAAAGAGGCTTACAAGCGGAAGAAAAACCGCGATCAGCTGATTAAGCGTATGGGGATCGACCCGGATCACGAGTGGCAAGCCCACTACGAGATACTGCCGGGTAAAGAGAAAGTGGTGAGTGAGTTACAAAAACTCGCCGAAGGCGCCGATCATATCTATCTCGCAACGGACTTGGATCGCGAGGGAGAGGCAATTGCCTGGCATTTGCGTGAAGCAATTGGTGGCGATAACGATCGCTACCGCCGGGTAGTGTTTAATGAAATTACCAAGTCTGCGATTCAGGAGGCCTTTAAAGATCCCGGCCGTCTGAATATTAATCGGGTAAACGCCCAGCAAGCACGCCGTTTCCTCGATCGAATCGTTGGCTATATGGTATCCCCTCTACTGTGGGAAAAAGTGGCCAGAGGCTTGTCTGCGGGGCGTGTGCAATCTGTTGCGGTCCGCCTCGTAGTTGAGCGGGAGCGGGAGATTCGCGCGTTTATCCCGGAAGAGTACTGGACTCTGTTTGCCGATACGGCGACGGCAAAGGCTTCCAAGCTGCGCCTCGAGGTGAAAAAGCAGGCTGGTGAGGCTTTCCGTCCTACCAACGAAGAGCTGGCAATGAGTGCTGCCAAGCAGCTTCAGTCCAGTGAGTTTGTTGTTTCCGCCCGTGACGATAAGCCAACCAGCTCCAAGCCCAGCGCACCATTTATTACTTCCACCTTGCAGCAGGCGGCCAGTAACCGCCTTGGCTTCAGTGTGAAGAAGACCATGACCCTGGCCCAGCGCTTGTATGAAGCCGGTCATATCACCTACATGCGTACAGATTCCACCAATCTCAGTAAAGAGGCTGTGGAATCTGCACGGGATTATATTGCCGAGAATTACGGCGATAAGTATCTTCCAGAAAGCCCAAATAGCTACAGCAGTAAAGAGGGCGCTCAAGAGGCGCACGAAGCGATTCGCCCATCCGATGTTCGTATCGCCCCAAATATGTTGTCCGGTGTTGAGCGGGATGCGGAGAGGTTATACAACCTGATTTGGCAGCAGTTCGTGGCCTGCCAGATGACGCCTGCCCAATTTACCTCCTCTTCGATCGTGGTCAGCGCAGGTGACTTTGAATTGCGTGCGCGGGGTCGAGTAATTCGTTTCGATGGTTTCCTGAAAGTTGCGCCACCGAGCGGCAAAAAAGATGAAGATCTGGTGCTTCCAGATGTGAAGGTAGGCGAAAAGCTATCCCTGCAACAGCTGGATCCCAAGCAGCACTTTACCAAGCCGCCTGCGCGGTTTAGTGAAGCGGCCCTGGTTAAGGAACTGGAGAAGCGCGGTATCGGACGCCCCTCCACCTATGCTTCCATTATTTCCACGATCCAGGATCGTGGTTATGTCCGCCTGGAAAACCGTCGTTTTTACGCTGAGAAAATGGGGGATATTGTTACCGACCGTCTCAGCGAAAGTTTCAAGAACCTGATGGACTACGGATTTACCGCAAACCTGGAGGAATCCCTGGATGCGGTTGCCGACGGCGATAAGGGTTGGAAGCAACTGCTCGATGAGTTTTATCAGGACTTTTCCGGGCGCCTGGAAAAAGCCCAGTCTGCCGATGCAGGTATGCGTCGCAATACGCCGACAGACACGGATATCGAGTGCACCAAATGTGGCCGCCATATGCAGATCCGCACTGGCTCCACCGGTGTATTCCTGGGGTGCTCTGGATATGCACTGCCGCCAAAAGAGCGTTGTACCAATACCATGAACCTGGTTTCTGGTGATGAGGCGGTCGATGCGGATAAGGACGAGGAAGCTGAATCCAGGTTGCTGCGGGAGAAGCGCCGCTGCGGCAAGTGCGGCACGGCTATGGATAGCTACCTGTTAGATGAGCAGCGTAAATTGCATATCTGTGGCAATAACCCGGATTGCAACGGCTACGAGATTGAGCAGGGCACTTTTAAAATTAAAGGCTATGACGGCCCCATTATTGAGTGCGATAAGTGTGGCAGTGATATGCAGTTGAAGTCTGGTCGCTTTGGCAAGTACTTCGGCTGTACCAATGAAGACTGTAAAAACACCCGCAAGCTGCTGAAAAATGGGCAGCCGGCGCCACCGAAAATGGATCCGGTTCCCATGCCGGAATTGGCCTGTATCAAAGTGGAGGATCACTATATCCTACGCGATGGTGCCTCGGGTCTATTCCTGGCTGCCAGCCAGTTCCCGAAAAACCGTGAGACCCGTGCGCCCCTGGTTAAAGAGCTGCTGCCTCACCAGAGTGAGATCGATCCAAAATACAGCTTCCTATTCTCTGCACCGACTCAAGATGACAGTGGGCGGGATACCGTAGTTCGATTTAGCCGCAAAACCCAGGAGCAATATGTTCAATCTGAGGAAGAGGGCAAGGCGACCGGTTGGCGTGCTTTTTATCGCGATGGTGGTTGGAAAGTAGAGGCCTCCACCAAGAGCACTGCTGCCAAGCGCAAGAAACCGGCAGCTAAAAAGACAGCGGCAAAGAAGTAGGTAATGAGTAACTCTTACACGATTCATGTCACTTCGGCTCTACGCAAGAGCCAGCTGTTGCTGCAACAGCCGTGGGACTTGCCTCTCCAGCGCGATGCGCTGGAAGAGGCAGCGTTGATGCAGTTGTGCAAGGCCTATCGGGCTTTTCTTGCAGAGCAGGCCGCCCAGCTTCAGCTGGGATTTGAACCGGAGTCTCCGCAGTTGATCATTGATGCGCTGGGCGTTCAGGGTAGGGCTAGTGCGGAGGCCAATGAGCTGTCCGGCCTGGTCGGCGATCCGCAGAGTTGGTTATCCCATATGCTTTACGCCTGGGAAGAGCAGCAGAAAATATCTGTGGGTGCTGATGAAAAACAGCAACAGGTTAATTTAATCCCGCTACACAACGAAGTTGCCAAGCCCGAGTTTGCACCTTTGTCCAAAGAGTTATTACTTCAGTGGCATCGTTCGCTGAGTGAGTTGGTGGTGAGGCAGCGCGCTCACTTGGATGAGTGTTAACTAATACGCTTACTCGACTTCGCTGAACTTCTGAATAGATTCGTAATATTCCTGCGAATTTTGAAGGTTGTTGATATTAGGCGCACCTCTGCGGGAAAGTCCGTTGTCCTTTGAGTGAGTCACAATAGAGTAGTTGTGGCCCTCTCGACATAACCCGCAACCGGTGCAACGTGCAAAGCAATTCACTCTTCTCTTGTGATCTCTTGAGTGGTTTAGGTAATTCTTTGATATAGCGTACTGGTAATAGACTGCCTCGAAAGTCAGGAGCCAGAAGCCCTCAAATTGGATGAATGAAACTTATCGCAAGCCTGTGGTACACTGGGCGCAAACTGTTGTGCCGTGAAGGAAAAGCGAATGTCCTCCGAAACTTTTGAAATAATTGAGCTGGCTAATGGCGATGTAGCCTTGCGTCGTGCTGGCCACAAAGAGGACCCTTTGGTGAGCATTTCTTTTTCTGCGGAAAGTCTTCAGTTTTTGCGCAAGAACAAGGTTGCTGTGGCAAGGGCTATGTTAGAAGCGGGCATTGAAGCCGTACAAAATCTAGACGATCTTGAGGCTGGTTACTTCGAGGAAGAAGATGATTTAATGCCGGTAAATCATACTATCCACTAACGTGAGCGCTAGTTTGAGTTTTATCAACAGCGGCCAATGGCCGCTGTTGTCGTTTTTAGGGGTTTAAGGCGCTTGGCGAATGACCCCTACGGCTAATCCCTCAATCACAAAGTTCTTATCTCTCATATCGACTTGAATTAACTCAAAGTCATCATTTTCAGGTAGCAACTGAACGGTTGCCTGATTTCCCTTGCGGCGAAAGCGCTTCACAGTGACTTCATCATCGATACGGGCAACGACGATTTGGCCATTGCGTACTTGCTCGGTCTTTTGCACTGCCAGCAAGTCTCCATCGAGAATGCCCGCATCTCGCATACTCATACCATGCACCCTCAACAGATAATCTGCGGGGGGGTGGAAGAAGCTCGCGGGCAAGTCGCAGTAATCTTCAATATGTTCGCTGGCGAGTATGGGATTCCCCGCAGCTACTCTACCCACAATCGGCAAGCCGGATTGGTGATCCGGAATTCGAATGCCTCGGGAAGCGCCGGCAACCATCTCAATGGCGCCTTTTCTGGCGAGCGCTTTTAGGTGTTCCTCGGCGGCATTGGGCGAGCGGAAGCCGAGCTCCTGGGCAATTTCTGCCCGTGTTGGCGGGTAGCCTGTTTCATCCAGGTAGGACTTGATCAGGTCGAGAACCTGGGACTGACGAGCGGTGAGATTGGTCATAGATTTACCTAGTTTTCTGTATTTATATACAGTTGCTGGAATTATATACAGATTTATTGTTCGCGCAATCCTCAGGTTTTAGTCTTTGTGAGCTGCTACATTGATGGAGAAAGCAAGGAGAGAAGAAAGCGTTGAAGGAACTGACAAAGAGGGAAAAATAATGTTGGATGCAAAAATGCCGGAAGCCTGGAGAGTGCTTCGCATTCAGTCTGAATTGGTAGATGGGATAGAGCGGCTGATAGCGTTAGGTGGTGCAGTGACAGTGTTTGGAGGGGCGAGATTTACAGAGGACAGTCCTGAATATCAGCAGGGGGTAAAGTTGGGAGAGTTGCTCGCGGCTGAAGGGATCCCCGTGATTACCGGTGGTGGGCCGGGGCTGATGGAGGCTTGTAACCGAGGGGCTTTCGGGCAGCCCGGCGCATCAATTGGGTTAAACATAGAGCTGCCTTTTGAACAGGCGGCAAATCCATATCAGGACATCAGTTTGAACTTCCGATACTTTTTTGTACGGAAATTTATGTTTGTAAAACACGCACTTGGATTCGTTGGACTTCCCGGTGGCTACGGCACGTTGGATGAGTTGTTTGAAGCTCTTACCTTGGTGCAAACGCAGAAAGTGCGGCGTTTCCCAATTGTGTTGGTAGGTAAGCGTTACTGGAGTGGGCTGTACGATTGGTTGGTAGATACAGTGTTAGAGCGCGATTGTATCGATGCCAGTGATCTAGACCTTTTTCATATCGTTGATAGTGTGGAGGAGGCTGCGGCCCTGATTATGAAATATATGCAGGTGAAAGAATAATTAATCGGGTGATCTTAAAATACCGAAAAAATTTTCAAAGTTATTTTTGTTAAAGCTGCCCCCCGGACTAACAGGCTATGCCGGCTGGTGGGGTGGCGTACTTGCACAAGTTGGCGGGAGATCAACTCCTGCAGTATTGATCTTACCGCCTGACATACATTTCCCTGTTATTTTTACTCTTGTACCTTGCTGAGTGGAGAGCTTAGCTGGCGGGCTCTAGATCAGTGAGAATGTGCTACTCTGGCGTCGATTAAACGTATGTTTTAAATGGTGGTTTGATACTTATGAGCCAGATAGATACGGTCAGCCGGATACTCGATGCAGCGGAAGTGCTGTTTGCTGAACGGGGTTTTCCTGAAACCTCATTGAGAACAATTACGAGCACGGCAGGGGTTAATCTGGCGGCAGTTAACTACCATTTCGGCTCCAAGAAAGAATTGATACAGGCGGTATTTGAACGCTTTCTAACGCCTTTCACTAACGCTCTGGAAGAAGAGCTTGATCGCCGTATTGCCCTGGGGCAGCCCCTGGGGGTGGAGGAGCTGATCGAATGCCTGTATCGAGTTGGGTTGGGAAGCCTTGGGCTGGAGGGAAAGGATCCACAGCGATTTATGCGTCTTTTAGGATTGGCCTATACCCAGTTCCAGGGGCATTTGCGTCGATTTATCGTATCTCGATACGGGGATACTTACCGTCGTTTTGCAGGATTGCTGGCTGAAGCGTTACCGGGCTTGGACCCAGAAACTTTCTATTGGCGCCTCTACTTTATGCTGGGAGCGACCATTTTCACACTGTCGAGCCACGATGCGATTGAGGCTATCCTGCGGGAGGATTTCGGTTCTGACAGTACCCTGACCCAGACTCTTGAGCGATTGGTACCCGCTGCTTCGGCCATGTTGAAGGTAGATAATTAGTGGGCGCACTCTTAAATCGATAAGGAACTTAATATGTCTTTACCACCCGGACCGGTCATGGTGGATATCGAGGGGCTTGAACTCACCGAGGAAGACTGTGAGTTACTTCGGCATCCGATGGTGGGCGGGCTGATCTTTTTTGCGAGAAACTATCGGGATCGCAAGCAGCTTATCCAATTGGTTAACTCCATCCGTGCGGTGCGACCAGAGATCCTGCTAGCGGTAGATCAGGAGGGTGGTAGGGTTCAGCGGTTTCGCGATGACTTTACGCGAATACCCTCAATGCAGGCCCTCAGTGCTGTCGCCAGTAACGAGCAGTTGCAGGATGTGGGGTGGCTGCTGGCCGCAGAGTTGCTGGCTGTAGGAGTGGATTTTAGCTTTGCGCCGGTTTTGGATGCGGATGACAGTCACAGCAGAGTGATCGGCGATCGGAGTTTTTGTCCCGACCCCGCCCAGTTAACCGCACTGGCTCGCCCCTTTATCCAAGGGATGCGCGAAGCGGGAATGGCCACGACAGGCAAGCATTTTCCGGGGCATGGCCACGTGCTGGAAGACAGTCATGTGGAGTTGCCAGAGGATAAGCGCTCGTTGGATCAGGTCTTGGCAACCGATGCACTTCCGTTTATCGATTGTATTGGAACCCAGGAACTTACCGCGGTGATGCCGGCCCATATCCGCTTCATCAACATTGATAGCCAGCCGGTGGGATTCTCCCGCTATTGGCTGCAGGATGTATTGCGGCGACAGCTGGGATTCAATGGAGTGATTTTCAGTGATGATCTGTCTATGGAAGGGGCGGGTGCGGCTGGAGGCTATGGCGATAGGATTCGCGCAGCCCTGGAAGCCGGTTGTGATATGGGTATCGTATGCAACAATCGTGTCGGCGCTTTTGAGGTGCTGGCGGCACTGGATACCTTTGTGCCCAGACCGGAGTCCACTCATCGGTTGTCGGCCATGGGTGGCAGGCCGGTGATCGGCTCCTGGGAGGAGCTTGAGAAGAGTGCGCGTTGGCACAGAACCAGGGAGTGGTTAGCTTCCATAATGCGCTGAGATAAGTTGTTGAGATCCGTCGTCTATTGAGAAGGCGCTATACGGATATTACTGATTGTTGGTTAAAGCGGAGGGGTTCGAGTGGAGTCCGTTGAGAGCGTGCTGTTGTCCTGGCTTGGTGAGAATCGGGTCTGGATAGTTTCTGTTTTCCTGATAGTACTTGCGTCTGGGGTGTTGGCCTGGTTATTTGGCCGGTTTGTGCAGCGCATGGCCATTAAGGCGGAAAAGACGGTTAATCCCTGGGATGATGCTTTGGTTGGGGCGCTCTCCCCTCCAGGGCAGGTACTGGTATGGCTGCTGGGCTTGACTGTCGCTGCCCAGCGAGCGGGGGACGCCACTGGTGCCGAGATATTCTCCCTGGCTGCACCGACGCGGGAAATAGGCTTGATCCTGGTGATGGCCTGGTTTGCCTGGCGATTCTCACACAGCGTGGAACACAATCTGTGCGATCCGCGCTATATGGGCAAGCCGATGGATGCCACTACGGTACGTGCGATCGGCAAGCTGGTCAGGGCCTCAATCGTGATCACGGCGGGAATTGTGGTCATGCAGTTCCTGGGCTATAGCGTCAGCGGTGTTTTGGCGTTTGGTGGTATTGGCGGACTGGCTGTCGGTTTTGCGGCCAAGGACCTGCTGGCAAACTTTTTCGGTGGCCTGATGATCTATCTGGATCGGCCCTTTGCGGTGGGCGACTGGATTCGCTCTCCCGATAAGGAGATTGAGGGGACCGTGGAAGATATCGGTTGGCGCCTGACTAGAATCCGCACTTTTGATATGCGACCCGTCTATGTTCCCAATGGCATCTTCACCCAGATTGCGGTAGAAAATCCTTCCCGTATGTTAAATCGTAGGATTTTTGAAACGATTGGTATTCGTTATGAAGATGCCCATCATATGGCGGCAATCGTAGCGGATGTTAAAAATATGTTACAGGAACATCCGGAAATTGATTCTAATCGTACGCTTATTGTTAATTTTAATAGTTTTGCTTCCTCCTCTTTGGATTTCTTTATATATACGTTTACCCGCACTACCGATTGGGTTCGTTATCATGAAGTAAAACAGGATGTTCTATTAACGATTCTTAAAATAATTGAGGGATATGGGGCATCCTGTGCATTCCCAACCTCAACATTACATATTGCCGATATACCTTCATTAACGCGAGAGGCCGCGTTAGACAGTTGAGGAATGGGAGTGCAATAAGGTACAAATGATTAGTTTCTAATTGAGCACTATTGAAGATTTTGACGGTTAATTACGCATATTGGGAAAAACGTAGTATTTATTTCACATAGAAAACTAGACACTGGCGCTGTTTTATCTAAGAATCAGGGTACGTCCTTTGGGTATATGCTCATCGGATTAAGCAAGATAGCATTCTGCATGGAGCAGTTTGTTAACAATGGGGTGGCGTTTGCCCCTCTTGCCGAATTGAGCAGTGAGGTAAAAGAGGTAGGCGCAATAACAATAATGAGGTTTTCTCAATGAGTGATCGCGTTACAGGTACAGTGAAGTGGTTTAATAACGCACGGGGTTATGGCTTCATCACCTGTGGAGAAGGAACTGAAGATATTTTCGTTCACTATCGCAGCATTCGCGGCGAGGGCTACAAAACCCTTAATGAGGGGCAGGCGGTAGAGTTCGAAATGCAACAAGGTGACAAAGGACTGCTGGCGGAAGATGTTGTTCCCTGTGAGTGATTTATAGATCACTCGTTGAAAGAACTGTTGTCGTGTAGGGTCCTGCGGCTCAATTGACGCCGGCCCTGTCAGCGCCTCTGAAAAGCGGATCTTTATGATCCGCTTTTTTGTTTACTACTTTGCAGTGGATATAGGCTTTTCTTCTTTAAGTTGCATTTGTGTCCCTCTTTGTAGATTTGGTCATATCCCGCCCCGCCTAAAGTCCCCAATGTAATTGTGTGTATGAGTGAGTCTATTGTGCTCAATACCGCTGTGCTAATTATTACTTTAATGCTCCCGGAATATTGCCTCACTGATTGCAATTTTTTGTTGTTGTGGGGTGGCGGTATTTGCTTGTTTGCTGGCTGTATTTTGATTAAAGATAAATTGATTAAATATCGGCTGGGGGGTGTGCTTGCAGTGATGGTGAAATTAATTCGTTTGAGGTGAAGAGTTTTAAAGGTATATTTAAAATAAAAGCCCCGACAAGATTTGCTGGGGCTTTTGGCAAAAGTCGATTATTTAAATAAATTAACTTTCCGTGCGGTTATCTTTTTCTTGGTCGGGATTAAGCGTATCCATCTTTTGCGAATCTTCTTTGGGTTTGGCTACAGTACGCACTTCAATAAGAATTCCAAATGCAGGGTGGTCGATATAATGAAGTTGTCCGCTACGCAAACGTCTCTCGTGTTGCAGTCTCGCAGCATGGGCTACATATAATGGCTCTTCTTTTATAAATTCCGGCTCGCCCAGTGTGAGAGGCTCAGTTGTGTTAATTGCACCCTGACTATTTTCGATATCAAACCCGTTATTTTGTGAATATGAATTTTCAATATCACTGTAATTGCCGGTTAGGATTTGTAGCGGCTTTTCGATTTTATTTTGTGGGCGTTGAGGAAGAAGAATACTGTGTTCCCCGGGTTGCGTATAAAAATCGCTGAGCCACAAATTAGTACTGATATGTAAATAGCGAGCGACACTCAGGGTGATAGATCCCTCAAGCTGGCTGTGGCCGCTGAGCTGGCTGCCGCCATCAATCAGAATGGCCGGAGAGTTTCTCTTGGTTTTTAAAACCTGGCGCCAGGCCTTGTGAAACAGGACCCTGTCACCAGCCCTGGAAATTGCGGCGGCTTTGTTGTCCAGCAGCCTGGGTACAGGTCTTAGCAGCAAGTTTCTTTGTGCTTGCTCAGAGTTCTGCGAACTAGTAGATGCGTCGCCCTCAAGCTCCGATGATTCAATATCGGCTGGGCCGCTCGTTTCTGGGCTCGAGATGATGTCTTCAAGCGATAGCACCTCATCCTCTGTTGGCTGAGTTGGGGTGCGCAGGGTGTCAAAGTCGATCCACTTTGATGGATACTGAAGACGGGGTGCCATCGGCCAGGTCTCTGCGGTTCTTTCCATCCCCTGGGGGCGCTCGAATACGATCATTTCTATTTCGAAAGTATTGCCAGCGTAGTTGACGGCCTGGGCACTGGTTGCTGCCAGCGTGAGCGCCAGGGTTGAGCAGAGGCTAATTATCCTTTTCATGGGTTTACCACTTAAACAATTCTATTTGGGTGCCGAGGGTGTCATTGCCGACAGGCCGTTTAAGCGGGAGTAGGAGGCTTTTTGGTTTTGCCGCCAGTTCCCGCCGCTGCCTGCCGGATGGTATCACTGTGCAAGCTTTTCCAGAACTTCGTTAATTTCCTGGAGCTTGCGATCAGTACCCTCCTCATCGAGACTGAAATTCAGTTGGTTTGCGCCGGCCAGCTGGTAGCGTCCCGGCTGGGTTTGCACCATCTTAACCAAAGTGAGCGGATCTACACGGGTATTCTCCGCAAATTCGATACGCCCTCTTGCCGCAGAGGCCTCAAGTTTGCGGATGCCCATATTCTCGGCCTTTAACTTGATCTCCGTGGTGCGGAACAAGTGTTTTACCGATTCCGGCAGTAGCCCGAAACGGTCGATCATCTCCACTTGGAGTTCTTTCAGTTGCTGCCCGTCGGTGGCATTGGCAATGCGCTTGTACATGATCAGACGGCCGTGGACATCGGGCAGGTAGTCCTCGGGAATCAGTGCAGCAACCCGCAGATTGACGTCCACCGCAGGGGATTCGAGGGGCTCGTCAATGTTCGGTGTACGGCCCTCGCGAATGGCCTTCACTGCCTTGTCGAGCATCTCCATATACAGGTTGAAGCCGACACTCTGAATCTGCCCGCTTTGCTCCTCACCCAGCAGTTCGCCTGCACCGCGAATTTCCAGGTCGTGGGTAGCCAGGGTAAAGCCTGCCCCTAAGTCTTGGGCCTCGCTGATCGCTTCCAGGCGCTTCACGGCGTCACTGGTCATGGAGCGCTTGTTGGGAGTCAGTAGATAGGCGTAGGCCTGGTGGTGCGAGCGCCCCACGCGACCGCGCAACTGGTGAAGCTGGGCCAGGCCGAACTTGTCTGCGCGCTCGATCAGTATCGTGTTGGCTGTGGGGACGTCGATACCGGTTTCGATAATGGTGGTACAGACCAGGACATTAAAGCGCTTGTGATAGAAGTCACTCATTACCTGTTCCAGCTCCCGTTCGCGCATCTGGCCGTGGCCTATGCCGATACGGGCCTCGGGAATCATCTCCTGTAACTCCCGCGCGATTCGCTCAATGCTTTTGACTTCGTTGTGCAGGAAATACACCTGACCGCCGCGCAAGATCTCCCGCAGGATAGCCTCTTTTACTAAGGCATCATCGCGCTCGCGCACGAAGGTTTTCACAGAGAGGCGCCGTGCTGGTGGGGTGGCGATCACCGATAGATCGCGAATACCGGCCATGGCCATATTCAGGGTGCGGGGAATAGGGGTGGCGGTAAGGTTGAGGATATCCACCTCGGAGCGCAGGCTCTTCAGGCGCTCCTTCTGTCGGACGCCAAAGCGGTGTTCTTCGTCGATAATCAGCAGGCCGAGATTTTTAAAGTCCAGATCGCTTTGCAGCAGCTTGTGGGTGCCAACCAGGATATCCACCTTGCCACTGGCAACCTTCTCTTTCACGCTGTCCACTTCCTTGCCGGACCGGAAGCGGGAGATCACCTCGATATTGATCGGCCAATCGGCAAAGCGATCCTGGAAGGACTGATAGTGTTGCTGGGCCAACAGGGTGGTGGGAACCAGCATGGCCACTTGCATACCTGCGTGGGCCGAGACAAATGCAGCCCGCATGGCCACTTCTGTCTTGCCGAATCCCACGTCGCCGCAAACCAGTCGGTCCATCGGCTTATCTGAGAGCATATCCCCCAGAACTGCTTCGATAGCCTGTTGTTGATCCGGTGTTTCCTCGAAGGGGAAACCTGCGGAAAACTCCCGGTAGGCCAATTGAGGGTTATCGAAGGCATGGCCAATACGGGCTTCGCGGCGGGCGTAGATATCCAGCAGCTCCGCAGCTGCATCGCGGACTTTCTCGGCGGCTTTGCGTTTGGCTTTTTGCCACTGTTCACTGCCCATTCTGTGCAGCGGGGCCAGGGCTTCATCGGCACCGGAGTAGCGGCTGATCAAGTGCAGGCTGGCTACCGGTACGTAGAGTTTGGCATCGTCGGCATATTCAAGGGTCAGGAATTCTGCCGGTTGCCCGTCGATCTCCAGGTGCTGTAGGCCGCGATAACGACCTACGCCGTGATCAATGTGAACGACGGGAGTGCCCATGCGCAGTTCAGCCAGGTTTTTAACCGTGTTGTCCGCTTCATCTTTGGCTTTTTTACGGCGGCGTTGCTGCAGTACCCGTTCACCAAATAACTGCGGTTCCGCGATCAAGTTGATTTGCGGGTCCTCAAGCAGCAGCCCTTGATCGATGGGGGCTACGGTAATCCCGATAGTGTCCTTTGCGGCGAGGAAGTCCTGCCAACTTTGGAAACTGGGAGGGCTGAGCCGTATGCCCTTTAATAGCTCCAGCAGTGCCTCGCGGCGCCCGCTACTTTCAGCACAAAAAAGCACCCGACCGGAGTATTCCATCAGGTAGCTTTCCAGTGCAGCCAGGGGTTGTTCGGACTTGCCATCTACTGGCAGTGAGGGGGGGACGGAAGTGTCAAAATTACAGTTGCCCTGGGCTTCCGGAAGACTCTCCGCAGAGAAGATTGCCCGGGGCATGGACTTCAGGGCACCGTTAAGCTCATCAATTTCCAGTAAAATCTGGCGCGGTGGCAATATAGGACGGGTCAGGTCGCCGCAACGACTTTCATAGCGATTGCTGACTTCGCGCCAGAAATTGTCCAGCGGCTGTTGGATATCTCCCTGTAAAAATGCCTGGCTGCCCTCGGGCAGATAGTCGAACAGGCTTGAGCAGTTCCCATCGAAGAACAGGGGCAGGTAGTACTCAATGCCCGCCGGGGCAATTCCTGCACTGATATCCTGGTAAATTGGCACTTGGCTGGGGTCGCTATCGAATTCACCGTGCCAATTTTGCAGGAATCCTGATAGGGCAGCCTTGTGCAAAGGGAATTCCCGCGCAGGTAAAAGGTGAATGGTTTTCACCTTGTCGATGGTGCGTTGGGTTTCCGGGTCAAAGGTGCGCAGGGATTCAATTTCATCGTCGAAAAGATCGATGCGGTAGGGCAGGGGGCTGCCCATTGGAAAAATATCCATCAGTGAGCCGCGCACAGCGAATTCGCCGTGTTCGTAGACGGTGTCTACGCAGTGGTAGCCGGCCTGCTCCAGCAGTCTCCGCTGGATATCGATATCAAACTGCTGCCCCTCCTCCAATATCAGCGCATTGCCAGCAATATAATTGCAGGGCGGTAGCCGGTGCATCAGGGTGCTGACTGGGATTATGACGATCCCAGCCCCCATTTTCGGCAGCTGGTAGAGGGTGGCAAGGCGGTCCGAGATGATGTCTTGGTGGGGAGAGAAAGTGTCGTAGGGGAGAATTTCCCAGTCGGGAAAATGGAAAATTTCCAGCTCCCTGTTTTCCCCCTTATCTCGCCGCGCTTTGTTAAAAAATTTCAATTGCACCTCTAAACGGTGCGCTTCGAGACTGTCCTTTGTGATTAACAGGGTGGGCGCTTTGTTATTGCGTGCCGCGTTGAGGATGGCGAGCGCGGCAGCTGCGCCATGCAGTTGTCCCCAAAATTGTCGGTCACTGGAGGAGCGAAACTTCGGTGGGGTCAGGGGCTGTATTTCTGTCATCTTTCCTTATATATCCGCGCATTCGTTCGAGATGTCTTCGAGGTCGGCTATTGTAGCCGCGAACAGTTTTGCTTGCAGGGAATGTTAACCCTGCCTGTGTTTCCAGTCGGGAACAACTACGCTTTTTTATGGATTGCGCAATGTCGCTCGGGTGGACTACAAAAAGGTAGTTTTACTACATTTTTTTGGCTCTTTTTTGCTCAGTTGCGCAGTGTAAAGCGAACACTATAATGCGCAGCCATGCGGTCCTGAGTGGTTTCAAGGCCGTATTTCTTGCCTACTAAATACATTGCAGAGGTGTCCGATAGTGACTCAGAAGCGACCGAAGCCCGCGGACTTTTTCAAGGACTGGAAACAGCGTGAAGCACTGGCTGAATCCATGATTCCGATGATTGGAAAGCTCAACCGTGAGAGCAACGTCGGTATTTATATGTACGGCCGCAACCTGGTTAATCGCTCAGTGCTGAGCATTATGAAAGCGCACCGTTTCGTGCGTCAGGTTGAGGAAAATGAACTCTCCGAGTTTGAAACCTTCCCTGTATTGGAAGCCATCTGCAAGATGGAGCTGGGTCCCGTACATATCGACCTGGGAACCATGACCAACAAGTACATGCGCGACGATCGCGGCTTGTCTGTGGACGAGTTTGTACGTGAAGAGCTGTCCGACGCAGCGGGTGCCGGCAAGCCTCTGCCCGAATCCAAAGATGTTGTGATCTACGGTTTTGGTCGTATCGGCCGTCTGGTTGCCCGCCTGCTGATCGACAAGGCTGGTAGTGGTGATGTTCTGCGTCTGCGCGCTATCGTATTGCGCAAGGGCAAGGCCCCCAACGATTTGGTGAAGCGCGCTTCTCTGCTGCGTCGCGACTCCGTACATGGCGCCTTCCAGGGCACTATCCGTGTGGACGAGGAGACCAACTCCCTGATCTGTAACGGTAACGAAATCAAGATCATCTACGCCAACTCCCCTCAGGAAGTGGATTACACCCAGCACGGTATCGACGATGCGATTATCGTTGACAGCACCGGTGTATGGCGTGATGAAGAAGGTCTGAGCCAGCACTTGCAGAGCCCAGGCGCTTCCAAGGTGCTGCTGACTGCACCGGGCAAGGGCGATATCAAGAATATCGTTTACGGTATCAACAGCAGCGACATCAAGCCGGAAGACAAGGTACTGTCCGCCGCTTCCTGTACCACTAACGCCATCGTGCCTGTCCTGAAAGCGATGATGGATGGCTACGGCGTTGAGCACGGCCACGTAGAAACCGTACACGCCTACACCAACGACCAGAACCTGATCGACAACTACCACAAAGGTGAGCGTCGCGGTCGCGCAGCAGCGCTGAATATGGTTCTGACTGAAACCGGTGCTGCCAAGGCGGTTGCCAAAGCGCTGCCCGAGCTGAAAGGTAAGCTCACCGGCAACGCAATTCGCGTACCGACTCCTAATGTTTCCATGGCGATCCTGAACCTGAACCTGGGTAAAGAGACCACCAAGGAAGAGCTGAACGAATACATGCGCGATGTGGCACTGCACTCGCCGCTGCGTCAGCAGATCGATTTCACCAACTCCCCGGAAGTGGTGTCCAGCGATTTTGTTGGCTCCCGCGTTGCCTGCGTATTCGATTCCACTGCGACTATCGTGGATGGCAAGAACGCTGTGCTTTACTGCTGGTACGACAACGAGTTCGGCTATAGCTGTCAGGTAGTTCGCTGCCTGGAAGATATGGCTGGTGTTCGTTACAAGTTGTTCCCGCAAGAGGACTAAGGCGTCACGCCTCCTCGCCGCAGTCGGTACCCAGATCCGACTGCGGGGTTTCGGCGACTGTTCCAGTCGCCGCACCATATCTCCCCAAATCCCTGTTTTTTCAACAGAAATTTCCAATCTTAGTGCCACTTAAAGACTTTCCAGACTGGTAATGACTCTGGCCCATCTTTATAATGCGCGCGATTTTGCGGGGCGGCCGTGCGCCGAGAAGTTAGCGCGCACATCCTTTTTAGTTAGCTTCCTTCCTCCCGGTTCACGGGTGATACGGCATAAGCCCTCGCAGCACGGAATTCCACAATAGGACCCGTCATCCCAGGCATGGGACGGTGGGTCCTATTGCAATTTTTTTAAACTAGAAACTTAGGCATAGGCGTATGAGAAAGATCCGTCGGGGATTGGACTTACCCATATCCGGCGCGCCCGAGCAGGTCATTCAAAAAGGACCTGCGATCAAGACCGTTGCTGTTCTCGGCCCCGATTATCACGGGATGAAGCCGACAATGGCAGTGGCTGTAGGGGATCGCGTCAATCTTGGTCAGCTGTTGTTTAGCGACAAAAAAACTGAAGGCGTGCGCTACACAGCGCCTGCTGCCGGTCGTGTTGTTGCGATTAACCGTGGCGCTCGTCGTGTTCTGCAATCCGTCGTGATTGGCATAGACGGCGATGCAGCGGAACAGTTCCAAAGCTACAGCGCAGATAAACTGTCTGGTCTGACTCGCGAACAGGTCGTTGAAAACCTGGTTGAGTCCGGCATGTGGACCGCACTGCGCACCCGCCCGTTCAGCCGCGTTCCCGCCCTGGACGCTGAGCCGGTAGCTGTGTTTATCAATGCGATGGACACCAACCCTCTGGCAGCCAATCCAGAAGTAGTGATTGCTGAGAATCCCAAAGCCTTCTCCCAGGGCGTTGAGATTCTTTCCAAGCTGGCAGAAACCACTTACGTCTGTACTGCTCCGGATGCAGATATTCCGGTACCGAGCGCAGCGAATATTCGTCGCGAAAGCTTTGCTGGCCCTCATCCGGCAGGTCTGTCTGGTACCCATATTCACTACCTGAAGCCAGTTTCTGGCAACCGCAGTGTATTTACCATTAATTACCAGGATGTGATCGCCGTAGGCAAACTGTTTACCACCGGTAAGCTGTTTACCGATCGCGTCGTTTCCCTGGCAGGCCCTCAGGTCAAGCAGCCACGTCTGCTGCGCACCCGTCTCGGTGCCAGTCTGGAAACCCTGACTTCTGATGAGCTGAAAGGCGATAACGATCGCATCATCTCCGGCTCTGTATTCGGTGGCCGCACCGCTGCTGGCCCGATGGCTTACCTGGGTCGCTACCACAACCAGATTTCTGTACTGGAAGAGGGCGATGAGCGTCCGTTCCTGCACTATCTGCGTGCTGGTAATAAGCGTTTCTCTGTATTCCCGATTTATCTGTCGCGCCTGGTGAAGAACAAGCTGTTCAACTTCACCACCAGCACCAACGGTTCTGAGCGTGCCATGGTACCGGTCGGTAGTTATGAGAAAGTCATGCCGCTGGATGTACTGCCCACTCAGTTGCTGCGCTCCCTGATCGTTGGCGATACTGCAATGGCGCAGAAGCTGGGCGCACTGGAGCTGGACGAAGAAGATCTGGCGTTGTGCACCTTTGTGTGTCCGGGCAAGTACGAGTACGGCCCCATTTTGCGGGACAACCTGACCCGTATTGAGAAGGAGGGGTAAGTATGTTGCGTAAATTCCTCGATTCGATCGAACCCAAGTTTCACAAAGGCGGTAAGTTCGAAAAGTTCTACGCCCTGTTTGAAGCGATTGACACCGGTCTGTTCCAGCCGGCAGACAAGACCAAAACCACTGCTCACGTGCGCGACGGTATCGACCTGAAGCGTATTATGATCACCGTTTGGGCTTGTGCCATGATCCCGGCGTTCTACGGTATGTGGAATATCGGTTTCCAGTCCAACACCATTCTGGAAGGTATGACCAACCCGGATCTGTCCGGCTGGCGTCACGCCATTATCGGCGCTCTGACTTCCTACAACCCAGCTAGCCTGTGGGACAACTTTGTCTACGGCGCTATGTACTTCCTGCCTATTTATGCGGTCACTTTTATTGTGGGCGGTATCTGGGAAGTCCTGTTTGCTGCGGTGCGCGGTCACGAAGTCAACGAAGGCTTCTTTGTAACCTCCATCCTGTTCGCATTGACCTGTCCGCCGGATCTGCCTCTGTGGATGGTGGCTATGGGCATCAGCTTCGGTGTGGTTATCGGTAAGGAAGTATTCGGTGGTACCGGCAAGAACTTCCTCAACCCGGCTCTTACCGGCCGTGCCTTCGTATTCTTTGCCTATCCGGCAGCAATGTCTGGAGATGCGGTTTGGACTGCGGTTGACGGTTATACCGGTGCTACTGCGCTGTCTGTTATGGCCAGCGAAGGTATCCAGAACGGTATCGTCAATGCTGCTGTTGGCCAGGTAACCTGGTTCGACGCTTTCTTCGGTCAGATCCATGGTTCCATTGGTGAAACTTCTACCCTGGCTATCCTGATTGCCGGCGTAATCCTGATGGGCATGAAGATCGCCAGCTGGCGCATCGTAGCCGGCACTCTGCTGGGCATGATGGCCACCTCTTTCATGTTTAACATGATTGGTTCCGAGACCAACCCGATGTTCCAGGTACCCTGGTACTGGCACCTGGTAGTGGGCGGTTTTGCCTTCGGTCTGATCTTTATGACTACGGACCCTGTATCCGCTGCGATGACCAACACCGGTCGCTGGTGGTACGGCATCCTGATCGGGGTGATGGTTGTCCTGATTCGTGTGGTGAACCCGGCCTTCCCGGAAGGCATGATGCTGGCGATTCTGTTCGCCAACCTGTTCGCTCCGCTGTTTGACCACTTTGTGGTGCAGTCCAATATCAAACGGAGGTTGGCACGTGGCTAATAAAGATTCCGTAACCGGTACTCTGATTGTCGCGCTGGTAATGTGCCTGGTGTGCTCCGTAGTGGTATCCACCGCTGCGGTAATGCTGAAGCCTGCCCAGCAGGCGAATGCCGAGCTGGACATGAAGCGCAACGTACTGATGGCTGGCGGCCTGTTGAAAGACTCTCACGCTGATAAAGCGGAAGTCGAAAAGGCCTTCGCCGACGTAAAAATCAAATACGTCGACCTGAATACCGGTAAGTTTACCGATCAGGCTCCGGCTGGTGGCAGTGGTCGCGCTGCTGCCAAGATCCCGTCTGACAGTGAAAAACTGCCGGCTGACGAGGACACTGCCAAAATTATCCGCCGGGAAAATACCAAAGAGGTATACCTGGTAGAGAAAGACGGCAAGCTGGACAAGATCATTCTGCCGATTCGCGGTTATGGCCTGTGGGGCACCCTGTACGGCTTCCTCGCTCTGGAGAGCAACCTCGACACCGTAGCGGGCCTCGGCTTCTACGAGCACAAGGAAACTCCGGGACTGGGTGGTGAAGTTGACAACCCCAACTGGAAAGCCCAGTGGATTGGTAAGAAAGTCTTCAACAACCAGGGCGACGTGGATATCGCAGTGATCAAGGGTCAGGTTAACCCCAACAGCCCAGACGCGATTCACGAAGTAGATGGTCTGTCTGGTGCAACTCTGACCAGTAAGGGCGTTAGCAACCTGGTGAACTTCTGGTTGGGTAACCAGGGTTATGGTCCCTTCCTGAAAAACCTGAAAGCAGGGGAGGCATAAGCATGAAAATTAAAGATACTCTGCTAGAGCCGATTTTTAACAACAACCCGATCGCGCTGCAGATCCTGGGTATCTGTTCTGCACTGGCTGTTACCAGCTCGCTGCAGGTTACCCTGGTAATGTGTATCGCACTGACCTCGGTTGTGGCCTGTTCCAACGTTGCGGTATCCCTGATCCGTAAACAGATCCCGAACAGCATCCGTATCATTGTACAGATGACCGTGATTGCCTCTTTGGTAATCCTGGTAGACCAGCTGATCAAGGCCCTGGCTTACGACATCTCCAAGCAGCTGTCTGTATTCGTTGGTCTGATCATTACCAACTGTATCGTAATGGGCCGTGCGGAAGCCTTCGCTATGAAGAACCCGCCGCTGCCCAGCTTCTTCGACGGTCTTGGTAACGGTCTGGGATACAGTGTGATCCTGATCGGTCTCGCGGTGGTTCGTGAACTCTTCGGCGCCGGCAAACTGTTCGGTGTAGATATCCTGACTACCGTGAGCAACGGCGGTTGGTATATCCCCAACGGCCTGCTGCTGTTGCCGCCGAGTGCATTCTTCCTGATCGGCCTGTTCATCTGGGCAATCCGTGCCTGGAAACCGGCACAGGTGGAAGAAGATGAGTTCAAGATTGCGCCTAATTCCCAAGCGCAGGAGGCCTAATCCGTGGAACATTATATTTCTTTGATTATCCGCGCCGTTTTCGTTGAAAACATGGCGCTGGCCTTCTTCCTCGGTATGTGTACCTTCCTGGCGGTATCGAAGAAGATCGAGGCCGCTATTGGCCTGGGTGTTGCGGTTATCGTGGTGCTGACTCTGACAGTACCAGTGAACAACCTGATCTACACCTACCTGCTGAAAGACGGTGCACTGGCCTGGGCCGGTTACCCCGACGTGGACCTGAGCTTCCTCGGCCTGTTGTCCTACATCGGTGTAATTGCGGCACTGGTACAGATCCTGGAGATGTTCCTGGATAAATATGTACCGGCTCTCTACAACGCGCTGGGTGTATTCCTGCCTCTGATTACCGTGAACTGCGCCATCATGGGTGCTTCCTTGTTCATGGTTGAGCGCGAGTACGCGTTTGGCGAGAGTGTTGCCTATGGCTTCGGTGCCGGCCTCGGCTGGGCACTGGCGATTACCGCTCTGGCCGGTATTCGTGAAAAGCTGAAGTACAGTGACGTTCCGGATGGCCTGAAAGGTCTGGGTATCACCTTCGTAACTGTTGGTCTGATGTCCCTGGGCTTCATGTCCTTCGGCGGCATCGATATCTAAGCGGGGAAAACAATAGAATGAGTATTGAAATTATCCTCGGCGTAGCGATGTTTACCGTCATCGTTTTGGCGCTGGTAGCGGTGATCCTTGCGGCCCGCTCGCGCCTGGTAAACACCGGCAACGTCAACATCCTGGTTAACGGTGAGAAGACTCTCACCGTACCGGCCGGCGGCAAGCTGCTGCAAACCCTGGCTGCCAACAACCTGTTCCTGGCCTCCGCCTGTGGCGGCGGCGGCAGCTGTGCGCAGTGTATCTGTAAGGTGAATTCCGGTGGTGGCGATATGCTGCCGACTGAAGCGGCTCACTTTACCCCGCGCGATGCAAAAGAAGGCAAGCGTCTTTCCTGTCAGGTTGCGGTTAAGCAAGACATGGAAATCGAAGTGCCGGAAGAGGTGTTTGGTGTTAAGCAGTGGGAGTGCACTGTGGAATCCAACCCGAACGTGGCCACCTTTATTAAAGAGCTGACCCTGCGTCTGCCCGAAGGTGAAAACGTTGACTTCCGCGCTGGCGGTTACGTACAGCTGGAAGCTCCGGCTCACCATGTTAAGTTTGCTGACTTCGATGTCGAAGAGCAGTACCGTGGCGACTGGGAGCACTTTGGCTTCTTCAAGCTGGAGTCCAAAGTGACCGAGCCTGTGGTTCGCGCTTACTCCATGGCTAACTACCCGGAAGAGAAAGGTGTTGTTAAGTTCAACATCCGTATCGCGACTCCGCCGCCCCGCACTGAGGGCATTCCGCCGGGTCAGATGTCTTCCTACGTATTCAGCCTGAAGGCAGGTGACAAGATTAAGGTGTACGGTCCCTTTGGTGAGTTCTTCGCCAAGGAAACTGACAACGAGATGGTATTTATCGGTGGTGGTGCCGGTATGGCGCCAATGCGTTCACACATCTTTGATCAGCTCAAGCGCCTGAACTCCACCCGTAAGATCAGCTTCTGGTACGGCGCGCGCTCCCTGCGCGAGATGTTCTACGAAGATGACTACAACGGTCTGGCTTCCGAGTTCGATAACTTCCAGTGGCATGTGGCTCTGTCCGATCCTCAGCCGGAAGACAACTGGACCGGTTACACAGGATTCATCCACAACGTGGTATATGAAAACTACCTGAAGGACCACCCGGCTCCGGAAGATTGTGAGTACTACATGTGTGGGCCGCCCATGATGAACGCAGCAGTCATCAATATGCTCAAGGACTTGGGTGTAGAAGATGAAAATATCCTGCTGGATGACTTCGGCGGATAATTGGAGGGCTTAGCTTGCTAAAAGCAATCACAGGCCCGACAAACTCAAAAACAGGGCCCGTCTTTACGGCCCTGTTTTTGCTTTGGGCGGCTGTAATTTTATCGGCTTGTGCTCCTTCGCCGGAGTCCTGGCAGTTGGCTGGCCGCACCATGGGAACCAGCTATCACATCACCGTCGTTCAGGTGCCCTCTGGGCTGGAGCAGGGTGAGTTGCAGCAGTTGATCGACGATGAGTTGCAGCAGGTCAACCAGGAGATGTCGACCTATATCGACGACTCTGAGTTAATGCGCTTTAACCAAAGCCCGGTAGGGCAGGCGATCCCGGTGAGCCAACACTTGGCAGATGTACTGGAAATGTCCCTGGATATTTATCGCCGCAGTGAAGGCGCTTTCGAGGTGACGGTCGGCCCTCTGGTCAACTTGTGGGGTTTTGGTCCCCAGCCCGAACCGGAGCATATCCCCTCAGATAAAGACATTGCCGACCTGCTAACCGTCGTCGGTTCCGATGCGTTAACCCTGACCCGTAAGCCAGACACTGTTATCAAGAGCCGCCCGGTTGAGGTGGATCTTTCAGCGATTGCCAAGGGCCATGGCGTTGATCGGGTTGCGGAGCTATTGGAAGACCTGGGTATTCGAAACTACTTGGTCGAAATTGGCGGTGAACTGCGAACTAAGGGTGTGAATCCAAAGGGTAAGACCTGGGTAATTGGCATTGAAGTACCCAGCGCGGCAGGGCAGATGGTGCAGGAGCCAATCGCGGTGAGTGGGAAGGCAGTAGCTACGAGTGGAGACTATCGCAACTACTACGAAAGGGATGGTGTTCGTTACTCCCATAGCATTGACCCACGCTCCGGGCGGTCCATTAAGCACAAATTGGCATCGGTAACCGTTATTGCCGACACCTGTGCAGAAGCCGATGGTCTGGCTACCGCGATCAATGTCCTCGGTGCTGATGCCGGCATGGCGCTGGCAGAAAGAGATAATCTAGCCGTCTTTATGGTGGTGAAAACTGATTCAGGTTTCGAAGAGCGTTCTAGCTCTGGCTTTAAACCTTATGTAGAGAGGTCTGAGAAGTGACAATTTTCATATTTGCCTTTGTGGCCATGTTGCTCGTTGTTGCCGGTATGGCGATCGGGGCCATGGTTCAGAACAAACCGTTAAAAGGAACTTGTGGCGGGCTCAACAATATCGGCATGAAGCAGGATTGCACAGTCTGCGGTGGCGATGACGATGAGTGTGAAAAGGAACAGGAGAGGCAAAGACAGCAGCAGATGACTGCCGAAGATCTCGCTTACGACGCATCTAAACGCAAGTAAGCTTTCCCTCTCCAACAAGCCCGTGATCAACGGGCTTGTTGTTTTATGTCATTGGCACAAGTGGTGCCGATAACCGTATATTTAGTATTGAGTAAATGGCGTTAGCGCGCTGTGGACTCCGTTTGGAAAATAGAATTAGAGCATTTAATGGCAGAGCAAAAGTTTGACCTGGTAGTAATTGGTTCTGGCCCGGCTGGAGAGGCCGCCGCAATGAGTGCAGCAAAAAAGGGCATGCGCGTTGCGGTTATTGAAAAGCGCCAAGTGGTTGGTGGTAATTGTACTCACAAAGGTACCATTCCCTCCAAGGCGCTGCGCCACTCTGTCAAACAGTTGATGCGTTATAACACCCAGAGCGTTTTTCGCGCATTGGGTGAACCCCGCCGCCTTACTTTCCCCCAGGTAATGCAGACGGTGAATAAAGTCATTTCCTATCAGGTGGAAATGCACACTTCTTTTTATGCCCGCAACCGGGTTGAGCTGATCGTCGGCGAAGCCAAGTTCCGCGATGAACATACTGTCGAGGTGCTTATGCCCGATGGTGCGGCGGAAACTATTACCGCGAAGAAATTTATTATTGCTACTGGCTCACGCCCTTATCGCCCCGCCGATGTAGACTTTGATCACGAACGGGTCTACGACAGCGATATGATCCTGGACATGCAGCACACCCCTCATTCCATTATGATCTATGGTGCTGGTGTTATCGGCTGTGAATACGCGTCTATCTTCGCTGGCCTTGGCGTTAAGGTGGATTTGATTAATACCCGTAACAGCCTGCTGGAATTTCTCGATGATGAGATTTCTGATGCGCTGAGCTATCACCTGCGCGATATGGGCGTGACTGTTCGCCACCAGGAGGAGTACGCGCGGGTACTGCCCAATGAGCAGGGCGTAATTATGGAGATGCAGTCCGGCAAACGTATCCATGCGGATGCACTGCTCTGGTGTAACGGCCGTACTGGTAACACCAGCTCCCTCGGCCTGGAGAATGTCGGTCTGGAAGCGAACCATCGCGGACAATTGAGCGTTGACGATCACTACTGTACCGAAATTGAAAATATTTTTGCGGTAGGTGATGTAATTGGCTGGCCCAGCCTTGCCAGTGCCTCTTATGACCAGGGGCGTGCGGTTGCAGCAGCGATTGCGGGCCGTGGCCATCGAGTAATTGAAGATGCGCCTACCGGGATTTATACCCTTCCAGAGATTTCCTCTGTGGGTAAAACCGAATCAGAGCTCACCGCAGCCAAAGTACCCTACGAAGTGGGCCGTGCACTGTTCAAGCATACTGCGCGGGCGCAGATTTCTGGTGAGCGCGTAGGCATGCTCAAGATTTTGTTCCATATCGAGACTCACGAAATCCTGGGCATTCACTGCTTTGGAGCAGAGGCTGCTGAGATTGTGCATATTGGCCAGGCCATTATGAAACAGCCAGCACCGAATAATTCGATCGATTATTTCGTTAATACCACCTTTAACTACCCCACCATGGCAGAGGCATATCGCAGTGCTGCGCTGGATGGGCTCAACCGGGTTGCCCGCCTATGACAGAACCCTCACCCAGTGAGTTTCAGGCGTTGGTAAAGGAATTTTTTGAGCAGATTCCTTTTAATCAACAAATTGGACTTGAGATGCGCGACCTGGACCTGGAGGCGCTCACACTTTCCGCAGGCTTTGAACTGAACCCACAGTTGATCGGCAATGTGTGGAAGAACATCCTGCACGGTGGCGTAATTGCCACCGCCCTGGATACGGTTGGTGGTTTGACCGCAATGGTCGCCGCCTACCAGCATCTGGGAGATGTGCACTGGAAAGAAAAAGTGGATCGCCTATTAAAGCTGGGTACGGTCGACATGCGTGTAGACTACCTAAAGCCGGGCAGGGGAGAACACTTTCTCTGCCATGGCTCAATTCTGCGCACCGGCAACAAGCTGGTTGTAACGAGAATGGAGTTGATTAACGACACGGATGAATTGATTGCTACCGGTACGGCAACTTACCTGTATTGACCTTAGTCCGAGCCAACTCTTGGCTCGGAGACCTCCTTAGATATACCCCTTAGATGTACCCCTTATCCACTGGCTTTCTTTAAGGTGTTTATTGTTATGAGCGAAATCCTCGCATTTGCTGCAATCTCTCTTTTGTTGGTTATTTCACCAGGGCCGAACAGCGTCCTGATTCTTAAAACAGTAGCTAGTAGGGGGCTGAGGCCGGGAGTAGAGAATATTTTTGGGCTGGTTTCAGCAACATTTGCCCATGGTGCCATTTCAATTTTGGGTTTGTCGGCGATTATATTGCAGTCGTCTGAGGTTTATACAATTATCAAATATCTTGGGGCTGCCTACCTGGTTTATTTGGGTGTGAAAACGATATTAGCCACGCTGTCAAAATCTTCGGTGAAGGATACCGGGGATGAATTGTTACCAATTACAGCAGCTCCTGGGAACTCATACCGAAATTTTGGCGAGGGCTTTCTAACCCAGATTCTTAACCCCAAGGTATCGATGTTTTATCTCGCGGCCTTTCCGCAGTTTATCTCAGTTGGCAGCTCTAGTTACTATGGGGCTTTCCTGCTGGTCTCACTTCACGCATCAATAATATTCCTGTGGTTTCTGGCACTTGCGACTATGTTGTCGAAGTGGAAAGTGGCTTCTATTGGTGGGAATATGCAAAGATGGGTTCAGCGTTTTAGTGGTGGCCTATTGATTGGTTTTGGCAGTTTAGTGGTTCGCCAGGATACTTAAGATAACTGATGTTGTTTACAAGGCTTATTCCTTCCGCCCTAGGTTAAAACTTCCCCTGGCGGGTATGGAGCACAACAATAGCAATATCCCTCCGAGACAAAAAAGAGCCACGATGTAGTGGCTCTTTAGCCTTTTTGATCCAGGTTCATTGATTCTTTCTTCTGATCGTTTGTTTATGTCTCTTTTGAGTACGTTATGCGGTGTAGCGAAAGGTACTGATTGCTGCCTGTTTACCGAGGGTAATTAAGTCAATGTGTTGATTTAAAATTAACTGGGTGTTTAGTTAAATTGCTGTACTGATAAGTATATTTAAAACCAGTCTCTATTTAGTAAACCGAAATACCTTGTTGCCTGTGGTGAATTTTAAATAACAGTAATTATTTTGTGGTTGTTTTGCCTGATGGCGACATTGATCGCTTGTCGTGGACTTGTAGTCTGTAAAAATATAGCATGTTGAAAACGTTATATTTTCGACCATTCAAGCTAATATAGTCATTGCTAAGCTGCGTTTTAATTTTAAGGTTCCCTTAAAGGTGGGTGATACCTCAGTGTTTTGTTTGTCACTTTCTTGTGATGAGTTGATCGGTTGAGGTGCAGTCTTTGAATTTTTGTCGTGGTTTTTAAAGGAAATGTTCGGGTGATATTTTTTCTAATAATAATTAATCACTAAATTTGCACATTGTTTGCATAAAGCCCGGATAATATAAATAAAGCCGAATATTCGGTTGTGATGTGAGGATAAAAAATGCCAAGTTTACTGAATAGTGATGCAAGTGCGTCCAATTACGGCGGGCAGTTAACCTGGAAGTTCAGTCAGGGAAGCTATTCAAAAATCACCAAAAAGCATCCACATACCAAGGGTGGGATTTGTGAGGCTCTATCAGTTAGTTGGATCAGTAAAGCCCTTCAGTCGGGGCTTCAGGATGCGTTAACTACCGGTGGCAGTATTGATGATACGAAGGTAGCTGTGGTTGCTCAGCGATTTGCCTCTATGTATCGGTTTAAGTTTGCAAATGGAAATGAAGGTAGGCCTAGCACATCGTTTGAGATGATTAAGGAAACCAAGCAATATTTGGAATCTCAAGGTTTTCGCAATATTGGTCAGGCGGGCAGTGGTATTGCGTTGAAAAAGCAAAACCCTTCTTTAGAAGATCAGTTTGCTGCGTCTTTTGATGCTCTTGAATCCAAAGATTGCTTCAAACAGCAGTCCAACACTATCCATTGTATGTTGAGAACAGCAGGTAACGGATGGGGACATGCGATGGCATTTCGTATTGAGCCATCTTCTGATAAAGCAAGCTACTTTTTCGACCCCAATAAAGGTGAGTTTAAGTTTCTAAAATATACACAATTTAGAAAGTGGTATGAGCATTATCACAGTGACTCTAAATTGTATAGAACTTCAAGGGCTTTGGGGTTTGATATCTTTGTGCATAGCGACAGATAAGTTGAGGCTTATGGATTAGCGCTTGCGCATTTGAGGAGCGCTTTAGGTGGTAGGGTAGGGTGTCCACTGGTTGTAAACCTAGAGGAGCTGCTCTCCCTTCTACTTTAGGTTCATACAGTTTTTATTGTTGATCTTCCGTTTTTCGAGCGTGTCTTAGCATAAACTTTGAAGGGCCTTTGTGAGCCAAAACTCTGGCTACTCGCCTAATTTATAAGTCTCGCGCTGACATAGTTTTTAAGTTTGTAAAAATAGGTTTTCAGCTCACTTTCAATATGTTCACTTGGCCTCTCAATACTTTTTTCTACTTTTTATAATTGCCGATGATATGTTCGCCTGGCTCAGGGGTATTCAGCCCTTTTCTTGGGTCTATTCTTGGCGTTCTCAGTATCTCTTGAAGAGGCTATCGGATTAGACCAATCTTTCAATTTCAGTCTAGGCCCTCTAAGAAACCTAGTGGATTACGCTTTTGGGGGTAGGGATAAGCCTCACAGCGGGGTTTATACTGCCATTGCCAAGCGGCTTGGAATAAGCGGTTTTGGCAGAGGGTTTCACATCTTTCGCGAGCGGTGTTTGCAGCTAACAATTATCCTTGAGAAAATCACCGGCGCCTTTCTCTGAGAACTGCTAGTACCTTACATTTCAGGGGTTAATAACTTATCAATGGGAATCTCAATCCAAATGCTGGGCGACCTGCTTGTCTCCCGTGATGGCAGCCCAGTTAGTCTACCACCTTCAAGAAAAACTCGATCACTTTTGGCTTTCTTACTATTGGCTGCGAGACCTCACAGGAGAGATCGCTTATGTGAGATATTCTGGGAGCTGCCCGATGATCCGCGTGCCTCCCTGCGCTGGTCTTTGAGTAAAATTCGATCCATTGTCAACGACCCAGAAATAGAGCGCCTCATTGCTGATAGAGAGCGTGTCAGCTTGGATACGGAAGGCATTTGTATTGATGTTGCCGAAATAGCACTTAAGCTTGATTCCCCTGGCGTTCTGGCAGCAGAGCTGGAAGATATCTATCGACAGCTGCAGGAGCCTTTCCTGGATGGGATCGATCTTCCCGATCAAGAACTATTTCAACGGTGGTTGCTGTCTGAACGTCAAGAGATTGTTCAATTGCAAGGGAGGGTACTGTCCCGCTTGTCCTCTCACCCGGGTGTTCCTATACCGGACCAGTTAACTTGGGCCCGCAGCTGGGTGGCATTAGAGCCCTATAACCCAAACGCTGCAACGCAGTTACTGCATTTGTTGAACTCATTGGGATTGAGTAGCGAAGTGGAGTTTGAACGGACAAGGCTTGCTGATAGATTCCGCAAAGCAGGCATTACATGGTCGCCCTGCAGGCTTGGTGAGTCGGTAGTTCAGGAGTCCGGTGATGATTTAGCTACGGGGCGTAAACTGCTAACTCAACAGAAGGTTGAGTTTTGTACGGCCAGCGATGGTGTGCGTATTGCCTATGCCAAGATGGGAGAGGGGCTTCCAATAGTTAAAGCCGCAAACTGGTTGAGTCATTTAGAACATGACTGGGACTCTCCGATATGGAGTCCATTGTTTCGGGAGCTTTCTGTCGACCACCAGTTTATTCGTTACGATGAGCGTGGGAATGGTCTGTCGGATTGGGAAGTTGAAAATATCTCTTTTGAGTCGTTTGTTACAGACCTTGAGACTGTCGTTGATGCCTGTGAAGTTGATAACTTTACTTTGCTAGGTATATCGCAAGGAGCGGCAGTATCTATTGAATATGCAGTAAGACATCCTGAGCGAGTTAGGCAGCTGATTTTGTTTGGCGGTTATCACGCAGGTTGGCGAATAGGTGCCAGTGAGGCCACGGTAAAAGAGCGCGAAGCAGTAATGACCCTGACAGCGACGGGCTGGGGGCAGGATAATCCTGCTTATCGGCAGATTTTTTCCACGACATTTATGCCAAGCGCGAATGCCAGCGAATTAGAGTGGTTTAATGAGTTTCAGCGGCTGACTACTTCGCCGGAAAATGCTGTCCGCTTCCTATCGGTTTTTGGAAGTATTGATGTGCGGGACAAGCTTAAAGAGATTAAAGTGCCCACTTTAGTGATCCATTCACTAGGGGACCAGCGTATTCCTGTTCAAACGGGCTGTGAAATTGCTTCTGCTATACCTGGCGCTCGATTTGTTGGTCTCAATAGCGATGGTCACTTACTCCTGGGGCGTGAGCCTGCTTCCAATGTATTTGTGGAGGAGGTTCGTCAATTTATATCAAAGCATTAATCGCCGATAGTGAGGCCTATAAAAATAATAAGAGGGAGGGCGGTTCTGCAGTGCAGCCACCCTACTCAAAAACCAACAACTAAAGCTCTCGAGGGTTGGCTAGAGGTAAACAGCCAGTTCTTTAGCTGAAAGATAGCGAATAGATGCTTCTGGAAATTTTCGAATGATATCGAGGGCGGCGGAGCGGGCATCGGCCTCATCGGCATATATATTGGGGAGTTTAACATTGGAGGTTGTTCTACCCGATATATAGCGCATTACCACGATATATCGCCCTTTCCATTTGCCCCAAAAAACGTCATTAGGAGCGTTGTTGACTGAGGGCTTTTCAGGAGCTGCTTCTTTCTCTTCCTGGGGCTTAAGCTCCAACTCAGCTTCTTGCTCCCACATAAGTTGGGCAAGCCGATTTAATTCTTTAGAGTAACTAGTTGACATAAATCTCAAAGGCTTAAGAGTTTATTGGTTTAGGGTGTTTTGCTGATTACTAATACTGGCAAATTAAAGAGTTAACAGAAAAGATCTTAATAAATACTAATCTATAATTGAAATATAGAAGTTAAATATTGGTATGATCTTATCCGCTTGCATAGTTTATATATAAAACTTCTCTCAATTTATCAATAAATATTCCACTTGGTTCCATGGCACCTATTTGGTGCAAAGTCCGTCATGACGAGCCGAGGGATATTGTTAAAAGCTATCTTCTCACATTTTAGAAAAAAATCATACCTGGTACAAATCAAATGTTTATTAAGTTTAAAGATAGTTAAGTTAACAGCTGCATTACCCGGCAGTATCTTTGTGATTACCTAGCGGTTTTTGGGTGATTACACCAGAGTGAGGGGCTTAATCAGGCAAATTGTTTGGGTTTTCCATAATTTACAAAGCCAGTAGATAGTTATGGGGCCTGTTTTAGATATCTTTTGCCAAATACCTGAGGTCTCTCATTGCCGAGCTACTAGTGAATACTTAGAGTTTTTAAGTCAGTAATTTTCATATGATGACACTGTTTCTAATAGAATAGGCGATGCTTAAACCTCACAATCCCTCACTCTCAGAGACTCTTCTTGTTTCGTTTAAGGTAGTGTAAATAAATGTAAAGGGTGCATTGGGGTGTCTACTTGCTTTGTCGAGCATGAAGAATAATTGAATTTTTCGGAAGGGCCCGCTAAGTAGTGCAGGATTGTATGCTCCTGTTTATAGGTTAATTTACGAGACTTCCCCCTTATCTTGGCTAATAAAGTTGCCCTTCCCAAAGAGGTTGGCACTTTAGTCCTGCAAATAGTTTCACTGTATCCGCATTTCAAATGATTCTTCAAACGCTCAATTCAACGATTGTGAGTTTTAATGACTGAACTCGAAAGCGGCTTTGTCTCCCGCTTGGTGGCCACGCACCCCGTGCACGGATCTCTTGATGAGTGCTCCCTGGGCACAGTGGAAACAAAAGTGTCGTGATTGGAGCTTGGCTTCAGCTGAGTCAGGTGAAGCGTAAAGATACAGAAGAAGTAAATTTAGTGGTGAATTCCATGATTGCCCCTCGCCAAAAGGATTTGGACACTCACATAAGGCAAAATGTCTTATTTGAAAGTCAGTATTTAGGTGACTTGTTTCGGTTTCAAAAGATACTTGTTTCACCAAATGGAAATGTTTCAATTGGGTTTTCTTCAGATTTTAATCTGACAATGGTGATTTCAGGTGTTGCTGATATCAATAGTGATGCTTGCGAATTCCCTATGGCTCCGGGGGAGATCTGGCTATCGAGTGAAATGAGCCATGCTACAGTTGATAATTTGTCTGAGGGAGAAGACCTAATAATCATCTGTGCGAGTATCAGCCCGGTCATGCTGACACGATTTTATGAGCGACACACTCGCGTACTGATTAAAGCAAAGAATGCTCTTGCATCCAGCGTGACAACGCTCCCCAAAAGCGGGCCTTTTGTTTTTCCAAAGTGTGATCTCACGCGCTTTACTTTGGATTCACTGAGTGCATTTAGCAAGTTAAATGATGAGAGTTTGAATTATTTAAAGCTGGAAGAATTACTTCTCTTAAAGCTGAAGGGTGCTTGCGGTTGTCGCTTAGCTGACGAGCTGCTTCGGCAGGTTAATCCGGTGAACGAGCGTTTCCGTCGATTTATGGAGGAAAATGCTACTCAGCACTGGTCTGTAGCAAATTATGCTAAACAGATTGGGATGAGTCTCACATCATTCAAGAATAAGTTTGGCCAAGTCTTTAAAGCTGAGTCACCAAAGGCTTGGATTAACGAACGTAGGTTACAACATGCTGATATTCAGTTGAAGACTACCAATAAGCGCTTAGTCGATATAGCTCTGGAGAGCGGATTCTCAAGTCAATCTTATTTTACCCAGCTTTATAAATCGATGTATGGGTACCCCCCTTCAGAGGTAAGGCAGAAATCCGTAAAGTCAGCTTGAAAAGGTACTTGTGATTTCTGAAAAGGTACTTGTGATTTCTTGTGACCGTGTGCGCCTGGCCAGTTCCCGGAGAGCTGTTATAGTATTCGGCACTCTACGAATAACTAAATAATTGGTCCATAGAAATGGAAGTTAGAGAATTAGAAGGCCTGGAATTGGTGGGTTTTTATACCCGCACTAAGAACGCCAATGAGTCTGACCCAAAAACAGCAAAGATAACGCCAATGTGGGAGCGCTTCGGCGCAGAGGCTGCCCCCAAATTAAGGGGCAACCCGAAGGTATTTGGTGTTTACTCCAACTACGAATCTGACCATACCGGCTTTTTTGATGTGTATGCATGTTCAGATATGTTGTCGAAGGATATGTCTGAGGATTTCAAGTCGATTCAAATACTGCCCGGCAAATACCTGATGTTTTCCGCTAAAGGGGAAATGCCTCAGGTCGCCATTGATTTGTGGGGCGAGGTTTGGAGTTACTTCGCTGCGGAGGATTGCCCCCATCAGCGAGCTTTCACCACAGATTTTGAACAGTATGTGGATGGAAACGAGGTTCAGATAGCCATATCCATCAAGTAATTGAATCGCGTATATATACGGGCTATTTGACTCTAGGGTGAATACCAAATTGGCGAGCTGAATGCTCGCCCCTGCTGGGTAAGGGGTACTTTTTCATCCATTTCAATACCGAAGCGTACCTTGTCAAATAGAGTCCATCGGGGAGTGGGTATCTCCAGGGCGCGTAGGTAGTAGACGGCTCTTTCCTTGGGGTTAAAGTCGGGATCTTTGAATACCGCGATTAGCTGAGGGGAGCCGATGGAGTTGGTGTATTCCGCCGTCTTCATATCCACAGTAGTCCCAACCGGGGGTAGTTTTCCCTCGGTATCCAGTTTACGGCTTCCAGACCACTTCACATTAAAGATCTTCTCCCGGGTGAGTCCGCTGCTATCCAACCAGCCCTTGATGATTTGAATACGGTCCAGGTTGGCGCCCTCAGGGTCTTTCAGTGCTGCGATAAGGAATGTCGGTGCCTGTCCCTCACTGGCTTGAGGTAGCTTCCCGCCCATTGGCACGCCTTTTTTATAGCCATTGGCGACCAGATCACCGTGAATATCCTCATCGTTATAGTCATAGCCTCCAAAGAAGCGAACTGAGATCCGGGGGCCTGTGGTGGCGAAAGTCTCCTTGCGGTACATCGCATCCCATATTGCCTCCCGGGTATTCTCGTTGGCCCAGACTCCCGTAACGCCTGAGGCAGCTTGTTCCCAGCCGAAGTACTCTCCACCAACCCCCTTGAGCAGGGGAAATGCCCAGCGCTCCTTGTTGCTGGGTTCCAGGGTCTTGAACTTGCCAAAGAAGTTGTCCTGGTCCGGTGTCGAAAGCCCGGTATGGGTGTCGGTGGCTGCGTTTGCGCCTAGCACGAAAGGGTTGGTGCCCAGCTTCTCCTCCAGGCGTAGGCCAGACTTCAGTGCCTCCCTCCAGTACTCGTATTGCAGGGCACCGGGGGGCTTGGGCTTTAAGATCAGGTTGCCTCTATCCCACAGATCCCAGTTGGCAAATTCATCTTCCGGGGAGAGGGCAGGGTGGGACTCACTTTGTCCCTTTACCTGTACCAGCTCATAAAGGGGTTCATAACGGGCGCGCATTTGTGCCCACTCCGGAGTGAGTTCGGAGCCATCAAACTGCCGCTCGATAAACATACGGCCATTAGACATATTGCCGTTGTGGGGAATGGCGAGTACCCGGCCGCCGGTTTTGTCTTCGTAGGCTTTCATCCACTCCCAGAGTTTTACCGGGTTCTCGGTATCAAAGGTGGTTAGGGGGAGCAGGGTCTTAGTGCGGTCTGCGCCATCACGAAAAATAATATTGCGGTGCAGGTTGTCGCCACCATCGGCGTTAACTGTCCACTCAAAGGCGATAAAGGTAGAAAACTCTCCGGGTTTGTAATATTTCTCTGCGGCTTCAACAGTTTTTTCCCAGGCGGATTTCATCCATTTGGGGTCCATTACCTGCTCGGGCAGTTTGCCTTCTGATTGAAGCACGATGACTTCACTTTTTGCTTCATTGGTCGCTTCTTCGCTGCCTGAAATTAATGCCTCGTGCCATTTCTTCAAGGTGGCATTGGACATCATTTCCGGATTGCCATCGACGATCTCGCTGATAACTCCCATACCGTCTGAATGATCGGTGATCATGAACCAGTCGTAAGGGCGGCTGAGCTTGGCTTTCAGTCCGCTGTTGGAGGTAACAGTTTCTCCCAGGGCAAATCGATAGGCGTCATCAGGAGTAAGAATTGCGCCATCCAACCCCGCATCTACCGACCAGCCAGTATGGACATGTGTATCGCCAAAATAGACATTGCGAGCGATGCGTTTATTGCTGTCCCGTTGGGCTTCCAGCTCCGCCTCTATCTCCGGTGCCATCGCCGTGAGCGGCCGTTGTTTTTCTGGAGTGGCGCCCTCTGTCTGTCGGGCGTTTGAATTTGTATTTTTATCTCCGTCGGACTTTTTACTGCAACTATAAAGGCTGAGTACAAGAATAAAGAGGAACAGGGTTAATCCAGCTTTGCTCTTGTGCATCGATGGCGGCTCCATTTCCTGAATGTGTCGGATCGCTTTTTAACGTAAAAGAATTCGTTGCGAAGAGAAGATAAATTACAGCTAGCATAGTTGAGCGACTCTGTTTATTCGCGAATTGGGCCACACTGGGGGCCTTGTTATCTATCGGCACAATAGATAGTCTTCGGCTCCAGTTGAGTTAGCACATTTATGCAACTTCAAGAACATGGTTGGCTAATTCAGTCATATTGAAATATGGCTACGCAATAATCATCGCTTCGGGCGATAGGCAAAAGCAGGCATATGAGTAACAACGAAAAGCGTCCACTTTACATCCCCCATGCAGGCCCCTCCCTACTGGAAATACCACTGCTCAATAAAGGCAGCGCATTTAGCTTGGAAGAACGTCTCGAGTTTAATTTGGTCGGTCTTCTGCCGAATACCGTTGAGACGATTGAAGAGCAGGCCAAGCGCGCTTACCTCCAATTCCAGCAGTGTAAGACTGGCTTGGAAAAACATATCTACCTGAGGGGAATCCAGGACGACAACGAGACGTTGTTCTTCTATCTGATCGAACATCATACGGAAGAGATGCTGCCGATTATCTACACCCCAACTGTAGGTGCAGCTTGTGAAGAGTTTTCCAGTATTTATCGCAACCACCGGGGATTATTTGTCTCCTATCCGGACCGGGAATATATCGACGATATTCTGCGCAGCGCCACTAAAGAGAACGTCAAAGTCATTGTGGTGACCGATGGCGAACGGATACTCGGGTTGGGTGACCAGGGTATCGGCGGCATGGGTATCCCTATTGGCAAGCTCTCTCTGTATACCGCCTGTGGCGGTATCAGCCCGGCTTATACCTTGCCTGTCACCTTGGATGTTGGCACCAATAACCGCACTTTGCTGAATGATCCCATGTATATGGGGTGGCGCCATGAGCGGATTTCTCAGGAAGAGTACGATGAATTCCTGGAGCAATTTATTGAAGCGGTAAAGCGTCGCTGGCCCAAGGTATTGGTTCAGTTTGAGGATTTTGCCCAAACCAATGCCACGCCGTTGTTAGAGCGCTATCGTGACCGCCTGTGCTGTTTTAATGATGATATCCAGGGCACGGCTTCTGTAGCACTGGGTACTATCCTGGCTGCCTGTAAGACCTGGCAAGAAACCCTCGCCGCGCAGAAGGTGACGATAGTGGGTGCCGGTTCAGCAGGGTGTGGTATTGCCGAGCAAATCGTCAGTGCAAAAGTGCAGGCCGGTCTATCCGATGCCGAGGCTCGTGAACAGATCTTTATGTTCGATCGCTACGGGCTTGTGACTTCCGATATGAAAGGCCTACACGACTTCCAAGCGGCTCTGGCCCAGGACCCGAACAAGTACGATGGAGTGTCCAGCTGGAATCTTGAGACTCTGATCGGCAATGTTGAGCCTAGCATCCTGATTGGTGTTTCGGGGCAGGGTGGCTTGTTTACCCAGCCAGTAATCGAAGCTTTGCACAAGGGGCACCGCCGTCCTTTGGTGATGCCACTGTCAAACCCCACTTCCCGTGCTGAAGCGACTCCAACTGAGATATTCAGCTGGACCAAGGGCGAGGCTTTGGTGGCTACCGGCAGCCCCTTTGCAGCGGTAGAAATCGATGGCCATCACTATGCGGTAGCGCAGTGTAACAATGTCTATATATTCCCAGGCATTGGCCTCGGCGTGATTGCTTCCGGTGCTTCGAAAGTGACTGACAGTATGTTGATGGCAGCATCCAACGCCCTGGCAGAGCAGGCGCCGGTGGTGAAAGATGGCGAGGGTGCCTTATTGCCACATCTGAATGATATTCGCGATGTGAGCATGCATATTGCCAGGGCAGTGGCTGCCCAGGCGCAATTGGATGGCGTTGCGCCCAAGGTGAGCCGTGAGCATTTAGAGCGTTTGCTAGAGCGCAACTTCTGGCGTGCAGATTACCGCTCTTACCGTCGTCGCTCTTTCTAAATAAGAGCGCTGGGCCCGTTGCGACTATCGCTTCGGGCCTGCATTTAAGCCAGCTTTTCCCCGGTATAGAAGGAGTCCGGCTGGCGCAATACCAAGTAATCCTCCCAGTGGAATCCCTGATTCAAAAACTCAATTGCTGCATTGACGCCAGATAAGAACAGGTGTTCGCAGTGGTGGTCCGGCATGGAAAAATCCAGCCAGTGCGGGTTTTCTCCGGTATCGGTGGGGTTAATGGGGATTTCTTTTACCAGCGCATGGTATTCCGCGTTCAAGCTCGCGCGCACATGGTTGTCGAGCATATTGCGACAAGTGCTGATCAGCCCCATCGCAAACCTTCCTACCTTATCTGATTTTGGCTGGTACAGGTCCACTTCCAACTTGATCCCAAAGGTTGGCAATTTGGGGGTGCCTATGGGTTTATGGAAGATATCGAAAGGGAAGTTGGAGACAAGGCCGCCGTCAACAAATTCAATATCTTTGGGAAAGCCAGCGCGGAAAAAACGTTTGGGATCACCGATGCCTTTAATGCTGCGCCAATTCTCGGCGACAGTATTGCATTCACTTAATTGGGGGATGCCCTTTACGGTGTAGGGCTTAAAGAAACCGGGTACCGACATGGAGGCACGCACGAACTCTGCCGGATTTACTGCGCTCGGATTATCGAAGTAGAGCGGCGCCTTGGCTGGAAATACCGCGCGGGTCTCTGTAGTGATATCCGCTGCCACCAGGGCAACCTCGCCGCTACCTATCAAGTGATCTGGTGTGCCGCGGTACAGAAGTTGTGGGAACTGGTTAATTCTCTGGTTGAGCTGTGCGGTGTTGGTAATGCCCAGCTGTTTCAACTCCGTTTGTAACCACTGGGTAAAGGTATCTCCCGGATTTAGCCCCTTATGTCTGAGCAGGTGCCGCAAGGTGCGGATAGAATCGAAGGGGTGCAGTGCTAAACTGCTCATCAAGCCTTTGCCCTTGAGCAGGCGCTGTACCGTTTTGCGGGCATAGCGCTCGCCATCTTCAAAACTGGCAAAGTCCGCATTGGCCAGGATACCCAAGAGCTTTTCGCTCTTGCCAGTGCTCGGTGTACCGGCCGCCGCCAAGAAGAGTGCGTTAATGGCGCCCGCTGAGGTTCCTGCAATTTTGCGAAACCGAATTCCCGCCTTTTCCAAAATGTAGGTATATCCCACCAGGGCGATCCCCAGCATACCGCCACCTTCCATCACGATATCGACATACTGAAGGCCCTGGTTGTCCTGTACATCACTGAATACTTTGCCCTCAATGGTGGACTTGGATGCCTGCCAGTGTGCATCCGCTTTTGCGATGGCGTTTTCAACCCATGGCGATTTTTGCATGTCGGCTTTCCGTAGTGTGACAGCGATCTACTTTAGATAACTTATGTGCAGGTTGGTGAAAAAGCCAGGGTATCACCCAGGATCAAATTCGTCATAGTATCTAGTCGTCTTTATTTGCTTTCCCCCTTGAATACTACTTGACTCATTAAACGACGAGATATCTCGCTGTGGCTGTGTTTGGAGATATAGCAGGATTCGTACTTACTGGCATGGTCGATGCAATGGCGTGGTGCTTACCTGATGGAGACTGAAGGTGAGTCGTTCAGGAGGACGATGTCATTTGCGAGAACAGCTTCCCTTCATTGCGAAGTGGGAGGTCCACTTGTCCAGCTCTTGAAACCCACCAAGAGCTTCATTTATTGGTTGGAAAATGGTTTGGTTAGGGGAGTATCTAGTTGTTGGATTATTTACTTGATAAGTACCACGCCCCACCCAAAAAGGCTCAGAGGAGCACTTTGGGTGGGGCAGCCAAATAGCTTGAAAATAATGAATATTTTCCAGCAGATAAAGTTATTGCTTATTAAATTGAGACACCCATATTGCCTTCAGTACCGACACTGTACCCAAATATTTCATGGAAATAGAGACTTTTACATTCAAAATTGGATGCAATATGGAAAGTGTCATTCGGAAATTTGGGGTCGTAGAGTCCCAGGTTCCCCTTGGTTCCCACGCAGTAGATATCACCCCTTGGGTCACCAGGTCTAAAGGCAATCCAATCCAGTTTCCAGCCGCCAAGATCCCCTTGATCATCCCACTTGTTGTCAATTGGGTTCCACTTGCCTACATTGCCCTCAGTGCCAACACACCACATTTCCCCAGTGTTATCGAAGGCAATCATTTTTAGGTCCCAGGGCTTTTCAATGTCTGGTTCCTCCCAGGCTCCAGTGGTGGTATTCCACTTGGCAAGATTACCTTTAGTCCCAACACCCCACATTGCATTTGACTTGTCAAATGCAATCATTTTGGAATCCCAGGATTGGTTGTACTCTTTTTTGTCAACGAGACCAAAAGTTCTTGAATTCCACTTTCCGATATTATTTGAAGTTCCAACGCACCACAGGTTATCTTCTCTATCAAAGGTGACCATATTTAAATGCCACGTTGAGAGAAATCCTCTATCTTTAAAGTTCATTTCCATGATAAACCTCCTTAGGGTTTTTGGATTAGGGCTTTCTGATACCTAGGGGTGTCAAAATTTTAAGGCTTAAAGTGAATTCATTTGAAAGCTAGTAAATAATCCAGTTGGAGTTTTGGTTACATTTTGTTGACAGTTTTCAGACAAAAAGTATGCGCAGCCTTTTGAAAGAAAAGATGTTTTAGATGCGCTTAGCACTTTCCAGCAAAGACCTATATTGTGCTGGCCTATTTATTTTCCATTCGCCGGCTGTGGTCTATCCAATGGCGGCTATTACTGCAAAAAGTGAGATTGTAGCTTTGTGGCTAATTATATTTCTATTCACTAAATGGCTGGGTTAATCAATAGAACTGGCCACTCGGTTTGATAAAAACCTCCTAATCAGTTGTTTCAAGCGATCTTAAAGCAAAGGGCTGTGGTTTAAAATCCTCCTCGACTAAAAGGGCGGGGATTGCTACAGGTGGTTGGTGCCTTTTGGTAGTGGTTAGTAAATATAAGGCCGATTAGAACTACCAAATAGCGTGGGTTAGTTGGATTGATTTTTATAGTTTTTCGCCTTGGCGCGTTTATCAAATAATCCTGGCTTGTGGGATAGAATTTCTGTCAGCTTCTCTCAGTGATTTAGCAGCTTCGAAACACTTAGGTAAACAGCTTCGCTTGAGCGGCGGGTATTTATTTATTGCATTTTCTGAGAGGTTTTATCAGGCAGGAAGCGGGCTGTTACTAAAAGCGGAGAGTGAAAGAAATACACGGCGTTCAAGCTTTCTACTGCTGCTACAGGAACAAGGGGGGCGTTGAGGGTTGTGATGATTTCCTGAGAAGCTAAGTGATGGCGGTCTCCCCGGTTGATTTGAGTCTCGGGCAAGAAGCTCCCAATACGGCGAGGCTACGCGACATAGCGTCGGTCTGAGGCGGATACATACGCCAGCTTCATTGTATTGAGTAGTGGTTGACGGTCATTGGAGCTTCACTCTTTCAACGAAGTTCCAGGATGTGCGACAGAACTTGAGCGATCAACCCGAAAGCCTTGATATTCGGTAATGGGGAGAGGTTCCAGATCGATATCGAAGCTTGGCTTTTCATGTGGGCCATATGCACATTGGTCAAGTAACGCGGCAAGGGCGGTATGAGAGCCCTGCGCCCATATCTCTACGCTTTTGTCAGGTCTATTCAATACCTTTCCGACGATGCCTTTACTAAATGCTGAACGTTGAACCCACTTTCGATATCCAATACCTTGAACTTTTCCTTTGACCCTGATTCTCCAGTGCTGCAACTGAACTATGGTTTGTTCCAACTTGGGAAAGAGTTGCAGTAGCAATGCCGAGGCGACATCGCGCCCAACACCATAAGTGGGAAAGTAATGCCAATCTAGCGAGGGGCTACATGTGATTTGGCTTACCATCCAGTACTGAGATGGTAATGGCCGACTAATGTCTTCTGCGACTATGTCGACTCCCGCAATTAGTGGATTAAATAGCGCCTCTACAGATTGGGTCGCAATTGATGCGAAATCTGCATGCAATATTTCACTGACGTCGCGAAAAAATTCTCCGAAGCGCTGTTGGTGTGTCTCAATGTTATTACTTTCATAATTGCGGATTGGCTCTATCCCTCTTTCCAATGCGGCAACAACCTGTCCGCCAATGGTAAGGGCACGAAATTTTCGGAGCCGAGAAGGCACTTTACCAGGATCATGAGTGGATGAAGTCAAGCTCGTATTGATCCCTGCTTCGTTTAGCCTCTTGTTTCGTAATACACGGTTTAGGCAGGCACGACGCGCAACTTGAGGCACAACATCGGGGGTCGATTGATGAAACAAGACATGTTTGTCGCCGTATACGATACCAGAGATACTGGTGCTGATGTTGTAGGGCTTCAAATCGTATTTATATGCAGCCAAGCTGATCAGCGCGTTTTGTCGGTTTCGGAATCTTGGTGTGTAGAATGGATAGTTCCATGGTGCCGCTAGTCGTATAGGGTGGAGCTCGGGACAATACTGGCCTTTCTCAGCGTGCTGAATGGTGCGGGCTGGCCCGGAGGCACTGAATAGATATTCCAGAAGTAGCCTTGGGAGGTCGATCGGTTTACCAAAATCAGGAAAAACTGGTGTTGAGGTTGCAGAGTTTGTATTGACTTCGATCACATAGGGAGAGCTGGCTGTCTCGGAGGAGTTGTCAGGGACAATAATATCCACTCCAACATAGTAAATCCCAGGAAATGCATTGGCTGCACGCTCTGCAACCTGAATGACCTCATTGTCGAGTCTGTCCAGTAACTGAATACTTTCTCCTCCCGCAGAAATATTTGCTACGCCCGCCAACCAGATGCGTTCTCCTTCAGCAGGCACATATTCACGGGAAATACCATTCACATCCAGCAGTTCTGTTCTGAGTATGTACTCCGAGTCCACACGATACTTTGGATTGCGTTTGCTTTTGTTGTTTTTTTTCTCCGAGATTAGTTCGTTGATATTATGCGTTCCATCTCCAATGACGTTGGGAGCAATTCTCAGGCAAGCAGACACCGCGCATCCCCCGATAACATTCACTCTTAAGTCGCAGCCACTGATATGACGCTCGATGATTATTTTATTTGATTTGGCGCTGGCGGTTTTCCAAGCATCTTGCAATGCATCGACCGATGTGATCCCCGTGGTAATACCTCGGCCATGACTACCCGTAACTGGCTTTATGACCACAGGGTAGTGAAGTGTTGAGAAATAGTCTGTTGCAGCTTTGATATCGTCGAAGACCCGACCTGTTGCCACGGGGACACCATTTCTAGCAAGCAAGTCTTTCGTCAGATGCTTCTGTTGAGCGCAAGCACGGTAGGCCTCAGATACCAGTGCAGAGTTTCCACAAAAGAGTACATATTTTCCTTGATATGTAATCTTGTATAAATCTTTGGAGTAGTAGTCGACCTGCATTCCCATATCTTTGGCTGTTTCAGTAATCAACAGCTGATTAATTTCTCCTTTCATTCCGAAATACTTCGAATCGAGATAACTGTTTTCACACTCAAAGAGGTCGCTTTTTAGCAGGTTATCTAAGGAGAAAGAGGGGTATTGCTTGGCATTGACGTTTTCAAAAATTTGGGTCATGGCTGGACACTATTCACTGCATTGATGGGGTGTTGAACTGAGAAGCGCGATCAAAAAGACAAATATCCTGCCGGGTTAGATCGCTCGTCATAGTATCTGAGGCCACTTCGCAAGAATTGGATGATGGCAAGCTTGCTAACATTTTGGCGTCGATAAGATTGAGCAGCGAAATACAGGATGATTCTTGTGGAGCCTTAGCCAGATTCTCTCAATTGGATATCGGCAGGCGCAGTATGATTGTAGTCAATGGGATGCTGTTGAAAGATCGCTTCTACAATGAGGGGAAAATTGTGGCACTTGGCTCGGAGCTTTTATCCTGCTTGATATGAAAACAAGGTTCAAAAAAATGAAGATGACTACCTTTGCGATACAAAAGCTCAATCTGGTTAGAGTTAGTTGGTTATATACTCGTGTAAGATAGTTCTTTTCTATGGCGGTGAGTAAGAGGGTATTCTTGGTTTATAGGTGCGATTTATTGATCGGCGCCTCTTTTACTGATCGAAGGCTGGAACTTGTCCTTTGTTTACTATGGGGGCGCTGGGAACCTGCCAGATTCAGCTTGCGCTAATTGTCTACGATGTTGATTCAGCTGTCGGATGGTATCAAGGGTTGGGGCGGGCTCGCTAGGGGCCAATTGCTCGTCAATCTTGTAGAAGTGGGGTTCGCAGTTGCCATTGGTGTTATTGGTTATATGAATAATGTCGGTGGCTACAAATAAATAGCTGTAAGTACTGAAGTGCCCATACCTGCCGGGGCCGTGTAGTTCGCCTTTTGCGATAAGAAAATGACTGCTCCAGTCTGCAACCTCAATATCTGGTTGCGAACTGAACCAAATAGATTTGGGTTCGATTACTCTATCAGTTTGAGCTTGTAGAAGCTGGATGTTACAGGGCTCAAAGGTGTTCATTTCTGGCGCTATGACTAAGTTGCCTCTGAAGTACCCAATTAGTTTTCTATCTGTTTGATCAGTACATGTTTCGACGAGGGAAAGGGTGGTAGGAAAGTCCTGGTCTGGGGTGCGCTGGTATTCTAAGCCGCAGTCTCTACTTTTCTCAATAGTCTGTTGCGGTAAGTTATAGCCATCGAGTCGCTCTCCCGCACAGCTGGATAGCAGTGGCATCGCTACTAGAAGTACGCGCCTAAAAATTTCATGTTGAAATACTACCCTAAAGATCATTAGGGTGTATTTAATTGTGGGCACAATTATTTTGTACTGTTTATTCTCCCTTTTTGGCTATTGGCATCCAGCCTAAATAGGTGCGGGCATTTTCATAATGATCCATACCCACTTCCCAGGTGGTATTGGTGTTTCCATTAATAGATCTCGTTGATTTCCATATTACCCGTACATAGCCGCGGCTGGTGGCATCCCCTTTATGGGGCAGGCGTTCGCGGCAACTGATCCACTGTGGGAGTTCTGGAGTGGCCACTTTGTCTGTTATTGAGGGGGAGTGATTGATCAAATGATTACTCCTTTTGAAAACAGGGTTTTTATTGGAATTTTCTAAACCAGCTTTCTAGCTCGGCAGCTTCTGCTCACTGACTAATCGCTTCGGATGAGTATAGTTGCTGTTCGTGATTTCTGCCGCCTGATAAGCTCGGTTACTACGGAAAGTAAAGGTTAGTTTGTAAAGCGCTAGAGGGCGCCATACTAAAGTTGTTAACACCCTTGGATCTGGCACTTGAATAGTGCGGGCGGAACTTACTACTAGGTGGAAGGAAAGAATACACCGCACTCGAGACACGCTGTGAATACATCCCTGTAAGCTCCTAATCGGCATCCATGCCTCATAGGGTCCCAAGCGCGGTGTATTCTTTCCTTCTCCCTTTTTAGTAAGTGGCAGGTAAACCCTTTATGGAACGGACTGGGATGATGTTAAAAGTGGCTGCTCTAGTCGTGAGTATTTTTGCGCTGCTATGGATATTGATCGTTGCGGTTAACTCTGAAGTAAGTAGCGCTGGAGGAGGCAAGCTATCCAGTAATCCCTTTGAATATTGCGCGGCGGTGGTAAATGATGACAACCCAGTTCAGCGCTTTGCCGGACAGGCTATGCTAGAGGAAATCGTTGATGGTATCAGAAGAGCGGCCAATCTCGGTGCAGAAGCGCCTGAAGATTGGATCGCGAGGGGGACCTATTGGCGATGTATGGATGGAAGTGTCTATGCCTGCTTTGTTGGGGTTAATCTCCCCTGTGATGAGAGGGCTGACACCAGTCGGGAGCCGAGTAGTGCCATGCTTTCCTATTGCAAAGATAATCAAAGTTCCGGGATTATCCCTGCGGTAGTGGCTGGCCGTGCCTCTATGTTCGAATGGCGCTGCAAGTTGGGTGCCCCGGAAATTATCAGGCAGATTTCTAAACTCGATGCCCGGGGCTTTTTGTCTAATTACTGGTATCGGTTAGATAGGCCCGTTTCTGTTGAGTAGGGAAAGCCTAAAATCAGAACGCTTTCTCTTCCCGCCTATCTATAAGTTATCCCTGTCCTTCCATCTTTTCATTGTCCATGCGCTTGGCGAGTTTGTGGCCTTCGTCCGACTGTCCGATTTTCCAGTAACTGGAGATATAAATATGGGTTTTGGGGATTACTCTTTCCTGCTTAAAGAATTGCCGTAGGGTGCGCATGCTGTCGAATTCACAGGCGGCCCATACGGAGGCCTGTCCATCGAGCCAGGTTAGTGCCTGTAATTTTTCCAGGAGTTTCTCGCCGGATGGAGCCGGATTGATAATCCATTGGATTTGCAGGCTCTCTGGGTGTTCCAGCTCCTGAATATCAGCTTCACTGGAGACCTCAATTAATGCGTATCCCTTTGCATCCTTGGGTAGCTCCGCAAGGTTTACACTGATAGCTGGCAGTGCAGTCATGTCCCCCAATAGTAAAAACCAGTCTGCCTCGGGATTGGTCATTTTTTTGGGGCCGGGGCCTCGGGTTAAAATCGTATCGCCAGGCTGTGTTTTAAGTGCCCAGCTTAGAGCGGGCCCTTCGTGTTCATGCAGGGCGAAGTCGATATCAATTTCAGTTTCACGCTGGTGTCTGATGGTATAGCTTCGCAATAGCGGACGCTCGCTTCCAGCTTGTGGAAACAGAAATTTGATATAGGCGCTTTCCTGGTTGGGGGCGAGAGTTTTTAGATCATCGCCACCGAGGGTGATGCGCAGCATATTTTCAGTAATTTGTGTCCTGCGAATAACGACCAATTCTCTGGTAGCTTTCTCGGCCATAGGGTTTAGCTCCTTTCGTCAGGGGTGGAGTGTTCTTTCATATTGGCGACCATAACGCTGGCAATGCGGGCGAAGTTTTCTAGCTCTTCAGTACTCAAGTTGCGAGTCATTTGTCTGGCCACTTCAGCTTCTTGTCCGCTCACTTTTTCCAGCGTGCTTATTCCGTCTGTAGTTAGTGTCAAAAACTGGCTGCGCCGGTCATTGGGGTTGTCGGTCTTTTCGATTAACCCTGAGTGCACCAGGTCGTTTAGCACACGTGTTACTTGGGCTTTGTCCAAATTCATCCGCTGGGCAATTGACCGGGCAGTACTCAGTGGAAATTTGAAGATACCTTTGAGTACCCGTATATGGCTCACCGGCAAGCCAATTTGCTGCTCCTGTATGCCAGCTCGCAAACGCCGTTTGTAGGCGTGAATAAGCTGGTGCAGGGATTCATTGATTGCGGTATCTTTCATGGCGCCATGCTAACTGGTTGATAGTGTCAACTTTATTCATATTGGTTGACACTGTCAACTAAGCTCAGATGGAAGGAGGTTGGGTTGATAGCCTGTGGAGGGTAATTTGGATGGGGGTGCAGGGAGGCTGGGAAGGGGGTATCCCCTTCCCGTGAGCTTAATTAGGTGCTACCAAGTTAAGCTGATATCGGTTCCATCAAACTTTACATCTGAATCGTACACATACTTCAAGGTGCCTTTCCAGAAGGAGCCGTGCCATTCCCAGTCGGCATCGTAACTGACTTCATTGAGCACCTTCTGTCTAAAAGCATCAAAGCTCCCGTAGCGCTCTTCACTTCCCATAATGACGACCCAGGTCTGCTCGTTCCAATCACAGGTCACAGTGTTGGAGTCACCATTGCCGCAGGGGTAGCGGACGGCAACGTATCCATCATCTTCCCTACCAAACTTCCAGTTACCGCTGCGAGACTCCTCCTCGAACTCTTCGGGCCACTGTAATGCGACATCGGAGCCACCGGAGTGAAACAGTTCTATCTCCGGGTAGGGGTTGTACTGGATCACGGCGACATTGTTTACCTGCTTTATTTTCGGCAGGTGGTCATTTTGCATGGTGCTATTGCCGTCGCCGACTTTTGCCCAGATAGACTGGGAGCCGGTGGTGGCTATCCAGGGGGTTTGTTGGTAGCCCTGGCGGCCTCCCCAATAATTCTGGATGGAGTGCATCATGACTCCGCCATCTTTGTACATGGAGAAGTTGGCCGAAGAGAGTACAGAACTGCGGCTGAATACAGCCCCCGCCTTGGCGGCCGCAGGGGCGGCTGCTTCGGATAGTCCCAGGAACTGGTCAAATGCTTTGAGCCCCTCATAACCTTCGAGTTGGTATTTGCTGGCGAACCAGGCGGTATCCGCTGCGACATCGGGGTGGAAGTAGGCTCCCTGGCTCCAATAGAAGGGGACGCGCTCTTCCCGGGGGAAGTCTGCATAGATCTCGTTTCTGGCATCCCCCAGTGAATGGCCGACTGAATAATTTATGTTGAGATCTTTACCGAAATATTCGAAAACCTCATTGGTGATTTCCAAACCTGATGTGGCGAGCATTACGCCGGCAGGACTGGGGGTGCGTACTGACTCTTTGCCCAAACCTGTGAGGAGGTAGATAATCCGGTTGATATTCCCTCCGGACCCATTGCGGCGGTAGCCGTCATTACTGCGCCCGGCTGCGGCGAAGTTGATCCCCTGGTCGTTGGTCACCAATAAAATATCTTGCAGCAAGCGATGAGCAGCGCCGATTGCAAGTTCACGGATTTCCTCATCCTCTGCAAAGTCTACGAGGTTTAGCAGTGCCGAGAGGGTATAAGGGTAGTAAACAGGGGAGTAGAACTCATAGAAACCATATTGGTTCTTCACTTCCAGATAACGCTTCAGGCGCTTATAAGTTCTGTCGTCCTCAAATGCCCCATATTTTTCCTGGAGGAGATATTGGGCAGAGGTGTACATGATCATATGGTTTTCTGAAGCAAAGACATGGTCACCCGTCCCGCCTTCTTTAAACCAGAAGTGATAGCCGTCGAGTGCGGCAAAGAGTTCGTCTTTGATTTCAGGGCGGAAGAACAAGATGCGGATTAGGCGGGTGAGAGTGAAGTCAGAATTTTTCTTGCCGCCGTTGCGGAGTACATCCAGGTTCTTATTTAGCGCATCCCAGTTGAGATCATCACCGGTGTATGCCTGAAGTACGACGGCAGTATCGTTGGTAGAGGTGACTCCTTCCTCAATATATTGCAGCTGCCTGTCAATATAGGCGCCCTCATCAAAGGACTGGGCTTGAGACGTCGCTGACTGAATCGCCAATCCTAATAAAATCGGGTACAGCACTCCTGCTGATGGCACTTTCATAAGTACTAGTTCCTATTTGGTTTTAATTGATTTATAAAATAAATACAAGCGTACCACTTATCTATTACATAAATTTGGCGCTTGAGAAGCTAGTTATTTTCTTTCGGGATTAGTTGCAAAAACGATCAGCGGATATTGCTGGTTCTCAAATTGAAAATATTTTTTAAGTAGTCATTCTTGAGAAGTAGGGGGCTAGTGCTTTATCTAATTTTTCTGGTGTTTCTGCTGTGTCTAATTGGTACGCAGACGTACTCAAGATAAATCTGGTTTATGCTCTGTATTATTGGGTAGGTAAAGTAGAAAAGTTACTCAGTCATCTCGGGTGGGGCTGTGATTCGTGCGTTAGGCTATTTTCCGTTGAGTGACGATGGTTCTTCTATATTGTGGTGTGATTCGCGAGTAAATATTGCAGTGTTCCTACAACTCTAGGAGAGGGAGATGAAAAACCTACTGATATTCTTCGCAGCCGGAAGTCTCGGTGCTTTGGCAAACAGTATTGCGGTGTGGCTATTTGGCCAGTTGGGGATTAATGCCGCTTTTGGCGTATCAATTGCTCCTCCTCTATCTCCTGAGTGGCTTTATCCTCGTATTGTTTGGGGTGGCTTGTGGGGACTGCTATTTATTCTTCCGTTCTGGTCATCAAAGTTACTTGTAAAAGGGGCTCTTCTTAGTTTGTTTCCCTCTGCATTTCAATTGTTTGTAGTTTTCCCTGTGATGGCTGGGAAGGGTGTTGCCGGATTTGAGTTGGGGGTCTTAACACCAGTCCTGGTATTGTTTTTCAATTGGATTTGGGGTGTTGTTACTGCCCTAACTATTAAGGCTGCTCGGTAATAGGGTGTTAACTTTGTGGTGGTAGGCTTGGCGCTATAGAAATGTTGGCTGTTGTTACTTTTGGGGTAGTTTGACCTCGCTATATCGCTTTTCTCCTGCAAACTATCGATCTTATGTCAAGGTTGTACGTTACTCATGTAATCTATCTATTTCGTATCAAAGTTATTCGAATGGGGAAGTTGAACGTGGGAAAAACGGCAAAAATTTGTAGCCTTATCTGCTCTATGATAATTCTTGTGATGGGCTTTATTACACCTTCACAAGCAGCTGAGACTAAGCGGATACTAATCGTTGCTTCTAATCTTCAGGATATGGGTGATCCGGAGAAACACGATGCAAGAAATAATTTGTGGGAGTACGCTCCGCCTTACCATATTTTTGTTTCCCATGGGTATGACGTGGACTTTGTTTCGCCAAAAGGTGGGGTGGTCCCGTTTATGATGGATCCACTGGGGATTAGTAGTTACACCATCAAACATGAAGGTTTTTTAGAGCGGGCAAATAGTTCACTAAAGCCTGAGCAAGTAGTTATAGAGAATTATGCAGCTGTTTATATCGGTGGAGGCTATGGAACCTTATTTGATGTGGCATCCAATCGTGAGCTGCTAAATATTGTGGGTGGGATTTACCAGAAAGGGGGAGTTGTGGGCAGCTGTGGCCATGGGGCAGGTGCGTTTGCTGATGTGAAACTGAAAGATGGCCATTATATGGTAAAGGGTAAGAAGGTTGCCGGTTTCCCGAACTCTACAGAAAAAGAGAAGTCATGGGCTAAGCAGGGTACTTTATTACCGTTCTTGGTAGAGGAACGCCTTCGTGAGAATGGAGCCATTATTATTAATAAGGATAATGTTGCTGATAAGCATGATGTAATATCTGATCAGCGTATTGTTTCTACAATGTTTTTACCTTCTTCTGCACTGGTTGCAAAAGAAATGTTGGGTTTAATCGAGAGCAACTAAATTGCTCCAGTACTTTATTGTGTATTTGCTCTATCGTTAGGCAGTCACTCTGCGGGTCAAGCTCTAACGAGTTTGGCCTCGATGCGACCAATCTCTACCTGTTAGTCTCAATATGCTTTAGCGCGGGCAACCAACTCGGGATCACTCGATCGCCCTGTAGCTTAATCTTGTCTCTGCATATTTATCTGCCATTCTTTCTAAAGGGAGCTGAAATCGGCGGCAGTGAATATGCGTCCATTTGTTGTATTAATAATATCGGTAACTTTGGGGAAGCTGGCCTATGTGTTTAGCCCCTCTCTGGGGAACAATGTAATAGTGGCTCTATTGGCCCTATTGGGTGTGGTTCCCTATTTGTTAATGCCGATTAGATCCGAGTTTTTCAGGGCGCAAATTCTTCAATGGGCTAAACAGAATGATATTGGCGTTTTGAGGCTCGAGAGTAGGGGGTTTTCCAAAGGACGATTGTTTTGGCGTGTATCTGATGCACAATGCGTCTTCTGTGTTACTTCAAGAGAAGTCACTTACTGGGTGGCCTGTGGATCATGGCTGCTGGGCTCTTATAGTCGGAAGCTACTCATATATAAAGAGGTTGGGGGTGCCTTGGATTTGATTGCAGCATTTGACGGAGCTAATTGCCAGGTTGAGTGATTCTGATCGGTGGTTACTGAACTAGAAGGTTCGATTTGATAGCAGCAATGTGAATATAAATGTATTTTTGCTTGCGATTCATTATAAGAAGCAACCTATCTCGACAATTCTGTAAAGGATTCCCAGGCTGAAGAGCAGAAAATTGCTGATCTGAAGCAGGATATCAAGAATTTACAGGCAGATATCAAATCCCTGACTGCCAGCATTGTTGCGTTAGGTATTGCCGATGCCACTGCTATCTCTCTGGGCACAGTTGCTTCTATCGTGGCTTTTCCAGAGGGCTTGTTGACCTGGTTTGTGATGGGGCCGGTGGCTGCTGTGGCATCAACCTTTATTGCACTGGATGCTGCAAAAATTGTTGCGGATCAAAAGAGTATTCAGGATAAACAGGCAGAGATGGACCTGATCACTACTGATGTATCCACTCTACAAGTACTGTCTCAGAGCTTTGGGTAGCTAGCAGAAGAAACCCAACAAGTTGAAGATAATTTACAGGCCGTGTTGCAAGAGTGGCAAATGCTTGAAAGTGATGTTTCCGGTGCGATAAGTGATATTCAAACCGCGATTTCAGATGAAGAGGGGGCAAAACTATATAGCACTTATTATTGACCTCAGTGAGGCGGTGGTCGAGTGGAATATGCTTATTCCCAAGCGGGAAGCCTGGTTGTTGAGCTCAAGGTGAACAATGCAGATTTGAAAATTGGAATGAGTTCAGAGCAGGTTAAATCTGCTTTTGCTGGTGGAAGCATTGTTGGTGTGATTCAGTATTATAATAATCTCTGAAGATGTTCTTGCAGTTTAGTTTTGAAGGCTTATTTCTGTGGAATAAGCCTTTTTAATTACGGGATTGCTAAATTGACTCCTTCAAACTAAGTATTTGAGAAAGTCAAGATCTCTACTCCTCGTAACGAATGTCAGTAATATAAAAAGTCTGCCACTTTTCCCCCTGACGAATATCCACTTCATCATCGAGCTTGCGCCCTAGTAAGGCACGGGCAACGGGGGAGTCCATGGATATCAAACCTGCTTTTACATCGAATTCATCGGGTCCTACAATGCGGTAGCAAACGCTCTCTGCCTCATCATCTTCAAGCGTTACCCAGGCCCCAAAAAAAACCTTTTTCTTATCGTCTGGTATTCGATCTACAACAGTGATCTCTTCCAGGCGCTTGGTTAGAAAGCGCACGCGGCTGTCGATTTCCCGCAGTCTTTTTTTACCGTAGATATAGTCTGCGTTTTCCGAGCGATCTCCCAGCTTGGCGGCGTCGCTAACTGCCTGGGTTACCCGGGGGCGCTCCTCCTCCCAGAGGTGCTTAACTTCGGCGCGCATACGCTGCGCGCCCTCTGCGGTGATGTAGCGGGAGCCGCGTGGACGCGGCGGTCTCCATCTTCCCATAGTATTTTTTTAAACTCTTTTTAATGCAACATTATTTAATTATAGGTTTTCGATGGTAATTCCCGGGCCGGGTTCCGCGAGCGGGAAATTAAATATGCGGCTGTAGAATTCCAGCTCTCCCTCCAGGGCCAACTTGATACTGTCGCCACTGCGGAACCCATGCCCTTCATTGGCAAATGTAATATAAGACACCGGAATGCCGCGCTCCCTCAGGGCATCCACCATGGTTTCGGCTTGGTTGGGTGGTACTACCTTGTCCTCCATGCCCTGGAAGAAAATCACAGGGCAATTCAGCTTTTCCACATCGTTAATGGGGGAGCGCTGAAGGTAGACTTTTTCTGCGGAAGGCCAGGGCCCTACCAGTTTATCCAGGTAGCGGGACTCAAACTTGTGGGTGTCTTTGGCGAGGCTGCTCAACTCCCCGATTCCATAATGGCTGGCACCTGCTTTAAAGGTATCGTGGTAGGTCAACGCTGCCAGCACTGTGTAACCGCCGGCACTACCACCTTTGATCAGCAGGCGATTGGGGTCGGCGAGCCCATCTTCTACCAGGTATTCTGCACCGGCGCAGACATCTTCCACGTCATAGATGCCCCATTTATCGGCGAGGCGGTCCCGATACTTGCGGCCATAGCCGGTACTGCCGGAGTAGTTTACGTCCAGAATGGCAAATCCCCGGCTTGTCCAGTATTGAACTTTCAGGCTGAGGCCTGCTGATGTAGCGCCGGTGGGGCCTCCATGACTAAATACAATCAGCGGTGGCTTATCGCCACTAGGTGCTTGGAAGTTGGGGTTGTGGGGTGGGTAATAAAACCCGTGTACCGCGCGATTATCCACTTGGAAAGTGACGGCTTGAGCGATGGAGAACAAATCGGTTGGCAGCGAGCTGCTATTGCTACTGGCAATCTGTTTCGTTTTACCCGTCTTTTGGTTAAAGCTAATAACAGCGGGAAAGCTCTCTGCACCTGCGGCAATCATCACCCCGTTGCCATTTTCACAGTGCAGGCTTTCGATATCACAATAAGGCTGGGGAAGAGTTTGATGCTCTCCGCTTTTTATGTCGACCTTTCCAAGGTGCCAAGTGCCATTCTGGGTGTAGGTACAGAGGATTTCCGTGGGGCTAATAAAGCCGTAAGTGGACATTCCAAATACCCACTGTGGTGTGGCGAATTCTGCTTCTTTTTTCCACAAGGGTTCGCTTTGTCCCAGCCTATATAGGTTCCACCAGTTGTTGCGATCAGAGACATAGCAGAGTTCGCCCTCAGGAGACCACTGGGGCTGAAAGACGGATTCATTCTCACCGCCGGCTACTTGGGTGACTTCACTGATATCCCCCATCTGATCGAGTTTGGCGATACAGAGCTCTGTCGCGTCCCAGGGGAGGTTAGGGTGGTGCCAGCGCAGAAATGCGAGTCGATCACCGGCCGGATTCAGGGTTGGGTTCGAATAAAAGTCTGCCCCCTCCTGAAGGATTGTCGGTGAATTAGCCAGTGGGTTGTTTAGGTCTACCGCGATAATGCGCGCACGGGGTTCCTCGCCCTGCTGGTGGCCACTGGCATCTTCCTCGACACAAATTAATCGATTTCTCAGAGGGTCGATAATCAGATCGGCGTAGCGGGAGCTATTTTCTGCGGTGATTGCTTCGGGGATCGCATTGTCGAGCTTCATGCGATAAATGCGCTGATCTTCTGCCAGTACGAAATAGGCGGTGTCACCGTGAACAAGGTAACTGCCGCCTCCGTATTCATGGGCTTTGGTGCGTACGGCGATTGGGGCGGGGGTGAGATCTCTGCGCCCATTCTTTGGACAATACTGCACCAGTACATTCCTGCCTTTTTCAGACGGGCGGGACTCCAGCCAGTAATAGCGGCCATCTACTAAATTGGCTTCTGCCAGGCGAACGCTGCCCTCCACGAGAAGTTCTGCGTTGATTGCAGATTTCCAGCTGCCGTAAGTGGCGATGGTTGGAGTGATAGTCTCGCTCATGAGGTACTTACTTCCTTATTGGGTTTTTTCGCATTCTGCCGAGATGAATCCGGGGAAACAAGGTGCCTTGGCGGGGGCCCTATGATAGTCTCGCGTAACCAAGCAAGCGCTTGGTGCTGTATTTTGTCGATGCACTATCCAGAATCAGCTCTTCCACTCGCTCTGGTCCTTTTACGATCAGTTGGTGTTGTAGGAGCGGCGCTCAACGCTGGATAGCCCTGTAAACAGCGGCCTTAACAAAGATAATTCAGGAGAGCCAGCGATGTCTGATGAAGTGGTGATTACTTGCGCCCTAACCGGAGTGCTTACCAACCCCCAGCAGCACCCGGTCCCGGTAACCCCCAAGGAAATGGCGGAATCCGCCCGTGAAGCCTACGATGCGGGGGCTTCCGTTATGCATGTTCATTTCCGCGCGCAAGAGGAAAATAAAGGCCATTTACCCACCTGGGACCCGCAAATAGCCTTGGAAATTGCCGATGCAATTCGCGATAAATGCCCTGGCGTTATTCTAAATTTTTCAACTGGCACTATCGGACGGGATCAGCAAGGCCCCTTGAGTTGTGTGCGTGCCGGTAAGCCGGAAATTGCCGCCTGTAATGCGGGAAGCCTGAACTATTTAAAGGCGCGATCCAACGGCACCTGGGCTTGGCCACCCATGGTATTTGATAATCCGGTCGATAAGGTAGAGGAGCTGTTGGCAGTTTGTCGGGAGACCGGTACCCGCCCGGAATTTGAGTGCTTTGATATCGGTATCGTTCGCTCTGTGGGAATGTATGCGGATGTAGGGATGGTGGATAAGCCCAACTACAACCTGGTGATGGGAGTGGCTTCAGGTATGCCTGCCGATCCCGATTTGCTGGAAATTATTCCAAAATATATGAAGCCCGGCAGCTTATGGCAGAGCACAGTGATCGGCCGTGAGGAAATCTGGCCGGTGCATCGTAAGACTGCAGAATTGGGCGGCCATTTGCGCACTGGAGTTGAAGATACCTTTTACTTGCCGGGAGGAGAGCGAACTTCAGGGAATGGTCAATTGATTGAGGCTCTTGCGGCTGTAGCTGAAGAGACTGGGCGAAAGGTGGTGTCCCCGAGTCGGGCGCGAGAGATTTTCTGCTAAAAGCAGCATGCGCCAATGTTTGCGTCCGGCCCCTTGCTGCGGAATTACTTTCCGAGGCTGTAGACTGTCAGCTATTACTTTTCTTCCTTTTGGGCCGCATCAGAATACTGGTGCGGCTCTGTCATACGGAGCCGATGGGCTCTGTTTTTCCAGCATTAACTCCAAGGTGACTAGTAGATTGGCCTGCTAGTCTTAGAGCCAAATAACAGATTTGTTTAATAACGATAAGTTGTCCTGGGAGTGGTCAATGCAAGGGTTTCTGGATCATTTCACTACCCTGATCGAGTGGGCAAACCTGCTTGCCTGGGGTGGCGTCGGTGGCATCTGGTGGCTTGGAATCTTGATTTTAGGATTGCTGCCGGCGGGGCTCTACTTTTCTATTCGCACTCGCTTTATACAATTTCGTCACTTTGGTCATATGGTCAAAGTCATGATTCGTGGCATCCGTAAGGAAAATGAAAATTCAGTAACCGCATTTCAGGCATTTGCCACTAGCGCAGCTGCGAGAATCGGCACCGGAAATATTGCTGGTGTGGCTGTGGCTATAACCGCTGGCGGGCCCGGAGCGGTGTTTTGGATGTGGCTGGTGGCCTTGTTGGGGATGGCTACCAGTTTGGTGGAGAATACTCTCGCGCAAACTTACAAAGAGCGCGGCGACGTTCCCGGGGCGTTTCGCGGCGGGCCTGCCTATTACATTGAAAAGGGGCTGGGACCACAGTGGAAATGGCTGTCCCTGACTTTTTCAGTTTTTCTTATGATTTGTTACGGATTTACCTTTAATGCTGTGCAGTCAAATACGATGGCTGCCGCATTGTATGGAGCTTGGGGTGTAAACCCTTTATGGGTGGGGTTTTTTATTGCACTCTTTGCCGGGATCATTGTTTTTGGTGGTATTCGTTCAATTGCGCGCTTTGCAGGTATTGTTGTCCCTTTTATGGCAATTGGTTACTTGTTGGTAGCTTTCTATGTTTTGATCGCCAATATTGCTGAATTACCTGGCGTGCTGTTGGAAATTCTGGCAAATGCCTTTGGATTTCAGGAGGTTGGGGCGGGGGCCTTTGGTGCGGCGGTGGCCAATGGAATCAAGCGGGGCCTCTTTTCCAATGAAGCTGGACTTGGCTCCTCGCCCAATGTCGCTGCTGCTGCAGATGTAAAACACCCAATGGTGCAGGGATACGTGCAAATGGCATCGGTATTTCTCGATACCATTATTATCTGCACTTCCACGGCAGCAATTATCTTGGTGGCAGATGTCTTTATGGTCGGTAATTTGGAAGGGGTTGAGTTGGTTCAAGACGCGCTGGCGAGCGAGGTGGGTACCTGGGGAAGCAGTTTTATTGCTACTGCATTGATGTTTTTTGCCTTTACATCAATTATCGGTAACTACTATTACGGCGAAACCAATATTTATTACCTCTACCATACCCGAACATCCATCTTATGTTATCGGCTATTGTTTTTGATGTTCGTACTTTTTGGGGCTTGGGTGGCAGATACGGGAAGCGCAGAAAACTTTGTCTTTCTTTGGCGTATGGCCGATGTCTCGATGGGTTTTATGGCATCGGCAAACCTTATAGCCATCTTACTTTTGTCTGGTGTGGCCTTTAAGGTAATGGCAGATTACGAGAGTCAGTTGTCTTCCGGGGTGCGTGAGCCGGTGTTCAATGGAAGTAAATTTAAAATAAAAGGCATTGAGCACGATGTTTGGGGTTGATACCAGTTTGAGGTTGATACCAAGAGTGCTCAATGCCATCCAGTTACAAGCTGGGCTTGTGCATCGCCAGATAGAAAATAGCGACTACTTGCAGGAAGGCAAGTACACAGGCAGTGATTCTAATTGGCTTGGAAAAGTTGGGGCGCAGGGCAAAGACGCCAGCAATAATGTAGCCAAATACCAGGGCTACTTTCGCACCTAGCCAGGGCGATGTGCCCGGGTTCCAGCTGCCGAGAATTACCAGTCCGGCAGCTGCAGCTAACAGCAAAGTGTCGTTGAGGTGTGGCACCCAGCGCAGGGGGCCATTTCGCCAGCCGGTGTTGCGGCTGAACTCCAATCCCACTCTGATGGTAAACAGCAGGATACTGAGCGCTGCGGCGGTCATGTGGACGTGTTTTACAAGGGCATAATCAATCATGGTTATGATCTGGCTGTATGTTGACCAAGGTGTTCTGTGTACCTTCCAGACAAAGGGAAGGTGTGATTCTAGCCGCCAAAGCATAACGACATGCTGTGGTCGGATGCAATATGCAAAGCGGGGAAGGCAAGAAACCTGCTGCTAGCGATATCTCATAAGTTAATACTGCTAGCAGTAGGTACACAGATCATATCTGTCAGTTTGCTTTGGTGGAGTGGCCTCAGGTTTTGGTGCTTGCGGGGCCCATATGTGCGAGATTAGTTCAGGTTTCTGATCTGGCCATACTTCATCCGTTGCGCTACGCCATGTTCAGCCCGAATCATATTTTCGCTAATGGCTAGCGGGTCAGTAGGTACATTACCGTCATCGTCACTGAGCCCGACAGTGGCGATCTCCTCACGCAATTCCATGGAGCCACCTACCCAAATCCAGCCGCTAGTCCTGGTTGAGATCAGGTTGTTGCGGTTCGGGATAGTTATATTGTTATAAACAATATTTAGGCCGCCATTGGCAATGCGGGCCATGGTTAAGGGAGCATTTTGCTGGCGGAGCACTCTACCCATGGGAGCCTGGCGTTCATCGGCCAGGAAAGTGGAATTTGCACTGCCCGACAGGTATCGCCCGCGATTACAGCGGTCAGCGTGGACCAATTCATGGGCCAGGGTGATATAGCTTGGGCAATTCCCCATTGCCACGGTGCCGTTGTTGGCCAGGTTGGCGGTTTGCAGGGCTGTATTGTTCCACATTACAACGCCGCTGGAGCCGCTGCTCATCACTTTGGCCATAAAGCCTCTGTCCGGGCTTACTAGTGGGAGGTAGCTCTTAAAGCCGCTCCATACCTGATCCATCAGCCACTGGTCGGGACGAAATCCGAGAGCGTGGTGCTCAGTAATTCTGGTGTCATGGCGGCTGGTAATTAGTCGGCGTAGCAAAGTGGTGCTGTTTTCCCTCAAGCCAGCTGCAGTCAAAATACCAACTCCCTCTGTAATTCGCAGCACATGTCGCCCCCCGGTTCGGTATCGCTCCTGTGTATAGGTAAGCGCGGTACCGACACCGCCGACAAGAGTATTCAGGGCAGCCCTTACTTGTGTGATAAACGTGATATTACTGGAGTCAATGCAGAGTCCCATTGTTATTCTCCTGTCCTGCTCGCAATACGAATTATCGTGGCTGAGAAAAATTGTGACTTTTTGAAATTTCCTAAATGAAAATTAATTCGTAAGCAGCATAAAGCTAAAGGTATTAATCGATATGATTTTGATAATAGTGTTCTGTACTTGCTTAGAATTTTTGAACTGAAAAGTTCTCTTTGGTCAGGTTGTATATTTTGTAAGCGAGGCAGGATGAATTCCTGGAAAATTAAAATTTTTTTGTAATTTTTTTGAAATACATCTTGTAACTATCTAAATGATTATTTTAGGGATGCCTCTACGACTCTACTCCCAACTGGTACGTTTTGCTATATATTTTATTTTTCATGATGATTATTTTAATAAATTTAAATAATTGTCTGTTGAGCAGTGTTGGAGAGCGCTATTTGGCAACTTACTACTGGGGTGGAAGGAAAGAATACACCGCACTCGAGACACGCTGTGAATACATCCCTGTAAGCTCCTAAGCGGCATCCATGCCTCATAGGGTCCCGAGCGCGGTGTATTCTTTCCTTTTCCCTTTTTAGTATGTGCTTGCCTGCTTTTGGGTACTGCGAAATGCTAAGTTTGGCTTGCATTGTGTGTTTTCTTGGTTCTGCTTGGGTCTCAAGGGGTGTAGCTGTGAGGTATTAAGGAAGGTATCTTGGGGGAGGTGTGGGACTAACCATTAAGTCAGTGCTGGTGTTAGTTGTTGTTGCGGTTTTGATATTGGTATATGCAACTGTTTCCTATAAAAATATAAATGGATAGCGGTTGAGTATCCTGTTGATGTTACAAAAAAGTGGAGGAGTGAATTTAACTTCCGATCGCAATTAAGTGTGCCATTCGAGCTGGAGTTGCAGACAGAAAGGGTGCTTGATTTTCGCGAGCAAAATTGTCGGTTGAGTATTCAATTTCTTGATAAGGAAAAGTATAAAGCTCATTCTGAAACGCTGGTTATCGATTGGGCAATTTTAGAGGAGGGGGTTGAGGTTGCAGTGGGTAAGAGCGGTGACAAGGCCTCAGGATTTTGGGGGTCAACAATGGGAAAAACACTGCATGTATTCGAAACAATAAAGGGCAGGAATTATACCATTCTAGCTTCTGTGATAGAGCCTGACCCTGCACTTGCTGTTACGGACCCGGTGCTTAAGGTGGTAATTGATCGGATAGAACACAAAAGTGCCGTTATTTACTTCGGCCTGCTTAATTTAACTTCTTTTCTGCTTATTGTTATCGCTGCTGCAATTTGCTTCATTGGACTTACTACTGGGGTGGAAGGAAAGAATACACCGCACTCGAGACACGCTGTGAATACATCCCTGTAAGCTCCTAATCGGCATCCATGCCTCATAGGGTCCCAAGCGCGGTGTATTCTTCCCTTCTCCCTTTTTAGTATCTTCAAGTGGCTGACTTGAAATTGCTAGCTTGAACCACACATAAGTAGATCCAAATGGCGATTTGTAAATGGGTTTGATTTATCAGGAGGAATCTAAATGGCCCCACTGTTAATAAGCGTCAAACTCTAGTGTTCATGGTACATTTTGTACAGCGTGAAGGTCGTTGTTCATAATCAATCGAAAAAAGGATACGGCGATATGTTAAAGGCGGAATATCAAGAGCGCGGACCAGTGCCGCAGGATGTTATTGAGGCGGTGCCCTTTGATACCCCTGAACTTCAAGAGGGGCAGGTGTTGCTGGAGATGCTGGCAGCACCAATTAACCCTTCAGATGTTCTGACCCTGACGGGCGATTATGGGATGTTGCCTCCTCTTCCTGCGGTTGGAGGCAATGAAGGTGTTGCTAAGGTCGTCAAACATGGACCTAATGTTACCGCGCCAGCCATTGGCCAGGTCGTTCTCCTGCCGGTAGGAAGCGGCACCTGGGCTACACATATGGTGGCCAATGCCCAGGGGCTGATTCCGCTCCCGAATAATGTAGACCCTCTACAGCTTTCCATGATAACGATTAATCCGCCAACAGCTTACTTGCTGTTGAGCGAATTTGTAGATCTCAAGGAGGGGGATTGGGTTATTCAGAATGCCGCAAATTCCGGTGTGGGGTCTTATCTGACAACCCTGGCCAAGTTGCGGGGCCTGAAAGTGATCAATGTCGTCCGCCGTGAGTCTTTGATTGAGCCGATGAAGGCCGCAGGCGCTGATGTGGTTCTCGTGGATGGTGAGCACCTGGGTAAGCGAGTGGCTGAGGCTACTGGTGGTGCTGAGATCAAGCTAGGCATTGATGCTGTTGGTGGAATGGCAACTGCTCGCATGGGCGAAGCTCTGTCAAATGGCGCAACCTTAGTGAATTATGGCGCGCTTAGTGGGGAACCCTGCGTTATCGCACCGGGGATGATCATCTTTAAAGATATCACCGTGCGCGGGTTCTGGTTGGCCAAATGGTTCGGCTCGGCATCCCCAGAGCGGCAACAGGAAGTTTTTGGCACTATCACAAAGCTTGTAGCGGAAGGTAAGTTATCTGCACCAGTTCATGGCACATACCCTCTGTCTGAAATTAAAGAAGCGGTACGAATAGCTGCGGCAGGCGGGCGTGACGGCAAAGTACTGGTTGTTAGTGAAAGCCTGACTGGCTGATTGCTTGCGCATTTATTTTTCTAGCGGAAGTGTCACCCAAATAGGCGACACTTCTGCAGACCGCTCCGTCATTCGTACGGAGCGTTACTTCCCAAATGCTACCCTTGATGTCAACCCTGACATTTCGTCTAAGTTTGTTTTTTGCGATAGTTTTTAGTAAAAGCATTCATTCGCAAAAATGAACACAAATACATTCTGCTTGCATAATACTTTGATCTCTAGTTCATCCGCCTGATTTTATGGAGGCTGCTGCCAGATAATGGAAGAGGGTTCCAGTGCTTGTCTTGTATTGTCTCAGGAGGTGCCAAAGTATCTGGGGGATGAGTATCGATCATGGCATCAGAAGCTGGTGGATGTTGCGCTAGATTGTGATGGGCTGCTCGAGGTGAATTTGTTAGAGCCCGTTTCTAATATCCAAAATGAGTGGGTTCAAATATTTCAATTTGATACGGTTGCTCACCTTGAAACGTTTCTTGGAAATAACTTACTTAAAGATCTAATTGCTTTTTTAGAGAAGAAATTCTCGGTTGAAGTAGTATCTCAAGTTATCGCTGGTGCAGATCAACTAACAGTGCCCGTAACGATTGTGATATCCAAAAAAGTGAAGCCTGAGTTTTTTCGTGAATATATGCAGTGGCAGAAAGAAATTGATAAAGCACTTAAAAAATATCCAGGCTTCTTGGGTGCTGGTCTAACTAAGCCAATAAAGGGGGTTCAAGAGGAGTGGGTTGCAATATTTCGATTTGACTCCAATAGGCATTTAGACAACTGGCTTAATTCAGATGAACATAAACGATTGGTAAAACGTGGTGAAGGGTTTTTTGAAGATGTAAAAATAAAGCGGATAGGGCATGGCTTTGAGGATTGGTTTTCTCGGGCTCGTGGCCGAGCTCAAGACACCGCGCCCTCGCAGTGGAAAATGGCCATGCTCATTTTATTGATGTTATATCCGATAGTTATGGTTATTACGATATGGTTGTTACCTTTGGTAGAGAGTTGGCCCTTTGCGACGACTAACTTCTTTATCAACTTATTAATTGTTGCGTCGCTTACTTGGGTGGCGATGCCGCTGATCACTAGAACTTTTAATGTTTGGTTGTCTGACAAGTCAGGAAAGCTAACAAAAATCAACACTATCGGAACCCTTATCATTATTGTTCTCTATGGGGTCTCGATAATGCTTGTTGCTTGGCTGTCGAGTCTGAATTTAAAGTAGTCTTTTATGATGATCAAAAGAGAGCGTTTATCTATTTTTAGTTTTTTCGGACGGGGTATTTTTAGTGGTCTAAGCTTGGCGGTTAACAGAAGGCACTAGGTATTGAGCGAGTCAAAGGATAGATGGAGCACGTATAGTGAGCAACTTAAAGAATCGGTCTGAGAGTAAAGACTGGCCAGAGTTACCCTACGCTGAGTCGGTAAATACGATTGCCACCTTGCATATGTGGATGCAAGTTATTGGCAAGATTCGCCTGGTACAAACCCCTTGGATCAATCACTCCTGGCATGTTCCTTTATATATTACCGCCAGAGGGCTGGAGACATCCCTTATCCCTTATGGAGGACGGTCGTTTTCTATTGGCTTTGATTTCTATCATCACGTACTGAAGCTATTGACCACTGAGGGGGGAGAATGGGTATTACCCTTGGAGTCCCGCACAGTTTCTGATTTCTACTGGGAAGTGATGGCTGCACTCAAGCAGCTAGGTATACCGGTTGAGATTAACACTATGCCATCTGAAGTGGCGGACGCGATACCCTTTGAGAGGGATCAGGATAACTACGAGTATGATCCGGATTATGCTAGACAGCTTTGGCAGGCGTTGGTGCAAATTCATCGGGTTTTCACCGAGTTTCGCAGTCGTTTTATTGGTAAGTGCAGTCCAATTCATTTTTTTTGGGGAAGTTTTGATTTAGCACTTACCCGTTTTTCTGGCAGGGAGGCGCCTCCGCACCCTGGAGGCGTTCCACACTTTCCCGATTGGGTGGCCAGGGAAGCATACTCCCATGAAGTTAGCAGTGCCGGTTTTTGGCCTGGTGGCGGTGGTGTAGATGGTGCTTGCTTCTATTCATATACTTACCCAGAGCCCCAAGGATTTCCCGAAGCAAGGGTCGCGCCCGCCTCAGCTTACTATTCCAAAGATTTGGGTGAGTTCTTGCTGCCCTATGATGCGGTGAGAGCTTCACGCTCCCCTGATGAGGCGCTGTTTGATTTTTTGCAGAGTACTTATGAAGCCGCAGCCGATAAGGGAATGTGGGATAGGTCCGCCTTGGAGGAAAGTTTCCCCCCACAAGCCCGGTAGAATTTGTGGGGGCTTTGCTTATTCTCTGTTTTTAAGCTGCTCGATAAATGCATCAGATGCTTGTTCAATAAGCTGGAGAATATGTTGAAACCCTTCAATACCGCCATAGTAAGGATCGGGCACTTCAGCTAAATCACTATCTTGCAACACTGATAAAAATAACCCTAGTTGGGCGCCTGATGAATCAGGCTGTAAGGATTGCAGTGCTTCCAGGTTATCTTTGTCCATCGCAAAGATATGATCATATTTTGTAAAGTCGGTGGTGGCTACCTGGCGAGCGTAGCTATTTTCAAATGAATAGCCATTTTCTTCACCAATAGCCAAAGTTCGCGGATCTGGTCGCTTACCCGCGTGGTAGCTGATAATGCCCGCAGAGTCGACGGAAACAGGAATACCTGCCTGCTGTGCCTTGGTGCGGAAAACGGCTTCGGCTAAGGGGGAACGACAAATATTACCGAGGCAGACAAATAATATCGAGAGACCTGAATTAGCTGTCAAAATAGCTCCAAGATACTTTGGGTAAATTAAAGAGGGGTATTTTAATCAAAATATCGAATGTTTACACGCTGGCTATCAGGGGCAATAGAAAGTACAGCTTTAGTCTCAATATAAAACGGCTGGTGTTTACTTGAAAGGTAGTTGGGATTAAGCTGCTTTTTAATAAAAGAGACCGTATTTTCTGTCGTCCAGTAAACTTGGTCTGGTCCCCAGTTTTCAGGCTTTAGCTCGTATAGTAAGTCCAAAGAATTTGCAGATAAGCTGTAAACTTGTAAGGCATTTTCATTAAAACCGGCGTCCAGGTCTTGTTCGGCAACAAAAAGATATCCGCCTTGCGGAGACAGCAAAGGGTAGCCGGCAAGAGAATATTCATGGCCGTTTCTCAAGTCTAGCAAAATATAGGAATGTGCTTCCCAGAGCTGTTGATGAATCAGTAGCAGGTTATCAGTTATTTGCTCAATTGCAGAGTAGGCTATATGTTCTGCGGGATTATTAGCGGGAAGGATGTCTGTGTACGTCAGTAATTTCCCGCTATTCAGGGCTATAGTCAGGTGCCCTGGTTGCGTCCGCTGGATATGGTTGACCTGATCACTCAATCCACTTTCGATTGACCGTGCACAGTTTAGAGAATTGTGAATATCAATGCACTCAAATTTATCTTCAAACACACTGAAATGCAGGCCCAGGCAATAAGTGGGAGCTACTGCTAAAGCTAACAAGGTAAGGAATATCAGTGGACTATTCAGCCCCAACTTAAACGAGAACTTCATCCTCATAAGTGCCCTATAGATACTCTAGCCAGTGATTTTGTACCGCGCACTGAATAGTGCTACACACCCGCGAACCTCTATTTTGTACTCCTTAAATCGACTGGCAAGGAATGTATTGAGGTCCTCTTCACAATCCTGGGTATTAGAAAATATCCCTTTCTTATTGTAGATAGCCATTAATTTCTTGGCAGCTCCACTTTTCGGTACGCCTTCGGACAGGATGGTGGAACCAAATACGGTGCCTGAATCCGATAGCAGGGTTGCGACATTATCCAGCGCAACCAGTTTTTCTGACAGCTTGCCGGGAAGGCAGTGAAATAGGTAATTTAAGGAGATTGAATCAAAAACTTCAGTCTCTAAAGTAATTTTATCCAGGACATTGCAGCGGAACTGTGCTGGATTATACCGGGCCACTCTTTGCGCTGAGATATCCAGGCTGTTTTGATTCAGGTCCATCAGGGCGAGGCGGACTTTGTCGGAGGGGAAATGGCACTTGTCCATAAAGTAGCCCGTTCCAACACCTACATCCAAGTGGTTGGAAGATATATTTCGATTGAAGTGCTCTAGTATTCCAGGAGTTGGGCACTTCCAAATAAAGCGGTTTGATATGCCCAGAACCCACATATCATAAAGCCAAAGTACGGGTTTGGAATAGACAGCTTGGCCTTGTTCGACCTCTTTAGTGATTGTCACTTCAAGCTCCAATGTATGACTGTTGTGCGGCTTTACCAATAAAGGAGAGGGGATGTATCTACAGTGTATTTCGAGAGTATTGTTTTCACTCTCTTCAGCCCCAGTAGCAAGCCGCTTATTATTGTTCTATGGTACCACCTAATGTGGTGCTAAACAGCTGAGTGTTTCACAGAGGATCTCTAATCGCTGCAGAGTTCTTTAGTGGCACATTCTCACTCATCAAACAGGCTAAAGTCATACTCCTGCAAGCGCTCTTGTGCAAAGTTCAAAAAAACGTCAATTTTCTTTGAATCTTTTCGCTTTACTTTATAGATAGCGCCTACAGTTTTATCTTTTCGCTCCAAGTCAGGGAGTACCTCTACCAGTCGCCCCTTTTTGATATCCCGTTGGCAAAAATAGGAGGGAAGCTTGGCAATGCCATTCCCGTTTAATGCGGCTGCTCGTGTATGGAAAGTTTTGTTGGATATTAAATTTCCATTGAATTGATAGAACTTCCCATCAATTGACCAGCCATCTTCCAGGCCATCAAGGCGGGTTAGCATGATGTTGTGTTGGCTGAGCTCGGCAATGGATTTGGGGCAGCCGTGTTCTTCCAGATAGGTCGGTGCGGCAATAAAAATAGGGCGGATACTAAATAGGGGCTGGGCGTAAAACTGGCAATCGGGCAGTGTTTCCCAGACGCGAAAAGCAATGTCGATATCGTCCTCGATTAAATCCAGGTGATAGGGGCTGAAGATAAGCTCCAAGCTGAAATCGGGGAATGCTTTCTGAAAATCATTGCAGATATGACTGAATACTTTTAAGCCGAGGGTTTCCGGAAAAGTGATTTTTAATTTTCCTCGGGTGAGCGTTGCTGCCTCTGCAATCTGGTCTTCCAGCTCGGTGAATGAGCTGATTATTTTTTGTCCTTTCTGGTAAGCAATCCTTCCGGCATCTGTGACAGCGATTGCCCGGGTGGTGCGATTGAGTAATACCTGGCCAAGGGCCTGTTCAAGTTGGGCGAGAGTCTTGCTCACGGTGGGCGTAGACAGGCCCAAGTGCTTGGCAGCTTTGCTTAAGGAACCGTGATCAACAACACTGCAAAAAACGTTGATCAAGTGGTATTTGTCGTACTCTCTGCGCACAGACTGTTTCCTTAAAGCTAAAAGATCTTTTCAATATATCCCCTTTGTTAAATTAAAGTAAATAGTAAACTCCTTCCCCATACTAATCGACCAGGGAGATAAGGCTATGAATCCGTTAACTTGTCATTGTGGAGCGATTCATTTCAACAAGCTTATAGATGCCCTGTTTGTACCAGCGGGCCAAAGGGGGCACGCTGATACTGAAGTCGCTATCCATATCAGCGATCCTGAAAAGTCACTGCGCAAATATCACTTTAAAGAGGGGGCTTTGCGGGAGAAGGCATTCTGCAAGCACTGCGGTGCAGAAATCTATGCGATCAATCGTAGCGGCGAGCTAGTGCACAACCCATCAGCAGAGGCAGCCTCTCGGCCGAACTATGCCGGTGTCCTTAATTACGGCTTTTAGCTAGCGACACCTACTGATTGTGCAGTTTTGTCAGTAGATGCCTGCCGGCTTGCTATCCAGAGGCTCCTTAGGCCTGAGTGGTTAAGTACTTCAGGATATCGACAACCTGTGCGGGGGTCTGTGCCCAGGCCTGGGCGGCACCGTCCACTTCCTTGAGTGCGTGCACCAAGGATTCATCGTGAAGTGTGATATAGGACTTGCCTAAGGCTGCACAAAAGCCGGCATCAAATGCGGCGTTCCATTGTTTGTATTTCTCGCCAAATCGAATCACCGCCAAATCACAGTTTTCAATCAGGTGCTTGATTCGGATTGCGTTAACTTTGGCTGATTTGTGATCCCGCCAGAAAGCGTTCTGCTCCTCACCCAGGCCATCACCAGCGGCATCGCTGGCGTCGTGGTTGGTGACTGCGGAAGAGAAGGAGATTTCCAGCCCTTCTTTTTGGCAACCTTCGATAATTTGCGCACGCCAATCGGAGTGGATTTCGCCGGAGAGGTAAACTTTAAGCTTCATTGAGTGGCCCTTTAGAACTGGAGACTAATATGCAATTTAGAGTCACATATTAGCACTTGGAAGCTTTGAAATCCGGTAGTTGTTCCAGTTGGGGGGCTGAGAGCGATCAAATGGACACAGGCCCTGTGCGGGCAGGGCCTGTAAGGCACTTTATTATAGGACTTGCTGCTCAAACTGGACGTCTTTGGGGAATTTCTCTGCGGGCAGGCGGGTTGAGTGCAATTGGGCTACTAGCCACTTGCCATCGATTTTCTTAACAATGGCGCTTTCCAACCACACCGCTTCTTTATTGCCATCCTCGGATTTAAAAATGGACTTGGTCCAGTAGTTGATGGTCAGCAGGTTCTCACGCTCTTCAAAATTGATAATGCTGAAGTAGTTGATTCTTTCCAGCTTTGAGGGCTTGGGCTTCATTACGGCGATAAGGTCTTCAATATCCCAGACTTCACCGTGCTCAAGGAGTATAAAATCGTCGCTGACGCCGTCTCGCATAGCCTGGTGGTCCAGGTTTGAAAGCGCAGCAAACAGCCCATCTATCGTTTTAAAACCCTCGGGTTTCTCTACCGCTTGTGCGTTGATTGCGATCAAGGTAAGTAGTATTGCAAAAAATGATCTGATCACAGGAGTACCTCTGTGGTTATTTTTGGGGTGTGAAAATGGGGGGTATTTTAGCCGAGTCGGGCCCTAGTTGAATTACTTCGACAGTAACTTCGAAAGCAACTTGGATTGCGCCGCAGTGACTGAAAGTCGCTTCTTGGGGATTGGGCCTATTCTAGCAGGGATTACTCAGCTGAGGCTGTGAGCTGATAGGCCTTTCAATAACTGCTGGGCTTTTTTCCCGATATATCTCCCTTGCTCCGGGGACCTTTGGGTTTGGTTACTCCATTGTACTCCGTGCCAGAGAATACAAAGGTAACCGTAGATCAGCTGCCATAACCCCAAGCGCTGATTGTCTTCAGGTGACACGGTGCGATTAAGATAGCACTCCAGTAAACTATTTTGCTCTCGCTGATTCAAGTTGTGTTCCTCTACCAAAATAGCGAGGTCATAGAATTTATCCCCCATTGCCGCGTACTCCCAGTCGATAGCGTATATCTTGTCAGAGGGAGCCCAGATCAGGTTGCCAACCGTTAGATCGTTGTGACACAGGCAAATTTCGTCGCCCATCCGATAAGCAGCATCAATTAATTGCGGAAGTTTCTCTTGCAGTGTGTCGAGCAAGTGGAAATAACTGGCTCGCTTGTCGATAAACTGCCTGTAACTAGAGATTTTCTCACCGATGTTTAATTGGGCATCAATTGCAGGGGAGCTGTGTATACGGCGCAGTAGATCGGCAAGTTTTTCCAAACTGTGGGCGACATTTTTATCGCAGGGAGTGCCTTCAATATAGCGGGTCACCAAATATCGGTAATGTGGGTCACAGTAAACCAAAGGGGCACAGCTGTCGGAATATGTGGCAGCTTGCAGCGCCTGCTGTTCAGCAGCCCTGTCGAGATTGAGCTGATCGCTGATGCTGGAGTTTATCCGCAGCACCATCAGCTGATCGGCGGACTCAACCAGAAAGGCGTTATTGGTCAGCCCCCCAGCCAGGGCCCTGACCACCGTGGGCCGGGCCTTGCTCCAATGATGCCAATCGTTGGGGATGATGTTGCTCAAGTCCTGGCTCATATCAGTTGGTCACTATGCCGCTGCCATTGTTTGAGGAGCGCTATCGGGTTGTTGTTTCTCTTTTCGGAAAATGGCTAACCACTGGAAATAGCCAATCACAACCAGCACCAGGTACAGCATAAACAATACGGCAGTAAGGTAGAGTTCTCTGTCCAGGTAGAGGTAGATTGAAGCTCCGTCTACGACAATCCAGTAAAGCCAGTTCTCCAGTACCTTCCGGGTGACCATATAGGTGGTGACGATTGCCCCCAGAGTCGTGAATGAATCCAGGTAGGGGAGGGCGGCACTGGTGTTGCGATCCAGCAGGTAGCCGATTAGTAAAGTCAGTGTCAGGGTAGCGCCAATAACTATTGAGTGGGTTTTTCCGCTCCAGCGATGGATTTTTAAATCGTCCTGCTGGTTGCGGTGATTTCGCCATTGCCACCAGCCATAAACTGCCATCAGCAGATAGAAAACCTGTAGCGCAGACTCCATTAACAGGCTGACATCCCAAAACAGAAACAGGTAGATCGCCGTACTGACAAAGGCGGCATACCAGCAGCTGATTTTCTCCCTCATGGCCAGAAGTAAATAGGCCAGAGCCAGTATTACAGCGGCTACTTCCCAGAGGGACATGGCCGCAATCGAAGCGCTGATTGCGGTGCTGATATCCTGGTCAAACATGCGCTTCTCCCGGGGCCAGGTCGCCGTCAATAAACTTACATACAAAAATGGCGCGGCCAAACTGTTCGTAGGATTTGCGCATTTCCAACTTGAGCACATCCATCAATAGATCGTAATCGCCAAACACCTGAGTACTCATTGTATTGGTGATTACCTTGAGTTCTGGGTGGCTGTTTAACTGTGCGATAAACGCTTGAATAGCCGAGATGTACTCGTCCTTTAACGGATACATACTGATTTCGACAGAGAGCTGCATAATTCCCCTCTTGATAGAGAGTTTTGGAGCAGCGAAGCGCTGCCCCAACGTCACTGAGTGATTAGAAGGTGTAGGTGCCTGTTACCCCGGCAATCCGGGGCTCGCCATATTGATAGTAGGGCTCGGGTGCGTAGCCGTTGGCCGGGTTGTTGCCATACTGGTTACTGAAGTAAAACCCACGCACATAGTAATCTTCGTCAGTCAGGTTTCTTCCCCACAGGGCAACATCCCAGTTATCTCCCTGGTAGGTCAGGCGAGCATTGACCAGTTCGTAGGCTGTGGATTTTTCGTTGTGGCTGTTTGAGAAGTAGAACTCGTCTTTACCCTCAAGCTCCAATCGCAAGATCAGGTTGGGAAGCAGGTCGATTTCTGTACCGGTGAAGAACTGGTAGTTGGGGGCGTGAGCGATATCGCGGCCATCCAGATCAACCGCTGCCAATACTGTTCCTGCGTAGTCATCGCGGGCATCGACGTGGGAACTACTTTCGTAGTCTTTAAATTCCGCATTCAGCCAGCCAGCAGAGGCGAAAAAGCGCAGGGCGTCGGTAGCCTGATAGTTCAGTTCCACCTCTAGACCAGTAGTACTTCCGCCGGCTGCATTGGCAAGGTAGTCACTAAATGAGTAGTCGGCAGGGTTAAAGATAGAAACCTTGGCCTGAACGTCATCCCGGTCCTGGTAGAAAGCCGCAACCTGGGCTTGCAACCGATTCTCCAGCCAGCTGCCCTTAATACCTAATTCATAGTTGAGCATATGTTCGGTATCGAACTCGAACATGTCACTGTTGATCTCAGTGTTGCTTGTTGATTCTGAGATGATTCTGCCGTTTACACCGCCGGCTTTATAGCCTCGGGAAACCGTAGCGTAGAGCAGGGTGTTGTCGGTGTAATGGTATTGCAGGGAGATATTGCCGCCCCACAGGTTTTCTCCATTATCTGCATCGATGTTATAGGAATCTGAGTAATCGGCCTCGCGTCTTTCCAGTCTCAGGCCGGTGATCAACTCGATCGTCGGGGTGATTTCCGTAGAGAGCTGGCCATAGATGGCAGAGTTTTCAGTATCAAAAGTGCTGCGGAAACTCTGGTTGCGATTTAGGTCCTCGCGCTCCGTGCGGCCATAAAGGCCCACAACCCAGTGGCTGCGATCCCAGAATAACTTGGACTCTTCGGTAGAGAGTACGCGAAGGTCAATACTGATATTGTCTTTATCGCGCTGGTAATTATCCGTTGAGCTGTATTCCCAGGAATGAAAGCCGACATAGCTCCAATCCTCATCGTAGCCATATTCAGTATCTGAATCGGCGAGGCTGAGGGTGCCTTCAAGGGTAAAGTTCTCGTTACCAGACCATTGAGCAGTCAATGCGCCGGCAAAGGTTTCCTGGCGATCCCAGCCGGGCTGGTCAGATTGGGTTTCACGGGTATTATAGAGAGAGAAAGCATCGTAGCCGTTATCAACGTCGATAAAGAAGAGGGTAACGCCCAGCTTTAAATCGTCGGACGGGGAGTAGGCCAGCTTTCCGCGCAGTACAGACTCATCAATATTGCTGGTGTCATCGCGGTTGAGATACACATTCTCGGTATAGCCGTCGGATTTGCGTTTGCTGGCAGCCAATCGATAGCCAAGAGCATCGCTCAAAGAACCACTGGTAGCCGCAGACAGACTCTGTCCATTGTACTCACTTAGCTCGGCGGACACCTTGGTGGTCGACTCACTGGTGGGCGCTGCACTGGTCATGTTGATCAGGCCGGCCAGGGCATTAGCGCCGTACACTGTGCCCTGTGGGCCCCGCAGGATTTCCACTTGATCGATATCCAAGGTGCTGGCTGCGAGCCCCAGGCCAGTAAAGTCGATACCGTCGATGATCAGGCCAACTGAGGGGTTTACTGGGTCGATAAACTGGCTGCGCTCACCAATGCCGCGAATCTGTACAAATCGTCCCCTGGAGGCGCCAGACGAAAAATTTACATTGGGCGCCATGTTCAAAAGCTGGTCCAGATTGGCCGCGCCCCGCGCATCGATCGCGCTTTCATCCAGTACGGTAACACTGGAAGGAAGCTCCAAAAGGTTGGTTTCCCGTAGCTGTGCCGTAACCACCACTTCCTCAAGCCCGGTCTCTGCGGTATTAGCGGTGGCGATACCGGCGAACAGGCTGCTGGCAAGGCTGACAGACCAGGCAATAGGGTGGGTGGGAAACTGTTTTTTCATGGTTCTCTCTCGAATAACGGCAGTGAAAGAGACCCGGAGTGCGACGTGGGGAGGTTTTGCTTTGTCTACCTATTCCTACGCCGGTATTAACCGGATCAGGTTCAAGGGTTTGTCACGACAGACCAATTTGATCCCCGGACATCTCAGGCAAGGCCACCCCTTAGGTTTTGCGGGCGCGATGATAGCAGAAACTGGGGTATAAAGTGGTAAAAGCAAGGAAGGGAAAGCGCTTATGGATCAGGTATCTTACTTCAGTGGCAAGACGGCACTGATTACCGGTGGTGCTTCTGGAATCGGTGCGGCCTTGGCCTGTCGACTGGCAGCATTTGGGGCTCAAGTCATTATCGCGGATATCCAGCAGGACCTCGCTACGCAGGTTGTCAGCCAAATACAGGAGTCCGGTGGGAGAGCATCGTTTGTTCACTTGGATGTTCGTAACTATGATCAATTTTTTCAGGTCATTAGTGAAGTATCTCCGTTAGATTTCCTTTTTAACAATGCTGGCGTAGGAGTTGGAGGATATTTTTCCGATCATAATGTTGAAGATTGGAAAGCGGCGATTGATATCAATTTGTTTGGCGTTATTCATGGGCTCCAATGTGGTTTCCAGGCCATGAAGCGCCAGGGCTCTGGCCATATTATCAATACTGCCTCGATGGCGGCTTTAGTTCCGTCGCCAGCAATGGCTGCCTACTCAGCTTCCAAGAGTGCTGTGGTAGCAATATCAAAGGCTATTCGCCCTGAGGCCGAGTCCTGCGGTGTACGAGTGAGTGTTTTGTGTCCCGGGGCAGTATCAACGCCGATTTTGCAGGGAGGTGGCGTCAATGGGCGGATGCCAACTCCCATTCCTCCTCAACAGCAGGCAGAAATGTTCGAGCCTCTGGGGCCAATATCTGCTGATGCTTTTGCAGAAAAGGCTTTGTCTCAAATTGCAAAGAACAAAGAAATCATTGTTGTGCCAGCAAAACTTAAGTTGCTGTGGTGGCTGGAAAGATTGTTTCCTTCTTTGTTGTGTCGCCTTTCCTTTAAGCAGATGGAAAAAATACTTCAGCCTTTGGGACTAAAATAATTGTATCTTTGGAAAGGTGGAGTAAATTGGAAAATGATAATTTCCTGTGACCACTGTGGTGAAGTTTGGGAGTTTTCTGCTGAGACCCTGTCGAACATTCAAGGAATAGCACGGAATTTTCCTGAGGGGCGCATTACTGCAAGCTTACTAAAGGCGCTGAGAAGGGAACTTAAGCTGCCCATGCTCTACAGCAAAAATTTTGCTAATCATTTGACTATGAGAGAGGGATGCTGTTTTTACTGCCAGGAGCCCCTGGGCATAGAAGAAGCGTTTATAAAACACTGTCGGGGCTGTGGTGCCTTGAATTTGGATCGCAGATTTGCTTAATGGGGAGCAGCTTATTTAGAAGCACCCGGCGTGCCGAATTATCAGCATGCCGGGGTGGGGGCGGGGCAGCTTTATGCCGCTAATAGCAGAATCTAATATCCTGGTTTGGAGAAAGTATATCTATGAAGGGACTGGTGGTTGTATTGTACGACAACAATATGAAGCTCTGTTCAAATTATTCACAGATTAAGTATTATTTCTTTGCTAATAGAGCTGGCGGCTTACGCTTCCTATTTGGTACCCCCTCAGAACTTGATTCGATTTTCTGTTTTTCTGGCTCTGAATGATAAATTGCTATTTTTCAGGGGCACAAGTTAAGTACTATCTAGTCTAGGCATCATGCCAGTACAGTCTCTGTCTCCAGCTACGCCAAAACCATTCACTTTTTTGTGTTAATAATCAGGGTAAGTAAAAAGGAATTTATTTTATGAGCAAGTTTAATTCTCTACTGTATTCGATTGTTTTAATTGTGGCTTCTCATTGTGTGTCTGCCGGTGCTATTAAGAAAGAGGTGAACAGCTTTGAGGACGTCCAGAATATAATTGAAGAATCAGCCACCCCAATAAATACGTTACTGGTTATGGATAATGATGACACCTTGAGTATGATGCCTTGCGCTGAAAAGTCTCAATGTCAATATCTTGGTGGCGCAGCTTGGTACTCATGGCAGGAAACTTTATTGGAAACCGATCCTAATTCAGGTTTCCTTGTGGCAAAAACAAAAGAGGAGTTGATTAATATATCCGGTTTGCTCTTCTCTGTGAGCAATATGGTTTATACAGATGACAATATTGTGCCGGTACTTGACAGCTTGAGACAAAGTGGGGTGCGATTGATGGTTGAAACTGCAAGGGGCGATGCAGATGTTTCAGCTACCGAGAGACAGTTCAAACGCTTGCCAACCCCGAATACGTCCTACCAAAATTTATTAGAGCTTATTCGGTCAAATACTCTCAACTTCAGTCCAAATAATCAATTTAGCCTTGCAAGTCCGTTTAAGCCCTGTGATTTAAGTGAGGCAAGGCCAGTAAGCTATCGGCAAGGTATTATGTACTTAGCCGGGCAAGATAAAGGCTTTATGCTTGACTGCTTGCTGCGATCCTACAATTCTTCGGCTAATAGTAGTGAGCACTACCTAATTTCCAACATTATCTTTATTGATGACAGTTTTGAGAATGTCGAAAGTGTTTACCAGGCATTCAAGGACAATAAGAAATATGAGGTAATAGCCCTGCACTACACCCGTCTAAGTAAGCACAAGCAGGATTTTATGGACGGGCCTCAGAAAAAAGCATTACAAGAAACTGCGAAAAAGAGATGGGAAACCATCATGGCGAGTCTTAATAGTGCGCTATTAATGCCGGCTGTTGAAAACTAGTTTAACTTCCTTGTAACTAAGCTCAACGGCTCCATTTTTAAACTGTCATCCAAGTAAAAAGGGAAGTGTATACGTCTACCTCCAATATTTAATCGATTTTGGAGGTGCCGAGCAGTCAGAAGAGATGGTAGTCGTTGTATAACGATTAATCGGTTATAACTCAGTTGAAGAGGGAGGAGCATTAACCGGCTGTAATTTCGCGAGCCACGCGCCTAGGTCTTTTTGGCAGAGTGCAGGCTTGCCGCACCATTGCTACTGAATCGATTTTTTAAGTTTTGATAAAAATAGAACACGTTATTTGCGGATGGACGTTTCTGTAAAAGCTTTGAATTTTTCCAGTGAACAATAACGTATATCTCCACCAGAAAGGTATCCAGCAAGCTATGACCTTAGCTGGATACCCTTGTGATTGGTTAGGTTATGGTTTACAGCGACTGTAAGAACTTGAGTAGCGAGTTTCGCTCTGAAGCCGACAGATCAATATAGTTCTGTTGGCTCTCAGCAGCTTCTCCCCCGTGCCAGAGAATGGCTTCTTCAATAGACCGGGCGCGACCATCATGCAACAAATTACTGTGACCATTCACTGCGCTATTAACACCCAATCCCCATAAGGGAGGCGTTCTCCACTCGCGGTTGTACTCCGCGCTAATCGTCAAGTTGTCTGCCAAACCTTCGCCCATATCATGCAGGAGTAAGTCTGTATAGGGGCGAATGACCTTGCCTCTCAACTCCTCAAGAGGGTGAGCGTGATTGGTGTTCATCTCTGGCCGGTGACAGGATGAGCAGTTGATCGATTCAAATAGAGCTTCACCCTGAGCCACGATGGATTCATTGATTAAATCGGGATTTCTGGGCGGTGCGCCCAGTGCCTGAAGATAAGTAGTTAGGTCGTCCAGGTGAGAATCAGTGAGCTCTTCGTCGTGATTACTGTGCTTTTTACATTCCAGCTGTTCGATACCACAGTTTGCATTGGGTTCCAGTGCTGTGTTCACGCCAATATCATTGTTCAACGCATCTGCTGAGAAGCTGCGCAAGCTCGGTTGGGTAGCCTTCCAGCCAAAGCGTCCTACCTGGGGAAGAGGTGTTGAGCCCGTATCGACCAGTGATACTCGCCCAGAGATACCATCGCTATTGGAATCGTTAGGGTCGTGCCACTCAAGGATTTCTGTTTCGTCAACCGCCTCAAGTAAGCCCAAGCCAGTGATGTTTTGTGGCATACGTGGCGAAAAGTAATCAGCGGATGTGTTTTCACCTTCATTGGTTGTTACTACATAAGTGGGGGACTGTAGGGTGTAGCTATCCCCATTGGCATAGCTACCTTGAATGGGGCTATAGGTGACTTGAATAGATCCTTCTGGAGCTATGTCACTATTGAGTGAATGGGTTTGGAGGACAGGGCCAAAGTAGTGGTTTGGCAGGGGTTGTCCTGCTTGGGTTATTGCACCGGACGACAGCTTAAAGACCATCGAATTGGGAACATTAGCCTCTGAGGGGGCCGGGCCCCGGCCGTTATTGATATGGCACGCCAGACATGATTGCTCAATGGTTAAGCCTGCTGACAGGTTTGCCATTTGGTTGAAGTCTGGGTTCCCGAGTTCCTCGTGCTCTCCGGTATTAAACCGGGTGTGGAATATCCTGCGACCATCTAGAAACTCGTTGTGTGTCTCCCACTGGATGTTGAGGGCTTCTCTGAAGTAGGCTGTCCAGTCGGCGATTCCGCTGTCCACGATGTAAGTATCATAGACATCAATACCATCTAGTATTGGGTAGGTGACTTCAACGGCATCAGCGTCGGAAGCCGTTGCCCATTTACCATCGCTGCCTGCGTAGTAGGTAAGAGTATTATCGTCAGTATTTACTGAAATGACTTCTGAAGCGGGTACCGGGTCAGTAGCCCTGATGTATGCTGCGGTTGCTTCACCGGCACTTTCAACAGCGGTCTCAGTTTCCAGGTCTGCAACCATATGAATACCGGGTTGGCCCAGGAGAATGCGGTAGGTGTCTGTGTAGTAAACTGTCTGCCCACTGACATTCTCATCGCCCTCCTCAATGCCAATGAATTGCTGAAACTCCACCTCCATCCATTCGCCGACTTCCAGCTGCCCGTCATCACCATCGTGAGCATCGTAGGTGATACGACATACCCAGACTTGGCCTCTCCCATCTTCATCAGCTTCCCGGTAAGGGGTTTCATCAAATCTGGCGTTGCTATTAAAGTCAGCGCGGTGTTCATTTGAATAAGAGGAGCGGCATTCGGGTGGCCGATAAAGCGCGTATTCGGCAGAGTAAAAGATCTCAATCAGGTTCTCACCGGCGGGCGTATGGTCGTGAATCTCTATGCCAAAGGTTCTGTGTTCAAAGTAGAAGGTCGGGAACTCGTAAAAACTATCCTCGGATTCATGTCGCAGACGTGCTCGGCCACTTGCCAGTGTTACAATGGTGCCATCTTCCTGAATATACCAGTGTTGAGACTCTTCTTCTGGCTGCTCAGTATCAAATAGAGGAGTATATTCTATGGGCGCGGTTTGATTAATTTCCTCTGCCGCACGATCAAAAACCATCAGTTCCCACAAACTATATTGCGAACTCCCCTCACTGAGTTCAGTTCCGTTTAGCTGGACATAGCGATACTCTCCACCAATTAGGTGAGAATCAATGCGTTGGCCATATTCTCCTGAATCAGCTGTTGCCAGGGTGGTCCATGTTGTGCCGTCGCTTGAGCCCAGTACCTCGTAAGATTTTGCGTTGTGGTCGCCCCAGTCTATGACCACTTTGCTGAGCAAGTGTGTAGATTTAAGGTCAAGGGTGAGGCTTGATGTGCTGGCAGTATCACCACTTTCCCAAAGTGTCCTTCTTAAGTCATCAATGGCAAGGACCCCGTTGCCAGAACTGGAAGAAATAGTTCCACTACCTGCAATATTTTGTCCAACCTCTTCATCGGACTCAGCGGGCTCACCGCTTGAAGTTGGTGTTTCATCACTGGAGCCGTTGCCCTGAGAGTTGGGGGTAGCTTCTGTGGGGTCTTCATCAGAGCTATTATCCCCGCCTCCACCACCACATCCGGACAATACCATTATGAATAAGGCGAAAAATGCTGTTAAACAGATTTTTGCCAGTGGATTGATTGTTTTCTTGAAATACGGATCCATATATTTCTCGTTTTGTCAACAGCTATTTATAGTAATAGTGATGAAATGAACTTTACCTGTAATTTAAAAGGAGAATTTTCAAAATTCCTGTTGAGGGTGCTTGGTTCGGGGTAAAAATAATTTAACTATTATTTTTGGTGTGTGTCCTTTTGTTTGTATGTGCTGCTGTCTTTTGGTGATGATTACTCTTGGCCAATATTGGGTATGAATTTTCTAGCTTGATTTGTAGGACGACATAATAGTTATATTTTTTATTTGCATCGTTATGCTGCGTCCAGAGGGGGTGAATTTAAGTTAAAAAGGACAGCGATATGAGCTTGTTCTCAGTTTCCTGTTTTACTTCGCATGATGTATGTGATAGAGCGCACCTTATGTCTGTGATTTAGATTGGTGTATTTAATAGGTCTGGCTTATAGATTGATATCGTGTGTCAGTTGTGATGCTGAGTGCGTTAAAAAGTTAATCTTTAGTCTTATGTTAGATTTGATACAAGTAAAAATAGTTATTTAAAGATTGGTATTTGGTTTTATACCCATAGTTACTTTTATTCCCTTGGGTGTTTTTTATTGATTAACAAGCCCCCGATGCTGGGAATAATGCTCCAAGTCTCGATAATTGATTTTTTATGCGTGAAGGTATTATGTATATTGAAAGCTGGGCTTTACTTTTTTATGAATGGTTATCGAACATTGGTCATCGCTACGTCGAGCCTGATTCTTATAAAAAGCCCAAGCTTACTGGAGTGGCTGGTTTTAGCTATTGATTAATACAGCAATGACTTGAGCAGGGTGTGTAGATTATTTAATGGTGCTCATCGTTTGGAAAGTAAGTTGAAATCTCTTCGGCTCAGATAATATCGAGAAATGAGTATAGTTTTTAAAAGCTACTTGTATTGCTGAGCTTTGAATCTTTATCGCGATTTTATAAATAGACTTAGGAAGGGCTCCAGCGTTCAATAGGATCAGAATGCCGGAGGCCTTCAGCTAGTGAGACACTACTTCCTCACTAGCAATAACCCGGTTTCCGTATGATCTGTATAAGGGAACTGATCAAACAGAGCAAATCGCTCAATGCGATGGCTTTTGGTCAGCGACTCCAGATTTTCCAATTGGGTTTCTGGATTGCAGGAGATATACAGGATTCTCGGGAAGCGGGCGACCATCGCACAGGTGTCTTCATCCAAACCCGCTCGGGGGGGATCAACCAGGACGGTGGAGAAGTCGTAGCTATCCAGATCTATATCCTTAAGGCGGCGAAAGGGGCGTACCTTATCGATGGCCTGGGTAAACTCTTCACTGGATAGGCGTACGATATCCAGATTGGTGATCTGGTTGTTGGCGATATTCTCCTGGGCCGAATTTACCGATACCTTGGAGATTTCAGTGGCCAGGACTTTGCGGAATTTCTCGCTGAGCGGGATGGTGAAATTGCCATTGCCACAGTAGAGCTCCAGCAGATCGCTATCACTGTCTCCGCAGGCACTTCTCGCCCACTGGATCATGGAACGACAGATCTCCCCATTGGGTTGGGTAAAGCTGCCTTCTACCTGTTTGTACTGGTAAGTTTTCCCATCGATATCCAGTTTTTCGGTAACGAAGTCACGTTCCAAAACCACTTTTTGCTTGCGCGAGCGCCCCAAAATCGGGAATCCCAGCTGTGCCTGGAGTGCTTTGGCTTCCTGCTCCCAGGTCTCATCCAGTTTCTTGTGGTAGATCAGCGTAATCAGCGCATCACCATTCAGCGTGGTAAGAAACTCGGCGGAGAACAGGCGCTTGCGCAGGACTTCGCTATTATTGACAGCAGCCAGCACCTTCGGCATCAACTGGTTCATCAGCTCAGAGCCGACGGTAAATTCATCGATGATAAAGGGCTTCTTGTACTCACCCTGGCGGTACATGGCGTAATTGGCTACACCTCCCTCATGCCACACCTTGAATTCGGCGCGCAGGCGGTAGTGAATGGGTGGGGAGGGGAAGAGTTCCGGCTCCAGGTCAGTGAACTTGCTGTAAGCCTCTTGCAGGCGCTCGGCCTTGTCTTGAAGCTGTTGTGGGTAGTCGTCAGTATTAACGCGGTACAGTGCCATATTACAATGCGGTGTCAGTACAAAAAGCGGGCGCGAATTATATAGGAAACCGTATGGCAATAGGTGAGATAAAAATTCCGGTTCATGGGCAGGGGCTTCACGAGTTTACCGGCAGTGTAGTTGATTGGGTCAGTGAACAGGCTCCCGATGAGGGTCTGTGTACACTTTTCATACAGCACACCTCTGCAAGTTTACTGATCCAGGAGAATGCCGACCCCAGCGCGCGCCGTGACCTTGAGAGCTGGCTTAATCGACTGGTTCCGGAAAATGACTCGCTTTATACCCATACCCTTGAAGGGCCAGATGATATGCCGGCTCATATCAAATGCAGCCTTACTGCGACCAGCTTGTCCATTCCAGTGCAAAAGGGGCGTCTGATGCTGGGTACCTGGCAGGGGATCTACCTTTGGGAGCACCGCCATCATCATGGGGCTCGGCACGTTATCCTGCATATCTGATTCAATATCGCGCGTTGGTGGCGATAGTTAGACGGCTACGCCAACTGCTTGGCAGTACTGGTCGATCAGTGACTGGGTTGCGCGGGCCCTCTCGATTGCCTGGATACGCTCAACTTGATTATCTGGTCCTGTTAAGCAGCAGAAGTTTTCAATCATCTGTACCGCCTGCGATTGCTCTATTGGTACTTGCTGGTGCTCGAACTTATCTGGCGATGCCTGCCCCCTGCGAACCACAAATTCTGGCGTATATTCAGGATTGTAAAAGGCAGCGCTGTCTCTCCAGTCGAGTACAAAGTCGTCTAGCTGGATCAGGCCGCTTTCTCCCAGAATGTCCAGGTCCATTTGCCAAACGCCTGAGTCATATCCGAACTCAAAAGTTGAAGTCTGCCCGCTGGCAAATTCAATCAGGCCCGCACCGCTAATAATGGTCCCTGTTTGCGAGTCCCGCTTTATCGCTCCTGAAATTGCCTTTATTGCTCCTGTGGGGCGCATGTATTCGACGATTGCACGCATGTTGTACCAGCCGATATCCCCGATTGCGCCAGTGGGTTCTTTGTGTGAATCGAAGCGAATATTGTTGCGGTCCATCATAGAGGCAAAAAAGGCGCTGTGAATTCTGTTAACTGGGCCCAGATTCTTTTTTTGTTGCTGAATGATTTTGGCCGTGCGGGGGTGGTGGGTGAAATGTGTGGCATCCATAAATGTCAATCCTTCAGACTGAGCCCGAGCGGCAATTTTGTCGACCGAGGCAGTATTTAGAAAAGGTTTCTCACAGAGAAGATGCTTATGGTTGGCCAATGCCGCGAGGCAGATTTCCTCGCGGCTGGTGGTGGGGCTAGCCACGTAAATGGCATTCGAATCTTCCGCCTCTACCAGTGACCTCCAATCCGGGTAGACATTGGGAATCCCGTGTTCGCGAGCGAACTCTTTGGCCCGTGTGTGCCGCCTGCTGGTGACGGAGGAAAGTCTGGCGCTGCCAGCCTGGCTGATGGCTCGGGTGGTAAAGTCAGCAATATTGCCTGTGCCAACAACTCCGAAACGTATGCTCGCCATTGAAGGGTGCCTTGAGGTGGATTGAGGGATGGCAGGGACCAGTTTAGTAGAGAATAGAATAACCAAAGCTTGTTAAGCTGGTTTTGTGTTTGGTTATCAAATTTGGCCTTGCTTTTAAGGATAGTGGTTTCAGTGTTTTGTAAAATAAAGTGAAGCAGGCTGATTTTTCAGGATATTTAAAAGCGCATGATTAGGTCTTTTGCCGTTGTGACTTGAATGTACTGGTGTTGCATTTTCATTGATTTCCTATGCAAGCGTTAAGCGCGGTTCAATAAAGTCTAAAAAAGCACGGATGCGAGAAGAAAGGGCTGTGTTGCGATAGAAAACGGCGTTGACGAGTTCTCGCTGGTTTTGCTTGGACACACTCCCCGGTAGTATTTCTAATAGTTTTTTTGCTTTTAAATCCTTCTTGATCATGAAGTGCGATAATAATGCCAGGCCTTCCCCTTGCAGGCACATTTGGCGAATTAGCTCTCCGTTGCTGCTACTGATATTCGGTTTTACATCAACCCCTTTCCCGATAGGCCAACTATTAAGGTGTGTGGATTGAGTAAAGCCGATGACCCTGTGGTTGGTTAATTCATCAATATGGTTAGGGGAGCCGTAGCGCTCTAGATATTGCCGGCTGGCAACAATAGATAAAGGGCTTCGCCCTAGAAAACGCGCATGCAAGTTGGAGTCTTTTAAGGGGCCAATTCGAATCGCAACGTCGGTTCGACGCTCAATGAGATCAATAATGCTCTCATTGCTAACAAGCTCTAACTCTATGTGTGGATAGGCTCGTTGAAATTCAGGTAGTAGTGGCACTAATTGGTGAATCATAAACGGCGTCACCGCATCCACTCGCAGCCTCCCTGACGGCTGCTCCTTCAATTCTTTCAGCGTGTCTTCCGCTTGGTTTAAATATCGCAGCCCTTGCCTCACCCTGTCGCTGAAGAGGCGCCCCTCCTCCGTTAACTCCAGTTTGCGTGTGGTCCGATTTAGCAGGGTGCAGTCTAATTCTGACTCGAGGCGGCTCAAGGCTCTGGATACCCGTGCAACCTGAATATCCAGTGCGCGCGCAGCTGCAGACAAGCTGCCAGAGTCAATGGTTGCCAGGAAAATTTCTAGATCTTCGGTACGCGAGATTATTGCCATATTAGCAAAGGTGATTTGAGAGTGTTGCGGTTTTTAATAAAATTATCAGCCCGCATACTCCGGCGCAACCTTATTGCTCCGGGAGAAGAGTATGCCTTTTGCATTGTTGGCACTGACGCTAAGTGCCTTTGCTATCGGGACTACCGAATTCGTGATAGTAGGATTGGTGCCCATCATTGCTCAAGATTTGAGTATTTCATTGCCGTCATCTGGATTGCTGGTCAGCTTGTACGCTGTTGGAGTCGCCGTGGGCGCGCCGGTGTTAACGGCCTTAACCGGCCGTTGGACGCGGAAGCACGTGCTGTTGGCCCTGATGTCGCTGTTCGTGGTAGGGAATCTTTTGGCATGGATGGCGCCTAGTTATAGCTCGCTGATTAAGGCGCGTATTTTGACGGGTCTCGCTCATGGTGTTTTCTTTTCAATTGGCTCGACTATCGCCACAGGGTTGGTTAGTAAAGACAAAGAAGCTAGTGCCATCGCCGTTATGTTTACCGGGCTGACGGTTGCACTTGTGACTGGTGTACCTTTGGGTACATGGATTGGCCAACATTTTGGCTGGCGAGCAACCTTCATTGCGGTAGCGGGTTTGGGGGTGCTTGCATTAATTGGCAGTGCGCTGTTGGTGCCCAATAATCTCAAACAGTCGCCGCCAGCACGGTTATCTCAGCAGCTCAGTGTGTTAACCCAACCAAGATTACTTTTAGTGTACGCAATGACTGCCGTTGGCTATGGGGGTACTTTTACCGTATTCACATTTTTAGCTCCAATCTTAGAGCAGGTTTCTGGATTTGAGACCGGTGCTATCGGATTAATAATGCTGGTATATGGAATTTCGGTAGCGGTCGGTAATATTTGGGGTGGCAAACTTGCAGATAACTTAGGGCCTATTCGGGCGTTAACCATTATCTTTGTTGCACTCGCTTTTATCTTGTTTATTTTTACGTTCACCGCAGCCAATCCCATTACGTCGGTATTGACAATTCTAGTTTGGGGCGCGTTTGCATTTGGCAATGTCCCAGGGCTGCAAGTTTATGTTGTGCAGCTTGCCCAAAAATATACGCCACATGCAGTGGATGTAGCATCAGGGCTCAATATTGCAGCTTTTAACATTGGTATTGCACTAGGTTCAATCTTGGGCGGCCTCATTATTGAGGATATGTCACTCATGGATACATCTTGGGTCGGAGGCTCAATCGTGATTTTGGCATTGATGCTTACCCGACTATCTGGGTCACTGGATAAATATAGTCATTTAAAAATGGCGTAAGCCGATTTATTAAATGTGAGAAACAACCTGTTAAATACTATTAAGAGAGAAATGCTATGAGTGAATTGCCAAGCTTGGGAATGGGCACCTTCCGCTTAGAAGGTGATGTCGCAATCGAATCAGTTAAACAGGCACTTGAATCGGGATACCGCCATATTGATACCGCACAAATCTATGGCAATGAGCTTGAGGTTGGAATCGCCATTGAGCAAAGTGGAGTACCCCGCGAAGAACTATTTATCACGACAAAAGTGTGGCTGGATAATTTGACGCAAGACGCATTCACAAGCAGCGTAGAAGATAGCCTTAACAAATTAAGGGTTGAATCGGTCGATCTATTGTTACTTCACTGGCCAGAAAAAGATGGGAGGGTCTCCATGGAAACCTATCTTAAGTTATTAGCCCAGTGTCAACAAAAAGGGCTTACCAAGCACATCGGTGTCTCAAACTTCACAATCAAACAGCTTGACAACGCTATTGATATTCTGGGTGAAGGCAAGATCTACACCAATCAAATTGAAGTACACCCGTACTTGCAAAATACTGCGGTTATTGAACATTGCAAGCAGAGAGGTATTACTGTAACGGGTTATATGCCGTTAGCGGTGGGAAAAGTTATGTCTGATGGCGTGTTAATAAAAATTGCAGAGCGCTACAACGCAACCCCAGCTCAAATTGCCATTGCGTGGCAATTGAAACAAGGGCTTGCAACTATACCTTCCTCAACAAAACGCAAGAATCTGGATGCAAACTTGGAAGCACTTAAGATCACGTTAACAGATGAAGATATGCGGGAAATTAGTGCTTTAGAGGCTAATGAACGTATTGCCAATCCGGAGTTTGCTCCGAACTGGGACTAAACAATGGCAGGCTTAAAATATTGATTCGTGTAATAGAGGCAATCGCTTTGTGTACAAGTTTGTGAAGTGGTTATTTCGCTTGACATGAAAGGAAATATCTATGAGAAAAGCTTCAGTCAGCTTATACATATGGCTTGCAGTACATTCGCGCTGATATTTGAAATCTATCCCAAATCTAGTATCCTGGTCATAATGTAATCCTCGCCGTATACATCGGGATACGCAGTGGTAATAAGGCGTCCGTCAAAAGATATCTGTATCAGAGTCATCGGTTGCACGATCATTAATCTGAGTAAATATTCAGCGTTTTGTAAGTTTCTCCTCTTTTTACGATGTGGTTGGCAGTTTATACTTTATATGTGTTAGGTGTTTATAAATACCATAAATTTACGGTTTGCACGTAGAAATCTAGCCCTCTCTTGAGAGACCAAATATTGTGATGATGTGGGTTTTTTGTGGTCGGCTTCGTGGGTATGCCTGGTTTTGATTTGGGGAGCGTAAGTGAGATTTGGTGACGCAGTTAGACGTGTGGCTTTAGCATTCATTCGAGAAAAGCAGCTACCTGAAAGTGTTTGGAATGAAGATCGTATCAATTTCAAATTTTCCTCATTGTTTTGGGGAGGACTTTTGCTTTCAGCCTCAATTGTACTTTCCCCATTAATTTGGTTGCTTCTTCAGCCCGTGCTCTATTTTATGTCCCAGGATATATCTAATCCTGTGGAGAGGTGGCTCTGGCTTTTTCTGCTGGTTGTATTTATGGGAATTGTTAGACTGTTTGATGGTTTTATTCAGAAGGCAGATAGGAAGCTTTGGGTTTTATATAATGACTTAGATTTGGGAGAAAAATTGATCTATCGGTTGGTTTCATTAGCTGTATTCAGTTGGATGTTTTCTCCTGGGGCGGCAACAACTATTGATGATTTTTTTCAGGGCTTTTAGCTATTTGGTATGTTTTCTTTTGTGCATTTCTTGCCGGGATGTATTGATAAGAATTCTAGATGCTCATAAGTTAGAGTATGTTTGATGGGGGTCCAGAAACATTACTAAGATGATATGGTTTACTGAGATGTATCAAGAAATTACTGCATATTAAGATCGGAAAGGATAGGGGGAATCATTGATTTATTTGGGGTCTGCAACAAGGCAAATCGGAAATGAGCTGTTTCTCTATTTTATGATTGGCTATATTTTTTGTGTTGCGGCATATATGATTCATAAGTCGGAGCTTTGGGGGAAAGCCAGGGTTCCGTTCTTTGCTGCTTTAGCTATTTACTTATCCATTTTTACTGTAAAGTTGATATTTGCATATGAAATCTATAAAGATGAGCCTTTAAAATTGGTAGTCTATGACGGTGATGCTCTTTTTTCTGTGCAGCGGTTGGATATGGATACTGACAACTGGGTTTTAACCGGTTACCCTTCAGGTGAAGAAGTTTATTTTGATATAGATGGTGGGCTTTTTTGTCAAAACTTTTTACTCTACTCTAAAAATAGTGGGCTTAATTATTCCAAGCGCAAGGATAGATTATTTTACAAGTTTGAGATCGACAAGACTGTAAGTATTAAAAATAAGTCCTCTCGGGGGATTTTGAAATTCTGCCCCAAAAGAATTACAGTCTACTATAAGAAATGATTGAAGGGAGATGTAACTCAGGGCTCCCATAGATTAGAAAGAGGTACAGGCAGTGTTTCTGGCGCCAGTTCCAGTGCTTATCAAGCTGTATATAAGCACTTCGTGTGGCCCTACCAAACTTTCATAATTATTGGACACCCATAGACTAGAGAAAGTAGCACACAGTTCCGGACACTCTTAGTTTTAAGAAAGGCGTTAACAGTGTAGCCAGCGTTAGTCTCAGTGTCTGTTTCTTTCTGTTTGCTAGTTAAGTTGAGGTGAAGTGCTGAAGAGTTATGTTTGGGCTTAGACTAACTGCGGTTTTAGATGAAAGTGGAAAACAGTATCGAGAGAGTGGAAGGGAGTTAGCAGGGTGTTGCACAAAGGTAGCGCCGACAGTCTCTTATGCCATGTACCCAGCGTTTATTGAGCCGCCTGCAAGCGTATCTTACGGCCTCAGCCGACCCTACCAAACCCTTAAAGCGGCATTCAAAATTACGACTGAGATAAAGCCAGTGCCTTGATGGAATACCCAGTCGCTCGAGTATGGGTGGAGTGTTTTCAGCGATGGCTCCGCGCTTTCTAGGGTCTAGATGTCGCCCACTCCAATCGACTAGCTCTAAATAGTGATCCAGCTGAAAAGGAAGTCCTTTAGTCATATTCAGTCGCTCACCGCCTACAAGTGGCAGTAGCTCTTTGGGCTACCCGTCCAAGATTGATGCACGAATACGCTGCTGAATGGAAGTGTGACCAGAATCTTCAGGGGTTTTTGCCATATTAGCGCGGATGGGGTTGAGGTTGACATAGGTCATGCAGGCGGCAAGGGCCTTTTCATCCTATAAAGCTTGGGATTTAAAAGGTCATTCTCAGAAGCGCCCCGAGCACTTGTCTTCAGCGTTAGCTTGGCGAGCGATAGACTCATTTAAACAGCGCATAAACCAGCTGACATTCGTTAAGCGTTGTCGCCATATCGAAGCGACGTTTTTAGTGCCTTAAGCATGTAGGGATTAAGAGCATCACCGTTTAGATAGCGTCAGGCCAAATTAGAGGCTTTGAATATTTTTTGCCAGCGATCAATCACCTCGAAAAGAGACCACTTATTAGCAGTTTTTTGTCAATGTAGAGTACATGTGGTAGTGATTGCTCATTTTTGCATAGGAGGCAAGATCCAGGGCAAAACCTCAGTCAAATTATACATGCGATTTTCAATCCACTCGCGCCGATGTTGGTAATCTTTCGTGATACAGTATCCCGACCATAAAGGAATACTTGCCGCATACGGTGGGATGCGCATTGGTAATAATGCGTTGTGTTAAGAGGTGTCTGGGTAGTTCGCGGTAGGGCCATCGGCTGCACGAGCACTAGTTTTGATAAATATCTGGTGTTTTGCAGATTTGTGCACCTTTATCAATAATGTTAGCGATCTATACGTTATGCTTGATGAGTGCCTGGTAACTTGATGCTTAGATAACTATTTCTTGTTGTGTAGAACAATGAATACTGCCACCACCAGATGCAATTCCGTCAATTGCTATTTGCTCAATATTATGATCTGGAAAGGCGCCTTGTAAAATATCTCTGGCTTTCTCGTCTGCGTTCTTATCACCAAATTTTTGAGAGATTATTGCACCGTTACAAATATAGTAACCAATATAGCCTGCGGCAAAGTCTTTAGTGCCAAATCTTTCGTTAATAATTTCTGGCGTATCCAAAATGTGTAGTTTAAGTGGGTTTTCATCTGCGTCGACACTATTGCTTAATGTTTTGATGTTTTCACGAGTAACCCAATAGTCATAGGAGGATTGATAATTATCCCGGCTAACTATCACTTCACCTGGCTTAATAAAGCGTGCATAAAAATCGGTATGGCCATCTGTGATATCCTTACCCTTAATACCTTTGAGCCAAATAATCTTCCGTAATCCGAGTAGTACCTTGAGTTCCTCCTCAATATCAGACTTTGACCATCCTGGATTGCGATTCTCATTGAGAATACAGCTCTCAGTCATTATTGCGGTGCCATTGCCGTCGACCTCAAAACATCCACCCTCCAGTACGATATTTGCTCTCTCATGGATTGCTCCAGATCGATTAGCGATATACTTGGCGACGTGTTTATCTAGTGAGTGCTCCTGTTTGTTGCCCCAACCATTGAAATTGAAATTTAAAGCGACTTTTTCTCCATAGCTGGATCTTACGAAGATAGGGGCAGTGTCACGGAGCCACAAGTCATCAACTTCAAAAGTGTATAGCTCAATTTCATAATTTGAGCTATCTAAATCCAGTAGTGTTTTCGCTTCATGTAAGTCCTTTCTGCTCACCAGGATAGATACAGGCTCATAATTGGCAATTGTATTCGCAATTAATGCCAGGTTTCTTTTCACCTCAGGAATTTGCTTGTGCGACCAAATGTAATTGTTTGCAACAAAAGCCATCCATGTTCTTTTGTGTTGACCACTTTCATCAGGCATGTGAAGCGAGCTATAGGCTAAGCTCTGTGTGGCTAATGTTTTTTTTGCGAATAAGGAGCCTCCGAACAAAAAGGAGCTCACCTTAATAAATAGTCGTCGGTCAATCATGGTGGCTTGCTGCTATTTTGAATAGTTACTTTTCTGAGGTTGATGGGGTCCATAGTCTAATGTCATTTTGCATTTAAGGCTATAAGTTCATGTGACGTTTGCAGTCTAATTTCTATATAAAAATTATATTAAAATATATTTTCTTTTTAAGTGGGGTTGCCGTGTATTTGAGGAGGATTTATCCTATTTGGATGCGCTCTATGGAGTCTCAATCTATCTTGTTGTTTAAAAGTATAATTAGCTAATATTATATTAAATAATTTATTTATATTAAGAACACCCAGTTAGCGTTGGGCGATATAGTCTGTAGGAAGATTGTAGGGTGGAGTTTTACGGACTAAGACCCCAGTATTCAGTTTGCTTTTCATTAATTTAAGAAACTGAGGGTAGGAAAGAAAACGTTGCACTTAAGACCGCGTGACGAATGAATGCCAATTGGGGCTTGGTGGGAAGGGTTCCCAGCGTGCCCGAGTAGATTTTACCCTTTCCTTTTAATTCAGAATTAATAGTGTATACAACTGCTCCTTTTATCAGGGTGTTATATGTAGTAATAAAACTGAATGATCAAGCTGATACTTTTTACACTTGGTAATGACCTGATAGCGAAGTTGTTTGAGGTGGTTTGTAAAAATTCTGGTTATTGGAGCGGTGCCTGAGGGGCTAGCAGAAAAAATTGCAGGCATAACAAAGCTAGAGTAAAGGGACATTCATGGATTATGACAAGCAGGAAATGAGCACACTAGACACACTGCTACTTAGCCATACTTGCTAGCAAAGAAATAGGGGTGGGATCGCGTTTAAAATTTTATCTATTTTAGTGAGCTGAATATTCAATATATGGGGGAATGGAAATTGCTCTATGGATGTATAGTGGATCAACTTAGTTGAACTCAGGAGGAGAGAAACTGCTGGCATTAGTGTACCCCCTGTATCCAGTGTTCATTGAAAAAATTACAGGCTTATCGCACTGCTTATACTAAACCTACCATATCTTTAAAGCGGTTTTAAAAATTTCGTTTGAGGAAGATCCCAGTGTGTAGGTGATATCCCCAGCCGTTCGACTATAGGGGAGTCTACTCAGCAATGGCTCCACGCTTTGTAGAGGCTAGATATCGCTGGCTTCAGCCGACTAAATACAGATGTTAGTCTAAATGGAAAGGTAAGCCTTTTGCATTTTCACACGCACGCAATTCACAAACGGTAGTAAACTCTTGGGCTATTTACTTGAGATTGCTGCACAAATACTTTGTTGAATCGATGTGATGATATTGGAATGGATGGAGTTGAGGTCGATATAAGCCATATAGGGTAGCGAGAGTGCTTTTCATCAGCTTAAATCGACCTTTCCAAAAGCGATCTGTACAACTATCTTCAGCGATAGCTTGTTGGGCGATAGATTTGATTAAGCAGCAGATAAACTAGTCCTCGTAGTTCATGATGCTTAGATTTGAACCGCTTTAATAAGCTGTAAACAATTTAAGTGCTAAGTCTCATTTGTTCAATATAAATTTAACTTGCCCTGGCATCCTTAATATTGCACTTTTCAACTGCATCATAAACTTTTCTTGATATCTCTTGGAACATATTAATTTGGGGCCTTTCTGCATTTCTGTTGGTGAGAATTACCAGTGCTAGCCCTGTTTCTGGAGCAACATAAGCTGCTGTGAATACTCCAATATTGCCACCAAAGTGGCTTAAATAAGAGCGTCCTTTGTAGTTATAGCTATTCCATGCAACAAATTGATTTTCCAGGTGGTCTGGAATGCCTCTGATAGAGCGCTCGGAAAATACCTCTTGCAGCACTCTATCGGAGGAAATAGCTTTGCCCATAAAGACCCCTGAGTTGGCAACAGCGCCAAAGAATTTTGTCATGTCTGATATTGTTGAGCGCAACATTGCTGCTGGATACCCGGGTGTACTACTCTGTGCAACGGCGACAAGCTGGCCATCAGAAAGTGCTTGATATGGCGTTGCAACTTCTAACCCATGTGTGTCTGCTATAGTCCAGAAAGTATGATCCATTTCCAGTAATTCAAAGAAGTTATTCTTAGTCCAATCTTTAAAATTCAATTCAGACTGTTGCTCAGCCCAGTGGCCTAGTAAGTTATAGCCGATATTGCTATAGCTCCATTGCTCCCCGGGCGCGGATTTAAGAAAAGATTTATTTGCTGAATAATATTTACCATTCTCTAGAAGGATACCTTCCAGCAGCTCGGAAAGCTCCATTTCTGAATCTTGCCCGGGTGTTCTAAAATCCACTTCATAATACATGCCATCTTGGATGCTGGATGTATGTGTAAGTAATTGGATCAGGGTAATTTCCTTTGAGGGGTGGTGGGGGGAAACTAAGTGGGAGCCAGGGCCTAAATCTACAGTACTTTCTAAGTCGACCGCATGCTTTTCAGCAATTTCCATGACCGCCAAAGCTGTTATTGGCTTGGTTACAGAGGCAATCTGAAAAATAGTGCTGGGAGTAACTGGTGTTCTGCGTAACTTGTTAGCAAAGCCAAAACCTTCTTCATACACCGGTTCTCCGTATATTGCTGCTCCTATCGCCATTCCTGGCACATCAGCTTCAACTCTAAGAGTTTCAAACTCCTTTGAAAGGTCTTGTAATTGAACAGAGCAATTTGTTTGAGCTACCGCACCCCACGATTGCAACAGAAGTGCAAGGGCTATCCATTTTGTATTCACTATTAATCCTTTTTTAACATGTTTATAAATATATTTATAAATATATTTTAAGTGTATGTTAGAATCAAGTGGCAATTACCCGCTGATGGGCCCCATATTAAATCGACAGGTGAATACGAGTTGGCTTTATGACCTCTGAGAATTACTTTATTGGCAAGACTGCGGAGGCTATCTCCACCCTTATTACCAAGCAGTGTGAGGCAATTCTCACTAGGAATGGCGTGCAAGCTCCGGTTAAATCTTGCTCAATTATCGTGACTCTGTATCGATTGGATGGGTTGTCATTAAATGAAATTGCTCGTGAGACAGACTCTTCTCCTCAGCTTATTAAGCAAAAACTTCCCAAGTTGCTTAAGCTCTCACTCATAAAGCATGAAGATGATTCGAGTGATAAACGAAGGAGGCTTTTCTTTTTGACAGACAGAGGAAAGCTGCAGGCAGAGAAAATACTTGAAACATTCCAAGAGTTAGAGCTTTCTATGGATAGACTCAATAAACATCTGGGATTCAGGCTTTCTGACAAATTAGAGGAAATAAAGCGCGCACTTAATGAAGTGCCACTACATTCAGAGGCTCCCTAAGTAAAAGTTTATAGTGTGAGTCTAGGATGTGCTTTTATAGTTCGCGTATGGATTTGAGCCCCAGGGCAAAAAGCTCGCAAAATAGAGCGGGCTTTATAGACTGGTTAGATTAAGTTCATTTAGCTAGTTTGCCGGCCAGGTTGTTTCGAGCTTACCTGGCCAGGTGTAGTGAGGGGGTCACAAGCAGTTGGTCGGCTTAGGTAAGCCGGCAATTTTACTGGCCACTTTAGCTGGGCTTGGGGGGAAGAGCTGCATCAAGTAAATACTGCGGCCCTTTTCTGCGCCGAGATGCTGGCCAATATATTTTACCAGCGGGCGCATAGCGGGGGAGAGTTCAAACTCGCGGTAAAATTCTTGCAACAGCTCAATAACTTGCCAGTGTTCCTCGGTTAACTCGATACCCTCAGCATTGGCTAACTGAAGGGCGGCGTCCCGGCTCCAGTCGCTGAGGTTGCGCAGGTAACCCTCTTTGTCCAAGGGGATTTCCTGGCCATTGACTACTAGGTTGCTCATTTTTTGTTACCGAAACCAGCTGACTATGGGTTGATGCTCGGTACAGAGCTGTACCCAGCGCGCATCATCGATCATTTCCACTCTATCCATGTTTACTGCAAGTTGCTGCTGGCCACGGGCAGCGGTGTCTGCTTCAAGGCAGAAAATTTGGGTACTTGGCACTGTTTCCAGAGCCTCGTGCCTCAGCGCATAGACACCATCTTCAATAAGCAGGAGCGAGTCATCCTGGGCAAAAGCACCCAGGCATTCCTTAAGGGCACTGCTGGTATAGGGGGATTTACTGACAATATGCAAAGTCATATCAGAAACTCAATACGGTGGGGTAGGCGGCGATCAGTGAACCGGTATCTTTTACGGCTTTAGTCTCTGCGCCGGCAACCTGGATCTGCCCCAGGGTGATATTGCGTTCAGCAAGGCTTTTCTCACAAACGAAAAACTGCTCAATGCCAAACATCGGCAGAGCCTGCAAATTGCGTCGCAGGCTTTTCTGGCCGATATCCGCAGGTGATTGCTGGTCCAGCAATTGGAATACCCCATCGCCGAGAAATAGCAGGTCCATGTCCTGTTCCATCGCCGCCGCTGCCAGTACGGCTTCGATACCTTCCCGCGCCAGGGCATTGCCGTAGGGGGCGGTGCGGCATAGGGCCAATGATTTAGTGCTCATGCTCAACCTCCAAAGGTAATCAGGCGATCGGAATTGGCGACAGCGTCGGTGAGTTGGCCGAGGCCAGCCAGCTCAAAACCCTCTGCCAAGTTGGCGGCGGGTCTTTCCAGGCGCTCGGCCTCTCTCTGATTCAGCACGCCGCGACGTTGCGCAGCGGCAATACAAACTACCAGGTCCAATTGGTGCTGGTGGCCCAGTGCCTGCCACTCTGAAGTCAGATCAGTTTCGTCCTGGGGAGGTGCGGCAATGGCATTGCTGTTTTGCACGCCGTCGCAGTAGAAAAACACTCGATAAATTTCGTGGCCTTGCTCTAGGAGGGCTTTGGCAAACCGGAGTGCACTGGATGAAGACTGGGTGCTGTGGGGGGCTGAGTAGATGGCTAGGGAAAACTTCATAGGGGGCCAAATAGTAAAATGCCCCGCGGTGCGGGGCATTGTGACTTGCTCAACAAAGCTGATGCTTAGTCGTCAGAGGATGCGAATCCAAGGATGTGCAGCAGGCTGGTGAACAGGTTGAAGATGTTCAGGTACAGGGAGGCGGTAGCCATCAGGTAGTTGGTCTCGCCACCGTTGATGATGCGGCTGGTGTCGTACAGGATGAAGCCAGACATCAGCAGGGCAACAACGCCGCTCAGGGCCACGCTAAACAGCGGCATGTGGATGCCGAAGAAGCCAGCGATGATAACGCCCAGGAAACATACCAGTACTGCGATCAAGCCAACGGCCAGGAAGCCGCCCATAAAGCTGAAGTCTTTGCGGGTAGTCAGTACGTAGGCAGACAGGGCAAAGAAGATCAGGGCAGTGGTGCCCAGGGCTTGCATAACGATCTGACCGCCGCCAGCCATGCCCAGGTAGTGGTTAAGCAATGGGCCAATGGAGGCACCCAGCAAGCCGGTAAATGCGAATACAACACCAACGCCTGCGGCGGAGTTTGCTGTGCGCGGTAATACGAACCAGATGAGGGCCAGGGCTCCGAGGGAGCAGACCAGGCTCATGCCACGACCCATGCCAATAGACATGGAAATACCGGCGGTAATGGCACTGAAGAGAACGGTCATTGCCAGTAGGGCATAGGTATTGCGCAACACCTTCGCCGATTCCGAGCGATCCAGTGCGCGGGTTTGAGTATAAGCTTGCGGTTGCATTTAGCGACTCCTGCTATTAAGTGATAGAAGAATCATATAGCTCGCAGTGGGGACCTTCAAGTCGGGAAAACCCTTTTAGTGTCCGTCTGCCAGTCTCTATGAATTCACAAAAACCCTATATTTTTAAAGGATTTATTCAAATATTCTCCGCTTATTGTGGGGGCTGTGGGGCATTTTTCAAGTGTTATCGCTCGGGTTGGAGGGTGCGAAGAGTGTGGGGCTCGATAAACCGAGATCGATTACTTTCCACCCTTGATGGGTAGGTCGATATCCACGATCAAAGGTAGGTGATCTGAGGCTTGGCGGGTCAGCGATGTCTTGGGCACCCGTACCCGTTTCACATTGAGTCCCGCACTTAGGAACATGTGATCAATACGGACCTTTAGGAAGGTCCCTTTGGGGTTGTGGCGGGGCGCCTGTTCCTGGGCATCCCTGAGATAGCCTCCGAGTCGCTTGCACTCGGCAGAGTTGGGTAGCGCGTTGAAGTCTCCCAGTAGCACTCGCTCTCCGGTGCAGCGGGGATTGCTGAGCCATTCGGGGCCGAGAAGGGCATCCACCTGGCGCAGCCGCTCTGCACGGGATAACCCCAGGTGGGTGTTGATAATCTGGATAGGTTTGCCATTGGCTTCGATTTCCACCCAAACAGCTCCACGCGGTTCGTCTGAAGCGGGGTTAAAAAGTCCCCCTTTGCCGGAGGGAGGGCCGGGCAAAATCCCTTTCTTGATGAGCCGGGCCGGGAGATGGGTGAGGATCGCATCACCGTAGCGCTCCTCTTTCATATTTATAGTGGGCTGGAAGTGCAGGTCCATTGCCAGTAGACGAGCAAGTCTTTCGGCCTGGTCGAGGCCTCCGGTGCGTTTGCGCATGACATCCAGTTCTTGTAATGCCACCACATCCGGGCGATAGCGGGCAATTACCCGGGCAATCCGCTGTGGGGAGAGCTTGCCATCTAGCCCTCGGCAACTGTGCACGTTGTAGGTCATGATGCGCAAAACAGTTTTTGGCATCCTGTGGTTATCTACCTTCATGGGGCGGGCGCCACGGAGGTAGGCGCGGGCTGTGGAGCGCAGATCCTGCGGGCGCCAGTAGCCCCGACTGGGGTCTGGGGGCTGGATATCCTCTGGCATCAGGGCGAAGGCATGGGTCTCATTGGGGCCAGAGCCGCCGTGACTGCCATTTTCCATGGCGAAAGTCATGGGTTGCCGCATACCAGCACACCAGCCGTACATCATAAAGTCGCCAGAGTCCGGGTGCCGGCACAGGCTGGCCATATCCTCTGCGGCTTCAACCGGGTAGGGGTGTTCGTCCCCCATCAATTTGCGGCCGTCTTCAGGAAGCTTGATGGGGCCATCTTTCCACCACCCATGCACTGGTGAGGAAGCGGGGGAGGATGGGTCTTCCAGATAGAGTACTAGGGGCACTTTGGCTTGCTCCACCATCCTTTTGGCGGCATCTGCCCGGCTGGTACCGTTCAGATCAATGTTGTACAGCATCGCGATTGGGCCCAGGGCCGCTATGGCAGTAGGCGTTCTATCGCCCTCTTGCGTGGATTCCTCCTCGATGCTGCTTTTGTCCATCCACTCACTGCCGAACAGTCGAGCTCGCTCGAAACGGACTTTTTTGGGGATAGTGGTAGATTTGATCTGCGGCGCTGAAGGTAAATTGGATAGAGCTTCCGAAAGGGCATCGCCAAGGCTGCGCCCGTTGACCTCTTCATAGGCCACTGTTTGCTCCTGGCCGTGGTCTGAAAAAATCCATACGTCATAGTGCCGTCGCTCAGAGCCGTGAGCGGCCTTCCAGATTTTAGCTATCGCACTGTCTATCCCCTTCAATACCCAGTGGGCAAAGGCCGATTGCGGCCCGCGCCGGTGGGATTGTTCATCGTAACCGAGCAGGTTGATATAAATAACCGGCAGGCCGCGGGTGATATCAACTTTCACCCCCATGGTGCATAGCTCTCTAGTGAGAATGGTGATGGCGACCCTTGTGGGGATAAACATCAATTCCTTAAGTAGGTTTTGGCCACCGATTATCCCGCGCACGCAGTCGACTAGAGATAAAACCAGCTCAATCAAAATTAACGCGGTAGTGCGAACAAGGCTCCAAATATTGGTGACAATTAAAATGGCGATTGCCATGGGGCTGGCTTCGCGCAGGGCCGGCCCCCATCCCTGGTCGGCGGGGCAGAAGTGCGCTTCACCGGTTTTTGTGCCGGCTTTAAATAGGCTGAGATAACAGCTGCCCCCACGCAACAGAGGATCGCGGTGTTGAGTCTTAATTCTTTTTTCGACCAGGGCGGCAACCTCAGGATCGTACATCCGTCCGAGTTTTTGCGTTTCGTGGACGAGGAAGCCAAATGCAGGTACGGCCTGGCGCACTCCATAAAAAAGTTCGGCCTGTACCGCAGGAGTTGTCGATGGGACTCCCGGGTACATGTGCTCCAGGCGATAGTGCTCTTTTCTGATTAGCCGCTTCAGAAATGGCATTCGCCCTCGGGCCAGTGCTTTGAGAAGTTCGGGGTAGGCCAGTCCGTCAATCTGGATCAAAATTAGCCCTGGGGCATGGGGGCTGTTTGGGTTGGTGGATAGTCCGAGTAAGCGAGTAATCCACTCGCTGCGACTGAGTCGGCGGCGCCAGCGTCTGATTGATAGTCCGATACGGCTTAACATAGTTTCTGGACTAACGCTTAGGTGGTTGATTCAAGGCTGCGCCTGCGGCTTCTGTGAAGCCCTCGAGAATCTCCCACTGTATGGTGATTAATTTTCCAGTGCGTATACATCGTGCGTAAATAGAGTTATCAAGCGGCCAGTTGTAGTGCACAAGGGGTTGATAGAGATCCAGTGCTCGCTGGGCACAACTATTCATGGAAAAATCCTGGGCCGTAATTCTGGCTTCCCTAATCATCTGCTGGCGGCGGTCGTCAGGTAGGTTGTGGAACCAGCGTATCGCCGCCACAAAATCATTGAGCGATTCTTTGGTTACCAGGCAGCCGTTAATACCTTGCTTCAATATATCTCTCGATCCATTGGCTTCCAGGGCGATCACGGGAACTCCAGAGGCCATTGCCTCAGACAGCACTAGACCTTGGGTTTCAGTAGTGGAAGTAAATAGAAAGGTGTCCATCGCGCTGTAGACATCCCGGCGGGCATCACCAATGACTTTCCCTGGCATATGTACACGTTGCATTAATTTTTTGTCGGTAAAAAACTGCTGGAGCTGATCTTCCAATGGGCCGCTGCCAGCGAGAAGAAAGTGTGCGGATGGATACTCCTGTAAAAATTTGGCGACGGCCTGACAAAGAAAAACCAGGTTTTTTTCCTTCCCAAAGCGGCCCAAGTGTCCCAACAAGAATGCAGATGCGGGTATTTTCAGTTTTTTCCTGAGCTTACTTCCCTCTCCATGGGCGTATTGCTCTGGGTGCACTCCCGTAGGGACTTCCGCGATTGGAGTTTGTACCCCTCGCTCCCGGAGAAGTCTCACAATACTCAGGCTTGGGGCTAAGACCAGATTTGCTTTATTGGCGAAGCGGGTGGCAACTTCCATTACAAAGCGTTTGAGTGCTTGTGAATCTCCCATCAAGTTGTGGGTGTAGTGCTCGTACAATGTGTGATGGGTAAAAACGAGCGGTAGCTCGCGCTCTCGCGAAATACGTAGGGCTGTCAGTCCCAGGAGAAAAGGGTGGTGGGCATGAAGGATATCCGGACGGAATTTATCCAGGGCATCATTCAAGACGCCTGAGAATGGCAGTGCCATGGAAAAGTCGGTGCCATTAAAATTCTGGATTGAGTGAATTCTCAGAACATGTTCTTCATCGTCAGACTTTTGCGGGAACTCGGGTGCGATGACCAGTACTTTGTGCCCACGTTTGCGATATTCCTCACTGAACGCGGCGACGGAGTGCGCAACGCCGCCCACGTGAGGTAAGTAGGTGTTGGTGAGCATCACGATATTCACTTGGGGCTCAACTCCGCACTCTGCGATTCGTCGGTGATCAGCACTGGCCGGAAGCCGATGGCCTTAATGGCGATAGGTGGGGGCTTACCATGCCAATCGGCAGCCCAAGAGACCGTTGGCGTGGAGCCTGGTTGAATCTCCAGGGTAACCAAGCCAAACCGGGTTGGCGCGGGCCCAAAGCGGATGGGCTGATCTGAGTCAGTACCTTTGAGCCACTCGGGGGGAAGTCCGGAGATGAGAACCAGAGCGTCCTGCTCTTCGCGGACAAAGCAATTGCGTTGCATCGCCACCCACTCAGCCGCTGCCCAGGCGTGCTGTCCATCCCCCATGCATCCGCCGAGAGAATGGGGGTGGATGGCTTCCGGCCATTGCCCTGTTGGCGATGCCAGTTCTGCCACACTGCGCATAAGGTCAATACAACGGGCATCTCCAGCGCGAAGCAATACCTGGGCAATGTGGAGAGTGAGGTAGGCGTTAATGCCGGAGTGGATCATGTCCTGGAAAAACCCGCCGCTTACAAAGCACTTTTCCATCAGGTATTCCGCCAGATCTACCAGTCTCGGGTCCTCTGGTGGGTAGAGTTGCAAGGGATAGCCTGCGGCGATTGACCCTACGGCACCGGCATCCAGGCGCCGGTTTGGTGAGGCTGGCATCGCGGGGCGGCCCAGGCGGTCCTGTGCATCCTGCAAGCTTTGATCAATAGTGCTCTGGAAGTCGCTGGCCGCGGTATTGAAGCGATGGGCGTTGTCATCCATACCTTCGCGCGTGCAAATACTGGCGGCACTCTGCAGACCGGCGACGCCCCAGAAGTCGTCCCAGTAGTAGCAGTCGTTGGGCCCCAGGTGTTCTGCACTGAATCCCGCAGGGAGCAGGCCCCCACAGGGGCTACCATCATTCGGCAGGCGCTTGTTGATAATCCATTTGGCACCCCTGACGACAGGTTCGCACCACGGCTGTTTTAAGGATTTGCCGGTTAATTCACAATAGAGATTGAAGATCCACAGGGCTTCACCATTGGAGTCCCACTCGCCGTCCTGGGAGTGAAAAAAACCATCCCGTTTTTGCCGGTGGGGAAATTGCTCCAGAGCTCTTTCTGCGCGGTCTGTCAGTCCGGCATAAAGCAGCGATTGAATCATAAATGCCGCGTCCCGAAACCAAAACCGTTTGTAGGTGTAAGGACCTGGGTAGACATCTTTGGGAGAGTGGAGAATAAGGGTGCGTATTGCTGAGTCGTAGAGAAACTGAAACTTTTCGTCGGGAACGGTCAGGGCGCAGTGACCTTCCAGGACGTGTTCCCAGCAAAGGGGAGAGCGCTGCTTACTCTCCTCTGTGACCAGGGGAATAGCAACCTCAATCTTGCGGGATTTTCGGTCTTCGATGCGAAACATAGCGGCAGCGGAGGCCATGCCAATATCGCAGAGCCCCTCACGATTGCTCTCTTTGTCTCGGAGATGGAGGTAGATATCGCCGCGCTTGTAATTGGATGCCAGGTGTTTGTCTACCGGCTGGCTGAACTCTACGGCGGCCCTGTCTTCAATAAGCCAATTGCGCCCGCTATCGCCCAGACGCACCTTATGAATAAAGCTGACGCCCTCGGGATTGCAGGGTCGCAAGGCCACCATTAGCCAGCCGCCTCCCGGGCATTGGGCATTGAGTTCAAGCACACAGCGTGGGTGGCCTTGGAGCAGGTTCGCTGAGGCCCTATTGTGCAACTTAAGACCCCGGCGATGGGATTCGGTAACTATTGCAATATCATCTCCCAGCTCCTGGTGCTGGTTGCAGAAGCCGAGGGTGGAGGGCATTAGCTCCTCACCGCTATCACTGATGACCCAGACATCGATAGACCAGCCATCGTAGTGGGGTGTAAGCAGGCCTCGGGGGTCGACAATCGGCAGTTCTTCGCAGTCGGGTATACCTACAGCAGTCCAGTTGCGGTGGCTCAAATTACAGTGGCTAATGGAAAAAGCCCGGGGGATAAACGACTTGTCATAGGGATCAAACTGGCGCTGAATCCAGTAGGGCCACACCCAGTCCAGGTTGTGTTGTATGACTTTACTGTTGATCAGTGCTCGAGCGTGAAATACCGCTCCTGCGCGTAGCAGCTCGATGGGTTCACTCACCTCTGAAGGCTCGGCAAAGCGCTGTAGATGCGCCATCAATGTGAGTGGATCAAGGAAACCGTGAGCGGTGGCAAAGCGGCGTACGAAGAAGCGCCAAGGTAGCCATTTCATCCAAGGCATCAGAGGTCCTCTTCTTTAATAATTCTTTTCAATGCACGGCGAGCCATTCGGGTGAGCCCGATGAGTGCGATGACGGCCAGGGCGAATCCGGCAATATAGAATCCCCACTGAATTGGAGTGCGCTCCTCAACCTTGCCCAGGGAGGTGAGATCTGCTGCGATGGAGCCGATGTAAACGTTGTGCAATGTAAGGGGGATAATTCCAAGGAAATTTCCGATCACAAAGTCACGCAGTCGAACTGGAGTCAGTCCAAAGAAGTAGTTCGACAACTTGAAGGGAAATAGGGGAACCAGTCGGGTCAACATAATCATTTGCCAGCCCTCGCGACGAATTACTTCACCAACAGTCGCGGGCTTGATATGAGACATAACCCACCGAGAGGGCTTCTCGCCGAGAAGGTAGCGGGCGATAAGAAATGCGAGGGTTGCCCCAAGTACGGTGCCGGCAATAACCAGTAGAGTTCCTTTTACAACGCCAAATACAAACCCCGCCCCCATGGTAAAAATGACGCCAGGGAGTAAAAAGACGATTGCTGCGGCCACAATTAAGATAAATAGCAAACTTGTCTGCCAGCCCTGTTCATTGAGCCACTGCATCAGCTCAATAATCTGATCATCCAGGTCAAAATAAACCAATAAGCTCAACACCCCAGCCACGGCGATAGTGCAAACCGCGAGAATCAATAGAGGAATAAACTTCACCGCCATAGGGTTTTCCACGGAACCAAAGAAATACGGTTTTGATTGCCGCCATTAACTAGCCTAGCTAAAGGATCGCGACAGGTGATGCTTCTTTATGGCGTCTACACAGTTTCTGTTCGGAAAACTGCTGGGAGGGGGTTGTCCGCTCTAAGAGGCGCTGGTGTTTTCGAAAATGAATCCCTAGTCGGTGGAATATAAATTTATTAAGTTATTAAAAATGTGAATATTGTCCAAGGGGATAAATAGGAATCCGCCAGTCTGGGGTCAGCAGTCCGGGCAGTGGCTGTCAACAGATATACTTACTCGATCCTAAATTTATTTGCGCAGTGAGCAGATTTAAATTGTTGCTGGAAATAGAGGTGGCCGTTGTTCGAGTGCGCGCTCGCAATACTGCTGACTGGCGGCGGAGCCTGGAGCTATGCCAGCGAGCCGGTTTTGACCCTGGAAGATGCCGTAGATTTGGCAGTGACAGCTAATTTACGGATTCAAGCGGCTGCGCTAGAGGTCAACGAGGCTTGGGATGACGTCGAGGCATTAAAAACAAAGCGCTACCCCCGGCTGGAAATGAATGCGGGAATAATCAATAACCTAACACGCCAGAGGTACACCTTTGATCGTGGCGTTTTTATGCAGAATTCTCCGATAGGCCCTATCCCCCCTAGGGATATAGAAATCACATCAGAGGAAGGTGTGACCAAGACCTTCTCCGTCAGCGCGACTCAACCTATCACACAGTTGTACACCATAGAGCTAGAGATTTGTGAGGGCTACGTTGTCACTGAAATGGCGGAGGAAAAGGTTCGTTTGGTGCAGCAGGATATAGGCTACCTCACCAAGATCCAGTATTTTGAAATTGGCAGAATCCTTGGTGATTTACAGGCCGTGGATGAAGCCATTATCTTCCTGACTTCTTTGAGTGAACTTGTTGGGAATTATGTTGCACAACAAGTTGCCCTCGAGTATGAACTTTTGGATGTGCGAGCACGCCTGGCTCAGCGCAGGCTGGAGCGTCAGCGCCTTACCGATGAGATGGCGACAGCAAAGGAGCGTCTCAATGCGTTGATGGCCCGGGATGTTGAGACCCCCTTCAATATTCAGAGCCTTCCAAACCCACATCATTTAGCGTTCGATGTCGAAACCTCTTTAGGACTTGCCTTTGAGCAGCGTCCAGATCTCGCTGAATCAGAGCTGTCGATTGAGCGGGCTGAATATAGTTACGATGTGAAGAAGTCTGAGTACATTCCCGATATCGATTTGAATATTGAGTACCTAAAGCTCTATGACGTCAGGTTGATACCCGATGCCGAAGCTTTTATCGCCCTGGAAATGCGCTGGGAGTTTTTTGATTGGGGGCGGAAACGGGATGAACTGTCCAGTCGTGCCAATAAAATTCTTGAAGCGGAAAAAAAGTCTGAAGAGGTTCGAAATCGAATTGAAATAGAGGTTCGTGAGAGTTTACGTCGCTTGCGTACTTCTCAAGAATCTGTGGGGGTTGCGCGGGAATTACAGGCAGCTTACCGGGAGAAAGTGCGGGTAATGACAAATCGTTACCGCGAGCAAGCTGCCGTTCTGAGTGATGTCCTGGAGGCGGAAAAACAGCTTTTTCGTGCAAATAGCGACTACAACCGCGCGATACTATCTGTATGGGGATCCCTGGCGGAATATGAAAGGTCGGTGGGGGAGGTGTGATAAATGCGCGTTATCTGCCTCTGTATTATTGCTATATTAGCGGCCGTTAGTGGTTGCCACCGCCAACCCCCGGAGAGAAAACCCACGCCGGTAGAGGTTTTTGTTGCCCGCTCGCAAGACGCAGCAGCTGGTTATCCTTACTCCGCAGTCGTCAATCCTTATACGCAAGTTGATGTAGCATTTCGTACAGAAGGCTATGTACGTGTAATTCCCTCGCGAAAGGCGCTGGGGCAGACGCGTTTGCTGCAAGGAGGGGACTACGTTAAGCGCCACGAAGAACTGGCCAAGATTGATGACGAGCAATACAGAGATCGCGTGGTAGAAGCCGCTGCAAATGTGAGTAAAGCGGAAGCAGAACGACGTAAAGCTGATCTTAATTACAAACGGGCAACTGCGCTTTTTGCCACGGCCAGTATTACCGCTCCCGATTATGATACAGCCAGGGAGGAGTATGAGATTGCGCAAGCTGCGGTGGTCGGTACCAAGGCTCATTTAGATCGGGCAGAGGAAGAGTTGCGAGATACGGTGCTGCGCTCCCCGCTTACCGGAATTATCTTACAGCGCAACATTGAAGTGGGCACATTGGTTCATTCGCAGTCGGTTGGCTTTGTTGTGGCTGATATTTCTCGGGTGAAGGTTGTGTTTTCAGTACCTGATATAGTGTTGAGTTACGCCCCTCTTGGCAGCGTGGTGTCGCTGCGTACAGAGTCATTACCGGATCTTACATTTAAGGGCATGATCACCGAAGTTTCTCCTATGGCAGATCCCCGCACCAGGGTATTTGCAATCACGGTTACCGTTGATAATCCCAAGGCGCAATTACGGGTAGGAATGATTATGACTCTGGCCTTGGACAAAATACCGATACCTCCAGATAGGGTTCTTATACCACTATCCTGCCTAGTCGCTCATCCCGGGGAATCTAAAGGGTTCGCTGTATTTGTGCTGGAAAGAGACAAGGAAGTATTGCGAGCAAAACTAAGAAAAGTGCTCGCGGGGCAAGTAGTTGGCAATGATGTTGTCATTATCCAGGGGTTAACTGAGGGCGAGGAGGTTGTATCAACCGGTGCTGCCCAGCTTAGAGATGGGGAAGCCATAATTGTCGTGCCTTGAGGGCTAGGGAATGGCAGATCAGGAAGAAAAAAGACAGGCAGAAATTATTGAAGCGGAAAGCCACCATCGCTTCAATACCGCTCGTTTTTTTGTAGATAATCCGAGTATTTCCGCTGCACTGTTGGTCACTATCCTGGTTTGGGGGGTAGTTGCTTATCTCTTTATGCCGAAAAGCAAAGATCCAGATATTCCCGTGCGTATTGCGATAGCAACAACCCATTGGCCAGGGCAGTCTGCAGTTAGGGTTGAGGAGTTAGTTACACGTAAAGTTGAAGAAGCAATAGCGCAAAGTGAGTATTTGCATGAGCCAGACGCGAGAACCTTTGCAATAAAATCCTTGACCCTAAATGGCGTTTCCATGGTGCAAGCGCAACTGGCACCAAAAACTGATGTTACCAAAGCATTTAATGATATCAATCTGAAATTAATTGATGCGCAACAGCAGCTACCTTCTGGTGCGAGTAAAATTTCCCTGAACTCAGAGTTCGGTGATACAGCCGCTATATTGCTCAGTGTGGCTAGTCCCCGAGCGGGCCCTACAGAAATTACATTGCGTGCAGAAGATATTAGAGAAGGTATTTCAGAGATTCGGGGGGAAGAATCAAATGGCAGAGGGAGGGTAAGTATCGTTGTAGCTCTGCCGCTGTCCTTAGCCAATACATACTCTGCTACAGGGTTGTGGATTTTTGCGAACTGGCTTGAGGCACAAGGATACGGAACGAATTTTGAAGTGTTAAATGGGTCTGGCTACCTAGGGGTGGATTTCTTATCTGATAAAAGTAACCTCGAATTACTAGCGGCAACAAAACTCTATCTATCCGATAAGCTAAGCGCCCAGCGGTTTTTTCCTGATGCCTGGGACCCCTTCGTAGTTCGTGATCTCGCCAATACTCGCGACCATTTGATGAAAGTTGCGGGTGCGAAATATAGCTATCGCCAACTTGATGATTTCTCAGACCTTATCGCGGCAAATATTAGAACTATTCCAGAAGTGAAAAGGGTGTTGAGGACTGGCGTGCTTACCCAGGAAGTGAAACTTCTGTATTCCCAGGAGAGGCTGGCCTCCTATGGGTTGCGACCAGATATGATTGCCCCTGTTCTCAATGCCCGTAATACAACTATTCCCGGCGGCACTATTATTTCGGATGATTTGGGTATTGCCATTATGCCTAGTGGCGAATTTTCAAATCATGAGGAAATTGCCGATGTTCCCGTGGCTCTCAGTAATACAGGAACGCCGGTATATTTGCGCGGAATTGTCGATGTTCTTATGGGATATGAAACTCCGCCGCCCCTATTAAATTACTATGTCAATAGAGACGAAAATGGAGAGTGGCAGCGTAGTCGCAGTATCAATCTTTCCGTGCAGATGCTGGACGGTAAGCAAATAGGAGAGCTTGGACGAAATCTCAGTGAGATTTTGGATAAGGTTAAGGTGGATTTGCCGCAGGACCTGATTATAGATCGGGTTTCTGATCAGCCTCGCCAGGTTCGAGAAAGTGTAAGCCTCTTTCTTGAAGCATTGATTGAAGCGATTATTTTAGTGGTGATAATTGCTTTTATCGGATTCTCTGACTGGCGATCTGCCGTGCTTTTAATGATATCTATTCCAGTAACATTAACGATGACCTTTGGGTTTATGCAGTTGTTGGGAATAGATATTCAGCAGGTATCGATTGCGGCATTAATTATAGCCCTGGGGCTTTTGGTAGACGACCCTGTTGTTGCCAGTGATGCGATCAAACGGCAAATGGCATCTGGTAAGCCCTCCATCATTGCTGCTTGGTTGGGGCCCACTTTACTAGCGAAAGCTATATTTTTTGCGACATTAACTAATATCGTTGCTTACCTACCTTTCTTGTTGTTGACAGGGAATCAGGGGGATTTTTTACATAGTCTTCCTATTGTCATGGTCTGCGCCTTAGTTGCCTCCCGAATAGTTTCCATGACATTTATTCCTTATTTGGGGAATACGTTATTGCGCCCCCCTGAACAAAAAGAGCGGAGCTTGGAGGTGAGGCGAAAAGAAGGTCTGACGGGGAGCTACTATCGGGCGGCAGATTGGGCAATTAGTAATAGAAAGATTGTTTTGTTGATTGCCTTGGGGTTACTTGTATTTGGTGTTCTTATAAAGACTCAATTGAGGAATGCATTTTTCCCGGCAGATGTTCAGTATCTTTTTTACGTAGATGTGTGGCTGCAAAATGATGCAAGTATTGATGCGACAGATAATGTTGCAAAGGTTGCGGAAGAAATAATTAGGAAAACTATTGAGGATTATGAAGAAAAGAATATAAAAAACAGCTCAAAACCTATCTTGCAGGGGATTAGCAGTACCTTGGGTGGTGGGGCACCGCGTTTTTGGTACACAGCCAACCCTCAACAAAAACAGTCTAATTATGGGCAGATTATTGTTCGGTTAAGTGATAAGTACTTGACACCTATACTGATTCCACTTATCCAAAGCGCTCTTTCTGAGAGTATTCCGGGAGCAGGATTGGACGTTCGACAACTGCAGACAAGCACAGTGGAGCACCCCGTTGAGATAAGGGTCTCGGGACGTGTGGCTGTAGGGTCTTTGGAGGAGGAGAAGGATATAGCACTCCTGCGAGAATACGCCGCAAAAGTTAAAGAAATTGTTGAGAGTTCTCCCTATACTCGCGTAGTCCGCGCTGATTGGGCTGGAAAAAGCCTAGTGTTGAATATGAATGTGATAGAAGATCGGGCTGAAATGTCAGGGGTTACTAATGCTGATATCGCCATGGCGTCATCCTCTGGCTTTAATGGTTCCAAAGTGGATACCTTACGGCAGGGAGATAAAGAAATTCCCATTGTAGCTCAGCTTCGCCTGGCAGAGCGAGGACAACTGGAGGACGTCAATAACCTATATGTATTTGCATCTGATAGCGATATTCATATCCCACTGCGACAGGTGGCAACTACCTCCATTCTATTTTCGACAGAGCGAATCTATCGATTGGAGAAGTTTCGAACGATTACGGTATATGCATTTCCATATGCCGGTTTTATTTCATCAGATATTATGGCTAATATTAAAGATGAGTTGAAAGAATTCTCTGAATCGCTTCCTGCGGGATATCAACTGCAAATATCTGGAGATGCGGCCAGTACAAAACATGGATTTTTGCAGTTGCTAATGATTATGGCCGTCTCTTCCAGTGCGATTTTTTTAGCTTTGGTATTTCAATTTAGCAGTTTGATAAAGCCCTTGGTCGTATTTGCCACTGTGCCATTGGGTATGGTTGGTGCTTTGATGGCCCTATATATCTCCGGCCAGCCATTTGGTTTTATGGCGTTTTTAGGAATAGTGAGCCTAATAGGAGTCATTGTCAGCCATATTATTGTTCTGTTTGATTTTATTGAGATGCGTCATGCTGCAGGAGATTCGCTTCGTCAGGCATTACTTGACGCAGGTATTCTTAGGCTGCGCCCCATTTTAATCACTATTGCGGCGACTACCTGCGCCTTGATCCCCTTAGCTATTCATGGAGGCCCTCTCTGGCGGCCATTATGTTTTGCGCAAATTGGCGGACTTATCCTGGCCACTTTTGGAACACTATTCTTGGTGCCGGTAATCTATACAACCATGGTAGAGGACTTAAAGTGGATTAAGTGGGTTGAGCGTAAGTCAAAGAAGGGGAGCGATCCCAGTGACTTGGTGACAACCTAAAATACGGCCGTGTTCCCTTGGGTCATGCTGTTAAGGTTATATGACTCTTGTAGGTAATAATCCTATTGGCATGACAGAAGCGACTACTTACTAAAATCAGCTGTGAATTACCTCTGATACACTCTGAGAATTGTCACTTAATGCAGCGCAGCTGGATAGTGAAAAGGCTATGTTTTGATCCTATAACCTCGACAACAGCCAGGATCAAAATGCGCCTATTAATGAAACTCCTGATACCGGCAAAGGCCGGCAATAAGTCCATTGCTGATGATAGTATGTCTGTGGCGATGAATGATTTTATCGCCTCAGCCAATCCTGAGGCTTCCTACTTCTTTTTGGAACAAGGAAAGCGTGCAGCAATTTTTATCTTTGAGGAGAACTGTCAAGATCAGCTGATGACCTATAATGAAAAATTTTTTGCGGCCTTTGATGCTGAAATATGGATCACTCCGACCTTAAACCTTAAGGAGTTGCAGCTGAATTTATAGGCATTTTTTATGGTTGCTGTTTCTCACTTGAAAATCCGTCAGAATATCGAAATTTTGCCTGCGTAATTCTGTGGGGTATTAGAAGGTAAATATATTATCGAGTTTTTGTGTGTTCTGGTGGGGGCTGTCAGCGTATTAAAAGGGGTGCTTGTTACGCAGTGCTGAGAAGTAGGGTAGAGGGAGTTTGATGTTCGATGAGAACCCTATTTGAGAACGTATTTGAAGTTATTATTCCTGTATTTATCTGCGTTCTTTTTGGATACCTATTTGCGGCAAGTAAGCAAGAACTAAATTCCAAAATGGTATCCAAATTAATGGCCCATATTGGTTATCCGTCGCTGATATTGGATCATATGCTGGGCCAGAAGATAGTATTGGGTAAGTTTCTATGGATGCTGCTGGCTGCCTTCCTGATGTATTCGTTGATGTCAGTGCTAGCTCTTCTATTCTTATCTTTATTTAGGCAAAATATACGTACTTACTTTTCTTGTATAAGTATGAACAATGTAGGCAATATCGGCCTCGCAGTATGTGCGTTAGCATTTGGACATGCGGGAGTTCTATACGGAATTGCTTTTGTTGTTGTGGGAATGATCTTTTTCTTTGTTGTTGCTCCTGGAGTAACATCGGGTAGCTGGTCGGCTAAGGAAATTATGCTTAGCCCAGCAATTTACAGTGTGGTTTTTTCTATAGTCGCATTGATTTTCAATATAAGCTTACCAAAGCCCGTTATGTCATCTCTTAATATTTTGGGCGGTATGGCAATCCCTCTAATGTTGTTGACCCTCGGACATAGCTTGGCCCAAATTAAGCTGGGTGATACTAAGATTGGATTGGTCTTTGCTATTGGGCATATAATTCTCGGTGGCGCCGTCGCGCTTATTTTGACAAATCTGTTTAACTTTACGGGTGCTATGCGAGGGGTGCTTATTCTGCAATCCCTTATGCCATGCGCTGTTAGTACTTACCTCTGGATATCTATTTATCGTCCCCAAGATACCCCGAAGATATCCGGTATTATTTTCCTCTCAACTATTATGAGCATTTTTATTTTGCCTGTTGTGTTGACTTATTGGGTGCAGTAGTTCATAGCTAGTGTTTGAGCCTCAGGCTATTTGGGAGTGATAAGGTGGTTCACTAAACTTCTGTGTGTTGTTCATTTGGCCTTCACAATGCGTAATTCACTGCCGTAGGTAGATAATTTAGGGAGGCTTCATACTTCAATGCCAACACAGACCTCGACTGGACGGCCATTTTGGTTGTTGTTGACTTTGCTACTTTTCCTGCTGGCAATGCCCCCCCTTGTTCTTGCGACCCCCCATCCCTTAGGGCTATTAACCAGCTCCGATCGTGATCAGTATGCTATTCAAGAGTTTTTGGTTGTTACATCTTTTCGCGTGCTCTACCTGGATAGTGCTGCGGATAAGCAGGTTGGCCTGGATAGGAAAGTACAAGCTCCACCGATCCGCCACTTTGAAGGTGCTACTGCCAAGAACTTTCAGGAAAAGATAGCCCATAAAAAATACCACCAGATTTGTGATCGTCAGTCACCCAAAGGGTTGTCTCTTTGCGAGGAGGCGAACTGGAAGTACAAGCAAGCGAAAGCCTGTTTACAAGCCAGGGAAGCCTGGGAGGCCCGTTGGGGCAGGCCGGATACTCAAGCTCCACATGGGAGAGCCCTGAAGAATGTCCGGGCTCGGCTTAAAAATGCTATTACTGACAAAGAACGCCTTTGTGGTATTGAATAGAGTTCTAATAGCCAGCGATACTTTGATAGCTTGTCATGTTCGCTATGTAGTTGACGAGATAAAGGTGTGTCGAAAAAGTGGTCCGTGTAAACTAACGTGAATTCTACAGCTGAGAAATAGGCCTCCATTGAAAGGACGTATATTACTAACCGGCGCTAGTGGCTTTGTGGGAACCGCACTCTTGCCGCAGCTCCGCAAAGACGGTTACCAGGTTTTGCCGGTGTATCGGAGCGATGTTGAGGGCGGCTTTCAGATCGGTGACCTGTCAAGCAATACGGATTGGGCTCAGGCGCTTGTTGATATAGATACAGTCATTCACACCGCAGCGCGTGTCCATGTAATGACGGAGACTTCTGCTAACCCTCTGGAGGAATTCCGTCGGGTGAATGTCGGGGGCACTATCAAGCTGGCACAGCAGGCGGCTTCATCTGGTGTTAGACGTTTTATTTACCTTAGTTCTATTAAGGTTAACGGGGAGTCTACCGATAACCGCTTACCATTTAATGCGGATGAACAATGTGATCCTACAGATCCCTATGGAATTTCAAAGAAAGAGGCCGAAGACGCACTGCTTGAGCTGGCTGAGTCTACGGAGATGGAAGTTGTTATTATCCGACCACCTCTGGTCTATGGCCCTGGGGTCAAGGCGAACTTCCAAGCGATGATGCGTTGGCTTACCAAGGGGATCCCATTGCCACTTGGGGCTATTCATAATCGCCGAAGCTTGGTATCTATCGGCAATTTGATCGACCTGATCCGCGTTTGTATTTCTCATCCCAATGCGGCAAACCAGGTATTTCTGGTATCCGATGATATGGATGTATCGGTAACAGATTTGTTGCGTGGTTTATCCCATGCCATGGGATGTGATGCTCGACTATTGCCTCTTCCCCAATTCGCACTCACCAGTGCGCTGAAGCTAATAGGAAAGGGGGCAGTTGCCGAGCGCTTGTGCGGTTCACTACAAGTGGATATCACTAAAACCAAAGAGTTGCTTGACTGGACCCCCCCAGTGGCCTTAGGTGAAGGTCTGGCGGAGACGGCACAGGCATATTGCCAAGCGGGAAGCTCTCAGACCCCGCAAAAGAGCACTTAGTCAACATTTATTGCCTACGGAGAGGGGTAGTCACCCCTCGTAATTGGCAACCGCAGCGTAAAAACCAAGCAAGTAGGTTGCTGGAACCTCAATGGTAGAGCTGTGCCCGGATCTTGCTCTCAGTTTAAGTTTGAGTTTATCTCGATTGCGCACTGAAGCTTGTATTTGTTCCTCAGTGAGAGCAATATCCAGAATCTCTTCAAGCATACATTCATTGCCACTTACGCATTGAAGGACATTTTTGTTAATAGGGGCCGTCTCTACTGGTTGTCCGCTATTTAACTCCGCAGACTCATAGTGACGCCACGCCTTGCGATAGGTGATATGGATCTGTAGGTGGTACTTCGTTGGCTCGTTAGCAGCGGGTTCAAATGCGCGGAGGTTGTAGTAGTAGAGGTTTAGGTCAGAGCCATCAGTAGTGGCCTGTAATTTCGGCCCTGAGAACTGAGTGCCAGAATTTTCCCCACTAGCTTGGATAGATACCGCCTGTCTGATTTCCCCTGCCGTTTTTTCCGAGAGCTGAGTGACTGAACTACAGCCAGCCAATAAAACCGCTACCAGAGTTAGTGTGAATTTAGTCATGGGTCTTCCCTGTTTTCTTTTCACTTCTTTTGGGGCGGAAGTATCGCATAGTTAGAGTGCTGGCTGAAACTCAAGGTTGTCGTTTAGCTGGGTTTTGCCCTGAAGTTGTTATGCAAATGTACGAGTATGTCACTGATTTATCAGAGAGGCAGGTTGGCGCCAAAAGATAACATGTCGTAAGTGCTAGCTTGGGGAGATTACTTTAGGTGTGGCAAATACAGTGAAATATACCTTTTTCAGGCTTAGCTAATTAATCTTGATGAATTAACTGGAAGAGGTTTCACTGGTTGACAAACTCTTCTGAGCCTAAGCTAGGCATAGTCCCTATATATTATTGCCATGGTTATAACTCAATACACTTCAAAGCTGCTAACACCGCCTTGCCGCGTAATTGTCGGCAAGGGGTATTCTTTATGAGGCTTATTGTTTTTTCAAGATTACAGGTGCGCCTTCTCCAAAAACCAATATGGATCTTCTGATATTTGGATCATTTGGATCATAGGAAACAAACAGATTCCCAGCAGAGTCACCCGTAAAGAAGTTGGCTTCGAAGATCTTCCAGTCTTGATCGTTTTTTACGCGGTGTTCAGCTGCGCATAATTTTGTATTGCATGAAAAAATGCTCTCTACTTCGATGTTGAGGTTTGCGGTGGTGGATCTGGCTAGTTGATTGAAATCCTCAGATTTCATTAAATTTTCTGATAGTAGTTTGGGGATTGTGCTCATTATGTCTTTATAGTTTTTACTATTGATGACGAGCCCAATTCCTTCGGATTTTGCCGCATTTAGATTCCCATCGATTAATATTTCAGCTAAGTCAATATCCAGCCTTATATTGCATGAGTGGTTTTGTATTTTATCTGCACACAGCACACTCTCTGCTACTGCCTCAGAGTCTTCGTTGCTTGATTGGGGCAGATCTACATCTTCTGTACTTCCAGTAAGGGTATATTCTTCCAGTTTGGTATGATTCTGTTTTGATCTTTCAAGTCCTAGATTATTATTTTCTTTGTTCCCTGTTGTCGTAGTCTCGGAAGACTGTTTATTAGCATCGTCTGTAGAGTTTTTTGTATATAGGTAAGTTGTTGCGGCAATTAAACCAGCAATCAGAGAAATATAAATTTTGTGCATATCACTTCCATGGATTTTCTTGGTTGAATAGATTCGTAATTGGCGGATTTTTAGTTTTGTTTATTTGTAGGGGCTGCCAATAGGTGTTCTAGCTTTAAAGCAATGCATGCGGCGGTATAAAACTTGCTGTGAGTTTTTCATGTTGGGGATAGTGAGGCTATCTATTGCAGGCGTCATCGCCGAATGCCGGCTTGAATTCATGAGAACTATTATCACTTCTGGTTGTTGGTTTTATTTCTTGAGAGAATATACATCTTTATATTTATTTTTCCAGCAAAACCTGGCTTTTGTTGGGTGTTTGTACCAATTGGAGAAATCTGATAGAGAAATTTTAGGGTATTTATAATAGTATTTTTGAGACGCTACATTGATATCATATGTGACGGAAAATAGAGGGGCCGGCCCTGGGGTGTTCACTAGATGCTTGTGTCATTTAATTCAATACGATGTTGATTTCTCTATCTGCAGTATATTCATGTTAGAAAATTCCATGTTAAGTAGGGGGTAATAGTTTTTTTCGGATTCTAATAGGGCGCTCACATTTGTTCATGGTGATGGGTTGCTATTTATCTGACGTGGAGGTTCTGCAAAGTTGTTGTTGAGATGAGGTAAGTGTGGGTTTTCTCTATCCTGGATGTATTTCTCCAGGTCAGGTAAATGAGTAATTAATATTTCTTCCCTGTAATTATCACTGAGTCTGCTTGGATCATAGTATCTCCAAAAGGAACCATTTCCTTATCAAAAAAAGAGGACTCAACAGCGTTAAACCCCGCATCTTTCATAAGAGACTTGATTTCGGCTGTAGTGCGTATGTGAAATTTAAACTGAGTAAAGGGTAATTGTTTAAGCGACTTATCAGATCGAATTCCAAATGCCACTCGGCCTCCAGGTTTAAGCCATTTGAAAATATGCTTGAAAAAAATTGACAGATCTTTAATGAAGTAGAGGAGATTAACCCCAATAACACCATCAATGCTTTCATTTTTAAGTTGGACCTCCAAGCAATCACCATAAACTACTTTAGTGGTACAATGATTTCCTGCCAAATTTTTCTGAAGTTCTTCTGCCATAACTTCCGACATTTCAATACCCAGATAGTGTCCGTTACGACCTAAGTTTTCCAATATTGGTAGTGACAGAGATCCGTTGCCTGGCCCTATCTCGATAATTGACTCATCTTTTTGGGGGGACAACTTCTCAATGGTTTGACTAGTAATAATCTGGTTGAGAACATTCATTTTATTGCCTATATCGATACCAGCATCCCCCTCAGGGCATGAAAGTTGGTTTGCGATAGATTGCAGATCTTGATCTTGCATTGGTGTTCACTTTGCCGTTGTTTGTTTCGCCCATTAGTATACTCCGAAAATTCCGTAATGCTGAGTTTCTTGGAAAAAATTGTTACGTACATTTTAAGTAGGCTTAGTCCATTATCACGATGCTGTATAAGTTGTGTTATGCACCATCGGATATTTTTTTAAAATATCCCTTTGTTTTTATCCGGTTTTCTATGTATCTGATATCTAAAGTTGATTTGGGTGCTGCAAATAGAGGGGATTATCTATTTATATTTCGGTCGTTTTTTGGCACACAAAAGGATCGAAAAGCAGAGCGTAGATTGATGTATGTGCTTTGCACTGGATAGGGTGGGGTGATTATCACTTCTTTGGTGTAAATGGGGGCTTATGTAGACTAGGAAACGGTGCGTGGCTTTGAAGTCACATGTACTCGTTGTCAATATTGGGGCTAAACAATAGCTTGTATTTATATAGTATTGCAGTATCGGATATGAAGATCCTTTCTTTATTCAGTCGTAGTGTAGCCTGCGGCTTTCTCTCGCCAGCAGATGAGCATACAGAGGCTGCGTTGAGCTTGGACCAGCACTTGATCACGAGTCCAGCTGCCACGTTCCTGGCCAGAGCTTGTGGTGATTCTATGCAGAATCTTGGGATTTTTGATCGTGACCTTCTGGTAGTAGATCGGTCTCTTACGCCTGTTCATGAGGATGTTGTTGTGGTCGCTTAAGTTGGGCAGATAACCTGTAAGGTGCTCGATCGTCACAAGGGCAGGCTGTTATTAGCAAACGATTAATATGAACCAATTCCTATTGGGGATGGCCAGGAGTTGATTGTTGAGGGGGTAGTAAAGGCCTCTATCCTTGTACCATCGCCCCTGCTAATGTTGGCCTTGGTTGATTACAACAGCTGCTATGCCAGCTGTGAACAAATATTTCGTACGGACTTGGGCGGTGGCCTGCTCTGTTGAGGCCAAATCGCTTGGTATTCCCGAATTACAACCTTTCTTCAAAATTGAGCACCTACTGCGGAAGCATGGAGTTGCTATTTTCTCTTGCATGCGTCACCTTACGAATCCAACAATTACCGCTGTAGTACTGTAGTACTGTAGTACTGTAGTACTGTAGTACTGTAGTACAACCCCCATACCCAACTGATGATACCCGGCTTATAGTGCAACTGGTAAAGAGGACTGTGTCGGGGCTATTTCGACAGGCTTGTCGATTCTTTAAAGCTGGAGTGGGGTTAGTGGAGTTAATTCCCTGTTCATTGGGTCAAGGTGATATGTTTGCTCGGGACAGCAATTTATGGCCAGTAAAACTATGTAAACTATTGATCGAATTAACCAGCGTTTTGGCCGAAGAGCACTATTTCTAGGGGGAAGGGTATCCAAAAGAATTGGAAAATGCGGCAACAGTATAAGCCTTCGGCTTACACGACTCGGCGGGATGAACTGCCTGAGCTTTTCATCTGTTGGTTAGTTCTACTTTGCCGCAAATGCCTTCAAGATTACTAGCTCCGATTTGCTGCATAACCTGAGTTAACTGAGCTTTAAGCAGGTAAATTGCATGGTTAGCCCCTTCATTGCCAAGGGCACAGACGCTATACATAAAAAATCTTCCCAGAAAGCAAAACTTTGCCCCTAGACCACAAGCACTTGCGATATCTACACCGGATCTGATTCCACTATCGATAGCCAAGGAAATCCTATCCTGATAGTTGGAAAACCTTCCCAGTAAAGGGAGAGTCGCTTCGCCTAAATCAAGTTGCCGTGCACCGTGATTGGATAAAATGACTCCATCCGCTCCGAGTTTAATCGCTTGTTGAAGATCGGGTTCACTCATTATCCCTTTAATAATAAGTTTATGGGGCCATAGATCTCTTATACGTTTTACACTGTCAAAATCCAGTGGGCCCATAGTTGTGGTGTTCATAAACTCGGTTAGTTCAAGTTTTTTGTTATCGGTATCAATGTAAGGCTCTAGATTTTTAAATTTAGGGAGACCGTATCGCAATGTGGATAGGCTCCAATTTGGTCTGAGTATCGCTTGCCAGACGTTTTTTACATTCAATTTCGGTGGCATTGCCAATCCGTTGTGGAAGTCTCTGGGGCGTAAGCCAAAAGTAGGAACATCAATGGTAATGACTAAATGTTGGTATTGGGCAGAGGTTAGTCGGGATAGCAGGTCAGAAAGAATGGCTGGGTCTGTTGGGTTGTAGAGTTGGTACCAGGCTGTTCCCTGTGAGACTTCAGAAATTCGCTCCAGTGATTCAGAAGATACAGTGCTGAGGATGAATGGGATTTTGTGCTCATATGAGGCTTTGGCAAGTATTACAGGCGCATTTGGCCACATAAGCCCCTGTAGCCCAATGGGCGCTATGCCAAATGGAGCGCTGTATAGCTTCCCAAAAAGTTCACAATTTAAGTTCGGTGTAGAGTTGGGGCGGATATATTGGGGGCTGAATTTTACAGAATCGAATGCCTGGCGATTGCGGCATAAACCAATCTCATCCATACAGCCTTCTATTAAGTATTCATAGGAAAATTTTGGAGCTCTCTGCTTTGCTCGATTTTTAAGCCGTTCTGAACTTGCGAAGTGACGGTTAAATAGGCTGTTGTAATTGGTCATACCCCCCCCTTTTTTTTGAGTACCTTAGACATTAGATTAGTCTAGTTATATAGAAGGTGCTGCCTTGAGCAGAAGTGGCAATACACATGGGTTGTCGCGGTTCTTTCAAATATTGAATTCATTACTACGTACTATTTAGTTGTGGGATGAGTGTTCCCTTCAGTTGTATTCCAGTTTAAAGAGTTGCCTCTGTATTACGTGCCTGTTATCTGGGATTTTGCAGGGATACGGTAGGGTGTTATTCTCGAAATATTAAAGGGTTAAGAGGATTGATAGTGCGTAATACCTTTTGGGTTTTTATTTTATTGATGTTGGCCGGTTGTGCAAAACCACTTCCTGAAGACAAGTTAGATTACGCTGGCACTTGGATTGGTAGCCAAATAAGTTTGATCATAAAAACTGATGGCCGGGTCTTGTATGAACGGGTTGAAGGGAACGTTACAACTTCTATAGAGGGGCCGATAAAAGAGTTCAACGGAGATGATTTCAGTGTTGGATTTTTATTTTTGACTGCAGATTTTCATGTTTCCAATCCCCCTTATGAAGAGGATGGGATTTGGCAGATGACAGTGGATGATGCTCGGCTAACTCGGGTTGATTGATCAGTTCGCGTTATAAATTAGTATCTGGTGTATATGGAGTAAAGAGAAGAATAGAAATACTTTCTATTGTTTTCGATATCCCTTAAGGAGTTCCGTTGAATACAAAAATCAGACACCTAGAAGAATCCGATAATAAGGATTTGTTCGAGATTCATAGTTTTGCCTCAGTAAATGAAAATACCTCTCAACTACTTTTCCTAAGTTCTGATAAAGTCGCTATTCTTTTTTCTGATCCGAATAATTATACCTTGGTCGCTGAGTTGGATACTAAGGTCGTTGGGTATGTCACTCTGTTCTTAACCAATAAAATCCGGGATAGACATAGTGCTGTGCTGGCAATTGCGGTACATCCTGAATTTCACGGTCGGGGAGTTGGCCGGATGTTAATGAAAGAGGCGCTTAATCAGGCGGATAATTGGCTCAATCTAATACGATTGGAGCTGGAAGTTCATGTTGATAATGGTACCGCAATAGCACTTTATGAGGGCTCGGGTTTTCAGGTGGAGGGAGCCAAGCGGCTTGGCAGGTTTAAGGCGGGTCGTTATATAGACGTTTTGTTGATGGCGAGAATACACCCTGAGTACCAAGCTAAAGCATAGGGTGTACCTGGTAATCGCAAAATGGACCTGGATATTAGGGAAGCACAGAATCGAAATTTGGAGCTCCCTAGGAGGCGGCGAATTATTCCGAAGTCTCTATGTGTGTAAATTCTCCACCGAGCTGATCCAGGGTGATCTCTCCAAATCGCGCGATTAAAATACTCTCCGCCTCATCCATTGCATCCTTTAGGGCGGCATTTACTGCGTGCTCAATGATGCAGTTAGTGTGTTCGTCTGTGAGGCCAATGGTAAAAACTGAGCTGTCTCCCAGCGCTTTATGGATATCCAGAAGTGTAATTTCATCCAAGGGCTTCGCGAGTGACCAGCCCCCATTGTGCCCTTTACTGGAGCGCACGTACCCCTGATCCCGCAATAGCGCCATAGTTCTGCGAGCCACCACAGGATTGGTGAGGAGCATAGCCGCCATCTTGTCTGAGGTAACCGGCTTGTCGGTCATATTCAAATGGATAAGGACATGAAGTGCCCGGGATAATCGGCTGTCTTTGCGCATAATTCACCTAAGTTTCCGACCCTGCAGTTTATCACGAAACTTTTGCTGTTACGTGTGTTGTACGGTTTTGAATTTTTATGTAACAATAAAAGTTACATGATATCGGAGGGGTGGCTATGGATACGGATGTATTGATTATCGGTGGAGGTTTTGCCGGTCTGTCTGCGGCGATGCAGCTGGTTCGCGGCAGGCGTAAGGTCGTTGTACTGGATGCTAAAAGACCTAGAAACCGCTTTGCAAAAGCGTCCCATGGAGTGTTTTGCCTGGATGGTAAGACGCCCGAGGAAATTCGTAGCACGGCGCTTTCCCAGCTACAGGCTTACTCGAGTTTCCAGGTGGTTGAAGGCACTGCGGATAGTGTGGATGTTCATGAAGAGGGGTTTGTTGTTGCTGCACAGGGAGATGCCACTTTTAAAGCGAAGAGGCTAATTCTGGCAACCGGTATTACGGATCAGCTACCGGATATCCCTGGTGTGAAAGAGCGCTGGGGTAGGAGTGTGATTCACTGTCCCTATTGCCACGGTTATGAGCTGAGTGATCGCCCTTTAGGTGTGCTGGCTACCAGCGAGCTGTCTTTCCACCAGGCGGCGATGATTCCCGATTGGGGGGCAACTACCCTGTTTACCCAGGGCCAGTTCAATCCGCAGGGGGAAGTGCTCGATCATCTGCTGGCTCGGGGAGTAATGCTGGAAGAAGCCCCGATTACGCAGTTGGAGGGAGAGGGGGATAGTTTAAGTGAAGTTGTTTTAGCGGATGGCCGCAAGTTGCCACTGGAGGGTCTCTACGTGAGCCCCAAAGCGGAGTTGACCTCTCCGTTTATCGATAAATTGGGGTTGGAGCTGGAGGAGTCTTTTACCGGGCGGATTGTGAAGGTGGATGGCTTTAAAGAGACTTCTGTAAAGGGAGTTTTTGCTGCTGGGGATTTATCCAACCCGATGCAAAGCGGAACCTTTGCGATTGCATCCGGCACCATGGCGGGTGTTGGAGCTCATCGCTCGTTGATATTTAACCAGTGATTTTTAAAGACCGGTGGGGGTTCGTTGGAGATATGCCACAAAAAGAATTTGGTATCTTCCGGGCTAAGTAAGCGGCAGGAGCAGATTTGTGCTCCTGCCGAAAAATATCAGCAGTTCACAGCGTTTACTGCGAGCCCGCCGAGAGAGGTCTCTTTGTATTTGCTCTGCATATCGATACCGGTTTGACGCATCGTCTCGATAACGCTGTCCAGCGGTACGATATGAGCGCCATCACCGCGCAGGGCCAGACGTGCGCCGTTAATGGCTTTTACTGCACCCATGGTGTTGCGCTCGATACAGGGGACCTGCACCAACCCGCCGATTGGATCGCAGGTAAGGCCGAGGTTGTGTTCCATACCAATTTCAGCAGCGTTTTCAATCTGCTGGTTGGTGCCGCCCTCTACGGCGGCCAAGCCGGCGGAAGCCATGGAGCAGGCTACGCCGATTTCTCCCTGGCAGCCCACCTCAGCGGCAGAAATAGAGGCATTCTTTTTAAACAGCATACCGATAGCGCCGGCGGTGAGCAGGAATTTCACTACCTGGTCTTTCAATTCACCGTGAATTTTGCTGTCGTGTACAAATTCCACGTAGTAGGCGATAACGGCGGGAATCACACCGGCGGCACCGTTGGTGGGCGCGGTGACGATGCGCCCGCGCGCGGCATTTTCCTCATTGACGGCGAGGGCAAAAAGACTAACCCAGTCGAGAATGGCGAGGCCGTGGTTGCGCTCTTCCGGACTCTGTTTGCTCAACTCTCGGTAGAGTTCAGCAGCGCGGCGGCGAACATTGAGGCCACCGGGCAAGATGCCATTCTGGTGGCAGCCTCGCTCAATAGAGGCATCCATTACTTTCCAGATATTCCACAAACGGTCTTTGACTTCCTGCTCGCTGCGGAAGGCTTTTTCGTTTTCCATGGCCAGCTCGGCAATAGTCCAACCGTGATGATCACAGATCTTCATCAACTGTTCTGCATTGCTAAAGTCATAGGGCAGAAGGGTGGCGATTTCCTCTTTGTGAGCGAAATCTTCTTCGGAGAGCACAAAGCCGCCGCCGATGGAGAAATAGCTGCGCTCGAACAGTAGCTCTTCGCCAGAGTATGCCTGGCAGGTCATACCGTTGGAGTGCTGGGGAAGAAATTCCTCCATATGGAAAACCAGATCGCGCTCGCGAATAAACTCGATATCCTGGTCACCGTTTAATAGCAGGCGGCGCTCGCTCTGGATTTGCGCCATTTTCTTGTCGATTGAGTCGACATCAATGGTGTCTGGAGATTGACCCAATAGCCCCATCAGAACTGCCATATCGGTGCCGTGACCAACCCCGGTCAGGGCCAGTGAGCCGTATAAATGGACTTGTACGCGGTCTGTGCGGGGCAGTTGGTCCCGGTCTTGCAAATCCTGCACGAATTGGCGGGCAGCGACCATAGGGCCCACCGTGTGGGAGCTGGAAGGGCCAACCCCAATTTTGAAAAGCTCAAAAACGCTAATACTCATAAATATTCTCTGCGCCGGGCTGCATCCTGCGGCAGCCCTCCCTAAAGGATATAGTTGCACTATTTAGGGGCGCACTTTGCCTTATGAGTCGCAACAATCAAGATGGTGCTCCCCATTCCGTACAAAATTCTATTAGCAGCAAATTTTGCGGAATTTATGAGTTCCCAGACCTTAAGCGTATAGACAAGCTACGGCGCTTCCGCGACCAAAACCGCTCTCTTGGGCGCGGGGTGACCTTCCACGGTTTTGTCTGGCGATTCCGGGTCGAGAAAATCTGCCAGGGATTCGAAGTGCATCCAGTCGGTGCGCCGCTGTTCTTCCAGGCTGGTGGTGTTCAAGTCCACCGTCCTGGGGTTGCGGAAACCGCACTTGCGCAGCCAGCTCTCCAGGGTGGCACAGCTGGGGAAAAACCACACATTGCGCATCTTTGCATAGCGGTCTTCGGGTACCAGGCAATCGCCGAGTCCGCCGTCTATAACCAATGTCTCCAGTACAAGCTGGCCGCCGGGGCGGAGGGTCTCGCGCAATTCGCGCAGGTGATCCATGGGTGAACGGCGGTGATAGAGTACCCCCATGGAAAAAGTGGTATCGAAAGCACGCAAGTTTGCCGGGAGCGCTTCAATACCCAGGGGCAACAAATCTACCGGCGCTTCCTGGCCCAGATATTTTTTCAGCGCGTAAAATTGCGCGACAAATTTGGCGGAAGGATCAATACCGATGACCCGGCGCGCGCCGGCACCGTAGGATCGCCAGCAGTGGTACCCATTGCCACAGCCCACATCGAGCACCAGTCGATTTTTCAGTGGTGCCAAGTGCGGAAGTACCCGATCCCATTTCCAATCGGAGCGCCACTCAGTATCAATATTTAGTCCAAATAACTCCCAAGGGCCTTTGCGCCAGGGGTGTAATTTGCGCAGTTCCCGCTCCATGGCTTCGAGTTGTTCCGGGCTGGCATCGGCGGCAGTGCCCGCGCTGACCTTGCGGTTGAGTTCGATTGCGGAGGGCGTGATTTCCGGTAGGGCTTCCACCGCTGCGCGCCAATCGGGCAGGTCGCCCCAGCGATGAGGGCTCAGGTTTTCAGCAACCTGTGTTGGCAGCTGGGCCAGCCAGGTACGCAGGGCGGGAACGTGTTGCAGGCCTTGATAGAGTTGGGTGTAGTCGATCACGGGGTACTTACTTTTCCGGCGCGCCTTTGATGGCGATTAAAGAGGCAAAATTAAAACACTGGAACCAGACATCGACACTGGTAAAGCCGACATTTTTCAGTCGTGTGCGGTGGGTATCCAGGGTTTCCGGAATTAATACATTCTCCAGGGCTGAGCGCTTCTGTGCGATTTCCAGCGCGCTGTAACCGTTGGCGGCTTTAAAGGAGTGATGCAGTTCGATCATTAACTCGTTGTGGGCTTTATCGGCGAAGTCCACTTTCTCGGAAATAATCAGAATGCCGCCGGGGCGCAAACCATCGTGGATTTTCTGCAGGATTTCTTCGCGCTCTTCCACCGGAATAAATTGCAGGGTGAAGTTGAGCACTACCACCGAGGCATTTTCGATAGCTACGTTTTGCAGGTTGTCGCAGATAAGTTGAACGGGAACCTCGCCGCTATCGGCTTCGAGTACCGTACGTGCCTGATCAACCATGGCTTGCGAATTGTCTACGGCGACGATTTCACAGTCGGCGGCGGGAATGCGATGGCGCATGGCCAGGGTTGCCGCACAAAGGGAGCTGCCCAGGTCATAGCAGCGGCTTCCAGCTTGGGCGTAGCGCTCTGCCAGGGTGCCGATCATGGCTACGATCGTGGTGTAGCCGGGCACTGAGCGCTTGATCATATCGGGAAAAACTTGCACCACCTGGCGATCGAACTCGAAGCCGGCTACCTGGCCCAGTGGGTTTGCATAAATATTGTCGTGTTTACTCATTGGAACTTCGCTAGAGGATAACGGCGATAGATCGGCGCCGGTTTTTGGCCGGCGCCGCAGAGCTTCCCCGGACAAATTGCCGGGGAATCGTCGAGCTCCTGTTAGAGCTTCTCTTCCTTCAGGTTGAGTTTGGCTGCCGCTTCGCTACCTTGGGGACCGGTAACAATGGCTGTACTGGCCTTGCTCGGGTCCAGATAGGTGGCACCGACGCGTTGCAGGTCTTCCAGGGTAACTTCCGTAACCTGTTTGCGGAATTGCTGACGCGTCTCGTGGGTGCGGCCGTAAAGGCCCGAGTGGAAGTTCTTCTTGGCTTCACCAGCGGGGGAGCCGGGTTTATCCAGACCGCCGACGACGCCGAGGATCGCTTCCTCAACCTGTTCTTCCTTGTGCTTCTCTTCGGCCAACCACTTCAGGGATGCGTCGAAGTCCTCCAGGGTTTCACCCATACGCGGATCGCGGTAGGAGTAGAAGCGGAATACGCCGATATTGCTGTCGTGGCCGGCTCCGCCACCGTAGGCGCCGCCCTGTTCGCGGATGGTGCGATGCAGGAAGCCGTTGCGCAGGAAGCCGCTCAAAACCGACAGCGGGGCCGCATCCGGGTGGGACATAGGCACAGTAGCGTAGGCCTTGGCACAGAAGTTCACCTGGCTGTTGGCAACCCAGAGTTCCTCGATTTGTTTGCGTTCGAAAGGTGCAGCGGGGTTGGCTGCGGCGATGCTGGAAGTCGAGGTCAGTGGCATCAGTGTCTGGCTGAAATCGCCAATTTTCTCTTCTTCACCCACCAGCAGGAACTGGCGCGGTGCTGCGAGGATTTTCTGGTGGATAGCCTGGAATTGGGTGGAAAGGTCTTGCAGGCCTTCCTCTTTTTCCAGTCCGGCAACCAGGACTCGCAGGTTGCGCAATCCCAGCAGACCACCGCTGGCATGGCTCTCCCAGGCGGCGCGGTTGTAGCCGGCACTGGCGGCAGCCATGGCGAGGGCGTGGCCGTTGCCGACAACACCTTGTTCGCGGCGGGCGAGAGTTTGCAGTAGCAATTCCTTGATGCGGGCGTGCTCGTCAAAACGCACCTGCTCCATAGTGGCTTGCATCAGTTCAGTCAGGCCGCCCTGATTGCGAGCCAGCGCTTTACCGGACAGGATAAAGTGGCCGGACAAGTGATCCAGGTTGTCGATGGCAGTGCGGCTGCTGGTGAAACCGTGCAGGGCGCCAACCACGCTGGTCTGCCACTGCTGGACTTCCAGGTAGTCTTTTTCACCCAGGCCAACTTCGCTCAGTACCTGGCAGTAGTAGGGCAGCAGTTGTTTTTCGGTTTCGGTGAATTCCGGTAGCGCGCAGACCATTTGTTGGTAAACCAGGCCGTTGGTGCCCGCGCTATAGCGGGTCAACTTCTGTGGGCCCAACTCTATTGCTTCGCCTTCGACATCCGGAAGCTCTGCGGGAATATCTTCCACGCCGACCTTGGGCAGGATAGAAGCGTCGTCCTCGCGGTTTTGTCGATCGGTCAGGGCTTTGGCGGTTTCGACAATCTGTGCTTTTTCTTTGTCGCTGAGAGCGGCTTTGATTTCCGCCAGCTGGTCTTTCTCCGCCTGCTCGCGGCGCGCAGCCAGCTGCTCATCGGGGCTCAGTACCATACGTACGCGGTGCTGGTTCTCCAGCAGAAGTTCACGGGCTTTATTGGCGATAAACTTCGGATCTTTGATCTGCTCGCGCAGACGCTCCAGGGTGGCATCGATATTCAGTAGGCCGATGGCATCGCCACGGTGAGTGGCGCCGGTCAATGCGGTGAGAATCAATTGCAGGCCGAAGGGGTAGCCGTCGCCGCCAATTTCCCGCTGTTGTAATTCCAGCTGGTGCAAACTGGCTTCTACCTGTTCGTAGGGGATGCCGTTTTCCGCGACGTCCCTCAGCACGTCGAGAACCTGTTGCTCAAGCTCGTCGGCACTTTCGCGTTCGCTGCCTTCAATACCGCAGACAAACACCAGTTCGCGTTGGGAATCGTCCAGGCCAACCAGCGGGGAGGGGGAAGTACCCAGGTCGGTGGTTTCCAGCAGCTTCATCAAAGGTGAAGCGCTGTTATCCAGCAGCACACCGGCAAGCAGGTGTGCGGTCAGGGCTTCTTCAAGATCGGTAACATCACCCAGCAGCCAGCTCAATACAATATGGGTCTTGGCCTTCAGAGGCTCGCCATTTAACGGGTAGTGCTCTTCGACTTTCAGCGGCGCCTGGTAGCGGTCTTCGCGCCCAACCGAGATGGTCTTGTCGAGTTTCTCGAACTTGTGCAGCGCTTTTTCTTCAAACGCGGCCTGGTGTTCCGCTGCGGGAATATCACCGAAAGTCATAAAGGTGGCGTTGCTGGGATGGTAGTGGCTGCGGTAGAAGGCAACCAGCTGCTCGTAACTCAGCTTTGGAATATCAGTAGGTTCGCCACCGGAGTTGTAGTGATAGGTGGTGGTGGGGAACAGATATTTGCTCAGGGTGTGCCACAGCTGCGAGGTGACGGAGCTCATGGCGCCTTTCATCTCATTGAACACGACACCTTTGTAGACGAGCTCGCTGCTCGCATTATCCGCTTCGGCAAATTCCAGGCGGTGGCCTTCCTGGGCAAAGTCCAGCGGGTCCAGGCGCGCAAAAAATACCGCATCCAGATAGACGTCGAGAAGGTTGTCAAAATCCTTTCGATTCTGGCTGGCAAACGGGTAGGCGGTCCAATCTGAACTGGTGAAGGCGTTCATAAAGGTATTGAGTGAGCGCCGGATCATCATAAAGAAAGGATCGCGCACCGGGTACTTGTCACTGCCGCACAGGGCGGTGTGTTCAAGAATATGGGCGACACCGGTGGAGTCTTCGGGCACAGTGCGCAGGGCGACAAGGAAAACATTTTCCGAGTTGTCTGCGGCGATGTGCAGGTGCTGGGCACCGGTCGTAATGTGTCGGTATTCCTCGACGCGCACGCCGAGAGAATCAATATCTGCGCTGGTAACCAGTTCAAATGCAGGATGTGAGTTGCTCAAAAGACAGCTCCCTGGAGTTATATGAATTTTCTGGCCGGCCACTGCTGCCGGCGAAAGGGCGCTATTCTACCGCTTGCACACATTGGAAAGACAGTGTTGACAAGGATGCCAGTAGGGCGAAGACTTCGCTTGCCGAAGCTACGGCATAAATGTAGACGAACACGGAGATATTAGAGGTTGTCCTGGTTGGATATTGCCAGTGTCATTGGCTTTTTTATCACATGGGTGGGTTACACCGTTTTTGCGCGAAAAAAAGCCAAAGAAACCTGGTGCCTTACTTCATCGCTTCAGTGGTACCGCGTTGAATGGATGATGCGTATGCTCGATAGGGATATGCGCATGGCGGATACCGCTATTCTCAGTAACCTGGAGCGGGTCATTGGTTTTTTTGCCTCCACCAGTATTCTTATTCTGGCGGGTTTAGTGACGGCTTTGACGGCGAACAAGGCCGCCATCGAAGTGCTTACCAGTTTGCCTTTTGCGGAGCCCACCACCGTTGAGCAGTTTGAGCTCAAGGTGATGTTGTTGATCCTGATTTTTATCTTCGCCTTTTTCAATTTTACCTGGTCACTGCGCCAGTACTCCTTCGCCAATGTACTCATTGGTGCAGCACCGCCGCCGGAAACCGGTGATCTATCTGAGGAAGAGCGACGCCGGTTTGCCATCAGTACAGCCAAGGTGATTGACCATGCGGGCCACAGTTACAACTACGGTCTGCGCTCTTATTATTTCTCAATGTCAGTGCTGGGCTGGTTTATCCACCCAATCCTGTTTGTTGCCGGCTATCTGTTTGTTGTCTGTGTTTTATACAGGCGTGAGTTTTTGTCCCGCGCACTGAATTCAATTTTGGCGGCCCGGGAGGGCGGGCTGGAGCGCCAGCAGAGGAAAAAATTCGATGAAAGACCGTGAAATCCTGGCGGCTTTTGATGAAGTCTCTGAAATGCGCGGCTGGCAGTCACTGCATACCCCAAAAAACCTGGCCATGGCGCTATCTGTGGAAGTTGCAGAGTTAGGGCGACACTTTCAATGGTGCAGCGATAAAGATATCCATAATCTAATGGCAGGCGACAAGGCCGATCAAGTTGCCGCTGAACTGGCGGATGTTCAGATGTACTTGAGCAAACTGGCCGCTGTACTGGGGGTTGATATGGAAGAGGCGCTACAGCGCAAATTCGTCGAGAACCGCCGCCGATGCAATGAGGCTTTGCAAGGTGAGGGCTTCGATGGGTGACAGCCTGCGTAAAGATCGAAACTTTGACGATCTCGCTCACCGTTTTCGCAACCGTATCTACGGTGGCCTTAAAGGGGATATCCGTCTGGCAGTGCTCAACCGGGATCTGGCGCCGCTGCTGGGGAGCGAGCAGCGCACTCTAAGAATCGTTGACGCTGGGGGTGGCCAGGGCCATTTTGCGATGGATCTGGCTGAAGCGGGGCACGAGGTTTTCCTAGCCGATATCTCCGCGCAGATGCTTGAACTCGCGGATGCGGAAGTTCGCCAGCGCCATCTGCAAAAGCAAATGACCTTGCTGCATAAACCCCTGCAAGAATTGCCGCAGGTAGAAGCTCTAAAGGACGCCGACCTGGTAATTTGCCACGCTGTGCTGGAATGGTTGGAGCAGCCGCAACAAGCATTGCAGCAGCTGCGCAGCCTGTTAAAGCCTGGTGGGTATCTTTCGCTCACTTTCTACAATCGGCGTGCCCTTGAGTTCCGCCTATTACAACGGGGCAGCTTTCGCCAGCTGGACCGCAATATTGAAGGGGATAACTGGGGTGGCCACCCTGGCAGCCTCACTCCACAGAATCCACTTCTGCCGGAATGGGTGGAAGACTGGTTGACCGAAGCGGGCTTTTCCGTGGTTTGTCACAGCGGTATCCGCTGCTTCCACGACTTTATGACGCCATCAATCCGGGAAAAGTTGCCCGCGTCGGCCATTGTGGAAAAGGAGCTTGAATACTCCCAGGTGGACCCCTATCGGCAGTTGGCCAGGTATATCCACTTACTTTGTAAGGTTTAACCAAGAATGCTCAGTAGTAACTCCTTAGCGGCGTTGATACGCGATGCCAGGTAATCGTTGCCGCCGCGATCTGGGTGGAGTTTTTGGATCAATTTACGGTGTGCACTAATGATTTCATCTCTGCCAGCATCGGCGTCAACGCCAAGGATTCGGCGCGCTTCGTGTTCCGAGAGTGGCGGGCCCTCGGTGTTGTGTGGCGGAGGATGTTGAGTGGCCCCTGGATTTGGGCGCCTGTTTGAATACTTTTCAAACAGTGGCATCAACCAAGGTAAATAACGGGAGAGCTGACTGAGTAAACGGCCCAACACAGGAAGAATGAGCACGAGCGCTGCTCCTACCCAATGCAGGCGCCCGGTGATAGCCAGCACAACCACTATTGCGGCGACGCCGGCGATACAGGCCATAAAAATCTGCTTGCGCCGCTCCTGCGGTGAGCTAGATTTGATTTTTTGCCAGAGATACCAGGCACCGATGGCGATTAAAATCAGTAAGATTAAGCGCGCCAATGACGACTCCTTATAGTGTTGATCTGCCAATGTTTGTTCTGCGTATCATAGAGTCCTCTTAACTACTTGATTCGCGGATTAATATAGTAAGGGAGTCTCTGAATAATTCCGTAAGGTCTCTGCGGGTCTTGAAGGCTGCAGAGCTTATGCACAGCTAGCCAGCGAATGGCCAAGAGCTGCAAGGTAGCAGCTGTGGCCTTCAAGACCCGCCCTACGGGGCTTTCAGAGCGATTCACACTCTGAAAGCCAGAGGCACCACGGAATTATTCAGAGGCTCCCTAGATCTGGGAGGATAAGCGCCTTAGAGCTATCCTGACAAAAGAAAATACCTGCACTTGAGAAAACAGTATGCAATACGACAAATTTCAGATACCCGATGCGGACCAGGTGCTGCCCGGCCGGCCCCAGCCGATGGAGATCAGTGGCACCCACTTTGTAAATGGCAACACCATTAAAGAGCCATTCCCCGAGCACCTGGAAGTCGCCATTTTTGGTATGGGGTGCTTCTGGGGCGCAGAGCATGTGTTCTGGGATACGGATGGTGTGTTTGCCACTGCCGTTGGCTACACCGATGGCGCCACTGAAAACCCGAACTACGATGAAGTCTGCACCGGCCGTACCGGGCACGCAGAGGTGGTGAAAGTGATCTTTGATCCCAAAAAGGTGAGCTACGCAGAGCTCCTGCGGATCTTTTGGGATCACCATGACCCAACCCAGGGTATGCGCCAGGGTAATGATATCGGCTCCCAGTACCGTTCCTGTGTTTTCTGTCTGAACGAAGGCCAGAAACAGGAGGCGGAAGCGAGCAGGGCGGCTGTGCAGGAAGCGTTGGACGCCAAAGATCGTGGGTCAATCACCACCGAAATTAGCATGGCTCAACCGTTCTACTACGCCGAGGAGTACCACCAGCAATATATGGCTAAGAATGAAGACGCGGTTTGCCCAATTCTTCGCAACCCAATGCATGACTAAGAATTGATAGATTGCAGAAGCAGGCGGCGCGGTGGATGTCGCCTGTTTTCGCTATCTAGAACATGGTTACTTCTCCCCTTAGCTTTCCCTTTCTTCTAGATGCTCCCTGTATTTGGCTGTTATTAAATTATGGCCAAAATCTAAAAATTCCCACCCATTATCTAAAGTTCTGCCTAATTTTTGCCCGTAAGCTTATCACTTCTAACACGCTGCACTTGAGATTTCAGCAAGAGTCAATTTGAAGGGAAAAGAGCGTAAATGATATGCCTGCGTAAGAACTGTGTGCGTTTATTGCACTAACAACAAATTATTTGAGTAGTAGTAAAATATGTTTAATAGTGTTTATGATTTGGCTAGACAGCTTAACGGAGTGTGTACTTGGGATTTAAACCAAGCAGGGTCTGGAACGAGTGTCGGGTCTTGGCTTGGTTTTAATAGTATGTCCCAGTCCTTTTCTGCCGATTGGATCAAGCATCATGCTGATGACGACCATTTGGTTAATACCCTTGGCGGTGTCAAAGGTTGGAGTGGAGCGCATATTCCATTCAATGTTCATGCATATTTACGAATAAAGAGTAGGCAAGATGAATGGAGTAAGTCAGGTGACTGGGAAAAGTATTACCAAAGGTGGCTAAGTCTAAATGGGCTGAAGGTATTGTCTTGGGGGAAAAATAAAGGCAAAGAGTTTGGTTATGCACGACTAGAACTGGCGAAAATCAATGGTGCATATGCATCGATCCTATTAAGTTATTCGAGTATGAGGCGAGCAAATGAAAGAGTCGCCGATGCACACTCAATGGCCGCATGGGTAGGGGCTCCGACATTTAATCAGCTGCAGCAAGATGCACTTTTCTTTGATCCAAATTTTGGTGAATTTTGGTTTCAGGACCGAGAGCATTTTTTCATATTTTTTAATATATTGCTTACTCGATACTACAGGCCCAAGTTTGGTTATGACTCCTGCCTTATTGATAGAGTTTGGAAAAGTAGTTCTTGTAGGTGATATATTTCGTTTAACTCTAAAAATATTGAGAAGGAACTAATTTTGGGGGATTGCTAATGGCCTAGTAAGTGGACTTGCAACTTTGAACCAAAATGCCGGCTTTTAATTTAAAAAAGGTACCTCTATATCCCGTGGATTTAGACCTGTTTGAGTCCCATGGAGGTACCTTGATTATAAAATAGTCTCTGTAGGTAACCATACAATCGTCAGTAAGCTATGGAAGGTTGTACTTGATACCTGCGTAGGTATTAATGGTAGCAATATATTTAATGTCGATATTAAAAGGAGGTTAAAGGGTAATTAGTACTATATCTACTAGGGAGGGCTAACCTGTAGTTGAGCAATCTAGCCAATCAAACACCCTAGATGTCATGCAGGCGGAAATCCTTAGCATAAAATCCTCAAGGGCTGGGATCCAATAGGTCGCAGTTGATATATACGGTTCTCGTGGAAAAGGTGGCTAATAGTAGATGGTGTGTGATACCTGAAAGCTTCAGATTTTCGTAGATGTAAATAAATTAATGCTTGAAAAAAGGATTTGAATTTATGCACATTGATCGAATTGCGAGGATGTACGGTGGAGTAAAAACTTGGGCGTTTACACAGACTACAACACGATTGCGTGTTTACCCATGGTATGCAATCCATAGTCCAAAGGGAATTTGTGAAGGCCTATCGGCGAACTGGGTTAAGACGAATGCCCTGGATGAAACAAGCTTACCTGCTCAATTGGGGTTGTATCCGAAGCGAGTAAAGCTTGGACCGTTTACATATATAAGGTACCAGTCCTTAAATATAACTCATCTAATGAAAGTAGCAAAACAGTTTAAGGCCTGGAGAGCGACCGGTCGTCAATCTGAAGAAATTAAGGAATGGTTGATATGGCACGGCCTTGAATACAAGTTGGCTTGGAGTGATTCCTCTGTAGATAGAATGGCTGCTAATAGGGTTGAGATTATACCGGGACAGCCCCGGCCTGCACTAAGACGGGAGCCCCCAAATAATATTGCTTTATCATTGCAGCTACGCAATTTATATGATGCATATGCAATGATAACTTTCGGAGGGCGCATTAAAATGGGGATGTTTTCGATGGGAGCGGCGCACAGTGTGGCCGCTTGGCTGTCTAACCCCAATGTCCCGTGGCGTACGGAGGTGGGAGCACTATTTTTTGATCCCAATTACGGTGAGTATCGTTTTTCAACCAGAGATGATTTCTTCCGCTTTTTTGAAAGCTATTATCGGACTGCTTATATGTCTGGGGGGAGTCAATACACGGGCTACTGGGCAGTTGATGCTTACGTAAAAAGGTATGTTGGATGACGTTATGTAAAGATTTTTGTAATGACAAATAAGCTATGTGAAAGATGCCAGCCGCTAACTGGCTGGTATCGGCTGCTATTTAGTTGCGTATTTACGTTGTTTCTGAGGGTGTCAGTCTATATTTTACTTTGTAAATTTGTGTGAAATGTAATTGGTTATAAGATCCGTACGCCATAGCTATAAGTCTGTATGTTTAAATTGACGTTTGATTATCCGTAGTATTGGTGTGTCCCTTTCAAATCGTAAAAGCGATTGAATATTGTCTCTAGAATTCCCACATTTGTAATTGGCGTCTCACAACCAGTGGCTCTGCTCAAAAGTTATCATTTGCTTCCGGTTAGCTCGTCATCAGGAGAATCCACTTTAAGATGGGTGCACTGTGAGAGATTGTGCGCAGAAGTAACCCAGGAGAACAATGGTTACATACAGCTTCATACAACTCATAATTAAAGCTATTGTTTCGCCGGAAGATGTTTTCTTGAAGCGTTTAGGTTGGTTGGTATAAATAATATTTCTGAATTAACCGTATGGACGAGCAACTTTGTATTTTGGTAATTATTTTGTGTGTTTATTTGTTGGGTAGGATTATTTCTTTGCTTTTTTATGTTTGGGGTGGGAGTTATAGATACTCTGCTGGAATATAGGTTTGCGAATAAGTGCGTTATACGACATCAAGGTAGATGGTGCTTGAAACTGTAAATTCTATACGTTTTTGGGATAGGTTTTGTGGTCTGCGGAGTTAAATCTTGGTGGACTTTATAGGTTGCAAGTTTCCGCAGATAGATGCTTGCGCCTGTTAGTAATTGTGATAATGTATATTGATGGATTGAAAGGTTGCGAAAATGTGGCCTTTAGATGCAATATTGGGTGTGCAGCTACAAATGCTTCACCTAAGAAAATAATAAAAATTAATCGAGTACTGAGGAATCTGGAGCCTAATTCCGACCTAATTCAGGTGACTATTTTTTGTTGCCTTATATGTATCGCTAGCGTTATAGGGGCATAATTTTATTCAATAACAAGTACATAATAATCTATGAATAAATTTACTGGTGTCTTGGTGGTTGCAGTTTTTCTAGGGGCGATCATTGGCTGGTATAGTTTTAAGATTATAAAACAAGGAGCTAACGCCTACTTGTTTGCTTACCCTTTGGTAGTGATGGAGGCTACCCGTCAAAGTATGGCTGTCGACTTCGTATCTGGAAGGGAATCTAACCACCTATACCATATGCGCAGTTTTCCTGATCATACCTTTCGAAATGTGGTAAGACCCAATAATGATACGCTTTACAGCGTTGCATGGTTTGATCTTACTGATGGTCCCATGGTTATTTCTGTGCCAGCGATGGAGCGCTATTACATACTGCCATTTATGGATGCTTGGACCAATGTTTTTGGTAGCATAGGTACTTCCTCTAATAATGGTAAATCGGGTGAGTATTTATTGGTTGGGCCCGAGTGGAGTGGTTCAGTACCGGATGATCTTGAGGTTATTCGTTCTCCTACTTCAATGGTGTGGATGATAGGCCGCATTGAAATCTATAGTTATGAGGATGTAGCCAATGTAGCTACCCTCCAAGAAGGATTTGCAATTACCCCCTTGTCTCGCTGGCCTGACGGTGAATCGTTTCCATCAACGGTAATTAGCGAGAGCCGGATTAATCAGCATGATAACCCCAAGGCTTTTGTCGACAAGCTTTCTGTCGACGAGTTTTTTCAGCAATTTGTTAGCTTGTTGCGAAAACAGGCCATCGTGCCCAAGGACCCGCTTGCATTAAAAAATTTAATGCGCTTTGATTTGCTGGCTAAAAATGATTTCTCGCTGGATAGGCTGCCTTGGTGGCGGCGTGTGGCTCTTACTATGGGATCCACTATTGCTAACCAGCGTCTTCATGAGGCAACTGAAAGCAGGCGACAAGATAACCATGAAAATGGTTGGAGAGTCTGGCGGGATACGATTGGTGAGTATGGCACCAATTATGCCACTCGTGCGGGCGTTGCCATGGCGGGCCTTGGTGCGCTAAAACCGGATGAAGCAGTATACCCAACGACTTACGTGGATAGTCGGGGAGAATTTCTCGATGGAGAAAACAGCTATCGACTGGTATTTCCTTCAACACCACCAGGTAATGCCTTTTGGTCCCTGACGCTCTATGATGTTGATGGCTACCTGGTGAATAATCCGATAAATCGCTACCTTCTCAGTAGTCGAGACCCCTTGATCGTTGGCCCGGATGGGGCCTTGAGTATTTTTATCGCCAATAAGGCACCGAAAGGGGACATTACAAATTGGCTGCCCTGCCCAAAAGGTGAGTTCAGCTTAACTCTTCGTATCTACAACCCATCGGATACCTTTTTGAGTGGCAAATGGATAATGCCGGGAGTCGAGAAGCTCCATCATTAATGAGCGATGAGTTCAGTATGGTTATAATCGCACTTCTTAATAAACTCTTACTCAACAATTCAAACTCTCGGTGCCTAACTGATTTTAGTAATGGGCTAGTTGCTGAATAATCCCACGATGCCTCTACGGCACTTAAAGGCTACAGAGGCTAGGCCGCACTCACTGTGGATAAACTTACCATTGTAAGAGCTGTAACGTGTTACCGTTAAGCCTAGCGCTATGGAGTTTTCATGGCGATCCACACCCCGCATTGCGACCTATTGAAAGGTCTAGGTCTTCTTGCAAGGCCGTGCATAGATTGTGGGCTGCTCTGAAATCTGGATGCATCATGGAATTACTCACAGCCGCCCTGACCCAGATCTACCAACACGCAGATCCTTAGTATGCCTGCATAAACAACGAGTACAAGCTGATATAGGGATAGGAGGCAACCTTTGCTGAAGTAACTGATTTTCAGATATTTACTTAATTACTTTATGGTAAAAGCTTTAGAAATGTTTGGATGGACAGTACTTGTTATAGCGAAGAACTTGAGAGTATATAGAGGGTGGAGGGCTATGGAAGAAAATTCTTTGAAAAAGAATAAAATAACAGTAAATACTATTTGACGTGACTATTAAAGCATCGGCTATCAATTTTTAGGGTAAGATTGACTTTATAGCTTTGGGGTAGCAATAAAAAAGGGTGTTAATGGTACTCAGCTTTATCTTTGAGTTTATAGAAACGCACTACAGCTTGCTTTCACAAGTTAATTATCGGCAGCATATTTTTATGCTTTGGGCTGTTTTTTTTCAATATGGGGCATATTTTCATTAAGGCGTTGAGTTGCAAAGATCTTTTAAGGTATAAGAAAAAATTAACCTTGATTAAATGGGAGATGAATTGACTCTATGACAAACTTAAGAATATCTACAGGAATTTCTCAAAAAAAGCCTTCAGAATCCTTGCAGAGAAATAAAGACGAGAGGGTAGTTGTAAAAGATAGGAGGTTGAAATTTTCTAGGTTGATTGGCTATGGATTATCTTACAATAATTATAGTTTGCGTTTTCCAAATGCTTTTAAGGCTGTTGCCAGTCAAATACAGGCACGAAATAAGTCTGAAAAAATTCCGCCGACAGATGCTGCTGATAAAGAAATTGCGGAGATTATGGCCGATTGTAATACGAAGCAAGCTACTGGCTTGAATGTGATTTTTAAGCCTATCCTTGAAAGCCGCATAAGAGAGCTTGAAGATAATGTAGGTGGGTTGGTTAACTTCAATTTGGCCGGCAAGCAAATAACTGCTCAAAGTGTACCTACCTCCAAATATAAAACGGTTAACCCGGAGCAGGTTAGTCATCTTTGTTCCTCGTCTTTTGCTCCTTGTACTCCCGTGGTTGTATTTGATAAGAATGGTCAATGTACCCTTGCTCACTATCTTGGCATTATAGTATCTAGAGATGGTGGGCTTAGCACGGATATTTTAAATATAGAAAGTGGTAGTGAGGTATTTATTGTTAGAAGACCGGGATCAAAAAGAAATTATGTTAGAGCCTCCGCGATAGCTAAAGCAATTGAAAAGACAGGAAGGAATGTTAACATTATCGATCTGGATAATTCAGCAACGAATGTAAGCGTTTTGTTAAATACTAAAAATAGAACCTTGTTGGTCTATGGTACGCTGGGATGACCTGGGAAGGATTAGGGAGTCCTAGGTTCAATTAGTTTAGATTTGATCTGACAGTTACCGATTTTTTATAAGGTGTTCTGTCAGGTCTAATTCAGTTTACGAAGTTTTATTTCCTGATACTTTTACCCCCTGCAAGGGTTGTCATCGGTGTGCGCTCACAATACTTTGTTCCTGTCCAGTGCGATCATTATGGTAATATACGAACTATTTTTCCAAATCCTTTTGTAGCTCTTCTATTAACCCATAGATCTATCGTTGTAATGAAGGCTGCTAGAGTTCTTTTAAAATGTTTTTTGCGGCGTGAACGGATGTATATTCGCTTGTGGATGTTTTATTCCATTAATACTTAAGTACAACTGATAATTATGCTGCCCCAGCGTTCCGCAATATCCAGTACTCTGGCCAGATAGGGTATGCAGTACCGGCAGGTTATTTATGATGGGAAACGACAATACTCGATTGTTCAAAGAAGTTACTGCCGTGATTTGTGCCTTAGTGGTGCACAGATAGCAATGGGTAACCTTTGCATGGGTATTGACAAACGACGCGTTGATAAACACGTTCAAGATCCTTAAGTGTCCCCTGCGAGCTTGGATGGCTGGGGCGTTAAGCATCAATTTCACTTGAGGTTGCAGTCACGCTGCATTCTTTCCAAAGCTTGAATCTGCGATTCCACTAGGCTCACCCCCTTCTCAACTACCTTGGCTTTAAGCGCTTTTGATCACAGTTGGAATTTGGCTTGGTTATGTTCAAGCCTGTTGCGTCGAACACAGCTGGGAGCCGCAAGTAGGCCACGCTTGCGTAGTTCATCTCAGTTTCGAATCTGCCCACGAGCAGGCTCTTGAAGGGCAGATGACGTCAATCTTGTCCAATCGACGGATACCTCCTCAAAGGCTCTTTTAGTGAGAGTGGGCTCCCTATTAGGGGGGGGCGGAATATTGGTTGTGGTGATGAAGGGGATGGCTATCTCTATTTTGTGGTTAGTTCCAGTCGGACGTGTCATTAAGCACAGCTTTTAAACTAGATAGAGGTTCAACCTCAGCCTTGATTCGCTGAGCGTCCGAGCTGCCCGCACCTAAAAATCGGTGCCAGGGAACTCATTTAAGCTCAAAATTTAAAAATTTAGGGCCGTTTGTGAAAGATCCAGAAAGTTGAATAGGGGTAAAATTCAGCTTGAGCAAAGGGTTGATGTTAAGCCCTTCAGGTTAAAGTGGCCTATCTGACATCCTTTCCAGTAAAAATGAACTGTATATGGAGTGAAAAATGCCCCCAGAATTACCCATTGGTAGCGCCACAAAAAAGCAGGCTGTAACGAGTGCGCCTGGCGATAATGATCGCGGCCAGGCTCGTCATTCACAGAATAGAGTGGCGGATAGAAGGCGTGAAGCGCAGGCTGAGTTAGGGAAACAGCTCAATAATGCGGGGCAGCCTCAGGGGGGGGATAAAGAAATAGAGCCTAAAAATCCTATACTTGTGTCCGCTTCCGATAGTATAAGATCAGCTAATGTAGCCCCTTCCAGCAACCCTCGGGCGCAAATGTTAAAATCTATAGGCTTTCTAAGAGAGTCCTTTGGCAATGGTCCGCATCTTCGAGGGTGCTGTGGACCTTTTAGTGAGCTTATTGCAAACAAGCTTAATGAGCAGTTCCAAGATGTGTCAGCAAAAGTCTATCAATTGGCAGATGCCTTGCCCGGCAATAACGCTAGGCATGCGATATGTATAGTCCGGGATAAAAAGAATCCGAATGAATTATATTTAGTTGATGCAACAGTTAAACAATTTGATTCACGTAAATCGGATCGATCGCCGACTCCTGTTAAAGGTGGAGGCTTCACGGATGAGATTAATAAGAAAATTGAGGAGTTGCGTGAGCTGGGTTTCACTAGATTAACGGATGAATTTGCAAAAATTTATGCAGATTTTTTTAATTCCAATGATAAGAAGTGGCATGAGCGGGATAGTGCAAAGTTGCCAAGGTCGTCAGAATTTATTATTAATAGGTTGGCGACTCAAGGTAAGTTCGTTAGAAATTTATTTGAAGGGGATGAGGCTGCAGCGGACAGGTGGAGAAAAAAGGCGGTTGATATATTTTTAACTTGATGTGTTTCTTTAATGGTAGGGTGTTACAAAGTGGTTTTTAAGAGAGGTGAAAGTGCTGGCATGTATGTAAATAATAAATCCAAGTATCGACCACCTCTAACATTTAATAATAAGAAATAGTTTGGTTGAACGGGGCGTGCTTTCGGTGGTTTCAGGCATTCAATATGTAAAGGTAATGGACTTTGGGTCGATTTCTACTGGCTATTGAGCATAGCTGACATACTTGGTGTGTGGCGTAAAGAGTCAGCATAGTCGGATGTCTCATTAAGTGTAGTTTTAAATTAGATGGAAGTTAAATTTTCTGGCCTGGCTTACTGCGTACCAGAACTGCCTGTATCTAAAAATCGGTGCCAGGGAACTCATTTAAGCTCAAAATTTAAAAATTTAGGGCCGTTTGTGAAAGATCCAGAAAGTTGAATAGGGGTAGAATTCAGTTTGAGCAAAGGGTTGATGTTAAGCCCTTCAGGTTAAAGTGGCCTATCTGACATCCTTTCCAGCAAAAATAAACTGTATATGGAGTGAAAAATGCCCCCAGAATTACCCATTGGTAGCGCCACAAAAAAGCAGGCGGTAACGAGTGCGCCCGGCGATAATGATCGAGGCCAGGCTCGTCATTCACAGAATAGAGTGGCGGATAGAAGGCGTGAAGCGCAGGCTGAGTTAGGGAAACAGCTCAATAATGCGGGGCAGCCTCAGGGGGGAAATAAAGAAATAGAGCCTAAAAATCCTACATCGGTTACTGCTGTCGATAAAAGAGAAGAGGTGTCTTCTCTTGCCAAAAATAAAGAGAAAGAAAGTGGGCTGCCGGAGAACCCACCCTCTACTGAGAAATCTTTAAAGAATTGGCATAATTTCACGAAGGATGAAAAAAGTGAGAAGGTGGAAGAGCTTGCTAAGGAGTATAAAGCGAAATTCGAGAAGCCTCCAACAAAGTTTGCGTTCGAGTTAGTGCGTGAACCTGAACCTGAACCTGAACCTGAATTTGAGCTTGAATCTGACTATGACTCCGATTGTAGCTCTGAGGCGGAGGTTAATCTCTTTAATGAGAATGGTGAGGCTGGAGAAGATGCGTTCACCTATTTACGTTAGCGTTAGCCCCGGCAAAACCCAATATTCTTGGCGTTAGCAAAGGGGGATAGCTTGTGCTGGCTTCGGCCCCAAGCAATCCCCCAAGCACATTGATAATCATGGTGTGATAGCTGATAGGTCTTCATTGTTAATGAGGTCTATCTGACAACTCTTTCTAATCAATATGTACTGTATGTGGAGTGAAAGAGGCTCCTTAACTATCGGAAGTGGCAAAAAAACAGGCGGTAACGGGTGCGACTTCTGATAATAATTGAGGTCAGGTCCAGAATTCACGGCTTAATCTGCTAGAGCAAAAATAAGAAAAGCTGGATAAGCTGAAAAAGCAATTTCTTAATGTGAGCCAGCTCCCCGAAAAAAGTAAAGAAAGGGATGCTAAAAATCCTGTATCTATTCCCTTTGCCAGTAAGATTTCTGCCTCTAAGCGATAATTGCTGTTTAAAACAGATGCAGAGCGCAAAAACAAATATGAGGGGGCGCAAGCAATTTTTTCAAAGCATAAAGAATCAGATAAGCCTCGATTGAATGTTCATTCAGTAGCGGTAGAGGTGCAAAGTCCGAATAAGCCCGCCCCTGAATAGGAGGCTTTTAATTTTAATCCGACACCAATTTATATGTCGCCTGTCCTGCAACCTACTGTGATTGCGGAGCGGAAGGCAATGGAAGAATTCATTAAAAGCTTCAATCATGAAAAAATATAACACTTGAGGAGTGCTCAAAAGGATTCAGAATGGATCTCCTTGAAACCCTGAAAAGGAAGGTGAACCGGCTAAAAATTTGGAGCCCTCAGGCACCAAGTATTGCTTAGATGAGCTGTATTGGGCTATGGAAGAAACGAAAAATGATCCCAGCTCCTTTAAGGCAAGCATTGGGGTTATTGATACTATTAAGTCTATATTTTTAATTTAACAATCAGATATCACTATTAGATTGGCATTGTAGCCAAGGAAAAAAATGAGCTATCCATTTTCAAAAGTCAATAGTAAGCAAACCGCTCCCGCTAACAGAGTAGAAGCCCATACAGCAAGAGGGGTAACAAAGTCCACAAGGTTTGGGTGGGTAAGGGAAAAGCTATTTTCCAGGATGGGTTTGGTAAGCAAAAAACCGCTCGCAATGACTAAAGCTCCATCAGCGATAACACCAAAGAGTGTCGGCGCAGAAGGGGAGGTTTCTTCTTCCTTAAAAAACGATAAGGCGCAGAAGGAGGCGGCAGTGCAATATAAAAGCTATTTGGCTGAAGTTAAAGAGAGATCCGCAAAGGCAGAAGCACTTTTTTTCTCAAAGTACCAAGAGTTAAAAAACAAGCTTGTGGATATTATGAGCGGAATTGTGGAGCGCGATAGTCCGGATGTACGCGTTGTGGAGTCAGAGTTTGACGCGGTTGAAATTGAAGAGGTTAACGCTAGGTTGAATGGTATTCCGTGGGGAGAAAGGTTGAAAATAGAACGAGAATTGTCGGAGGCAAAGAAATCCCTTTTGGCAAGCTTTTATTATAAAGAAGATGCAAATGTCTTCGATTATTCAGTGGAATTTAGGAGTGAAGTTATTGAAGTCCTTAAAGAGAAGTTTGAGAGTTCGGACAATAAACGGCGTACGCTTCACATTAATTCGTTGCAATGGGCTAAAAAGAATGTCCATAAGCTTGATTTTTTTGAGAGGACCATTGATATTATTGATAAGGAGCAGAAAGAAATTGGACATAAGCTAACTCCAAAACAGCAAAAGCAGCGAGGAGTAATCAAGATAGTGGCAGATAATCTAAAAAGAATTGATCGTCGACCCAATCAGTCTCTTTATGAGCTGTATCATGGAATATAAATTGTTCTGTAAATATTGTTACCTTCAGGGTTAGTGGTGTTTGTGGTTAGGCCCCTCAGATAATCCTCTCCTTCAATAGCAGGAATGCCGGACGGTTTTTACCGAAACACTTCAAGGCCAATTATAATTGTTCTCGTTGATTCAACAGGATTGATTCTTGCTTGGTCTTGTAGTCGCTTGTTTTCCTGGCGGCGTTCTGTCAGGTCGGGCCCGAACTAATCCGGTTAAATTGCTAGGGTTCGCTGGAGTTTCTAGCGAGCATGCGTCCAGCGACCCGCTTTTACCTATTTCTTACCCAGCAAATTTTCCATGAGTCATATTCAGCATCAGTGTTATATATGGTGCTAATCAGCAGGTGAAGAAAAGTAGAAAATTTATCTCCAGATCCAAACTGGAGTTCACCAATATTGGGGTCGAAGAAAAACAGTCCATCATCACCGGAGAGCCATGCGGAGGCCGTATGGGGAGTACTTTTATCCTTCTTTGAGTAAAAGACGATTATCGCGCAGCAACTATTTGCCGCTGATATAGTCTCTGGTAGGGTGCCCAGTTCCCCGCCTTTCCACTCAAGATGCAGATTGTTCAATCCCAGTAGTTGCAAATAATGGTCCCAAGAGCCGGGCCCTAGCTGTGAATGGACATCTAAATGTGTAATATAACTATAAAAATTGTCATTGAATGAAATATATTCTCCTTTATCAAAATAACCGCCCAGCCTATGGTGTAAATGCTTACCATCGGAACGATATTTAACCCAATGGGCGCTCAAGCATACACAGGCGCTAAACTCCTTTTTTACGCCCAGCACAGGTAGACCCTGATCAAAATCCCATGCAAGCCTGCCTTGAAACTGACGCGCCAGTTTGAGCGCACACCCTCTACCAGCCATTACTTAACCCTTTAATTGCTAATGCCGCTATTAACACCTGCTCTCTCCAAATGCAAAATCTAAGGCGTCTCTGAAAGCCCCGTAGAGATATTACGGAATTTTTCAGAGGCTCCATAGGTTCTTCGAATTAACTTAAAACCATACCCTCATGTACACTGCGGCTTGACGCCTTTAAACAACATAACGTGACACGACAGGTCCATCCAGGGGGGGCAAATAACTCCGTGATACCACTAAAATAATATCGGGCTAGCTGTCCCTGAAGAAAAAATGTGTACCCTACATTCCTTAAATGGGAATATCTTTTGATATTGGACTGATATTTTTATATTTTGGACATTTATTTGATCACTCCCCGGCCAACGGTTTTGTTAGTGGTGTAAGGCTTTGGTGTAATTGTTTGAGTTGAACAGTGGGATTGAGCAGTCGGGTCGAGTGATATCAGCACTTGATACCGCCGCTTCAGCGTGGCTGGCAGACGGGGGCTATACTTTCGGCTTGTTTTGCGGCGGGACATCAGGCCTGGATACCTTAGCTATCGCCAGGTGTGAGGGGTGTTCCAGGGGCGGGGAGTCTCCGAATAATTCTGCGTTATCTCTGTCTTTCAGTGCGGTTTATAATCAGGATAAGACTTTACAGGAGCCTATGGATTTTTAAGTGGTGCAACGCTGGGCGTAAACCGATCAAAAAGTCCCCGAATGACACCTTGTAGATTGTATCTGCTGCATTGCTCCTTGTAAGAAGGACTGCGAGCCGGGCCTAATATCGTTAACCTTCAAGGTTCGCAGGCGGGGGCGAAAGTTCTCACGGTCTCCTCATTCAGGTTGTTAATCATGACTTCACTTGAATGGAGTACAAAATTGCCCGGTTCCTGATTGACACTGTTCAAAAATCATCCCAAGTTAAATGTACTCTCTGGGTGCGGGGGAATCCATCAGGTGCTTGCAAATTATAGGAGCTGAAATCATCCCAATATAGAGACGTAGAATCGGGCTTGGATATAACTGATGGGGTCAATGGATCCGATTCTCTCAAGTCCGCATTAAAGTGCGGATACTTTCCTTTGCAAGGAGCCTCTTTAGCTTTGTCTGGAGTGGTACTTTTTAAGGGTGGGTTCTCAAGTGACTTAGTTTTTAGCGTGCTGTTTATTTTCTTAAAGTCACTTGAAAATAATATCCTTGATTTCGTAAGTGTACTCTTACATAAGACTATTTTCTTTGGAAGGTTGAAAGCTATCTTCTTGGGACTCAACAGTTGCGTGGAGGCAAAAGCAATTTTCTTACACTTGCTAACTGCTTTTGCGAAATTGCTCGTATGTTCACGATAGGTATTTCGCGCCTGGCCCACCTGTTTTAGTGGGCCAGGCTTCGTGGCTGTTAAGCTTTTTATGGGCATATGTCGCTCCGCGCGATTGGTTCCTGAGGGGCGGCCGTTTAGGTCTATCAATAAAGTTTTAGTAGGGCAATTACGCAGCACCTATAATAACCAAGTTTTTATTTTTGTTGTACCTTTTAGTGGATCTTTTTAGGGCTTAGGTGTGGTTTCGGTTTGAGTCTAAATTTGTTAGGGAGCCTCTGAATAACTCCGTGATATCTCTGGCATGCAGAGCGGTTCACAATCAAGGCGCGGCTTCGCAGGAATGTCTAGACCTTTCAAGAAGTCGCAACGCGGAGTGTGCATCGCTCTGCAAGCCCCGAAGGGCGGGCCTTGAAGGCCACAGCTGCTGCGTTGCAGCTCTTGCAAAGGGCTACGGCCATTCACGGCGAGCTGCGCCTAACATCTGCAGCCTTCAAGACCCGCAGAGGCATTACGGAGTTATTCAGAGGCTCCTTAGCTAAGTCCAATAGTTCGCAGGCTGAGGGGGGGGGATTTGCTTGGTTCCCAGGAGTTCTTAATCCCGGGGTGCAATTTCTGAACCCGCCTGGGCTTACACAGAGTCGTAACGCCTTAAAGGTGTCACCTTTAAGGATGTAAAGCTCGTATCTATGTAGATATAGAAGCTACAGTCTGTCGCGAGCGACTTAAAATAGGTATGGCCAGAGTCCCGCCTAGAAAAGCCATTATCGAGCCCGTTTTAAATACCATGGGAGATTTTTGTGAGCGAGGGAGCTTAGAAAATACAGCAATTGCGACCCTAATTTCTCAAAATCCAGCTAGTAGGCACAGTTAATTTAGCCAGTAATGCATAGCGTCTGCACATTGTTGCCTGTGACTTATGGATTGGAACTTATACATAACTCAATTTTAATGCTCTCGCGCCAGAGGTGTATAGAAAGTTGCTACGTTAGGGTAATTAACCTATTGCAAGATCTCGATCCGATATCGCTTTGCCATGATAGCTTGCTAGTGCGGGAGTCAACCGGCCCGCATTAGCAATTGAATAGAGGATCTTGCTTTTATCAAAAAAAGCCCAAAAACTAAAATAACCGCATCAAAACCTAAAGCGCTTGACGCCAAATGAATAAATAATGGCGGCCTATAAGGTGATGTAGAACGCTCTATAGAAATGAATAGAGTTTCTAATTATAGCTAGTATTGGATACGGCTAAACATATTCCGTACGCTAATAACAAAACTGGTTCACATTTTTAGGCCGTATCCTTACTTGTTCACGGGCTCCTTATAGTTTAATCGAGGGAAAGGCATGGTGAAAAATCTTAGGCTTGCTTCAGCATTTATTATTTGTGTTTTATTGGCCTCTTGTGGTGGAGGTGGTAGTTCTGGGTCAGAGGCCACAGGCTCAGACAGTGCTTCATCAAGTGGTTCGGGCTCAGGCGGTTCAGGCGGTTCGGGTTCAGGCGGTTCGGGTTCAGGCGATTCAGGCGGGGATGGCACAGGTTCAGATGATAGTGGAAGTTCATACACTATAGATGGTGGATCAGGCAGTATTAAAGAGGATTTGGAAGAGGAGATTACAGGGGAACTCAAAGACGTAAATGGTAAGGATGTGACATTTGATTCAGGTACTTTCCAAGGTGATTATGGAGAGTTTTCGGTCGATTCGAGTGGGCACTGGATCTATGCTATTGACGAAGAGTTGTCTAACCCCATTGCTGGGGGGCAAACTGCTAAAGACTCTTTTCAGGTGGGGATAGTTGGAACTGATGATACAGCTACTGTTTCTATTAGTGTGTTAGGGTTTGATGATCCTTACGCGTTGAACATTAAAAGCCCCCTGGCAACCCTGTATGTAGAAAAGGTAGAATTTTCTTCTGGTAATCTCACTATAGATGACGTTGATGGTAATACGCCCAATTTTACAGAAGAAAAAGTTCGGGGGGCATATGGTGACCTCGAAATTTTCAGTAACGGATATTGGGAGTATTCTCTCACAGAAGCCTCCCAAAGTTTAGAGGTCGGCGAGTCGGTCCAGGATATCGTTGATATTAAACTGAGTGATGGTGCCTCTCACCCTGTAGTGTTTGAAATAAAAACGGTAGAAAATACGGAGCGTAGCGTCGTATTTATTTATATGGAGTTTGATGATAAGTCGGCACTGGAAACCTACAGTATACCTGATTTGGCTGATTTGTTTTTCAATAATGATGACTCCATATCTACGATATTTTCAAATAATTCTCTGGGTCAATATGAATTTATTCGGCACCGTGTAAATGATAAGTCCCTGGATAATTATTGTTATGGGAACCCTGGCCAAGAGAAGAGCTCATTAGACTGTATTGTTTATCAAGTCCCTGACAAAATTAATGGCGATGCGCTCAGTTATAAGGAGCTATATGAGCGTGAGCACTTGGGTGGTGAGTATACAGATGGAGGATTGACGTTCAGCAAGGAAGCCGCTGCATGGGCTAAAGCTACTTATGTCGATGAAAACAATGAGCCATTGGACTTAAATAAATGGGACCATTTGGTTTACCTTTTTCCTGAGTCTATATTTGGACTTGCGGTTTTAGGTACCGCCTCTAATGGCGGTAACTGGACAATGGTGGGGCTGCAAAATGGTTCTTCGGAAATAACCAAGCTCACTTTTATGCATGAGATAGGCCATAATATGCGATTTGGCCATTCTGGTGTAGACCGTAACAATGACGGCCAAGTGGATGTTGGCGCAAATTACTCTGGAACCGGTGAGATAATGGGAAACACCTGGAGCCAGGTGTTTGGCAGCGGCCATCGAGACTTACTGGGCTGGTATGACCTGTTTCCAGAATACACGCAAACAATAACGCCGGTTGCGGGTATGGTCCAGACGGTTGAGCTGCAGGCAATACAGCTTCCATTAAATGAGCTATCAAAAGAATTGCCGCAACAAGTGAAGATTAGCAGCGCGAACAACAACCATGGGAATGACAACTATTATATTAGTTATCATATCGAACACGATATCATGAATTCAAGTCTCTGGAATGTTGGCCATATAACCATTAGCTACTTACCCAACAATGATTTCTCGCCAGTATATACGCGTGTTTCTACTCTGAAGGAGTTTGGAGATGATTTTATTGATTACAATAATGGGCTTAAAATAAAGTTTGAAGCAAAAGATATCAGTAAAAATACTGCAACGATATCAATAACTTATAACGACTAGACAGATTCGGAAAGTTCAAGATAGGGAGTCTAATATTATGCGCACACTGCTTTTTACTATTGGGTTGGCACTTTCAATAATCGCCCATGCAGGGGAGCACTTTAGCGGAATCGTTGAGGAAGAAATAGTTTTCGACACAATAGATATTGATAAGTCGGAGTACTTTTTTTCTATTAAAGATGAAAGCTCAGGTAGTTACTACTTGATAAATTCTGGGCAGGCAAGGAATAAAGGCGTAGGCATAGGAGATCGCGTTACTTTTTATGGTACGGCTAAAGGTAACCGTATTGATAATATAGAAAGTGTAAAAGTGCTGAAAAAACATGATCGGGATGATCTTTAAGGCGGCTAGTATTTAGTGAAGATAAGGGGCCCTAGAAAGGCAAGGTGATCGACACACGTTTGTCTACCGCAGCTTTAGTGGGCTCCAGCAAACTCAATTTTCTTTGCGGCCTGGTATTAATGTGAAATACCATATTGTTAATCTGTCTTTTTGGCAGTTTGTTGATTTTTATCAATTTCACAAGGTAACAGTTTATTAGTACGTTATTGATTTCGCTGATGCTTCGCACTTGCAGAATATTGCTACTTGTATATAGAAATACCTTTTTTGCCAGGGGCTCTTTCGTAAAGGCCGGCAGTATTGCATTGATATTTCACTGACAATTACAAAGTGCAACAAAATTAAAGGACCATAAAGAAAAGTTTGGATACTCCTCCGGTGATAATAGAACAATACGTTAGGTAAATATGACCAGCCAATATTTAAAAGCCATTGTTATAGCAGTACTTCTTTCTTTCCTGGCGGCCTGTAGCGGCGGGGGATCGGGTAGCGATGATTCGGCCACTGAAACGCCAGCTGTCGAAGACCCACCGGCTGAAGACCCACCGGCTGAAGACCCACCGGCTGAAGACCCACCGGCTGAAGACCCACCGGCTGAAGATCCACCGGCTGAAGACCCGCCCGCTGAAGATCCACCGGCTGAAGATCCGCCGGCCACATCAAATGCCGTGCGGGATTTTGCGCTCGACTTTGAACCGATAAAGGTGTTCCGTTTCACCTGGACTGATGCTGCGAACGCCAGCCATTACCACCTATTGGAAAACCCCGACGGGCTCTCCGGTTTTACCCGGGTTGCAGAGGATATTCCGCAGGGGAGTGAAACCTTGGCACTGGAGGTGCCGCTCTATGCGCGGACCAATGCGCAATACTTGATTCAGGCATGTAGTGGGCAGGGTGACCAGGAGCGGTGCACCGACTCAGAGCCGCTGTCGGTTAGTGATTCTTTGGATTCTGCGGTGGGTTATTTTAAAGCCAGCAATACCAATGGATATGATTTCTTTGGAGGCTCTGTCAGTCTCAGCGCTGATGCTAACACCCTGGCAGTAGGGGCGCCTGGTGAGGGCAGTGGTGCCTCGGGAGTCGATGGCGATCAGGACAATAATGAGTTTCCGCTTTCTGGTGCGGTTTATATGTTTGCGCGACAGGATGCTCGCTGGGTGCAGCAGGCCTACCTCAAGGCCAGTAATCCCCCGGTTTCGGGCAGCTTTGGTAATTCTGTCAGTCTCAGCGCCGATGGTTCCAGCTTGGCAGTCGGTACTCGACCACAAGGCGCCAGTTCCTCTTGGGACGGCCCTGCAGCAGTGTATATTTTTATACGGCAGGATAATAGCTGGGCGCAACAAGCCTATTTGGAGGGTGATAGCGATACCAATAACTCCTTTGGTTTGTCAGTTAGTCTCAGTGCCGATGGCAACACCTTGGCGGTGGGTGCACCTTATGAAATAGCTAGTGCCAATGAGGATCAGGAGGATCAGGAGGATAGCGAGGCCGAAACTGCTGGCGCAGTTTATTTATTTACACGGCGGGACGACAGCTGGGAGCGGCAGGCGTACCTGAGCGCCGCTAATGCTGATACAAGTAAGCACTTTGGTTGGTCTGTCAGTCTCAGTGCTGATGGCAACACCCTGGCGGTGGGAACCCGCTATGAGGGGGGGGCGGTATATTTGTTTGCCCGCCAGAGTGATGCATGGATTCAGGAAACCTACCTGAAGGCTAACAGTATCGATGAAGTTGACGAGAGAGGTGTTTCAGTCAGCCTCAATGCTGATGGCAATGTTCTGGCGGTGGGGATGCCCAGTGATGCCAGTGGTGCTACAGGTGTCGGTGGTATCCAGGGCAGCATTGGAGCGGAAGATTCGGGCGCAGTTTACCTGTTTGTACGGCAGGGAGCTGGCTGGATGCAGCAGGCCTATCTCAAGGCCAGTAATGCCGAAGCGGGCGATTTCTTCGGCAGGTCGGTAAGCCTTAGTGCCGATGGCAATACCCTGGCGGTAGGCGCCGACAATGAGCATAGCAAGAGTCGGGGGGTTAATAGAGAGCAGTACAATAACCAATTAGAGGGCGCGGGCGCGGTTTATGTGTTTACCCGGCAGGGGGCCAGCTGGACGCAGCAGGCTTATGTAAAGGCAAGCAATACAGATTTACATGCATTTTTTGGTATATCTGTAAATCTCAGCGCCGATGGCGCTACCCTGGCGGTGGGCGCTTATGGTGAGTCCAGTAATGCCACCGGGATCAATGGTGACCAGCGCAATATTGACGCCACCTCTGCTGGTGCAGTCTATATTTATTAATTACCGCTCGGCCTTGTAAGGCCATCCCCCGCCGCTTTGGGTGGGGGCTCGAATAGCGGGTATTACCCACCGTTTAAAAATGATAGTGTCCTGGCTTTTTGCCTGGCCAGCAGAGCCTTGTTGGCTATTGGAACCTTGATTAATTTTCCTTCTCCGAGGCAATAGGGTTTCAGCAGTTCAACACCGTTTTTATAGTTCCCGCACCCGCAGAAACTAAGGAGCCTCTGAATAACTCCGTAATGCCTCTGCGGGTCTTGAAGGCTGCAGATGTTAGGCGCAGCTCGCCGTGAATGGCCGTAGTCCTTTGCAAGAGCTGCAACGCAGCAGCTGTGGCCTTCAAGGCCCGCCCTTCGGGGCTTGCAAAGCGATGCACACTCCGCGTTGCGACTTCTTGAAAGGTCTAGACATTCCTGCGAAGCCGCGCCTTGATTGTGAACCGCTCTGCATGCCAGAGATATCACGGAGTTATTCAGAGGCTCCCTAAGAAGGTTCATATGCGGGCCCGGTAACTTTGTGGATTTTTTAAGGCTATGGAGAGTCGTACTTACTGCTGCTAATAGGAGGGCGAAGTAAACCAGTCATCTCTGTGTCGGTCTCGATGGCTGAAAAGGTCTGATGCAATGTCTGCGCTCTCCACCGCTCGCTCTTCGGGATTCCCCGGGGCTTCCTGGATATTTCGCTTTAAAATGCCAGCGCATTCAAGTTGAGTGTTAGTGTTTATGTGGGCGGGGCAACCATTACCTACTGATTGGGCTTAGACAATCCTGCCTGTTGGGACCTGGCCCTGGTGTTATTCTCCCTGGAAAGCGCAGGGTGGAGTGCCTTATTCGCATGGACACCAATCTGGCGGCAGTACCCTTCGCTACCGAAGGCGTTTATCAGGTGGCCGAAAAGACTACAATCTAAAAAAACAAATTAAATCTGAAAGATTTAATTGGCCAATGGTCCCTACAATTGGATGTATCTATCTCGATATGCCTGTGCTTACTAATCAAAAGCGCTCATCTGGCAGATCCGATAATTATTACCGTTGACAAAGAAGGTACACTGATGGCCGGTCCGCGCATTAGCCGCAAAAAACCACAATTGAGATCTAGTGAGGGGGCGCCCGATACTGGGCAGAGCAAAAAAAAGGAAAGCTATTTTTCAAAGTTGAAAGAAAGAATCTTGAAATCCATGGGGGGCTTGAGAAGGGCACCTAATTCTAAAGGGGGGCAGCCAAAAAGTCCGTTAAAAATACAGCCGGTTAATCTCGGGAAAGAAGAGGGTGAGAAAGATATGACTCCCTCGGAAAAAAGCAAGCACTCACTAATGACCAGTAAAGGCCTTGAATTTAAAAAAACGGCCATTGGCGAAACGCCAGGGGAGGCTACAAGTCAGGATTCCAGGCTGAAAGAAAAAATACTGGCACTTGCAGATAGTAATTCTGAATCTTTATCATCGGATGCCGAAGATCTTCCACCGCCTCTAAAAGAGGCTTCGAAAGCTGATGAGCTTGAAGATGCTTTGAAAGCTTATGAGCTTGATCAGCTGGGTGACCCTGATGAACTAATTGCAGAAATTCGAAATGGCGAGACTGACTCTGACTCTTCTTCAGAAGCTTCTGATTTTGGCTACCTCTATGAGAAATTCCTGGTGCCTTCGGGGCATAGAATATAAACCCATACGACAATTTTGATGATCTTACGCTCGTATCCTGGCGGGAGACACTGACTCTTCAAAGCTGAGCGATGTAGGAACCCTAGCGAAGTAACAACCGGAGAGGGGGGATATAGGTGGCACTACTAAAGCTCTATCATAGTGGGATACTAAAAAGCGTGCGAACATCGGGAGCTTCAAAAGCAGCAAGGCACAGGTTTAAGACTGATCTTCAACAATAGCCAACAACACCTAACACATATAACCTTCAGGCTAGGCAGGGAGACTGTAGATTTATTTACAGGCTCTTTAGTAATTCTAAGCTGCCTGGGGAAGCCGTAGTTTTTCTGGTTCTGGCTCGCAGTCGAGTATCGCTAGGCTAATGATACTCGACACTCTATTTGCCATTAAATAGGCCGAAATATCACGCTTTTTGGGCGATTTGTTTTGCCTCGGTAGGCGTGAAGCCATATTTAGCTTTGTAAGTCTGTGTGAAATATGACTGGCTGGAAAAGCCTGATTCCTCGGCAATATCTACGAGCCGCATATTGGTGGTGCGCAATTTAAAGTCTGCGTGACGAAGACGCTGCTCAATGAGCCACAATTTAGGAGAGATGCCATTAAATACCAGCCTAAATTTTCTCCTAAATAAGGTTAGGCACATTCCAATATTTTCGGCATACATGGCTACGGTCCAGCACTTGGTGGCATTTTCCTCCATATAGCGTTTAAAGCTATGGATCTCAGGATTTGCCCTGTCAAGGAGTTCGCCTGCAAGAATTTGGCCGTGTGTACTGCTTAATTTTAAGAGTAACAATTCTTCCAGCTTTAATGCACTCAGTTGATTGTCGCCAAGCTGCTTAACCAGCTTAAAGGATGACAAAGTCAGGTCAGTTAAATGGCAGTTGGGGAATATAATTGGCGTACTCCCTTCAGGGAACATTGGTTTTTCGACGGTGATCCTGTGTTTCTCGCTGTGCAACGAATGGTTATATCTTTTGCAGAAGCGGTTGAGCATGGTTTCCCGGATGCCGACAGCCACGATAACCGCGTGTTGGCCGCTACTGGTGTTGCTAAGTTTACAGCTGTGTCCTGAACCCGCTAGCCAAACCTGCCCTTTTAAAAGCTCAAAGGGGCTATTGCGAGAGGTGACCTTCGCATAGCCGGTGTCCATGATGATCAGGTTTAAAAAAGGGGAAAGACTTAATTCAATAGATTTTCCGGGCGGAACCAGCAGCGTCTGTATCTCAAATAAATCCCCACAATGTTGACATTCGACAACTATCTCCGTGGCCGTCAGTTTGCTCAGCCTCTCGTAAGAGGAGTATTCAATGCTTTTCACTTCTTAGTATTAAACCACTTTCTGATTAAGTCTTTAGGTATGAGTTTTACTGCTTTAATTGGCAATTCATTTGGGCTGTTCAGGGTTTACTGGTACAGGGGGTTGGGCGTAGGGCTGCGCACAGGTTGGAATGACTCCCGCCTGAAGAGAGGCCCTAAATCCATTGTGGCAACACTTAATGATGGCTATTGTATTCGGGGTTTGGAGCCATGTTTTGTGTGATTGTTCGACATTCATCCCATACTATCCCTACTGTCACTCAGTACTGGCCGGTCTAGCCCTAATGTTACGTTTTCTAATGCTGAACGCTTTAGGTTTCGCGTTGACTTCTTTTGATCTCGGTCTTTTTGATGGTGCTTAAAGGGCACTACAGCCAAGCATCACCACTAAACAACGGTTTAAGGGAACTCGAAAAGTTCCACACGGATATTGCAGCGTTGTTCAGCTGGAAGCCGTGCTGCGATTAGGCCAAATTCGAGCCGCCCGATAACGGGATTGAAACTTTCATCTCCCAGGGGGGGCTTCATTGGCATAAAGTTCCGACTTGATAACTTGGGGAAAGTATCGTTACTGGCGACCCAAGCCTGGTCTTGCCGCCAGCACCTTCCCCTGTACCTGAGAGGCACAAGAACACCGATCCTAACGGACTATCGTTTGAACCAGCGTTGAAATTTAACCTCCAATCATTCTTTATCCTGGTGAAATTGATTTAGATCAAGTTGGGGCTTTGGATTTTAAGAGTGTTTGATTTTCGAAATGTTATATAAGCAGTATGGCTGGCATTAAGGAGCCTCTGAATAATTCCGTAATATCTCTGCGGGCCTTGAAGGCTGCAGATGATAGGCGCAGCTCGCCGCGAATGGCCATAGCCCTTTGCAAGAGTTGCAACGCAGCAGCTGTGGCCTTCAAGGCCCGCCCTATGGGGCTTTCAGAGCGATTCACACTCCGCGTTGCAACTTCTTGAAAGGTCTAGACATTCCTGCGAAGTCGCGCCTTGATTGTGAACCGCTCTGCAAGCCAGAGACATCACGGAATTATTCAGAGGCTCCCTAAATTTAGAGGCTTTTCAGTGATACATACTATGTCGGTGAATTTTTCAATGATCAGTTTGCTGGATTCTCGCAACAGTCGATACAATTGGACAGTATTTCCTGGGCGCAGGGGCGCAGGGGCGCAGGGGCGCAGGGGCGCAGGGGCGCAGGGGCGCAGGGGCGCAGGGGCGCAGGGGCGCGAGGTTACATCAGGATTGGATTGTTGCTGGGGGAAAGTAACGGTAGAGCCCGTATTTGCCAGGGCCGCCCTCTATAGAAAAGACCAGAATCGATTCCATCTTTATAGCACAAATGGCCATTTCAGCCCTGAACCGTATGCGGGAGCCTGAAGCGCGGTCTTGATAAGGCCGCACTTACAGCTTAACCAGCAATTTTTACTGGCAGTAAATTTCAATCTCGCCCTGAGGGGATGGCTAGCTCACCTTTCGTGATCGCTAACTATCGGGCGATAACTTACCGTATTGATATAGATGGCGCTTTAAATTATTCGAACACTCAGCTGTCAGTTCCAATGGACTTTCCAATTTCCATGCGATCCGCCCCCTGCTTTTTTAACAAATCAGAAATTGTGGTAGAGACGTGACCGGATTTTCTATGCTCAATGTACTCCGTTTTACCCTTTGTCGATGAAAGATCATCTTCACTTCTTACTGGTTCTACATATGAGTTTTTAGGCAGGTTGCATGTTCTTCGGCTATGGAATCCATACTTCTCCCTAAAGCGGTTTACTGCGGAAAAGAAACTTTTCTTTACGCCCGCTAGCAGCTTGGAAAAGCTGCTTTTATTCCCATCCTGTTCGTTTGTTGCGGGGGCGCCGCCATTGACTGCATTCAAACTTGTTGTGGAAGCTGCTCTGCTATTTGCTTGACCTACTCCAGCCATTCTTATACTCCTGGCATAACTTAAATTAGGTGTTGAGATTTAGTGGATGAGCTAGGTTTGATTAAGATCATTACCGCTGCATCATTCAGGTTAAATATTATGGAAATTTATCGATTAAGTCTTTTAGATTTGACCTGGAATTTTAGTTTCTGGACATATTTTGAATGGTTGCCAATGGCTTGAGTGGTTGGTCGATTCCAGTGTTTTTGGGCTAAGGAGCCTCTGAATAACTTCGTGATACCTCTGGTATGTAGAGCGGTTCACAATCAAGGCGCGGCTTGGCAGGAATGTCTAGACCTTTCAAGAAGTCGCAATTCGGAGTGTGAATCACTCTGCAAGCCCTAAAGGGTGGCTCTTGAAGACCACAACGGCTGCGTTGCAGCTCTTGCTAAGGATTAAGGATATTCGCGGCGAATTGCGCCTAACCTCTGCAGACTTCAAGACCTGCAGAGGTACTGCGGAGTTATTCAGAGCTTTCTTTGTTCTCGTTAACGATGGTTATTTATCCGGCCGTCGAAGAAAGCTCTGCGGCTCCATTACCCTATCGTGGCAGGCAATGGGTACCGGAAGGGTTTATTGAGTGGCCCAGGCTAATGCTCAATCTCCGACATAGACTACGCTATCGAAATCCTCGATCATAGGTTCTACGTAGTTTTCAATTTTCTCTTTATTATTTTCCAACTGACAGTGGACCTGGTTTAAGTAGTCCTCCGCAAGGGCGAGTAATGTAGAAAAGTCTCCTTTTGCTTTGCCCGTATCTTCTCCCTGGCCGGGATATACTGCGCCGCCTTTAATTATGGTTGTTTGAGGCGCACCCGTATGTACTCTTTGTAAAAGATCACTTAACTTTTTCCCCTGGTTGGCAATGTTTTGTGGGAGGTTGTTGTTTAGGGTCTGTATCTGTTCACGCTCATAGTCTAGTGTGCCCGTGTCATCTATATCGACTAATTGTTTAAGGGCTACATCGTAAGTAGTAATCGCCTTCTTAATTTGGTCAATATTGCTATGCCAGTGAGGGAGGTCCAAGGGCTTCTTTCCCTCTAACTGAGAATAAATCATTGCGATGGGGGTTTTATAATCCGATTTTAATAGTGAATCGATTTTATCCTTGAGGGAGATGTTTTGTTGTCCCAGTGCTAGTTTTCTGAGGGGATCTTGTTGGCGGGCTTGTGTGGGGCGCACGCGACGAAAATAATCACCCCTTTTCGGCTTTAGCTTTCCGCCTCTTGGCATCAGTGCTTTTTTCCGGTTTTGTTTCAGTTGCTCCTTGGGTGAGAGGTCTGCCTCACTCTCGGCGGCCTTTGCTTGGCAGGCCATTTCCTGCTTAACGTGCAGTTGCAGTTGCTTATCATCCATTTTTTGGAGCTCTTCCAGATATTTGGCAGTCTCTTTCTGGGAATTGCGATATTTTCGCTCAAGCACTTTGTCTCCCCCCAAAGGTTTTTTCAGAGATTCCAAACTATTTTTTGTGAGTTGAAATCTTTCAAATCCCTTTGCAAAAGCAGATTTCTTTTGGACTTGGTGCTTCCTGGTGGAAAAAGTAGATGAAGGTCCACCCTGTTTGCCGCTGGTATCAGCATTTCGACGCTCGTTATTGGGGCGGCTGGATTGGGCGTTGGGTTTGCGTGATTTAGTGATGCACATACAGATTCCTTGCTTATACCGGCGTTGTGAAGATGGTTGATAGCCAGGATAATAATTGACCTGCACTGTGTCTTTCGAATTCATTGAGGATTTTTAGGTTTCGGTCAAATTTCCACATTGTGTGGAGTGAGACTGGGGGTTTACCAATAATGCCAAAATATTCGATCACTCCCTGCCTGTTGGTGGCAATATTTAGGGAGTAATTAACCTCTGAACAACAAAGCTGGATAGTCTACTGAGTATTATTTCCAGGTTGTATGGATCGCTAGGCAGTGGCTAATTATATCGAGGGCGGGTTGGTATTAGGAGTCGCTGACTATAGTGAGTATTTGCCAGGGCTGCACCATATAGCAAAAATAGCGCTCTCCACTCCGGGCTAAAAAAATAGTTGCTTACCCTTGTGTCTGATATTTGTAGCTTAGCCTTTAATTTAACTGGCGGGAAGCAGCTGCTTCACTCTTTGTAAATAAATGGCTTTAAATTGCGCTTCCGCCAGTGATAACAAATATGTTACCAATTAAAGGGGAGTCATTTGGTTGGGTTAAATATTTAGTCATTGGGCGGTTATTTCTTTATTCTGTCGAATGCAGGCTATGAATTTGTAGAAGAATTTTATTTGTTGGATGTTTCCTTTTATATGGCAAGCCTGCCACCGGGAATGCCTGGACCAGAAAAGCTATCCAGGCTGCCCGCCTTAACGGATATATTTAGTCTCCATTGGTAGCGAGGAGAAACTCTCCCGCTACGGGGAGAGCATTTTTTTCTTCATCCGGTACATCTTCTATTTTAGTGGCATCCGGAACCTCGAAGGATGTAGGGTCATGTTCCGGTACCAAAGGGTATGCTTTGTTTGGGTCCTCAATTGTTATCTCAGATGCTTCTGCGGTATATTCGGCTGAATCATGTGTAATTCGGGAGTTTACACTTCTTTGAGTTACGCCTTCATTGATTTGTGATTCGTACTGCGCCTGGTAAAGTGAAGAGCGATGATTGAGTGCCCTTTCTGGGCGTTGAAGCCCTATCATGCGCTTCAAGGCGTTTACTGCGGAAGCGAACCATTTTTTTGCGCTCTCTAGTAGCTTTGAAAATGTGCCTCTATTCCCGCCTGCTCTGTTTCTGCTAGGGTCATTTTGAATTTCCGGTACAGTGCCTGATACGTGCGCTGATCTATGTGAAAGTTGACCTACTCCGGGCATGTTGCACTCCTGGTGAAATTTAAGATAAGTACTGAGGTTTAACGGATGGGCCAAGCTGGGCTGGAGCCATTGCTATAGCTTCATTCAGGTTGGATCTTATATTAATTTTATCGGGTAAGTCTTTTGAGTTTGACCGTAATTTTTAGTTTATGGGCATAATTTGAGTTGCTGCCAGGGATTGAGAGGGTGGGTCGAATTCAGTAGCTATCAGCTTGAGCGTGCGGTGTTCTCGGGGGAGCTGGAATTGTCGCTATTACCATAATACAGAGCGTCTTATGGTGGCGTTTGATTTTTTTGCAGTCACTGGAGATACCTGCGGGCTTCTTGTGTTTTTCACTAAAACCGAAATACTAAAAATAGGACGAAATCCGGAAGGCGATTGAATTATAGAGAAGTGAGTTTTCCCTGATAGGTAGCGTTACTTGCGCGCCTGACTTGAAAGTTTGATTGTAAAGAAATGTATATGCCCCAGCCCGAGTGAAAGTACCGTTTTGGTGGTACTTGATATTTCATGTAAGGGGGGATCTCAAACCTACCTGAAAGCGACTTATAGCAGGATTATCACCATTGATAAGGAGGTGCAAATTTGGTGCGCCACGACAGGCATATGGAACCCCTTGCATAAGTTCGGCACCTGCGCTGGCTGAAGAAGAATTTCCGGCTCCCATGTATTTCGGGTGAAGTCTGTGAGTCCGGCAGAACAAAAGAGGGGGTAGTAGCCAGGTTTTCGAGATAGTTGCCCAGCCTGGTTGGGGGTATAAAGAATTTTTTCCCTGACTCAAAAGTACCAATATCGATAGGCTCTTTGGGGGTACTCCCAAGTATCCCAATAGAGCCCAAACTTAAAGTTGCCCGGCTCATTCCGTATCAACATTTTGTAAAGTATAATGCCGCTATTGTATCAAGCCTCAGTTCTGCCCGCGTGACCTGCTGCCTAGACCGAATAGTCAATTCCATATTTTAGTATCCGCACTGTTGCACGGGCTCCCTGCTTATAGACCATGCAAGGCAGGGAAATAACGACTGGGGCTCCTTCAGGACCTGATACCCTATTTAAGGAAGAGGTTGGTTCTCTGAATAGTTCCACGCTCTCTGTGTGTCTCTAAGGCCCACCTTGGGGTTTTTCTAAGCTGCGTTGTGGCTCCTTACCTGCGGCCTGGTAGCGACTGCTCTGAAAGCAATGAGCACTACGGAATTATTCAGAAGCGCCCTGGGAGTTGTTTTGATGTATTTGGAGTGTTAATGCGCGCTTTCTCACCCGCTTCTATAAGGCTAATTTTACATTTAGCTGATACCACTGAACCTATGGAGGGGCTTCTGCGGTTATGTGTATGACGGTCAAAATGCTCGGAGAGCTGACGATTTACTGTGATGGAGAGCTGCTCAATTTGCCGAAGTCCAGAAGGACAAGGGCACTTTTGGCCTTTTTGATTATGGCCGCTCGGCCACACCGTCGCGATCGGCTGTGTGAAGTCTTTTGGAAAATGCCTGATGATCCAAGGGCATCGCTGCGGTGGTCATTAAGTAAAATACGGTCGGTTGTTAATCATCCTGGTGCCGAGCGCCTAATTGCGGATCGGGAAAGAGTCAATTTAAAAGGGGATGATTTTCTGGTTGATATCAGCGTTATCGCAACGCAGCTGGAATCACCAGGATTATCAGCCGGCAAACTCAAAGCCATTTATACTGATCTAAAAGAGCCGTTTCTAGAGGGGATGGATTTGCCGGACCAGCCGTTATTCCAGGAGTGGCTGCGCGGCGAGCGGGAGGAAGTAGGGCGTCTGCGTGGTAGCGTTCTGTCGCGCCTATCAGTGCATCCAGATGTACCAATACCCGACCAGCTGAGATGGGCGCGAGCCTGGGAGGCTCTTGAGCCGTTTAACCCCCAGGCAGCGACAAACCTGCTTAAGTGTTTGGATAAGCTGGACCTAAAGCGTGAGCAGGCAAGGCTGCGCCCCGCTTTGGTGGACAGGTTTCGCAAGGCTGGATTAGCCTGGACCCCATTTGTGTCAAGTGCCATCACGGGCAACCGGGAGACCGCTGGCAATCCAGTTCTGGAGCGTAAACTTCTCACGGAGCAGGAAGTTAAATTTTGTACGGCTTCCGATGGTGTGCGCATTGCGTATGCGACCTTGGGCAAGGGGCCGTCCATTGTGAAGGCTGCTAACTGGTTGAGCCATTTGGAGTATGACTGGGACTCACCGATCTGGAGCCCGCTATTTAAGGAGCTGTCGATAGATCACCAGTTTACGCGCTATGATGAGCGCGGCAATGGTCTTTCAGACTGGAATGTCGGTGATATATCTTTTGAATCTTTCGTAACGGATCTTGAGACGGTTGTTGAGGCCTGTGGTGCGGATGATTTTACCCTGCTGGGTATCTCTCAGGGGGTGGCTGTTTCTATTGAGTATGCGATACGGCATCCAGAAAAAGTAAAGCGGCTTATTTTGTTTGGCGGTTATGCAGCGGGCTGGCGGATAGGGGCTACAGAAGCTGTTGTCAAAGAAAGGGAAGCGGTAATGACTCTCACGGGGACTGGTTGGGGCAAAGATAATCCCGCTTATCGGCAAATATTCTCCTCAACCTTTATGCCAAGTGCTAATGCTAGCGAACTGGCTTGGTTTAATGAGTTTCAGCGCCTGACAACCTCCCCGGAAAATGCAGTGCGCTTCCTGTCGGTATTTAGCAGTATTGATGTTCGCTCTCGACTGAGTAAGGTAACTGTTCCTACGCTGGTTCTTCATTCTCTGGGAGATCAGCGTATTCCCGTAAAGACAGGCTACGATATTGCATCAAGTATTCCAAATTCGAAGTTTATTAGTTTGAATAGTGATGGGCACTTGTTACTGGGGCGAGAGCCGGCCTCAAAAGTATTTGTGGAGGAAGTTCGGAGGTTTATATCCAGTACTTAACCAGGGCCTCTTCCATGCGGGATCGCCGGGCTCGTAAATAGCTGTACACAGTGGTTATGCCCACGCATGTGCGATCAATGGCAGAGTGCTATTTCAGGCTATACTAATTACCATCGAGTGAAGGGGGGGTATCAGGGGAAGATGCCGCCCCCAACCGTTATACATTGCTTTTAATTACAAAAGATATACCGATAGCTCTCTAGTGGATAGATAGCGAATATCTGCTTGTGGATACTTTCGGATAATCTTCAGTGCTGCCAAGCTTGCAGAGTCTTTGTCAGGGTATCGTTCAGGCTGTTTAATATTTGATATCCTTCTGCCAGATATGAAGCGGATAACAATAATATAATGTCCTCCCCATTTCCCCCAAAATACTTTACTCGGGTACTCAGTGGGGGGAGATTGCTCTGGTGGCTCTTCCTTTTTTTTAAAGGATAACTCCGCCTCACTTTGATGCATTAATTCAGCGAGTTGATTGAGTTGTTGACTATAATCTTTGATTACCATTTTTCCTTAGCGCCAGTAAAGTCCTTTCCCATCAGTTCGCAGTCAAAACGCGATTCGCAAGGGGCTATTTTTATGATCAATTATTATGCGGAAGTTTTATAAACACAGGCACAGCGCCTTCCGCTTTTACTGCACCCTGGGATATTGCCGCCCGGAGGCGTTTAGCGTTTAAAGCGCGCTGCTTATTTGTGGTGACTTGTATAGTTGCATTGAGTTTTTATTCACTTCCTTAAGGGTAGCAATTGTATGATCTTTAGTAGATAAGGTGATCTCTCCCTGGCCTGGAAACAGGGGCTGCACTTGCTGGGAGGTAGCGGGAATAAACTGGATTATGCTCAGCTGTCCTCATTTTTGAGCGGCCTGCCTTACGCCTTGGTGCCGCTAAATTATCGTCTGGCGTTACCACTAGTTTGGCGGAGCACTACCTGCCTGTGTTGAGGCGGCAGTATTGGCTGTTTTCACGCTACATACTGCATATTTCAATAAGCGAGGTTGGGTAGGCGAATTGAACCTGCTAAAAAAGAGCAGTGCAAAACCTTAAGCAGATTAAATTTTATTACAATTTAATCCTCGAGTCTCTTAAATTTTGCTATTAGATTTTAGATTTTAGATTTTAGATTTTAGATTTTAGATTTTGGGCTTTAATGGGTGTTCCAAAGTTTCGGTACATATAAGAAGCTTTGTTGGCTGCTACTATTCCCCTTCCGCCAAAGAGGAACCTTTCCGGAATTTAGGTGCTGAGCACCTGGTGGTGCCTCGATCCAATCCCGTATTCGGCCCGCTGGACATAGCTTCCCAGGAATTACTTGCTTGCCGGCTCGGCGTGACAGCTGCGGCCTTGGGGTGCACTGGTGATTGTAAAGTACAGGCCTCGGATTGGGGCCTGGGGGCAGGTAAATATGGGCAATGGTCGTTGCGAGCTTGGCGCTACGCAGGTGCAATACAAGATTGAAAGTCAATCTGTCGGGCTTCTTTCGGGGGCATAGAATGATTGGAAAAACCAATTTCTAAAAAAATAAGTCCAAAGTTGAAAGATTAATCAGCGCCGGGCAATTACCATTAGTGCCAGAAGATGTGATATTTGTTACCGGAAGTTGAGGTATAAAATGAGCAGCGAATTTGAAATCCCCTGGATTGACTGCCGTGAGAGAGTGCCCACAAATGAAGATGCCACAAGACGTGGTATGGTTGAGGTGGTTTGGTTTGATGTAGAGGCTGGCCCGGTGCAGATCAGCTGGAAAACAGGCATTGATCACTTTGAAAAAGCCAAGAGTTATGCCGGCTGGCGCCCTCTATAATCCGCAAAGGTGGTGACTACATCTAATTTGTGGGTCTAGAGTGAGCGCGACAGGCTCGTGTGGCCCTGCTTGGTGTCATGAGGTCTGGAGAGGGTGTAATAGTCACCAGCCCTGGAGGGTGCGGCAGGGGGCTGATGCCTTGGCTTCCAAATCCTATGCTGATCCTGCTGCCCGGCCCTGGCTTTAAGGGTGGGCAGCATATTTGAGCTTGCGAGCTAAATCTTAAGCCCCCAATCAATCCCTGCGGAGTCAAGCGTGGCCGGCAGCCAGGCGGGAAGCCTTTGCGCTGCCTCGTAGTGCCTGCCAATGGTTCAGGTGCAGCCCGTTGACGTCTTTAAGGGGTTGGAGTACCTGGGAGGCAAGCCCTCTTTTTGGGGGCAGTCGTCGTACTTAAAAGTAGTTCCCGGCGCTTTAACTTTAATCGGGTATCACGGAGTTATTCAGGGGCTCCCTAAGTCGCAAGGAGCCAAGGAATCCTTGCCATATATCCGTCTGTGATGGGCGATGCCTCCTATCGGGCGGCTGCCTGCCTGGAGCTCTTCAGGGTGAACTTGGTTGGGACCCCTCAAAAATGACCAAAAGTCACAACTACATCAGGAAAACCTAAAGAAAAAGCGTTTTAGGTTGGGTAATCTTAGATAGTGTCACTTAGTCTTCCCGCTGGGAAGGGAAATTATTAATTGGGTGGTTCTATTAATGCTGCATCAATTGGAGCGAAAGAGTTGGACGCACTGCGTGGGGCTAAAGTTGGTCTCTGTAAGGCAGCTGCACCCTTCAGGACCAGGTGTGAGCTGGAAACCCTGCCTCTATAGCAACCATTTAATCGAGAGCCTATTTTATTATGTCAAATAGTATAAAGTTAAATGGAGCCCACACTGCCCCGGGGGCTCGCATAGATGGTTGTGGTGCTGCCCCCTTAAGCCAGGATGCACAAAAGGTCTCTAGCACCTTTGCAAAAAATCGCCAGACAGAGGTTGTGGCCGATGTTGCCCCCTCTCAGAGCCAGCCTTTCTCCAGTCCCAGGTCTATCGATAAGGTGGATGCGCACACTGTCCCCGGGGGGGAGAAAAAAGTTTTACGTGACCTCTTTCGCGGCATGAGCGATATAGTTTCGATCGATAATTCTTCGAGTCCGGCGGAGAAAGTTAAGCAGCTAAAAGACATTATACAAGTGGCTGATAAAAAGCTTGCCGGGGGCGATTGATAGCTCAATTGCTGGGAGCGCAAGCCCACTGCTTTTTGTTGAATTGAATTTTAATTACCTCTAGATAACTTGGGGAGAGATCGCGTATGGGCCTACATCTGCCTTCAATTTCGGGACTGACTTCCGCCATTAAAACCGACCCGGCACTACTTAAGCAAGTGGAAAGCATGAGTAGCGTTCAAAAGCTAAGGATTGGCGCACAGCTGATTTTTAAGGGTCTTACCAGTTGGGCATCTCCGCCCCGGGGCAAAGACAGGGATGAAGAACCTGCTGCCCCAAAAGAAATTAGAGCTGAAACTTCAAATGTAGATCAGCAGTTGACGGAGCTTTTGACTGTAATTAGACAGTTGGCAGTTCAGCTTGGAAAGGTGATTGATAAAATCGATCCACAAAAGGGCGGATCTAGTAGCTTGCCCCAGCTTCAAGGTGAAGATGCTGCCTCGCAGAGGCAGGCGAGCGAATTGAAAGCACCAGGAAGCGCACAAGGTAAGCCTACGGTTGGGGCTCGCCATGCGCCGTTTACACTTGGAGACCTTAACAATCAGATAGGAAAGCTTAAACAAACAGAGAAGCGGGAAAGAGCACAAGGAAAGCCCCCTACTAACGGTAACCGCCTTGCTTTGACGCCTGAACTCTTAGGAGGGGCAATAGAAAACCTAAAAAAAACAAGGATGCAGGAGTTTGCGCCAATAGAGAAGACTAAACCAGCCATGGCTGGGCAGCCTACTAGCGGTAAGCGCTTTGTGATGACACGTGATGTCTTAGGGGAGGCATTACAAAGCCTAAAAAAAACAAAGGAGCGCGCGCCAATAGCGAAGTCTGAGTCAACCCCGCTTGAGCAATTCCAACAGAAGATATTTGAAATAAGAAAAGATATAGCTCCGGAAGAGTCGGGTGATAATTTGGATGATAATTGGAGTGATTTTGAGGGTGGTAGCAAGGCGGCCTCCCCCAAGGCAATGGACGACCTGAGCGATTCGCAAAAAAAAAAATAGAAGAGCTGATTGCGTTTATTAAAAAGGATCGTCAGTGGAATTCAGAAATCGGGGACTCGCTGCCTGGTTTAATTAGCGCGCATCTTAAAAGAACAATTTATGTTGTGAGTCCTAATGGTAGGGGAGGGGGCAAAAATGTAAAGAATATGCAGTGCATTCAGGTGGATGTGAAGTACCCAGGGAAAGAGCCGATATTCCTTTATCTCGATAAGCGCAAGCAGCATTACCAGCCTATGCTAAAAAAATTAAATCATCAAGGGCGGGAATCTTTCAGCTTTGCAGGCAAAGCAGGAAAGGGGGATCTTAAAACCATTCCTGTCAAGCCTGACGGGAACTGCATGTTTAATTCTGTAGCGATCGCTCTTAATCGTGAAGATAAACGCGAAGTTTGTAATAATAATTTGCTCCGCAATAGGCTGGCTGACTGGATTAGGGAAAACCCCGGACACCGCGCTGTTCAGTTTTATCTTGAAACAGATGGCTTAAAATAAGGTAAAGTTGCGAGGTCGCTTAGTGGCCTGGGGCAGTGCGGCTAAAATTCGCGTGTAACGGGCTTTGAGTTGGAGGTTAAGGGGTATTTGTTGAACCAATTTTTATAAATATCCTATTCTGAGATTGGTTAGAACTTTTAGGGAAAAGGCTTCCTAGGTATATTGTTAAAAATAAGAAGGTTAGATATATGTCGGATTTAAATGGTAGCACTCTCAGCGTTAGAGGCTCACATAGCCAAAAAGTCAACTCCCCTAATGATAATCAGGGTGCAACTCCCGCACGTGCACAACGGCAAGGGGTGTTTAGGCGAATTCGCAGCGCGCTAAGCGCTATTTTTTACAGAATGGTGTGTGTAAAAAATAGGGTTGCCCATTCCCGGCCGCAACAGATCACTGTAGAAAAGCACCCCGATAGTTCCCGGCATACACCACTAACTCCTGAGAGTTCTCATTATCGAGTGAGAGGCGAGTTCAATGGGGTTAAAGTGAATTTTAATGCAATCCCAGGTTCTTCTGAGAGCAAGGTGAATGGCGACAAGCCGGACTATACAAAAATTGATGATAGGAATTTAAGTAATATTTTTGGGCATCGTGAGGTTGGCAAGCTGGCGGTAGTTGGAGATTCCAGTAAGTGGATTGACATATTTGAAGAAGAAGCGATGGCTGCGCCGAAGGTGTCGTCGCAACCCAAAAGGCAGCCCAGTGTGCTACTCGACAGCGCAAAAGATTCCATTGATGCTTGGTTCGATAAAGCTCCTGGTGCAGAGGCGGAGAAGCGGGAAGTTGGCATTACCGGTAGTCTTCCGAGCGTACTGAAATAAGGGCGCGGAAAGCTCCAAGGAGTGTGTGAGAAGTGGAAAAGTAAATGTGCGGACTATGTTTGAGTGAAGATAGATAACGCCACTACTTGTTTTCAATAAAGCAGTCGGTAGATTATTTCTTCGGATACATATGCGCGCATATATTTCCCTTTGTATAGCGGTATCTCCAGCATACGAATTTGTAACAGTGAGGCTTATGCAGTAAGGGCTTTACTGGGAACAGTGTAATCAATTACAGCAGGTTTAATTACCCTCCCTGCTGCCAATAATTATTTTGGAAACTGAGGGGGTTTAAACAATAATTTTTTGGAGGGTGATATTTTGCCAGGAACTGTAAACAGTGCTAGCAGTAAACAATCTGTAGGAAAGGCTAGTCAATTGGAAGATGCCGGTTTAAACCGGGATAATCTGCGGTCTAAGAAGTTGTTTAGCTTTAAAACCCTTAGGGCGGGCGTAAGCAAACTCTTTTCATCAATGGCAAAGATGAAAAAAACGGTATTGTCGATGCCGAAATTTATGCGTCCAAAGTTTGTGGGGGCGAGTAATGGTGGAAAACCAAATGAAGGCCTGGAGGAATTCAGGGAAAATATGCTTAAGGATCCTATAGATCCTAATAAACGCTCTGTATTTTTATCGAAGACGTTTGGTGGTCGTAAATCTTTGTTTTTATCAGCGAAGTATAATGATCAAAAGCTTCTCCCTGAGAAGCCCGATACAAAGACGGATACCCTAGGGTTAGCGGCGAAGGTGGACTCTCGGACAGCGCCACCGCCACCGCAAAAGACACCCGCTGCGCCAGTCTTATCGCCAATTGTAGCCTCTGCTGATTTCCCTAGTGATCCTGACCTTCGGCAATTGTTTAGATATGGGCTTGGGCCGGAGGTAACACCAGCCTCTGCTGATACAAGCAAGGGTGTGGATGTCGGAGATGCTCCTGATAGCGTAACAGATTTCGATGCGCAAACATTAGTAACCGAAGAGTTCACGTCCGACTGGTGGGACGACGTTCGTGACAAGTCGGAGGCCGCTAGTGAAGGCTATGTGCGAGGGCGCGGTCGTGAAGTACCGAAGGGTTATGCAGCGGAGGTCACAAAAAACGCAATTAAAGATATCGAAAAGGAAATATTCGGATGACTATCATTTGATGATGCTCTTCCTAAAGAAGTCACTAAAAATTGAAAGGTCTATCGCTTCGGTATCTTTAGTGCAGCGTTTAAAAACAAGTGTCAGGCCCTCAGTCCGGTAACAAGGGGGATGCCGAAAGCCTTGGATTAATTGCGAGCAGTAGTGAAGCCGTAGGTTGCTACCGTTGAAAACTGGAAAGCGGCACGTTTCCCTTAATGATAGCTTGCAAAGCTGAAGCCCTGGGGCAAAGGCTTTGCGAGGAAAAGTGCAATTACCACAGGTTTAATTGCCCCGGGCGCCAATAATTGTTTTGGAAGCCTGGGGCTTAAATAATGGTTTTTTAAAGAGATATAGTTTGCCAGGAAGTGTAAAAAGCGCTAGCGGTAAGCAGGCAGTAGATACGGCCAGCAACCAGAAAGCGGCAGGTGTAAACCAGGAAAATCCGCGGCCTAAGAAGTCGTTTGGCTTTAAAAGGCTTAGGGAGAACGCAAGCAAACCGTTTTCATCATTGGCAAGGATGAAAAAACGGTATTGTCTACAGGAAAATTTATGCGTCCACAGGAGGGGGCGAGTTGCAGTGATGATTCGTTTTTCGAAAAATATTCTGACTCTATAGAGTTGGCCTTAGCGCTTCGTGATGGAAAAACAACCCGTAAGGCTCTTCATCGGCGCTGGGGGCAGTTCAAGGAGCTAGGAGATTCCAAGTCCGTGGGGAGAAGATTGCCGGGCAGAGAGCCTCATCCGGTAGAAGTTGCCTACGATAAACTAGGGCCTATCTCTTGGCAAAAGGATGAGGAGGCGGGTGTCGATAATTCCAAGCTCGATGCGAGAACATTGCCGGACGTAATATCCTGCTGTGGTTGGGAGTGCGATTCAGAGAAGGAAGGTGAGCTTGTAGTGGACGACTATTTACGGGCAGCACGTTTACAGAAAGAAAGTTAAGTTTTTTCTTCCGCTTTTGCGGGCGAAGTTCGGGGTGCGGTTCATGGGGAACTCCTGATGCTGTATAAGATACTTAACTCATGGCTTGGCCTGAAGATCTCCAGGCCGGCCATGAGTAAAGCCTTCTGCGTCTTTTCCGGTGCGCAAGGGGGGGGGTATGCCGGAAGCCCCTACGCGCACTTGCGGTCATACATCCCGGTTGATATTTATCAATTCTGCAAGCCGGTGGAGCACTATAGTGATGGCCGTGGCTTGTTGTTGGGGTGCGGTTTTTCTGGAGGTAACCCTAACTTTTGCAGGATCTCGATGCGGAGCACGAAGTGTTCTGCAGTCTTCAGCTGGCGATTGTTAAAGACTACAGCATCTGCGTTACAGGTCACGCTATTGCCCACCAACTTGAGGTCTGGCTGGATATTGTGGTGTTACTCAGGGTTATCCTCCCGTCATTAACCTGTAGTCCCAATCCCAATCCCAATCCCAATCCCAATCCCAATCCCAATCGCGCCCAAAATTCACCAGCGCTCCTCCTGCTGCCGCACTCGGGTAGTGACAAATTTCAACGGTGGTTTCCACGGTGGTTTCCACGATAGCTTCAATGGTCTCCGGGGATAATGCCTAATTAACCTAGATGGCTTGCATTCACTCCGCTTGCAGTCCCGCTCTCCAGGCCCACTCTTTACCCCTGTAGAAATACAGCGATGGCGAGATTTTATTTTGCTACTCGCCAGTTCCGCAGGAGGACAAACGGTGAAACTAAACTTTGACCGTTTTTAGGTGGGAGGTATTTCCCCAGCTGTACTTTGGGAGGTTTAGAAGTGAGGAGGGGAGCGTTAGGGCTAACCCCGATTGAGTAGGCGCTAACTTGTTTTTGGTAGAGCCTGGATAGTGGCAAGCACGCTTGGGTGTCGATGAATATTAAAGGAGCGGGCTTGTGGTGAGTGAGGTATTGAGCAGCCGGGCAGCTCCAGTGGCGAATTAAATATTTCGTGAAAAAAAACTGAAATCTAAAAAAAAAATACCAGAAATCTAAAGCGGCGATTTTTGGGCGACGTATGATGGTACTGAATGTTGGGTCAGGTAGGGCTTCTGTGCCGACTGACAGTAACGTGATTGATAACGGCAAGCGCTCATACCTCAGTTTAGCTTGCAAGGCTTGGAGATAGGGGGATCTATGGTTGACAGTGTCACGCAAGTAAAGGTGGCGAGTACCGACAGTGTCTCGCAAAGCGGTTCAACATCTGCGGCAGAAGCCGAATCTGTTTCGGCAGAGTCCAGCGGGGATCTGTGGTTCTTTGGCTCCTCCAAATTTCGCATGGATGGCAATGGCGATGTGCGCCTGGCAAGCTCGGAAGAAATCCTTGGGGAAACCAAAAGCTCTCCATCGGCCATGGTGGATGTGCTTTCTACCGGCGCCGACCTGCTGCGCTTCGATGCTAACGGCTATTACCAGGATGATGTAGATGCGATCGCCGCCCTTCATGCCCAAGCCGATAAAACGACCGAGGAAATCGCTGAAGAAGTCCAGCAAGCAACGGTCGATTTGCGCAATAAGATGAGGGCGGATATTGAAGCCGGTGTCTTTACTGTTGATGACGCCGGCCAGGTTTACCACAACGGCGTGGCAATTCCGCCGGAAAGTGTCGGCTTTGAATTAAACGCCCTTCTGATTGAATCCCTGACGAATCAGGTATCTGAGCTCAACCAATTAAAAAGTGACATAGTTGCTGTCGATGGGTGGGTACAGGCAGAGCTTGAAGAAAGTGAAGAGGATCATGTGGTTGCTCTCTATGATATTGATCAAAGGTGCTATATCGAAAAAAAGAGGGCCTATAGTGGAGGGTCAGCTATGATCGGCGCCAGTTGGGGAAGATCAGGTTATAACGATGAGTATGACTTTTGTAAGTGGCACGAGGTAGAAGGCCACGAATCAGACTTCGATAAATTTGCTGCGGAAACCTTCCCGGAGATGGAATCTGAAAAGGGTAAGGAGGGCGATGTACTCATGGACTCTATTCGCAGCGATTACGACCGCCTGATGGAAGGCTCCGGCCTCACCACCCCCGAGTGGGGAGAGGAGATGCCTAATAAGGAATACGATACAAAAGGCCCGATGTCGGGTGAAGGCCTTTCACAGAAGTCAGAAATCGCCACTCGAGATTTTAACTGGGAAAATAGCACCGGAGCGGCGGGGGGGAATAAATATCGAGGCACTGACCAAGCGAAAGAAACCAATAGAGTCGCCTTCGATACAACCACATTCACGTCTGCCAAGGAAAATATCAATGCCCGGGTATCCACACTGTCTACGGTGACTGAGCAGCTGGGCACCAACCTAAACGTGGATAATAGTCGCTATAACAACCTGATCGAAGCAATGAACAACTACAACAAGTCAGTATTGGATTCACTGAAAAGGTTTTCCATCTACTAATTCCGTTGGCAAATGTTACTACTTGCTGGATGCTAATTTTTTCAGGAATGGTGCAGGGTATGTTTATTGATACTGAAGAAGCTGCTAAACGCTGCCAAAACACGCTGGATCGAGCCAATCGCGCAATACGGCAAAGCGAAAAGCGAGAGGCTGAGCTGACTCGCGCCCTCGGGTGCTCGCGGCAGCAATGGGTAAATCAGGTAAAGCAGCAATTTGGGGAGGCAGGAGTGCAGGAACAATTTATGGCCAGAAAGTTGTTGGACGAAACCCTGTATAAGAAAGAGCAGATCGATTTGTCGCCCGTAAAAAAACCCTTTTTTGTGATGAACCCGGTATAGCGAGGGGCAAGTATGTCGAAAGTAGATAGTGTGCCCTCCCTGACTGATGATATTGATGAAAATGACTGGATTAATTTCCTGGAAAAAGGCGGAACCTTGGCGGAGGCTCTGGATGTTAATGCCGAGGAGCTGGAGGCCATATATACATTAGCCTATAAAAAATATGAAAGCTGCAATTACAAGGAAGCCTTATCATTATTTCAGCTGTTGTGTCAGTGTGATCACTATGAAGCCAAGTATATGCTGGGGTTGGGTGCGACCAGGCAAGCGTTGAGTGAACATCAATTGGCTGGAGAGACTTTTAGTTTTGCAGCTATTGTCCACCCGCACGACCCACGATTTCCATATTATGCTGCCGAGTGCCACCTGGCATTAGGTGATTGGCGTAGCGCTGGAAGCGGTTTTGAGATGACCATGCTTAGGTGCGAAGGAAAGCCAGAGTTTCAAACCCTAAATGAAAAAGCCACTGCTCAGTTTGAAAGGCTAAAAGCCAAACTGGACAGGGAACAGCAAATTAAGGACAAAAGCAATGACGACGGTTAATGGGAATCAACCCCCCTCAATCTTTACTAACACCCTACAAGTCCTCCCTGAGCTTTCACAGGAGAGCCTGGAAATTGCACAGCGAGAGCAGTTAAAGGCCGAAGCAGGTAATGCTGGCCTGGCCAGTTTGAACAAAGAGGTTAAGAGTGCGCAAAGGGCCGAGTTGCAAGTTCCTTCTGCAGATACTGAGACGGGTGATTTTTACGAAACAATCACACTTGCGCTGTCTAAAATGGCAGGGCTTATGGGTGACATGGCGGACACTATTCAGGTAGAGCTGCAATTTAAACAGTATGAAATCAAACAGCTGCTCAAAGATAAATTAAAGACAATTGAAGAAAATCAGGAGCGCCTCGAAGAGCAGGTAGAGGCTCGCAAAGCCTTTGAAAATCAGAAAAGGCGCTCAGGGGTTTTTGGCAGCGTGATGAATTTTACATTTGCGGCTGCGGAAATTGTTAGTGGGGCGCTGTTAGTTGTGGGAGGGGTGGTTTCAGGTAACCCCGCACTTATAGCCGGCGGCACCTGCCTAATAGCTGCCGGGTCATTGGAAATTGCAGCTGAAGTCGTAAAGCTGACGGGTGGCAGCGCTGAACTTGAAGGGAAGCTTAGAGACGCCGCATTGGGATTAATGATTGCCGGTATAGTCATGGGTACCTGCGGTGCGGGCACCGGCCTGGCTGGGGGGGCTGCTGCGGCAAAAGCAGGCGCTAAAGAGGGAGCAGAGCGGGCACTCAGGGAGGGGGTCGAGGAGGGCGCCGAGCGTGCGGCAAGGGAAGGTGCAGAAGCCTCTGCTGAGAGAGGGGCGAAGGAAGGCGCAAAAGCAACGACTTCAAAATCCACTAAATATGTAAAATCATCAACGGGTACCTTTGTCGCTTCAGCCACCGTCCAAAATGCAGGAAATGCAGGGATGAAGATCTATGATGCAAAAATACAGCGGGATTACGATAGGCGTGAAGCAGAGCTTGAATTTGACATCCAACGTTTGCAAGCACGACTGGAAGCCGTTATAGCCAAGCAGGAATTCGTCAATCAATTGATACAGCTTTTAAAAGAGCAGTGGTGTCGGGCGATTGTTAGCCCTGTGGAAAGTGCAATAAAAGTGCTTAATGGTGCAATTCAGGATCGTGGCGCTGCCAATACACGCATAGCCGCCAGTTTCAGTGTTTAAATATTGCCGTTGATATTAATCGTAGAGAGTATAAAGGGATAGTATTGTGCCTACCTTATCAGAGAATAATTTGGGAATTAGTTCCAATTCACTTAACCGCGCTGAAAAAATGGAGCTGGACAACACCAATCCAGCAGGAAAGGGCGGGCCGAAACCTTCAATTATTAGTGCCGAGGATGCGCCTAGCTCCTACCGGGCTTTAGATAGCGAATCAGAGGATGTGCAGAACTTCTTGAAGGCTTTCGCCCACAACAATCATATCTACGGCCTAATCAATACGTTAAATAATAATTTGAAGGCGGTGTATAGAGATATGCGGGAGGGGGAAATCTCTATCCGTGTTAATAAATATATCGATCAATTTGACACCGCACTGGAAAAGCGGGATGAAATTATTAAATATGCGGGTGAGATCTATGACACGCGTATGAGAGCTGCGAACATGAAGATGGGCATAGGCATAATGCACGGCGCATTGGGGCTTGGCAGTCTGAGTGGCGGTGGCGGCTCCGGTGGCGGCTCTCCAGTTGGCTCCTTCGCTCAGGCGGCGCAATATAACATCGAAGCTAAAATTGATAGGTTAAATGCAGAAGCTGAAAGGCTTAATTCGATGTTACAGGCTAGGCAGGTAGAGTTAGATGCGGAAATTAACCTGGATAAACAGGATGCAGAGTTAGCTGGTGCCCATATTAGTTTAATCGACAACCTGACCAGTACGTTTTCATCAATGATTAATGATCTTCATTCACATCATAGCGCAACAGTTAACGCACTATCAAAATCAATAGTGTAGATAGATTTACACTCGCTATTTGTAAATGTTAGGTACGGATAAATCGTTATTTAATTACGAGTTATGATAGAAATGAACAATCTTTCCTACAGGGAGCAGGAGAGTAACAGGGAAGTGATTGTCGAGAGCCAATTTAGTGGAGAGCTCTTTGAATTAACAACGTTTTTAATGCCAAGTGGAAAATCTATCGTACCTACATTTTCACCCTTTGTTAATTTGGTGATGATGGTAGCTGGCTCTGCCCATGTTACATCGGAGAATTTGGACTTTGATCTCGTAATGGGGCAAGTTTGGCTTGTGTCTTCTGGTGAAGAGTATGAGCTAAGCAACGATCATGCGCAGGAAGATATAGTTGTTATCTGCGTGGGCATTACTGCAGCAATGCTCGCAAGGTTTTACGACAGGTATGACAATGATCTTTTGCAGAAAAAGTATCCAGTTAACTCTTTTGAGTCATATGCCCCTAAAGGAAAGATGCCAATCATATTTCCTGCCTGCGAACTAACGAAGATATCACTAGATTCACTGCGCCTGTTCAGCCAGATGGGGCATGATGGATTGAATGCATTAAAGTTAGAAGAGTTACTGCTACTAAAGTTAAATAGTGAAAATGGACAAACCCTTGCAAATGAGTTCCTCGATCGGGTGGATCCCGCGCATGAGAAGTTTAGGTTGTTCATGGAGGAAAATATCGCCAAAAATTGGTCCGTTGCAGATTATGCAAAGAATGTTGGTATGAGCCTCACCTCATTTAAGAAAATGTTTGCGCAAGTTTTTAAAAATTGTTCCCCAAAATCATGGATCAATGAAAGGCGGCTTCGAGCTGCTGACTTCCAGTTGCGTACAACCGACAAGAGACTTGTTGATATTGCGATAGAGAGTGGGTTTTCCAGTCAGTCATACTTCACACAACTGTATAAATCCAAGTATGGTGTCTCACCATCAGAGGCGCGTCAAAAGTGTATTTGAGAGCAATTCTTATTTGCCTGGTTTCTTCCATAATGGTGGCTGGATGTGCGGCTCAGCATGGGAATGATCAGGATATATTACCTACGATTAATGTCGGGGTTCAATTAGACAGCCCTATCTCTACTAAAGCAGCAGATATATTATTTTCTGGGGATGCAGCTTCAGGAAATAGTCCATCTTCTGTGAAATCACTACCGGTGCAGGCACTTCAAAGGGAACTTTCATTGGGGAACTGTGATGTGGTGATTGGCTCTTTGAGCAAAATAGGGAATGACCCGAATCTCACTGATTGGGAGTCTTATGTAATTGGGGCCTTGTCATTCAATTATATTGCCTTAAAGGGGAGCGATCATATCTTAAGAGCCGCAGATCAATATACTTTTTTTTCCCAGGTTAAGTCCGTTGGGTATGTAACCGCAGAGACGCGTATAAGTATTGATACCTCTATTTTGAATTTGCACCCTTTTGCCAGTTCTTTTGTAGAGTGCGGGCCACTAAATCAGTGCCTTATGATGCTGAAAAATGGTGATATTGATGCGCTTTCTATTCCAGATATAGATTCCCGCCATCTGCAAAACTACATCCTAACCAAATATGATTTGGAGCTTGTCAGGGCGAAACACACTGAGCGTGCCATTTTCTCAATTGGCCTCAATGCTCGTAGCCTTACGTTGCAGGAAAGACGTGCGCTTACTGTATCATTAAAAAAGCTATTTAAAACCCAGGTTTCCACTGTTTTAGATGTACAAACAAACAATGATCGTAATAAAGCCTAGCCATCAATGAGTTATATTACTTCTAAGGTAGTCTTATGAGTTCTCCAAACGGTCAGCCTTTAGGGGTTAGTCGTACTATAGAAAAACCTACGGCTATCGATAGTGCGCATAGGCAAGTACAGCCCGCTCATTCCGGGAAGACCATGCTTGAGCTGGCAAGTGATCAACTGGAAGAGGCCGGTTCCTATTTACATAAATATAGGAACTTAAATCGTAGTAGAGCCAAAGAGTCCCGTAAAGATTTTGATAGTTCAGAAATAAAGAAGCTTACAAATGCTGCACTTAATCAGCATCAGGTAGGTAAAATCACTGAGCTGGCCGGTGGGATTAAGCAGGGGCGGTATAACAAATCCGAAATACTGGATCAAATTAGACAATTTTCACAGCAATTCTCTTCTGATTCTACACAGCGAGCGCTGGCCCTGCTTTCACTTAAGTCACAGATTGCAGATGCCCCTGAGCCTGTCCAAAATCTCAGTGAGATAAATTCCGAAATCGATGCGGAGTTAGAGCCTATATCAAACTCTTTGGAGTTTAAAGCGGGTATTCTGGCTTATAGCGCTTCAGATTTGGCGGAGCAGGGTGGGCTGGACAAGTACCAGCTCCAACAGGCAACCCAGCCATCATATGCCGTCGACTTTGGTAATATCTACCAGGTGGTATGTGATTTAAGGGAGAAGTTTGGAGAGAGGTATCTTGCACTAGGAGCAGCGGAACTATGCAAGCAATTATCAGCGCAATACCATGAGGGTGGGCGGAATATTGATAGCTCAGAACTTATATCCCTGATGAGGAATATGAGTGAGCTTAAAGTTCTGTTGGCGTTATTTGATGCTTGTGGCGATACCGCTAGACTATTGGTTACACCTGCCACAGATTTAAATAAAAAGAATGAGTTGACCAGCAACCTGTTAAGTGAAGTCTTATCTCTTCAAAAAAAGAACTGGGTAGAGAGTTCGGATATTACTCAAATAGCCACTAAGTTAGAAGTTAGCGATTTGGCACAGATGAATATCCTGGCAGTGCAGTTTAAACATATCGTAGGTCTTGTGCCTGATCATATATATGGTGATCCAATGCAAAAACGTCAGTGCATTGATGCAATATTTAAATGTACAGATATGTTTGCTAAAAGAGAGAGTGCCAGTGCCTAATTGGGTTGAAGCGATATTAATCCGGGTTTTTTTTCGTCGTAATATTGAGGTCGATCAATGGCAGCTTAGCCAGGAATACTTGCAAGTAGATGTGCCAGATCTTGGCAATCTTGAGCTAAATTACTTATCTCAGGATGAAGCGTTATTAGTTTCCCTTAGGTTGGGCCACCGGGTTGATGATGACATATTAAAAGCGATGCTGGAATTGAACTCCTATTGCAATCAAAGTTTATTATCCCCTACGTGCCATTTGTTCTCGGATCATATTGTTCTTAGGTTGTTGATTCACCGGGAAAACTTGGATGTTGTCAGTTTTGAGGCCGCGCTAAACAATTTGTATCAAGTTAATCAATCTGTAGTTGGGTTTTAGGTAATGTTATCTGCCAAATCTAAGGATGTGCTTAATTTTCACGGTGGAATCTCCGGTGTTTCTTATTTAGAGCAGCAACCTACTACGCGAGACTTGCCCTCTGCTAAGCGAATAATCTATTACAACAATAATACATCTCCTTCACATCTGTCAGAACTATTTAAGCGCTCAAATGGGCAGCAACTGTTGAATAAGGTGTGTGTCCCTGATCGAAGTGACATCCAGCCATCAGCATGCTATGAGGGTGAGAAAAAAGCGCTTTACGCACTTGAATGGATTAGGGGGCTGGATTGCAATTTGACCGCAGAAATAAGAGAAAAATCTGAGCAGATTTTTATGGAGTTGGCTGAGCTAGAGCTGAAAGATCAGGTGCAGAGAAACCTGCTCTGTAAAGTTTAAATGATTTAATTGAGTTTGTTAGGTCCAATTAAATATCATGAGAGAATGGATAGTTGCGCAGGCAGAGTTACAGTTAAATTATGCCAGTGTAGATAAAGCCGTTACCCTGTTGCTCTTGGTTGAGGAAATATACGGTGGCAGTTTGTCCACTGGGCTAATGCTGTGTAAGGCATGGGCGTCATTGCAAAATCTAGAAAATCTTGAACATAAGTCAAGTGAACTTATAGCTACATATAACTTGGACTGTGAACAGTCAGCTGCCTTGTATTATTGCTTGAGTACAACCAAGTGGAAGGCTGGACTATATGATTCCGCAAAAATTGATCATGAAAATTACCTAAGACTGACATGTGAGGATGTTTCGAGCATATGAAAAACCTGATACTGGCATTCAGTCGACGCGCTGATCTTGCATTAGCGATTTTATTGGTTGCTATCATATTTATGATGATACTGCCAATGCCCACCAGTGTAGTTGATGCTTTAATAGCAGTAAATTTTGCTATTGCAGTACTTTTAATGATGCTATCTGTCTATATTAAGTCTGCTTTAGAATTTAGTGCATTTCCAGCTGTGCTACTTATTAGTACTCTATTTCGATTAGCGCTATCGGTTACTACCACTCGCCTGATTCTTATGAATGGTGATGCCGGTGACATCATTACAACGTTTGGTAATTTTGTAGTGGGCGGTAATTTAGTCGTGGGTCTGGTGATTTTTCTAATCATTACCATTGTACAGTTCTTAGTTATTACCAAAGGTGCTGAACGTGTAGCTGAGGTCAGTGCGCGATTCTCTCTCGACGCATTGCCAGGCAAGCAGATGAGTATTGATGGTGATATGCGCGCTGGAATGCTTGACATGGAGGAGGCACGGGATCGCAGGGAATCATTGAACCGAGAGAGCCAGCTCTTTGGTTCGATGGATGGTGCAATGAAATTCGTAAAAGGGGATGCGATTGCCGGCCTTATCATTATTTGTGTCAACATCATTGGTGGAATTTTAATCGGCACCACTCAGCATGGGATGACTACAGGTGATGCACTGGAAATGTATTCCATTCTCACCATTGGCGATGGGCTTATAGCTCAGATTCCTGCTCTATTTATTTCCATGACGGCGGGGATGATCGTTACTCGTGTGGCCTCCACGGAGGATGAGCTGGAGAGTAAAGACATCAACCTAGGCACAGTAATTGGTTCGCAAATTACTGCACATCCACGTGCACTTTATATGTCTTCTGCTCTTTTGTTTGGCCTGGCTGCGATCCCTGGCTTCCCTACAGAAATTTTTATTGCCCTGGCTCTAGTAATTGGTGGGGGCGGATTCTTTTTGGCAAGGCTCGCTAAAAAGCATCAATCACGAGGTGAAAACTTACCTGCTATATTGGCAAAGGACGGCGGTTCAGCTGCTACTGCATCCCCCGAATCCAAGAAGTTGGCTGCAAGAGCAGCGAGTAGTGGTAGAGATGACTTCTCTATCACGGTACCACTATTGGTTGACGTATCAACTGATTTAGAAGGTATATTGGATGGCGAGGAGCTAAACGCTGAGTTAAGCCGTGTAAGGAGAGCACTATACCTGGATTTGGGGGTCCCCTTTCCTGGTGTACATCTACGATTCAATGAGAATCTCCCTGATCACGAGTACCATATTCTTAACCAGGAGGTTCCCGTTGGTCATGGAAAGTTGGTACCTGATAGCATCCTGGTAACGGAACCAAAGGATCAGCTATCTATAGCAGACATTGAGTTCAAGCAAGAAGACGAATTCTTACCGAATATAGATAGCCTATGGGTCCAAAGATCACAACTAGAGACACTGGAAAGCAACAATCTATCCTATTTCTCTTTTAATCGTATTATTACATACCATTTGGCCTATATCTTAAGGCGATATGCAGAGGAATTTATAGGAATACAGGAAACGCGGTATCTGCTAGAGAAGGTAGAGCCCCATTTTGGCGAGCTTGTAAAGGAAGTTGAACGTGTAATGCCGATACAGCGCCTTAGTGATGTATTCCAAAGATTGGTCTCTGAAGATATTTCTATTCGAAACTTAAGGGTGATACTCGAGGCTTTGGTTGAGTGGGGCCAAAAAGAGAAAGATGTGGTTCAGCTGACTGAATACGTAAGGAGCAGTTTAAAGCGCCAGATTTGTTTTAAGTATTCAGCCGGAAGTAGTACGCTCCCCTGTTATTTACTGGATCAGGAGCTGGAAGATAGTGTTCGCGGGGCTATCCGGCAGACTTCAGCAGGATATTACTTGGCTCTGGACCCTTCGGTGGCAAAGCGATTTACCGATAACTTAGCAATTTATACGAAAGATAGTTTGCAGATGGAGCGAAAGCCCGTTCTGTTAATTGCCATGGATATACGCCGGTATGTTCGCAAGCTGATTGAAAATGAATTTTATGAGCTTCCCGTCCTTTCTTTTCAGGAGTTGACCAAGGATATAAATGTTCAACCAATTGCCCGTATATCTATTAGCTGAAGACACTGACTGTGAAGAAAGCACAACCGAAAGAGCAACCGGCTGTTGATGTTCAGTTGGAGTTAAAGTCTTACCTTTCTCAAGTTGAGGAAACGTGGGGCGACAATAAGCATAAAATATACCATGCAATTGCTGAATGTAATTGTATGCGGATGCGAGGCTGGGTCCAAAATGTATCCGGTACGATTATCAAGGCCCAGGTTCCAGATGTTCAAATTGGTGAATTGTGTCGACTGGTTTCCCCTGGAGTCGAAAAACCTCTGTTAGCTGAAGTGGTGGGGTTAGAAAAGAGCATTGCATTATTATCCCCCCTGGGTGAACTCGCGGGAATATCGAATAAAACAGAAGTATTGCCCACAGGTCGCAGTCATCAGATAGAAGTGGGTGAGTTTTTACTGGGGAGTGTGCTTGATGGTTTGGGGAACCCGTTAAAAAAGGGCAGCCGCTATGATGGTGATTCCGCAACAAGAGAGAGAGTTCAGGTTATAGCTGACGCTCCGGATGCCATGGAGCGGCAGTTAATCGATAGACCGGTGTCACTAGGCATAAAAGCCATTGATAGTATCCTTACCTGTGGAGAGGGGCAGAGGATTGGTATCTTTGCTGCTGCTGGCGGGGGTAAAAGTACATTACTGTCTATGATTATCCGCAATGCGGAAGTCGATGTTATCGTTATTGCGCTAATTGGAGAGCGAGGGCGCGAGGTCCGCGAATTTATTGATCATGATTTAGGAGCTGATGGTCTAGCGAGGGCCGTTCTTGTTGTAGCAACATCAGATAGGCCTGCTATGGAGCGCGCTAAGGCCGCATTGGTCGCGACAGCAATTGCAGAGCACTTCAGGGAAAAGGGACAAAAAGTCTTGTTACTGATGGATTCCGTAACACGATATGCCAGGTCGTTGCGCGAGATTGGACTTGCTGCCGGAGAGCCCCCAACACGCCGGGGCTACCCTCCATCTGTATTCGCTGCGCTACCACAGCTAATGGAGCGTAGTGGAAACTCCGCCAAAGGGTCAATCACGGCTTGTTATACCGTTCTCGTTGAAGGTGATGATATGACAGAGCCTGTTGCAGACGAAACGAGATCTATCCTAGATGGCCACATAATACTTTCTCGTGCCTTGGGAGCAGCTGCACATTACCCAGCGATCGATGTGCTGCAAAGCGCAAGCAGGGTAATGAATAATTTTGTGGCACCGGAACACAAATTGGCGGCCATGAAGATACAGAATCTATTGGCAAAGTATAAAGAAGTAGAGCTGTTAGTGCGTATCGGTGAGTATCAACGCGGCAATGATCCGGTCACCGATGAGGCTGTAGATAGAATTGATGAGATAAATTCATTCCTGAAACAGGGTACCCACGAATTGATACCGTTTGATGCTAGTGTGACGCAACTTTTAAAGATGTTTCCTTCGTAGTGTCAGGGATAAGGCGTGGAGCTGACCTATCTAGCACTTTCCTGCAATAAATGGCCTAAATCTAAAAAAAACAAACCAAATTATAAAGAGAATATTTAGGCCATCAATATAATACCAAAAGCTCCGTGTGGTGGTGGCGATGCATGGTTAGTCTAGACCGTATTTTAACAGTAAAGACACTTAAGCTGGATGCTGCGAAAAAGGAGTTTCAGCGGGCAACTGAATTACTACGCCAGAGAACGACGCAGCTTGAGTTAGCGCAGAAAGAGTTTGAAAACCACAGGTTGTGGCGAATCTCTGAAGAGGCCAGGCAATACAAAGCCATCATGGGACAACCTCTTCAAACAGCACAGCTAGATAAATTTAGATCCTCTATGGCAGCGATGCACGAAGATGAGGCATCGCTTAAATTGAAGGCCATCGAGTCGGAAAAGCTACTTCAGGATGCCATAGACAACAAAGAAAGCTGTCATAGGCAACTTCAGCATTGTTTGAAGGGAGTCGAGAAGTACGAGCAGCTTATAAAAGAGCTGCATAACATGGAAAGAGCCATAGAGGAGCGGCTTAGTGAAGAAACGCTGGATGAATTTTTAATTACCTCTACTAGGTAGAAATATTGATGTCAATAGAATTAGAACGTATTAAGGTGAGCGGAAAAGCACCCTTGGAATCGACCCAATGGACATCAAGTATTTTTTCTAGCAAGAAGGATTCAGGTATCAGTTTTGATGCCGATACCAGTGCAGCTAAATTCCAGCAACGAGCTCAAGTGAAAGAGAGTCATGGTAATGAAGCCGTAAGCTATCAGGACTTCCTTCAGGACTTCGAACGTGAACTGACTTCCCTAGTCGGGTTTTTCGAGCGCCATACCGATAGAGTCCCTATGGATAATGGGCCTGAAAGGCAATCTATGCCGGAGCTGTCAAGAAAAAAGGTCAATGGGGATCAGTATCAAACTGTGCGTGTTAGTGCAGGAATGATTGATGATCATAAATCATCTAGCCAACAAGCGGAGACCTCCACAGGCTATCTCCATGAAGCTGCCATGGATAATAGATCGCAGGGGCATCAAAGTACAGATTCCGTAGATAATGGACTTGCCAAGCCATCTATGCAGGAACCCCCAAAAGTCGATGTCGATGGGACTCAACACCTAAAAGATCATATTTATCCAGCAGCGGGTGGCGATAATGGGTTGCAGGGGCATCAAAGAGCAACTTCCGTAGATAATGGACTTGCCAAGCCGTCTATGCAGGAGCCCCCAAAAGTCGATGTCGATCGGGCTCTACACCCAAAAGATCATATTCTTTCTGCAGCGGGTGGTGATAATGGGTTGCAGGGGCATCATAGAGCAGCTTCCGTAGATAATGGACTTGCCAAGCCATCTATGCAGGAACCTTCAAAAATCGATGTCGATCGGACTCAACACCGAAAAGAGCGTATTTATTCAGCGGCGGGTGACGATATTGGATCGCAGGGGCATCAAAGAGCAACTTCTGTGGATAATGGACTTGCCAAGCCGTCTATCCAGCCTCCCCAAAATATCGATGTCGATGGGACTCAGCACTTAAAAGACCGGTTTTTTTCAGCAGCTAGTGGTGGTCATAAGTCACTAGATCATCAAATGGGTACCTACGCCAACACCCCGGTTAATAACCTCAAAAGCTTATTGTCTGATGAGCAGGCCGGACAATTGATTTTGAATTTGGAGGGTGTCGAATATCTAGAAGAAGGTGAGGTTATATATGTAGCGCAATCCGCACTTTCTGCAATTGATCGTTTGTATTTATCACAGGTAAGTAAATGCAGTGAAGTGAAATCGGATGTTGGCTTGCTGTCCAATTTGCAGGGGGCTGGGCTAGAGACTATATCAATCAGTAAGAAAGTTATTCGCGCTGAGGTGGTGTGTAGGGCGCTCTCGGATACTAGGGTTACTGTTGAATTGCAAGATGGAAAATTGTCAGTGCATTTTGATATACAAAATCAAGACTTGGGCGTAGCTGGTACCTCTATGCTCACCGAGCTTCGGGCAATGCTTGACCATAAATACGCACAATTTCATGTGTCGGTAACTACGAGCAGCGCTGATCAGGTCGAAGTAGAGAGCAGTGCAAGTGATAACTCAAAGAAGCGGGATGGGAATAATTCGGGTGGTGATGGTAATCAACGTGACGCCCCCTCCGAGGAGAAGTGGGAAATAGATTACTTGCTTGGTGGTCTAACTAAATGAGTATCAATAAGCTTGCTTTGCTAAAAACGACCATGCAAGAAGTGGCGTTAAAAAATTTCCTCATTTGTCACAAGCTGGATATTGAGCTAGGTTCGCCGGACAAAGAGATCCCGCCGCTATTGCACATCAGATCAGTCGGCTGTACCAGTAAATTACCAGAAAGAGCGCTTTACTTTGAGTTAAGTGGAGGCGGGGGCAATACACACTGGAAATTCTACGTTCCCTTGAGTGAGGCCAGTACTCTGCTGTCTTGCTACTTTCAAGGTGCATGTATTTCAGACTTGCCTTGCGAATTGATTGAAGCAGCATGTGAATTATGGTTTGAGCATATTGCTGAGGCGCATCAAGGGTTGGGGGATTATCACCTTGGTGGAGTTCAAATTGTCACAACAAGCGAGTCAAGTTCTTCAGGTAATCTGGCTTGCAAACTGCAGGTTTCTGAGCAGAAAAATTGTATCAATGTTTTCTGTGTGATCCCAAGATCAGGCTTTGAGCTGCCATTAAGCAGCGGTGTTAGCAAAAGACGGCACCCTCTGCCAGCTGCGCTGCCCATTAGGTTTGTTATTGGCACTACCCACCTGGATATCCATGAGTTAGAAGGTATTGAAGCCGGTGATATTATCCTAATTAAGAAATCATATCTATCACAGCAGCATTGTTTAGTAATGTTTTGCCGCCAACTAATTTGGTTAGCAGAATGTGATATGAAAAGTATTACACTTAAATATCCTTGGAGTGAACAAATGGATAATGAGTATAGCGAAGCTGATGATTCACTAGGGGAGCTTGATGAAGCCTCTGATGCAGCGGAAGTAACTCGAAAACTACAAGATGTTTCTTTGACGCTCAGTTTTGCTTTGCCCGGAGTAGAAATGACGATCGAGGATGTTCAGGCGTTATCAGAGGGATATACATTTCAATTGGTTGACTCGGCTTCAACTCAAATCGCCATTGTTGTAAATGGGTCTGTAATTGGTAAAGGGCAATTGGTGAACATAGAAGGTCAGTTGGGCGTACAGGTCTCGAAGTGGGGTAAAAATGGGGATTAGTTTTCTAGGCGGCCAGCTTGACCATATATCGATAATATTAGCACTTGGTGCTCTAGCATTAGTACCGTTTCTGGCGGTAATGGGAACCTCCTTTGTTAAGATTGTTATAGTGTTTTCACTGCTCCGTAATGCCTTGGGAGTTCAGCAGACGCCACCCAATATGGCGTTGTATGGCGTGGCTTTGATTCTGACTCTATATATAATGGCTCCGGTGGGGTTTGATATACAAGAATATGTTGAGGCTAATAGTCACTTAACGGAATCTTCTGAGAATTATAAAGAGTTATTTTCAGGGGCAGTTAAACCCTATGCTGCATTCTTACAAAACAATACGACCGAAATAGAAAAAAACTATTTTCTGGATACTGCCAGGGAAATTTGGCCTGAGCGCCACGCAGATAAAGTAACAGATGATAGCTTATTGGTTTTGTTGCCTGCGTTTACCGTTAGTCAGGTTACCGAAGCGTTTAAGATTGGATTTTTAATCTATTTACCCTTCTTGGTAATTGACCTCATTGTTTCAAACATACTTCTTGCTATGGGTATGATGATGGTATCTCCAATGACAATCTCGCTTCCATTTAAATTATTGTTGTTTGTCGTGTTAGATGGATGGACAACCCTTACTCATAGTCTGGTCATGGCCTACTAGTGAGAGAAAAATACCATATTATATTTACCTTTTGGTCGCGAGAGTAGAGTTGTGGATGTAGGTGAGATGATGAGGTTGGCACAGGAGGCAATGATGTTAGTGTTGATACTTTCTCTTCCTGCGATTGTAGCTGCCTCGATAGTAGGCACTCTGGTGAGCCTCATCCAGGCATTGACCCAAATTCAGGAACAAACACTAGGGTTTGTATTAAAACTGGTTGCGGTTATCTTTGCATTGATTGGCACGGGCAGCTGGATGGGGGCTGAGTTAGTCGCTCTTGGTGCGACTGCTTTCAACAGCATATAAAATGGATCTTGATTTAAATAACCTAGAAGCAATGATTCAGGCCTATATTTTATCATTGCCACGCGTGTATTTGGTATTTACAGTTTTACCAATGATGAGTAGAGGGTTTTTAGGTAGCTCAATGGTGCGTAACGGTATTCTATTGAGTTTGTCTCTATTTATATTCCCGCTTACGGAAGGTACTTTGCCTCCGGACCTGGGAAAGCTTGGGTATATTTCAATACTCCTTAAAGAATCTGCCATTGGATTGATCATTGGAGTGGTCGTGGCAATCCCATTTTGGATTGCCGAGGGGGTTGGTTTTTTAATTGACAATCAGAGAGGGGCCACTATGGCGAATATTGTCAACCCATTGCTGGGGGACGAGACTTCGCCACTAGGTATTTATCTCAGTCATTTATTGAACACCTTCTTTATTCTTAGCGGAGCGTTTCTGCTGATGATGGGAGTAATCTACGAGAGCTACATATTTTGGCCAATTAATGAAATGTTTCCCCGAAATTTGGCTGGTGCGGATATCTATATTTTTTCACAGCTGGATTTTTTAAGTAAATCCATTGTTGTCTTTTCCGCACCAATTGTCATTGCGATGTTTTTGGCAGAGTTTACCCTTGCGCTGATTAGCAGGTTCTCACCACAATTAAACGTTTTCTTTATGGCAATGCCAGTTAAAAGTGCTATCGGCATATTTGTTTTGGTTGTATATATCCACGCCCTATTAGGCCATATCGATAGTGTTGTTACTGATACTTTTGAAGGGATGCATCACTTTATGCGAAACACTCTTGGTGGTGTAATGTGAGTTCATCATCAAAAACGGAGCCCCCAACGCCCAAGAAAATACGAGACTCCAGGGAAAAAGGCCAGGTAGCAAAAAGTAAAGAGGTGGTATCCCTGGTTCTGCTTGTGTCTGTAACCGGGTATTTCTGGCTATTTGGTGAAAGTATTTTTTTCCAGATTAAAGGTCTTTTTTATGATCTTTCGAGGCATATAGATCTTCCGGTTGGTCAATTGTTTTTAAATGCCTCGGTTGAGGCGTTCTATATAGCGGCAAAAATATTATTGCCAATACTGGCTGTGGTTTTTGTTTTTGCAATTATATCAAACGTTATGCAGATCGGATGGATATTTAGTGGGGAGACGGTCAAGCTAAAGTTTGAAAATATAGGCCTGGTGAATGGTGCAAAGAAAATATTCAGCGCACAAAATGCCATGGAGTTTGTTAAATCCCTTATCAAGATCGTGGTCCTTAGCTATGTTTCATGGTATGTATTAAAAAATAATCTTGCGCTGATTATGGAGATACCCACTTGTGGTGCTGATTGCGCCATCTATATAACCGGATCATTAATGATGAAGTTAATCCTATATTGCCTTGCGGCATTTGTCTTCTTGGCTGGGGCTGACTTTGGGCTCGAACGTTTTTTGTACTTCAAGAAACTCCGCATGTCTATTGATGAGGTGAGAAGGGAGTATAAAGAGACTGAGGGTGATCCGGAGATTAAGGGGCGCAGAAAAGAGCTGCATCGCGAACTTATGAGTGAGGAGGTGGTTCAAAAGAGGGTGTCACAAGCAGACGTTTTGATTACCAACCCAATACACTTTGCGGTAGGAATTCGGTATGATCAAACAGTTTCCCAGCTACCTTTTGTTACAATCAAAGGTGAAATGTTATTTGCACAAAAATTAAGGCATATAGCACAAAAAAATGAAATCCCGGTTATCGAGAGCGTGGCTCTCGCAAGAGGTCTTTACGCAAAAATAGATATAGACCAAAAAATTACGGATGAATTTGTAGAACCGGTGGCGGATGTTATCCGCTGGTTGCGTGAGCAAAAAACACCCCATACTGACTGAGACGTATAGACATTGGAGTTTGATTATGAATCTTGATTTTCCCAGGCTGATTCAAGAGTTAGCAGTAAACTTGCAGCAACCGCTTATGGAGCCCGTTGAAGACGCTTGCCGTATCTCTTGGGATGAGGTTGATATGCATATTTACCTGCATGAGGAAGATGGCAAAGAGCTGGTTATTGTCACTTTGGATATTGGTGAGATTCCAAATGGGCAGGAGGAGCATATCTGTAAGTTAATGCTCCAAGGTAACTACCTTTGGGTAGCCAGTGAGTATGCAACACTGTCCTTACATCCTGAGTCGCAGATGATAGTTTTATGCGATAAAGAGCGTGCAGAAGTAGTAGAGATTGAGTCCTTCACTCAAAGAGTAAAAGCTTTGTACCAAACGGCAGTCTACTGGCAGGAAATAATATCGGTTAACGGTGGAGATGCTTCCGTTGAAACGAATGGGGCTCCTGTGTTGAACCATGACTTTGGGATAAAAGTGTAACTATAGGTATAGGCCTTTATTAGATAGACCTTCTAAGAATAGATTGGCTGGCAATGTAGAAGCTTAATATAGGAATCATTGTCAGTCTTGTTTCCTGCACCACTTGACCATCACCCGTTTTACGAATGGTATTTAGCCGATTATTTTAAGCAATTGCATTCATGGAGTTGGAACAGTCGAGTGGCCACTTATATCACTACTATAATTGAAGCCATTTTTGACGGGGCTGATGAATTGCACGGGGTATGTTCGGCTTAAAGTCGTAACGCTAGGCGTCAACTATTTAAGTGGTGGGGCTAAATCCGAACTGTAAATATAGACCAGGCCATTTTGCGGCGGACTGATTGCTGTATTTATCCCTATCACAGCGTTAGTTGATCAGCAAATGTATGATCAACTAATGTACCCATTGGTTTTTCAGTGTAATGTCTATGGAATGTACTCGTCAGAACTTTATAGGGCTGGCCAGTATTAGGGCGATGTAAATTACAAGCGCAGAACTCTACCATTACCGTGCTAATTTGTAGCCTTGCGAGTGTCAGGGTCGCTTGCGGTATATTTAAACAGGAAGGTGTTTTGATACGTCTTAGGGGGGAGCAAAGCTTGGACTTGATAGTCTATCTTGGTCACCGAACACCCAATATTCTGTGTGTCCGTGTTATAGCTATTTAATCCCGGCTTATCCAGAGCGGAGTTGACATTTTTAATATTCCGCTGTGGCTTAAATTTATTGAGCATAAGTCCCACTTGCGGGCCTAAAAATGACCTTTATCTAAAAAAATGCGATCAATTCTTAAAGAAGGTTTCCTTGATCGCTGATATAGTAAAAAAATAAATATTGCCAATATTCGGGTTACTATGACGCTTCAGGCTAAAATTTCTGCTTTATGCTCAGAAGTATTCTTACCTATGCCGAGGATTGGTAGTGATGGCTCTTATACCTTGAGTTTTGATTCGAAGTTCAATGTGAAATTTATCGAGCATCAGAATAGATACATTCTTTGCACAAATGAGCTCGGCTTGATTTCTGACAAGCAAAATCTTCTGGATGCAATGCATAGGAGTTATGCTTGGAAGGGGTTGAAGCTGTCTGTGGTATCAGATATTTCCGACAACTTTGGGGTTCAAAGTACTATGCCCAGTAGCATACCGTATGATGAATTTTTCGACGTTGTCAATCATCATTGTGGATATTGTGAGGTTCTATTAAGGCAAGTGGCTATTAGTCAAGTAAACGAGTTGCGGTATCATGAATTTATTACGCCATAGTATCCCTTTGTGTTTGATTGCAATTGTAATATTGCCTTTTGCTAAGGTTCACAGCCAAACTCTTAATGGAGATCCTTTTGAGTTTTATGGCGAGGAGCAGCCACTGGTTGATGTACTTACCTCGATAGCAACACATTCACGTCTAGGTGTAGAGGTGAATGAAGAAATCGATAGCAACTTTAGTGGATATTTGATGAAACGAGATAGTGAGGAAGCACTAAACTTTCTCGCTGGGGCGTTTGATCTTGTATGGTACTTTGACGGCGCAACCATCTATGTTGACCCTATCAGTTCAATGGATAGCAAGCTGTTCTTGCTCGAAACAATTAATTCTGAGCTTCTTAAGCAGACAATGAAGGATCTATCAATTTGGGATGATAGGTTCGAATGGCGTTCATTGGGAGTAAGTGGAATTGCGATGATATCGGGCCCGCCTAGGTATCTCGATTTGGTGGATCAAACAGTAGAGATGTTGAAGTTGCGCGCAGCTGCCGCGAACAATGATACGCTAGCCATTCAAATTTATAAGTTGAAATATGCATCTGCAGCTGATCGTAGAGTGAATGTTAGAGATGAAGAGGTGGTACTGCCGGGTGTTGCGACACTATTAAAAGGTCTTCTTAGTTCAGGTTCAATATCTGAACATGCCCAGATTTTTCCTGATCTAGATAATACTCAAGCTGAGGGAACACAGCTTGATGAGATATTACTGCCTGGAGCCGAGTCTAAAAATAGAGCGAATACTATTGACCAGTTGGGATATTCTAGTGGTGCCTCGCATCCTAATGCGGCGGTTTATCCTGACCCAAGTACGAATTCAGTAATTATACAAGACTACAACTCTAGACTACTTCTCTATGAAAACTTGATTGGGCAATTGGACCAGCAGAGACAACAGCTTGAAATTAGCTTGGTGATTATTGATCTAACAACTAACTCATTACGTGAGATCGGCGTCAACTGGAATGTTGACTCGGTTGCACGTGGAGGCGGTCTTTTGGATTTAGTCTTGCCTGGAAGTACGCTCGTGGATGCTGATTTTTTTGCCCAAACGAATGTAGATTTCCTAGCAACAGTGAGAGCGCTCGAATCTGAAGGCAAGGCTCGTGTTACTTCCAGACCGGCTGTCGTTACTGAAGATGGAATGGAAGCTTTGTTAGATAATAATGAATCCTTTTTTGTGCGTGTGGAGGGAGAGCGAGTAGCAAGCTTAGAGCAAATTACATACGGTACGCTATTAAAAGTTGTTCCTCGTATTGTTGATGATTCGTCTGAGTTAGGAGAGGTCTCGGTCATCAATCTTGATGTTCAGATTGAGGATGCAAATCGCCTGAATGATGGTGGGGTTGATTCTATCCCATCGATTAGGAATACCTTAATCAACACTCGTTCATCTGTCCCGAATGGTGGTTCCCTACTTATTGGTGGATATTATCGTGAAGCAACCACTAGTAATGTGGAGGGAGTACCAATGTTAGGGCGAATTCCAATTTTTGGAAGCTTCTTTCGGCGTGATGATGATAGCCAATCTCAACTGGTTAGACTGTTTATGTTAAGCCCAAGAATCTTGTCAGAATCACTATTTGAATCTCAGTTATCACATAGCGATAGTCATCTTAAAAACCAGTATATTCCAGGTAAATTCTCCGATGTTTCTAATTATAATCCGAACATTCATGAACTGGAATCGGTGGGGTTTTGTGAGCCTGCTCACAAGGCGAGACAGCGGCGTAATAATTTGATGGCTGCAAATATATCGACACGTATTCTGCCATGTAATGAAGATACGGTTGATGCTTATCGTGTGGTAACTTCAAATTAATCGTCAATGGTATAATCCAATGAAACGATGGAAGCTTAAAGTATTAAATAGCGAACATTATGGTGCCGAAGTACCGCTTCATAGCAATATGGTGTTAGGCAGTGACGAAGAGCTGGCGGATTTGGTGCTTAGCTCTACTATAGTTTCCGCGCAATACATAACCTTTGATTCGGATGAAGATGGTGTAAAAGTTGAACTTCTCGAGGAGGATATTTCACTTGAATCAGATGGTGAAATTATCTCTTCCGATGACTACTTGCCTACTCAAAAAGCTATTACTGCAGGTAGATTGTGCTTTGCATTGCGTTTAGAAACTGAAGAGTGGGTTGAAGAGCTGCAAAGTTCCAGTCCTTCTATCTCTGTAAATCCAAAAGGGCGACCGGAACCCATTGATAGGGATGCGAAGGATACAAGCACAGATTCTAAAAATAGATTAACCTCCATTGCAGCTATGCCTGCTACAAAATGGGTTGTAGTGGCTGTTGGAGTAGGAATAACATCTTTTTATAGTTACTTTATGTATAAAGCAAAGGATAGTATTCCTGCTGAGCCGGCTGTAGAGGAGGTGGTGAGTCATGGAGAACCCGAAAAGGTAAGCTCGCAGGTAGATTCAGAGAGGTTAGGGAATAGTAAGTTATCTGAACTTCTTTCGCAGGCGAAGTATCAAGATCTTAATGTGAGCGCCGATGAGAAATCTGAAAGTATTTTGGTGTCTGGTTATGTCCAAGATGATATTTCTTTACATATTTTAAAGCAGCAGATTGAAGCAATCTCTACTGCTATTTCTATTAATGTTTATAGTGTAGAAAAGATGGAGCAGTCTGCGCGGTTAATTTTAGCAAACTTGGGGCTGGTGCCGGAGAAGATTGAGCGTGGTAGTAAGCCAGGTCATTTAGTAGCTGTTACGGATGGAGATTTTTCGAGGACTTGGGATAAGGCCGAAAAGGTATTGCTCTCTGATATTCCTGGGTTACTGATTTGGGAAGTATCTTCCAGTAAAGAGGTGAGTCCGCTTAAAAGGCTGACATCAATGATTGCAGAGTATAGTTTTTCTACGCAATTGTCTTTCAAGGAGAGGAAAGATAGGATTGAAATCATTGGGAGTCTTGCTTCACCGGAAAAGCGTCAATTAAATGAAATTATGTCTGAATTTAGGGGAAGGGTTGGTGATACACCGCGCTTGATACACATTACTCCCAGAGTTCATAAAGTCCCTAAAACGCTTTCGGACTTCGGAATTGCGGCTGTTCGATCTGGGGATACCCCCTATGTCACATTTAAAAACGGTAATCGTTATTTGGTTGGCGCTAGGTTACCAAATGGTGTCAATTTGCAGGCGCTCTCTGACGGTGAAATTACTTTAATACGCGGCCTTCAATCGTATACTTTACGTTATGAAGATTTGAAGCCGAGCAATGAGAGCCCTAAATTTAGCTTTTTAGTGAATTAGTTGAGCCTTTACGATGATGGACTCGAATTTACTCCCTTTCGTTAAAACATCGAAGAATAGCGTTCTAAATTATTTGGATGAACAGTATTTCAATTGTAAGAACGAGTTACGGTTGCCACAGGCACCATCTACTTTCCAGGCCCTTACCAAACGCTTGGAGGCGCTGGAGAGCGCACAAGCGATTGTCAGGAAATTAGGGATAGATAAATTATCACAACAGGCCCTCTAAAAAGTTTAGAGGGCTCTTAAATTATACATAAACGAGGACGTATAAATGGCTTATACATCAATTGATAGTAGTTTCTCTATCGAATCAGCTTCGGCAGTGCTATCTCCTGCTGCCAGTGAAGTCAGTACGGAAATGAATGAGCAGTCTGCCATATTGGCTGCTAACCCTGATGATCCCGCGGCATTGGCCAATTTCAATGCGTCTGTAGCGAAGTGGTCGGTTGTTATGAATGTTGTATCAACAATCAACAAAGTGGTTAAAGATGCATCTATGTCGATCGTTCAAAAAATGTAAAGATAGTTATGGACTTAAATAAGGCGCTAGCAGAAATTGCAATTAGTGGTCTTGCAGAAGGCATGATAGACGAAGCAGAAAGCATAATCTCTATGCTTGAGGCTGAGTCTATCAGCAACGTCTCGAAAATAACATTGCGGGCGTTGTTGCTGGTTTATAGTGATAAACCCGAATCAGCAATTGAAGTACTTGAGCCTTGGTGCAATCAGAATATGGACCAGCTTGATACGCCACACGCATATTTGGCATTGGCTTTGTGGCGATCGGGCAGAATTAATGCTTCTAAGGAGTTGTGTTGTAAATTAATGGCATCCTCGATTGATTGCACAATAAAAAATATGGTGAAAGAAGTCTACTCTCAGACATTAGTTTAGAGGTTATATTATGGAAACAATATCAGGTGTACAGCCGGTTGCTTTTGATTCTCCGCTTTCAGGTCAGAGCGGGTTTCTCACTGGAGAAGACCAGTTTTCTGCTTCGGAGGCCACTCTGGGGGATAAATTTTTCCAGATTATTTCGGACACCAAGGAGGAGATTGGAGCAAAAACGACAGAAATTGAATCAGCACTAAGTGTTGATGAAATAGCGCCTGTAGACCTACTTAGGTTACAGTTCGAAATCGCAGAGATCACCATTCAGCAAGAATTGATTAGTAAGGGGATCTCAAAAAGTACGCAAAATGTTGATACTTTACTCAAGGCGCAGTAATGTTTAATGCCCGATTTTTATTAGTTCTTTTTATTGTTGTTTTGACTGGATGTAAAGTAGAGCTATATACCGGCCTGGAAGAGCAGGAGGGTAATGAGATGCTCGCTCTGTTATTATCTGAGGGGGTGTCTGCTGGAAAAGAGCCGGGTAAGGGTGGAAGCATAACATTGGTGGTTGAAGAGTCTCAGCTTACAAGTGCAATTGAAATCTTGTCTAGACATTCTTATCCAAGAAAGAAATATGCAACATTAAATGAAATTTTCCCTCAGGGTGGATTGATACAATCGCCAATGGCAGATAGTGCTCGTTACACTTTTGCTATGTCACAAGATATCGCGTCTACTTTATCAAATATTGACGGAGTGTTAACAGCTAAGGTTCACTTGGTGCTGCCAGCAGAAGAAAGCAAGAAGGCGGCGAAGAGTGTTTCTAAGACGACTGTTGTTAAAGCGTCTGTATTCATAAAATATGATAGTAGAGCACCAATGAAATCCTATATTCCTCAGATAAAGGCGATGGTTTCAAATTCGGTGGACCAACTTGACTATGAAAATGTAGCAGTAGTTATTTTCCCTGGAATTTCTAATTACGCCGATTACTGATGAATAAGGTAATTAGAGATGAATGCAAGAGAAACTTGAGTGATCCGATCTTTTTGTGCTGGCTCAGGATGACACATTACCCAGCTAAATGGATTCACGAAAGTCATTTAGAGGGTTGTTTTGATGGGATTCCGGTTGAACTGCTTAACATGCCTTCTTCACAGAAGCTTATTAGGCGTCGACTCGAACTGGAGGGCTTGGATTGGTTTTTCTTTAGTGTTTCTCCTGCTAAACTCCTTTTTGCTCCTCCGCTGATCCAAAAGCGTATTATGTTAATGATAGGCTACTTGTGTCTTGATGTAAAAATGGATCGCGTTATACAAAAATCATGCAGGCAAGATTTATTTGCAGTGCTGCCACAGGTTACTTTGAAGAATATTGAGGGGCTTGGCCCCTTTCTGCTTAGCTCTCGTCCCTTCATTTTCGATGAAATACAAAAGAAAGCCGCTGAGTTTAAATTGGAAGCGTTTAGCTCTAAAGTTTTGATTGAGGTCGGGGAGCTTGTATTTTTTGAAACCCTGTCATATCTGGTTCGGCAGGCAAAAAGCGACCTCATAACAAAAGATATGCTGGATTTATGGAAAACTTACTATGAATTTCAGTATCCGGAATGTAAAGATAGCGGCTTGCCTCAAAAGTTGATAGTTGAAGCGGTCAACGATAGCCGAACATATGTTTTAATACGTAAGCTGGTAAAATATATGGAGCCAGAATGGGAAATTTTGTTGAGATAGTTCCTCAAGCTGTTGCCTTGTCTCCCGAGAGTAAGGTGGTGAAGTTAAATGAGTATAATACTTATCTTCAAGCGCAAGATATTCTCGCTCTTGCCGAGGCAGATGCAGCCGAAATTGTTGCCGGCTCTAAGGCATCAATTAAAGAAGGTTACGATCAGGGCTATGCGGATGGTGTTCAAGCGGGTTTGAGCGATCAAAGTGAAGCTCTGTTGACGACGCTCCAGCTCTGCCAGCAGTTCTTGAAAGGGCAGCAGCAAGAGGTGGTTAGCCTTGTTAAGGTAATATTGCAGAAGTTAATTGGTGAAATTGAAACCGATACTCAGCTTTTGAAGCAGATAGAAAGAGCTGTGTCAATCCATTATAATGTTGATAGTGCCAAATTGTTTGTATCACCATGTCAGTATAGGCCGGCAAGTGAAAAAATTGCTGAGCTTTTAGCGGATTATCCTACCTTGAAAAATTTTGAGGTAGTTTCTGATGATAAAGTGGCTCCAGGTAGCTGCATTCTCGAAACCCCAATCGGTATTTTAAATTTATCCTTAGAGGCACAACTTTCTGCAATAGAGCGTTCGATCGGCGCTCATGTGGAGGGTGGGTAAAGTGGGCAGGGAAGGTTTGCTTTGTCAGTGGTTGTTTATATTTGTTGAGTTTGATTAATGTTCAGGCTAAAAATGGGGTGTTGTATGAGTGTAAATATCGATTACACTCAGCAAGCACATATGGCAATTTTGTCTTGATCTGAAAATTAATTTTTAGAATACTCCTGTCAAGTTTGGCCTGTGGTAGTTGTGTCTAATTAGGTGTTACCTAAGTGCATTTTATGGGTAATATTTAAATTCGAAGCTTATGTCTTTTTTAACCTCCTTACCTCATAGTCATATGGTTTGTGCAAACACACTATATCTACTTAAATGAATCCCTTGACAGTTGTGTGTGCTAAGGATTTCTGATTTTTTCTTTTACTGATGTGCACACCAATCACTCCAGCTCCCAGGATAAAGTAGTGAGTCGTGGCGACCAGCTAAATATTGAGCATAGAAATTAACGCAGGCAGTAACTCCGGAGCCGCAGTAGTTGAGAAGTGGTTTACCATCTGCCAAGTTGCCAAACTGTGATTTAAGTTCGGCAATGGATTTCACTTTGCCATTGTTTTTGTCTGTTATGTTTTGCCAGGGCTGATTGATGGCTGTGGGTATATGTCCGGTAATCGGGTCGATAGGCTCTTCAATTCCTTCAAAGCGCTGCCTGTCCCGGGCGTCTACTAACTGCCAGGGTGCTTTACCCAGGTTTTGTTTGATGTTCTCGTAATGAACCAAAAGATTTTCTTTTGGTTGTGCGCTGAAGTTTCCTTGCTTGGATAGAGTGGGCTCGCTTGTGTCCAATGCCTCCCCTGCATCGAGCCAGGCTTTTAGACCGCCATTCAGAATGCTGATTTTCTTGTGGCCAAAGAAGAAAAACAGGAACCAAGCACGAGCAGCGAAACCCAGGCGGTTGTCGTCGTAGACGATTACCTGTGTGTCACTATCGACTCCCAGATTGCGAGCGTAGTCCTGGAACTGTGCAGCACTCGGCATTGGGTGGCGGCCGCCGTAGCGTTGCACAGGGGCAGAGAGGTCACGGTGCAGGCAGGCGTAATGGGCATCGGGAATATGGCCAGCCCGATAGTCCCGCTCACCACTATCGTGATCCGCCAGGCTATAGCGGCAGTCCAATATTACGGGTTCGCCGGTCTTTTTGAGTCCTACCAAATCAGCAACTTCAATCAGGGCAGGGTTGTTGTCGCTCTCCATCGGCCTCTCCTCAATCCTTGATACCGCTTTTGTCGTGTAACTTCAGCTGTTGTTTTTGGTTATTGGCCGCTTTCCGGAGCTGGGACTTCCGCTGCCTGGGGTTCGACGGCCTGCTGTTCGGCTTCTTGCTGGGACTCAGACTCTTCTTCGGTGGAAATCTGGTCTGCCAGCTCCGCTTTGCGGCAAGTCATGGTAGTTTCGGTTTGATCTTCGGCAGGGTTGTCGAGAAAGCGCGCTACTGCCCGCTCTGCGCAGTTGCTTGCGGAAATAATATCGTGAGCCAGGTTGGGAAATAGCAGCCATTGGTGATTCGGTAGCTCTTTGCGTGCGATATCGACATCATCTGCAGCCAGTACCGGATCCAGGCCGCCGTGTAACACTATCACTGGAACTGGGGTGGAGATGGCTTTTGACTCAGTGAGAGGAGCAGAGGGGATTGCCCAGATGCGACACTGTAGCTGCAACAAATTTAAATCTGATCGCACGGCCCCGCCGAGAATGCCGGTGTCTGCTGCGTTGGCCCTGGCCTGATCAAAATCGACAAAGGGAGCCTCTTCATAACAGAAGTGGCTAACGCCGGCTGCATCCCCAAAGTAGGGGTCCAGTACGATCTCCATAAAGTGTGCGATGGCATCTTGGGCCGGCTGTAGCCCTTCATCGCCCTCATTTTCCAGGCCCTCGATCATCTTGGGCAGCTCACTGTAGAAGTTTTCGTTATACAGCGCCTGGAATAGAACTCTCAGCAAGCGCTGTCCAGTAAGCACAAAGGGATAGCTTTGCTTTGAGTAGCGGTGCTTGATCGGAATGGTGCGCGGCTCTTCGTCTAAGGTCTGGATCAGGTTTTCCAATCTGCGACGCAAATTGGGGTAGCGACTGTTACATTTCTCGTCTTCGATGCAATGCTTTAGGCCGCGTTCGTAGGCCGCCAGGGAGTCCTGAGGGAGCTGTTGCGTGTAGACAATATTGGGGAAGACCGCACTGTTAAGCACCAGGGTGCGCACTGATTCCGGGAAGTCGCGGGCCACTGTCAGGGCGTAGCGGGAGGAGTAGGACACCCCATAGAGGTCGAATTTATCGAGTTTGAGGGTTTTTCTCAGCTCTTCTACATCCCTGGCGATCACAGAACTGTTGTACTGGGCCAAGTCGGCACCTTTGCTCAGGCGACTGTAACAGCGCTCCATACTGAAGGAGAAAACACGGGCCTCTTCTTCCGGAGACAGGTTGCGCCGGAAAGCGGTATCGGCGTCTTCGATAAACTCGCTGCAAGTGAGGCGTGGCTGGGCCATACCGGTGCCCCTGGGATCTATAACAAAGAGATCCCGGCCATCTTCTACTGTCATGGCGGCATAGTTAAGCCACAGCCAATCACTGGCGTTCTCGGGCTCTAACCCCATGCTGGCTCCGGGACCACCGGCGCCGAGGTGGAGTAGGGGGATTTTCTTGGGGTCGGGGTTTGTGGCGCGGAAGCGCACTACCGGGAAGCGGATTTTGCGCTTTTCCGGGTGGGCATAATTCTCCGGCACCTCCATCATGAAACACTGGGTGAAAGGCCAGGTTTCATCGGTTTTGAACCAGCAGGGCTTTGCGACCAGGCGAGCGTATTGTTTTTGCTGGGATTGGCCGGTTTGGACAGAGTTTGTCGAGCGCTCACAGGCTCCAATCACCATGGAAAAGAGAATGATGAGGAGTATGCGCAATCGGGCTTTTTGCACTTAGATTATTCCTGTGACTGCTACTAAATAGTGGTTTATGGTTCCAGACCTTTGAGCGGGTCAGTGCCTGCCGAAGCGTGCCACTGGCGCGGAGATATTCCAGCGCAATGCCGCGAGGCGAATCGCTAAGGTCACAAATACAGCAATAGCCACCACCAGCTCATGGGGTAGCCACCCTACATTGTCCAAGGCAACGAGTATGGCCGTACCGGTAAGGGCAGCGGTGGCATAGATCTCTCGCCGGAGTAAAAGTGGAATGTCACCGGACAGCACATCCCGAATCACCCCGCCAAAAGTACCGGTCATTACGCCGAGCACGATTGCGATGGTCGCGGAATAGCCCAGTCCGAGTACTTTCTGGGTTCCAAGCACCACAAAAACGGCGAGTCCAATGGCATCTGCCACCATTAGCAGGCGCATAGGGACCTTTAGATAGCGTATCAGGTAAAAGCTTACTACACCGGTAATTGAGGCGATCCACAGGTAATAGGTGTGCTCAAGCCAGAATACAGGGACGTTGAGAATAATGTCCCGGGCGGTGCCGCCGCCAATAGAGGTGACGCAGGCGAGTACCACGGCACCAAATAAATCCATCTGTTTGTGGCCGGCGGCGAGTACGCCGCTGAAGGCAAAGACCGCGATACCGATCAATTCAAACCAGTGCAGCAGCTCATCCATATCATCGTTACATCCAGAGATTGGCGGGCAGGGGAGAATAGCACTTCTGTCTACGCAAAGGGAATTGAGCAACGATCTACTGGTGAGAAGTGTGAGGCGCCGCAATAGATCGGTACCAGGGAGCTATTGAAACAATTACAAAGGGCCCATTAGGCGCAGAAGAGTAATGGAGGCTGCTACCCTTTGGTTACGTCCATTGTTCACTGGCTGTAGAGATGCCGTATAGAAGCATACTGTTGGCTTTGCTGGCAGTCTCAATTTTTGGACTGAATTACCCGATAACCAAGGTGGCGCTGGCCGACTTCCCGCCAATGTTATTGGCTTCAGTTCGCTTCACCCTCGTCGCTGTTCCTCTGGTTTTCTTTTGTCCATTCCCCAAGACCTCGATCCTCAATGTTGTTGCGCTCGGCTTCTTCTTAGAGTTTCTCTCTCTGGGGTTGATGTACTACGCCATGAAGGCCGATATTCAAGCGGGTGTAGCGTCACTGCTAATGCAGTCGCAGGTGCCATTCACCCTATTGCTATTCGCAATGCTATTTGGCGATAAGATAAATATGCAGCAGTGCTTGGGTTTGGTAATAGCGGCTGTAGGGTTCTCTGTATTTTTCTACTATGCCGATAAAGGTGGGTCGACAACGATAGTGGGATTTATCCTTATTATGGGGGCGGGGCTGTCTTGGGCGATAGCGAATATCGTATTCCGCAGGATGCCAGGTGTTAATTTGTTACATTTAATGGTTTGGGCTTCACTGGTACCGCCAGTACCTCTTTTGGTTTTGTCGATATTTTATGAAAGCCATACTCCCTGGGTTTTCTTTTTTCAAGCGCATACGGCCAGTTGGTTTTCAATTGTTTATCAAGTGTGCATGGTGACATTGGTTGGTTATATTTTATGGGGTGATTTAATTCGTCGCTATTCCTCTGCCTGCGTTTCACCATTTGGGTTGCTGGTTCCTATTGTGGGAATAATCGGCTCATCAATTATCCTCGGTGAATATCTTACATTTGTCGAGTGGGTAGCGACTTTTGTCGTGTTGCTGGGTATTGCTCTTTGTGTAGTGAAATTAAATGATCGAAATCCGGGGCGGGAGATTGTTGATGTGGAGGGAAGTTAGGGGAGGGGTAATAATTTTATTCAGCTTGTTGGGCTCTCTGTTTGGGCTTTCCGCGCTTCCCAAAACTTCTTTTTTATACCTTTATTGAGAGTTTAATAATTGCTGAGGGCTGTCTTTACTTATTTCGCGGTTCGATGATGCGTAAATGGTCACAGTGAGTTTTGGTCCGCCCTCAAATTATTTTACTTCAAATCCAAACGTTTTTTTTCGGTGCAGTACTTTGCTTGGTGTGGATAATAATTTAATACTGCTCCACTGTCTATGCGCCGCCTTTTTGCGTAATTATTCCGAACTTTAGTTTAATGGCTTTGTGCTACCAACCTGGGGCCGAGGTAGAAGTAAGGAGATAAGAAATGATGGGATAAGGGCGATGCCCACGGAAAATACCGTGAGCATCCAACTAGACGTGTTTTACACGAATGCTTGCAGGCCGGTCTGGGCGCGGCCGAGGATCAATGCGTGTACGTCGTGGGTACCTTCGTAGGTATTTACAGCTTCCAGGTTCATCACGTGGCGAATTACGTGGAATTCGTCGGAGATGCCGTTGCCGCCGTGCATATCGCGCGCAATACGCGCGATATCCAGTGCCTTACCACAGTTATTGCGCTTCACCAGGGAGATCATGGTGGGGTCGAACTGCTTGTTCTCGTCCATGATGCGACCTACGCGCAGGGAGGCTTGCAGGCCCAGGGTAATTTCGGTCTGCATATCCGCCAATTTCTTCTGGAACAGCTGGGTTTGAGCCAGAGGGCGATTGAACTGGGTGCGGTCCAGGCCGTACTGGCGAGCGGCGTGCCAGCAGAACTCGCCGGCACCCATGGCGCCCCAGGAGATACCGTAGCGAGCGCGGTTCAGGCAGCCGAAGGGGCCGCGCAGTCCGCCAATTTCCGGGAACTTGTTTTCTTCCGGAACGAACACATTGTCCATCACAATCTCGCCGGTAATGGAGGCGCGCAGTGAGAACTTGCCTTCGATCTTCGGTGCGGAGAGGCCTTCCATACCTTTGTCCAGCACGAAGCCGCGAATAATATCGTCGTCATCTTTCGCCCAAACAACGAAAACGTCGGCGATTGGGCTGTTGGTGATCCACATCTTGGAGCCGCTGATGCGGTAGCCGCCATCGACTTTCTTGGCGCGGGTTTTCATGCCGCCGGGATCGGAACCCGCATCGGGCTCGGTCAGGCCAAAACAGCCAACCCATTCGCCGGAAGCCAGCTTGGGCAGGTACTTCTGCTTTTGCTCTTCGCTGCCGTAAGCGTAAATCGGGTGCATAACCAGGCTGGACTGAACGCTCATGGCGGACCGGTAGCCGGAGTCAACGCGTTCAACTTCGCGCGCCACCAGGCCGTAGGAAACGTAGTTGAGACCGGCGCAGCCGTAGCCTTCGATGGTGGAACCGAGCAGGCCCAATTCACCCATCTCGTTCATGATTTCACGATCGAAGATTTCGTGGCGGTTACCCTCGAGAACTCTGGGCATCAGTTTGCTTTGGCAGTACTCACGTGCCGTGTCGCGCACCATGCGCTCTTCGTCGGTCAGCTGTTGGTCCAGCAGCAAAATATCGTCCCAATGGGCGAGTGGCTGATGTTTACTCATGGTTTGTCTCTTCTACTTCCGTTATTAATTCCACCGGAGCGTCCAAGAGGGCCGGCTGAAGAAGGCCGAGCACCTTTGTACAGAGGGGAGACTTTTTGGATAAGCTCCGCGTCAAACCCCGATGACTATTCAGTTTAGTGTGCCGCATCATACCGAAGTAGTCGGTTTTCGGCACTCCTGCGGGCAGCAATTTTTTGCCTGATTTTACGTATGCTTTGTAAACAAGAGTAAAACGCATTGCGAGCGATTTTGGGGGGCGGATAATGCACGCAATAAATCTCTATTTTTTACGATTAAACGTTTAATTTCGGTGATATTCCTTGTCCTTTTACCGTATTTTGGCAATTTGTGTTCCGCTGCTTGTCAGCTGTAGTTCGCAGCCAATTGAGACCATTCAACCCGATGAAAATTTAGGGTTACCAGAATCTTTTCGTGCATCGGGTACCGTCGCACCGAGTTTGCGCTGGTGGCGAGATTTGGAAGATCCGCAGTTGGACAATTTGGTACAGCTGGCACTGAAAGATAATCCGGATATTCAGGCTACCTATTGGCGATTGGAGCAGGCCGCAGCCACTGCGCGGGGAGCGCGATCGGGCCTTTGGCCAAGACTGACCGCCAGTATTGAAAATACTGAGCAGCGCTACTCTTCCGGCGAGTTCACCGATCCCTCTGCGGAGGGCAATAGTTGGAGTACCCGTATCGCCGCCAGCTATGAAGTGGACCTTTGGGGGCGGGTCCGTGCCGGTGCCAGTGCAGCAGAGGCGGCTTACCTGGCCCAGGAACAGAATTTACAGACGGCAGCCTTGACCCTGGCGAGCGAGGTGGCAGCTACCTGGTTGGAGTTGCGGGAGCAGTGGGGGCAGCGGGATTTGCTGCAACAACAGCTGGAGATCAATCGCAAAAGCCTGAAGGTTCTGGAACTGCGCTTTGGTCGCGGCGTCTCAGGTGCAGCCGATGTTTTGCAGCAACAGCAGCTGGTCCAGCAGTCACAGCAGGAACTGGATGAGGCGGAAGCGGATGCCGAAACTCTAAAAGTACAGTTAGCGGTGCTGTTGGGTATCAATGTCGAGGAACTTAGCAGCATTATTCGCGAACAGGTCGGGTTGCCGGCCTTACCAGCCCTGCCAGAGACCGGCGTGCCATCGCAATTGTTATTGCGCCGCCCGGATGTTGTTGAGGCACAGCGAGACCTTTTACAGGGCTATCACTTAGCCGATGAGGCCTGGGCAGATCGACTGCCCGTATTTAGTTTGTCTGCGGTAGCCAGCAATGGCACCAGTTTAATTAGTGACGTGACTGAAAACTGGCTCTTGGCCATCGCAGCCTCAATTGAGGGGGTGATTTTTGATGGTGGCGCCCTGGCATCAGCCCGGGAGCAACAGGACGCCGTTCTGCAGGAGCGCTGGGCGCTCTACCGCAGTGCAGTTAATGAAGCCTTGTCTGAAGTAGAGCAGGCCTTGATTCGAGAGAGCCTGATCGAGCAGAGACTCAACCATCTACGAGAGCGTGAGCGTCTCGCAGACCTTTTGGTTCTGCGTCAAAGCCGCGCCTATGCGCGGGGGACCATCGACTTCCTCAATGTGTTGACCGCGACGAGTGAACAACAGAGTTTGGCGCGACAAATCTTGTCTGCCGAGCGCGAACTGATTGAAAACCGAGTAGTACTTTACCGCGCGCTTTCCGGCGGGATCCCCCAGGCGGATCTTCCAGCCCCCGAGCCAGTGGATTTGGAGTTGTACCTGGAGGGAAATAACTGATGTTGCAGAAACTCAATTGGCGCCTGCTGATCCCCATAATTTTGGTGGTGTTGGCATTCTTGGCCTTCAACTGGATGATGCGGGAAAAACCGTCGGTCAGTCGCGGTGAGCGCAAATCGCCACCGCCGACAGTCGATGTAGCTGTTGCTGAGCAGGGTCGTTTTCCTGTAACCCTGAGCGCGCTGGGTAAAGTGAGTGCCCGTGAGTTAGCGGAGTTGGAGCCCCAGGTACAGGGGCAGGTGCAATGGCTCGACTATGATCTGGGCCCCGGAGCCGTAATGCCAAAAGGGCAGGTGCTGTTGCGTATTGACCAGGAGCCCTACCAGTTGGCCCTGATGACTGCGCAGAGTGCCCTCGCCGAACGCCGTGCTGAATTGCAGCAGGAGCAAGGACAACAGCAAGTTGCTCAAGAGGAGTACGAGCTTCTTGGTACAGCCCTGTCTGGAACGGATAAGGCTCTGGTGTTGCGCGAACCTCAGAGAGCAGCAGCAGAGGCGGCAGTAAAATCCGCAGAGGCAAATGTGGCCTTGGCTAAACGCGATCTTCGGCTTACCGAGATTCGCGCCCCATTTGATGCGCTGGTAGTTGAGCGTGATGCCGACGTCGGTGATCGCGTCTCTCCGGGAGATACTCTCTACAGCCTCGCTAGTGCCGACCGTTTCCAGATTGCCGTTGAGGTTCCCGCGTCGCAACTGCACCGGCTCGGACGCGGTTATGTTGAAGTTCGAATTTACGGCAGCCAGTGGCCGCAGGGCGTCTACCGCCGCGGTGAGTTTGTCCGGGTTATCCCGGTACTGGAAGAGCAGGGTCGTCTCGCCAGTGTGTTGGTAGAGCTGGAAGACCCGCTTTCCGTCCAGGATCCGTCCCAGCCGCAGCTGCTTCTCAACGATCTGGCGAAAGTAGAGATCGTTTCCCAAAGTGAGGATGAACGTGTGCGAATCCCCCTTACTGCGTTGCAAGACGGCAACAATGTGTGGGTGGTTCGCGAGAACCGCACCACGGTTCTGCCGGTAGAAGTGGCCTATATGAGCGGCGACTTTGCAGTCCTGGAGCAGGGGCTCAGCGGTGGAGAAGCCTTAGTGACGACCCGGTTGGTAACCGTTACTGAAGGCATGCCGGTGCGAATTGCCGGAGACAGTAATCGCCAGCAGCGTCCGCCGATAGATGCGGCTGCCTCTGCGGAACGGCCGCCAAGACGCGGCCCCGGTGGACCCAACGCTGGGGGCGCAGATGACTGAGCAGAATAGATCCAAAGATAAGGTCGATACCCGCACGGGAGCCATCGCCTGGATGGCGCGCAACCACGTAACTGCCAATTTGTTGATGTTGGTCTTCTTGATTGGTGGTTTGATTTTTTCGACCATCGTTAAAAAGGAAGTTTTCCCGGAGTTCAGCCTGGACACTGTGAGCGTGTCCATTTCCTATCCCGGTGCCAGCCCTGAGGAAGTCGAGCGCGGTGTACTGGTGGCTGCCGAGCAAGCGGTGCAGGGCTTGGTAGGCATCAAAGAGATGACCGCGAGGGCCAATGAGGGTAGTGCCTCTTTAACCTTGGAGCTGGAAGGCGATGCTGATGCTGCCTTGGTGTACCAGAATATTCAGCAGGCTATCGATTCCGTTACCACTTTCCCCACAGATATTGAGCAACCCCAGGTCAGTCTGGCCGAGCGCAAACGGGATGTGCTGGACCTCGTATTACACGGCGATCTTACCGAGCAAAACCTGCGCGCGTTGGCGATGCAGGTTTACGATAAGCTCGAAGCGCACAGTGGTATTACCCAGTTGGAAGCGCGGGGTATGCGGGACTTGGAAGTGGCGATCGAGATTCGCCGCGACGATCTGCGTCGCTATGGGCTTACCCTGCTGGAAGTGGCAAACATCGTAGAAAATGCAGCGGTAGATATTCCCAGCGGCAGTGTTAAATCTGATGCGGGGGAGATATTGGTCCGGGTGACCGAGCGCCGCGATTGGGCTCGAGAGTTTGGCGATATTGTTATTGCCCAAGGTATTGGTGGCGGTGCCGTTTATTTAAAGGATGTTGCCAATATCAGCGATGCGCTTGAGGAAGAAGCGCGCAATATGGTGTTTAACGGCGAGCCAGCTATCAGTATTAAGATCTACCGAGTGGGCGACCAGACACCAATGAGTGTCAGTGAGGCTGCCCATGAAGTCGTTGATGAGGTTAGGGCAGGCCTGCCCCCGGGTGTGACCCTGACAGTTCGCGATGACGACTCGGAAATTTTCAAAGCGCGTCTGACCCTGCTGCTGAAGAACGGATTTATCGGGCTCTTATTAGTATTTGTTGTGCTCGGAGCCTTTCTGGAATTGCGGTTGGCTTTTTGGGTAACACTGGGCATTCCTACCAGCTTCCTGGGGGCATTGCTATTCCTGCCTGGGCTCGATATTTCCATCAGCATGGTAAGTATGTTTGCCTTTATTATCGCCCTTGGAATAGTGGTGGATGATGCAATTATTGCCGGTGAAAATATCCACGAGTGGCGACAAAAAGGCTACAGCAATCTGGAGGCTGCCGTTGCCGGTGCCCGCCAGGTATCGGTACCGCTCACATTTGCGATTCTGACTAATATTGTCGCCTTCCTTCCATTGATGGCCTTACCCGGCTTTATGGGCAAGATCTTTGGTGTGATTCCCTTTGTGGTGGGCTCGGTATTTATTATTTCCTGGGTGGAAGCCCTGTTTATTTTGCCCGGTCACTTGGCCCACTCTCGTCGCGGCTATAAAAGTCGCCGGGCGCGCCGCTTTGCCGCGCGGCAGAAAATGCTGGCGCGGGGATTGGATCGTTTTGTACAGCAGCGCTTTAGACCCTTCCTTGATATATGTATCAAGCACCGCTACACCACTATTGCCGTGGCGGTAGCGGCGCTGCTGGTGGTTGGCGGCTATGCGGCTAGCGGCCGTATGGGCTTCACCTTGATGCCTAGGGTGGAGCGTGACTCCGGTCGCTTTGCCGTCACCTTTCCCACCGGAACGGCCCAATCCCAGCTGGAAAAAGCGCGCTCGCAGATTATTACTGCTGCCGATAGGGTGCTCGAGCAATACGATAAAGAAAAGGTCTTTCTGGGGATTCGCGGTTTGATGGGCGATGACGCGATTATGGTGGACGCTTTCTTTGTTCCCGCAGATGAGCGTCCTTTTTCCACCGGTGAGTTTATTCGCGCCTGGCGCCAGGAAGTGGGGCCTATTGCCGGTGCCCTTAGCGCAACAACAGCTTCTGACCGTGGCGGTCCCGGCGCTGGCTCCTCGTTAACCGTGGAGCTTCGCCATACCGACACGGATACCTTGGAGCAAGCTGCGATACGTTTAGGGGATGAGTTGGAGAAATTCCCCAATGTCAGTGATATCGATCCCGGTATTTCCCTCGGTAAAACCCAGTTGGACCTTACACTGACTGAAACGGCCAAAAGTTTGGGTATGTCTGCGGAGGATATTGGTCGCCAATTGCGGGCAGCGTTGTACGGGGCTGAGGCCCTGCGCCAACAGCGCGGCCGGGATCAGGTGAAGGTCATGGTGCGTTTGCCTGAGGATGAGCGGGCCAATATCAATGATGTGAATAGCATTATGATCCGGGCCAGCAATGGACTTTGGATGCCCCTGCCAGATCTGGTAAAAATTGATAAAGGGCGCGCCTATGCCACGATTAATCGCCGGGCAGGCCGCAGGGTTACAACGATTACCGCCAATGTGGAGCCCAGTGACCAAGCGACGCTTGTGATTAATGAGCTGAATGAAAGTGTGGTCCCCCAATTGAAAGCCGAATTCCCCGGCCTAAGTGTTTCCTATGAGGGACGCCAAGCGGAGGAGCGAGAGGGATTGGCAAGCCTGGCGATGACCTTTGCCCTTGCGATGGCGGTGCTGTACTTGCTATTGGCAATTCCCTTAAAGAGTTACGTACAGCCGTTGATCGTAATGGTGGCGATACCCTTTGGTGTGATCGGTGCGTTACTTGGTCACTTGGGCATGGGGTATGGACTCAGTATGGTGAGTCTGCTGGGTATGGTGGCACTGGCCGGAGTTGTGATTAACGATACTCTGGTAATGATTGAGTACAGCAATCGTCTCCGAAATGATGGCGCTGATTTGGAAAGCGCTATCAAGGGAGCGGCAGCGCGGCGTTTTCGCCCGATCGTATTGACCACCATAACAACTTTCTGCGGCTTAATGCCGATGATCTTTGAAAGCTCGGTGCAAGCGCGCTTTATGATTCCAATGGCGATCTCGCTGGGCTATGGAATACTCGCAGCCACAGCGATCTCATTGTTATTGGTACCCTGTCTCTATTTAATGATGGGTAAAGATATTCCCCAGTTGTTTGCAAGATTGAAAAATATCATCGCTCGTTTTGGTCGTAGCGGTGCAATCGCACAGAAATAAATTCAATAGTAGCCGGTATCTTCTTACCGGCTTTTTTCCTCAGAAATTTAATTTTATGACTGATATTTAACTATCAGTTTCCAAATTGCGTTTCTATCTCCCTGAATACCACCTTCATTTAATTTTCCTTTATGACCTGGAACTGCGGTAGCTGAAATACTGCTCCAGTTCAATGTTATGAAATTATTTCCCGGCATACTTCCAATATAGAAACTGGTTTTCAAGTAATTCAAATAACAGAAAATTTTGACCAAATTTGAAAGACAGAGAAATGAATTGAAAGTTAGTTTTCGGATTTTAATAAGTATAAAAGGTAATGTTCAGTGTGCAGCTCAATAAACAAACATAACGCCCAGTCCTTAGATTTTGAATCGGGAGAAATGGGAGCTGTATCATCAGGAGATACAGTTTGCGATTTGATCGAAAGACAAAAGCTAAAGAATCCTGATCAGGTCGTTATTATCGATGGCAACACAGAAATAAATTTCACTCGCCTGATGAAACGGGTCGATGGGATTGCCGCTGAGTTGGTAAATCGAGGAGTTGAGCCTGGTTCCTTGGTTGGAGTCTGTATGAGTCGATCCTGGGAGCTGGTCGCGGCTCTACTTGGCGTAATGCGTGCAGGTTGTGCTTATGTCCCATTGGACCCAACTTATCCGCTAGAGCGGGTGCGATATATGCTCGAGCACTCCAGAGCTGCCGCAGCAATTGTCGACTGTGACGATAACGCAAACTTGTGCCTTGGCGTGAAAGAACTGTTATGGATTGATGAGTTGCGAGAGCAGGCACCGGAGTTTCTACCGGAACATACCAGGCCGAAAACGAGTGATTTAGCCTATGTAATCTATACATCCGGCTCTACTGGAAGCCCGAAAGGGGTTGCTATCGAACACCGAAGCCTTATCGCTCTCAGTAAGTCCATGAGTGAGCTGTTGAGCGATGGAGAGCTAGAAGGCGTTTTGGCTTCGACCTCAGTTTGCTTTGACCCCTCGGTGATGGAAATTATCGGGACTCTCTCTCTGGGCGGCCGAGTTATATTGTCGAAGAATATTTTGGAGCTGCCAAAACTTCCCTTTCGAGAGCAAGTGCGAACTTGTATCACGGTTCCATCTGCGGTTCAGGCTTTACTTTCGATAGACAAATTGCCTCAGGGAGTGCGTTGCCTGATTTTTGGGGGTGAAGTACTTAAGCAATCCCTGGTCGAGCAAATATATGCGGGGGCTGAACAATTGCGGATAGTTAATGTTTATGGCCCCACAGAGGACACGGTTTACTCAACTTATTCAGAAGTTAGCCCCGATAGCGACCAAATTACGATTGGAAGGGCGGTTTCAAGTTCACGCGCATATATTTTGGATGAGAGATTACAGCCAGTTGCTCCCGGCGGGGAGGGGGAGTTGTATTTGTCTGGTGACAAGCTAGCTCGGGGCTATTTAAATGATGAGCATCTGACCGAGGAACGTTTTATACAGCCTGCCTCCAACCCCCGAATTGCCGATCAGCGCTTGTATAAAACGGGAGACCTGTGCCGATGGACAGCAAATGGAGAAATAGAATACTTGGGGCGCGCTGATTGCCAGGTGAAGATTAGGGGCTATCGTATTGAACTTGAAGAAATAGAATCAGCAATTGAGTCTCTACCGGGCGTTGATGCAGCCGCTACTACCGTTATTGATGGCGGGGCCGGGCAGAAGATTCTGGTGGCCTATATTGTTGCTAGCGAAAAGACAATCACCGAGGTAGCAGTAAAAGAGTTTCTTGAACAGCGCCTTCCTAAATATATGGTCCCCCAGTTTGTCAAGCACCTGCAAGAGTTACCCTTGCTACCCAACAATAAGCTGGATCGTAAACGATTAGCCCTCCTTGAAGCGGAGCTTGTCGTCCCAACTGAAAGCAGTTTGGCTGCAAACGATGATATTAATCGAAGCAGCGGAATGGGCGAGCACTTCGCAGGTTTATCAATAGATAGCGAGGCAATTTTTACTTCAATTATCCGCGGTGAGATGGCTTCCATCATGAACCACCCAGATCCGGAGGTTGTGTTCCCAGAGATAGCCTTCGACAAGCAGGGCCTGGATTCTCTGACAACATTAGAATTGGCCAGCCGGTTGAGTCATTGCATTGGACACCCCCTATCTGCGCAGACAATCTTCGATTATCCCACGCCGAAGCTATTGGCTGGCTATATGCTTGATTTGACGGAAGGTAAGATCAGTAGTGAGTCAGCTAATGAGGTTGCTAAATCTGAAATTGATGCGCTGGCTAATTTCCAGTCCCAGCTCCAGCTGAGCCACCCAACTTTTCAGGCTGCAAAGGCGTCATCCTGGTCTGCTTCTGACAAAAGTAAATTGGTGCAGGCGGTGATAGCCATGGCAAACAATCAGAAGAGGAATCCTTACAGTAAAGTTTTACGGACAGGTAGTGGGACGCACGGCACTGTTACAGATGTTTATAACGATGATACCCAGGAAGCGATTATTTGGACGACCAATCTATACCTTGGCCTGAATAGAGATAAAGAAGTTATCGAACAGGCTTCATCCGCTGTACAGCTTTTCGGAACAGGAATGGGCACTTCAGCGGCGGCATCGGGCCTGACGGACCTTCACCTCCAGTTTGAAACGGAGTTTGCTGATTTGGTAGGCAAGTCAGGAGCCTGCTTGTTTCCAACGGGTTACACGGCCAATGTCGGGGTGGTGGCAGGAATATTAGGTAAAGATGATGTTGTGGTTATAGACCAACTTTGCCATGCCTCAATTGTTGATGGGGCCCGTCTCAGTGGTGCCAAAATTAGAACTTTCCAACACAATAATGCCTCTGATCTGGAGTCGGTGCTGGAATCTGAAGCGTCTCCCTACCGAACCACGCTAGTGGTTCTCGAGGGCGTTTACAGTATGGGGGAAGGTGCTGCACCGGTAGCTGAAATCGTGCGTGCAGCAAAGAAATACAACGCCTTGACCTTAGTTGATGAGGCACACTCATTCGGTTTTTATGGTGAGCGTGGTGCCGGTATCTGTGCGGCTCAAGGTATTACTGATCAAGTTGATTTTATTATGACAACACTCAGTAAGTCGCTTGGTAGCCTTGGGGGTGTGGTTGCTGCGAGTAAGGAGTACGTTGACTTGCTGAGGTCCTCAGCCAGGGCATATATCTTTCAGGCTTCTATCAGTCCTGCAGATATTGCAGGCGCATTGACTGCCTTGCGTCGGATTAAATCTGACGATGGACTGCGCGATCGATTGTGGGATACGACCCGCTATATGCGCCGGAAATTTGAGCAGGCCGGATACGACTTGGGAACAGGTGATGGGCCTATTATCACGCCCCATTTTAAAGATAAACTATACGGGATAGTCCAAGCGCTTTATCAGCGCGGTATTCAAACCTCGGCTGTCACTTACCCGATAGTTGAGAGCGGCCGTGGCCGCCTGAGGTTGATCTGCTCGGCAGCTCACACGAGGGAGGATGTTGATAGGACCGTGGAAGCTCTTATTGAGGCTGAAAAAGAGGTTGATGCTCAATCCCAGGAAGCAAAAGAGGAAGCTATGGATTTGGGGCAAGCCCTCGCTGAAATTGGTGAGTGGGCAAATACCTTTTCTAACTTCCTACAGGAATATATCAATCGACTATCCAGCCCCGTGCCCAACTTGTGCTTGTCCGTGAGTGTTACTGAACAGTTTGAGCCGGTGAGGATTTTAATTGATGGTGGCAAAGTAACCTTGAGCGATCTCTCGGTCAATGACGTTTCTTTTTGCTCAGTAACGCTTAGAAACCAGAGGTCTGTCACGGCCTTGCGGCTTCACGATGTTCAGTCGCTGCTTGATGGTATTTGCACTGGTAGTTGCACCTTAAGCGGTCAGGTTGAGCCATTTATATGGTGGATCGCCCGTATTCTAGATTTAAGTGTGGAGGTAAATAACCCTGTAGACTGTGGATTAGCTAGAGAGCAGGCGATTCATTAACTAATGAGGGGCGAGGTTTAAAGTTATGGGCCTTTCAGCTTACCCTGAAGGGCCCATGTCTGGTATTACTAGCAGAGTAGGTCAGTTACTTATTTACCCCGTATTTCACTTTGCTACGCCAGGGAGCTTGCGCCAGCTCCACCGGATTAAAACAAATACTAATATCGATGCAGCTGCTGTAATGTAAAACGGTAAGCGGATATCAACTTCCATCGCCATGCCCCCCGCGAGCGAAATCAAGCTTGCTACCAGCGTGAAGCCCGCAGTAGCTATTCCCATCACCCAACCCTGTTCCGTTTCATCGACACTATTGGCAAATATATTCAAGAGGGCGGGGTAAGCGAGCCCAAAGCAAAGGTACGCGAAGAACACACTGAGATAACATAGCCAAATATGGCTGCTGAATACGAAGACTAACGCGCTCGCGCCCATCACTAAGGCGGAAACTGTAACTACCAGGGGTTTAGTCCAGCGGGACAAAACAGGCTTGACCATAAAGAGGCTGGAAATTGCCACCGCAATACCCATAGTCAGCATGGCCATACTGGTTATTAGCAGGCCTGCCTGGAATCTACTGCTTAAATAGTTTGTGATAAATATATAAAAGCTGAGATGCACCAGCATGAAACAGAGATAGGCAGGGCAAAGTCGGACAACCCGAGGACGGTCCTTCAGATGTATAAACTGAGTAAATAGATCCAGAAAGCGAAGCCTAAGCTGCATCGGGGCTTGCCGGGTATCGTGATAAAAGGTCAGGATCAAAAACAAAGTAATAGCGACAAGTACCAGAGCAAAGTAAAAGGGTAGTTGGATACTGGCTATGCTCCCCAATAGCTCCCTGTCTGCCAGGACTCCTGCCATAATCGGTCCAGCTACAGCCCCAGCACTCATTCCGGCTACCAATAACCCTAGGTTCTTGGAGGCTTCCAGCTCACTTTGGCTGGCATCAATCATTGCTGCTTGAGCAATAGGTTGGTTTCCCGCAGTAAAGCCGCTGATCACTCGTCCGAGAATAAGAAGCCAAAGGCTATTGCTTAGCAAAGAGAGGACAGTGATAGCGTATCCGGCCATGGCCCCCACCAAACACAGCACCATGGCAGTTTTGCGTCCAATATTGTCAGACAGTTTGGCGATATATACGGACCCAACAAACCACGCCAGAAAGAAGCTGCTGATCACAACTCCATAGTACAAGTGCCGAGTTGATTGTGGCGTATCAGTAGGTAGGAACTGGAATTTTGTCGACATAACCAATTCATTGATGATCGGGAACAGCAATCCCTGACCCATCAGATCTACAAAAACTACTGCCAAAAGGGCTAAACGGCACATGGCAGACATAACCACTTCCTCCCCCAGCTTCAGCTTTGCTGCCTAAAGCAAGATAGCAGGTGATGAATAGGTGACGGAGCCTGTCATTGAGCAGCGTAAGCCAGGTAAGAGCGATAGAGCTATTTGAGACTAAGCGCACGGTTAGTTACCCGGGAATAAAGGCGGTTAAGACAGTTGAGGCTTGCTCTATATATCAGAATTCAAGAGAAGCTTCTCCTATTTCTGGGGGTGACGAACTATCTCTTTGATTTTTATAGGGTTGATAATGTTATAAAGAGCAGAAAAAGCAGGTAGATATATAGCGCCTGCTTTATATCTACCTGTTGAGAATTATGTCAAAGCTCTTAACTTTTTGATATTATTGGGTTTTTGAGGTTATCTTGAAAGAAGTGAGTAGAATTATATAGAAGGGTGATATAAAGACGCTTCTTTTGAATTAACTGTTGTACAAACCCGCTGCGCGGGAGTGGTGCCACTTTTAAATTATAAGAGGCATTTTAGAAAATGCATAACCGGGTATTGCAAAATATATTTTCTGCGTACAGTGGTTATTTATCTAAAACTGCGCAACCACTAAAAAATTTAAAGGCTATCTCCTCGATACAAGAATGCCGTACAAAATCGATGGGAAGCAGTTATTATCGTTGTAAGCACAACCATGTCACTGAACAGCATCATTCTTGTAGGCATAGAAGTTGCCCCCTCTGCTCAGGCAGAAAAAAGCTCCAGTGGGTTGATCAGCAGCGTCGTAAATTATTTGATACAGAACATTTTCATGTGGTCTTTACTATACCTCATGAGTATCTGCCGTTATGGCAATACAACGAAGAGAAGCTTACAGATATACTCTTTTTGTCGAGTAAAGAAACCCTGTTTGAATTAATGGCGAGTAAAGACTATCACGGAGTAACTCCCGGGATGCTTATGGCTCTACATACTTGGGGAAGACAGTTAACTTTACACCCTCATATACACTGCCTGATCACCGCTGGCGGTTTGACTTTAAGAGAAAAGTGGAAAGAAACAGGTGAGTATTTATTACCTGTGCGAGTGGTTAAGAGTCTTTATAGGGGAAAGTTTCAAACGCTGTTATTAGAGCAGTATCGTGCTGGGCTAATCAAGCTGCCTCCCAGTTGGCCCATTGGCCAGTTTGATATTCTCTTTAAGGCTTGCTATCGCAAAGAATGGTCAGTTCGTATTCAGGATCGATATGAGCATGGACAAGGAGTGCTTTTGTATTTTTCACGATATATCAAAGGTGGCCCGCTGAAGCCAAAGCAGATATTAAACGTGGATCATAAGGGGCTGGAATTTCGTTATTTTGATCACCGTGACCAGCGACGCAAGCGACTAAGATTAAAGCCTGAAGAGTTCTTAAGACGTGTCTTGCAGCACATACCTCCAATAGGAAAACACATGGTACGGAGCTATGGATTATATGCTGGGTGTAATAAGAAAAAGCACAATCTATGTAGTAATCAAGTGGGTTTAATGAAAGATCAACGACTCCCAGCTGGATTGCAAATCCAAGATCTGATGGTAGAGTGTGGGCAGTGCCATGAATCTACAAAGTTGACTGGCAGAGTGTGGTCTAAGGCGAAAAAAGGAATTTCCTTTATAAAGGGGGCGGCTCGGCAAGATAGTGCCGGCGGGAATGTACAACATGGCGATGAACCAGACACTGCAGGAATGGGCCTCTTTAGTTCGGCCTAAATTCAATGCCAGGTCATTTTTTTTACCGCCTGCAGTGCAGGTTATCTAAGCGTTATGTGTAAATCATGAATACAGAGCTTCGAAGAATAATTTCCGACTTCCAAGAAAAAGTCGAAGAAGCCAACGGGCTGCTGAAGAAGTATCTTGAAACTGACGAGCCTCACAATTGGGGGCCGCCAATTGAACAAGTCGGGATGCTTGGAGGTAAGCATAAATACTTCTTTCATGGGGTTGGCTGTATGGTTCACATTAGCAAGATGGATATAATTGACTTCGACTACGGTGCCAATGGACGTATTGATGGCTTTGATGAGTGGAGACTATGCGGCTTCATTAGTACTCGTAGAAAGAAATATCCCAACGTACAAGAAAGTGACATTAAACAATGGTTGAGAGAAGCTATTGAGGCCAAAGAAATAAAGAAATCGGATTCGAGAGAATATGGCAATTTATACTATTTCGTGCAAAACACATAACAAGCGTGTGCACAAAGGACTAAATTTCCGTTACACCTTTTGGCATTGCTTCGCAATTATATGCCAAAAGGCTCCACTCCAATTTAGCCTGTGACACGGGCGTTATGAATTCATGAGAAATACTAAATCAATACTACTACTAGTTCTCTTGGGGCTGACCGCTTGTAGCAATAAGCCGTCCGGTGGGTTTATGCGAGGAGATGTGCCTATGGTTGTCGGTATGTTTGAAAATTACTATGGCAAGCATGTTCAAGTTGTCGGTTATATGTACAAACCGCCTAGAGGCAATGTTTTAGTATTAATCCCATCAAAGGATCATATTAATTTACAGACACAGCCTCCAGCTAACGTATTGAGTTTACTGTTATTCTCCGACACAGCAATTAGAAATGGCAGCGTTCACTCCGAGATGGAAAGGTGTATTGGTAAGACTACCTATGTGTCTGGGCTAGTCGGCATTTTTTCTGGGTTACCTGCAATTGAAGAGATTCGTGAAGTGGCGTGCTAAATTCATAACAAACGCAAGCAGGATGCTCCGGCCCTTCGGACCTCCACGGGACACCCAACGCTATGCACATTTTGTGCGGATCGCTGCGCTCCCAGTTTCGCACAAAATGTGCATAGCATTGGTCGCCCCTGTTGCGGGCGTTCAGGCTGTAGAAAAACTCTTAAAAAGTAGCTTTTTTGTTAAAATGGAGGTCTTGATGTCGAGATTATCCATATGCCCAATTTCAAACGTTACGATTACAACCAAGATGCAATGGTCGTCATCAATTTCGAAGAACAACTACAACCTGAAACCTTTGAGTTTACACTTCATCATTTGATTGATGACCATATCGACCTCTCTGTCTTCCATAAAAAATATCAAAATGATAGCGGCGGGCGAACCGCTTATGATCCAGCTATCCTCCTGAAAATCACATTGTTTGCTTACTCAAAAGGCATTACCTCAAGCCGTGAAATTCAATGGCAATGTGAGAATAATATCCTCTTCAAAGCACTGTCATGCGATACCGTTCCGCATTTTACTAGTATTGCAAGTTTCGTAAGCAGTTATCCTGATGCGATTGAGTCGGTGTTTGAGCAAGTGTTACTGGTCTGCGATCAGCAGGGGCTGCTTGGCAACGAACTTTTCGCAATAGATGGATGCAAGATGCCATCCAATGCCAGCAAAGAACATTCGGGGACTTTTAGAGAGCTAGAACAGAAGCAGGAAAAAATTCGCAAGAAGATCAAAGATTGCCTCAAAGAGCACAAGAGGCTGGATGGCAGGAAACCTAAAGAAAAAGAGCGAAAGCAAGCGGTAGCTAAAGCGGCGGATACGCTGCAGAAACACTTTGATAAAATTGATCAGTTCTTAAAAAATCACTCCCCCAGGATGGGGCAAGGTAAAAAACCTAAAGAAGTGAAAAGTAATATCACGGACAATGAATCAGCTAAGATGACTACCAGCAAGGGAACCATTCAGGGCTATAACGGTGTTGCCGCAGTTGATAGGAAGCATCAGATAGTTGTTGAGGCCCAGGCCTTTGGAGAGGGCCAGGAGCATCATACATTGAAACCTATTCTTGATGGCATCAGTTGCCATTATCAGAATATAGGAATAGATGAAGACATCTTGGCCAAACAGGTCATCATTACTGCTGATACTGGATTCTCCAACGACGCTAACTACAACTACCTGCGAGAGAACGGCATCAATGCCTACATACCTGATAATAAATTCCGTTCACGAGATAAAGCTTTTACAACGCAAAAAACCAAGTATGGCAAGCGCAATCAAAAAGGTAGGGCTAATGTCCAGAAGACTACCCCAGCTAGTGAATTTACATTCAACAAGAAAAAGAAAACCTGTATTTGTCCTGCAGGAAAATCCATGCTTTTGTTAAAAGAAGAGCATGTCAGTGAAGGTAAGAAAAAACTATTGTTCGAAGGGCGCCTCACTGACTGCAGGAAATGCAGCCTTAAAAAACAGTGCATGCGAAACCCAGATTCTGCTGACTCTCGAAAAGGACATGGAAGGCAAGTATCCCTAACTTGGACAAACGGACGGACAGCCACTGACTGGATGAAAAAGCGGGTTGATAGTATCGAAGGCAAGACCATTTATGGGCATCGAATGTCTGTTGTTGAGCCTGTGTTTGGGAACATTGGTACCAACAAGCGATTAAATCGCTTCTCGCTACGAGGAAAAAGTAAGGTTCAGGGACAATGGCAGATGTTCTGCTTGGTACATAACATTGAAAAGTTGATGAGATGTGGCAGTATTCACTGATTGAGGATGAATTAAGGGCGTCAAGACGCCTAAATTTAATACAATGAAAGAAATTTGGTGGTATAGCTAAATTTAGCTCGAAATTTAAATTAGAGGAGCCTGAGGAGTGACAGCTTTTTCTAAAACTGTTTTTCTACAGTCTCGTTAAATGCTGGGAATTAAATGAAGAAAGGAAACAAGACTACAGGAATACAATTACTGATCTTATTGGGCTTGTTTGTTGCTTCTATCGTTTGGTGGAAGCTTTGGTTTTATCAAGGCTTCGTTGGTCCCATTCCTTTCTTACATTGGTTTATCCACGTGGATGGTGAGGCCTCGTATGACTTAACCTATTGTGAAATGTTTATTCAACTCATACTGGTTTGGTTATCATCTAATGCGTTATACTATGTTAAAAAACGTTATGGTAAAAGTATTTAACCAGCTCAGGCACGCGACCCACTTTTCGTTCCGCCTTTCGGCCCCACAAAAAGCGCTCGCATGCTAAAGACGTTATGGCTAAGGTAACTATGAACAAATATCTCGCTATAGTTTTACTGGTTTTCTCACAACTTGCTATATCTAGTGAAACTGAAGTTGCTGAAGTTCATGAAAACTATCTCAGTGGATCGCTGCCTATGCCTTACGGTTCATTTAAGGTCAGCATTTCTTTACACGAAGGTAGTCGCAGTGTTTCAAAAGCTGAAATAAATGTCGGTGCTCTTACTTTCTCGGTGCCGAAAGAGCAGCTCGTAAAACTAAAAAGTGTAGATCTTTCTTCTGTATTTGTCGGTCATGAGATATATCGATCAGAAAACACGCCTTTCGACAAATTGGATGCCTTTTCCAGTGATCTATTCATAGTAAAGATCTCTTCGACTGAAGGCTTTTCTAGGGGCAATATTTGATACACTGATTACTACACAGTTTTAATAAATTTGGAATCTCAACAGCTAGATGTATCCAAGTTCGAATATGCTAGGCCATAACAATACAAGCCAGCCTGACGGTTTTTTCGTTCCTTGTTTTGCGGTTTAACGCTACGCTACCGCAAACCAATCCACTACAAAGCCGCAGCTGCTTGCGGCGTTAAGAGTCATAATCGAAAGATCGAGTTATGAGTGAGTTTATTAAAATAATGAATGTATTTCATGCTAAGAAATTTGCATGGCTTCCATTTACATTTCTCTGCCCAAGGCAAGGGAGTAGATTTGGTGTTGCGCGCTTTATTGGTACTGTCATTCTGAACACCTCGTTCTTTGCTTCACTTTTGGTATTTTTGTTGTATTCCAAATTTGGTAGTAGTGCTATAGATCACGTGGGGTTTACAATTATGTGGATATACGCCCTATTTGGTAGCTACTACTTATTTGTGTGCTTTTGTTGGAATCAGGAACATGGTGCCAATAACTCTTAACAATCACAGGCACGCTGCTTTGGCCCTTCGGGCCTCCGCGGGACAGCCTACGCTGCGCTTCGGCCGCCCGTGCTGTGGGCGTTAAGCGATCCCATGAAAGAAATAATATTTGAAACTGACAGATTTAATCTTTCCGAGGAGAGAGATAATTTTATTAATCCGTGCTGCTTTGGTGAGGATGCTGCTGTCTGGTTCAAACCTCTTGGGGGTTGAGGTTAAGGATATCTATCAGGAGGACTGGGGTTGGGAGATGAGTTGTTCCTTTCAAGGTAATAATTATTATGTAGGCTTTGGAGGGCTCCCATCCGAAGAGGGCCAAAATAATGGCGAGTGGCGTGTTATAGTTACAAAATCTCGATCCATTATTCAAATGCTTTCGGGTAAGAACAAGCTATTAGCTAACGAGCCAATGATGGGTGTTTTATCCAGCATAATCGAAAAGGCAGGATTTAGTAATGTATCCGACATCAGCGCTTAACAAGGGTAGGCAAAATCGGCCGCAGAAAACGCGGCCTGGACTCGCTAACGCTCGCCTTTGCTACCGGCGTTAACTTTCCAGGAGATAAAATGGACTTCGGCAAAATCATCAAAAGCGATGGTGATATACAGCTTGCTCAATGGAGTAGCATAATCTCCAGTCATCAAGCCCTCGAGCAAGCTCCTGATAAGAAAGGAACTAACCCTTTTACCAATGAGGAGGTTCTTTTCTCTGGTGAAGGCATAGCTTTCTATCTAGAAGGCGGGGATAAAGTTGGCAATATAAGCCTGGAGAATGGTGTTCTACTGACCAGCGGGGTTCCTATGTCAATATGCTCTGAACTTGCATATTCCCTCAACGCGGAAGCTTTCGAAGATGACCGCAGTTAACAAGGGCCAGCACAATCGCCAAATGCAAAAAACGCATTTGGCTGGACTCGCTGAAAGCGCTCGCCTGTGTGGCCGGCGTTATGTGACCACATGAATTACTACATACTCTCAAAAGATTTTTACATAGGTCAATCGAGACTGGAGCATGCTGATTTAGGTGTGGGCATGGTTCAAGGACGTTTTATACAATGTCCTGGCTATCAAAAAGTGAAAAGTGTTTTTAGCTATTCGCCAGCGAGCAATATGATGAGTATTATCAAAAGAGAGATGATCTGGAGTTGATGCTTCAAGATGAGTCAGGTAATAAAATTTCTACTGACTTTATTCATATTGAAGATTATTCTCCAGAATTTGAAGATATTAGTGTAGAGGTCAAGTTAGTAAACGCCCAGTCATGGGCAGGTATTGAAAACACATAACGAGGCCAAGCAGGCTCACCCAGCTGATAGCTGGGTTGGAAGGCCTACGCGCTGCTTCGGCCGCCCCTGTTGGCAACGTTATGTGTCTAGGGTCTTTCAATGCAGATTAAATCCGTACATCCAGTAGTAAAAGCTTTCCTGATGTACTTTTTGAGTTTTATGGCAATTGCCTTGTTCTTTGCCCTATTTGGTGATTGGATAAAGGAAAAAACCAACTACACGCTTATCTTGAAAGGGTACATTATTGGCCCCCTCATTTGGCCGGTAGCTTACTTGAGCCTGGTGTATGGTAAATCGAGAAGTTCAGACAATAGTTAGTGACTACAACTCTATATCTCACCAAGGTCACAAGCTGATGGGGAGGCTGCCACATAACAATCGCAGGCACAGCGACAGCTTTTCCATTTCGGCTTCGCCTTTATTTCAAAGCCGCGCATGCTGCGGGCGTTAGCAATACAGGAAGATATCGCGTGGATACGAGCTTAATTGATTCTATTGATTGGAAGAATTTAGTTCATGCCTATGGGCCGGCAATAGATGCGCCTAAAGAACTGGCTAATCTAATAGGTGATGATGAAGATGATAGAGACGACGCTGTAAATGGTTTTCTTTATAGCTCTGCATACCATCAAGGAACCGTTTATTCTTGTACGCCGAGTGTTATACGTTGTGTAATATACATAATTGAAACTGAGGATATATCCTCCTTAGAAACAATAGGTGCACCCTTAGTTCGAGAATTACTCTGTTTTGTAAATATTTGCGCTCGTACCTGGAGGTTCGTTCCGGAAATTGGCGAAGCAGCCTTTGTAGGGTGTAATCTTTGCAAGGATTATTTAGATCACGCTGATAGTAAAACCTCAGCGTATGCAAAAGAACTTACAGATTTTTGTAAAGTCTATGAAAATAGCTAACAAGCGCATGTTGTCGGACTGGTTTTCCGCTGCGCTCCAAGCCAGCCGCAAATGCGGGCGTTAAATTGTATGTAACCATGAAGATCATTTTTCTTTTTATAATTTTTTTCTTATCAGGTTGTGCAACTGTAACCTGGGATGGAGGCTTACCAGGAAGAGAATACGAGATTACATTTCACGATACTGATGGCTCCCCTGTGCAAGGCGTTGTAGCCAGTTGTATCGGAAACAGCATTTGGCCAAGTGAAGAAATGGCTAAAGAAATAAATAATCTCTCTGTCTCATCAGATAAAAATGGTTTAATGCTTTTGAAGCACGATAGCTATGGCGTTCATGGTTCCTACAAACAACTTGGCCCATGGGAATGGGGCCATTCGAAATCAGGGGAAGTAACTTGCGATTTTCTCTACAATGGTAAAATCGTAAATTCTGGTAAGCTTTACAGCTTTAACCAACCAAGCATAGTGAAAATAAACACCAATGAAATTTAACAAAGCTAGCCACCATCGCCCTTTCGGGCTGGACCTCAGCACTGCGTGCTTCGGCCGGTGCTAGCGGCGTTATGCACAAGGAGTGAATAGGGTATCGTGAGCAGTTGGGTAATATGTCTCTGTGGAGACAAGATCAATAAAAATCTATTCGCAGGTAGCGGCTGGTCTCTGGTTGTTCCTGAAGAAGTCATTGATAACGAAGCTGTCACTGAATCCGACATACAACAAATCATTGTTCAGTCCAAAATTGAAAAGGTCTGTCCGTCCTGCGGCTGCTTAATTGTGGTTAACGACCAAAGTGACACGGTGCAATTCTTCAAGGAGCAAGTCGTATAAATGCATAACAAAGCCAAGCACGAACGCCAGCGAAGCTGGCTGGACCTACATTCCGCAGCTTTACTGCTCCATTTTGGCTCGTGTTGGCGGCGTTATATTTCATTAGGAAAGTAAAGTGCTGACACAACAAAGAATTACTTTAGTTTGTTTATCTCTTTGGGTATTAGTAGCTGTATTTTGGTTTATTTATGATGAATGGACTAGGCACCTAGTTGACTTCATTGCTAGCCAGTACATTGATGATTCTCAATGTAATTCTTTAAATTCAAATAACTGTATTCCTGTATATACATCTTACTCAACAGCTCAATATTTTGGTTACATTCTCTATTCATTCTTCATCTATATGCCGCTCTCTTTTTTCATATCAAAGCTATTTATAGGTAAGCGCAATGTAAACTTTACACGTTGTGCATGTTTGTCAATATCAATTTTAAGCTTTCCATTTATAAGTACATATATTGCAAGCGCGGTCACCCTAAGTAGCGCTTTAATGCATTATACTTTTATACTATTTGGTTTTATCACAGCACTAGCATTACGGGCACGGCATGCAATATAACAAGTTTGGGCAACATCGCGCTTACAGCGCTGGACTGCTAACTCCGCAAACCTTTTTGCATGGCTGCGCCATTTTATGCAAAAAGGTTCGCTCCGTTAGCAGCCGTTGCCAAAGGCGTTATAAATCGCAAGAACAAATATGCTCTCATGCCCTAAATGTACAGTAAGTAAACTCCGATTGATTTCGAAGTTAAAGTTGATTTTTGATGGCGACGTTCTTCATTGCGAGGGGTGCGGTGTACAGATTCTCACTGTAAGCTATGCATCGTCTGTAATCGGCATTATTTCAACAGCATTAGCTCTCTTCTTATTTGCGCCAGTATTTGCGTATTTTGGGTTTATGGCTGCGATAGTGAGTATCCCATTGATTGCGATGGCAAGTGCCATTTTTATGGTGTATATCACACCATTAACCACAGGGCATGATGGTGGCAACAACTTATAACAAGTTGCTGAAATACACTTCGGCCGCAAAGTGCGCGGCCTCCGCGGGACAGCCTACGCTATGCTTCGGCTGCCCCTTAGCAAAGCGTGTGTGCCAGGCATGGCATTTAACTAGAGAGGTGAAAGTCCTCTTACCAGGTATTCGTGGAGCCGAAGGTTAGCGAAAGGGCAAGGTTAATGTCGCGAGGTATTGGCTGGAGGAAGCTCAACGCAAATTCACGGGGTGATGAACAAGAACTGGATATGAGGTGTGACGTAGGCGGAGCCAGTGGGCACGTGACCATAAAGCTCTCCATCCACAATTGGCCTACGTTTTATAAATCCAGCATCTACGTGAAGAAAGTTAAATGTCTTACCCTGGGAGGTCTATGGGTTGTTAATGGAGTAACTGAAAACTGAGAGATTGGTTTTGACCGACCCATAGAAGTCAGCAGAGGGCATAGTAGGTAGATTTCGTGCTACTGAAGGCCTGAACAATTCTGGACAGTATTATTAATGCAGAGCTTGATGACTGCATCTGACAAGTAACTGAGTTGCCAGGAAAAAAAATATTTTTTTTTCTGGGTGAACATCAAACTGGAAACTTAATCATACATTGTCCAATTTCCCATCTCTTTTAATGCAGCGAATTCTAGATAGGAATAATCTGTTTCGAGCATTACAACAAGTTTCTCGTAACCAGGGTGCGCCAGGTCTCGATGGTATGACGGTAAAACAGTTGCCGGAACATCTTAAGCAGACTTGGATTGCTACCCGACAAAAGGTGTTAAGTAGTATCTATCGTCCTCAACCGGTGAAACGCGTCTTTATACCAAAAGGCAATGGAGGCCTGCGTCCATTGGGTATACCCACTGTGCAAGATAGGTTGATCCAACAAGCTATCGCACAGATACTCAGTGAGCAATGGGAGCCGAAGTTTCATGCTCTTAGTTTTGGTTTTAGACCAAATCGATCGGCACACCAGGCGATTAGACAGGTCCAAAACTTTGTCCGGCAAGGAAAGCGCTGGACGATCGATATGGACTTGAAATCCTTCTTTGATGAAGTGAATCATGACAGGCTCATGCTAACACTGAAGCAAAGCGGAATACCGGCTGATGTGCTGGGGTTGATAAACCGATACCTAAAAGCGCCAACGGTAGTCGATGGCAAGGTAATAGCTACAACAAAAGGCGTCCCGCAAGGTGGGCCGTTATCTCCGCTTCTAGCGAATATTGTGCTTAATGAACTGGACTGGGAGCTGCACAAGCGGCAACTCAGTTTTGTACGATATGCCGATGATTTCCAAATACTGGTGGGAAGTCATCGGTCTGCAGAGCGGATAAAAGTAAGCCTTACGCACTTCATCAAATGTAAGCTGAAGCTCACAGTAAATACTGAGAAGAGTGCAGAGGATCACTTCTGGAAGCGGAGCTTTCTAGGATTTAGATTGCTGAAGAAGGATGCCCGGATAAAGGTATCAGAATCATCGATTAATAAATTGAAGGCAAAGATCAGAATGATCACCCGCCGAACACGAGGCCGTAAGTTTACTGAGATCATAGAAGAGTTAAAGAAGTCCCTGCTTGGTTGGAAAGCGTACTTTGACATCAGTGAAGTACTGAGCCCTCTGAAAGATCTGGACAAGTGGATAAGGCGGAAGTTGCGATGTTATTTATGGAAGCAATGGGGACGTAGTGGTTACCGCAGATTAAGAAGGCTGGGCGTTGATCGTTTTTTAGCGTGGAACACGGCCAAATCAGCACATGGACCATGGAGGCTAAGCAAAAGTCCTGCCCTTTACAGAGCATTGCCAAATAGATACTTTAGGAACTTGGGGCTGCCGGAATTGGCAGATAGGAAGGGGAATAGAATTGAACCGCCATGGTACGTGACCCGTATGCCTGGTGGTGTGGGAGGAGGGGCATCGTGAGGTGCCTCCCTATCCCGATTAGGTGCAACCGTAAATCATGACTAGAAGAATATTCTTACTCTTTATAACGATTGCTCTCATGGCTTGCTCAAATACCCCGTATCACGTTGAGCTTGATTCCATTTCTAAAAAAGAGCGAATGGTTACTAAGCATGGCGAGGGAGCTTACTACTTTGTATACACCCGCCATCGATTCACATCTGCGGATGATGTTGACGGCTTTGAGAAGTACTATGCCGACATCGATAGATATATAAATACAAATATGTCACAGCATGGCGACTGTAAGTATATTAAGGAAACTCTGTCATATTATGATGAAGGTGGAAATGTCAGTGTATTGGTCATCTGCAAAAGCACCTAACAAAACGTGGCAGCAAGGGCGCTGCGCGCCGGGACAGCTTACACTGCGTTCCAGCTGCCCCTGCACTCAGCGTTAAATGTCACGAAAAATGTATAGCACACTTAAAAGATGGATCGAAGAGCTAGAAACTGACGTTGAGATTGTTTCTTCTCATGAAATTAATGAGGAGGCAGGATCAAACCTGTTTTCTTTTGGCTTTAACCAATACCTACTCAGTGAGTGGGGGCGGGACTCTGTCCAAGATTTTTTGGCCAGTTGTGCTGACATCTACAAACGAAAATGCAGCGGTTCAGCCATGGTTTTTTATTCCTGGCTAGATAACCAGGCCGGCCAAATACGTATTTCAGCAGTTAGTGAATCACATAATAAACTGCCTTTTGGCTGTAAAATCAATATGACAAGCTTGGAGCAAGTCGTAGATGATATATTTTCTAATGATTCCGGTTTGTATACCAAGGGAGCACTGGACGTTTGGTGCAAGAACATTTAACTAGTCAATTAACTACGCGCCTTCGGCGCCCGACAGCTCACACTCCGCTTCGCTGCGTTCCAGCTGCGGGTTATTGAGACGTTATGCAAGATAGAGAAATGAATCCATTCTCGGTAATTGGAAAACCATTGAGCTTGGTTCGGAAAACACTTGGAGTTGTTTCTGTTGAGCCAGTTTATGATTCGCTTGAAGAAGGTGAGCAGCAAGAATACTCGGTAGTATCCCAAGCTGGGAAGTGGGAAGCATCTCTTGATCAAAATAATATTATCAAAACGATATTCCTCTATCTGAATAAAGGTTGTGATGGAGTTCTGGGCTTGGATTACTCCATGATTAAATCAAATGTTTTGGAGTTGCTTGGGGAGCCTGTCTCAACAGGAGAGCCTCGTGTAGACTCGATACTAGGCGAGTATGGTGCGTGGGAGAAATATGTGCATGACAATGTCTTCGTGCATGTAGAGCATGAGAGCAAAGAAAACAATATTAAACAAATTACCATCATGGTAGAGAAAGTTGCATAACAAAGCCAAGCAAAATCGCCGCGAAAAGCGCGGCTGGACCTCGCTACCGCTCGGCCTTTGTTGGCGGCGTTAGTGCGTCAAGCTAAACTTGATGCTTCTTGCAGGGTGGAAGTCCCTGTCGGGTAAGGCCTAACCAGCCACCTGTATCGAGTGTTGCGCGTAGGGCGGAACAGAAAGAAAAAAAATATACTCATTTTTTTTTCTCACTGTGAACAAACTATGTGAAGCGTACACAGAGAATTCTATAGGCCATAGGGGTTATCGTGACCCTGAAGTGCTGGTATCGCTCCGATAATAAAATGAGCTCCGATTGACGAGATGTGTAACGCCATCGAAGTCCAGGCAAAGCAACCGCATTGGTGAGGTTGTGGCGGATCGGCGGGGTTATCAAGCCGTGGCATGTAGAAAGAGAGGTATTGAGAACTTGAGAGATCCGAGCAGGTTCCTGAAGGAACAGGTAGGGACGTTAAGCCTAATGGTGAAACTAACGAAGACCACTCGGAAGTCGGATCAGCTCATAGTAGTCCGAGAGCGGGAAAGCCGCTTACATGGCGAAGGGGCTGACAGTAATATCGGTGTGCAACAGAAACATAGTCCGGACAAAGTAGGGCTGGATACACTATGACAACCGCCTTGCACGCCATCGCATTTAAAGCACAGAGCCACCCCACGCACAGGTTTCAGAATTTATACGGACTGCTAAATTCCAACCTGCTGTATCAAAGCTGGGGCCAGCTCAATAAGCAGGCCCGCCCCGGTATCGACGGAGTAACTACCGAAGTTTACCGGCAAAGACTGCCGCAAAATATTCAATGCCTACATCAACGGCTGTGTGACAAACGCTACCGCACCCAGGCGATTAAGCGGGTATTGATTCCCAAAGGCAACGGCAAGCAGCGCCCACTGGGGCTGCCTACGGTGGAAGACAAACTGGTGCAGCAGAGCGTAGCGCAGCTACTGCAAAGTATCTGGGAGCAGGATTTTCTGCCCTTCAGCTACGGTTACCGTCCCAGGAAAAGCGCCCACCAAGCCGTACACAGTCTTGGCTTAAATCTGCAATTCAAAGGCTACGGCTACATCGTTGAAGCCGATATTAAAGGCTTCTTTGATCAGCTGGATCACGACTGGTTACTGCGGATGCTAGCCCTTCGTATCGACGACAAAGCCCTGCTGACACTGATTAAGCAGTGGCTGAAAGTACGCGTGCAAACTCCAGATGGTAAGTTCAGTAAAGCGGCAGCAGGCACCCCGCAAGGAGGTGTGGTCAGTCCGGTACTGGCGAACATCTATCTGCACTACGTCCTGGATTTGTGGTTCGAGAAGAAAGTTAAGCCGCGTATGCGTGGCAGAGCCATGCTAATCCGGTACGCCGATGATTATGTAGTGGCTTTCCAATTGAAAACGGATGCAGAGCGCTTTTACCGGGTACTACCGCAACGGCTGAACAAGTTTGGCCTGCAGTTAGCCCCCGAGAAAACGCACCTGAAGCGCTTTAGCCGCTTCCATCCGGGCCGAAAACGGCAGTTCCAGTTTCTGGGTTTTGAGTTCTACTGGAGCTTGGACGTCAACAAACGCCCCAGGCTCAGGCGCCGGACTGCCGCACAGAAACAGAAGGGCGCAATGGAAGCGCTCTACCACTGGATCAAAGCCAAGCGCAGTGAGCGTCTGAGAGAATGGCTGCCCACACTGAAGCGCAAGCTACAGGGGTTCCAGAACTACTTCGGTCTACCAGACAACAGTCGAAGCTTGTCCCGTTTGTACAGCTATGTTTTACACAGCATACACAAATGGCTCAACCGGCGGAGTCAGCGCAAGAGTTACAACTGGAATGGTCTAAAGGAAATGCTGGGATATTTTGGGCTAAAGCCACCGCGAGTATACAAACGCAGTATACTTGTGGACTGGTATTAGGGTTCGTGCTTTACACGAGCGAATATATTACTGAAGAGCCGGATGCGGTAGTTCCGCACGTCCGGATCTGCGTGGGGGCAGTTAGGGTAACCGGCTGTCCTACCACTACTAGCTATTTAAAAAGCATCTCTTTTACCCAAAAACAGTCAAACACCCATAGCTGCTAATAGGGAGTACAGTGTTGAATCGTCAACCTTATCCGCTATTGAAAAATCACGCCCATATTGCCAGTACCAGATTGGAGGGCAGTTGCAGAATTACCGGATGTTGCCTGACCGATTTCATGCACATTAGATGTGCCAATCTGGGATTGACTGGCAAAGTTGGATATCCCCGTCTGATTGGTTAGTGCCATATTCATCATGCCAGTTTGGTTGGTATCAACTATGCCAAAATCAGAAGTATCTTGATTAACTTCCGACATATTCATCATGCCTGACTGGAATACGCTCACAGTATTATTATTTGAATTATTTAACTGTGTAACAATGCCATCATTGCTATCTCCGTCTTGTTGAATAAGTAAGCTATTAAAGTCGCCGTCGTTTTGAGCCATGCCAGCGATATTAGCAGTTCCATTCTGGATCATAACTGAGGTATTTGAGGTACCGCTAGATTGGAAACCAATAGCACTATTGGCCATTCCTGTCTGGTTCACTATAAAACTGTTAAAGGAGGTATTGAGTTGAGTATTACCGGAAATTTGGGAATCTCCAGATTGCAATACAGAAATAGTATCGCTATCTGACATTATCTGCGCACCGCCATAGCTATTGGTATCCCCAATTTGGTTAACAAAAACAGTACTTAACTGAGAGTCAACTTGCGACATGCCTACCTCATTAAGATTGCCCTGCTGAATTGCCGTAATCTGGGTAGAGTCACTGTTATTTTGTAGTAAGGCAGGAGCGGTATTTAGATTTCCAGTTTGAATATGAATAATAGTGCCATTTTGAGTGGCATTCTCCTGTACCGGTGCAGATTCGTTGAAATCACCATCCTGGGTGATTGCGATCAAACTGTCCATCGTTGCGGGATCACTTTGGTCCGGGTTAGCCATGTTGCCATTTCCATTCTGGTTCACTATGGCAGTATTCCCATTTGCGAATGAATACCCACTAATTACTAAGAAGATAGCTGCCGCTATCGGGGTGAAAGCTTTCATGATGATCCCTTAAAAATCAAGCGATTAATTTTGTTACAGACTGTTGATCGATTTGGGACTCAGCTGAACAGCTAATTAGGCGGAGAATGCTCTCAAATCTTTGTCATTAAAGTTGAAGTGGAGTCACCAATATAGGATTTCATCCTTAGAGAGTTCCTACTGCTTGTCTGGCTGTCTAGGTAAAATAGAGGTGACACGGGAAGTATAGGGCTGGATTGCGGTAGTTATCTTTAGGAAGATGATCTCAAAAAGCTGGGAATAAAGTTTAAACATATAGGGATAACTAGTTTAGTAAGAAATTCCTATATTTATATTGTTTATAGAGTGCCAGGCTTGGCAATTTGTCTACATCATCGACGACCGCCACTGTACTGGTACGATTGTGCGATCTGCAATCACGCAAAAGGCTGAGCCCGCAAGCTCCGAAGCTCAAGCCGTCGCTGTGCTCAAGTGCGTTATTGCAGTGATTGATGATCAGAACAGCGTGCAGACCGATGCCCGATGGATCGGGTCTATGTGACAACGAAGACACTCACCACAGATGCAGGGCAGGCGGTCAATGTGATTGACGAGGCAGCGGGCCTTGTTTCTGACTGCATTGGTGAAGTGGCGAATCGCATGGTCGTGCATAGTTCTATTGCAGTGATGGCGATTCCGAGTGGGTGAGTATGGTTGCAATTAACTGCGGTGAGCGAGTTTATGCGGATGATGATGGTGAGTGGGGTGTTTGTAACAATGAACTTACGCGCTTCTGCAAATCGAAGTGCAGGGCATCCAAAACGATCCCCCCGACGATGGCGACCGCTACATAGTTGCCACCGGTAGCAATGAGTGGGCAAACCAAAACGGCCAGCTGGCCCGCTACGTGGCAGACACCGGCTACTGGCAATTCTTTCCTGCCAAGGTCGCGCTGAATCAGGCGGATGGCCTGCTGTATATCAACGGCAGCAGCGGCTGACAGGTAGCCAACCGTCCGGCGACTCTGCCGCAGATCACTGGGGATACCAACACGGATCTGGCCGGGGTGGTTGGGCAGATGTTGGGGGCTTTGGATGGGCTTCTATGGGATAATAATGTAAATTAGCCTACATGTTTCCCAAGTATGCACTTGAATTTGCAGCTCAAATATATCGGTATGGTATTGAGGTGTAACAATAGTGGTGCAGCACAATAATTTTCAACTTAACCAAAAACAAGGATAGGATAAATTGGGTAATATTTTAAATAAAACCTGGGAGTGGGTATTAGAATACTCCTGGAATATATTTAATGTTTTCGGTGTTTTCGCTACGTTCTACTTTGGTTTTTTTTATGTACCTGAGCATGTCAAGGAGAGTATGTATCAGAAGTCCGCTTTGGCCCAGGAAGAATTGATTCAGGAGGTTGGTGGGCGATTTTTTGCGAATGAGAATGTCACCATTCAGGAAGTTAGGTTGGCAATAGAGCAGAAAGAAGTCTATTACAAGCTAAGTTTTCCATATAGCGTTAAGCAAACCCTCTTGCTAATACGCAATGATTTTTCAAAAAATTCATATATTTCGTTAGAGCGTAGAAGTGAAATAAAGTTAAAAATTCAAGGGCTTATTAGTGAAATAAAGGAGCCGGTAGAAGAGGGAAGTTGGTGGTCGAAGTTTTCTTTGACTCAGTTTTTGAAAATCGAGCTTCCGTTCATATTGATAGCTGTTATTGGTCTGTTGAGTGTTGTTCGAAAGAAGTGGATTGATGCTGAAACAGAAGTGGATCTAGCTGAGAATGAAGAGGAAGTGCTCTCTGTGAGCGGTTTTGAGTCCCTCAGTGGCTATGAATATCAAGCACTGGTGAGTAGGGTTCTTAGAGGGTTGAAGTTACTTGATGGGAGTGAAGGTAGCTATATACCTGGAGTGGAAACTTATGCTTCTGAATTTTCTTTTGTGCATAAAGGGAAAAATATTTTTGTGGAGACCAAAGCATATCAAAAGAAAGTTGGGGTTAGGACGGTCCGTAGCTTTTTGTACATGGTTCGGCAGTCAGGAGGAAGCGGCTTATTAGTTGCTACCACACCTCTTACCATTCGAGCAAGACAGATGCTAGATGATTACAATAGGAGTAATGATAGTTCTACTGCATATTTTATCGAAGGGAAAACAGAGGAGCGTATTGAGTCTGAAATTAGATCCAAATTCTCTGTGGACACTAAAACAGGTCAATCATCTGTAGCGTAAGTTCATATGCGTTTACTTTTTTTGTTTGTACTGGTAGCTGTATTAACTAGTTGCTACGAAGCTGAAATGGAAGCTTATGATCGTCAGCAGTGGCTCCCCCGCTGGCCCGATGCGGATGGCGACTGCCAAAACACTCGCCAGGAGCTGCTGATTCGCCTCTCTCTGGCTCCCGTCACCTTTAGCAATGAAAAATCCTGCACGGTGTTGTCAGGTTTATGGTTGGACCCCTATACTGGCCAGTTTTTTGATCAAGCTTCAGATCTGGATGTAGAACATATAGCCCCTTTAGCCTGGGTTCATAAGAACGGCGGTGCTAACTGGACTCGCGAGCAACGCCGTGTATTCGCCGAAGACCCAGCCAATCTCTGGCTAGTGGATGATGACAATAACCAGAGTAAGGGCGACAAGGGTCCTGATGAATGGTTGCCGCCATATCGGCCCGCTCGGGCAATCTATAAACGCCAGTTTGAGACTGTAGCGAAAAAATATGGATTGATGTAGTTAGTGCTCTTAAGTTGAAGTAAGATTGGCGCTTATTTTAGTTTATCTATAAAGTATTATGATTGATAAAAATTGTATGCTTTATAGAAGGGGCTGCAGAAGAATTAAATTATGACAAGAAGCAAGATTACAGTAATTTTAACAATTTTGGCCTTTGCTTTAGGTGTTATGTCTGCATCAACATTAAATTTTTCTATTGATTATTCTAGATTTTTGTCGCCTGTTGCTGTGCTTGTTTCTGCCTGTATTGCAATATATATAGCTGTAGAAAATCTTGAAAAGGCTTCTGAGAAGGAGAAAATTAATAGAACTATTGATTATGTTTTTAGGCTAACTTCAGATCTGCCTCATCAAGAAAAAATAAACGAGAATGAGATATACAAAAAATTATTTTCTCAAAGCCATAAACTTAAAAACCCTCAAAATCCAGAAAATGGCTATAATATTCTGGGGGTTATTGAGGCAGTGAAGCGTTTGAGCGCTGAGGAGCAGGAGTATCTATCAGAGCGTGCTGGTAGGCTTGAAATAATTTTAGTCAATATCAAGTATGGCTTTTTTTCTGAAGAAATAATAAAAGCTCATTTTGGATCAAATTATATATTAACGTTCTGGGCTATGTTTTGGCCATATTTGATCCTCCAAAATGAAGGTTCCAGTCGTTTCGAACTTAGTAGTGGTTTGATACCAAATCTAGAGGAGGGGCTTTTCTATTTGCTTAAAGAGTATGTGGTGGGTAATGGAGATATTAAAAACCCTTATCCCTTGATGAGAGAGGGGTTTGGTATTGTGGATACTATTGAGTTGGATGATGTTAGGAAGCGTATGTTCCCGAATTCAGTCTGGACTTCAACTCCTGAAGATGAAGAAAGTAAAGCATGATCTATTCTTTGATGTAGTTAATAATCTTACTTATTGATCTGCCGAATTTTCCAGAGGCGGTGAATACTTTCAATGCTTCTCTGGATATGTCTCTGCCACTCTTTCGGGAGTGATAAGTACATTCTTGCAACTAATGGTGGAAATGGAATCTGTACAAAGTGGTGCAGGTTCTCCGCCCCGCACACCTCCGCTAAAATAATCCCTACCGCCTCACACCATACCGGCAGCAGGTCCGCCGGAACTCTTTATACGCCCGTTTCCATTTTCGAAATTTGAGATGACACAAGCCCCAGCTGTCTTGCCAGCTGTGCAATCGTCATCCTCTCCCGTTTCCGTGCGTTGCGCAGGTGATCGCCTAGTGATTCGGCCTCAAATATCGAGGTGCGTTTGGCGACTTGTCGTCATAAGGCAATAAAGATAACCGGTGTTAGGTGACACAAGATTGAGATAGGACTAGCAGTTACAAGGAGTTGAGTATGCCCATAAAAGCGCAAATGGAGCAATTGCAGCGGGTCACAAGTCTGTCTGTGGCCCTGGAGTGGGTAACAGGTTGCCCCGATTTGGCGGGAAGGGATACCGTGTTAAAGCTGATAGGTGAGGAAGTGAGCACCACTATCCAGGGGGTGATTTATTCGGCCGAGTCAAAAGGAGGTGGCGGCGCCGAGATGGCTTGAGTACAAAAGTACCTGTGAGGCCCTGGAGTCACACTGGCTACTTGCCTTTAGTGGGTGCTCGCTAATACACTGTATAAAGATACAGTATATTGCTAGAGCACATGAAACTTTCTCCTCTATACGGCAGTGGCGTTAGCTGCGGCTTTCCTTCGCCAGCGGATGACCACAAAGAAGCGGCGCTGAGCCTGGATCAACACCTGATAACCAGCCCGGCGGCGACATTCCTCGCCCGCGCCAACGGCGACTCTATGCAGAACCTCGGCATCTTTGACCGGGACCTGCTGGTAGTCGACCGATCATTAACGCCAATCCACGGAGATGTGGTGGTGGTTGCCCTGGATGGGCAGTTAACGTGCAAGGTGCTCGACCGCCAACAGGGCCGCCTGCTATCAGCCAATGACAAATACGCACCGATTCCCATTTGGGAGGGGCAGGAATTGATTGTTGAGGGAGTGGTCAAGGCTTCCGTGCGGTACCACCGGTCCTGCTGATGTTGGCACTGGTTGATTGTAACAGCTGCTATGCCAGCTGCGAACAGATATTCCGCCCCGACCTGCGCGGGCTCCCGGTGGTAGTCCTTTCCAATAATGATGGTTGCGTGGTGGCTCGCTCGAAAGAAGCCAAAGTGTTAGGTATTCCCGATTTGCAGCCGTTCTTCAAGATTGAGCATCTGTTGCGAAAGCACGGGGTAAAGATCTTTTCGAGTAACTACGCCCTGTACGGCGATATTTCCCACCGGGTAATGATAACGCTGAAGCAGTACAGTCCAGAGGTTGAAGTCTATAGCATCGATGAGATGTTTCTGGATCTGCATGGGTTGCAAGAGTGTCTGCTGGATTACGGCCAGCAAATAAGGCAAACCCTTTGGCGGGATGTTCGCATGCCGGTGGGCGTTGGCATTGCTCCCAGTAAAACCCTGGCCAAGCTGGCAAATAGAGTCGCCAAGAAGATCCCCAAGTGTCAGGGCGTCTGCGTCTTGGACTCCCCCGCAAAGTGGCAATGGCTGCAGCGGCGCACTGAAGTAGGTGATGTGTGGGGTGTAGGCAGGCGCCTATCAAGACGACTTGGGCACCTGGGTATCAAGACAGCCTATGACTTGGCACAAGCCAACCCGAAAATTCTACGCAGCCATACGAATGTAAATATTGAGCGCACGATAGAAGAGCTAAATGGCATTAGTTGCTTAAGCCTGGAAGAGCAGCCACCAGCCAAGAAACAGATCTATTGCACACGCTCATTCGGCGAAAAGCTCACCGATCTGCAGCCGATACTGCAGGCCGTTACCTTGTACGCGAGCAGGGCGGCGGAGAAGCTGCGGGCCCAGGACTCCCTGGTAAAGTCTATCCATGTCTTCCTGCATACCTCACCCCATGAGCCGCTCTACTACAGCCGCAGCACCGTGGTACAAACCCCATACCCCACGGATGACACACGGCTGATAGTGCAGCTGGTAAAGCGCGCCATTACAGAGCTGTTCCTGCAGGGACATAGATTCCTGAAAGCGGGGGTAGGGCTGGTAGAGCTTATCCCCCGCTCACTGGGCCAGGGCGACATGTTCACCACGGGCCAGCCAATACGATCAGGTGAGACCATGCAGGCCATCGACCAGATCAATCAGCGGTTTGGCCGGGGCACCTTGTTTCTAGGGGCTGAAGGTATCGACAAGAAGTGGAAGATGCGACAGGAACATCGATCGCCAGCCTATACGACTCAGTGGGACCAGCTACCGGAGATTACGGTCTAGCTGCTGTGTGAGCGTATGAGGCTTTTGTAAAGTTAATGGGCGGGCTCTCGTGGAGCCTGTAAAAGAGCTAAATCGACCTGATGTTCAATGTGAAAGGGCAGGCGGTGAAGACGTTAGTGTACCACCGCTGGTGCGTATAGAGTTTACGTCGCCTGAAGCGTTACGGGCCTACAAAAGATAAGTGGGGGAACTAGTGGGGGAATAAAAATAGCAGAAACAAAAAAGCCCTGAAAAATCAGGGCTTTCTGTATGAAAAATGGCGGTGGGGCAGGGATTCGAACCCTGGGACCTGTTACAGTCAACGGTTTTCAAGACCGCCGCTTTCGACCACTCAGCCACCCCACCAAATTGTGCTGCGCATTATACATAGCTTCTCGGGATGTACAAGCGCCATTTTGAATTTTTTTATATAGTTCAATAAGTTAGGTGATTTATTGACCAGCTCGAGGCTTACTGTCAGGTTGATAAGGCCGCCCCGGCCATTGGCTGGGGCGGCTTGGCAGCTATCGCTTAGCTCGCTTCTGCAGAGTCGCGATCGATATCTGCGTTGGCATCAACTTCCACGGCCTTGCGGCTGATACGCGGGTCGTTGGCCGGGCGGGCGAGGGCACGTGGACTGTGCTCAATCGCTGCCGGCTGCGCGGTATCCAGAGGCCGCTGGGAGCCCACTTCACGGCGCTCAGTAACAATTGAGAATTCACCCAGTGGTTTGGGGTTGATGCGCGGATCATTTACTGCGCGTCCCTGGCTGGGTGCGGTCGGTTCCTCTTCGGAAGCTGCCTGCTCGGCGGCAACAATTTCTTCCTGAACTTCCGGTTCGCTGGTGCCCGCCTGTTCCTGTAAAGCTTCAGCTGCAGCTTGTGCTTCTTCTAGCACGATTTCCTCTGCTGCTTCTACTTCTGGCTTGGCAGGAGTGGTTTCAGCTTTGGGGGCAGCCGGAACTTCTGCCGTGGTGGCTTTTTGTTCTGGCGCTTGCTCTACAGGCTTGGTCGGCTCGGCAGCTGGCGCAGCTGCTTTTTCTACCGGGGTAGCTTTGGACTTGGGCTGAGTAGGCTGCTGTTGCTTGGCTGCCTGCGGGGCGCTTTGCGGTTGGGCTGCAGGCTTCTGGGTCTCTCGTGCTTCAGATTTTTCCTCGTGAGCAGTTCGTACCGGCATTGTGATGGCGGGCTGAGCTGCTTGCTTGGGAGCTCTCTGGGGCTTCTGAGATTCTTTTGCCTTGGGCTTGGGTGCCTCGGTACGAGTCTCTTTTACGACCTCCTTGGTCTTGCGGGCTTCGCTTTCAGCTTCGTCGATGGCTTCGTGAACTTCGCGATTCAGCTCTTCCTGGCTGTGAGCTACCGCAGTTGCTGCGGTGTTCTCACTGCGACGTCCGCCGCGACGGCGCGCCTGAGGGCGGCCGCGCACATTGCTCGGGCGGCGAGCTGGACGCTGCTGATCGGAAGTGTCTCCAGTCTGTTCGTTGGTATCAACGGTATTTTGGACTTCAGCAGTTTGAGTGCGGTTGTCGCTGCGGCGGTTGTCGTTGCGGCGACGGCGACGTCTGCGCTGACCTTCACCTTGGCGATCGGAGGCGCTGTCATGCTCGTCCAGCTTGGCGCTGCGCTTATCTTCGCGTTGGTCGTCGCGCTTATTGTCTTCGCGGCGATCATCCTTGCGGCGCGCGGGGCGGCCGCTGCGGTTGTTGCGATTTCCGCGCTGGTTGCGATTGCGGTTGCGCTGCTGGTAGTCCTTGCCGCGGCCTTTGGACTTTTGATGCTTCTTCGGCTCTTCCTCTTCTGCGGTGAAGAAGGAGGCGATAGCGCTAATCAATCGGCTGAAGAGACCAGGCTCTTCCTTTTTCTCCGGAGTGGGTGCTGGAGCGGTGTGGGCAATTTGCTGCACGGCCGCTTGCACTGGAGCTGGACGCTGTGGCTTTTCCTCTTTCTTGGTCACTGTCTCTTCGGCAGTGCCAGAAATCTTGTAGGAAGTTTCCAGAGTGGCAGTGTCATCGTCACGCAGGCGCTGAACTTCAAAGTGCGGCGTTTCCATTTCCGCGCTGGGCACAACTACTACGCGAGTGGAGTTGCGGGACTCGATCTGGGAGATCGTTTTACGCTTTTCGTTCAGCAGGTAGGTCGCGACATTCACCGGGGTGATCGCACGGATTTCGGCGCTGCGCTCTTTCTTCGCTTCCTCTTCTACCAGGCGGAGAATGGAGAGGGCCAGAGACTTGGTGCCGCGAATAGTGCCTTGACCGCTACAGCGGGGGCAAACGCGGAAGGTGGTTTCACCCAGGGATGGGCGCAGGCGCTGGCGGGACATTTCCAAAAGTCCGAAGCGGGAGATGCGGCCAACCTGAACGCGGGCGCGGTCCATGCTGAGGGCCTTCTCCATGCGCTTTTCAACTTCGCGCTGGTTGGACTTGCTCTGCATATCGATAAAGTCGATTACAACCAGTCCGCCCATATCGCGCAGGCGCAGCTGGCGAGCGATTTCGTCGGCGGCTTCCAGGTTGATATTGCGCGCGGTCTCTTCGATATCGCCGCCCTTGGTTGCGCGGGATGAGTTGATATCGATAGATACCAGAGCCTCGGTCACATCGATAACGATGGAGCCACCGGAGGGGAGCTTCACTTCGCGCTCGAACGCTGTCTCAATCTGGCTTTCAATTTGATAGCGGTTGAACAGCGGGATGGCGTCTTCGTAGTACTTCACCTTATTGGCGTAGTGGGGCATTACCTGGCGGGCAAACTCTGCGGCCAGCTCAAAGGCGCCTTTGTCGTCGACAATAACTTCGCCGATATCATCGCGCATGTAGTCGCGGATGGCGCGGATAATGACGTTGCTTTCCTGGAACAGGAAGTGTGGCGCTTTGGAGGTATCAGCTTCTTCTTTAATGGCGTTCCAAAGTTGCAGCAGGTAGTTGAGGTCCCATTGCAGCTCGTCACCGCTGCGGCCAACGCCGGCGGTGCGTACGATGATGCCCATGCCCGAAGGGACGTCTACACTGGCCAGTGCGTCGCGGAGCTCGGAGCGCTCATCACCTTCAATGCGGCGGGAGATGCCACCGGCACGAGGGTTGTTGGGCATTAACACCAAGTAGCGGCCGGCGAGGCTGACAAAGGTGGTGAGGGCGGCGCCTTTGTTGCCGCGCTCTTCTTTGTCCACCTGGACAATAACTTCCATGCCTTCTTTGACAACATCTTTGATTTTGATGCGGCCTTCGATGTCTTTGGGCTGCTTGAGGAAGTACTCGCGAGAGATTTCTTTCAGGGGGAGGAACCCGTGGCGCTCTTCGCCGTAGTCGACGAATGCAGCTTCGAGGGAGGGTTCTACACGGGTAATCTTACCTTTGTAGATGTTCGCTTTTTTCTGCTGGCGGGTTCGGTTCTCAATATCTAAATCATAGAGCCACTGGCCGTCGACCAGGGCAACACGCAACTCTTCAGGTTGGGTTGCGTTGATTAGCATTCTTTTCATGCGTGTCGTTTTCCTTGCGTTGCGCAAAGGTGTGACACCGCTACTCACAGGCTTGCTTGTTGGCTGCCTGGTGGAGAGGACCATCAGGCAGGGCAGGGAAAATAAGGTATGCCAGCTCTACCGCGCCATGGATCTATGCGGCTTGTTGAGACTGGCGTTTGCCTATTATTCGCTCTGCAAAAACTCCGGATATGCGCTGTTATTGTGCTATCCGTTGGTACCTTTAATACCTTTTGTTAGTACTGCCCTGTACCTGTGCCGCAGGCTTCTGCAGCAGGGTTGGGCGCCGCCCCTTGGTTTGTTTCATACTGGGCGGCAAGGTTTGCGTCAATCATCAGAGGTTCTGCAGTTCAGCTTTTGGCTGATACCCATTCTTCTTAATTTTTTTACCAGGCTTGCGGAAGCTGTGCTGCCCTGGTTGCCAGTTCGGTTGCTGGCTCGTCGTATTCTGCAAAACCGGACGCAAGTTTGAGTCGTCCTTTCAAGCGCTGCGGGTCACGGCCCGTCTTACCTTCGCGATAATTACCCGCATAACCGCGGGCTGTTGTTGCCGGTGAGCTCCCCTCTGGTTCTGGTAATTGGGGGACATCTCAACGGCTAAGTTTTATCAATGACGCGGCATCCCCGCGCACCGACCGAATGGGGTATTTTCATTGGGGTCACGGCTATCTCTTCATGTGGGAAGTCGCCTTTGACCGAAAATACGCCGAATTCAGGCCGGCCGAATATAGCATGGGCAGGGAGGTGCTTCAATTGTATCCCTGGCAACGCTATGATGCGCGTCATGCGAAGTATACCCCACCCTAAGAAGGCTCCGGCCGAGACCCCATCAAAGACCTCGAATCCATCTGGCGGCGTGCAGCTTTTAACTGTACCTGAAGAGCTGGCGGGACAGAGGATCGACAATTTCCTCCAGGCGCGCCTCAAGGGTGTGCCGCGTTCACGTATATACCGAATCCTGCGTAAGGGTGAGGTAAGAGTAAATAAAGGACGAATAAAGGCTGAATACAAGTTAAAGGCGGGCGATGTGGTGCGAGTGCCGCCAATTCGTGTTGCCGAGCAGGCTGAGGCCCCTCTCGCTGGTGAATCTCTGCGCCAGCTGATCCAAGAGTCCATACTTTACGACAAGCACGGGCTTATGGTGATCAATAAACCGTCGGGCCTTGCAGTCCATGGCGGCAGTGGTGTCAGATTGGGCCTGATTGAAGTTTTGCGTCAGATGTTTCCGCAAAGCCCATTTATTGAGTTGGTGCACCGCCTGGACCGGGATACCAGTGGCGCCATCATGGTGGCCCGCAAGCGCGCGGTATTGCAGCATGTTCAGTCGGAGTTGCGGGCGGGAAAGATCGGTAAATCGTATCAGGCATTGGCAGTGGGCAAGTGGCCCCGGGGTCGCCGCATTGTTGAGGCACCTTTGCGCAAGAACACTTTGAAAAGCGGCGAGAGAATGGTGTCAGTGCACCCTGAGGGCAAGCCTTCAGAGACTCGCTTTAAGTTGATTGAGAGATTTAAGGCAGCGACTCTGCTTTCCGCAGAGCCGGTCACCGGGCGAACACACCAAATTCGAGTTCATGCTCAGTTTGTTGGTTGTCCTCTGGCGGGCGACAACAAGTACACCTCGGACGAAGTCAATCGTGAATTTCGCGGTCGCGGTCTGAAGCGTCTCTTTTTGCACTCGACTTCAGTGCGCTGCTCTTTGCCAGATGGCTCCAAGGTTGAGGTGGAGGCTCCACTCCCTGCGGAGCTGAGTGCAGTGCTGAATAGATTAAGGGAAGAGTAGGGCGTTCTTTTGTTATGTTGGTAATCCTCGATTGGGACGGGACGGTTTGTAATTCTGAGGCGCGTATCGTCGATTGTATGTTGCGGGCAGCAGATAGAGCCGGTTTGCCGGTGCTTGCCCCGGAAGCGGTTAGCAACATTATCGGGCTTGGTCTGCCGGAGGCGATATCCTCTCTGTTTCCGGAGGCTGCCAGTGAGGAAAAACTCACGTTGCGCCAACTTTACTTTGATGAGTGGATGGCGGCCCGGGTTGAACCCCTGCCGTTATTTGAGGGGGTCCTGGATACCTTGGACCAGTTGCTGTGCGGTGGTCACCAGTTGGCGGTAGCGACTGGGAAGAGTCGGCAGGGGCTCAATCGGGAATTTGAGGAGCACGGCCTCGGCCACTTGTTTGCCGCCAGTCGTTGTGCGGATGAGACCGCTTCCAAGCCTGACCCGCTGATGCTGAATGAGTTGCTACATGAGACCGGAACCGGTCCGGAGCAGGCGGTAATGGTAGGGGATACCGTATACGACCTGGAAATGGCGGCGGCGATCGGTATGCCCTCTATCGGGGTGAGCTATGGTGCTCATTGCCCAACCCGACTGCAGGGGTGTGGCCCCAAGGTTGTTATCGATCGTTTCTCTGAGCTGCTCCGCTGGCCGCCACTCCTTTAGGTGGCCTGCGGGCCCAATGGATCTATGCCAAAGTGGTTCAGCATATCGGTAAGGCGGATTAGTGGCAGCCCAACCAGGGTGTTGAGATCTGCCCCTTCAAGCCTCTCAAACAGGGCGATACCTAGCCCTTCCACCTTAAAAGAGCCGGCGCAATCGTAAGGTTGTTCCAGCTCTACATATCGTTCAATTTGCTCTGTGCTCAACTGCCGAAAGTAGACGGTGAAGGTTTCCGTATCGCCCAACTGCTCTCCGCTTGCGCTATTAAGCAGGCTCAAGCCGGTGTGGAATATCACTTTTTTGCCGTTGCAGGCTTGCAGTTGGGCGATGGCGCGCTCCCTACTGCCTGGCTTGCCAAGTATTTGACCGTCGCAAGAGGCGACTTGATCTGAACCGATAATCAGTGATTTCGGGTGGCGGTCTGCCAGGGCGCGCGCTTTCTCTTTGGCGAGGCGCAGGGCGAGTGCAGCTGGCGCTTCCCCCGCCTGTGGTGCTTCATCTATATGGGGCGAATCCTGCTGAAAGGGGATGCCAAGCTGTTGTAGTAGGGTTCTGCGGTAAGGAGAGCTGGAGGCTAGTATCAGAGGGTGGGGCATTCTGGTGGATTTTCCGCTGGGTCGAATAGTGGTTTGTGACCGGGCGATACTGCAATGCCTGATTTGTTTTGACAAGGCTAAGGTGAGTCCATAGAATTGCGCGCTTATGTCGATAGCCCCCTCTAAATCAGTATTGCCAAAGAGCATTGATGCTCGGAAATTGGTACAGCGAGAGCAGTTGCTCGATGGTGTTTTGCCGTTGGAGTCCCTGCCTCGGGTTGGTAGCGCAGTTGAGTCTGTCCACGGAGAGATTTCTGCTGAATTGCAGTTTGAGCGAGACTTGCAAGGTCACCAAACGGTGAGCGGCAAGGTTCAACTTGCAGTTGACCTCTTGTGTCAGCGCTGTTTGTCACCGGTCCATGAGCAGATCGAGGCACAGTTTAGCTGGGGTATCGTATGGACTGAGGAGCAGGGTAAGGCCCTGCCCAAAGATCTGGACCCGGTGATCCAGGACGGCGATGAGCTGGACTTGCACCAGATCCTTGAAGATGAAATTTTGCTCAATTTGCCAATGGTGGCTTATCACCAGGAAGAATGTGTCTCCAAGGAGAGCTTTCATTTTGGTGGCGAGGTTGCCGAGGCGGATGAGCAACAGGCAAACCCCTTTAAAGTGCTGGAGCAGTTGAAGGGTTCGTCGGGTAAACCCTAGGTTTCCCGATGAGTTTGGGCTCGCCGGTAGGCGCCCCGGTTCCAGCGAAATTTGTTTATTTTAGGAGCTAGCAATGGCTGTTCAACAAAACAAGAAGACTCGTTCCCGTCGCGGTATGCGCCGTTCCCACGATGCGCTGGGCGCAGGTGCTACCCTTTCCGTCGATCCGACTACCGGTGAAAAGCACCGTCGTCACCACGTGACCAAAGACGGTTTCTACCGTGGTCGCAAAGTGATCGAAGTTAGCGGCGGCTCTGAAGAAGAGTAAGCTTTGTCCAGCCAATTGCGATTGGCCGTGGATGCAATGGGCGGGGACTTAGGTCCCCGCTCTGTCGTTCCGGCATGTATTAGATTTCTTCAAAACTTCCCTGAAGCGCAGCTAAAGCTATTTGGCCCGCGCGCAGAGCTTCAAGCTCTGGTTCATCAAGAGCTGCAGCGCCATCGCCGCCGCGTTACCCGCCGTCTCGAAATTATCCATTGCGAGCAAGTTATCACTCAAGAGTGCAATCCGTTGCAGGCTGTTCGCCATAAGCGCGATTCAACCATGGCGATGGCCCTGAAGAGTGTTGCATCGGGAGATGTGCAAGCTGCAGTTACCTCCGGCAATACCGGCGCCTTGTTGGCGTTGAGTCGCAGTATTCTCGGTAATATCCAAGGTGTTAGGAAGCCGGCGCTCGGTAAGTCTGTACCTTCAGGTATGGGTTCCTGCTATCTTTTGGACCTTGGTGCCAATGTGGATTGCAGTGCTGAGGATTTGCTTCAATTCGCCCGTATGGGGATTGAGGCTCAGCGGATTCATACTGCCCGTAAGAGTGTGAAGGATATAAAGGTGGCGCTGCTCAATATTGGGGCGGAAGCACATAAGGGTAGCGCCGAAATACGCCGTGCAGCGGAGCTGCTCGATGCGGACCCCGGGGTCAATTATGTTGGCTTTGTTGAGGGGCATGATATTTTTACCGGCTCGGTAGATGTGGTTGTTTGCGACGGCCTGATGGGTAATGTCGCGATGAAATCTGCCGAGGGTGTGATTCGACTAATGGGTCAAAAAGCGTTCACAATCGAGAAAAGAGGGTGTTTCAAGCGTTTTTTTGGCCAATTGGCCATAAAGCTGTTGCGAAAATGGCGTACACAGGTGGAACCTGCTCGCTATAATGGCGCCAGCTTTGTAGGGGTAAAGGGCAACGTGATCAAGAGTCACGGCGGTGCCAGCAGCGAAGCTTTTTATCGGGCGATGGTTACGGCGAAGGAGTGTGCCGATGCTGACCTAGCAGCCAGGGTCGATGCCGCTATGGCACAATCCGGCGAAAGACGCTCCATGGATGAAGGGTAAAAAGCAGTTTTCCCTTACTGAAATCAGCCACATTTAGGTTAAGGATATCTTATGACCAATGCCGCACTCGCATTTGTCTTTCCGGGGCAGGGTTCCCAGAAAATAGGTATGCTCTCTGAGATTGCCCAAGAGGCGCCTGAAATTCAGGCCACTTTTGCCGAAGCATCCAATGTGCTCGGCTATGACCTCTGGGACCTGTGCCAGAATGGCGAGCAGGAAGCCATTAATCTCACCCAGCGTACCCAGCCTCTCTTACTGACTTCCAGTGTTGCCCTTTATCGCATGTGGCGCTCTCGCGGCGGTGCCCAGCCTGCATTCATGGCCGGTCACAGTTTGGGTGAGTGGTCAGCACTGGTGTGCTCTGGCGTTCTGGCATTTAAAGATGCGGTTCATTTGGTTCGCGAGCGCGGCCGCTTGATGCAAGAGGCGGTTCCCGTAGGGGAGGGCGCTATGGCTGCGATCATCGGTCTTGATGATGCAGCTGTTGAAGAAGCTTGTGCTGCTTCTGCTGAGGGTGAAATAGTCGCTGCGGTGAATTACAACTCTCCCGGCCAGATTGTTATTGCGGGAAGTAGCGCGGCGGTGCAGCGCGCCATCGAAGCCTGTAAAGCTGCCGGTGCAAAGAAGGCCATGCCTCTTCCGGTCAGTGCCCCATTCCACACTGAACTGATGCGTCCTGCGGCGGAAAAGCTGACCCCTCAAATAGAGACGACAGAATTTAACGCGCCAGAAATACCCATCGTGCACAATGTCCACGCTGAGCTTGAAGCGGATCCGGAAAAAATTAAGACCCTGATGATCGAGCAGATTTATCGCCCGGTTCGCTGGACTGCCTGCGCACAAAAAATTATTGGCTCCGGAGTGGAGCAAATGGTTGAGTGTGGTCCGGGTAAGGTTTTGTCTGGCCTGATCAAACGTGTCGATCGAAGTGTTTCCTGTCACGCAATCGATAGCCCCAGTAACTTTAATGAAGCTCTGCGAGCTACAGCGGTATAAATCGCTCAAAAAGTAGTCCAGTAGTCGAATAAGGATAAGTGAGAATGACCTTACAGATGTCCCTTGAGGGTAAAGTTGCCTTGGTGACAGGTGCAAGTCGCGGTATTGGTGCGGCAATTGCAGATATGCTCGGTGGAATGGGTGCCACAGTTATTGGTACTGCCACCAGCGAATCCGGTGCTGAAAAAATAAGCGCCCGCTTCGCAGAAGCCGGTATCGCAGGTGCCGGTAAAGTTCTGGATGTGGGCAATGCGGAAAGTATTTCCGAGCTTCATGCAGCGATAAAAAATGAGTTTGGTGCTCCTGCGATATTGGTTAATAATGCTGGCATCACCAAGGACAACTTGTTGATGCGCATGAAGGATGACGAGTGGGATTCAGTCGTCAATACGAATTTGACCGCGGTCTATCGCATGAGTAAGGCTTGCCTGCGCGATATGACCAAGGCGCGATGGGGGCGGATTATTAATATCAGCTCCGTCGTAGGTAGTATGGGTAATGCCGGTCAGAGCAATTATGCGGCGACCAAAGCTGGTGTGGGAGGGTTTGCCCGCTCCCTGGCTTCAGAGGTGGGCTCCAGAGGAATCACGGTTAATACCGTAGCCCCCGGCTTTATTGATACTGATATGACAAAAGTCTTGCCTGAAGCGCAACGCGAGTTGCTTCTGGGTAAGATTCCTCTCGCGAGGCTCGGGAAGCCGGAAGAAATTGCTTCGGTGGTTTCCTTCCTGGCGAGTGATGCGGGAGGCTATGTCACCGGCGAGACAATTCATGTCAATGGCGGTATGTACATGGCGTAGTTTGTGTTTCAAAATGTCTCTTTAACTTATTGATTTTAGAGATATTTATGTTTTTGCTGATGGTGTTGAGGGGCCGCACATTACATCCCGAAAAACTTGGGGTACAATGGCCTCTGAATTATCCAAAAGCTGTGTGAGCCGGTCGTTATCACCAACAACATTGGATACGGTGAAAAACAATAGCGACTAAAACAGATTTTTACCCACTAGGAGTTAAATTGAATCATGAGCAGCATTGAAGAGCGCGTTAAAAAGATCGTTGCTGAACAACTGGGCGTTAAGGAAGAAGACGTTAAGCCTGAAGCCTCTTTTGTTGAAGATCTGGGCGCTGACTCACTCGACACAGTTGAGCTGGTTATGGCTTTGGAAGAGGAATTCGAAACTGAAATTCCCGATGAAGAAGCTGAAAAAATCACTACTGTTCAGCTGGCAATGGATTACATCAAGGATAACCTTGGTTAATTCCTGCTGGGTAGTTTAGGCACGGGCAGCTCAATATGCTGTACCTAGCCGAGCGATTCTGAAAGCCGTTCTATGTTTCATAGCGCGGCTTTCTTGTTATTGGTACTACGGAATTGTGACTGCTGACCGGATGTTGTTCTTTTAACTACATTGGTGAAGGACGGTAGCAGAAAATTTCAGGGGGGAGCGCAGTGTCGCAAAGAAGAGTTGTCGTAACCGGAATGGGAGTCGTTAGCCCGTTAGGTAACACCCTAGAGGATACTTGGTCTGGGGTACTACAGGGAGCTAATGGTGCTGCTCCGATTGAGACATTTGATGTCTCGGCTTTTTCAACCCGCTTCGCCGCTACTGTAAAGGACTTTGATCCCACGCCATACATGCCCGCAAAAGAAGCGCGCAAGATGGATACTTTCTTGCAGTACGGACTGGTTGCCGGTATTCAGGCTATGCAAGATAGCGGCCTGGAGGTAACCGAAGAGCTGGGTCCGCGCGTGGGTACCTGTATTGGCTCTGGTATGGGCGGTATCCTGGCTATCGAAGATAATTCATTGCTGATTGCCGAAAAAGGCCCTCGCCGTGTATCACCTTTCTTTGTACCTGGCGCCATCATTAATATGGTTGCGGGTAACCTCTCGATTAAATATGGCCTCAAAGGCCCCAATCTGGCGGTGACAACAGCCTGTACCACAGGAACCCATGCGATTGGCCTAGGAGTTCGTGCGATTCAGCACGGTGATGCCGATGTGATGGTATGTGGTGGTGCAGAAATGGTTACCACCCCGGTAGGGCTCGGCGGTTTCTGTGCGGCAAGAGCGCTGTCCACCCGCAATGATGATCCGCAATCAGCAAGCCGCCCCTGGGATAAAGACCGTGATGGTTTTGTACTGGGTGAAGGGTCTGCGGTACTCGTTTTGGAAGAGTACGAAAATGCAATCGCTCGCGGAGCCAAGATTTATGCAGAAGTAGCTGGCTTTGGTATGAGCGGTGATGCCCACCACATGACCTCTCCTCCGGAAGATGGCGCTGGCGCTGCTCTCTCAATGGAAAATGCCTTGAGAGATTCCGGTATGAGCCCAAGTGATATCCAGTATATCAATGCTCATGGTACTTCTACTCTGCTGGGAGACACAGCTGAGATCCTGGCGGTTAAAAAAGTATTCGCTGGGGTGACGGACTCCCTCGCTGTGAGTTCTACCAAGTCGATGACCGGTCACCTGCTGGGGGCTGCCGGTGCTATTGAAGCCGTTTTCTCGGTATTGTCATTGCGCGACCAGGTTGCGCCCCCCACTATCAACCTCTTCTCCCCGGATGAGGCCTGTGCCGGTATTAACCTGGTGCCCCAAGAGGCCCAGCCGATGGCAATCAATGCAGTCTTATCCAATTCCTTTGGTTTCGGTGGCACCAATGGGTCACTGATATTCAAGCGAGTCTGATTCCCGTGCCCACCGCGAGGTGGGCACACCTGCCTTGGGAGCTCCATGTACCAGTTACCTCAAATGTACTTTCGGGGGCTGGCCGTTGATCAGTTGCCAGATGATGCTGATTACTCGGGTGGAATCCTCGAAACAATGCGCTGTCACAACAAAGGTCTACCGCTTTGGTCTTTCCACCGCGCTCGCCTGGAGCGTTCGGGAGTGTTGGATGAGGCCTGTCTGGGAGAAATTGAGCAGTCGACGTTAAAATTGACAGCCGGCTGTCGCTGGCCTGAGGCGATTGCGCGCCTGCGTGTTGGCAGTGTGCGCGGGCAGCAATGTTGGGATTTGGTGCTGCGGCCGCTGATTGAAACTGCTGAGGGGCAGGTGGGCACTAGCCTTTTCCCTTGTTCGACGAGCTTGCCGATCGGTAGTAATTCGAACCAGGGCTGCAAAACTTTACTCCGTAACCGATATAATGCGGCAAAAGCAGAGCTGCCGGTGGGTCAATTTCTCGATGGATTGATGCTGGATTCGGCGGGAAGGGTCATCGAAACCCTGCGCTGTAATATCTTGGCCCGATTTGGTGGGAAGTGGATGACTCCATCCCTGCACCGGTGTGGTGTTCATGGTGTGATGCGGCAGTGGCTCTCGAGCCATATCCACTGGCAAGAGGAAGACATGGAGCTTTCCGAACTCTGTGAGGCCGATGAGCTGGCTCTCTGCAACAGTGTTCGAGGTGTATTACCGGTGGTAGAGGTAATCGGTTACAAAAATTGGCCTGTGGGTGTCGAGACCCGCAAGCTACAGAAGCTGATATTGGATAAATTGTGGTGAAGAAAAAGCAAGCGAGTTTCGCTTGGAGAGTGTTGAAGCTGTTATTTGGTGGGCTGGTATTGGCCTGCTTGGTTGCAGTTGCCTCTCTATACGTGGCAAAGGAAGCCTTGGAATCCCCCCTGCCGATTGCACAAGATGGGCTTACGCTTCAGGTGGAAAAGGGCGGAAGTTTGTCCCGGACGCTGCGAAGCTTGCAGGGCGAAGGGATAATCCAGTGGCCGCAAATACTCCTCGCCTATGCCTACTGGGAGGGCACAACAGAAATCCATTCCGGCGAGTATTTAGTTCCCTTTGGCAGTAACGCGCGGGACTTGATTGCGCGCCTGAATCGCGGTGAAGTTACCCGCTATCGCATTACGCTATTAGAGGGCTGGACCTTTCGCCAGGCCCTGCGACAAATCCGCTCCGGTGAAAGAATCGTTCAGTCTGAAGAGGGAAGCAATGTCAGTGCTGCTGCCCGGGCCCTGGGCCTAAAGGAAGATGAGGTTGAGGGTTGGATTTTCCCGGATACTTACGTCTACCGGTCCGGTACCACAGATATTGAACTACTGCGTCAGGCCTATGATCGGATGCAGAAGGTGCTAGATGAGGAGTGGCAATCAAAAGGGGATGATCTGCCCTATAAGTCGCCCTATGAAGCCTTAATCATGGCTTCAATTATCGAGAAAGAGACAGGGCAGCCATCTGAGCGCAGTGAAATAGCCGGTGTTTTTGTACGCAGGCTGAATAAAGGTATGCGCTTGCAGACCGACCCCACCGTAATTTATGGCTTGGGTGAGGACTTTGACGGAAATCTGACCCGTACACACCTGCGCCAGGCAACACCTTATAATACTTATGTTATTAATGGCCTTCCCCCTACGCCGATTGCCCTACCTGGGCGAGCGGCAATTCGGGCCGCTTTAAATCCAAAGCCCGGCAAGAGCTTGTATTTTGTTAGCAAAGGGGATGGATCTCATCATTTCTCAGCGACTCTGACAGAGCACAACCGTGCGGTGCGGGAGTATCAGCTGAAAAGGCGCGCGGATTACCGCTCGAGTCCGGCAAAAGGAAAGAATTAGTGTCGCACGGCAAGTTCATCACCCTTGAGGGTGTAGAGGGGGTGGGGAAATCTACCAATTTACTCTTCATCACCGAGTGGCTCAAAAAGCACAATATTAACTTTATCCAAACCCGGGAGCCGGGAGGCACCCCATTGGCAGAACAGCTGCGCGAGCTGTTATTGGCCAAACGGGATGAATCCGTTGATCCCACGGCGGAATTATTGATGGTGTTTGCCGCCCGCGCGCAACATCTGTCTCAGGTTATACTGCCCGCCTTAAAACGTGGGGATTGGGTGATCTGTGATCGCTTCACCGATGCTACCTATGCCTACCAAGGCGGTGGTCGCAGACTGGATCGACAATTGATCGAGCAGTTGGAGCAGACAGTTCAAGGGGATTTGCGCCCAGATAAAGTGCTTTTATTGGATCTCGACCCAGAAGTGGGGCTACAGCGAGCTGCACGCACTGGGGAAGCGGATCGGTTTGAGAGTGAGCACCTGGAGTTCTTCCAGCGGGTGCGTGCGGCTTATCGCGATCGAGCTGAAGCTGCGCCTGCCCGTTACGCGGTTGTGGATGCCGGCCAATCTCTGGAACAGGTGCAGATGGATCTAGCCAAGCAATTGGAGCTGTTGCTTTAAGCTATCTTGCCCCAGAATCTATTTTTAAATGATAAGAATTGTGGCTGATGTCTGTGCCTGAAACTTTTGAGTATAAATCGATACCGGTACCTCTTCCCTGGCACTCCGAGCAATGGCAGCGGTTGGGGTTGCAGTTGCAGGCGGATCGCTGCCCGCACGCTTTGCTGTTGACTGGCCCGGAGGGGTTGGGAAAGCGACAATTCGCAGCTGCTTTTACCGCGTTGGCCCTATGTGAACAACCGAGGGCAGGTCAGGCCTGTGGGGAGTGTAAGGATTGTCGGTTGTGGATGGCTGGCTCGCATCCTGATTTCCTGCAAGTTGAACCTGAAAAGCCCGGTGGCCCGCTGAAAGTGGAACAGATCCGTCAGCTGGGCAACTTTGTTTCCCGCACCAGTGGGCGGGGCGGGGCGCGTCTGGTTTGTTTGTCGCCGGCGGAGGCGATGAATGTCAACGCAGCCAATGCCCTGTTGAAAAACCTGGAAGAGCCGGCACCCTCCGTTATCTTTGTGTTGATCACCGATGCCCCCACAGGCCTTTTGCCAACCATTCGAAGTCGCTGTCAATCTATAGCTTTTCCGCCCCCAACTGGAGAGGTGGCGCTACAGTGGCTATACAGCAATGGGCTGGAAGAGCCGCTGGCACAGCGTGTCTTAACTCTGGCAGGCGGGGCACCATTATTGGCGGCGGAGCTGGCCGAGCCCAAGTCGAGAGAAGTACGCGAGCAGTTTTTTAAAGATTTGGTTGCTGTAGCTCAGGGTACGGCAAGTTCAGTCTCTACAGCGGGCCGTTGGGAAACACCGGCCGAGGGTGTTGAATTGGTTCAACTACTGCTTTTCTGGCAGCACTGGTTAACCCAGATGGTGCAGATTCGCAGTTGTGATCTCAGTGGAGATGCCCAGCTAATGGTTCTTTTGCAGCGGTTGCCAGGGGCGAGTGAGCAAAGCTTGCAGCCAGTATTTGCGTTCTACGATCATTTGCTTCAGGCGCGGAAAGGGTTACTGGGCACAGCTAACCCCAATCGTCGTTTGCTGCTGGAAGAATTATTTATTCGTTGGGCGAAGCTTTTTGCTTAGGCGTCTTGCGCAAGTCGGGTAGGGTAATTGACGTTGCCTGGACACAGGCAGCGGGCTTAGATAAGTTAGCGCATCATTTAGAAATATAAACATTGAGGTTGTCCATGAAAGCCATGGGAGGCGGTGCCCGCAACGGCATCCTGTCACTGAAAATCCAGGATAAATCTGTGCTCTATGCGGCCTATATGCCCTTCGTAAAGAATGGTGGCTTATTTATCAGTACGGATAAATCGTACAACCTTGGCGATGAGGTTTTTCTGCTTCTGAGCTTAATGGATGAGCCGGAAAAGATTCCGGTTGCCGGTAAAGTGATCTGGATTACGCCCAATGGTGCTCAAGGCAACCGCACTCCCGGAATCGGAGTTCAATTTGGCGATAAGGACAATATCGCGCAAAACAAGATTGAAACCCACTTGGCGGGAACCTTAGAATCCAGCCGCCCAACCCATACGTTGTAACTCTCTAATGCTTGTTGATTCTCACTGTCACCTGGACAGACTTAAGCTCGATAAATTTGATGGCGATCTGGATGCTGTATTGGACCTGGCCCGCAGTCGCGGTGTTGGCAAGTTCCTCTGTGTCGGTATCAGTTTGGAAAACGCCGATGCGGTTGTTGAAATCGCATCCCGCTACGAGGACGTAGTCTGTTCCGTTGGTGTGCACCCGCTGGATGTCGACTCCGGCATGGCGGATGTTGAGCGACTGGTAGAAATGGCTAACCAGCCCAATGTTGTTGCATTGGGGGAGACAGGTCTGGATTACTACTACAGCACGGACACCCAGGAAATCCAGCAGCAGAGCTTTATTGCACACCTGAAAGCGGCCGGGCAGGCAGAGCTTCCGGTTATTGTGCATACGAGAGATGCGCGGGAAGATACTATTGCGCTAATTAAAGAGCACGGTAATACCAATACCGCAGGTGTTCTGCACTGTTTTACCGAGAGCTGGGATATGGCCAAGGCGGCCCTGGATCTCAATTATTATATTTCTTTGTCCGGCATCGTGACCTTTAAAAATGCCGAGGAGCTGCGGGATGTCGCCCGCAGGCTGCCTTTGGATCGGTTGCTCGTTGAGACTGACTCCCCTTATTTGGCCCCAGTGCCCTATCGGGGTAAGCCCAATATTCCGGCCTATGTGCGTGAAGTGGCAGAATTTATCGCTGATTTACGCGGTATTCCCTACGAAGAGCTGGCCGAAATCACCTCAGAAAACTTTTTCAGATTATTCCCCCGGGCAGTTTGATCCGGGTCTATTGGATGTTCCCCTATGATGAAGCAGCAGTTGCAAGTCATGCTGACTCTGCAAGACCAGATTAATACAGTAGTAAATGAAAACTGGCGTGAGCAAAACTTTGCCTGGTACCGCGCTATTTGGGTAGAAAGTGCAGAGTTGTTAGACCATTACGGTTGGAAGTGGTGGAAGAAGCAACTTCCAGAAATGGATCAAGTGAAGCTTGAATTGGTGGATATCTGGCATTTCGGTTTGAGCCTTGAATTGCAAAAAGGCTCTCCGCAGGAAGTGGCTGAGATCATGCTGAAGGAGTTTGCCGGTTCCGAGCGTACGGCGGGTGATTTCCGTGAAAACCTCGAGTCTTTCACCTTGAACACCCTGGCCACCAAACAGTTTGATGTTGCTGGCTTTGCTCAACTATTGGCCGATGCAGAAATGTCTTTTGCTGAGTTGTACCAGCGATATGTTGGTAAAAATGTACTCAATCGATTCCGTCAGGATAACGGCTACAAAGATGGCAGCTATGTAAAAAACTGGGCGGGCCGTGAAGACAATGAACACCTAGCGGAAATTGCCGGACTTTTGGACTCATCTGCTGCTGATTATAGTGATCAGGTTTACAAGGCACTGCAGACGCGTTACCGGGAATTGGCGCTGACATAATCACTCGCAAAGAGTGTCCAATACAGTCTGAGAGGTTTTGTCATACAAATTGAGCCGCTATTTCGCTTGTGTAAGATGAAATTTACTCGCGAGGCCCTATAATGCGGCCGCTTACAAACGAGGGAGAACTATCGTGAAAGCACCTGTACGTGTTGCTGTTACCGGCGCTGCCGGTCAGATTAGCTATTCGTTGCTGTTCCGCATCGCCTCTGGCGAAATGCTGGGCAAAGATCAGCCGGTTATTCTGCAATTGCTGGAAATCACTCCGGCATTGGAAGCGCTGAAAGGCGTTGCTATGGAGCTTGAAGACTGCGCTTTCCCGCTGCTCGCGGGTATCGTTCAGTCCGATGATGCTACTGTTGCGTTCAAAGATGCAGATTACGCTTTGCTGGTAGGCGCGCGTCCCCGTGGACCGGGTATGGAGCGCAAGGACCTGCTGGAAGCTAACGCTGCTATCTTCTCTGCACAGGGTAAAGCCCTGAACGACGTTGCTTCTCGTAACGTAAAAGTACTGGTTGTTGGCAACCCGGCTAACACCAATGCCTTGATCGCTCAGCGCAATGCGCCAGACCTGGACCCGCGTAACTTCACCGCGATGACCCGTCTGGATCACAACCGCGCTCTGTCTCAGCTGGCAAACAAAACTGATTCCAGCGTTAACGACATCACCCATATGACCATTTGGGGCAACCACTCTTCCACTCAGTACCCAGACCTGCACCAAGTGAAGGTTTCCGGTGCTGCAGCCATGGATAAAGTGGAGCAGGAATGGTACGAAAACGACTTCATCCCGACTGTTCAACAGCGCGGTGCAGCTATCATCAAGGCGCGTGGTGCTTCCTCTGCGGCTTCCGCTGCCAACGCTGCCATCGACCATATGCGCGATTGGGCTCTGGGCACCGCTGAAGGTGACTGGACCAGCATGGCTGTATTCAGCGATGGTTCTTACGGTATTCAGGAAGGCCTGATTTACTCTTTCCCTTGCACTTGCAAAGATGGCGACTGGGAAATTGTTCAAGGCGTTGACATCAACGACTTCTCCCGCGAGAAAATGTCTGCTACCGAGCAGGAGCTGGCGGAAGAGCGTGATGCAGTAGCACACCTGCTGCCGTAATAGGGAGTGACAGGTCCCAGGCCTTGGCCGCAGGCCTCTCCCAAAAACCCACACTGAGGTGTGGGTTTTTTTATGCCTGAATTTTGTAAACCCCGGCCCGGACCAGGAAACTTTCCCGGTCAGTATCTTCGTGTGAGCTGCCGCCATCGGCACTACACTGATTTTATATATCTGCCGGATGTCCCTGCTATGGTCACTGAAGTTGGCCGCAACACCGCCCGTTGCGCCTGTATCCTGCTGCAGCCTAACCAGTCCCTGTCCCTCTCCGGCAATCTATGGGTGTTTTTCTCCCTGGTTGGGGTATCCCTTGGAATCAGCCTCGCTTTTGCGATGGCGGGAGCCTGGATGATTCTTCCCTTTGCCGGGCTTGAAATGATCCTGCTGGGCATCCTGTTTACCTACGTGTACCTCGAAGGGACCCGCAGAGAAGTAATACGCATCAATGAGGAGTTGGTAATTCTGGATTGCTGTAAGGGGTTCAGGCAGCAAACGGTGTATCACCGGGAGTTCGCCCGCGATAAGTTGGCAGTACTCGTAAGGATGGGGAGCAGTGCTACCGAAATGGCTTCGATTAACTTTAGTGGTCCTGAGGGGTGCCTTGAAGTCGGGGAGTTCCTCACCGAAGCTGAAAAGGCGGAGCTGGTGCAGAAGTTAGGTCGTTTTGGCATTTGTGCCAGGAAAGAGAAAGAGTTTCGTCTGCAGCAGTTCTGATTTCTCTATAGAACTGGCGTCTCGTTTGTTTCTTTTCGCTATAATCCCCGCTTTACTCTTAACTGTTCCACAGGGGATATCAGATGGCTTTTCCGAAGATCGGTAATTTGGCTCCGGCTTTTACGCTGACCAACCAAAGTGGCGAGAAAGTGTCACTTAAGGATTTTCGTGACAAAAGTAATGTCGTCCTCTACTTTTACCCGAAAGCACTTACCCCCGGTTGTACCACTCAGGCATGTGGGATTCGCGATAGTGCGGCTGAATTTAAAAAAGCCAATACTGTTGTGTTGGGGGTGAGCCCGGATCCAGAAGCAAAGTTGCAGCGCTTTATCGACAAGCACGAACTGAATTTTGATTTGCTATCTGATGAAGAACACAAGATTGCTGATAAATATGGTTGCTGGGGCTTGAAGAAATTTATGGGCAAGGAGTACATGGGGCTTCTGCGAACAACTTTTATTATCGATAAGAGTGGGCGCCTTCGCCATATTATCGACAAAGTTAAAACCAAGACCCATGACACTGATGTTTTGAATTGGATTGGCGAGAACCTGGATTAATTGCCAGACTCTGAGGGGCGGGGCTGGACTGGTGCTTGGTCTGCTGTAGCCCCTACCTTTCGGACTCAAAGGCGACACGTGGGTACCGAAAGTAAGTATTTTTGGCCCTTGGTACACAATAAGATGAAAAAAAGCACTGTCGCCCCTTGCTTTCTTAATTCTTGGTCTATACTGGCAGTTGTAAAGGAAAGGTGCGCCGGCTAGAGAGAGTCTCTCTGCGGGAATTGCCGGAGCGGTTAGTTTAAAAATTGTACATCTCTGTGAAGGATTCGATGTCTGTTTTTTGGTGCATCCCGCATCACGTAGTCGTCCGCCGAAGTTGATGTTGTGTTGGTGTGGGCAGGGGCAACCGGGATTCGCTGGATGCGGACATAGAAAAATAACTGCGGCTCACGGAACTCAATAGGAGCAGCTCGATGAACCATACTCAGCCCGACCAGACTTCGCTCTCTGAAGACAAATCACTTCAGCAGGCCAGAATATCCGGAGACCCGAATATTCTCGACCAGCTGCTGGCCCCCCCCGAAGCAACCAGTTTTGGTATTGCCGCACGGGTAATAGATGTGCTGGAGCAGCGTATCGGTAAGGCCTCTCTCGCTATTCGCCCGGTAGCGTCCGACCTAAGTATGTCCACCCGGACTTTGCAACGCCGGTTGCAGGAACACAACCTCAGTTTTGCATCTTTACGTGACCATGTTCGTTTTCGTCACGCGGTGCATTTCCTCAAAGATACTGCGCTGAGCGTTGATGGAATCTCACGAATTCTCGATTTCTCTGATCGAACCAGTTTTACCAGCGCGTTCAAACGCTGGACCGGGATGTCTCCCACTGGCTACCGCCGGCAGGTCCGCCAGAGGTTCTGAGTGTGGATTGGTTTGGCCGGTCTCTATGGGATCGGCCCAATCCGTTGCCTCGGCGGGGCAAACCCGTTAGAGTTGGCGGCAATTTAATAGGCTGACTCTTTGAGGTTTTGCATGAGCTTTTTTATCCCCTCCGCCATGGCACAGGAAGCGGCGCCGGCAGCACAGGGTAATCCGATGATAACCCTGCTGATGTTTGCGGGTTTGTTTGCATTCATGTGGTTTTTTATTATTCGCCCACAGCGCAAGCGCCAGAAAGAGCACCAAGAGCTGGTTGGCGCTCTGAAAAAGGGTGACGAAGTTGTAATGAGCAGCGGGATGCTGGGCCGCGTCGACAAGGTCGACGAGGACTACATCGTATTGGAAGTTGCAGACAGCATGTCTTTGAAGTTCCAAAAAGTAGCTGTGCACGCAGTATTACCGAAAGGTACGATTAAAAAGATCTAATCCTATTCAGGGTTTATCTTTGAATGTCGTAACTAAAAAAGCCTGGCAATTGCCGGGCTTTTTTTTGGTTACTATTTTTGCGCGGGCAGTATTTATTGTGCCTTGAAAGCCCACAGAAAAATTGCGGAATTAATCAAAGGCTGGACTAATTTGTCTGATTAATTTTCCGATAAAAAAACAGGTTAGGCAAAAAGCAATAAATAGCACTGAAAGGCATGCTTATGTTCATTTTTCAAAGCTAGTCCTCTATCCGCTTACTCAGCAAGCTTGGCTCTACCTCTGCGGAAACTTTTTGCTAGAGGTGTCCTCTTACTGAGTCACATCGATAAAACTAATAATTAGACATAACAGGTTTAATTCACCGTGCTTAAGAGCCTGCCAATAGAGTTGCCTAAGCGGTTGCGCCTGGCGAATCTGCCCACACCTCTGCAGTCGTTAGACAGAATCAGTGATCTTTACTCCCTTCCTTATGGAGGGCCCAGGATTTGGATAAAAAGAGATGATCTTACCGAGTCCGGCATGTCGGGAAATAAACTGCGCAAGCTAGAGTTTGTTGCCGCTGAGGCCCGGGCCCAAGGGGCTCAGGTTTTGATCACTTGTGGCGGAGTGCAATCCAATCATTGCCGTACCACTGCTTTGGTGGGGGCTCGATTGGGGTTTAAGGTTCAGTTGATTTTACGTGGCAAGCGCACTGCAAATCCCGATGGCAACCTTTTATTGGATGAGTTGGCAGGTGCTGAAATTGCGGTTTACTCACCGGAGGAATACTCCCGGAATTTACAGGGCCTCTTTGACAGCTGGGCTGCTGAGTATCTGTCCAGAGGGCAGAAGTCTTTCTGTATCCCCACTGGTGCCAGCGACGGTTTAGGCATCTGGGGTTATATCTCGGCCTCTCAGGAATTATTGGCAGACTGTGCAGATAGGGGCTTCTCGCCTGATCATATTTTATGCGCTACTGGCAGCGGTGGGACCCAAGCGGGTTTGACCTTGGGGTGCCATTTGCTGGAAGCCGGTGTGAAAGTTACGGGTTTCGCCGTTTGCGACAGTGCTAATTATTTCCAAGTGAAAGTGCGTGAGGATATTTCGCAGTGGATGGCACAGTCTGGCGTATCGCTTGATTTGGAGTCCCTCAAGATTTTGGTTAATGCCGACTATAAAGGTCCCGCTTACGGGGTGGCGGAGCCAGAGGTTTACCAGACTATTAAAGAGTTGGCTTGCTTGGAGGGTATTCTTCTCGATCCAGTCTACACCAGCAAAGCATTTCATGGTCTGCTACAGGAGTTAAAAAAAGGAAATTACCGGGGCTCAGACAACCTGGTTTTTATTCATACCGGAGGGCAATTTGGCCTCTTCCCCCACCGAACTCACTTCTTCCCAGTGGCCGAATAATACGACATTACTGTTCTCGTGCCGCGTAAGCTGCTAACCTGCGCAACAAATTACAGTTGTATCTGTATATAAAACAAACAGAAATAAGTCAGAGTAGTGGGGGGTTAGTTTGGATTCCTTTAACAATCTGCTGTTGTTAATAGACGGCATGCTCGGCTCAGCACCTTGGTTCCCCTGGGTGTTACTTGGAGTCGGTTTCTTTTTCACCATTTATCTTGGTTTTCCGCAGCTTCGTTATTTTGGGCATGCGATCAAGATTGTACGCGGTAAGTACGACAAGCCCGGAGACCCGGGTGATACCTCCCACTTCCAGGCATTGGCCACAGCACTGTCGGGTACCGTAGGTACCGGTAATATCGGTGGCGTTGGCTTGGCTATTTTCCTCGGTGGTCCGGCTGCGCTGTTTTGGATGTGGATGACCGCATTCCTGGGTATGACCACAAAGTTTGTGGAAGTGACCCTGTCACACAAATACCGTATTAAAGCAGCGGATGGTTACTACGCAGGTGGCCCCATGTTTTACATGGAGCGCCGTTTGAATATGAAATGGCTTGCGGTGCTCTTTGCAATCGCGACCGTTATCTGTTCATTCGGTACTGGCAGCTTGCCCCAGGTCAACAACATTGCCCAGGCAATGCACGATTCTTTTGGTGTTGAGAAGGCTCTGACTGGTGGCATCCTGGCGATTTTGCTGGGCATGGTGATTATTGGCGGTATTACCCGAATCGCTAAAGTGACCTCCACAATTGTTCCCACCATGGCAGTTATCTACGTAATAGGTGCCTTGGGCGTTATCATCTACAACTACGAAAATATTCTGCCGTCCTTTGGGGCTGTTTTCCGCGATGCCTTCACCGGTAGTGCGGCTGTAGGTGGATTCCTGGGTGCGAGCTTTGCCTATGCCTTTAACCGTGGTGTGAACCGTGGCCTCTTCTCGAACGAAGCGGGTCAGGGCTCTGCACCTATTGCTCACGCCGCCGCTCGCGCAGACGAGCCGGTTTCTGAAGGTATGGTTTCCCTGCTGGAACCCTTTATCGACACCATTATCATTTGTACCTTAACCGGACTTGTGATTCTTTCTTCTGGTGTTTGGACTGAGAAACACGAGAACCTGTTTGAAGGTGCAGATACTTACGTTGTAGCGGGTAGCTACGATGAGAAGAATACCCAGGATGTTGAGCAGCTGTTCAAGTATTTGAGCGGTCAGGAGAGTGATGTTAAGGCCTATAACGGCTCCATTGTTGTGACTGACGGCCACCCGCTGAACAGCCAGGACTTTACCCTCATCCACGCCCGTTCTATTGCTGAAGACCTGGACTTCCGTGTGGGGGATGACAGCTTCAGCGGTGTTCTGGATGTGAAAGATGGTAAGTTTGCCAATGAAGATGTGGATATTTGGGGTAAGTCCCTGGTGCACTCTGTGGCCCTGACCAATCTTGCCTTCCAGCGCGGTTACTTTGGTGAATACGGTGGTCTGATTGTAACTCTGGGAATTCTGCTGTTTGCTTTCTCTACAGCAATTGCCTGGTCATACTACGGCGACCGCTCAATGATTTACCTTTTCGGCCCCAAGGCAGTAATGCCTTACCGAATAGTTTACGTTATTGCATTCTTCTGGGCTGCGATTGAGGACACCACAGTTATTTGGAACCTCTCTGCGGTGGCCATTGTGATAATGACCTTGCCCAACCTGTTTGGTATTACTGTGTTGGCCAAGGAGATGAAAGATACCGTGAAGGACTACTGGAAAGACCCAAGCCATAAATAATTTGTCTGGGTTTGATTAAAAATAAAAAAGGCGGCCAATATGGCCGCCTTTTTTGTTTGTGCACCACCGATCCTTTGATCGATCTAGAGCTTGCCCACCCAGCAGAGACCTGCTGGGTGGAAATCAGCTCAATTACTCAGTGCTTGCACTCAGGGTAACGCCAGAGTAGGCAGAGTAAGCGCGGATACTGATATACCAGGTTCCAGCATCCGGATTACTGATGGTGCAGCTTTCGTCATTGCCCCACTGGTAGGGGCGGCAGTCGTACGCTGTACGGGTAGGCTCTTGGCTGTGGCGGACATAGAGATCTGCATCTCCGCTGCCACCTTCCATTACGGCGCTCAGGGTAGAAGCTCCAGCGTCAACCTCAATGGTGAAGTGCTGCCAGCTGTTGCGGGAACCAGAAAGGTTGGTTTCTTCCCAGCTGTCGCTACCACCACCGCCACCACCACCACCGGTGTAACTGCCTACCAGGGTGACATCGGAGAAGGAGGAGTAGCCGCGCACCATGACGTAATAGGTTCCGCCCTGTAGGTCAGCGTCAGCGATATCACAAGTTTCATTGTTGCCTGAAGTATACGGACGGCAATCATAAGTGCTGGAGGTTGGAGCATTGCCGAAGCGAACATAGAGGTCGGCATCGCCACTTCCGCCTGACATTGCAAAAGACAGGCCTGTGGCATCTGCGGGTACATCCAGGGTGAAGTGAACTTCATCACCACTGCTGCCCTCGATTTCGGTCTCGGTAACCCCATTTTCGAGTTCTCCGCCTTCATTACCACCACCGCCACCACCACCGCCGCCACCGCAGCTGCTGGTGGAAACGCCTACCGTGGAGAATGCGGCAACAACGTCATCAGTGTCGTAACCTAAATCTGATGCTGCAGAGAAAACACCACAGGCACCATCTTCAAAATCAGTATTGGCACTCCAATACATCTGGTTGGCAAGAACAAAGGGGTCGAATGCTGTGCGGGTATTCCAGCCGCTGGTATTCGCCAGTAGGTAGAAGGCCCGGTTAAAGACGCCGGAGCTGTAGTGCACGTCCATGCCGTTGTAGTAATCATCGGCATGACCGATGGAGCTGCCATCGTCAGTTGGATCTTCAAAGTAGCGGAGTGCTCCGCTGGACTTAAAGATTTCGGCCCCTACCAACCAGTCATTGCTGCCGCGCATATAGTACTCGGCAGCTTCACCGGCAATATCAGAGAAGGCTTCATTGATACCGCCGGACTGATTGTAGTAATTCAAGTCCGAATTTTGCTCGGTAAAGCCGTGGCTGACTTCGTGAGCGGAAACATCGAGGCTAACCAGTGGATAGAAGTAGCTCTGGCCATCACCAAATGTCATCTGGCTGCCATCCCAGAAGGCATTCTCGTAGTTGTTGCTGTAGTGCACCCGCATTCTCAGTTTTTGTGTGAGAGGGGATGTGTTGTACCAGTCGCTATAGAGATCAAAGACCACACCGCCAAAGAAGTGTGCGTCATTGAGTGGTGAGTAAGCGCCGTTGATTGACTTATAGTCATTGTCCGGGCAAGTGAACGAGTGGATGCTACCGCCATTCGTGCTGTGGTTCATATCAACGGTTTCTACATTGTCCGTATCCATGGCACAGCTGTCGTCAACAACCATGTGGGGGTAGTCAGTACCGTACTCGTAGCGCCCGGTCTTTGAATTGCCCCCTGGGCCTGTCGCATTTTGTGCAAAGTTCAAGCCGTCCCAATGCTTGAGAACTTCGCCAGTCATTGCATCGATAAAGTAGAAGGGGCGTGTGGGTTCATCGCCGTACTCAACCCAGTTGACCAGGTAAGCCAAGCGGGCATTGTCTTGCTCATCGATATAGACGTAGAGTTTCTTTTTGGGGTTATGTGCTTCCAGCTTCAAAGCCTGAACTGACAAGGCTCCCTGGATAACGCCCTGCTGCGTGCGCCAGTTGATCTGGTGGTCCATTGCCCGCTCAATAGCATTATCTTCATTGATAAATGCTTTGATATTGGGTACTTCCAGTTCCAGCCCAGTGATGACATTGCCGCGAACCTCAGTAATCAGACCCTGCCCGGAGCTGGTTACTGTTTGGCCGTAGACAGGAATGCCTTTGTGAGTCTGTTGGTAGCGGGCTACGGTTTTGCCGTTGACGAGAGTGCGCTCACGAACTTTTTCGAGCGCCATATCCGATCCGCCGGTGGCAGCTAAAGTTTGTGGTGAGAGCATGTCCGCCGTGGCGGGGACGCGCTCAACAGCATGTGCACTAATAGCCAAGGCTAAAGTGCAGCTTAGTCCTACAAAATGCTTCATTGCTAGCTTTCCCTTTTATAGCTTTTTTATATATGAATCCGCCGGTATACAGCCGTATTTCCCTTGTGGGGACCGTATTAAATCTGGTTGGCCAATACAGGTTGGATTTTTATGTGGTAAGACAGCAGAAGATAACCGTCGCCAGGAAGGGACCGCGGTAGCGGCAGTGGCGTTCGCTTTCTCAAACCGGTTGCCCTAATTAATTGGGCAACTTGAGATTACCCTGCATACGCATCTAGGCAACAAAAAGGTGATGGCAAACTAATATATTTGAATTGTTTTCGATATTTTTGCTCGGATCGTCACAAATTAGGAAGTGATGTTCTGCCTGTGAGGTGGAAAAGATGAGTTGTTTTTTCCGAAAAAATAAATTTGGCGATAACAGTTTATTATTTCTGTTAGCTTTTAGTGGAACGGTTATTTATACATTTAATAATAGAAATTCCCTCTCCCATGAACTGATCACACGATTAAACTCCTCATATTCATTTCTCTTGATTGCGTTCCAGGCTTTTACGAATTTTCTGCCAAACATTTCTGTTGCTTCATCACAATCTGATAGGAGTGTCAGGGCATGTTCCTGGGTGCGGGGAAGTGTAATTGACTCTTTGGAGCAGTCGCCCTGATAAGGTGCGCTCGGTGCGACTTTATTGGTCATTCCTAAATACCCGCAGGCAAGAGAAGCTGCTATGGCAAGGTAGGGGTTGCAGTCCGCCCCGGGAAAACGATTCTCAAGACGTTTACTTTGTGGCGAGCTGTCGGGAACCCGAAGGCCTGTTGTTCGGTTGTCGTAACCCCAGTGGAGACTGGTGGGTGCGGCCATTTCAGGTGTAAAGCGGCGATAGGAGTTTACATTTGGAGCAAAAAAACTAATAAAACCGGGAGTGTATTTCTGCATACCGCCAATAAAATGCAAGAAATTATTGCTCTCTTTTCCTGTATTGTCGACAAAAATATTTTCACCGGTTTTTCTATCCGCCACACTCTGGTGTAAGTGCAGCGCGCTTCCAGGTTCGTCTTCCATCGGTTTTGCCATGAAGGTTGCATAAATGCCGTGGCGCAGAGCCGTTTCGCGCACTGTGCGTTTAAAGGTAAAGACCTGGTCAGCTAAATGAAGTGGATCTCCATGTAGAAAGTTAATTTCCATCTGGGCAGTGCCTGATTCGTGGATCAGTGTGTCGACATCAAGCCCCTGAGCTTCACAAAAATCATACATGTCTTCAATGATGGGCTCGTATTCATTGGCCGCATCAATGCTATAGGATTGTCGGGTTTTTTCTGTGCGCCCCGATCTTCCCACAGGCGCGGATAGCTTTTCATCCGGGTCCAGGTTTCTTTTTACAAGATAAAACTCTACCTCAGGGGCGACAATAGGCTTCCATCCTCTGTCTGCATATTTTTCGAGGACAAATTTTAAAATATTACGGGTGCTGATAGGGTGAGGGTCCCCATCTCGAGAATGGCAGTCATGAATGATTTGTGCTGTCGGATCATTGGCCCAAGGGTTTAGGCGCACTGAGTTGGGGTCAGGAATTAGGAGCATGTCGGTGTCTGCTGGATCAACAAGCTCATTGTGTTCGTCGACATAATCCCCCGTGACAGTTTGCACCAAAATGCTTTCCGGTAAACGGCTGTCTTGAGTTAAGAACTTATCGGTGGGGGTGAACTTTCCCCTGGCGTTACCTGACATGTCGGGAACAAGGCATTCAACTTCTGCAATATTGTGATTTGCCAGCCAGTTTGTAATTTTATCCATTGGATAGCCATTGCTTACTTTTTCTTCCTGAGTGAAATTCTATGATCAGTGCCGGAAAGCGTTGCGCTGAAAATAATTCCTCCTGTGTAAAGGAACTATATACTGCCGATTGGAACAGGGCCGTTTATTTAAATGGCATTGAGGGTATCTGGTAGAAATATGAAGGTGATGAATAGGTTGGATGAGCACACGGAATCCTATTATGCCGCTACAGCTAACGACCTTCAGGAGTATCCACGTCTGGAGGGTAACGTAGAGGCAGATGTCTGCATCATTGGTGGTGGTTATACGGGACTCTCCAGTGCTTTGCATTTGGCAGAGCGCGGCTACCGTGTGGTGCTTCTGGAGGCTAATAGGATTGGTTGGGGCGCATCAGGAAGGAATGGAGGACATGTCGGTGTTGGACAAAGGCGAAGTCAGGGTGATCTGGAAGCCATGTTCGGATTCGACACCGCTAAGCAGCTCTGGGATTTGAGTATCAATGCTGTTCAACTGGTGGAAAGCCTTATAGTCAGGCACCAGATTCAATGTGATTTAAAACGCGGGATTATGCATCTTGCAGCAAAATCCAGTCACGATAAATATCTGCAGGATGAAACTGAAGAACTCAGAGAGAAATATGATTACAGGCAAGTTGAGTATATAGAGAAAGAAGAAGTTCGAGAGCTTGTAAGTAGCAAACGATATCTCGGCGCACAGCTGGATTTTGGTTCGCTACATCTTCATCCTCTCAATTTTGCATTAGGTCTTGCTCACGCAGCAGTTTCTGCCGGTGCCAGGTTTTTTGAGTGTAGTGGTGTGCAAGGGTATTCGAGCTCTTCTCCCTTTACGGTGAAAACTGCACGAGGAAAGGTGAAGGCCGAAAAGTTGATTTTAGCTTGTAATGGTTACTTGAAAGATCTTGAGCCCCGCTTAGCGGGGCGCATAATGCCAATAAATAATTTTGTGCTGGCAACAGAGCCCTTACCGGAGGGGCTCGCTAGGGTAATCATAGCCAATGACTTCGCACTGCAAGATACTCTATTTGTTATAAATTATTGGAAATTATCTGGCGATAACCGCTTAATTTTTGGGGGAGGGGAAAATTACACTAGGCGTTTCCCTAAAGATATTCGCAGTTTCGTCCGCAAGTATATGTTGAGGGTTTACCCGCAGCTGGAAAATACTGCTGTTGATTTCGGCTGGGGGGGTACGCTGGCCATTACTATGAATCGGATGCCCTGTATAGGGCAGTTGCAGTCGGGCCTATATTACAGTCAGGGGTATTCTGGACATGGAGTGCCTACGGCGACTTTTGCCGGCAAGCTTCTGGCTGATGCAATTTATGGGGAGAGTGAGGGTTATAACGTGTTTTCTTCTCTTCCTAAAGTAGAGTTTCCAGGTGGCACTTTATTGAGGTGGCCGGGGTTGGTGTTGGGGATGCTTTACCACAGTTTGTTAGATAGGTTTGGAAGCTAGTCTTTGAATGATGTGATAGAGAATGCCGACACACTAATGTGTCGGCACCGGCCTTAAATATTACTGGCTCTGGGCGGAAAGAGTTACGCCTCTGTACGAAATATAGCCTTGTACACTGATGTGCCAGGTACCTGCAGCTGGATTGCTAAAGCTACAGAATTCATTGTTGCCGTTTACGTAAGGGCGACAATCCCAGTTGTCGGTGGTTGGGGTGGAACCATAACGGACGTACAAATCGGCATCGCCATTGCCGCCGAGCATTTCGACAGTCAAAGATGATGAGCCTGATGGTACATCCAGAGTGAAGTGCTGCCAGCTATTTCGGCGGCCTGATAAGTTGGTTTCTTCCCAGCCTTCTGAGTTTGAGCCACCATCATCGCCACAGTTGCTGGTAGATACCCCTACGGTGTCGAACGCTGCGATTACTGTTGCAGTATCGTATCCGAGATCTTCAGTAGCTGACAGGGCTCCGCAAGCACCTTCAATGTAATCAGTGCTTTGATTCCAATAAGTTTGGTTAGCAAGCACAAAGATATCGAAAGCAGTTTGGGTGTTCCAGCCACTTGAGTTGGCAATCAGGTAGAAAGCCCGGTTGAATACGCCGGAGCTGTAGTGCACATCCATGCCGCTATAGTAGTCGGAAGCATGGCCAATGGATCTGCCATCTTTGGTGGGGTCATCCATATAGCGAAGAGCGCCATCAGCCTTGTATATATCGGCCCCCACCATCCAGTCGTTAGTGCCCTTCATGTAGAACTCGGCAGCTTCACCGGCCATGTCAGAGAAGGCTTCGTTTATGCCGCCGGATTGGTTGGCGTAGGTCAGGTTGGAGTTTTGCTCAGTAAAGCCATGGCTCACCTCATGAGAGGATACGTCCAAGCTGACAAGTGGGTGGAAGGTTGTGAAGCCATCACCAAATGTCATTTGGCTGCCATCCCAGAAGGCGTTCTCGTAGTTGTTGCTGTAGTGAACTCGCATTCTCAATTTTTGTGTGAGCGGCGATGTTCCATACCAGTCACTGTACATATTGAAAACGACATTGCCAAAGAAGTGGGCATCATTCAATGGAGAATAAGCACCATTGATTTCTTTGTAATCATTTTCCGGACAGGTGAAGGAGAAAACGCTACCTCCGCTTGTACCGTGATTCAAATCCACGGTTTCTACGTTAGCAGTGTTCATGGAGCAGTTATTGTCAACTTCGAGGGCAGGGAAGTCCGTTCCATATTCATAACGCCCGGTTTTTTCATTGCCACCGGGGCCTGTAGCATCCTGGAAGGCAAGGCCGTCCCATTGCTTGATAACTTCGCCAGTAAGTGCGTCTACAAAATAGAACGGTCTGCTCGGCTCATCTCCGTATTCGACCCAGTTAACCAAATAAGCTAACCGCGCCTGGTCGTTTTCATCGACATAGACATAGAGCTCTTTTTTCTGGTTTTGCGCGTTGAAGCGCATGGAGGACATTGAGAGGGCTTTTTTACTGTCACCATCCTGAGTGCGCAGATTCAGCTGATGGTTCATGGCTCGATCAATAGCATTATCGGCATCAATCGTTGCGCGGGCGGTAGGTACCTCCAACTCTAGGCCTGAGAGTACGTGGCCTCTCACTTTTTCAGTTAAGCCTTGCCTGGAACTGGTTATGGTTCTCCCCCAAACGGGTATGCCTTTGTGAGTTTGCCGATATCGGGCAACCGTTCTCCCATTGGCAAGCGTGCGTTCACGAACCTTTTCCAGCTTCATATCTGAGCCAGCGATTGAGGCTAGGGACTGATTGGAAAGTAACTCTGGTGTGACATTAATACGCTCCGCCGCTTGGGCGCTAATAGCGAGTGCGAGTGTGCTAGCGGCTCCTAACAAATATTTCATTAAGTAATTCTCTTTATGATTATAATTTAATGGCCATAGTTAACCGGGAGCATAAAATAAACGCTCAGTGGTTAATGCTGTCTGGTTAAGCGGCCAATTGAATCACACCCCAAGAATATCTCGCGCTATGAGCTGAGAGCTGTATGGAGTTTATGTGCAAAATTTTCTTGGGGGTTGTTTGCCGTTGTCAGGCGAAATAACGATATCCCTTGTTGTTATTCCTGACAATAATTTTTTTGTAGTGGATGTAAACTTGAAAGGTCAAATTGTTTTTTTGATGTGTATGTCACGAATTCTGATATTTGCAACTTTGGTTATTTGAGGGGTTTTAATTGGTTAGTTTATAGCTTTTTTCTGAGTGACAAACTTTTTTTGAATTGTATTTAAACGGTAAAGCTTTCTGTCGTTTTGTTATTTTTGTTTATTTCTGGTGCGAAATTCTTCAATTTAATTCAATTTGCATGAAGAGGGTGCTATATGTTTGTTAAGTTTGAAGGGGTGTATTAGTCTGGGTTCTTTAAGGGGTTGTCAAACTAAAGGATTAAAGTATTAATCCTTTCTGAATTTGATGGGGGTGGATATTAACTCTACCAAAACTTTACTGTAGAAAAATGCACGCGGTAGTTTGGGGCGGTTTCAATTTCGAGTTTTGAAATGTTTTGCTCCATCGTCTTAATCCCGCAGTCAAAGCAACTTTGACTCCCTGGACACTTGTGCAGCGCTCTGGAGGTAACATCGGGAGGGGCTGGCATTCTTATCTGTACATATCGCTCAATTTGTGGAATATAAGTTTGAGATTTGTCGTAGACTCTCACTGCCCTCAGTGAAGCTGCGGTGTCGGTGGATTAACGATGTAGAGGCTCTCTAATGGCTGTGCGTCCAGATAAGTTAGTAATCGCTATTTCCTCTCGCGCTCTGTTTAACCTTAGCGATAGCCACAAGGTTTTTGAGGAGCAGGGATTGCACGCCTTTTCTCATTATCAAGTTGAGCGTGAGAACGATGTTCTGGAAAAAGGGGACGCATTCCCTCTGGTTGAGAAGTTTCTAAAGATCAATGAGCTTCTTGGCGGGGAGCCACGGGTGGAGGTGATCCTGCTATCAAGGAATAGTGCCGATACCGGATTAAGGGTATTTAACTCGATAGAGCACTATGGACTCAATATTACTCGTGCGGCCTTCTGCAATGGTGGAAGCCCTTACCGTTATATTGGCCCATTTGGATGCAACCTGTTTTTGTCTGCTGATGGTGTAGATGTCCGCCAAGCATTGGAGCAGGGGGTTGCTGCGGCAACCTTGGTTGCCGGAGGAAATCGCGAATATCGTGATGATGTGTTGCGATTTGCCTTTGACGGCGATGCGGTAATCTTCTCTGATGAGGCTGAGCGAGTCTACAAAACGGAAGGCCTGGCTGCTTTTACTGAGGCAGAGCGTGCCTCAGCACAGAAGCCACTGGGGGGAGGGCCCTTTAAGGGGTTCCTTGAAGCTTTGCAGAGATTGCAGGCTGAATTTGAGATGGATACCTGCCCGATACGAACGGCTTTGGTTACGGCACGTTCCGCTCCGGCCCATGAGCGGGTCATCAGGACATTGCGCGCCTGGGATATTAGAGTGGATGAGTCAGTTTTTCTCGGCGGGCTTCCTAAAGGTGAGTTCCTGCGGGCTTTTGGCGCCGATGTCTTTTTTGATGATCAGCCTAGTCACTGTGTTTCTGCAGGTGAGCATGTGGCTACGGGCCATGTTCCTCATGGAATCGCAAATGCAGAGGTATAAAAAGTTCAAAAGTGATAAAGGTGTACGTTATCACTCAGTGCTCTCTATGCCGATAATGTTTGAACTTTTCCCGGTCCTCATCCGAGAGGCTTAGCTCTAATTATTAGAAAATAAAGCCGACAGAAAGTCCGGGATCCCCCAAAGTTGATTGACACTTTCGTCTCTACCACGGATATTCAACCGTCCATTGGCCCTGGCTTTGATTCACTGCTATTCTTTTCTCGTATAACTCAAGATAGTTTTTATAACTATCGATCAAAAAATGGTATTACTCGCTCTCGGCCATGAGCGAACTTAATGAAAGGGAGGATCTATGAAGCTGCAGCAGTTGAGATATATCTGGGAAGTGGCACATCACGACCTCAATGTTTCTGCTACAGCGCAGAGCCTCTATACCTCCCAGCCGGGAATCAGTAAGCAAATCCGACTTTTGGAGGATGAGCTTGGCGTAGAAATCTTCGCGCGCAGCGGCAAGCATCTCACAAGGGTAACCCCGGCAGGGGAGGCAATCTTAAAGACTGCCGGCGAAATTATGCGCAAAGTGGAGAATATCAAACAGGTTGCGCAAGAGTTCAGCAATGATAAAAAAGGTAGTCTCGCTGTAGCCACCACTCACACGCAGGCGCGCTATGCCTTGCCCCCGATTATTAAGTTGTTTATAGGCCGTTATCCGGAGGTTTCCCTGCATATGCACCAGGGAACCCCTATGCAAATTTCTGAGATGGCGGCAGATGGTACTGCAGACTTTGCTATCGCTACCGAAGCTCTGGAGCTTTTCAGCGACTTGGTGATGATGCCTGTCTACCGCTGGAACCGCTGCATTCTGGTACCGAAAGATCACCCGCTTTGCCAAGTGAGCAAGCTATCCCTTGAGGACGTGGCGAAGTACCCGATAGTTACATATGTATTTGGGTTTACCGGCCGCTCCAAGTTAGATGAAGCTTTCTTGGAGAAAGGGTTGTCACCTAAGGTAGTCTTTACCGCCGCCGATGCTGATGTAATCAAAACTTACGTGCGCCTGGGATTGGGAATTGGCATTGTGGCCGATATGGCCGTTGATGGCGAAGATGAGGACCTTGTGGCTCTCGATGCCAGTGATCTATTTGAATCGAGTGTTACGAAAATTGGCTTCCGTAAGGGGATTTTCCTGCGGGGCTTTATGTATGAGTTTATCCAGCAATTTGCCCCCCATCTCAGCCGTGAGCTGATTGACCAGGCGGCACAGGCGACATCCCGTTCTGAGGTCGATGCGCTGTTCGCCGATATGGAGTTGCCCGTTTACTAGAGGTGCTGCTGAATGGAAGTGCCGAATAAAGCTAAGGGATGGAGGCTATGAAGCCTCCATCTCGATCAGGGGGCGCAGCACTTCTTTGGCGAACTTGAAGTAAACAGTAAAAATTTCTGCTTCCTTACCTTCGCGCTCTACGACAAAGAAGGGTGCTCGCTCTACCTTGTACTGCTGAGCCAGTTGTAAGCCCGGGCTTTGCGGGTCACGCACGTCGGCGATAAGTGTCTGGTCGATAAATTGCATTTGGCCATTTTCTTCCAGCTTTTCTTCAACGTCGCGACACTTGGCGCAGGGCGAGCCGTCGGCGAGAATTTTCTTGACCAGTGTGATCTTCACGATAATTTCCTTGATCCAGTGCAATGCCATTAAAGGCAAGATGGACTGAATCTATCAGAACCCCTAATAACTTTGAAATATCAATCGCCGATACCTTTATAACTGAAATTTGTAGTGATGCTACAAAAGGCGCCAAAATAGACTAATTTTTAGTCATTTTTCGGCGATTTGATGCCTACTGCAAAAATTGTTCAGTTGTTTCCAGTAGTAAGCGTACCTTGGCCAAGCACTCCTGATGCTCTGATGTGGGATCGGAATCTGCAACGATCCCACCACCTGCCGCGCAGGTTAGATGTCCATCGTTGGCACTGAAGGTCCGGATGGCGATATTGGTGTCAGCGCGGCCACAGCTGCTGATGTAGCCAATACTGCCGCAATAAATCCCCCGGGGACTGGATTCCAGCTCCCGGATCACTTCCATTGAGCGTCGCTTTGGAGCACCTGTGATAGACCCGCCGGGGAAACAAGCTTCGAGTAATTCGCTATAAACTGACTCTTCGGGTAGCTCACCAGTTACTACGCTGACCAAGTGGTGGACATTGGCAAAACTCGCCAATTGGAATAGCTCGGGAACACGTACGGTGCCACTGCGACACAGCTTGCTCAAATCATTGCGCAGTAAATCGACGATCATCAGGTTTTCCGCCCGGTCCTTGGGGCTTCTCTGCAGCGAGAAGGCGGCGCGCTGATCGGCCATCTTATCAGCGTGTCTTGCTGCAGTGCCTTTAATCGGTTCCGTGCGCAAACTGGCGCCGTCAGCTCGGATAAATCGCTCCGGCGACATACTGAGCAGGCTGCCATGGGGCAGGGCCATATAAGCAGAAAAGGGACCGGCAGCTTGAGAGCGCAATGCCAGGTAAGCTGTTAGCAGATCGCCGCTATAAGGGGCTCTGAAACGCTGGGTAAAGTTTGCCTGATAGATATCGCCAGCGGCGATATATTCCAGTATCTGCTCAATTTGTGCCCGATAATCATCTGCACTCAGTTCGTGCTCAAATGGTGAATGCAGCCGGAAGTCCCCGGGCGTAAGCGTGGTCTCCCAGTTGATAGCTTTAAATCGCTGTATCAATTCGCGAACTTGCTGGGGGGGGCAGGCGGGGTGGAAAACCAGGTGATTGCTGCCCAGTTGGTGGTCGGCAATAAAGGCCCATGTGTAGAGCCCAAAAAAGCCTGCGGGCAAGTCCGTGGGGCGCATATCTGCCGGCAGATAATTGCCCTCTACACCGAGCTCATAGCCAGCGTAACCAATAACCCCGCCGCAAAAAGGCAGTTGTGAGTCCCTGTCCTGAGGGCAGAGTTCGCACACCAGGTCATCCAGCCGGGCAAATGGCTCGGGCGTGTCGGCACTTAACTTGAGGGTATTTATCGGGTCGGCACTAATGATGTCATAGCGCCCACCCTCCGCGAGAGGTCGACCGCTGTCGAGCCAAACGGGGGTAGGTAAATCCGCTATCGCCGCAAATGCGGCGGGCGTGTTTAATGAGTAGGGCAGAGAGACAATTTGCATATCAAGCTACAGCAGTCCGGAAGACGGCGCACACTACACATTTTGCGGCGGCAATTAAAGGGTGTGTGGCTCTTTAGTCAATCCTGCGCTCAATACCGGCCTGAGACATCAGGCGGGTGGCGAGTTCCTCCACCGAAAGTTGGGTTGCATTGAGGAAAGGCACCTGGGCCCGCCTCAGCATTTGCTCAACTTGGCGCACCTCGAATTCACATTGTTCCTTAGAAGCGTAGCGGCTGTTGGCGCGCCTTTCCTGTCTAATTTGCATCAGGCGCTCGGGCTCGATTGTCAGGCCAAACAGCTTGTTGCGAAACGGGCGCAGGATCTTTGGCAGGGTGGTGGAGTCCATATCCTCTTCGGTGATGGGGTAGTTTGCCGCGCGCAGGCCAAACTGGAGTGCCAGGTACAAGCAGGTTGGCGTTTTGCCGGAGCGGGAAACGCCCAGCAGGATTACATCGGCTTGCTGGAATTCGCTGACTCTGCGGCCATCGTCATTGTCCATGGCGAAATGCACTGCTTCAATCCGGTCGGTGTAGCGGCGGTTGTCATCAATGCCGTGAGAGACGTTGACCATCTGTGCCGGATCCCGGTTAAACAGATTGGCCAGTGGCGTGAGGTAGTTCTCGAAGATATCGAGCATCAGCGCAGAGCTTTGGTGCAGCTGTTCCCGGATCTTGTCGGAAACAATGCTGGTAATAATGATCGGCTGTAAACCGGATTCATCGGCTGCTTTTTCTATGCGTTGCAGGGCCTGTTTAACTTTTTCGGTGGAGTCGATATAGGGAAGCGTGACCTGCTCAACTTGTTGATCGCGGAATTGTGCGAGTAGGCTGTGGCCAATCGCTTCGACGGTGAGACCGGTTCCGTCGGAGATAAAAAAAGCCGTGCGCTTGTCTTTTGCCATGTTTGTTCTCAGTTTGTCGGCGTGAGGGGGCTATTGTAGGGGAGGAATGGGGCAAAGGTCTTTTATTCTGGCGTTTTGCAATTTTTGTAGAAAATTTACAACATTTTGGCCAATTTTTACGGGCTATTTTTTACAAAACTCATCCTTATAATCTGCCGCCACTCAACCTGAATTTTAGAGGGCCTTCACTTGACGAACTTCACGATCGACTTCGCAAAACTGGGCATGGCCGATGTCGACAGAGTCGGCGGCAAGAACGCATCACTGGGCGAGATGATCTCCTCTCTCGCCGGTGCCGGCGTGAGCGTACCCGGTGGATTCGCTACCACCGCAGAAGCTTTTAGGGCTTTCCTGGCTCACGAACAGCTGGAGCAGCGTATAGCCGAGCGTTTGCAAGGATTGGATGTTGGTAATGTCACCGAGCTGGCCCAGGCGGGAGATGAAATCCGCAACTGGATTTTACAGACTCCGTTCCCCGAGCAGCTGGAAAAAGAGATTCGCGAGGGCTATGAGGCCCTGGGTGGTGCGGAAACTGCTGTTGCAGTTCGCTCCTCTGCAACCGCCGAAGACTTGCCGGATGCGTCCTTCGCCGGTCAGCAGGAGACCTTCCTGAATATCCGCGGTATCGACGCTGTATTGAAGGCAGTAAAAGAAGTTTTTGCTTCCCTCTACAACGACCGTGCTATCGCCTACCGCGTGCACACCGGTTATGCGGATGTGGGCGTTGCCCTGTCTGCCGGTATCCAGCACATGGTGCGCAGTGAGACTGGCGCAGCGGGTGTGATGTTTACCCTGGACACAGAGAGTGGCTTCCGCGATGTGATCTTTATCACCGCCGCCTTTGGTTTGGGCGAAACCGTTGTTCAAGGTGCAGTTAACCCGGACGAATTTTACCTCTACAAGCCAGCCCTGGATGCGGGCCGTCCTGCGATTCTGCGCCGCAATCGCGGCAGTAAAGCGATCAAGATGGTTTACGACGAGAGCGGTGAATGTGGTCGTTCCGTAAAAACTATCCCGGTGGCAGACGAAGACCGCCAGCGCTTTGCCCTCAACGATGCGGAGCTGACAGACCTGGCAATCCAGGCCCGCAAGATTGAAGAGCACTACGGACGCCCGATGGATATCGAGTGGGCTAAAGACGGCGACAGCGGTAAGTTGTTTATCGTACAGGCGCGTCCGGAAACTGTACGCTCCCGCGATCAGGGAACCAGCATCGAGCGCTACAGCTTGCAGGAGCGCAGTGACGTATTGTGTGAAGGTCGCGCAATCGGCCAGCGCATTGGCGCGGGCCCCGTTCGCAAGCTTGAATCCGTAGAAGATATGGCGCTGATGCAGGATGGTGAAGTCCTGGTTACCGACATGACCGACCCGGATTGGGAGCCGGTCCTGAAGAAAGCGAGTGCTATTGTTACCAATCGCGGCGGCCGTACTTGTCACGCAGCAATTATCGCTCGTGAGCTGGGCATCCCCGCAGTTGTAGGTTGTGGTAATGCAACCGAGCTGCTGGAAACCGGCACACCGGTGACAGTTTCCTGTGCGGAAGGCGATACCGGTTTTGTAATGGCTGGTGAACTGGAATTCCAGCGCGAGGAAACTGAAGTTGCAGAAATGCCGGAGCTGCCGTTCAAAATTATGTTGAACGTGGGCAACCCGGATCGAGCATTCGCTTTCAGCCATCTGCCGAACCAGGGCGTTGGCCTTGCACGCCTCGAGTTTATCCTCAACCGCATGATCGGTATTCACCCGAAAGCACTGCTTGAACTGGATAACCTGCCGGAAGATCTGCAGCAGAATATTCGCGAGCGTATTGGTGGATACGATTCTCCAGAAGACTTTATTGTCGAAAAACTGGTGGAAGGTATCGCTACCTTGGCTGCGGCCTTCGCACCGAATCGCGTCATCGTACGCTTGTCCGACTTTAAATCTAATGAGTATGCGCACCTTGTGGGTGGCCAGTTGTACGAGCCAAGCGAAGAAAATCCAATGCTTGGCTTCCGTGGTGCAGCTCGCTATCGCTCTGAAGATTTCCGCCAGTGCTTTGCCCTGGAGTGCCGTGCACTGAAGAAAGTCCGCGATGAAATGGGACTGACCAATGTGGAAATCATGGTGCCCTTCGTCCGCACCCCGGAAGAAGCTGAGGAAGTAGTTGGTCTGCTGGCTGAAAACGGCCTGCGCCGTGGAGAAGGTGGCCTCAAGGTCATTATGATGTGTGAATTGCCGTCCAACGCTTTGCTGGCGGAAGACTTCCTGCAGCACTTTGATGGCTTCTCCATCGGTTCCAATGACCTGACCCAGCTAACGCTTGGTCTGGACCGCGACTCCGGCCTGGTTGCCGATTTGTTTGATGAGCGCAACCCAGCGGTCAAGGCACTGCTTTCCAGGGCGATCCAAGCCTGTAAGAAAGCGGGTAAATATGTAGGTATTTGTGGTCAGGGTCCTTCTGACCATAAAGACTTCGCCCGCTGGTTGATGGATGAGGGGATTGACAGTGTGTCCCTGAATCCGGATACCGCAGTAGATACCTGGCTATTCCTGGCCAACGAGGAAGGTTAATTTTCCTCATTAAGCGGCCCAATTATGGGCCGCTTTCCTAATTCTTCCCCCGCTATATTTAATTGTAATTTTTCTGCTGAAGCGATGTTTGCCTTGGTGGAAAATGAGTCCGTTGTTGCCGTTAAACCCAGAAACATCTGATTTTGTTCTGCTAATTGTGTTTGAAAAATTTAAACGACACATTATCCAAAAAATGCAAACCTCTATCAGCTGATCCACACAGAAGAATTCATTCTAAATCTTTCCGCTCGCCTCAATAGAATCGGAAGAGTCCTAAGGTTGCGTGTAAATCGAAAAACAGATTGCGCAATGTGCTCCGTAAAAATGTTCGCCGTGGGCCCTGGCCCCACTGGCGCGCACCTGAAAATTACCGACAGACTGTTTATCTGTTGGATTCAGGGCAGGGTACCCAGACTCGGTGAGGTGAGCTATGCAAACGAGTAGACAGTTTCAAATCCCCATACTTCATGTCTTTTTGATGATGTGCCTTATGGCTTTAATGGCAGCGCCACCGGCAGATGCAAAGCCACGCGCATCTAATTGGTTTGATGACCGCGCTGCAGCCAGGGGTGGTAGTCCATCAATTAGAATTGATTTAAGTGAGCAGCGCGCATATTTGTATAAAGGTGGGAAATTAGTTGGTGTCTCCCGTATTTCTTCGGGGAAGCGCGGTTACAGCACACGCCCCGGACATTTTCGTGTGTTGTCCAAACACCCTTATCACCGCTCGTCTATTTATGGCAGTTTTGTTGATAGACGCACTGGCAGAGTCGTGAGATCGAATGTAAATACTCGAAAGCATCGTCGCCCTGCGGGTACTGTGTATCGCGGTGCAAAAATGAATAATTACATTCGTTTTAATGGCGGTATCGGTCTGCATGCCTCTGGCCACGTGCCCGGCTATCCCGCTTCTCATGGTTGTGTACGTATGCCCCCACATATGGCGAGAAAGTTCTATCAGCATGTGCGTGTAGGCACGCCGGTTCGTGTAACACACTAGTTTCAATTTCGTGGCAGCGAAGGCTTGGCCGGGTATTATCCATCGTGGTGATACCCGGTATTTATTTGCCTCTTAGCTCTTCTACTTTTTTCCCGCTATTATCCTTCTCTTCCATAGATTGCTGCGAGAATATTGATGCTCAAGTCAACCCCCGATTTATGTGATGCCTACCCTGATGAGGTGCGAGTAGTTGATCCTATGTTTATCAATTACGGTGGCCGAGATCGTTTTGGTGGGCAGATTGTCACTATCAAATGTTTTGAAGATAACTCCCTGGTGCGAGAACTGGTGGCTGAACCGGGGCAGGGCAAGGTTTTGGTAGTAGATGCCGGTGGATCTATGCGGCGGGCTTGTCTTGGCGATATGCTGGCAGAAAAGGCGGTTGGCAACGGTTGGGAAGGTATCCTGATGTATGGCTGCATTCGCGATGTAGATGAAATCGCGGAACTGGATCTGGGGGTGCAGGCACTTGGTAGCCATCCAATGAAAACAGAAAAAAAGGGAATTGGTGAAAGAGGCCTGGCGGTGAGCTTTGCCGGTGTGGATTTCCGCCCGGGGGAATACCTCTACGCGGATAACAACGGTGTAATTGTGGCGGGTAAGGCACTGACCTAAAAACGCCAGTAAGTCCATTGGGTCTGGAAACTGGCAGCCCAAAAGCGCTGCCAGTTGTTGAGAATCAACTCAGCGGGGATCAATTAGATCATCAGCGGGATTCTCCGGCATTCTCAGGGACATCAAAAATGCCAAGATCTTATTCTGATCATTTTCACTTAAATACTTGAAATTCTGTGCTGCGTTACTGGCCTCGCTTCCAGGGCTGTCGTGGAGAAAAATGGCTTCTGCCAACGTAGTGGCTCTGCCGTCGTGTAAATAGGGCGCGGTATCGGCCACTCCCCAAAGGCGTGCGGTAATAAACTCACGGTTTTGCTGGTCCGTTTGGAAGAAGGCGTTCTCAGCCAGCCCCTCGCCCATATCGTGGCGCTTGAGATCAGAGAACATTGCGACCTCTATTCCGCCATTGCGGGTTTGGCGAAAACTTGTCGGTTGCTTGGTGAGGTCCACTTCGTAAAAAATGTCTTCAAAGGGAGTTTCTGGAGAGCCGGTAAGTTTATAAGGGAGGGTCCTTCTCTGGGTGACCATCGTTGGGCGGTGGCAGTCGGCGCAGCCAATATCGGAGAAAAGCCTCCGGCCGTCACGGTGTTCTCTGTCATCGACATCGAATGGTGGTTCCAGGGTGGTAATAAAGATACTCAGTGCGGATAAGTCCCCAACGGTGATTTCGTTGACGACTCCGTCATTATCAGCATCTGCTGTTGCTCCGCCAAAGGCTTCCGAGGCCTGCATCCCCATATGAAATGCCAAGGCGGAGACATCGAACTCCCTGACTGAGGCGTTGTCACCTTTTCGACCAAATGGCCTGACAACCAAATCGTGCTCGACGCCTTCGACATTGGTTGTATCCAAATTGCCGTACTCGTCGGCAATGATGCTCCCAAAACTGACTGATTTTGTTTCCAGTTCAACGATGGTGCCGGGGTTGTTGAGGGCGTGTTGTTTAAGATTTTGTAGTTCATGGGTCATCTCACGACCAACCAATTCAATCCCCCCGGCGCCAAATAAAAATACCGGATTAATCAGCCGCCCATCAAACTCTGCGATACCGTCAAAGTTTTCATCGATAACATCGATATTGGCGGGACGGAATAATACGCTGGTTCCGAATCCTCCACCTCCGCCAATGCCCAATCTGGGTGGCGTTGTTCTATTGCTGATAACGGTGTGGCACTCCAGGCAATTTTGCGCATCGAGGCCATTGACCCGTAAAAATGTGCCATTACCTTGCAGGGTGGGCCTGTTACCTCCGGTGGGGGAGTGGTTGTCCGGTTCAGAAAAGTCGTGGGGGCCATCACCAAAACCGTCGTAACGATTGAAAGGCGTGCTGAAAATAATCAGCCCCGCTTCACGTATTTCGTCGAGGTGGAGTTGTCCTTGGGAAATTTCATCTTGGCTAATCCTATCTGCAGGGTCTAAGCGCGGTGCTTCGCCGATAAGATCGGCGTAAATTAATGAAGGGAGCATCAGGCTGATGCTGGTGAGAGATATTGCCGTTAATCGCTTCATGTCAAAATCCTTGTTTATTTTTCTTTCCCTTTCAAAAAGTTATAAGGCCAAGTCCCTGGAAAAATGGTTATTTAATTGAAAGGGGATGAGGGGGTCTCACAATACGAATTACTGTGGACGGAGTGAGAAAAAGCTAATCTCAATAACTTTTCAATGGCCCTAAAAAAAACAACGCCGGTTTTGTTGAAAAATAAAATGTCTATCAGGGTAGGGGCATGGATTTCTTCTGTGAATTCTTACCTGCAATCAAACGTCTCCTATTATTGTGCATTGATGACTCTCTCGACCCTGCGGGAATTAGCAGTGTTTGTTGCAACGGCTGCCGCTATGGAAGGTGAAAATGAGCGAATTGCGCAAAAAATTCTTTACCGCGCCTCTTTTGAAAATTATTAAACGGGTACTTCCGCCAATTTCTGAAACAGAAAGGGAGGCGATGGAAGCGGGTGAAGTTTGGTGGGATGCTGAGTTATTGTCAGGTAAACCACATTGGGATCAATTGTTGGGGATGGGGCCACCTGCGCTCAATGAAGAGGAGCAGGCTTTCCTGGAGGGGCCAGTCGAAGAGCTGTGCCGAATGATCAACGATTGGCAAATTAGCTATGTGGATCGCAATATTCCGGAGCATGTTTGGGATTTCCTTCGGAAAAATCGCTTTTTTGGCATTATTATTCCCAAGAAATATGGCGGCCTTGGCTTTTCCCCGACAGCTCATGCGGAGATAGTGACCAAAATTACCACCCGCAGTACCTGTGTGGGTGTCACAGTAATGGTGCCTAACTCATTGGGCCCGGGAGAGCTGTTACTGGCTCACGGTACGCAAGAGCAAAAGGACTACTATTTGCCACGTCTGGCAGATGGCACTGATATTCCCTGCTTTGCGCTGACCAGTCCGGAGGCCGGATCTGATGCGGCATCCATGATTGACCGTGGCGTAGTCTGTTACGGCGAATATCAAGGCGAAAAGGTCCTTGGTATGCGTGTTAATTGGCACAAGCGCTATATCACCTTGGGCCCGATAGCCACGGTGTTAGGTTTGGCCTTCAAGCTCTATGACCCGGACCATATTCTCGGCGATGAAGAAGAGCTGGGTATTACGGTTGCCCTGGTTCCCACAGATACACCGGGAGTTTCCATTGGTCAGAGGCATCTCCCAGCGCTGCAAGCATTTCAGAATGGGCCCAACTGGGGAAAAGATGTTTTTATGCCGATGGATTGGATTATTGGCGGCGAGGAGAATGTCGGCAAAGGTTGGGAGATGCTGATGAGTGCCCTTGCCGCAGGCCGAGGAATTTCTCTGCCATCCCTGTCTACCGGTGGGGCAAAAATGGCCGCGCGCATGACCGGCGCTTACGCCCGGGTTCGAGAGCAATTTAATGTGCCTGTTGGCCGCTTTGAAGGCGTGCAACGCCGCTTGGCTGAAATTGCTTCTATCGCCTTTGTATTGGACAGCGCCCATAAAACGACTACCCGTGCCCTGGATGAGGGGCGAAAGCCAGCGGTGATCACCGCAATTATGAAAGCCAATGCTACTTGTGGTCTACGCCAGGCCATTATTGATGCAATGGATATTCATGCGGGCAAGGCCATTATGGATGGTCCATTAAATTACCTGGGTAATGTTTATCGAGCGATACCGGTAGCAATTACGGTAGAGGGGGCCAATCTTCTCACTCGCAGTTTGATGATCTTTGGTCAGGGCGCAATTCGCTGTCACCCCTATATCTTGCAGGAGATGTTGGCGGCAGAAAATCCGGATCATGAAGCGGGTTTGGATGAATTGGATAAGTTACTGCCCAAGCATATGTGGTTTCAATTCAAAACCCTCTGTCGGGGTATTTTTCACGGCTGGACGGTGGGCTTGTTTGCCAGCAGCCCTCGCAACGTAGGGCACGCTGCCAAGTACTACCGGCAACTGAATCGGTATTCGGCGGTGCTATCTCTGGTCACCGAATTTTCCTTGATGACTCTGGGAGGAGAACTCAAGCGAAAAGAATTAATTTCTTCCCGATTGGGCGATGTCTTGAGTCAGTTGTACCTGCTCAGCTGCACCCTGAAGCGCTTTTATGATGATGGCAACCCTAAGGATGACCTCCCTCTGCTGGAATTTGCCATGCGAGATGGATTGCATAAGATCGAAGTCAATTTGTTGGAAGTGTTTCAAAATTTCCCCCGGCCATTTATTGGCCAAGTAATGCACTTCCTCACCATGCCTTGGGGGCACAGTGTCCACACCGCATCGGATCGGCAAGCCAAGGCCTGTGCGGAATTACTGTTGACGCCGTCGGCGACTCGCGACCGGCTGACCAGTGGAGTTTTTCTCGGAACTCCCGGGGATGGAGTAGATATTGTTGAGCAGGCGTTTGATAGGGTATGCGCTTCCGAGCGGGCTCGTGAAAAATTAAAAAAAGGCGGTATTCGCAACCTGAGCAGGGATAGCGTGGAAGAAGGGTTAAAGAAAAATCTAATCAGCGATGAAGAGGCTGAGATACTCTACGATGCAGCGGATGCTGTAGAGAAGGCAATTCAGGTGGATCACTTCGAACACTTGGGTGGGTGTGCGGGCACAGTCCAATAAGGTTTGAGGAAAGCTACCTCCGATGGAATCTGCGCACAAGAATTCTCCAGAGAGCTTTACCAGTGCCGAGGAGTGTGTCGATAAGCTTTTAGAAGTTGTCGGCAAGAAAATAGTTCTGGCATTACCGCTGGGGCTTGGTAAGGCAAACCATTTCGCTAATACGCTATACGCTCGAGCGGCAGAAGATCATACGATTTCACTGACGATATTTACGGCCCTGACGCTGGAGCGCCCCCGTGGGGATAGTGATATTTCCCGGCGCTTTATCCAGCCACTTCTGGATACCCATTACAGTCAATACCAAGACCTTGCTTATGTTCCCGCGAGGAGGAAAGGGCACCTGCCAGGTAATATCCAGGTTATTGAATTCTTTATGGAGCCCGGTTCGCTGCTCGGCAACAACTATGCGCAGCAACACTACGTGAGTGCAAATTATACCCAGGTACCCGGTGAGCTGATCAGTCGGGGGGTTAACGTTATTGCGCAAATGGTGGCGCCTTCAGAGTGTGGAGGTAAGTTCAGTTTAAGTTGCAACCCAGACCTGACACTGCCTGTGCTAAAGCTGGCTGCTCAGCGCAAGGACTACCCCCTGTTTTTATTGGGTGAAGTAAATACACAGCTGCCCTATATCCATGGAAGCAGTGAGCTACTGGCCAGTGCTTTTGACTTTTTGCTGAAAGGCGAAACTTTTGATACGCCGCTGTTTGCGGCTCCGGCCCTGCCAGTAACCTTTACCGAATACAGCATCGCCTACCATATCGCCAGTCTGGTTGAAGATGGAGGAACCCTTCAAGTAGGTATCGGCGCCCTGGGAGATGCGGTTTGCCATGTACTGCGCTTGAGGCATAAGGAAAACGCCCTCTTTTGCCGGATTCTGGATGACTTGGTGGAAGAGGATGCTAAGCGCTACCGAGAGGAACTGCCTCTATGTACTGGCACCTTTAAGCGGGGCCTTTATGGGGCCAGTGAAATGGTGCCCCACGGTTTTCTCCATTTGCGCAGAGCGGGGGTTCTGACCCGTAGAGTCTACGCTGATGCAACAATTCAACATCTGCTCGATAGCGATCAGATTACTGATACTGTGCAGGAAGAAACACTACTGGCATTAAAGAATGCTGGCCGTATCAGTTGCCCTTTAACCGTGGCAGATACAGATTTTTTACAGCAGCTTGGCATTGTGGACCCCAGCTACAGTTGGCGGGGCCATAAGTTGCTGACTCCTGATGGTGAAGAAGAGGAGTGTGATCTTCACAGCGAACATGGGCGCCGCCGTCTAATTGGTAGTTGCCTGAATAAAAAGATCGCTGGGGGGATCTGGTTACATGGCGGCTTCTATCTGGGGCCGGAACTTATGTATCGAGAGTTGCGGGATCTGGACCCTAAGGAGGGTGCAGGTCTCGATATGATTGACATCAGTTTTACCAATGACCTCCAATCCCAAAGAGACCTAAAGCTGGCGCAGCGACAGCATGCGCGCTTTGTAAATTCGGCCATGATGGTGACTCTTGGGGGAGCGGTTGTCTCGGATGCCTTGGTGGATAACCACGTGGTGAGTGGGGTGGGAGGGCAATATAACTTTGTCGCCCAGGCTTGGGACTTGCCTGGGGCCCGATCCATTATTGCGCTCCCCAGTGTGCGAATGCGCGATGGTATCTGCGAGAGTAATATTGTGTGGGAATATCCTCACACGACTATTCCCCGGCATTTGCGCGATGTGGTTGTGACGGAATATGGCGCAGTCGATTTGCGTGGTAAAACAGACCGGGATGTAATGGTGGCCATGCTCAGTATCTGTGATACCCGCTTTCAAGCTGTATTGCTAGAGCAGGCCAAGCACGCGGGGAAGATAGAAAAAAGCTTTTCGATTCCCGAGAGTTTCAATAAAAACACACCTGAACACCTCGCCAGTGTATTCAATGACGAAAAATGCCTGGCGGAACTGCCTCACTATCCACTGGGTACTGATTTCTCTGATGAGGAAGCCCTGCTAGCGGTGGCCCTACAGCACTTGCGCTCCGCTGATAAAAGTTGGTGGAAAGTGCTGGCCAATATTTTTAAAGGCCGCCGGGTTTGGCACGATAAATCCTCAAGTGCCGACTATATCCAACGCTGCTTGCAGCGAATGGGGTACGATCATACAGAGACCTATGAGCACAGGCTGGAAGCCTATATCGTTGCTGCCGCATTACATGAGTATATCGACCAGCGCAGGCCTCTGCGCCGGGAGTAAATAAAATTAGTGAAGCTTGCCCTGGGCCTGGATGGCGGTTAGGGCAATGGTATACACAATATCATCCACGAGTGCGCCCCGTGATAGGTCGTTAACTGGCTTGCGCAACCCCTGCAACATTGGCCCAATACTCACTAAATCAGCGCTGCGTTGAACGGCTTTGTAGGTAGTGTTGCCGGTATTCAGGTCGGGAAAGATAAAAACTGTGGCCCTGCCGGCTACGGGGCTGTGCGGGGCTTTTTGGGCGGCGACATTGCGGATCAGGGCGGCGTCGTATTGAAGAGGGCCATCAATAATCAGTTGCGGTCTCTTCTGTTTGGCCAGCTGGGTAGCCTCGCGGACTTTATCGACATCGCTGCCGCTGCCGGATGTGCCGGTGGAGTAACTGATCATTGCGACTCGGGGTTCTATACCAAATGCCGCTGCGGAATCTGCTGATTGAATGGCTATAGCGGCGAGTTGCTGTGCATCGGGATCGGGATTGATCGCGCAATCTCCGTAGACCAGTACCTGTTCAGGTAGCAGCATAAAAAATATCGAGGAAACCAGCTCTTCATCCGGGGCGGTTTTGATTAGTTGCAGGGCGGGCCGAATGGTATTGGCTGTTGTGTGAATAGCTCCGGACACCAGTCCATCCACTTCACCCAATGCCAACATCATGGTTCCGAGAACCACATTATCCTGTAGCTGCTCGAGTGCCACTACTTGAGTAAGTCCCTTGTTTTTACGCAGGGCAACCATGGGTTCAACGTAGTGTGCTCTCACTGCCTTGGGATCGACAATTTCCAACTTTTTATTGAGCTTTAACCCCTGCTGCTCAGCAATTTTGAAAATATCTTTTTCTTCGCCCAGTAAAACCGGGTGTGCAATCTCTCTCTCCAGGCAGAGCTGGGCGGCGCGAATGGTTCGCGGTTCGGTTCCTTCGGGTAGGACAATCCGCATAGTGCGGCGCCGGGCCAGTTCCGTGAGGTGGTAGCGGAATGCCGGAGGTGAAAGGCGTTTGGGGATTTCACTTTGTTGGCTCAGTGATTCCACCCACTCTTCATCCAGGCGACTGGCGAAAAATTCCTGCACCCGGTCCACGCGATTTCTGTCATCTGATGGGGTGCGCAAATTAAAAGTCTGCAGTGACATCACCGTGTGCCAGGTATTGGAAGGTACCAGTAAAATGGGTAGGCCTGTTTCCATGGCCGGGGTACACAGTTTCAAAATGGCTTTGTCCAAATGGTAGCCGCCGGTTAATAGCAGGCATCCAATTTTGACTCCATTCATAACGGCCAAACATGCGCCCACAACCACATCGGGCCTATCGGCAGAAGTTACCAGCATGGCCCCGGGCTTAAATCTTCTCAACATATTGGGCAGTGAGCGGGAGCAGAATGTGACGGTATGTAACCTGCGTGTTTCCAGCTCTCCTTTATTGAGTACCTTTGCATTAAAGTGCCGCGCCAGGTCGAGTGCACGGGGGGAGAGCAGTTCTGCATTCCAGGGAATAAAACCGACAATACGCAGTGGAATCTGCTTTGAAAGTATCTCAGGGGTCAGACTAGGGGGGCTTTCTTTGCTAGATTCCAGTTGTGAATGCAGTCCAATTAAATGAGCTCCGGGAGTATCCATAATTTCCGCTGGCAGACCCACTTTATTGATGATGCAGCCCACTACGCGCTTTGCATCCTCGCCGCCATAAAGACGAACGGCAAATTCCAGTCTCTCGCGAAGTTGCTTGATTGAATCGCTGGCACCGGGAGATGGACAGGCGACGAGTACCACTTCCGCATCTAGGGTTTTGGCAATTTGATAATTCAGCTGGTTAGTCACGGGATTGTCGCGGCTGGGTAGCACGCCTTCGATCACATTGACTTCAGCCTTCGCCGAGATTCGTCTGAAGCGGGCGAGAATCTCTTCCAGTAAATCCGCCATTTTTCCGGTAGATACCATCGAGTCCGCATATTCGGCACTCAACGAGCTGGGGATGGTCAGGTTGGATGTTTGCCGCAAAATTTCGGTGGTGCGCTCTATAGTGCCGTCTGGTGGCGGGGGCTCGGCGACAGGTTTAAAAAATTGAAGCTCAATACTTTTTCGGTCTAGCGCCCGAATTAAACCCAGGCTTACAGAGGTGATACCGGCTCCCGCTTCCAGAGGAACCAGCATCAGGGTTCTGGCATTGCTGTGTCGCAGCATGTTTAAGACTGCACCAAGCGCGATGTATCCCGGGCAATAATCCAGTCTTCCTTAGTGGGGATTACCAGGATGTTGGGAGTTTCCTGCGCAGAGATTAAGCCCTCCACTTGCGACTTGGTTTTCTGATTGGCTTCGGGATTGAGTTGGTAGCCTAAGGGCTTTAGCCATTCGATGGTCCGGCTTCGCACCCCGGAGGAGTTCTCCCCGATACCGCCGGTGAATACCAAAGCATCGACGCTACCCAAGGGGATGGTGTAAGCAGCAATATATTTGGCCAGGCGGTAACAGAATATTTCCAGGGCGAGTTTGGCTCCCTGATGATCTTTCTCGGCAGCTTGCTCCAGTGCACGGCAATCACTGCTCAGGGTGGATATGCCCAACATACCGCTTTCTCTATTTAGAAGCTGCTCAAGTGAGGCTTGGGTATATCCCAGCGCTTGCTGTAAGTAGAGGAGTATTCCCGGGTCCAGATCGCCGCAGCGACTCCCCATTACCAGTCCTTCAAGAGGTGTAAGCCCCATGCTTGTATCTACACTGCGCCCCTGTTTGATGGCGCAAATAGAGGCGCCGCCACCGAGGTGGGCAGCAATAATATTGAGTTCAGCAGTCTGCTTTCCCAGTAGTTCAGCGCACCGCTCGCAAATGTACTGATAGCTACTGCCATGCATGCCATAGCGGCGGATCTTGTGCTCTTCGTACAGTGGGTAGGGGAGCCCGTATAGATACGCGTACTTAGGCATTTGCTGATGAAAGGCGGTATCAAAGACGGCGACTTGGGGTAGTTGGGGGAAGGCATCGAGGGAGGCGTAGATCCCCTTGAGAGCAGCGGGGTTATGCAAGGGGGCCAAGTCACAGCACTCTTCGATACAGGCCATCACTTTCTGATTGATCAAAACGGAGCTGGAGAAATGCTCGCCGCCATGGACGACTCGGTGACCTATCGCTTTTAACCCATCCTGTAACTCTGACCAGGTTCGGTCAAACTGTGTTACCAGCTCATTAATTACCGCCGCGTGGTCGCTATCCAGCGCGAGCCGGTGGGAGTCTTCTGTTCCTTGATAGTGCCACTCCAGTTTGGCTTTGGGGGTGCCAAGGGCTTCCGCGATACCAGCAAGATGTTCTGCACCCGAATCCGGGTCCAGCACGGAAAACTTCACTGACGAGCTGCCGCAATTGAATATCAGAATTAAATTTTGATCGCTCATGATGCGCGAATTTCAACGAGGGTGCTTTAAGGCTAGCCGAGGAGTTGTCTTTGCGAGGGAAAGAACCGGGGTAGTTCAGTTTCGGAATAAAAAAGGGCCGCAGTAGCGGCCCAAGTAATAAAAATTGCAGAGATCAAAGCGTAGGCAAACTTGCGGTGCTTTGAGATGAACCCAATGGGTTCAAAAAAAGAGGCGGCAAGTGCCGCCTCAAATTTACTGAAACCGTACCGGTCGATTAACCGAACTGGTTCATGGTGTTGTCTTTACCACCAGCCTTCAGGGCAGCGTCACCAGCAAAGTATTCTTTGTGGTCGTCGCCGATGTCGGAACCAGCCATGTTCTGGTGCTTAACACAGGCGATGCTCTGGCGGATCTCTTTGCGCTGTACGCCTTTCACATAGCCCAGCATACCTTGCTCACCGAAGTACTCTTTGGCCAGGTTGTCGGTAGACAGGGCCGCAGTGTGGTAAGTCGGCAGAGTGATCAGGTGGTGGAAGATACCAGCTTCGCGAGCCGCGTCGGCCTGGAAGGTACGGATCTTCTCGTCGGCCGCTGCAGACAGCTCAGAGTCGTCGTATTCGGCGCTCATCAGGTTGGCGCGGTCGTATGCGGATACGTCTTTACCTTCTTCAGACCAAGCATCGAATACCTGCTGACGGAAGTTCAGGGTCCAGTTGAAGGACGGGCTGTTGTTGTAAACCAGCTTCGCATCGGGAACGACTTTGCGGATTTCATCCATCATGCCGCCGATCTGGCGAACGTGAGGCTTCTCGGTTTCGATCCAGATCAGGTCTGCACCGTTCTGCAAAGAGGTGATGCTGTCCAGGATGCAGCGCGCTTCGCCAGTGCCCTTGCGGAACTGGAACAGGTTGGAAGCCAGACGCTTAGGACGCAGCAGCTTGCCTTCGCGGTTGATGATTACGTCGCCGTTGGCCAGCTCGGAAGCATCGATTTCTTCGCAATCCAGGAAGGCGTTGTACTGGTCACCCAGGTCACCCGGCTTATTGGTTACAGCGATTTGCTTGGTCAGGCCAGCGCCCAGGGAGTCGGTACGGGCAACGATAACACCGTTGTCTACGCCCAGTTCCAGGAACGCGTAGCGAACTGCGCGGATCTTGGCCAGGAAGTCTTCGTGAGGAACGGTTACTTTACCGTCCTGGTGACCACACTGCTTCTCGTCAGAAACCTGGTTTTCGATTTGGATACAGCAAGCACCCGCTTCGATCATTTTCTTGGCCAGCAGGTAAGTTGCTTCGGCGTTACCAAAACCTGCATCGATGTCGGCGATGATCGGTACAATGTGAGTCTTGTGGTTGTCGATCTTGTCCTGGGCAGCTTTCTCAGCTTCTTTATCGCCAGCTTCGCGAGCGGCGTCCACTTCGCGGAACAGGTCGTTCAGTTCGCGGGCATCAGCCTGGCGCAGGAAGGTGTAGAGCTCTTCGATCAGAGCGGCTACGGAAGTTTTTTCGTGCATGGACTGGTCGGGCAGAGGACCGAATTCGCTGCGCAGAGCGGCAACCATCCAGCCGGACAGGTACAGGTAGCGGCGGTCAGTGTTGCCTTCGAAGTGCTTCTTAATAGAAATCATCTTCTGCTGACCGATGAAACCGTGCCAGCAACCCAGGGACTGGGTGTACTTGGACGTGTCCTTGTCGTAGTTTTCCATGTCGGCGCGCATGATATCAGCGGTGTACTTGGCGATATCCAGGCCGTGCTTGAATTTGTTCTGGGCACGCATACGGGCAACAGATTCGGGATCGATGGCGTCCCAGGAGCTGCCATGGCTTTCACGGAGCTTTGCTACCGCGTCGATGTCTTGAGTGTAAGTGGACATGACTGTAAATCCTTAAACGGTGACTGCGATTAGGTGTTGAGTATCTTAGGAGGAGTGGCATAATTTGCCTAATTTATTGATTTTATTTTCACTATCGATTTGGCGAATAGATGTATGCAACTGGAAAGAGCTGACCTGAACCTGCTGGTTTACCTCGATGTGCTACTGCGCGAACGCAATGTGACCCGTGCAGCCAATTACCTGGGGCTGTCCCAGCCGGCCATGAGTAATGGCTTGAAGCGCCTGCGGGAACTGTTTGACGATCCGTTGCTGGTGCGCACCCGTGAGGGCATGATGCCCACGGAAAGGGCTTTGGAATTGCAGCCGATGGTGCGCGAAGCACTCTCCTCCATTGATCGGGTTATCCAGCCAAATCGGGATTTTGACCCCGCCAATACCCGCCGCACCTTCCGCATCATGGCCAGTGACTACGCCGAGTCCACCCTGATACCGCCGCTGCTAAAGCAACTGCGGGATGACGCCCCGGGTATCAGCTTGGATATCATGACGCCCAGTGATGTGAGCTTTGTGGATGTAGAGCAGGGCAAGGTGGATATGGTGATCAACCGCTTTGACAGCATGCCGCAGAGCTTTCACCAGGCCACCGTATGGCGCGATAGCTTCTCCTGTGTGATGCGCGCCGATAACCCGATACTCCGGGATTACAATCTGCAGAGCTACCTGGAAGCCCAGCATATCTGGGTGAGCAAGACCGGTATGGGGGTGGGTGTCGGAGTTAACCCGGAAGATGTACAGCGCTTGGGCTGGGTGGATGAGGCCATAGGTCGTTTGGGAGAGAAGCGGGATATCTCCGTTTTCACCCGTCACTACCAGGTAGCTATGCTGCTGGCTGAACAGAGCGATCTAATCGTAACGGTGCCCACTCGCCTGGCCCAATTGGCCAGTGATAATCCCCGCGTGGTGAGGCGTGATCCGCCCCTGGATATTCCCAACTTGGAGTTAAAAATGGCTTGGAGCCCACTGTTGCAACAGAGCGCCCCGCACCGCTGGCTGCGCCGTTTAATTCTCGATATTGGCCGCGCTTTGTAACGATATTGCAGTAAGGTGATGTGTCTGCGCGGTTTTGTCCGAGCAAACACACATCAGCTGCTTTGTCATAAAAATTCGATCTATGAATAGTGGGAATTGTGTCTATAAATTAGCGGTATGTGGAAATGGCTGTTTAGAATGCCGCTATTCCAACAATCTGATGAGAGGCCCTGGGTATGACGGAACGAGTCCAAATCGGCGATCTGCAAATCGCACCAGAACTTTACAACCTGGTTTGCGAGGAGGTGATTCCAGGAACTGGAGTCAGCGCCGAAGCTTTCTGGGCCAAATTGGAATCTATTGTCCACGATTTGGCCCCGGTAAATCGCGCATTGCTGGAAAAACGTGATGAACTGCAGGAGACCCTGGATCGCTGGCACACGGACAACCCTGAAGGTTTCCGCGATCTGGAAGGCTACCAGACTTTCCTGCGAGAGATCGGCTACCTCGCCGACGAGCCTGCTGAATTCAGCGCAACTACCGAAAATGTCGATGAAGAGATCGCCATCCTGGCGGGACCTCAGCTGGTAGTGCCGGTAATGAATGCACGCTATGCGCTCAATGCGGCAAACGCACGCTGGGGCAGCCTTTACGACGCACTGTACGGTACAGATGTGATCAGTGAAGAGGGTGGCGCGGAAAAAGGTACGGAATACAACCCGGTTCGCGGCGCTAAAGTGATCGAATATGCACGCAACTTCCTCGATCAGTCGGCCCCGCTTACCTGTGGTAGTCACGCTGAGGCGGTGCAATACCGCATCAATGGCTCACTGCTGGAAGTGGTACAGGCCAATGGCGACATCGCCACCTTAAAAGATGCCAAGCAGTTTGTTGGTTATTTGGGTGACAGTGAAGAGCCCTCCAGCATCCTGCTGAAGCAGCACGGTTTGCACTTTGAGATCCAGGTGGATCGCGAGAGCCCCATCGGCAAAACCGATGATGCCGGTGTGAAAGATGTGCTAATGGAATCCGCGCTGACCACCATTATGGATTGCGAGGATTCGGTAGCGGCTGTCGATGCTGAAGATAAGGTAGTGGTTTACCGCAACTGGCTCGGTCTGATGAAGGGCGACCTGAAGGAAACCATTAGCAAAGGCGGTAAGTCCTTTGAGCGAAAGCTCAATGCAGATCGTGAGTACACCTCCCCGAACGGCAACCAGGTTACCTTGCCGGGGCGCAGCCTGATGTTCGTGCGCAACGTCGGTCACCTGATGACCAACGATGCAGTGCTGTTCGGCGATGGCCAGGAAATCCCCGAAGGGATTCTCGACGGCATGATCACCAGTTTGATCGCTTTGCATGACCTCCGTGGTGAGAGCCCGATCAAGAATTCCCGTGAAGGCAGCATCTATATCGTAAAACCAAAGATGCACGGCCCGGAGGAAGTGGCTTTCGCCAATACTCTGTTTAACCGAATCGAAGATGCGCTCGATCTGCCCCGTTACACAGTAAAAATGGGCATTATGGACGAAGAGCGTCGCACCACTGTGAACCTCAAAGCTTGTATTGCCGAAGCGAAAGAGCGTGTAGTCTTTATTAATACTGGCTTCCTCGATCGCACCGGTGACGAGATCCATACTTCCATGCTTGCGGGCCCCATGATTCGCAAGGGTGATATGAAGCAATCCACATGGATTAACGCCTACGAAGAATGGAATGTGGATGTTGGCCTGAACAGCGGCCTGAAGGGCAGAGCGCAAATTGGTAAAGGCATGTGGCCAATTCCAGACCAGATGTCAGCCATGATGCACGCTAAGTTGGCCCACCCAATGGCCGGTGCCAATACGGCGTGGGTACCGTCGCCCACGGCTGCTACCTTGCACGCCTTGCACTACCACAAAGTGGATGTGAATCGCCGCCAGGAAGAGATTCAACATCGCCATCACGCTAAGCTGGAAGATATTTTAACGGTTCCGGTAGCGGCTGAAGCCAACTGGAATGCTAAAGATATCCAGCTTGAGTTGGACAACAATGCCCAAGGTATTCTCGGCTATGTAGTGCGCTGGGTAGAGCAGGGCGTGGGTTGCTCCAAGGTGCCGGATATCAATGATGTCGGCCTGATGGAAGACCGTGCAACCCTGAGAATTTCCTCTCAGCATATCGCCAACTGGCTCAAGCAGGGTATCGTTAGCGAAAAGCAAGTGCGTGAAACCATGGAGCGTATGGCTGCTGTGGTAGACCGCCAGAATGCCGGCGACTCCAACTATAACGATATGGCACCGAACTTTGATAAGAGCGTTGCCTTCCAGGCTGCTTGTGAGCTGGTATTCGAAGGTTGTGCCCAGCCGAATGGTTATACCGAGCCGGTTCTGCACCGCCGTAGACGCGAGTTTAAAGCTCTAAATGCATAATTGCTGAGCTAGCTGAGATTGAAAAGGCCCCAATGGGGCCTTTTTTATTTTAGGGGTCATTGGATTATTAATTAATTGGCACGAGCTTGATTGTTCTGCGTTAATCCACTTTGCTGCGGGTAATCCTGTAGCTTCTCTATTGGCTCTTAAGTTAAATTATGGAACTCTAACTTGCAGAGTTTTTCATCTTTGTTATTCGTTATTGGATTGGGTGACCAAGGCAAAATAAGCAGTGCACCTTAGAGGGGTTGATGAAGCAGGAAGAATTCTTCTTATGTGTGTTTGGGAATTGGTCTGTGCAAGCATGTTATTTTCTATGGATTGAGATGATGTTCCTATGGCAGGGTAATACGGACAGGCGATACTGAGGTGATATTTTTTTACATTCTTACCAGGGCTCAATCCATGTTTAATTACCCAAAGGATATCTACGCGACTGGATTAGTGATGCTGCTTTCATGTGTTTATTCTACCGGTAGTTTGGCTGTCCAATGCGGAGATATTATTGCCAATTCTCAAGTCCTCACTGACGCATTATCTTGCAGTGATGATCCAGCGCTAACTATTGAGGGGCCGGAGGGTTTCCTTGTGATAGAAGGTGAGGGTTCTATTGAGTGCACTACTAATGGTATAGGAATCCATATGCTGGGGAGATCTGGGCTTGTCATGGGCGGGGTTGTCACTAATTGTGATTTAGGGTTGTTGTTGGATGGAGATGGTTCCCATAAAGTGATTGGTGTAACAGTTGAAGAATCCTCTAGCGCAGCAATTTTTGCACAAAGTGACGGTAATCTAATTCGTCAAAGCACGGTGTCGAACACTACTAACGTAATAGCATCTGGTTTGGAGCTAGATGGTGAGAGAAATGTTGCCGTTGGTAATAATGTGTCCGGATTTTTAGAATATGGAATAGCTGGCTTTGGTTTCTATTCATATATTGGAAATAATTATGTAGAGAATAGTGAGTTGGGGATTATATTGGGTGCATTAGTAGTTGATGGAGAGAGTATAGGTGCTTCGTATTGCGTAATTGAAAGTAATACAGTGGTAGGCAGTCTACGTACGGGAATTGGAATAGGCGCACCCTATACATATCCTAACATGGATAATTTAGTGACAGGGAATACTGTAACTGGAAGTGGTAATGATGATATTTTGGATGATAATGAAGAGTCAGATTGTAGTGATGGCTTAAATGTGTGGTCTAACAATACTGCTGACACATCATTTCCATCCTGCCTTAAAAATCTTTAGAAGTTAAGAAAATATTCCTATAGTGGGTTGATCGTAAAGAGGCGACACTTTGGTGAAGCTATATTCTACTTGCTGAGGTTCCATCAATGTCCTTCTCTCCAAAAACACTTCTTGCTCCTGGGGTGATGATGTCAACTCTATGTTTTTCTTCAGTCTGCATTGCGGATGTTGAATGTGGCGATACTATTACTGACGCGCAGACTCTTACTGGTGAGCTTTCTTGCAGCGAAGATCCAGCAATAACGGTTGAAGGTCCTGACGGTAGTCTTGTAATGTCTGGTGAAGGCGCAATTGAATGCACTACCGATGGGGTTGGGGTACTTATGTTAGGAACTTCAGGAGTTGTGACGGGTGGAGTTGTTAGTAATTGTGAAACTGGATTGGAGTTGGCGGGGAGTGGCCTACATAAAGTATTCAGTGTGACCGTCGAGGAATCCAGTGGCGCAGGCGTTTTTGCAGAAAGTGATAGTAACCTTATCCGACAGAATACCTTGTCAAACACCACTAATGTTCAGGCATCGGGTATTGTGCTGGAAGGGGTGGCTAATGTTGCAATTGGAAATAGTGTCTCTGGTTTTTTTGAAAATGGAATAGGTGGCTTTGGTTTCTTTTCTTATATTGGGAATAATTATTTAGAAGGTAATGCTGTTGCTATAAGCCTGGGAGCAAGAATAATTGATGGTGTGACTGTAGGTGCTTCTTTTTGTGTTATTGCCAGTAATAATGTCCAGAATAATGAAATTTGGGGCATAGCGATAGGAGGTCCATATGTCATTCAGAATATGGACAATGTAGTTAGTGGAAATACAGTAGCAGGCAGTGGTTTTGATGACCTTTTAGATGACAACGAGGCTTCAGATTGTAGTTCTGGGACCAATATTTGGTCTGGCAATACAGCAAATACTTCGTTCCCTTCATGCCTTAAAGATTTATAAGTAGTGTATTTGGGGTGTGGCTCAGTTAGTCATAATCTTGATCTTTAGGCTTGCAGAAAGGAAAAGTCTATAAGGATGTACCTGCATATTTGGGTGGTTTAGGCGTTTATTTTTATTGTTTGTCAGCTTTTATATTTCATATTATTTGGATTGATTCTTAGATCTGGGGCTGATTTAGATAAGCTCGCCGATAGCGAATTTCTTTAGCTCTTGGTATGCCATACTTCCTTTTGGTTATCCAGTATATATTCGGGGTGAAGATATATTGCTGTGTCATAGATCAAAATGACGAATTAATAGTATGTAGAAATGGTCGGAGAAAGCTTTGCAGTTGTCTCGTAATGTTAAAGAGTCGATTAAGCTAGCAACAGCTTTAGTGATCGTTTATGCCATTGCCTTGGGCCTGAATTGGGAGAAGCCTTTTTGGGGTGGATTTGCTGTTATTGTCTGCAGTCAGGCGAATCTGGGGCAGTCTCTTAATCGAGCCATTTTGTGGATTTTAGGGACGCTATTTGCCTTGCTGGCTGGCTGGATAATCGTCGCATTATTTCCACAGGATCGCTGGTTGTTTATGATCGCCCTATCTATCTGGGTATCTATCTGCGTTTATTTTTTGCAGAGATCAAACTACCAGTATTTTTGGCTTACAAGTGGGTATGTCATCTTTTTGTTGTGGGATGTGACTGGTGGCGACTTCTCTATCTCCTACAAGGCTGGGGTTTTACGTATTCAGGAGTCCTTGCTCGGAATAATTGTCTACGGATTGGTAGCCGTTTTGATCTGGCCTAACTGTAGTCGTGGTGAGTTAAGAAGAGCATCTCTGGATTTATTGAGAGAACATCGTCGATTTGTGGATAATTGTTTTTCTCGGGTTAGAAGTGGCGAGAAAATAAAGATTAGGCGTAAAAAGCGTGTTGCTCTTTTAGAGCTTGATACGCGCTTACAAACAGCCATTGGCGATGCGAGCTCAGATAGTTATGAGGTGTGGGAATGTCGAAAGCAGTGGGGTCACTTTGGTCAATCTGCGACAGCCGTCACGCAATCCCTCTTGAAGTTGGAAGAAAGCTTAGCACTCTCAGGTGATCTGGGTATATCAAAATTCCTTATTGGTGTAGAGGAATATATGCCTGACATTGAGGGGCGCCTCGCGCAAGTGGAGGCAGCGCTTTCAGGGGAAAGACCAGCAGATAGTGCCAATGGAAGAGTGGTTCGAGGAAATATTGAAGAGGTAAAGAGGCTGTCAACCTTTGAAACCGCTGCTTTAGCCGTTACTAGAAAATCCTTAAATGACTTGGAGGTAGAAACCCGATCTCTGATTGATTCAGTAAATGATATACAAACCCGGGGTGACTCCTATTCGAGACAGGTAAGTAGTGACGGTATAGGGTGGCTTGGAGCTTTGATGCCCGACCCAGACAGGTTGACTAATATTGTCCGTGTTCAGATGGGAATGTGGATCGCTTATCTGGCATATCTTTTTATCCCTGACATGATTGGTGGATTACTGGTTATATTACTGATAACAGTAATAGGTATTCTCGCCTCAATGACCCCCAAAATTCAATTGTTTGAAACCTGTGTTTTCACGATTTTAGTGTGCATATTATCGGCACCTATATATTTCTTTTTAATGCCGAAATTGCATGGGTTTTATTCGTTGGCTGTCGTGATCTTTGTGTGGACGTTTGTAGTAAGCTTTTCCTCAAATAAGGTCTTTGGACCCCAGTCGATGATACGAACCCTGGTTCTTATCTTTCCCCAGATTATTTTTAATTTTAATAATTCTCAAGAGTATAGTTTTGTGGTTTACACAAATTATCTATTTGTGTTGGCAATAATTTTTTGTATTTTGGCCGTTTCAAGAAATATCCCCTTCACTGCCCACCCAGAAATAAACCTGAAGAGAAGTATTGATAGAATTCTCAATAGTGCCGCATGGCTGGTGGTGGAGGGTGATATTCCGAAAAAGAAGAGGAGATCATTGTTTTTCCGGTTATATATATTGTACCACCTGAATATTATTATGATCTCAAGAAAGAGAGTTTTCTATTGGGTGGAGGGTATTTCTGATAAAAAAATGCGGGGTATGACCAGAAGTCAGATGCAAAGCCTTATAGGTTTGGTTATGTTGATATCCAACCAGGTTAAACTTTTATATAAGATAGATAAGAAAAAAATTAATTTTGTGGCTCCTAAAAGGTTGCTTCGTGAGGCGTTCATATGGAGAAGGTTAGCTAGCAAAATACTGATTTATTTCTCTGGCGGCAATCAGAAAGTTGATATTGAATCCCTGCGGAGAGGTTATCGAAGAATATTTGAGAGGGCAAACATTGATGTTGGTGAGTTGATGGAGCTAAGAGAATGTAGTGAAAAATCCAGGGAGGGTGTAACAAATTTCCTTTATTTCTTGGGTGTTACCCACTGTATAAATAATTATTTGGTAGAGTTTCGTCGTCTTTCGGAAACTGTGGACTGGAAGGCTTTTTGCGAGGAAAGGTGTCTTTAATGCCTGTAGGATTTTAAATGGAAAGAGTGCCGCATGATATATCAATAGGCAGTTTCTATCTATCTCCAATATTAGTGATAGCATTGTTTGGTGTTGTTGCGGCATTGTTAACCGCTAGGCTTTTGGATCGGTATCGTTTGTCCCGATACTTTGCAAATCCGCCGATTGTCATTATCTCCCTCAGTTTAATTTATGCAATTTTTATAGGAAGGATATTCTTGGGGATATAGTAGTGACTAAATACAGAAAATACATACTTACTGGATTGATAGTATTTTTAGCTTTGCTATTACTTGTCCTTCAGTTCTGGAGGTATCTCAATAACCCCTGGACCAGGGATGGAAAGGTTCAGGCAGATATTATACAAGTTACGCCCCGGGTAACTGGCCAGGTAGTTGAACTCCCAATTATAAATAATCAGTTTGTTAAAGCTGGAGAACTCCTGTTTCAGATCGATCCTCGAATATACGAAGCAGCTTTGGAAGAGGCTAAGGCTGAATACGAGGAAGCTCTCGACACATACCGAGCTCAAAACAAAAATGTTCTCGCTTATGAGGCCAGGATAAGGGAATCCATAGCAAATATCGATCTGGCTAAAAGTAACATTGGGGCTCTTGATGCAGAAGTTGCAAGGACCAAGGCTGAATATGACCGGCAGAGAGAACTGTTACCGCAAAGGGCAACATCAGTAAGAGCATTGCAAGCGGCTCAGGCTGAGTATGAATCCACAATTGAATATCGAGCGGGTGCAGAAGCCAGTTTGGTGGAATCTATGGCTGCTCTGGAGCAATCCCAGGCGGAACTGGAGCAGGTTAGAGCACAGTTGGGTGCGCTTGGAGCCGATAACCCGGGCGTTCGTGCGGCTTTTGCGCTGCTAGAGCAGGCGCGGCTAAATCTCGAATACACAACAGTTGTTGCTCCGGTTACTGGTTATGTCACAAATATAGATTTTCGTTACGGTGATCAGGCTGTCGCCAACCAACCCGCACTTTCTGTAGTTGATATAAGTACTTTTCGCATTGATGGTTTTTTTCGCGAAACTTTTGTTCGTCGGATCGCTCCGGGGGATAAGGCATTTATGAAGTTGATGGCTTACCCTCATCTAGAGTTGGAGGGGTATGTTGAAAGTATTGGCTGGGGTATTGCTCGCAAAGATGGAACTGCGGGTAATGACTTGTTGCCAATGGTAGATCCCACATTTGACTGGATTCGCCTTGCACAGCGTATTCCTGTCAGGATTCATCTGACAGAAGTCCCCGAATCTGTGAAGCTTCGTGTTGGATTTACCAGCTCGGTGCTAGTAATGAGCAATTCTGCGGGCACCGAGCAAGATGAACCGGTGCAGTCTCAATAGTTTTAGGAAAGGGTTAATACGGTGCCTACAAGGGTGCCTGTTGGCGTTGCTGCTCAGCTTCGGTAGTAGCTGTATGCTGGGGCCTGATTATCACCCCCCGCCGGTGGAGATCGAAAGCGAGTGGATCTATCAGACCAGCTCAAAACTGGATACGATGGAAGCGGTCAACCCTTTGTGGTGGCAATGGGCATTTTCAGATGTGACGCTGGATGAATTAGTTTCACTGGCTATTGAGAATAACCTGGAGCTGCGCTCAGCAGCTCTCAGGGCTCTTCAGGCCCAGCAACAGCTTGCAATTGCAATCGGCAACCAATACCCGCAAACGCAACAGCTTGAAGGGCTTATTGATCGTTCAAAGTATGTTCGATCGGGTATCACCGGTAATTTGCAGACTGAATATTACCCGAACTTCAACTTGACTTGGGAATTAGATACCTGGGGGCAGTTAAGAAGGCTTGTTAATTCGGCCGCAGCAGGTTTTGAAGCCAGCATAGCGGACTATGATGGTGTGCTGGTTTCTATTATTGCCCAGGTGGCGCAAACCTATATCAATATTCGCACAACGAAACGCAGACTGGAAGTTGCCCGGGAAAACATTCGTGTGCAGCGTGAAGGTTTAAGGATCGCGAGAGTCAAATTTCGTGCAGGAGAGGTCAGTGCACTGGATGCGGAGCAAGCTCAGGCTTTGCTCAGTAACACAGAAGCCAGCGTGCCGGGACTGGAGATAAGCTTACAGCAGTTTGAAAATGCCCTGGCAGTCCTTTTGGGAATACCTCCTAATAGTTTGAGGTACATAGTCTCTTTTCCCTCATCCATACCTATGATTCCCAAAGTCGTTACTGTTGGTATGCCTCAGGATCTACTAAGGCAGCGACCCGATATCCGTGCAGCAGAGCGACGGCTGGCAGCTCAAGGTGAGTTAATAGGTGTTGCGAGGGCGGAACTCTATCCAAATTTTAGTATCGGTGGGGAGATAGGGGCTATCGATATCAATGGCGGTCAACTTAATGGCAGCAGTAGTGCCTGGGACCTTTTTATTGAATTTGATTGGAATCTCTTTAACTACGGAAGACTTCGGAGCAATGTCAGGCTACAGGATGCGATTTTCCAGCAGTTAGTCTCAGACTATCAGCAAATAGTTCTGTTAGCGCAAGCTGATGTGGAGAACGCTATTGTCGCTTATATAAAGTCTCAAAGGCAATTGGTTCATTATGAGGTGGCTGCCCAGGCCTCCCAGCGATCTGTCGATATTTCCCTGTCTCAATATACCAATGGTCAGGTTGAATTCGATACTGTGATAACTACTCTGGTATCAGATGTTCAACAGCAGGATATTTTGGCGGTAGCGCGAGGCGCCGTGGCAGCGAATCTGGTGCAGGTATATCTATCGCTCGGAGGTGGATGGCAGATACAGCAGGGAATTCCACCATTTCAACTTCTTCCGGAAGACATTCAGCAGGAAATGCTAGAAAGAACACCGTATTGGAACAAGGTTCAATAAGATTGGTTGAAGCTTCTTAGTTTGATGGTGGTACTAGATATATGAATTTAAGTAACCGTATTGTAAGTGCTTTATCTGTACACAGATTATTCAAGCGATAATTGTCCCGTCAAATTCTATTTAGGTTTTGGTTATGGTGGCTAACACTTCGTTCGACAAAGATACAAATTTGATGGCAAAAGCTCTGGTAGAGACTATCCCAGAGCGGGGTAGATACTTAGAGTCCCTAACTGGTAAAAGTCTTATATCGAGCAGTCAGCTTAATAGAGATGGGATATTGCAGTTACTCAGACTTGCCGCTCGTTGTGAGCTAGATAACAGAAAATTCTCATGTCATTTAAACAATAAAATCTTAATCAGCGCATTCTTTGAGTCGAGCACCAGGACGAGACTATCTTTTGAAAGCGCTTGGCTGCGACTTGGAGGGAGCACCGTTTCAATTACAGATAAAGAGACAACACGTATTGGTGTCGGAGAAAGCTTAAGAGACGTTGCAGAGATGGTAAGTAATTATGGTGATTGTGTAGTTTTGAGGGATTCTTCTGAAGATTCAGTGAAAATTATGTCCAATAATTTAAGTATACCAATCATCAATGCTGGTAACGGGATAGATGAGCACCCCACGCAATCCCTTATCGATCTATATGCACTTCTAAAGTGGAATCCCAACATTCTATCAGGAAAAGGGCGAAAATTCTCCATTGGCTTAATTGGAGCGCCAGCTCGAATGCGAGCGGCGAGAAGCCTATTGATACTCATGAGCTGTTTCCCTGAGTTTTTCTCAGAGGTTTTTGTGCTTTGTGATGAGGAGGAGCAAGAACCGTTTCGGCAAGCGCAATTATCAATACTTCAGGAAAAAGGTCTAAAAATAAGGTTAACGGATAAGGTTGGAGATACTCTTCCCCGACTCGATGTTGTCTATATGAATGCTATATCCCTAAAAACAATGGGGCATAGAGATTTTGGGTCTGGATATTTTATAGATAATAATTCTCCTTTGAAAAAACAAGCTATTGTGTTGCATCCTTTACCCCGAATGGGGGAGCTTGATAGTGATCTGGATGATACATCCCATAATTGGTATTTTATACAGGCAAAAGGTGGTGTGTACGTCAGGATGGCGCTGGCAATGGCTATCTGTGGTCGCCCTAGTGAGGCTGTAGACATTATCTAGCCTCTCCAGTTTCGAAATGATCCCAATAAAGGGTGTCGTCTATGTGCGGAATAGCTGGAATTCTTCATAGTGCGCGTGCAATGCCTGTCGATGGTCAACTCCTTCTAAATATGGCGGCTATCCAGTTCCACCGTGGCCCGGATGGTGTAGGTTTTACAAACCCTCCAGGTCTAGGATTTGGGATGAGTCATGTGCGTTTATCGATCAATGACCTGAGTGAAGAGCGTGCTTCTCAGCCTTATGTGTCAGAAGATGGTCGTTACTATTTGGTTCATAATGGTGAAATCTATGATTATCAGCGAATAAGAGCCAGACTGAGGGCCTCTGGAGTTTCTTTTTTAGGTAAAAGTGATTCCGAAATTATCTTGCATCTTATTGCGGAGTTAGGTCTTGTTCGGGCTATTAAACATCTTCGAGGAGAATTTGCATTTGCCGTTTACGATCAAATGGAGGACTGCCTCTACTTGGTTAGAGATCGGTTTGGAGTGAAGCCACTTTATTGGGCAAGAATCAAAAAAGGTTTAGTATTTGGTTCTGAAATTAAAAGTTTGTTTGCCCACCCTGATGTCCAAAGAAGACTAACAGCGCATGGAGTGTATCACCAGCTTATTCAGGTATCGATTCCTGGAACAACCGCTTTTGAAGGGGTTTTCCAGGTTGAACCTGGGTGCATTACAAAAGTTAAGCGAGACAACACTGAACTGGTTGTTACTCAACATAAATATTGGGACATCGATTTTTTGATTTCAGATGAGTATGCTCGTGACAAGTCTGATGAGTATTATATTGAGGGTTTGCGGGAACAAATTATAGACTCCGTGTCTTTGAGGCTTCAAGCTGATGTCCCAGTAACCTATTATCTTTCAGGTGGTGTTGATTCGGGTAGCTTGCTTGGAGTAGGGCAGTCGCTTTCGCAGCAGGATCTCACCGCCTTTACGATAGCGTTTGAAAATCCGGATTACGATGAGTCTCATATCGCAAAGGAAGCCGCGAGTGAGATTGGTGTCAGCCAATTCATAGTAAAGGTAACTGATGAAGAAATATATGAAAATTATTCAGAAACCATCTGGCATACCGAAAGGACATTTTACAATACATTATCAGTAGCTAAATTTTTGCTCAGTAAAGCTGTTAAGTCTAATGGCTACAAGGTTGCAATTACTGGGGAAGGGGCAGATGAGCTATTTTCTGGGTATCCTGCATTTAAAAAAGATTTTTACTTGTATGGCACATCTGAAACTGAGTTGAATAAACGAAGAACCTGGCAGCAACATCTAGAAAGGAGCAATAGCTTATTTAAGGGAGCTATGCTGCCAATTGATAGTTTTCGATCAGAGGGAATGGAACGGACTTTAGGATTCACCCCTACATGCTTGCAATCTTGGTTAAGCTGTCATCATCAAGCAGAAAAATTGCTTAACAAAGAGTGGCGTAAAGAAATATCTGGTTATGATGCCGGGAAGGCAATTGTTGATACGCTAGATTTATCACAACTCGAAGATAGACATCCGCTGGATGTAGCTCAGTATGTTTGGATTAAAACTATGTTTGAGACCCAGATATTGGGCTGGGTAAGTGATCGAGTGGATATGGCACACTCCATTGAAACCCGCCCGGCCTTTCTCGATCATCACCTGGCTGCGTTTGCTATACAAATCCCACCATCGGTCAGGATTAGCGGAACTACAGAAAAGTATGTTCTTCGCGAAGCGATGAAGGGAGTTCTTCCGGATGTTCTATATAAAAAGCAAAAATTTGCATTCATGGCTCCTCCGGTAGAGACCGTTACCGGAGCTTGGACTTGGGTGCAGCGAATTATTGAGAAATTTCTCAGCCCAAAGGAGGTTAATTTAGCTGGATTGCTGCGATATTCGGAAATAGATACTTTAATTGAAGAGTATAAATTGCCGACCCTACATCGATCAAAAAAGGTTCAATTGGATGCGATGCTCAATCATATCTTGGGAGTGCAAATATTATATAAGCGTTTTATTGAAGCTGATCTGCCATTGTTGGCGCAGGAAAGATCTTCTATTCTTGGTTGGAGTTTAGATCGTATGGTTAAGTATCGTAAAAGTTAGAGGGTACTAGAGGGTGAAGCAGATCTCACTGTTGACGTAGTATTCTATTTTTGGTCCGGTTTAACGCTGATCCCTACCTATTGATCGAATAGATAATGATAATAATTGGATATAAATTACAATTTAATTGAGATTTTGGGTGGCGCTGGTTAATAGGATTGTTATTACGTTAATGGTTGTATTTACAAGAGTCTCTATTTTTCTAATCCCTGATATCTAGCTAGTCACTTCTAACCAATAAAATAATTATAAGCTGGAAGACTTCACCATATCGGTGGGGCTAATTGAAGGAGCATATACTTCTTACAGGGATGGTGAGGCTCTCGCATTATGGGGGATCTTCCTATATCTATTGAAAATAGGTGCCCTGATGAGAAATATAGTTTCTGCAAGTTTTGTCCTAATTTTATTATCCGTTTTTTGTTCAAATGCAATTGCTGAATTACTTTCTGAAGAGAAGAGTGTTACTGCAAGTACAGAGGTGCAGTCGGCATCTTTGGCTGTTGATAATGACATGGGTACACGTTGGGAAAGTTCACATCAAACAGATCCCAGTACTTTTACTATTGATTTGGGCACCACCTCTGAATTAAAGGAGGTGGTGCTCTATTGGGAGGCTGCAAATGCAAATACATATAATCTTGAAGGTTCAAATGATGGGCAGGGATGGGAGCTGTTAGCAGAGTATTCTGATGGAGAGTTTGGAGATAGAACTGACATTCTTCAAGTATCCGGAAAATTTCGTTATATACGGCTTAATGGATTGACTCGTAGTAATGGAAATTTCTGGGGCTATTCTATCTATGAGTTTCAAGTATATGGCGAACCTGTTTACGACTCCGTAGAGGAAACTCCGAGCAATGTAGGGCGTAATATTGCCTTGGACGCCTCAATCTTGTCTTCTTTTGGGGAAGGTAATTTTGCTATTGATGGTCTGAGAAGTACAGCCTGGGAGGCTGGGGGCGATACGGCTTATTTACTACTGGATATTGGAGAACCAACTGAGCTGACGAAGGCAATCATAGACTGGGGTGAAGATAATGCTGCTAGCTACGAAATTCAGGCTTCAAATTATGGCAATGAGTGGGAAACGCTTGTCACTACTGGCGATGGGCAGTACGGTTCACGAATTGATAGCCATAAACTATCCGGTAGTTACCGTTATCTGCGAATTCAAGGTGATGAGTTAAGTGAGGGTAGCTCGCATTACACCATTTGGGAACTCATGTTATTTGATAAGGCAATGGATTCCATCCCCACAGATAGCCTGCTAAGTTACATTCCTCTTTTCGATGAAACTTATCCTGCTGGTGAAGCTCAAAATTGGTATATAAAAGAGGATGGAACCCTAGTGACATTCGCCAGTGGTAGAGCTAGATCACGCCATGAGTCTGAGGGATCATTTTATACTTTCCCAACATTCTATTTTGAACATAGGACTTTTGGTCTTGAGATTCATGATCACACCCCAAAAGGTGAAAGTTTAATTGAAATCTATTACTCCCCTGAGTATGCCCACTACCGCTCACCAGAGTGCCGATCGGCATATTCCAATGTGTATCGAGCAGATTTTAATAATAACGCTAGGTTTGAGGTGGATCCTTTAGTTGAGGCTGATGAGGATGGGAAAGGGCAAATATGGGTATGTTTAATTACTTTTGATGCGCACGATGGAGATGACGGTGTTCTGGAAGTTGGCGAGTGGATGGAATTTGAATTTCAGCAATTTTTGGGAAGATACAATGGGGATGAAAATGTAGAAGGCCAAGCTATTTACTACACAAATACTTATCGTATCCAGTTGGGTGAACCTGGTATCTATCTTGTTAATGATAGCGATATTGATGAAAGTATACGAGCTGGAGGTAACGCGACAGCTGTCCCGATAATAGCGGGGGATTCTGTACCAGCTTCTGAGATTATTTCGGAAAACTTATCAGATAAGACTTTGACTTACTATGCTGGAGCCGACGGTGCATGGACAAGTGGTGGGTCAGACGACGCTACCGAAGTTACCTATCCAATTTTGGACGGGACAGGCATATACGATAGTTACATTGTCGAGAGTGGTATTGCTGACTGGACAGCAAATATGCAAGAGGCATCGAATATTCATTGGGATACCCACAATATATTTTTGCGGGGCAGAAGGTTGTTCCATACCGATTTTAATTCTGGTGATCATGAGGAAGAAGGAAATCCGAGGTTTTCAGAGCTAGCAGAATTAGCCACTGATCTTAAAGTACAGCACTCGTGCTTTGCTTGTCATATAAATAATGGACGTGGACAGGCTCCAGAGAACGGCTATTTTCCCGAGACGATGGCCATGAAACTGGGGTCTGGGGGACTTAATGTCCAGGGTCAAGTATTACCTCATCACTACTTTGGCCATCTATTACAAACTGTTTCTTCCGACGAAAAGATAGAAGTGGAAGGGCAGGTGGTAGTTACTTATGAAGAGGTCGTGAACCACTATGAAGATGGTACCGAGTACACGTTAAGGAAGCCTGTATACAGTATTAATAAGCTCGATGGCAAAGGGAGCGATATAGTTTACTTTTCCCCACGGATGCCTCAACCAATGCTGGGGCTCGGGTTGCTTGAGGCAGTGCCTGAGTCTGAAATATTAGAATGGCATGATCCTAATGATTCTGATGAAAATGGAATTTCTGGGCGCGCTGCACTGGTAAAAGAGCCAACTGGTGAACTTCCATATGTCGCACGGTTTGGTTGGAAGGCCAGCCATGCCAGTCTAACCAGTTTTACGCGTGATGCACTCAATAGTGATATTGGGGTCACTACTAATGGAGGAGGCGCGGATTGTGGGTATGAGCAGATAAACTGTTGGCAATATAGTGAGCATTCAGCTGAGCTTTCGGAAGAGCATCTGCGAGACTTGGTTGTTTACCTTCAAGCCTTAGGAGCGCCGCCCCGCAATCCAGGTAGCGTTTCCAGAGATTCTGTGCTCTCAGGAGAGAAGCTGTTTTATGAAGCTGGATGTGACTCCTGTCATCGATCGGAAATGAGTACTGATCATAGCCATCCTCTTGCTGAACTTAGGGGGAATACCATATACCCTTATACTGACTTACTGCTTCATAATATGGGGGAGGGGTTGGCTGATTCTTTGAGTGAGTCTGCCGATTTCAATCAGGAATGGAGAACTCCGCCATTATGGGGGTTGGGTATGTCAAAGGCTGTAAATGGGCACAGTAACTTATTACATGATGGGCGAGCGCGAACCGTCGAGGAAGCTATTTTGTGGCATGCTGGAGAGGCTTTGGATAGCCGGGAAAAGTTTCAGTCAATGAGTATTTCTGAGCGGGCTGATCTGTTAGATTTCTTACAATCTTTGTAGACTTTATTGATATAAAAATTTTCCCCCACAAGTATCGCTAAAAGTGGCCGGCTCAGTTGTAGTCGGTCAAAGATAGACATTTCATTGTTCTACCTCCTTTACTGAGTCGCCTTCTATTAATTCACCATCTAATGTTTCACTGCCACCACGATAGCGCATAGTCATTTGGCCGGTAGCAATTAAAGTTCCTTCACTGTCGTATATCTCTGTATATGAATAGAATATCTTTCGTCCAGTACTCGTTAGCTTACCTATCGCAGTGAGTTGATTAGTTTTTGCCTGACCGGTGAAATTTGCTGTTAAAGAAAGTGTAAAAGCTCTACGACGGCGGTTGGGGTGGGGGCAGTAGAGGCCGCAGTAAGAGCCAGCGATATCGATTAATGTTGTAATAAAACCACCGTGGGGTACACCGTGGGTATTCAGATGTTCCGGTTGTACTTCTACGCTGATTGCAACATGGCCTTCCTGCCAATTATCTATGGTTACACCTAGATGGTCATTGAACGGGGGTTGTTTCTTGTTCTGCCAATTCATCCAATTTCACCTTAGAAAGTAAGTTTATGATGGGTCGCTACAATCTGTTTTCTGAGTTGAAAGGTAGACTGTGAGCAATCCTGCACTGATAACGATCAGCGTCCCCATCAGTGCAATAGTGTTAGGTAAGTGCTGCCAAATGAGCCAACCTAGAAGTCCGGCAATAACCACACCAAAGTAACTGATTGGTGACACCACGCTGGGTTTTGCATAGCTATATGCTTTGGTGTACAGCCAGATAGCCAAGAGTACAGACACACCGTTGAAAATAAGATAGGGGAGTGTCCATAAAGGTACTGGTTCCCAATAATAGATACCCAGGGGCAGGCTGCACGCAAACGAGATTAATACGTAGTAAAACAATATAAGGCTGGGCCGGTCGGTATGGGACAAAATTCGTGTTCCGACCATAGAGGCAGCCAGGGTAAGCCCAGAAATCAGGCCGAGGGCATGGCCGCTACTAATACCGTCCACGTTGGGTTGAAGAATCAAGGTGATCCCCAGTAAGCCCAGTAAGATTGGTAGCCAGTGGGCTATGGGGATCTGTGCTCGAGACCAAAGCCAGGCAATAAGGGGAACAAAAATGGGAGCTGCATTACGCAATAACCCTGCTTCCATTAGTGAAATTTTGCTTAGGGCAGAAAAATATGTGAAAAAGCATAACCACCCTGCAAAACCGCGTATTAGGTGGGTTCTCCAGTGTTGGGTGGTAAGGTGTCGAGGCGTTTGTCGCACTAGCCATGGGGTTAGCAGTATCAGGCAGATACTATATTGGCTGAGCGTAATTAATGGCACGGGTACAGCGGTAGACACCCATTTGCTGGCTGCAGCCGCTGTACCTGCTACCAGCGCGGTAGCCAATGCAAAACCAATGCCCTTCCAGTTTTGGATATCCGTACGGAGTGGCTGACTTGGTGGAGATTGTACTTCGACTAAGGCATCAGGCCTACTCATGGTGACACAACTTCTTTATTTGGCCGCAGCGGGTAAAGTGGGAAGCCAGTAGTCATACTGACTTCCCCTATAGTTTACAAGCTTAGATTTTGCCATCAGCCCATTGCGCAAATGTTTTTCCCTCTTGGGCTAGCCGTTCCAGTAAAGGGGCTGGAGTCCAGTAGGTACCTCCATGCTGCTGGCGGAAAGTACATATTTTTTCGTAGATTTCCTTCAAGCCGATACTGTCGGCATAGTGCATAGGTCCTCCACGATGGGGCGGAAAGCCATAACCGTAAACATATACAACGTCTATATCACTCGGACGTTGGGCTATGCCTTCCTCCAGGATTTTGGCTCCTTCATTAATCAGCGCGAAAGTTAGGCGGTTTAGAATCTCCTCGTCGGAAATTTCCCGCCTTACTACCCCTTGGCTTTTAGCTTGGGCCTCAATGACTTCCAGCACTTCTGGGTCGCTGCTGCGAGCGCGAGTTTCGGGATCGTAGCGATAGTAGCCGGCTCCACTTTTCTGGCCCAGGCGGCCCATTTCAACCAGGGCATCTGCAATACAGTAAGTTTTTGGCTCTCCTCTTTCTGATTCGCTCAGGCCCTGGCGCGCCTTGTAGCCGATATCCAGTCCCGCTAGATCTCCAACGGCTATAGGGCCCATAGCCATCCCCCAAGACTGCATAACCGAATCAATCTGCTCCGGGGTTGAGCCCTCGATTAAACACAGCTGCGACTCTCTGCCATAGGGGCGCAACATTCGATTGCCAATAAAGCCGTAACAGTTTCTCGCTAGTACGGGAGCTTTCTTGATCGTTTTAGCGAGTTGCATGGCAGTGGCAATTACATCGTCAGCACTTTGCGAGCCGCGAACCACCTCGAGTAGTTTCATTACATTGGCAGGGCTGAAAAAATGCATCCCTATAACGTCTTGAGGCCTGTTAGTTGCAGCTGCGATTTGATCAATATTTTGGTAAGAAGTGTTGGTTGCAAGGATGGTACCGGGTTTGCAGGAGCGATCCAATTTGGCAAAAATTTCCTGTTTGAGCTCCATATTTTCAAATACGGCCTCAATGACCAGGTCTACGTCAGCTAGGTCTGCGTAGTCAGTTGTGCCGGAAATCAACGAGAGACAATGAGTTTTTTGACCTTCTGTGAGTTTCCCTTTCTGCATGCTGATGGTGTAATTCTTGTCGATCACTGCTAGCCCTCGATTTATCGCAGTTTGATCGACTTCTACCAGCTTGACTGGAATACCGACATTGGCAAAGTTCATGGCGATGCCTCCGCCCATAGTGCCTCCACCGATAATGCCCACGCTCTTTATCTCCCTGGTGGGTAGGTCTTTTGGTAAGCCTGTGACTTTGCTTGCAGTGCGCTCGGCAAAAAATAAATGCCTGAGGGCGGCCGATTGGCTGGAGAGCAGGCATTCGATAAACAGGTCGAGCTCTTTAGCAAGTCCTTGATCAAAAGGCTGGTGAACTGCGGCCTCTATACAGGTAACAATATGTTGCGGTGCAAGCTGACCTCGTGATCTCTTTTCAAGGCGCTTGCGGAAATCATCAAATAACCCCTCAGGAATGCTGTCAGGATCTATTGCGATGTCTCTGACTCGGCGTAGAGGAGCTTCATTTGTTATCAATTCACGGGTAAAGGCTAGGGCTCCCTCTAACAAGTCATCATCGATAACCCGGTCTATTAACTTCATACTTTTGGCTTTAGAGGCCGGTATTGGACTGCCTTTTGTGATTAATTCCAGTGCAGCGGCAACACCAGCCAAGCGTGGGGTGCGCTGGGTGCCACCGGCCCCTGGCAGTAATCCCAGTTTGACTTCTGGCAGCCCCACTTTGGCCGATGCTATTGCACAGCGGTAATGGCAGGCTAGAGCCACTTCGAATCCACCGCCGAGTGCCGTGCCGTGAATGGCGGCGATCACTGGTTTACAGGAGTTTTCTATTTCCTCAATCACTTCTGATAGGGCGGGCGCCTGTGGTGGCTTGCCAAATTCCGTAATGTCCGCACCAGCGATAAAAGTTCGGCCTTCACACACTAGCACCAGGGCTTTAGATGCATCGCCTTGAGCGTTCTTAATCGCTCCCCAAATGCCTTCACGCAAGCCGTGAGAGAGGGCGTTCACAGGAGGGTTGTTCAATCGAATTACACCGATATCGCCAATGAGTTCATAACTTACACTAGACATTGCTATCTCCAGATCTTAAGTGACAACTGTTCGGTCTCGGTTTTATTTACATCTAATCAGGTTTATATGCGTTCTATGATTACAGCGATGCCCTGGCCAATCCCTATACACATGGTGGCCAGTGCATAGCGCCCGCCGGTACGTTCCAGTTGACGCAACGCTGTTAGCAAAATACGGGCACCACTGGCCCCCAAGGGGTGGCCAACAGCGATGGCACCACCATTGGGGTTCACCCGTGGGTCTGCATAATCAATTTCGAGCATTTTGAGGCAGCCCATAGCCTGTACCGCAAAAGCTTCGTTGAACTCCATTACATCCATATCCCCAAGCTCCAAGCCTGCCCGGGCAAGGGCTTTACGGGTAGCCGGTACCGGGCCCAACCCCATTACCCGCGGCTCTACTCCTGCAATGGCGCTGGCGAGAATACGTGCCCTAGGCTTTAGATCTGCTGCTTGGCCGGCTTCGGCGCTACCAATAATGAGTGCCGCCGCGCCATCGTTGATGCCGGAAGCGTTGCCGGCAGTAACCACTCCATCTTCGAAAAGCGCGGGTAGGGCTTGAAGTCGCTCCAATGTTGCATTGGGACGGGGATGTTCATCCGTATCGATAAGACGCGCTGGCTTCTTGCGGCCTTGGGGTACTTCGATGGGAATAATTTCATCGACAAAGAAGCCATCGGTACGTGCCGACTCGTATTTAGTTTGTGATACCAATGCAAATGTATCGCACTCTTCCCGGCAAATATTCAGGTCTGATGCAATATTGTCTGCGGTCTGAGGCATGCTGTGGCTTCCATACTCAGCAACAATGTCTGGGTTGGTGAAGCGGGGGCCTAGGGTCGTATCTGCCAATACCTGATTTCGATCAAAAGCACTGTTGGCTTTGGAGAGAACCAGGGGGGCGCGACTCATTGATTCGACACCTCCTGCGATAAATAGCTCTCCTTCTGAAGCGCGAATGCAGCGAGCGGCATCTGCTATAGCGGACAAGCCGGAACCACAAAGGCGATTTACCGTTATGCCGCCTGTGGATATGGGCAATCCTGCTAGCAGGCCTGAAAATCGGGCAACGTTGCGACTGTCTTCTCCCGCCTGATTAGTATTGCCCGCAATAACGTCCTCAAAATGTTGAGGGTTAAAATTGTTTCTTTCAGTCAGGGTCCTGATGACATGGGCAAGCAGGTTGTCGGGCCGGATACTGGAAAGGCTGCCCCCGTGGCGGCCAAAAACACTGCGGCCGCCGTCATAAATATAGGCATGTGACATAGTGAAATTTCCGATATTGGAGTTCTAAGTGCATTGAGTCATGCGGTAATTTCTTTTATTCAAACTCCAAAGCCACGGGTAAATTTTCCAGGGCTTCCTCTACAGCGGCTTTGCTGGAGGCTTGTTCAAGTTGAACTTTTGCTACCTGGCCAAGGGATGCATCGAAGTGGGCGGAAAACTTAGCGGTAATACTTTTTTCCTCTAATGCCTGGCCTACGACATATTCGGTAGCGCGATTGCGCAGAGCTGGTTTGAATACTTTGGCTACAGCAGTGAGTGGAATCTCATCAATAATTTCCACGCGTTTAGGAATGGCTGCACGCTCAGAAATTTGGCTACGGCAATAGTCAATGAGTTGTTCTTCTGTGGGCGGGTTAGTGGATGGAAACAGGGTAACGTAAGCTACTGGAACTTCTCCGGCATAAGCATCTGGTTGACCCACTGCAACGGCAATAGCAACGGCAGGGTGACGGGATAATGGTTCTTCGATCAGAGCCGGATCTATATTGTGGCCGCCGCGAATAATTAAATCCTTGGCCCGCCCGGTTAAGAACAGGTTACCATCTCCATCGAGATATCCCATATCGCCGGTATTAAACCAGGACTTATCGACCCAGGCTTTAGCATTATCCTCTTCTGATAAGTAGCCAGAAAAAATATGTGGCCCGCGCGCGAGTACTATGCCCACCTCTCCTGTATTGCAGGTTCTAACCAGTCGGGTACCGTCTACTTCGGCAATTTTCATTTCCATATAAGGCAATCGCCGGCCGACGCTGCCTTCAGGGGCTTGCATATCGGTAGGAGGGCGAGCTAAAAGGCAGCTGGACTCTGTCATGCCATAGCCATTACTGACAAGGACGTTGAACTTCTCCTCAAAGGCATTCTTCAACCCCGTTGGCAGGGTGGAGGCTCCACAGCCAATGTCTGTCAGACAGCTGATGTCATTGTCACCCACTGGAATTTGCATCAATACACCGAGGATGGTGGGGACGGCGGCAAAGCCCTTCACCTGAAAACGCGCAACATGATGCCACCAATTTGGCAGGACATTGGGTGAGCGAAAACCAGAGGGTGTCATGATAACAATTGTGCGTCCGGCCAATAGAGTGCCAATACCCGCAACAACCGTACCGAAAATATGAAACAGCGGAAGTCCGCTTAGGGTAGCGAAGCGCCCTTTACTGGATGACGTATCAGCACTTAATTGAGCGACGAAGGCAATATTGCTGTGAGTTAAGCGGGCTATTTTAGGTCTTCCAGTAGTGCCCCCGGTGTGGAAATAACTAGCGGTTTCACTCCCCTGGATATAACGTTCACTCTTTAGATGATCGTCCGGCTGTTGGGATATAGCCGAGACAAAATTATCTGCGTGAATACCCGCTGGAACTGGTGTATTGCTAATTGGCTTTTTACTGATTAGTAACAGAGTTTTTAATGTGGGAACTTGCTCGAGAATTTGCGTTACTTTATCCCATATTTCCTCGCTAAGATCTTGGCCAAGAGTGACCAGGACTTTAGCCCTGGTGGTATTCATAATTTCGATTATATGTTCGGGTTCCAGCAACGGATTAATAGGGCTGGTAATACCTGCTGCCTGGCCTCCCCAAAGTGCAAAATGGGTTTCTGGTAAATTGGGTAGTAGTAAAGTCACTGTATCGGTCGGCTCAACACCGATGGAGTGAAGAAGATTGGCAGTCTGGTGCACTCGCTGGGATAACTCGAAGAAACTTACTTTAACCGTGTCTTCGTCAGGTGCGGCCGTTGGCAGGAATTCGATGGCCGAGTCATGTTGGTAGAGGCGGGCAGATTGCCGGATTAAATCAAAAGTGCTTTCCCAGGGGTATCGCTGCGAAAGGGGGACTTTTTCATACTCCTGAATTTCAGCAAGTGACTGCAACATTGTATCGGAGGATTGAATGGGCGTGATCGACATGGGAGCTTCTCTCACTTTGGTTATTATGGTGACGACCATAGCAAAAGTGAATACAGCATTCCACTCTGCGGAATAAGGTGTTAGTGTTTTACCTATTAAGAAGTGCCTAATGCATTTTTTAATGGAAAATGGCGTAAAAAAACTTATAAAAAATAAAAAGGCGCCATGTTGTTGAGGTTTTTCCTGTTTTATTTTTCAAGCGGTTGATTTGTGTGTCTATCTGGAGTTGGTTGGCGCTAGAAATGCTCGGGTTTTTATTTCGATAAAGGCATTTTGCGCCAATAATTTAAATCGTTGGGATCGATTCAAAGGCAATTAAGTAACTTGTCGAGGTGAACCTGTTAAACACTAGTTCCGCCTGTACCGGGGATCTTTCAAAAGATTGCGTATTTTTGCTGCGCAAGATTGTGATAGAAGCAGTTTGTAGGAACTGCTGTTCAATGCGCCGACTAATAAAGGAGCAGGCGAATGAATATAGATTTTTCTCCCGAAGAGTTAGCTTTTCAGCAGGAGGTCCAGCAGTTTCTCCAAGAGAAACTTCCTGAAGATATTAGAGAGAAAACCCTGAAGGAAATCCCCCTGGAGAAAGAGGATTTTGTTCGCTGGCAAAAAATACTCTATGAGCAAGGGTGGGCAGCTACGAATTGGCCGGTTGAATATGGAGGTACCGGTTGGACACCTACTCAGAAACATATTTGGGCAGACGAATGTGCTAACTATGGTGTACCAGAGTTGATTCCTTTCGGCTTAAAAATGGTTGCTCCAGTGATCTTTACCTACGGTAGTGAAGAACAAAAGCAACGATTTCTGCCTGACATCCTGGCAAGTAATGTCTGGTGGTGTCAGGGGTATTCAGAACCAAATGCTGGCTCAGATTTAGCTTCCTTAAAAACAACAGCTGTCCGTGATGGCGATGAGTATATTGTCAACGGCACCAAGACCTGGAATACCTTGGGTCACTTTGCAGACTGGATATTTTGTTTGGTTCGTACTGGTGGGCCTCAAGTAAAGAACCAGGCTGCTATCAGCTTCTTGCTAATTGATATGAAACACCCGGGTATTACGGTTTCGCCAATTATGACCTTGGGTGGTCACCATGAAGTAAATGAAGTCCATTTCAATAATGTGAGGGTGCCGGTAGAAAACCGTATTGGCGAGGAGGGGCAAGGGTGGACTTACGCCAAGGTTTTGCTAACCCATGAACGCACCGGTATTGCGCGGGTGGCAAAATCCAAGAAACGCTTACAAACGTTAAAGGATTTAGCCAAAGAGACCTGCGATGGAGAAAATAGTCTACTTGAGAACCCGGCTTTTGCCCAAAAACTGGCCGAAGTTGAAATTGATCTCTTGGCCCTGGAGTTTACTGAACTACGCACGCTTGCGGCGGTAAGTACAGGTGGTGCCCCAGGAGCGGAATCTTCCATCCTTAAAATCAAAGGAACCGAAGTCGCTCAACTTATCGATGAACTGTATATGGAGATGGCGGGTTACTACGGAATGCCGTTTGTGAGAGAGCAGTTTAGGAGCGGGTTTGACGGAGAATGGGTGGGCCCCGGTGTTATTGCCAGCAGTGTGCCTCGTTACTTAAATAACCGTAAATCCTCAATTTATGGCGGAAGTAATGAGATCCAGAAAAATATTATCAGTAAATGGGTACTTGGCCTGTAAGTGCAGCATCTAAAGAGGACTTGAGCGATGGATTTTTCCTACAGCGAAGAGCAGCGGATGCTGCAAAGCAGTGTGAGCAAGTTTATCCAGCAGGATTATGACTTTGACCGTCGTTGTAAAATAGTGAGTAACGATATTGGCTTCAGTAAGGAAAATTGGAAGCTATTTGCGGAACTCGGCTGGTTAATGGTGCCGTTTGGAAAGGATGATGGAGGCCTAGGAGGCTCCGCCGTAGACTTGATGGTGGTTATGGAGGAGTTCGGCCGAGGTTTAGTGGTTGAGCCTTTCCTGGCCAGTGTTGTTCTCAGTGGTGGTCTTATCGCTGACTGCGCTAGTGAGGTGCAAAAGCGAGAACTCCTGGGAATGTTAATGGAAGGCCAATTGCAATTGGCATTCGCTTTTACTGAGTCACAGAGTCGCTATAACCTTACTGATATAGCCATGACTGCGGTAAAGGATGGAGACAATTACCTTCTGAATGGACATAAAGCTGTCGTTCTAAATGGTGACGTAGCAGATAAATTCTTAGTTGCTGTGCGGACGAGCGGAGCACAGCGAGATCGTGAGGGGATCACCTTACTACTTGTCGATCCTAATACAGAAGGGCTTCAGCGGCATGGATATGCCACTGTGGATGCACACCGTGCCGCCGAAATTAAATTCAATAACGTGAAAGTACCCATAGCTAATCTGATAGGGGAAGAGGGGGCGGCTTTAGGAGCTATAGAAAAGGCTGTTGATAGAGCGACGTTGGCATTGTGTGCAGAAGCTGTTGGAGCTATGGAAAGGATCTATAAGAAGACAGTTGAGTACACTAAGACGCGGGAGCAGTTTGGTGTTCCTATTGGCAAGTTCCAGGCACTACAGCACCGCATGGTGGATATGTTTACTGAGTATGAGCAAGCGCGCTCAATATTGTTGATGGCTGCGCTACAGCTTGATAGCAATAACGGAGTTGCGCCTAAGGCGATATCCGCTGCAAAAAGCCGTATTGGTAAAGCTGCGCGGTTTATCGGCCAAGAGGCGATACAATTACATGGCGGTATAGGGGTTACTGAGGAGTTAGATGTAAGTCACTACTTTAAGCGTCTAACAACAACTCAGTACCTATTTGGCAGTACTGATTACCACACTTTACGATTTGCCAAGCTGTAAATCATAAAGTACTGACTATACGGCCAAACTCACTCTCTACTTGCCACTTTGCGAGGGCACACACATGGAAAAAGTTGTCGAGCACACCAGATCTGTGAGCATAGGTAAAGTAGAGAGTGTTTTTAAACTTCAAAAGGATGCATTTAATAGGAACCCCTACCCGAGTCTTCAGGAGCGTCTGGAAAGTTTAAAAAAATTAGAGCAATTAATCCTGGAAAACCAGAAATCCATAGCAAAGGCAATAAGCGAGGATTTTGGTAATCGTGCCATCCAGGAAACTAAAATTGCAGAGATCTATGGGTGCATCGAGGAGATTCGTTACACTCGTAAGCGCTTAAAAAGGTGGATGAAAATTCAGAAGCGTCATGTGCCTTTGCTACTTCGAGGAGTAAAAAATCGCGTATTACCTCAACCAAAAGGGGTGGTTGCTATTGTTACCCCCTGGAATTACCCACTACTTCTATCTGTTGGGCCCTTGGTGAGTGCGATATCCGCAGGAAATCGCTGTATGATCAAGATGGCTGCTAACTCGCGTGCCCTTTCTACATTATTACATCAGTTATTTAATAGATTCTTTTCAGAGGATCTGATAGCTATTCTTCCTGGAGTGAGCGCTACGGAGTTTACAGCCCAGGCATATGATCACATGATTTTTACTGGATCTGGCAAAGTAGGAAAAGTGGTAATGCGGAGAGCTGCGGATCACCTAACTCCTGTGACACTAGAACTGGGAGGTAAGTCTCCAGCCATAATATGTGGAGACTTTGATGAAAATATTGCTGCGGAACGTATTTTGAGCTCAAAATTCTTCAATGCTGGCCAAACTTGTGTAGCTCCAGATTATTTATTGATTCCTGAAGAAAAACTTTCAGGATTCTTGGAATTGGCTAAGAGACTTGTACCCAAATGGTATCCATCTTTAAATTCAGAAGATTATACTTCGATTGTTGATGAAAAGGCGTTTAATAGGCTGAATACTTGTCTAACGGATGCTCTGGAGAAAGGGGCTACAGTTCTGCCGTTATTAGATGTTGAAAACAATAAGGGTTTGCAAAAAATTGCTCCCACCTTAGTGTTAAACCCGACAGAAGACATGAGTCTGCTACGCGAGGAGATATTTGGCCCTATTTTACCTATTCTTACGTATAGGAATCTGTCTGATACGATAGATTACATAAATAGTAAAGATAGGCCTTTAGCATTATATATTTTCAGTTCTAGCGGAGATGTTCAGGAAAAGATTATCAAAAGCACAATGTCTGGAGGTGTTTGTATCAATGACTGCGCGATGCATGTCTCCCAGGCAGACTTGCCCTTTGGTGGTATTGGGGCGAGTGGCATGGGGCAATATCACGCTTATGAGGGTTTTTTGGAATTCTCAAAATTACGACCGATCTTTACACAAGCCAAAAAGTCAGCGGCGGTGCCTTTACGACCACCTTACGGCCAAAGATTTGACAAAATTTTCAACTTTCTACTGCGTTTCAAGCTGTAGCTGTACTGGTTGAGAAGATCTGGAGTTTGAGTCGACTAATATCGGATTAACATAGCTTCGATATTGCCTACCAGGTTTTTCAACAGAGGAGCTACTTCATTTTCTAAGTATTCCGGGTTAAGTCTAAAAGCAGGTCCGCCAGCATTAAAAGTGTAAATATGACCTTGGCTTAAAGAGAGAGGTACTGCGATACCGTTGACATCGCGATTCCACTCGCCAAAAGAGCAGCAGAAGCCGCGCTGCTGGTAGCTGTTGACCGCTTCTTCAATACCGGCTTTGATCGTTGGCCATTGATCACCAGCTTTTTTCTCCAGGTAGCCATAAAAATATTCCCGTTCTTCTTGAGGGAGTGCTGCCAAAAAAGCTCGCCCGGAGCCGCTGGAAGCTATGGGTACGCGATTACCGATTTCATGGCGAAAAGTTGTGACATTTGCTGGAGCGCAGAACTCGACAAAAATCATATCCAGCCGGTCCCGATCAGAGAGACCAACAGCGGTACCGGTAGAATTAGCCAGATCCTGCATCAAAGGCTTGGCTACCTGTCTGACTGTGAGATTTGAGACAAAAGCATAACCAAGAGCCAGGACGCCACTACCCAGCTGATATTTCTCCATTCGATCAGAGTAGGTAAGATAGCCTAATTTGGTCAGGGTATAAGTCAGTCTGGAAACACTGGAGCGGGGCAGGCCAGTGCGCTGGGCGATCTCCAAATTACCCAGAAAGCCATCGCCAGGTTGAAAAGCTCGGAGCACATCCAACCCGCGAGCTAAAGCCTCAATAAATTTTCGATCTGGTTCGGTATCTTTTTTTCTTGGAAGGTCACTTAGGGAAACCATTGGCTTTGTCCTACTTTGTTGCTAATAAGTATATAAGTTTTGTATCCAGAGCTAAAGTGAACACCCTAAGGTTTATATGTTAATTTTGCTCCTGTCTGACTTCGAAAAATACTAATCAGGAGTATATTAAACAGTGGGTGCTCTTTATGGTTAGGGTATGTGAAGCTTAAATTACCTCTATGAAATAACGATTTATAGTAAAGGTAAATGTTTGAGCGTAAATGTAATTTGTAGCATTGCGATCAACACTTGATATGAATTTTTAAAAGAGCTTGAACGGCTATTTATAAATGGATGTCAGGTTGGGTATTCGATCTTACTGGCGTATAAAAAATAACTCTTGATAGTGAGATGCGGCAGGCTATTCAGGTGCGAGGTCTAAGGTGAAAGTAAGATGTTCCCTAGAGAGAGTTTCATAAAGTCGTTATTAGTTTGAAGTGGTCCCTAACATTTACTTTCACATAGCTGCTAATTCAAACCTATGGTATTAATTGTAAATGGTACACATCCTGTGTACTTAGAGTTACAGTAAGTGTTTTTATAAGGAATAACAGTCTAATTTAGTTAATATATTAAGCCGTATGCATGGAGTCACAAATCGAGCGCAGGGCAAGGTATATAGGTTGTTCTATATGGAATGAATAGGTGGCTCATATACGCTTGTTGTTTGAGGCTTACAAGCATTTATTTATTCATATAATTTATAATTTTTTGATCTCAAAAGAGTATATTGATTGGAACGCAAATAATTGTGTATCACAGGTGAATGTGAGATGACTATTATCGTTGCAGCTATTCGAAATTGCTAACTTTGTACCATGTTCTGCAAGTCGGGCATCCCGTTATCGGCTAAATTTTAGACGTTTACGCTGTTGTGTCATATGATGTCGTAAAGGTTTCGTAGAGTTAAGGGAGCTTTCTAAGTACTTTAGATGGAAACTTCTAATGTATGGGAAAGAAAGATGGATATGAACGTAAACATTGCACTAATTAAAAAAGCTCGTGAGAGCAATAATTGGACACAGCAGCAACTGGCTGATATCTGTGGCGTCAGCTTGAGAACTATACAAAGGATTGAAAAAGTTGGAGCCTGCTCACGAGAGTCATTAAGCGCACTTAGTTCTGCACTGGAATTACCTAGAGAAAAGTTATTAATAGCTAATCCAGAACCTAGTGATAAAAATAAAATGGCTGTTTACAAGTTGGCGATGTGTATTTTAACTATTGTCCATCTTTGTAGTTTGGTATCCATCTATTTTAGTAGATCAGAGCTATCTCCATATCAAATTAGCATATTTACGCTATTCATTTCTGCAGTTTATCTGGGTTCAATATCTTTAGTCCTATGGAATGGAATTCAGCGAGCAGGGTTCAAATTTTCGGAACTTTTTTGGTGAATGGAGGTGATTTTTTGACAACTGTTCGGGTTATATTTTTATACTGTTGGATAATGAGTCACTAGTAGATATATAATAAGCAAAATATAGGGCATAGTCTGCTGTACTCTGTAGCTGTCTTATATCCCGATTTAAAATTGAGTGGGTACGCTGCGCAAGTGTGATTGCTCGGGCTTTGAAATATAGAATCTCTAATGGCTGGAAAAGTGATGACTAAAAAGAAGTGTTAAATGTAGCTTTTTATTTTTACTGGGTAGAAAAGTTAGACTTTGTATACATAATACCTTAAAGGTTAGGGGGTAAATATCCACGTGTAGTTGCCGCATAGCCTTTAGCGCTGGTTTTTTGTATATGGAGGAGTTTTCCAGATTTCTCCAATAAAAGATGCATAAAATCCTCAGCTAAATATAGTTGTCCCTTATAAATCAACTGCGCTTCCTTTTTGATAGTATCAATTGAGCAGCTCGCCTTGCTATCTTTTTGGTAGCGTGTGCTGAAATGTGTGAGAACCAGGTTGGGAATTGAAAGGCTCTCGGCAAAAGAGGCTATTTGGGTGGAATAGCTGTGCCCTACATGCCCCGCTTTCTGAGCCAAATCTTTTGCATAAGTCGATTCATGCACTAAGACATTGCAGTTGGCACAGGTATCTTTTAAAAGCTCAGGGTTATCATTGTCTCCACAAATTATAATATTACGTGGAGGCCTCGGCTTTAGAATAAAGTCCGTTGCAGTGTATATTTTACCGTGATGAACGACATCGATACCGTTCTTTATCTTTCCCCATTGCGGTCCTTTAGGGATACCGGTGGCAAGTAAACTTTGTGTATCTAATATAACCTCAACATATCTTTCCGTAAAACTGTACGCATAAGAGGGGACCCTGTGGGAAAGTTGTATAGTGGTTATGGTGAACTGTCCCATTTCTATTTGGGGTAAATCTTCAACAGGAATGAAGTTGAGTTCAAATGGAAAATAGAGTTCTGTGATTGTTTGAGTTGATAGAAGCCAATCATAGACGGCCCTAGGAGCAACAAGTGTCAGTGGTCTTGTCCTTCGTTGCATTCCTGAGCTACCAAGTAGACCAGGGAGTCCGTAGCAGTGATCGCCATGCTTATGGGTGATAAAGATTGCACTTAGCCTATTTAGTGATAAGTTTGTATGTAGAATCTGCTGCTGGGTACCTTCCCCACAGTCGATCAAATACCAGTTCTTTCCCAGGCTTTCTAATAGCCCAATACCAGAAACATTCCTCTGCTTGGTCGGAGTGCCTGATGATGTCCCCAAAAACAGTATTTCCACTTAGTCGCTACCTGATTGTTTAGCAATATTGAAGATTACGGTGGCTAGGGGTCTTCCTGAGCTTTGGCTGTGATTAACTTCTGATTGATAAGCAGTGTAGAAGATGAAAAAAAGCTATTGACCTCAAGTTAGGTTTAGGTATTAAGCTCCCGTCTATTGTTTATGAGGCCGGGTTTTGAGGAGACAATCGAGATGGGTACCCCTGGTATTAACTTGCAGCAATATTTAGACCGTATTAATTTTGATGGAGCCCCGGGTGCTAACTTGCAGTGTCTACAGCAGTTGTTGACCCAGCACGTCCGTACGATTCCATTCGAGAACGTCACTTCATTTTTGGGAAGCCCCGTGGATATTGAGTTGGAATCTATTGAGGCCAAGTTGGTACAACAAAAACGTGGAGGTTATTGTTACGAGCAAAATGCCTTATTAGGGGCAGTGTTAGGGCAAATCGGTTTTAAAGTTACGAACCTCGCCGCACGGATACTGTGGCAAATGCCGATAGGGCATCAACCCGCTCAGTCGCATATGATTCTGATGGTGGAGCTTGAGGGTACACGCTTCCTGATAGATGCGGGATTTGGAAGTAACACTTTGACTGCACCACTCAATTTAGACTCCAGTGATCGTCAGAGCACACCGCACGGTGTTTACCGCTTTACTTTAATAGATGATGAGTACCTGTTAGAGGTTACAACCGATAGTGGTTGGCAACCTATGTACAGCTTTGACTTGAAACCTAAAACTCATGGCGATTATAAAATTGGTAGTTGGTATTGTTCAACGCACCCTAAATCCAGGTTTGTAGAGCACTTGATTGTTGCTCGGTCTTTCCCAGAGGGGCGGCATACACTTTTCAATAGACAGTTAAGCTATCAACCACTTTTAGGCTCCAAGAGTGTTGTCATGTTAGCGGATGTTGATGAGCTTCGGGCTACTTTACTGGATATCTTTGGGATAGAAGTGCCGTTTGGCAGAGAAATTGATCAAAAGTTAGGCCGGATATTTGAGTCAGACGGCATAGCGGAGCGCGTCATATGAAGAGGGTGGGTGTTGTTTACCATTCTGTATCTGGTTGCAGTAAAGTTCTTGCGGAGTCCGTGGTGGAGGGGGTTAACACGCTAGAGAAGTGTATTGGTGTTGCCCTTGAGATTCAGGGAGAGAGCATTCTTCACGGACGTTATGAAGATCAGTCATTATTAGCTCAGTTGGATCAATGTGAAGCCATAGTAATGGGTTCGCCGACCTTTATGGGTACTGTCTCCGCTCAATTCAAAGCATTTATGGATGCAGCAAGTGAGCGCTATGGAGATCGGTGCTGGCTGGATAAGTTAGCTGCAGGATTTACTGTTGGTAGTAATTTTAGTGGTGATCAGCTAGGTACCATCAGGACTCTACAGGTCTTTGCTGCACAAATGGGCATGTTGTGGGTTCCCCTGGATATTCTACCGAGCCAAGATTCCCTGGGTAGAAACCGGGGTGGTTGTCAGTCGGGCTTGGTAGCTGTCGCTGAGGGAGCTGGTGAAATTCATGAGTTGGACCGACTTACAGCCGTACATTTAGGCCGTCGAATCGCAGGCTTAGCACTACGAACTTCCGATTTTAGGACCTCGTTTCTTGACTAGCTTTTTGCTATTCAAAAGTAGGCTGCTGATGCAGCCTACGATGGCGACAATCCCGATTAGCTGAAATCCCGCTTGGTAATTGTAGAATTTCTGTGTTGGTTGTGGAGCAAAGTCAAAAAGTCTGGCTAATAAATCGCTGAGGGAGCGGATATAAGCGAACTCTATATCTTGATCAAGTGAGAGCCCTATGAGGGTTTGAATTACCCCTCCTAAGACAAAGCCCCCAGTTACAATAAGGGCAGAGGCAATGGCGTGCGCCTTTTCAGGAAGTTCAGATTGCACTATCGAGAGAGATAGAATTGAGCTGCTGAGGCCAAACCCTAAGAGAAAATTTGCCGCCAAAGTCCAGGAGTCCGACAAGTGAATACTCAGTAAAGCTGTGACAGCAATAATTGAGAGGAAACTAAAAGTTCTCGCTGGAATTACATAATCTCCCCGGTAATGAGACCAAGCACCGACAATAAAGCTGCCGATAATGATGCCCGTTGAAATCATCGCATTGAGTAGGGCACTTTCCCTGGATGTTTCACGAAAAAAATCAACTTGGAACTGTATATTCCATAAATCAGAATAGGCGATAACTACGCCAAAAAGGCAGGAGTAGAAGGTGAGAGCTAGCCAAAAAGCTCTTGATTTGAAGCATGAATTTAGCTTGTCAAATTGAGTAGCTTTTTTTACGGAGAGTTCATGGGAAGAGTTTTGATTGCTGCCAATAAAAATAAATAGCAGCACAGCAAGGCAAATAAAAAATAGCGCTGCGATGAAGTAGGGCCCCCGGAATGAGACTTCGGTATCGAACAAACCGATAAGTAACGAGAGTGAGGCTGCTGCGAAATTAGCTAGTCCTTGGCTAACAGCGGCCATCAGTGAAAACTTTTTAGGTAAATCCCGGCCGATAATATGGATAACTCCCAAGAAGCTACTGGATAATCCAAGTGCGACTAAGAGCTGTCCTGTAAGGGCTGTTCCGAAAGAATGACTGCTGGCAAAAATTACACAGCCGCTAGCGGCGAGGGCGGCTGAGATACTCAGTAAATACCGTGGACTTATAGGGCCCAATAGTGAGCCAAGTGTCAGTTGACCAATAGAATAGGCGACAAAGTAATATCCTCCCAGCATCCCTAAGCTTTGATGGTTGAGATTGAGTTCTTGAGTGAGGCTAGGTGATAGTAGGGCAAATAGGATTGAGTTGGTTACGCTGGCGCTGAAAAATATGACTGCAACTGTCCAAGACGCGTAGCGGAAGTGTTTCTGCCCCATAGGCTTTTCTTTATCGGTGTCTATTGCCACGTCTCGGCCTTGGGCTTCACTCCTCAGCTCCTGCTTATGATTGCAGCGACCAATAGGGATAAAGCGCTAGGGTTTTAAATGGATATGAAACAAGTCGCATTAGATAGATCTTAGAGCAATTAGGAGCCGTAGCCCGAACACAAGTAGTTGATAGTAAGCAGGATGGAAATCGATCGGGCAGCTAGGTTTGATCAAAGTATCGCCAACGGCTGTTGAAGTTGAATGCTATTTGCTAGGCGGTGCCGTATTGAGGAGCTTCAATAGACCCTTTATTTAAAAGAATACACTTACAAAGTCGTTATCATATGATTTCATCTCCCCAATAGAAACATTCCGTGACTCGTTATCAGGTGGAAGGGATGTGAGTGGTGTGAACGCTGTTGGCATCTTGAAACTAGAGGTGAGATCCTGCTTCGGGACTGGGCTTTAATGAGTATGCAACCTTGGCAATCGATGGTGGCCCATGCGTCGAAAGTCTTTCTTGGCTAGCCGTATTAATGCCGTCAGTGATGGCGTTTTTGCCATTGCTATGACGCTGTTGGTTTTTAATATCCAGATTCCTGATCTGGAGGATATAAAGCCGGGCGAGGATTTCCACAGCAATATTCTTCAGCAGTTGCCCCATTTTTTTTCCTGGATCCTGAGCTTTGCGATTCTCTGTCGGCTGTGGCTTACCCACAATCATCTGATGTCGGACCATCAATTTAAATCGGTTGCCTTTACCAGTTTTAACTTTTTGCTATTGGGGGCGGTGGCGTTTATTCCCTTTCCAGCAAGTTTGATGGGGGAGTATCCAGACCAGGTTTGGTCAGTAGTCTTATTGTCAGCCAGCTATGCGGTGGCCGCTATAGCAATTGCGGGTATGTGGTGTGTCGCTGCGAACCGAACGAACGTATCCGCGCACCGTGTACTAGTGGTCAGCATGGTGATGTTGTGTACCAGTATCCTGGCGTGCTTGTTGACCCTTCTCAATCCCTATTGGGGGCTTGGGCTCTGGATAGTATATGTGTTGGGGATAGCGCCTTTGGCTCACTTTGTCGAGAAGCGCTATGCCCCAGTAGAGAGTTGAGATGGGGCTGGGCCTGCCATATGGTTGCTGGTGGCAGGCCTCAAAATGGTCAAATCAGGCCGCGCACCATTTTGATATGGGGAATTCCCGCTTCGTAAAACACGTCGCCTTCCACCTCAAACCCAGCCTGCAAGTAAAATCCCTCAGCATGTTGCTGTGCATGTAAATGGACTTGCTGAAAGTTTTGTTCCTTCGCCCGCTCACAGATGGCCTGCAATAGCTGGGCCCCGATGCCGCATCCGCGTGAAGATTTCTGTACAGCCATACGACCAATTTTTCCGCCTTGGGTGAGGCGCCCGGTGGCAACTGGGATTGTTTCGCGGAAGACGAGGAAGTGCTGGGATGTCTCCTCTTGATCATCCCATTCCAAGTCCGTAGGTACCTGCTGTTCCTGTACAAAAACGGCCTCGCGTATTGAACGAATTGCGCCCCGGTCAGTATCCCAATCCGCTAGGCGTATAGCTATTGGCATTTCAGAAATCCTCAGGAGGGTAGATCAAGGTGCCCTGTGCAACCAGCTGATCGAGAAGGCCACTATCTTCGGCTATTTCTGGGAAGGCTTCGATATCATCCCAGGATATTTCATGGGATTCAGCAAACTGCTCGGCAAATGCCGGGGGGCAGGGGAAGGCTTCACCATCAACAAACAAAGTGGCTGGCTCGCGGCAAAAGGCGGTGCGGGAAGCGGGATTTAAAACCAGTTGTGCCCCCTGGGGCATTTGTTCGCGCCAGTCTGCAGCATCGTCAGCATCCAGGGCGACAGTATCCGGGTATTTTGCTTCGGTCATAACCGCACCAAACCACTGGGCGATTTTCTCCGGCTGCTGCAGCCATTCGCCGAGTTGTTGTTGCAGGCGGGCAACAGAGGCGGGGTCAATTTCCGCTGGGTTTTTCGCCACTTCAGCACCGGCATCGGTGTAACGCTGGCTGTCCGGCAAATCCATAGCGATTTCAGCGGCGAGATCTTCGAGGATCGCCGCGGCGGAAGGCGCGCGGAAACCAATAGAGATCGTGGTGCACCCACCTTCGGCTATTCCCCAATGGCTGTATTGGGGCGGCAAGTAAAGCATATCGCCGGGCTCTAGTACCCAGCTGTTTTCTGCTTCGAATTCTTTCAGGATATTGAGGCGCGTTCCTTCCAGGCGGGGATTGCTTTCATCCACCTTGGGGCCTTGTTGCCACAAACGCTTGCCTTCGGCCTGGAGAAGAAACACATCGTAGTGATCGTAGTGGGGGCCAACGCTGCCCTTATCGGCGGCGTAACTGATCATCACATCATCCAGCCGCCAGTCGGGGATAAAGCGGAAGAAATCTTTTAGTTCAGCAATTTCTGACATCCACTGATCGACAGCTTGTACCAGCAGGGTCCAGTGGGTTTTAGGGAGGGAGAGAAAATCCTCTTCAGTGAATGGACCGGTGCGCAGCTCCCAGGGGCCGCTTTCACCATTTTCCAATACCAAGCGAGACTCGACCGCTTCCTCCAGGGCCATACCAGCGAGCTCTTCACCCGAGATGGGTGATTCAAAGTTGGCGAAAGCATTGCGTATCAGCAGGGGTTTCTGTTGCCAGTAGTCACGCATAAAAACTTCGATGGGCATGTCGCCAAGATGGGTAAGGGGGCTGGCCACGGTAACTCTCACTGTCAGAAGGCTGGGGTTTGTATCTGGATATTCTGAGGTTCGGAAACTATCCAGCGTACTTTAGTATTTTTTAAAAGATGACCAGCCGCACTGGGTGCGGCTGGTAGCTGGGCTCGGTTAAATTTTGCGAGCCTGTTCCACGGCATTACCGATATAGGATGCCGGAGTCATTTCCAGCAGATCGCTCTTGGCTTCTGCGGGAATCTCCAGGTTTTCGATAAATACTTTCAGGGTTTCACGGGTGATGCCCTGGCCACGGGTAAGGGCCTTCAGTTTTTCGTAAGGCTCTTCAATGTTGTAGCGACGCATAACCGTTTGGATCGGCTCTGCCAATACTTCCCATGAATTATCCAGGTCTTCCGCCAGGCGCTCGCGGTTGATTTCCAGTTTGCCCAGGCCTTTCATGGTGGCGGCATAGGCAATGGCGGAGTAGCCCGCACCCACCCCCATATTGCGCAGCACGGTGGAGTCTGTCAGGTCGCGCTGCCAGCGGGATACTGGAAGTTTGGCGGCCAGGTGCTGGAATACGGCGTTGGCGATACCCAGGTTGCCTTCGGAGTTTTCGAAGTCAATGGGGTTAACTTTGTGCGGCATGGTGGAGGAGCCAACTTCACCGGCTACGACTTTTTGCTTGAAGTAACCCAGGGAGATGTAGCCCCATACATCGCGGTCAAAATCGATCAGGATGGTGTTAAAGCGGGCAACAGCGTCGAACAGCTCAGCAATGTAGTCGTGGGGCTCGATCTGGGTGGTGTAGGGGTTCCAGCTAAGGCCCAGAGAAGAAATGAATTCTTCAGCATTTTGCTCCCAATCAATATTGGGATAGGCAGACAGGTGAGCGTTGTAATTACCTACCGCACCGTTAATTTTACCCAGCAACGGTACCGCTTTAATCAGGGCTACCTGGCGGCGCAGGCGCGCGGCCACGTTGGCAAGTTCTTTACCAACAGTAGACGGGCTGGCAGTCTGGCCGTGAGTACGGGACAGCATGGGGACGTCGGCAAACTCCTGGGCCAGGCCTGCGATAGCGTCAATCAGGGCTTCCATCGCAGGCAACATGACGTTGTCGCGGCCGGCGCGAAGCATCAGGGCGTGGGACAGGTTATTGATGTCCTCAGAGGTGCAGGCAAAGTGTACGAATTCACTCACTTTCGCCAGCTGGGCATTGCTGCTGATTTTATCCTTGAGGAAGTATTCAACCGCTTTTACATCGTGGTTGGTGGTGCGCTCGATTTCCTTGATGCGCTCCGCATCTTCCAGGGAGAAGTCGGCCACAATGCTGTCGAGCAGCTTGTTGGCAGCTTCGTCGAACTGCTCAACTTCGGCGATCTCTTTATGTGCGGAAAGTTTTTGCAGCCAGCGTACTTCCACTTCAACGCGGGCGCGGATCAGGCCGTATTCACTGAAAATTTCACGCAGGGGGGCAGTCTTGCTCTCGTAGCGACCATCAATAGGGGATACCGCTGTGAGGGCGGAAAGCTCAACTGTCATAGTAAATCTCCGGGATTAGTGTTCTATAGATTCGATATGTGCGATCAATTCGTTGGTCGCATTCAAAAGCTTTTTGCGCTGGAACAGAAGGTGCAGGCGACGCCCACCCAGCTGTCGCCATAGAGTTGCCGAGCGGATGCCGGCAAATAGCATGGAGCGAATTTGATTGGCGATACGCTGCTGTTGCAGGTAATTGAAGTCACCCAGTACTTGAATCCGGAAGCGGAAGGTACCTAGCGTATCGCTGTAGATGCTGGCGAGGTTGGAAAATACATTCTCGTGAGTCAGCTCGAAGTGCTCTGCTTGAGTCTTGGCCTTATCCAATCGGCTGCCAATGATTGATAGCAGGTCATTATTCTTACTGAGTTGTCGCTGCAGGTAGATCACCGAGAGGGCGTAGCGCAGACCGTCGGTATATTCCGGGTGTTGCCGGGTCTTTAGTATTTGCTGCGATACTTTTAAGCCGGGCAGCAGCTTGTCTGCACCGGCGAATATATCTTCAGTGCGATCAGGGTTTAGTTGGAAGAGGCTATATACCCCGGTTTCCAGCTGTTCCTGCGGTGCAGAGCCTGTTTTGGCCAGGCGCTCCACCAGTGTTGCGGATTGGAATATTCCTGCCAGTGCCAGTGCCTGATCCCGCCAGTTATTCAAAATTACTCCTTAATCTTTCTTGTATTTTTCCGGTACTGCGGCGCCAACTCCCGTGGCTTTCTCGATCACCGCACCACCTAGACAGGTTTCTCCATCGTACAGTACCAGAGATTGTCCCGGTGTGATTGCGCGTTGTGGCTCGTCGAACTCTACAACCAAATCGCCATTGTCCTGCAGGTGCACGGTGCAATCCTGATCTGGTTGGCGATAGCGGGTCTTGGCCTGGCAGCGGAAAGTTTTGTCCGGTGCTGCGCCATTAATCCAGTGGGTTTGTGTTGCTTCCAGCCCCGTTGCATAAAGCAGGGGGTGGTGTGCACCCTGGGCCACAATCAATACATTGCGCTCCAGGTTTTTTCCGACAACATACCAGGGCTGTTCGCCTGCACCTTTGACGCCACCAATACCGAGCCCCTGGCGCTGGCCAATGGTGTGGTACATCAGGCCCGCGTGGCGCCCCATGACTTCACCCTCTGGGGTTTCCATATCGCCGGGCTGGGCGGGCAGGTACTGCTCGAGGAAATCCTTGAAGCGGCGCTCGCCGATAAAGCAGATGCCGGTGCTGTCTTTCTTGTTGTGGGTGATAAAGCCGTTTTCTTCAGCTATACGGCGAACCTCGGGCTTCTCCAACTCTCCTAAAGGAAAGAGCGAGCGGGCAAATTCGGCTTCCCCCACCGCGTGCAGGAAGTAGCTCTGGTCTTTGTTGCCGTCGAGGCCCTTCAATAAATAGGTGCGGCCATCGATATCGCGGCGACGGGTATAGTGCCCGGTGGCTATTGCATCGGCACCCAGCACTTCGGCGTACTCAAGAAAGACCTTAAATTTGATTTCCCGGTTACACAGGATGTCCGGGTTGGGAGTGCGCCCGGCTTTATACTCTGCCAGGAAGTACTCGAATACGTGATCCCAGTACTCGGCAGCAAAATTGGCGGTGTGCAACTTGATGCCCAACTTCTTACAAACTGCCTGGGCATCCGCCAGGTCCGCCTTGGCGGTGCAGTATTCTGTGCCGTCGTCTTCATCCCAGTTTTTCATAAACAGGCCTTCCACTTGATAGCCCTGCTGGATCAGCAGGTGTGCGGCTACAGAGGAATCCACACCGCCGGACATACCGACGATGACGCGCTTTGGCTGTTTGTTGTGGGTGGAATCAGGCATAAGAAGGACAGTCACTACTTCACTGGTATGAAAGGGGGGCGAATTTTACCTGCGAACGCCCCATTTGACCAAGACCGCTTTGATCTTCCGTTATAGATTATCGCTTTCGGCGCGGTCGATTGCGGTTGTTTGCCGGCTTTGTTCGGGGCTTGGGAGCGCTAAAAACCTCCTCCGTTCGATACTCGCCAGGCTTTAATGAGTCGAGCTTCCAGCTGCCTATCGCCACCCGGATTAGCCGCAGGGTAGGGAAGCCTACCGCCGCAGTCATCCGCCTTACCTGGCGATTCCGCCCCTCAGAGATAGTCAGCTCCAGCCAGCTGGTTGGGATCGATTTGCGTTCGCGAATTGGCGGCGTGCGGGGCCAGGGCTCCATATCAGGCAGGCGCTTGGCCTTGGCAGGTGCGGTTCGGCCATCCTTCAGGTCGACCCCTTGCCTGAGCATATAAAGGGCATCATCAGTAATTTCACCCTCCACCTGGGCCCAATAGGTTTTGGGCATTTTCCGCTTGGGGTGACTGATTTGATGTTGTAGCGCTCCATCATCAGTCAGTAGTAGTAATCCTTCAGAATCGTAGTCCAGACGGCCCGCCGCATAGAATCCCTTGTGCTGGATAAAGTTAGCCAAAGTGGCGCGACCCTGATCATCTGTAAATTGGCTTAATACGCCAAAAGGCTTGTTGAGGAGAATAATCTTTGCCATAAGAAAAATTGAGTATTGTAATCCAACTACAAAAATTAGCCGAGGCTGCTATAATCCCGCCGTTTTTCATCCCCGCCCTAAGGTCCCGGGGGAGCGGTGCAAGCAACGCTGGACCTAAAAAGTCATAGAATTTTGGGAGTTTACGCAATATGGGTCATATCCAAGTGCCGGCAGACGGCGAAAAAGTTACAGTCAATTCCGACGGTTCGCTGAATGTTCCGAATCGCCCGGTTATTCCTTTCATCGAGGGTGACGGCATCGGTGTGGATATCACTCCGGTAATGCGCAAGGTGATCGACGCGTCTGTAGAAAAAGCTTTCGGCGGCGAAAAGAAAATCGAGTGGATGGAAATCTACTGCGGTGAGAAAGCGGCAGAGACTTACGCTGGCGACTGGTTCCCGGCTGAAACTCTGGAAGCGATCAAAGACTACGTTGTTAGCATCAAAGGCCCCCTGACCACTCCAGTAGGCGGCGGCTTCCGTTCCCTGAACGTAGCCCTGCGTCAGGAGCTGGATCTGTACGTATGTCAGCGCCCGGTGCGCTGGTTCAGCGGTGTACCTTCTCCGGTTAAAGAGCCGAACAAGGTAGACATGGTTATCTTCCGTGAAAACTCCGAAGATATCTACGCTGGTATCGAGTGGAAAGCTGACACTGACGAAGCTAAGAAAGTTATCAAGTTCCTGCAGGACGAGATGGGTGTTAAGAAGATCCGTTTCCCTGAGAACTGTGGTATCGGTGTTAAGCCGGTTTCTGCAGAAGGTACCAAGCGTCTCGTGCGCAAGGCCATCCAGTACGCTGTGGACCAGGATCGCGATTCTGTAACCCTGGTACACAAAGGTAACATCATGAAGTTCACCGAAGGTGCCTTCGCTGATTGGGGTTACGAGCTGGCTCGCGACGAGTTTGGCGCTCAGCCGCTGGACGGCGGCCCCTGGCACAGCTTCAAGAACCCGAAGACTGGTAAGGAAATCGTTGTTAAGGACGTAATTGCTGACGCTATGCTGCAGCAGATCCTGCTGCGTCCGGCTGAGTACGACGTAATTGCTACCCTGAACCTGAACGGCGACTACCTGTCTGACGCACTGGCTGCACAGGTTGGTGGTATCGGTATCGCTCCGGGCGCAAACCTGTCCGACGACGTTGCCCTGTTCGAAGCAACCCACGGTACTGCGCCTAAGTACGCTGGCCAGGACAAGGTTAACCCGGGCTCCCTAATTCTTTCCGCTGAGATGATGCTGCGTCACCTGGGCTGGAACGAAGCTGCTGACCTGGTAATCAAGGGTATGGAAGGTGCTATCGAAGCCAAAACTGTAACCTACGATTTCGAGCGTCTGATGGACGGTGCTGAGCTGAAGTCCTGTTCTGCGTTTGGTGACGAAGTTATCAAGCACATGGCTTAAGCTACATCCGTGAGGCTGGGCTGGCTTTAAGTTGGCCCGAGTCCCATGAAAAAAGCCCTTCACATTGGTGAAGGGCTTTTTTATTGTCTGTTTGCTGGACTCGCTTAGCCGACAGCTTCCGCTTCCTTCTCCCGCGACTTTTCTGTGTGTACTGCATCAGATTCGCTTTTGCTCGAAGTGTTGGGTGAAGTGGTTTCGGAGGTCAATGCGGAGATATTTGCAGCGTGGTAGCCCTTGTCTCCTCGAATAATATCGAAGGTGACTTGCTGGCCGGCCTTCAGGGTTCGGTAGCCTTCCATCTGAATTGCGGAATAGTGCGCGAACAGATCCTCCCCTCCCTCATCTGCAAGAATAAACCCATATCCCTTAGCGTTGTTGAACCACTTTACAGTACCGGTAGGCATAACGATTCCCTCTAATTGCCTGAGTGGCCCCTGGCCACCTTACAGAGTTTTTATATTTATTTGACCTGCTGGTTAGTCGGCTGCGATCCTATCTGCGACTAACGTTTGATGTAGCGGTCACTACCTCTTGTAGTCAACAGCTGGGGGATTGTCAAGGTTCCCCGCTGACCGCTGTGTCAAAGGTCAAATAAGGTTACAATGTCACGTCATTGAAGGTTGCATTGGGTGCAATTTTCAGGCTCGATAGAATTCATTGATAATTGTTATGAGTACTTCGCGAATCATTAAACTAAGCTCCAGTGACTCCGATGGAGACAACCCGTACTTCGATGATTTCGATGGTGGGTTGGCCCTTGAGGAGGCGCCGCCGCAGCTGAAGCGGCCGCCGATGTATAAAGTCGTTATGCTCAATGATGACTACACCCCCATGGATTTTGTTGTTGAGACTTTGGAGTTGTTTTTTTCAGTAAACCGGGAGCGCGCCACACAGTTAATGTTGCAGGTTCACACACGGGGAAAAGCAGTGTGTGGTGTCTATACTCGGGATATAGCGGAGACAAAGGCCGCACAGGTCAATCAGTTCGCTCAAGAGAATGAGCATCCCCTGTTATGTGAAATTGAAGCGGACGAAAGCAAAGAGGATTGATTCTGACAAAAACTGCTTTGAACAAAGGGTCCCGTCACCTGAAGGGAATCAGCCAGGATATAAACGCCGGCGAAGGGTGCGCGCCTACCAGCGGAGTCGGCGGGAAATATTGGCGATTAGGGTTTGAGGTTTAGATGCTCAGCAAGGACTTAGAGGTAACGCTTAATCTAGCGTTCAAAGGTGCTCGAGCGAAACGGCATGAATTCATGACCGTTGAGCACCTATTGCTGGCGCTCTTGGATAACGAATCCGCAGCAGATGTTCTACATGCGTGCGGGGCGGATTTAAGTGCATTGCGCCGTGAACTCCTGGAGTTTGTGGACTCCACAACACCGTTGATCCCGGAGGCCGATACAGATCGAGAAACCCAGCCGACATTGGGTTTTCAGAGGGTCCTGCAGAGGGCCGTATTCCATGTCCAGTCATCCGGTAAAAAGGAAGTTACAGGGGCTAATGTCCTGGTCGCCATTTTCTGTGAGCAGGAGAGCCAGGCTGTTTACTACTTGAAGCAGCAGAGTGTTGCCCGGATAGACGTAGTTAACTACATCACCCACGGAATTTCCCGCGTTGGCTCCAGTGGTAATAATCACCATCACGGTTCCGATACTGCACCTGAGCAGGTAGATGAGGAAATTAGTGGGGGCGCTGAGCCAGGTGGTTCCGACCCCCTGGAAAGCTATGCCACCAACCTCAATCAAGAGGCAATTCTTGGTCGTATTGATCCGCTTGTGGGGCGTGCACCTGAGGTGGAGCGTGTCACGCAGGTTCTCGCTCGTCGCCGCAAGAACAATCCACTGTTGGTGGGTGAGTCCGGTGTCGGCAAGACGGCAATTGCTGAGGGCTTGGCACGGCGTATTGTCGATGAGGATATCCCCGAACCTTTGAAAGAGAGCACTATTTACTCTCTGGATCTCGGCTCCCTGCTGGCGGGGACCAAGTATCGCGGTGATTTTGAGAAGCGCTTTAAGGCGCTGCTGGCGGAGCTCAAGAAGCGTGAGCACGCCGTACTGTTTATTGATGAGATCCACACCATCATCGGGGCCGGCGCCGCTTCAGGAGGCGTCATGGATGCCTCCAACCTGCTTAAGCCGCTACTTTCCAGCGGTCAATTGCGCTGCATAGGCTCCACTACTTTTACTGAATATCGCGGTATCTTTGAAAAAGATCGCGCGCTGTCGCGCCGTTTTCAAAAGATCGATGTCAGTGAGCCCTCAGTGGAAGAGACCGTGCAAATATTGCAGGGGCTCAGAAGCTGCTTTGAGGATCACCACAAGGTCCGCTTTACCGATGGAGCTTTGGATGCTGCTGCGCAGCTATCCAGTCGTCACATCACCGAGCGATTCCTCCCAGATAAGGCCATTGATGTAATCGATGAGGCGGGAGCCTACCAATCTTTGCTGCCTGAAGAGGACCGCAAAGAGGTTATTGGGGTCTGTGAAATTGAGATGGTTATCGCCAAGATGGCGAGAATACCTGCCAAGAGCGTGTCTGCTTCTGACAAGGAGCAGTTATCACGCCTGGATGACAATCTCAAAATGGTGGTGTTTGGGCAGGACAGCGCGATTGATGCCCTGGGCACGGCGATTAAGCTGAGTCGCGCCGGCCTGGGTTCTGAAGAGAAGCCCATCGGCTCCTTCCTGTTTTCGGGGCCCACCGGAGTCGGCAAGACAGAACTCTGCCGCCAGTTGGCGAAGGTGATGGGTATCGAGCTGATTCGTTTCGATATGTCTGAGTATATGGAGCGCCATACGGTTTCCCGCCTGATCGGCGCGCCCCCTGGGTATGTAGGTTTTGACCAGGGTGGTTTACTGACAGACTCGGTTACCAAGCACCCCCACAGTGTTGTGCTGCTCGATGAAATTGAGAAAGCACACCCCGAAGTATTCAATCTGCTTTTGCAGGTGATGGATCACGGCACCCTAACTGATAACAACGGCCGCAAAGCGGATTTCCGCAATGTTATTCTGATTATGACTACCAATGCGGGCGCTGAGGTGATGAGCCGTCGTTCAATCGGGTTCTCCCATCAAGATCACTCCACCGATGGAATGGAGGAGATCAAGAAGATGTTTACCCCGGAGTTCCGCAATCGCCTCGATAATATTATTCAATTCCGCTCTCTGCCTCTGGATGTCGTGAAGACGGTGGTGGATAAGTTTATCGTTGAGTTGCAGGCCCAGTTGGATGACTCCAAGGTGACACTGGTTGTTGATGACGAAGCTCGAGAGTGGCTGGCGGTACGGGGTTATGACGAGAAGATGGGTGCGAGGCCTATGTCCCGTCTGATTCGCGATAAGCTGCGCAAGCCTCTGGCAGAAGCCGTGCTCTTTGGTGAGTTGGCAGAAGAGGGTGGGCGTGTTTGCGTCACCATTGAAGATGATGAGCTTGCGATTAAAACGGCGGTGCCCGCCTAAAGTAAATTAGCTTCAGCCAAGTAATAAAAAAGCCACCGAGAGGTGGCTTTTTTATTTCAGGTCAAATTGCCTTGCGGAATTTGGCCTCTGAGCGAATTAGCGCGCGCGGTACGTAATGCGGCCCTTGCTCAGGTCGTATGGAGTCAGCTCCACTTTCACCTTGTCGCCGGTGAGAATGCGAATGTAGTTTTTACGCATCTTTCCAGAGATATGCGCAATTACCACGTGTCCGTTTTCCAGTTTTACGCGGAAAGTGGTGTTCGGCAGGGTGTCGATCACCTCGCCTTCCATTTCAATATAATCGTCTTTTGCCATGCGGCAGCAACCTTACAATAACTTGATCAGACCTTTACCCCGGAGGCTCTTTGGCCTAGCCGCGGCTTGACGGGCGAGCATTTTGCACGAAAAGGCAAGATAGAGCAAAGGGAGAGTGTGTTGAACTAGAGCGATTTAAGGCTCCAGCGGTTTTCTTTTAACATTTCGATGGGGCGAAATTGGCTTTTATAGGCCATTTTGTGGCACTTCTCAATCCAGTACCCCAGGTAGAGATTAGGTAGTCCCAAGCGCCGGGCCCATTCGATCTGGTAGAGGATGCAGTAACTGCCCAGGCTCCGTTTGTCCTCATCGGGATCGAAGAAAGTATAGATCGCCGATAACCCGGCAGTCAGGATATCTGTTACAGCCACTGCCACCAACTTGCCGCGGGCTCTCAGCTCAATATAGCGAGTAGACCCCCAAGCCTGACTCAGGAAGCTGCGGTATTGTTCCCGGCTGGGCGGGTACATCTCCCCATCGGCGTGGCGCTGCTCGATATAGCGGGCGTAGAGTTCGTAATGCTCATCTGTATCGATGGACTCGATATGGAATATGTCCAGGTCCTTGTTGCGCTTCCAGCAGCGTCTCTGGTTGCGGTCGGGGACAAACAGGCTCACAGGTACGCGAGCCGGTATACAGGCGCGACAGGTCGCGCACTGGGGGCGATAGAGGTAGGCACCACTGCGCCGGAATCCCAGCTCTGACAGGCGGTTGTACAGACGCTGATCCACTTCTGTTTGTGGATCGACAAACACCGTTGTTGCCTCCCGATCCGGCAGGTAACCGCAGGGGTGGGGCAGGGTGGCCAGTAGGCGCACTGAATCCAGCTGAGAGTATTTACCCATAAGTCCACGAAAGCTTCCAGGGCTGCGGGAAAGGCGGCTGCTTAACGCCGTCTGCCAGCAGTTGTTCGAAATCCTTACGACACATTTCCACTGCCCCAAGGCTGCTGAGATGAGGATTGCTCACCTGGCAGTCGATCAGTGGGCAGCCCCACAATTCTAATTGCCGAACGAGGTGGACAAAAGCGACTTTTGAAGCGGCTGTCTCCCGGTGAAACATCGACTCCCCAAAGAACACTCGCCCCAGCGCAATACCATAGAGTCCGCCAACGAGTTGACCGTCGCGCCAAACCTCCACTGAGTGGGCAAACCCCTGATGGTGCATGTCGATATAGGCGTCGCACATCTCATCGGTGATCCATGTGCCGGTTTCATCCGCCCGGGGGGCACGGCAGGCCTCAATTACCTCGGCAAAGGCTTGGTCGAAGGTGACCGAAAAGGTTCCTCGGCGCAATACTTTGCGCAAAGTGCGGCCAATACGAAAGTTATGCGGGATAACCACGCAGCGAGGGGAGGGGCTCCACCACAAGATTGGCTGGTCATCTGAATACCAGGGGAAGACCCCTCTTTGATAGGCTTCAACCAGCCACTCGGGAGTCAGATCACCTCCGGCTGCCAGCAAGCCATTGGGGTCATCCAGTGCGAATTCAGTTGGGGGAAAGTCTACAACGGTGTGGTCGAGCCACATCAGGCGGCTTTGGGTGTTCCCTGCCACGATCTGACTCCTGTCGGTAGAGGGGGATACCGGGCAGAAAGCTCTGCCCGGGGATTTGACTTACTTCTCGGCGTCGAGGAAGCGCTCGGCGTCCAGGGCGGCCATACAGCCGGTACCCGCAGAAGTTACCGCCTGGCGGTAAATATGGTCGGATACGTCACCTGCGGCAAATACACCGGGAACAGAAGTCTGGGTGGCATTGCCGTTCAGGCCGCTCTCCACAATGAGGTAACCACCATTCATTTCAAGCTGGCCTTCAAAGATGCCGGTATTCGGTTTGTGACCGATAGCAATAAACACACCGGAAACGTCCAGCTCTGAAGTGGTGTCGTCCTGGGTGTTGCGCAGGCGCAGCCCAGTTACACCGTTGTCGTCACCGAGCACTTCGTCCAGGGTGTTGTGCCAGCAGACATTGATATTGCCGTTTTCCACTTTATCCATCAGGCGGTCCTGAAGGATTTTTTCTGCGCGAAGCTCGTCGCGGCGGTGAATCAGGGTCACTTCACTGGCGATATTGGAGAGGTACAGGGCCTCTTCTACGGCGGTGTTGCCACCACCGACAACAGCAACTTTCTGGTCGCGATAGAAGAATCCGTCACAGGTCGCACAGGCGCTGACACCGCGCCCCTGGAAGGCTTCCTCAGAAGGTAGGCCCAGGTACTGAGCTGAGGCACCAGTGGCGATAATCAGCGAGTCACAGGTGTAAGTTTCGTTGCCTTTCAAGGTGAAAGGGCGCTGTTTCAGGTCAACCGATTCGATGTGATCGAAGATGATTTCTGTCTCGAAGCGCTCTGCGTGCTGCTGCATTTGCACCATCAGGTCCGGACCTTGAAGCTCCGGAATACCACCCGGCCAGTTCTCGACTTCAGTGGTGGTGGTCAGCTGCCCACCCTGTTGCATACCAGTGATAACAACCGGGTTCAGGTTTGCCCGTGCAGCGTAGATAGCCGCGGTGTAGCCGGCAGGGCCTGAGCCGAGGATGATCAGTCGATGATGGTTATTGCTCATGAAGTACTCTTTAAAACTCTCAATTTGCGAAGTTTACCCAATGGGCTGGGAGTCCATATGCCCGTCCATTTTTTGATCAGGCGAGACTATTAAATTGGGCGATATAATAGGCGATATTTACCATTCGGCGAAATAGTTTGCCTTAATTTGTTTGATTGATCGTACCTATTCAACTCTCTTTGACCTTGCTAGAGGTTTGGCTCAAATCGGAGTTTGCGCCAAAGCTGGCCGTAAGAGCTGGAAAAATGTAAAAAAGTTCCAATCTGGGGCAACTGCTGCTGGCTTTGCTAGGGGGAGAATGGGGTGTCACAAATTAGAATTACGGATTGTTAGATGTATTGAGTGTGTGAGCGTCACAGAGGCCAGTGACTTCGAGTAAGTGCCCAAACCCCGGTGGGTTGAGGATCGTTATGCGCTACAAAAGAAAGTTCATACCCTTAAACCTGAAGCGAGAGCAGTTGGGGCATCCTAAAACTTTTCTGACCCTTAGTGAGGAGGCCCAGGCTTTCGTAGCCGAAATTATCGACGATAGTTATTCGTTGCGTTTTTCCATTGATCTGGAGCCCGATGGCGATCACCGGGCAAGCTTACATGGCCCACCTCAACTGCTGGATCTATTTACCGCGCTCAACTTGCAAATACGCTGTGAAATTGTCTCTGATGGATATGGTGATACAGGAGGTGGGGCGGTTACTTGCGCGGGTGAGCCAGAAGAACTCGAGAAGTTTGCTATGGCGCTGGGCCTCAGCAATGGTTGTCGAGTTCTCGACTTGATGTGTGGCAGGGGAGTCCTGAGTAGCTACCTGCTTAAGTTTGCCAAAGCTCATGGGGTTATTATTCAATGTAGTTTGTGCGATTCCCACCCTTCGCAGCTTGAAAACCTTGACCCAAATATTCAATTGCTAGCTGCCGATATCACTATTGGTGATGGAAGAAACTTGCCATATCCCAGTGAATTATTTGATGCTGTGGCAATCAGAATGGGCCTGCACGAAGTGCCTTATAAAGATCAGCCCCTGGTTCTCCAGGAGTGTTATCGGGTTTTGAAGCCGGGAGGTCCGCTGTTGGTTTGGGACTTGATGCCGGCGTCTGCCGGGGTCCAAGATTTATTGTGTGCCCAAAAGCGAAAATTGTCAGCGCTGACACACCGTGAATCGTTGCTCTTGGATCGGTTCTTTTTGCGGGAAGACCAGTTGTTACAATTGCTCAGTGATGCAGGCTTTTCGCAAGCAGAGCGGGTATCCAGAACCTATTACCGGGACAGTACTCAAGACAAATTAAAAACAGAGTTGGGCGGGGATCAATACAAATTGGAAATTCTGAATAGTTACCTCCGCGAGAGAGTTACCCAGGCGATTATTGATGAGGTTTGCTGGGAGGATTCAGGGCAGGATATCTCGATGATGATTCCAAATTGCATCTATCGCACGTACAAACCGATAAATTTAGAAGAGAATACTGGCTAGGAATCGCTCCAGGTTTTCCGATACTGCCGCCAAACAACAAAAAACTACTTGGTGTCAGGGATCGTAAGGCGCAATCTGAAAGCGTAGGTTGTAAAATAGCCTGATTGATTTGCTTTCTTCTGTAAGCAATACAGAATTTTGTCAGGCGGCATGGGGATTCAGGTCCCAGGTAGACACCGCCAAGTTCATGTGGACATAAAAAGTACAGCATTATTGAGGTAAGCCATTGAAGGCCGAAAGCGCAACTGAAAAAAGCCCTGCAGAGAGCAATGCATTGCCAGACTCATTGATCGCCCGACTCGTTCGCGAGGGGGCCCTGATCAGTTTGCTGGCTGGTGCCCTGTTGCTCGCCATTAGCCTGTTAAGCTTTAGCGCAGAAGATCCGGGCTGGTCGCAAACTGGCAGTACCCAACAAGTGCACAATGCCATTGGGCCAGCCGGTGCTTGGCTGGCAGATGTGTGTTTGTCTTTGCTCGGATGGATGGCTTACCTGTTCCCCTTGCTGATTGGTCTGCGGGCCTATCACATTCTTCGCGATCGCAATGCCCGCTTCCATTTGCCGCTATTTGCTTTGAGAGTATTTGGCTTGCTGCTTGTTCTTGTCAGCGGGGCTGCAATGGCGACTCTTTGTTTTGATCCCGCAGAAAATCCTTTGCCGTTTACCAACGGGGGCATCATCGGCAGCGCGATGGCGTCTGCCCTGGGTTCTAGCCTCGGCTATGTAGGGGCAACCATTTTACTGCTTGCGATATTTGCTATCGGTGTCACTGTTTTTACAGGTTTGTCGTGGCTCAAATTGGCAGAGGCAATCGGCAAGAATGTGCTCGGCTTTTTTGCCTTGCTGGGCAGCTTCTATCAACGCTGGCGTCAAAAGCGCAATGAGCGGAGGGTGGCCAGAGAGGCGATAGTCGTGCGCAAGGCGGCTGTGGAGGAAGAGAAACAGCGAGTTGCCAAACGAATTCCCCCGAAGATCGAGCCGACTGCCCCCAAGCCGAAGCAGAGTCCGCGGGCAGCAAAGGAAAAACAGCGAGAGCTTTTCAAGAGTGGCCCGGTTACTGGAACCCTGCCGCCGCTGGGTCTTCTCGATCCAGCAGATCAAAACAAGAAGGCCGGTTTCTCCCGGGAATCCCTGGAAGCGCTGTCGCGCCTGCTGGAACTTAAGCTGAAAGACTTCGGCGTTGTTGCCGAAGTGGTCTCTGTTCTGCCGGGACCGGTAGTAACCCGCTTTGAAATTCAGCCTGCTCCCGGTGTAAAGGTGAGCAAGATTTCCAATCTGGCTAAAGACCTGGCGCGCTCACTGGCGGTGATCAGTGTGCGTGTGGTCGAGGTAATCCCAGGCAAATCGGTAGTGGGTATTGAAATCCCTAACGAAAATCGACAGATGGTGCGCCTCAGTGAAGTGTTGTCGGCAGATGTTTACGATAATGCCAAATCGCCGCTGACTCTGGCGCTCGGTCACGATATTTCCGGTCAGCCGGTGGTGGCCGATCTGGCCAAGATGCCTCACTTGCTGGTAGCGGGTACCACCGGTTCGGGTAAATCCGTGGGTATCAACGTTATGTTGTTGAGCCTGCTGTACAAATCCACGCCCGATGAGGTCCGCCTGATTCTGGTGGACCCAAAAATGCTGGAGCTCTCGGTGTACGAGGGCATTCCGCATTTGTTGACCCCGGTCATCACCGATATGAACGATGCCGCCAATGGTTTGCGTTGGTGTGTTGGAGAAATGGAGCGCCGCTACAAGTTGATGGCGGCAATGGGGGTGAGAAACCTCGCAGGCTTTAACCGCAAAGTGAAAGAAGCGGAAGAGGCGGGGGAGCCGCTGATCGATCCTATCTGGCAGCCAGATCCCGCCTCCAGCGTGCCGGAAGATGAACAAACCGCACCGGCCCTGAAAGCGTTGCCTGCCATCGTTGTCGTGATTGATGAATTTGCCGACATGATGATGATTGTCGGTAAAAAGGTCGAACAGCTGATCGCGCGAATCGCACAAAAAGCCCGTGCAGCTGGCATCCACTTACTGCTTGCAACCCAGCGTCCGTCGGTGGATGTTATTACCGGCTTGATTAAAGCCAACGTACCTACTCGAATCGGCTTCCAGGTTTCGTCCAAGGTGGACTCCCGCACAATCCTCGACCAGGGCGGTGCGGAGCAGCTGCTCGGTCATGGTGACATGTTGTACTTACCGCCTGGAAGTGGTGTTCCTGTTCGTGTCCACGGCGCTTTTGTCGACGATCACGAAGTGCATAAAGTTGTCGCGGATTGGGGCCGTCGCGGTGAGCCTGATTATATCGATGGTATTGTCGACGATAGTAATAACAGTATTCCCGTGCCTGGATTACAGTCTGAAGGCGGTGAGGATGAAGACCCTGAAGCCGATGCGCTCTACGACGAAGCTGTAGCTTTCGTCACTAAATCCCGCAAGGCGTCAATTTCCTCTGTGCAGCGTCAGCTGCGGATTGGTTACAATCGCGCGGCTCGAATTATTGACGCCATGGAGGCTGCCGGGGTGATATCTGCGGCGGGCCACAACGGCAATCGAGAGGTGCTGGCACCGCCGCCAGCCTGATAAGAGTTTGGCCCTTGGAGCAGTGGCGGGTTAAGCCACTGTTCACTTAGTCGGGGTTAATCTTTAAGGAAATCAATACGTTGGGACTCCACTATGAAAAGAATTCTGCAGGGTCTGCTGCTTTCAATCAGTGTTACCGCCAGCGCGGCCTGGGCTGATGCCACCGATGACCTGAGCGATTTACTCAAGCCGTTGGAAGCGATTTCGGGTAATTTCAAACAGACATTGATCGACGAGCGTGGCGAGGTCACACAAAAGAGCAATGGTAGCTTCTCTGTGCAGCGCCCGGGCAAATTGCGCTGGAAAACCGGTGAGCCTTATCCCCAGTTACTGGTGACAAACAACAAGACACTCTGGCTGTACGATCCGGATCTGGAGCAGGTGACAGTTCGCCCAGTGGATGCCCGTATTAAGGATACCCCAGCCCTATTGCTGGGGGGCAAAGTAGAGGAAATACGGGGCTCGTTTAATGTGAGCCAGAAAGAAGGGGTTTATCACCTGACCCCCAAGAACCCCTCGGCCCCTTTTAAAGCCATGGAAATTCGATTTGCCAAAAATGGCTTGCCGTCGGCAATGACCGTGCGCGATGGTATGGGACAAACCACTGAAATTCAGTTCAGTGGTATGGAGGCGAACCCAAAATTATCCGCTTCTATATTTGATTTTAAGCCCCCGGCCGGTACTGACATTATTAAAGATGAGTGATCTGTTCGATACTCCCAAAACCCACCAACCCCTCGCGGCCCGTATGCGGCCGAATTCCCTGGCCCACTATGTGGGCCAGTCGCATTTATTGGGGGAGGGCAAACCTCTGCGGGAGGCTGTAGAGCGCGGCCAACTGCACTCAATGATTTTGTGGGGCCCACCCGGTGTGGGCAAAACCACTTTTGCGCGGTTGCTAGCTGAAGAGTGCGATGCTCGATTTGCCACACTGTCTGCGGTACTCGCCGGAGTGAAAGATATTCGCCAGGCGGTGGCCGAAGCTGAACAGCACCGGATACAGTCGGGCCGCCACACTATTTTATTTGTCGATGAAGTGCATCGATTTAATAAGGCTCAGCAAGATGCCTTCCTTCCCTACGTGGAGGAGGGCACTGTGACTTTTGTCGGAGCGACCACGGAGAACCCGGCTTTTGAGTTGAACAATGCGCTCCTTTCCCGGTGTCGGGTCTATCTTTTGCGCAGTATTCCCGAAGAGGAGTTGTTGGGGTTGCTGCGCTACGCCCTGCAAACCGACCAGCAATTGCGCGAGCGGAGCGTCAACATTCCCGAAGAAGTGTTGGGTAAGATTGCCCGGGCTGCCGATGGGGATGCCCGCAGTGCTTTGAACTTGCTGGAAGTGGCCTGCGATCTGGCCAAAGAGGAGGCCGGGCGACTGATTGTCGATGAAGACGTGCTCGCCGAGGTGCTCAGTGCCGATGTTCGCCGTTTTGATAAAGGCGGCGATTATTTTTACGATCAAATTTCCGCCATGCATAAATCAGTGCGGGGGTCTGACCCGGATGCGGCGCTCTACTGGTTTGTGCGGATGCTGGATGGAGGCTGCGACCCGTTATATATCGCTCGCCGTGTCGTGCGCATGGCCAGTGAAGATATCGGCAATGCGGACCCGAGGGCTTTGCAGTTGTCGCTGAATGCCTGGGATGTGCAGGAGCGTCTGGGGAGTCCCGAGGGCGAGCTGGCAATTGCCCAAGCCATTACTTACCTGGCGGTTGCGGCAAAAAGCAATGCGGTTTACTCCGCTTACAATCGTGCCGTGGCGGATGTTCGTCGCGAGCCCAGTTATGAAGTGCCAGTGCATTTGCGCAATGCCCCTACCAAACTGGCAAAAAGCTTGTCCCACGGTGCGGAGTATCGCTACGCCCACGACGAACCCGATGCTTTTGCTGCGGGAGAGAATTACTTCCCCGAAGAGATTGCTGAGCGCGAGTACTACCAGCCGGTTCCCCGAGGGCTGGAGTTAAAAATTTCAGAGAAATTGCAGACTCTGCGCCGACTAAATCGCGAGAGTGGCAGGCAGCGTTACAGAAACTCTAAATAGATAGAAAGGAAACAGCTAAATGCAGTGGCTGGCAGTCGCCCTGGGCGGCGCACTTGGGGCGGTTCTTCGCCACCTGGTGAGTATCTGGAGCTTTCCGGTATTTGAGGGTCGGTTTCCGCTAGGAACCATCATTGTCAATTTAACAGGCTCTTTTTTGATCGGTATTGTTTATGTACTGATCGCTCACCGCGCCATGTTGGGGGAGGAATGGCGTCTACTGTTGATGACCGGTATGTTTGGCGCACTGACAACCTTTTCCACTTTCTCCCTCGAAAGCCTGATACTGTGGCACAATGGCCAGCCGCTGGTGGCCCTTGGCTATATTGTCGGCAGCCTTGTTGGTTGTTTGTTGGCTACCGCTGCTGCTGTCGCTTTGGCGACACGGTATTTTTAATTTAACTTCTTTGTTGTAGGAGCCTGATAACAGGCGAACTGGAAACGATGCTCGATCCCAAACTGATTCGCACGGATATGGACCAGGTGGCCGCTGCCCTGAAAAAGCGCGGTGTAGAACTGGATACTGCCAAACTTGAAGCCCTTGAAGAACGCCGCAAAGAATTGCAGGTGCGCACCGAGAGTTTGCAAAACGAGCGCAATAGCAAGTCGAAAAATATCGGCCGTGCCAAGGCGAATGGTGAAGATATTGCCCCGCTTTTGAAAGAAGTGGAGTCCCTCGGTGGTGAGTTGCAAGATGCCAAACATGCACTGACAGAATTGCAGGGAGAGCTGGATGCAATCTTGTCTGCGATTCCCAACTTGCCGGATGCCTCAGTGCCCGAAGGCGAGAGTGAAGACGATAATGTAGAAGTTCGCCGCTGGGGCCAGCCGCGTACTTTTGACTTTGAAGTTAAAGACCACGTAGACCTGGGCACACACCTTGGTGGCCTCGACTTCGAGATGGCAGTGAAGCTCACCGGCTCCCGCTTTGCGGTAATGAGCGGTGATGTTGCGCGTCTGCATCGCGCGTTGGCACAGTTTATGCTGGATACTCACACCGAAGAGCATGGTTACCAGGAAACCAATGTGCCGGTTGTTGTGAATGCTGATTCCCTGTACGGCACTTCCCAGCTGCCTAAATTTGAGGAAGACCTGTTTAAGCTCGAGGATGATCGTGGTTTCTACCTGATCCCGACTGCGGAAGTGCCCCTCACCAATATGTATCGCGATCATATTGTTAAAGACAGTGCTAGCCTGCCGCATAAATTGGTTGCTCATACTACCTGCTTCCGCTCTGAAGCTGGCTCTCACGGCCGCGACACTCGTGGCATGATTCGCCAGCACCAGTTTGAAAAGGTAGAACTGGTTTGGGTGGCGCGTCCGGATCAGTCTGAAGAGGCACTGGAAACCCTGACGCAAAATGCTGAGACCATTTTGCAGAAGCTGAACCTGCCATACCGCACAGTGATTCTCTGCGGTGGCGATATCGGTTTCTCTGCTCGAAAGACATACGATATTGAAGTTTGGATTCCGTCCCAGGATAAGTACCGCGAGATATCCTCTTGCTCCCTGGTAGGTGACTTCCAGGCGCGCCGAATGAAGGCACGCTGGCGCAACCCGGAAACCAATAAGCCCGAATTGGTGCATACACTGAATGGCTCCGGCCTTGCCGTGGGTCGTACCCTCATCGCTGTTCTGGAAAATTACCAGCGCGAGGATGGCAGTATTGAGGTGCCGGAAGTATTGCGGCCCTATATGCGAGGCCAGGAAGTGATCTCAGCTTCCTGAGCGTAGCACTCCAAAAGGGCGAGCGTAGAGTTCGCCCTTTTTTGTTTGTAGTAATGAGTTTCACTTTGCCCGCTATTTGATGGAATAAGAAGTTGCGTTATTTACCCCTCGCATTTGATGTCAAAGATCATCCCTGTTTGATTGTTGGAGGCGGCTCCATTGCCACCCGTAAAGCTCGCTTATTGCACAAAGCGGGTGCACGGATATTGGTGGTATCTCCGGAAATTACCGATGAGCTTCAGCAAATGGTGACTGATTCTGGTGGGGAATGGTTTCAATCAGTTTATTCGAGCGAGTATTTACAGAAAGCGGGGCTGGTCGTTGCTGCATCTGATAGTGAGTCCGTGAATGCACAGGTTTCAGCCGATGCCCAGGCTCAGCGCCTACCTGTCAATGCAGTGGACGCGCCAGAGTTGTGCACGTTTACTTTCCCGGCCATTGTGGAGCGGGGAGATCTATCGATCGGTATCAGTAGTGGCGGCGCGGCTCCAGTACTGGCGCGCAGAATCAGGGCTCAGCTCGAAGCTCTGCTATCGCCGGGTCTGGGACCGCTGGTGACTTTGGCGGCGCGAATGCGCGATAGGGTTAAGGCAGCGCTGCCAGAGTCTCGCCGCAAGAATTTTTGGGAGTGGGTTTTTGCCGGCCCCGTTGCCAATCGCATGGAGGCGGGGCAACCAGCAGATGCAGAGCAGGCGCTGGTGGATGCGCTACAAGACTGGCAGGGGAGCCCCAATCCGGTGGGTGAGGTTTACCTGGTGGGTGGAGGTCCGGGAGATCCAGACCTGCTGACTTTTCGCGCACTGCGCTTGATGCAGCAGGCAGATGTGGTGCTCTACGATCGGCTGGTTTCACCGGAAGTGATGGAGTTGGTGCGCCGGGATGCAGAGCGGATCTATGTAGGTAAGCGCAAGGCTTTCCACGCGGTGCCACAGGACGATATCAATCAGCTGTTGGTAGATCTGGCCAGCCAAGGTAAAAAGGTTTTGCGACTTAAGGGAGGCGATCCCTTTATTTTTGGTCGAGGCGGTGAGGAAATAGACAAGTTGTCAGAGGCGGGGATTCCCTTTCAGGTAGTGCCGGGAATCACTGCGGCCTCTGGTTGCGCCAGTTACGCCGGTATCCCACTGACTCACCGGGATCACGCTCAATCTGTGCGCTTTATTACCGGGCACCTGAAAGAGGGTGAGTTGGACCTCCCTTGGCAAGAACTTGCGGGCCCAGCACAAACCCTGGTTTTCTATATGGGGCTTACGGGGTTACAAACCATTTGTGCTGAATTGATTAAACACGGGCTCGATGCGAATACGCCGGCGGCCTTGGTTGAAAAGGGCACTACGCGAGACCAGCGAGTAGTTGTCGGTGACTTGAGCAGCTTGCCGGCCCTTGCTGAAAACAGTGAAGTTCGAGCGCCAACACTCACCATCATTGGTGGGGTAGTGAGCTTGCATGAAAAGCTTCAGTGGTATCAGCCAAATCGAGAAGATTAAGGCAGGGACCCAATGACGCCGAGAGTACCTATACTGAAAAGGTACTCTCAGAGTGGTGTTCAATATGCTGATTGCATTTATTCGCTTTTATTGCACCAATGCTGTGCGCTTTTTTCTCCCACCGGTCCGTGAAATAGCAATTCCTGCACAGCTAGACAGTCACACCCGGCGCTACACCTACCACTACCAGCAAAAGAAGAGTTGGGTGAGAAACCTCTGGATTACATCGGCGGCACTGATGTTGTGCTTTCCAGTGCTGCCTTTCGTTGTGAGTCTTGCCTTCTTCACCACGTTTCTGTCTTTTGCAATTCTCGATGAGACTGCCTGACTTTAGCGTCCCTGCGGTACCTCTAATTTAACGTGAGTCGGTAGCGAGTCTCGCGTTCAATAAATGATGAAGTGTTTCCCTTTACCCAATCCTGATGGCCGTTGCCGAAAAATGGTGAGAGTGGATGAGCACTCTGACCTGTGGCCATATGGAAAATACCGTCTGCATCCCGGCCCGGTGAAACCACTAAGCGCTGGGATGCGCCATGAGTGGGAGACTGGAAGCGGGGCATATGGGTATCTCCAGCGAGAGGCTCCGCAGGCATTGCCAGGAACCAGTTCAGCGGTGGTATTGCTTTGCCCAGTGGATGCTGGATCTTTGCCGTATTTTCAGCACCCCAGGATTGACGCTTAAGGGGTTGATTGCTGCGATTCATTTTTTCCAGTACTTGATCCAGAGCGGCGAGCTTTATCGCGTTCCAGGATTCAAAATCCGGGTTGAGAAGCTGTTTTGGCTCTTGCTGAGCCATTTCCCAAAGTGGGTATTCAAATTGGCGCTTGAGTTGGCCGAAAGAAAACTTGGGCTGATAGCGGCGCATGTAAGTCAAAATGGGCGCTGTCGTAAGCTCCATCAACTTCAGGCGATAGTTGCGAACGATGCGATAGCCTACGGAGTCGATGGCGGCTCGGCCTCCCCAATTTTGAATCTGTATATATACCTCGCGGTAGTCTTGCTGATCTTCAAGTAAGGTGAGGAGGTGTTGCTGCCACCGCTCGAGAAAAACTGCCTGATCGTCGAGCTGGATATTTAAAAGGTCCTGCTCATTGAATTTTTCTTGAGCGAAAAGCCGTTCGCGAATTTGTTGCTGACGTGCGCCGAGCGCATAGCCGTGGTTGCCCATGAGTTTGAGATAGTCCCCATCAACGATACGAGCGTTGGCACTCCAGATTCGGCCGGACTCCGGGTTATACAGGCGGGGGTGCTCCTGGGGGCTTAAATAGCCGTCCCAATAGGCACTACCATCTGCCCAGCTGATTGATCGACTGCCATCAAACCCGACTCGCTTGGGAATAGCGCCAGCCACAGTCCAACCAATATTGCCGTTACTATCGCCAACCACTAGGTTCTGATGAGGGATGCCTATGGTGGGGCCAAGCTCCAGAGCTTCTTCGGCGGTGCGAACAACTTCCATATCAATCAAGTTCATATTGCCGCCCAGAGTGTCGTGAGCAACCCAGCGGAATGCGAGAGGAACGCCATCGTGGTTTGTACCGATAACGGGACCCCAGATAGTTGTGCGAACTTCTATGGTTTTTGGGTCGCTGCCTTTGACGGCGATAGATTCTGTTTCATAGGCAAAATTCCTCCAGCCTTCAGGCGTTTTATATTGATTGCCGTCTTCGCTGAGTTCCAGTGGAATCAGGTCACTCCAGTCGCCACCGGTGTTGGTAAATCCCCAGGCAACTAATTCGTTGCTTCCGGCAACCATAATTGGGCCGCCTGGAAGGGTTACGCCACGAACAAATCGGTTGGTGCCTGGTATGCTCCAGCCTGCTCGGAACCAGATATTGGGAACACTCAGCCCGAGGTGCATATCGTTGGCAAGAATGGCTCCACCGTGCGCTGTTAAATTACCGCCGACCACCCAGTTATTACTGCCGTAAATCTTGTCATCACTCTCCATCGCCTGATAAACGATAGTGTCCTGTTCATCTAAAAGTGCAGAAATCGGTGTTTCTGGGAGGCTGACCTTTTCTCGTGCTTCTCCAAATAGTGGTGCGTCCCACCGCCCGCCTTGGGGAAAATAGAAAGCGTAGAGATCTGCTGGAAGCAATTCGGCTAAAGCGGTGTCGCGAAGTTCATAACTACCGCGTTCACTTTGTAGCGTCAGGTACATGCTGTAGATAGTTAACAGGCTGTCGGCAGAATTCCAGGGGCGCGGTTCCTGACCCAATAACAAATACTCCCAGGGTTTTTCGGGAAGCTGGTTGAGGCCAAAATTAATACCGTTGATATATTGATCCAGAAGGGCCTTTTGTTCCGCCGGCATCGCAGCAATGTTTCGCTCTGCTCGCTGGCGAAATTGATGCAAACGTACCTTTTGATCGTGTTTTATAGTGGACTCGCCCAGTAATTCTGATAATTCCCCAGCAGAACTTCTCCGCAACAGATCCATTTGAAAAAAACGTTCCTGCGCGTGTAAAAAGCCCAATGCGAAGGCCGAACTGCTTCGGTTTTCAGAATGAATTAATGGCACTCCCTGTGAATCGCGCTCGATAACAACCGGGTCTTTTAATTCACTCGTGGTAATGGTTCCATCGAGAATAGGCAAGCTCTGTCGGAGCCAGATCCAGGAGCCAATTAAAAATATAATTATCAAACCCAATATGCTGATAATTAGTGCTGTCATATACCGCTTGAGAAATGGAAATGTTGTCATTGTGGTGGCCGCAAAATCTCTGAGTTAATGTCGGTAGCACTTTATTGTGCAATTTTAATTTCACTCGCAAAGTTACTAAGCGATACAAGGAGTAACTTTTAGTGACAAAACCCAAGCTTTAAATTTTAGGATTTTCCTGTCATTCACTGCTATTTCTCGAAGAACTGACTGGTCACAAGAAAAAAGTCATCGCAGGGTTTTCAATATGAAAACGCAACCGTAAGATGGCGTGCAATAACAAAAACAACAAGAAATCGAAAACATCAGGCTGTATAACAATAAACGCGAGGACGCGATGATGCACGATGTTGGTAGAGATGTAACAAACCGTAGATTCAATCTTTCCATTCTTTCTGGAACCATTGCTTTCCTCACCGCTGTCGGCTCTCACGTCCACGCTGCGGAAATTGAGGAGGTTGTCGTTACTGCGCAGAAGCGAGCGGAAAACCTACAGGACGTACCTATCGCGATTTCCGCCTTCACCGGGGAAAATATAAAAGAAGCCGGTGTCAAAAATTTGACTGACTTGGGGAAATATACGCCGGGCGTGGAAATGCACAATGATACCGCCCTGCAACCAACGTACAGTATTCGCGGCGTGCAAACTAATGACTGGACCATAGGCTCTGATCCAGCAGTGGCGGTCTATGTGGATGGGGTTTATACCGGCCGCAGTGCAGGTGCCGAGATACCGCTGACCGATATTGAGAGGGTTGAAGTCCTCAAAGGGCCTCAGGGTACACTATTCGGTCGCAATGCCACCGGTGGTGCGATCCACATTATTACCACCAAACCGCAGGCGGATGATTCTACGGAATTAAATCTAACTGCCGGTAATTATGGGCGCCAGTCGTCGGATCTTTTGGTTAATCGCCAGATTAGTGACAACCTGTATGGCCGTTTTTCGGCGTCGACAAATCGTCGCGATCCATTTGCTGATAATTTAGCAAATGGATTCTCTGTAGGGGATCAGGATACTCAGACCTACCGCGCCTCTGTGTTGTGGGAGCCGGCGACGGATACCGAGGTGCTGTGGCGCGCCAATTACGGGATTATGGATCAAGGCAGCGCTTTGCGAACAACCATAGTGCCCAGCCTTAAAGATGAAACGGATGTTTTTGGCGACTACGCCCTGGATACCCCGACCATTGAGGATCGTGATTCCTTTGGCACATCACTGACAATTACCAAAGATTTTGACAATTTCACTTTTACTTCGATTACTGCCTACAGCGAATTCGATGCCCACCTGCAGCAGGATGAGGATGGTACCGCCAACCCGGACTATATGTTTGGGTCAGCTAATACTGATGATCAAAGCCAGTTCTCTCAAGAGTTCCGACTCAATGGTGCTACAGATACTATCAAATGGACTCTGGGAGCTTCTTACTCCGAAGAAGAGGTGGATCACACCACTTATGCCAATTTCACTACCGGATCGGTGGAATCCTTCGCCGTTTATGAAGGGGTAAAGGCTGCCTATCCGGACCTGACCCAAACCGAGCAAGAGGACTTAGCGGTTATCACCCGTGCGCAGCTGCAGCAGGCGGGGTTGGAGGGAATTGCCAGCGCTTCCTTTGTCTATGACCTAATGCTGCAAACAGGCCAGGTGGATGCGTTACTCGCTCAGTTAGGGACCACTGGTATAACCGGCGATATGCTCTATGCGGAAGATGTAGTCGGACAGATGATGGCGGGCTTCAATCCCTGGATAGCCTCGGATGCACATTGGGGGGAGAGCGTTCGCAACACAGGTGATTACCGTTCCAGTGCTATTTACGGCGACATGACCTGGAGCCTTACCGATAAGATGGACCTGACTGTCGGTGCTCGTTATACCTACGATCAAAAAGATTTCACCATCCAGACGGCTTATGGCAACAGTATTCCTCTGTCACTATCCGGCGGAGATGTCCGCTTGGTTGACGGAGATGGCAACGTAATCGGCACTGTAACCCTGCCTGAGGTCGATTTGGGGTCCCAGTTGTTTGGTATTGTGTTTTTCAACAATGGCCAGCCGGTTTTGGACTCCAAATTGAGTGATAGCTGGAGCGACCTTTCCGGTCGTATAGTGCTGGATTACCGCTGGAATGACGATGTGATGACCTATGTCTCCCTGGCGGATGGTTTTAAAGCCGGTGGATTCAATAGTCTTAATTTTGGTCCAGGGGTTGAGTCGTCTTTTGATCAGGAAGATGTCGTTAACCTGGAGGTTGGTCTTAAGAGCAGCCTGTTCGACAACCGAGTACGCTTGAATACCTCTATTTACACCTACGAATACAACAATTTGCAGGAGCTGGATCTGGTGGGTACTCCTATTCCCAGTTATAACCTGCGGAATTCGGATGCGGAGGGCACTGGGGCGGAGATCGAAGTACAGTGGGCAGTAACAGAGAGCTTGTTTATTGCCGGTAATTACTCCTACCTGGATACAGAGTTTACTGACTATCAGATCATCGAAGCCATTGGTGAGACTGAAGAGGACTCGAAAGTAGGCCAGTCTCGGGTATCAACGCCAGAGAATAAATTCAACCTAATGGCTGAATACACAGTGGACCTTGCATCTGGCGGGGAGTTTATTTTCCGTGGCGATTACAACTGGACAGATGAGCGAATTGGTTCGATTACTGACCGGACACGTATCGTGGAAGACTATCAGTTATTCAACCTGCGGGCGGCCTGGAACAGTGCTTCAGATAGTTATTCATTAGCGCTCTGGATACAAAATTTGACGGATGAAGAAATCGCTGGCGGATATGGTGGTACCGGTGCAGCCATTGGTGCCAGTCCCGCTTGGCGCTTTATGCCGAGAATGTACGGTGCGGATTTAACTGTCCGATTTTAATTAACCCATGGGTTAATACGGCACAGGGATGTGCTGTTGTCGACCTTGGGAGGGCATTTAAAGGCTACAAGGGTATTGTGGGATTATTTAGAGCCCCTTATTCCGGCAGTAGTCTATAAAAAACGTTTAGACTGTGAAAATTGCGTCTAAATTTTGAAAGAAATAGTACATAAAACAATTTTTGCTCTATTTTATTAAGTTATTCCTGTCAGCATGATGAGAGAGTGGGCCGGTTTATCCGGCCCTTTTTTTTATTGACCCTTCAAGAGAAAAATAAACTGGCGCATATACCCTTCTGTTGAATAGCTAGCCTCTAGGTTTACACCTAAAACTGCGTATGATGATTTCAATAGAGAAGAAATGTGTCGCAGTTGATTACTAATATGGCAATACACGTCGGTGAAGTAACTTTAGAGGAAGTACAGGATCAACTTCTCAGTGATTACCAGAAAGTTCGTGCAGAGACAGAGAATCTTGCGTTGCCGTTATCCCCGGAGGATATGCAGCTACAGTCTATGCCGGATGCCAGTCCTACCAAATGGCATTTAGCACATACGAGCTGGTTCTTTGAGACTTTTATCCTTGCCAACCGGTTGCGGGGATATCAAACATTTAACCCACACTTCAACCACCTGTTCAACTCTTACTACAACAGTTTGGGTACCCCCTTTGCACGCCCTAACAGGGGGCTAATTTCGCGTCCGGATAGTGCCCAGGTTTATGAATATCGAAAGTTTATCGATGACTCCATGCACCGGATGCTCAGTGAGTACCCGATTCCTGAAAATTTGGCCGCGTTGGTCCAGCTGGGGTTGAATCATGAGCAGCAGCACCAGGAATTGATATTGACCGATATCAAGCATGCGCTGTCAACTAACCCCATGGCACCGGCATACAGGGATATGTTTGCTGAAGATGAAGACGGGGCGCTGGAACCTTTGCGATGGTTGAGCATACCCAAGGACTTCTATGGGATAGGGAGTGATGGGGATGCTTTCTGCTTTGATAATGAAGGCCCTGAGCATCAGCAGTTTATCGATGACTTTGTGATTGCCTCCCGATTGGTTACCAATGGCGAGTATCTTGAATTTATAGAGGATGGTGGCTATGAACAGCATCGGCTATGGCTTTCGGATGGTTGGCTGCATTTGCAGAAAAATCAGCAAAAGCACCCATCCTATTGGCGGCTGAACAGTGATGGTTGGCATCAGTACTCCCTCTATGGGTTGCTACCCTTAAATCCAGCTGAGCCTGTCTGTCATCTTTCTTTCTATGAGGCAGATGCTTTCGCAACCTGGGCTGGAAAACGATTGCCTACCGAATTTGAGTGGGAGGCAGCTGCTTGCCATTTACGCCAGCCGAACCAGATGGCATCAGCTAATTTCCTGGAAAAACGTCACTTCAGGCCATTGCAGGCGCAACGGGGACAAACGCAGTTCTTAGGGGATTTGTGGGAGTGGACTTCCAGCGCTTACTTACCTTATCGAGGCTTCAGAGCCCGGGAGGATGCAGTAGGGGAGTACAACGGAAAGTTTATGTGTAACCAAAAGGTTCTTCGCGGTGGATCTTTTGCAACTCCGGCTGACCATATCCGGATCAGTTACCGCAACTTCTTTTATCCACACCAGTCGTGGCAATTTACCGGTATCCGTTTGGCAGGAGACTAAATGTGAAAGCAGCCGTATCATCGATGCAGGAAAGTTCACAACAAGACCATGAATTTCTCAATGATGTGTTGCGGGGGTTGGCCGGAGATCAGAAAACACTACCGTGTAAATACCTATACGACGAACTTGGCTCTCAGTTATTCGAGAAAATATGTGATGTAGACGATTATTATTTAACCCGTACTGAGGCGAAGATATTCAGTCAGTATCTACCGGATATTGCTGAGGAAATTGGCCCAGGGGCGCTACTGGTGGAGCCCGGTGCAGGCAACTGCGAAAAAGTAGAGGGCCTACTGCATCTATTAAAAAGCCCTAGCGGATACTATCCCATCGATATTTCCCCGGAGATTCTCTATCTGGCGGGGCAACGAATTAAAAAAGGCTTACCTCATATTTCTATCTGGCCGGAAGTGGGTGACTTTACTCAAGCCGAAGTATGGGACAATCTGTCAAATATTGAGTCAAAAAAACGTGTGGTGTTTTTTCCTGGTTCGACAATTGGAAACTTTGAGCCGGATAGGGCGGAGCAATTGCTGGAGACGTTTGCGGCAAATTTGAGAGCGGGAGACGGCCTGCTTATCGGAACTGATTTAGTTAAAGATTCAGTTGTGCTGGAGAGGGCGTATCACGATAGTGAGCATATTACGGAGCAGTTTAACAAGAACCTCCTGCAACGAATTAACAGTGAGTTGGGAGGCAACTTTGATTTGTCATCTTTCTCTCATCGCGCCTTCTATCAGCCATTGCGACAACGCGTAGAAATGCATTTAGTTAGCCTCCGGGATCAAAGCGTCGCAATCGCTGGGGAACAAATCGTCTTTTCGGAAGGGGAGACTATTCATACCGAGAATAGCCATAAATATAAAGTGAGTAGTTTTAATACCCTGTTGATGAAAGGCGGCTTTAAACCTGTTCGCCACTGGACTGATTCCTCTGAATCTTATGCTATTCACTATGCCCAGGCTATCTAGGGAGGTTTTAGGTCTCCTTTTCTCACTGGTGATATTGGCCGCACCAGCAAGTTTTGCTGGTGCGGAGGAAAAAAAACAGTGGGATGCTGATAGTTTTATTGTGTATAAACATCCGCTTTGCTTCTGTTGTAACAAATGGGTGGATTATCTACGGGGTAACGACATTGCCGTATCTACCAGTTCTGAGCTGAATATGGCCAAAATTCGGCAGCAATGGGGTGTTCCTCGGGGGATGGAGGGTTGCCATACGGCGGTGTGGCACAACAAATATGTTTTTGAAGGCCATGTTCCCGTCAAACATATCCTGCAATTTATTTCCTCTCCTCCAGAGGATGGAATCGGTCTATTAGTACCCGGGATGCCCGTTGGTAGCCCAGGAATGGAAGTGGATGGAAAGTTTGAACCTTACAATATTTATCTGCTGCTGGAAGGGGGAGACTATCGCCCCTTTGTCCGAGTCGAGAAGCCCCAGAGTTAGCTCTTGTTTTTAGGTCTGTAGCGAGCTGTACCAAATAATATAGAGATAACTCGCTGCCACACTGATAACACTTACCGGCAACATCAATAAAAAGAACTGCCAGAAGTTAAATGGTTGCACACCAAATTTTTCCGCCTGCTGCAGCACTATTACATTGCTGGCTGCGCTGATTATAAATAGGTTACCAGCAACTGTAGATATGGCTGATAGCATCATAAGTGTTTGAGTGTCGTGTTCATGTAGCAGATTCAGGTATATTTCCACTACGGGAACATTGGAAAACAGTTGGCTGGCAAAAAAACTGACAAAAGTTACGGTTTCAGGTTCAGCCAGATTAATCCCGCTCTTGTGCAGAAAAAACTGTAGTGATCCGGACTTGAGTAGTGAGCCGGTCACAATAAACATAGAAATAAAGAAAAAGAGGGTGGGCCAGTCTACTTCTCTCAGTATTCTTCTTCTTTCATGACTCGCCAGATAAATGGGTGAGCAGGCGACCAAGCCTATTTGACCCAAGGTTGGGTGGTAAATACCTTCTACGTTATGAAGTACACTGCCTAATGCTATTAGAATTACCAGAAGGGCTGCCGACAATAGAGGTGGCCATTTTTGTGCTATCTCATTGTCCTCTCGATGCTGAATGCCTACATTGTGACTGGGTTCGTCAACTTTAAGAAACCTTTTTAACCAAAGAATCGACAGCAGCATGGTGATTGCTGCCGGGATAAAGATCCACTCGGCAAATACCAGGAACATATTGTCAAACTGCCCTGCGTTGGCAATCAAGATATTTTGTGGGTTGCCGACTGGGGAGATCATGCTGCCGATCGTTACGGTGGCACAAAGTAAAATAAGTAGGGGTACAACACCCCAGTTCATATCCCGAGCCATCAATAGAGCGATAGGTACACCAATCACTGCTGCAGCATCATTGGTGAGAAGGGCGGCGCAGACGGCCATGATCAGGACATAGCTTGCCAGTATGGTATTGGGTTTTTTTCGCGAGAGTATTCGCCTGCTGATTTGCGCTGAAATCCCTGTGTCGTATAGAGCGGATGCAATCGAAAATACAGAGAATAAGTAGAGGATTAAATCCCAATCCACAGCAAAGAATGCGTCTTTAAGTGTGATTTGCCTCAAGGCCAAAAGTGCTACTGCGCCAAGGGTCATGATGTGCCAGATACGAACTGCAGACGGTAGCCATTGGCGCACGGCTATTAGGATAAAGATGATTGCCGAGACGGTTAAGCTGATAGACATCTATCGTTATCCGAGTGTCGCTAGTCCCAACTGCTACTCTGGTTTTCAGCATTGCTATTTTTCTGAGGCTCTATCCAGTGCAGCAGAGTGCCAACAAGGCCATTCATAAGAGTTTAAACAAACCTCTTCTCTTTACGAATTTCTTTGCTGGAGATGTGGTTGCGGGTTTGGGACCATACCTGGCTATTTACCTGCTCTCAGCCATGCACTGGAAGCCGGGAGATATTGGGGTTGTCCTGGCAATTGGCGGGGTAACCACTGTACTGCTGCAGACACCTGCTGGCGCATTTATCGATAGTACTCGCTTTAAGAGAGGGCTTATTGCCACTTGCGGGATCATTATCGGTATTGTTTCTATCACTATTGTGGAATTTACCAGCCACAAGCCATTGATTTATCTCTCTCAGGTTTTGATGGGAGGCGCAATTGCCTTCGTGGCTCCTTCTATTGCGGCAATCACACTCGGGGTTACCAGCGATAAGAACTTTACCTATCAAACCAGTGCCAACCAGGCCTCCAATCATGCGGGCAATGTCTTTGCTGCTGGGCTTGCAGCGATTCTTGCCCTGACTATTTCCGGGCAGGGGGTGTTCTGGTTGATGGCAGTTATGGGTGCCCTTATGGCGATCTCGGTAGCCTTTATTCCGGGAAAATCTATCGATCATATCCGTGCTCGGGGCGGAGAGCACAAGGATCTAGAGGGCAAAGCACAGCCGTCGGGCTTCAAGTCACTGCTGTCTGACAGGCGCCTGGTCGCTTTGGCTGTCAGCGTGTTTCTATTCCACTTTGGCAATGCCGCGATGTTGCCCTTGGTGAGTCAGAAACTGTCGATTAACTCGAATGCCGATATAGCTATTGCCTTTACATCAGCTTGTATCATCGCCGCCCAGTTTATGATGATGCTGATGTCCTTTCTGTGTGCGGCCAAAGCGGATACCTGGGGGCGCAAGCTAATCTTCCTTATCGGTTTTTTTATCAATCCGGTACGGGCGCTGTTGTTTATGTCTACGGACAATCCGTACTTCCTGGTAGCAATTCAATCCCTGGATGGCGTGGCTAATGGTATATTTGGCGTCATTATTATTTTAATGTGTGCCGACCTGACACGTGGTACGGGCCGTTTCAATGTTACTCAGGGCGCTATGGCTGCCTTGGTGGGAATTGGTTCGGCATGTAGTAATTTTTCTGCGGAATATATTGTTCAGTATTTTGGCTATGGCGTTGCTTTTCTTACTTTGGGAGCTATTGCTCTGATCGCCGGTACATTTTTTCTGATTTTTGTCCCAGAAACGAAAGGGGCAACAATCCCTAAACCATCAGCAGGAAACTGATAGCCCCGGTTGTTTCGACTATTGATAGAAATCTATGGTTAATTCTTTTTCTCCAGCCCCAGGCCTTGGCAATCGACATATTCAGACCGTATTCAGTCGTTTTCACCGCGCCACCCCCTGGATTGAGACAGATTGCCGCTGGTACGAAACGCCTGATGGCGATCGCCTTTCTTTGCATTTTCCCAGACCGCTACGCAATGATCCCGATTATCCTCTGGTATTGATACTTCATGGTTTGGGAGGTTCGGTAGAGTCGCCCTATGTGCAGGGGCTGATGGAAACTCTTCTGGCATACCATTATCAGGTCGCTGTAATGCATTTTCGAGGTTGTGGTGGTGTGCCTAACAAGTTGCCGAGGGCCTATCACAGTGGTGACACTGAAGATCCTCGCTGGCTGGTTAGTGAACTTAAGAAGCAGTTTCCATTAATGACGATTGCCGTGGTTGGCTTCTCATTGGGCGGAAATGTTGTTCTGAAAATGTTAGGTGAAGATGGTGGCCGCGGGCAGGTAGCCGCTGGGATTGCTGTTTCGGCGCCAATGGACCTCCATGCCTGTAGTCGCTACATCAACACTGGTATATCCCACCTTTATGAGCGCCACCTGATTAGCGGGCTTCGTTTGAGCCTGCTTCATAAGGCGAAAGACCCACAGTTGGCTGCGGCCTTACCCGATCTCAATTGCAGTGAGGACTTTGTCGATTTCAGGCATTTCGACAATGCTTTCACTGCGCCGTTACATGGTTTTCGTGATGTGGATGAGTATTACACCCAGGCATCCAGTAAGCCTTTACTCAAAGATATTCGCACGCCGACTTTGATTATCAACGCCGTTGATGATCCTTTTATTTGTCCATCAGCGATACCTGTAACCAGCGAAGTCAGTTCTGCTGTCGATTTGGCGGTGAGTGATCGAGGGGGGCATGTAGGGTTTATAGATGGGACGGTATGGAGCCCCAGTTATTGGCTGGAGAAAAAAATACCCTACTTTTTGGGGGCAGTCGTTGGGTTTCCAAAGGGAGCCCGTTAGGGGGCTCCCATTTCCAGGCTCAGGGTTAACAGCACTGGGTACTCGATTGATCCGCTTCGGGAGTGTCTCTGGCAAATGGCATTTCCTTGCCGCAGCCGGGAAATAGGCCAAAGTGCCGTGAAAAATCGCCAATAAACTCGAAGTGGGGTGCGAGACGGGTCTCTGCGAGCATTCTCCAAGTATTACCGCACACAGGGAATACTCGTCCGGTCTCAATAATGTGGTGTCCATCGAGAACGAATTGATCGGCAGAGCCCGGTAGTGTGCCTTTGTAAATCACTGCTTGGCCGTAATCCTCACAGTCTTTTTCCAGTTGCGCTAATTTGAACAAGCGATAAGTGGCGGAAAAAAATCGAATTGAACCACAGCGCTGGGCCAGGGTTGGGTTGGTGATAAGTAATGGCCGGCTCTCCACCAGGCGTGGATCGCGGAAGCCGCTGTCCTGAGCAATTTCCAGGAAGTCATTCCAGTAGAGTGCGCCCCCAAGACACTCGCCGAACAGTTCGGGGTCAGAGCTAATTGCGGGGGGAATACGACGGTCGGCATAGACATCGGAGAAGTAAAATTCTCCCCCTTGTTTCAGCAGCCGGAACAAGCCTTTGAGTACAGCATCTTTGTCTGTGGAGAGGTTAACCACACAATTGGAAATGATCACATCAAAGCTTTCAGGCTCTAATTCCAGTTCCTCCAGCTTTTCGATGTAGCCGTGCAGGAAGCGGACATTGTCATAGCCAAACTTGTCGGCGTGATGGGCTTGGTGCTGCCTGGCCACAGCCAACTGCTCTTCCGTCATATCGACACCTACTACTTCACCTTTTGGGCCTACCAGCTGGGAGAGCAAGTAAATATCCCGGCCTGAGCCACAGCCAAGATCCAGTACCCGGCAACCTTCCAAAAGCGGAGGGCAGACAAGTCCGCAGCCGTAATAGCGGGATAGGACATCAGGGTGAATATTGGACAGTAATGGTTTTAGCCACTCTGGCATATCGCTGGGATCACAACAGGCATTGGTCTTCAGGTCCGAAGAATTCTTTAGTTGGCGTCCGTAGTAGTCCTGTACTAAATCGTGCATTGGCTCTTTACCTATTGCGGGGGTTAACCAAAAAGGCGCAGTTGCGCCGGTATTGGCGCTCTTTGTAATTTTGTTGAGGAAGTGTAACAAGTCTGCGGTTCCCGCGACTAAAAACCAGAGGAATCACGGAAGAGTTGAGGAGTTAGAGGTTCTTCTGGCCAAAGGTTTCCGCTTTCGAAACTGATGCAGAGCTCTATACTGGCATGATATTTCACTCATTCTGGCTCAAGATGCAGGGTAAAGCAGAAAAGTCTCAATTGGCACAAAAATACCAGCATGATGCACTAGATATTTCAGAATCAGCAAAATTGCCTTTTGGCGCCAGTGGGAATTGGTTTGTAGAGAATCGCATTATTTTCGTTAATATCGACTCTCTCCGCTTCGATATTATGAGGGAACGTAATTGAGCGATCACCTAGCTCCCAGTGCTTCGACAGAGTCCGCCGAGGATTCCTTACAGAATTCGCAGTTCCTGGTGGATTTGCGCCAGCAGATGCTGCGTTTTGCCAGTTTGCAGTTGCAGGATACACAGCTGGCTGAGGATGCTGTTCAGGAAGCATTGATGGGTGCCCTAAAGAACTCGCGCAGCTTTTCCGGTCGCTCGGCTTTGAAGACCTGGGTCTTCGCCATTCTCAAGAACAAGATTGCCGACATATTGCGACAGAGACAGCGCTTCGTAGATGCGGATCAATTGGTTCGTGGGGATAGGGAAGAATATGATCACGATGAGCTGTTTGATCAGACGGGGCACTGGCAGAAGGATGAAAAGCCCAAGCGCTGGGCTGATCCTGAGTCGGCAATTCACGACAAGCATTTCTGGCGGATCTTCGAGGCCTGTCTCAGCCATCTTCCCTCGCGCCAAGCGCAGATCTTTATGATGAGGGAATTTATTGAGCTGGAAAGCCATGAAATCTGTGCTGCCATGGAGATTACCGTTAGCAACTTAAATGTCACATTGCACAGGGCGCGCCTTCGCTTGCGCGAGTGTCTGGAAGATAACTGGTTTGGTGTGGAGAAGTGACAATGATGAAGACCTGCCGGGAAGCCACGAGGCTGATGTCTGAGTCCCAGGAGAGGGACCTGCTCATTTCCGAGAAGGCGAGCCTGAAGTTACATCTGGCGGTTTGCACACCTTGCCGCAATTTCGGCAAGCAGATGAAGACCCTCAGGCATATCACCAAATCCTATGCTCAGGGTGGCCCCGAGAAAGCTGACAACGAAAAATAGCATTTCGCACTTGGGGCCACTTATCCAAAATTGGCGTTCCTAGCGGGGAGGGCGAACCGGGCGGTAGGCGATATGGCCACCGACAAAGTGCGGTTCATACCAGTAGGACCCGCAGTGCTCATAGGTAACGTTACCAACAGTTACTGCAACACAGCTGCGAGGCAACGTATATAACCACCCGCCGACACCGACGGCTGCTGCCGTACCCCAAAATGCTGGTCCCGGGTAGGGCCAGTAGTGGGGGCGCCAAGGGGGCGGTGGGTAGGGTGGATGATGGGGGTGAAATGGGGGGTGATTGGGAAAGCGCCTTGCAAACTCTCCCGGGGCATAGCCACCGTGGAAGCCTCCACCCATCGGACGCATCCCATTAAAATGTCCCCCAATATTGAAATGAGCCCCACCACCACCAAACCGACCAAAGGCTTCGGCTGAGGGACTGGCCAATGCAGTCAGTAGTGCCCCCGTGACCAGGGCAGGCACAACCAGTTGTGCAAGGAAACCCGTCTTTTGACCGTTGCGATGCATCATGGTGTGGCCTCCTTATTGGGTTCCGCCTTCTTAAACTGGATCTGCTTGAGCTTGTCGGTGGAAGGGGTAAATTGCCCGGCGGCACCAGGTTTGGCTTCCATCCATTTCAAGGTGGCAATAAAGCGCGGCTTGGCGGGGTCGCGGGTATTCACTGTTGAAATACGCAGGGGCAGGGGCTTGTCACCAGCTTTGATCCAGATTTCCCAGTCCAGGTTTTCAGAGCGAAATGCCCAGTGCTCGGTTTTTTGGCCGTCAACCATAGGCCGGTTTACCAGAAAGCCTTCTTTGATTCCGGACCAAACATTTTCCTTCCTTCCCCATTCGAGGAGGTCGGCAAAAGGAATCTCAATGCCGTAATCCTTAGCGGCTTTGGTCAAAACTTCCGCTGTAGGCTGGGGTGCTTCCATTTCTGCGAAGTAACCATCGCGGGGAGCAATCACGGTGAACTTGTCGCCATTATGAATAAACTGTCGGGTAATAGAATCTGTTTTCAGGTCTACACGCAGTTGCTTCGGTGGCATTGCCATATATTTGACGGTACCGCCAATCAGGAGCTTTTCCTGATTTTCCAGAACGACTTCTGTGAATATATCGGCGTTAAACATCATCATTTTGAGGCTGGCGAGGTAGTCACCCATTCGTTTCAAGGTTGCCATCGCCTTAGGGTCTAGGGGCTCGTTTGATTCCATGGCCCCCATTTGGCCTTGAGGAGGTTTGCCTTGCTGCATTTGCCCTGGTGGCTGGGGGGGATTGCTGTCATCGGTCGATTGAGTGGGGTGCCCTGGTGGCGGGGTTTGGCCTTGGGAGCCAGTGCTATCGGGTTGCGGGGGTGGTGTCGGGTTTTGAGCGACAATCGCAGGGGCTAATGCCACCGTCGCTGCAAGAATCAGCGCCCTAGCCAAGCCACCAAAGGGTTGAAAAGCAAGCATTTACCGGTACCTCCCAATACATAGCCATAGTTGTGGCATCTGAATCAGTGTAGAGGAGAACTTTCGCGCCTGCTGTTGCGTAAAAACGAGTATTGAAACGAGACTGGCTATCCAGAATTGCTGGTCAATAAGCTGTTGTTTTACAAAACTTTTGCCGTATTCAATTGAGGCTCTGGGTTATGTTTGCTAGAGTCGGTCCATTATTGATACTAGCCTGCTCCTATGAATGTGGTTCGTCTGTCATTTTTACTGATTGCGCTGCTGATTTTCCAGACAGCTGGCGCCTTCTATGACAGTCATGATGAGCTAGAAGATATCACCATCCACTTCTCTTCAAATCATATTGATCAACTCCCGGGAGTAGCTCCTACTGACGAGCCTGATGGGGGTTCCGTCACTTTCTCGCTGCCTTCCTCCGGTGAAGAGCAATCTACACCGACGTTGGATTTCTGTAATCACTGTTGCCATTGTCACGGAATTAATGCAACCGGGCTTTTGGGGCAGTCTTATCAACCTCTTCTTCGGGGCACTATCAGTTACAGTGACACAATCAGTGCAGCTGTGCCCTCAGGTTATTTTTCTCCACTTTTACGCCCACCTATAACCCAAGTCTGATTAGTTAAATACAGCGTGTGCCGCTATAGAAGTATGTAGCTTTTGCTCGCACACGATGATCGAGTTGTGACTTGGGAGAATTCCATGGATTTTTTTTCCACGCTCTCGCTGAGCGTGATTGGTCGTGCATCCTTTAGATTTTTGTTGACGACCGCTCTACTTATATCTGCGCAAGCTACCTCTGCGCAGAAGGGAGAAGTATTGACGTTGCCAGAGGCAATACAGAAAACTCTGGCACAAAATCCCCAGATTGCAGTTTTTCCACTCCAGCAATGGGCATTGGATGGTGCTGAGTTCACAGCCGGCCTACGTCCTGCATGGGATTTTGGTTTCGAAGCTGAGTATGCGGTATACGGAGATGATGGTTCATCAAGCTCAAGCTCCCCCGGCCGGCCCGGTCCGCCAAGTGACGACGATGATGATGATGACAAGGAACTTGAGCTGACTGCTTCTTTGTCATCAGTTATTGAGTTGGGGGGCAAACGCCAGGCTCGAATTGATGTTGTCAATGCTCAGCGGGATCTCTTAATTGCCGATGAGCAAGCGACAGCACTGGATGTCTTGGCCGAGGTGGTTCGTGGTTATGCGCAAGTTCTCGCCGCTGCAGAATTATTGATTCTGGAAAAAGAGAAGGTCTCGCTGGCGCAAGAAGCGTTGGACGCTGTAATTACAAGGGTCAATGCTGCTGCGTCCCCCATAGCTGAACGTATGCGGGCTGAGTCTGCACTGGCGAATGCCATTTTGGCCGCCGAGGCACAGGAGCGAATGCTGAGCTACTACAAGTACGCACTATCCGCGCTGTGGGGGCAACCTACCCAGGACTTTGCAGTTGACTCCAGCGTGCTCTTCCGATTTGAGCCAAATGCCAGCTTTGATGTTCTGTACGAGCGGGCTCAGGAAAACCCTTCTATTGCCCGTTTTGCCTCTGAAGAGCGCTTGCGCGCATCTCACCTGCATCTGACACAAGCGAAATCGACCCCCGATATTGGTTGGTATGCAGGCTATCGGAACGACAAAGAAGATGATGAGAATGCTGTCGTTGTTGGCTTTAACGTACCGCTTTTTACCGGGCGGCGTAATCGGGGTAAAGAGATTTCTGCAATGGCTGAGCTGGAACAGGTTCAGTTGGATAGAGAAGCGGCATTGCTAAAGCTCTATCCCCAGCTTTTCTTGGCGGTAACGAGCCGTGAACAAGCGCTGGCCATTGTTGAAGAAATGCAAAATACCGTTATTCCCACATTGCGCAAGGCGCTTTCTGAGGTTGACCGGGCCTATCGCCGGGGGCGCTATTCCTATGTTGAGTTGATCTCTGCCCGCGAGGAATTGCTCGATGCTGAGCGCTCGAGAATTGTGGCGGCACGTTCTGTTCATGTGTATGGAGCGGAAATTGAGAGATTAACTGCCCGGCCATTAGGTGTCGTGGCTGTTGAAAGCAGTAGATGAAATTGAGTTTAAAAATGAGCAGATTAAATAGAACTTTAAAGCTAGCGATGCTGTTCCTATTCCTTTTGGTACCTTTAGGGTGGGTGGCAAATTTTAGTTATGCCAGTGGCTCCCACGGTGGAGATCATCATCAAGAAGAAAGTAAAGGGCCACATGGGGGCCGCCTCTTAGAGCAGGGGGATCTCGTGGTTGAGCTGGCTCTGGTAGAGCGGAGTGGTGGCGCTGAGTTTCGCGCATGGGTTCAGGAAGACGGAAAAGCGCTAGACAATGCAGAATTGACCCTAACTCTGGTTCGACTAGGGGGAGAGTCACAACATATTGCCTTACACCGCGATACAAATATTGATTACTGGCGCAGCCAAGAAAATCTGGCTGAACCTCATTCATTCGACATTGAACTCTCTTTGACTCACAAGCGAGGCCGTGCCAAATGGCAGTTTGAATCATATGAAGGAAGAGTAAAAATAGATGAAAATACAGCGGAAAAGGCCGGTATTAAAACTGCTATAGCTGCCCCTGGTGTCATTCAAGAGCGCATTACCCTTTACGGTAAAACTACTATTGATCATCGCAGTCTCAGTCATGTTCGTGCTCGTTATCCTGGCACGGTTGTCACGATTGAGAAAGCGCTGGGGGATTCAATACAGAAAGGAGAAAAGCTGGCAACAATTGAGTCCAATGACAGCTTGCAAACTTATTCCTTGATAGCGCCTATCAGCGGTCAGATTATTGATAAGCAGGCCAGTCGAGGGGAGTTTAGCGGTGACCGGGTACTGTTTACGATTGCGAACTACAAGCAAATATGGGCAGAGCTTCAAGTATTCCCCACTCGCCGGGGACTAATTACTCGCGGGCAAAAAGTTTCTATTACCGCCGATGGGCTCTCATTTGATTCGACAATTGTCAGCTTGGCACCGGGGGGCAATGGCACGCCTTTCGCAATAGCCCGCGCGATGATTGAGAATCCAGAGGACATTTGGACAACAGACCTGATGGTTCAAGGAGATGTGGTTACCCATGAGAGTCCTGCGCCTTTAGTGGTGGAAAATCAAGCGCTACAACCCTTCCGCAATTGGACCGTTGTGTTTGTAAAAGTAGGGGATGCTTATGAGATTCGCCCACTGGAACTTGGGCGGACCGATGGCAGGGTTACAGAGGTATTAAGTGGACTCAACCCTGGAGACCGCTACGTCACTGAAAACAGTTACTTAATCAAGGCGGATATAGAGAAATCCGGCGCTGCTCACCACCATTAATTGAGGCCAGAAGATGATTGAAAGCATCCTGCGCTTCTCCATTGAGCGGCGTTATTTCGTATTGTCCCTAATTTTTATTCTGGTGGGGCTCGGGGTTTGGAGTTACCAGAAACTCCCTATTGATGCGGTCCCCGATATCACCAATGTTCAGGTGCAGATTAATACTGAAGCACCTGGTTACTCGCCTTTAGAAGCTGAACAGAGAATCACCTATCCGGTAGAGGCTGCACTTGCCGGACTTCCCAACTTGGAGTACACCCGTTCGATTTCGCGCTACGGGTTATCCCAAGTGACCGTGGTTTTCAAAGAGGGGACAGATCTCTATTTTGCGCGAAACTTAATAAACAGTCGTTTGGGTACCATCGAGAGCAATCTGCCCCCGGGGTTGGAGCCGGAGATGGGGCCTATTGCCACCGGGCTCGGTGAGATCTTTATGTATACCGTGGAGGCTCTGCCCGGAGCAACCCAGCCCAATGGCCAGCCCTACGACGCCACTGCACTGCGGGAGATTCAGGATTGGATTATTAAACCGCAATTGTCTCTCGTTCCGGGGGTTACGGAACTAAATACTATCGGTGGCTATAACAAGCAGTATCACGTAACACCGGCCCCCCGCCAGATGCTTAACTTCGGCGTATCTATGGAGGACATTGCCGAGGCTTTGCGTCGCAACAACGAAAGTCGAGGTGCTGGCTATCTGGAAAATAATGGACGCCAACTGTTAGTGCGTTCACCGGGACAACTACAGAATATCGGAGAAATTGAAGACGTAGTAATTACCAGCCGATCCGGGGTGCCGGTTAAAATTTCTGATGTTGCTGAAGTGGCTATTGGTAAAGAGCTGCGTACCGGTGCTGCTACGCGAGATGGTGAAGAAACCGTATTGGGCACCGCTATGATGCTGGTGGGGGAAAACTCCCGCGAGGTGGCGCGCAATGTGGCGGAAGCTTTGGAGCAAGTAAAATCCACTGTACCTGAAGGTGTAAAGGTGGAAGCGGTTTATGATCGCACGACGCTCGTGGATAAAGCCATCGCTACCGTGCAGAAAAACCTTATTGAAGGTGCGTTGCTGGTAGTCGTCGTGCTGTTCTTGCTGCTTGGAAATATTCGGGCTGCCTTTATTACAGCTGCTGTAATCCCGCTGTCCATGCTCGCCACTATATTTGGTATGGTGCAAACCGGTGTTTCTGCCAACCTGATGAGTCTCGGTGCGCTCGATTTCGGTCTGATTGTCGATGGGGCTGTAATTATCGTAGAAAATGCGATTCGCAGGCTCGCCGAAGCCCAACAGCGCAAGGGCGGTAAGTTACTTCTACAAGAGCGATTGGAGCTGGTATTCCAGGCCACCAATGAAGTGATTCGCCCGAGCCTTTTTGGAGTGTTGATTATCACGGTGGTGTATATTCCTTTGTTCACACTGACTGGTGTCGAAGGAAAGATGTTCCACCCTATGGCCGCTACTGTGGTTATGGCGTTATTGGCTGCATTGGTTCTTTCTCTCACCGTAGTACCTGCAGCGGTTGCTGTTTTTCTCACCGGGAAAGTCAGTGAAAAAGAAAATAAGGTGATTGTTGCTACTAAGTCACTGTATAAGCCGCTTTTAATTGCCGCAATGAAAGTGCGTTGGCTGGTACTATCAGGGGCTCTTGCTTTAGTACTGTTTTGCAGTTGGCTAGCTACTACTCTCGGTTCTGAGTTTATCCCCCAGCTTAATGAGGGCGATATTGCACTACACGCTTTACGTATTCCGGGGACTGGCCTCGAGCAGTCGGTGGAAATGCAGCGTCTACTAGAGCAGCGCATTAAGGAGTTCCCCCAGGTAGACAAGGTATTTGCAAAAATTGGTACTCCAGAGGTGGCTACAGATCCAATGCCTCCGAATGTGGCTGATAACTTTGTGATCCTGAAACCCAGAAACCAATGGCCCGATCCAAAACTGCCTCAGGAGCAATTAGTGGCAGAAATCGAAGCAGCCGTTCGAGAGCTACCAGGTAATAACTACGAATTTACCCAGCCAATCCAGATGCGTTTCAACGAGTTAATTTCTGGTGTGCGTGCAGATCTGGGTATCAAAGTATTTGGTGATGACCTGGACCAGCTGGTCGCTTCGTCTAATCAAATCCTGGGTGTGTTAAATGGGATTGAGGGTGTAGCCGATGCTCGAGTAGAGCAGGTTGAAGGTCTGCCAGTTCTCTCTGTAGTCCCCAAGCGTATAGCGCTTGCCCGCTATGGTATCGACCTGAAAACCCTACAGGACTTGGTATCAACCGCAATTGGTGGGGAATCTGCAGGGCTGATTTATGAGGGTGACCGCCGCTTCCAATTGGTAGTAAGGCTGCCGGAAGGGCTGCGCCGGGACTATGAAAACCTTGGTGACTTACCTGTACCTTTACCCGCTGGTAGCCCGCTAGGTAATTATGTGCCCTTGTCTGAAGTAGCCAATCTTGAAATGACACCGGCTCCCAATCAGGTCAGTCGTGAAAATGGCAAGCGCCGTGTAGTGGTAACCGCGAATGTACGCGATCGCGATTTAGGATCTTTTGTGGAGGAGGCAAAAGCCCGAATCCAACAACAGGTGTCTTTGCCTGCCGGTTATTGGTTGGTATATGGAGGTACATTTGAACAACTGGAATCTGCAAGTACGCGTCTTTCTATCGTTGTCCCGCTGACGCTTTTGGTAATCCTCGGTCTTCTAGTAATGGCTTTCGGCTCATTCAAAGATGCCTTGATCATTTTTACAGGAGTTCCCTTAGCGCTAACTGGCGGGGTGCTAGCTCTATGGCTGCGCGGTATGCCTCTATCGATTTCTGCAGGGGTTGGGTTTATCGCCCTCTCTGGTGTTGCGGTTTTAAACGGCCTGGTAATGCTGTCATTTATTCGTCAGCTGCGGCAACAGGGCGGTGAGCTTTTGGTTTCGATTATTGACGGAGCAATGATTCGTCTTCGTCCTGTACTGATGACCGCTCTGGTCGCCAGCTTGGGGTTCGTGCCTATGGCATTGAATGTGGGTACCGGCGCAGAGGTACAAAGGCCCCTGGCCACGGTTGTGATTGGGGGGATTATTTCTTCCACACTTCTAACTCTGTTTGTACTTCCGTTACTTTATCGGATTGTGCATGGCAGGGGAGGAAACGAGATGGCTAAAAACTCTATTAAGTAGATGTTTCTGCCTACTTCACCTCACAAAAGAGATGAAGTAGGTGTAGAACCAATGAGGCAAGATCCAGTTAATTTATTGACTCCTAGTGACGCTCTAAACAAAAGGTATGAGTGCAGGTCGTTCGGCTTCCTAATAAACTCCCCTATAAGCCTGTAAGATAATCTTAGTGTTTAATATACAGACTGCGTATGGTTTAAATGCATTGCTTTTATGGCGCTGTGTTTTTGGGAGTGGTACATGCCGAAAGTGACTCGATAGCTTAAGACGCCTGGTTTATGTGCAGCTGATTCATATCAAATTCTTTAGAGTGTTGATATATTTTTCAGAAAAATTTAAAGCGTTATTTCTTTTTGTTAGTGGGTCACAGTATGAAAAGACAAAAACGGAACTTTTTTCTGTTGAATAAGTGCTCAATGATATTGGATGGGCGCCGTGAGTTTGGAGTGAGGTACCTATGATAGGTTCAAAAAAATTCATGTGCACACCCAGGGATTCCAGGTTACCCAAGTTGGATATGCATAATCCTTCAAGAAAGTAGGGATTGTTGGTTTCGTATTTTTCAACCCACTCAATAATATTCCCTAAATCATAGTTCTTGTGAAAGTTAAACTTACAATATTCGCCGGATGCTGCCTGCCGATCAAGTTCAATCTGTAAGTGCTTTGCCAGCTCCCAAGTGTTCTCGATATCGATATCTGGTGTAACCTCAAGAGTAGTTACTGCAGAAAAGGTACCAATAACGCTTAACTCGATTCCGGTACCGCATAGGTCGCGGACATCCATGGGTAATAAGATTTTGATCCATTCTCTGTGATTTGGCAGTATGTTTGATGCCTGGATGGCAATAGCACAAAAAAGCGCACTAGGTCTTACTTTGTGTTTTCTGCCAATAGTTGCAACGTGAGAGAGCTCCTCCATAGGAAATTTGCGATATAAAATATGGCCCTCCCGTTCAGTAACAAAAGCGGCTTCTTCTACTGGCCATTTAAATAAATTTTCTTTAATTCCAGATGTTTGCTGGTTGGAGAAATGCTTGCTTGAATCAAAGTAGGTCTCAACAGGGTCGTATAACGGCTGTCTATCTAACCTGAATCTTCCTTGATCCAAAAAATACAAATCTAAAATATAGAATATGATCCCGGCAGACCGGCCGTCCAATGCAGCATGATTGCTGACCATAGATATGTAGTCGACTTTACCTAGTGAATTTAGATAGAAGGAAAGAGTATATGTACATGCTTCAACGTTGAGTCCTGTTTTACCTCTGCGAGTATATTCGTATTCAATATTAATGGGTTTTGAAAGCTCCCTTATCTCTAAAGGGATATCCTCAAAGGGTACGTCGCAATACCAGCGCAGTTGCTCACCTGACTCAACACGAGCCTGTAGAAGGGGGTAAATTTTATGGATTAAAGAAAAGGCAGTTTTAAGTTGCTCAACACTTAGTGGAATTAGAACTTTATAAAAGGAAACCAGCAAGGTTCCCCCGCAAGTTCTCCTGGCTAGCTCGGTAAATAATGCTTCTTCAGGCCCCAGCACCCTGGAGAGCTCTCGGCTGGACATAGGTGCTCTTTCCAAGAACAGATTGACTTAATGTCAAACTTAATAAAATAGAAGTTAAGATGCAAAAATATTGATACCTAAATATTGCTTGCTTATCTATATATACATGTTCGGAATACATAAGTGTTGGCTAAGATTTGTCGTGGCTTGATCTAATGTTGACTGGTTTGAGGTGCATTACTTGAGTGGGGGTATGGGGCAATAGCTCCTTTGGAATACATGTATGCCTTTCAATAAAGCTGGTAACGTCGCTTCCTTTGGGTAGGTTACATTAAAAAAACAAGTACTGAATTTTATATGGTTTATTGGCTTAAGGTTGATGTTTGGTGAAATCTGTGAGATGTATATGATATGACAGACTGTACTTGGTCGGCGTTGCCAATATTTCCTTGCATTGATTTTTGGTGGTCACTTGCAGTGACCAATTGATTCTTTGTTGGAGAATCGTACATAAGGTGAAATTATTTGGGGGTAGCCTCGGCTGATTAGGGAGTAGTGGGCGCCTTTGCTTTACTTTTGCTTTTGTTCGTTTTTTCAAGTCAAGGGTTAGTTCTCAGGTTCTAAAAGCCTCTTGATGGTGTTGATGAATTTTTCTGCAAAATTCAAAACGCTATCTCGTTTTGTGAGTGGATCACAGTACGAAAATATAAATACAGAATTACGTACCGTTGAATAGGTTAGTAGTGAGATAGGGTGAGCTCCATGTGTTTGAAATGGAATTGCCGTGATGATTTCAAAGTACTTCATTGCCGTGCCAAGCGCTTTCATGCTGCCTACATTAGATATACACATTCCTTCAGAAAAGACAGATTTCTTTTCCTCATAATCCTGAGCCCATTCAATAATATCCTCGAGTTTATATTTCTTGGGGAACATGAACTTGAATGGTTCTCCTTCTTCCGCCTGTTTATCAAGCTCAATCTGTAAGTGGCGCGCTAGTTGCCAAGTATCTTCTATATCTATATTGGGCATGATTTCAAGAGTGGTTGCTGATGAAAAAGCACCTACTGCACTTAATCCAATTTCAGTGCCGCAGAGTTCACGAACATCCATGGGTAGTAAAATTTTTATCCAATCTTTATGGTTGGGTAATATTTTGGATGCTTGAATCGCAATGGCGCAAAACAAGGCGCTTGGCCTTACCTTGTGACTTTTCCCTATTTTTACCAGTTGTGAAATTTCTGCAATCGGAAATTGCCGATATATAGCATGACCTTCACGTTCTGATACAAAAGCAGGTTCCTCTACGGGCCAGTTAAAAAGTTCATCTTTTTGAGAAGATGGTTTTTCATGGGCAAAGTATTTAGAGGAGCTAAAGTAGCTTTCGACAGCTTCATAAAGTGGTTGTCCGCCCAACCTGAATGTTCCTTCATCTTTAAAGAATATGTCCAAAATACAGAATAAAGTCATCACTGATCGGCCATCCAAAGCTGCGTGGCTGCTGACTAGTGAGATCCATTCAACTTCGTCATGGGAATTAATATAGAAAGAAAGTGTATATGTGCATTTTTCAACATCAAGGCCCGTCTTCCCCCGACGATTGAATTCAGCCTCGAAATCAAGAGGCCCCTTCAATTTTCGAACCTCAATTGGAATTGACTCGAATGGTACGTCGCAGCGCCATCGAAGCTTGTTGCCGGACTCAACTCTTGCCTGTAAAAGTGGGTAGATTTTATGTGCCGATGCGAAACCACTTATCAATTTTTCAACGCTAAGAGGAGTGAGTACTTTGATAAAGGAGATTACTAATGTCCCCCCACAAGTTCGCCTTGCCAACTCGGTGAACATAGCCTCCTCTGCACCTAATACTCTGGAGAGCTCTGTAGCTGGCACAAAGTACCTCCTTTTTAAAGCCCATCCATATCATGTAAAGTAACTTGAATAGGCTTGAATCGCAAAAAACAATTTCTTAAAGGTAAATGGCTGTAGATTTGATTTGGATACTTTGTTGCAGAAGAATAGTTAAGTGATGGTAAGTTGTACTAACAATAGTTTTATTGGTGCGGATTTTAATTTAAGGGTTTTTCCAGGGAAATTTTTGTTTATTGGTCTGTAACGGGTTTAGTGAAGTTCTTTACATTTACTTTTACCCTACTAGGGGAAAGTAGACTTACAGTTGGGTTTTGGACAGTAGTTTTGTGGCCAGCATGTTGTAGTTGATGTAAGCTGTGGGTGAGTGCTCTTAGTAGGGGGGATATTTGCTCATACACTGGTTGCCCCTTGCTGAGTAAGATAATTTACACATCTTATATAATTTATTCTGACTGGGCTTTTAAAATATGCCGGAACAACTCTTTACACTTTTACCTTTTTGGCCTGCGATACTTGGAGCTGTAGTACTTTTTTTACTGGCTAAATCCATCGTGATAGTGGAACCAAAGCAGTACCACTTCGTGCTATTTCTTGGTAAGTACTGGAAAACTGCCACCCCTGGTTTCAACTTGATTATTCCCTACCTTTCCTGGGTAGACAAAAAAGCCTCAACGGCTCTACACGAAACCCCTGTTGAGTTGAGCCTAAAGACCAGTAATCATGTCACATTTGGTTTGATTCTTAAGGTTCAGCATCAGGTGTCGTCGGATGTGCAGCTTGCATACAAAGCTCTCTATGATCTAGAGAATTACCAGGCACAGCTGAAGTCGTTTGCAACAGATGCAGCTATTCCTGTTGCCAACGGCATTGAGCTGGAAGACGTTTATAACAAAAAAGAACATATAGCTGACAAGGCTAAGGAGCGCCTTCGCCAATTTTTCCACGACTTTGGTGTAGAGATTGTCGATGTATTATCAGATGAGCCGCGGCTACCCAAGTCGGTAGAGGTTCAGGCTAACAAAGTTATGGAAATGCAGCGGGAGAAGCAGGCCGCTACCTACGAGGCTGAGGCGATCCGGGAGCGCGAAGTGGGTAAGGCTAAAGCTGATGGCGAGTCCGTAAAGATTCGTATGGAGAAAATGGGGGAGGCACGACGGGTATATGCACAAAGTGCAGCCGAGGCTATTAAGGTTCTTACCAGCGCTGGTACCAGCGCAGACGAAGCGTTGCGCTTTATGACTGCCATTGCAGATAATGATGCGCTGGTAACTGCTGCACGTCACGGTAGTACTGTGGTAATGGCTACCAGCCAGGCGCAGCAAGTACCTGTCGCTTTGCCGTTACCTGATAAGTCGGCTGCGGTAGCAAAACAACGGCCGCTGAGAGAGCCCGAGCCTGTCTAGTAAGGTCCTCCGAGGGGTAAGCCTATGGGCTTATCCTTTGGTAGCTTCGGGGTATCTTGATAGTACTTTACTCCGATAGTCGATGTCGTACTGCTCAGCGCTACAGTACTTGATATTCTAAGTGGTACAACTACAACATTTTTTTCGCGGTCTTGGCGCTGCTTATATTGCTTTTTTGGTTGTCTTTGGTTGTGATTTGATTCAATGGGCCGATATGATCTTTGCTAGGCATTTTACCAGCGAGTCCAAGCCGGCTAATCCCGACTATGGTTGGTCCAAGTTAAGGTATGAACTGATTGTATTTATAAAAGCACTGTTAGCCTGAGTAATCACCCTAGCTCTCATTCGAGCAATGACATGAATGATCGGTAATCCAGATAAATCCTTTGCACTTTATATGTGGGATGATATTTCCAAAGCACTCTTATTCTTTTGGGCTTATTTTTGGCCCTGGATGGAGGATTATGTTTCGCCTGTTTAGAAGGCCGTTGAAGCAAAGTTCTTAGTGTCTTTTGTGCTATTGCTGTTTCGAAGTTCTATTATGACTCCTAATGTGCATTTGGTCTGCATAGCTAGTGGCGGAAAATTATACGTAATATCGAAGCTGTCAAGTTTTTACCTGGAAGATGATGCTCGTATTATGTCTCGGAAGGGCAAGGTATCGCTATTTTGTAGTTTGTTGGTATTGGGCAGGAGTATTGATGTCCACTATCGCGCCAGTATTGGTCTCACATGAATTGTTGCATCTCAAGAAGTTATTGGTAGGGTAATGCTTGGAGGGGGTCCCAGCTGCTAATAAATAAGAATAATATGGTTTTTTTGATTTTGACCTAAGAGCTAGGGTAAGAGGTGCAGCTATAGTAGCTCATATATATTATCTTGCCGCGGCTGCTTAAAGAACCTTATTTGTCGGGGGCAGAAATGCACCATCACAAATTATTCAGTGACAAGAGTGAGCTTTATAAGACTGCTAGGCCAACCTATCCTCCAGAGCTTTATAAGTGTCTCTCAAGCTTGGCTCCATCAAATAAAGTTGCCTGGGATTGTGCTTGCGGTAGTGGTCAGGCAGCGATAGGATTGGCTAAACTATTTGGTAGTGTGTACGCAACTGATATTAGCGCCGAGCCAATAAAAGCGGCTAAAGTTCACCCTAATATTCACTATCAAGTAGGACCTGCTGAGCAGTGTGACCTGGCAAATGAGAGTTGTGATTTGGTTTGTGTAGCCCAGGCGTTGCATTGGCTTAACCTTGATGATTTTTGGCCCGAAGTTCTAAGGCTTTTGAAGCCAAAAGGTATTTTTTCAGCTTGGGGCTATAACTGGCCAGTCTTAGTTGGAGATCTGGCTCAAATATTCAATGAACTTGTTTTGGGGCCAATAGAGACGTACTGGGCTCCACAAAACAAGTTGCTCTGGAATCATTTTAAGGATATAGACTTTCCTTTTAGTGCTATACAGGTTTCGAAGCCAACTATGGAGGCAGTCTGGGACCTGAATGAGTTTTTAATTTTATACATACTTTTTCGGCTGTGCGGAGATGTATAGATGACACGGGTGGTGAATTTATGGAGCGGACCTACCGTAAGGCCAGGGAGGTTTGGAAAATACCACAAGAGAAAAGAGTGATAGCATTTGATTTTGTGCTCTATGTAGGGCGTAAGAAAGATTGGTGATAGAGATATATCTCTATTACTAGATCTGGGCAGTAGAAGTGCTTTGCAAATCTGTATTTAATTTCAATAGTAACTTATCAAATTAGAAAATGTCGGGGAGTTAAAAATGTCTTATGCAGATGGATTTGTAGCAGCTGTACCCTCAAATAACAAAGAAGAATATATTAAGCATGCAAAAATTGCTGCAGAGGTATTTAAAGAGCAGGGGGCTCTAAAGGTTGTTGAAACTTGGGGTGATGATGTTCCAGAAGGCGAATTAACCTCTTTTCCTTTGGCCGTAAAGTGTGCTGGCAATGAAACTGTAGTGTTCTCCTGGGTCCTCTGGCCTTCTAAAGAGGTTCGAGACTCTGGATGGCAGGCGGTTATGGATGATCCGAGGATGAACCCAGATCAAAACCCGATGCCATTTGATGGTAAGAGATTAATCTATGGTGGCTTTAATATTATTCTTGATAAATAAAGTTTATCTATAGTTTGAATGTGTGTCGATAAGGACTGTTTGTTGAATTTTGACCCTATATAAGTACGGAGTCAGATTATATTGAGGATGCTTTTAAGGCTAGGTGGTCATGTCGGGGAAAAGTAGTATTGGTTAGTAATGTGTACTTTCTTTCTTCTACAACTATAAAAAAGGGCATAGTTCAAGTATGCCCTTTTTTGTTAATTTTAAATTATCACTTAGCTTCCATCTTCAAATGAGGCGATAGCAGATGCTGTGTCCCATGAACCATCTTGATAAAGTATTGTTGCCTTAGCGGTATATGCCCTAAATGCACGAATCGTAAAAGAACAATATCTGTCAGAAGTGGTTCCACAACTATGAGCATCATCTGACCAAATTACGGAACTAATTACTTTGCTTGTATCTTCTTCTATTCTAAATGCCGCAGTTGCTGTATTCGCACCCCATATTAATGCGAAACAAACATTTGGTCTGTATGTATCAAACTTAATGGTGTCGACATAGCACTCCATTGTTGCAGCTGTTGTGTGAGAGCTGATAAAAAAGAGGGCTGCTATGATTCCTGTGCCCAGTAATCTTTTCATAAATGTTCCCTATAAATGATTTCTTAATTTTTGTGAGGGTATTCCAAATTACTTACCACGATTGAATGGTATACGCATAATTTTTCAATATACAAGTATTTTTTTTTGATGGTTTTTCTTGTTGTGTGATGGCGTTTATATATTTAAGGGCTTGTAGAGTACTGCTGGTAAATATTTTGTTAATCAGGTTGTACGTAGGTTCCAATTTGTGGCTGGTTGTTAGGTTTGTAGATATTTTCTGCCAATTTCTTATGGTTGCATTGGTAAATACCGGCCGTATAAAGAATAGTGCGCCGCCAGACGAAAAATGGCTGATAAAATCTGAAGGGTATATAAAGAGAGCTTTTAGTGGCCGGGTAAGGATAATTGTGTGATCTATATTGTTTCCTATAAAGTTAGTGCTCTTTATCTTTTCAGTTTTGGAGATGGGGTAATTTAGACTGGTTTATAATAGCTAGCTCATTCGGTCTTTCTTGGTTGCTTATTATAGCATATGGTAGGTAAGGTTAGTCCTGTCAGTGATTTCCATTTCCTTGAGATAGTAATAGTTGCTAGGGTGAGTTAAATGGCGTTTGAAAATTGGTTGGCCTTTTGCGCAATCGCACTCTTGGCAACTGCTACCCCTGGCCCAGCGGCACTACTGGTCTCTATCAATACTCTATCGAATGGCGTTAGAGGAGGTGTGTTCACGGCATTGGGCAATATATCTGGCTTGTTTGTTATGTCCGGGCTTTCAGTTATTGGATTGAGTGTACTTGTCCTTAACTCTTCTTTGGCGTTTACTGTGGTAAAGGTGGTTGGGGCTGGATATCTGATTTATATGGGAGTTAAGCTTTGGAAAAATGGAATAGGAAGAGTGGATTCTTCTGAGGTAACTTGTAATGCTAGGCGAGGTGCATTGAGTTTGTATATTCAAGGGGGCTTAATTGCCTTAACGAACCCTAAAGCGATAATATTTACAACCGCGCTTTTCCCACAATTTATTTCATTGTCCGACCCACTATTACCTCAGTTTTCCTTACTGGTCTTCACTTTTATGGCATTATCTTTTAGCTGTTTATTTTGTTATACCTTATTAGCTTTCGGTACCAAGAAATGGTCAAGGAGTATGGCTTCAAGTCGATTTCTCGGTCGGATATTTGGTTCCACTTTTGTTGGTGCTGGTTGTATTTTAGTTGGCACATCAAAATAGGAAGATGTATGTAAGAATATACAAAAATCTATTTTGGGTGCTTCTGTAAAATATACAGTATTCCTCATGCTGTCAGAAGCAAGGTGGTAAGTAGGTAGCAGCTAGATGAGTAGGGTAAGCCGCACCCTTTGCTTAATATGTACCCCCCCCAAAAAAAAATACAGCAAGTAGTTTCGCGAGTTACGTAGTATGGATATTAAAGATTATATTGAGTTGATCCATAGTTTTTCAAAGACAGATTTTGAACTTCAGGGAGGTGGAAACTCTATCTGTTTTCGGTTGCAAAAGGAAAGGGATTTTGTTTTTCCGAAAGAGTTTCAAGAGTATATGGTTCACTATGCGCCTGCCCACAGCCAATATCTTGATGGCGTGGGCAATCCAATTGATCTTTATAGTGCCAGGCGCTTGTCATGGGTGATGAATGGATATAACTACAACCCGGTTGATAATTAGCCAATACCCGGTTGGGATAAATCTTGGTTTTTATTCGCCGATGAGGGTGCAGATCCAATCATTGTAGACTTGGCCGAAAGCAACCGAAATTCAAAGGTATATCGTGCCATGCATGGGGCTGGGGGGGGGGATTTTAGGCCTATCGCCGATTCAATAGGGCAATTTCTACTATGCGCTTCAGCTCTACATCATGCGCTCTCCGGAATAGTTGACAAAGATGTACTTGTTGATGATGGATGTGGGTTTAATCTTCATGAAAGAAGTGCATCTTGGTTGTTTCCATTCTTTCGTCAATATGCGGATAAATATTACACAGATTGGCTTGCAGTATTTGATAATAGTTAGCGGAATGATTTATTGATAAATTCTTTATTATGGCTGCAACTCAAGGTTGATCTCAGTTTATGTGAAGGTACCTTGCTAAGCGCTTTTGAAATCTTGCTCATGAATAACTAGTACTTATGTAGTGAGGGAATACCCGACTCACGAACAAGCTTCCCTCACATTTTTTGGCTTCTGTTGACTTTCCGGTACCTTTCCACTAGTTTCGCGACCACGATTAGAGGTGCCTTCTGCCCTGAATTGGCTGAGAAGGTTAAACGGGAAGTCCGGAAATCCGGCGCTGCCCCCGCAACGGTGATCCACCTGTATTCTGAGTGGTAAGCCCGATACCGGCCTCTTTTCTAAACACGATGGAGCGGAGGGCTACCATCTTGCAATACGATCTTTCGCGCTTCGGCGTGCCGCATTGCTATTCCTCCCTCGATCCCATGTGCTTTTGTCTTAGGGGTTGAAACTTGAAAAAATCTATATTGAGCCTGGCTGTTTTATCAGCCGTGAGCGCGCCGTCTTTTGCTGAATCTACTGTTACCGAATCTTCAATTCCTGACCTGGAAACCGTGGTTGTTGTGAGCTCCCGTCAGGGTGAGCCGCTGCGCCAGGTAGCTACTTCAGTAACTGTATTGGATGAAGAACAGCTAAAAGAGCGGGGATTGGTGTCCCTTGCCGATGTCTTGCGCAGTGTGCCCTCCGTGTCTGTTACTAATACAGGGGGTATGGGCAAGACAACCTCCTTAAGGGTACGTGGAGAGTCCGGTTTCAGAACCTTGGTTCAGATAGACGGCATCGACATTTCTGACCCAACCGGTACCCAGGCGGGGGCTCATATTGAACATATTATGAGCAGCAACTTGCAGCGTGTGGAATTATTACGCGGTCCACAAGGTATGCTCTACGGGGCCGATGCCGGTGGAGTGCTGGATATCTCAACTCGTCGTGAAGATCAAGGACAGCGCTTTGAGCTGTCTGCCGAGGGCGGTAGCTTCGATACTGAACGCTACAATGCCAGCGCTAGCGGAGCCAATGAAGCACTGGATTATTTTATTTCTGCAGCGGCGGCAGAAACCGATGGTTTTAATACCAGTAGTTATGACACGGAATTGAGAGATGACGACGGTTACGATAATGAAACCTTGCATGGCCGTGTAGGTTGGAATATTTCTGAGCAGTGGCGACTTGAGGCTGTGGCGCGGGATACCGATGCTTCAGGTGAGTATGATCGCTGCGGCTGGCCCTCTCAGGATGATTGTAACTTTGATTTCAGCCAGGAAAGTGTTCGTGTCAGCTTAGCTCATAAAGGCGAAGATGGTCAGCAGGAGTTGGCTTATACACGTTCTGATTTGCAGCGTACCTATATCAGTGAAGGCGTGCCCTTTTATGAAGCGGAAGGTGATATCGAAAAGTTGAACTTCACCGGTTCCTACGGGTTTAGTCGCGAACATGGAATGGTCTACGGGGTAGAGCATCGTGAAGATACTTCAGGAGACCTGGATCGGGATCAGTGGGCAGTTTATTCCGAATATCAGGGAAGCTATGCCGATCAGGCTTATATCACCCTTGGCCTTCGCCATGACAATAACTCTGATTTTGGCAGCTACAACAGCTTCCGCGCCAGCTCAGCCTATTTATTTGAGGATGTTGCCAACGGTACGGTAAAAATAAAAAGTAGTTACGGCACTGGCTTCCGTGCCCCGAGCTTATATGAAGTTGACTACAACGCTACCGCATTCGACTGGTTAACTTTTACTCCATTAGAGTTGCCCTCTCTTAAGCCGGAAGAGAGCCGAGGCCTGGATCTTGGTGTTGAATACTTTGGTGAAAACTCTCTCTACCTTGAGTTCGTACTGTTTAAACAGGTCATTGAGAATGAAATCGGATTCGATATGGTCGACTACACAGGTTACCTGCAAAGCAGTGGAGAAAGCGTGTCCCAAGGCGCGGAGTTTGTTGTCGAAGCGCAATTGACTGACAGTCTATTGCTCTCTGCCAACTACACCTACACCGACGCTGAAGAAGCTGATGATTCTCCCCGAGCCCGCAGCCCCAAGCACTTGGCGAATCTCGGCTTCACTTATAAGCCTACTAGTGACTTGAGCCTTGTTATGAACTTGCGTTCCAGTGCGGATGTAGTAGATAGCGATGGCACCTCGCTGGATGATTATGAAGTGCTGGATGCAAGTGTCCGTTATCAGCTGAACAACTCCACGACTGTATTTGTTCGCGGTGAAAACCTTGCCGACGAAGATTATGTGGAAGTCACAGGCTATAACACTGCGGGCCTCGCCGGTTATGCTGGTGTGGAATTCAGCTTCTAAAGCACTTTCTTTTATAGGTTCTTGAACGAGGTGGCCATGTCGGAAGACGAGCAAAAACGAAATGCCAAGCACAAGCAAGCAATGCAAAAACACAAGGAGAAGGTTGATGCGAACATTGCAGCAGCCGATATCCAGCGTGGAGTTGCTGTCCTGCTCACTGGAAATGGCAAAGGGAAGTCGAGTTCAGCTTTCGGTATGGTCATACGCGCACTGGGTTACGGGCAGAAAGTGGGCGTAGTGCAATTTATTAAAGGCGCACAACAATCTGGGGAAGAGCTTTTCCTTAAAAACCATTGCCCGGAAGTTACTCTCTATCAAATGGGCACCGGCTTTACCTGGAATACTCAGGATCGCACCAGCGATATTGCTGCTGCAGAGAGAACCTGGGCAGAGGCAGAAAAAATGCTCACCGATACCACCTATGATTTAGTGGTGTTGGATGAGCTCACTTATATGCTCGCATACAAATACCTGGATGAGTCTAAAGTATTGGAGACTCTAGCCCAGCGGCCACAGGAACAGAGTTTGGTGGTAACTGGTCGAGGTGGTGGTAGTGCGCTACAGGAGCTAGTGGATACGGTATCTGAAGTGAAAGATGTTAAGCACGCTTTTAAAGCGGGCATCAAAGCCCGCAAAGGCGTAGATTACTAGGTTGTTTTCACTATGTCCGTGTTGATGGTTCAGGGCACGACTTCCGATGCCGGCAAGAGTACTTTGGTGGCCGGACTCGCTCGTTACTTTTCCCAGCGCGGAGTCAGTGTCGCACCTTTTAAACCGCAAAATATGGCACTCAATAGTGCTGTTACGGTGGATGGTGGTGAGATAGGGCGGGCACAAGCGTTGCAGGCCCAGGCCTGTGGGATCGACCCCCACAGCGATATGAACCCGGTGTTACTTAAGCCCGCTTCAGATACCGGGGCTCAGGTTATTATCCAGGGTAAAGTGTTGGGGAATATGCAGGCGCTGGATTACCACCACTACAAAGCCACCGCGCAAAATGCAGTGCTGGACTCCTTCGCACGGCTCGATGATCAATATGAGCTGGTGTTAGTTGAAGGGGCTGGCAGCCCGGCAGAAATTAACCTGCGGGAAAACGATATTGCCAATATGGGCTTTGCCGAGGCTGTTGATTGCCCGGTTGTACTGATTGCTGATATCGATCGCGGAGGCGTGTTCGCCCACTTGGTAGGCACCCTCGAATTGCTGTCTTCCTCAGAGCGAGAGCGTGTCGTTGGTTTTGTGATCAACCGCTTTCGTGGCGATCTGCAATTACTTCAGCCGGGGCTCGACTGGTTAGAGGAGTATACCGGCAAGCCAGTTCTCGGAGTCTTACCTTATCTCCATGACCTCTACCTTGACGCGGAGGATGCCATTAGCACCCAACAGAGCGGTGCTGATGCTCGATTGAAAGTGATAGTGCCGGTATTGCGGCGCATAAGCAATCATACAGATTTTGATGCGCTGAGGTTGCATCCGGATATCGATCTGCAATTTGTCAGTGTCCGTGAACCAGTCCCACAGTGCGACTGGATTATTCTTCCCGGCAGTAAAAATGTGCGGGCAGACTTGGCTTACTTAAAAGAAAACGATTGGCCTGCACAGTTGGATCGGCATCTGCGCTATGGCGGCAAACTAGTGGGTATTTGCGGTGGTTTGCAAATGCTGGGGAGCGAGGTACAGGACCCGGATGGGGTAGAGGATACCCCGGGCAACGAACCGGGCTTGGGTTATCTGGATTTCACAACTCGATTGCAACCAGTCAAAGCACTGAAAAATATTACCGGCTTTTTAGCTTTGGAAAATGAAGTAAAAGAAGCTACTCCTGTTCAGGGCTATGAAATCCACTGTGGTATAACAGAAGGTGTAGCTCTGCAAACTCCGGCGGTATATATCTGTGATAAAGACGGAAATTCCAGGCCTGATGGTGCAATAAGTGCTGATGGACAGATATTCGCGACCTACGTGCATGGGCTGTTCGATTCACCCGAAGCGCTGAGCGCACTTTTTGCCTGGGGTGGGTTGAAAGACTCTACGCCGTTGGATGTGGGTGAACATCGGCAGCAACAATTGGACAGGCTGGCTGAGACTATTGCCGAGAATATCCAGGGAAACTGGCTCGAGCAATTTGAGGGAACCAGGGAGACGGCAGCGCTGCAAGAGGATACCCAGTGACTGTTACCCGTATCAGAGCGTTAAATATTGCCTGGTGGTTACTGCCCACAGCACTTGCCCTTAGTTTTTCTGCTGCCGTTGCTATAGGTGCAGTGTATCTCTCACCCTCACAACTATTTGCCGCGATCAGTGGCCAGGGCGATGGTGGACTCGCTGGGGATATTGTTCAGGCAATACGATTGCCAAGGGCGCTGTTGGCGGCTGGAGTGGGTGCTGTGCTCGCCATCTGCGGGGCAATGTTGCAAGGCTTATTTCGAAACCCTCTAGCTGACCCATCCCTGATTGGTGTTACCGCAGGGGCTTCTCTCGGTGCTTGTTTGGCCATCCTGCTAGGAGCGGAGGTTGCCGCTGCGTTTGGGAGTTTGCCCGTTGTATCCATAGCTGCTTTTTTCAGCGGCCTTTTAGCGGTGACACTGGTCTACAAAGTGGCGAAAAGTATTAATGGCACTTCGGTGGCCACCATGTTGCTAATGGGGATTGCCGTTACCGCTTTTTCCGCAAGTCTGATCGGGCTAATGGAGTACTTTGCTGATAATGACACCCTGCGCCGTATGAGCCTTTGGCTTATGGGAGGGCTGGATGCAGCGAGCTATCCTCGCGCTTTTTTAGTTTTGGCCGTGCTGGGGGCTTTGCTTGCCAGTATGTCCCGCTTCGGGACCTCACTAAATGTTCTTTTGTTAGGGGAATCCCAGGCGCGGCACCTCGGTATTGATGTGGAGCGGGTAAAAACCCGTTTGATAGTGCTCGTTGCGGCTGGAGTGGGCACTTCGGTTGCTGTAGCCGGCAGTATTGCTTTTGTGGGGCTGGTAGTGCCCCATATAGTGCGTTTGTGGGTAGGACCTGATCACCGGCAACTGTTGCCGCTTTCTGCCCTGGCTGGAGCCAGTTTATTACTAGTTTCCGATACCCTGGCACGAACCATTATTGCCCCGGTGGAGATCCCGGTAGGGCTGATTACCGCACTGATTGGGGTGCCTTTTTTTGTTTCCTTGTTGCGTAAAAGCAGGGGGGCAATTTAATGGCTCTGCTACAGGTGGAGGGAGTTGCGGTTAGTGTCGATAATCGGCCGCTGTTGCAAGATATCAGCCTGGAGGTAGATGTCGGCGAGCTGGTTTGTGTAATTGGCCCCAATGGCGCGGGTAAGTCGACTCTGCTGCGTGCCCTGTGCGGCGAAGTCAGGATGGATTCCGGGCAGGCCCACTTTAAAGGCAGTCCTTTTGCAAAGTTGTCCGCCCGCAATCGAGCCAGGCAAGTTGCCGTCCTGCCGCAAAATAACCCACTGACATTTGCCTTTACCGGGCTGGAATTGGTCGCCCTCAGTCGAACTCCGCATTCCACTGGCACTGACCGGGACCGAGAAATCTGCCTGGAAGCCATGGCAGCGCTGGATGTTAGTCATTTGTCTGAGCGCCTGTACCCAACATTATCCGGCGGCGAGCAGCAGCGCTTGCAATTGGCTCGAGTGATGGCCCAGATCTGGCGGGCAGAGGATGGGGGAGAGCGGCTCCTCTTATTAGATGAGCCCGCTGCCAGCCTGGATATTGCACACCAATATGGAATGATGAGAGCGGTAAGAGACTTCGCGCGAAGTGGCGTAGCTGTGGTAATGACAGTCCATGATCTGGCCCATGCCAGCGGCTATAGCGACAGAATCCTCGCCTTAAAGCAGGGGCGCAGTATGGCCTACGGAAATCCAGAGGATGTATTGACTGCGGAGAATATGCAGCAGCTTTACGGCTACAGTGTTACGGTGATGCCACACCCCGTAACCGGTCAATCCCTGGTGATTGCCGATGTCTAGCACCAGTGGTGTACATCTGGTACTAGGAGGCGCACGCAGCGGAAAAAGCCGGCTCGCGCAACAGCGCGCGGAGCAGTGGCTAAGCAGCAGTAGCGATGGTGGACTTACCTACCTGGCAACGGCTACTGCGGGCGATCAAGAAATGTCTACCCGTATTGCTCGACATCGGGAAGATCGGGATCATCGCTGGCAGACCCTGGAAGAACCTACTGCACTGGCCGAGGCTCTGGTTACAGCTCCTGAGTCCCATTGTGTACTGGTGGACTGCCTCACTTTGTGGTTGAGCAACTGTCTTCATCAGGGCGTTTGGGAGTGTGAGCAAGAGGCGCTTCTGCAATGTATCGATCAGAGGCGTACTCTCGCTAACGGTAATACCCCACCTTGGATTTTTGTCAGTAATGAAGTCGGTTCGGGTATTGTGCCCCTTGGGCAGTTATCGCGGGAATTTGTGGATGCGGCAGGTTGGCTTCATCAGGCATTAGCCGAGCGAGCTGATAGCGTCACCTTGGCAATTGCTGGTTTGCCGCTCACTGTAAAGTAAAGAATCAACTGAGACTGAGACTGAGACTGAGACTGAGACTGATAATGATGACAGATGAACTCAGTTGGCTCGATAAGCCGGCACCAACCCCGGACCAGAGTGCTCGCAATGCCGCGATTGCCCGCCAGAAGCAATTGATTAAGCCGCAAGGCGCGCTCGGCCGGCTCGAGAGCATTGCCGTGGATTTCGCCGGATTCCAGGGGAGGGAGCAACCCCAACTGAATAAATTGTCGGTGCGCGTATTCGGTGCTGATCACGGTATTGCAGCCCAGGGAACTTCCCGATTTCCTCAGGCAGTCACTTCTGTAATGCTGAAACTATTTTGCGAGGGTGGGGCGGCTATTAATGTATTGAGCCGCGAGCAGAATGCTGACTTTGCCGCAATTAATCTGGGTTGTGTGGTCCCCGCTGAACACCCCGACCTGATTGATGAAGTTATAGCTCCCTCTACTGCGGATTTCTCCCAAGGTAACCCAGCTATGACCCAAACGCAGCTGGCTCTTGCTCTTGATGCCGGTCGCCGCCAGTGTACCGATGCAGATTGTTTTATTGGCGGAGATATGGGTATTGGCAATACCACTTCCGCCGCTGCCATGTTTGCTGCCCTTTTTGAGCTAGAGGTTGGCAGCATTACGGGGCGAGGAACAGGTGTCGACGATGCAGTGCTCGCCCGCAAGGTGGAACTGATCGAATCTGCCTTGGAGCAGCATCGGGCAGCGCTGGGCTCACCACTTGCTATTCTGCAAACTTTTGGTGGCTTTGAGATTGCAGCCTTAATAGGAGCGTTTATCGCCAGTGCCCAGCGAGGTGTCCCTGTATTGGTTGATGGTTTTATGGCGACTGCCGCGGCAGCTATTGCCGGTGCTATTAATCCGTCAGTGAAACCCTGGTTGCTCTACGCCCATCTCTCTGACGAGTCTGGCCATAAACTAGCCCTCGAGTGCCTGGGGGTGAAGCCATTGCTGAGCTTCAATATGCGCCTTGGCGAAGGCACAGGTGCAGTGTTGGCCATAAGTATTATCAAGCAAGCGCTAAACCTGCATAACAAAATGTTCACTTTCAGTGAGGCAGGAGTGCCAGTTGCGGATTGATCTTTTACGACACGGTGCCTGCGAAGGTGGGAATATTTTTCGCGGGCAGATCGATGTGCCCCTAACCAGTGAGGGTAGGGAACAGATGTTGCGAGGGCTTGCCGAACTCGATGACTTCTGGGACCGGATTATTACTTCACCCTTGAAACGCTGCCAACGCTTCGCTGCTCAGCTTGCCCGAGAGAAAGAGCTGCCGATAACTGAAGTTCCTGATATTCGGGAAATTGGTTTCGGGGACTGGGAGGGGCAGTCAGTCGATAAGATCTGGACTGAGCAACGAGCACTGTGTGAAGCCTGGGGGCGTGACCCGGAAAAGCACGCACCGCCGGGAGGTGAGCCCTTTCCCGTATTTCGATCCAGAGTTCTTCAAGCTATTGATAATCTAGCCCAGCAATATTCGGGAGAGTCCCTGCTACTGGTTACTCACGGTGGCGTTATCAAGTTGTTGCTCGCGTATGCGAATAACTGGCTCCCAGTGAAAATGATTTCGCTGCAAGTTAACTATGGGTTTGCCGCATCGCTGAGATACGACTCGGACAATAAGACCTTTACCGTTTCCTACCCAGAGCAGTCAGCTTATGTTTATTGCCCGTAAGTTGTACAACCTATCCCAAGCATTTCTGTATGCGCTGGTATTTCTTACCCGGCTGCCGGTGGCGGGCTTGCTGCGGGAGGTGGACAAGGAAACGGCGAAGCGGTCGATATATTTTTACCCCCTGGTTGGAGTGGTGATTGGTGTACTGTTATCCGGGGCCGCCTACCTTCTGGCTCCTTTAGGTGCCCAGTTGCAAGCCGCAATACTATTGGGTTTCTGGGTGGTCCTGACAGGTGCACTACACCTCGACGGCCTTGCTGACTGTACTGATGCCTACTTTGCTGGACATAAGTGTGCCGATCCTGAAGAACAACGTCAGCATATTCTGAGGGTAATGCACGATCCCCACTGCGGCTCTATTGCGGTAGCGGCTGTTGTTGTTTTCCTACTGATAAAGTTCGCTGCAATAGCAACCCTGCTAGAGCTAATAAACCCGGTAACAAAAGATGCTTGGGCCTATCTGCCGTTAGTGCTCTCACCTATGTTAGCCAGGGCTGCGGCCCTGGCTTTAATGGGAGTTTCACAATACGCACGTGTTGAAGGCCATGTACCGCCCGCTGGCTCCGAGCGCCGATGGGACCTATTGCCGGTAGTTGCAATCGTAGTTGCTATTGGATGTTTAGCGGCGCCAATACCCATTGCCATAGGCATCGTCTGTAGTTTGATTGCCCTGGTCTTATTCTGGCGTCGCCTGTGGGATAAGACTATTGGTGGTTATACTGGCGATTGTTTGGGCGGATTGGTCGAGATAAGTGAATTGTCGATATTGATATTATGGGTGGCAGTGGTTGCCAATGTGAATTACGGGGCTGTTTAGAAGCTCCATAGTTATAGTCGAGTTAAAGAGATGTCTCGAAGCAGTATTGTCAGTGTTGTTTTAGCCTTGAACCTGTTATTGGTGAGTAATGCTTGGGCGCGTGATCCCGTGCGGGTAAAAGATGCCCGTGGCCAATGGGTTGAGCTGCCGACACCTGCAGAGCGTATTGTTGCGCTAGCGCCAAATATTGTGGAGAACTTTTACAGTGCCGGGGCAGGGGATAAGCTAATTGCTGCGGTAAGCTACAGTGACTACCCCGAGCAAGCCAAGCAATTACCGGAGATAGGTAACTATAAAGCGGTAAATTATGAAAGTTTACTATTGCTAAATCCCGACTTGATTGTTGCCTGGGGGTCGGGAAATGGCGATCAGATGATTAATAAACTGGAGGATCTCGGTTTTACAGTTTTCGTATCTGAATCTAATGCTCTTGAAGATATCGCTGCGAATGTAAAGAGCTTCGGTAAACTTGCAGGCACAAGTGACTATGCAGATAAATCTGCCGGAGAGTGGCTTGAGCGACTGTATCAAATACAGCTTAGCCACAAGGATCTGGATTCAGTCAGTGTTTTTTATCAGGTTTGGAATGAGCCTCTGCAAACACTTAATGGCGACCACCTGATTAGCGATGTTATTCAAACCTGTGGCGGCCGTAATATATTTGCCGATGCATTGGTAATAGCACCGAAGATTAGTATTGAGTCTGTACTCGATAGAGACCCGAGAGTAATTATCGCCAGCGGCATGGGAGAAGAGCGGCCAGATTGGTTGGACGCCTGGGAAGCATACCCAAGAATTAATGCAGTTAAAGAGGGAAACCTGTTTCATGTACCACCGGATATCATCCAGCGACATACTTTTCGGGTGCTGGATGGTATGGAGATGGTTTGTGATGATTTGAATCGGGTGAGAAGAAGCGGTTAGTTTTTCTGCTTATCAGCAGGAAGACTCAGTCGCAGCGTATTATTTTGTAGATCAACTATCGAAATTGAATTTGCTGGCTAGATATTTTTATGGGGATATTTTTTGTTATTCTCTTTGTCGGAGGGCTGCTTGCAGTCCCATATTTGGTGATTAAACTAACCATACTTGAACAAGATGAAAGTAGTTAGTGGTCAACCTTCTGGAGGCTGGCTTCCGCAGACTATTATACAATGCAAAGTGTTGCAGCTATCCCAGTCACTGGCTTGTCATGTTATATATCGTTTTATCGAGGGGTGTCGACAGGAAGCTTTGAATTTATAGTAATTGCTTTTGGTTTGGCGGTTCTCATATTGTTTTTAATTGAAGATCTTCTGAGGCAAGATTATCTTCAATTTCATATCAAAAATTTAAAGCTGTTATCGATAAGTGTCATTTCTTTAACGTTGATTGCTCTAGAGTTGTCAATGGCAGCCACTACATTTATTGGAGCCATCGCTATACTTTGGGTGTCAGTTAGATGTGTAAAGCAACAAGTACTCAGCAATAGAGATAAAACAGAATCTGGAACTTTAGACGGTGACAGGTAGTCGGCAATGTAATTGATACAGTCTGATAAATCTCAATTTTCTTAGTGTTCAAATTTTGGTGGGTCCGGGTGTGTTTAATGTCGTAAAGTCCAACGATTCTTCTTTATAATTGAAAGCTATCATCGTTCTTGTGTTTATCGGTAGTATCCGAAACTGGAAGATATATCCATGATAAGGAATTGCTGAAGAGTCAGCCACAGAGATGGCCGCCGGACCTCTCTCCTATAACTTACATGATCATTGAGTAGTGAAAAAAATCACTTTTTGGTAAATCATGGCTAATCAATGGTAAAGCCGCCCCTAGCTGTATTAATGTTGAGTTCAAGTCAAATAGCCCCTTAATTTTATTGCCAAATGCTGGCGGTATTTCCAAGGTGTCTAAATTATTCGTATCGTTATCTAGTTTGCGGTATTGAAGTTAAGAAAGCGGCTATTTTCTTGGGTGGGTATCCTTGGAGCCTGGAGCAAAATTCATCCCACAGTCGAAGTAGGCTGAAATGCAAAAACCTATTGACGATCGGTTTTTGCCGCTCTACCATCATTCAAAGAATAGTTTTAACCTCTGGGATAATGGTCTATGCGACTTGGCGATCTTGAGAAACAGGTGCTCCAATATCTTTGGGATAGAAAATCTGCTGATGCCAAACAGGTCCACTCGGACTTGAGCAGGGCCCGTGGAGGTTCTCTCAATACGATCCAGAGCACGCTGGATCGCCTTTACAAGAAAGGTTTGCTGTTTCGGGAGAAGCAGGGGCATGCATTCCAATACAGCCCGGCAGTGGAGCGCTACGAGTTTGTCGGACAGCTGATTCAAGACGTTACTCGTGAGTTTGTTGATGATGAGAACGGGCTGGTAGCCGCGTTTACCTCCATCTCATCGGAGCTGAACGAAAGCCAATTAGAGCAACTGGAGCAGTTGATCGAAAGCCAGAAGATAAAGCGCCAGCAGGGTGATCGCTAATGATTTTGGGGCAGGTTGCACTCTGGCTAAACCTGCTGACTATTGCAGCGCTTGGCCTGTTTGTCGGTATTTTACTGGTATCAGCTGCCTGCCTTTCCGTTTCCCGGTATTCACTTAGCTTGTCTGTCAGTAGCCGGCGTTTACTGCTGTGGAGTGCGGTATTGCTGCCGTGGTTCGCGGCTTCCACTGCCGCTGTTATCCTGGCTTTCCCCAGCCTTTTGGGAGGCGTTGCATCACTGGCGCACTGGCACCATATCAATGCTTTTAACCTCTACAGTTGGCACGGTGTTTTTACTATTGCGTTTCTTTTCTTTAGCGGTTTTTTGACGTTGCAAAGTTTTAAGCGAGCTCATCGCCATTTGGCGCAGCTCCGTTTGTTAATGCAACTTTGCGAAAGGGATAAGTCTGATCAGAGTATTATCCAGGCAAAGGGTCCCCAGGCTTTCACCAGTGGTCTGCTCCGTCCGCAAGGGTTTTATACCAGCGGTCTGCGAGACCAGTTAACAGCGGAAGAGTTTGAGGTGGTGCGCCTGCATGAGGAAGCCCATGCGCAAAAATTTGATCCTCTGAAGAAATTAATATTCGCTTTATTTGCTAGCTTTTTCCCTACGCGTTTGGGGAATTACCTGAATCGGCAGATGGCGCTGTGTATGGAGCAGCGTGCAGATGCTTATGTCCATAGGCAGGGGTGGAGTGAGACTTTTATCGCCCAAACCCTACTTAAAGTAACCCGTATCTCCAATGGGTTGCATCCCAAAGAGAGAAGTTCAGTAATGGTCTGTTATTTCGCTCTTGACCAATTGGATGCTCGTATTCGTTACTTGCTGTCTGATGATAAGGGGCGCAGCTTACCCCCCTTGTTATTAGCTGGAATGTTTGTGGCTCTTACAGGCACTTGCCTTGTTTCGGTGGATGCGCTCCACCACACCGTCGAAACCCTTTTCTCCCACTAAGGAAGCCGAAGTGTTTAATTGTTTGCGTTTAGTCATAACTAAAAAACCGATTGTTAATCGGTTTTTTGTGGCCGGGGCTGTGTTCTTTTTAGTCGCATTAAGTGGACCCCTTAGGGCAGAGCAGGGCGAGGAGTTATCGGGACTTACTTATGAACAGGCAATTCTTAAAAGCTTGCAAAATCACCCTGAACTGGCGGGTTACCGATATCAGTTTGAGGCTGTGGATGCTTTATCCAAGCACGCCAAGCTTGGACCACGCCCAGAGCTTAGTGTTGCCGCAGAGGAGGTGGGGGAGGAAAAGGATAGCGATGGCAACGGCAGTTCCCAGATAACAGTAGGCATCAGTTGGCTATTACAGGGTGATCTCGCAGAAAAACGTGTATTGGCTACACGCAGTAAGACTTCCGTGATTGAGGCCGAAAAGCAGGTTCTTGAGTTAGAAGTTGCCGCTAATACTGCGCGTTACTTTTTCCAGGTCCTGGCTCAGCAGGAACGCCTGGAAATTGCCAAAAGAGCAGTCGACCTGGCTCGCAGGATATCCGCCGAAATTAATCGCCAAGTTAGTGTTGGCAGAACGAATGAAGCCGATGCTTTTCGGGCGGAAGTCGACTTACAGCGTCGACTCTTAGCTGTGGAGGATGTCGAACACGAGCTGGATATTGCCAAATATCAATTAGCTGCCCAGTGGGGCTCCAGAGAGCCCAGTTTTCGTGCGGTGGCTGGTTCTCTTTCCAGTGTCCTTCCAGAAGTTGATTTATCTAGATTGCGAAGCTTGGTGGCGAGCAACCCAAATTTGGAAATATTCATGAGCCGCGAGCGCGTGGCGCAGGCGGAAATTGATTTGGCACGTGCAGAAGCTGGTATTCAGTGGAGGATTGATACAGGAATTCGTCGCAACGAAGCGAGCGGAGATTATGGGTTGGTGGCAGGGTTCGCAATCCCACTAGGTAAGGGTGACCGTAATCGCGGCAAGGTATCTGCTTTGAGGGCAGAAAAAAATCGTTTCCGAGCAGAAAGAAATGCGAAAGAGATTGAGTTGGATACACAGCTCTTTGTGATGACCCAAAGGCTACAGCATCACCGGCACGTAGCTACCGCCTTGAATGAAAAGATGATTCCCAGTTTGGATAAAGCGCTCATCGCTACGCAAAAAGCCTATCGACGTGGCCGCTATAACTACTCGGAGTTGGCTCTAGCCCAACAGGGGCTTAGCGATGCGCAGCTTTCACTGCTCCAGGCACAGTACAACGCACACCTTAGCCTGATTGAAATTGAAAAACTTACCGGCCTGTCATTGGCACAGATAAGCGAGAGCGAGATATGAGATCCGCAGTTTTTTCCAGCCTGATATTCGGTGCTTTACTTTCCTTGTTCCTAAGTGGCAGCGGCAGTGTGTATGCGGCCGGAGCTGTCGCAGAGGCAGAACCGGAAAAAGGGCCCAATCGTGGGCGCATGTTGAGAGAAGGTGATTTTGCCGTTGAGCTAAGTATTTATGAAACTGGTGTTCCCCCGGAGTTTCGGGTTTGGGTGAGTAACGATGGAGAGCTGGTTAATCCTCGCCAGGTTGATCTTAAAGTGGTTCTTACAAGGCTTGGAGATGGAGAGGATCACATCGAGTTCAGGCCTGAGGGGAATTATCTGCGTGGCGATATGGTGATCTATGAGCCCCACTCATTTGTTGTGACTCTAACAGCCAAGTACCAGGGGCACGAATACCGTTGGCAATACGATAATTTTGAGGGGCGAACCCGTATCGAATCCGGTATTGCTGAATCCATGGAAATTGATACGGAAACCGTCGGCCCCGCCAGGATGAGTGAGACCAGCCGCGCTTATGGCAGGCTTATTGTAGATCCAGAGCAGGTACGTGAAATTAGTGCACGTTTCGATGGCTTTGTAGAAAATGTGCAGGTGGGGTTGGGGGAGCGCGTTAAAAAAGGGCAACCCCTGATTACCATTAACAGCAATCAAAACCTGAAAACTTACAGTATTAAATCCCCCATTACCGGTGTGGTAATTCAGCGCAATGTAAACCCTGGTGAACAGACCGCAGGTAGAGCTTTATTAACGGTTGCCGATGATACTGCCTTGTTGGCAGAGCTGGATGTTTTTCCCTCGACACGCCCCCAGATTCACCAGGGCGCGCCCGTTTCCGTAAATATCAAGTCCCTGGAAACTCCTCTGCTCGGGGTAGTGAAACAAATTGATACTTTGATGAAGCCCAACCAGGCCACTGCCGTTCGAGTGTCACTGCAAGATATTCCCTCAGGCCTCGCACCAGGTTCTTTTGTAAGCGGCGATATCCAAGTTGCTGAATATGAGGTGCCTCTCGCTGTCAAGCGTTCCGGTTTACAAGCGTTCCGCGATTTTACTGTCGTTTATGCCAAGGTGGGCGATCAATATGAAGTACGCATGTTGGAGCTGGGGCGAGAAGCAGGCGATTGGGTTGAAGTGCTGGGGGGGATTCGACCGGGAATCGAATATGTCACCGGTAACAGCTACATCATTAAAGCGGACATTGAAAAGTCCGGTGCATCCCACGATCACTGAGGGTTCGACATGCTTGAGTACTTGATAAGAACCTCAATTCAAAATCGCGGGCTGGTTATTGCCCTTGTGCTACTACTGTGCGGTTTGGGCATTTGGAATTTCACCCGGCTGCCCATTGATGCGGTACCGGATATCACCAATATCCAGGTGGTTATTAATACGGAGGCACCGGGGAGTACCCCTAAAGAAGTTGAGCAACGGGTTACATACCCAGTGGAAAATGCAATGGCTGGTTTGCCAAGCCTTGCTTATACACGCTCCGTTTCGCGGTATGGATTGTCGCAGGTTACGGTGATTTTTGAAGATGGCACCGATATTTATTTTGCCCGCCAGTTAGTGAATGAACGGCTCACTAGTGTACGTGGTGCACTGCCTGCTGGTTTGGAGCCAGAGCTTGGACCCATCGCCACAGGTCTTGGCGAAATCTTTATGTTCACAGTGGACTCCGAACCCGGAGCCACCAATGCTGATGGCAGTGCAGTAACACCTAAGGACTTGCGTTCGGTGCATGACTGGATTGTGCGCCCGCAGTTATTGCGTGTACCAGGTGTGGTGGAAGTCAATCCAATTGGCGGATTCAAGAGAGAAATTCTGATTGCTATAGAGCCAGAGAAACTGCTGGCATTTGGCCTGACCCAAGAAGACCTGATTCGCTCGATCGAGGAGAACAATCGTAACCGCGGTGTAGGCTTTATTGAACACAGTGGCGCCCAGTGGTTGTTGCGGGTTCCGGGACAGGCAAGTTCGTTAGATACACTGAAGGATTTCCTGGTAGCGGAAGTGAGAGGCGTTGCTGTTCGCCTTGGTGACTTGGCCAAGATTGAAGAGGGGCGCGAAATGCGCACCGGTGCGGCTACTCAGAACGGCAGGGAAGTGGTGATGAGCACCGTTTTCATGCTGGTTGGCGAAAATAGTCGCACCGTTGCAGGTGCAGTTGGTGAAAAGTTAGAGGATATCAAACAGAGTCTACCACCTGGTATCACATTGACTGCAGTTTATGATCGTACCGGTCTGGTTGACCAGACATTGCGCACGGTCCAAACCAATCTTATGGAAGGTGCGCTGCTGGTTATCGCGGTTCTTTTCCTGCTGCTGGGGAATGTTCGCGCAGCAATCCTAACCGCGCTGGTCATTCCGGTGGCCATGTTAATGACCATCACCGGCATGGTGCAGGCCCGCGTAAGTGCAAACTTGATGAGTCTGGGGGCGCTGGACTTTGGCTTGTTGGTGGATGGGGGCATCATTATTGTCGAGAACTGTCTGCGACGCCTCAGCGAATCCGCCCGCGAGCGTGGCCAGTTAGATCTAAAAGAACGGCTTACACTGGTATTCCAATCGACGCGGGAAGTGATTCGCCCGGCCATGTTTGGTGTGTTCGTTATCACAGCAGTGTATTTACCCATTTTTGCCCTGACTGGAGTGGAGGGCAAGATGTTCCATCCAATGGCTATAACCGTGGTGATTGCGCTGCTTTCTGCGATGTTTCTTTCCATCACTTTGGTGCCAGCCGGCATAGCGCTGCTATTCCGCAAACCGGTGATCGAAAAGAAAAATCCTGCACTTGAGAAGCTGAATAGAATTTATCGCCCGGCCTTGGAGTTTGCACTGCGCCAGCGTGGCATGGTTGTCGCTATTGCTGCGCTACTGGTGTTGGTTTCCGGCTATACGGCAAGCAGAATGGGTAGCGAATTTGTGCCGAATCTGGATGAAGGCGATATTGCCATGCACGCCTTGCGTATTCCCGGCACATCCCTGGAACAAGCGATTGCACTGCAAAAATCCCTGGAGGAGCGGATTAAAGAGTTGCCCGAAGTGGAGCGTGTATTCGCCAAAATTGGTACTGCGGAAGTGGCTACCGATGCCGTTCCCCCAAGTGTTGCCGATAACTTTATTATCCTGAAACCCAGGTCTCAGTGGCCAGATCCGGATAAGCCGAAAGAGCAATTGGTAGAAGAGCTGGCAAAGCTGGTAGAACCAATTCCCGGCAACCGCTATGAATTTCTCCAGCCAATCCAGATGCGCTTTAACGAGCTTTTAGCGGGGGTACGCGCGGAATTGGCGATCAAAGTCTTTGGCGATGACTTCGAGCAATTAGAGCGTTTGGGCAGTGAAATTGAAGCGGCTATCGGCAGTGTAGAAGGCGTTGCTGATATACAGATGGAGCAAACCAGCGGTTTACCGGTTCTCGCCATTGTTCCTGACCAGGCCGCGCTAACACAGTATGGGCTGGCCATTAGCCAGGTACAGGAGCAGCTGGCAACCGCCCTGGGAGGTACGGTTGCTGGCCGCTTTTATGAAGGGGACCGCCGCACCGATATTGTTGTGCGTTTGCCAGAGGTATTGCGCCAGGATTTGGATGCGCTAAAGAAACTGCCGATTCATCGATCCAATGGCAACTATGTGCCCCTGGAGGAAATTGCCAGCTTGGAACTCACTGCCGGTATCAATCAGGTTTTCCGCGAGAACGGTAAACGCAGGGTAGTGGTAACGGCCAATGTGCGGGGTAGGGACTTGGGTAGCTTTGTTGCTGATGTGCAGCAGTCCGTTTCCGAGAAAGTGGAAATACCACCCGGTTACTGGGTTGAATACGGCGGAACTTATCAAGCGCTACAGTCTGCTACTGAACGCTTATCGATTGTAGTGCCGCTGACTCTTGTGTTGATTATGGGGCTTCTCCTGCTGGCGCTTCGCTCCATAAAAGATGCGGCAATTATCTTTACCGGTATACCCCTCGCATTAACCGGCGGTGTGCTCTCTTTAATGTTGCGGGATATCCCGTTCTCCATTTCCGCAGCCGTTGGTTTTATCGCACTTTCCGGGATTGCCATCCTTAACGGCCTGGTGATGGTTTCCTTTATTCGCGATCTGCGTGACCAAGGTTACAGCATAGAAAATGCCATTATTGAGGGCGCCCTGATCCGATTACGTCCGGTCATTAGTACCGCACTGGTTGCCTCACTCGGTTTTGTGCCCATGGCCCTGAATACTGGTATTGGCTCTGAGGTACAGCGCCCACTGGCTACGGTGGTTATTGGCGGTATTGTCTCATCAACAATCCTGACACTTTTAGTGTTGCCGGCACTCTACAGAATTTTACATGGCAGGAATGCCAAGTCGGAAAGCTTACAAGATAACCCTGAAGTGGCTCTGGCTGGAGCCAGTTAACTGGGCCTGTGTACGCTTTGGTCACAAGAATTTAGAACTTTAATAACGGGAGATAGTAACGTTGCACAATAGTTTAAAAACAGTTTTCGGCTTGATGGCGCTGATAGCAGGTATGGTGATATCTATGCCGCTATTTGCCCATGGAGTGGACGATGCTACCAAGACTTTTCTTGCCGGCAACGAAGGGGTATCTATTATTCCCTTTCTATATATTGGCGCCAAGCATATGGTGACTGGCTATGACCACCTGCTGTTCCTGGTGGGAGTCATTTTCTTTTTATATCGATCAAAAGATGTTCTTATCTATGTAAGCTTCTTTACTCTCGGTCATAGCTTAACCCTTTTATTTGGAGTGCTTAACGACACCCATGTGAATGCCTATTTGATCGATGCCATTATTGGATTATCCATTGTCTATAAAGGCTTCGATAATCTCGGCGGCTTCAAGCGGGTTTTTGGCTTCCAGCCTAATACCAAGGCTGCCGTACTGATTTTTGGACTCTTCCACGGTTTTGGTTTGGCAACCAAATTACAGGAGTTCAAGCTGTCCAGCGATGGGTTGGTGGAGAATATCCTGGCCTTTAATGTCGGAGTAGAAATTGGTCAGTTTGTTGCGTTGCTGTTTATTCTTCTCGCCATCAATTATTGGCGTCGCTTTGACAGTTTCCTGCGCTTTTCCACCATGACAAATACCTTACTAATGAGTGGTGGACTGATGTTGGTGGGTTACCAGATGACAGGCTACTTCGTAGGTTAGATAGCCAGAAAGTGACTTTATAAAGTTAATTGAATAGAAAGAACACAGATTTAGAGCTTACAGAATGAATACAACTGAAATGCCAGTGCAGACTGCACAAACGCTGATTAAATCCACACTTGCTGCTGGCGTGCTTGCAGCCATTATGTTGACCACAGTAATCCTGCCAGCTGAATATAATATAGATCCTACTGGAATTGGCAGAGCACTGGGGCTGACTGAATTAAACAGTCAAGAGCAGAGAATTGCTGTACCAGAAATAGTGCAGCGCGGTGAGCAGACCTTTGCTTATCGGACTGACACCACAACTATTGAAGTGCCCGCTGGCCGTGGGATTGAATACAAATTTCAATTGGATAAATACGGCCATCTGGAATATGAGTGGGTAACGGAGAGTGGTGAACTTTACTTTGATTTTCACGGCGAACCCACAGGCGATACTACCGGCTACTTTGAGAGCTTTGCTATTGCTACCGCAAATAAAATGAGTGGCTCTCTCACTACGCCTTTTGATGGTTCCCATGGCTGGTATTGGAAGAATAACGGTCAGGAATCTGTGAAGATCACTCTAAAAACAAAGGGGTTCTACGAGGTTATTGGACTCAAACAGTAACGTTTTTTATCAACATTCGCTAAAACCGAGAAGAAAGAGAGCATTATGAACAAACTTATTCGAGTCATCTGTGTATCAGTTACCTTAGGCTTCGCAAATCTTGCTTTCGCCCATGGTGATCACGAGAGAGACAATTTTGCTACCGTATCGATGGCTGAAGCTAAGGGCATCGCCAGCCAGGAAGTGGCTCGCCTAATCAAAGAGGGCAAGCTCAACAAGTCCTGGGCCGACATGCCACTCAATGCTGCAATACAGCGTGTTGATAACCAGCGACAGTGGGTGGTTACAGCGAAAGAGCAGAGCGGTGTTTTGAACCAGCAGTTGCAAGTCTTCCTGAGTGCTGAAGGATATTTTCTTTCTTTCGAAGTGGTGAATCGTTAACTGATAGGTTTATGTTCAGGTAGCGGCAGATTCGCCGCTACCTATTATTTTAATAGCCTGGCTCGAGCAAGAGTTATAGCTGTTTTTTTGTGTTCTTAAGTAGGTAGATTTGGTAATAAACCCTGTTGATAGAGGTGACTATCCATTTTTCCAGTTACTCAGTTGACTCAATACTTACAACAACTTTTCCCATAGCTTGCCCACTTGCCAGCCGTTCATGGGCCTTGCCAATATCAGGCAAACTATAAGAAGTTTCATCAAGCACAGGTTTGAGATCGCCTGCTTCAGTAATGGATTTTAGTACTTTTAAAATATGTCCGTGTTCCTCACGGTGATAATTGTGTAGCATTGGAATTAACATAAAAATGACATGCAAAGACAAGCCTTTAAAGTGAGCAGGCGTCAGGTCAAGTTCTACCATGGAAACGGTAGTAGCTACTTGGCCGTTGAGTTTTGCTGCCTCAAAAGAGTTCGTTATATTTGCACCACCGACTGAGTCGAATACTATATCGAAGCCTGCTCCGTTGGTGTACTTCAGTACATATGAATCAACCGATTCAGTCCGGTAGTTAATAGGCGTTGCCCCCAGTTTTTCAATCATTGCCAGTTGAGGATCTCCGGAACCTGTTGAGTAAACATCAGCACCAAAGTGACGAGCCAGTTGTACAGCTATATGACCTACACCGCCCGAGCCACCGTGAACAAGAACACTTTGTCCAGGCTTAACCCCCGCACGCTGTAACCCTTCGTAGGCGGTTATGCCTACTAAGGGCAAAGCTGCTGCTTCCCGCATGGTCAGGTTCTCGGGTTTCAGGGCAATTAAGTTCGCGTCTGCAACAATATATTCGGCTAATGTTCCCGGCAAGTCAGCCAGTCCACCTGCACAACCATAGACTTCATCGCCCACTTGATAATCGGTTACACCTTCGCCAATCTCTTCAACAACACCAGCGAAATCCATACCCAATATTGCCGGGGCTTTCGGTGAAAGGGGTAATGCAGGTCCCATTTGGCGAATCATGGTATCTACGGTATTGACGCTGGTTGCTGATATTTTAATCAGCACATGGCCAGCTTTGGTGGTCGGCTTGGGTACTTCAGCAGCTTCAAATACGTCTGGGCCGCCAAAGGTATTTACAATCATTGCTCTCATTTTGATTCCCAAAAAGTGTACTTTCTGTAGAGTTTTGTCTAAGTGTCCGAAGTAAGTAGGGCATTGCAGTCTGTAAATCGTCCAATACCCAATTGCTACTGCTAGTTTATTTTTTGTACATCCATAACCAGTTGGTTCCAGTTCCGCTGATTTTCAATATCGTGTTCCAACCCTTGTTCATCTGCGATAGAGAAGCGTTTTAGCGCAGGTGTTTTACTGGTTGCTTGATACAGCCAATAGGCCTCCGCTTTTAGCGCTTCACCGATAGGTTTATCGATGGACTCATAGACCGCCTGCTTACAAGCATTGATTGATTCTGCTGGAAATTGAGCGATTCTCTTCGCTAGGCTATCGACATACTCGCCAATTTCATCTGGCTCTAGTGCTTTGTTGATTGTGCCGAGGCTTTCCGCTTCGTCAGCATCGAAATCACGGGCGCTGAGAATAATCTCCAGCGCTTTACCCAGTCCTGTCTGCCGAGCCATCCTTGATGCGCCTCCCCCACAGGGGAGGATTCCCATACCCACTTCCATTTGCATGAATTTATATTTGCCTCGGGCTGCGAAACGCATATCGAGTGCCAAGGCCAGCTCATGGCCACCACCTCTAGCGAAACCTTCTAGTTTAGCGATCGTTGCTTGGGGCACCTTGCTAATGCGCTCACAGACAGCCTGCAAATCCAACAATTGGGCTTCTTCGCGAGATACAGCTTCGTCAGACATATCTTTCAGTAACTCAGTATCGTAATGACATACCCAAACTTCCGGATTTGCCGACTGAAACACAACGACTTTGGTTTCTCGATCCCGTTCCAGGCGCATTGCCAGGCTGTTTAAGTCGGCCAGCATTTCTTGCCCTTGGACATTCACGGGACCAAAGTCAAATGTCACAGTTAGGATTCCGTCATCTTGCTTCGCCGTGAATGTGGTAAAACCTTCATATTTCATGGTGAATTCCTTTTAATTGAATACGTTAACGTCTTAGTTATTTTTAATGCCGAGTTTGTCGAGAGTGTTCTCAATTTCTTCAATAAGTACCTTTCTCTTTTTCACATCAAGCGCGTCTGGGTGCGGCTGGGACCAATTGCCTATGTCATTGTCAAAGTATTTACCGCTAGCGTTTGAGAACTCATCATCGAGTGCCGCCCGTACCAATATGTTGGCGCCGATACTTAAGTCTTTCCCTTGAGTTCCGTAGGCATCTTTCACCATTTTGCTACCCAGAAATGAGGCGGGATTGATTGCGATAAATTGCGGGGCCTTGTTACCAAGTGATTGGGCTAGCTGGAAGGACCACATGGTGAGAGCCAGCTTACTTTGAGCATAAGCGTCACTGTCGGATAGTTGTTGGTGACCTTTGAGCGCTTCGATGTTTACAGTTGCTTGCGCTGCAGAGGATAGATTAATAATGCGGCCATTGGCGCTAAACAGCGGCAATAGCTGTGTCGTTAACAAGTAGGGGGCAATAGCATTTACGATAAAACGAACATCGTAACCCGTGTCGGTTATTGGGTTTTGTACTTTAAATACGCCGGCATTATTGATAAGAACATCAATACTTGAATATTGATCTTTCACCTTTGAAGCTAGTGCTAGCACCTCAGATATATTGGATAAATCTGCTCGGAATGTATTTATATGAACTTCCGGAGAGTTTTGCTTTATCACTTCTTTCGCATTCGCTAGTTTTGCATCACTACGACCATGTAAGAGCAAAGTTTGCCCCTTTGCTGCCAGTAATTTTGCAGTCTCCAAGCCGATGCCATCTGTACCGCCTGTCAATAAAATAGTCTTCTGCATTTGTTATTCCTTTACACTAAAATGTGGGAGAATGACTTCCGAAATTGCTTTAAGAGTTTCTTTAATATCTGCCTGGTTAAGTCGGAGGTTCAGGGCAACGTGGTTAACACCGATCTCTTCTCGTGACTTTAGATATTTGCATAATTGATTAATGCCCAGTCGGTATCCCAAGTGTATGGGGTGCGGTAAAGCATCCGGGGTATCGCTTATATCAATATAGAGAGGCTCCATAATCGGCTTGTTAATAGTCGAGTTATTTCGCAACTGCCTAATAAATTGCTCTTGTATGGCATGTGAACGAGGATAGGTGATCCAGCCATCTCCGTTGTCACCTAGCCAGCCTGAGGATTGCTGGGACGAGCCTGTTATCAGTAAAGGCAGGCTTGTTTCTCTCGGCTTGGGCAATATGTCCAGATCGCCGGAAATCGACCCCAGTGAGCTCTGAAATTGAGGGTAGGGTTCTGCTGCACGACGAATATATTCGTAGCTCTCCCTGAACAGTTTGCCTCGCTCCTGATATGAAACATTCATCGCAGGATATTCTTCCGGGCGATCCCCACTGGCGACCCCAAGAATTAGGCGTCCGCCTGAGATTTGATCAACAGAGGCTGCAGCTTTTGCGATATGCGCTGGGTGGCGTAAGGGCAAAATGATGCTGGCTACACCGAGGGTAATCTTTGTTGTCTGACCAGAGAGCAGGCCAAGGTAGACGAAAGGATCAAAGGTTTGACCTGCATCGCCAAAGGAGTGCACATAGAAGGGGACATCTCTAAGCCAAATCGCGCTAAATCCCAATTCTTCCGCAAGTTGGACTCGTTCAACATGATCAAGCATCGTTGGAACTGGGTTCGTTGCGTAATTCTCTATGGCCACCACAAGTCCCACCGAGAGCTTACCTGGCTTAAATAGGGCGTTGTAACCCGCGTTGATACTGGCAAAACCGCAGCCCTGATCTCTGTATTTAGAGTGCACCGTGGTAACTCCTATGCTTCACGGATAGGAGAGAATTGGAGGCCAAAGCTGCTAGCTACATCACAATAGACGGCTTGTGTCTGGTTGTTTTCTGCGCCGCCACTCATAAGCACTCTTACACTCATCTTTTACCTCCCAGAAAGCCTAGGCCAGTCATCGATCGACGCTGGCTCGATCTGTGATTAAAGGCTAAAGTATTGGAATCTATGTATAAACGGCGTATAAATGGAATCAGAATTCGGTTTTTGGAGATAATAAGTGGATACAAATGGGGTTCGGCTATTCGTACTGGCTGCGGAGATGCTGAATATAAGCTCTGCGGGGCGGAGACTTGGATTGGCTCCCTCTGTTGCCAGTGCCCGCTTATCCAAGCTTGAAGTTCATTTGGGGGCGGACCTATTTCATCGATCTACCCGCAAGGTCTCTCTGTCGATAGAGGGGGAGGAGTTCCTGCCTTTTGCCCGGGAGATCATCGCGCAAGAGGATGCGGCTTTTGCTGCGCTGGGGCGTGGAAATTCCTCCGTGAGTGGAACGCTCAGGTTTGCGGCATCGAGCACTTTCGTTCAGCGCTTTATCGCGCCTATCCTGCCTGAATTCCTGGAAAGGTATCCTGGAGTCAACATAGAGCTGAAGCTCTCAGACACACAAGTCAGCCTTATCGAGGGCGGCTTTGATTTGGCACTACGCAATTATGCGGTTGAAGACAGCAGTTTAATTGGTAGGAAGCTGGCGGATGATAAACGAGTTCTATGCGCTTCTCCCAGTTATTTGGATAAATACGGCATTCCTGAAAAACCACAAGACCTTGTTGCGCATCAGCTGTTGGCCTTTATTAATTCAAAGCCAAGAAAACTGATATCAATGAGTGATCGGAGCACTTATGAATTCCCCCCCTCTAACAGTAAACCCCGAGTTATTTGTGATGATGGCGCCAGTATGCGTATAGCTGCAAAATTCGGGGTAGGGATTTGTATGAGTTCTTTTTGGAATATTAAGGCCGAACTTAATGAGGGTTCCTTGGTGAGAGTACTCCCTGGATATCATATAAGTGATCAATCGGCAATTTGGCTCGTTTACCCCAAATCCAATGTTCTAACATCCAAAGTGCGAGTATTTATTGATTTTCTCATTGAAAAAATCGGAAATCCACCGATCTGGGGGCGATAATCTGGTTGATTAAAGAATGAGGAAGCTAGAGAAAATTAGACTTCCTCACTTGGGCTACAACTTTATTCTGATCTATATCGGTAAGCTTTGAGTGTTATCTATAGAACTCAGAGGGTATGAAAGGCTAATTCAATAAATCTTTTTCTAATTTGTTGCAAATGTCTTCCAAGAAAAATCCCCCTTGTTTTTCCAGCCCTCTGGAAAGCTCTAATAGCGAATCTGGGTATTGATCGACATAGTTTTGCTGAGTAATGCTATCTCTCGTTTTAAACCTTTTATACCAGGCATTGAGCTTCTTGAAACGACGGGGCAGCCTTACATCATAAAATTCATCCAGGAACATGATTAAAGGGAATGTGACACAGTCGGCAATAGTGGGGGAGTTCCCGTAAATAAATTCGTGACTTTCATTGATAGCGGTCTCTAATACATCCAGTCGTTTAATGAAATAGTAGGCTCCACTATATCCGGCATCTTTAAACTGTAGTTCTCGCTCCTGAAATACCGGGCTGATGTTATGGTTCCAGATTGCCAAAATTGTGTTGGCTTCATCTGCCATGGTGGTTAACCTAATAACGTTGGCATAGTCGATCGCATTTTCCCCGATCATGCTTGGATTTGGGAATACTTTCTCTAGATAGTGAATGATCGCGAGGGATTCTGTAATTGAATTTTCATTATCTATTTTAAGGATTGGAAGTTTGCCATAGGGATTCAGTTCCAGTACCTCCGGCGGGGGCCATTTTTTCTCGACTTTGGGGTCATATTCCCTTGATTTGATATCCAACCCTTTCTCGGAAAGGTAGATATGTATTCTGCGCGGATAGAGCGCCCAGGAAAAGTTATATATCTCTAAATTGTCAGTCATTTGCAGCACCTTTGGTAACGTAAAGCGTCAGAGACTATTTTTGCAAATCCAACCTCTAGAAACATTAAAAGTTACATGAGTGAAGGCGTTCATGCAACCTTTAATGTTACGTGATGGCATCTGCTTTTGCAGTGAGAAGAATTACCGGGCAGAGGCTCTCTAGGTATAAGCTGCCGGTGGATACGAGTTTTTAGGCTTCCTGAGCCGAGCAATCCACGCGCCTCTTTTCTCTACATGCCTATATTTAAAAGACCAAAATCTAAAAATGTCTGACCAAATTCTAAATCTGAGAAAGTGGAATCTATGTAAATTTTAAACTGAGAGGCTATTGGGGCTTGGAGCTCATTTGGGGTAATAGATAATGATGCTTTGGCCGTATATTTGTACATACAGGATAGGGCATAGAAAGAGTCGGGAAATCGAGATGCTTAAATTTTTACAGCTCGCAAGTCTGGTTCAGTTTAAGTTCACGGATATTGGTTTATAAATAGATACAGGTTTAAAAAGGTGGCCATGGAGTTTTAACTCTTCGTCTTTATTAGTGGAAGTTAGAATTTCAGTATTGAGGGTAGGCCAGAATAATTTCTTAGGATTCTTGCTCATTAATTTATTGCTTTCACAAAGCTCCCCAAAATTATCCGGTGACTTATGTTTGTGTAACTTAATTAGACTCAAGTGTAAGCCCCCCAAAAAAGGAAGTTGATATATGGATCTTATATTTAACAATGCTGCATTACGCCAAAACCTCATAGGTTGCCCTGTAACTCATGCTGATGCATTTAAGTCAACGGCCGCTTCTCATCGTTGCGTTATCATCGTTCGCGCAACAGGGCCAACGTGTACTCAATTACTTGAGCAGGGATATGATACAAAGGGCTTTAGGATTCATGGGAAGTCATGTGATTGGGGGCCGATGGCTGGTTTTGTTTTACGAGACCCCCGGTTAAATAAACACGGGATGAGAAAAGCGGCCTATAACCGCGCCCAGCATCAAGAGGCATTCACTGATAACAACTCTGGCGCGGGATGGACTGCATCAACAACACCGCTTCGCTTGCATCAGGAACGGGTTGATTGGCTGATTCAGAACGGAAAGATCAATGTTACAAGAAAAACTCAAGATCGTTACGAAGGTATAGCCAGCCACCCCAGTGGCATTACTTTTCACTATTCTCTTATCAGGGTTAACACATGCTTGGGAGATATGTGGGGTGTTTATGTTGATAAGGAAAAGAGCAGACAGTCAGGTTTTATCCAGGAGCGGGGTAATATCGTTGTTCAGTATGACACTAAGTACAAAGACATGTATGAGCCGCTACTGGCGATGACCAATCCAGTGGAGCATCGTCATTTTCGAAATGAGCATCCCCTCAACGCGATTACTGGAGATTATGATCTGTTTGCTATCTGGCCATTTAAGCGGGGCGCAAAGAGGTTTGATCGATATGGAGATGATCGCCGTATTCTCGGCACTGCTCAAGCTTGGTCGCAGCGCCAGCATATCGAAAATCAATTGGAGAGAAATTTCACTACTCACAGGCAAGGCACCAAGCTGGGTAATATAACTAATCGGATTTATGAAGTAAGTCAGACTCTCAATTCCACTATCGGTGGTATCCGCAGCCCGAGAGCTGGAGCTGGCCAGTGGGGGCCATTCCCCAGAAGAAATGTACTATGGCACAGTGATGAAGCCGCACGCCCATATGTGAACGATATAGATTTACCCCTTATTGCATTTACTCCTGCTCGCAGTGAAGTGGTTATTCAAACTTTGCAGGCTTTTAGAGAATTTATCGCAATGTGTAGAATACATGGTGTCCATGTCACTTTGGCAGAGGGTTGGGCAATGAACCCTACCAATAATAAGCCCGACCGATTGGGGCAAGGGTATGGAAGATTTGTACCTCGCGACTGGCACTTTGGTCAGTGGATCGTTCCACCTTGGTACAATGCTTAATAGAGTTATTATGTCGATGTCTGTGGTTACTTGAAAAGTAGCCACTACTTCTCCGGAGGCTGGTTGTTAACAGCGTTTTTTGGAGCGGTCCTTTTAGGTAAAGTAGATGATTCTGTATATATTTGAGGTGTTCAATATACACAGAGAGAAGGTGTGCGCGGAAATAAATACATTTATCCAGGCGGCAGTCAAGTGAGGTGCTCCAATCTAGCCAAGCTCACCATAAGCTTGTGGAGCAAATCATAGAGCATCAACCTACTTGGAAGTCTGATAAGGGGTTTCTACTTCAGGTGGTAGCTCTCGTGGGATGCGCAAGGTTGTAAGGGGGGCGACGGAATAGTACTAAACTGACATCAAAGATAAAATAGGAATTTGTTCTCAATTTTTTGTGTAACTAACTTTGAGTGCTGTTAAGCCATTTAATAATTTCTTTATGTTCGACTTCTCCTATTGTATTCATGCTTGGGTGATATCTGCCAGTAATTTTAATTAACGTTACATTGTCTTTTTTCAAGTTTTTATAATCCACATAAGGAGATATTTGGTCTGAATCTGAGAGTATTAGTAGTGTTGGAACCTTGGAGGACTTTAGGAGTGGTATTATCTTCGTGTCATCCAGATTGATTTTGGCTTTCTCTAGAGCCAGAATTGCACCCTTGCGAAAGTCTTTTTCAGGGATAATTTTGCTAAGTAGTGGGTGGTCACGTTTTGCATAATTGTACACAGCTTCATCAAATGATGGCATTGGGGCCGAAAGGATAATTCCACTAATGTCTTGTCGTTGGAAAGAAATATGGGCTGCCGTTAATGCACCCATCGAATTTCCCAGAATATAAATATCTTCATCTTTAATGACGCCCTCTTTAATTAAATTGTCAATGAGGTGGTTAATATAATTGCTGTCATCCACTCCGTATTTTTTATTGCCACCTGAATCACCATGACCGAGAAGATCTGGAACAACAGCCTGAAACCCAAGAAAACGGAAGTATAAAGCTGAATTGATCATGAAATCTTTGGAGGTGCGAAATCCATGCAATAAGATTACGGTACCATCGTAACTCCGCTCCATAGAGTTTCTGGTTAAATCGATTTTAACATTGTTCTCTTTGTCGCCTTCTCCATGCTTTACGGAGTACTGAAGTTTGTTATCGGTTAAAGGTGGACCATAGTAATAGCTAATACAGTTCTTTTTTTGCAGTGGGCAATATTTGTCTTTTTTGAAGTCTAAGTCTTTAATTTGATCGGCAGTTATTCTGTTGTTAAAAGAATAATCTTCAGCATTGTCTATAAAGCTTGCGATCCTTTGGGAGCAGGCTGAAGTAGCTAAGCATGTTAAGGTAATGGCGAGTACTTCATTTAGAGATACTTTGGTTTTCATGGTTTTTGACTTTAGGAGGTTGCGGTAATTTACTCGCAGGATTATTCGTTTTTCTCTTGCCTTTGATATGTTCCATATAGGCAACCAGTTCTTCTACCTGCAAACCTGCTGTGAGGGGTACTTCGTTCATAATTTAGGGCTTTTCCAACTTTTTCCCTTGTTTTGCGAAGGGGGGCTTAGGAGTCTGCTGAGGTATTGTGTTTCGAGCCAGCGTACGCCCAAGATGAGTACTAATTACTTGAGTCGGCTTGTACTTCTTCTAGGCTAGCGTGTGCCACTTATGTTGGGAGTCTAGGGTTTTGCCGAACAACTAAAGTGACCACTAAACCCCTTCTTTGGTTGAGAGGGCTGTCGGCTATCCTCTAAGGCAGCATGAAAACCTCCATTCCTCAAGGTGCTACGGTGTTATATCTAGTCAAGGCAAAGCGTGAGGCCGAGTATGGTGCTTACCTTTGCTTGCTGTAGTTGCGTTCCAGCATTTCCTGGCGACTTTTTTCTTCAAAAGAGAGTTCTGCAGTGGGCCTTAATAGCAGTCGCTGCAAACCGATCGGATCCCCACTTATCTCACAGTACCCGTAAGTGCCATCTTTAATCTTCTCTAATGCCCGCTGGATCTTGCGCAGAAGTAGATGCTTGCGGCCGGTAAAGCGTAGGTGTTGCTGGTTCTCCTGCTCTGCGGCCGCTCGGTCCAGGTCATCAGCTAAGGCAAGGTTCGTGGTTGCAATAGCCTGCTGTCCCTGTTCAACCTCTGCCATTAGGTCGCTTTTCAATTCCATTAGACGATGCTGGAAGAAGAATAGTTGTTTTTCGTTCATATAGTCTGAGGCGGGCATCCCCAGCAGTTCTTGCTCACTGATTTTTGGCATTCCATGAATCCCCTGTTGCATAGCTCACGTTGACTTGAAATATTAAATTTATGATATAACATATCATCATGTTGGCTGAAGTGTATGTGGTTGTCTTGGGTTCTCGTAGATTAAAAGGATTGTTGTGAGAGATACTTTAGGAATTTTGGCTTCTGGGCTTTGCTTGCTGCACTGTCTTTTGACTCCTTTGTTACCGGTATTGGGAGGTTTGGGGATATTGGGTGCTTTACAAGAGGACCAGTTTCTCCATTTGCTGTTGCTTGTACCCGTGGTAATTCTGGCCTTGGCCAGCTTCCCAGCCTCTTGCCGACGCCATCAGCGCTACGCGGTAATGATTGTTGGTTTCTCCGGGGCATTGCTATTGGTTGGTGCGCTATATATCGAGGGGGTATGGGAGCTAGTTGCCAGTGTTCTTGGTGCAGGCTTATTGATTGTTGCCCACTGGGTAAATCAGCGCTTGATTTATCGGGGCGCTCTTGTCGAATAGGTGAAGATCATGAGGCTTGCAGGAGCATTGTTCGTTGTGTTTTTTTGGGCTGGCCCGGTGGCCGCAGAGGTGGGAAGCCATGTTCACGGTAAGGCGATGATGTACCTGGTGGCCGAAGCAGACAGAATCAGTGTCGAGCTGGAGTCGCCCACAGTCGACCTGGTGGGATTTGAGCATGCGCCACGTAGCGATGTTCAAAAGCAGCGGTTAGAGCAGGTTGCTCACGAGCTATCCAAGCCAGATCATTTTCTTGAGTTTGTCGGTGCCCAGTGCAAACCCTTAAGTGTGGAAGTTAAGGCGCCATATAGCGCAGAAGTTACCAGTGACAACTCAGTGCACAGTGGTTTCCGTGCTAGTTACCAATTCAAGTGTGATAATCTGGCAGAGTTCAACAGTGTCATTGTTACCCTGTTTGAGAGGTTTCCCGGTATTCATGGGATTGCAGTGCAATGGATCAGCTCCGGTCGTCAGGGGGCTGAACTGCTCACTGGTAAAGACAACAAATTGCAAATGAAATAGGCTATGAAAGCATCCCAAATCAAACAGACCCTGAGTGTGGCGGAACAAACCTGTCGCAGTTCAGGTGCCCGCCTGACTGAAAAGCGTAAGAACGTTCTTACCGTGTTGTTGCGGTCAAAAACTCCGCTCTCTGCCTATGAAATAGCGGAGCATTACAATGGTGACTTTGGCGACTCAATTCCCGCCATGTCAGTCTATCGAATGCTGGACTTCCTGGCAGCAGAGAACCTGGTTCACAAACTCAATTCAGAAAACAAGTACCTGGCCTGTGCTCATATTGCCTGTGACCACAGCCATCAGACTCCACAGTTTTTAATCTGCAATCGCTGCAGCAAAGTGCGGGAAATTGGCATTAGGCCCGAAGTCATTGATGCATTGCGGGATACGGTTGAAAGTGCTGGATATCATCTCCAGACATCCCAATTGGAGCTGGATTGTGTTTGTGATGAGTGCAGCCGGGATGCAGCTTAGTGGCAGCTAGTCAGTTAATACGCGGGGTACCTGCCAACGTTATCACTGGTTTTTTGGGCGTCGGCAAGACAACGGCTATCCGGCATCTCCTGGAAAGTAAGCCCGCTGATGAGCGCTGGGCTGTTCTGGTCAATGAGTTTGGAGAAGTGGGCGTTGATGGCGCACTTTTTGAACCAGAACAGGAAGGCAATATTTATATTCGAGAGGTACCTGGCGGTTGTATGTGCTGTGCTGCTGGTTTGCCGATGCAGGTAGCTTTAAACCAGTTACTGGCTAAGGCCAGGCCCCATCGATTAATAATTGAGCCGACGGGCCTGGGGCACCCTAGAGAGGTGCTGGCGGCTTTGTCTGATGCAGTGCGCGGCGGTGTGTTGGACCTTCGCGGTACGCTAACTTTGGTCGATGCTCGCTGTATTGAAGACGACCGCTACTTACGCAGTGAGACTTTTCGGCAGCAATTAGAAGTTGCTGATCTGGTAGTGGCTAATAAGTCTGATCTCTACGGCCCCGAAGACTTGCAAAACCTTCAGCGATTTCTCTCGTTCTTAGGTGAGGGCGCTGAAAAACCGCTGCAAGTGGTGGAGCAGGGGCGTATCGAATTGGATTGGCTCCAACTGCCCTGCAGTTTTCAGGTCTCGTCGGGGAGTGACCACCACCACCCAGTAACTCAGGCGGCGGATGAGATTGAGCTATTGCCGGAGTGTGGCTATCTCCGCTCAGAGAATAGCGGAGAGGGTTACTACAGCTGTGGCTGGCGTTTTAGCCCTGAATTTATATTTGATTATGATGCGCTCTTTTCACTATTCAGTGGCACTGACGCTGAGAGAATCAAGGGGGTATTTATTACCGAGCAAGGTGTATTTGGATTTAATAAGGCTGACAAAGTGCTTACAGTTTTAGAGCTGGATGACACATTGGAAAGCCGGGTAGAGGCGATTAACCAAGCGCGTTTGGATTGGGATGCAATGGAGAGCTCCTGGATCGCTGCCCTGGCGGATAACCAGGGTACCGAAACAAAAGTGTTTTACGAATCCAAATAGCTATATGGCCAGGTATTCAAATCTGGCCTGGCTTATTAGAAATTTTTGCATAAATTCGGTCATTTTTTCGCGGCCGTATTCCGTAAAGTTTTAATCTGACGTAAATCTCTGAAGTAAACCAATGAATATAAAATTACTCGGCCGCTTAACTGTGGCATGGCTTGCTATGTCCGGAACCTCGGGCAGCTTTGCCGCAGATCCCCTAAATGTAACCGGTGATAAGTTCCGCCAGCTGGAGGAACTGCTGCCGACACCGAATAGCTACCGAACAGCGTCGGGAGCCCCTGGTCATGCCTATTGGCAGCAGCAGGCGGACTACGATATCAAGGTTTCACTAGACGATGATAAGCAACTGATCACTGCTTCAGAGACCATCACTTACACCAATAATTCGCCGGATACCCTGCGTTATTTGTGGGTGCAACTGGATCAAAATCGCTTCAAGCCAAATTCCTCTGGTAATTTGGCGACGCCGGTTGATATGGAGGCGATTTCTCAAGATACCATTCCATTCAAAAGCTTTCGTCGTGCCGTCGTATCCAACGAATTTCCTGGCGGATACCAGATTACCAAGGTGGCTGACACTCGGGGTAGGGAGCTTCGCCATACTATTGTCGATACCGGGATGCGAATTGACTTGCCCCAGCCTCTGGCCCCAGGTTCCAGCGTGAGTTTCCAGATTGACTGGGCTTACAAGGTTATTGAGCAGAAAGCACTGGGTGGGCGTTCCGGTTATGAATATTTTGAGCGCGACGATAACTACTTATACGAGATAGCCCAATGGTTCCCTCGTATGGCTGCATATAACGATGTTAGCGGCTGGCAAAACAAGCAGTTCCTGGGACGCGGCGAATTTGCGCTGGAGTTTGGGGATTATCGCGTTGCTATTGAAGTGCCAGCAGATCATATCGTTGCTGCAACCGGTGTTCTTCAAAACCCGAAGGATGTGTTGACCTCCAAGCAGCGTGAGCGCTTGCGAAAGGCCCGTACTGCAAGTAAGCCAGTGATGATTGTCACAAAGAGTGAGGCTCTGGAAAATGAGAAAAGCCGCTCTTCAAAGCGCAAGACCTGGGTTTTTGAAGCGGAAAATGTCCGTGACTTTTCCTGGGCATCTTCGCGTAAGTTCTTGTGGGATGCACAGGGTTATAAAAAGGGGGGCACCGACACAATGGCGATGTCCTTTTACCCGGAAGAGGGTACTCCGCTATGGGATAAGTACTCGACAGAATCCATTATTCATACAATAGATGTCTATAACCGCTACAGTTTTGACTATCCCTACCCGGTATCTATTTCAGTTAACGGCCCTGTGGGGGGAATGGAATACCCCATGATCACCTTTAATGGCCCGCGACCGGAAATAGATGAGGAGGACCGCAGCAAGCGCACTTATTCCCGTCGCACCAAGTATGGGCTTATCTCGGTGATCATTCATGAAGTAGGGCATAACTACTATCCTATGATCATCAATTCTGATGAGCGCCAGTGGACCTGGATGGATGAGGGGCTGAACACTTTCGTACAGTTCCTGGCTGAGCAGGAATGGGAAGAGAAGTACCCATCCCGCCGTGGCGATGCACGGAAAATTGTCGAGTATATGAAGAGTGAGAACCAGGTTCCGATTATGACGAACTCGGAATCTGTGCTTCAGCTTGGTAACAATGCCTACGGCAAGCCGGCGGCTGCACTGAATATCCTGCGTGAATCCATTATGGGGCGTGAGTTGTTTGACTTCGCCTTTCGCGAATACGCTCAGCGCTGGAAGTTCAAGCGCCCTATGCCAGCAGATTTTTTCCGCACTATGGAAGATGCATCAGGTATGGACCTGGATTGGTTCTGGCGCGGATGGTTCTACACCACTGATAATGTCGATATCAGCCTTGATGCTGTACATCATTACACCGTTGGTACACAAAACCCTGAAGTGGAAGGGCCTTGGAAGCGCGCCCAGCATAAACGGGAACCCGAGACTATCACTGTTATTGAAAATCGCGCGAAAAAGTTGACCCGAATCGTCGATGCTAAGCCGGAGTTGGAAGACTTCTACAACAAGCACGATGAATTTGACGTTTCTAATGCGGATCGCAATAGCTACCAAAGTAAACTAGAAAATCTAGAGGACTGGGAAAAAGACATGCTCAAGGTTGAGAGTAATGTCTACGTGCTGGACTTTAGCAATATTGGTGGCTTGGTGATGCCACTGTTTCTGCGGCTGGAATATGAAGATGGGAGTGTTGAGGATTTGCGTATCCCCGCTGAAATCTGGACTCGCAATGCCAAGAAGACCTCCAAAATGCTGGTGAGGGATAAGAGCAAGGTGCTTAAGTCTGTAGTGCTCGATCCCCATTGGGAAACAGCGGATGTTAATGTGGAGAACAATTTCTACCCACGCCGAATTATCAAGTCACGCCTGGAACTATTTAAGGATGAGAAGCCGCGTAACTTGATGAAGGATTGGGACGTAGAGCTTGAAGAGGAAGATTAAGCCTTGGAAGAAGTGCAGCCCTGCGGCAGTGGGCCTGGAGAGCTGCACTTAGTGCTCTTTACTTAACGTATCCACCTGAAACATTCATTGTGTTGTGGTAGTAATTGATGAAAGTTTTATTTTCCTTCTTATTGATAGTAACGACCTCGATATTTACACTCCAGGCAAATGCACATCGCTATCATTTTGGTTTGACCGACCTCTCCGTAAACGAGCGCACTCAAACACTGGAGGTCTCCCATCGTTTTTTTGTTGCTGATATTGAAAAGGCCTTATCAATAAGTGCCAGTAAAGAGTTGAATGAAGCACAAAGACAGATGGAGAGCTATGTCAATTCAAGATTTCAGATTAGCCAAGAAAATGGTGAGGTGGTGAAGCTTAATTGGGTAGGTATGGAAGCCGACGTTCATGACATTTGGATATATCAGGAAGTGCCTATGGTAGATATTTCCAGTAAAAAATTGAACGTTAAACAATCAATGCTGATGGAGATAGAGCGGGACCAGGTGAACACATTGAATGTCAATAATGGCAGGGGAACTCAAAGCTACACCTTAAAGCCCGGTGAGAGTAAGGTAGGGTTCACTTTATGAGCTGGAAACTTGTCAGATAGTATCTAATTCTGTAGTTGATCGTTCAGGGTTGACCTGACAGAAGACCTTTTGAAAACCGGTAACTGTCAGATCAAATCTGAACTGATGCAGTCAAAAGCAGAATAGCTCAATAGGCTATACGTCACTCTTGAGAAAAGTTAAATTACTTGCCCCGTTACCGGCATATATATCATGGTTGTATGGGAATTGCCGTTATGATTACTATCTTTACCAAAAAAATGAGCCATATCTAGTAGCTCCCAACCGCCTATATTTCCATCAGTAAAAACACAGTCACTTTTATTGCCTGCTCCATGACCATTTGAGGTATGAATCATTACATGTCTCATAACTCCTAAATTTGATAGAAAACCAACGAAGCAGCCCTCCGGCAAGGTCATTAAATCGTGCAGAGTATTAACTGATCGGGTTCTGGGGGTGGCTCCAAAAATTCTATTGTAGTTATTGTTACCAGTAACATTATAGTTTTTGTTGTCCATGGTTACACTTGGGCAGTTTACACCCTTGGCGCTCCAGGCACAGTAGAGCGCAGCGTCCCAGCATTGCAAACTACTTAGTTTTGTATAAAGGGAAAGCTCTGGTCCTGTCAGAGTGCCGTTCATGAAAGCGGGTTTCGCATTTCCCATCGCCTCAGCTAACAGACGCGTTCTTCTACCTGGTGTTTGCCCCTCAGGGATTAAGGTCATTAGTGGCATTTTTGTTCCTTATTTTTATGCTTAGAAGTTGTTTTCTAAATGTTAATGCACCAAATGAATCGCATTGAAGCCATGATAAATGAATGGCGGACCTAACTGTTAGAAAAAAGTGCTATTTGTAATGCTGTGTTTTAGTAGGCTAATGGCAATCTATAGATATGACTCTTTATTTTATATTTTTTGATTAATAGGTTGTGCTTTATGGTGGTGTGAGTCGTAAAATCCCACTAGGTAGCAGAAATATAATTTTTGCTGCAAGCTTTCAGCTTGAGTAGATGTGATTCTGATGATAATTCCTATGTGTTATTAGCAGCTTGGTGTTTCCTGGAGGCTGGGAAAATAGGATCACTGTAGTTTTATTAAGTTAAAGTAATAGTTAATGGCAAACCTTTTCTGTTTTTTAATGGCGGTGAGGTAGTGTTCGCGGTTGTGTGTTTGATCTTCAACCTGGCGCTACATAATATCAACCTAAGCTTTTACATTACTTGAAGTTTATTGTTGTAATTTTTTTGTGATGCTTTTGGGGGTTGGCAGACGCTGGGTACTTTGGGGTTATATTTCTTTACGCACTTGCTTAAACCAGCTAAGTACTTTCTGGTGGTGCTCTGTTCCATATAAAAGAATAAAGTTGCGCGTATGGTAGTTACTGTTGTCTTGCAGCGCGCGGATGCGTTCATCAGCAAATTCTGGAGTTAGCTCAATGCCGCACTCTATCGTAATGCAATGCAGCCACGCGTTGTAATTCTCGGGTACTATTGACTGGGTCATATTAATTCCTAGTTAGATACTTGGTGTCTATAGATCCAGGGGAAGCTCTTGTGAGAATGTAGGGACATTCCTCAGTTCTTATTGAGAGTTGTTTGTGTATAAAAAACCACCAGCAATAATTTTTGTTGGTGGTTTTACCGATATACTAGATCTTATTCCTAACTAGAAGCTGCCCCGCAATCCAATACTAAAGCTCCGCCCCGGCAGTGGAGCAAGTTCTTTTAGGAAGGACGAATGCACATAGGCTAACTCGTCCGTCAGGTTATTAGCCTTAAGGTAAACGGTTAGGTTGTTTGGGTTCCCTAGAAAAGTGTACGCAAGCTCAGTATTCAAAAGTGTGTAAGCAGCGGTGGTGGTTTCCAGTTCCGCTACTTTGGTTTGCTTAAACGCATGCGTAATCTCAATCCCTGCATCCCATCCATGGGAACTATAATTTAGCATGCCGCCCAATCGCATAGGTGGGATGCGAGGCAGATTACCTCCGTCATCCAGCTTTCCTCGAACAGTGTCGCCCCACAGTGTCAGTGTGAGAGGCTTGGATAATTGCCAGGCAAATTCAGCTTCTAGTCCGTAGAGTGTCGAATCAGCTTGATCGAAGACATAAACGGGTAATTCGCCATGATCGTGACTCTCTTCTTCCTCATCGTGACCATGCTCTTCAATATCTTCGCTGGTGTAGCCCGTATTTCGCTCGTAGTAGAAATTATCAACCTGGTTGTAGAATAGATTCAGCACCCAGCCGATATTTCCGGAATGCCGTCGAAAACTGAGGTCAATGTTGTTGGAAACCTCTTCCTCAACATTGTTCTCGTAGTAAAAATAGGGCTCTTCTGTGTCATCCAGTCTAAATAGTGCGCCGACTTCGAAGGTGCTGGTGCCAATATGGGGACCATAAGAAAAAAGTTCAGCGGCACTGGGTGCTCGTTGGGCGTGGGTAAAAGAGATGCCGGCATTGTAATTAGCGGCAATGTCCCAGACCAAGCCGGCAGAAAAACTATAGGGTGTGAAAGCTAACTTATCGAGATTTCCCCCCTCCCAGTCATCATCGGTGGCTTCGATAGTGACTCTTTCGATTCGGGCTCCTAACTGCCATAGGAACTCTCCCGTGTGCTTTTCCTGTATTAGCCCAATCGCTGAGCTTTCCGTTGTGCTCGGCGGAGTGAACGCCTCTTCGCCTATTGCTTCAAAATCGGTGGTTTTGCTTTCCAGGGTTATTGCACCACGCCAGCCGGCCATATCTTGCAGCAGCAGGTTGACCCGTGCTTGCAGTGTTTGATTACTGAATGTCGTACCGATAGCGTTGTTTTCGATCTCAGAATGTTCGTAGTCTGTGTATCCAATTCTGGCGTCCAGACCACTCAACCATACGTTGTCCAGGGACAGTTCACTGACCAACTGCCATCGGTCCTGTTTCAAATCAGAAACTACTTCTATTTCTTCTTCATGTTCATCATGATGCTCTGATTCATCATCTTCGTGTTCATCAGAGTGACCGTGCCCAGGAATACCATTAACTCGCTCCAGGCGTCCATAGGCAAGGCCGATAGATCCATTATCTAAAAACCAGTTTCCACCAATGTTGAACCCGTTGCTTTCTGAATCGCTGTTCTCTAAGACCCCACTGGAATGTTCGTCATGATTATTTGAGGAGGGGATTTCATAGTCATCACCTTTGCGCCAGAAACTGTCCACGTGGTATGCCAGCTGGTCATTACCGCCGGTATGGGCCAGTGAGGCTTCGCGTTCATTTGCAACAGTATTGCTTCCCAGCGAATAAGCAGTCCTGTTTTCACCAGAGGTGGGTATTCTCTCGTCTACCACATTGACGACACCACCAATGGCTCCGGACCCATAAAACAGGGTGGCGGGGCCTCGCAGGATTTCTATCTGCTCTGCGGTAATTGTCTCTGTGGCGACGATATGGTCTGGGCCAACCCGGGAGGCATCAGCGCTATCGAGTCCATTTTGGGTAATCAGGACCCGGGGGCCGTTGAGCCCCCGGATGATTGGACTACTGGCTACTGGTCCAAAGTAGCTGGAATGAACTCCCACTTCATTTTTGAGGGTTTCTCCCAGAGTGGAGGCTTGTTTTCGACGTAGCTCTTCGCCAGCGACTACGGTTACAGGTTGTGCCGACTCAATAGTGGAGGCATGTAATGGTGTGGCTGTTACATCGATTTGTTCGATAACGGTGTGTTGCAGGGTAACCTTGAGAGGCTCATCCTGACCGGCTTGTAAAACTATTGTTTTGTGGCTGTGCCCTGGGGCATTGATGTGGATTTCGCGGAGTTGAGAAGTATTCACCTCAAGTAAAAATCGGCCCTGGGCATCTGTTTGGGTCTGTAGTCGACTTCCCGCGACTTCAATACTGGCGCCATAGATGGGCTCTCCAGAAGTATCTAATACCTGTCCGGAAATTCCATGGGCCAAGTTTGAAAGAGTCATCAGTGCGAAAAGGTTCGCGGTAAATTTCATGGGTTATTCCTAATAAGAGTTTTACGTCCCAGTAAGCGCTCCTCACTCGTCGGCGGACCCGAAATCGAAAGTGAGTAGCAGTCGCAGTTGGCCGGGCTCGACACTCGGCGAGCGGTGGATTAGACCTGCCCCTTCATTGCCCTCCCAGAGTTCGCCTTTGAGAAGGGCAACCGAGCCGCATGCCAGGTGATTGATGGAAGTTGGAGGGAATTCCTGGTTAGCCTTTAAGTCGAGCGTATTTGGGTCAATAGAGTCTGGTGCCAGCCACTCTGTACCCGTACCTAAATATGTCGTAATCAATCGGCAGGGCACCCGATCTACATGAAACTTGGGGCACATTGCACCGTTCAGGGTTGTTAAACGAATACCGACTCCACTTAGCTCAAATAGGTAACTGAACATATCTGCCAGTAGCTGGATATCAGCACACAAGTACGGGTAGGGAGCAAGCTCTGGCAATGCTTCACCGAGGCGCTCGATCTTGGAGGTGGGTAATAGAATCCTGCGGTTGGGGTGTACACAACTATTTAAGAGGGTGCGGCAATCACTGACTATGCTACTGGGCAGTTCCCGTTGCCAGATGGCCATATTGATATCAGCTTGGAAAATATCTGCTAAAACTTCTCCATTATCTGCAGATATGGCCCGACGGGTATTTGGCAGGTCTGCCTCTGACAGTCCTTCCTCTTTCGGAGCCAGTTCAGCACTTGGAGTTTGTGTGATAAATGTCTCATGGCTTCTTTCTGTAAAGTCGGTCAGGCTCAAGCTAATCTCCAATTAAGTAACTTCGGCTAATAAACACTATTTTCAGAGGCTGTAATTGCTTTGCTCTCTGCTGTGGCGGGTGCTGCAATACCTAAATTCCTCACTCGCACTACCCACCTCCCAATGCAGGCTATGATATAACATATCATATTGAGAATGGTCGGCCTAGGCAACCTCCAACATTGGGGTGAATCAAGCTTGAAGACCGAATTCATCGGGAGTTCTGACAGCTGGAGGGAACCTTGGTGAGGCGTATTGACCACTGCCTGGCGCAAGTAGATTATTCGGCGATGTTCTTTTTAGCAGCAAAACTGTTTATCGCAGATTTCTTTCTTGCTGTCGTCGTAATTCACATTTTGCTCAGATTTGATTGAATCAAAATGATACAGTGTATCAATTGTGTGTTTATGGTTTATCCCACTTGAGTGGAGGAGCCAGGGAAATAATGGCAATGATTGGCAGGATTTAGCTAGGGGTGCAGCTTCGTGCCGGCCTGCAGCTGGGGAGGGTGTGTTACTCTGTCAGCCTGCCGTGTTTATAAGTGAATTTTCGGTGTACCGGAAAAGACAGGGTTAGCGTTGGGAAGTACCCAAAATTAACCTGTTATTTTTTAAATATTGCTGAGTAAATATGAAAATAAATAATTCTATTGTTTACGGGGTTGCAACTGCTGCATTATTTGCTGGAGCGAGTTGCGCCAGCCTCGCCGCAGAGAAAGAGAGTGTTTCGACTGAAGGCATGTGGCAACCTCACCAGTTGCCTGAGTTGTCCAAAGAGCTTCGCACTCATGGCCTGGAGCTGGACCCAGCTAGCATGACCAAGCTTACCGAATTTCCAATGAACGCGGTGATCAGCCTGGGGGGATGTTCCGCTTCCTTTGTCTCTCCCACGGGATTGGTGATTACCAACCACCACTGCGCCTACGGTTCAATTTCATACAATTCAACTGAATCCAAGGATTTACTGGCTGAAGGTTTCCTGGCCGGAGATTTGTCTGAAGAGCTGCCTGCTGCACCGGGCTCCCGCGTCTACGTCACCGTTGCAATGAACGAAGTAACGGACAAGGTTAACGAACGCCTGACAGATGAGATGGATGGTGCTGCACGTTTTGCCGCTATCGAAGAAGCGGAGAAGGCGCTGGTTTCCGAGTGTGAAAAAGATCCGGGCCATCGCTGTGAGGTCTATAGCTACTACGGCGGTTTGAACTACTACCTGGTTAAGCAGCTAGAAATCCGCGATGTGCGCTTAGTTCATGCGCCAGCGTCTTCGATTGGCAAATTCGGCGGCGATATCGATAACTGGATGTGGCCTCGCCATACCGGCGATTACGCTTTCTACCGCGCCTATGTTGGCAAAGACGGTAAACCGGCTGATTATTCCAAAGATAATGTCCCTTACGAGCCCAAGCACTACCTGCCCGTAGCGGCAAAAGGCCCTAAGGAAGGCGATTTTGTGATGGTTGCCGGTTACCCTGGCCGCACTAATCGCTATCGCACCGCCCAGGAAGTGGAAAGTAACTTCAATTGGTATTACCCAAACATGCAGCGGGTATTGGGTGAATGGTCAGAAACGATTGGTGCGGCTACCGCCGACAATAAAGATGCAGAGTTAAAGTATGCCAGTCTCGTGGCAGGCTTGAATAATTACTCTAAAAACTTTACCGGCATGATGGAGGGATACCAGCGTAGCGATCTATTGCAGCGTAAAGAAAAGCTGGAAAAAGATTTGCAGGCCTGGGTGGATTCAGACAAAGCCCGCCAGAAAAAATACCAGTCTACTATTGATGATCTTGAGGCACTGGTTGTAGAGAAAGAATCAACCCGTGAACAGGATCTCGCCATCGATTATATGGATCGTTCAGCTATGCTGGGTGCCGCGAGCAAACTGTATCGTTTGGCTAAAGAGAACGAAAAACCTGATGCTAAGCGCAAGCCGGGTTATCAGGAAAGGGATCTGACCCGATTCACAGAGGGCATGCGTCGTATTGAACGCAGCTATCATCCATCAGTCGACAAACAGATCTGGCTCTACTTCCTGGACCGTTACCAGGCACTCCCGAAGGAGCAGCGTATAGCCAGCTTTGATCGTTTCTTGAATATCGGCAAAGGCAATACAGACTTAGAGGCAACACTCGACAAAATGTATAAGGAAACAGAGCTTTCCGATGTCGAGGTACGTGAAGCGTGGATCGGTAAAAAGCCTGAAGACTTTAAAGAGAGCAAAGACCCGTTTATCCAGCTGGCAGTGGCCATGTACGATGATATGCTTGCCCGTGAAGAGCATGAGGAGTCCATGAAAGGTCGCTTTGCACAGTTGCGCCCACAGTATATGGAAATGCTGATTGATTATTACCACTCACTGGGTAAGCCGGTTTATCCTGATGCAAATAGCTCCCTCCGCGTGACCTATGGTTTGGTCAAAGGCTATGAGCCACCAGCAGGTACGATTAAGAAGGCCGCTGACGGCAATGACGGTAAACAAGGCTTTGTACCTTTTACAACATTGCGTGGTATTAAGGCAAAGTATACCGGCGAGGACCCCTTTGATGCTCCCAAGGCTTTGATGGAAGCGATCGATAAGAAGAACTATGGCCGCTACTATGAAAAGCAGCTGGATTCAGTACCGGTTAATTTCCTAAGTACCGTAGATATTACGGGCGGTAACTCAGGATCTCCGACAATGAATGGTCGCGGCGAGCTGGTGGGAGTCGTATTTGACGGAACATACGATAGCATCAATGCTGATTGGGACTTCACCGATAGCACCCGGGCGATTCATGTCGACATCGCTTACATTCTCTGGGTAATGGAGAATATCGACGGTGCCGGATACCTGGTTCGGGAGATGGGCCAATAGCCGGCAATCGATGAAGTAGTGTCCTCGGGTGAGCAGCGCTCGCCGGGGACATTATTCTGCGTAAGGTTGTATGTTATCCACTTCCATACTGTAAGCCGCAGTTCCGAACTCGCTTTCTATTTTCAATGTTCTCAGTTTCCCTTCTATAGAGAAAGGTTCGTACAGAGCGTCAACTTGAACTCCCTCAGAAAAACTGCCATGGATAACCTGATTTGGAGGTGGGGGCGGCAGGTGGATACAGGCTCCGAAGTAGGGAACAAAAAGGAAATTGGAAATTGTTAATTCGTCATTGAATTCAATTGGAACTATAAACCCAGCAATACGTATCTGTTGATTGTCGAACTCTGGTTTTATTCGGGTGGAAGTCAAAGCAGCTTGGTAACGGCTTTCATTTTCGCTCGTAGAGGCAATAGCTGATGTGTTAGGCATTGAGTCGGCAGTGGAGCCTTCAACAATATCATCTATGTATTCTGGTGGGTTGAGTAACGCATCCAGATCATCTTTTGGGATTAACTCTTCCCAGCTGACTTCACGATAATTGATACTTACCTGTTTGACTTGAGTATCTTCAGCGACTGGCGCTGAAACTTGATTGGTTTCAACTGGGCTATCACAGCCAGCTACGAGTAGTACGATTGCCAGGGTGCAGGCTGATGAGAAGAGATATCTGTTCATGGCTGGGGTTTATTTATCGTATCAAATGATTTGATATATCATTATATATCTGTTTGCAAAAATCCATGCTGCAAATGAGGTGCAAGATGAATGCTTTCACTACGAAATTGAAACTAGCGGTTGAAGTGGAGCAGCTGCGCTTCGCCTATCGTACAGGTCCTTCGGTTTTAGAGGTCCCTTATTGGTCAGTGCCTGTCGGTGAGCAGGTATTTTTACGTGGCCGCTCCGGTAGTGGTAAATCAACACTGCTGAACCTCCTGGCCGGTATTCTGTCAACAAAAGTTGGAAGCCTTAAGGTTCTGGGTCAACCACTGGGTACACTGAGTGAGCGCAAGCGGGATCGCTTCAGGGCGAGACATATTGGCGTTGTATTTCAGCGCTTTAACCTAATTCCCTATTTGAGTGTGGAGGACAATATTCGTGTCGCTACCCACTTTTCTGGTTTCCGTGGCGATTTTCGCGGCAGGGTTAATGAGCTGCTAACGGGACTCTGTTTAGGAGAGGAAATTTTACCCAAGAAAGTGGCCAGCTTGAGTGTCGGACAGCAACAGAGGGTGGCAATCGTGCGGGCATTGATCAATGAACCGCAGTTATTGCTGGTTGATGAGCCTACATCTGCTTTGGACCCTGAAGCGAGAGATGCTTTTGTCCAGTTGTTGATGACTGCATGTCAGCAAAAGAAATGCACTCTGATCTTTGTCAGCCACGATAGCTCTTTGGAACGACACTTCCCTCTGGTTATGGATATGCGCGAAATAAATATTGCCTGGAAACTTAGGCCCGAGTGGGACACTGCACCGGAGGCTTTAGCCGATGTTTTTTAAACTTGCTTGGCAAAGCCTGATGCAGCGTAAGGGTAGTGTGTCACTGGCCGTATTGTCTGTAGCAATCAGTTTGATTCTAATGTTGGGGATCGAGCAGTTGCGAAGCCATACTAAAAACAGCTTTAGTCGAACTGTGTCAGGGGTAGACCTTATTGTTGGGGCGCCTACGGGACAATTGAATCTCTTGTTATACAGCGTATTCCATATTGGGAATGCCAGCAATCATATTTCATGGGATAGCTACCAGGAACTTACTCACTTACCCCAGGTACGTTGGGCGATACCCCTATCCCTGGGGGATTCGCACCAAGGTTACAGGGTGGTGGGAACCTCAACGGGATTTCTCGATCACTATCGGTATGGGAATAAGAGGCCATTGGAGCTATCAACCGGCCAGAATTTTATCGATACTTTTAGTGTCATATTGGGGGCGGAGGTCGCTCGGGAACTCAACTACCAACTTGATGACACTCTCACAATGGCGCACGGTTTGGTTGGAACGCGCTTCACAGAGCATGGTGAAAACCCCTTTATCGTTAGTGGCATACTCAAGCCTACTGGTACACCAGTAGATCGAGCACTCTATGTAAGCTTGGCGGGACTGGAAGCCGTTCATGGTGCTGATGCGGAGCACGATGATCTGGTGCCTAATAACATTACTGCCTTCTTACTCGGGCTTAATTCCCCTATAGCTACATTTCAGGTACAGAGAAAAATAAACGAATATTCGAAGGAGCCGCTGCTGGCAATATTGCCGGGCATTGCACTATCGGAACTTTGGCAGATATCCGGTGGTATAGAAAAGGTATTATTTTTTGTCTCAGCTATGGTGGTTTTGGCTGCATTGCTTGGCTTATGTATCTTACTACTTTCCACGATGCGCGAGCGCAGACTGGAGATAGCACTACTGAGAACTGTAGGTTCTGGCCCTTTGTTTTTATTCCTATTGATCCAGACTGAGGCATTTTTGGTTTTACTTTTAGGTGCGACAATTGCTGTTTCTGGATTGATAATGGGAGGCTGGCTGGTTGAGCCAATTCTGACAGATAAATTTGGAATCTATTTGGACGGCGTTGTTATAGGCGAACATACGATTGTGCTTTTAGCTTTAGTACTGGTAAGCACATTAATTGTGGCTGCTATTCCCGCTATAAGTGCATGCCGCCAGTCTTTGGGGGATAGTGATCTTCTGCATTGACTAGAAGCTGAGGCCGAGCCAAATTCAGAGTAAGACTTTCTCTAGATTTTGATGTCAGAGGTAACCGAATATCTTTTATTTTATGGGCGATATTAGTTTTGTAATTTCTATATATATTTGCTTTGTTGCCTTTCCACACCATTCGTGATCCTATTTCCAGGCTGCGAGCTTTTCCTGTCACTGGGACTATTTTTATCCCGTGGCTTGTAGCAGCCTACAAACACTATCTAATAATTTTTCATGACAAGGAAATAGTTTTGAATAGGATAATACTAACAATCTTAATGTTGCTGGGTAGCCTCAATATATTTGCTTCAGCCCCAGATATTGAGCAGGCCAGAGATTCCTTAGAGATTGTGAAAGAATTAACCCCCTGGCCTTGGGAAGAGCCGGTAACTCCAATTATTGAAGAGTATCTGGCAGCTGATTTTGATCAATATTCGGGAATGGCAAAATCCCACTATATGGTTGATGAGCTGCTGATGCACAAGTGGGGTCAGTCAATCACAGAATTTATTGTATTAGCCGAGCTTCTGTACACGTTTCAGCCAGAAGATTACCAGAATCAGTATAGGTCAGAATTTGATGCGGCTATTGCTGACCTGAATCTCTTCAGGTTGGCAATTAATGAGTTACTGCTTCCCCATGTACCCGGTTATAAACTGAAACAGCAAATTTTGACTAAACGCTTTGATGGCGAGGGTATGGTAATTGCTGTCTTTGATTTGTTTGATCCGACACGCTTACAAGAGCAGCGCGAACAGTATCCCAATATTGAAGCAGAAGTTGCATTTGGTGATCCCATTACTTTCCTTCATGGTAACACCGTAATTGATATCATTTTGGATATTGCTCCGAAGGCGACTATTGTACCCGTTAGTGCCGAGAGCAAAACTTATAATGATGCAATGGCCTATATGCGGTATCGAGATGACATTAGTGTGATCAATATGAGCCGTGCATTTCATATCACCAATGACCAACTCGACCCAGAGTTTGCAGAGCATCTTTCCGCTATTTTACAAAGTAAGATTTTTACCAAGTCACTGGGGAATACAGGTACAGATCTTGAGCATAACAACACCGATGTGAGAGAGCGCTTGGAGCTACCACCACTCGGCAGCTTCTTTACCTATGACCTGGATTTAATCAGGGCATTCCTTGCTCAGAACGAAGGGCAAGCCGGTGCTGAGAATTTGTTTTTTGCAATCAACCTCCAGCCATTCTCAAATGAGATCTCACTTACGGCGACGGTTCCGGGTTACAACCCCTTGGCTATTAGGCAGAGCTTTGCTATTGCCGGCGATGCAGTATATTCAGCTTCCAGTCAAAACTTTGAGTCTGGTAGCTCTTTTGCCGCGCCTCAACTAGCGGCTGTCAGTCTATTGCTCCTTGAAATGGCAGACTATTATGGCCTTAGCAGGGTAGAAGCTGCTCAAATAGTGAGCAAATCATTGAAAGATAATGCTCGCCGCAGTTGGTTAGGTGATCACAACACCGGGCTTGGGTTCGTTGACGCCCACCGGGCTATGAGCACTATTCTGAGAGCGAATAGCAAATAAGCTTGATTTAGTCATCGAGTTGAATGAGAGTTCGCTGGCAGGTTGAATATTTGCAGCCTGCCAGTTACCTGTATAGATGGTACTGCGGGTAAAGGAAGTGAATAGGAGTGAATATTGAACATACTTTCTGCTCATATGGGGTCCTCATTCAATGAATTATCTCCACTGTTGCAATTTGCACACACTGGGGTGAAGAGGTATGAGGGTTCTGTTGTAGTCAAACGAGGTGGAGTTATTGCGAATACTATTTGTTCAATATTTAGATTCCCGAAGGCGAGTTCAAGTTCGCAGTTAGTTGTAGATTGTGGACACTTTTCCGATCGGATGGATTGGGTGAGAGATTTCGATGGGTTCAAGATGAGTTCATCATTTTATTCAGAAAAAAACTACCTGGTAGAAAAGCTCGGTCCTCTAGAAATGCAGTTTACCGCTCATAGTGTCAACGGAGCCCTCGAATATCAGTTTTCGAAAACAAAGTTGTTTGGTATACCTCTGCCAAAATTTCTTTGGCCTAAAGTCACGGCTTATGAAACAGCAAGTGAAGGGCAATATCAATTCAGTGTCAGCGTACACATGTTTCTAGTAGGGTTCATCTTGTCATATGCTGGCGAGCTGAAAGTTAAGGAGCCTGCTTGATTTAAAGCATAATTAGGGAAGAGCGACCTCTGTAACAAGCTCTACCCTAACTATCACACTTTATGTACTCACCTGTTCTTAGATGCTTCTGCTAAGCCCTTTAGGAGTTTCTCACTATCTGCATGAGCGCCAAAGACGCCCCCCTGCATAGTAATCATCTTGAGAGCCGACTCATGGTTGCCGATGTCGGTAGCCCCAGTGCAGTCTGATAGAAGCAGGCACTCGAATCCTCGATCATTTGCTTCCCTCATGGTGGTGTGTACGCATACGTCGGTTGTAACGCCCACGAGAATCAAGTTATCGATCCCTTTAAGCTTGAGTATGAGCCCGAAGTCTGTAGAAAAGAAGGTACCTTTGCCAGGCTTATCAATAATGACCTCACCAGCTTTGGGCGCTAGTTCAGGGATCACGTCCCAACCAGGTTCCCCTCTGACTAAAATACGTCCACATGGTCCTGGGTCGCCGATACCGGCAGCAATTTGTCGCGAGCGCCAGCGTTTGTTTTGAGGGAGGTCAGAAAGGTCGGGGCGATGCCCCTCCCGGGTGTACATAATGTGATAGTTTTCTGCCCGCATCGCATTCAATACTTGCTGGATGGGTTCGATGGGCTTGCGCATTGCCTCCAGATCATATCCCATCTTGTCGACATAGCCGCCGGGGCTGCAAAAGTCCACCTGCATGTCAATAACCACGAGAGCGGTGTTTTCTGGCCTGAGATCCCCATTATATGGCCACTTGTATGGGTTGGCCTCGACAGGGCCATTTTTGTCCGATGAATCTGAAGTGCTCATTGTCAAGGCCTCTACTTATTGATAGAGAAAGTGATTGCCAATGGATAATAGCGTTGATTGAGAGCTTGATTGATTGGTAAGACTTTATTGGGCGCACAATTCTTGCTTAGGTGAGGTATGACCGAATCCGCATAAGTAATGAATGCTCATCTGGTAGTGGGTTTAGGCGTATCTCTCCTATATCTTTTGTTCATGAAAGGCCAAAACATTGCGACATATATTTTGTGTATTCGTTTCTCTTCAACTATTTGATCAAATTTAAAAGGCCGCCTTTATTCGTATATCTAGCATATGAAATTTCGAGTGCGATTTTATTTTGCGCTAAATATCTACAAACAAGATCACGGTTGGATAGTTGAAGCTTACTTCTATATTTCGGTTCAAAGAGTTCGTTCCACTGATATGTGGAAGTGAAACGTCACACTTTTTTTATTGAAAAATTATCTATATTATCCTGCGGGTCATTTTGAGTGAATTTTAGTGGGGCTTATTTGGTACTCCCTTCTGGTTTAGAAATATAGGGATTAAAGAATATCCGCTTATGTATTCATCTTTGAAGTTAAGAACCGTTTTTGGATGTAAGTAGTTAAAGGAAAGTTTGTGGAAAATCTTAAGAAGGGAATTTTCGCTGGTGTTGCATTACTGATTATTCCTATCGCCATGGGGACTGTTTTCACGGTTGACGAGGGGCACGTAGGAATTGTAAAGCGATTTGGTAAGGCAATCTCACAGGTTGATCCTGGAATTCATACGAAAGTCCCATTTATGGACAATGTGGTCGAAATCGAAGTAAGAACCCGGAAAAATGTTGAGACGATGAATGCCGCCACTGCAGAACAAATGCCGTTAAAAGCGGTGACCGCGGTGAACTGGACGGTAACTCGCAGTGCAGCTATAGATTTGTATAAGCAATATGGCGGTTTGGAACAATTTGAACAGCGGATTCTCGATCCCAGGCTGAGAAGCGCCAGTAAAGCTGGTTTGGCTGAATTCAAGGCAGAGCAGATTATCCAGAACCGGAATGCAGCAATTCGACGTATTGAGGAGCTCTTGGAGGAGGAAACCAAGGGGTTGCCTATGGAATTGGGAGATGTACAGATTGAGAGCATCAGCTTGCCTCCCAAGTACATCCAATCTATTGAAACCAAGCAGACAGAGTTGAACCTGGCGGCTGCCGAAAAGCACAAATTGGAACGTCAAAAGCTGGAAGCGCAACGTGAGGTGAATACTGCTAATGCGCGCCGTGATGCCACCAAAGCTAAAGCAGATGGTGAAGCCCATAAGATTCGTGTAGAGGCCGAGGCGGAAGCTTTTGCGATTCTGGAGAAAGGGGAAGCGGAAGCTGCAGCGATTAAAGCAAAAGCTGATGCGATTGCCAGAAACCATACCTTGGTTGAATATATCCGCGCGCAGCAATGGAATGGTCAGATGCCTTCAACTATTATGGGTGGCGATCAGCCAATTCTGTGGGATATGGGGAATAACTCAGACCGCAGAAATTAAGATAGCCCAAAGCTAGAGCTTTGCTTGCTTTTTACACAAAAGGTTTGGTGCTTATCAATAGGAAGCACCAAGCCTAGTTTGTTCAGTTGGCAGTATTTCCTAAATTCTAAATGATGGTACAGTCATTACTTAATGAGGACTGTTTGTTAGTCTCGTAGTTACTTGACTTGCCAGGTAACTCCTCCCAATATCCGAAAGGTACTTTTCGGTGTGCTTATTACCCGGTATATCCTGATTAAATTTATTGATGTTCCTCGGGTATCACGTACTCTAAATCAAGGAGATTCCGGTTGAAACACTTTATATGGTTTATCAGTGCTGCAATATTGGTTTTTGGTGCCAGTAACTCGGTGGTTGCAGAAGATGGGGGCTCATGTAGCAAGTTATGTACTTTTGTGCTCAAGAATAGTCGGACCTCAGAATATACGGTAATTAATAGGGAGAGGGCAGCCAAGCAGTTCACACCATTCTCTACTTTTAAGGTTCCCAATACCCTTATTGCACTTGACTTGGGTTTAGTTGAGAACCTGTTACAAGAGCTAACCTATAATCATGACAAATACCCAGCTAAAGAGTGGTGGCCTACAATCTGGTCAGAAAGGCCTTTGACGATTCGCGAAGCATTTCAAAATTCAGCGGTTCCGATCTATCAGCAATTAGCAACGGAGATTGGCGCCAAGAGAATGAATCAGTATTTGGCAGGTTTTAATTATGGTAATCGGGATGCTTCGTCTGGTATTGATACCTTCTGGCTCAATCAGAGTATCAAAATATCAGCGTTGGAGCAGGTAGACTTCCTGGAGCGTTTATTTACTGGTCAATTACCTGTATCGCAGTCAGCTATATATAAATTTAAAGAAGTGATGCTGGTAGAGGAGACCGATGCCTATAAGTTATATGCAAAAACAGGAGGAGGGCCATTAGCTAAGAATAAGGCTTTAGGTTGGTATATTGGAATTGTAGAGTCCAATAACAATATTCATTATTTTGCGATTAACATAGATGGCAGCAGTTTTCGGGAAGTACAAAAGAAAAGAATTGAAATTGCCAGAAAAAAACTATCTGAGTTGGGGGTTATTTAGGCTCTTGTGGTACGTCTGTTTTTGCAGTGGTTAGGGCTTTTTGATTGATTGTTGTGAGTCAATCGGCATAATGGCAATCAAATTCACTTTCATATGGGGCTTCCTATGGGAACTCAAGCTGTAAAAGTTATATTTGCTTTATTCATCAGCAGCTTTTGCTCATTATGCTTGGCTGCCGATAAAGTAGCCAATTTGGATAAGCTTATGCTTGTATCGGGTTTCACCAAGCAGGTTGAGGGGTTTCCTGAGCTAGTAAAATCTGGATTTACGGAAGGCGTGCAGCAGGGAGCACCAATTCCTCAGGATAAACTGCAGAAGATTCTTGAAAGTGCAGATAATACAATTTTACCGTCCATCATTATGGATGAAGTGCGCTCGTCACTGAGTACTTCTCTGACCGATAAAGATGTTGAGGTCTTATTGGCTTGGTATGAGTCAGATATCGGTAAGAAAATTACCAAGGCTGAAGAGGAAGGAAGCTCTGAAGAGGCATTCCAGAATTTGATGGCTAATGCACAGCAGTTGATGGCTGACACAAAGCGCGTTGAAATGGCAACTCGTATTGATCAGCTTGTTGGTGCTACCGATATGGCGATGGAGATGCAGATCTCTACGGGTATTGCTGTCTATTCCGCAGTTATGGCAGTGATGGCTCCCGGCCAAGAGATCAATCTAGATGCTTATAAGGCACAAATGGAGGCAATGAAGCCCCAGATGCGTCAAAATGTTGAGCAATTTGTTACCCTATCTTTCGTGCAAACTTATCAAGGCTTCGACGATGCAAGCTTAGCGAAATATGAGGAGTTCTTGAGCCAACCAGAAGCTAAAAAATTCAATTCCTCTTCAATGGCAGGGCTTAATAAAGCTTTAACACAAGTAATCGGCCGTTGGTCCGGTGATATGGCTTCTATACTTAAAAACGAAGCGAACTGATTATGGGATAGGGAGCTCCTGAATATCTTTATACTTCTTAATTAGAGTATTTAGGGGGTTCTCGGCCTACCGCCTGCATCCATACTAGCTGTAAAGGAAGCAGGCGGTATGACCATCACACTTTTACCTTTCCGTTCTATACCCTAAAGTGAGTCTCATAGGCTTGTCAGTTATTTAATAAAATAGCTTGTCAATTCAAATCATTATATTCTCTTGCACTTCTACAGTCCGATTAGCTGGAATGCGGTAATAGTCGATAGCACTACTTGAATTCCTTACCATGGCGGCAAAGATCCGCTCTCGCCAATTTGCCATTTTGCTATAGCCGCCTTTAACAGGAAATATGTTATATCGGCAGGTAAAGAAAGAAGACTTACTTGGATCTATATCCAAAAGGTGCATTTTGTTGAGTTTATTTATGGCCCCTTCGACATCTGGGCGTTCCATATATCCATAACGTAATATTAGCCTGAAACATCCCTCTCTGATCTTGCTAATGATTGCTCGGTTCTTTGGGAGTACTTTTGGTGTGTTGGCCGACGTAACGGTTAGGAAAAGATTCTTTTCATGAAGGACACTATTGTGCTTCAAATTGTATATCAGGGCATGAGGTACAAAGAGTTGATTGGTTCCCACAAATATTGCAGTTCCAGGTACTCGTAATGGGGGATTATCAAAAAGTGAGTTTAAATAGGGCTCTAATTTAAAATTTTTCCCCTGTAAGTAACAATTTATCGCTTTTTTTCCATCTCTCCAAGTAATCATCAGCATCGCAATAAAGGCGGCTAAACTTATAGAGAACCACCCCCCGTGGCCTATCTTTGCCAGGTTTGAAGTAACAAAGGCAAAATCAATAAAAGCAAAGAATGAGCCGACAGCCAGGCAAATTATCAGATTGTATTTGAGGTAGTGACGATACACGATTGCTGCAATGCAGGAGGTAATCAACATTGCGCCACTCACTGATACACCATAAGCACTAGCCAGGTGGACTGAGCTTCCAAAGAGAATTGCCACCAGTATTACCGCTGTCATTAATAGGTAATTGACACCGGGCATATAGACTTGTCCCGCGAGTGCTGATGACGTGTGCCGGATGGCAAAACGGGGCATCAAGCCAAGTTGGATTCCTTGTTTTGTCAGGGAGAAGGTCCCCGAGATACAGGCCTGGGAAGCGATGCAGGTTGCTACAGTTGCAAGAATAATCATTGGGTAGAGCGACCAGTCCGGGTACATCCGGTAAAAGGGGTTGTCTACCGCAGAGGTGTCACTAATAAGTAGAGCGCCCTGTCCCATATAGTTCAACACCAGGGCGGGGAACACCAAACCTATCCAGGCAATTCTTATAGGCATACGTCCAAAATGCCCCATGTCGGTATATAGAGCCTCTCCTCCGGTAAACACCAGTAATACTGCACCTAATATCCAGAATGAAGCCATGCCATGGTTAGTGAGGAAGCTCAAAGCATGCAGCGGATTGACGGAATGGAGGATTACAGGGTTTTGGAGCACCCAGTAAAGGCCCGCGAGCAGCAAAACTAAGAACCAGATGGCGGTGATCGGGCCGAACAGTTTCCCCACGGTTTCGGTGCCGAAGCGTTGCACAAAAAACAATCCAAAGAGTATGCCGATAGAAATTGGCAGGATAAACGGTTTTAGAGTCTTGTTGACTATCTCCAGTCCTTCGACTGCGGAGAGAACGGAGATGGCTGGTGTGATAACGGCATCACCAAAAAATAGTGCCGCCCCACAGATCCCTCCGCCGATAATAAGCTTTCTTAATAATTCTCGCCCTTTTGTCGCTTCCAGGGCCAGTGTCATCAGCGCCATGATCCCACCTTCCCCTCGGTTGTCCAGGCGCATTACCAATATGACGTACTTAATAGTGACAATGAGGGTAAGTGCCCAGAAGACAGCAGAGACCCCACCAATAATGGTCTCGGTGTTATGGGGAATTCCAAACCGGGGGTGGAAAATCAGTTTAAAGGCGTAGAGTGGGCTAGTGCCGATATCACCAAATACAACCCCGAGAGCGGCAAGTGATAGAACCCAGTGTTTTCTTGCGCCTTCTGAGCGAGATTCCATTTGCAACTCTTATCATCCGGTGTCATACAAAGGCAGTGATTTAAGACTTATCAGGGAGTTTGCTGTCATCACTTGGATGGTGGATATCAGCGCGCAAGAAATTAATTTTCCCTGAGACTGATCTTAGCAATACATTGCTAAGGCACCATGTGAGCTACTGTGCAGGGTGCAAACTTACAAGCCGATAAAGTGAGATGTAAGAGAGGTATCCGCGTAATTGAGCAATCGTGACAGGCAGTTATAAAAACAGCTCTTTTGGCGGGGATCTTATTGTTAGTAAGGCGGGACTACAGGAGCCTCCCCAATGAAAGCATCGGACCTTTTTATTCGTGCCCTGGAGAAAGAGGGCGTTGAGTATATCTTCGCGATTCCTGGTGAGGAAAACCTGGATATGCTGGAGTCTTTGCGGGGCTCAAAGATAAAACTAATTGTCACGCGCCATGAACAGGGTGCCGGTTTTATGGCTGCCACCTATGGTCGGCTTACGGGCAAGCCAGGTGTCTGTATGTCTACTTTAGGTCCGGGGGCCACGAATCTGGTGACTGCCGCAGCTTATGCCCAGCTCGGTGGAATGCCGATGGTGATGGTCACCGGTCAAAAACCTATCAAAAGTTCCAAGCAAGGGCAGTTTCAGATTATTGATATTGTTGACATGATGCGCCCCCTGACCAAATTCACCAAGACAATCGTGGGGGGCGACTATGTGCCAGCTCATGTCCGTGAAGCCTTTCGGCAATCTGAAGAGGAGCGGCCGGGGGCAACCCACTTGGAATTTCCTGAAGATATTGCCCGTGAACACTCCACCATGCCGGTCTTGGAGCCCAGCTATAACCGCAGGCCAATTGCCGAAGAGAAGGCAGTGCGCAAAGCTGCAGAAGCGATTGAGGCATCCCGTAAACCTCTGCTGTTGGTGGGAGCAGGCGCAAACCGTAAATTAACCGCCAAAATGTTGCGCAAGTTTGTCGACAAGCTGGGTATTCCGGTGGTGACAACTCAGATGGGTAAGGGAGTAATTGATGAATCGGGACCGCACTTTATTGGCAATACCGCGCTATCCGACGGGGATTTTGTTCACCGGGCCATTGAGCAGGCCGACCTGATTATCAATGTGGGCCACGATGTTGTAGAAAAACCGCCTTTCTTTATGCGTCCCGGTGGCCCGGAAGTTGTACATATCAACTTCAATTCAGCGCAGGTGGATCCAGTCTACTTCCCGCAGATAGAGGTGGTTGGCGATATTGCCAACAGCTTGTGGCAGCTGGACCAGCACTTGGAACCCCAGGATCACTGGAGCTTTACCGATGCGCACCGTATCCGTGCCGCGCTTCAAAAGCACATCCAGGAGGGCTCAAATACCACCACTTTCCCAATTCGTCCGCAACGACTGGTAAAGGATCTCCGCGAAGTAATGCCGGAGAAGGGCATTATTGCGCTTGATAATGGCATGTTCAAAATCTGGTTCGCGCGGAATTATCCTGCTTTAGCCCCGAATACCGTGCTGCTCGACAACGCACTGGCAACGATGGGGGCGGGCTTGCCTTCGGCAATGGCTGCCAAGTTGGTGTGTCCAGACCGCCGTGTGGTCGCAATTTGTGGGGATGGGGGCTTTATGATGAACTCCCAGGAGATTGAAACGGCGGTTCGCTTAAAGCTTGACCTTATCGTACTTATTTTGCGCGATGATGCCTACGGAATGATCAAGTGGAAGCAGGCCATGATGGAGTTTGATAACTTTGGTCTGGATTTTGGTAACCCTGATTTTGTCGACTATGCAAAATCCTATGGTGCTCATGGCCACAGAATAACGGCCACGGATGAGTTTAAGCCGATGATAGAAAAATGTTGCAGGGCGGGTGGAGTCCATCTCGTGGATGTGCCCGTGGATTACAGCCACAACGACCGTATCCTGAATCATGAAATTCGCGAGTTGTCGAGTAAGTTGTAGGGGTAGCCGGCTCGGGTAAGGTAGTTGTAACAGGGAGGCGTTCGACTTTCTTTTAAACAAGCTCCTCGGGCCCAAGTACTTTAAAGTAGGGGCCAATATCCAGCCTTATGGAGGACATGGCAATCTTGATCATTTCTCTGCGATCTTCGAGTATGTCCTCCTTAGCTATTCCATGTAGAACCATATAATCTTCATATTTCCCGGTAATAAAGTCCTCTTTCCGTATACCTTCGTAAGCTCTACATAAAACTCCATGAAGGTTCTCTATGAATTGGCGGCGGCTCTGCATTGTTTGTCGGGGCCCATGCTCGACTTCGAGTTCATGAGCATGTTCATAGTTGATATTCACCAAGCAAAAATTTGTTTTGTTCTCTTTCCAGGCTCTTGCCGCCTGGTTGAGTTCTACGATCAGGGTGAAGGGTAGGTCAGCGAACATAGGGTTATGGTCAGTAAAATCGAGAAATGCATAGCCAGCTCTTAGGTAGCTACTGGCGCGTTCCGTAATGTCGTAGCTGTGAATGTCCCCGGTGCGTATGGATTCGCTGTCGGTATCTTTCTGGCAGTTGAGGCACAAAAAACCTATCTCCACTTCTGAGCTGGCATGGCCGCAAGCATTGCAAATAAGTAGTGTGCCGGGTTTGTCGTAGTCACTGCCGAAGTGTAAAAGCTCCTTTCGACATTTGGGGCAAATTAGGTCTTCACCTTCCCTGAAGTCAGCTTCGCGTCCCAGGTAGGCGCAGCTGAAATGGTGCAGATAGAAGTCTTCGGTAAGGTTAGAGGATCTGCATACCGCGCACTCTTCACGGACATTAAACTGGGAACCTCCACAGCCGTTACAGATATGGCGTCGATCGAAAAACTTGCCCTGTAGAAATCCTGATTCGATCAGTTTTTCACATTCCGTCACAACCGTCGGGCTATCGAGGATAATATTAAAATCAACAGTAGCTTTGGAGTTGGGGCTATAGTGCGGCGAGAGACTTACGCCAGATACAAATAATCGCGCTAGTATTTTGTCGCTATCTTTCTGAGTGGTGTGGAAATCCAGGTGGACTTGCGCGCGCCGATAGTGAAAGTCGTCAATAACCTGGCTCACAACGGGCATATCCTGCGCACTAAGCTTTGAGCAATCCAGATCTGCCTTCTCGCCGACTGTTCCAGTGAGATCAATAACCGGGAGTAGATACAAGCCACCACGCATATGCCATATATGCGTCAGGTCATCTACTGATGCTGGCTCCTCAATTAAAATAGCGTCTTTGGATTCACCGGTATGCGATGTCACCTTAGAGTCACCGGGCCAGCGAAAAAAGCTATATTCGTCACTTAGAAAGGAGATACTGATTCCTCCACGCCTATATAACTTTTGGCGCTTGAAAGATTAAATGAGTGTTTTAGCTTATTTCATGCCAGTTATACGTAACTGTGTAACCTGTGGTGTATATGGCGTCCCTTTAACTGAATAGATTGTTGAGTATTTAAGAAAAGATAGGTGAAAAATTGGCAATAGGCAGGGATAGGTGCCCTACGTCCCTAGCAGGAATTAGGAATAACCGTATGACATAAAAGGTAGTCGTCATCTGGGGGGAGTTAATTGATAAATTTATCAATAATGACATCAATCCAGTCAATCTTTAGGGTTATGGTAACTTTCTCGTTCACCGGAAATTTTGATGGGTCAAGTAAGACTATTTTCGCTAACTGATTACGCGATGTGGGCTTAAATGTATTTTGGAACTCCTGGGGTAGTGCGGCTGAGAGGGGGATCATTTCTACTAGTACCCCTTTGTCTTTAAAGCGTCCACCAGTAACCAATACCTCCATTCCAGGCTTGATCACGAATTGATATTGATTGGGTAGATAGGCTAGGACATAGGCTTCCCCGGTGTAGATAGACATAAGGGGCTCCCCAGCATCATAGACATTGCCGACATGGGGGACTGAAGCCCCAACTAGACCAGAAGTGGGGCTTTGAATAATACCGTTATTGTAATGCTCCTCCAGTTTTCTTAGCGCTTGTTCGGAGCGATAAATTGCCTCATCAACAGATCTACGTTTTCCTTCCAGGGTGGCGCTTTCAACTTGTAATTTTACCAGGGTTTCACTGGCCTCGAAGTTATCTTTCAATACATCTTGGTAACCGACTTCGCTGACTACTCCTTTATTTGCAAGTTTATTGATTCTATCTACGATTCGGCCAATTTGTACTTTACGCTCCTTGGCGGGAGTGAGTAGCTTTTTAGCAGTCTCTGCCAATAAAGTGAATTCAGCAGAAATCTGTATTAGGTTAGCTTGGCGGGTGGAGAGATCGGCGATTCGCTCCAGTAGCTCCATTGATTCAATCCTTAAGAGTAGTTCGCCCTCTTTAACAGCTTGTCCTTCATCTACGGCAACCTCTACTACTTTTACCAAGTAGCCCATTTCAATAACGCTTTGATCGCGCAACACCAGTCCATCGCTTCGCAGTAAAAACCAGTCACCCCATATATAGCGAATAACGCCAATACCAAATAGGATTAACATGGCTAAGTATATTCGACGGCTTGCAGAACCCCGGGTTTTTCGCTGTTCACTTTCGAAACTATCAGGGCGTAATCGTTTTCGCAGAGCCTTCATAAAAACTACTCGCGAACACGATGGACTTTTAGTGGTGCGAAAGAATCTTTATAGGATGTTCTAAAAATCCACTCCTGCACATATGCGTAGAGTCGAACAACTCTCATGAAGTTTACATAAAAGATGCTGTAAGCTGGAATATAAGGCCAAAGGGGAAGTGATTTAACTTTTGGCGTCGCATAAGAGGCTAAAGCAAAGGTAATTGTATCGAGCGCAATTAATACAACCTGAGCCCCAGCCAAAATAAACCAGGCATTTTCGCCATAACGCACGAATAGCCAGATTAAATAGACTGGTAAAGCTATTGCGGCAATAACATTGAAAACCAGGAATTCATATTGATGAAAAAACTCTTTTAGCTGCATTCCTTGGCGGAACGGATTAATAAAATGCAGGTACTTGCGATAGCGAAGACGAATAGCATCCCGCTCCCACCTAAAGCGCTGGCGCATTAGAACGGTGATGCTGGTGGGAACATCGGTATAACAAATCGCCTCAGGTGCAAATTCCACTTTCCAACCGTAATCCCGCAAACGAAAGGTGATATCTAAGTCTTCTCCTCCGCCGGCATCAAAGCCGCCAATTTGATTCATTGCGGATACCCTAAAAGCACTGAAGGCACCGGAGGCACAACACATTTGGTCGAGCATTGCCAGTGAGTGTCGCCCCAAGCAAATACTGATTACATATTCAATGGCCTGGAATGAGCTGAGTATATTTTCTGTGGAGTTTCGGACAATTACATTACCTGAAACCACGCCAACCCTGGGATCTGCAAAGCCTTGCATCACGTATTTCATAGCGTGGCGATCGAAGGTGCAATCGCAATCAATTGAGGCGATAAAGTCGCCAGTTGAAAATCTCTGTCCTAAGTTGAGGGCTGAGGCCTTGCCTCCACGCAGTTCTGTTGCATGAGCGCCATCCAAGCGACCTTTATTTTGCAGGTAGTGAATATCGTCTCGGGTTTTATCTGTGGAGCCATCGCTGATTGCGATGACTTCATAGGGGATATAGCTCTGCTCCTGTAAGCGCTCGCCACACTTTTCAATAGAGTTTTCCTCATTGTGACCGGCGATGACTGCAGTGAGTCTGCCCAAGGATTCAATGTCCTCCTCGTACTCTGGTTTTGTGGCAAAAAAGAATACCGAGGTAAAAAACGACATTAAATATCTAGGGAATTCCAATACCACTACGATCCAAAACATCGTAAAGAGGGTGGCGTAGCTCTGAGTGGCAAAGAAAGTAATTCCATCATCGATCATTTCCCACATTTAGGTCTGCTCCTGAATAGGCGAATACAGGCCCCGGCTATTGCTGTTACTTATCTGTGATGTGGTAGTGATCTTATTTGGAGAACAGCGAGTGTCTTGCGGCACTTCGCTTGGGTGGACTAGGGGGCGAGCATGTAAGGCTGGTCTTACGCTTGGCTTCCAATCACTGGTAAGGGCTATCAGCTCACTACTTGTAAAGGCTAAGCCCAATTTTGATACCCCCTGACTTTGGCCCTTTATGCTATAGAGCCTGTAAAAGAGACCTTGGCTCAACCAGAGGGGCAGCCATAAGTCTCCCTAGAAGGAAATGCTATCTCTGAGACTGTCAGTATAGTCCACGGTGGTTTGAGGTGTCGGGCAATGCTGAACCCCAGAGCCAGCAGGGGCTCTGGGTTGATTTATTCGCTGCTATTAGGAAGGGGGAATTCGGAGGCGGCGGTTCAGCCTTTATCGAACCTCAAGGTCCAGGTTGTATTGAGCAACGACACGACCTATATAGCCCAGTTTTAGAAACGTCGCACTAATCACCATAAAGATATGTCCTGCGACTTGCGCGGGAATGGAAAACAGGTGTGATAGGGGGTAGCAAATAACAATTGTCAGAATCAGCAGGGGAGCTGACAGAAGCAGCGTAAAGTTACCGGCTTTTAGCAGAAGCTTGAAACGCTCACGCAGTAAGGGGTTTTCCGTATTCAGCATATCGGCCTCAGGTTCAAACGGCGTCAATCTATCTTCAGCAACTGCTATGCCAAATATAAATGCCAATAAAAACAACGGTTTACGGCTTATTCTGGTATTTATGTGTCAAATTGACCTTTATGGTTGCTGTGTCATAATGACTCTAAAAGGTCTTTTGGACTGATTTGGCTATGGTAGATACCAACGCAACCTTACTGCTCGAAGTGGCTCTGGACCTGGCTAACAGCCTTAACAACAGCGATCGCTTTGAGCGCCTGCTGTCTACTATCCGCAAAGCGATCAAATGCGATGCCGTTGCCTTGCTTGGGCTCAACGGCGATACACTCACCCCTCTCGCAGTCCAAGGGCTTGCCCGACGGACCCTGGGGCGACGATTTCTGATTGATGAGCATCCGCGGCTTGCGCAAATCTGCGTCTCGGAACACCCAGTCCGCTTCCCATCTGACTGCCAGCTACCAGATCCCTTCGATGGTTTGCTGTTGGATAGGGAAGGGGATCTTCCCGTGCACTCTTGTATGGGCTTGCCTCTCTATTCAGATAACCATCTGATTGGTCTGGTAACAGTGGATAGCATGTCTGCGGATGCCTATGCCCGAATCAGTGATCGAACCCTGGAGCTGATAGCTGCACTGTCTGCAGCCACTTTACGCACAGCTTTAGAGCTAAAAGCCCTGTCACACTCCGCCGAGCATGCCGAGCAATTGGTGAAAGACCTAACCCAGCAGGCACTGGAGCGGGATGGAGGTGAATTAATTGGTGAGAGCGCGGAAATGCAGTCCCTGCGCAGTGAGATAGAGCTGGTGGCTGGGTCGGATTACAACGTGCTGATTCTCGGTGAAACGGGAGTGGGGAAAGAGCTGGTGGCCCGTACCGTCCACAGGTTGTCGACTCGCAAGGAGAAGCCCTTAGTCTATTTGAACTGCGCTTCCCTGACTGAAACCCTGGCGGAAGCTGAACTTTTTGGCCACTCAAAAGGGGCTTTCACTGGCGCAGATCGCGAGAGGCCCGGTAAATTTTTACTGGCGAACGGCGGCACTATTTTCCTGGATGAAGTTGGCGAGTTACCACTTGTGGTGCAGAGCAAATTGTTACGGGTATTGCAAAGTGGTGAGATTCAGCCGGTAGGTAAGGATACGGTGCAGCATGTAGATGTTCGTATTGTAGCGGCGACTAATAGGGATTTACGCAAAGGGATTGAAAACGGTACTTTCCGAGCTGATCTCTACCACCGCCTCTCTGTATATCCCCTTGAAGTCCCACCGCTATGCCGGAGGGGTAATGATGTCCTGCTGTTGGCAGACTACTTCTTGGAGCGCTCCCGCAGGAAGCTGGGTTTTCGTCAGTTGCGTCTCAGTACAGAGGCCACCAATAAGCTACATCGATACGCTTGGCCGGGTAATGTTCGCGAGCTGGAACATATTATCAGCCGCGCAGCCCTTAGGGCCCGCAAAGGTAGCTCTCCAGAAGCTATTGTTGCCATTACTGCAGCACAAATTGAAATTCCCGATGACCTGGTTATTCAGAAGCCTCCGCAGAAACCGGTAGAGTCGCTGTCTGAGGCTATTGATTTAAGGGGGGAAACGGAAAACTATCAGCGCGAACTCATTGGGCGTGCCCTGGCTGAGACCGATGGGAACTGGAGTAAAGCGGCCAAATTACTATCCGTAGACCGAGGGAACTTGGTGCGTCTCGCTAAAAGGTTGGGTGTTTACATCAAGAAAGAGGTTGTTCGAGGTAAGTAATCTATTTGAAGCAAGGAGTTGCAATGTTGATTAGCGATAAAGGATTACGATTTTCGCTGGTTGTAGGGGTAATTTCCCTGGCTATCGGCTTACTGGCATTTGCGTATAACTGGAAAATAATTGGTGGGGGTTGGCCATATTTCGGTACATTTTTATTTCCAGGCAATCTTGTACTGTCACTCTTCTCTGAAGAAATAGATTTCTGGCCAAAGTTTGCACTTCAGATGAGTGGCCAGTTTCTGCTTCCTTTTTTGGTTGCGCGCGGTATTATCAAATTCAAAGATTGGTTGAGGTCACAGCTTTAAGTTTGTGATTTTGCTCGTTGCACTTCTTTCGATAGGGTAAGCAATGAACGCGGCGCTAAAAAAGATTTTTCCACTTCTATTTCTAATCTGTATCTCCATTTTTTGGGGCTTATACTATAGCTCTAACGGCCCCCTAAATGATTACGGTCGCGCTAATTACGAGTGGTTGCTACTGATAGATGGCCTTATTATTTTACCTATTCTGTGTTTAATTTGTTCCAAAAATAAGCGGGACGCACTGCTAAAAATACTGGTCTTTGGAAGCCTGGTAGTATTGGTTGGAAGTTACATTATCCCTAATCAAAGTAAAGTCCTTTGGCCATACCTGGAGATGGGGAGATACTTGCTATTGGCAGGCTTGGTTATAGTTGAAGTGACGGCTATAGCTACAATGTGTTCGGCAATTAGGGGGGCAGCCTTCAACCATGAAGACCCCGATATCGCAATACGTTCGTCAGTGGAGAAATATATCGGTGGGGGAGTGCTGGCAAAAATATTAGAGTTCGAGGCCCGTGTTTGGATGTTTACGTTCCTTGGTCATCGCATTGACCCAAGTCAATATCATGGGAGTAGGCACTTTGGTTATCATTTGAAGGATGGAGCAAAAACTACTGCTCTCGGATTCATTTTTATTATTTTATTCGAACTGCCAATAGTACATCTCCTTTTACACTTTATTTGGTCGCCAATGGCAGCAAATATTATCAGCTTTTTAACTCTGTTTGGGCTTCTATTTTTGGTTGCTGAATATAGGTCAATGGGGCGTAGACCAATATCTCTTAATAATGACTACCTCATAGTAAGGTTTGGCCTCTTTAATCAGAAGAATATTTGTCTAAGTGATATCCATTCTATTGCCCAAAGCTCTGGTTACATTCCAAGGTCGAAAGCTATAAAACGATTTAACTTTTCCGGTAATCCAAATATTCTTATCGAACTAAACAGGCAAGTTGGGGAGGTAAGACGGATTTATATCGGAGTTGATCAGCCGGCGGAATTAATCAGTGCTGTGATCGATGCTAAGAATAACATAGAGGTGCCGCTCTCCAGCACTGACTAACTTGGGTGGGATTGATTATTTTCTCATCACTCGGAGCCCGTTAAAGACTACTAACAAACTGGTACCCATATCGGCAAAAACAGCCATCCACATGGTTGCCTCTCCGGCAAAAGCAAGCACTAGAAAGACCGCTTTTATGCCCAGCGCCAAGATAATGTTCTGCCAAAGAATGTGGGCCGTTGAACGAGATAATTGGATAAAGGTGGCGATCTTGCCCAGATTGTCGTCCATCAGGGCCACATCAGCGGTTTCTATCGCTGTGTCGGTTCCCGTTGCTCCCATCGCAAACCCTATATCAGCACGGGCCAAGGCGGGGGCATCGTTAATGCCATCGCCAACCATGCCAACCTGGCCTTTTCCAGATAGTGCCTCCACCTCTCTGAGCTTGTCTTCCGGCAGTAGGTTGCCTTCAGCCCGATCGATGCCGACTTGTTTGGCAATCGCATCTGCAGTGTGCTGGTTGTCCCCGGAAAGCATCAGTGTTTTCACGCCCAGTTTGTGAAGGCTCTCAATGGCGTGTTGGCTCGATTCCTTCACGGTATCGGCGACAGCAAATATTGCCAGAACGGAGTTCTCCCGGGTCAGCATCACAACAGTTTTCCCTTCTTCCTCAAGGGTTCCCAATTGGCGCTCCAGCTCGGCGGAGCAAATGCCCAATTCTTCAATAAGCCGGTGGTTACCCAGGTAGCACTGATCCCCCTGAATTCTGCCCCTGACGCCGCGCCCGGCCAGGGCTTCAAAAGTATCCACTTCTTGTAGGCGTTCGTGGGGAATCTGAGCAAACTCCAGTACGGCCCTGGATACCGGATGATCGGAACGTTCGGCTAGGCTCGCCGCCAGGGTTTGTACCTCTTCCGCGGGCATTGGCGCTATCACTTTAAAATCCGTGACGGTTGGCAGGCCATGGGTGATGGTTCCTGTCTTGTCCAATGCCAACCAGCGAAGGTGGCGCCCTTGCTCAAGGTAGGCCCCGCCTTTAATAAGGATTCCGTGGCGGGTGGCCGATGCCAGGCCGCTTACGATGGTGACAGGAGTTGCGATCACCAGTGCGCAGGGGCAGGCGATTACCAGCAACACGAGTGCGCGATAGATCCATTCCATCCAGCTGCCGGCAAAAAGTAGCGGCGGTATTACCGCAGTAGCCAGTGCCACTGCAAATACTAGGGGCGTATACCAGCGGGCGAATTGGTCGACAAAGCGCTGGGTTGGCGCGCGACTACCTTGTGCGGCTTCCACCGCATGAATGATTCGGGCGAGCAGGTTATCGTTGGCAGCTGCCGTAGATTGGTATTCGAGTGCCCCGGATTCGTTGATACTGCCGGCGAAAAGTTCATCTCCAGGGCCTTTGTCTACCGGAAGGCTCTCCCCGGTAATTGGGGCCTGGTTTACTGCTGAATTGCCGCGTATTACCTCCCCATCAAGAGCGATACGTTCGCCGGGGCGCACCCGAATGGTGGTGCCAACCGGAACAGTCTTGGCTGACATGGAAACCCACTCGCCATCTGGCCCCTGTACGGTGGCGGTTTCCGGGGCCAGGTCCATTAACTCCCGAATCGCATTGCGGGCACGATCCAGGGATTTGGCTTCAATTAATTCTGCCAGGGTGAATAACACCATCACCATTGCCGCTTCGGGCCAGTGACCGATAAGCAGGGCGCCGGTGACCGCGATGGACATCAGCGCGTTCATATTCAGGTTGCGATTGCTGAGCGCGATCCAGCCCTTTTTGTAGGTCGTGAGTCCGCCGCCAGCGATAGCGGCCAAGGCCAGTATCATCACCAGCCAATTGTTCCCCCCCTGTAACCAGAATACGACCTCGGAGGCAATCGCCGCCAAACCGGCAGCGCCCAATAACCACCAGTTTGCATGGGTGGTAGGTGGCGCGGAATCGATGTCATCTTCCGTGGCCAGGCGTGCGTCGAGGTCAAGAGGGGTCAGGGTGTTGAGGATCTTGCTCTCCATACCGGGCGCGTGGCGCACCTGTAGGATTCGCTGCACCAGATTAAAGTCCAGCTGGTAAATGCCCTGCATGCCGGAGAGCTTGGCGCGTATCAACCCCTCCTCAGTGGGACAGTCCATCTTGCTGATGGAGAACAGGGACAGGTCACCTTTGTCGCTGTTGTTATTGGTGTTTTGAATCGGCGTCATGGTTGCGGCTTGGGTTGCCTCGCTGCAGCCACAGCTGGAATCGCGCTTGACCATTATTCACTCTCGGATAGATCAGTCAGTGAGCCAGTATTACAATCCCTCTAGTAACTATAGAGTCAAGAGGGAGTGGCATGGCTTACAAAATTGGTGAAGCTGCCAGGAGAGTGGGCTGCAAAGTGGAAACGGTTCGTTACTACGAGCAGGCAGGGCTACTGCCAGAGCCCGCTCGCTCAGAGGGTAATTTCCGGCTCTATTCAGAGTCTCACCTGGAACAACTGCGTTTTATTCGCCACTGTCGTTCTCTGGATATCCCCCTCGAGGATATTCGCAACCTGTTGAGATTAAAAGAGGCTCCATCGCAAAGCTGCACTGATATTGATAGCGTGGTTGATGATCAAATTCAAAGAGTCGAAAAACAACTGGAATCGCTCAAGCAGTTGCGAAAAAGCTTGGTAGATTTACGCAATCGATGTGAGGGTGGCCAGGCAATTAATGCCTGTGACATTATGCGGGAGCTGACAGATTGTAGCTGTCATGGCCATCCGGCAAATAATAATGAGTGTTAGTCGTAAATTTTGGGCCTTGTTTTGAGTAAGTGGCGTATAACTTTTATCGTATTATTTTGTATTGGTTTGTTGTTGGCCCTATGGGCATTTATCGTTGAGCCTGCAAGTTTCCGAATTAATGAAGATGATATTGTCGTAGATGCCTGGCCAAAGGAATGTAACGGGCTAAGGGTCGCGATACTTGCTGACCTGCATGTAGGTTCCCCTTACAAGGGGCGGAAGAGCTTACAAAACCTGGTTGAGGCTGTTAATAAAAGCCAACCCGACCTTATTCTCCTACCCGGTGACTTTGTTATTCAGGGGGTTGTTGGAGGTAAATTCGTTCCGCCGGAGGATGCAGCGGGAATTCTTAAAGAACTCAAGGCCCCGATGGGGGTGTTTGCCGTATTGGGAAATCATGATTGGTGGCTTGATGCAGCTCGGGTTGAGCAGTCCCTTGCAAGCCAGGGGATTTCAGTGCTAGAGGATAAGTCAGTAAGGCTGGTAAGTAGCGAATGTAAATTACGGCTAGTGGGAATCAGTGATTTTTGGGAGGGGCCTCACGATGTTAAAAAAGCAATGCAGGGGATAGATGAAGGTGAGACGATATTGGCCTTCACTCATAATCCGGATATATTCCCCGAACTGCCTGCGGAGCTGTCATTGACTATCGCCGGGCATACTCACGGGGGGCAGGTCTACTTGCCGTTTATTGGGCGGCCCATAGTACCTTCAAGTTACGGGCAGCGTTTTGCTATTGGGCATGTTGTGGAAGGTGGTAAACACCTCTATGTAAGCCCTGGGGTAGGGACCAGTATTTTGCCGGTACGTTTCCTGGTGCCACCAGAAGTAACTGTATTATCCATATTTGGTCCTTGAGGCATGATCCCTCAATGATGGATTTGGGTAGGTGGTTTGGTAGGAATGGAGTGGAGGCCTTCACATATAATTCCAGCCCAGATAAGAAATAGCGGGTTGATACGATGATAACCGTCAAACGAAAAGTACTGTTCGGGGATTGTGATCCCGAGGGAATCGTATACACCCCAAGGTTCTCATCGTTTGCACTTGAGGCAACCCATGATGCAATGGCTGTTCTGCTTGAAGGGCCTGCTATCGCCAGAATGAAACAACTGGGTTTTCTTACACCTGTAAGAGCTTTTAACCTGGAATTTCTATCCCCTGTAACCTGGGATCAAGAATTAAATATCCATGTTTCTGTTGCGGATATTGGTAATCACTCTTTTACGTTTCAAACGAAAGGCTTTTTGGATAATGGGATACTAGCGTTCACCGCCAATGTTACCTATGTCACCCTGTCATCCCCTGAAAAGCTAAAGACCCCATTACCTGGCTATCTTAGAGAGGCCCTGCTGCGCGTCAGTTAGCTGCCAATTCATTGGCAAGTTATTAGAGTAGGGTGCTTCCTAATTATCTTTTTGAAAGACCGTTGTCGGAATTCCCTTAGCACCAGCGTAAAAAATGATAAGTGTCGCCGGCTTGTCGCCTTCATTGCGCCCAAAATGCCACATATCGGTGACTTCAACGTAGGCTTTCCCCTCATCCAAAGTTAGGCTTTTATCCTGGTCAACGAGGGTAACTCTTAAAGTGCCTTCGGCAACATAGACGCTATTAGGTACGGGGTGTTTGTGCACTGGTAGCCGTGCGCCTGGCTCGATTGTCACACGCACCACAGAGAGCTCTGGCTGCCCCTCTGGATATTGGGGTAGGGTATCTCCGGCCCAATCCTTGGTCGATTCTACCAGTGTGTCAAATTTTACCCCCTGCATATTTTCCTGTAGATAACCCACCAAGGGGAGCATTAGCAATAATACTAGGGCAGCCGTAGGCTTCCAGGTGTTCATGGGCTGATTCCTTATCGCTCTAAGTAAGCAGCCGTCGCCATACCGCCGGCAGTGCAGACACCAATAATTGCCCGATGGGCGTCGCGCCGGCCCAGTTCTAATAGAGTTGAACCCAGGTAGCGGATGCCCGACATACCGTAGGGGTGGCCGAGCGCAATAGCACCGCCATTAACATTGGTAATGTCCCAAGGGGTTTTGAGTTCAGCTTGGTTGTATAGGGTGGTTACGGCAAAAGCCTCATGTAGCTCCCAAAGGTCAATCATATCCTGGGTGAGTTGGTGGCGTTTCATAAGGCGACTGACCGCTGGCGCTACCGCAATACTCATCTCTTTTGGCGCTACCGCTCCCAGCTGCATGCCGCGAAACAGACCCAGAATGGGTAAGTTTCTCTGTGCTGCCAGTTCAGCATCCATCATGACGACCGCTGCGGCCCCATCGGATAATTGGGACGCATTACCGGGAGTTATCGTCCCTCCTGTGTTCACCGGTTCCAGCGCAGAGAGGGCTTCCATGGTTGTGCCGGGGCGGGGGCCTTCATCTTCTGACAAGGTGACTTTCAGGCGATTGGTTTCACCACTCTCCTTATCTTTCACTGCCATTACCGTATCAAACGGAGTGATTTCCTCGGCAAACTTTCCGGCCTTTTGAGCTTCGGCAACACGCTTTTGTGATTCAACCACATAGCGATCCTGGTCTTCGCGACTGATGTTGTATTGATCGGCGACATAGTCGGCCGTTTGGATCATGGTCCACCAAACTGCCGGCACTTTCTTTTGTAGGGGCTCATAGACAAAATGGTTCAGGTTCAAGTTGAACTGCACCAGGCTGATACTCTCGACGCCACCGGCCACCCCAATTTGCATTTCGCCTGCGGCAATACGGTTGGCCACAATCGAAGCCGCGTTAAGGCCAGAGCCGCAGTAGCGATTTATAGTAAACCCCGGCACTTGAGACCCAAAGCCGGCAAATAGTGCCGCGTTGCGCGCGACATTGTGTCCGGTAGCTCCCTCGGGTAAGCCGCACCCCAGCACAACGTCTTCCACTTCCTGTGGCGTTAAACCCGCCTTATAAACCACCTCCCTCAGGACATGGGCAGCCATAGAAATACCGTGAGTTTCATTCAGCGCACCCCGCCTGGCTTTGGCGATGGCAGTTCGGCAATAGGCAACAACGGCGACATCTCTCATGGGTGTAGCTCACACGATCGGGGAGGGGATGTGTTTACATTAGATCAGATAGAGGGGCTTGCAGGAGGGAGGTGAGTTTGGAGTTGCTTTCAAGCGTAACCGCTGCAACGGGAGGGGTTGTTTTGGGCTAGATTCTCCTCAATTTTGGCAGCTAACACGTTGAGGGAGCCTGTAGTACCCATGATAATCTGCCATTCACAAAATAATGGTATGGCATCACAGTATTCTTCATGCGGAAACTTCCCTCTACTAATTTACTGGTAACCTTTGATGCGGCCGCTAGGCACTTGAGCTTTAAGGAAGCTGCGCAGGAACTTCATGTAACTCCGTCAGCAGTTGGGCACCAGATACGGGCGCTGGAGATGGAGTTACAAACAAAGCTATTCATTCGCTTCAATCGAACTATTGAGCTTACGGGTGTTGGTAGGGAATACCATCTGAAAATTGCCAAGGCACTGGAAGTGATTCGACGGGCAACTTTGGATTTACTTGCGCGGGATCAAAATAAAACACTTACCATCCACAGTATTCCATTTCTGACCAATACAGTACTCGCCCCAAATATCAAATCCTTTAAAGCGCTATACCCCACAGTGTGTATTAGTATCGAGTCTCAAATCGCCCGCGCCAGCATAGACCCTGGCGAGCTGCAGGTTGCTATACGTTATGACAAGGAGTCGAATGATGATTTGTGTTACCGGGAGATCTCAAGGGTGCGAATTTCACCGGTTTGCGCGCCGGGTTACTTGAAGAGCGATCGAGCAAATCAGATCCAATTGTCTACAGATAAGCTGGGTTGGCAAAGATGGTCGGCAGATTGGGGCTTATCAGTTGAATTCAATGAGACGCTGACTTGTGATGGCTTACAACCCGTACTCGAGATGGCCGAGCAAGGGTTGGGAGTCGCAATGGGATACTTTCCCGCACTAACGCCTAAAGTCAGATCTGGAGAGCTTGAACTACTCTACCCTGAAAAATTCAGTGAGCTGGCTCCTTTGTATCTTGCCTTTAGCAAGTCATTGGAGGGTAACGAAATTATTGAAGGATTTGTTCGCTGGTTTATAGAAGTTGTCCATTCCCTAGAAGGTTAATCAGCTAGCTTTATTTTCCCAGACAAGATTTTCTTGCCTGAGCCTAAGGAAAAACCCATTTGTCGCAGTGTTGTCACTTCCCTAGGATTATCTGATTGAGTATCTAAAGTAATCAGGTGGCCAGAGTATGATATCGGCAGTTATAGATGGCTTTGTGCCGAGTTTGCTTAAAAGTCAAACCCTTAAAGGGTACGCAGCTCACTCAAGAGATGGTATTCAGTTTATGGATTTGGGCTCTTGTGTGATTCGCTATCGAAAGGTAGGGCGAGGCAGCCGTGTAATTGTTTTTGAAGCAGATCCGCCAGTTGTTATTGAGCATTATGACTATCTTGTAAGCCAAGTTCCAAGTGATTTCACCGTTGTAATATTTGAACCACCTGGCTTTGGTTTTTCCATTCCTTCAACGAGTCTTGATTATAACTTTGCATCTTTGGTTAGCCTTACCGAGGTGTTTTTACAAAACCTTGCCCTTGGATGTGTGACGCTTGTTGCTCCATGCGTACTCGGCTTTGGAGCAATTGCACTTGCGTACAAGCGCCCAGATTTGCTTGACCACATAGTGCTATCTCAAGTACCGAGCTGGGGAGAAATGTTGAGATGGAAGGAGGGGAGAGATCCACGAGGATTGCTGAGCAAGCCAATTTTAAGTCAGCTGTTGCTAAAAGCTCTGAAACGTAAGCGAACACTTGCCTGGTTTGAAGCTGCGCTAGGGAGGAGTGAGCTGATCACACCGTTTAATGAATTGGCCCAACAAGCCTACCAACATGGAGCAACTTTTAATCTGGCGTCAGCTTTTCAACGATTATTAGTCGGCGAATCTCCTTTGCAGGGTACTCTTTTCTCCAAACCCTTAACAGTGAGAGCCTTATTTCTTTGGGGGGAGCGGGACCTTTCTCATAAATGTACTTGTAAGCATTCAAGTTTGAATATGATCCCGGAGGCCTCTCTACTACGTATAGCAGAAGCTGGACATTTCCCTGAGCTGGAGGCTCCGGATGTGGTGCTGGGTCCTCTCATAAATTTTGTATTAGACCAAGACATGGAGGTCTCAAGTAATGATTGAAGAATGTCGAATAGTAACTCAGGATGGCCTATCTCTCGGGGCAACGCTATTTTCACCAAAAGGTCTGCCTAAAGCGGGGGTAATCATAAATTCGGCTACTGCGGTCAAGCAGGGCTATTATGCTGAATTTGCAAAATTCCTGGCTAAGAATGGCTACTTGGTAGTGACCTATGACTATCGAGGTATAGGTAAGTCTGCGGTTGCCAATCAACGAGACTCCCGACTATCTATGAGCGCGTGGGGAGAGTACGATTTGGCCACTGTTATCGATTGGTCTACTAGCCAATACAAAACGCTAACCTGGCATTGTGTGGGGCATAGTGTAGGGGGCCAAATTATTGGCTTCGCAGATAACAATACCCAACTTGCTAGTGTCTACTGTGTATCCTCCCAAAGCGGGTATTGGGGTCACTGGGGATTGCGTCAGAGGCCCAAAATATTGTTTGCTTGGTTCGCTATGATACCGCTCTTATCAAATATTTTGGGGCAGGTTCCAGGCCTTTTCCTCGGAGGTGAAAGTTTACCCGCAGGTGTTGCCCGGCAGTGGGCCTACTGGGGGCGCCATAAAGATTATATTGTTGACCAGAGAGGTAGCCCCGTACGAGATGGCTTCTCCCGTCTAGAGTGCAATATGAAGTTTCTATACATAGATGATGATATAGATTTTGCTCCACTGCAGGCTGTGAAGGCTCTCAAGGCGTTCTATTGTAATGCAAATACTGAAATACAGATTGTGAATGCTAAAGCCGTGGATACAAAGCCAATAGGTCATTTTGGTTTCTTCAAGGCGCGCTACGAAGATAGTTTGTGGAGGGACACTTTAGGTTGGTTGAATGCTGCGGCTTGAGCATCTAGGGGGACCATTTCTATTTTGATTTGGAAGTCGCCCCACTCGTCATACTATTTACTCTTCTGTATCAGGTCCTGCTGGTTAGTCTTGGGTGTTCTTCTTAGAGTGGGTTTTGATGACTGAAAAACCTAAATTTGCGAAGGAAAATACAGTGCGTGCGGGACAATATAGGCATAGATGCCGGCTGAAAGCTTATAAACACCTATTTACAGCGCGTTTTGAGACCACTGTATTCTCCCGTCCTTTTCAGTTGCGAAAGAGTTGCCGTTAATGGTCGTTAAGAATCTAAAGAAAGTAATTGCCGTACTTTTGACTGCGCTCTATTGTGGCCAGCCCTCAAGCGGTATGGCTTATCGTGATAGGGCATTTATAGTTGAGAGCAGAAATGTAAATGAAACACCAGAATACTTAATGGAAATAGGTCTTTCCAATAGTGTATTGCCTAGACCAACTGACTGTTGGTCAGGTGAAAATACATGTAATTACCATGGGGTTAATGCGAGCAGATGTGCACCAGAAGGAATCTCCCAGTGGATTCTTACTATGAACGATACGAATAGGGCTAATGAAAGTAGCTCTAGTGTTGCGGTACATGGTAATTCAAAAATAAAAAACTACAGGCTTTTTGAACTTTATTCAAAATACAAGGGTGAAGATGTAAGGTGCCTTAAAAAATTTAAATATATGTGTCCTGCATATGTTATTTATTACACAGATGCCCAGCGAGAGGGGACGAAACTATCGGTGATGGATGGGAAGATTTATGACTCTACTGGTGAGCTTTTTGATACTAGGCGTGCACAACAGGCAGAAGATTATAATGGTAGAGCCGCTATCTATGTTATGGATAAGAATGGGAATATATATTCAAGTTACTTTTACCCAAAGCCAGTCTTTGCTCATTCGACGTTTCTGGCAGGAGATAGTGTTGCAGCAGCGGGTGAGATCGTGGCGGAGGGTGGAAAGATAGTTTTCGTTAACACTTGTTCTGGTCATTATCGGCCTACTCCAGTTGCCATTGATCAACTTCGTGCCCAGTTATTGTTGCTAGGATATACGGATATAAGCTTTAGTACTTCGACTGAATGTAGATGGCGGTGAAGGTTGTTTAGCGTATAGTTTTATTTTTGTCTAACTATATTCGAGTATATCTGGAGTGCGGCGATGTGGGTTTTCTAGGCGATTTGCAAGTTTCTTAAGCTATGTGAGCCTTGTTTTTGGCGTTTACAGCTATGTTTTTTTGTGCATACCTCGTGGTTATCTTGAATCGATTTTTATAGATGTTATGTGGCAATAGCGCTTTCTCGTTCTATACTATCGGCAGTGATCTCCCTACTGGGAAGAGCCTGCAATGAAAAAAGCAAAACCTTTTCGTAAGCTTGGGGCTCAAGAGGCACTTTTTGTAGAGCTGACCGAAAAGTCAAGCGGTGCGGTTCAACTAGCTGTTTTTTTCAGGGCATGTAAGTCTCTCGGCGTCGAAGAATTACTAAAGGGAATGGAATACCTCCATAACCTGCACCCAATGCTCCGTTCTCGTATAGAAAAAATCATCATGCTTATTGGTTCTGTGATGTAGCCTTTGAAGCTATTCCTATTGAGATTGAGCGCGATGCACTGCCTCTAAATTATCAGAAAGAGTTCAAGCGCCTAGGAAGTAAAGTTCTTGAGCTGGATAAATATGTGTATCGTTTCACGGTTTATGCGAATGATCATGAAGAAGTAAAGTGGATTGCTTTTATGGTAAGCCATGCTGCTATGGATGGGCGCTCCTTATTACTCTTGGTTAGAGATTTGGATCGGTACTTGAGAGGGGGTTCAGAAGATAAACCCTCTGCTTCGATAATGCAAAAATCGGTGGTGGACTATATTGGATCAATAAAACATCTCAAAAAAACGCAGTCGGCAATTAGTAGTGATAATTGCGCTCTCCCAAAGTGGTTAGTAGAGCAGGCGGCAGATGCCTCACATCGAAAGGGATGTTCTATTTACCGAGTCCTCCCCAAGAAATTATGTGAGCAATTGTACTTGCGTTCAAAAGATAAGAATGTTCAGGTTACCTCTATCTATGATGCTGCTGCTATTATTGCTGCTCGGTCACTACCCGGTTTCTGCTCCACCACAGAGTTAATGTTGCCTATAAATGCCCAGTACTTATGTAAACACCAAATAGATCGGGATGTTATTGGAGAGTGTACAACTACATTAACTGTATCCTTGTTATCAAATGAAACTAGTCTCGCCTTGCTGAGTCTCGCGCATTTAATTCAAAAAAAGTCTATATGCAGTTTAGATGTGGAAATTTCTTTGAGCCTTCACTTGTACCCGATTACAATCTCGAAGAGATCGAACAGCTGGCTAAAGATTCTAGCTCTGCGAAAGATTACTTTCCCTCTGGAATTTGCGTATCCAATGTAGGGGATATAGGTGAGTATACGGGCCCTTTGACGTTCTTTGACTTTGGTGTGGTTATGACCGTTCAAACACATGGAGAACACCCCATAATGCTAGTGACTTGTACAATAGATGGAGAAGGGGTGTTTGTTTTTGGATATTGCGAACCGCTAGTTAGCAAAGAAAGCGCTCTAAAGTATGTAGAAAAATATATGAAGACACTAAGAGAATTTTCCGAGAGCGGTGATATTTATACAAGTTAGCGATCGGCAAGGCATAACGCGAGTTTAATAAATAGGGTGTAGGTATAATCTCCATATTCAAGCGAGCGTCTATAGATTCTTACGCTCCACCGTCAATTTGAAGTAATTTAGGGCTACCAACCAGCTTTGTGGGATAAAGCCCATAGGGTTTGATATAAACCGCAAGGAGAAGTAACGAGATATTGGGTTGGGATTAGGTCTGGTGGAAAGGAAGTGCCGACAGTCGCTTACGCTGTATATCTGTTGAGGTAGAACTGGGGACAGGATTAATACTCTTGATCTAAAAGTGGTCAAAACTCAGCTTTCATATTATGACGTTCATATTTTTTGTAACAGGGAAACTGATGCCGGCAGGCAAATAATTACTGCGCCAAAATCTTTGGTCAGCCCAATAGGAAATGAATCAATCGGAGGGCTAATGTTACATAGTGCTCTGCTCTGTAATGACCTGCCCGATGCATAAATGGAGGCATCATTATTGCCTCTCAGGCAGGTTTGACCTCTATTTGCTAAAGGTAGTGACAGTTTGCCATCTACTTATCAAAATCATTCCCTGGGTGTTGGGTTAGCTCTTCTCGGCGGAGTGTTGATGGGGTGTCTTGGTATTGCCGGTAAGCTGGGTTCTGGTGCAGGCCTTAGCCCATTTCTGCTATTGGCTGCACAGGTCATATTGCTTGCTCCATTGTCCGGTATGTTTCTTCTGATGCGACAAGGGGTGGCGGGGATAAGGCCGGTGAATCCCCAGGTCCTTATCCTTCGCTCCATATCAGGTTTTGTCTATTTTGCTGCCTTCTACTGGGCGGTCAAGGGCATACCCATCGCAGATGCCCTGGTGCTGGAAAGCACGAATCCATTCTTTGCCATGTTGATGGCCCGAGTATTCCTCGGTCACCGGGTTAGTATCGCCACTATCTTTCTTGCGATACTGGCATTCTTGGGCGTATGCCTCATTTTGATCCAGCACAGTGTTCAGGGCATTTTCAATCCCTACTCACTCCTTGCGTTGCTGGCGGGAGTAGCGCGTGCAGCGGGTAGTATCACAACCGGTGTCGCAGGCCGGACCGAGCCACCTGAGCGCATCATGTTCTATTTCGCTGTTGGGATGTTGGTCTTTAGCTTATCTATTGTATTCTGGGAGGGGGCGAAGGTAGAGACATCGTCGCTATGGATTCTCGCGATTCCCGCACTGCTGTTTGTTCCACAGAATCTTGCTTACACGATCGCTAATCGTGTTGCACCTGCTTACCTCGTTGGGGCACTGTTTTACAGTGCGATCCTCGTCGGTGTGTTAGCTGATCGTTTTATGTTTGGCACAGAATTCGGTATCCGTGGTGTGATAGGCATGGGTATTACGGTTGCCGCTGGTCTCGGGTTGGCTTGGTTGCGAGCGAAAGAGCTCAAAGAGTAACTTGGTGCTCAGTACTCCAGCGTCAATCAAGTACCTAAATACTCAAAAGTCTTTGAAAAATTTGGTGGGTTAGGGAGCGGTTGTTTACTAGGCCACTTTTCTCAATGACAGAGGCCTCTCCAGAGCTTCAACTTGTTACCTTTTTTGCCTGGTAAATCGCCAAGTCAGCTATTAGACGATAGGAGTTTTCGGAGTAGCCGCCACTGGTTACGGTGACCATAGGCACATCCAGCGATTGAATCTGGTCAACCAGCCATTGGTCCCTTTTTCTGGCCCCATCGATACTGACCTGGAGCCCCCCCAGCTTGTCCTGGGCAATAATATCTGTGCCTGCATTGTAGATAACCAATTTAGGCAGCGGACTCTGCTTAATGAAGTCCGAAAATTCCGACTCCAACCGACTGAGGTAACCTTCAGTATCTGTTCCTTGCTTTAGGGGGACTAAAAATGGCCAGCGAGATTCCTGCTCATCGGGGTGCAAGCCGGGGTAGGCTTGCATATTGTACATATCAAAGATATGTATATTGGGGTCCTCCATGGCCCAATCAGCAAACCCATTCCCTCTATGGGCATCAAGGTCAATTACCCAGATATTGTCATCTGGTGAGAGCAGGTGCTGTTCGCGGGCACGATTAATAGCAATGGCTACATCGGCGAAAGCACAGAACCCTTCACCGTGACCAGCGAATGCATGGTGATAACCTCCACCGAGATTCAAAGCAGAGGTTTTCTTGCTCAAGGCTTCCCGTACCGCCAAGCAAGTGCCTTCTGCTGCAAAGCGCATTGGCTTCATGAAATATTTATTTAATACGCCTGCGGGCAGCAAGCGCAGTAGCGGCATCTCTATAACGCGAGCCAGTGTTTTCGATTGATGCAAGCTATCTAAATAGGGTTGCGTATGTACAGATAACAGCCAGTCTTGACTAAGAGGCTCTGAAACAACTTTTAACTCAATGTTCGCTTCTGACTCGGCATTAATCAGTGCCAATGCTTTCTCATATTTACAGCCATCAAAAGGATGCAAGCTGGAAAGCAGCGGCAAGCTGATGTTGTAATTTGGCGAGTAGAATAGCGGTAGGTTCATGAGGTTATCTGGCTTCGAATTTGTAGCGCATAAGCTAACACATCATTGGGTGTCCACATATCAATATGATTACCGAAAAAGCGCAACTGGAAGAGAATACGGTGAATAGGGCTCGCTGCCCAGTCACTGATTTTGATTCCTCCTTTTCCAGGTGATGCGAACCCTGAGCCAGTCTCAAGTAGCCAGGCAACGACCGTCGAGCAATTCTGATCCTTCATATTGTAATGCTTCTGTTCGCCCTTGAAGTTTTCCCAGGCTTCAATCATTTTTGTTTCATTCAGCCCATCGATAAGAATGTTCTGATCCGCATCACCACCCTCGAGGCGCCTATCAACTCGATAACCACTTGGAAAGGAAGGGCTGTGCGATCGCCCGATTTTAAAGTCCTTTTTCCCTGCCGCTGAAGAAGGCCAGTAGCTGATATAGGTGTTATCAATGGTGATGGAAGCATGTCCGACATTCCCGGTCTTTTGCTTCCAGACATGAACAGTAATAGCCATCGCGATCTCCTTATTGCGTAGTGGCTTCTAAATTCAAAACTCAATGAAGAAAGGGCGGTTAGTTCAGAGACTAATTTTATTTAGGCGGGAGGTTAGCATACTTGTATCTGGGTACGTAGTTTCAAGCAATTACACTGAGCTGTTGCCGTATTATTCTACCGATCTAGTAGTCATTTCGTGAAGAAACAGTAGTTTTGAGTTTTTTATTCGACAAGGTTTTGCTATTGGTCGATAAATAGGTGAATAGCACTTCTTGATCTTTGTAGCTTCTGGAGATCTAACAGTTGTGTGATAAAAATAGAGAGCAAAAGCCTCTATTTTTATCACAGCTAGTTTTACTTTTTATGAATGAATCAATTAGCGCTATTTGAGTGGTAGATCATCGCTTGCCAAACGTTCTGCTTGCCGCCACCGTAACTATCAATTGTAGGGTTCTTGATATATGACCAAGCGACTTTACCGTTGCCCATGAAGACAGGTTCGTCAAGTCCGCCCCAACCAAAATTCGTCAGCTTTACAGGGCCTTCCAATACATTTAGGTCTGCATCAATTTCCATAACATAGTAGGCTTTCGGAACAAGCATCCGCATTGCCCCATTTTTAGCGGAACTCCGGTTATAAGAAAGGTTGTCGGAAATACACTGAAATTGCGCATAGCCAAATAGGTAACGTCCATTTTTCAAGTCGATAAGTTGTGGATCACTGATTTGACAGTCGGGCTCTTCTACAAGCCATTTAAAGCCTTCCCCCTCGATACTTCCTTCACCATCCACTTTAGCAATACCAATGCGAGTCAGGGATGAGGATTCCAGAGCATCCCCACTGCGTAGCCCCTGTCTTGAAATAGTTGGATTATCGCTGTTTGACATGTAGGAAAAGAAGCAGTTCGTATCATCGGATGAGCATTGCTGGTCAAAAGGCCCTTCAGTGCTGGTATCAATGCCGTATTCGCTTTGCAGGAAGCGATTCATTTCCTCATCATCAATGTACTTGGGGGAGACGATGAGAGATAAGTTAGTATCTTCATCCACAGGGACTACAGTGTGTCCACCTCCGTTAGAGAAAAATGCATTGTCGGAGGGGATCAGGTAATTGTAGTAACCTTCAAATCTACTGGTAGAAGAAATATCCTCCATCTTGATGGCAATAGTGTTTAATCCGCGCGATTGATTATATTGACCGCCATCGCTAGTGCAAATTGCTCCATATTTTTCGGTACCAGGATTATAAAATGCCCGGATATTCAAGACATGACCGTAGCCGCAAAGCCAATACCAGCCTCTGTTATTACTGCCACTCATATTTAAGGACCAGTTATCGCGATCAATAACAGTCATTCCAGCAGAATAGTGGGAGCCACCATAGCTGCTATCAAAAACCCGAGCAGTTACTGAGAAGGCGTAGCTGGTGCGGCCTTGGCTATCATTCTCGACATAGATAAGCTCTTGGGCTCCGGCGTGGCCACCACCGTGCATCTTGTTTACAACGTAGGCCGCAGGCTTCTCGCTAAGCGCTAAGTTATCCCACTCCATTAGCCAGATCTGATCATTATATTTATAGCCATTCTCGCGAATATACTCGACCATAGAGTTATAGTCGGCATCAGAGAGTTGATCGACAATGTAAGCCATCTCCTCTTGCATTTCGTTACCTTTAATTGTCTTAAAGGTCGGGGAATCGCCGAAGTCGGTCTTGGGGAAATTTTCTTTTAGCCCAGGTAGGAAGTCCTCGAACTTCAGTGTGGGATGGTCCGTAAAATAGCCAATGTACTGACTGTGATTGGTAGATATCATCAGGCCGATATCCCTTTCAATACGTCCGTCAATAGCACTGATATTATTTTCCATCTTCATCCAGTCGCTACCGTATTGCTCAACCAGATCCCCTTGTACGTCATAGCGCTCGTTTGCCTGGTATTCAGTGTTGCACAAGACGGCAACCCGTGAGCAATCAGCGCTAGCTGCGATACCATGGGCTTCATAGCATTGTTTTAGAATTGTGGTATTGCCAGTTTGGTCGAAGCTTAGAGTTTCAGGGTTATATTGCAGCTCATAAACGGTGCCATAAGTGATTTCATCTTCTCCACTACCTTCGCTAAGGGTCTTGGAAACAAACATCCGAGGTCTATCGGTGTCGGTTGCACAAGCGGTGGTGTAACTTCGCATGGGCACAGACTGTAGATTGTCATCCTGATTACTATCTGTTCTGGCTATATAGTGTGGGAGTCCATGGACTTCTTCAGCATTGGTTTGGGCATTCGGCAATGTGATATCCCGGGAAGTAATCTGGGCAAACCCCAGATCTGCCGTTTCTATATCGCCAACAGTCACAGTGCCAGGTTCGTTGTCTGGAAGGGTCCCCGATCCGCTATCCCCAGAGCCGCTACCACTACCTGAACCGCCACCATCTCCAGAGCCTTGGCCCCCGCCATTGTCGCCAGATGATTGGGCTGGGTCCGAATCTGAAGAAGAGCCTCCACCTCCTCCACATGAAGCCAGTATGACTGTAAATGCCAGTGCTAAAGTTTTCTTGCTGAATAGCTTGCTCATAAGTTTGCCCGTAAATGTGCGATTGGAATCGATTGTTATCTGTGAAATTGTCGACAAAATCTCATTTTTGAGTTATTAGAATTGGGAGCGCCATTCTAGTTCTCTCGATCTACCTTTCTGTGGGTTACTTAATAATTTCTCTAAAGGGGCATTATTTTGATAGGAAATCTTGTGAAAGCCTTCTAGTTGAACATCTTAAGAAACTCTACATGGGGTCGTTGGAATTATTGTCGAAGGCTTGAAAGGGTAATTGCTGCACCTATTAATCAGTTCAGATCTATAAATTTAATTAATGATTTTAGAAAGCTTGCTGATAAAACTCTGAAGAGAGAAAAAGAGGGGCTCAATATATTACTGGAATAATATTTGTTATACGTGGTGTGGCTGGAGATAAATGTATTAACCGGTTTGAACTTGGTTACGACTAGCGAGGGTAATTACGCTTATGGGGCAATAGCAGATTGTGTTTTTAACTGATTGGATCATTGCATGAACCAATACATCACGCTCGTATTCTACCTAGTCAATAATGATAAATGATATTGTAGTCCTCAATGAGTCATATACATCATATTAATAATTACATTTGATATGCATATGTGTAGGACGCTGTTTGGATGTAATTGCCCCCGATGATATTGTCGGGGGCATGCCAATCACAGCTTCTATTGATACTCCTTTGTTGGTTATATAAGGCGTATAGGTTATTGTCACACCTAAAATTTTAGCCAGCAATTCCCTTCAATCCAGGCAAGCAGGGCTAGAAGTGTCATGGATATTTGCCACCCACTGATTGTCTGAGCTGCAATCACCAGAATCAAAAACGTCCCAAAGATCAAAATCCGTATTCCCGGTAACTGTATTTGAAAGGATCTGATTTCTACTGCTGAACTCCCCGCTGATTACAATTCCACCAGGATTGTCTGAAATACCGAAGCCACCATTATTTAATATAGAGTTCTGGCTGACTATATTGTCGTTTCCTGAGCGGATCTCGACACCTCCATCTCCATTTCCGGTAATATTATTCTGTATTATCAACCCAAAACTACCGGTTGTTGCGATACCAAAAAAAGAATTATTCTCTAAGTGATTGTTGGAGATTGTAGTGAAGTTTCCAGAGTTAAAAATTCCCAGGTCATCAACCATTGCTACTTGATTAAGTGTGACATTTATAAAGTCTCCGCCGATCTCCATTCCTCCATCGCCTACACCTTCGACGTAATTTTGGATTATAGTGGTGCCATCTCCATTGGAGTCAATTCCATCACCTACAGTGGTGCCAGGAAGCCCAATGACCATATTTTCAGAGATAATGTTGTAATTACTGTCAATTTCTATTCCGTCAAGCCTAAAATCGCGAACTTCCATTTCTGATATTGTATGCGACCCATTACCCTGGACGAGAATACCCTCTGGGCAGTTATTGACTTCACCACCTGAAATTCTGGAGGCAATGCCTTCCACCAATATACCTGGATTACCTCCGGCACTAGAGATGCAAGATACCGTATATCCATTTAAAATTAGGTTTCCTGACGGTCCAACGACAGTAAGCGCTGGTGGGTTTCCATCGGATACATCACATAAAAGATCTTGGTCGAGTGTAACTGACGTAACGATTACTTCACCGCATTCTACTGCGCCTACCGGTGGAGTATACATACTTGCTGAAATGAGAATAGTAATCGGTGTAAAAGCTAATCCGAGAATTTTTTTAGACACAAAACACCTCAAATTAAAAAGGGAAGTAATTTGGTTCCTAGAAGACTAGCCCAAATATATTGTGGCCAAATGCTGAAGTTATAAATTTGGGGGATAATTCAACAATTAGTAAATTTGCTATCACACCGGATAAATCTTAATGTTCATCAGCTTCGATATGAGTGCGCGCTTTACTTCACTTAAGTAAACAACTGAATCATAGCCTTATTTGATCCTTCATTTCTGGGCTTACTGTCGGTGCCAAGCCGCATGTAGTCCTACGTACACTTGCGCGCTCTGGGTATTCCAATACAGGATACCTTTGCGAGCTTATCGCTATTGAATAACCTCTTGATAGGTAACGCCTTACTTTAACCGAGTATGTTATTGTACATATAAAGTACAATCTTCCGTCCAGATAACATAAGTTCATGTAAGATTGGCGGGTGTGTATAAAATGGGTTAGACGGCAAATCTAAATCTTCTCATGTCTCAGTGATTTTAATCCGCAAACTACGCTCTAGCGATTTCAGGGTACCAAAGGATAGGAGAGCGGCCTAAAAGCACAGTCAAACATTTCAATTTTTTTAGTTAGAACTCCATGACTTTGGCAGGGGCTATTAGTAGTTTTGAAAAAGGATGGAATTTATCGAGGTGCATTGGAGAGAGGTCATTAAATCTAACCCGCGCTATATACAGCCTTTGTTGGGTTGCGTATAGATTGTTTTGTACTGTTCTACTATTTAACCAAGCCTTCAAAGGAATCTCCCAAACTCTGGGCTAATACTCACCAAGATCAACAAAAACGAGTCAATTGTGTGGTTTTTAATCAGAGCGGCAAGTATAAAAGTCTGATAGTTGATGTCTGGGTGAATTGTATGTTTACTTCTGGTCCATTAGATACGATCCAAAAAGTAGTCTTAGCTTAGCTCAACTAGCAGGTTGATGTTTTGCCAAATAAAACGAACCCCGATAATACAAAGCAGTAAGGCAAAATACAGCTTTAAGCGCTTAGCAGATATCCGGTGAGCAACACTGGCACCAAGCCTGGCAAAGAGCACGCTGGTAAGTACAATTCCCAGAAAAGCCGGCCAGTAAATATAACCACTGCTCCACTTCGGTAGTAACTGATTGTCCCACCCTTGCACGGCAAAGCTGATTGAACCAGAAATAGCGATTGGCAGACCAAAGGCAGCAGAGGTTCCGACAGCGCGCTGCATTTTTGTACCGAAGTGCGATAAGTAGGGAACCACCAAGGCCCCTCCACCAATACCAAAGATCGCTGCGAGCCAGCCGATTACTCCTCCGGAACAGATCAAGGGTACTGCTCCGGGTAAGTGATCGCCATTTTCTTGCGAGGTTGCCGAAGCCAATCCACCTAAGCCCATGCGCACTGCCATAAATATGGCAAACACGCCAATCAATAGCTGCAGCCAAGCACCAGGTAACAAGTCTGCTGTCACGCCGCCCAGCCAAGACCCTAAAAGTATCCCTGGAGTCATAATCCAAAATAGGTTCCAGTTAACGGCACCTTTTGCGTTATGTGCCCAGACCGAACTGATTGAAGTCACGATAATGGTTGCCAACGAAGTCCCCACCGCCATATGGGTCAGTACCTGCGGGGAGATACCAATGGCAGAAAAAATCAACACCAAAGCAGGCACGATGATTAAGCCTCCGCCAATCCCCAAGAGGCCTGCCGCTGTACCTGCAATGGCGCCTAGTAGAATGTAAACAGATAGCATTTCCATAGTGCATTAGTTTAGTCACTCCTGAAGGTAATCAAATACACCGAATCGGGCCGTTTGATATATTAAATTGCTCCTTAGAATTTTTGTGCTCCAGTTAATTGACTTTCAAAAAAATATTCGAAAGACCATAAAATGGAGAAGGGTGCCTAGCTAGGAATTTCACCCATCAAGTTTGGGCTCTAGACGAGGTTTATATTGGATCGTATAGGGGGGAGTTAACGCTTGAGTTAGGTAAGCAAGCTATTTGCTCATATTCCATCCTTACTACTACTAACCAGTGTTACAGCCTCTATAGGTATTGAAGCAGCTGGCTATTTTTGGCCTTTGATGAAAGCAAACTTGCTTATATATTTGTGCGGTTAGGTCTGAGAAAGTGTAGGAATCAGAGCAATGAGTATTTTACCAAGATCAAAATATATACTTATCTGACCAGACTAAAAGGAGCTTGAAGCTTCTTTATCTGCGAAATTCCAGATGGGCTTCAGTACAGGGCAAGAGTGACTTTTTGCATTAAATAATGATTACTTTGGATATTGCAAAAACTAGCGTTCATATTTTTTGCACAGTGTGTAAATAGAATCAGCAACTTAATATGTAATATTATGGTAATAAAAAAGTATGCCAAATGATGATGGAGCCTCCAATTTTGGTGGTCAGAAAACGTGGAAATTCAGCCAGGGAAATTACAGTAAAATACTCAAAAAGCACCCAAATTCTAAAGATGGAATTTGTGAAGCCTTGGCAGTGAGTTGGATTAGTAAGGGGCTTCAATCCGGTCTTCAGGATGCACTATCGACGGGAGGTGATATCGACAAAACGAAGGTGGCAGTAGTTGCCCAGCGTTTTGCCTCTATGTATCGATTTAAGTTTAAAGATGGAAGTGAGGGCGACCCAATGAAGTCTTATCAAATGATTCAAGAATCCCAAAAATATTTAGAATCCCAAGGTTTTAAACACATAACTCATTTAGGAACTGCATCAAGGCAAAAAACGGGAAACCCTCCCTTGGATGAACAATTCACCATAGTGTTTGATGGTATTGAGGCTGAACAGTGTTTCACGCAGCAAACGCAAACAATTTATAGTATGTTAAGGTTTTCTGGGGTTAAATGGGCACATGCAACAGCATTTAGGATTGAGCCCACTGCAGATAAAGCTACTTATTATTTTGACCCGAATGCGGGAGAGTACAAATTCCTAAAATTTGCACAGTTTCGAAAGTGGTATGAAAACTACCATAGGAGCTCCAGGTTATATCGGACATCCGAAACAATAGGGTTTCAATTGCTTACTCATAATGATCGCTAACTTGCGCAATTGGTCTTTTCAATAAGGCTGACTAGTATAGCAACTAATAACTACCAATAGCTCAAGAATTGATTACACTTCACCTTGATATTCTGCACCTCCGAGTACTTTAGTATCTACTAAATAGATGTGTGTTTTTAGTCATCTTTTAGTTTTCTTTGTGGGGGTAGTGCTGATTGTCAAGGTGGATAAAGGTTGGCCGCTAATACTTGGCAATCTCAGCTTACGTTGCTACTAGAGTGAAAGTGATGAAAAACATGAACGCTCGGCAATCAGTATTGAAGCATTAAGCTGTAGCTATCGTATATCTTTTATTGTCATTATCTAACCATTTTGTAGATGGCGACAGTAAGAGGTGCTAATTTGACTTCGGGTGTATAGTGGCTCGTATCATCGTACAAGGGATCCGTAAGCGATAAGCAGAAGAAATAGACTTGATTATATATGTGTCTCGCGATGACCCAATCAAGAATCCATGGGCGTGTAGTTTCTCTAAGTGATATTTGGATGCAGATTCCTGAGCGTATACAGTTGCGTTAGTAAACTCTATTTGTCTTATATTTTGCCTCATACGATTTATGCTAAGTTACTCAAATGAAACTTTCGGAGTAATTGTTGCCATAAGGGTAGTTGACTAAATTTATATGGTATGTGATCAAATTAAGTGGCAATCCCTCCCTTGTAAGGTGGTATCGTGGCCGACAAATCCAACTTTCTGTCCAGATTATTCACGCCGATAGAAGCGCCAGAGAGCTTTGTCCAGCAGCACTTAAAAGGTTATGGCTGTGTATCTACTCTGCTTATAAATGTTGTCACTAGAAGTAACCAAGATGAAATTACTGATTGTCTAGATAAGCTCTATGACTTAGTTGCATTGACTACCGCGCCTCACCCAAAACGCTTTTACTTAGAAAAGATAGAGGCGCTGAGGAAAGAGCTGACAGGTGTCGTTGGAAGGAAGGCCTTATATAAGAGGTTGGAGGTTGAAAAGATCCCCTTCTACATCCACTTTGATAGCACGTCTGTATGCTTTATAGCAAATCATGATTTTTTTTCCGGTTACACTGGTCTGCTCTTTTCTAAATATGCCAATTGCTTGTTGAAGAAAGATCAGGAAAAGTCAGATGCATATTGCTCTTCAATAATGCATATATACAAGGGGAATGGGCAATACTCAAATTTTCACCGAGTTATAGGGCTGGCTCAAGCTATATTTATAGGTTTAAGTCTGAGAATGTTTAATAGGAAGGAGAATAAGCCAAATCCATTTCTCTTGGAGGAAAAGGGTTGTATAAAAGGAGATCTAGATGACATCGTATTGGTGTCAGCTAAAGTTGAATCTAGCGAGATATCTTTCGAAAATGTTTTGAAATCTTTTATAGATAATTTTGTCAGTACTTTCGAAAGGCAGCGAGCAAACATATTGATTACCCAAGAGTTTATTCACAACATTCCGGATCAGGGTGAAAGACTGGCCGGGGTAGGAAATACGGCGTCTGGTTTCTATTTTTCTCTAAATAAACTCTCTAGGTATCAAATATACCTATTAAAAAGGTACCATATTGCATATTATGCAATGGTACTCCTCAACATGTTAAAAGTTGAGAAACAAGTTACATCAAGTATCAACGAAGACTTTACATTTAGTTATTTGCCTGCTCGAGAGGTCGACTGTATCGCGACCTATTCAATCACAAGAGATGCATTGGTCTTTGTTATTAGTAAAGCTTCCGATGGTTATCATATTGAGGTTGCTGTTAATGAGGCTATTTTCTCTCTTGATAAGGTTGTTCTGTTTCTGAAATCTTTCTCTAGTGAGATTGAACTATCAGATATCTGATAGATGCTTGAAAAATGTATATCAATATTTAGGCGCGTTTAAGTTGGTCACTCAGGTCAATTGTTAGCTTGCAGTAGTTGTTAGCCCAAATCGTTTGAATTCGCGATTACTAAACTCATAATACCCGGAAATTCTCTTGCAGATATATTGATAGTTTGGGTTGCTCAAATCTTTAATTTTGTTCTTCTTGCCATTGATTGTCTCTGTTAAATTTATGTTGTCTTGGTGGTAGACAATGGCTTCTTTCATAAAAATTGGCTGTGCTTTGAGTTCATTGATAACTCGATAAGCCAGGTCTATGTCATCGTAACCCCAGGTTCCATCGTATTTTTCATCAAAAAAACCAACTTTAATGACATCCTCCCTTTTAAATACCATATTACAGCCATAAAAGTGCCCCCAGGGGTGTTCTGTATTCGGTAATTGCTCTATTTTCCCTAGGCGCCTATCTTTACTGAGTCCATAATTTGATGGGCTATTAAATCTAGGGCATGCGTCAAGGTATTTGCCGCCGCCGTCCATTTCTGCTGGGACAATATCTTTAGAGTGAATAAACTCCCTTATCCCGGTCATGCAGATACTAGGCCCATAATCATTGATTGTTTTTTGAATCTCTGCCAGATAGTTCGGGGCAGGGATACAGTCACTATCTGTAAATACACACCACTCGTGTTTAGCAATCTTTACCCCTAAGTTTCGCGCCGAGTTAAGTGCGAATGGGTCTGGTAATTGAGGTCTGAATAGTAAAGTTAAAGTAAGGTGGTGCTTAAACTGGTTGTAACATGGCAGGATGTTGGGGTCTTTAGAATTGTTATCGATAATAATAATTTCAAAATTTTCCTTTGGAAAGGTTTGTAAAGTGTAGCCTTGTAATAGGTTATACAGAAGGTCAGAATCGTTGTAGCATGGCATAATAATACTGAATCGATCGGACATGCACCTAAACTTCCTGTTGTCTATAGATCAAAATCATTTTAAGTGAATCAGGTGAAATATAAGATAAGCGATAAATCAAATCTCTTAACTTGGCGACTGGATTGATCGGCTATCAAACCTGCCCCTTGCATTTTAGAGTACCTAGAAGTTTTAGCACTTTTGATAGTGAATATGAGGATTATTAGCAGGGTATATTTTTGTGCAGCTCACTTGGACATTTGCAGGTGAAATAGTGGAAAGCTAGAACAATTGTCTGCCATGTTATTTGACTTTTTGGTAAAGCTACCTCCTTTCAATTCATAAACTGGAACATCAAATCTAATTATATAGGGCTATATAATTAAGGCTTTTAACTTGCTCTAGTCTTTAGGGGGTGGTAAATGTCGAGAAGTGAATATTCAAGTCAATTTACTGCTCTTGGAAGGAGGAAATACCTGTTAGGGATCAACTTGTTAATTACCTCTCATGCGATAGACCGGAAGTATTGGGCGGAATTTTAACTTACCCAATAGTTTGTGTTGAATTACACGGGGGAACCTTTGAATAGATGATTGAGGCACAGCAAATCCCCACTAACGATGGGATAGTGCTTGGTGCAAGGCTATTCTCGCCGAGTGAGGTGCCCAAAGCCGGCATCATTATTAATTCTGCTATGGCGGTTAAGCAGAGCTACTATCGGGATTTTGCTTGTTTCTTAGCCCGGAATGGCTATTTGGTTCTTACTTATGATTACCGAGGTATCGGTAAGTCCGCTATCGAGAATCACAGGGACAAACGGCTGACCTTAAGAGCCTGGGGGGAGAGAGATTTGGTGGCAGTGATTGACTGGTGTAGCAAACGAGCTAAAAGCTTGGAGTGGCACTGCATTTGCCATAGTGTCGGTGGTCAAATTGTAGGTCTTGCGTCAAATAATACCCGATTTGCGAGTGTGTATTGTGTTTCTTCTCAGAGCGGCTATTGGGGGCATTGGGATGCAAGGTATCAGCCAAAGCTATTATTCGGATGGTACTGCGCATTTCCTTTGCTATCGAATGTTTTGGGATGGGTGCCTGGAGTTCTTTGGGGTGGAGAGAACCTACCTGCAGGAATAGCTCGTGAATGGGCTTACTGGGCTCGACATAAGGATTACGTTGTCGATCAGCATAGTCGGCCGATTCGTGAGGGATTCGAGCGTTTGCAGTGTGATATGAAGTTCCTGCTAATAGATGACGATAAGGACTTTGCACCAGAGAAGGCTGTTTGTGCATTGCGAGATTTTTACTGCAATGCGAATACAGATATTGAGGTTATTCAAACCAGCTCTATTGGAAATACATCAATAGGCCACTTTGGGTTTTTCCGAAAGGAGTTCAAGGAGAGTCTTTGGCGGAACGTATTAGGTTGGCTGGACTAGTCCCACCTGGCGTTGATACGCCCTTGTATCACATATGATGCCTTTTTAACCGACTCGAGTCTGTGGTCGTTAGCATGGAAAGACAAGTACTGTGTAGAGGCTTACAAGAACCAGAAGGGCCCGTCTGTCTGCCTGATGGCCGCATTTATGTCACTGAAATGGCAGCTGGCCGGAACTGTATAAGCCGTATTGATTTGCGTGGGCAATACCAACAGATAGGGTATCCTGCTCGGCGACCTAATGGCATGGCAATCGATGGGTATGACAATTTATGGATTGCAGATGGAGGGGGTAAGCAGCTTGTTCGCATGGGGCTAAATGGGGATCTTATTGAAGCTTATGACGGACCAGAAGATCAGCCCTACTTATGGCCCAATGATCTGGTTTTTGGTGATAATGGCTTACTTTACATAACAGACTCCGGGATTGACCCGGATATTTTTGTTCAGGGGCAGGTGATTCGAGCTGATTGCCGATCTTGTCGCTACTATGGACAGGTATTAGAGATAGATCCTCGCAATGGAGATGTGTTGCGACAGCTTGATTCCGGATTGCGTTTTCCCAACGGTATTGCCATTGATGATCGGGGCCAGCTGTATGTAGGGGAGACTATTAGCGGCAATATCTACCGCTACGATCTCGCTTCGTTAATGCTTCCCAAACGGGAGCTTTTTGGCAATGTGGTTATTGGGGCGCCAGAGGGATTTGTAGGGCCAGATGGGATGGCTTTCGGTAGTGACGGTCGATTATATTGTGCAGTGTTTGGTCAAGGTGACGTGACCGTTCTTGATGGTGAGGGAAGGGTGGCCGAACGTATACCCACCTGTGGTAAACGACCCACGAATATAGCCTTTTGCGAAGACCCGAGAGGTGGGGCGGTAGTAACGATTCTGGATGCAGGGTGCTTAGAGTGGGTGGGAATACCGTGCCGTGGTAGGCAGCTATATCGCCCAAAGATATAGACTGAGTAGATTGTCTACCTAATGATATTGTTTAGGGCCAAATAATAGCAGCTTCAACGTCAGTTTTTAGATTTCTGTTGTATATAGTTGCGCCATCCATGAAATCGGGAAATATCTTCTTGTTGCTGAGTCAAATAGTTTTCTCCTAATATCCCTAAAACTTGCCCGCCATTTTCTAAGACTACTTTACCCAAAGTTAGTCCCGCCGCTTCTAAATTAAGTACTTCAATTAAGTTGGCCTTGGGTAAGGACCAAATTTCAACGTTGAACCATGTTCCACCTGTGCGCACTCTCTGCATGGAAGGATATTCGCCTTTGATTGCCCACATCCGGTAAATGGCTTCTGTTTTAGCCTCCCTAACAAATGTTGCATTGTTTTGTATTAAGTTTTTATCTAACGCCAGGCCACGCATCAATGGTCCATTTACCGCGACTTCTGTATGTGTACTCATTTCGATTGTCTAAATCAAATATTTGATATTAGTGCTACTGACCGGTTTTATTACTACTCATACCCATACTCTCCGCATAGGCTCGCCAGCCATGCCACTTGGATATATCTTTCTGGTTTTGGACAATATAGTTTTCACCCAGTATGCCTAATACCTGTGTTCCATCCGCTAAAGCAACTTTACCTAAAACTAACCCTTTGGCCTCCTCCTCTAATAGATTGACCAAGTTGGCTTGCGGAATCGACCAGATCTCCAGTGTAATCCATGTGCCGCCGTTGAGAACTCTTTCCATTGCAGGGTATTTGTCTCCAATTGACCACATGCGATAGATCGACGCCGTTTTAGACTCTCGTACAAAAGTGGCATGGTTTTTAAGCATATGTTTTTCGAGGGCGAATCCACGCATTAGCGTGCCATTAACTGCGACGTCAATAGATTCAGCATTCGCTAGTGACACCAATACCATTAAACTAGCAGCAATATATCTGAGTATCCTGAGCATTTATTTATCTCGAGTCGACGCCTTATGAATTTAGCTTAGATATGGAGGCAAGAAGACACTAAATGATGCTTGTGCCTCCCTTATTATTTTAGAATGGTACCAGAGATATATTTTGTCGCTTATCAATAAAAATTAGTGGAAACATATTATGAACCTGACTGATTTTTTGTTACCTACGTATATACAACTATTGGAAGCACTTTCTAGTTGGTTGGATAAGGCAAAAACAGAATTTCCAGAAGATGAGTCTGAAGCCCTCCTTAAAGCGAGGCTTGCACCAGATATGTTTCCCTTATCATCCCAAGTTCGGTTTAGTTGCTTACAGGCGCAAGAGGCAATATTTCGATTGGGGCGGCGTGCGCTTCCAGATTTTCTGGAGCAGTTGGCTCGTGAAGGGCAGGGAGCTGGTGAAAACCCCGGATCTATTTCCGAAGCTCAAGAGCGAATTCAAGAGGCACTGGCATTTTTAAGAAGCGTTACGCCAGAAGCAGTGATGATAGCAGTGGATGAGCCTGTGACGATTAAGCTCCCGAATGGGATGACTTTCGATATGACTAATGAGCAATATGCCAGGGACTGGGCGCTACCTCAATTTTATTTCCATATCAACACGGCCTATGCAATCTTGAGAGCTCAAGGTGTTTCCTTAGGAAAAGCCGACTATGTACAGCACGCTTTTGCTTATCTCAGACCAGAGATGATTTCAGATTGCTAATGGTTAACAAGGCTAAGTTTTTCAAGTTTATAGGTGATGGAGAGGGGGACTTTGCTTCTCTCCATCTGACTTTTGTGTATTAACTCCATAAGTGTGAATTTCGAGAGAAAAAGAGATTACTAGATAAAAAGTCAAACTTCTTTGTTGGTACGTTCTTCTATAGAATCCGCTCCCTTTCCGATTCTTCATGCGTACGATAACAGGAAGTTTATTTATGACCATCTCCCGCCGAACCTTTGTCCAGGCTATGGGTGTTGTACTTTTGACCCCCTTTACGGTCCGTTCTCTCGCGGACACTGATAGTGAAACCTATGCACGTTTTGTACTTGGCGGCACTACATTTGCTGATCAAATTGATAACGACGGAATTGTTTTTGATTTATCAGTAGCCTCGGGAGATCCCAGTCAAACTGGAGTGGTCCTTTGGACGCATATTAACCCTGATTCTTATATCGCGGGTCAGTCTTTGTATGTAGATGTCGCACTGGATGAGGAATTTACCCAGCCAATTCTAAGTGCTGAGATTAATGCTAGTGATATCACTGCAGACCGTGATTACACAGTTAGCATCGACCTGGAAGGCTACTTATCTTCTGACCAACGTTACTATTACCGCTTCAAATACGGGACTGTCAGTAGCCGTGTTGGGCGTTGTCACACACTACCTACCGGTAGCCTAGAGAATCTAAAGATGGCTGTGGTTACCTGTCAGGATTACACCACCGGTTATTACAACGCCTACAACCATATCGCGGACGAAGATGTACATTGCGTACTGCATTTGGGTGACTTTATCTATGAATATGCCCAGTACGAAGGCTTTGAAAGCTCGATAGTGCATTCACTCTCCCTGCCTTCTGGCGGCTCTGTTGCGATGGATCTTGAGGACTATCGTCATATTTACAGAGAGTATCGCAAGGACAAGAACCTGCAGCGAGCGATGGAAATGCACTCATTTATCATCACCTGGGATGATCATGAAACTGCAGACAATGCTTACTGGGATTACGAGCGGGATACTCTGGGTGTGCCATCTCATCCCTACCAGACCGGCGATAATAACCCTGACCAGCTGCGCCAGTTGCGTCGCGATGCTCAGCAGGCCTGGATCGAATATGTCCCTGCACGGGTAAAAGTCGATGAATCCGCAAGCCACGCTTTTGACTACTTACAGATTTATCGTTCTTTCCAGTTCGGTGACTTGGTTGATCTGTATATGACAGATAGCCGCACCTATAGAACCAAGGAGCCGTGCAAGGATGGTACAGCTTGGGAAAACTACTGGTGCACAGATTATGAAGAAGATACCCAAACCATGCTGGGTAAGACTCAGCGGGATTGGCTGATTGATGGAGTTGTTAACTCCAATGCCCGCTGGAAAGTGTGGGGCAACCAGACTTTGCTGGCACAATTGGCTGGTACTATTTTGGGGCGCTCGCTGGTGTACGCCAATTATGATGCCTGGGATGGTTACCAGTGGGAGCGGGAAAAGATCCTGTCATCTGTTAAGGACAGCAATGTCGATAACTTTGTAGTGCTGACAGGGGATCTCCACTCCAGTATCGCTTCATACCTGAAAGTTGATTTCAGCAAAATTAGCAACTGGGACTACGACAACCTGGTTGGCGTTGAGCTGATGACCCCTTCCATATCTTCTCCCAATATGAACGATACGATTGAGAAAGGTATTGATGTTGGCAGTGTGTTTACATCATTGCTAAATGGCGGGGTTCAGGTCAATAACCCACATATCAAAGATTTTGTTAGTAATATCTATGGATATGCAGTGATTGAATTCAATGTCAATGAATTGAACTGGACCGTATACAACATCGATAAGAAGAGTGATAACCCGGATACCGAAAAAGCGGTATATAAGAAGTTTAATTATGAGCCTGTTGGCATGTGGTTAACCGAAAAGTAGCTGGCTCCCAGTCAATATGAAGTTGTGGGGCGCTTGCCCCCAACTTCACAAGATTCCACTATTTCTATCCCTTCTTCATCATATTTAGCTTGAACGAGTAAGAAAGTCCTTCCCTGATAGCAAAACTAATAAGCCAATGAACACGCATTTGATATATGCCTGCGGGTCATCTATACCCGACGATGGGCACAATGCTGTATCTGGCGTTGGCGCACTCTTGATAGATCAGACATCAAGTAAAAGGATATTACTTTGCTGCAAGAATCTTACCCTTACTACCTGGCCAATGAAGCAGTGCATGCCAACACCGATCTGGAAGTTACTGACAAGTATTCAGGGAAAGTAGCTACCCGTGTTGCAATGGCTGATGCCAAGGTTATTGACAGTGCCATCGACTGGGCGCTTCTGGCAGAAAAGCCGATGGCTAATTTGCCGTCTTACACCCGCCAGGAAGTTTTACAGCATTGTGTTGTACGTTTTCGTGAAAGGTTTGAAGAGCTGGCCGAAGCGCTGTGCATTGAAGCTGGTAAGCCGATTCATGATTCGCGGGGCGAGGTACTGCGTTTAATCGATACATTTCATGTGGCTGCGGAAGAGGCAGTGCGTATCAATGGTGAGATTATCAATCTTGAGATATCCAAGCGCTCACGGGGCTATCGCGGATATATCAGGCGAGTACCGGTAGGCGCATGTTCATTTATATCGCCGTTCAATTTCCCTTTGAACCTTGCTGCTCACAAGGTGGCACCTGCCATCGCTGCCGGATGTCCCTTTGTACTAAAACCCGCTAGCCGCACGCCCATAGGGGCATTGATTATCGCTGAAGTTCTGGCCGAAACACAGCTGCCGAAAGGTGCTTTTTCTGTATTACCTTGCCATAGAGAGGGAGCAGAGCTGTTTACAGTGGATGATCGATTTAAGCTGCTGAGCTTTACCGGCTCACCGGCGGTCGGCTGGGACCTAAAGGCCAGGGCGGGACGAAAGAAAGTGGTTTTGGAGTTGGGAGGTAATGCAGCCTGCGTTATCGATCGGGATACAGATCTTGATGATGCTGTAGAGAGGCTGATTTTCGGTGCTTTCTATCAGTCGGGTCAAAGCTGTATCGGCGTCCAGAGGATCTATGGGCATTGCAGTCTATATGAAGATTTGAAGCGACGACTGGTTGAGCGTACCAAAAAGCTTAAGAAAGGCGATCCTCGATCAGAAGATACATTTATTGGCCCAATGATTTCTGAGGGAGAGGCCACCCGTTTACATACCTGGGTGGAAGAGGGGGTTCAAGCCGGGGGAACCCTGCTTTGTGGAGGTACACGAGATGGCGCCATGCTTGATCCAACGCTATTGGAAAATGTGCCTAATGAGTGCTCTATTGTTCAGCAGGAAGCTTTTGGGCCGGTTGCAGTTCTAGAGCCTTTCGATAGTTTCGATGATGTTTTAGACAAGGTGAATGACAGTGCCTTTGGTCTGCAGGCTGGCATATTCACTCGTGACCTTTACAAAGCCCAGCAAGCCTGGGATACCTTGGAAGTGGGTGGTGTAGTTATTGGTGATGTACCCAGCTGGCGGGTAGATAATATGCCCTATGGTGGTGTTAAGGATTCGGGTCTTGGTCGGGAGGGGGTACGTTGGGCTATTGCCGATATGACCGAGGAGAGGCTGATGGTGGTGCGAACTCCAGGGTAGGACCTAAGAATTTTTTAAATTGAGATGTTACTCACAGAGGAAAGCGATAAGTTGGACCTCATATCTGACGTGTCTTGATTGTGATACTATACAGCAATTATTTTTGTATATAATAATTAATCCGCTGTTTATGTTTAGACTCAGCCTTTATTATTTTGCTAATTATTTCGCTCTTTTTTAAGTTTCTTTTACGGCACTAGATAAATTGAGTTGACGGCCTCCAGTAGTGATTGAAGTTGTTTTAGGTGTTTTTTCATGGATGACCGGATAAAAAATAAAGCTAAGATATCACCGAAGTCTTTATTATATTTTATTACCTATCAAACTCTATGTTGTGCCTGTTTATATCTATGGGTGCTTTCACCAATAGTTGACAAAATTAGGATGTCAACCTGGTTTCCGATGGACGCTCAAATTCTTGATATAGATTTAGAGGTTTATCAGGATGGGCACAGTACCTATCGCCAGGTTGTTGCCAGTTATGAGTATTATATAAACGGTAAAACCTACTGGGGCAATCGAGTTGATATACATTCAGAGTCTGATGATTCTGCAGGAGGTTACTACCATGAAATCATGTATGACAAACTTCAGAAGTATAAGAAGCAGAAACGCACGTTTAGTGGCTGGTATAACCCAAATGATCCCTATGACTCTGTGTTGGACAGGGGGTTGCGATGGTCAGAGGTTATTGTTCCAGGATCAGTGTGCTTTATCTTTATTCTTATCGGAGTAGTTGTTCTTAGAATATATACTCTTCAGGAGCAAGAGCAGAATCCTAAGTTAATTGAGAGAAAACCATGGTTGGCAAAAAACAAGTGGAGTTCTGAAGGTATAATATCTGAAACCAGAGTAATCCTTAAAAAACAACTGTGGGGCGGAGTATTAGTATTCTTGCTTGGGTTGATCTTTATTTTTATAGGGTTGACGTTTCTATCGAACTGGAATTCTGACGGGCTAATAGCTTTGATATTAGGTGTTGTCAGTTGCTTATTTATAATTGTGCCAATCATTAATTGGTCTAGATATAAGGCAATTGGAAGGGTGCCTATTGTTATGCGGCCATTTCCTGGCCGTATAGGAGGTAAGGTTTCCGGGTATATCCAATTTCCTCCACTACTAGAGCTAACCGATAAATCTATTCGTATCAAATTAAAGCAGTTCGCGTGTGTAACAGAGGGGAGGGGAAAAGATGCTAGAAAACGTGAGTATGTGAGTTGGGAAAAAATGATACAGGGTAATCTAAAGGCTTCTGCTGTGGGGAATAGGATCTATTTTAGTTTTGATATCCCAGAGGGCTTACCTGAATCTAGTACCAGTGTTTATTGTGGGGATGGAGAATATTGGTACCTAAATATCAGCGGGGAAATCCGTGGCGACTACTTTGAAAGGGAATATGAGCTTCCAGTTTTCAAATTTGCGTCCTCTGAACATGGTGCAACTATTTAGAGGGAATTAAGCGACACCAGAGAGCCGTTACTATCAATGGCTAGATACATCAAGGGGGGAAAACTCAATAATTTTATATGACCTCACACCTATTTGGCCCCAATGTAGAAATTCACCTTTGTTGTCCTTAGGCAGTTATTAGGATAAATATTTCGTTTAATAGAAAGTTAAGTTTAACTTTGTGTGATCTTTGGGAATTATTTTCAAAAGATCGCTTTACAGGGTTCGAGCACTTAGATTACATTTGTAGTCACTGGACTACAAATGTAATCAAGGAGCGTAAATGGAGATTACCGATGCTGAGTTCGAAGTTATGGAGGCGATGTGGCAAGGGGCGCCTGCTACGGCGCGTGAGCTGTATCAGAGGTTGCATTGGCGCAAGTCATGGCAAGAGAAAACGGTTAGGTCTTTAATCGGCCGTTTAGTTAAGAAAGGCGCCCTTTCTTTTGAAAAAGCAGATAGAGGTTATTTGTATTCACCTTGTATTGAGAGGGGGGAGTATCAGTTAAAGCAAGGGCGGAGTATTCTGGACCGCTTGTTTGAAGGGCGGGTATCTCTTTTCTTTTCTGGATTTGCCTCCAGTGGTGAACTTAAACGAGATGATATTGAAGAATTAAAGGAGTTAATTAGAAACTGGGAGCAGGAAAATGAGTAGCTGGGTGTTTCAGCAGCAACTTTTTTTCTCTTTTCTAGCAATTCTAGTGTTACTTGGTGATCAGTTTCTTAGTAAACGTCTTGGTTCTATTTTTGTATACAAGCTGTATTTGCTGATCCCAGTATGCTTAGTGTTAGCCAATTTGTCAGCCTCTGATACTTTTAATTTAGAGTTCGAGCAAGCGACACCAACAATTCAAGCCGTCAGCAGTGGTTATAGTAATGTCACTGACTCAGTGTCTGAGGTGTTGAACCCGGTATCTGAAGCTCGCTCGTTTGATTGGATAGGCACTGTCTGGTGGTCTGGGTTTGTATTTCTTTTGTTCATACTGGTAATAAGCTTTCTGAAAGTTAGCTTTTTACCCTTGGCGCCACGCTCAGGCTTTTCTTCTGAAGAAAATTGTAGAGAAAAATTTTTCACATCCAGGAATATATCAAGTCCTATCTTGATTGGTTTTGTTTCACCGAAAATAGTGCTGCCTGAGAACTATGATCAAATTTACAGTAATAGGCAGTTGTCATTAATTTTTTCACACGAGGAGGTGCATGCAAAAAGATACGACAACTTATGGAATTTGTTAGCTTTAATTGTGGTTATTACATTTTGGATAAATCCGCTGGCATGGGTTCTGCTATATAGATTTCGCTTATTTAAAGAGTGTTCATGTGACGAGATTGTGCTTGCGAATGCAGTAAAATCTGACCGTTTGGAATATGCCAAAACTATGGTGATAACCAATGAGTTGAAGACTGATTTTGGTATTCTTCAGTCACATTATGGAGATAAAAGAACAATGATTACAAGGATTGAAAGAATGAAGAACAAGTTTATACCTTCTAAAATACTCAATATTACAACTAAGGGATTTTGTCTGTTGGTCGGGTGCTTGTCGATAGTCTGGGGGCAAGCTGTGGCGGGAGAGAAATCAAGTTTGCAGAGTTTGGGAACCTTTTCCTCACTATATCGCCAGCCCCCACGTCAAGCATTCTTTGCGGGAGTACAGGGGGAAGTATTACTGCAATTTAATGTAGCCGAGGATGGGGAAGTTTCGAATATTAAAGCTTTGCAGGTTGTGACTTCCGGGGGATTTGAGGATCAGTTTGTTGAAAATGCAACCTTCCTCGTTAAGAATGCAGCATTCCAGACAAAGGGTAAGCTTGTCGAAGATGTTAAATACATTGTTCGTTATCACTATGCAGGCGTCGGTACATCTGCTGAGGCTCGTGATGAAGCCCTAAAGAAGATGCCGAAAAGAGATATAAAATTACTGCCTTACTCTATTCCTGACTCCGAGGCAACGCATAGCTTTAATATTGACCAGTCTTTATATGCGATTAAATCCCATTTTCCCCGCTACCCTTCTAAGGAGTTGGAAATGATGGGTGTGAGTGCGGAAGCGACCGTGGAGTTTGATGTTAATTCCAATGGAATTCCATTTAATGTCCGGGTCATTGACTTGGAAGTTCAGGACCAATACAGAGATTTATTTATGGAGGAAGCTCAGCAGGCCTCTGAGCTCTATGTCTTCAGAAATCAAACATCTTCAACTGTTGAAGGAGTTAGAGTAAAGCTCAAGTGGCAGCCCTCAATTCAGATGGTGCAGAGATAGGGTTTGTCACTTTGTAGTTTGGTGGCGAAACCTAAATGTTTAACTGCAGATGGGCCCATTGTGGCCCATTTGTAGTTCGAGTTCTCCTCCAGACAGCCGCATCAGGTTTCTAAAGGGCATCAAATATTATCTTTTGAGTGCTTGATTGAAAAAGCTGCCATGAAACCGAAGATGTTCCTCAATAAAGCTGGCGATAAAGTAATAGCTGTGGTCATAACCGGAATGGCGGCGAAGTTGGAGCGGGTAGTTACTTGCTTTGGCAGCCGCTTCGAGCATCTCGGGTTTCAGCTGTTCAACAAGAAAGCTATCGGCTTCCCCTTGATCCACCAACATCGGCACAGGCTTCTCGACACTTTTGAGTAGTTCGCTGCTGTCGTAGCCGCGCCAACTATCCCGATCTTTGCCCAAATAGGTTTCAAAGGCTTTTTGCCCCCATGGACACTGAGAAGGATTGCTAATGGGGCTGAAGGCTGATGCGGAAACATAACTTGTCGGATTGCGTAGGGCGATTATCAGTGCGCCATGGCCCCCCATTGAATGTCCTGCAATGGCCCGCTGTGTTGTCACAGGGAAGGTGCTCTCGATAAGTGCCGGCAGTTCTTCCACCACATAATCATACATGTGGTAGTGGCGACTCCAGGGCGCTTGGGTGGCGTTGATATAAAATCCAGCACCTTGCCCCAGATCATAGGCTTCATCATCGGCAACAGATTCTCCACGGGGACTGGTGTCGGGAGCAACGATGGCTATCCCTAGTTCGGAGGCAATCCGCTGGGCTCCTGCCTTTTGCATAAAATTCTCATCGGTACAGGTCAGACCTGACAGCCAGTAGAGCACCGGAACCTTGTGCATTTGTGAAGCTTGCGGTGGCAAATAAATAGCAAAACGCATTTTGCAGTTAAGTGACTGAGAGTCGTGAAGGTATTGCTTGTGCCTGCCGCCAAAACTCCGGTTGGCACTGATATTTTCAATAGACATGATGGATAGCCCTAATTGGACCACCTCCAAGGGATGGCCCAATTGATCATTGCTGGTTATTGATCGAAGTGAATGACGGTGCGGATACTTTCGCCTTTATGTAACAGATCGAAAGATTTATTGATGTCATCCAGGCTCATGGTGTGGGTGATAAAGTCGTTGAGCTGGAATTCGCCATTCAGGTAGCGCTCTACGTAGTCTGGTAATTCGGAGCGTCCTTTAACGCCGCCGAATGCGGACCCGCGCCAGACTCGGCCTGTTACCAGCTGGAAGGGACGGGTGGAGATCTCCTGGCCGGCACCAGCTACACCGATAATGACCGATTCACCCCAGCCCTTGTGGCAGCACTCCAGAGCGGAGCGCATCACATTGACGTTGCCGATGCATTCGAAGGAGTAATCCACACCGCCCTCGGTGAGTTCGACAATGACTTCCTGAATTGGCTTATCGTAGTTGTTGGGGTTGATGCAGTCCGTCGCCCCCAGTTTGCGGGCTATTTCAAACTTGCTTTCATTGATATCGATGGCAATGATTCGCGAGGCCTTTGTCATGGTAGCGCCGATAATCGCCGAAAGGCCAATGCCCCCAAGGCCAAAAATCGCAACAGTATCGCCTTCTTGAACTTTGGCGGTGTTCATCACAGCGCCCATACCAGTAGTGACACCACAACCCAGCAGGCAGACTTCCTCTAACGGTGCAGCCGGATTTACTTTTGCCAGTGAAATCTCTGGCAGTACGGTGTACTCCGAAAATGTCGAGCAGCCCATATAGTGGTAGATGGGCTTGCCATCTTTATAGAAGCGTGTGGTGCCGTCGGGCATCAGGCCTTGCCCCTGAGTTTCACGGATCTTTTGGCAGAGGTTCGTCTTGCCGGACTTGCAGAATTTACACTCGCCACATTCTGGGGTGTACAGGGGGATCACATGATCACCCTCTTTGACACTGGTAACCCCTTCACCGACCTGCACGACGATACCGCCACCTTCATGGCCCAAAATACAGGGGAATTTGCCTTCCGGGTCGTCGCCAGACAAGGTGAAAGCATCGGTGTGACACACTCCCGATGCAATGACCTTGATCAATACTTCACCAGCCTTTGGCAGCATGACATCCACTTCTTCGACCGATAACGGTTGGCCAGGCGCCCAAGCGATGGCGGCCTTCGACTTGATAAATTGTTCAGACATAAGATTACTCGCTGTTAAATCATGTCATTCAGGGCCTGGAGTTGGTTGGCCCCGCTGTGACGACTGGGGAGCCATTATATTGATTACAGAATTGATTATAATTGGGTGTTTTTGAAACTTACTTTTACATATTTGCAATAATGAAAGACTGGGAAGGTATTACAGAGTTTGTTTATGTCGCTGAAAGCGAGAGCTTTACCCTCGCAGCGCAGAGGCTGGCTATTTCCACCGCTAAAGTCAGCCGCCAGGTCAGTGCTTTGGAGAGCCGCTTGAATGTCAAACTGCTATATCGAACCACGCGCAAGGTGTCACTGACACAAGAAGGTACGCTGTTTTACCAGCATTGCCGGGGGGTGCTCGATGGGCTGGAAGCGGCGGAACGAGCAGTAACTCAATTACAGAGCCACCCACAGGGCAAAATCAAACTGACGGCACCGGTCACTTATGCTGAAAAGAAGGTTGCACCACTGATCAATGATTTTGTGATTCAAAACCCTAAGATTGAGGTCAATGCCTATTTCACCAATCGCCAGGTTGACCTTATAGATGAGGGTTACGATATCGCCATACGCCTGGGTAAGTTGCAGGACTCAACCTTGATGGCAAGAAAGTTGGCGGACCGGCGAATTCATCTGTGCGCCTCACCGGATTATCTTGAAGAGCACGGGACCCCACACTCGTTGTCGGAATTGAACAGGCACAACTGCCTGCTGGGCACACTGGATTACTGGCGATTCAATACCAGGGAAGGAGAAAAAAACCTTAGGGTCAAAGGTAGCCTTCGCTACAACAACGGCGGGGCGCTTTTAGATGCTGCGCTTAAAGGCCTGGGGGTTGTGCAGTTGCCCGATCACTACGTCGAGCAATATATCGCTGAAGGAAAATTAATCACCCTCTTAAGTGATCTCGAAGATAGGGATGAAGGGGTATACGCAGTTTACCCCGGCAATCGATATATCGCGCCGAAAGTCAGGCTGCTGATTGATTATCTAGCCGAGTATCTCACTTGAGAAAAGGGAGGAGGCAGATTAAGGGTTTAGTGTAGTAAAGGGTTCACAGTGATTTATTGCTAGTGGAGGTGGTTTTTTGAAATTGTTGGCTTACCCACGTGCTGCAGAATTCCGCAATCCGTTTCCATTTTGGCTCCAGCATTAAATAGTGACCATAACCTTCTGCCCGGTAGAAGGTGGTATTTTTACCTTGCCGCTCCGCGATTAACTGTGCTGTGGAAGGGGGAATTGCCAGGTCATCGGTTCCCGAAACTATTAAAGTGGGGCAGTTGATTTTTTGATAGTCAATTCTGGTTGTTTTATTGCTGTCAAAAATCCAGAAGAACAATTCAAATAGGACTTGCCCAGATTCAGGACCTAATCGATCGAAGACCTTGTGCTGGTCGTCTGGATTAAGTTTATTCAACCCGAATTTCGCCATTGTCGCGAAATCCGGTAACAGGACATCATTCCAAAATTCACCCGCAGCCATAAACAGCTTGCCCAGCGCACGCTCTTCTTCTGTGGTGGGCAGTATTCCCCAGTTCACGCTTCCGTTAAGCAATACGATTGCCCGTGCCAAATCCATAGTTGCCAATTTTTGTGCAATAACACCGCCCAGGGAGTGGCCGACTACAACAGGTTTTTGATTTAAAGATTGTACAAATGCCCGGATGTCATCAACGTAGTCGGCAATACTCAGTCCTTTAAGGTGTTGCTGATTTTGTTCTGACTTTAGATCTTCATGGTAGCGGTAGCTTGGGCTGTGACAATAGAATCCTTCCTCTTCAAAATGCTGGTGGAAGTTCTCCATTGTCCAGGGGCCGGCATTGGTTCCGTGGATAAAGACGATAGGGGTATCCAAAGCCAGCTCCCGGTTTTTCAAGGCTTCCTTAGACTTTAGATGCGAGGATATCCGCAGTCATAATTTGTGGTTCTGATGCGAGCAGTTCATCCGCTTTGCCAAGCAATGCTGCAGCGATCTTGCCGTTAAGGTGTGCAGTTAAGCCGTCTTCATCGCTAAACGTGTCGAAAATAGCAAATCGCGTAGCGTTGATTTGTACGGCATACCAGCTCAGGGTTCCTTGCTCTTCCACAGCGAGCGGTTGGGCTGAGGTGAGCAGCGCCTTTACCTCATCAGCCTTATCCGCTTTGGCGTCGATCAGTGCCACGATGGCCAGCTTAGCTTCAGTCATTGTTTTCTCTCACGTTGTTTGGTGATGAGTATCCTAGGGGAAGCTCAGGCTTGACTATCAGTGTCCAAAAAGACAATGATCAGACAAAATTCGCCACTTTGAGGATTTATGGCCCAGATAGTCATCTTATCTATGCCAGGAGTTTTGCCGTCGGCTCTTGCTGGCGTTCAAGATATGTTTGCCCTGGGTGGCCTCCGCTTATCTGAAAGCCAGCACTCCCTGGACCCTGCCTATCAACAATCCTGGTCCCCCGAAATCATAGTCGCCAGTGCTGATGGCGCCGACATTGTAGACGGGCAGGGCAGGCACTTTGCTGTAGGCTATGGGGTATCACAAATATCCAGTTGCGATGCCGTGATAGTCCCCGGATTTATGCCCAACCAGTTTGGTGTGCCTTCTGAAAAGTTACTGGACCAGCCGACTTGCGAATGGTTGCGAACCCAATATAGGCGCGGGGCAATTATCGCGGGTTCTTGTAGTGGCGTTTTGGCGCTGGGTGAAGCGGGTTTGCTAAATGGACGACAATGCACAACCACCTGGTGGTTACACAATGAGTTGAAATCCCGCTTTAGCAATGCCTGCCCGCTATGGGCCAGTGGGTTATTAGTAGATCAAAATATTGTGACAGCGGGTGGCCCTTTATCTTGGGTGGATGTGACTCTACAAGTGATCAAGATGCTAGCTGGCGATGAAGTCGCTACCAAAGTTGCTGATCTCGCCGTTGTGGACTCCCCCCCGCGTTCGCAAACTTTGCATGTACCAAAAGGCTACCAGGTATCAAAAGATCAGTTTCTGGTGGAAGCTGAAAATGTGGTTCGTCAATATTTTGGTGAACAGTTAGGCAGCCAGTTGCTTGCAAAAGAACTGTCGATATCCGAGCGAACATTACACAGGCGGCTAAAACAGTTAACAGCGCAAGCACCCAAACAATTTATCGATAGCGTCCGTATGGAGTACGCTCGCAGCCTTTTACTAAACCCAGCCAATAAAGTTGCCAGTGTTGCGCAAGAATTAGGCTATTCCGATGATGCAGTATTCCGACGTGTATTTAAGTCGCATGTGGGTATGAGTCCCAGTCAATTTAGGCAGAAATATCAGAAAATCTGATTTTCTTGTAAGCATGGTGGGTATTTTTGGCGATTACCGAACTGGACTCGGTTGAAATATGGAATCCCTTTAGATAAAAAATATTGGTCTGCTAGACTTTTATTGACGCAATAAAAATTGAGAAATTATGAGAGTTATTGTTTATATATTTTTTGTTCTCGTATCCATCTTTCCGATCGCAGGTATGGGTGAATCCCAGGGGGCGTCTGCTGGAAAAATCGAAAAAAGAATTGATGGCATTATAAATGTTCTGCGTGACCCTGATATAGAGCTTGAAGAAGCCTTAAGCGCTCTTGTCAGTTTACGTTATTATCGAAGTCTTAATGATAAGCAGGTACAAGAATTAATAGAGGCGTTTGACTATAAGGGTGCGGAGGAAAACGGGTGGAATGAAGATTTAGTAAAGTCTCACGAAGTCAAGATACTCTTAGCTGAATTGATATGGAAAAAAGCCAGAGACCAGGATTATAAGTACCTAAATTATGTAAGATCAATGCTAGGCTCTAGTATAGAAATCCCAAGAGCTTATGCTGCTCTTAGCTTGGGGAAAATGAGGTCTACACAAGATATATGTCGTCTCAAAGAGATGGTTTTGGAAGATTCTGAAATGCCTGCGACAAATGCGGGCCTTAGTTTAATTTCCATGCAGACTGCGTCTGCTGAAATGGAACTAAAGTCGGCATTGTCAGTGGTGTGTACCAGGAACTATCCAAGGGACCTTAAGGTTTGCAGACCTTTGTCCGAGTATATTCGAGCATTATCGGAGAAACGCAATACACCGGATCCAGGTCTTTTGCCTGACGGTGCTGAAAGCTGTGAATAAGATGAATGCAAAACGCTCAGTTACTTGCAATTTTATACGCCTATCCAGCGTGATAGCATCACAATACTATAGGTATATTACGTTCAGATTAGTGGTATACCTTAATTAAGTCTTCTCCTCAGGCGATAGTGTTGAGGCAGTACCCGAGTATTTATTAGTTCTACAGAGTTAAATAAAGCAGGCATAAAGCTGGCTTATTTAGGCGGTAGATAAACATTCACTGTCTCCGCAATTGACTGTGATAGATCTTTCCCAAATAAGCAGGTGACGAGTTCAAAAGCGAACTCGATAGCGGTCCCGGGTGATTGGCTGGTTACTAAATTCCGGTCGACCACCACTCTCTGATCACTGGTTTCCTTCACATATTGACTAAGTTCACTGCGAAAAGTCTTGTAACAAGTGGCCTTGAAATTGGTAATTAACTCTTGCCGACCAAGAACGATTACCGGAGCGGTGCAAATTGCCCCTAGCCAGCGACCCGATTCCAATTGCTCTCGGATGAGCTTTATTAGGGCGGCTGAGTTATGCATTTGCTCGGCACCTTCCTTGCCGCCTGGCAGGGCTATTAGATCCCACGTGGAGTCCAAGCAATCCTCTATGGAGTAGGGGGCTTCAATAACAAGATTGCGTAGGGTAGTTATACGTCTACTCGGCATAATCGATGCCAGTGCCAGCTCTGCATCCGTTCGGCTCAAAATGTCGTAGATGGCAACGGTTTCTATATCCTCGTTACCATCGGCGACGGGAATTAGTATTTTGGGCACGATCGCAGCTCCAAACGATGGGGTTAACCTATTTATAGGCTTTCTGGGCTAATCCTACCTCTTTGAGCTGACCTACAACTTTGGTAGGTGAGCTAAGAGCCCCCCTGATATGTCGCACCAGATGCTCTTTCAACTTTGTGTTCTCAATGCTCTTAAGTGCTTGTACTGCCGCATTTTGCTTAATCACAACATAGGCGGTCATGTGCAGCACGTTGAACTTGCCAACATCTTTACCGTTTAACGGACGATCGCCACCTTTAGGGCACCCACGATATCCTCAGGGTGGACCTTTTGCTTCTTATCACCATCGATTTGTAGGGTGGCAATCGGTGTCTGGAAAGGGGATGCATAATTTGCTGGTCGGTGGCGTTGTATCTGGAGCGAATAGTGGGGCAGATTCACACGAAGCCGCTTGCTCAGCAGCGTAACCGCACTTAATAGCACGGCCGGTCCGGTTGGTATGTACTTCCGGACCTTTGGCGATATCCAGACTGCGAACTGTCACATCGGTGGCCACTAGAATTGAGGCGATCAGGCAATTGTGAGCCTCAGTGTTGCTCCCTTTCCCCTATTCATAATTCCAGCAGTCCTGCTAATGCCGTTTGCAATGATAGCCACTCCAAGAGAGTGGTTGCCCAGGGTAGTCGTAAGCGGAAAGAAGCGGGCTAAATTTGTTAGTTGTGATTATTTATGATGTATTCCAGGTGTCTTGAATCAGTACCGCAGCAGCCGCCCAATATATTGAATCCGTGATTCTGATTTAAGTGGAGCATATGGTTGCCCCATTCCGATATGCTGTCGGAGTGCGTTGTTTTGCTGTTTTCTAGTTCATTGTGCGTTAGTGATGAAGCATTGGCTTGTATGCCGATTAGTCTGTCAGGTAATTGACTTGAAGCGTTTAGAAAAGAAGGATGAGAACAATTAATAAAGTACCCAGAAGGTTTAGGCGAAACCTGGTGATCAATATGTGAAATTGCTTCTTGAATGGTATGGCCATCTAAAAGGCGACCATCTGAGCCAATGACAAAGCTAATAAAATATGGCTTAGAGTGCTTTGACATTAGAGATGCAATGCCAAGTGCTTCTGGTATAGCTGGTAGGGTTACTCCCATGAGGTAGTCAGCATTAGAGGCTCCGAGCTTATCAATTTGCCAACGATGATAAGAAAGAGATTCTTTGTAAGTTAGGCCTTGTTCTGGTTTGTAGCAGTCATTTTTACAGCCGACTAGGCCTCCTACATATACATTTCCTTCTTTTGGCAAGATATTCGAAAGAAAATTAACAGCGTCTTCATTGATAGACGTAGGTGCCTTGGCTAGAGAAACTCTCTCTGAGCTGGCCCTCCATGTGGGAGTTGCAAGCAAAAGAGGGAGTTTTGCATCAATTGCAAGCTTTATGTATTCACTGTAGATTCGTTTAAGGCTTTCAGCACCAGCTTTGCTATAGATTAATTTAGCATGGTCGACATGGCTGCAAAGGCTTATATCTTTGTTACGCCTGACTCTTTCGAGTATGGCCGCTTCAGTGAGAATCAATTTTTCTGAAAGAATTCCTTGCAAGGTGCTCTCCGATGTAAGCCGTCGGGCGCTGAAGTTGAGCACCCAGTTATAAGTTTAAACCTTATACTGCCGCCATTAAAATTGCCATGCAAGAAAGACTAGGGTTAAAACCCAGCTGCTGACAAAGTATACCCATTGAGCCATAAAGTGTACAAAACACACATTAGTTTTCTACAGCCAGAACCACTGGATAAGGCACGCCGTACCAACGCACTAGTTTTATGTTAACTTGCAAAGTCGGTGAGCAACCCAAAAGCGAAGTAGAAATGTAGGCGTTGCCCCTCATTCATTATGTTTTTCAGCGCATCTCTAGATATGCAATCGACGCCGGAACCCTCTTGGGTTCAACGTGTGTAGAATGCATTTGCTGTAGAACCCATTTACCACCTTCCTTGACCACCACAACACTTTCCAGCCATATAACGTCCCGCGTACCCTCTTCAGAGGAAAACACAGCTTTATTCCAGTAATTTATAAGGGCAATATCCTCTCTCACATCAGTAGAGATAAGGCTGTAGTAGTTCTCCCTCTTGTATTCAGCAGGGGGGACAGCGGCGATAAGTTCATCAATGCCCCAAACTTCTCCATTCTCAAGAAGCTCAAATTTGTCTGTTACAGACCTCTTCATAGCAGAATGATCAAACTTAGAGATAGCTGAAAAGAGTGCAATAACTGGTTCAAATGCTGGATCTGATCCTGCTACAGCAGGTCCAGAGAACAGTGACAAAACCAATGCAATTTTTCTTAGTGTTTTCATGGTTCCCTCCTAAAAAATAACGTTGCTAGCAAGAGCAGCCGAAGTGCCGCGTAGCTTTTCAAGCCCTGCCGCCGCCCGCTAAATTCACAGGGAAAAATATCATACTTTCCCCATCAAATAACTATCTGATTGGATCTCCACATTGTGGAGCTGGCTTACAGGACTAGTTAACTTAAAACGAGGATGCTCAAATGAAACGGTGATACTAGTTTTAGGAGGGGCCTTTGGGTAGTTGCGCTTATGTGTAACATGGTGCTTGCTGAAACTAAAGGGTTTTTATTTGTTTGGGTAAAGCTTGCCTGGCATGATAAGTCTCTGCTCCAATTTAAATGCCACTCTCATCAGATTACTGACCGATCCCGTGATATTTCGCTCGAAAAGATACTGAAAGAGCTTGTCGTGTTTCCCTGTGGTTGGATCAATTGTTTTGGTATAGCCCAAGGCTATGAAAAATGTATTGATCTTGACTGTTGGAAGAACTGGCGCAGGGTTAGAATGAAAGTCTGAAACTTACTGCACATGAGTGTAAGTGAATCGCTGGCAGTAACTTGTGCTTCGTCCGTCACAAGTTACTGGTGAAGTGCAAAAACTGAGAATGTTCATATCACTCTCAACAATGAGTTTTCGAAAAGATAGGTTTAATTTCGTTATGTGATCGCTGGGTAGATATTCATTACTGGTAGAGAGCGCCCATTGCAGTACCGCATGGTGGGTGGTGTGGGGCCGGTAGCTAGAAACTACTGGCTGCCCGATTAATATGTTATAGTCCTTGCCAACGCCAATTGTATATGTAGCCTTCTGGATTAACATAAAACATGCGGGTTCGTTGATAGCCATTTTGCTGTGGTACGGTATATGTAGTATTTCCCCAGTAATCCGTCTGGACTCTTCCAGGAGTTTGCCCCAAATTTACGTAGCTGTTATAAATCAGAATTTCCCCTCCGCGACCATCATCGGCCACTTGATTTGGCGGCCCCCAGCTTGTAATTAGATCAGCCTTGTGATGCCCAACCCACGATTGCATAACTTTATTGACTTGAGACGCACAACCACCGGCTAAAAGCGTACTCAGTAAAAGAAATAATATAATGGTAATTTTTTTCATCGTAGCCTCGTATCACATATAACCTCTCAAGAAGAGGTGCGGTTTACGGTGTCCTTCTTGATTGATTTGTTATGCACTGACCTAATTGAAAAAAATATCAATTGAGCGCAGGCAATTAGTTGTATTAACGGAATATACCAATAATTTGTGCCGAATTCATTAAGATAGCTGTTGTAATCAGGGCCACATAAATGGTTGCCGCTAATAGTAGTGTTTACCAAAAGCAAAGACCATATATATCCTATAAATAAACACGGTATTACTATTAAGCTGGCTGAGATGTTTTCAAAGTATATGTTTGCTGGCTTGGCCTTAAAAATAATGAAGGAAGCAAGTAATGCAAAAGGAACAGCTAGAATGACACTCCCAACGTAACCACCTGTATCCCCCATAGTACAAGTTTCAGCCATAGGGCCGATCCACGATAGCAAACAAAAAAGTAGCGCAGAAAATACCGCAATTGTCCGTGCAAAAATATTTATAGTTTCACTCCATTTGGATCACAACGCCGCAATAAACGGATGCCGGAGCAACGCATAGGCATTCCGGTGGAGGCTGTTTCTTGGTTAGAACGTACTTAATGACTTTGTTAAATGTTTTCGGTTAAAATTTTCTACTCTTCAAGACAGTCATTGATATATTCTTCAATGTTTGAAGCCAGCTCCATATTTGAAATTTCTTTGTGATTAAAATCTTCTTCATGGTCTGCAATATATATAGAGGTATCTTCTTGGCTTAAATTGATAAAATAATAATTTCCGAAGCCATCGAAGCCTATTGCAAAAAAGTGACTTGGCCAATGATCTTGATAACAAAAACCATCTTCACGAAGCTTCCGATTAGTTTTTATAAGCCAGTCTAAGTCTTTTACAAGTTCACCCTCAATCCGGTCTGGATCATCAGATTGTGGGAATGGATAATTTATAAGAGTATCGGTATAGAAAGATGGTAACTCAATGTCAAAGGCATTGTTAATTGTATTAATTGTATTTTTCATGTATTTGTGTATTGCCCACGTATAGCATTTATATAGTAATCATACGGATCACTATTATCCTGATTACTATTTCAGAATCAATTTCTTCGCTAAAACGAAAATATTGTTATAAAGTCATTGGATTAAATTTAGTTGTCACGGCCGTGCAAACTGCAAAAAGGATCACTTTGACTACTACCACATTTCTTATGTCACTCTGTAACTCTTTGATTCATAGTTGATTATTATATTTTTCGTCAGCTCTCGAAATAACAGTCAGGATAACCATGAACCCGAAGCGAGCGCAAAAGGGCAATCCCCCGGCGTCGCCAGGGGATATTCACATAGTTTACCCTCGAATACGCCGCACCCGAAATTTGCGCCCTTTCAACTTGCCGTTTTCTATTTTCTTAAGTGCTTGTGATGCCACATTGCGTTTAATCGCAACATAGGCGGTCATGTCCAGTACGTTGATCTTGCCAACATCTTTCCCGTTAATCGGGCGATCGCCGCCGGTTAGGGCACCCAGGATATCGCCGGGGCGGACCTTTTGCTTCTTGCCGCCATCGATTTGCAGGGTAGCCATCGGTGCCTGGAAAGGGGGTTCGCTTAATATGCTGGCTGGTGGCGGTGTATCTGGGTCGGATAGTGGGTCCTGGGTTAGGTCCATACGAACCAGTTTGTGGCCTTCCTTCTCGGCAAAAAAGGAGTAAGCGCAACCGCGCTCACCGGCGCGGCCTGTCCGCCCTATACGATGGGTATGAACTTCCGGATCTTTGGCGATATGGAAGTTGATAACCGCATCCAGCTTGTCGATATCAAGACCGCGTGCCGCTACATCGGTGGCCACCAGAATTGAAGCGCTGCCATTGGCAAATCGAATCAGGGTTTCATTGCGCTGGCGCTGCTCCATATCACCATGCAGGGCGAGGACATTGAAGCCAGCCTGTTTCAGATCATCGGCCACCTCATCGGTTTCGCGTTTGGTGTTGCAGAAAACCAGGGTATTGACGGGTTTGTCATTGAGCAGAACACGCCGTGTCATCTCCAGGCGATCCTCGAAACTCTCAGTTCTGTAAAAGCGTTGTTCGATCACCTCGTCACTATGGGCAGAGTCAATTTTAACCATCACCGGTTTTTGCATCACTCGGGTGCTGAGCTTTTCAATTTCATCGGGATAGGTCGCGCTGAATAGTAACGACTGTCGCCCAGTTGGAACCTGCGCCAGAATAGTGTCGATAACGTCCTGGAATCCCATATCGAGCATTCGGTCGGCTTCGTCAAAGACCAGCGTATCGACATGCTCTAAGGAGAGTGTTCCTTTGCGCAGGTGTTCTTCGATGCGTCCTGGAGTACCAACGATGATATGGGCACCATGGGCCAGGGAGCCGATCTGCGGGCCGAAAGGCATGCCGCCGCAGAGAGTCAGAATCTTTATGTTGTGAATTGCCCGGGCCAGTCGGCGCAGTTCCTGCGCAACCTGGTCTGCCAATTCCCGTGTTGGGCACAGAATCAGCGATTGAATCCGAAAGCGGCTGACATTGAGCCGGTGCAGCACCCCCAAACCGAAGGCGGCCGTTTTACCGGAACCGGTTTTTGCCTTGGCGATAACGTCCTTGCCGTCAAGAATGATAGGAAGCGTTTTGGCCTGAACCTCGGTCATGGACTTGTAGTTGAGTGACGCCAGGTTTTTCAGCAGGGCGGGGTTTAGGGGGAGATCGGAAAAAGGTGCAGTCAAGGTGAATCCTGGAGTCGTTAAATGTCAAATACGCGTATTACACAAGCAGTAGGGAAAGTGATCGTCACCTACTTAGCCTTTGTGAACGCTGCAATTTTGCAGTTTGTGCAATACAAAATTTGTATGGAATTTTAACAGTTAACCCTGAAGAAACCTATGAATCACCTTGTTCCCGTAAAAGTCTCTTCTATCCAGATTATCTTCTTGTGAAATGAGAACTGGGGCACTGGGTAGCGTAAACCCGATGCCCCAATTTACTAACGTGAGCTTTGCTTACCTTTGCGGGCTTTCCATTGATAGAAAACCCCGGGCATCACTAACAACACAAACAGCAGTGTGGTTATGGTGCCGCCCACCATTGGTGCTGCGATCCGTTTCATAACATCTGCGCCGGTGCCATCGGAAACCATGACTGGTATCAATGAAATTAGCAGTGTCAGGCTGGTCATTAGCATCGGGCGAATACGGCCAGCTGCCGCTTGGGCAACAGTCGCAGTATTGCCGCGATCAGAGTTATTTCCGGCGGCAGATAAGTAATGCAGCATTAACAACCCCATCTCAGCGGCGAGACCAGCCATGGCAATCATACCGACCCATACAGCAACGCTCAGTTTGTAGTCGAGCAGGTATAACAGCCAGAAGGCGCCGATCAGTGCCATTGGCATGGCGGTGAGTACAAACAGGGTGTCGGATAGCCTGCCTCGATGCAGATACAGGAGGAAGCACACAGCCAACAAGGTCAGGGGCACTAACCATTGCAGGCGGGACTTGGCGCGCTCCAGGTACTGGTATTGGCCGGCCCAGGCGATACGTTGCCCGGGAATCAGATTAACCTGATCGGCAACAACCTGCTTTGCGCGATTAACATAATCTGCAACGCCGATATCGCCCTTCAAGTCGACAAATACCAAGCCCACCAACTGCCCATCCTCATTGCGGATCATGGGCGGGCCAGTGCGGAAGTCCAGATCAGCCAGTTGGTTCAGGGGCACTTGGGAACCATCAGAGGCGGGGACCAGGATTTGTTCGAGCTGTTCAGGAGTATCCCGGTAGTCGCGGGCATAGCGCACTAACACATCGTAACGTTCGCGGCCTTCGATGGTCTGGGTTGCGGCCAGGCCACCAGCCGCTGCGGCGATCACATCTTCGATATCCTGTACATTCAAGCCGTGGCGAGAGGCTCGTGCGCGATCGATATCAAAGTCCAGGAAGTAACCGCCGGTTAGGCGCTCGGCGAAGACGCTTCGGGTTTGTTCCGCAGTGCGTTGGTCACTGCGCAATGCTTCTTCGATAGCCAAAGCGGTCTGTTCGATTTCCTTCAGGTTATCTCCAAACACTTTGATGCCGAGCTGGCTGCGAATGCCGGTGGCGAGCATCTCAGTGCGGGTTTGGATGGGCATCCACCAGATATTGGGCATGCCCGGATAGCGCAGCTTTTCATCCATTTCCGCCAGCAGGTCGTCCCAAGTCATGCCGGGGCGCCACTCACTTTTAGGTTTCAGGGTGATTACGGTTTCTACCATTGAGAGCGGTGCAGGATCGGTGGCGCTATTGGAGCGGCCAATCTTGCCAAAGACATGCTCTACTTCTGGGAAAGCTTTCAGTTCCTCGTCCATTTGTTGCAGCACCTTGCCCGCTTCGGTAACCGACATGCCGGGTAGGGCGGTAGGCATATACAGGATGCTGCCCTCATTGAGCGGTGGCATAAATTCACCACCTAGCTTGCTAATGGGGTAGGCCACAGAAACCAGAGCTAATACCGCGAGAGTGGCTACAACTTTGCGTTGCCGCACGCAGAAGTGAATCACTGGCTGTAGTGTATGGACTAAAACGCGGGAAATCGGGTTTTCCCTGTTGCGAATTTTGCCGTGCATAAGCAGTACAGCGAGCGCTGGAATCAAGGTGATTGCCAATAGGGCGGCGAAAGCCATGCTGTAGGTTTTGGTGTAGGCGAGGGGTTTGAATAATCGGCCCTCGGTAGCTTCCAGCGCGAATACCGGCAGGAATGAAACCGTGATAATAATCAGGGAGAAGAAAATACTCGGTCCGACTTCCTGCATAGCCCGAACGATTAGCGTTCTTTTCTCACCCGGAGACAATTCCTTATCGCCATTGATTGTCAGCTTTTTGTGGATGTTATCCACCATTACCACTGCCGCATCCACCATGGCACCGATGGCTACGGCAATACCTCCCAGTGACATAATGTTGGCGGTAAGCCCTTGTAGGGACAGTGGAATAAAGGCCAGTAAAACTGCAATCGGCAGAGTGACTACAGCTACCAATGCGGAGCGGGCGTGGAGTAGGAAAATAGCGATCACAGCGGCGACCACCAGCATCTCTTCAATCAGGGTGTTCTTTAGATTGTCGATCGCGCTATTAATTAATTGTGAGCGATCATAAGTTACTACCAGCTCAACGCCTTCCGGTAAGCCTGCACGGATTTGCTCGATACGCTCTTTAACTCTCTCAATAACCTTGAGGGCATTTTCACCGTAGCGCATCACTACGATGCCACCTACGGTCTGGCCCTCGCCGTCCAGCTCGGCAATACCGCGCTGCATTGCGGGCCCCAGGGTAATATCCGCTACCTGATCCAGAGTCACCGGAATCTTTGCCGCATTGACCCCGATCACCACCTCTTCGAGGTCGTCAACGCTGCGGATATAGCCCCGGCCACGCACCATATGTTCGTGGCCGGCGATCTCCAGTACCCTTCCTCCGGTGTCGTTGTTACTGCGGCGAATGGCCTCGACCACTTTGCCAAGCGGAACCTTAAACATCTGCAAGCGATGGGGGTCGATTTGGACCTGGTACTCCTTTTCGTAGCCGCCAATGGAAGCCACTTCGGCCACGCCCTCGACAGAAGTGAGCCAATAGCGCAACTTGAAATCCTGTAGCGCGCGCAGTTCTTGCAGGTCGTTATTACCGCTTCGATCAACCAGCGCGTACTGGAACACCCAGCCCACTCCGGTAGCATCCGGGCCAAGCTTTGGCTGAACACCTTCCGGGAGCTGGTCGGCTACCTGGTTGAGGTACTCCAGAACCCGTGAGCGGGCCCAGTAAATATCGGTGCCGTCTTCAAAGATGGCGTAGACAAAGCTGAGACCAAAAAAGCTCTGGCCCCGCACATATTTGACTTTGGGCAGCCCTAGCATTGCGGTGGAAAGCGGGTAGGTGATTTGATCTTCGACCAGGTCAGGGCTGCGCCCCGGCCAGTCTGTCATCACAATCACCTGGGCGTCGGACAGATCCGGAATAGCATCCAGGGGGACACTGGTAAGCGCCCGGTATCCCGCCAGGGCTGCGATCGCTACAAGAATCAAAGTGATGCCTGGCTTACCAGCGCAGGCCCCAATAATTCGGGCAATCAGCCCTTTGGGTTCGGAATTTACCACTGCTGTACCCCCGACTTCAGGCGGCTTTCCGCCGCGATCAGGAATACACCCGAGGTGACAATTTTATCTCCTGCCTGGAGGCCAGAACGGATAACAATCCTGTCGCTGTCGCCATAACCGGTGCGTACCTGCACCGGCTCCAGACGACCCTGGCCCAAGTCGCGGAAAACAATGCGTTTCTTGCCGGAGATCAATACTGAATCCCTGGGTACCACGAGGAGATTTCCCAGTTCGGCGGTTAACATGATGTCCGCAAACAGCCCCGGGCGCAGTTCACCATCGGTATTGGGCAGGGTCACACGCAGCCGTGCACTGCGGTTATTGTGATTAAGGAAGGGATCAATTTGGGTGAGGGTGGCTGGGATTTCCTCGTGGTAGACGTTGGTTAAACGCACTTTGGCCGGCATGCCTTTTTCTATCAGCGGCAACTGATCTTCGTAGGCGTGGGCTTCAATCCAAACCTGGCTGAGATCGGCTATGCGCAGCAGGTTGTCGCCCTTTTCAAACGCAGAGCCCGCGACAATATTCTTCTCAATAATCACACCGCTAGCAGGTGCAAAAATCGGGATATAGTCCTGCGCTTTTTGCTGTTCAACCAGCCAGTCGATTTGCTCTTCAGACAGGCCCCACAACAGTAGACGCCTTCGTGCTGCTTTCTCCAGGGCATCGCCACGGCGGCGGGCCTTCAGATACTCGTCTTGGACTGCGAGCAACTCCGGGCTGTAAACAGAAAACAGTACTTCGCCGCGTTTAACCTGCTTGCCTTCAAAATCTGCATCTAACTCACCAATCCAGCCGTCGAAGCGCAGGCTGATATCCCGCAAGCGGGTTTCGTCATAGGTAACCTGACCGTGCAGGTGAATGGGCAGGGCGAAAGGTTGCCGCTCAACAATGCCGGTTTTGATACCAATGGCCTGGCGTCGGCCGCTATCCACTACAATGCTGCCACTTTTCAGTTCATCGTGGCTTACAGGCTGCAGGTTCATACCGCAAATAGGGCAGCTACCGGCTTCGGCAGCTCTTACCGATGGGTGCATTGAGCAGGTGTAATAGGCGGTATCTGAGGCCTCAGGCGCAGATTTCAGGCGCAGGCCTTTGCGATTGGTGCTCATATCAAAGGCAAGATCGACATGCTTATCGTGGCCTGTCGCTACATCTACCACCATGGGCCAGGAGCCCACCATGGCCAGCTCAATTTCACCGGTGAAAATGCCGGGGCTGGATTCACTGATATCGGCGACGGCACGCATAGCTGGCATGGCGCCCATGGCGGGCATCTCGGCTACCGCGCGAACTTCGGCTCCAGATACCGGCTTATTGTCAGCATTGCGAACTTCAATTCGAATTTGGTTTTTACCCGCTTGGGGTTGCAGCGGATCGACAGACACTGCGATCTGAAAGGGGCCAGCTTGCACAAAATCAGCATTTGGAGCTTCGGCTTGTGCAGAAATTTTCTTCCAATAAAAGGCCGCGCCGGCAGCCGCTAACAGCAGGGTAAGGGCGATTAAGCTCAATGTTCTTTGCTGGCTCATAGGGCACCCTCCTGAATGAAGGAAAGGGGCATCTGCGCGCAAAGCACATTATCAATAAACGGGGCAATGAGCAGGCTAACAATGGCCGCTATAGCTTGTTGGGAAATCAAAAGGTTCACTCCTAGAACAATCTTTCTGAAGCCGCCAGCAAACATGGGCTGGGGGCATATTTCGCTAGTCAGAGAGAAAGGGAGTGATCAAATACGCAGGCGCAAAGTGGCAAGCCAGGTTCGGTTGCCGGGGTGGGATTCTGTCGCAGTAGGAGATAATTCAGGGGTACCGAAAGGCGGAGCCAGAATTTGGGGCCATTGGTAAGTTGGCGGTGGCGCCAACTGGGGAAGTTCCAGATTTAAGTATGCGGCGGTGACGGCAACTTGGTGGTCGTCTAGCGAAGTCTTCAGGGAGACTTGGGCATCATAGCCACAACAGTCATCATCTGAGTCTGACCCCTTGGCCATATCATCGCAGCAACATTCCGCTGATGGCTTGGGGTCCTCCATCATTTCACAGGCGAGCACGGTCTGTACCTGCAACATCAGCAGGAGCAGGGCCGCCATGGCTATCAGCTTGGCGCGAAATGTGGACGAATAGTTCTTCATTACTGATAAATCATACACCAGAGGCCGGTTGCTCGACAAAGGTTGCTTTCGCTATGTGACCAAGAGGTATTTCCAAGTTTTTCTTTCTTCTACTAGGGGTAATTACGGCACAGGTTAACCCTTCGGCAGAGATTTCTTGACGATAGTTAGTAGATTCACTTCGATAAATGCGACTACAACAGCACCACAAGGTGTCTCTATGAAATTAACTCCCCCGGCTTGCCTCCTTCTGATCTTCTTATTGGCGGCAACTTCTTTTGCAGATTCTAAACGCACATCTCTCGAGGAGTTATTTGCGACTACCTATAAACATAATGAAGAGATTAACAGTGAATGGGTGCTGAGTAGGGAGCGGAACTGGGCTGCCTGGCAAAGAATGAGGGCTGTTAGGGAAGCTGCTAATAGGGGGGAAGACTTGTCATACCTCAGCAAGTATGGGCTTGAGAGAAAGTCCGCGTGGTACGAGATTGATTTAGGAAAGCAACGAGCGTGGCTGACGTCATTCAGACTGCTAGGGGTACTCTCTTCTTGGTATATGTTAAAGACGAATCAGGAGGAGCTTTATGAGCTTGGTATGACTGTGGCTGAAGTGGAAAAGTTGGGTCGCTATGTTATCGCCAATGACATCAAAGAAATAAACATCCAGGCAAGATTGGATTATTTCCACAAAGAGGAAGCTGGTTACATAGGCCGGATCCTTCAAGGCGGTGAGGACTTTGCCGCTATCTATTTAGAGCTTCAAGGTAATCTTGAAGCTCTTGAACACCTCTTGGAAACTAATTGGATCATAGATCTATTCAGAAAGTTTGATAGTGAAGCTCAAGAGATATTACTGACCTATAGCTTATCGAAATATAACTCACGAGAGGGAATGGGACGTAGTAGTTACAGTCTGGATCAAGAAGCCGAAATGTTTGTCGATAAATTTCTCTCTGGAGAGATAAACGCAATGACGAAGGAGGCTTTGGAAAGGCTTCAAGAGAAAAGGCTGGGTAAAAAAGCTACCATCAATGTGGAATTTAAGCCCCCGGTTGATTCGCCCGTAAATGAGTGCAAGTGTCCTCCCGATCAATGTTCCTACAATAATTCTTGATTATACTTAATTTAATAGATTTCCCGTCATAATCGACCGCGTGGCATGGTCTTCACTTCGAGTGGTAGTTGTAATGACTGTAACAAGGATCTGTTTTTGGCTTGTCGCGCTTTTCTATTCCTTATCCCCCTTTGCAGATGAATACATAGTCCAGAGCGAGGACTACGACCCGTTTACCCAGATGACAGAACTCTGGCTAAAGGGTGAAATTTCAAATCGTCAGATAAGGGATTTGGCACTCAGAGGGCGCTATCAAAACAGCTCTGCCGCTAATAGTGCTCATGTCTCCTTCTTTCTTGATGAAATGCAGGTGATTGCGCGGGGGAACTCTGTATCGGGTCGTTCGGCCCAGATATCCGTCCAGGTTGATGAGTCAATTTTTGACTTGGATTATGACCTTGTTTCCATGCATATGATGATCAATGGTCATGGAAATGGGTTATCAAGCAAGCAGAAATTCCTTTTGGTTACTTTTATGTACCGGTTAGCAGCAGAAGGCTGGAGCAAGTCTTCTGGAGTCGATGAAATGGAGAAACATCTTATCTATCGAACTCTCGATTACTTATCTGAAATGCCTGCAGATTATAAAATGTGGGTGATTGCCAAAGAAATACAATACCCGGTTCATTAGGTTGTTAATCTATAGCTTCATTAAAGTTTAAGTGGCTTAAATGGCCACGACAGACTTTAACTGAAGGGCTAAAGGATAAGATTCCTGGCAGTTATTCAGATTATTGGTAGAGGTTCAATTTATTCAATTTTTATTGCTGTGAATAGCTATATATCAACTATTTAAGGATTTATTGAATCTAAAGTTCCTAGTCATGTTGAATATATTGTAAAAAGGAAAGTTATGGATTTATCTGATAAAGTTGCTGTTGTTACAGGAGCGGGAAGTGGACTAGGGCGGGCTTTAGCAATACGTTTAGCCGAAAAAGGAATGACGTTGGTATTAGCCGGATATACCCTAAGTCATCTCGAATCAACAGCCAAGTTGATAGCACGAAAAGGTGCTGAGTGTATATGCGTACAAGCAGATGTATCTAAACTTGGTGATGTGCAAAACATCGCCGATAGAACTTTAAAACACTTTGATAAGGTACACTTGTTCTGTAATGTGGCCGGAATAGGTCCTTTGGGGGCTATAGCAGAAACCTCTATGGATGAGTGGGAGTGGATTTTATCAGTGAATTTGTGGGGGCCTATTAACGGTATTCATGTATTTCTCCCTCATATCGAACAGAATGACGAGGGCCATATATTGTCTGTAGCATCGGAATCCGGCCTATATGGTATAGGGTACTTAGGGGCCTACAATGTTTCAAAATTTGGTGTTGTAGGTTTAATGCAAAGTTTAGAGCGGGATCTTCGTTTGGCTAACTCGCCTATAAAAACTTCTGTATTTTGTCCTGGTGCTATAAAAACTAATATTCTCGACTCTTCACGTAATAGGCCTGCAAGTGTAGCGGCAATTCACCCTGAGTCTGAAGTCGAGAAAAAAGTTAAAGCCAAAGTTGTCAAGGTGGTTTCTGAAGGTATGAAGCCAGAAAAAGCTGCTGATATCATTACTAGTGGTATAGAAAGCGGGCGGTTTTGGATTTTCTCCCATCCTTATGTACCTGAAACTGCATTTCAGCAGGCGAAGGCGATGCTAGATAGTAATACGTTAATTGATATTTAGCTTAGTTAGGGAACTTCTGATTAATTTCGAGCCAACTTGGTAGTATTCCGCTATTCGTCAAGATCTTGTACCTAGCCACCTTTGACGAAGCAGCATATAATCTGAAGCGCCATGGAACTCGCTGCGAGAAGTTTTTTCTCATATGCATGCTCTCATCCCATGGGAGTGGCTAGAAGTCCATTTATCAAAGCTTCCCTAGAAAGGTCCTAGTTGGTACCTGCGATCAGAAAAAATATAGCGATTTCTTCCTTTTTTCCTGTAATCTCCACCTCTTTATATCTGTAACGTATTTTAGTTTTAAAAGGACTTATATGCAGGATCGAATATCACAGTTGGATTTGTTGAGGGGAGTCGCTTTGTTGGGACTTCCTTTAATGAATATGATAAATTTCTCTATGCCTATGGCGGCTTATTTGAATCCAAAGGCCTATTTGCCAAATGGCCCTTTGAATGATTTTCTCTTTAGCTTTTTCCATTTGTTTGCTGATCAAAAGTTCATGGGGCTTTTTGCCATGCTTTTCGGCGCAGGCATCATACTTTTAGCTGAGAAGCGCGAGCAACAGAATAAGTCTGCTGCAAAAATTCATTACAGTCGAAATTTCTGGCTGTTATTGATAGGCCTTTGTCATGGCATCTTCATTTGGGAAGGCGACATCCTGATGATCTATGCCTTTATAGCCATGTTTGCCTATTTGTTCCGCAAGTTGCGCGGAAGCTGGCTGATTGCATTGGGGGTGATTACTCTTGCCTTGTCAGCATATAGCTCATATCTGGCAGGAGCTTTTATACAACCCCTAACAGGGGAAGCTCGATATGCAACGGCAGCCATTTTTGCCCCTGATACAGCGCAGATCCAGCAAGATATAGAAATATATCGAGGAGGGTTCTGGGATCTGGTCGGGAGTCGATTAGTTGCTGGTAATTTAGCTTCTAGTCCGGAATCAGCAATCGTTATTTCCTACTTTAGTCTCTCCATTGTTTTAAAAGCTGCCGCTATGATGTTGCTGGGAATGGGCCTGTTTAAGTTGGATATCCTACGTGGCCAAGCCAGTTCGTCTGCCTACAAAAAACTAGCTATTACTGGATTGGCTATTGGGGTGACATTGACCGGTATAGGGCTTATCTGGAACTATAGTCATGACTGGAGTATGGATGATTACTTCACCTATGGTGCCATTTTTAATTTGGTAGGGTCCACATTTACCAGTATCGGTTATATCGGCTTGATCTGCCTTTGGTTCAAATTAGGTAAACACCTATGGATCAAAGGCAAGATCCAAAGCGTTGGGCGGATGGCATTTACCAATTACTTGGCTCAATCATTTATTTGCATTTATATTTTTTATGGCTTTGGATTGGGTTTGTATGGTGAGCTAACACGTATAGAAGTACTTGGGGTCTGTGTGCTGCTGGGCCTGTTTCAGCTGGCCTATTCGGATCTTTGGCTTAAGGCATTTCGTATGGGGCCGCTAGAGTGGTTTTGGCGAACTTTAACATATTTCAGGTTTGCACCGCTGATAAAGGAAAAGGGCATACCGGCGACCGAACAGCGCTTATAGAGTTTATAGCTAAAATTAGGCGGGCTGCTGTTAAACTTGAGAATAGGAGTCGTCGGTAGCTCGTTACCTGTACCACAGATTGTATATTGCGAGGTCTTTTAAATATTTTTATAGGATGATTGGCCGTAAAGATAAGATGTTATCATATTAAAAATAGGCATGATTTGAACTTGATCTGACAGGGCTTCTTCTAAGAAGCGGGTAACTGTCAGATCAAGTTGAAAGTTAGTAGATCTCTAATTACCTTAAGACAAAGAACCCTACAATATCTTTTTAGTAATCTACAGTTGTTATTATAAAGTCACCTTCAATTGTACCTTCACTATCCTGGTCAGTATAAGCAATCCAGGCTGCTGTCTCGCTGGCAGCTGCCAGCTTACTTTTCAATGCGAGCGCTTCCATCATATTGCGAGGCACATCGAAGTGCCATTGAGTACCCAGTGCCTGACATTCACTCTCTCCATTCGACCAGGTAGACTTCCTCGTAGTCAGTGACCACATAACAGGGTAATCGATAGCGCCATCATCTTTTAAGTCGTTTACATGCAGTTCGCCATTTAATCGCCTTTTACAAGCAAATGAATAGGAGCGATCACATTGGCGGTCATTAAAGCGCCCGTCGCTTCTGATAACAGCGCAATCCTCTCCGTTACCATGATCATTGGGTTCTCCCTCTCCCCAAGACCACAGTCCTTTACTTTGAAATCTGCTGTCTGTAGCACTGACATCATAGTGTTCTACGGTGTTGATACCGTCATCCCAGTTATCCAAGGAGTCGTCATCGCCACTCTTCCAGTGCCGGTCCAGTCCTCCCCATCCATCGAATATTACATCGAATGACTCATTATCATCACCAATATCGCTGTCATTCTTTGTCCAGAAAAATACGAATCTCTTTTTTCCATTTACACCATCATGTTTACGAACTATCTCCCGCGTTAACTCTCGAGAGGGGAGTGAGGTTCGTTTATAGCTCGTGACCTCAACCCCCTTGGGAAAGTCCTCTCTATAGTCTTGGGGTGTGTAAATGTATTCCAGGCCTATCTGATCTATAAGATGATTTTGAAAAGTTACCTGGGCACCGGACGATACCGCATTTTCGATATGTACGATTACTGTACGATTAGTGCCATATTGATCCTGCTTGTAAGCCCAATCCCTCAAATCTCCCAATACAGTAGAGATAGGAACGCGTTGAGGATCAAGCCAGAAATTACAATAGAATGAGCCATGACAAAAATATTGTTCACCACTGAACTGATGCAGGTCCAGCTCAATAATTTCAGCACCAATATCAATTTGGTCTTTAACCCTGGCAGATTGTTCAGAGCCTACCCAGATAGCACCATAGGCATCAGAGTTATAACTGTTGTGTGTTGCAAGGACTTGTGTATAACGAATTGGTGTTGAGTAAGTCAGGCGCCGTTGTAGCTCGAGTGCATATTTTGCGTGGTCATTGGTACCTTGTTCTGTCTCGTAATCGTAATAGAGGTTGAATTGAACCAACATTGAATAAGGATCGGTCTCTGCAAATAGAGGCGTACTCATCAACGTTATATAACTAAATAGAGCGATACAAATCTTCTTTAGCCCTTTCGAGAGTGGCCATGAATAGTTTTTTTTCATTATTATTCCTACTGTTCGCCTGAGTTTGTTATTTTTTAAACAGATTTAATTGCGCTCTCTATTACGACTGCCGAGATAAAAGTAATCGCATGCAGCAATACTTGCGTCTCTAAACGTATGAAGTTTATTTCTACCCATCTCCCTTGTGAGGTCGGATATCAGGAACTTCAATAATCTTCAAATGTTTCAAGTATAAACCCCTGAAGGGCAATAGAGTGCGAAAGCAATGATATCGAAAAGATATAACCTGTTAGCTACTTTAAATGTATTAACGAGAAGCACCTCACAAAGTTATAGTTTTATAATGCTTAAATCAAAAACTATTTACTATTATTTAAAGGTTAAACACTTTCTAGCTAATATCCTAATAGTCAGTCGGTGACGAAATGGTAATCAAAAAACGAACTGCTCTTGGAAGTAGCGATAGATAGCATATAAGTAAAATAGGATAATAAGGGTAGGGCTAGGGTTTTCTGGCCGATAATACCGAGAAATAGCCGAGTGCCTGATATGATTGAGGATTTACAAATCCTGCTGTCTCAAGCATCCGATAAAGCTCTTTGGCTGAGTATAGTTGGGAGCCGTGGTTCATAAACAAATGAAAGCAGAACAAGCTTGGCGTTAAACGAGTATCATCGAAGAGCATATCGTGGATAAATACCTGCCCACCTTTTGGTAAAAGTGCGAAGGCTCTGTCGATTAAGATTTGGCATGTAGCATGCTGCCAATCGTGCAACACATTGCTAAAGCAAATGCCATCGAACCCCTCAGGCCATGGGTCTCTAAAGAAATCCCCTTTAACTATCTGGATTTGCTGGTCTTTCTTGAACTTATTTATATACATTGCTGCTATATCGCAAACCGGCGGCAGGTCGAAGAGCAGCGCATTGCGCTCAGGATAGGTATCGCAGAAGGCGAGAGCAATGGTTCCAGAGCCTCCACCGGCATCGAGTAGGGTTTGAGCGTTTTCAAAAATACCGCAGGAAGCAGCCTCAACTGCGGAGGCAAACCCCTGCGAATGCATCAGATGAGTAAAAGCTGCTGCTGAGTCATCGTCCATGTCATTTTTTTGCCACATGTCGGTTACAGAGCGACCTTTACATTCCAGCTCATATTCTCTTTGTAAGCTGGTGAGTATCTTTTTATCCAGGTGATTGATGTCATAGATTTGAAAAGGATCGAGTAAGACTTCCCCCCAATAGTAGTGACTACTTTTGGAGAGGTAGCATTTTCCCAGCTCTGTATTTTTCACTTGTTGTTTGTCGAAGCAGATATACCCCAAATGACTCAGAATCAGCAGAAAGAAACCCATTCCTTTATTGCTGAGCTGCAATTCCTTACTGAGTGCTTCGCAGGAATCGTAACCGCGTTCAATTAGCCCGGTGATATCCAACCTTGCAGAAACCATCAGGCAGGCAAAATTATAGTTTCCCATAAGACGGTCCCACATAGGGCCGTCGGATGCGCTAGGGGGAGTTATGCTTTGAGTTCTACCGCTATTTCCCATCGCTCATTCTCCAAATAACCCGGGGAACTTTGTTGGTGCGTTCGATACGCTTAAGTCGCTCGGCTTTTTGTACTGTGAAGGACTGAGGGTACTGTCTGACAACAGAGGCTAGGTTGTGAATGTTGTTCAAAATATGCTCACAGATACTGTTGGCACTTGCCGTGCCTGTGAACTGAACGACAATTGAATCGGCAGACTTTTTTGTTTGGGTGTCGCCGCTGAGAAGTAGTTGAACTTCTTCGACGCCTTCACATTCATAGGTGAGTTCTATGATCTTATTGAGGTCCAGAAGGGCGCTGCATAAATCGACATTGTCATCTGCTCTCCCCTGAATAGATAGGCCATTAGGACGACCACAGGGACAAGTTGCTTTTTGGATTAGGTCACCTAACCGGTAACGCACTATCGGTACCGTCCACCCTGTACCTACCCGGGTAAGCAGGGCGCCTTGATCGTCAGTTTCAATCAATTGGTCCGCTAAAAGGTGATAGATGTTCAAATCACACTCAGGGGAATTGACAGCAATGCTATTGGTTTCTACCGATCCATAGTCGCACCACAGCCCAGCATTAGGGAAAGCCTCACGTATGACCTTCAGCTTTGCTTTGGTCCAAGGTTCCCCCATCCAGATAATTGTCTCTATTGGGAGTTGGCTGCCTGAATTTAGTATACCTTCGGCAAAATCTGCCAGTCCCGTGGGTGCGCCAGCGAGTGAGTCCACATTGATGTTATGTAGAAGTTCTAGCCAATTCTCCACCTCACCAGGTATAAAGGGGCCTGTAGGTGCAATGGTGCATTTGGAAGCCTCTGCCAGTGTTTGAATAAAGTAGTGTGCACCCCATAGCCGCCCTGGATTAAAGAGATTAAGAAGAACACTTTGAGAGCTGAGCGGGCGCCACTCCTTCAGCAGTCTTTGAGTTGCCTGGTGATAAGGTGTATAGGCCAGCTTTGGCTTTCCAGTTGTGCCGCCGCTGGACATGATAATGGCTCCGTGTTCCTGCGCGGCATATTGGCTGATATGTTTAAGTTCAGCGGGGCCACTAACGGGGATGTCATCGAGACAGACGGCAGAAACAGGTATATCTGGTCCACCGTAAGGTGAAAGACTGCGGGCGTGGGCGAGAATGGCATTCCAATCCAGGTGGCCGATGTTCATAGCGTTAAGGTAGCTTCCGTTCAATCCCGTCTTCCTGGGGTTGTGAGGTATCGGATGGAACTGAGGAAATTGTAGTAACAGGGCGCCTAGGTAGAGAGTGGTCTGGTCAATTGGGAGTTATCCTCATCAGTACCGATGCATTTCAGCAGCAATAGATCACGCCAGCTTTTGCCAGGGACTCCACTTCACCTTGTGGGATACCCAAATCACCAAGGATCTCTCGAGTGTTCTCTCCGTAAAGTGGTGCTTGCTGAAAAGGCACTGGAGGAGTGTCGGGAATAGAGAAGGGGGCGTTTATATATTGTATTGAGTCGCGGCTTTTACTGCGTGTATAGGGAATCGATACAGTCTTGTCGTTATCTCGGACATAGGGGTTGTTAAGCGCCTCAGCGATATCATAGACCGGGGCACAGGGGATTTTACCCTCCATTTGAGCGCACCATTCTTTCGTTGCTCTCTTCTGGAAGTGCTGGTCTAGAGCTTCTGTCAGTTGCTCCCTGTTTTGCATCCTGTTCTCATTGGTCAAAAAGCGGGCATCAGCTTGTAAAATGTCGGAGCCTAGTTCGTGACAAAGCAATTCCCAGAATTTCTGGGTTAGACAGGCCACATAAAACCAACCATCTGCTGTCTTTACTAATTGGCAAGGTGCTTGGGATGCGTGGGCTGAGCGAGGTTGCTTCCCTGGAACTATCCCCTCGTTGAGAAACCATAACCCTTGGTAGCAGAGGCAATTTAGCGCTATATCGAATAAGTTAGTGTCAAAATCACCGCCTTTTCCTGTGACTTCGGTCCGCAGTAACCCTGAAACGGTACAGAGGGCTGAATAGACACTCCCCAGGAGATCCACTACTGACACGCCAACTTTGGTTGGGATTGACCCTGGTTCCCCAGTCACTGACATCCAACCAGTTTCTGCCTGCATAAGGAAATCATATCCTGGCCAGTGTTTTCTATTGTTGTCTCTGCCATACCCTGAGAGATGAGTACAAACTATCTTGGGGTTCGCCACTTTGAGATCAGCATAGGTAACGCCTAACTCTTCGGGCAAAGAACCTCGAAAGTTGTCGATAACAGCATGTGAGCTATTCACAAGCTTCAAGAATACCTCCCTGCCAGTGGGATCCCTGATATCCAGGGCCAAGCTCTTCTTGTTGTGGAGCGTCGATTCACTTGTCTCATTGTCTTCGCGAGCTTCATCAAGATAGATAGATCCCATTTTTCTAAGTGGATTCCCACCTTGTTTGGGATCTTCAATATTGACTACTTCTGCGCCCAGAAACGCTAGTAAAGTGCCATGAAAGGAACCTGCGCCCCAGGTTTCGAATGAAAGGATACGCTTTCCGTGGAGAGGGAGCATCATGATATACCTGATTTGCGCAAATAAAATTGATGGCCAGCCAAGTTTTGCCACTTAGTTACAAGTAGGTATTAGTTTATAGATCACTGTGTAAATCTGATGTGGGAAAAGAGAGTACGAAGTTTGCATTGGTTATTAGGATCTATTGAAGTTACGGCGGACATTGAGTGTTTAATTATTCCTTATAGGTTTGGCTGACAATAGTATCCCGATCCGAAGAATAGTTTTTACCTAGTAGTAAGTCTAAGTATGTGCCACCAACGCACAACTGGGCATTGCGAACTAGACTCCTTGAGATCCAGTTAATAGCTTTTAAGGATGTGAATATGGATCGTTTTCATATCAGCAGGGTGGAGCTATATGCGATAGCCGATAAAAATGCGCCGCCAATTTGTTGGACTGCTAATCAAACTCCATTGTTATACACCAACAACGTTATTCGCATTATAACCAGTAATGGTATCGAAGGTATTGGTGCGACATTGAGTTATACTGAGAACGGTTTTGATCGATGTATTATTGAATCCATGCGCACAATTGCACCTGGTATTTTGGGTAGAAACCCATTGAGGACAGAGGAATTATATAACTGGTTAATGGAACGGTGTACTTGGGGCGGGTTGCCTGCTAAATCGCCTTTTGATATTGCTGCATGGGACATAAAAGGCAAAAAGGCTGAGATGCCGATTTATGAACTTTTAGGTGGGGCACGCTCAAAAATACAATCTTATGCATCCTCTCCTATGTTTGACACTGTGGAGGAATACGAAACATATATCGAAGATTGTATAGCGGAGGGGTTTACAGCAATAAAATTTCATTGCTCTTGTATATATGAGAGAGATATGGAATTAGTTTCAGCAATTCAAGCACGTTTTGAAGGGAAGTGTGTGCGTTTCATGCTGGATACAGCCTCTCTATATACTCCTGCTGAAGCTATGGGCATGGCCAAGTGGTTGAGTGAAAACAACTGGGAGTGGTTTGAAGCTCCAGTTCCAGATTCTGATTGTAGGACTTATCAAGATCTTGTTAATAAATTCGATTTACGAATATTAAGTGATAGTAATTCCTTGTTAACACTACATGAGATAACCAATGCGTTGAACTTGGATACCTGGACTAGTGTTCACCTAGATGCCACTGTTTGTGGAGGAATTACGCCTTTAAATAAATGTTTTGCCATTGCGGAAGGGTTTGGTAAAACGTTAGAGATACAAAGTATGGGATTTACGCTTACACAAGCTGCGAACCTACACGTTGCCCTTGCACATAAAAATTGCAATTATTTTGAGCAGTTTTTCCCTTATGAAGGTTTTGAGCTTGCGAGCAAGGTGTCTATTCGAACCGATAAGGAGGGTTATGTCCATGCCCCTCAGGGAAATGGGTTGGGAATAGCCATGGATTGGGAAAAGGTAAAGGATAACTGTTTTTGTCAATATGTGTTTGAGTAGGGTGATCTAGACTATGCAGGAATCGGATGCCAAGAAATATATCATGGATAAGAAGTTAACACTGGTTAGTTTCTTTTTGGTTTTACTTCTTGGTGTTGTTGCAGTTATTTATCCTGAAGGTACCAAGGACTTTATGAAAGAAATGTTAGCTCTAACTATAATAGACTTAGGGGCAATATTTCTTTGGTATACCCTTTTAGGGACCTTGGCCCTTTTGTTTTTAGCCTTTTCAAAATATGGCAAGCTTCGTTTGGGAGAGGGGAAGGCAAAGTATTCTCTTGTTCAGCTTTTTTCTATGGCTCTCTGTGCAGGTATGGGAGCTTCGACGATGTATTGGGCATATATTGAAGTAATTCATTACTATATGGACCCCCAGTTCGGTATTTCTGCCGAATCAATTAAGATGGAGTACGCAACGGCTTTCAACATTTTCCACTGGGGGTCGGCAGGATGGGTTATCAATTTGATGGTGGCGATCCCTTTTTCTGTGAGTTTTCATATTAAAAAGAATCGAACCCTTAAGTTGTCCTCTGTATTAAATAATATGCTTGATGATCGTATGCCTGAGTGGTTGAAAAAAGGCGTAGATTTATTGTTCATTGTGACCACGCTTTCGGCTACGACATTAACCCTTGGCCTTGCGATTCCAATGATTTCGTATAATGTCAGCGCCTTAACGGGTATTCCGGATAGTCTTTCTACAGGAATAGCCATTATCATAGGTTTGTCTCTCCTTTTCTCATTGTCGTCATTTATTGGCATTGAGAAGGGGATGTCACGTATATCTGGGTGGACCATCTATATAGCAATATTCCTACTTTTATATACGTTTATTGTTGGGCCAAGTGCTCTTGTTGCAAATAATGTAACGAATAGTTTGGGGATATTGTTTTCTGAATATTTCCGTATGTCCTTGAGTACAGACCCATATGGAAGTACTCATTTTCCTCAGTATTGGACAATTTTCTTTTGGGCAACCTGGATATCCTATTCGCCGGGTGTAGGTGTGTTTGTTACAAAAATTTCTCAGGGGCACCGTCTGAGAGATGTGATTTTAACTTTGATCCTTGGAGGAGGGCTTAGTAGCGCATTTATCTTTGGGATAGCGGGAACTTACGCTGTAGATCTTATGAACCAAGGGGCTGTTAATGCAGTGCAAGAGCTTTCCAGTGGAGAGCCTCTACGTCTCGCCCATGATATTTTAAGTCAATTGCCGCTTCCTGAGTTGGCGATAGCCATTTTTCTACTGTCAATGATACTGTTTTGCGTGACAACCTTGGATGCAACTTCATATTCATTGACCGGGGTTGTCACAAAAAATCTTGATGCTGAGGCAAATGTTATGCCGGCATATCGAGTTTTTTGGTGCGGGTTGCTAACGGTGATACCTATTGTGTTTTTATTTATTAACGCCGATATGGATACGCTAAAAGCTTTTCCCGTTTTAATTGTAATCCCTCTCCTTCCTATATTGGTAATTCTATGTGTTAAAACAGGAGCTTATCTGTCGTCTCAATTTGGCGACATGTCTGAGGGCGAAATTGAAGTGTATAGAGCACCTGCTAAGATGTAACGTGTAGGAATTTATTGAGTTGTACCTTAATTATAGAGTGTAACTCTGTGCTAAATAGCTGGCCAAATGACATGAAAAGATAAGTGGTCGCGGAGTGTCCTGATTTTCAGCCTTCCCTCTTGAGTTGTCCGATATAAAAGTATCGGTACTATTAGAGTGTCAGTTTTGATTGTGGTTTATATCGAAACTCAGCGTGTTTAAACGGGGTGTATAAATTTAACCGCTACGCTCTTATATTGTTGGTTTATACCCGTTCATCACATTGCTAACACCTTTCGGTACCCTGGCAGTAAATTGAGCTCTGGAAGTTTGGAGTTACTGCTACTTTTAAATTCATAGGAGTATAGATTTACTTTGAATCCATTACTTTGAATCCATTACTTTTATTGCACAAGAAAGCCATTTATCGATATTAGGATGAGAGTGTTGACAAATAGTGTCTTGTTCCGCCGTAGAGGACTATTAATCATATCGATAAATCTCTGTATTGGATTCTGTGTGGGTTTTGAGTTGTGTGAAGCGACAAGGAGGTTACTATGCGCCTGCACTCAGCTGTCATTTTGGGAGCACTTATTTTTTCCATGGAGGCTATAGCCGCTGACTATAGCGGTCTAGAAAACCCGTGGGGGTTTCGTCCATATGTTTCACTAAATGGTGGAGTTAATAGGCTGGAGGTTAAGCAGGATTATCGTACTGTAGGGGTACTTTATGACCCATACTACTACTACGATTATTTTTACGAATATAGTTACTACAAAACCTCAAGTTCAGGAAGTGAGCCTTGGGGCAGCGTCGATATCGGGATCGACTTCAATGGCTACCCGTTTGAACTTCGCTTTAGCTATGGCAGAACAAATTTAGGGCGATCGACATCGATAGAAAATATCGATTATATTGATGACGAAGTTACAGTTATTGAGCGATACCAGGTCAATCAGAAACATCGCTTGGATGTATTTTCAATTACAGGAACTTTGGATTTATCTTGGTATTGCGACAGGTCCTGTATGTATTTGTTGTTGGGCTATAGTTTTGCGGAGCTGGACTGGTCATATACCATGGATGAATTTTACGCTGGTGGTAACTATTATGGGTCAAATGAATTCAGTAAAAGCTATTTCCATGTAGGTCTAGGTGCGCGATACAACTTTAATAACTCTTTCCGTATAAGTGCCGAATACATGCTGCATAATGTTGGTAAGGTGGGGGAGTATTATATAAATGACTTTGACCATATAGAATTTGATTTAAGGAACCTTAATGTGTTGCAAGTTGGTATATCCTTTATATTCTGATTTATACTTCTTGTTCATTTAAAATGAAAGTATGGGTTAAAGCCATACTTTCATGAATATGGGTGCTCAATCTCTCAAATAGTACTAATCGATAAGATCTAAGAGCTTCCTCTTATCAACTTTCCCGACTGCGGTAACCGGCAGACGAGATAACACTTTAAGCTGCTCAGGTAGCTTAAAGCTGGCCAGGCCCCTTTCGGTTAAGAAGTCGCTCAACGTTTGCAAGCTTGGCGCTTTATCCGTACATACGATAGTCGCTCCAACTTGCTCTCCCATCTCTTGGTCTGGCAAAGCAATGATAGCTGCTTGTTGGATGCTGGGGTGGGCGAGTAGATGCTCTTCAATTTCGTCACATGCAAATGTTTCCCCGCCCCGATTTACAACATCTTTTAGTCGTCCAGTAACTACAATATTGCCATTGTCCAGAATGCGTACACGATCCCCGCTGCAATAGAATCCATCTGGGGTAAAAGCGCGTCGGTTATGTTCTTCTGCACGGTAATAGCCTCTCAGTGTATAGGGGCCGCGAGTAAGCAGTTCTCCTTCTTCTCCGGCTTTCACTTCCTGCCCGTACTCATCAACCACTTTTAGAGTATCGAGGGAACTCATAGGTCTTCCTTGAGTATTGGTGATGGTTTCATTGTTATCTTCGCGATGGGTGTAACAAATCAACCCTTCGGCCATACCGAATACCTGCTGTAGTGCACCGGGAAAAGCATCTATCGCAGCATTGGCGTCAGTTGGACTCAGCTTTGAGCCACCAACTTGAAGTAAGCGGAGAGAGCTTAAATCAGCATCTTCCCATTCTGTCGCTGCAGTCCAGACTTGAGCCAGTGCTGGGACCAGGGCTGTGGCGGTTACGCCGTAGCGCTCTATCAGCTCGAAGCAGTAGTCCGGGCTTGCATCTTTGGTGAATATGACTTGCCCACCCATGGATAGCGTGCCCAGAATGCCGGGGCAACCCAGTGGAAAATTATGGGCGGCGGGGAGTACTGCCAGATAGATTTCATCTTTTCCTAAATTACAAGCAGCCGTGGCGCAGGTAATGTTGTAGCGATAGTCATTGTGGGTGCGTGGAATAAGTTTCGGAAGTCCTGTAGTGCCACCGGAAACGAGGAATAGAGCTGGGGCGTTGGGGTCTACTGGAACAGGGGTGAAACCTTGGCATTCTCTTCTGGGCAGGGGGCGGAATGTGTCATTTTCATCTGAGCTGTATATGCCTCGCAAGGTCGGAGATTGCGAAGCAATTTGTTCTATCATGCTGGGGCGACTTCCATCAGTTTCAGCTCCTGAAGTGATATAGATACTGGCACCCGAGACTTGTGCAAAATGGCATATTTCATTTTGGCGATGTGCTGGCAAAGCTAATACAGGAACCATTCCCGCTCGAAATAAACCGAGTAGGGCTGTGATGAAACTGACTTGATTGCTCCACTGGAGTATTGCCCGCTCCCCAGCTTTGTAGCCTTGTTCCACCAGGCCTGCGGCAATACTATCGGCCTCGTTAACTAATTCTGCGTAAGTTAATTGATCCGATAGGTCCCGAACTGCGCATCGATTGGGAAAGTTTTTCGCATTACGCGTGATCAGCTCCCAAATAGGTTGGTTATCCCAAATTCCTTGTTGCTGATAGAAAGCCTCTAGTTCCTTTGGGTGAGGCGTGTAGCCATTAAGTAAATTATTTTCCATGCTGGTCTCTTGAAATGTTTGAGTGGAGCAGGCGGGTGATTTTTTGAATCTTCTTCAGATTTCTAAATTAAGAATTAACAGTTAGTATTCACGGCTTCAAATTTCTTATTGAGATAAATCTATGTCCGGCGCTTGGCTACAAATCCCTCGCCCTCAACCTAAAGCGGCTATCCGACTTTTGTGTTTGCCTCATGCTGGTGGTACAGCATCACTTTACCGGCCCTGGGCGAAATTATTGCCAGATTCCATAGAATTGGTTCTCGTATGTTTACCGGGTAGGGAGCAACGCTGTAATGAAGCTATGCCCGCAGATATGCAAACTTTAATTGCTTTGTTAAGTAGGGCTATCAAACCTGTCATCGATAAACCCTGGGCAGTATTTGGGCACAGTATGGGAGCTACAGTTGCTCATGAATTGGCTCTCTCCTTGTATCGCGAAAAATTGCACGGTCCTGAACACATATTTGTCTCTGCGCGCGAAGCGCCACAATTTCAAAATAGTGGAAACATACACCAGTTAAGTGATGAATCTCTGTGCCAACAACTCATTGAGCTTGGCGGCACCTCTCCTGAGTTATTGGAAATTCCTGAGTTAAGGGCTCTACTACTTCCTGCTATACGCCAGGATTATCGATTGATCGAAACCAGCAATATGTCCTCGGACCAACTTCTAGATTGCCCCATCACCGCGATGCTAGGACGGGATGATCCTGAGTTGAGTACCGTTGAAGCTCAGGGTTGGCAGCAGTGGACCAATGGTGAGTTCCAATTGAATGAATACGCAGGTAACCATTTTTATCTGTCAGATTGCCCCGATCTGGTGGTTGGCCATATTGTTCAGAAGCTCCGCTTGGCCTAACTGTATGTGAAGTTATGTTGGCCGTATAAAATATTTCTGTTTCTTGTAACGCTATCGAAATTAATTGTTGGGAGAATAGGGCTGTTGAGCGGCTCTATATTCTCCATTGTTCAATAGATAGCGGATCTCTACTTCGATTAATCCGGGATCGTTATTTTTAATGATGTTCGAATTATTTCTCTTTAGTAACAAGTAGCACACTCTCTCTCCACCCTGACGCCCAAATCCAAAACAAACATCCCGTTGATTTCGCAAATGATATGTTATAACGTTTCATTATTGATGGGAAGATGAACTGCTTAGGTGATGGAGTTTCTATGCAAGCAACGAAGCTACCAATGGAGTGTGAAAATCTGAATGAGATCCGCCAAGGTATCGATTCCATTGATCGCGAGATCATCAGGCTGTTGCAGCGGCGTATGGGGTATGTTTTGTCAGCAGCCCAGTTCAAGCCGGATGAAACGAGTATTCCTGCTCCAGACCGGGTTGCGGATATGTTGATTGACCGCCGTCGTTGGGCTGAGAAAGAACAACTTTGCGCAGATTATATAGAGCAGCTTTTTACCGGGATTATTCACTGGTTTATCAATCAGCAAAAGCTGCATTGGCGCGCTGAGCGCGGCTTGCCCGTTGAGGAAGGTGTATGAAGGGCCGATCTAAATATGCTGGCCTGGAAGCCTGTTTGCAGGAAGCCAAGTCCAGGGTAAGCCAGGGACAGCCAGAGGTTCTGGCATCGTTTTCATCTCCATGTCATAGACGCAACCCAATAGGGTTGTTTGCCACCGGCTATCAGCACGAAAGGCTCGCGTCTCTGTGGGGTGTGCCCTCTAGAGATGAATATGCTGTGACCTTTGGCTCTGCCTGCGAATTTAGTTGTGCTCCAGGGGAATCTTGGTCTGAAATCCAAGCCAATTGGCAAAAATTGATGTCCTCCGCTGTGGTAAGCGGGGGGCATCGGCCGGTTTTGTGTGGTGGGTTTGCTTTTGATAGCCAAAAAGATTCCTCATCCTTGTGGCAAGACTTTCCCGCAGGGGCGCTTACGTTGCCCGAGTTGGCCCTTTACTGTGAAGGGGATCGCAGTTATCTGGTAATGAATTTTATCGTTACCGATCAAACAGAATGCAATCAGACTGCGGAGCGGGTGAAGGCGCGGTGGCAGCATATTTTGTCTCGTAGCTCTGACCTTTCTGCGAATGACAATTTGTTTTCGGTGGAGTCTGATTTTAGCCAAAATTATGCAGGCCAGATGGCTTGGCAGCAGCGTGTAGTAGGCGCGGTCGAATCAATCAAGCGCAACGAATTCCAAAAAGTAGTTCTCGCTCGTTCTGAATCACTGAGCGCGGATTGCTGCCCGGGAAGTATTCTCGGATATTTACAAGAATCTTACCCCGATGCCTATTTATTTGCCTTTTCCCGCGGAAAAAGTTGCTTTCTTGGGGCTTCGCCTGAGCGCTTAGCGGCTGGCAAAGACGGGCGTATCAGTACCGTTGCTTTGGCCGGTAGCGCACCTCGGGGAAAAGACCCGGCAACTGATTATAAATTGGGGATATCTCTGCTTGACAGCGAGAAGGACCGATTTGAACACGACCTGGTTGTCCAACATCTCCTTTCTATTTTGCGCAAATACTGCCACAGCGTAGCGGAACCTGAACCGCCCCAACTCTGTAAATTAAAGCAAATTCAGCATTTGCTGACGCCTCTAGAGGGCTTGGTGAAAGATGGTGTAAATCTGTTGGATATCTTATCGGATTTACACCCAAGTGCTGCGGTGGGAGGCCTGCCGAGGAAAAAAGCACTGAAGTATATCCGTGAAAATGAAGACCTGGATCGCGGTTGGTATGCCGGACCTGTTGGTTGGCTCAATGCCGAGGGGGAAGGGGAGTTTGCTGTTGCGCTGCGCTCTGCACTTACTACTCCGGGCAAGGTAACACTATTTGCCGGTTGTGGCCTGGTTGAGGCTTCCCTTCCTGCCCACGAGTATCGTGAAAGTTGTATCAAAATGCGTGTTATCCGAGACGCAATAAGGAGCGTATCTCTTGTCGCCGAAGCCGCAGAATAAATCAGAGCCAATCAGTCCGGCCAGTTTGTTAAAGGATTTAGTTTGTCAGGCTATTGATGCCGATATTAATGGCATTCATCCGCAAGCTGACTTAATTGCACTGGGGCTTAACTCAGTACAAATCATGAAGATAGCTGGTCAATTAAGGCAGAAAAAGATCAAAGTAAAATTTGCTGATCTTATTGCAGTGCCTCAATTGGAAGCCTGGCTTTCTCTACCTCAGTTGGCTACTGGAACTGAAGAAAGTACCAGTGAACATTTATCTGTGCAGGGAGTCTTTGATGAAGGCACTCCCTTTGATTTGGCACCGATGCAACATGCCTATTGGATTGGACGAGACCCGAACCAATATTTAGGGGGTGTAGCCGCACATTTTTATCATGAGTTTGATGGCCAGGATGTAGTACCTGAGCAACTGGAACAGGCTGTGCGCTCCCTATTCGAGCGGCATGGGATGCTGCGTGTTCAAATCCTCGATGATGGTCGACAGCAGATTCCCACAGAAGTGAGCTGGCCCGGTTTAAAGGTTCATGATTTCAGGCATCAGGCTGCCGCAGAAGCGGAGCAGAGTCTTATCGCTGTTAGGGAGCAACTCTCCCATCGGCAGCTGGATATATCGCAGGGCGAGGTTTTTGATGTACAGCTCTCATTGTTACCTGCGGAATTAAAAGCTGGCGGCACACGCCTGCATATTAATCTGGATATGGTAGCTGCAGATGCCTTTAGTCTGCGTGTGTTACTGAATGACCTGGCCAAGCTTTACCTGGAACCAGAGCAGTCTCTGGTACCGCTTAATTACAGTTATCCGCGCTACCAGGCTGACCGCAGCGCTCTTCACTCAAAGGAAGAGCGCCGAGCTGAGAAGCAGCAGGCCAAAGAACACTGGCAGGGTCGCCTGGCAGATTTGCCCGGTGCCCCTCAGTTGCCAACCGCAATAGGTGCTGAGTCCAAAGACACTCGTCGAGTTGTTCGTCGCCACTATAGTCTGTCTGCTTACCAGAAAAACCAGCTAGCGGAATTTGCGAGCCGTCACGGTATTACTTTGTCCATGACCCTGGCAGCGGCGCTTGCTGAAGTGCTTACGGTCTATAGCGAAGAATCAGACTTCCTGCTGAATCTCCCCCTGTTCGACCGGGAATCCCTGCACCGGGATGTCAACTCCCTGGTGGGAGACTTTACTTCTTCGATCTTGCTTGCCTGGCAGGGCAGCCAGAGTGGAACCTTTGTTGAGCGCGCACAGCGTTTGCAACATAACTTCCGTCAGGATGTGGCGCACGGGAGTTATTCCGGCGTAGAGGTGCTGCGTGACCTTAGCAGACAACAGGGACAAACAGTGTTTGCGCCGGTCGTCTTTACCAGTGCGCTTGGGTTGGGAGAATTATTTGGCGAGTCAGTTCGCAGCGCCTTCGGAGATGTCAATTGGATTATCTCCCAAGGGCCACAAGTGTGGCTGGACGTACAGGTTATGGAGCTCAAAGGCGGCCTGTCCGTAAACTGGGATGCGCGGGAAGCTGCTTTTGCTCCCGGCGTCCTGGATGGCATGTTTGCGGCCTTTACGCAGTTACTGGAATGCCTGATCGGTAGCCCGGAATTTTGGGCCCAGCCCATACCATCGCTGCTACCAGCGGAGCAAAAGCACCAGCGCCAGCAGGTTAATTCCACAGCCAAGCCATACCAGTCTCACCAATTACACGAACATTTTTTTAGCAATGCCAAAAACTGCCCGGAAGCAGTGGCTCTCTATTGGAACGGTGAACAAATCCGTTACGGGGAGTTGGCCCACAGTGCTTTGGCGATGGCCGCGTATTTACAGCTTCAAAGTGTTGAGCCCGGTGATTTGGTCGGTATTTTATTACCCAAGGGGCCGGAGCAGATTATTGCAGCCTTGGGCGTATTAGCGGCAGGAGCGGTTTATCTGCCACTGGGTATAGACCAGCCACCGTTGCGTAGAGAGCGCGTACTCAAACTTGCTGGAGCCAAGCTGGTTATAGATAACTTGTCTGTGCTCTCTGGTGTCGCGCCTTTATCCAAGCCTGTTGTGGGAGAGGCAAAAGATCTCGCCTATACCATTTTTACCTCTGGCTCTACCGGTGAACCTAAGGGCGTCGAAATTAGTCACGGGAGTGCCTGGAACACCATAGCGGACATTAACGCGCGCTTTTCGGTTAATGAAAATGATCGCGTGCTGGCCGTATCGGCATTGGATTTTGACCTTTCCGTTTACGATATTTTTGGGCTGCTGTCCGCAGGTGGTGCACTGGTATTGGTTGAAGAGGAATCTCGGCGGGATGCAGAGCGCTGGCACCAGCTGGTGTGTCAACATAACGTTACTGTTTGGAATACAGTACCGGCCCTTTTGGATATGCTATTAACCACCGGTGGTGATACTCCAGCGGGAGAGCTGCGCCTGGTATTAAATTCCGGAGACTGGATCAGCCTCGACCTGCCGGAACGGTTAAAACGAGTAAACCCCGGTTGCCGCTTTATCGCTTTGGGTGGCGCCACTGAAGCTTCTATCTGGTCGAACAGTTTTGAAGTCAAAGAAGTTGATTCCTCTTGGCGATCTATTCCCTATGGTTACCCCTTAGCCAACCAGCAATTCAGAGTGGTGGATGCCTTGGGGCGCGATTGCCCCAACTGGGTGACAGGGGAGTTGTGGATCGGTGGTGCTGGCGTTGCTTTGGGGTATCGCGGTGCTCCCGGTATCACCGCAGCCCGTTTTGTGACAGACGAAGGCGAGCGCTGGTACCGCACCGGAGACTTGGGTCGCTACTGGCCAAATGGTTGTCTGGAATTTTTGGGCCGCGCCGATAACCAGATCAAAGTGCGTGGACACCGCATCGAACTCGGTGAGATTGAAGCCGCGCTGACTGCGCACAATGCGATTGCGCAAGCGGTCGCTCTGCTGACCCAGCGAGGTGTGGTTGCGGTTGTAGTTCCAGAGCCCAAAGTGGCGAAATCCAGCACCGCTTCAGAAAAGTGCTTTGTTGATTTGCAGCAATTGCAGGAACCCTTGAGCGACTTGCGGGAATTCCTGACCCAGCGATTGACCAGCGCCATGCTTCCCAGTGAGCTTTGCTGTCTCACTGAGATCCCCCTTACCGCCAATGGCAAAATTGATCGCGGTAGTTTGCAGCAGCTTGCCGATGAATCCCTAGCGCAGCATCAGGCAAAGCAGAACCCGCCGCAAGGTAAATTAGAGCAGCAGGTGGCTGCCGCCTGGAGTAAATTCCTCAATGTTGCTGATATCGCCCGGGACGACAACTTCTTCGCACTCGGTGGAGACTCCCTGTTAGCAACCCGTGTTGTGCGAGATCTGCGTGAGTTTGGTTTTGAAGGTGTCACACTGTCGGAATTGTTTAGCCAGCCAAGCCTGGCCGCCTTTGCTGCGACATTAGCTCAAGACCCTGCTGAGAACCCAGAGCAGAATAACAGCGCCACCGAAATTGCCACTACGCCTTGGCAATCGGATACGGCCAATCGCCACGAGCTTTTTGAACCTACTGAGGTTCAACGGGCCTATTGGCTGGGAAGGGACCCAGAATTTGTTTTGGGTGGCATTGGTTGTCATTTTTATCGCGAATATGACGTTGTTGATCTCGATCTGGAGCGTTTGGAATCTGCGCTGAACGACATGATTGCCCGGCATGAGATGCTGCGGGCTGTATTCGACAGTGAGGGGCGACAGCGCATCCTTACGGATGTGCCGAGATTTTCCATCAATGTTACAGAGATAGACAGTGATCCGACTTCTGCTTTAGCGGAACTGCGGCAGGAATATGCGCAGCAGGTGTTTGAGCCAAGCCGATGGCCGCTGTTTGATGTCCGTGCAGTGCGCTGTGAGCGCAATACCCGATTGGCTATCGGGTTGGATAATTTAATTCTCGACGCTTTCAGTATTCTGCTGTTTTACCGAGAGTTAAATATCCTCTATCAGAGCCCTGAAACTGATCTACCTGCAATCGATCTATCTTTCCGCGACTATGTGCGCAATGTGTTGCCGCAAACTACCGCGGTATTTGATAGTGATCTTGAAGAAGGTCCCCTGGCTGCCGCAAAAACATTTTGGCAGCACAAATTATCAGAGCTACCCCCCGCGCCCCAATTACCCATTATTCGGGAGCCGGCATCCATTGAACGGCCGCATTTCGTGCGTCATCAACAGCATATCGACAAGAGTACCTGGCAAAGCCTGGTTGCACGTGCTGCTGAACAGGGAATCACGCCTTCGAGTCTGCTTCTAACTGCATTTGCCGAAGTGCTTAGCCGCTGGAGCAGTCGCCCTGATTTGAGCCTGAACCTTACCTTATTCGACCGCCGTGAGGTTCACCCGGATATTTATCGGGTAATGGGCGACTTTACCTCTTTGACCCTGGTGGGTTACTGGCCAGAAGCCAGCGACAGTTGGTTGGCAAGAGCGCGAAAAATACAAGGGGAAGTTGGCGCGGCCCTGGAACATCGCGAAATTTCCAGTGTAAGCCTGATGCGGGAATTAGCCCGCCGGCAGAGCGACGCGGAAGCCACAATGCCCGTGGTTTTCACCAGTGCACTGGGTATTCCCGGTGGCACAGCGGCACCGGAGGATGGGCCTCTGCGGGAACCCATCTGGGCCCTGACACAAACGCCGCAAGTCTGGTTGGATCACCAGGTGGTCGAAGTCGAGGGAGGCGTTTTCTTAAATTGGGATGTGGTCGAAGCGCTTTTCCCTGAGGGGATGTGCGCGGAAATGTTCCAGGCCTATATCGGCTTACTCCAATGGGCGGGTGACGCTGAATGGGATTCCACACCGCCTGATTTATTACCCAAGGCTCAACGGGAACTGAGAACCCAGCTTGAAAAGCGTACCGCAATTGACCCAACGGATAATTTGTCGCAGCGATTTTTCCAGCGGGCAAAAGCAAATCCCGACAATATCGCCTTATATTGGGGAGACGATAATTCTCTGAGTTATGGCGTTCTGGCAGAACGTGCTTTGCGTATCGCTGCCTGGTTATTGGAAAGCCAGGTTTCACCTGCCGAGGTGGTGGCCGTTAACCTGCCGAAAGGACCCGACCAGATTGCCGCTGTTTTGGGCGTACTCGCAGCGGGAGCCACTTATTTACCTGTCGGTATCGATCAACCGCAGGCGAGGCGTGAGTCAATGTTGCGCCGTGCCGATGTAAAAGTGGTGCTCGACCAAAGTGCAATTCAACAGGCCGAACAGTTCGCTCCTATAGATGAGCCTATTGCAACAGAAGCTGAGCAACTGGCTTATATCATTTTCACTTCCGGCTCCACAGGTGAACCCAAGGGCGTCGAAATTAGTCATGGTGCCGCCTGGAATACCATTGCGGATATCAACGAACGTTTCTCTGTTGATGAAAATGATCGTGTACTGGCCATTTCAGCCCTGGATTTTGACCTCTCTGTTTACGATATTTTCGGACTGCTATCGGTCGGTGGTGCGCTGGTATTGATTGAAGAAGAGGACCGACGGGATGCCGAGCGCTGGCATCAATGGGTATGTCACTACGGCGTCACCATCTGGAATACGGTACCGGCACTACTGGACATGTTACTCACTGTCGGTGCCGGTACACCGCCTGGCAATTTGCGTTTGGTATTAAATTCCGGCGATTGGATTGGCCTGGATTTACCCCAGCGATTAAAACAAATACAGCCCGATTGCCGTTTTATCGCACTGGGGGGCGCCACGGAAGCTTCTATTTGGTCCAACAGTTTTGAAGTTATAGACGTTGACCCAAGCTGGCACTCGATCCCCTACGGATACCCCCTGGCTAACCAGAAATTCAGGGTAATGGATACCCAGAGGCGCGACTGCCCTGACTGGACAACGGGTGAGCTGTGGATTGGCGGTGACGGAGTCGCCATGGGCTATCGCGCGGCTCCCGAGTTAACCGAAACGCGCTTTGTCACTGTCAATGGTGAGCGCTGGTATCGCACAGGGGATCTTGGGCGCTATTGGCCGAATGCCTGCCTGGAATTTTTGGGACGTGCCGATAGCCAGGTCAAAGTGCGTGGCCATCGTATTGAGTTGGGTGAAATCGAAAGCGTACTTACTCGCCAAGTGTTTGTGCAGCAGGCCTTGGTGCTGGTTAATGCACAAAAGTTGGTTGCTGCCGTTGTGCTCGGGCCCCAGTGCCCAACAGATTTTAATACTGACGACCTACGGGAATACCTTCGCTCCCAGCTGCCTTCTTATATGGTCCCGGATTTCGTTGTGACTTTGCCGGAAATGCCCCTGAGTGCAAATGGCAAAGTGGATCGCGCTCTAGTTTTAAAGCAAGTAAATGCAGCAGAAAAGCCGGAACAACAGAAAGCCCCTGAACTGGTAACAGACAACGAACGCTTGGTGGCGCAGATTTGGCAGGAGCTTCTCAGCTTGCCAAAGATTAACCGCGATCAAAATTTCTTTGAATTGGGTGGCGATAGTTTATTGGCAACCCGGTTTATTGACCGCCTAAAACAGCAGCACCGTTTGCTCCTTCCCCTCAGACGTTTATTTGCCTCTCCGAGACTGGCAGATGTTGCCGGTGCCCTAAGCACAATGGAACCGCCAGTGGATATAGATGCGGATATGGTGGAAGAGGGCGTGATATGAATTTGATAAGTAAATTATTTTTCAGCGATTGGACGGAGTTTTAACCCCATGACGGCTATGGAACTGATCGACGAACTACAAGGGCTTGGGGTTGAACTTTGGACCGAGTCTGAACAATTGCGTTTCCGCGCAGCCAAAGGCCTGCTGACCGAGCAGCACAAGCAAAGGTTACGGGAGCATAAGTTACAAATTATTGAAATATTAAACGCTGCTCAATCAGGCGCTGACAATGACTCTGGTTTGGGGGTGGTGGTCGAGGCCGACACAGAAAATCGGCATGAGCCTTTCCCTTTAACCGATGTACAGACTGCCTATTTGTTGGGGCGGCAAAATGCATTTGGCTATGGTGGCGTTGCCTGTCACGGCTACCTGGAGCTGGAATATCCCGGATTAAACCCAAAAGGTTTGCAGGAAGCCTGGAACCAGCTGATTGAGCGTCACCCTATGTTGAGGGCGGTTATTGAGCAGGAGGGATATCAGCGGGTCCTCCAGGAAGTGCCGCACTACCAGATGATCAGTCAGGACCTCACCGGCATGGATGAGGAAGCCTTGGAACTCGCCCTTAAATCGGTGAGAGATGAACTGGACCACCGTGTGTACACCATTGGTGAGTGGCCGATGTTCGAGCTGCGCCATACCCGCACGGATAAAGGACATATCGTACATTTCTCTATGGATGCACTGATCGCAGATTGGGCCAGTGCGGGCATACTGTTCAGCGAGCTTGATACTCTGCTAGCGAATCCCAGTGCCTCCCTACCTGCACTGGAAATTGATTTTCGCGATTACCTACTGGCCGAACGGAGTCTACTGGACAGCCAAGGCTACCAAAACGATCGCCGCTATTGGTTGGACCGCCTCGATCAACTGCCGGCAGCACCTGAGCTACCGGTATTGCCGCCAGCCTCAGAAGCGGAATCTGTGCGCTTTAATCGCCATCACTACCGCTTGGATATTACCCATTGGCAGAAACTGAAGCAGCGAGCCGGTGCTGCTGGACTGACCGCATCAGTTGCCGTACTGGCTGCCTACGCCGGGGTATTGCAGCGTTGGAGTCGTCAGCCACGCTTCAGCCTGAGTCTTACATTATTAAATCGATTGCCCTTACACCCTCAGGTCAACCAGTTGATCGGGGACTTTACTTCGGTCAGTGTGTTGGCGATTGGTGATTCCAATGGAAAAACCTTTCGCGATTGGGCGGCAGGCATTGGCGAACAGTTGTTCAATGATATTGATCACCGCTTGTTCTCCGGCGTGGAATTACTGCGGGAGCTATCCCGTGCACGAGGACCGGAGGCCGCATTGATGCCGGTGGTATTTACCAGTGCTATTGGCCTGGGAGATACAGAAAAACCTGCCAGCGGTAGAGAGTCTGGCAGAGGAATTACCCAGACACCGCAAGTCACCTTGGACTGCCAAGTGAGAGATGACGCCGATGGTCTGGAAATCAACTGGGATGTGCGCCAGGGCGTTTTTCCATCGGGCCTGGTGGAAGATATGTTCGCGGCATTTACCGGCTTGTTGAATGAGCTTTCCACGAGTGGCGATGGGCAATGGCTGAGTACATCTCCGGTTTCTTTACCCGAGTGGCAGCAACAGGAGAGGCATCAGGTTAATCAGACCGATGGACCTGTTCCTTCAGAGTTATTGCATCAGGGCGTATTTGTACAGGCAGCGGCGACGCCGGAAGCTATCGCCATTATTGATTGCAATGGCAGTGTGAGTTATGGCGACCTGGCAAAAAAAGCGGCGGGCATCGCCAAAGCTCTGGCTAAAGAAGGTTTCCAGCTGGGTAGCCGTGTCGCTATTGCAATGCCGAAAGGGCGAGAGCAAATAGCGGCGACTCTTGGTGTGCTCCTGGCCGGTGGTATCTATTTGCCACTGGATGCGGCACAACCGGAAATACGGCTCAATAAATTATTGCTCAGTGTAGAGGCGGAACAGGTCCTGACTCTCAGTGACCTCGCCAGCCAAGTTCAGTGGCCATCAGAAGTGCAGGTGATCAGTGTCGATACCCTGGCTCCTGAAACTGAAATTCCGCTGGCCAGCAACGGTGACCCGGAGCAGCTCGCTTACGTTATCTATACGTCCGGTTCTACCGGCGATCCCAAAGGGGTGATGATTAATCATCGGGCCGCTTTGAATACGGTGCTGGATATTAATCGGCGTTTCGAGGTGGGCTCGAGCGATCGTATCTTGGGTTTGGCTCAACTCAGTTTTGATTTGTCGGTCTACGATATTTTCGGCCCCTTGGCAGTGGGTGCGACTTTGGTATTGACCGATCCGGCCCGTGGCGCAGACCCTTCGCACTGGGCGGAGGTCATGGATGAGCACCGGGTGACATTGTGGAACTCTGTTCCTGCGCAGTTACAAATGCTGGCTACCTATTTGGATACAGAACCTCGTCCATTGTCTGAGTGGCGATTGGCAATGCTGTCGGGAGACTGGATTCCGGTTACTTTACCGGAACATATCAGGCGCCATGTGCCAGCACTCGACCTGATCGGTATGGGTGGGGCTACAGAAGCTGCGATTTGGTCCAATTACCACCGTATTGAGAGAGTCGACCCTGCTTGGAGCAGTATTCCCTATGGCGTGCCGCTGACGAACCAGGGCTTCAGGGTATTGGATAGCCAATTGCGCGATGCCCCTGTGTGGGTAGCGGGTGAGCTGATGATTACTGGCCTCGGATTGGCCGATGGTTATCTCGGTGATGCGGCGCTCTCTGAACAGAAGTTCTTTTCTCATCCGGTGGATGGCCAGCGCCTTTATCGCACTGGTGACTTGGGCCGCTATTTACCCGGTGGTGAACTCGAGTTCCTGGGCCGTGAAGACGGACAGGTAAAAATTCGCGGACACCGTATTGAGCTGGGAGAAGTGGAGTCTGCATTGCTGGCCCACCCCGCAGTGTCAACAGCGGCGACGGTGATTGAAAAGAAAGAGGGAGACTCGCGAGCGGATTTAAATCTGTTGGGTTTTGTGGAAAGCCGTCGCTTAGATGATGCAGAACCGGCGACTATTGATCCCGAGCTGGTAAATTCAGTGCGTCAGTTTGCGCACTATCAGGCTGGTGAGCCAGAAGCTGTCAGTGTCGGCGATTATGTCCAGGCACTTGAAAATGCATCCCTGTTATCGATGCTTCACGGTCTGGTGGAATTAGGGGCGTTTACAAATTGTGAGCAGGGATATAGTTCAGAAGAAGTTCTCTCCTTAGCCAAAGTACATGAAAAGCATCACTGGTTAGTGCGTCGTTGGTTGGACCTTCTCGTTAACGCAAAGCTGCTCAGCTTATCCACTGCCAGCTCCAGTACTGAGGAAAAATACACGCGAACCCAAGAAATTGATGCTTCCGCTGTTGATGCTGTGTGGAAGCGAGTTGAGCAGGGGATTGAAAGCGGTTTTTGTAATCGGGAATTCCTGCAATATCACCGGGATCATATCGAGTTATTACCGCAGTTATTAGCGAATCAACAAAACCCATTTGAGTTGTTGTTCCCCCAAGGCGACCAGCAGGTGGCTTTGGCTCTCTATCGAGATGATCTTATCGCCCGCTATAACAATGCCGCCGCTGCCGCATTAATTAACCGTATTGCCGCCCAGAGCGATAGAGGGTTAAGGGTTCTTGAGCTGGGTGCGGGCACAGGGGCTACCAGTGCTTCTGTTATTCCTATGTTGGATGGATATGACGTCGATTATCTATTCACTGACATGACCGCATTTTTCCTGACTGAGGCTCGCCGCCAATTTAAAGAGTGGCCTTGGGTGCGCTTTGGATTAATGGATCTCAATACCGACTATCGCGCCCAGGGTTTGGCTCCTAATAGCGCAGATGTCATTTTATGTGCAGGTATGCTCAACAGCACCCGAGATCCAGAGGCGGCTATTGCCAATGTTGTGGAGTTACTGGCACCCGGAGGCTGGTTAATCCTGACTGAGCCAACGGTGGATCACGCCCATATCTTACTTACCCAGGGCTTTATGATGGACCCGGCGGGTGATGATCGCGCTTGTGGTGCGACCAAGTTCCTTTCTATCGGGAAATGGCAGTCGCTGTTGAAAGCCAATGGAGCCGGACAGATTCTTTCCCTGCCTGAAGATGACCATCCTTTGTCTGCCTTCGGCATGAATCTACTGGCCGCGCAGATGAAAACTGACAGACAGGATTTGAGTGCCAGGACACTGCGGGACTTTTTAGCGAATCGGTTGCCCACACATATGGTGCCCGCACATTTGCAAGTTCTCGACCAGCTACCGCTCACCGCCAATGGCAAGATCGATCGCAAAAAGCTGGCTGGTTGGCGCCCAGCAACGGGGGATACGCAAGAGGCTGCGAACTCAGAGCAAATGGACCCACTGGAAACTGCTCTGTGCAAACTCTGGGCGAATGCGTTGGGTCTCGATAATGTCGGACGCCAGGATAGCTTTTTTGATCTCGGTGGTGATTCGCTGATTATGGCGCGGGTTGCAGGGCGATTGCTGGAAGAAATTCCGGAAGCGAAACCTTTCACTTACGACGCCTTGTTGCGACACATGCTCAACGGACCAACGGTTGCTGCATTGGCCAGAGCCCTGAGAGTTGAGCCGGATGCTGTTGCCGAGGGGCAGGAAGATACTGAGAGCGACACTTTGGTTGCCACTACCCGCGAGGGCAGCAATTCCTTGATGGTTCCTTTCAGTCATATAGGCGAGGGTAAAGGGGCCTCTAAAGAAGGGGCGCCGGTACGGATTATGTTCCATGCAGCCCTGGGTACCCTGGATTATTTCCAGCACTTGGGCAAAGCGCTTGCGGCTCAAGATCTGGGTCCAGTATTTGGGATTGCGGTAGCGAATACGGAAGAGTATTTGTCGATCGATGCAAAAGAATTAATCGAGCGCACCGCCGACGATTACGCCCAGCGAATAATTGACGAGGGCTACCAGCGCTGCCAGTTAATTGGTTACTGCCTGGGTGGTCTGCTGGCGACGGAAGTTTCGCGGAGATTGCTGGAGCGCGGCGTCGATGTGATTGACCTGAGCCTGATCGACAGTATCCCAATGTTTGTGGATACCGATGAAGAGCTGGCTTTCGAAGCGATTTTTGCCCCCAACCTAAATCTCGATCCAGTAAAAGCGGTATTTGGTGAGCATATCGAGAGCGAAGACATTTCCCGCGCGATCGAGACCTTAATGCAGAAACACAACGGTCGTGTTCCCGCCGGTGCAATGGCAGAACTCGACGGTGATGCAGGGCTTAAAACGGTCGCTGAAGCTGTGCGACAACGCTCACAACTTACCCAGGAACAGCGCCTGACCGGTTATACCGAGTTAGCCTCTGCCCAAGCGGGTGTGCCGGTCGAAGCCGCGATGATACCGGGGCTTTTCCGGGTGTGCCGACACAGTATGCGCGCCGCCTGTTTTGACCTTCCTCCCTATATTGGCGATATGACGTATTTGCGCTGCCAGGAAGAGCAATCCTTCGGTGTCACCGCCGGCGTAGGGCATATGGCTGCGCCTTATTGGCAGGAAGTTTGTCTGGGTGATTTTGAATTAATCGATGTGCCGGGCAATCACTTTAGCGTTATGGAACCGCCGCAGGTTGCCACCGTCGTCGAGCATTTGGCAAAACCATTACAGCGCGGTAAAGCGGGTAAATAGATGGCTGAGCAAATTTTGCCAAAGTCTGACCTGCGGGAACTGATGCGTCCATTTCGTGGCCTCGTGGGGCTGGGGGTGGCGCTCGGTGCTTGTGGTGCGCTCACTTCGCTGATCCCTTTTATCGGTATCGTTGAGTTGGCTCGCCTGCTCCTTGCGCCGGATATCAGTGATATTGCCGAGGCGATTATTCCTGTTGTGTTGGCGATAGTTGCCGGGCTGGCGATGGGCTGGATTTGCACCGTAATCGGTTTGTGGTTAACCCATATTGCCGACCAGCGTATGCAGGCGGAACTGCGACGTGCCCTGGTGCGGAAATTGGGGCAGGTGCCTCTGGGTTGGTACAGCGAGCACACTTCCGGTGCGGTCCGCAAGGCCGTGCAAGATGATCTCGATGATCTCCACCATATGGTTGCGCATCATCAGGTGGAGTTGGCCGCTGCGTTTGCACTGCCGCTGGCGGGCTTGGGCTACTTATTCTGGCTCGACTGGCGCTTGGCCCTGTTAGCGGTAGTTACCCTGCCAATTTACCTCGTGTCCTACGCCTGGATGATGCGTGGTTTCGGGGAAAAAATGCAGCAGCTGGATAAGGACTTTGGCCGGGTCAGTGCTGCGATTGTTGAATTTGTCCACGGCATTGCGGTGGTCAAGGTTTTCTCGCAAACCGGTCGCGCCCACAGGAATTATCAACAGGCCGTCGAGGATTTCAGTCGCCGTTATACAAGCTGGGTTACACCGCTTGTGCGTCTGGAGGCAGTCACCTCTCTGGCCCTGTCGGTGCCGGTCATTATGTTGGTGAGTCTGGCCGGAGGCGCTTGGCTGGTGGTGAATACAGGCATTCAGCCGATTGATGTTCTCGCAACAACGCTGATCGCTGTGATGATTCCCCAGACGATTCTCACCTTGAGTCAGGGGCTGACCGCCCAGCAAAAAGCCAAAGCTGCCGCAGGCAGGATCGATCAATTGTTGGAGGTTGAGCCTCTGGCTGTTACCTCTGAACCCAAAGAGCCCAAAGATGCAGGGCTGCTCTTTAAGCAGGTCAGCTTTGTCTATACCCAGGATCGGCCGGTATTAAGCGATATTACTTTGCGCTGTCACCCCGGCTCGATCACAGCTTTGGTGGGGAGCTCCGGTGCCGGGAAATCCACCTTGGCCAAACTAGTTCCCCGTTTTTATGACGTGGCCCAAGGTGCTGTGCTTCTGGGAGACGTCGATGTCCGTGATATAGATCCGGACAATTTATATCGACATGTTGGCTTTGTACTTCAAGAGGCTCAGCTATTGGCTGGCACTGTGGCAGATAACCTGCGCCTTGGGCGCCCGGATGCCAGTGACCAGGAGTTGGTAGATGCAGCGCGCAGTGCCTGCATCCATGAAAAAATTTTAAGTTTCCCCCAAGGTTACCAGGCGGTTATTGGCAAGGATGCCTTTTTTTCTGGTGGAGAAGCGCAGCGTTTAAGTATCGCGCGGACGCTTTTAGCAGATGCCCCTGTGTTGATTTTGGATGAAGCCACAGCCCATGCCGATCCGGAGTCCGAAGCTCAAATTCAGCAGGCATTATCCTGCCTGGTGCGTAATCGCACGGTACTGGTGATTGCCCATAAGCTGCACACCATCACCGGTGTTGACCAGATTGCGGTCCTGGATGGTGGCCGCTTGGTTGAATGCGGAACTCATCGACAACTATTGTCTGAGGGAAATCACTACGCGGAATTATGGCGTTTATACAACAGTGCGGAAAAGAATGAAGAGGCAATTAGTAGTGAGGCTCAGGTCATTAGCGGGGTCTCATCATGATTCGCAGTTTGCTCGCCATTCTCGGACCTGCGCATCGCCGTGAAGTTGGCATTTATGCGGTATGGCTTCTCGCCTATGGGGTTTTGCAGGGCATCGCGGTGACACTTCTGGTGCCTCTGCTCAGTGCACTGTTGGCCTCTGAGATGCAGGTGGTTGGCTTTTGGTTGATCGCTCTGTTCTCGGTTGTTGCGATCGCCTGCGTTGCCCGTTACCAGCAAACCATTAAAGGGGCTGCGCTGGCCATCCTGGTTTTGAAAACTCTGCACAATCGACTGGGTGAACACCTCTCTCAACTTCCTCTGGGTTGGTTTAACTCCGAAAAAGTGGGTCGTTTATCCCGCAGCGCAACTGGGGGAACCTTGATGGTAACCAACGTATTTGCCCATTTGTTACCTCCTGTTGTCAGCGGTGTTGTTACTCCACTGACAGTGGGGGTGGCAATGTTGTGGTTTGACTGGCGCTTGGGGCTGACCGCTTTGTTGTTCGTGCCCCTGATTTATATCGGCCACCGCTGGTCCGCCCAGTGGATAGGCGCCATGGAAACGGAAGTGGATGCTGCCGGTGCTCGCGCCAGTAGCCGGGTGGTGGAGTTTGCGCGCAACCAAGCGGTACTCAGGTCTTTTGGCAAAAATGTCAGCGGTTATCCCCCACTGGAAGAGGCGATTGCCGGGCAAAGCAGAGCGGCGGGTTCCATGTTGCGGCAGACCTTCCCCCGTTTATTTGCAGGGGGATTTATGGTGCAACTCGCCTTTGCCGCAGTGATTGCCGTGGGTATTTGGCTCACGCTCAATCAACAACTTCCCCCTATTGAATTGGTGGCTTTGCTAGCTTTGGCGGCCCGATTTACCGGTCCTCTGGCGGAACTCGCCGGACGCAGTGGTCTGCTGCGCATGGCCGGTAATGATTTACGCAGACTGGCCGCTATTCTTTTTGAGCAGCCGCTACCTCAGCCATCCAAATCTCAGCCTTTTACCGAGCAGGGTGGGTTGGTTGAATTTTCAAATGTGAATTTTAGCTACGAGTCGGGGCAACCGGTATTGAAGGATCTTTCCTTTAGGGTTTCTCCGGGTACCACTACAGCGATAGTCGGTGCATCAGGCTCGGGTAAAACCACCATCACCCGTTTGTTATTGCGTTTTTTTGATACCGATCAGGGCCAGGTAAAAGTGGGCGGGGTGGATGTGCGGCAACTGCGCACAGAAGACCTGATGCGGCAGATCTCTATCGTTATGCAGGATGTGTATCTGTTCAGCGACACCCTGGAAGCGAATATTCGCTTGAGCTGTCCCGAAGCCAGTCAGGAAGAACTGGAACGTGTGGCGAAACTGGCTGGCGTGGATGAGATTATCGAGCGTTTGCCCCAGGGATGGCAGACGCAGGTAGGTGAGGGGGGCGCTGCACTTTCTGGTGGCGAACGCCAGCGGGTTTCTATCGCCCGTGCCCTATTAAAAGCTGCACCTATTGTTGTACTGGATGAAGCAACAGCAGCACTCGATCCGCGCAATGAAAAGTACCTGAACAGTTCCCTGCAGCAATTAAAACAAGGGTCCACTGTCATTGTGATCGCCCATCAATTATCCACCATTATGAACGCGGATCAAATAATCGTACTTGAAGAAGGTGCGGTGGCTGAAGTTGGCAATCACCGCAAGTTGTTATCCCAGCAGGGTCTGTATGCACATTTTTGGCAACAGCGCAGCCGTGCTACTGGCTGGCGTTTGGTTGAGTCCGATATGGAGGTAAGCCTATGACAATTGCGATTTTAGGTGGTTATGGCGATGTGGGTGCAGCGGTTACCGGTTATTTACAGTCCCTCGAGTTGGGTGCTATGCGTATCGGTGGTCGCAACGCACATAAACAGCCGCTATCCAGTGATTCGGTAATTTCTTATCAGACGGTGGACTACCTGGATGCAGCCTCACTGGATCAGTTTGTATCTGGCTGCGAGGTTCTGATCAATTGTGCAGGACCTTCACATTTAATTGGCGACAGGGTTGCCAAAGTTGCGGCACAAGTGGGAGCAGCCTATATCGATGTTGCTGGCGATGAAGCCCTCTATGAGCAACTCGATGGATCCTATTACCAGAGCCATGGTCTGACCGCAGTTTTATCAGCCGGCTTACAGCCGGGGCTCAGTAGTCTGCTACCACGCTGGCTGGCAGAGCAGGAGTTTTCACAGGTAGAGAGCCTGATCAGCTATTTCGGCTTGCGCGATCGATTTACCGATGTCGCCGCCGATGATTATTTGCAAGGTGCCAATGAACAGCACAGTAAACCCTTGGCAGCCTGGCGCAATGGACGCCGGGTGAGTGGAATATTGAAACGCCGTTCCGATGTCGAGCTGCCCTTTTTTCCTGAATCTACCACTGTGCTTCCGTATTTAAATAGCGAGGGCGAGCGCCTAGCTCAGGATTTATCCCTCTCTGATGGTGATTGGTATAACGCGGTTAGCGGCTCTTATATTTTATCCGCCTTTAATACTGCCCATGGTTTTAGCCGCGATGAAGCGCGTGCAGCCCTGTGTCGGGCCAGTGAACTGGATCTGGCGGGGCGCGATCCCTATGTGCTGATGCTTTTGCAACTTACCGGTAAATACAACGAGCAAGAGCGCACTCGCACAACTGCGTTGCGGGGCACTGGCAATGCAGATCTAACAGCAGCGGTAGCCGCAGTCACCACTATGGCTGTACTTCGCGATGAAATCCCACCGGGTTGTCATTACTGCGCCCAAGTATTGCCGCCGGCATTGGCGATGGAACGCATGTCGAAGATTGGGGCATTCAGTTTTTTAACCACCCTGGAAACAAGTATTGAAGATATGGTGTGCCTTGAGGAGGGAGCCATTTGAAAAACCTAACACCTCCACCCGCCGATACCGCCCATGAGGCTGGGCTGGCAGCTTTACCCGCTGAGCTTGCTACAGACAGTGGTTTGGCAAAACTGCCGGCTGCAATGCAGAGGCTTGAGTTTATCAGCCTGCGGGCGATTATGGAGTTATTTTCCTCCAGCGGAGTGCTGACTCCAGAGAGTGTTGGGCGCGGCAGTGAGGAAATTATTAATACGCTAGGTGCGGCCTGCCGACACCATTGGCTGGTTCGCCGCTGGCTGGTGGCCTTGGTTGAACGAGAGTTTTTGAGGCTCAGTAGTGGCAACTACTCCTGGGAGCAAATTCCTGAGAGTGCAGTCGGAGCAGATAAATTACCGGAGGCCTACGGTGCGCTGGGATTCCCCCCTGAAATGGCCGAGTCACATCAAAAGCTCCTGACGCATTTGTCTGAACTGGTGCGGAATCAAGTCTCCATTAATCAATTGCTGTTCGAGAATGGAGAAATACTAACGGCACTGGCCGCCTACCAGAACAACTGGTTTACGACGTATCTCAATTATGCCGCAGCGTACATCGTAAAACAGGCCGTCAAGCCAGGGCCTATGCTGAGAGTGCTTGAATTGGGGGGAGGTGCAGGCCTAACCACTTCGGCAATTTTAGATACTTTAGCCGGAAGGCCGGTTAATTATCGCTTTACCGATGTATCGCCAGTATTTACCACTGCGGCACAGAAAAAATTTCGCAATCACATCGGTTTGCGTTGCAGCCTGCTCGATATCAATGTCGATTTTTCTGTGCAGTCAATTGCACCGGCAAGTACCGATATCGTTGTGGCTGGCAATGTTTTGCACAACGCTGCTCATATTGGCCAAACGCTAAAGCGTATTCGCAGGTCGCTTGTCCCTGGTGGCTGGCTATTGTTTAGCGAATCCACTCGGGATAACCACGCCATGTTAACGGCTATGCAGTTTCTGCTTTCCCCTGCTGAATCCGGGACTCTTTTGGGCAGTGAAGATCGGCGAGGGGGCTCGGATCAGGTATTTATCGATAGCGCAGCCTGGCAGGAAGAGCTGGTTAGCGCTGGCTTTGAGAATAAGTACTTCCTGGCACCCTCGACATCGCCGCTATCAGTAGCCGGCCAAACCTTATTTGTTGCAAGGGCGGTTTAAGGGACTGTGATGAAAATAGAAGCAATAGCAGCAAATATTTTAAGTGGTTTGGAACAGTTGGGTGAAGATCCCGCATTATCACTTGAAGGCTGTGACTGGAGTGGCAGTCAGGTGCTGGCTTGGACTGGTTCCGTGGTTGCAAATCTCAGTGAGCAGCTTGCAGAACAGGGCTCACAGCGAGGCAAAACACTACTCTGGCAAGCTGATAATTCTGGGAATGGGTTGCCTCTGCTGATGCACTTGGTGGCACTAAGGCTGGGTATCGGGTTTGAACTTGTGCCTGAGGCGAACCCAGAGAAGGATTGCTTGACCTTAGAGGTACAAATCCCGAATGCGTTAGAAGGCCATCGAGGTGAGTTTTCGGTATTGCTGGCAGAAAACACCACCGTGGAGACAAACCTGACCTTATTCGAAGCGCAGCAAGAAGCTCTGGGGCCTATTCAGGGAAAGGTCGCCGTATTTTCTCCGCTCAATGAATTTGCTCGCTTTGGTATTTTCGCAGCATGGAGTTGTGGGCTGCCTGTGCGATTGCAGGACCCCGCTATCAACCCAGCTAAAGCGCTGGTGGCTCTGGAGCGTTCAGGGTTTTCCGGTGCGGTATTGACGTCAACTTTGCTAAAAGGCTTGGTCGCACACCCGGCATTGGCCTTGACCAATCTCAAAAGCCTGCAATGCCTTTTGTATGAAACCGATGTCTTGCTATCACAATCTCTGTTGCGGGATATTCAACGCTTATTGGCAAAAGATATTTCCGGTTGGGTCTGTACCGATAAAGGTATAGAACCTGTTGCAAAGGCCCAGCAAGCCCAGACCCAAAAGCTTGCGACTCTTGTTGAAAGTGTTGCGAAACACCCTGCGGTTGCCAGCTCCGTGACAATTCCCCTTGCTGGAGAGAATCGCTGGGCAGTCTTTGCGCAGCCCAAAATGCGGGCAGAGGCCAGTAACCTTGATATGGCAGGGTTGTTCGAGCGAATTAATACCGAGCTGGATGCGGAATTTGCCCATATTGATTTGGAATATGCGGTAAAGATTACGGAACAACTTAACGCTACTGCTTTGCTATCCATGCTGAATGCTTTCAGCCACCTGGGATTGTTTTGCGATCGACATTCAGTACACAGCTTAGCGGAAATACTTGAATCCCCTCCGGTGGCTCAGCAGCACCGAGCTTTGATCAAGCGCTGGATCAAGGTTTTGCAGGAGCAGCAGTTACTTCGTACTGATGGCGAGTATTGGTCGCCAGAGGTAGATCCAGACAGCTACAGTGATGCTGCCCTGGCTCTGGCATGGACTCGGCTGGAACAGGAATGGCGGATGCTGTCTGGAGCCAGTAAAACGATCGATTACGCCCGCGCTAACGCGGAACAATTACCAGATCTGATTCGGGGTAAGGTTCAGGCTGTGCATCTGTTGTTCCCTCGTGGAAGCACGGAGTTAGCGAGTGCGCTTTACCGGGAGGGTATAGCGGCCAGGTACCAGCAGCATTCAGTAAGAGCTTTATTGAAGTCCATCTTAAATAATTGGGAAGGCCAGCAACAGACTCTGAAAATACTGGAAGTTGGCGCTGGCACTGGGTCGACTACCCAGGCTCTACTGCCAGTGTTGGATAGTGCCAGTGGCCATATCAACTTTGAATTCCAGTTTACGGATATCTCTGCGGCTTTTCTCGACAGCTTTTTCGCAAAACATGGGGATCAGGAGCAGCGCCCCTGGTTGCACCGTGGATTGTTTGATATTGATCGTTCACCGCGCAGCCAGGGATTTTCCCCCAATAGCTTCGATGTAATTATTGCCGGTGGTGTTTTTAACGCTGCCCGCGACACAGATGCGTCATTGCGCAGGGCAGCCGAGTTATTGCGCCCTGGTGGTTGGTTCATTATGACGGAGCCAACCAGTGAGGAGTTCTGGGTGATGGCATCACAGGCGTTTATGTTGGTGGATGCCGTCGATGAGCGCACAGATACCGGTGCAACCTTCCTGTCACTTTCCCAGTGGCACAACGCCATGGATGCTGCCGGCTTACAGCTGGTCATGGATTTGCCTGTCTCCGAACACCCTTTGTCCAGGCAAGGGCATCGCTTCTTCGCCTGTAGAGCCAAGCAAAATCAAGTGCGACTGACAGCAGATTGCCTGGCCGAATATCTCGATCACTTTAATTCTGAAATCTATATCGAAGTTTTGGACCAATTGCCTCTGACTCTTGAGGGTCAGATAGACAAGAACCAACTAGAGCAATGGGCCGTGTCCATGGCTGAAAACCGGGGAGAGTCAAATGGGAATTGATAACCGCAAGCGGGTTGTCGTTGCAGGGACAGGTTTTGGTCGTATTTATCTCGAAGCCCTGACATCGTCCAGATTACCCGGCCGAGAACATTTTGAACTCTCTGGATTATTGGCTCGTGGCAGTGATTATTCCAGGAGCTGTGCCGAGCAATATGGAGTACCGCTCTATACCGAGGCAGAGCAGGTCCCCGATGATATCGATATTGTGTGTGTTGTTGTGCGTTCTGGTGCAACCGGGGGCGAGGGTTCTGAAATAGCACAATCGTTTCTTAAACGAGGCATTCATGTATTGCAGGAGCATCCGGTCCACACCAAGGAAATTACCGCCAACCTGCTAGCTGCAAAGCAGGGGAATTCGGCCTATGCCGTTAACACCCTCTACCCCAATTTGCGCCCCACCAGGCAGTTCCTGGCTGCGGCAGAATACTTGCGTCGGCACCAGCGCCTGGAAATGATCGATGCTATTTGCAACAGCCAGATGGCCTATCCGCTATTGGATGTTATTGGTCGTGCAGTGGGCGGGCTTCGCCCCTGGTCTTTTAGCGAGCCGGTGCAACCAGAGGGCCATCCTTTTCAAAGTCTGTCGGCTACCTTTGGTGGTGTGCCCATGACTTTGCGTATTCAGAATCAGGTTCATCCACAGGACCCTGATAATCATTCCCTGCTATTACATCGGCTTGCTATAGGTGGCGAGGCTGGGGTTTTGACTTTGACTGATACTCACGGCCCAGTGCTCTGGAATCCCAGGTTGCATTCGCCAAGGGACCAAACCGGCCGGCTTATTTTAAAGGGCGAGGGTACAGAGCGGCTGGCCGTTCCCAGCATGGTTACCCTGGGCGATACGGAAATGCGTAGTTACCACGATATTTTTGCCCTCACTTGGCCGGAGGCGGTTATTGAGGCTCTGCACTCCCTTTGTACTGATATCGCACAACCCGAGAAGCGCAAGCAAAGTGGTCAATGGGCATTGAGTGTCTCAATGGCGTGGAGTGATTTAACGGCCCGAATCGGTATGCCGACGTTGATCCAGCCAGGGGAACCGGAGCCGGTATCAGTTCAGGCACTCGCGGATATTGTCGGTCAGGCTTGCGACTAGAGTTTTAAGAAAACACGAACAGCACAAAAAAAGTGATTACGGAATTTTTACTTATAAAACGGGGTTAGGAGGAGAGATGCAAAATCAATCAGGGTTGATCATCGAAGGGCTCTTTAAGACATATAAAAATGGGGTGAAGGCGTTAAACGGCGTTAACTTGGAAGTTGGCCCCGGCATGTACGGATTACTTGGGCCTAATGGTGCCGGGAAAAGTAGTTTGATGCGTACCTTGGCTACCCTGCAAACCCCGGACAGTGGTCGGATCATGCTGGATGGTGTGGATGTGCTGGCAAAGCCGGACTTTATGCGCAGTAAACTGGGCTATTTGCCGCAACATATCGGCGCCTATCCTGGAATTGCAGCGCGGTCATTGCTGGAGCGTTTTGCCTGGCTCAAAGGCTTCACTGAAACAAGCGCAAGACGCCGTGAAGTGGATAGGCTATTGGAGCAGGTCAATTTGGCCGATGTAGCCGATCGAGCCGTATCAACCTATTCCGGCGGTATGCTGCGTCGTTTTGGTATTGCCATTGCATTGATTGGCGAGCCGCGCCTGATCATCGTTGACGAGCCAACCGCTGGCCTGGACCCGGCTGAACGCAATCGCTTTCACTGTGTTTTGGCGGATGTCGCGGCGGATGCCATTGTATTGCTCTCTACTCATATTGTTGAAGATATCGAAAACCTGTGCCAGCGCCTGGCCATATTGGCCTCTGGGCGTATTGTTGTTGAGGGCACAGCCCCGGAGGTCACAGACCCTCATATAGGCAAGATGTGGCAAGCACTGATTCCCCGTGGCGAATCACTTCCCGCATCCCTGCACAATATTGCCAGACCCGATGGTACCCAGGTAATCGTACACGGGGAAAAACCCGCAGACTCTCGTTTTACTGCCCACACGCCTCGCCTGGAAGATATTTATCATCTGGCTATTGAACAGGTAAAAGACCAGCGGGAGGCTGCATGAACAAGCTGGCGCTTATTGCCCATGAGGCAAAGCTGGAGATAAGAGCCGGATTTAGCAGCGGCATCGTGGCTTTAGCCTTCTGGGGGCTGGTGATCTACCTGCTTCTGAATTTGGTCAATGCCGACTACATGCAAAAAATGGGGGCCACAGATATTCCCCGGAACTCACCATCACTCATTTACCTGATGGGTGCGGGATGTATGTTCTTTCAGTTTTTTGCCTGGGCCTGGGTTTTCTCGCAGCCTATTTTGCGGGACCGCAAAGCCAGTCTGCATGAAGTGATCTATACAACACCGAATTCCCTGAGCGTAATGCTTTGGGGGCGGTTTCTTGGCGCAGCGGTAATAGGAGCCATATTAAGTGCATCTGCGCTGGTAGGATTTTTGGTCTCGCCGGTATTGGTGTGGATGGGCTTGCTGCCCGAAACAGCGATTGGCCCAGCGCCCTGGAAAGCCCTTGGGTTTGCATGGATCTGGTTACAGATTCCCGCGAGCATCGGTATTGGCGCTCTGTATTTTGTCGCTACGTTGCGAACTCGCAGCCTGGCCGGTCCTTTTGGACTCGCAGCGGCTTTAATGATGCTGTGGATGTTTGCTGTGATCGTTCTTCGGGGTGGCAATATTAATCCGCAGCTGGCTGCGGTAATGGACCCCTCGCTATTTACTTTCGTTTATACGGAGGTTACTTCCTGGACACCTCTGCAAAAATCAACCTCGCTACTGCCGTTTACTTTGGGTTCGGTACTGAATCGAATTCTATGGTGTCTTGTTCCTTTGCTTGCCTTGGCGGCTTGCCTGAAATACTTGCGAAGGGAAACACTGGTACTGGAAGGGGCTGCCAAACCTGCCCGGGCGAAGGCCGCTAAAAAGGCAGCCACTCGCAAGGTTAAAGATTTCTCTCCATCTAAGCCCGATACCGCATCGGTTGGCCGCGCCTTGCGTCAACTCATGCTGGAAGCTCGCTGGAGATTATTTCACGTATGGAGTAGTCGCGCTTGGTGGGTCGGTGTTGCGGTCCTGGTAATAATGGGGGTGGCTAGCTCGTTTACCCAGATCATCTGGCACGCTGAAGGGCCTATGGCACCGCGCTTGGAAATGCTATTGCCGCTTCTCAAGGATGTTATTTTCCTGGTTATTGCTTTTGTAATCGCCGCATTGACTGGCTTGGTGTGCCGCAGGGATCAGGTGCCTGGGTTTGACGACATGCTGTCTGCAACCCCCGCGCCCGACTACACACGATTATTTGGCGTTGCCCTTACCGTATTCGCCATGACGGTGCTGTTGGCCCTGTTGCCGGGTCTATCGGGCATTATTGCTGTGCTTCTCACCTCTCCGGCATCTGTCGATATCGTACAGGCGTTCACTTATCAATTGCTGATAGTGACAGCTCCTTTATTGGAGTTGTCGATGATGGTGCTTTTGGTGCATGCACTGTTCCGCCATGCGGGCTTTGCCTATTCCATGTCAATGTTTGTGACCTTTATTCTGGTCCTCAATCATGAGCTGGAGCTGGTGCATTACCCGCCCTATGAAGTGGGTATCACCGCTCATATTCAACTGTCAGCACTCAGTGGTTGGGAACCCTGGATCGGTTATTTATTGGCCTTGGATGGATTTAAAGTTGCGCTTGCCCTATTGATGATCGGCCTGTCTGCTCTTTTGATTCCCCGTGGACTGGATAGCCGCATGTCTCAGGGTTTTGCCCTGATACGTTCACGTCTTATGGCCCCTCAGGGCGCTCTGGTGGCTTGTTCCGCTTTATTTCTTCTCGGTCTCGGTTCTGTATTGGGAGATAGGCTGGTAGTGCAGGGCGGGTATCAATCACCAGAGCAACTCAAACAAGAAGATGCCCTCTGGGAATCTTATTGGCTGCCGAAAGCGAGTGGGTTTGAGGTGTCCGGTGGTGAATTGAATATCAATATCAACCCGGATAACCAAACAGTAGAAGGTGAGTGGTTATTGCATAAAGTTCATGTCGAAGGGCAGGGCTTGCAGTTTGAATTACCCCACGGATTTGTATTGGTTAAGGCCTCAGTGGGCGGGCGTGAAGTCACACCGGATCAACGTTACGACCATATGTCGCTGCCAGTATCAGGCTGCTCTGATCAGGGTTGTAATATCAAACTGTTGTGGCAAATGAAGGCGCCGGGGTGGTCCGCAGAGGGAGAACCCTCAGGGCTGACTGCCAGTGGAGTCTGGTTACAAGCGAGCGATATTGTTCCGCGTATCGGTGTTGACCCCGAGCGTATCTTACGTGTGTCAGCGGAACGTGAAGCACTGGGCTTGAACCCTGAGTTCAGTCTGCCGACTTCGCAACTGGCCACAACCCTTGAGGGCGCGGCCCCATCGGGGGACTGGCGCTGGCAGATCCAAATCCAAAGAGATAATAAAAGTGTCTTTAGTGAGCAGGGCAGTACCCATGGCCCCTTGGATTTCTCCATTCAATGGGCACCCAATACGAAACTAGCGGTATTCGATGGGTTTGATATTTCCCATGATTCCGATCGCTCAAATATGGTTTCTGCCATTGCTAAAGACGTTGGGCAGATGCAGGCCTGCGTGAGCCAGCGGCTGGGTACTGATATCGAAATTAAACGGATTGCCCAATGGCCAAGAGGACTTGGAGAGACACGGGCCAGCGGTAATTTGCTGCAATTGTCCGAGGGGCCTCATTGGGATATTGCCGATGAAGGTACAGGGCGTTGGCTGCGGCGGGTCGATATCGCCCGAGCTTTGGCCCGCCAGCATTTACTGGAAAGTTCGGACATACGACGTATTGCCGGCTCCGCGTGGCTCAGCGATGGAGTTTCCGGAGCGATTGGCCTGCTTTGTGTAGCGGAAATCGATGGCATCGAAGTGCTTGATGATGTGCTGGTTCGATACTCCGATAAGACGACCAGAGACCTGGCTGGCAGTGAGGTACCCGTTGAGCGCTTGAGCACCGCACCGATTTCCGGTTGGACTCGCTACTATGCGCCGGTGGCCGCACTGGACTGGACGCTTCTGCAATCTCCTGAGTCCCTGTCCGCGTTACTCGATGACATCAAGCAGCAGAAGAATATTGAAAATGTACTGAGCGCTTATGTCGGTGAGACACGGACGCAAAATATGCTCGGGGCTCCTCTGTCATCAGCTCTAACGGTCGAGTACCTGGAGTCCGGTCAAATACGCCTGGACGGACAGCGTTGGCGCTGGGAGAAGGGTGGATGGCAACCGGTCGCACAAACGGCCAGCTACCGTTTGCTAGCCGATATCAATGAGTTGGATTCCGAGGTCATCAATGGAAAAACGCTGATTGAGCGTCTGCCCTCGGAGAAAGTTCTAGCGCTGGATATCTGGCCTTCCTATCAGCGGGACCCTGCACAGAATTTACTGGCTGAGAGTTCTGAAGTATCGAATATCAATTAATAGCCTAAGTAATAGAAAGGAAATTCAATTTATGCTCAGCTTAAACCTAGATAAGAAAGTACTTGCGAAACAAATTTCGCTAATATCGGCAAGTCTGCTATACGCTTCCGGAGCCTACTCTGCGGCGGAAGGAGCGGAAAAGGAGAGTTCTTCCGAAACAGAAATGGAAGTCGTTGAAGTTACTGCCCGGCTTACAAAAGAGAAAGCCAAGGATGTTCCCTTCAGCTTGAGTGTTGTTAGCGAAGAGGATTTGAAAAACCGATTGCTGCTCAATTTTGAAGATGCATTGCGCAGTGCACCTGGAGTAGATGTTTATTCTTCCAGTGGTGCGGTGGATGCAAATATCCGTATTCGCGGGGTTGGTTCACTGACTCAGGTAAATAAGGATGATGGCTCCGTTGTAGTGAACCTTGATGGCGTATCTATGCCTGCGGGAAATGTGTCCCTTGGGACCCTTGATATCGAAAGACTGGAAATATTAAAGGGTCCTCAAGGGACCTTATTCGGGCGCAACAGTGAAGCTGGCGCTATTAATATTACCACTAACAAGCCAACCGAAGAGTTTGAAGCTTACGGACGTGTAGAGCTCGGAGAGGATAACCAGAGTTTATATCAAACTGTTATCAGCGGCCCATTCTCTGAATCACTCCGTGGCCGAGTAGCCATCCGACATATCAGTGAGGACCATTGGGTTGAGAATACGACTAACGGCGATCCAATGACTGAACCCAAAGACCTGGCTTTCAGAGGTAGTCTGGAATGGGATTTGGGTGCGAAAACATCAGCCTTATTTATTGCTGAGAAGCAACAACAGGAAGGCTTTCTGAACCTTCAGTTATTACAACCTTTCGGTGATGACCCTGGCAGTGAACACACACCAGGAGCTTTTGACGATAATGAAAAAACCGTTGAGCGATTTTCCACTGAAATCAATCACCAATGGGCTAATACTCAACTGACTTCTATCACTGCATTGGTCAACACGGATTTTAGTTACCTAACCGGTTTTGACCAAGAGACTGCCCAAGCAGTGTTCAATTTCCCAATGGAGTATCTTCGTGGCGATAGCCAGGACGAGCAGACCATCAGCCAGGATCTACGCTTGTCCTCATTGCCTGAGGCATCTACATTCTGGGTGATTGGACTCAATCTACAAGAAGGTGAAAGAAGTTTTGACTCAATTGATTTGGTGTCCTTCGCCAATCAATACCGGGATTACGATACTGATAGCCAGGCTATTTACGGTGAGACTACATTACCTGTAACTGACTCCCTAAAATTTACAGCTGGATTACGTTACACCCAAGAGAGTAAGAAGTACGCCGGTGAGTATTCCAGCTACGGTATGGATGGCAATCTCTACGTTTCTCAAGATCAAAGAGATTTGGACGATAGTTATACAACTGGCCGCTTGGCTCTTGGTTATTCGCTGTCCAATTCCACAAATATCTATGCAGTTGCCGCACGAGGCTATAAATCCGGTGGGTTCAATGACTTTGCTTTGCAGTCTGCCGATAGCGTTGCTTACAAGCCCGCAACTGTCGACACCTTCGAGCTAGGCATTAAAAATGAGTCAGACAGTTTGAATATCAGTGGTGCTGTATTCTTTAGCTCAGTGGAAGATGATCATTTGTTAGGCTTTGATTTTGCTTCCTATTCCTCTGCTGCAGTAAACGCAGATACGGAGACATTTGGTGCAGAGCTTGAGGCCGATTGGTTTATTACCGAGCAGTTTAGTATTGCCGGTGGCTTGAGCTTCCTGGATACGGAAATTACAAAAGATGTGTATGGTGTTTCCGGTGGTGACGTTTTGGCGGGTAATGAAGTGCCTGACGTACCCAGCTGGAGTGCTAGCCTGGCATTGAATTACTACCAGCCTCTGCCAGACTTTATGGGGTTAAGCGCACCGGCTCTCAATACTAACTTGACTGTACGCCATGTAGATGAGCGCCCGGCAGATGCACAAAACCACTTTAACCTGGATGCTTACAGCAAGGTGGATCTTCGTGTAGCACTGCAAACGGACTCTATGGAGCTTTATCTGTTTGCTGACAATCTGCTTGATGAGCAGTATCAGTTATATGGCTACACCAATGCGATATTTGCCCCTGATGCCAGAATAGGGGCGCCGGCAAAAGGACGTCGTGCGGGAGTTGGAGTTCTATACCGTCTGTAATGAGATTTCGACAGTTTAGTTAACGACTGTTTTATCTATCTTGATGGTGAGTGGATCAATCTCTGTAGAGATTGATCCACTAAATAGCTCAGAGGCTCCTTAGCTTGCTGGGTTGATTGTACTCCCATGCAATAGAGTCGGGTCCAAATTTTCTCTCAGTCCACTAACCTCTATACCCGTAACTTTGGTTGTAGGCCCGGGTTTGATATTAAATGTGGAATCTTTATCGATTAAACGTTGTACAGTTTTCCAGTCCTGTTCACTGACTTCCATGTGCACTTTACTCAGGCCAGTAGCACCATTTTTATGGTTTGTTTCTTGAGGGTACTGAGGTGGGTTATATGGACTTACAATAAATGGCAGTCGCTCAGAGCGAGGATAAACAAAGCGGAAGCTGGTTTTTTGTCCGTTTGGCTTGGTTCGTTGCCAGGGAATCACTCGCCCGGTTTGAACACCCTCACGCTTCATCGCTGAAAGATCATTATCAAAATCGTCACTGACTAAGGCAACATCACAAAAACCTTCCCCTTCTTGCGACCAACGTATCATCCTACGTCCTGCGCCCCGGCCGGCTAAGAGATCAATAATCCATTTGAAGTATTGAGCATTGGATGGTGATGTCAATAACTCAATAATAGCCCCTTCACTAAACCAAATATGGGCGTGCTGGGCGTTCTTTTCTTTTGTGGCGTAATCCACAGAAAAACCGAGCTGACGAAAATCTTGTACAGCTTGATGAATATCCTCCACCCAGAGTAAAACGTGGCTACAGCGTGTTCTCATAAGAGTGCCTTTTGTCTAAAATAGTGTTGTTTGTTTGGTTTTTATTTTTTAGGCGGCAGTTGTTAGTTAATCATTTCTTGTGGTTGATTTAACCATACCAGAAATTACGATAAGGGTGATTTAACTTTTGCCGAAATTTTAATAATTATGAAAGTAATATAATCTACTTGGTGATTCTTTCAGAAATTGTATGGGCCGCTAAACAGTGTAGGGATCAACGGCCCGTACTGCGAATCGGGTATCTATTTCTAAAAAACACAAAAGATTGGTGTGACTTGGATCGGGCAGAAATTATTCTGAAACCTCAGGTTTCATCCCCACGCAATATTTGGCGGGAACCTCATCTAAGCTAAATGCCTTCATCAGTTTTCTGCTTGCTCCCACATAGGACTCTGCCGTTGCACCTGACCAGTAACCCGTATCACAACTCAGGGAAACACAATCGCCTCCAAAAGTTACAAAAGACTTATCCCGTACAATCTTGCATGTGCATATGGCTTTAAGTGGATTCATCGGGTCGACAATGCAGGGTTGATCCAGGCAATCAGTCCACGGTTTACCTTCGGGGCAGGAAAGTACAGGCTTGGTGGAAGCCTGCGCGAAAGAAAATGTCGATAAGGCTTTTTTGACGTCGTTTGAGTCAGTCTCAGGAGTCCGGTTTTTACATTCAGAAAACCCGAAGTTCAACCCCTTATTAACGTCACATCTGCAAATTGCATTTGAATCTGGATTACTGGGATCTGGAATGCATGGGGCAGATGTGCATAGAACATACTCATTATTACAAATGATGCCCTCACTATTCTTGATTGAGTTATGACTATTCTCTTCTGCTGCCGTTTTAGCTCCCATAAAAGCAAGGGAAATCAAAATTATTGTGAATAGAAGTGACAGTTTCATCATGAGCAGCTCTTTAATACGTTAATCGCCAAAATAGAATGTAAGCTGATATTTCTCAGATGAAGACGATTGAAGTGTCGTTTTTTCGATTGGACTTGACTTCATCCCCCTCGATATCTCATGGACTATCAGCCCGTTTACGGTGCCTCTGTTCTATTCGACAAGGGATCTTTGGAGTTAAAAGATACACTGGGGCCGCCGTGGGAGTATGGTTGGGAGGCTGAAGGTTTTAGCGGTAAAATTTGGGATCGAGCCCTGGCTCCATCCTTGGGGCCACAAAAGAAGTGGGTAGCGGATAGGTCAATGACATATAGATAAAATTCAAGTTAGCTTGCGGTGGTTTTGGCCAATTTCAATAGTCCAGCTTTCAGAGACACCGGAGGCTTCAGCGAACTGCTCCCAATTTGCTACCGCACTTGCGACCTGATCAATTATCTCCATTGGGCGCTTAATACTGATGGATTCCCCTAATGTTATTAAGTCATCTAAATTGAAGTGATCACGCTTTCCGTTAATACTTATCTGGTGTTGACTTGTCCAAGCTCCGCCAGGATTGTGGGCATAAGTCAGGTCAAAGGCTGGTGAAAGAGACCATTCTCCGGCTGGGTCCATAAGAAATGCAATATTCTTTGTATGATCATCTTGATTCCTGGCCAATACGTTGAAGACCATACGGCGATATTGCTGAACGGCTTCATTTTTAGGCAGATATAGTTCACGCATTATGCTGAATACTTGCTCATAGGAGTGTGCGCCTGCCATGTTGAAATCCAAGTGCGCAATACCACATAGAGACTGCATATGAAGCTTTTGCCCGTTTACCCGATCAAAGCGCCGCGTCATAAAATGCGCTCGGCCATTTTCCTCCAGTAGCCCGCACTCCGCCATATTGATACCCGCTTCGCGAGCCATACGATGATAGGCGTATTCAACCCGCCCATAGCCATCGCTTGCCCTGAATTCAAGATCTCCCGCGCCGTCAAATTTTAAAAGCCAGTAGTCATAGCCTTTAGGGGCGGGGACCTGACCAGAGCGAATATCCCCCTTATCATTCATGGCAATAACTGCTTTTGCACGGGCGCCTCCGGCACTGGTTCCTACGCGCAAAATGTCCAGCAAGGAGCCTGATTTTTCAGTATCACTATGTCCAAATTGCGTATTGAGATCCGTCTGCCTATTGGTAATTGCGGCAGCTAGATTGACTAATTCTTCAACGTTCAGGTCGACAGAATCTTTGAAGGTGCCGTCCACCGCCGGTTGAAATTCAAGCGCTCCCATGCCACGAGTACCGGTGTAACAGAGTCGCTCAATAGGGTTGAAGCTCTCTGGAGTTCGCCCTTGGCGTGCGAGCCAGGCATCAATCACCGCATTGCCGAACTTGTCAGGCAGGCAATCGGCGAGGAGTCCCGGTAATCCTTTAAATGTTTCCCGACCGAGGCCGCGAAATGTATATGGCTCATTTGAAGCTTCAATAGGCATGGTTATCGGAGCTATATCCAGCCCCCGACGCAAGAACTCCGGTGCATACTCGAATGAACCATAACCACTGTCACCCCAGTGGACAGCGCCTACCAACTCGCCCCACAAGTGAACTGTTGCGGCATTTGTCTGGTTTACCATTCCGGCTTGCTCCTTTTCTTATTGCTGTTCAAGGGCAGGGTATCGCGCTGATTCTGTGAGCTGCGGCTGGCTCTCTGCCGCTGTTTACCTTGAGTAGCAATTTGCATCGGACTTACTGCCGGTTCAGGTAAGAAGCTATCCAATGAATCAAGTTGGCGAAGTACTCTCAGCGCAGCAACAAGGCTATCAAGCCTGCCACGACCAGCCTCCAGCCCTTTAATGGTGGAGGTGGATAGGCCTGCACGCTCAGCCATGTCATCCTGAGTAAGGTTCATTCGTAAGCGGTAGTTTTTGAGACGATTGCCCAGCGACTCAAGTATTTGCTTATCTGATTGACCGTGAAATCCCATATAGTTGCCTTTCCACCCTTTGATTAGGTTTTGTCGAGCTAAAGGGTGCTTTTTGAGCTATTATAGTCTACAAAGGTTAAAAGTGTTAATAGTTGGAGTTGCAGCTATTAATGCTTGAATTGATCGTTTACAGGTGTTATTCAGGCTATTATTTGTATTAATCCTATTATTTATGGAGGCCGCCTCTACCGGAAGCTCAACTTCTGCTGGCGATAAGAGAAACACCTGTTCTACATAAGATTTGATGCCATAGGCGGGCGACTACTTTCCTCGGGGATGATTAGGCTCCACTGCTGCTATTAGATTTCTTGCCGTTGCCAAATGGGAACAACTAAGAGGTTTCTATGGAGATTTACATTAGCTACTGCCATGAACAGTGGCCGCAAATTAACTAGAAGCAAATTGTTTCCTTATATTGTTCTATGGGTAAACCAACAGTAGCTGACCGTTACAAAATTTATCCCTGTTAACTTTAAGTTAGGAGGAAGGTTTTTGTATACGCTCCCCTATAGTTTGTAGAGGATTGTAAGCTGCTCTATAGGTATGGTAGGAGTTCTTTAGATTTGGTAGGAGGTAAAGCTTATATATTGATAGCTAACAGGGCGACGATAAGAGAAAGTACATAGATTAACGACGGGGCAATGCTTTGGAAACCAAAACAAATCAACTGCTGTAGACGCTCTTTAGGCCTTAAAACCTCTTGTACTTTTTATTTCTTCAGGTTTCATACCTAGAGACTCAAGAAACCTCTGGTGTTGTTCAGGTTCCATTTCCTCAAACTTATGGTGCCAAGCGAGCATAGAGTCTTCATCAAACCCTGCCGCTCTCATTATTTCTACCCATCGATTCTTAGTGACCATTTGATCTTTAAGCAAACTTGGCTCTTTTAATAGGGCGACGATCGCTCTCTGTTGTTCTTTAAGCTTGTGAATTTCGCTCTCCAATTGGTAGAAATGATCTTCCAGAATCCGAGACTGAGATGAAGTGTTTTGGCCATCAAGTAATCGTTTTATATCGTTCAGAGATAGGCCGTAGGAACGATAGGCAACAATAGCTTCCAGCCTTCTAGTTTCATTTTGGCCATACCAGCGATAGCCGTTATCTGAGCGCCGTGTGGGCGCAAGTATTCCTTCTCGTTCATAGTAAAGAATCGTTGCCCTGGATATACCACAGTGCCTGGCCAGTTCTGTAACAGTTAGCATAAATGCTCCAGATAGGTAGAGCAGGTGATGATCAACCCTGAACCTGTAGACAGGTCAAGTCGGAAGGCGATACCTTGAATTGCTCTTATGGAAGTGTAAAGGAGATTTGAACCGCTCCGTAGAATCCCTTCTTTTGTGCTAATGAAAATGACACTTACCGTAGGTTTGTGTATATGGCGAATATATGGTCATTTATTTGCTATTGACTCGTCTATAGATGCAGGGTTCAAAGTTCTGGGCTTTAGCAATCAGCGAGAGATGTTTTTGGTTATGGGTCACTCAATTAGCAATATTAAGAAGTCACTATTCTGGCTTTTGGACTATCACCCGGAGGTCGAAAAATATCCCAGTTTGTTGATGAAGCACTGCATAGAACATACGGTGTTGTCTGAAAGAGCTGGCTTCAATAGTGTTTGGTGTGCAGAGCATCACTTCCAGCATCTGGGACATATTCCCAACCCTGCTGTTTTCCTTTCAGCGCTTTCCCAATTGACTAAAAGGATACGCCTAGGTTCGGGAGTTTCTATCTTACCCTTAAGGAGCCCGATTCAGGTGGCAGAGGACTATGCCATGTTAGATATTTTGTCTGCGGGGCGCCTCAACATGGGAGTGGGTACTGGTGGGCAACTCTTGGAGTCAGAAGGAATGGGGTATGACTTTTCAAGCCGAGGGGAGAGATTTAAGAATAACCTAGCTGAGATTCAAAAGCGCTGGAAGCTGGCTTTAGAGGGCCATAGAGGAGTTGAGTCCTTAAATATATCTCCTGTGCAAAAGCCTTCTCCCCCAATTTACATCGCGAGCAATAACCCCGAAAGCGCATATAAAATTGGAAGGTCGGGATATGGCCTGATAACAATTGTTGCGCCTTCAACCGAGAATATTGATGAAATCGCTGTGCGAATTGAGCAGCATCGTCAGGGATTGGCTGATAGCGGCTTTGGTAAGGACCATGCGGAAAGTGTAGTTACCATCTTCTCCCAGGTGGGGGAATCGGAAAAGGACGTGAGGTATTCAGTAGAGCCTGCATTGGCCCGTGTGATTTCTTATCTTTCCGGTAACAAAGTCTCAGATGCTTCGGGGATATACAACTGTATGCGTGATAAAGGAACTGGGCTTTTTGGTACTCCAGCGGAAGTTCAACAAATGATCGCTCGTTATCAGGATATTGGTGTTGAACATATGGCATTTATCAATCGATTTGGTGGCTTGGATTGGTCTGTTGCTTTACGTAGCCTCGAATATTTAGGAGACATTTAAGAGGCGATCTATAAGCGCTGGGATCAAGGTCTCAATAAACCGGCCCCTGATTAAGGGGCTCATCCCCTTCACTTAAGAGCAATTCAATAGAGAGTTGTCCGCTTTCTTTCCTACGCACCCAGCTTGCTGCCAGTAAAAATTGCTGATAGATTCTAAATGTGATCACATTTCAGCTGGGCAAAAATGTAAATAAGTTAAAGGGAAGGGATAGTTTATGGTGAGTCCGATTGTAAGGGCCGGGGTGGAGCAGAGTAATGAAGTCGCAGGACTGGTAACAAAATTGCTGCAAGCCCTTGTCGGTCATAAGCGCAACATCGATCCAGAGGTGATGGCAGTAACGGCTAAGAAGCTGTTATCACAAGATAATGGATTCCATGCTTTCCTATATCATGTCGATGGAGCTCCTGTAGGAGTTATTACCCTATCCAGATCTGCCGCTATTTATGCCGGAGGCAACTACGGGGTAATCGAGGAGCTGTATGTTGAACCAGGGTTCCGCTCGCAGTTTATTGGCAAGGCTCTTTTGGCTGAGGCGATCAGCTTTGCGAAGGAGGAGGGCTGGCCACGGTTGGAAGTTAGTACTCCAGAAAGAGAAAACTGGCAACGAACAATTGATTTTTACCTCCGAGAAGGTTTCCTCGAGAATTCGGTCGGGGAGAGGTTGAAGCTGGAGCTGTAGCTCTTAACCTGAAAAGGAAAAGGCCGCTTTGGAAAATGAAAGTCGTATTGGTTGAGTTTGATCTGACAGGGTAATTCAAAAAGTAGCGCTGTCTGCCAGATCAAGCTTGAGCCAAAGGGCTCAGTGGTGTGTCAAACCAGAGCTGCGACTAGCCTCAAACAAAAACCATGACCGCTTTTCTGCCTGATCAATATACTCTTCCAGCAAGCTTGCGGTAGCAATATCTCTATGCTCATCACAAAGTTCGTGGACTTTACGCATACTTGAGATCATTTCCCGGTTATCTTCGCCTAGCTCTAACAACATATCTTGCGGATCTACATACTCGGCATCATTATCTGAAGATCGCTGTAGCTTAGCGATATGGCCAATGGAGCGAAGTGTAGTGCCTCCTAGTTTGCGCACGCGCTCCGCCAGTGCATCGGTCATCTCAAATACTTCATCGGCTTGATCATCGAAAAGCAAATGATAGTCCCTGAAGTGGGGGCCGCTAACATGCCAGTGAAAGTTCTTTGTCTTCATATATAGGCTGAAAGTATCTGCCAGCAGGGTATTAACGGCGATAGTAATGCTGGCCCTCGCACTCTCACTTAAATCAGACGGGGCGGCTAGCCTGGATTGTGTGCCTACCGCTTCTCCAGTTGCTTTTCTCATATCAAACCTCATAAGTTATGACAAAGGGACAGGTGTGGCAGTCGTTGTCTCCATGGCACTAGATTAGACACCTATATGGCGACTAGCCATTCATAAAAGGTTGGAAGCCAGAGAGAACCAGCACATTATTTTTTCATCGGTCTTATACTGGTTGATATATCTCAAGCGTATATGGAGGAGTCTGTTTGAGATACAAAGCGGATCAATCTGATTTATTCTGAGGCTCTTACGATAAGTAATGCAACTACGGAGAATTTCTAAGTGGTCAGCAGCTTCCGCAAAGACGAGTTATCTAGAGGATTGTGTAATCTTTTGACGGAAGCATATCTAAAGGTAAAAGACCTTGGTTATGATGAGATAGTTACTGAGTTTGATAAGGTTGAACGCACACATGCCCCGCATATTCAAGAATATCCAGATTTAATATTAGAAACAAAGCGGCGTGTCGCTGAAATGAAATTCTTATTGCTCTCCTCAGATAAAGGCTTACCTTTTGAAGTTATTCAAGGTCTTCACAAGGATGTGCGCGACTTGGGGTATTTAAACATTGATAGCGAAGATACGCTGGAAACAATTTTTTGTCGGCACTGCTTAAACCACCAAAAGTATGCTCTTGCGATTGAAGTTGCTACTGCTCTTAAAAAGAGTGTTCTCTCTGAGCTTGATAGCTCTCGTGACAGCAAAGAGGCCTATGCCTATAAAGCTATAGCCAGGTGTGATCGTTTAATTTCACTGGCGAAAGAACACCTGTAAAGACCAAGATATAGCAGCTATACAACTCGGAGAAATTAGATTTGCTGCTGATTTATCAAACGGTGAATGGTTAGCTCAAGTAAGTGGCTGATAACTAGTGTCGATTAAAGTAGTAGATTTTTTCTTTTCTTTCATGCTCGCAAGAGCGCCCATCCCTCATTGAATCAACTTACCAATAATCAAAAGTCATAGTTAAATAAAATATTTTTGATGTGATATAACATCTCCTTATACTTAAGAGATAAGGCCGTATTTTTTGTCATAAGTGATCTGTTAATCCTCTTTGGCTATGTCTCTCGTGAACCATTCCACACTTTTTTGCGGAAAAATATTTATTACCAAAGTTTTTTGTAGAGATTTAAAACTTGTCATCGCAGTCCACATGAGTTTCGAGATCTCCATTGAGGACAACAATTTCCAAGTCGTTATACATTTGTACCAAGTTGAAACAATGGTACTAATTTCGCTCAAGCTAACTAAATGATCCTAAATTCAGCAGTTTTTGGGCTTTCCCTTTATAGAATTTATTTAGCTAAAGCGGGGCGGTTTAGGAGTAACCGATATCGAATAATTTTTTGGTATTGGAATAAATATAACTTCGGAGAAACCACAATAATGAATTTATCTTTAAAATTTCTTTTACAAAAGACGGCTTTAGCAAGTGCATTCTCATTGCTATGCACTGCGCCTTTTGGTGCCTATGCGGAAGAAGCGGATAACAAGCTGCTAACTGATCGCATTATCGTTAAGTACAAAGAAAGCGCTAAAGTTGGACGGGCCGCTACTATGGCTCAGGAAACTGTGGAAAAAGCTTCCCGTCGCGCTGGCCATAAAATGCACCATCTGCGCCGCATAGCTACTGGCGCTCAGGTAATGCGCCTGGAAGGTCGAAAAAATAGAGCCGAAGTAAATGCAATTATCGATCGCCTGAGGCAAGACCCGGATGTGGAGTACGCAGAACCAGATCTGATCTTGAAAGCAGTGGCTGTACCTAATGACCCAAGTTACCTCAATCAGTGGCACTACTATGAATCTACCGGTGGTTTGAACCTTCCATCAGCCTGGGATACCACTGCGGGTAATGGGGCTGTGGTCGCGGTACTCGATACTGGTTATCGACCCCATGCAGACCTGGCGGCCAACATTTTGCCGGGCTACGACATGATCGACGATACCTTCGTTTCCGTAGATGGCGATGGTCGCGATAGCGATGCCACCGATCCGGGTGATTGGTATAGCTCTGGTACTTGTGGAGATAGCTCCTCAAGCAACAGTAGCTGGCACGGTACCCATGTTGCCGGCACTATCGCTGGCGTTACCAACAATAATCTTGGTATCGCTGGTGTTGCCTATGAGGCCAAGATTGTTCCTGTCCGTGTGCTCGGCCGTTGTGGTGGCTATACGTCAGATATTGCTGACGGCATCATTTGGGGGGCTGGCGGTTCTGTCAGTGGACTGCCTGCCAATGCGAATCCCGCCGACGTACTCAATCTCAGCCTTGGCGGCAGCGGAAGCTGTGGTACTACTACACAAAATGCCATCGATACTGCTCGCAGTCTCGGTGCGACGGTTGTTGTAGCCGCTGGCAATAGCAATGCTAATGCAAGCCAATTTACTCCTGCCAGTTGTGATGGGGTGATCTCAGTGGCTGCGACTAATCGCAGTGGCGGTCGTGCTTACTACTCTAACTACGGCAATGTAGTAGATGTTGCAGCGCCGGGTGGAGCACAGAGCTTCGCCAATGACTCCGACGGCGTCCTCTCTACCTATAACAATGGTGCTACTGACCCCGGCAGTGATAGTTACTATTACATCCAGGGCACCAGTATGGCGGCACCTCATGTGGCCGGTGCTGCAGCATTGCTCTACTCTGTAGACCCTACCTTGACTCCAGATGAAGTTGAATCAATCCTCACCAGTACCGCACGGAGCTTCCCAGCTTCTTGCAGCAGCTGTGGTTCAGGTATTGTCGATGCAGCAGCGGCCGTAGCCTTGGCTAATGGTGGAGGCGGCGGTGGTGGCGGTAACGACGGCGGTGAACTTGAAAATGGTGTTGCTGAGACTGGTATCGAGGGTAACAGTGGTGATGAAATTAACTTCACCCTAGAAGTGCCTAACAACGCTACAGACTTGTCTTTTGTAATGTCCGGTGGAAGCGGCGATGCTGATCTCTACGTTCGCCATGGCAGCGCCCCCACAACCAGTACCTATGACTGCCGCCCCTATACTTCAGGCAATAATGAAACTTGTGATATCGATAACGTACAGGGAGGAACCTATCACGTCATGGTACGTGGATATAGCTCCTTCTCTAACGTTAGCCTCGTAGGCAGCTACACCGCAGGTGGTGGCGGTGGCGGTAGCGACAGTTGGGAAGAGACAAATCTCAGTGGTTCCCGCAACAGCTGGCAGCACTTCACTATCGACGTTGATAGCGGAGCTTCAACACTGAGCGCCGTAATGTCTGGTGGCAGTGGGGATGCAGACCTCTATGTTCGTTTTGGCCAAGAGCCCACCCGCACAGCGTACGATTGTCGTCCTTACGAGTGGGGTAATGATGAAAGCTGCAGCATCAGCAATCCAGACGCAGGTACCTGGTATATCAGTATCCGCGGTTACTCTGACTACTCTGGAGTTTCTTTGAGTGCTAGTACTGAGTAAATGGGCCAACTCCCACTCGACAGGTTCCTGTGGGGTGGGTTGATAGCTGTTCTACTCAAATAATGCCAGTCAGTTAAGCTGACTGGCATTTTCATTTAACACGTTGATCTCCGCAGAATCCTTTCCCAGTTATATTGCCGGCAATATCACCAATTCTGTGATGATCATTTCCATTGCTCGATTAAAGCTCGTTTTATCAGAGTGGATTAACTTCAAGCTCCAGCCTTTTCTTTAAAGTTGATAAATTTCGAAAAGTATTTTGCAGCCTTTCTGTGCACAGTGATTGGAAAGCCCTTAGTTATCTCTATATCGGTGCAAAGACAGATAAATAAGTTTGTTTAGGTGGAGGCTGTCACAAGAATAGAAAGAGGCCGGCAATCACCTAAGAAGGATACATCGGTTGCCACTACTATCCCTGTGGGCAAAATTGAAACACTGGTACTAATTTTGTCTCGATATCCAGCCATGACTTGCTCAGGCATATATCTTGCGTAAAGCCTAACGTGCCCTGTCATAACAGGGACAGTGGTACTAATGGTTAGGATGTTACACCCCGTCGGCTAAATCATCATGGAGAGATAACAATAATGAAGTCACTGTTGAAAAAATCCACTCTAGCAGGTGTGTTTTCACTTCTATGTACAGGCTCCTTCGCCACCCAAGTGGATAACCTAAGTAGTTCCCCAACAACTGACCGGATCATTGTGAAATACAAGCAGGATTCCACGATCGGACGGTCAGCGAGCATGACTCAGGAAACTGTGGAGAAAGCCTCTCGCCGTGCGGGCCACAACTTGCGCCACTTGCGGCGCATGGCGACGGGTGCACAAGTCATGCACCTGGGGAGCCGAAAAAGCCAAGCCGAGATCAACCTGATAATCAACCGCCTAAAACAAGACCCCAATATTGAGTACGCTGAGCCCGACTTGATGATGCACCCTATGGCGGTCCCTAATGACCCCAGCTATTACGACCAGTGGCACTACTTTGAAGCTGATGGTGGACTGAATTTGCCCGCAGCCTGGGATGTAACTCAGGGGGAGGGCGTGGTAGTAGCAGTTATTGATACCGGTTATCTCGCTCACACAGACCTCATGGACAACTTGCTGCCTGGTTACGACATGATTTCGGATTCCGATATCGCTGTAGATGGGGATGGCCGTGATAGTGATGCCAGTGATCCCGGGGATTGGTATACCGATAGTTACTGCGGAAACCCACTGTATCCCGAATTTGATAGCAGCTGGCATGGCACTCATGTGGCCGGCACCATTGCTGCCGTCACCAACAACAATATGGGTATCGCTGGGATAGCCCATAAAGCAAAAGTGCTCCCCGTTCGAGTACTCGGCCGCTGCGGCGGTTACACATCTGATATTGCTGATGGCATTGTCTGGAGCGCTGGCGGCTCGGTTAGTGGTGCACCAGCCAATGAAACTCCGGCTCAAGTGTTGAACTTGAGCCTGGGGGGCTTTGGCCTCTGTGGAAGCACAACTCAAAGTGCCATCAATACAGCCCGTAGCCTGGGCGCCACAGTTGTTGTTGCCGCAGGTAACTCTGGGCGGAATGCATTCTGGTTTTCGCCGGCTAACTGTTCAGGAGTCATTACAGTATCCGCGACCAACCGCTCCGGAGGACTTGCTTACTACTCCAACTACGGCAATGTGGTCGATGTCGCTGCCCCCGGAGGTGAAACTAACTCGGTGGAATCCGATGGCGTTCTCTCTACATTAAACAGCGGCGCGCGAACTCCCGGTAGTGATAGCTTCGCTTACTACGCCGGCACCAGCATGGCCGCTCCACATGTTGCCGGTACAGCCGCACTTATATATTCAGTCAAGCCCGATGTTACACCAGATGAGGTTGAATCCATTCTCACCAGTACAGCCCGAAGTTTTACAGGCTCATGTCGGCGCTGTGGGTCAGGCATTGTTGATGCGGCGGCAGCCGTTGAGGCCGCTATAGAGAATTGAACTGTCGAAAGGCGCTAGCTTAATAAAAGACCGACATTTCGTCGGTCTTTTACACTTTCCCACTAAAGGATCTAGCCAAGTACAGGGGTGAGGTTAATATTCATCCTTGTTCCCATGCGGGAAATGGATCATTCAATGTCGCCCAGTATTCTTTGCCTCGTAGCACTTCGTCCTCGCTTAGCAGGCAGTCATCAAGCGCTTTTGTCATGCTGGTTTGATTCAAACTCTGGCCAATAAATACTAGTTCTTGCCGCATATCACCAAAGGGTTCTACCCATTGTTTTTCAATGGAGCTGCGATAATTTTCGTCTGTGGGCCAGTTTTCTTTGGGGACAGCTTTCCAGAACATCCCAGCGAACCCATAGTGGGCAATACCTCCCGCTTGACTCCACTCGCCTGCAAACTCAGGGCGGGACGCCAGCCAAAAATACCCTTTGGAGCGAATTAACTTGCCGTGCCTCTCAGTATTGTGCAGAAATTGATGAAATTTTTCTGGATGGAAGGGTCTACGTGCTTCGTAGCTGAAACTGCTAATGCCATACTCTTCCGTTTCAGGAATATGTTCACCTCGCATCTCTTTGAGCCAACCAGGTGCTTGCTGCGCGCGCTCGAAGTTAAATAAGCCGGTACTTAGAACCTCGTCAATATCGACTTGCCCTTGAGAGACCGGAACTATTTTTGCCTGCGTATTTAGAGTTCGCAGAATGGCCTCTAGGCGCTCAATATCAGAAGGGCCAGCTAAATCTGTTTTACTGATCAGAATGACATCTGCGAACTCGACCTGGTCGATCAGCAAGTCAGTTACACTGCGTTCGTCGTCTTCGCCTAATGATTCACCAGCATCCTGTAAAAATACGGCCTCGTCATAGTCCTTTAAAAAATTGACTGCATCGACCACCGTCACCATTGTGTCCAAACTGGCAACATCAGAGAGAGAAACACCATTTTCGTCGGCAAAAGTGAAGGTTTCTGCAACGGGTAAGGGTTCAGAAATCCCTGTTGATTCAATAACGAGATAATCAAACCGTCCTTCCTGCGCAAGCTTAGTGACTTCCTCCAGAAGGTCTTCCCGCAGAGTGCAGCAAATACAGCCATTACTCATTTCAACAAGCTTCTCCTCACTACGGTTAAGAGAAACTTCGCTCTGTACTTTCGTCGAATCAATATTGATTTCACTCATATCATTGACGATTACAGCAACTTTTTTGCCTTCGCGATTGTTCAGTATGTGGCTAAGTACGGTAGTTTTACCGGCACCTAGAAAACCTGAAAGGACGGTGACAGGGAGTTTGTTTGTATGTGCCATTAGCCTCTCCGCACTCTGAGTATTCATCCATGTGTACTAGGTTAATCAGATGGTGTGCAATGATATATCGTATCTGTTGCGGGTCAAGCTATTTCATTTATATGAGGGTAGGGGTAGGGCGGTGGTATTACCGCTCCTCCTTTACCCGCTTACTCCGCCCACTTTCATGCCGCTCCCGCATATCGGAATCAATGTAGCGATCGGTCGTAGCCATACTTGCATGGCCCGCATCATCGCGCACATGCTCGCGGGGGCGGTACTTCACATCTTCAGAAATACCCGTATGGCGGAGCCAGTGAACAGTAGCAGCCTTAAGATCTTCAGCATCCTCCCCTAAGCCTTCTTCAACCATCCGTTGGTGGGCAGCATCAAAGCAGTTTTGAACAATCAGGCGAACCTGTCGGGTACTGGTAACCGGTCCCTTGCCACGGGACTTGTGCACCAGAGGTGTCTGCTCATTAATGCTGGGCAGAGCAGGGAGCTGCAAATAATTTCTGTAGCGCTTCAAGGCCTTCAACATTTGATCGCAAACAGTGATCGCCCGGCCTTTGTTACCTTTACCCGTAACGTGAAACCACCAGTTTCCGTCGCGATCTTTCTTGAAATCACCCATAACTGGTGCCGATCTTTCATCCGCAACCAACTCAGAGATTCGCAAATACATAGCGAATAGGGCGTTCATAATGAATAAAGTTCGCTCGTGATCAGTTGGTGATGTCTCGGCCATGATCTCAGCAGTCTCCAGGACATAGTCCCACTGCAAGTTGCTGATTCGGCGCACAACCTGGCTTTGTTGCTCACGTCGAACAAACTTACTTTTCTGGCGAATCAGTGCCACAGGATTGGCTGGAACCAAGCCTTCTTGATAGAGAAAATCGAAGAAGGATGATAATGCAGTAAAGGTGCATTTGATCGCTGCCTGGGATGGCCGGAACTCCTTAGGAGAAGCTGTCTTGCCAGCACGAAACTCAACTTTGGATACACTGACTACGAATGGTCGCCAATCGGCATTCACAACGCGCTCGCCATTTTGTGTTTTGAATCTGGCAACATTTTTAGTTCCGATCCAGGCAATTGGCGGCTCAATGCAAAACTGCACAAACTCCTCAATGTGTTCGCGCTTCAGAGTCATTATTGAAACTTCTTCAATGCGCCACGCCCATTGCAGCAAGCGCTCAAGTTCACGGCGGTAGCTGTTAAATGTTGCCTGGCTGCCGTTGTAGCTATAAAGAAACTTAAGCGTGAACTCCAGATCGGTATCAGCACCGGGAATCTGCTTGCTGAGATAACGGCTAGCTGAAAAGCTGGTGCAGCGGAATGGATTCTCAAGATTGCTCAGGTTGTCGATGATTGGTGCTGGTGGCCGGTTGGAAGCAGACATAGAAATATGGAGTTGTTGTTGGAATGCGGTGGACTGCCAAGTAAAGTACTTAATCAGTATTCATAAAAATCCGCTATTAATCAATAAGTTACCATAATTTTTGCCAGCTAAAGTACTTAATTGAACGACCAGTATAGGTCTTGGATAAGGTCTTCAATCCCGCCTTGTCTTCAACTACTCCTAGTATGCTTAGAGATAGTTTTTAGCGATGGCATAGCATACCCCTCTCACTAGCCCGGAATTCGACGTTCCAACGATATAAAGATACCGGGAAAGATTGATATTGCTGTTTATACAAATACAAATGGTATCGACATCCCGCTCTGTGCAATTGAGGTTAAGGGGTTCAATCCAAGTAAACAGTTAATCATTAAAGACCTTGAGCGAAACTCTGATTATTTTTGTTTAGCTTCGCATTCCGGGGCAACAACCTTACCCTTTGCCGTTTTTATTGCACTACATAGCTATAAAAGGGTTTGGGATGACAAGAAAGAGAAGTCAAATATTTTAAAAGTCAAAAATCGCTATGAGAAGTACATTTCTGGCAACAACAACCTAAAAAGTCTGCACCAGAAAGTGGGTGCCTTTACAATTCGCCGTGGGGTACTTCCAGACCCCAATGATCCATATATTCAAGAGCATGGATTGCAAGGTAATGAAGACTATCACTTAGTAGGTGTCGTCATTACAACGAAGAAAAATCTAACGATTCAAAGCACGCCGGCGTAGAAAAGCTGCGCCGGTGTTTGAGGTCTTAGGCTTAAAAACATACGTTGCAACCTGTTGCAGCTTGTTGTAGTCTTGCGGGCATGAAGACAGCAAAAATCTTATCCGATGCAAAATCGGCCCCCTCAAAGAAGTCACTTGAAGCTCACCGTGAGGCAATTCTACTTCTACGCGCGAAAGGATACACATGGCGTGAAATTTCAGATTTTCTCGCTGAAAGAGGAGTTAATGCAGACCACACCAAAATATATCGCTTTTTCAATAAACCCAAACCAAAAGCTAACAGGAAGTTAACCATGAATGTAATCAGCTCTCAAGAATATGAAAATGCGTTACAACAAATTTCAATCAGCGACAAACAAAAATTGATGCTGAAAGCCCACTATGAGGCTCCGAATAGATCAATCACTTACACTCAATTGGCACAGGCTGCTGGATACGATGATTATGCAGTAGCCAATCGTCAATTTGGACAACTTGGGCGAGACCTTGGAGAGGCTGTTAGTTTCCATTTTGCTGACGCTGAAAATCGCCCAGGAGAAAAGTTTTATAGTAGTTCTATAGGCATGCCTAATGCCTATACAACCGGTGAGTTTCAGTTGGTAATGCATCATGAACTTTCTAAAGCAATTCAAAATCTGCAAATGTTTTGAAAATCTAACAATCGGATTCACTCATATAATATAAAGCTTACGCGCACCATTGAACCTGAAACGATCGATAAAATATTAGCCACGGATGCAGTTGAACTTGCAGGTAGAATGACAAGCAAGGACACTTAAGGAGGTCACGGGTTATGGAAAGGGATCATGGCTAAGTTGTTGGCGATTGTTGAAGTCGAGAAGGGTAGATCCATTCGATGTTGCGCTGAGGTCTGCAATAGACCCGTATATAAGCGGATTCACGTTATTGAAAAAGATGATAGATCGATCCTGGTTCTGGGCGCTACGGTGCTCGCCTAAACGCAACATCTCCATCACCGACCACGCCCTGGAAGACCGTATCCAGAGTTACCTATACGCGGGACACTTCAAAAAGGTCGAGCGGGTTTTTCCGATGTGCCGGCAAACGGTCAATCGAAACATTCACGCCTTGGTGTAGCGAGTAGGGGGCGCCCCTTTGCGATTCATTTGTTGTTACACGGACGGCCGTTGAATTACGCATGTCAGTTGTTGAGGCACAAATCGGTGGACAGTACAGAGATTTACACTAATGTGCTGACCGACGATGGGGCGCATTTTTTGGAAGGGGTGGATTTTCATTAGGTACAATAAAGTCCGTCGTTACTACTGGCGTTGTTATACATCTACATCCCTTGATACATAGAGTGTAAAAATATTCTTAGCAGCTGATCTATGTCTTTAACACAAATTAATAATTTAGGGAAACCTGAGCTAAGCGAGCGTATTGCCCAGTTTTCTAATCTAAATGAGAATGTTTCTGGTGTGTTTCGAGGTGTCTACACCAAGACGAATAACCAATGGTCCATACTGCAGGCTGTTATTACCCTGGATGACAGCACGATCCAGCCCGAGGTTAAATCCTGCCAATATCGATACCCTGAATACCAGTTTATTTGCCAGTCAATCAGTGGATTTACCTTGGCTGAGCTCATGAGCAGTCTTGATGAGAACGTCGATATGCCTCTCTCCGGCATTCCCTTGTTTGGCAAGCGTGAATCAAACCCGAATTGGACAGAGAATCTGATTCCGAGTCACGCCCATGATGGGCAATTCCCTAAGCGACGCTTTTCTGCCCGTGTATGTTCCGATGTACATTGCCACGATAGTAAGTTGGTGGCCCATGGCATGCCATTCCACATGTCGGCCTTTGAGCGGATAACGGAATTTCTCGGGCTGGGTAAGTTCTATGGCTCCAGTGATGGCAGAAAAGGCGAGTTGTGTATTGATATCCCTGATCGGCGAGGTCGTCTGATAATGTCCGCTCAAGATATTTGCTTTCACACCAATGTGAGCGATGCGTTGTCCGTGGTAGGGGCTATTAACGATGAGCCTGTTGCTTTAACGAGCCCGCTGGAGAAGTATGGCTTTGAGCCGGAGAAGGCCATGGATGTGGAACTATGGCTGGTGACGCAGACTAATGAAATTCTTGACTACTGTTCTTCAACCGAATGGGAACATCGATACGGAGCTGAATCTAATAATACAGACTTGGAAAAGCTACTGGGCATTATCTCAGCAGGGGAGAGTGAACATTGCGAGTTTAAAGCCTATATAGATCTTGTCACCAAAAAGAACGCCAAAGCTTGGGACATAGATAAAACGGTGTGCGCGCTTTCGAATCACCAAGGAGGAAAGCTGTTTATCGGCGTTGACGATGAAACCCGTATTATTGGCATCAATGAGGGGTGTCAAAAGCACTACCAGGGGAAATCGGATACAGAAAATGCCGAGTCTTACCAAAAAGCGATCGTGAAACGCTTACAGGAATCACTGAACAAAAATCAGTGTTTCGATACCTATTTAATAGAGCACAACAAATTGTTTGTGTTAGTCCTAGATGTTCATAAAGCCAATGGCCTAAATTATCTACTGGCCACGAAAGAAGCTTATATTCGACGCGGAGCCTCTTCCCCGAAGATGACGCCGACGGAAATGCAGGCCTTTCCTGTAGCGCGGGATGTGCTTGGACGAGAATTGTTGGCAGCTGATGTTGGTTCTGAGTGGGGAGCTTACTAATGATTGATACCAATGTACCGCTAGCGCGAAAATTTTCGCTGGTTACTCCCAATAAAGATAGTGAGTTTGAAGATGGTTGGCGTGAAGCCTACGGGGCTCAGAAGTATCCAAAAATTTGGACTGACTTAGAGTCTGAGTATCGAGTGATTGTGCTCGCCGATGCAGGCGCAGGAAAAACCCATGAAGCGAAAAACAGAGCGCAGCGAGGGGATGAAGAGGGCCGCCCCAGCTTTTTCATCCGCATTGAGGATATCGATGCGGATTTTGATGAGGCATTTGAAGTCGGTACATCAGAACAATTTGAGGAGTGGCTTGCCTCCGTTGATGAAGCTTGGTTTTTCTTGGATTCTGTAGACGAAGCTAGGTTGGACAATCCAACGGCATTTGAAAAAGCGATAAAACGTTTTGCAAAACGTATTCGCCCGGCGATGTATCGCGCACATATTATTATCACCAGTCGCCCTTATGCGTGGCGTTTTAAAAGCGATACGGAGTTGGTTGAACGGCACCTACCTTTTGAGGCTCTGAAGAAGGAGCCGAAACAAGAGGTAGAAGATGCTTCGTCGGAAAATAATGAGAAAGAAGAAAGCCCGGTCAGAATTTACAGGCTGAAAGCATTGGATGTTGATGACATCCGTTTCTTCGCTCGACACCAAGCTACTCCTGATATTGAACAACTAATCGTTGATATCCAGCGTGCTAACTTGATGGAAATGGCATCCAGGCCCTTTGACCTTGGGGCATTGCTGTCCAAGTGGCGGTCAGATAGAGAGCTGGGAGGTCGTCTGCAATCGTTACAGCACATGGTGGACATTCGACTGACTGAGATCGATCCTGGTCGAAAAGAGCGTCAACCTCTCAATAAAGGGCGAGCACGTGATGGAGCTTGTCGATTGGCCGCTGCGGTTACCCTGTCCAATGAGGCTGGTATTCTGGTGCCGGATATTGTCCACGAGAAAACGGGCATTGATGCTGAAATAGTTTTGGCTGACTGGGAAAACCCAAACGATGTGCGAAAGCTGCTTGAGCGAGGCATCTTTAATGACATCCTTTATGGTGCGGTGCGTTTTCGGCACAGTGATATCCGTGAGCTGCTGGCGGCTGAATGGCTCCACCACCTACTGCAAACAGGTAACTCCCGACGAAAGATCGAATCACTTCTTTTTCAGGAGCGATACGGGGAACAAGTCGTTGTCCCGCGATTCCGACCCATTCTCCCATGGTTAATTCTCTTTGATGATGCTATACGAGAGCGAGCGCTTTCGATACACCCAGAGATCGCCGTCGAAGGTGGCGATGCTGCTTATTTACCGCTGCCCATCAGACAGCAAATTCTCAACGATATCGTCAGCCGAATTGTTGCTGACGAAGATGATCGTGGTGCTCGTGACAATGGGGCTATAGCACGAATTGCCCAGAAAGACCTATCTGATGATGTTTTGCGTCTTATCACAGAGCATAGTGCCAACGACGATGCGATTTTCTTTCTGGGAAGACTCGTCTGGCAGGGTGATATGGAAAATTGCATTGAGCCTTTAATTTCGATAGCTGTAGACTCAAACAGAAATATTTACCCACGAATAGCTTCTATACGGGCTGTGGCGACGGTTGGCTCAAGGGAAGAACTCGTATCGCTGTGGCTGTCTGTTAATACCAAGCCGGAGGTCATTCCTCGCAGACTACTCGTCGAGTTGGCAGAGGAAGCGGTCGTTGACGATACAACTGTAGATTTATTGTTGGGCTCCCTTGACAAATTACCTCCCTATGAGAAATACGAAACATCGGGTTTGGACCGAGCCATTCATACATTCATTGATAAGTTCTCAGGGCTCAGTTCTCAAGAAAGTGAGCCATTGTTGGCAAAGTTGTGTGTTGGCTTCAATGAACTCCTGAACCGAGCTCCTCATCACCAGCGCCGTGAGTGCCGTGTGTCCACGGAGTTTAGCTGGTTGATAGGGCCCGCTATTCAAGTCATAGAGCGCCTAATCTCAGATCGCGCTGATGTGTGCTTTGACAAAGATGTCATTGAGATACTCCTAAAAATACCGGCTATTCGCGATTGGGCTGGAGAACAAATCAATGAATACAAAGATAAGCTCCACGAGTTGATACCCGCATGGAAAGCGTTTAACGATGCCTACTTTTGGCGAAGTATTGAAGAAGCAAGAGTCAGACTTACTGAAAAAGACAAGCGACTTACAGATGTGTGGGAAGTACTTTGGCGTGGGCATTATTGGCAATTTGAAGCGGACAGTTTTGTCCGTATTTTAGAGTTTATCACAACCAAGCAGTTTGAAGATGATCAGCTGGTTGCACTTTCATTGGCGTTTCGAATCTATGTGCAGTCTGATCGGCCTGCTGAATGGAAAAATCAACTTGAGGAAGTGGTAGTAGGTGAGAAGGCCTTAGCGGCTAATCTACAGAAGCTGCTTAATCCGCCGGTAAATGAAGCTCATGATAAGTGGGAGCGAGAACATCTAGAGCGAGAACGGCAATATAAGAAGGCAGGAGTTGAACGAGGGCTGAAAAGAGCTCAATGGATTGAAGGACTACGTGCTAATCCCGAGGTAGTACGAAACCCACCAGACGTTCCTCCAGGGGAGTGGACAAACGATCAGTACTGGTTACTTCTTGAGGTTTATGGAGAGGGGTTGAGAACCTCTCGTGCTAAAGATTCAAATTGGCATTCGCTGGTCGATGAGTTTGGTGTAGATGTAGCCCGTGCGTTTCGAGACTCTGCAATCAACCATTGGCGGCTGTACAAGCCTGAGCTTGGGTCTGAAGGTGCTGACATCTCATCTACGCCTTACTCGCTGATCTTTGCTATGTTGGGCCTGGAATATGAAAGCAGGGAGGTGGACAACTTTCCTTCCAATTTGAGCAAAGCCGAAGCTTCCCTGGCATTGCGTTATCTGACGCGAGAACTCAATGGGTTTCCTAGTTGGCTTGAAACCATGCATAAGGCTTACCCAGAGCAGGTCCTCGAAGCCATCTGGCAAGAACTCCATTGGGAGCTGGTCAATACACGCGTTGATAATCCGATGCACTATATCCTACAGGACACTGTATACCATGCGCCTTGGCTCCACGGTCAGTTGACACCTCTTCTCCAGCAATGGATTGAAGAAAATCCCGTTTCAGATTGGGAGGTGTTGCGCCACTGCTTTCATATCTTGGATACCGAACAGGTTCCCCTCGAATGGTTGACCTCTTTCGCTCAATCAAGAGTGACTGCTAGCGATAGCGCAGAAGACTTTGCCAAATGGTATGCCCTATGGGTGGATACTGACCCTGAAACTGGTATTGCTGCGGTCAATTCTTGGCTTGGAGGCATGGAACCTGATGCAGCAACATTAGCTGCGCAACAGTTTGTTGTACAACTTCTAGGTAGCAGGAGAGGACGGGTTGGTTGGGCATTTGCTCAAAAATTTAAGACTGTACCTTACCTTACTGAGCTTTACGTTCTGATGCACCAATACATTCGCGTAGAAGATGATATTGATCGGGCAGGAGGGGGCGTTTATTCACCTGGCTTACGAGATGATGCTCAAGATGCCCGTAGCCAGATGCTTAACCTTCTGACGGAGATTCCAGGTAAGGAGACCTATAGTGTTCTACTGGATTTGTCTCAGTCTCATCCGGTAGAAAGTCATCGTGCGTGGATGCTTAAGCAAGCGAGGCGCCGTGCAGAACAAGATGCGGATGATCTTCCTTGGACTAGTGGGCAGATCTATGACTTTTCCTCACTAATGGAGAGAGAGCCTGCTACGCATCGACAGCTTTTTGATCTTGGAGTGTTACATCTCAACGACTTCAAAGATTGGCTGGAGCAGGGGAATGATAGCCTTTATGCAACCTATCAAAAAGCCAGCGATGAAACGGAGATGCGTAAAATAGTCGCTTATTGGATAAATGGACATGCGCAGGGGCGTTATACTTGTGCTCAAGAAAACCCATTGGCTAATGAACAGCGGCCGGATATCTGGTTGCAACATCCTAATATACTATCGCCAGTACCTATTGAGTTAAAGTTGCTGGATAAAGGTTGGTCTGGACCGGACCTTTGCGAGCGCCTTCGTAACCAGCTAGCAGGTGATTACCTACGAGAAGAGACGGCCGGCTGTGGAGTTTATCTATTAGTTTGGAAAGGCTCTAATCCGGGGCGTCGATGGGAAATTGATGGTAATCGAGTAGAGGTGTCAGGGTTACAGGTCGCACTTACAAACCACTGGAAGAGTATTTCTCACGAATTTCCTAATGTTACTTCGATTGAAGTTATCGTAGTAGATCTCACGATAAGGGCCATTAAATCAGATTTAAAATTTTCCCAATCTCCAGTAATAATCCCGCTTTAAAACTCGCCCTGTAACAAAAATAGGGGGAGGGCTTCAGCTTTCCCCCTTTACCAAGCCTCGGCTGGATGTAATCAATCAGTCCAAACCTAAGATCCGAATCGACTAAAGTCACGTGACTTAGCTTTGAGCTAGCTCATAGGTTCTCTTTTGATTAGCTTCATCAACGTTAAATTGCCAGTGAATTTCATAGGTAGATTCATTTATAAACCTAGTAGCACCGTTGCTTTTACGGCTCACTTGTTCAAAAGTTTTGCGGAGTTGCGTGAGTAATTTGGTTTTGGAAAAGGCTTTGATGCGCTCGAATGTTTGAAGCGAAAATACCAGGAACACAGGAACATAGGAACACAGGAACACAGGAACACAGGAACACAGGAACACAGGAACACAGGAACACAGGAACGTAAGGAGATTACTTGGCAGGAACTAGAGTAGATGGATGCACGATTAAGTGTTTTAGTTGCCCAAAATTAAGTACTTTATTTGGACGTCCAAGCTGCAAATTATAAGAAAAATAGCCCAACTATAAAATATCCGATATTCACAAATATCGGAAATAATGGGGGCCCTGGTGGGGCCTAGGTTTGAACTTTTTTCTTGGCGGTCTTTTCCGATATCCATGTGTCCCCTTGGCCTGAGTATGAACGGTTCTTGTGTTCAGGTCTAATCTGGATGCAATCAAGCTCCCCGATGATTTCCTGTAGTGCTCCCATAACGCTCTCCGTTTGTTTTTGATCCTGAGTAACCAGGTCAGGGTTTATGCTCGCGAGGAACTGCCGGAGTGGCTGAACTTCGTTAGCGAATATTGTTAGCTGCACATCAAACATGGCTGGGTTATCTACCAAGATTCCAGCTCCTGCACATCCGTCGCAAACTCTCCACTGTCGATCAATGCCTGTCCCTGCGCACTTACTACAAAGCCTCACAGAACCAGGACCATCATCAACTTTGGTCTTAATTTGAATCATTTCGGTCTTGCCGACTTTAGAGGAAGCTTCTTTGGAGGGGCAAAATATAATAACAGAGTATATCTGGCGTGTGAGGCTTACAAAATATCAAACTAAAGGGGCCATTCTTTCAGTATATCACTAGTAATATACTGGTCAGGCTCATACTTACTTAGAAATCTTTTGAAATCCATCCCGAGCTTTCCCAGCGAGGATTTGGACATCGAATCTAAGTCCTTCAGTACAAAGCCTACCTTCACAGCCCCCTCGATATTAGCTTGGTACTTAGTCAGCACTGCATTCCAGAGGAAGGAAATAGGACGAGCCCATTCTCGCAAATTGCCGCTATAAGATAAAGGTACAAACTTCCCGCTAGACTCAAGTATCCAACCATCTTTTGCTTTTGATCGCCGATTCTCCAGAGTGACAAATGTCTGCTCGTCCAAAAAACGAGCCCCTAATGCTTTGAAGCTACTCTTTGTGTGCACTGTAATTTTTCCATTTAAAAAGCACACTACAGGAAATGTAATAACCGAATCCATTTATTATTCTCGATTACTCGCCCTTTCTAACTTCAAGGCTTGCCCCAACTGGTAACGCATACACCATCAAATTTTCGCTCCTCTCGGTAGATAAGTGGCCCTCTGCAATGCACACTTAAATTCAAATGAGCCACTTTGACCTTGAGTCACATGTGTTTGGGTGGATTGTGCCCACCCTATTTCGTTATGAATTATCTGACACGGGGTTACAGTCGATTGTCCTCTAGGTACTTTAGCGCAACACTTAATGCTTCATCAGGATCTGTATTGATATCGGGTTGAATTTTATATATTAGCTCGCCGCGTATCGAGGTTGTCTGCCCTATTGGCAGTGCAATTGTCGTACCGTTTGCAAATTCAAATGTATGATTCGAAGACATCAATCCGGCTGTCTCTGATCCTATTAGAATACTGTTTTCTCGATCTGAAAAAGCTTGGGCGAGCATCTCTGGCGCACTACCAGTATCATCACTTATCAGCAAAATTACTCTAGCTTTTGAGACAGGATGATGAATAGTAGAATTATCTTTCCGTGCTAGAGATCTTTCCATTGACGCCCTATTACCGGCCTCAACACTACCGTCTTTTAACCAGAAAAATTCTTCCGATCCGTCAACTAGTTGGGTTGAATAGAGCTGCTGATCTGAGAAAAACTGTCTGGTAAGATTAAATAGCGGGACCAGATTGCCTCCTGGTTGATCACGCAAATCAATAATCCAATTCTGTACTCCGTTTTCACTATATTTCTCGATTAGTGCGTCTGTGCGGGCGAATTCCGCCTGCCGAGCTGCTTCAGAACCAAACTTCTTGGGGAGGGAAATTAAGGCAGTTTTATTGCCAACTAAACTTAACACACTCTTCTGCTGTCTTGTCTCTTCATGTGCAGAGGTCTTAGCACGATTAAGAATTATTAGATGTCTATGATTGAGTTTTGAAAATAATGCGGTGAGAGCCGCATCTGCTTGATCATCGTTTTGAACTCCCATAAAAACGTCGTCTGCATATTGTTCGAACTCTGTAATATCGATCGTGTCGCGCAAAATGTAGTGATCTTTGATTAGTGAAAGCGCATATTCTTTGAGTTTGTCGTAAGACTTATTCGATTCAGCCTCAGTTATATCTTGTAATAATTGAACATCTCCCAGCCACACTTCTCCAGATGAAAACATAAGATAACCGACTATTGCATTTGTCGCTTTACTAAGGCGTGGGACGCTCACGGAAACTGTGCGCCAATCGTGAGTTCCACTAACTGGATCATTTCTCATCTCGTACAGATAAAGGGGTGATCCATTGCCTTCAACCTTAACGATAAAGTGACCAGTTTTAGTTACTTCGTTCGCCTTGATTTTGAATTTTAATTCTGTTGGCCCCTTATGGAAAATTGATGGGTCAATATCAAGAGTCATAAATAGTTGGCTGTCAGCTTGAGCTACTATATGCGCCAAAGCCCCTTCTGATGTTGAAATAATATTGCGAGTAGCATTGTTAGTCTGAAATTTCCATTCCTCAGAAATTTGTAAGGTCTTCGAGTCTGATACAGGTGCTGAAAGAGCACTTTGTGATAGAGCCAAAAAAGTCAAAAGTGCAGTATTAATTATTGTTCTAAAGTGCATGGTCGCCGCCTTTCCTGTCGTATCCTCAAGCAAAGTTAAATTGATGCTAAAGTTTTAAGAAATGGATATTAGAATAGGTGTGTAGCCATCTAATCATTGCAGGATGAAAAGTACAAGATTTTATTGCGGTAGCAAATAAAGTTTTATTACCTGAAAAAGGTTCATTCGTACTAACTTATTGCGGTATATATTGATCCATTCTTAATCGGCACCTGGATTAAATTCTCATTTGATGTATCAAGGGTAGGTTTTAAATATTACTTCGACGCCACATGATAAAGGTCTTATGACATGGAATATCATCATATTAAATACGAGCAAATTGGCACTGTAGCCATCGTTACTTTTAACCGCCCAGAGGTTAAGAACTGTATTGGTACTCGCGCTCACCGTGAGCTGGTGGATGCATTCGATCGCTTTCGTACCGATGACGGAGCAAAAGTTGCGGTAATCACCGGTGCTGGCGATTCTGCATTTTGTGCAGGGGGTGATTTGAAAAGCAATCTTGCTGCAACCGAACCCACTAATCACCCCGATCCTGACGTGGCTGTTTTATGTCCTGTAGAGCCCGCTGATATTGCCCGGCATAACCGAGGAGAAGCTCCAGGTATTATAGGTCCATCCCGCTGGACCGATATTTATAAGCCTATCATTGCGGCTGTGAACGGAATTGCTTATGCGGGTGGCTTTGAGTGGGCATGTTTTGCCGACATGCGGATTGTAGAAGAACACGCATCCTTTGGAATGACTTGTCGTCGTTGGAATATCGGCCTAGCCGATGGTGGTACTCAGCGTTTGCCGCGTATTGTTGGTATGGGGCGAGCGCTGGAGTTAATCATCACGGGAAAAGTTATCAATGCTGAAGAAGCTTATCGCATTGGGTTGGCCAACGAAGTGGTGCCAAAGGGAACCGCATTAGACCGTGCCATTGAGTTAGCACAGTATATCTCTACCCTTCCCCAGCCAGCGATTCACTCTGATAAAGAAGCCGCCACCCGTGGTTATGGAAAGGATCTTGATGAAGGTCTACGAATTGAGGCTGAGTGCTTTAACCGATTATTCAGCGACTCTGAATCCAAAGAAGAGCTGTCCGAAGGCTTGAGGCGTTTTAACGAGCGCGATCATCCTGACCGATTGCGAGGACAAGCCAAAACTCCCGGCATTATTCGTAGCGAAATGGAGTAATTGTGATAAGCCAAAAGAAGGCTGTATTCAAGAGGATGTATTGTTTAGGGGCTTAGATACCACGAATATCTCGGACAATATCGTAGAGGCCCATAGTGGCTATATGGGCCTCATTACTTTGGTGAATCAGTGGCGTTCTTATCGTCACTTTTATGATCTGGACAGGCGCCCTCTTCCCAAGGCCCAGTCTTTATTAGACGCATGAATCGGATACATGTTGTTTATTTGCTGTTACGCTCAACCATTCGAATCCATATCCTTACTCCAGGCCATTGGCAAAAACGCATCATCGAGACTGACATTCAGATTGTGGGTAGAGTAATTCGAGAGTACTTTTAGACTGGTTCCAACTATCACCTCTAGAACTGTCTCTTTCGTATAACCTGCTGCAAGAAACGCCTCAACCTCCTCTTCTGTAGCCCATCCACGTTTCTCATTGATAATGACACTGAATGCTCGGAGCGCTTCGAGTTTAGGATCATCGAGTTTTTTGCCACTACGCAGCGCCTTGATGACATTTTCATCTACACCGGCCATTTTGCAAACTGCGGTATGCGCAGCCATGCAGTAGGTGCAACCGTTTAGGCGGCTGTTTGTCATCAGGATTATCTCTCGCTCTGTTTCGCTCAAGCGAGATTTATCGAATAATCCCATAAGTGTTAGGTAGCTCTCCACCATTACAGGTGATTCGGCCATGGTTGCCATTAGATTGGGTACAAATCCCATTTTCTTTTTAGCGGCTTCTAGAGTGGGCTTAGAGGCTTCTGGCGCTGTTTCAATTGTGTAACGTGTAAAATTGACCATGAGTCTTACCATATAAGTTGGGTTTTACGGTGCTCGATATCGATTTACATTGAGTGCTTCCACCTCTTTGGCGCTAGTCAGCGCTAAAGAGGTGGAGGTGTTTACATACTATGCAGTTGTAGACTGACTCAGCTTTTCAAGTACGGGAAATAAGTCGCTGGGTTCGGGGCGACGTGTATAGTCAGGATTCACCTCCGCATATGCGATTGTTCCATCGGTATCTATGACATATCTTGCAGGCATAGGTAAGTTCCACGCGCCGTCACGATGGATGGTCGGGAGTTCGACTTTGAACATCTTGTGGAACTCAATTACATAAGGTTGTAATGTCCAGCGGATACCAAACTCTTCAGCAAGCTTTCCACTTTGATCAGTCAGAATTGGGAAGCTTAGCTTGTTATCCCTCTGAGATTTGCGGCTTTCAGCGGGCCCCTGCATGGAAATAGCAACCAGGGTTGCGCCACGCGCTTTGATCTCTGCAGCAACTTCTTCTAACGCTTGCAGCTCAATATTGCAGTAAGGGCACCACACGCCTCGATAGAACGTTAGAATAACGGGCCCTTTGGCTAGGAGTTCTTCCAGGACAAGGTCGTTACCTTCTGAATCTGGCAATGTAAAGTATGGGACTTTCTCCCCTACTTTAATCGAACGTTCAACTTGGCCACTAGCAGCCAACTCCTTGGATGATCTGGCAAAGGCTTCAAATGCTCCTTCCGGGGCCTGTTGCTTAAATACTTCTTTGAAAGCATCTAGTTTGTCTTGAAGAGACATAACCTATTCCTCTAATGGTTTAAAGTTTGGAAGCGCGAGCTTTGGGTAAGCCTTCGATGTGACCTGGCTAATTCTCCAATTGGTCTCTATGCAGGTACTTACGCCAAACCACTATTGGGAAGATTAGTTGCTTTGATTTGCGCTATAAACATGCTATTTTGATACTCATTGTATCCATTAGGGACACAATCTGTGTTTCAACAAGCCCATTTGAACGAAATAGTTGTATTTATTGCCGTTGCCGAACATGGAAGCTTTACAAAAGCGGCGGCATCATTGAACTCAACCAAATCAGGCGCTGGTAAGGCAGTGAAGAAGCTTGAGGAGGAATTGGGTCTTAAGCTATTCAACAGAACCACACGAAGTATCAGGCTGACAGAAGAAGGCAAAATATTTCTAGATGCCGCAAAACATGCGTTAGAAACAATCAATGAGGCCAGGCTTTTGCTGCATGCCAGGAAGGATGAGCCTGCTGGACGATTGCGTATCAATTTGCCAATAGGCATAGGCCGAAATATTGTCAGTGCGTTAAAGGGGTTCACGCAGTTGCATCCCAAGGTTACGGTCGAGGTCTCCCTTTCAGATAGCCTGGAGGACGCTATTAGAGGTGAATGGGATGTCGTCGTGAGGATTGGTGAACTGGAAGATAGTTCTTTTATCGCAAAAAAAATATGTGAAACCAGACGTATCCTGTGCGCTTCACCTGAATATCTTTCACAAAAGGGTATGCCAAAGACTTTGGAAGGTTTAAAGGAGCATGATTCTCTTGTTTTCCGTGCACCTACAGGAAAATTGAGAGGCTGGTTGTTCCAAGAAGATGGAGGCCCAATTACTGAATTTTCCCCCTCACCGCTAGCAATATTCAGAGATGGACGAACTCTGATTGACGCAGTGGTAGCCGGTATGGGAATAGCTCAGGTTTATGATAAAGCGCTTGGCTTTTCTGTTCAAAATAGTGAAGTTGTTGAGTTATTCCCAGAGAAAGCAGTTCCAGGACCGCCTGTTAGCGCACTGATTCCCAGTGGTCGAGCGATGCCGGCAAAGACCAGAGTCTTTATCGAGTTTCTAAAAAAGGAACTGAGTTAAGCCCCGGATTATTAGGTGGACTAGGAGCAACCTAAATTCCATCTAGTGCTGTTTCTATTGTTCTTTACAGCCCAGCTCTCGATAGTTGACGGTTCTTTACTGTTGCAAGGCTTTAAAGTTCGATATTACTCTCTGTAACATCCGATATTAATTAATGTATCTTTGAACCCAGGCTCCAATAACATTACCGACATATTCAGCATCTGATTTTTTCATAAGCAAATGATCGGCTTTGTCTAAAGAAATAAAACTTTTAGGATGGTTCGCAGCAGCGAATATTTTCGCCGCATGCTCAATTGAAACAGTGCTGTCTAGTGGTGAATGCATTACTAGCAGCGCTTTCCTTAATTCCTTAAGGTTAACCAAGACGTCTGCTTCATTTATATCATCAATGAACTGCTTCTTTAGCGTAAACTCTCGCCCAGCCAGAACCACTCTTGCCTGACCTGTTTTATTGATGCTATCGAGTTCCTCTTTAAACATATGCTGGATGTGTTTAACATCACTTGGAGCAGCTATAGTAACAACAGCTTTAGCTGTCTTTATCATACCAGCGGCTTTCAAAACGGCAGCACCTCCAAAACTATGCCCAATTAACAATTTTGGTGCCTCGAAGCGGTTTTCGATTTCATTGTAAGCACTAAGTAAATCCTCAACATTGGATGAAAAATTAGTATTGGAAAAATCTCCATCACTATTACCCAATCCAGTGAAGTCAAACCTTAATACTGATATCCCTTTACTGGTTAATGACTTACAAATATTGCTTGCTGCAATAATATCTTTTGAGCAGGTAAAACAATGTGCAAAAATTGCATAAGCCTTTGGGGTTCCAACAGATTCCTCTAACTTGCCCTTTAATTCTACGCCATCATGATTTGGGAAGTTAAACTCCATGACGTTCTCCAATTTCAATTACTTATAGAATACTCTAATCTCAACAAGGAAAAACCCCTGTCTATCATAGAAAGGGGTATGTGAATATGTGATAGTCTTTTATATGTCAACTGATATAAGGTAGACCTGTATTTGCTTAGGCATCGATAGAATCTTCAGGCTTTATATAATCCATACTGGTTGTTCTAAGGCATTTAATTAATCCAGGTTCAGGCCTGCGACAATATTGCTAGCTAGACAGTTATCTTTCATTCTTTATGGGCCTATCGATAAGCTCTATGAGAGATTGATATTTTACCTCGCTAGGCGGTACCTTTGAGAATTGTGTTAGCATCTAAAGTCTGCGGCTTTGAGCCTTCAAAAACATGCAGAAACGTTGTCGGGTCTGGGCGTCTCCGATAATTGTCGGTCTCATCACCGAATATAACCGTACCATCTTCATTCAGTGCTATCACTGTGGCCATAACGGTATCCTTAGGGTAACCAGGCATTCCTGCAGGGGAACCGCCAATATCTTCAATGCCTAGGGCTTTAGCACCCATTAAGTTGTCATCTTGAAGAATTTCAAAATGACCAGGTAGGTCAAGCTTGTCGGCTAACTTCCTTGAGTTGTCGTAGCCTTGGTTAGAGATAAACTTTACCTTCACATCATATTGCTTAAGTGTCTCAGCATACTTCTTCACTTCTTTTAACTGGTTCATACAAAATGGGCACCAGTTGGCTCTAAAGAACACTAATAGTGTTTTAGATTCGTCAAAAGAAGTGGAAGACACAGCCGATTTATCTAATCGATTAAAATTCATTTCAGGCAGTTTTTGGCCTTTTGATATGGCCTTGCTCTTTCTGCGGTTGTAAACGGAGAATGACCAGATATACCAGTGAAGGGATACGAAGCCCAGGGCAGCAGCTGCAATAGGAACGTACTGAGACAAGGACATTGGAGCCTGGTTCGAATAAGTTGAATAAGCAACCAGTGCAACTCCTAAAAAGTTAACGGCTTGAATAACTGGCAGCCTTTCTGATGTTCTTGAAATGCTGAACACATTTGTCAGAACCATCAAGAAAAATGGTAAAGGCAAGGTCGCTAAAAGTGCGCCGACCCAAACCGGATCGCCGCCAGACATATAGATCATGATGCCGGACCCTACTCCGCCAAGCATGTTTAATAGAATCATTGGTAAAATAAGTTTTGCTTTCATTTCAAGCTCCTGAAGCGTTGGGTTAATGTCCAAAACTTGCGATCTATCCTAGTACATCACATTGACTCAATAATTAGTTCAAATAGAGAAACAATGTTGCGAAAACGGATACAATCGGATTTATTTTATCGATCTATTAGTAGTGGCTGGCATGAGTAACTTACACTCAGTTCTAGCAGGAATTTAGTATTTCTTAACAAATAAAGGAGCTAGTAAGCTGGAAGAAGGTGTAAAGATGTAGACAAGATCAGACCACGATCTGACAGATCGTCTTGAATAAGAAGGGTTTACCGGTTTTGATGAAAGTGCCTAAACCTAAAAGCAAAACCAAGGATAAACCCCATGATCCATACTAATGATCGCATCATCAAACATTAACTGCTAGGTGATTTCGATTGCAATACCACTCCAAACGTAACTATGCCTTCCAGCGTTTTGATGACGCAACGTTCGCCATCCAATATCAGCCCTCCAAACTGGTTGATCTTCATTCGGGTTATAATATTTGATTGTCGACCCATCCTTGGCAACCAGGATATTATGGAAACCCATTTCATGAGCAGACCCAGGGGAAGGGCCTCGAAACATCATAAAAGCGCAATTGTAATAGGTGTCGGTAAGCAAGTTCCTCGGCATTCCCCCATTACTAGCTGGCTGTATGAGATTTGTAAACAACGCATTATAATCAACTCTATTGCCCGGCTGCGCGAATTGAAGGCACATGTCTTTCTGGGTCGCGTCATATAAAATCCGACCGGTACGCCCAGGGCACTGGGTATTCACATAGTTTCGCACACGCATCGGCGAACTATTGTTGGCCGCCACTAAGGGATGGTCGGCACCGTTTGGCATCAGAGGTAGGTCCCCATTCTGCCATTTGATAGCGCGCCACAGAGTGTCTTCCACAAAACTCTGTGGCCTTGGCGCACGGAGATCAAATCCTGACACTGCGATCTCGGTGCAGTGAGCGGCGCAAGAATTACCGTTCTGACTCGGTAAAGTTTTAAGATTCAACATCAAAATTTCCTTTTTCGTTGTGCTTGACAGTGAGAGTAGTGAGTCCAATGTACCAATTTGATAGGCAGTAATATATAAAATGGAGTGAAAAATAAGATTACGAGTTATTACGTGACCAGCAGTAAAACCGCGTACTTCCCTTTCCTGATTTAAGGGCCATTTTTTCAATGCCACTTTCAAAGGACTTCGAGACTGAAGCAGCTCTGTCTGAGTAACAACACAGAGATATAAATTCTTAAATCAATCGCTATAGCAGTTCTACGGTCGTTAGTAACCATAGAAATTTTTTTAATAAAAAAGGATAATGTCTTTAGTCAGCGTTTTATCCTCCACATCCTTGGCATAATCGTATAAATTTAATAATGCCGTTAGGAAGGGCTATAGATGTTTGATGTGGCCCCATACACTCCAAACTATTTTTTTATTTATAGATAACGCAGAAGACGGGCCCTTAACTTTTCGGGCCATCCTAATCTTCCATCTATGACAGTTACCAGCTGGAGAATAGCCTCATAAGGACGAGGTTTTCAGGAGTGTAAACTCGCTTTCCGTCAGTGCCTTCACTCTACCAATAACCTAATATTTTCTATCAAACTCATTTCAGAGTTTTTATAAACGTGCTTTACTAGTGCAAAAAGCTCGGTTATCCCCTGAGCCTCTTTATTCAGCATCACAGGTTATTGGCAATAGTCCTTTTTGAGAATCTAACTGTTCTAACTTTACTGGTTGCTCCACCAGCTCCATAGTTCTGCTTATCCTCCATTAGGCTCCGTTTGCCCAAAATGCGTTTATCTCTGTTAGTGATCAGCGTATCTATCACAAGAACTTTTATGCCTTTCTGATAGTCAAAGTTTACCAACTAAACTCTGGAAAGTTTTTGAATAGGTGTTGATTGCCATGGAACGACGTGATTTCGCAAAATTATTTCTTGGAGCTACCTCTGTATTTGCTGTCCCTCGACCACTCATCGCTTTAGATGCTTTATCAAGTCATCCAGTGAATGATGATGACGAGTTTCAACGTCTCATTCGCCATCGTATTCTTAAGCAGCACGCGGCACATGCAGCAGTTGCAGGTACCCTAAATTCTTCTGGTCGTCGAATCATTACTGTTCGAGAGCCTGAAGCCAAGGATACTTATCAACTAGGGGACGATACGATTTTTGAAATTGCGTCGTTAACTAAGATATTTACGGCCTTGCTCTTGGCTGTTGAAGTTGTACATAAGAGAGTGAAACTCGATGATCCTCTCCAGGATTACGTACCAGCCGGTGTAAAAGCTCCAACTTTTGAAGGGCAACAAATCACTCTCGCCGACCTGGCTACCCATGCTGCTTCTCTTCCTCTAAGACCAAATAATCTTGCTGCATCGGCGCCCGATGCGCCCAATAAGTACGCTGGTTACTCCTTTGAGCAGCTCTATGGTGGCTTGCCAAGCTATCATCTGAAAGCTAGCCCGGGTACTCAATTCAGCTATTCAAACCTGGCTTTTGGGCTCTTAGGTCAAGGACTTGTTTTGAAGGAAGGCCGCTCTTTTGCAACGATACTGCGAGAGCGTGTGACGGGACCTTTAGGGCTAAATGATACCACTTTAGAGGATGATCCCAAGAAGTCTACTCGGCGAGCTCAAGGCCATGACTTCTATCTCAGCCCGATCGGCCCAACAAGCGATGGGGTGCTCTCGCCGGCTGGCGGTTTACGATCTACAGCCAGAGATCTCCTCACACTTCTCGACTTGTTTATCAACGGTCGAGGCCCTAAGGATTTGATTGCAGCATCGCGGCTAATGCTGTCAATTGATAGGCCGGGAGGCAGTGATATCACTCGTATGGCCCTGGGTTGGCGCAGGACAACCACTAATGGAGAGACTTACTATTGGTCCAATGGTAGCAGTGATGGATCGCGTACATTTATGGGTTTTAACCCAGCGCGGAGAGCGGGTGTTGTTGCCTTGGCAGATACTGCCAGCGGCGAAGGTCTGGATGATATTGGCCATCACTTCTTGAACCCCGAGCAGACGGTATCTACTAAGGTTGTCCCTGTCCCAGATTTCATCACTTTACCAGAGGAGGTGCTTTTGAGAGGTGTCGGGCGCTATGGGCACGGAACAGATGATATTGTCGAAATCAGCCGCGGCTATACAGGTCTTATAGTTTCAGCGGAATATGGAGAATTCGTAATTCGACCGCAATCGTCCACAATCTATGCATCGAAGATGGTTCCAGGGTTGACTATAGAGTTTGAGGAGAGCGATACGAGCCCTGCCCGCTCGTTTACTCTTCGTCAAGGTGGAAAAGCTTATTCCTATAAACGACTGCCCTAGTTTGAATAGTCGGTTAATTATTACTGGGGTTGAAGAAAATAATACACCGCACTCGAGACACGCTGTTAATACATCCTTGTAAGCTCCTAATCGGCACCCATGCTTCATAGGGTCCGAAGCGCGGTGTATTTTTCCTTCTCCCATTTTAGTAATTACAACCTAGGGGAATATTGGGCGAAACAGTTTTAACTTATTGATAAATTGAGATTTTTTATATCAGTCATGTCACTGCTGCAAATTGATTCATCAATACCACATCTTAATTGTGGCTGGATTAGGCAGGGTTTGGTAGTGGCAGGCGCTCAGTAATTACTAGCCCAGTCCAAAATCAGCAAAAATCAGTTAAAGTGACTCGAAATACTGCGAACTGCCTCAATCCCTCCGCAATATTAATCTATGAGTAATTTCCAGAAGAATTATTGCAAGACACATTAGGGAATTTTAATCCGAGGTGGATTGTTAAGAAGTGCTATTCCTGAATGATTTTAAGAATATTAATGTACAGTCGTGCTAAGTAATATTATATATTCTATTTTGCTCTGGTTTGGCATCAGAGCAAAAACAGTGGATTCCATCGCTGAAAGTAGCAGGAAAAGGCAGGAGAATAATTATGACAAAAATAGTGAGCCGCAGTATCAACCGGGAAGTGAGTTTTACCGTGTTGGTAGAGGATAATTCGCCGATACTTTTTCAAACGAAGGTCAAAAAATCACTCGAAAACTGGCTGGATGAAGCACAGACTATCTTAAAACGAGCGATAGATATGTGCACTGTAGCGATTACATACCCTGATAAGGTTCCTGATAAATTTAAAAATTTAGTCTCCTACTACTTCGGCCTTCCTATGGATTGCCCGCCACAAAGATATTCAAATTGCGTAAATGCGATACTTCAAAAACTCAGTAAAACCCAGATAGGCTTGAGTGGTGATGTGGAGTGTGCGGATGTAAAAATGATGCCCACCTTGTGTAAGGTTCAATGCTCTACCATATCGACGATAGGATATCCATTTGGTATTGAGGACCCTTCGAAAAATGCGGCCGGGTTTGTGTTTGTGCCCCTTACGGAAAGTTGGGGCAGATCAATTTCAAACTTCTGTAAGTTGTCATGGGCTGGTGGAGGGCAACTTAAGGGGGGGAGCTTTATGAAGCCCAATCAAAACCCTATCTGCTTGAGTTTTAGTAAAATTTGGGAGAAAGGTGAGGTATTCTGCATTGTTACTCTGATCCATGAAGGAACACATAAATATGCGCAAACCGTGGATCATAAATATTTCAATGATGAAGGCATCGCGGATAAATTGGATAAAGCTATTAGTGAAGGTGGCGCTATATGGATGAAGTTCCATCAGGACAATGGTAAAACCCATGAACAAGCATTCAAGCTTGTTGTACAGCAGGCATTCAATCAGTTACGCGGACAAGATGCAGCGGCAACTCTTATGGCAGAGCTCACTGAGGTGAAAGCGGTGGAAAATGCGGACTCAGTGGCATGGTTTGCGTATGACGTAGCACAATTACCCTCTGAGCAGGAAGTTGGGAGAGTTATAACAGGAATGGTAGGTAAACGAAAAGTACACCCAAGCCTACTTAATCATTAAAGGAAAACCCAGGGGGCCGTCGAATTAATAGAGACGATTACGTTTCATGCAATTTGGGGTCCTATCCCGAAATCAGAGAACTGTCCCCAGGGCCCAAGGATTTCTATATTTGGGGTGTAGATGCTCGGGCCAATGCGTGAGTGGTGAAGGATTGGTTGATACTGGTCACCACTTCCCGTACGCCGAGTACACGGTAACAATTTACACTGTTACTACCTAGGATTTTATCGCTGGAATTGGAGAGGTACTTTAGGGAGTTGGCTAACGCGTGCGATGCAGTTGTTACCATCAAAATCAGTTGTGACCATGCCAACCCTATTGTTTCAACGGGATCTGGAAAGTTCGTAATTCGGCGGCAATCGTCCACAATTTATGCATCGAAGGTCGTATCAGCGCTAACTATTGAGTCCAAGTGAGGGGACATGAAGGCTCGCTGTTCGCTTAGTCTTATAAGTGTGTATCTCTATATGGATAAATGCGGCCCGCTTATAGCTTCAGGCTAATACCTTGAAAGGAAAGATCAATGCCCTATCCAGAAGTTACGATGTCTAGTGACACAATCCACAACCCGAAAGAACCCCGACACCTTATGCGCGCCAAGATTGTGCCTAGGACAGTGCGTGTGCGTCGTGGTGGCAAAGTGATTGCCGAGAGTAGTAATGCTTTGAGAGTTACAGAACTCGCAAAAGATATGTTCGACCCCGTATTCTATTTCCCAAGAGAAGATGTTCTTGCTCCCCTCTTCCTTATAGAGGGAAAGACAAGCTATTGCCCACTGAAAGGCGATGCCAGCTACTTCTCAATCGATGATAGCGGAGAAGCTATTGCATGGGCCTATGAAGCTGCTTTTGACTTTGCCGGGGTGATCAACGGGCGTATTGCCTTCTATCCAGATCAAGTGGCAATCGAAGAGGTTGGAACTTCATCATGACCCTCTTCCCATAGACTCTTTTAGGTTAATGATACAAACCATGCCTAGAAGCTGGCTGCAATAACGCTCCGCCCTTTTATAGACACTTGTAGCGAAGGACTACTCCGCCCGTTTCAAGGGTATCTGCCCGCATCAGCTCAAGATTTTTCTGGATACCGTCAGGTTTGAAGAGAGGTGAGCCAGCTCCTAGTACGATAGGTGCTAGGCATATCCGGTACTCGTCTACTAGACCTTCTCTGAGCAGAGTAGCTACAAGATTCGAACTACCAAATACGAAGATATCCCTCTTCCCGGTCTCTTTTTTCAGCGCGCGAACATGTTCGGCCGCCTCGCCTTTCAGTAGACGAGTATTTGACCAACTGGCGGTTTCCAGCGTGCGAGAGATGACGGCTTTTTCAAGCGAGTTCATCATGTCCGCAATCGCCCCTGTTTCGTTTTGCCAATAATCGGCCATCCCTTTATAGGTGCGACATCCGAATAGCAAGGTGCCGATTTCATCGCCCTGTTGAAGAGAGAAGGCCTCTAACTCGTCGCCCCACACGGTTGCATGATGGTCCAATGACCACGGAGCGGTACCTTCGAAGCAACCATCCAATGACATCAAATTCCATACCACTAAGCGTCTCACAATCTGATCCTCATATATTTGTTTATTACATTGCCCCTTGAAACTGAGCTTTACGAGACCAATGTCGCGCAGCTTGTTGGGGGGTTGAGTCAGTGACTCGGAATTTACGAAGCAGTATGGTCATACCCGGTTTAAGTACCCTTTCGTGATATCTTTTAGCTATTCCTATCCTAATTTGTAGCTGCCTGAATAGTTGCAATATCGATCTTTCTCATGGTCATCATCGCGGTGAAGGCACGTTTCGCCTTGTCACGGTCGGAATTCGTTGTGAGATCTAGCAACAGTTTTGGTGTAATTTGCCATGAGTGACGCCAGCGATCCTTACACCAGCCGCAGGCGCTCTCTTGCCCACCGTTATCAACAATCGCATTCCAGTAGCGGTCAGTTTCCTCCTGGTTTTCGGTAATAACCATAAAACTGACCGATTCATTCGGAGTAAAATTTGGGCCACCGTTCAGACCTATAAACTTGCGCCCGAGGACAGTCAACTCAACGGTTAGCTCACTACCCTCATGACCGCCGGGGTAGTCAGCGGCAGCCGCATTAACACGGTCGACATGACTGTTGGGAAATGTTGCTGCGTAGAATTCCGCCGCTTTCTTTGCTTCGCCATGGTCGAACCACAGACAGGTAACGAGTTCGGTCATATTGATTCTCCTATTGCTTTGGGTTGTTTGATTACTGGCTTTGAAGAAAGTCTCTGGTGTTTTTAGTCAGATAGCGTCCTCCGGCGGGTGCTCAGTGAACCATTCCATGATTTTGGGCATATTTGCCTCAAACGGCCCACCAATGTAAACGTTGAGAACACCGGCGCGCTGATCACTGCGGTTTTCAAAGTCATGGCGCACGCCAGGCGGGATGAAAATGAAAGCGCCTTTTTGGGTATCGAGCCACCGATCACTCACCAGAAACGTTACGGTGCCTTCCAGCACGTAAAACAGTTCTATCTCAATTGCCCTCTTCGGCATTATGAACGTACGCTTCGCATCTTATTGCTGCGTTGCTATGTTCCCCTTCTATCGCTCCATAGCGCCTTTACCGGCGATTATCTTGTCGCGGAATTTCTTTATTCTTGAAACTCGTGTAGACGATTTCTTTGCTGAATTTAGGTTGAAGGCATAGCTACGCTGCCGCCCCGGTGTTAGGGCATGAAACGCTTCTGCAAGCTGAGGGTCGGCATCCATGGCTTCCACCAGTTCATGGGGGATCTCGATATCACGTTTTACTATTGGTGGCTTAATGCCCGCCTCGGCATAACTCTTCGCTTCTTCGATATAGGCTCGTATGACCGCTTCGAGCTTTTTCACCTGTTCATCCGCCTTCAGGAGGATCTCATGAGCGTGCTGCGTATTGGCGCCGCGCTTTTGAAGGAGGCCTTCGGGATCTTTCAAGAGTGCTGCATTCATGAAGCTGATGACGAATGCTTCTCGAAACGCCCCTAAAATAACGATGTTTCGTCCGGCGAATGTGTAACAGGGGTGGCCCCATTTCACCACTTCTTCCAGATCCATACTTATACATATACGGCGTAATTCGATCAGGCCGGACTCCCATTTTTGGACAGAGCACAGGGGTGTTGCGAAACGTTCGCAGCGCCCGCAACCTTTCGCGAAAAAGTCCTCGATATTTGAAATCATGGCCATTCAGGTTTGACTCTAGGGCTGTTAAAAACAGCGTGATTGGCGACGACTGCCTGGTTGAAGCTTCCAGTGGAGTCCAGTGCTTACGAGATATCTCGTTGAAGGGAGAAATCTCCAGTCGTGATACTTCCGCCTCGAATATAGGTCACACAAATTACACCACTATCTGTCGTCATGGCTTGCTGTACATGGAATGCTGTAGGGATCACACCTGAACCGAAAAGACGTTTCCCGTTACCCAGGACCAAAGGAAAAATCAGTAATTTAAACTGATCAATTAAGTCCGCTTTGAGTAGAGTTTGAATAAAGTCAGCACTGCCTGGAACCAACAAGTCAGGGCCATTGCTAGCCTTGATTGCACGAAGCCTCGAGATTGGGTCATCCCCCAGCCACTCGCTGCCTTCCCAGGTAAACTCAGGTTTCGTGCGAGAAGCCACGTATCGTGTTGTACCGTCGATTTTTTTGGCCAGCTGGATTTCACTTTCATCAACACCCTCAGGCGGAGGGTCAGCAGCAACTTTTGGCCAATGCGCAGCGAAAATATTGTGAGTCCGATGGCCAAGTAGTAACTCAAATGGCGCTGCAAACACATTGCCCATGAATTCACCAATACCTTCATCAAAATAGGAAGCTACCCATCCACCAAGCTCAAAGCCCCCTGAAGAGTCCTCTTCCGGGCCACCAGGGGCCTGCATCACACCATCCAGGCTAATAAACGTGTTTACAATTATTTTTCGCACAAGTTCTCCCCTGTTGGTTCTATTGGTCCAAATGATGCTGCGGGTTGTACTTGGACTGTTACTCAATGGCTATTGAAGCCTGAAGAGAAGCAATATTGCCCTTTTCTATTCGGCTTCTACTTTTCTTGCTTCCAAGTATGCAGTCAGATTGGAAAGAGCCCGCTGCCACCCATTGCGAGTTCCGTCGATCATTCCCAAGCCAGCCAGGGACGCGATTTGTATCGTAACCTCAAGCTCTGTCACGCTTCCAATTTTTCTGATCTCCACGCTAACCAAAGAGACACTCAGTGAAGAGCTATCCATAGTTACTCGTTCGGTGAACAACAGCCGCTGCGGTCTTCTGATTTCGTAATAGTGTGTTTCAACCCGGAATCGCAGATCGCTTTTTTGACCGCATAGATGTACGTCTAGGCCTCCTTCGCGAAAGTCGTTTTCGAGAAATTCGATTGATTCATCTTCAGAGGGAGGCCCCCATATCGAGCGGGCTTGCGGGTCTTCCCATGCGGAAAATACCCACTCTCTCGGTGCTTTGATCCTTCTACTGATCGATATGGTGTCGTGGGAGAAATCTTGGCTCATGCGAATCCCTCTGCGATGTCTGGAAAGCGTGAACAGCCGAGTGCAAAAAATAACGATAGTTAGCTTTTTGGATAACTATAGTTAACAGTAATTGTTAGGTCAATGGATAACCCGCGAAAGGCTCCGCGCGGTTAAAGCTTCAGTGCTAGGTGGGGTGGAGGGGGAGAAATTGGTTTACGCCTATAGGATCCGTATTGTTGGGGCATCTACCCCTTTTGTACTAAGTCATCCTGCTCTTCTGCATCGAGCGTTTCGACATAGCTCGCCATCCGAGCCATCCTGCCTTCCCACATGGCCGTTTGTGTATTGATCCATTTTTGTGCCGCTGTCAGTTGCTTGGGTTTTATCTCACAGGTTCGCACGCGACCGGTTTTCTTGGAGCGAATCAAGCCCGCATCCTCCAGAACACCAATATGCTTCATGAACGAAGGGAGTGCCATCTCAAATGGTTCTGCGAGCTCGGTGACCGACGCTGGTCCGCTTATCAAATGCTGAATGACAGCGCGTCGTGTTGGATCAGCCAGAGCTTGGAAAACAGTATTCAGGTTGTCGTGATTTTCTTCCATCTGAATAAGTATATCGGTGAAATATTGTTAGGCAATGGCTGCCGGGTGTAGCTACGTATTAAAAGCAACTTAAGGTTACTCGGAAACCGCTTATTCAGTCATTCGATTAGCCTTGCCACCTCAACGATAATAGATATGCTTCAGATGGTCTCCAAGCGCTAGTTCTGGTCCCTACTTTGATCATAGAAGCCGTTGGGGTTGATTGAATGGTTTTGGACAACAGTAATAAACTGTTTCAGTGTTGACAGACCGCTGGAACCCCCTTACTTAAAAGAATAAGGTGCAACAGTGATCGATTTTACTTATCAAAAGGATGTTCGAATCGAACCGATCTCTTATACAGTCCGGGCAATGCCAGAGACGGTCTTTGATGCCTGGATCATACCCAACATGGTTGAAAAATGGTGGGGGCCTGACGATTTCACGACACGTGTACTCAATCTCACTGCCAAGGTTGGTGGGTGCTTTGCTTTTGAGATGACTGCTCCAAACGGCAGTTCCTGCATTATGTCTGGTGTGTATCGCAGCGTTGACAGGCCAAAGCGATTAGTTTTTGAAGTCCACGAGCATTGCAATCTTAATCTGCCAAACAACACCGAGCCGCAAGAAAATGCATCTTTGGTTGAAGTTGCGTTCAGGGGCAGTGAGCTTGGTACCATCGTTACTCTGACACATACGCTTCTCAACACTGACTATGCAAAACTGGCAAAAGTCAGTTGGACTCAATCAATTCGTCAAATGGAAGCTGTACTTACCGAATCTTTCACGAGCTAGTGTTTTCTCTAATGGGCTGGATTAATGAGTTAATGTAAGTTTTCTTTGGATCAACAATATAATCCAGCTAGCGATAACAAATGGTGCGGTTAATACAATAATATCAGCGCTCATAAAAGCCATTGCGATTGGAACGGTTAATATACTCCCTGCAAGTGGGGCTAGCCATCGCTTACGACCATTTGATAATGCAATAGCGCTCAAAGATGCATTGTAACCGAAGAGCCCGGCAAGAATTAATGTGGGTGATAAGGCCAGGAACATGGCCAGTGATGTGGCCAGCATTCCACCAATAATACTCCAAAACGCATGAGATTTATTCGAGATAAAAATCCCAATTAAAAAACAAATACCTGTAATGGCATTGTTCTGAAAGATGATTTGACCAATACCTTCGAATATCCCCCAGGTTGAGGTATTTTCGTTAATGAATGCTGTAGTTGGCGCTAGATCTAGTGCTGGAGCCAATATCCATATAGCCCATATCACCAGAATGTAGGGCGCAGTATAAGGCGGAAGGACAAAATGAAGCAGCATAAAGCGCATGATTAAGACTGTTAAAGCACTTCCACCGACAATCAATAAAAAAGTCATTAGAGATGGAGCATATAATAAGAATATGACTACACCGATCAAAGCTCCATTGTACCCAAATAGTCCATCTTCAATTTGTTTTACGGGGTAATTAAGAATAGTTGCACAGGCAGTTGCGGTGATAACCCCAATTGCGACCCCTATAGCCATGGTAATAGAGTTAACTGTTACTCCGAGTATGAATAGAAAGCCACTCAAGGCGTTTCTTTGCAGGATGACCTGGCTAATTCCTCTGAAGAGACTGACAAGACAATTTCTGAGTTTTTTAGTTATTGGCTTTGTCATAGTATCTCTATTACAGCCTTAATTCGAATTAGTTAGTGTGGCTGACTGATTTTGAGCCAAGAGAAATTAGAATATATTGTGTATGAGATTAGCAAAGGGGTTATCCATTATCTTTCTTAATCTGAATAGGTTGAAATAGACCCTGCCCGCTCACCTGTTCACGGTCATAAATATACTATTAACTTTAGGTCATCCAGAATAAGCCATGGGCAATACACAGTTGCCAGGTAAGCTGATCTTTTCGATATATTGTAGTGCTACTTAGTTGACTGTCACGTTCTGACCAGAAGCCTGTAGCCTGCTTTAGCTTATTAGATTTTCTTCATACCCGTGATTGAATGTGCTTCCCTAAAAACCATCTACAATTCAACACACCACTTAAGCGCCGTGGGTAGTACTTTAAGCTATTCCGGTGTATATGGTTAAACGATACTTTCGGTAGTGAGGTAGCAAGCATGTTTAACAACGTAGGTTGGATTATCGAGGGAAAGATAAGAAAGGGACATGAAGCGGAGTTCAAAGCTGTTGTGAATGAGATGGTCGCAGCAACTAAGAAAGAAGGTGGAACCCTGAACTACCAGTATTACGTAACCGATGATGGAAACGTGCTTATCTATGAGCATTTCAAGGATTCCAAATCCGCTCACAAGCATATTGACTCGTGGGACAACTTTGCCGATCGTTGGATAGCGGCTGCTGAACCGACTCGCTTAGTCCACCTGGGAGATATGCCACAAGATCTTCGGGAGCGTCACTCAGGCCTGCAATCAACTCTATACCACCCTTACGCTGGATTTGAACGTTCAGGCGGTAAGGCTCACTAACCGTTTAGGGAAGAAAGTAAAGGTGTAAGACTTTCACCAGTTGAGATGATAACTACATGTTTCAAGACAACTGGTGAAGGTTGGGTACCCTTTCATTTATAAAAAGTTACTCCAGCAGTTTCATGGAATCCCATATTTCTCAGCCAATCGATCGATTTCTGCTTGTGATCTGGAATTATCTGGACACTTCGCACCAAACCATGGGTTTAGATCGCTATCTGTATTTGTAGCAGGTAGCTCTTTAACATCAAAACAACGGTCTCCAACTTGAACAAAGGTTCCTGTCGAGGTCTGGTATCTGTTTTCTGTAGGCTGATATCGACGGACTTTGTTGCGTTCCCTGGCTATTTTTCTCTCAAGAGCGGGATTGAATACAGTCGGTTGTCGCCCTGACCTTGGCGCAGTTGGGAAATCCTCGGAATCGGGCCTTGCCTCTAATGCTCCTTCCAATTTGGGTGGTGGCTCTTCTATTTTGGCTGGCTTCACCTTATTCAAACTATCAGGTATTGGCGGGCTAGTAACGGTTACTGCATCTGTCGGAGCGGTATCCAGCTCTGATACTACGCTCGGTTCTTCAGCATTTGGCGGAGACGTAGAAGGCAGAGGAGTAAATGGGGCCAGTAATTTGACTTCTAGCGACGTGTTGGTTCCAGGAGTTGGACCTGGAGCTATTGATACTGGAACAACTATCAGTGCTATATGGGTTCCAATAGCAATCAGTACTGAGACTGCAAAGCGCCAATTTTGGGTGGTTTTGATGTTGGAGAGTGAAGTTGTCGTCGTATTAAAATCCATCTACTTCGTAGACCATATCTCAATAGACCTGGCCAAAATCCTTTTCCGAAAAACTCTGTGATTAGTGCGATAACAGGTAGGACTCCCACAGATCTTATAAGTTCTTTGGAGCCTCCAACTTCACCTGGTTGTTACTTTATGGCAATGAGGCCATCGCCCTCCTCCTGTTAGCCTTCTTCGCTACTGAATACATAGAGAACAGCCCTAAGGTTCCTAATCAAACAAATCCTCTTTGCCTTACTGTAAGAATTTGCACTCCAGTACGACCAAGGTGGGTATCTAAACAGATTGTCTTCAAATTGGGGCTTATACCCTGCCACTAAGGATATGGATTGTATGAAATTTATCCGCTTAGCTCTTCGCACCTTGATCGCCGCTACATTAGTTTTTTCTATGCCATTCGCTCTAGCATCAGAGCCATTTTCCGAAGAACGATTCAAGGAGTTACAAGCCGCCAAACGACCCATTTTGATCGATGTGAGAGCAGATTGGTGCCCAACCTGTAAAAAGCAGGGCGAGATTCTGGCACAGTTTCAGAAGGACAATGCCCAGTGTGGCCTTACGATCCTGAATGTGGATTTCGACTCCCAGAAAAAGTGGGTTAAGCACTTCCGCGCTCCTCGGCAATCAACGCTACTACTGTTTAATGGGGAGCAACAGGTGTGGTTCAGTGTTGCCGAAACTCGTGCCGATGTAATTCAGGAGAATATCTTCGATTCAGTTAAGGCTTGCACTGACAATGCTTGAGCTTAGCGCCATCCCCCTGGCTTTGATCGCGGGTACTCTCAGTATTCTCTCCCCCTGCGTTTGGCCATTGGTGCCAATGGTTGTTGGTGCATCTAATAGCGCCGGGCGCTGGGGGCCGTACGCGTTGGCGGTTGGGCTAAGCTTGTCCTTTGCATTGGCAGGTACTGTGCTGAGCTTTCTATTGGTCTCCTTAGGATTAGACCCAGAACTCTTCCGCTATATTGCCGCGATAATGTTAGTGGCGGTTGCACTAGTCTTGTTGATCAAACCACTTTCCGATTGGCTTACCTTGCGCTTATCAAAAATCACTGTAGGGGCGAGCATTACCGGTGATGGGGCTTGGGCTGGGCAGTTTGGTATTGGCTTCCTTACCGGAATCATCTGGCTGCCATGTGTCGGCCCTACCCTGGGTGCCGCTATAGCACTGGCTTCCATGGGCCAACAATTGGGACAGTCATTTATGGTGATGTTTGCTTTCGGACTAGGTACTGGTGCAGCGCTTTTAGTGGCTGGGGGGCTATCGAGGCAGATTTACACTCGACTGTCACCATCAGTTGGGGCTTTCGCCATTGGAGGCAAAACAGTACTAGGTCTTATACTATTACTGCTCGGGGTACTGGTATTGAGTGGGCTTGATAAGGTAATGGAAGCCTGGGTTTTGAATTGGATTCCCGAGTGGACTTTCAGTTTTTGATGGTCTTTTAGTGGCAAGCCAAGCCATATTGGTTTTTATGGGCCGGGTATTCTTATTCGGCCTTCTTAACTTGGAATCACAAAATTAGCCTTACGACTCAATAGGTACTCGCTCCCTTCATCGGCGTGAATGCGCACTTTTCATATTGGAGGATTTACGGTGGTAGAAATCGAGTGCCTATGGGAGTGCAATGATGGGTTGGGCGAGACACCGATTTGGTTAGCGGAAGACAAGTCTATCTATTGGGCTGATCACGTTAACCCCGAACCTGATCCCACTGATGCCCGGCCTCCATCCATAAGAAGTTTCAATATCGAAACAGGCGAACGCAAGACCTGGGAGATGCCTGAACAAATAGGCTCCTTTGGCTTCCGCCGTGGAGGCGGAATGATCGGAGGTGGATGCTCCGGTTTCTTTGCGATCGACTTGGAAAACAGACGTGTCGATACAATCGTTAATCCTGAACCCGGTAGGCCTCACAGTCGTTTGAATGATGGCAAAGTGGACCGTTATGGGCGTTTCTGGTGCGGCAGTATGGATGTTCGTTTTAAAGACAAATCTTCCTATCTCTATTGTTTGGAGCCCGATCTAACCTACCGAAAGGCCGATAAGGATTTTCGCTTTGTTGTAGCCAACGGCATTGCTTTTGACCCTGAAGATACGCGAATGTACTTCGGGGATACCTTTGGACATATGGTTTACGTATTCGATCTGGATATCAGTGACGGCCGGATTAGCAACCGGCGCCCTTTCTTTTCCATAGAGGACCGACAACCAGGAATTGTCGACGGTGCAACGGTAGATTCGGAGGGGTTTTACTGGTTTGCGTTGAATCTTGGAGGCAAAATCTTGCGAGTAGATCCCAAAGGAAGGCTTGATAGAGAGATCGACCTGCCGATTCGCAGCCCTACCTGCATCGCTTTTGGCGGTAATAATTATGAGACACTGTTTGTCACATCTCAGCAGTCATTCCTCACTAAAGAGGAACTGGCTCGACATCCTCAACCGGGCTGTATCTTAGCCGTTCACGGGCTTGGAGTTCAGGGGCTTCCTGAGCCAAAGTTCGGCAGTTAACCTGCTGTTAAATACAACTCTTCAAACAGGCATCCCGAATCTTGCGTTCTGTCGGGCTAGAATCTTTGTGTGTGATAAATCTGAATCGCCAATTGGACAAGAGAGGTGTCAGTTGCGTATCCCTGCCATCCCACCAGAAGAGCTCAGCGAAGAACAGAAACCTCTTTACGAAGATATGAGTAATGAGATGAAGGGGTATTTCACAGGTTTCATCAAGAAGCGCAAGGATGGCGCTTTACTGGGGCCCTGGGCACCAGCACTGCAATATCCCAGGTTTGGAAAGCCCTGGTGGGACAATATCAAGGCTATTGCAGACAAACCCACGCTTCCTAAGGCTGCTCGGGAGGTTGCGATTCTAATCACCGCAGCTCATTTTAAAGCGGGTTATGAGCTGTACTCCCATACGGTTATTGGTGAGAAAAGTGAGTTGGCAAGGAGCAAAATTGCCACTATCGCAGCGGGCCAGCGTCCGATAGACCTAACTTTTGAGGAAGCCGCTGCTTATGATGTCGCCGCATCACTTGCAGCTGGAGGCCGTCTGCCAAAGGCTACTTGGGAGATGGCCGTGAGTGCTTTCGGTAACGAGGGCGCCGCCGAACTGGTCTTTCTCGTGGCTGGCTATCATCAGGTCTCTGCCATTTTAAATGGTTTTGATATTTCCATACCTGATGATGGGAGTTAAGGAAAATCTCGGTTCGGGAGGGGGCAAGAATGTTCTGGGTTTATCCAGCCCAACGACACATTCATCCCATATGTAAGTTGTTAAAAAAGTAGCGTCCTCTGAATGCTTGAAAGCAAATACCACTTTCTTCGAGAGTAATTGAGTGGAAGGTAAAGTGTGTAGCTGGGATAGGTTGCAGCGCCCTATTCCAGTGCTGTACAGATTCTATTGAGTTTACGAGATGGCATTCGCCATCTCGCAGGAAATAGCCCGTTATTGGGCGGCAACAGCTTGGGGTATATCTGCAGACTGCTTTGACTGGGATACCTGCCTGTAGATATATCTGCTCGAATAGAGGCAAATGACACCCATTACCAGGGCGCCCAGGTCAGTGAAGACCACTGGCAAAGTGACGGACTTCCAGGGGACCAGCAGACCATTCCCAGTTACCAGCGCATTCAGCAGCGGGATGCCGCAAAGTAGCAAGCCTGCACAAAGTGAGAGATCTGCTAATGCAGGTTTTATCTGGCGGCGCAACATCGCCCAGGCTATGGCCACTCCCCATACAGAGAGATACACCATTTCAATCCAGTGAAAGCGCTGATCGCCACCACCACCGGGAGGTAACAGCTTATTGGCATAGAAAGTGGCCGCGGTGGCGACAACCAAACCGGCACAAACCCCTACCGTGAGCAAACTGAGGAACCAGCCGGAACCTCGGGTATTAATATCACCAGAGGGGAGCTTTTGCCTCTGTGCCTTGCGAACCTGCCAGATAACAGTGCCCGTTACCATCATCAAACACAATGTCAATCCCAACACAAAGTACAGGGCTTTTATCAGGAAGCCACCGTAGAGTGCGTAGTGAAGCGGAGTCAGTGAAAAATATACCCGCATAAACGGACCTGAATCCTGCACTGGGTTATTGATATTAACTACTTCGCCATCTTCACTGCGGTATTTGACATCTACAAAGCGCACCAGCGCCTCGTTTGTTTGGCCCGAGACTTGGACAACCTGATTGCGATCCCCGTAGGCCTCCACATAAATGGCTTTGGGTTTCGCATTAGGCACTTGGTCCTGGTAGCGCAGCAGTATTTGGTTATAGCTACTGGACTCCAAAGGCTCGCCAGTTATCTCAGGATGTTCCCCCACTACCGAGGCGACTGCTGCTTCCACATTACCTTCAAAAGCAGAAAATGCAGCAACCTGGATCATAATGCCATTCAGGCCAAGTATTGCGCCGGTAAAAGCAATCACTATATGGAACGGTAGCGGCCAGACCCCTAATACTTTGTGCAGGTCTGTCCATTTGAGCCGCCTGCTGCGATCCACACGGAATTTAAACATCTCTTTAAAAATTTTCTTGTGAATGATGATGCCACTTAATATGGAGAGCAGCATCACCAAGCCCATCAGTCCAACCAGGTAGCGTCCGAAAGGCCTAGGAAACAGTAGGTCAGTGTGCATATACGTCAATAGCTCAGCGAAATCAGAGCCGCTGGGCGGCAGCACTTCACCGGTATTGGGGTTTATATGGCGTACCTCGGTTTCTTCACTTTCAGCATCAGTCCAGAGCACTTCCAGCATAGGATGGTAGTAGTCTGGCATTGAGATCATAAAAAAGCTGTCCTCACCGATATTTGCCTCGGCGAGCACCGGAGCGATCAGTTGATCTACATCCACAGGCGCTTCAGCATCGAAGGCAATACGATGCTCGGGGCGTTCCCATTGGGTCAGCTCGTGGCCAAATAGTGCGACCACGCCGGAAAAGGAAATTACGAATAGCAGAATAGAAAATAACACCCCAATCCAGGAGTGAATTTCGTAAAAAAGGATATTGCTACGCTGTTGCATTTAAGTTGGCTAGACCGAAAATTATAAAAAAGAAAGAGCGCTTAGTCCGAGCATGACCAGCAACAGGGACAGTAGGTATGCCGCTGCGCGCCAAGTGGAGGCGGCGAGTAACCCCATACTCATATACCCGACCCATAAAAGTGTCGATAACATAGATCCCGCTGCCATCCGTTCTGTTGGCTCGGCGGACGGCCAGTAAATCGACAACATCACCGTGCTGGAAAACATCAAGATAATGCTCAGCACAATGGTCAGGGCGACCTGTTGCCAACTGATTTTTATTGAAGCAGCCATAGAGTTATCCGATTGTCAGAAGAGCCTGCTCTAATACCAACAAGCCCACTACTGACAGCGGAAAATGGCGAAGCAGCCAATTAGGTTTGATTGGGGCGAGCAGTGCTTGTAATAAAGCGCAGAACATCGCGACACAAAGCCAAATGGGTATCCCTACCTCCCAACCATATAGGAATCCATAAGGAATTGAACTCACCGGAAGCACCCACCAGGCAATTCTTTGTAAGCGCTTAAAACTACTGAGCTGTAGATCTTTATGTCTGGTTACAAAAATAAGTAGTACAGCCAAATAAGTAAGTAGGAAAGCCACCAGGTTAGACATTGAAGTTTTCCAGCCTTCTTTGCTTAGAGGTCGCGGATTTTTTGAACATTGCGCTTATTCTTTACAGAAATGGAGTTTCGTAGTTGCAAATATTGCCTTCAATACTGGGAAGCTTTGTATTTAGCGATCTACCGGGTTTAAATTTAAGTCACAAATAATAATCATTATCAGTTGTAGTCTATCTTAAGATACATGTTTGTTCAATTGGCTTGAAAATGCAGACAAACTGGAAGCTTGTAAGGAAGAGGTGCTAAGTTCTTTTACCTTTCTTCCATATCTTATCGTTCTTACCATGTGGATTATTGACTTCGAAGCCAGCGGCTTATCCAAGCAGAGTTACCCTATAGAAGTTGGCCTCTGCTCTGAAACAGTGGAATACTAGGCGCTAATAAAACCAGTGCCACACTGGTCTTATTGGTCCGATGATGCTGAATCGATACATAACATTTCCCGATCAAAGCTGGAATCCGAGGGTATAGATTCAACTACAGTGGCTTATAGCCTAAACAGGATTCTTTCAGGTCAGGTTGTCTATTGCGATGCCCTGCACTGGGACAGTTTTTGGTGCAATGCCCTTTTTTCTGATACTGGTATTCATCAGGAGTTTGAACTCAGGGATATTCAGGAGATAATTGGTGGCTCTGAAAATCACTTAAGAGCATTCATTAATGAGCGCGAAAAGCTGGAGGACTCTGACAAATTCACAGTTCATCGAGCACTGGATGATGCAAAAATAATCAGGAAGGCACTAAAAGTAGCATTAGCAGGCTGAAATGAGTGAGTAGTTTTGGAGCTAAGTAAAACGGTCGTCCTCCTTAGACTAACTAACAGAGAGCAGTAATTAGGGAGCCTCTGAGTAACTCCGTGATACCTCTGGCATGCAGAGCGGTTCACAATCAAGGCGCGGCTTCGCAGGAATGTCTAGACCTTTCAAGAAGTCGCAACGCGGAGTGTGAATCGCTCTGCAAGCCCCGAAGGGCGGGCCTTGAAGGCCACAGCTGCTGCGTTGCAGCTCTTGCAAAGGGCTACGGCCATTCGCGGCGAGCTGCGCCTAACATCTGCAGCCTTCAAGACCCGCAGAGGCATTACGGAGTTACTCAGAGGCTCCTTAGGTCTATTACTTCTGCACCTTGAGTAGGCACTAACTTTTTGCCGCAATAAAAACACCACTTCCTATAAGTAAAGCCCCAGAGCCGTATTTTAGAGCCGGGGTCTTTCCTGATTGACTGATTGTTGACCGTGCTTTGCAGGCAAGGTACGCATAACCTGCCATCACACTGCCTACGGCTAGCGTTGCAATTGCAAATATAATTGCAATGTCCAAAGAAGCAACGCGAGTTAGATCGAGGAAGGCTGGAAAGAAGCTTACGTAGAAAAGAATAGCTTTCGGATTACCCAGCGTGGTGACTAAGCCCAGTAGAAAACTTGAAAAGCTGCTATGGGAGTGGCTTGTAGCTATTTGGTTTTGGTCGACTTGTCTTTTCTTTGCTGAGAGAAAGATATTCATTCCCAGCCAGATAAGATAGGCTGCTCCAGCATATTTAATAACGATGAATAAGCTCCCCAAGGTTTCGGCTAGCGTTGCTAAGCCAAGCAGAGCTAACAAAATAAAGAAATAATCACCTACAACAATTCCCATTACTGTAATTAATCCCTGGCGCAAGCCGAGTGTCACTGACCGGGAAACAACAGCTAATACTCCCGGCCCAGGTATCAGTGCTAGAACTAGCATTGAAATGAACAAAGCTAAGGATGTAGAGATTGTCATGAGGCACTCAGTGATAGTTAGGGCTTTTATGCATTGATTTTATATGCTCAAAAACTGTACGTAAATTGTGCTTTTGAGGCTTCTGGCTAGCAAATCCTTGGCAACTGCTCGCCAGGTAAACGCTGCAATAGCCGATCACATCCCAAATTGTTTTTTAAAATAACCTGGGAGCTATTTCCTCCCCCAACAGTACCAATAGTTGCAAAGCTGCTATCTGCAGTTGCTTTTCGAAGAGTGGAAAGTGCCAGCTTAACACCTGCTTCGGGGACAAAAGACACAAAACGCCCCTCATTCGCTACATAGAGTGGGTCTAGCCCCAGTAACTCACAAGCGCCTTGCACAGCATCACAAACAGGTATCTTGCTCTCCTCCAAGACAAAGGTCCGTCCGCAGTTTTCTGCTAGCTCCACCAATGCGGTGGCTAGCCCACCTCGTGTGAGATCTCGCAGACAATGAACTTCAATTCCGGCATTGATCATTTGTGCAACTACGCCATTCAGTGGCGCACAATCGCTGAGGAGATCACTTTCAAACTCGAGTCCTTCGCGGCAAGCCATTACCGCCATTCCGTGGCGGCCAATATCGCCGGATAGAATAATAGAATCACCCTGGCAAATGCGGTTGGGATCAATGGGTTGTTCTCTTATCAGGGTACCGATACCACTGGTATTGATATAGAGCCCATCCCCCTTCCCTTTCTCTACCACTTTGGTATCGCCGGTGACTAAGGTAATTCCTGAGTTCCGGGCAGCCTCAGCCATCGAGATCAGAACCCGTTGGAGAGTTTCCAGGGGCAATCCCTCTTCGAGAATCAAGCCGCAGCTTAGAAACTTGGGTTCCGCGCCTGCCATGGCCAAATCGTTGACGGTGCCATAAACGGCGAGCTCACCGATGTTTCCTCCGGGAAAGAAAAGCGGTGAGATTACAAAGGAGTCGGTGGTAAATACGAGCTGATCCGGTTTCCATGGAAGTGTTGCACTGTCATGGGCCTGGGATAGCCAGGGATTAGAGAAGACAGGTTGAATATATTGATCGATCAAGCGTTGGGTCATCTCCCCACCGCTGCCATGGCCAAGGCGTACGACCTCGTCAGCGGTTGGTGGAATTGGACACTGCAGATTCATTCGATTCCACCTGGTTCTGGTAGCGATAGTAGGCCGCGCAAGCGCCTTCAGTGGAAACCATTGGCGCCCCCAGCGGTTGCTGGGGTTGGCAGGTCTTAGCGAAGTGAGGGCAATCCCCGGGTTTCTTTAGCCCCAGCATAATATCCCCACTGATACATCCCCTGTTTTCAGAAATGCTCAATGCTGGAAGATTGAATGTTTGTTCTGCATTGAATCCTGAGTAGTCGTCGCTCAATACCAGACCGCTAGCGGGAATTTCACCTATACCGCGCCACTGTTGTGTTGCTACTTTAAAAACCTCTTTAATCAAGTCTTGGGCAACGGTATTACCTGTTTTAGTAACCGCGCGCTGATATTGGTTTTCTACTTCACAGCGACCACTTTCTAATTGACGGACACACCGGAGTACGCCTTCAAGAATATCCAGGGGTTCAAATCCTGTAATCACTATTGGAATCTGGTGTTTTTTCACCAAGCTGCGGTACTGACGATATCCGGTTATTGCACAGACGTGACCGGCAGCTAGGAAACCTTGAATCCGGCAGTCTTCACGGGCACATATCGATTGAATCGCCGGTGTAACCAAAAACTGGGATATCAATGCGTAAAAGTTGTCGATTTGCTTTTGCTTGGCGAGGGACAGCGCTAGGGCATTGACGGTAGCAGTCGTTTCAAAACCCACCGCAAAGAATACGACCTGCTTGGTGGGGTTCTGCTCTGCCACATTGAGCGCTTGCAGCGGCGAGTAAACAATACGGACATCGCCTCCGGCTGCTTTGACCTCTAGTAAATCTCGATCTGAACCGGGGACTCGCAACATGTCGCCAAAGGAGCAGAAGATAACATTGGGCATTGCAGCAATCGCAATAGCTCTATCGATGATTTCCTGAGGTGTGACACAAACCGGGCAACCGGGCCCGTGTACTAATTGAATCTCCTCGGGCAGTAATTGCTGCAAGTTGTATTTTGCGATGGCATGGGTTTGCCCTCCACAGATCTCCATTAGAGTCCATGGGCGAGTGGTGACTTTCTGAATCTCTGCCGCAATTAGTTTGATGTTCTCGCCGTTGCGGTATTCCTTGAGGTATTTCATTACAAGCTGACTCAACCCAATGTTTTGAGGTACTCGAAAACCTTATTTGCTTCTTTTGCTCTCAACTTGCTGATCGCGACTCCAGCATGAACGATCACGTAGTCTCCTACTTCAGCCTCGGGTACCAGTGATAAATTTACAGCTTTACTGATACCGCCGAAGGAAACTTTTCCAGTGCGCTCCATGGCTGATTCTTGCTCTATTAATTCGATTCTTCCGGGAACTCCCAGGCACACTAGGAACTCTCCTCTCCCAATGATTGCCCAGCAGCATCCATACACTGTGCGTAGTGGATCTGGCCCAGCGATATTCCTCCATCATTTGGGGGGACCTCGCTGTGGCTGTGAACGGAAAAGCCCTGACTTTCCAGAAGCGCAGTGACGGTTTCGGTAAGCCGCTTATTCTGGAAAACACCGCCAGACAGAAAGATATTCTTTTCACCTTGTTGCGTTGCTACTGCCAGCGCCATCTGCGCGAGTGTGTTATGAAATGCAGCGGCCCTTTGTGGCAGTGATCGGTTTTCATCGTAGATCAAAGCACTAATACAGGGTGTCCAGTCCAATTCCAGCAGGTCCCCTTTTTGAACAATGCTAAAGGGGTAGCTATCTTTAGAGCTGACGCCACGGGCACACTGTTCTAGAGCCATGGCTGCCTGCCCTTCAAAGCTGGTATGCGTAGTCAGTCCCAGGAGTGCGGATACCGCATCGAAAAGGCGGCCGACAGAGCTACACGGTGGACTGTTAATCTCACCTTTTAACATGGTGACCAGGTTTTGACGCTCGCCACGGGTGAAACAGCGCTTTAATTGTCGATTCTCCAGGGCGACAAACCCGGAGATTTCATACAAAAGTCCGGCCGCAGAGCGCCTGGGCTCGCGTACGGCCTTTTCACCGCCCGGCAGTGGGAATGTGCGAAAGCTGGCGATGTGTTTGACTGGAGACCGTCCATTCCAGTGAAAGAATTCTCCACCGCGAACAATGCCACTGCGGTCGTAACCAGTTCCATCCCAGCAGATTCCCAGTGCAGGTCCCGAGTGAGCGTGTTCTGCCATGCAGGAGAATAGATGGGCAATATGGTGCTGAACGCCAATACGCACAGCTCTTTGCTTCATAGCCCAGCGGTGAGAGGTATAGCCTGGATGGAGGTCGTGGATTAATTTTTTCGGGCGGCACTGCTGTAGTTTGGTGAGGTCGCCAATAGTTTGGTTGAAGTGCTTCAGGGTATTGGCACTACCTAAGTCGCCAATATGTTGGCTGGGATATGCCCACCCGGCGTGAGACAGTGCAACTGTGTTTTTCAGGTCCGCCCCCAGGGCCAGGAAGCTCTCTCGTTCACCTTCGCCCTTTGTGCCTGGTACAGGCAAGGTGATGGGAAGTGGCGCGTAGCCCCGGGCTCGACGCAACATCAGCGGACGGTTATTGACCACCCTGAGTACAGAGTCATCCAGCGGGCGCAAAATTCGGCGATTGTGTATCAGAAAGTAGTCAGCGATTTTACCCAGGCGCTCGAACGCCTCATCATTTTCTGTACAGATAGGCTCTTCCGCAAGGTTGCCACTAGTAGCGACAAGGGGGGCTCGATACTTACGCGCAAGCAAGTAATGCAAGGGTGATGCAGGCAACATCACCCCCAAGTCGGCAAGATTTGGAGCGACCAACGGATGTATCCTGGAGTGATTGTCATCCTTCGCTTCCAATAGAACAATCGGTCTTTCTCGGGTCGATAGTAGTTGCGCCTCTTGCTCCGAGACGCAGCAATCCTGGCAAACGCTTTTCAGCTCGTCATATAAAAGTGCGAACGGCTTATGCGGACGTTGTTTACGCTGGCGCAAGTTGGCGAGCGCCTTACCATTGGAGGCGTCGGCTAACAGTTGAAAGCCGCCTACCCCTTTAAGGGCGATAATTTTCCCTTGGGCAAGGGCATCAAGGGCTTTAGATAGTGCCCGACTCTTCTTCGCAATTGTAACGCCGGCAGTATTACAGAAAAGCAATTGAGGGCCGCACTGAGGGCAGGCATTGGGTTCCGCGTGAAAGCGTCGATTGAGGGGGTCCCGATACTCCCCCGAGCATTTTCCGCACAAAGGGAAGTGGTGCATGGAGGTGTTGACACGATCGTAGGGCAGTTTGTAAATGATGCTGTAGCGGGGGCCACAAAGAGTGCAGCTGATAAACGGATAGTCGTAGCGGCGATTGTTGGGGTCTGATAATTCCCTGAGGCAATCATCACAGGGAGCCAGGTCTGGTAAAACGATGGTTGAACTACTGGCATCACGGACACTGGGTAAGATTCGAAAACCGTATTCTGCCTGAAGAGCCACCGGGTAGGATTCAATGTGAGTGATGCGACTGTAGGGTGGCTTCTCTGAAGATAACTTATCGATAAACTTTTCGATTTCCCGGCTTTTGCCCTGGACTTCAATTCTCAGGCCACCGCTGTAGTTGGCCACCCAGCCTTTCAATTGAAAGCTATCGGCCAGGCGATAGATAAAGGGCCGGAATCCTACTCCCTGCACCAATCCGGCGATTTCAATCCGGCGGCGTTCAGTGGCCATCAGTCTCCTCAAACTTTAAGCTCTCCAGGATTACATCCTGGGCTTCCTTGTGATTAATATCCTTAAGCTCATCAATTTCCAGCTTAATCCCCTCGAGAGAAGTCCCGAGTATCTCCCTGTCAAAATGCTCTCTCAGATGCGCTGCAGACATATGCGCCAGGGCACCCAAGCGCAAGCGAACGCCGATCGGCCTGCCTGGTTCATCAGAGGCCAGTTCCTGGATTTTATCGATCAGGTTTTTGATGAGATTCTGTTCGTGCATAGTGGTCTCCGCTGTATAGCGTTAGGTGCGCGATAATCATTTGCTCTGCTCGATGGGCTGCACTGGCCACTTTGGGCGATAACCCCTGTCCTTTTGCCAGACTTTCTGAGTTGATCGCAAAGACATCCAGATGTGCCGGCAGCGAATCAATATGCTTTCCCATGGTCAGCGCTTCGGTCAGCCCAAATCCATGGCTTGATGTATTGCACATCGATGGAGCAAGTGCGTTGCCTAGACCATCAATGGTGACAACCTCCCCGATAGGGTGCTGATCACTTACCATGGCGTCTACAAGGCAAACCCATCGACCTTTCCATTGCGCGAGCAAATGTAAAATATCGCCACCGCTTTCGAGGAATTCCACCGCCCCTCCAAGTTTCTGGCGAAGTCGAGCGATGATATGTGGCCCTACTCCATCATCACCGCGCAGGGGGTTGCCCAGGCTTATCAGTAACCATGGATTGCTTACTTTGCGCTTGCCCATAATTCAAATGTAGCTGTAGGAAGTGAGTGGAGCAGGAAATGCAGGGGTCGTAATTCCTTATCGCCCGTTCACATAGCCCCTGTAATTTATCCTCAGGAAAGTGCATAAAGCTCGGCAACATCAAGCGGAGGTCATCTTCGATGGTCTTCTGGTTTTGTGAGGTGGGAGCGACAATTTTTGCCGTCGTAATCTTGCCTTTCTCATCAATGTCATAGCGATGATACAGAAGCCCACGGGGTGCTTCGGTGGCTGCACAGCCGCTTGCGGTTCTCAGTTCTGTCTTTAAGTGAGGCTCGGCTGGGGGTTGGTATCTATCAATAATATGCAGAGCTTCTTCAAAGGCATGTAGTACCTCCAGGCTCCTAACGAGGATGCTTTGGAAGGGATTTAGACAGGGGGTGGTAAAGTTGATCTCCTCTGCTAATTGCAATGCTCGAGCTGACAGTTTGTCGCGATTAAGGTTGTATCGTGCGATGGGGCCCACCAGATAGGCGCCCCGTTCCCGTAAAGTACATTGCAGCGCGGTGCTGTGAGCGACGTGCTCTTCTTCAAAGTGGTTCTCATAGTCTTGGGCGCTAATATTGAGTCCCGCACTGGAGGTGATCCTGCCCTCGTTCATTGGGTATTCTGACGGGTGCGTTAGAGCGACAAATTCGTAGTGACTATCCCTTCGCCATTCGTAGCTGGGAAAAGGCAAAGCTGCAGACCAGCGCACCAGTTGCTCGGTGAGATCCCTGGCCATTTCCAGCTGCGCTACCAAGGCTGTAAGTTCACGAGCTTCCGGAACCTTGTAGAAGCCCCCTACCCTCACATTAATTGGGTGTACTTCCCTGCCACCAATAAGGCGAACCAGGGCATTGCCCGCCTTTTTAATCTCCAGCGCATTCTTAACAATCTCTGGATGATCCTTAGCCATTGCGACTGCATTGGGGTAGCCGAGGAAATCCGGTGCATGGAGCATGCTGATATGCAGCATATGGCTCTCGATCCATTCACCGCAGTAAAGCAATCGACGAAGCATACGCAAATCGCCGCCGGGCTTCAGGTTCAGGGCATTCTCCATGGCATGCACAGCACTCATCTGGTAGGCCACCGGGCAGATCCCACATATGCGTGCGGTGATATCTGGGGCTTCCAAGTAATCGCGCCCTCTGAGAAGGGCTTCGAAGAACCTTGGGGGCTCAAAAATCTTGAGCTGTACATTTTGTACGCCGCTGTCGTCGTAGTCGATATGGAGGGCTCCCTCCCCTTCGACCCGAGCGAGATAATCTACCTTAATCGTTTTGCTGCGATCCGCCATAAAGCTCACCTGGGGGCAGATTTATCACCAATGTTTGGGGGGGGATTAACGCTCCCCATCTTCTTGCCTATCCTCACTTTGCACTTTAAAGGAAGGCGCTAGTGGATTGAAATTCCTAAGGTTTTCAACAATTAAAGTATTTTCTACATTTAGTTTTTCATCCCACCAATGGCAAAGTGATTCGGTGTTGGGATTTTCCTTGGGACCGTAGCAAGCGTAGCAACCGCGGTTGTAACTGGGGCAAATAGCGCCACATCCCGCGTGTGTAACAGGCCCCATACAGGGGGTGCCATGGGCAACCCAGATGCAAACATTGCCGCGCAATTTACACTCAATACACACCGAGTGATTGGCAACCTGGGGTGCTCGCCGGTGCAGGAATGCACTGATTACTTCGAGCAGTTGATGCTTGTTGATCGGACACCCCTGCAACTCAAAGTCCACCGCTACCCTTCCTGATATTGGTGTGGACTCCTTGAGAGTGGCGATATATTCCGGGTGGGCATAGACCACATCGGTGAACTCCTGCACATCGGCAAAGTTTCTAAGTGCCTGAATCCCTCCAGCCGTTGCACAGGCGCCAATGCTGATTAGAAAGCGGGACTGACGTCTGACCTCTAGGATTCTCTCTTCATCTGCTGGCGTGGTAATGGAGCCTTCAACGAGAGAGATATCAAAAGGACCCTCTTTCACCTCACTGGAAGCCTCCAGGAAATAGGCGATATCTACCTGGGCTGCCAAAGAGAGAAGCTCATCCTCGCAATCCAATAGGCTCAATTGGCAACCATCACAGGAGGTGAACTTCCAGACGGCAAGCTTGGGGGTAGGATTACTACTCGCTATAGGCTGTTGATTTGAAACCATGAGCGAATATCCCGGTAGCAAAAGACAGGGCCATCTTTACATACAAAGTTAGGTCCCCACTGGCAGTGGCCGCAGATTCCAATGGCACACTTCATGTTGCGCTCCATGGATAGATAGATATTGGATCCAGTCACACCTTTATGGAGAAGAACCTGTATGCAAAAGCGCATCATGATCTCGGGTCCACACACAAACACTAAAGCATCATTGCACTCCAAATGAGTGACACGCAGAGGGTCGGTAATCACACCAATATGCCCGTTCCAGTCTGTGCTGGCGTGGTCCACAGATGTCACCAGTTCAAATGAGCTGCGCCAGTGACCAAGCTCTGGCTGGTAAAGCATTTCTTCGGGGCGACGAGCCCCATAGAAAACTTGTAGGCTCCTGGCCGGCAAGTGCCCCTCAAGAAAGCTGTAGATCAGGGGTCGTAAAGGCGCTAGCCCGAGTCCGCCGGCGATAATCACTAAGGGACGATTTGCCGCCAGGTGAGTTGGCCACCCCTGCCCGAATGGTCCCCGGATGCCCAGTTGCGTTCCAACTTCCAGTTTGCAAAGCGCTTGGGTAGCAAGCCCCTGGCCTTTAATCGTATGGGTAAGTGGCTCAGCGGGTGATGCACTGGAACCACTCAAGGAGATAGCAGCTTCCCCGGCACCAAAGGCGTAAAGCATATTGAATTGCCCGGGCTGAATGGGTGATGGTGTCCCAGCTACTTGCGTCAGGGATAGAGTGATAGTGCCAGGAAACTCTTCACGCCGATGGGTAACACGCCATAATTCAGGGATCACAGCGAGGAATTCCCTGTGACGGATGTGGCCCGTAAAGGTCCAACAACTGTATTCGTGCTGCCTGCAGTCGTTCTGTAGCAACTTTGGTAAACCGTTTCATCAGCTCGAAACCGAGTCTCGGTTCTTTTTCACACTTATCTCGGAGGCACTGCCCGCCAAGTTTAAGGCTGCGAACTGAGGTCAGGGCCCGGGCATCGAAAGCACTCAAGTAGGGAGGATACAGCCAGGACCAGCCGAATATATCTCCACCATGCAGTGTCATAAGACAAAGGGGCCCATAGTTGGGGACAAAGGATTCTACGGCGACACGTCCAGATCGAATTAAGAAGAAATGGTTAGCCGGAGTGTTTTCCCTGGCAAGGTATTCGCCTTCTTTATAGTGACTATTGCTTGTACACCCGGAGAGAAATGCCAGGTCCTTGTCTGCCAGCCCGGTAAAGAAAGGGTGCTCCTTGAGTAAGGTGGTGACAACTTTCATTTTTGTTCCTGGGCGCGAATATTCTGTATCTCTTCCGTGATATCGATGCCTACGGGACACCAGGTAATACAGCGTCCACAGCCGACACAGCCAGAGCTGTCAAATTGATCAAACCAAGTGGCCAGTTTGTGAGTCATCCACTGCCGATAGCGGCTGCGGGTATCCGCTCTTACCGGGCCGCCAGACAAATAGCTCAACTCAGCCGTAAAGCAGGAATCCCAACGCTCCCAGCGCTGTGCTTCATTTCCGGTTAAATCTGTTGTGTCCTCAACGGTTGAGCAGAAGCACGTGGGGCAAGCCATAGTGCAATTGGCGCAGGAGAGGCAGCGCTCCGCGACTTTATCCCAGTTTGGGTTGTCATAATTGCGATAAAGCAGTGTCTTCAGGTCAGAGCTGTCAAAGCTGCGGCGACCGTTACTCACTTGATTTTCGGCTTGCTGAACGGCAGCTTGCCCCTCTTGTTTCTCCGCTTCTGATGCGTCAACAGTGGGTAATTGCTTTAACACTCTGTCGCCTTGAGGGCTGCCGCTGCGTATGAGGAAGAAGTGGGCATTGGAAGTCAGAACTTCGGTGATTACCAGATCACTGGGCAGTTGCACCTGCGGGCCTGTGTTCATTGAGGTACAGAAGCAGGTATTTGCTGCTGTTGTGCACTCCACAGCGATAGTGAACAGCTGTGCTCGACGTGCCTTATAGCTGCTGTTGGCGTAATCCCCCTGTGCGAGGACACGGTCCTGGATAGCAATGGCGTGTAGCTCGCAACTGCGAACACCGAGAAACGCTAACTTGACCGGAGGCTCTTTAATTTCCAGAATCTGAACATCCTCTCCAGAGCGGCTAGCGCTCCAGAGCTGGCGCTGGGGCAGCTGAAGAAACTGCTTCCAGGAGTGGGGGCCAACGGCGTAGCCAAAATAAGCCTTGTCATTGCGGCGCTCTACCCGGTATTGCCCCGCCTCTTGCTGATCCGTCCATCCTTGGGGTAGATCTGTGGAAGTTTCAATCTCACCATAGGTAATAGCCCCGTTATGCAGTATCGGGCCAAAGAGCTGGTAACCTTCACTGCGAATTGCCTGAATCAAACAATCCAGGTCATTCGCTGCCAGTTTAAGTATTTCCACGAATAGCCGAGAGCCGGCTCCGAAAGAGCAGTAGTTGGTGATCTACTGATTTTTAGGTCTGTACCGGCGAATTGCACTAAGACAAAAGTGCCAAAATGCTAAGAAGAAAGTTTAGAGGAAAGCTTTTGCTCTGAGTCCTTATTGAGGTGGGGTGCATCCTCTAGGCAAAGTATTTCATAACCTTCTGATACTTATATACGACATACCATCTAAGCAAGATGATCGGCGCAGTACTTGCCATCACAAGGGCTACACCTGCCCCGAGTTGGTTTAAATTGATAGCGAGTAAAGAAAATTCAAAAATATCGATAAGCACAATAACTGGGATAAAAAAGGTCCAAAGTTGTTCGAATCCTATTCTCTTGGCAAACGCTAATCCAAACAGTACGACGTAGAAAAGGGAGGAAACAATCAAGCTGATTACCAGCCACCAAAAGGGGATGCCTGTGGTGCCATCGGTCAAAACCGTATATTGGGAATACAGCTCCAGTGGTAGAAGGATAAAAAAGACAATTTTCCAGCCTACACTAGGGCTATAGACGGGGGGGCGATTGTCGAGTTCGCTCTCAGGTGCTTGATAAGGATTTTGCACGCTCTGCCCTTTAATTGGCCTTTGAAATTTAAAACTGTCGGCCACTTCAATCCTATGGATTAGTGCACTTATAAGCAATTCTTGTCGGCTATTACTGCAGCCAGAATGTAGAAGTAGTTTGCCGTTTATCGCTTGGACATTGGCATTCGATTGACATCATGACTTCACCTTGTTTGAACTGCAAGAAAGCAGGTTATATTGTCACACGTATGCGATGAGCTGCCTCACATTATCGACAAACACTTGAGTCAAGTATTGACTTTGAAGCTGCAGACAATATCCTCGCTGTTCAAATTTTGATAGTCACAGAGCCTAGCTAGTAAGTAATGATCATCTCAATTTAGCTCAGGGAATGGCGAGAGGTAACTTTCGGGTTGGCAATTAGTGCCTATCCGGAATAGTGGTAAATAATAAGGACGTTTCGAGATGCAGGATATGTATCAGACACCAGATAGCCCCCTTACAGACTCTATTCCACACTACAAACCCAGTGCTGGTTGGAAGGTACTCCTTTTTATTCTTGCCCCGCTGGAAGTCTATTCCCAATATCTTGGTTTCACCGCCGATGAGTGGGACCTCCCTATTTGGTGGATGATTTTTAGCCTGCTAGTTTATATTGTATTTTTTGTTGCTTTGTTTGGATTGGCTTTCTCGAAAAGGATTGCCTTCTCAAATGCTTGGCGTATCTATTTGCCCATTTTAATCTGCACTGACGTATTTGAATTTTTCTCCGTCATAGGTGAATTCAATATGTCAGTACTGGAAATCCAAATCATTACTATGATTTGGATTTCAGTGATATTTTTTACTTGGTACGTCGTGTACCGGTATCAAAAGGTGATGCGATATTTTAAATAATATCTACGCTGGCCTTAACCACTTTCAGTTAGTGTTTTATTGGAAGGTATTGCCGATATTACCTGTGCCAGTTTGCGTGGTTAATGCGATTTCACCACTGCCAACCTGAGAGGTTGTTTGAATATTGGAAACGCCATTTTGCGTCACCAGAATGCTGCTACTAATACCGCTATGTTGATTAATCTGGGAAGAATTCGAATCACCGAACTGATTTAGTATCAATGAACTGGTGAGCAAAGATCCGTCCTGCCCCTGATCTATTTGTGCAGTATTGGCTGACCCATCTTGGATTACTAGAGTGGTACAGGAAATAAGTTCAATGGCGGCAATATTTTCGTTCCCCTGATCAAGATTTACCGTATTAGAAGAGCCGGTTTGCATTACCTCACCGCTGCTTGAGGTAATATTCTCCTGATCCACATTTGCAATGTTATTGTCACCAATCTGGGAGACTATCCCAGTAGCAGCTGAAACATCAGTTTCCTGCTCTATTCTTCCAGTATTCGAATCACCTATCTGCGTTATTATTGCAGTGCTCGTCGTCGTGACTTCATCCTGTTCGATATCTAAAAAGTTGGAAGAGCCAGTCTGGCTGGCCATGGCAAAGGTAAAGGTTACATCTCTATCCTGATCTATATTGGCGAAGTTGGAGTCACCAACTTGGGTGAACATGGCGTTAGTGCTATCCACCCTTATACGCTGATCTAAGACCAATGTGTTAGACATTCCTTGTTGAGATGCAACAAGTGTGGTGGAAGTAACATCTTCCTGTTGCAGGACTTGGATGTCGTTTAAGTCTCCAGACTGAGTGCCGGTGAAGGAGCTGAATTGAGCATCATCCTGCAGCAAGGTCGCTGTATTATCACTGCCATTCTGGGTCAGGTAGGACGTAGTAAGCTGCGTTGCATTCTGTTGCACTGCTGAGGCCTGATTTAAGTTTCCCGTCTGCACCAGTTCAATAGTGCTTTCAGAAGTGCCTATAGTTTGGGATGCATCCGAGTCATTGAAATCGCCGATTTGGGTCTGAACAATTAAGTTGTTATGCACAGTATCATCGGACTGATCAGAAGTTGCACTATTGCCAGTACCTTCCTGGAATACCAGGGTGACATTATTATCAGCTAGAGCAGATACGCTGGCGGCAAATAGCGCGGCTGCAGTCACAGAATTTGTCACTTTCATAGAGGTAATCCCTTATTGGTTAAATCTTATTGGTTAAATCTTATGGGGCGACCGCTTATAAGCCTCGACTGCAAGCCTGGATGAGCATCAAGGGAGTTGCCATAGGAAAAAATGACTGAATAACTAAGAAGAAAGCTTGGGATTGTTGTTTGTTCACCGGGCCAACTTGCTGTATAACCATACAGCCCCAGAGTAACCTCTGCCTCGTTGTTTGCATATCACGTCATAAGGAACTGGTGTGCGGTATCGACGATAGATTGATCGAAAAACTAGCGCTTGTGCCATGACCCAACCGATAGAATTACCAACTGGCTACTACCTGGACAACTTCAAAGCGTTGATTGAATTTGTTAGCCAACATTATTCCTGGCTTATCACCACATCTGAGCAAAATTTTTTTAAAACCTTCCAAGAGTTGGATATTTATAGCCAGCGGCTCTATGTGCGTTTGCTGTCCCGTAAAGGAGTACCTTCCTCTAGAGGATCGCTTTTCCGCCTGGAGAAGCTTAGCTATGGTGAGATAGAAAGTATTGAAAGTGCTGCAGCTGTTTTGGATCGCGCTGGACTACTTTGTTTTAATCCGGTGTTAACGGCACAAGAATATCTACCACTATTTACCAAAGCTGAATTGCTTGCGGCAGGACCCTCGGGTATACCAAAGTCTCTCAGCCGCCCTTCCCTCGAGCAACTATTGCTTGAAGACTCCAGTTCGAGTGACTGGTTTGTGAAGTTGCTTTCTCAGCACAGGGTACTAGCCGTCCAGGGTGCCGAACATTTCCAGACTTTCAAACTGTGTTACTTTGGCAACTTGAATCAGGACCTTACTGATTATGTATTACGGGATCTTGGGCTTTATCGGTATGAAGCTTATCCGCTGGACAAGAAAAATCTCCCCTTTCAAAGTCGCGCACAAATTGATCAGCATCTGCTTTACTACCAGTGCCTGGAGTTGTTAGAAGAGCCATTACTGGAAGATGCAGAAGCCATAATAGCCTTATCTGTTCAACTGCCAGAAGGTATCGATGATGACTCAACCCTGGCTCGTCGGCTGGACAGGATACGTCTTAAGTTGGCACGACAGCTTGAGCGGCTCAATGCCCTTGAGCAGGCCGATGCACTATATCAACTTTGTAAAACCCCTCCCGCCCGTGAGCGCCGCGCACGAATTGCCGTAAAGCAAGGGTACGACACTCTAGCATTGGAAATATGCGAGGAAATAATAGCTTCCCCTATGGACCAGGCAGAAAGAGAGTTTGCTCTTGGCTTTGGTTACCGCACAGCCAAACGAAGTGGAGGCCCCAACAATTGGCAGGCACCTCATAAAATCCAAGCCCCCACTGAAGTGATAAGTTTGGCACAGGGGGAAATCTGTGTTGAGCTGCTGGTGGCAGAGCACCTTGAAGGTTCTAGCGGTGGTGAGTGCTTTTATGTAGAGAACACCCTATTCACCGGTGTGTTGGGCCTCTATATTTGGGACATACTGTTTGCACCTGTGCCTGGTGCTTTTTTCAATCCCTTCCAGATAGCCCCAGCTGATTTTCGCACAGCGGATTTTTACTATTCCCGTCAAGCGCTATTCACCCAGCGATTGGCCGAAATAGAGCATGAGTCCTTGAAGTCCCGCGTCCTCTCTACCTTTGCAGAGAAACAAGGTATTGCCAACCCTTTAGTTGCTTGGGAGGCTTTGTCTACAGAACTACTTGAGAAGGCGCTGGATAGAATCCCCCCAAGTCATTGGCGTTCAATTTTTACTCGCATGCTCAGTGATATCACACAGAATAGAAATGGGCTGCCAGACCTTATTTGCTTTACTCCCTCCGGTCACTATGAACTCGTGGAGGTTAAAGGTCCAGGGGATCGCTTACAAAAAAACCAAGAACGCTGGCTGGCGTTTTTTGCTGAAGAGGCGATCCCTCATCGCGTAATTCATGTGGAATGGCACTAGCTTTGGATAGCTTAGAGTCGGCTGAGACTTTGAATCTTTCTGTGGGAGAGCTAGTCGCTTTTTCCTGCCGCAGCGGAGATTTGATTCGGGAACCAACTTCAGGGCCCTCTGCCCAGGAAGGGATTCGGGCTCATCAGAAGCTACAAAATCAGCGGCCCAAAGGCGCTGAGGCAGAATACAAGCTCAAGACCCAAATAGACTGGATGGAACAGCAGGTTACTTTGAGCGGCCGGGTCGATATTTTCCACCCGAAAAGTGATTTGCATAAACCGGCTCAACTGGATGAAATTAAGACCACTTATTTACCTCCATCGAAGTTGCCCGAAGCCGCCAAGAAATTGCATTGGGCTCAGCTAAAAATTTACGGCTATTGCCACTTGGTCAATGAAGGCACTACAGGTGGTACAGATACAGTCGCCTTGCAAGTTGTCTGGTATAACCTCAAGGAGCGCAAGTCCTATCCAGAATGCATAGAGTACCGTTTTAGTGAGCTGGAGACCTTCACTCTTGAGGCTCTCACAAAATATTTGTGTTGGCACAGGGCTTGGCAGGAACATCGGCAGCAGCTTATTGAAACGGCGAAACAGCTCGCTTTTCCTTTCCCACAATACCGCCCCGGCCAGCGCCAACTGGCAGTGGAAGCCTACCGGTGTTTCCGGGACGGTGGTGAGCTGGTGGCTGAAGCACCGACGGGAACCGGCAAGACAATCAGCACCCTATTCCCAGCCATAAAGGCAATTGGCGAGGAAAAGCTGGATCAGCTGGTTTACCTGACAGCAAAGAATTCCGGTCGGCAAATGGTGCGGGAAACCATTGAGGCACTTCAGGCGAGTGGTTTGCAGTTATCTTTACTTGAAATTCAAGCAAGGGAAAAAACCTGTGCCTGTAACCTGGGGCTTTGTACCCGTGATGATGACGGCATCTGTCCGAGAACAAAAGGGTTTTATGATCGACTTCCAGTTGCAATGGATGCCCTGCTCGGCCGGCCCCAGTTAACTCCCAAAGAGATTGCTGATGTGGCGGATCAGCAGCAAATCTGTCCCTTTGAACTCTCCCTTCAAATATTGCCTTGGGTAGACTTGGTGGTATGTGATTTCAATTACGTGTTTGACCCTTTGGTACGCCTGGTCAGTTTTCAGGACCAGCGCAATCGCCGCGCACTATTAGTTGATGAAGCTCACAATTTGATCGACCGCGCCCAGGAAATGTACAGTGCAAAGTTATCCCGCCGTGATAGTCGCCGCGCAGCTAATGCTTGCAAAGGGCACTCTCCGACATTGCAGAGAAGTATTCAGTCTCTGGTTCGGGCAATTGAAAATTGGATCAAAAAATTGCGAGAAGTTGGTGTAGCTCAAAGCCGCAGTACTTTTGAAGGGGGTGAAGTTTGGGTCACTGCAGCAACAGGTGAAGCAGAGCATCCAGAACCGGTTTCCCGAGCCGTGCAAAAAGTGCTCTCCACGGTCAGCCAACTTATGGAAAGCTCTCAGTCGCCCCCGGAAGAAATAGCGGAGTGGTTAAGGTCTGTCTATCGTTACGCAGTTATTGAGCAGGAGCTTTGCGGTCAGCATAAAGTCGTCACACGGGTGATTGACCGGGATGCTCCCTGGCAGGAGCAGGAAATTAAGCTACTTTGTTTAAATGCTGCACAGTTTTTACAGCGATCCTACCAGCAAAACCAAGCCGCTATACTCTTCTCTGCGACTTTGCGCCCAGCCAGCTATATATATAGTCAGCTGGGTGTAGAGCATGAGTCGCCCTACCTAAGACTGCCCTCGCCTTTTCAGCCGCAGCAACAGGGCGTTTTCCTGTGCCCATATATAGATACGCGCTACCAAGCCCGCGACCGCTCAATAGAGAACCTCGTCGACATTATTTCCCGTACCTTTTACAGCCGCGCAGGAAATTACCTGGTATTTTTTCCCTCTTATCGTTACCTGGAGCAAGTTGCTGAGAGTTTTAAGGCGAGATTCCCGGAAGTGTCCTTGTTACAACAGCTGCCGGGACAGGGAGAGACAGAGCGCGCTGAGTTTTTGTCTGGATTCAACGAAGGTAACAAGAGCCTTGGGTTTGCCATTATGGGGGGCATCTTTGGTGAAGGCATTGACTATGTTGGGGAGAAGCTGGTTGGCACTATTATCGTCGGTACTGGGCTCCCGCAAGTTAATGTTGAGCGGGAGCTACAGCGCGATGCTGCGGAAACCACTGGCATCCATGGATTTGACATCGCCTACCGCTATCCAGGGATGACTCGCGTACTGCAAACTGCCGGTCGGGTTATACGTTCCGAATCTGATAAAGGTGTGATCATTCTGGTAGATAGCCGCTTTTCAGAACCTTTTTATTGGCAGCTTTTCCCCGAGCACTGGCAACCGGCGGTTTGTCGCAACACCGATCAATTAACGGGCAACTTGGAGCAGTTCTGGAGTTTAAGCTAAATCTGGTTTAGGAATTTCTCTCCCTCAACCCGAACTTTCCCAACACCCAAGCGATAAGCGTGCCGCTCAATATCCCCGCCGTATTGGCCGCGAAATCCAACCACTCACCTGTACGATTCACGTAAGGTTGGAGCAACTCTATGCCACCGCTCCACAGTACAAAAAATAACCCTATTAGCCACCAGTAACTAGGCCTGCGCAGGGCGACGGGGAACATCAGTGCACTATAGGCAATTAAGTGATTGGTTTTGTCGGTGCCGGGTATATTGGGTACTTCGGGAAGCGGAAACAGGGATAGGCTCGTAATAATGCACAAAAACACCACTGTTAGCAGAATCCAGTAGTTGTAGACGAGCCTTAAGGGAAGTTGAATTATCATTAGTTCCTACTAATTAGGGTTACATTATTAGCCTAGTGGCACTGCATCTGCATCCAAACATCTGAGAACTTCAGCTGCGCAAGGTCTTCATTGTGTATGGAGAAATACAATCTTCCTGCATCTCCCCACATAAAACCACCAAGACTATTGAGTTCCAATAGCAACTGCCAATCTTCAGCTTTGCCTTTACTCATAACCCTTGCCGCATCTTCAGTTATACCATCGTACTGTACTGGATTGGGGTAACCAGAAATTTGGAGTAATTTTGATCCTGTAAGGTTTTCCTTCAGGGTGCAATATGCATCAAGCAAGTAATCATCTTCTTCAAATATCTTTAACTCCTCATAAGGATACTCGCCTAAATCTGGAAGGGAAAAAGAGCGATTGAACGATATTTTACTTTCAGGATAAATCGAAGGTAGTCTCTTTGGCTTTAACAGTCCCCCAAAGCGCTTTTTATGGATACAGGGGGCCTGATGATTCGAGAGTGCTACATCAACCGGGATATAGATTATCCGTATAAAATCTTTCTCACCTCGCACATCCGCCCAAACTCCATCACAGTAAAAAAAGAGCAAGTAGCCTGCCGATGGCAGGATAGGTGAATTGACTTCTGCGCAATTGAGCTGAAGGAGAAACTCCAAAGGCAAACCTCGATAGAATGGCCACTCAAAGTCAGCAGGGACATCAGGGTGCCCCCCAATCTTAGATGAGCCCTGCTCAATAATATCAGAAGACAATTCAGCGGTAGTACATTCAACACACAGCGATTCTATTTCATTCAAAAAAGCTTCAAGACCGACCGCTTTAAGTTCTTTCAATAACAACGCTATATACATCCTTCAATATTCGTCCTGGCACGCTTTTCATATCTCTTATAGAAGTAATCAGTGTGATAAAGCCTCTCTTGAGACAAAAATTCCCTTAATAGTTCCCTGCGTTTCTTTTTGTAAATCATAATCGGTACCAGCCGATACTCTTTACGGACTTGTTTTTCATATGCTTCGAAAACGCTTGTGCTGGCACCCAGGATCGTTAGGTCAATGTCGATAATTAGCTTTTCATCAATACTAACTGGCGTGTAATTGTGGCAGGTTGCCATAATCAATTGGTACACCCTACCCACTCCTGCGGGACAATACCCGGAATCGATCAGGAACTTTTTTGCCCATAGAGCACTGTTTTCTTCATTCTTAGAGGAAAAAGGCTTGTAAATCGCATCGTGAAACCAGATAGCCAGCTCGACCTCATGGGGGTGCTCGGCAAGCTCTGCAACTTTATCAAAGTGCTTCAGCATCGCATCAATGTGATGCCCTGTATGATAATGCCTGTGATTCTCTGCATACGAAGAAACTAACTTTTCGAAGCACTGAAGGGATTCAGGAAGATTGAGTGCCCCCATTAGGTTGAACCATCTATTTTGGTTCATTGGCTAATCCTCGGAGCGTCATCTTTCCGAAAACCCGTAGCTTGTAAAATGTTTTTCCCTGCCAATACCAAATAAAGCCATGCCTTTCTCCATCGACTCCCCAATAATACGATATGAATATGCCAGCCTTTTTCCCGTCGAGCACTATAACCATTGTAAAGGAGAGTATAGGCTTCTGGGTCACCGACTATTGATTCGGCAATGCTTCTTGCATGCTCAATGCCAAGTGAAACCATCTCACTAACCTCCTCCTTACTTGGTTCTCCTTGGGATTTTGGAAAATCCAAGAGGTGGTAATTCGGTATTAGGTCTCTACGAACCCTGATCAACCGGCAATTGTTTCCAGAGGCTAAAGTAATATTCGCGTTGTCGTCCGATGAATTGCCAAATACCCGCTGCTTCATGAATCCTCAGATACTTATTTACTTTTTTGTACCAGAGTACAAATTGAGAACTGGTAAAGACGCTATTTTCGCCTATTCCGCATAGTAAGTATCGGGAGGCCACTCTGACAAGCCGCTGGCCACTTCATTGGGGAGGCAAGCCAGCTTTGGCAGGCAAACTTTAAAGGCAGTTGGCCAACGCTGCGGTTAACTCCTGAGTTTTGAGGAAAGCTCGTTTAATCGAATCCCGGTGCCTTTCATCAGCAAATTCCTGGTACTCCGCATTGATTTCATGAAACTCCTCAACCCCCAAATAGTGGCTTAAGGTTCGGATATGTGGCCCCAGGTGATTCATTTGCTCCCGGATTCCTCCTTGTCCAAAGCCAAACTCCCCGGCAGAGGTGATTAGCACCAGCTTTTTGCCAGACATAATAGGCTCTAAGGGGAAGTCACCACGGTCTAAATCAAAGGTGAACGTCTTGTTGATACGAACAACTTGATCGAACCAGGCCTTGAGCGCGGCAGGCATGCCGTAGTTATACATCGAAGTGGACATAACAATGATATCCGCCTGGGATATCTCATCAATCAAGATGTCAGAAAGCGCGACCAAGGACTGCTGCTCCTTGGTGCGATCCGCTTCAGGCGTAAAAACCGAGGCAATCCAATCTTGATTAATAAAGCCTGGTGGGTTTAAACCGACATCTCTATGGATAACTTTATCTTTAGGCCTCTTTTCTAGCCAGCTGCTTACAAAACTTGCAGCAACTGCTTTGGAGATTGAGGTATGCCTGGGGATATTCGCACTTTCATGTGGTGCTGCTAAGCCGCTCCACTTCTGGGCACTAGCGTCAATATGTAATAGTGTTTTCATAGTCTGGAACCTTTACTAAACCGCCTGAAGGTTCATCTATGGTGATGCTGGGGAGTATCCTTGACAAACGAGTTATTTCTTCTTATAGATGAGGAAAACTCATCTATAAGAGATTCTGATCGGTGTACCCAAACCTACCCTCCCTCAACGCCCTCAAAGTATTCGATGCCGCCGCCAGACTGGGCAGTTTCAAGAGAGCTGCGGAAGAACTCTTTATAACGCCGACAGCCGTATCACATCAGATAAAGGGTTTGGAGGAATCCCTGGGTACAACATTATTCGAGCGCAAAACCCGTGCCGTGCAGTTGACCAGTGAAGGGCAGATGCTCGCTCAAACTACCTCTCAAATTTTTCAGCAGCTCACTGAAACGGTGAGTGAAATAACGTGTTCAAAGAAAACACTGACCGTTAGTACGACTTCAAGCTTTGCTGCTATGTGGCTTGTGCCCCATCTGGAGAATTTTTATCAGAAATTTCCAGATATCATTGTTTCAGTAGTGACCGGGGAAGAAGTGAGTGATATCGAGCGAGATAGACGCATCGACATCGCTATTCGGTACGGGAAATATGATGAAAGTACAAAAAATGCTCTCCACTTGGCCACCGAAACAATCGGTGTCTACGCTGCACCAAGCTACCTGACTCAGATTAGGGATATTTCTGAAGCTCAACTTCTGGAAACAAAATGGGTCAACTCATCACTTCCACCGCTGAACTGGCAAACTCTCCTCAAAAGAAAACTTGATGGCATTCGCGTGCGGCAGTTTGACCAGGAGCATCATGTAATCCAGGCCGCCTTGGCTGGCCAGGGTATTGCGCTAGTAAGTTCGCTTCTTGTCCAAAACCCTTTGCGCAATCAATGGCTGGTCCCCTACAGAGGAGACTCCAAGCTTTCAGGGATTGAGGGATTTACCTATTCCGCATTAATACCTGGCCGCCATTCAAGAAATGGAAATGTGTTGGCTTTTGTAACCTGGCTGAAGGAAACACTACGCAATGCTCCCTATAGTTAGGTACATCCGACTGGCACTGAACTCACCTTCGGGCTTGCCGAGAGTAGGTATGCCCCTAACCTAAGCCCACAGCAAGAGCACAACATATTGTGCTCATCTATTAATCAGCGCGCCATATATAGTGATCTGGATCAATTGGTGTTCCTGCCTCTTCGATATGCTCTCCCCACAAATTGTGAGGAAGGCCGATGACCAGTACCGCTATACCCGACAGCGAAGCCGCACCAGCTTCAGAACAGATTTCGCAGGTAAGTTCAGATCAATTGTTGGTGCGTAAGCGAGATGGCAGGACACTGGCTTTTGATGCTCGCAGGATCACCTTGGCTCTTCTCAGTGCTGGCCAGGCAACGGAGTCTTTTGATCAACAGGAAGCGGAACAACTTACCGAATCTGTCCTTAAAGTGATCAGACACCGCTTTGATAGTGGCGAGCCCATTGATATTGAAGAGATTCAGAATATTGCTGAACAGGTATTGATCAATAACGATTACATTGATACTGCCCGCGCCTATATCGCTTATCGGGGGCGGCATGCGCAAATGCGCACTGATCGGCAAACACTGGTGGATGTTGGTGCCTCTATTGAAGAGTATTTAGAGCAAGCGGATTGGCGGGTTGCAGCCAATGCGAACCAGGGATATTCCCTCGGGGGATTGATCCTGAACAGCGCAGGTAAAATGATTGCCAACTATTGGTTAAATCATGTTTATTCCCCTGAGATCGGCGCAGCACATCGGGATGGCGATTTACACATCCACGACCTGGATATGTTGGCTGGATATTGTGCAGGTTGGTCGCTGCGCACTCTATTACATGAAGGATTGAATGGTGTTCCGGGAAAAGTCGAATCGGCACCGCCGGCCCACTTGACCAGCGCGGTCGGACAGATTGTTAACTTTCTTGGAACACTGCAAAACGAATGGGCGGGCGCGCAGGCATTTAGCTCTTTCGATACCTATCTTGCGCCTTTTGTGCGCAAGGACCAGCTGGACTACGCGACCGTACGCCAGTGCATTCAGGAGCTGATCTTCAATCTGAATGTGCCATCCCGCTGGGGTACCCAGACCCCTTTTACTAATCTCACTTTCGACTGGGTTTGCCCCCAGGATTTGCGCGAGCAGGTGCCTGTGATTGCCGGTCAGGAAATGCCCTTCACCTATGGCGACCTGCAAGAAGAAATGGATCTAATCAACCGCGCCTATATCGAAGTCATGAGCGAGGGGGATGCACGCGGTAGGGTATTCACCTTCCCTATTCCCACATACAACATCAGTGAGGATTTTCCTTGGGAAAGCGAAAATGCTGAGCGGCTGTTTGCCATGACCGCTCGCTACGGTCTGCCCTATTTCCAAAACTTTATAAATTCAGACCTGAGCCCAAACATGGTCCGTTCCATGTGCTGTCGCTTACAGCTTGATCTGCGCGAATTGTTAAAGCGTGGCAACGGCCTCTTTGGCTCCGCCGAACAGACAGGTTCGCTCGGCGTGGTAACTATCAACTGTGCCCGCCTTGGATATCTCTATAAAGGAAACTGGCAGCTTCTGCTCTCCCAGCTGGACAAACTGCTGATACTTGCCCGTGATTCACTTGAAGTGAAACGGAAAGTCATCCAACGGCATATGGATGCAGGTCTATTTCCCTACACTCGCCGCTACCTGGGGACTCTGCGCAACCACTTCTCCACGATCGGGGTGAACGGCATCAATGAGATGCTGAGAAACTTCAGTGGGGATAACGAAAGTGTAGTTACGGAAGATGGGAAAGCACTGGCCGAGCAATTACTCGATCATATCCGTATGCGCATGACTGAATTTCAGGAACAAACCGGACATCTCTACAACCTGGAGGCAACCCCGGCAGAGGGCACTACTTATCGGTTTGCCCGCGAAGATCGCAAACGTTACCCAGATATTATGCAGGCAGGTAGTAGTGAAGCACCCTACTACACCAATTCATCCCAGCTGCCGGTGGGCTTTACCGATGATCCCTTCGAGGCCCTGGCCCGACAGGAATCCCTCCAATCCCGTTACACCGGTGGCACTGTGCTTCATCTTTATTTGGGCGAACAGTTGCCTGATGCCGATAGTTGCCGCCGCTTATTGCGGCGTGCTCTGGAAAACTACCGCCTGCCCTATATCACCGTGACCCCGAGCTTTTCTATTTGCCCGGTCCATGGATATCTGAGTGGCGAACACGAATTCTGCCCTCGCTGTGATGAAGCTCTCCTGGCCCGAGAGCAATCCTGTTGTAGCGACTAAACCAAACTTTCAAGGAGAAAGACCATGAGCCAACAAGATACTATATTGAGAGAAGAAGATCGCACCCGCTGCGAGGTATGGAGCCGGGTAATGGGGTACCACCGCCCAGTTTCATTTTGGAATCCGGGAAAACAATCAGAGCACCGGGAGCGCCAGTTCTTTGTGGCGGACAACAGCAGGAATGCACTAAAAACTTATGAGTAATAAGTTACGTGTCGGTGGATTCACGTCGTTTACGGCAATCGACTTCCCCGGCGAGTTGGCAGCGGTGGTTTTTTGCCAGGGATGTCCCTGGCGCTGCCGCTACTGCCATAACGGCGATCTACTGCCTGCGCGAGCACTCAGTGCCTATGACTGGGATCAGATCCTCACATTTTTAGACAGTCGCCGGGGCTTGCTGGATGCCGTTGTGTTTTCCGGTGGAGAGCCCACCGCCCAGAATGCCCTGGAACCTGCGATTGCCCAAGTTAAGGATCTGGGATTCAAGGTCGGGCTTCATACTGCGGGAATCTACCCCCGCAGGCTGGAACGCCTGATCCAAAGTCTTGATTGGGTGGGGTTGGATATCAAAGCAATGCCGGAAAACTACCCTTCCATTACGGGTGTTGATGGCAGTGGTGCGGCTCCTTGGCAATGTGCGGAGCTTCTCGCTCAGTCCAAGATACCTCTGCAAGTGCGCCTTACCAGGCATCCGAGCCTCACAACTGATGCTGAACTGAATCAAATACAGGAGAAGCTTTATGGTATTGGCATTGAAAAGTTGGAGATCCAGCGCTGCAATAGTGAGCAAGCGATTGATCAGACACTTAAATTTATGTCCCATTAAAACAGTAATCTCGTATTAGTCACTAATAGTTCACTAATATAGCCAGGAGAATCGCCGTAGCTCTAACTTAAAGGCCCTCCCTACGGGGTTTTAAGGGACTCCCTAGATCGTGAATTCCTCTGAAATCCAGACATATCACAGAAATATTCATAGGATTCATATCTGATTTAAATATACTCAATGCACTTGCAAAATTTGAATCTAAAACCCTATCTTCAATCTGACCCCGCTGAATATAAGTAAAAATAACTCCCCTTTACTTTGAAATTTATAGCTATCATTCGGGTTGGAAATAAGTACTTATTATCTAAGTTACAAAGAGCGACAATGGACTCTCTCATATAAGTTTACTCCTTAGATAAAGGGTATTATCAGGGATTGACTAACTCACATATAGAAAGAGGCTCAATACTAATGAAAGGGGTATATTCTAGACCTGAATTTAGTAGTCTCGGTGATTCTGGTTCATCTGATCCATTTGTTAAACGCTTTTATGATATTGATAAGGATATACGACATATGAATTACGGTAATTTCCCCCCTCTAAGGGGGAATTACGAGGACTGGAAAAATTTTATTGAAGATGCTGTTTCTGAAGATGCTTGTGCAAGTGCCGAGTTGATTGAAGCTAATGAAATGCTAGCAGCTTGGGAGACATCTCTAGGCATTGGAAAAGTAGCATCCTTTCCAGTCAGCGTTAGTGCAAATATTACAGATGTATGTAATGCCAGATGCAATTTTTGCGCATACTTACCTGAGCGAGTTTCAAACCAAAAGTTGTCATATGAACAGTTGCAAAGAGCTGACTGGTTGAAATTTTGTCGCTCTTTTACACCCAATGGCGGCGGTTTGGGTGAGCCTTTTGCTCACCCCAAAATTTTGGAGATTTTAGAACAGTTAAGGTCGACTGCGCCCTATTTGTCCTTGGGCTCAGTTACTAATGGTTCAATCATGCGTCCTGAAGTGACGGATATCGTGGCTCAGTACTTTTCATATCTTTATGTTTCAGTAAATGCAGCTCGTAAGGAAACCTATGAATGGACAATGACTCCATTAAAATGGGAGCGGTTTATAGCTAATATGGATCGATTAAATGATTCAAAGAAGCGTTATGGTAGAGAGCGTCCATGGCTTAGAGCTGGATACGTTGTACACAGTGGAAATCTTGATGAATTACCAGAATTACCCTCATTATTACACCGATTTGGTTTTAGGGACCTAAATGTTAACCCGATGGTGCCACCACCCCAGTATGGTCGTAATCACTTGCTGACAGAAAAAGCTAGTATTTTTAGGACACCTCATAGGGCGAACACTATCTTCCGTCAATTAGAACAAGAATGTGCGCGGAATAATATTTCAATTACAAAACCTCTGCCGAGCCTGGAAAAACTACTGGGTGCATCCGTAGATAAAGGCGTTCCAACTCAAGACGATTCTGTAATCATTGCAAGCGATAAACCCATCTATACCGCCTCAGGCGGTAGCACAGAGCTGGAAAAACCAGTTGCCCCTCGTAAGCTACACAATTCAGATCAAAATCTAAGTGATATAGTTGCAGCTGCTAAAGCGGAATTTGCACGAAAGGAATCGAGGAAAAAATACCCACCGGTCTCTTTACCTCAGGCCACAGGTTTAAATATAGCCAAAATTGCTGCCAGTTACTCTGATATAGAGTCCACGCTTAGCAGCGGAGATGATGTGTCCCTTAGTTACGAATGGTCCATTTTTGATAGGCAAAACCTGGTGCCCGTCTGCTGGGCTCCTTGGAGAGCGCTGAAAATTAATATTTTTTCGCAAACTCAAGTCTGTTGTAACTTCTTTAGGAAACTGCCGAGTTTCAAGTGGACAAATGCCAAGAGTTTCCACAACGAAGAAAACATGTGGAATCACCCTTATATGCAGCATTTAAGGGCAACAATGGGAACTCCCGAAGAGGTCCCCTATTGTACCTTGTGCAAAGCAACGGACAAAAGGCATCTAAAAAACGATGATGAGAAACGTTCCGCGATGCAAACAAGCCAAAAGACCTATTATGAGATTATTTCTGGCTTATCTGGTATCAAGCCCCAAGGAAGGTTCGATGAGATAGAGTCGCCGCTATATAGGTGGGAGATTACCAGCTCACTGCCCGACAAGAGAACTGTCTCACCTTACAGTAAGGAGCTGTCATATTATCGATACGCCATCTTCCAACATGGATTTCATAATGTTGGTCGAGTGCTGATTTTTGCACGTGTTCCAGCAATCTGGGCGCCATTCCTAGCAGAAGTAAACGAATTTGTACATATATTGACACCGCTACATGGGCAATCCCTTATTGTCCAAGATATTTTACAAACTTTGGATTTTGATAACTACAAGTTAACACTTTTTGAACATCAATCGCTGGAGGACAATCCTACTCACCCCGATTTATATGATGCGATCTGGTTGGATGGAATGATTTTTGAAAGCTATAACCGTGATGACATATTATTTGGCTTGCGTAAACAACTAAAAAAGGGTGGAAAACTCAGAGTAGTCCAAGCTCCCGGAATTGGTAAGCTCGCAGATATAATCCTCTCTAACGGGAAGGACTCGCAGCAACACCTGGAAACACTTAGGAATGGAGTCCAGTTTTCTGGTAAAGGCAGCTTCTTCACCCAAAGTGGCGTTCTTTCCATGTTAAAAAAGTATGACCTTTCACTGAATAAAATGATGCCTCCATCTGGTAGTCGGATGACAGTATCGGAGAATACTGAAAAAATTAGTGAAGCAGAGTTCATTGAGAAACTTGAACACTTTATCTGTGGGAGTGGAGCTAATCCGGAAAAGTATCTTGCAGGGATGGATCGAACAGTATCTTTTGCAGCACTTGCCGTTTAGTTTCTAGAGTTCTTGTGGCATTGCAATCAGGATAGGTCTCGAGTAATAACCACTTGCATTCTGTTAAAAGTACTTTTCTGGACAGTCACTGGAGCTTGCTGGATGCCGTTGTACTTTCCGATGTAGAGCCCATCGCCCAGAAGGCTCTGTAACCTGCTATTTCCCTAGTTAGGGAACTGGGGTTTCATATGATGGGAATGTACCCCTCAGGCTGGAATATCTAATTCGAAGTCTTCATCGTGTGGGGTAAGCACCCAAACCTCACGACTGAGACTAAATTGAATCAAATGCAGGAGAAGCTTTATGGTATTGGCATTGAAAAGTTGGAGATCCAGCGCTGCAATAGTGAGCAAGCGATAGATCAGACGTTGAGGTTCTTAACGTGAATGATAAAAGCTAGTTTAGCTGTGCTAATGCGTCAGGAATCGGGGTTTCGCCCCCAATGAATTCAAAAACCGCACCGACCGTTTTGGGCTCATCCAGCGCAGTGGTAATTACCTCTGCAACATCGGCTCGGCTGATCTCTATGTCTGGCCCAGCAAATAAATCGCTTATGCTGATTAACCCCGTTCCCAAGGTGTCAGTTAGGGCACCAGGCCTCAATATCGTATAATCGAGGCCACTTTTTTTTACATATTCATCCGCTATATGTTTGGCTTTTAGATAGGGTTGGAGCTTTTCAGGTCCCTGCTCTGGTCGCCCGGCAAAAATGGAACTCAATAGAATAAAGCGCGATATACCCGCGCTTTTCGTTGCATCACAAAGATGGATAGCACCATCCCGATCCACAGACTCCAATGCTTTCCCCTTAGAGCCCGCAACAAATATGACTGCATCTTGCCCCTTTACCGCATTGATCAGGGACTCCTTATTTGTCAGATCTCCAAGAATGGGGCGCGCACCTGTACTATGCAAATTATCTTGTTGTGACTCCTTGCGAACCATAGCGGTTACCTCGTGCCCCTTGCCGACAAGTTTACCCACAAGGATTCGACCGATTGCACCGTTAGCACCCGCCACAAGTACTTTCATTGCTGTGCCCACGTCTATATTTCTCTACTTAGAAGTACCGTATCAGCTTTTGATTGACAAACTCTTTAATACCTAGCTCTCCCAGCTCCCGGCCATAGCCGGATTTCTTCACTCCTCCCATAGGCATACTGGCGTAGCTTGAAGCGGCATGATTCACGAAGGCAGTACCACATTCCAACTGTTCCGCGACACGGCGCCCCCTTTCATGGTTCTGGGTATAGACAGAACCACCCAGGCCAAAGGGGCTGTCATTAGCCAGCTTAACCGCTGCCTCCTCATCGGGAACCACCCAAACACAAGCGATGGGGCCGAACAACTCCTCTACTGCTGCCGGGGAACCAGCAGGTATTTCAGTTAATATACCCGGCTCAATAAATGCGCCATTGCGCTTACCTCCCACTAGCAATTGAGCGCCAGCCTTAACGGACTTGCTGACTTGATCCTCCAGTTGCTCAGCAGCCTTTTCGGTACATAACGGACCGTAATCTGTGCTTTCTAAAAGAGGATCACCGGGTTTCAGTGCTTGGAACAACTTGGTAGCTCGGTCTAGGAATTCTTCAGCAATGGGCTCAGTTAGAATAATTCTCTTCGCAGCCAAACATATCTGCCCGCAATTGCCCAGCTTTCCCTCTGCAAATCTCTGTATCGTTAAATCCATATCCGCATCTTCGAGCACGATAAATGGATCAACACCACCCAGCTCCATAACAGTTTTCTTTACATTGCGGCCAGCTTGCTCTGCAACCATTGCCCCGGCGGCATTGCTGCCAGTAAAGGAGATTCCTTTGACCCTATCGTCATCAATAATGGAGGCTGCTCCACCGGATGTAATCGGTAGATTGGTATAGACCCCTTCCGGTACCCCTGCGTCAAACAACAGCTGTGCGAAGGCTTCGGCACACTGGGGAACATTAGAGGCATGTTTAGTAAGTACAACATTGCCGGAGATTAAGTTGGCGGCGGTAAAGCGAGCCGGTTGGTAGAAGGGAAAGTTCCATGGTTGGATGCCGTAGATCACTCCTAAGGGCTGGAAGACTAACGTGCCCTCCCCTTCGCGGGTGGAAAGTTGCTGTGGAGCTAAGATTTTTTCGCCCTCTTCGGCGTAGTAGTCAAAAATTTCAGCACAAAGTGCCAATTCACCTTGACCATCACTGAGCTTCTTACCCATCTCTAACGCCATCAGGCGGGCAAGTTCTTCGGATCGCTCCTCAAATAGATTACTTGCACGCTTTAGTATCACTGCTCGATCACTAAAACTTCGGTTTCTCCAGCTTACAAAGGCTTTGTCTGCGCGACCGATCGCCTTGTCGAGATCCTCTTGTGACATTTCGTGATAAGTCTTCAGAGTTTTACCGTTCAAGGGGTTGACGGAAATCAGTGGACGTTTTGATTTTGTCATGAATAGACTTCCAACGGTTGCTTTGGGAACCGCTAAAGAACTATTTGGAATAGTACCAGTGCGGTATCTACGAGTGTTTGCAAAAGTGTAGTTGCTGAGGTTTGGCATACCACTGCTTGATGAATCAGCTAAAGTCACATCATTCTTTCTTATAGACAGCTGATAGGCCGTAATCGCTGGTTAACGGCACTATAAAGCTAATGGAACGCCATTAAGAGATTTAGGTGCTTTACGAATACCACAGTGGCATAAAGATCAATTGAAGAACTTTTACAACATACCAACTGCATAAAATCGAATTTGCTCAAACAAGCTGCATGATATTCATCGTTAAGTCACTGGCCCTTTTGAAACAAGTTTTGATTCACAAACTATAATCGCAGGGCTTAGTAGTTCTTACTTCCTTATTAGTGCTTGATTGCAATTTCTGCTTACTAGCGCCTTTGCAACAGGATCGTAAGAGCGACAGCAGCCGCTTCTAGGATTACAGTGTGGCCAAATAATCGGTTAATCTGCTATGGACAACAACACCCTGTATAAAAAGAAACAGCTAACACCTGAAGAGGCAGTTAATTTAATCCCAGACGATAGCATCATTTCTATCGGCATGCGCACCGCTAGCCCACCAGCCCTACTTTCAGCACTAGAGAAGCATATTCGAAATGGATTTATTACACACTTAAAAGTCTATTATATGCGTTGTGGAAAGGTCGCAACAGAAACCATTTTTCAAGAAGATCTAATGGACCGGGTTAGGCCTTACTCTTCAATGCTAACTAAAGACGAAGTTAAATTAGCAAATGCTGGATTTTCAAAAGGGGAAAAATATATTAACTATGTCCCTATATCTTTTAGTCGATATCCTCAAATAATCAGAGAGCAAGTTAAAATAGATGCTTTCCTGGTAACTGTGGCGCCGATGGATAAGCATGGTTATTTCAACTTTGGTACTAATGGTGATTATGCTATTGAGTTGTCGCGCCACGCAAATCGATTAATTGTGGAAGTGAATGAAAATATGCCACGTACAGCGGGGGCCACCTTGTTGCACATTAGTGAAGTGGATGCCATTGTTGAAAACAATATGGAATTAGCGGAGGAATCTCCAAAAGAAATTACCGATTTAGATAGAAAAATTGGTGACTACATTGTTCCGTTAATACCTGATGGCGCAACTATCCAAATGGGTATTGGCGCTATTCCGAATGCAGTGTGTGAACAACTAACTAAAAAGAAAGATTTGGGCATTCATACCGAGGTAATAACACCGGGTATGATTAAGCTTATTAAGTCTGGAGCAGTAACTAATGCCCGAAAGACAATTAACCCTCATGTGAGCGTATTCACTTTTGCAGCTGGAGACAAAGAACTATTTGACTTTATAGATGGCAATCCATCTATGTTCTGCCTGCCTGTGTCATATGTGAATGAACCCCAAATAATAGCCCAGATCGATAATATGATCTCAGTTAACTCATTTATTGAGGTTGATTTCAGCGGACAGGTCAATGCGGAATTCATTGGACATCAATTCTCCGGTGTTGGTGGGCAACTGGATTTCGTGAGGGGAGTTTACTACTCAAAAAATGGGAAGACTATTCTGGCCAGTAGCTCAACGGCACAGCGTGGTAAAACCTCCAGGATAGTTCCACGTTTGAATTCTATAACCACAGACTCTCGGTTAGATATCGATTACGTGGTAACCGAGTACGGAGCTTGCAGACTTATGGGAAAATCAACCACAGAGCGGACCCTCGCCTTGATTGAAATCGCACACCCTAAATTCCGTAAGAGCTTATTGGAGCAGGCCAAAGAGCAGAACTTTATTTGAGCGATAAAATGAACTATTTAAAGCTTTTCCCCGCATTGTTATTCACCCCTGGAAACCAACCGGAACGATTTGCTAAGGCGTCTGAAGTTGGGGCAAATGGAATAATCGTTGATCTTGAAGATAGCGTACCAGTGGAGGACAAAGATAGAGCGAGGGATATCGCGATCGATTTTTATTCAAGGCCAAGCTCGAATGGTGTTATAAGTGCAATCCGGATAAATAGTTTGTCAACGATCAATGGAATAAAAGATTTGGTCGAAATTATTGATAAAAAGCCATTTATAGATGTGGTGCTTTATCCGAAAACAGAGTCTCAGCATGATATTAACCTTATCAGTAAGCTCTTGAGCGAAGCCTATAAGGATATTTCGATTATAGCCTTAATTGAAACCGCTCAAGGAACATCCAATTTATATGATATCGTTAACTGTAGTTCTGAAAATTTGCAAGGTTTGATGTTTGGGGCCGCCGATTATGCAGCCGATCTGAATTGTGAATGCACCCCACAAGCGCTCATATGGGCGCGTATGAAAATGGTCGAAGCCGCTGCACTAAAGCAGATTGCTTGCTATGACTCGCCCTATTTTAAGTTCAATGATGAAAGTGGACTAATAGAAGAACTTAATGAGGTTCAATCGCTTGGCTTTAGCGGCAAAGCTGCTATTCATCCTAAACAAGTAAAAACCATCAAGTTATCTTTTAGGCCCACACTGGACCAGTATAAAGAAGCAAAGGAAATCGTTCGTATCTACAATGAATCCTCAGGTAAAGCCTGCCAATATGAAGGCCGAATGATAGATATCCCGATCTACTCTAAGGCCCAGCAAATAATCTCAAACTTTAATAATCTTAGCTAAAGGCTACTCCAGCGCAAATCTACAAGTGCTCTGGGTATATCCAGGCGAACTTAGAGCCACTCAATCAAGGAGGCAATATTGATGGAATTTAACCCCTATAAACAAATTGACAACAATCGATATCGCGAAGATTTTGGCTTCTACTTCGAGGACTTTATAGAAGGTATCATAATCGAGCACCGCCCAGGTAGGACACTGACTCGAACAGACAATACTTGGATGACTTTGTTAACTATGAATACGGCGCAACTCCATTTTGATGCCCATTACGCAGAGAGCACTGAATGGAACCTTCCATTAGTAGATAGTACTCTGACATTGGCTATTGTCACGGGTATGACTGTAAATACTATTAGCAAGAAAGTTGTTGCCAATCTTGAGTGGGACAAAGTTAAATTGCTCAAACCTGTTTTTGAAGGTGACACGGTTTATGCAGAAAGTGAAGTCATTTCTAAACGTGAATCCAAGTCTAGACCAACACAGGGTATTGTTAATGTAGAAACCCGTGGTATTAATCAGCGAGGAGATACTTTTATGAGCTTTCAGCGAACAGTTCTGGTTTATAAGAAAGGCCACGCTTCTAATTATGAGATCAAAAAGTAGACTAGCGAAAAGGTTATTTCATTGGTGTATATACGCTCCTTTAACCCGATGTCCGTTTAGACTCACTTCAAGGAAAATGAAGGTATTGATGTTATAAAAGTAAGATTACAAAAAGTTGCAATATAAAATAACGGTTGTGCTAAGGAGCCTCTGAATAACTCCGTAATGCCTCTGCGGGTCTTGAAGGCTGCAGATGTTAGGCGCAGTTCGCCGCGAATGGCCGTAGCCCTTGGCAAGAGCTGCAACGCAGCAGCTGTGGCCTTCAAGGCCCGCCCTTCGGGGCTTGCAGAGCGATTCACACTCCGCGTTGCGACTTCTTGAAAGGTCTAGACATTCCTGCGAAGCCGCGCCTTGATTGTGAACCGCTCTGCATGCCAGAGGTATCACGGAGTTATTCAGAGTCTCCCTAGATAGTTTTTACCTCCGTATATTTTTCGATTCTTGCCTCCGCAGCAAGAAGTGGATTCAACTTTGCAATGATGGTATTTAAGTGGTCTGTATTCCAATGCTGCATTTCAGCTTCAGAAGACTCCCAAACTTCTAGCGTAGTGAAAACATTGCCTTCATCCTGTGAGGGTAAAATTTTATAGGATAAACAGCCAGACTCTTGTTCTGACTTACATGCCAGCTCGATTAACAACGCTGATGCCTGAGAAGTATATTGTGGGCGGATTGTGACTTTTGCCATAACGATTAAATTAGCCATATGCTCTCTTTACATAACCATTTTTTCTGAAATTAAGAAGCGCGTTTCACTACCAACAGTACGCCGACAACCATCATGGCGAGACCAATAAGGCGCTTGGTATCCAAGCTGGTTTGCTGCGTACCTAGTAGCCCAAAATGGTCGATAACGCTGATGGCGAGCAGTTGCCCTAGAAGAACGAAAGATATCGCATTACCCACACCATACCTTGGCGACACCCAAGTCACACTCAATATATAGAAAGCTACTAGAATCCCATCCAAGTAAAAGTACCAGGCAATATCTTTGCTAAAAACAGCACTGGGTAACCCCTCCGTTTTCAAGAGATAGGCCGCGGAGATTACAAGTCCAACGAGAAATAGCAGTGTAGTTGCCAGGGCTGAACTACCAAGCTTGATACCCAGTCCGCTATTTAGTGTTGCCATTACCGGTATGCCGATGCCTGCAATAAGCATTAGAGATGGGTAGATAATCGCATTTTGCACTTGGGGTACCTCTACTCAGAATCGCAGCCGACCCAGGAGGGTCGGCTGCGAAGGTCACTTAGCTAGCCAGTTGCTTGACAATGGCAACGCCAACACCGTGGGCACTCGCTGGGTTCTGGCCACTAATCACCCGCCCATCTTCAATAACAAATTCCTGCCATGGCTGTACTTTGCTATAACGTGCAGCTCCCCTTGCCAGAGACTCTTCCAGCAAAAATGGAATATCATTAATAGTGCCGAAGTCGATCTCTTCCTCACGGGTGAAACCAGTTACGGATTTGCTGGCCAGAAGCTTCTCACCATTACTGAGAGTGATAGGCAGGAAACCGGCAGGGCCATGGCATACTGCTGCTAAGATACCGCCCTCTTCGTAGTGCTTGGCACTCAACTTTGCGAAATCTTCATTAGTTACCAAGTCAGAAAGCAGACCAAATCCGCCCGGATAAAAGACCGCATCATAGTCAGAAATATTCAATTGACTCACAGGAATAGTGTTATTGATACGATTTTGGAATTCAGAATCATTTAGTACTTTTTGATTGACATCGTCACCCTCGATATCGGTGCCATAGATTGGTGCTTTACCCCCTTCAATGGAGGCGATGTCATAGTCGACTCCACTCTCACTAAATACATGAATCGCGTGAGTCAACTCAGGTGAGTAGGTGCCATTTGCCTGGTCAGTTTCACCAAGGGTGGCGTGGTTTGTCACTGGAATAAGTACTTTCTTCATGTTTCTTTCCTCTGTTGGTCAGTATTCATTGGGGAGGGATTGTAGATTGTCCCTCTTCTGCTGATAATGTGTGAAATCAGTTAAATACCTTTGCAGAATGGCAATAATAGAGATTGAGAAACATGGAAAATTTTGACGGCATAGTCGAGTTTGTAGCGGTGGCAGAAAGCCAAGGTTTCTCAGCGGCTGCCAAGCAACTTGGCTGCAGCACTAGCCATGTGAGTAGGCAGGTCTCCCGTCTGGAGGAGCGCTTGGGATCATCTCTTTTGGCCCGCTCAACACGTCAGGTAAGTCTGACCCAGGCCGGGACTGCCTATTACCAGCGGTGTAAAGAATTAGTGATTGGCCTGCAACAAGCGAATGAGCAGGTTAGCCAGCAACAGTTTCAGCTCAATGGAACACTAAGAGTTAGCGGTGCTGGTATCTTTGCTGAGCAATATGTTGCCCCTGCCCTGATAGAGTTTGGCTTGAAACACCCGGGGTTGAAAATCAACATGGACTTTAATAGCAAGATGGTCAATTTTGTCGAGGATGGGATTGATTTTGCCATACGCTATGGTCGCCTTGAGGATTCCGGCTTAGTTGCTCGTAAACTGGCCGACCGCCAAATGATGGCCGTCGCAAGCCCGAGTTACCTGAAAGAAAATGGTATTCCCAATCACCCCGATCAACTAAAAACGCAGAGTTGCTTGGTAGCTAACAATGATGAATGGGTTTTTGACCTGAATGGGGAGCCTGTAAGCGTAAAGGTTAGTGGGCGCTGGAGAACGAATAATGCCCATGCGATCGTTAAAGCTTGCGAACAAGGCCTGGGTATAGCTTATATGCCCAAAAGCAGTTTCAGTGGTTCAATTCAACAGGGCTTACTGGAGCCCATCTTGGAATCTTTTTGTGGGCGCGGCGCCAGTAGCTGGATCGTGTATCAGAATCGTCGCTTTTTACCCATGCGAGCGCGAATGGCGATTGACTATTTGGCTGATTACTTTTCTGATTGGGTGGAATAGAAACCAGTTGGGTTCGTTGACAGGAATAGAAGCACTCCCCGTTTCTTGCAAGCCTTCAATCCAGAGGATTAATATCCACCCTCCTCCAATCAACTGGCATTGATTATGGTCCTGACCAGGGCATTTTATCGCAGTGGTCACACTGCAACCCAGCAACGACAACCCGTTTCGTTTGTGGATGTCAGAAAGCGATTCGGCTTTCGCTCAATTGCTGTTGGCCGATGGGTCACTCGCGAGGAGCGCGATCGGGCCGCTGGGCTTTTTTATGATGCACTTGTTGATTTAATGACCATTCTTAAAGGACCGGAAGCGTTGGTATCCCTCCGAGGTACATTGTCTTTTCAATATGGAATCGGCGGGCGCCCAGGGATGGCTGCCTTTTATGACCCTACTGCCCGGAGCTTTTCTCTTGCCAAGAATGCGGGGCCTGGCTCCATTGCCCATGAATGGTTTCATGCATTTGATCATTACTTGGCCCAAAAAGCGTTCAGTGACACGTCCAGTACCATGTATGCCTCAGAGGCCTGGTTGCGGAATGCAACTCCAGTGCCCCACCCGCTCAATGACTTACTTTTTGCGTGCTTTAAAACTGTGATGCTGGATGAGAGTGGTAATAACCCCAGTGACTTGGTGACTGCTTCCATCAGTGCCGATAAAGCAAATGGTTCTGTCTACTACAGTGAGCCTGTAGAGCTGAGTGCTCGGGCTTTCGAAGCATTTATTCAGGATGCCAGTATCAACAATAATTTTTTGGTTGCTGGCTCAAAGGCTAGCCAAGAGGCGAAGTTGGGACTGTATCCACAGGGGCAGCAACGTAGGAAAATTAACCAGGCTTTCACAGCCTATTTTTCCTATTTAGGACGAAGCCTTAGGACTTCCACAGGTGGAGACAATGACGTCAACTCTTAGAAATATCTTTCTTCTGGGTACGGCCCTTCTCGCTGGTGTAGTCGCTTGGGTATGGGCTGAACTTTCAAAAAGCTATGAATTGATTGCAATAGCCAGCGATCCCGTGCTGTCAGCGGAGCGTGGATTCATTGATGCGGAAGATGATTTCATTCATAACCGGGCTAAGTTCGTGGATGTTTATTCTCCAGGGGTTGGCCATGTAACGCCCGGGATACTAGAAGAAGACTTGCAAGGTAAGTATGCTGAGTTCAGACCTGAGGAAACTTTTTTCTTATGTGGAACCGGCTTCCATATTGAAGATTACGCTCTGGATAGCGGGCAGCACGAACACAATAAATTTTACGCTCAAGCATACAATGCCAAGTTATTGGAACTCATCAGCAGTTCAGCCCAGCGTTATGACTGAACGAATACACATCTCTTCAACTAACTATATTAGGCATTGCTCATTGTGGTAATTTGCTCCACAACCAGTTTGCATACAGCTAATGTCTTCATGAGCCAAAAACCTCCCACTCAATCCAACATCTTGATCGTTGAAGATGATCGCGGTCTCAACGACCAGCTCTGCGAAATGATCCAAAGCGCAGGATACCAAGTCAACGCCTGCTTTGATGGCAATACCGCATTGCTGGAGGCTGCCAAGCAACAACCTCAATTAATCTTGCTCGATTTGATGCTGCCGGAAATGGACGGTATTTCTCTACTCAAAATTTTACGCAAAACCAGTCAGGTTCCAGTCATCATCCTAACTGCCAAGGGCGCTGAAGAGGAGAGGATCGCAGGCTTTCGCCATGGAGCAGATGATTATGTGGCGAAGCCATTTAACAAGACCGAACTGTTACTGAGAGTTGAGGCGCTATTGCGCCGCAGTCAACCAGTGATGATGGAAGCCGTCCACCATACAGAAATCGACAACCTGCAACTCGATTTGAATGCTCAGCAAGCATTCACCGGCGGTCTGGCAATTGATTTTACCGCTACCCAGTTTAAATTGTTGTGGGAGTTAGCGGTTCACCGGGGAGAGGTATTGAGCAAAGCCTATCTCTCACAGCAAGTTCTCAACCGTACTCTGGGTGCCTATGACCGCAGTTTGGACATGCACTTGAGTCGAATCAGGCGCAAGCTGACTGGAGCAGGATGGCGTGGAGACCGGCTACAAACAGTACATGGCAGAGGGTACTGTTTGAAATGAACCGCAAACTTTTTTGGAAACTATGCCTTCTGATTACTGCGGGCATTGTCTCTCTCTTTTACCTGATCAACTCCCTGACTATTCGCACCGAGGAGCAGATGAGTATGCTGGAGGCATCTCATCGAGAGGAATTGAAACAGTGGGGAAAGGAGGCGGAAGCGCGGTTTCTCTCCGGCAACGAGGGGGAGTTGGAACAGTGGTTAAAAGAATTACAGGAGAAGGAAAACACCTGGGCCACAGTTACCCAATATGAGTTAACCCATGTAGCTGGTGCGACGGGAAATGAACATCGTTACATCGGCTATAACCTCGGCCGGGATGTGGATTGGAAGGTCCACCTGTATTTTGAAGAAAACCCGGTGATGGAAATTCCTTTTGCAACCGAGCAAACCAGCCTCTTGGTGCTTCTTCCCGATAGGATGCGCCCTGGCAGCTACTGGAAAACAACACGACTCTTGCTGCAAATACTCCTGCCAATGGGAATCTTAGCTTTAGTTTCCGTGATGCTCTATCGCCATATTATGCACCCGCTGCGCAAACTTGAGCAGGCAACACGGGAGTTTAGTCGGGGAAACTTTGATGTTCGAGTGCACCGCCAATTGGGAAATCGTGACGATGAGATTTCTGAATTAGCCAAAACTTTTGATCAAATGGCGACTCGGATAGGAGAGCAAATCGTCAACCAGCGCCAGCTAATTGCGGATCTATCTCATGAACTGAGAACTCCACTCACCCGACTGGATATTGCCATAGAGGGAGCTGGCACCAGTCACGCTGATGATAAAAATATCCAGAGGATTCAGCGGGAGTCTGCTCATATCAGGCGCTTGGTAGATGATACCCTCACCCTTGCCTGGCTGGATAACGAACAGCCTTCAATAGGTATCGAAGACTTGGATCTGGTCGACCTTATCGATGTGATTGTCGAGGATGCCCGTTTCGAATTTCCCGATCGTACAATCTGTACCCATTTGCCCGACTCGGCTGAAATAAGACAGTCTAATCACAAGGCGGTAGGACAAGCCTTGGAAAATATCTTGCGTAACGCCATGCGCTATACCCCGAAGGGACAAGCCGTTCATGTCCTTCTGGAGGGAAATAAGAAAAACAGATTTGTTATTGATATTGAAGACTCTGGCCCTGGAGTTCCCGAAGAACTACTGGACAGTATCTTTAAACCTTTTTTCCGAGCTGATCAGTCTCGCACATCAAAATCAAAAAATTTTGGGCTGGGCTTGGCGTTGGCGCGACGCCAGCTACATAGCGTGGGCGGAACCATAGAAGCCTCCAACCGCTCTGTAGGAGGATTGTGTATGAGAGTAACTCTCCCCACTCAATCTTTGGAGCCTGCATAAGGTAACTCTCCAACACACTGATGCAACCAAATGTAACAAATGCAACACTGCTGTACTTCACAGTTGCCAATAGGAATAATTCGCATTAGCAAATAGGTAACTCTGTGAAGGACAGCCAATGGCCCGCAATATTTCCCACAATAAATACGCGTTACTCCCCTTGATGGTATCCAGTGCCCTGGCCTCTGGCATCAGCCAAGCACAGGAAGTACAAAAGCAAGAAGATAACGCTGAAGCCGCGATGGAAACTGTAGTAGTTGTCGGCGTGGCGACTGATACTGAGATTACGCCTGAAGAACTCGATAAGCAGCAGGCAAATGATCTTAGTGATGTCTTCCGCCAGATTCCGTCCGTATCTGTTGGTGGATCGGTGGGTATTGCGCAGAAAGTCTATATCCGTGGCATGGAAGACACCCTTCTCAACGTTACCGTTGATGGTGCTCCTCAAACCAGTACCCTCTTCCACCATATTGGCCGGGTATCCATAGAGCCGGAGTTGCTGCAGAAAGTTGAAGTGCAAGCTGGCGCAGGCGAAGCTACCAGCGGTGCTGGCGCCATTGGCGGTGCTATCCGCTTTGAGACCAAAGATGCGGACGACTTACTCGATGAGGGTGAGCAGTTTGGCGCAATAGTGAAAGGCGCTTTCTTTAGTAATGATGGTGAGAAAGCCAGTGCTTCAGTTTATGGAAAAATCACTGACAACTGGGGACTGCTCGGATCATTTGTGACCGTTGATCGCGATGAGATGGAGGATGGCGACGGTGACACTATCTATGGCACTGCTGCCGAGCAGGATTTCGCCTTTATAAAATTAAGTGGCGATTTATCTGAAAATCAAAAGTTGAGCCTCAGCTTCGAACAACGGGATGAATCTGGAGAGTACGGCCAACGCCCCAACTGGCCTGCCCTTGAGGGAGATACTCTCTACCCAATGGATGCTGACCGCCAGACTTTTGTCGTGAATCACCAATTTGCTCCCAGCGCGTTGATCAATCTTGAGACTACCGTATATCACACAAAGTCAGAAGTGGAGCAGAATGTATTCGATAGATGGGGTAAGTACGGTGCCTCAGTAGAAACCCTTGGCTTTGATTTGCGTAATACCAGCAATATCGGCCAGCACACCCTCACATACGGCATCGAAGCCCGTGAGGATGAAGTGGAAAGCCGCTACCTCTCGGAGCCTTATACCGGTATCTCTTTCCGCGAAGAAGGCCAGGTTCGCAGTGCCTACATTCAGGACCATTGGCAGGCAACAGACGAACTATTACTGAGTTTTGGTCTCCGCTACGACGAATACGAGTTGGAGCAAGTAACCCATGGCGATGAGACTGATAGCCAAGGTTTCAGCCCCAATATCGGTATGAGTTACTCTTTGACCGATGCGATCACCCTCACCCTGGGCCACGCAACAGCGATGCGCGGCAAGGAAGTTGGAGATGGGTTTACGCTGGAATCGGCAGAACTTGCACCTGACCTAGATGCAGAAACCGTCGACAATACTGAGCTGGGATTGGAATACAGCCAGGATGGACTTGAGTTAAAAGCCGCTGTCTACCGCAGTACGATCGATGACGTTATTCTCGATCAGCTCGGAGGTGGTACATACTACGAAAATGTTGGTGAGCTAGAAACCGACGGCTTTGAACTCAGTGCTTCTTACGCATGGGATAATTTAACGCTGAGCGCGGCTTTCAGTCACAATGATTCAGAGCTTAATGGGAATACCGTAGAAGCCTATGAACACAATGGCTTGGCGAATGCCCGTGGCGACACCTATAACCTGAACGCTAACTATGCAATTACGCCTAAGTTAGAACTGGGCTGGAACTACACTCGTGTTGATGAGCTGAGTAATATTGAGGTTTTACACCGTGCAGTAGAACTTGGTTGGATCGATAGCACCCAAACCGTAGATAAGTCTGGTTACGATGTGCATGATCTATACTTGCACTGGGAGCCTTTGGCAGATGATCGCCTGAATGTGAATTTAGCCGTTCAAAACCTGTTTAATGAGCAGTACCGGGACCACTCCAGCGTGGCCGATTATACCAATATTCCTGGCTGGGATATTGTATCTGGAGTTTATGAGGCGGGCCGGGACGTTCGACTGTCAATAGACTACCGCTTCTAATCTCCTTTATTTGTTTATTTACTATCAGGGCGCAATGCACTTGCATTGCGCCCTTTGTTGCCTATGAAATCCAGATACCGTTTACTGTGGATCAAGCTCCACACCTATTTTTCCTGCTTTTTTCTACCCATTGCCATTTTGTATATCGCCACGGGCGTGCTCTACCTATTTGATATAGAGGGGGGCGTCGATGAACAATTTGAGTACACAGTTTCTCTACCCAAGGGCTTACCCAGCAATGAGCAAGAGACCCTAGATACTATATCTCCGTTTGTTCAGCCCACAGAAGTATCATTGCCGGCAGATTTCTATTTGGAGGATGAGTGGATTGGCTGGTATGGCTACAAACGCCAAGTCTATTTGGAGCCTAGCCAGGATAAGCAATCAGCGATACTTCATGTAAAAGAACATGATCTATGGCATCAATTTCTGCTGATTCATAAAGGTCATGCTGGCCCCCTCTTCTGGTTCTCATCCATTATGCTTGGTGCGAGCCTGCTATTTAGCTTGATTAGTGGATTAGTGGTTGCTTTTGCGGTGCCAAAATTCAGGAAGACTTCGATACAATTTACTTCTCTCGGGCTTATTGCACTGGTAGTTGCCTTTTTTATTGGGGGCTGAAGAGGGAGTTCTAGCTAGGAAGCCTCTGAGCAGCTATATGTATCTCTATAGCTCTTAGAGGTCCGCGTTATGCGACTTTAAGAGCGGGTTCACGAAATTACTCAGAGCTCCCTAGCTCCAGCTTAAAACTTTAAGCCAGTTTACAAATCTTGTCCTCCAACTGCTGTTTAAATTGATAAAGATGAATACCATCCAGAAAGCAGTGATTAACTTCAATATACATTGAGGTGACAAGGCGGCCCTCTTGGCGATGGTATTTACCCCAAAAAATAAAAGGTATTCCTGGATCACAACCTTCTTTTTGTACAGGCTTTACCTGTAGACCAGAGAAGTCACCCCAGGGGTAGCAGCTGATATTCAAGATATCATGGCGACTGATGAAATTTTCTACGGGGAGGTACTCAGATTGCGCCTGTGAAAGTTCCCTTGCCTTGTGGACGAACTCTGTCAGATTCGTTTCCATTCCTGCCATAACGAGCTTGAATAACTCATTATCCCCTAAATCAGAAAATAAAGGGTGCAGCATGTCGTGCTCAATGGGCTGGCCATTGACGATACGATGCCTAAAACCCGCTATTTCATTTCCCACCTGCGTGACCAGAAAAATAAGGCTGTAATAAAAAGGGAGTGTATTTTTTTTACAGAAAGATACCAGATTTGTCACATCGATCGGCTGGGTTAAGCCTATCCGAGTTGACCCTGAACTGCTCATAAAAAATTCAAAGTGGGCCTTTCTATTCCAGCGTTCGATATCAATAGGAGTCATGGACATATGAATATCGAGCCTTCAATGGATATTCATAGTTTAGGGTAGATTATAAGCAGCATCGGTGTTGCTAGTAGCTTTTATCTAGTTAGGACACCTGGAATATATTTAGAGGCATTAGCTACCATGCTGTAATCGCCATATCAAAACGCTCTTCCCTTCAGGCTAATACCATTTTAGCAACGCTACCATATACCTCTTTCGCCCCTGCTAGGGCACTAAAATAGGTCCCAACAACAGACTGTGCCACCCCATAAACAGCGATCATCTGTGCATAATTTGCAAAAGTGATGTTCCTGCTTATAAGTTTTAAGAAGGATACGACTCCCTATAATAACTTCCAGTTTCTACAGCGAAATATCATCTAGATAACCAAGACTATTAACTATGACTACCAAATACGAAAATGCCGTTTTGGATGATCAAGCATTGATCGAGGGACTTAAGTCTATCAACCCGGTATGGGGAGATCTAGCTGTACGAGTCGCGGGTGAAGTATGGGGAAAGCCACTTCTAGATCAAAAAACCAAAGCACTAATCACTATCGCTATTGACCAAATGGCGCTCAAACAAGGGGCAACGTATGAAGAGATTGAGGAATTGATTGTTTTTGCCTCAATGTATACGGGCTTCAATAAAGGGGCTACCACCATGGGCGGACTGAATAAGCTTCGCCATGATCGAGGAGATATCTAATGGGGATCCCCGGACTTAAAAAAGTAGATCATATAGGATTAACCGTCCCCGATGTTGAATTGGCCGTTGAGCTCTTTAGTACACACTTTGGCTTTGAGTTGGCTTATACGTTTGGGCCATTTGCCTCAGGCGATACCTGGATGACGAATCACCTTAATGTAAACCCTCGTGCAGAGATCAAGCAAATTGCTGTTATGAATGCTAACAGCATCAATCTAGAAATATTCGAGTATGCCGACAACATAGATCGAAATAAGGGGGCATCATTTAGCATTCTATGTTGAAGATATTGATGCTGCGGTTGAATACCTCAAGAAACAGAATATAGAGGTACTCGGTGCTCCTACGGTGATGACTGAAGGGCCAACTGAAGGAGAGACCTGGGTATATTTCATGGCCCTTGGGGCAAGCTGGTTCCTATTTTGACTGACTACCGCGCATCTTCATCGGCAGAAAACCAGACTATCAATGCACTCTACTTACCTACGGATAACCTGGCTCCCAAAGTGCGTGTTGTTATTGATTTCCTTAAGGAGAAATACGGTAGTCCCTGCTATTGGGATGCTAAATAGAGAGGCCTTCTTGCTATGACTCGGTGGGTATCGTGTACATTGTACTGCAAACAGGTTTTGGTTACAGGCAGGGGCTCTTGCCTCGGCCTGTAACTTCTACTTGGTATTGATAAGCCGGCTAGTCTAAATAATCTACACTCATCAAATATCGTAAGAAGAGTTAAAATTTATAACTCACCATTAATGACGTACGTCTAGAGCTATCAGTGTCCACGATTGGGCTATTACTAATCTCATCGCCATACCAGGTTTGATATACGCCCCCCATAAGAATAAGGTTTGGGCTAATGTTGTATCCCACTTGTACACCTAACCGAGTAATGATATCTGCATCTGCTTCATACGCTGCCCTATCTTGAGTTACTTCATTTAGGTCCACGCCATAGTAGTAATCCAACGCACTATCACTTTGCCAGCTAATAGTGAAGTCGGGTTTGATGATCCACTTTTGGTGCTTGTAAGGCAGACTATATCCAGCCGATAGACTGTATCCGTCGTGGGTATCACTGATATCTTGTGAGATGCCAACCTTCCAAAGGCCTACAGGGCTTTTATAGTTCATAGATAAGTTGGCAAGAATCGCCAGGTCAAGCTCTTCCATATCGCTGAGCTTATCACTGTCCCCTCTATCTCTATCGCCCGCCAAGTCACCGCCTATGCCAAACTTCACTCGAAGTTTATCGTCGTGGTACAGATCAGCCCCCAACTCAAAACCCTGAAAGTAAAAGCGCTTGTAGCGGGCTGAGATCAATGGAAATATGTTGTTTTGGTCCTCACCATCAACGTAGATTGACTCAACGCTAAAGGTTCCAATACCTACAGAAAGTGCTGTCTCATCCTGCTTTGGCGGCTTCTGGGTAACTTCATCTGCAAAAGCCAGGCTGGATAATGCCGAACCCACCAGCGCGGTGCACATACTCAAAGTTAATGGCAGAGAACTCTTATGGTTTTGATCTCGCAAACTAGACATATTGAATCCCAATTTGAACTGGTTGAAGTTCCGTTATTTCTGGAGTGGATTCTATGCCGGTAAAGGTAAACGCCAGGTAAATAAACTCATGCCCAGGCCAGGTTAACGGTTAAGTATTGTTCATTTTTGTTGTAAGAAAAGATCCATTGCTGCTGATCGGCCACTTGCTTCAGGATATGAAGGCCTAAACCAAAACCCTGCCCTTCCCCCCTGTCAAAATGCACCTGCTGCTCCGGCAGTATGGGGTTCTGAACCCGGATTCCATTTGCATCAAAATCAATATCGATACTTCCCTCAAGGGTATGCTCAAAGGCATTTCTGAGCAAATTGGTTATAGCGATATCCAATAGCACTTGTACTTGCTTCAAGTTGACCGAACTATCCGAATTGAGATGAACCTGTACATCTCGCTGACCCAAGAGGTATTTGAGCTGCTCAACTCGAGTTTGAATCATATTGCTGAAATCAAATTCTGTTGATTCCAAATTTACCTTGCTTTGAGATAGCAGCAGAAGTGCCTGTGTCAGCTGGGTCATCTGCTCATAGGAGCGCTCAATCTGCTCCAGTTGAGTATCGATTGGCTTACCTTTTTTTTGCCTTACCTTCACCACATGCAAGGCGCTGCCAATGGTTGCCAAGGGGGTTCTCAATTCATGGCTCGCATTCTGTAGAAATTGCCTTTCCTGCTCTTGATGATTCCATACCTGCTGTAGCGACTCTTGCAGTACTCGTCCTACACGACCAAATTCATCCTTCCTTTGCTTTAAAGATTCCGGGATCGGAGTCAACTTATGCCGGCTCTTTTGCGCAAATTTCTCCAGGTCTTTTAATGGCGATATCACTTGTCTTGCAAGAATAAGAGGCACACTTAATGCTAAAGTAAGGGCTAGTAAGATACCGATAAGAACTTCAATTTCTACCTTTTTGTACTTGCTGGGTATTGCAGCTTCTTCTATTTCTAGCACGTAGTAAGTTGTCTTAAGTGCGCTTTCAGCATAAGGCATAATTGCTAAATAGTAGCGATCATCAATTAAGTCTTTGCTAAAGTGCACCCTTTTTTCTTCGCCGTCAGCTTCCTCTAACACGCGCTTTGCCGTATTTGGCAGTGAACTGTACTCATCATATGTTTGTAACTGGGCAAAAAAAGGGTCATCAATAACCCCTCCGGCCTCAATGATACGTTTTTCAGCTACAGATATCAGTGTCGCACCTAAAGCGTGCTTAACCATTTTCACTTTGGATCTCTCGACGACAACTGCACTGCACGCCACAATTGCGGCAAGAATCCAAATATAGTGAAAGAAAAATTTTCTGCGAATGGAGCGATCAAAGGCTTTCATCACGCTTCCCCAGGATAACGCCCTTCCCTCTGATCGTGTGCAGTAGTGGAAAACTGAACCCCTTATCAATTCCCTGCCGCAACCGATACAGATGTACTTTGATTACGTCGGATTCGGGGGAAAGAAACTGCCATAAATGCTGTTCAATTTTTTCTTTAGTAACCAGCTTTGGACTCTGTTGCATCAAAAACACGAGCAATTCCCAACAGATTGGGGGCAGATTTATAGATTTCCCCTGCCTGGTGACTTCATGGGTCTCTAAATTAACTTCCAGGTCCTCAACTTTATACCGGGTTTGGGTAACGCGTCGTTTTATTGATAGAGACCGAATCCGTGCGACCAGCTCAAGCATTTCGAAGGGTTTAACCAGGTAGTCATCCCCTCCAGATTGGAAACCGGCAAGTTTATCGTCCAATTGGTCCAGCGCGGTCAGCATCAATATTGGTGTCGAGCTTCCTGCATTGCGCAACTTAGAGCTCACTTCGAAACCACTTCTACCCGGCATCATGACATCAAGTACGATCACATCGAAGTCATGCTTTAAGGCCAGCTCAGTGGCCATTATCCCATTATCGGCGTAGTCACATCGAATATTGTACTCTTCGAGGCTCTCGATAATATTGGCCGCCAGTGCGTGATTGTCTTCAGCTAAGAGTACCAATAATGGCGTTTTGCAGTCAGGCCCCATTGATCTAGTCACTTAAAAGTTCTCGATAGACCTAGAATAATAAAAGTTATTGGGTAAACGGAAAGTAAATAAGCATAAGATTGCCTACTTACTGATCACCTACGCGAATCCTGCCTGCGAATTAACCAGAAAGCTACTGCAACACCCAAAAATATCGGAGTCACCACGCTTGACAGGAAGTGGGCCTATCAAACCTTCAGAAGCTCTTCCAAAAAATTACTCTATAGTGCCCTCTGTCGGTACTACGCCCTTCATTTGGATTGGGGTTCACTGAGTTGATCCAGGTAACCTGTCGTCGAGTTAAGAGAGCTGGAGGGAGAAATCGACAGTGGGTGATAGACCTAAAGAGTTGGCTGTCGCTACAGAAAAGAGAGGGGGCATATAACAGGAGAGGTACCTCCCCAGCACTTGTGTGGCTGGGGAAGTGAACGGTCTCGCCCCTTATTGGGGGCGAAGCCTAAAGTTTACAGGCAGACAATGTTTTCTGCTTGTGGGCCTTTAGCGCCCTGAGTCACGGTAAACTCTACCTTCTGGCCTTCGGCCAAGGTTTTAAAACCGCCACCGGAAATTGCGCTGAAGTGAGCAAAAACGTCGGGACCGGATTCCTGGGCGATGAAGCCAAAACCTTTCCCTTCGTCAAACCACTTAACGGTACCAGTAACTGTATTAGACATAATAGATATCCTTGATTGAACAATTGCGCTCCAATTGAATGGAGTTGTGCGGGCAAAAAGTATTATTTTAAACGAGACCGAACGAAGGATTATGACTAAAACTACGAGGTAAACTGCAATAAAAAATGGCTTTTAAACCGGCGGACGAATAGTAGCACTAGCCTGTCACCTATGTCCACTTTTGCCTAAACCTACCCTCGACATTGGTACTCAGACCGCCGTCCACTGCCGCATGAAGGCGCGATGAACCGGAGGCACTGAGGCGATGCAGTGGGCCGATAGCCACAATGCCGATTTTGCCAAAGGATTGCTCGAGGAGATCAGCTTTCTCGCCAGCTCTGTTTTCTTAACCACGGACTCCCCTGCCTCATGCCGGGAGGTAGAGTAGCTATCGACCGCACCGTTAGCGATAGCAGATGCTGCGGCTATGGCATCAGCCATACCCAGATTCATCCCCTTCCCTCCCACTGGAGAGTGGCAATGGGCTGCGTCACCAGCCAATAACACCCGGTGCTTTCGGTAAGTTTCTGCCTGTCGGATGGAGATTTTAAAGGCCGCTGTCCTTCGGATGTTGGCGATTTCTATCGGCAGCCTGAGGGTTGCCAGGGCATCTTCGGTTGATGATGCGATGCGAGCGCGTCGCTGCTCGATAGGGAGTACCAAGGTGAACTCACCTTCCCCGCCGTACAAGTCCAGGGTAATCTCTTCCGGATCGAAGTTTCCTCTCAAATCCACATCCGCAATTGACCACTTATTGGGCAGATCAATGCCGGGGTACTGTATTTTCAGCTGCTGTCGCACGGCGGACTGTATACCGTCTGCGGCAATCACCCAGTCAAAAGAGGCGCTGGTATTGTCTGAGAAATTGACGGCCGCCTTGTCTGGGGTGGTTGTGATGTTAGTGACTGAGACCCCATACTCAACTTCGACGCCCCTCTCGGCAAGAGTGTCCCTGAGGATTCCTTCGGTCCGGTTTTGCGGCAGCCCCAGAGGCACCCTATCGCGAAACTCATTTCCGCTGTTGTCGATATAAACTAGGGTTCTCTCATCGCGCAATATATGCATTTTCCTCAGGGGCATTGCCTCTGCAAGAAAGGGGGCTGCGGCGCCCAGCTCCTGAAGGGCATCAATGGTGGCTGGCATAATGCCGACAGCGCGGGAGAGTTCAGAGGGGCTGTCTTTGTGCTCAACAATACGACACTTCAGCCCCAGGGATGTGAGGGCGACTGCAGCAGTCAATCCGGTCGGACCGGCACCAATTACAAGGATGTCCATCGATACAACTTGTAGCCTGAAAGCTCAACCGGTCGACACAGAATGCCTCGATCGCTACAGGGAGCTTGCTGCTGCAAGCTTAGACAAATTTCTACTGCTGTAGAGGGGCGTAATGGCCACTAAATGCGTGCACAACCGCTCTTCTCCGGTGTCGCTACTTAAGTACTTTTATCTCTGTTATCTCTGTCGGAGGAGTCGGGGATGTCACTGTAGCCCAGTGCCGTTGCGGGCTTATCCATTGAGGCACCCTGGCGATCCAGAACACCGATATCCAGTACTGGGGAAGCATCGATATGTTGAGCATCCATCATTTGGGCAACGCGCTGTAGAGAAGCAATTATCATGCTTTGCTCCCAGTCTTTTAGATCGCCAAACTGACGAGCAAATTGGTCCTGAAGCGGGATGGGGGCATCGCGCAAAGTCTCCGCGGCCTCCTCGGTAAGGTAAGCATGCACTTTGCGCTTATCCGCCTGGGAGCGCTGGCGATAAACTAAGCCTCTCTTCTCCAGGCGGTCAAGAATATTGGTCACGGTTGCCTGGCTCAGGCTGACCTCGTTGGCCAGCTCGCCGATCGTCACTTCACCCTTATTGCGAATAGCTTGTAGCAACAACACCTGCGGGGCGGTTAGGCCGGTGGTTTTAGCCAGGTGTTTGGAGTGCAGGTCCGTGGCTCTTATTACCCGCCGCAGGGCCACTAGCACTTGTTCGATACTGTTCAAAGTTACCTCTCAATCATGGAGTCAGGGTGATTGCCGGAATTATATCGCCGTACCCCTCAATCACTAAACGCTTATAACCCGACTGCGAAACATCACCCCCACAAAAGCCTCAGGCTCCATCACAAAACTGTCCATTTTATGGTCAGGCGATCTCTCAGCCGGTATGTCCAATAGAAAATTTTATCGACCTCAAAATATTATTTTTACCTACCTATAGGCTGTATATCCCACATATCTAGGCATTTCTAGGTCAAATATTGTGACTTGATTCGCCTCAAGCATCCTGGACTTTGAATTTAATTTGTGTACGATATTTAGCGTTCAAAGCATTTTTACTAGTAACCCGGCATAAAAATGTCTCTAGAAAGCTATATTTACGCCATTTGCTCAACACTTGTGCAGGTAAATATTTAGAGGTGAAAAAATATTTAGTCGGTTGGGAAGGTTTTTTGTCTAGCTCAGAAAATATTTTGTTGCGCAGTCCATTGATTGAAGATGGGATGGCCACTTACCGATTGATCAAACGTTGCCCTCCCCTGGATACAAACTCCAGCTACTGCAACCTCCTCCACTGCAGCCATTTCGCCAACACCTCAGTCGCCGCAGAGGTTGATGGAGAGCTGCTGGGCTTTATTTCCGGGTATATCATCCCCGACCGTACAGATACCCTCTTTGTCTGGCAGGTGGCCGTCGACGAGAAAGCCCGGGGGCTTGGACTGGCCTCCCGGATGATAAGTCACATCCTTGAGCGCCCTCACTGTGGTTCGGTCAGATATATCGAGACCACGATTACAGAACACAACCTGCCGTCTTGGGCGCTCTTCCACAGTGTCGCCGATAAATTATCGGTTGATCTTCACTCCTCACCCTGGATGGACTCTCAAGCCCACTTTGATGGGCTGCACGACTCCGAAACCCTTGTCCGCATCGGGCCTTTCGCCCTCGAAGAAACACCATAAAAGAGAAAATCATGAAGATCTTTGATGAGATTGAATCAGAAGTGCAAAGCTATGCCCGCTCCTTTCCGCGAGTCTTCAATCGCGCAAAAGGCGAGCTGATGTGGGATGAGGAGGGAAATCAGTATCTGGATTTCCTGGCGGGTGCTGGCACGCTCAACTACGGGCACAACAACCCGCTGTTCAAGCAGGCACTGCAAGATTACATCGAGGCCGATGGTATTACTCACGGCCTAGACATGCACACCAGGGCCAAGGGTGAATTCCTACAGGCACTGAATGAGAAAATTCTCAAGCCACGGAATATGGAGTACGTGGTGCAGTTTACCGGTCCGACAGGGACGAATGCGGTAGAGGCTGCGATGAAAATTGCCCGCAATGTAACCGGGCAGCAGAACATCGTCACCTTTACCAACGGTTTCCATGGCGTAAGCCTTGGCTCGCTGGCCGCCACCGGCAACTCGCATCACAGGGATGCTGCCGGTGTCAGCCTCAATGGTACGCACCGCATGCCCTTTGACGACTACCTGGGCAAAAATATCGATACTACCGAATACCTCGATAAAGTCCTCTCAGATTCCAGCAGCGGTATTAATTCTCCTGCAGCAGTGATTGTTGAGACAGTTCAAGGGGAAGGCGGTATCAATGCGGCCAGTATCGAGTGGCTAAAAAACCTTCAGTCCGTCTGCAAAAAACACGGCTTACTTTTTATTGTCGATGATATCCAGGCTGGCTGCGGCCGCACGGGCAACTTTTTCAGCTTTGAAGAGGCCGGTATCGAACCCGATATCATTACGCTATCCAAATCCCTCAGCGGCTATGGGCTGCCATTTGCGCTGGTGCTAATGAAACCAGAACTGGACCAGTGGAAGCCCGGTGAGCACAACGGCACTTTCCGTGGCAACAATCTGGCTTTTGTAACTGCGAAAGCCGCTATCGATCATTACTGGTCTGACGAAAACTTCTCACGGGAGATTAAACGCAAGGGCAAATACACTTCCGAGCGTTTGAATGAAATTGTCAGCCGATATGGTGAGGGCAATTTCACCACTAAAGGCCGGGGTATGTTTCAGGGTATCGACTGCATCAGCGGCGAACTTGCAGGAAAAATCACCAAACTCGCATTCAAGCAGGGGCTGATTATTGAAACCAGCGGAGCCGATGACCAGATCGTTAAGCTCCTTTGCCCACTGATTATCACCGATCAAAACCTTAAAAAAGGGATCGACATTATTGAATCCGCTATCCGGGAAGTCTGTGCCGGAGAGCGGGATATGCCTGAGGAAAGAGTCTTTTTTGAAGCCTGCTAGACTTTAAGGGCCTCTGAAAGGCTCACGCAAAAGATCCAACTGCGCAGGCTGCAAATTAAGAATATTGCTGACCAGCCAGACTCGAACACACACGAAACAGCGAAATACCAATGATTGTCAGAAGTTTACAGGAAGCTAAAAAATCCGGCCGCCGGGTTGTTTCACCGGATAGCAACTGGGAGAGCACCCGACTCCTGCTTAAAGATGATGGAATGGGTTTTTCTTTCCATATCACCACTATTTATGCAGATGCTGATTTCCAAATGCACTATCAAAACCATTTGGAAGCGGTTTACTGCATTTCCGGCAGAGGCGAGGTAGAAACTCTTGAGGATGGCAAGAAGCACCTTATCGAACCTGGAACTATCTATATTCTCGATAGGCATGACCGGCACATTTTAAGAGCCTTTGAAGAAATGACTATGGCCTGTGTATTTAATCCGCCTTTGAATGGCAAGGAAGTACACAATGCTGAGGGAGCCTACGAACTTGAGGCTGACAAGATTGATGAATAATTAGTCAGTCATAGGGCAGTATCCATGAAGTACCTTCCAGATAGCTCAAGTGTTACCAGGGAAGATTGCTACCCCTCCCGAAAACCGGGCCTTCTGGGTGGTACCAGGGTGCGCAAAGATCCAATTGTGTATGGGGACTGCCAGTCCCTCTCCCCACTGGCACCATCGCAACTCAAGCGCTATGCAGAACAGGGCTTTGTTGTACTGGAGAATATGTTTTCCCAGGCGGAGATTAACCTTTTTACGCAAGAGCTGGCGGAGATTAAACAGCGCAGACACACTGAAAAATCGGAAGAAATTATCACCGAGCCTGAAAGTAACGAAGTGCGCTCAGTCTTTCGTATCCACAAAAGCAGCCAAATTTTTAACCGGCTTTCCAGGGATCAGCGGCTATCAAGTATTGCGAAATGTATTTTGGGTGATGAGGTTTATATTCATCAGTCTCGCGCGAACTACAAACCTGGTTTTCGCGGGAAAGATTTTTATTGGCACTCCGATTTTGAAACCTGGCATGTCGAGGATGGCATGCCCCGTATGCGGGCACTCAGCATCTCCATTACCTTAACAGAGAATCATCATTTTAATGGCCCATTGATGCTGATTCCCAAGTCCCACCACCATTACATTGCTTGCGATGGGGAAACGCCAAAACGGAACTACCTCAGCTCACTGAAAAAGCAAGAACTTGGTATTCCCTCAGATAGCCATTTGAGATCCCTGGTATCCAATGGCGGAATATCAGCTATTACAGGCAAGCCCGGCAGCATTGTTGTGTTTGACTGTAACTTAATGCATGGCTCCAGCAGCAATATCAGCCCCGACCCGAGGTCTAATTTGTTTTTTGTTTTTAATGCCCTGAGCAACAAGGTGGAGGCTCCGTTTTGCGGCTTGCCTCCCAGGCCGGAATACATCTGTGCGAGGAAATCAATTTCTACTATCTGAAGCAAATCTCAATTCAAAGCACTCACCCAGTTTTTAAGAGAAAGAAGGACCAGTAAGAGACGATGCATACGATAGAAAAGATTGGCGGCACCTCTATGACGGACTACGAAGCGGTCCGGGATAATATTATCAAAGGTGACTCCAAGGGGATCTACAATCGTGTTTTTGTAGTCTCTGCCTACGGCGGTATTACTGACTTGCTTCTAGAGCACAAGAAAAGTGGTCAACCAGGTATTTATGCCCTCTTCTCCAGCAGCATTGAGGACGATAGCTGGCTGGTTAAGTTTAATGAGCTTCGGGCAGCACTGCGGCAAATCAACGAACGCCTTTTCGGGCATGGCGATCTTCTCGCGGAAGCGAACCTGTTTTTGGATGAAAGGCTGGAGAGCGCGAAAAAATGCCTGAGAGACCTGCAAAGCCTCTGTCAGCACGGCCACTTCTCCCTCGACGCCCACTTGGGCACGGTAAGGGAGATGTTAGCCAGCCTCGGTGAGGCCCACAGCGCATGGAACACTTCAAAACTGTTGCAGCGGGATGGTGTAAATGCCTGCTTTGTCGACCTGACTGGCTGGCGCACCAACAAGCACATTCCCCTGGATGAGCGTATCCGGGATGCCTTTGCCACTATCGACTTAAGCAAACAGCTGCCTATTGTTACCGGCTATGCCCATAGCGATAAGGGCCTGCTGATCTCGTTTGATCGGGGCTATAGCGAGATGACTTTCAGTCGTCTCGCCGTCCTCACCGGGGCAAAGGAGGCGGTGATTCACAAAGAGTTCCACCTGAGCAGTGCAGATCCCCGTCTGGTGGGAGAGGGAAATGCAGTGCCCATCGGCCGCACCAACTACGATGTGGCCGACCAACTGGCAAACCTGGGGATGGAAGCGATTCACCCCAAAGCCGCCAAGGGGCTGCGCCAACAAAATATCCCTCTCAGGGTGAAAAATACCTTCGAGCCCGAGCACGCCGGCACCCTGATTACTGGTGACTACATCAGCGACTCTCCACGAGTGGAAATTATTGCAGGCTGTAAAGGGGTTTACGCCCTGGAGTTGTTTGACCAGGATATGGCGGGCAGCATCCACGATTATGATCGCGAAGTGCTACTGGTGATCAAGCGCTTCAAAGCCCATATTATTTCCAAAAACACTAATGCCAATACCCTTACCCACTTCCTCTCCACCAACTTGAAAACAATCAAGCGGATTCAGGTTGCATTGGAAGAGCATTTTCCCGAAGCCGAACTAAACCAGCGCAAAGTCGCCATAGTTTCAGCCATTGGTAGCGATATGCAAATCCCCGGCGTGTTGGCCAAAGCGGTGCAGTCGATGTCCAAAAGCAATATCCGCGTGCTCGCCATGCACCAGTCCCTGCGTCATGTGGATATGCAGTTCATCGTTAACGAGCCAGACTATGACGCAGCCGTTCGGACACTACACGAGGCACTGGTAGAAATTTACAATCACGGGACGGCGATATGCCTCGCATCCTGAGCCTTTGTGCCCTGCTCTTTTTATTTACTTCCGCCACCTCTATTTCCCAGGAAACGGAAGAAAAGAAAAAAGACAGTGCGCAAAGCGAGGTCGACACCCTTGAGAAGCCCTTATACACACCCTTCGTCGAGCGCTATATGCTCGACGAAATTAAGCAGCTGCGAATCGATCAGGCTAATGCCAAGCAGGAATTGATTCAGCAAATTGTCGATCGTGAACACAACTCTGTCGATCGAGCCGTAGCCTACGCAACTGATACGGTTACCTACTTTTTCTACTTGATAGCCGCCGCCACTTCAATTTTGGTTTTAGTTGGCTGGCGGTCATTCCAGGACATTAAAGAGCGGGTACACTCCCTGGCCGATGAGGAGATCTCAAAGCTGGTCCAGGAATACGAAAAACGCTTGGAAGTTATAGAGAAGCAGCTTCAACAGAAAACACAACATATTGAAGAAAACCGCGAGGAAATCGAGCTAACCCAGGAAGTACAGTCCCTGTGGCTGCGCGCCCAACAGGAATCCTCAGTGGCCAATAAAATTGCCATTTACGACGAGATTCTGCGCCTCCGTCACGAAGATGTAGAAGCCCTTACCTATAAGGCTGATGCAGTGCTGGAGCTTAATGAACCCCAGTGGGCCGCCAATCTTTGTCACCAGGCCCTGGGTATTGACCCGGATAACAGCCATGCCTTTTACCAACTGGCTTGCGCCCATACTGCCATGGGCCAATTTGATGAAGCGCTGCGTTATCTGGCGGAAGCCATTAAAAGGCGGGAAAGCTACCGCGATGAAATCCTGGTTGATAGTGCCTTACAGCCTCTAGCGGAAAGTGAAGTATTTGAGGAGCTCGACCAGGTTATTGCCAATACTCCCTCGCCGCAAAGTGGTGGCAAGGGGAGCTAGAAATATTCGGATAACCTCTGAAGACCAACCCATAAAATAATACGGGATAAAAATAATAGGATTGCCGATGATCTATTCATTTCTTGGTTTTTTACTTTTGTTCACTCTGATCGGCCTCTCTTCTGCGATGTTCAGCCGTCAAACCAAAGCTGACTATTACCTTGCCAGCAGTGGCATCTCCCCTTGGCTGGTGGGGTTGTCTGCCGTGGCAACGAACAATAGCGGTTATATGTTTATCGGGGTTATCGGCTATACCTACACCACTGGGTTGGCCTCCATCTGGTTGATGGTGGGGTGGATTGCCGGTGATTTTCTGGCCTCCCTCTATGTACACAAGCGATTGAGGACCGCTACCAGTTCAAGTGGTGAAGTCAGCTACGCAGGTGTTCTCAGTAACTGGCACGGACAGAAGTACTCAGTCCTGCAGCGCCTGATCGGCATCATTTCCCTGCTGTTTTTACTAACTTATGCCTCTGCCCAAATGGTTGCCGGCAGCAAAGCCCTGCACGTACTGCTGGATTGGCCCCTGTGGTCCGGTGCTGTAGTTGGAGCTGTGCTTGTATGCCTCTACTGTTTAGCTGGCGGCATCCGCGCGTCCATTTGGACTGATGCAGCCCAATCCATCGTTATGATGGGGGCTATGGCAGCACTTCTAGCCGTCGCCCTTGCCAACTTGGGTGGCATCACCAGTGCGGCGATACAAATGCAGGCTATTGAAGGTTTTACCCATTGGTTTCCCGAAGGGCTCGCCTTTGCGGGCTGGGGCGGGGTGATACTCTTTGTGATCAGTTGGGGGTTTGCTGGATTGTCTGTGATTGGACAACCCCACGTTATGGTTCGATTTATGACCCTGAAGGATTCCAGCAAGATGAACCGGGCAAGGGCCTGGTACTATCTGTGGTTCATCCTTTTCTATTGTATGGCCACCGGGGTCGGCCTGCTATCCAGAGTCTTTATTGCTGACACAGGGAGCTTTGATGCGGAGCTTGCTCTTCCCACCATGGCTATGGATTTGTTGCCCCCTGTTTTTGTTGGGCTGATCCTGGCTGGTATCTTTGCCGCAACCATGTCCACCGCAGACTCCCTGCTTCTCAGCTGCTCCGCAGCCATTACCCACGATATTCTTCCGCACAAGATTGAAAAAACCTGGTTTCTCAAGCTTGTCACAGTTGCGATAACCGGCGGCGCATTGCTGTTGGCGCTCGCCAACAGCCAAAGTGTGTTCAGCCTGGTTATTTTCGCTTGGTCGGGACTTGCCAGCGCATTTGGCCCCCTACTCCTGGTATTGTGTTTTGGGGGTAAGCCATCCCAGGCAACCGCTATCGCAGCAGTGATTATCGGCTTTACAGCAGCGATTACCTGGCGGCTACTGGGGTATCACGGCGTGATCTATGAGGGATTGCCGGGTATTGCAGCTGGGTTAGCAGTGCTATATCTGGCCAGCCTGAACCGCCAAACCTCCACTTTACGCGAGGCAAACAGTTAAATTCACTCAACGTAATTCTGGGGAGGTAGAGCCTCCCCACCTGCCAGACCTTCACCAGCTAAAGCCTCCTCCCCCAAAAAAGCGACAAATCCTATCTCCTGCCGCCCGAAGCCCCTGCCTTTCGGGCACCTGACTTGACCCCAAGATAGTCGGATTGGACAAAATTCATACAGTGCTTTTTATAGAGTTCAAATGAGATTTTTGGCCCAACCCAGCCCACTTTTAACCCTTGAAAATACGGATTAACTCTGTAGTCGCTGAAAAATAAATCCTCCTACGAATCCGCCAGCTTTGTTGCATTGAGTGCTAACAATTAGAGTTCAAATTAAAAATATGTTACATTTTGTGTCATATCGCTCGATAAACGATTATCGAGCCCGGGCTGGAATCTGACGATTAGGGGCAAATGTCTTCGTCAGACCGGCCCTTTTTTATGATGACTGGACCTTCTCGATCGGCCCATTGCGCCCTTCAAGTCCATCGCCAACGAACAACCGACTGACCCTCTGTTAAAGCAGTATGGAGAGACAGATGTCACTGGACAAACAACGGAATTTTGTAGACGGCCGCTACCTGTCGAATGAGAGCGGCGAGTGCTTTGATGTATATAACCCGGCGACCAACGAAGTCAGCTATCAGGTTGAGGCTGCCGACGAAAAGGTATTGGCAGAAACCATCGAGAGCGCCAAGCGCGGTTTTGCCCAGTGGTCAGCGATGATGCCGATCGAGCGCAGTCGCATCCTGCTGAAAGCAGTAGCACTGCTGCGCGAGCGCAACGACGAACTGGCAGCTATCGAAGTGGCTGATACCGGAAAGCCCTGGCAGGAAGCCAGTGTTGTGGACGTAGTGACTGGGGCCGACTCCATCGAATTCTTTGCCGGCCTGGCTGCAGGCATTGAAGGCAATCAGCAGCAAGTCGGTGAGGACTTCTACTACACCCGCCGCGAGCCCCTGGGCATCTGCGCCGGAATCGGTGCCTGGAACTACCCCTTACAAATCGCTTGCTGGAAAGCCGCCCCGGCCCTGGCCTGCGGTAACGCCATGATCTTCAAGCCTTCCGAAGAAACCCCCAAAGGTGCTTTGAAGCTGGCCGAAATTTTTATTGAAGCAGGCATGCCTCCTGGTGTGTTCAACGTAATCCAGGGTGACGGCAAGGTCGGCGCCTGGCTGACCAACCACCCGGATATAGCTAAGGTATCTTTTACTGGCGAAGTAGGTACCGGCAAGAAAGTGATGGCCGCAGCGGCTTCCAACCTGAAAGAAGTCACCATGGAGCTGGGTGGCAAATCTCCGCTGGTGATCTTTGATGATGCCGACCTGGAGCAAGCCGTTTCTGCTGCCATGCTGGGCAACTTCTACACCCAGGGCGAAATCTGCACCAACGGTACCCGGGTATTTGTACACCGTAGCATCCACGATCAGTTCCTCGCTCGCCTTAAAGAGCGTGTTGAGCAAAATATTATTGCCGGTGATCCGATGAATCCAGACACCAACTTCGGCGCCCTGATTTCTGCCAAGCACCAGCAACTGGTAATGGACTACATCAGCAAGGGTAAAGAGGAAGGCGCGACCCTGTTCTGCGGCGGTCACACCCTTTCACCAGAAAATTCACCTAACGGTTACTTCGTTGCTCCCACCGTATTCACCGACTGTCATGACGATATGACCATCTGCCGCGAAGAGATCTTCGGCCCGGTAATGTCGGTACTGGTCTTTGATGACGAGGACGAGGTGATCCGCCGCGCCAACGATACCCGTTTGGGTCTCGCCGCCGGCGTATTTACCCGCGACATCACCCGCGCCCACCGTGTGATTCACCAGATGCAAGCAGGCATCTGCTGGATGAACGCCTATGGCGCTTCCCCGGCAGAAATGCCGGTGGGCGGCTACAAGTTATCCGGAATCGGACGCGAAAATGGACTTGCGACCCTGAACCACTACACCCAGCTAAAAGCGGTATATGTGGGCCTGGCACCACTGGAAAGTCCATTTTAAGCGGTACCCTGTATGAGTGAGTTTGATTACATCATTGTCGGCGCCGGCTCTGCCGGTTGCGTTCTGGCCAACCGCCTGTCTGCCCAGGAAGATAAAAAAGTCCTCCTGGTAGAGACTGGTGGCAGCGATCGCAGCATCTTTATCCAGATGCCCACCGCGCTGTCCATCCCCATGAATACCGACAAGTACGCCTGGCAGTTTATGACTGAGCCAGAGCCGTACCTGGATAACCGCAGCATGCATTGCCCCAGAGGCAAGGTGCTCGGGGGTTCATCCTCGATTAACGGGATGGTTTACGTGCGCGGGCACGCTAAAGACTTTGATGAGTGGGCACAGCACGGCGCCGAAGGTTGGGACTACGCCCACTGCCTGCCCTACTTTAAACGCTCTGAGACCTGGGCTTTCGGCGGTGACGATTACCGTGGCGACGAAGGTCCACTAGGGGTCAACAACGGCAACGAAATGGCCAACCCCCTTTATGGAGCCTTTATCGAAGCTGGCAAAGAAGCTGGCTACGACTACACCGCAGATTACAACGGTGAGCAGCAAGAGGGCTTTGGCCCCATGCATATGACGGTAAAAGATGGAAAGCGTTGGTCTACCGCCAACGCCTACCTGAAACCGGCAATGCAACGCCCCAATTTGACGGTATTGACCCACGCCACTGTGCATAAGGTGATTCTGGAAGGTAAACGGGCAGTCGGAATCAAACTTGAACGCAAGGGAAAGATCCTGGAATTCAAGGCGCGGCAGGAAGTCATCCTCAGCGCAGGTCCCATCGGCTCCCCTCACCTTCTTCAGCTCTCCGGAATCGGAGATCCCGACACACTGGCAGAAGCCGGTATCGAACTCCAACACGAACTTCCCGGCGTCGGCCAAAATTTGCAGGATCATCTGGAGTTCTATTTCCAGTTCCGCTGCAACCAGCCGATTTCCCTGAATGGCAAGCTCGACCCCTGGAATAAATTTCTGATCGGCGCCCGTTGGATACTGAAGAAGGATGGTCTCGGAGCCACCAACCATTTCGAGTCCTGCGGTTTTATTCGCTCCAAAGAAAACGTGGAGTGGCCGGACCTGCAATACCATTTCCTGCCGGCAGCCATGCGCTATGACGGCCGCGAAGCTTTCGATGGCCACGGCTTCCAGGTACATATCGGGCACAACAAGCCCAAGAGTCGCGGCAGAGTCAAAGTGGTGAGCAGTGATCCCAAGCAATCCCCTTCCATCCTGTTTAATTATTTACAGGAGAAAGAGGATATTGAGGGTTTTCGCGCTTGCGTGCGACTGACTCGCGAGATTATCAATCAGCCAGCTTTCGACGAATACCGAGGCGATGAAATCCAGCCCGGCACCGATATCCAGACTGATGAACAAATTGACGCTTTCGTACGGGAATCCGTCGAGAGTGCTTACCACCCATCCTGCTCCTGCAAGATGGGCACTGATGCAATGGCAGTGGTAGACCCGGAAACCCGTGTACACGGATTGCAGGGCTTGAGAGTTGTAGATTCCTCCATCTTTCCGACCATTCCCAACGGCAACCTGAATGCGCCCACCATTATGGTGGCGGAGCGGGCTGCTGACCTGATTTTAGGGCGCGCTGTATTAGCGCCCTCCGAGGCACCGGTAGCGACCAAAGCTACCAGCACTCAGCGACCTGGCCGCCCTGCGCGCTCAGTGAGCTGATTTTTCGTCGGCGCTCTGGCAGAGATTTGACTGCCCCCTTCAACCGCGACGGGGATACTCAAATCTCGCACAGCAACGCCCTTGAGGGGCGCCGGCATACCAATAACTAGCTGGAGACTCAGCATGACAGCTTGGCTTTCTGCGGGATTATTATTTACCTTCACGGCAATAATTTTCTCGCTGATTAAATGGGGAAATGTGAAGATGGTCGGGGTGACCCCGGTTAAAACCTTCACTTTTATAGCGATCCTTTTCACCTCCGGCCTCGATGTAGGCCTTATCATGTTCCCCCTCACCGAGTTCGGTGGCTACGCAGACCTAACCGCAAACCCAGAATACGGCTTCACCAACGCACTCGCGATTGAGTTTGGTTTTTGGGCCTTCCTGATCTGGGGTTTCTACTTCCTCACCTGTTTTTACTTCTGCATTATCGAGCCCAAAGTTAAATTCTTTGAGATCGGCCTGGTAAAGCTGATCAACAACGTGGTGATTATCGGTACCTGCGCGTTTACCGCCTACCTGCTGCTTAGCAACCTGCCCTGGTATCTGCCACAGGTTGGCGATGGTGAAACCATTGTTGGCACCTTCTACCTGATCGTCTTTGCCGTGATCGCCGCTGCGGTCTACTCATCCACCAGCCTGCGCTATGTGCGCTTCCTCAGCCTGGCGACTACCTGGATGTTTATTGGCCTGATCGCGGTAATGTGGGTAGGCGCCTTTACCGGTGAGAACGGTAGCGTTGGCGACTTCGCTTCCACCTTTGCGCTGCTCGGCGGTTACTTCGGCAATATCCACCAGTTCGTGCTGCCGCTGAATGACTACCACGAGTTCTACCTGTTCTGGTGGTTTGCCTGGAGCATTATGATTGGCCAGTTTACCTCCCGCTTTGTGGGCGGTCTGCGCACTTACCAAGTGCTGGCGGCGATGCTGATCTTCCCATCCATCCCCATCGCACTGTGGTTCACCGTGCTTTACTACTACTCCAGCCAGGGCCTGGATACTACTGGCTTCTATAACCTGGCCATGATCATTGTGGGTGTTACTTTCGTGATCAACTCACTGGACTCCCTGATTCGCCTGTACACCGACAACCTGGGTATGACCGTTGCGCGTCTGGGCAAGTGGAAATACTTCGTACTGAACCTGGCAGCAATGAGCCTGCTCACCCTACTGTTCAAGCTCGACTTCCTGCAAATCCAGTGGATCGGTGCCCTGGTAATTGGCATTTTCTTCTGCTGCCTGGGTTACATCCTGGTGAAACGCTTCGGGGCGGTAGCAGCTATCGACTCCTCGCCTAAAGAAAACAAGATCGACTTTAGCAAGATCGAACTGGCGAGCTAACTGTTGAAATCCCCCGCCTGGTTTGGCGGGGGCTACAAAATATAAATAAGTGGTATTTGAACAATGAAATCAACTTTGAAACTTTCTGCACTGACCTGTGCTTCCCTGCTGGTGCTTGCCCAACAATCCCAAGCGGAGCTGTCTTCTACTGTTAATCTGACTACTGACTACACCTTTAACGGCGTCAGTCAGACTCAAAACGACCCAGCACTGCAAGCCAGTCTGGACTACGGGTTCGATAACGGCTGGTATATCGGCACCTGGGCTTCCAACGTAGACTTCGGTGAAGATGACGATACCAACCTGGAGTGGGATTTCTATGCAGGTAAGTTCATGCAGCTTACCGATAAAGTAAGCCTGGACACTGGACTCGCTTATTACACCTATCACGGTGATAGTGACCTTTCTGAAGAGTACGCTTACCCGGAAGCTTATGCCAAGCTTGGCTACAGCTCTGCTCTAGGCGAATCAGAAGTCAATGGCTGGTACAGCTGGGATTACTTTGGCCAGGGTGGCGGCCACTACATTATGATGCTGGCCCATACCTTTGAGTTTGCAGAAGGACACAACGTTCGCTTCAGTGCTGACCGCTCTACAACCGTCAATAAAGACAACTGGACCTGGGAAGGTAAAAAATCTTACAACCACTACCGAGTGGAGTATATGACTTCCCTGGAGGGTTTTGATTTCAATATTGCCGCCGAGAATACCACTCTCGACTCAGGCACTGCTGACGAGCGTATCGTCTTCTCTGTTGCCCGCACTTTTAGCCTTTAAACTATAAGTGCAGCCGGGGCTTTAGATAGCCCCGGCATATCTTACTAGTCTGCTCTTAGGGTGTTTCTTCTTTTCCGTCCTGGCCAGACTTCTCTGCAGATTTCATCACAACTTGCCCTGATTCAGTATTCCCACTCCAGGCACCTTCCTCAGTCACCCCTTCCAAAACGATTTCCCTTTCAAGGATAACAGGGTGCAAATTCAAGTCATGCCGTGCAACTTTAACCATTGAGATACACAGCAAGAGGGCAATCAGCAGCAAAGGGACACCGGCGATAATGCTTGCCGCCTGCAACGCTTCCAGCCCCCCAATGAGCAACAAGGCAATAGGCATTACTGCCAGCGCGAAGGCCCAGAAAATTCGATTCCACCGAAGCGGCTCGCCATGGACTTCTTTCTGCACAACGGCGGCAAGAATATGAGATATGGAATCAAAAGTAATGATCGTAAAAACCAGTGCGATCAGCGTATACAGCAACACAACTAACTGGCTCGCCGGCAACTTATCCAAAACGGCAAAGATCACGGTATTGGCCCCCTGCTGATTTAGTATTTGCACCAAGTCCAGCTCGCCCGAAAAATGCAAGTAAACGCCGTAGTTGCCTAGCACCATAAAAAACAAGAAGCAGCCAAAAGTTCCAAAAAATAGTGATCCAAGAATCATCTCCTTGATAGTCCGACCTCCAGAGATACGCGCTATAAACAAACCAATACTCGGTGCAAACACCAACCACCAAGCCCAATAGAAGATGGTCCAATCTTGAGGAAAACGAGTGTTGGGGAATTGTTGAAAATGAGAGAAGGACTCAGTCCAAGTGGCCATTTGCAAGAAGTTCTGCAGCGCTCTACCCAGGGAATCCAACCCACTATTGAGCATAAATAGTGTCGGCCCTGCGATAAACACGAAGAGCAGCAAGGCAAGCGAGAGAAAAATTGTAAAGTTTGATAGAACGCTAAGGCCCTGCTTTACCCTGACAAGAGCACAATAACCAAACAATAGCGCACAAAATATCAGCACCCCGACCTGAAATCCCACCCCAGTAGGAATTCCAAATAGCTTGTGCAATCCCAAAGTAATCAGCGGCGCTGCGATACCAAGCCGTGTAGCCGCACCTCCTAGCATGCCAAATACCAGAGAAGTATCGATAAGCTTACCAATGTGCCCACTCACTCTACGATCACCCAATACTGGCGCGAGCGCTTGGCTTAACTTTAGAACCTTGCGTTTACGCACATAGTAGTAATAGGCAATTGGCAGTGCGGGGATTAGATAGATAGACCAAGCCAGTGGCCCCCAGTGAAAGATACCGTAGGAAACTGCCCATCGCGCAGCTTCAGCTGAGCTTGCTTGAACCTGGAACGGCGGCTGTTGGTAATAGTAGATCCATTCAACCATCGACCAATACAAAATAGAGGCGCCAATACCGGAAGAAAACAACATGGCAGCCCAGGATAGAGTTGAGAATTCGGGGCCCTCTTTCCCCCCTCCCAACTTTATCCTGCCAATATCACTAAAGGCGATATACAGCACAAATAACATCGCACCTAGGCCTAGCAGGAGATAAAAGACCCCCAACTTCTCTGTCACCAGATCTTTAGCTGCCAATAACCATAAAGAACCCGCCTCGGGAAAGAGGATTAAGGGCACTGTCACCACTAGTAGCAATGCAAAAGAGCCCCAAAAGGTGGGCTTGTCTATGAGATCCTTTGTTCCCTTATTCAACAAGGGTTCCTTCTGAAAAGATGTTCTTACAAAACGGGAAGGAGTTGGGAGCTAAATTAACTACAGTCTGGCTATTTTTTGACCAGCCGGAACAAAGTTGCTGAAACTAAAGACGCCAATCTTTAAGGCGAGCACTGCACTGCCATTTACCAACCGCTGGCATGACGTGATTAGCATCCTTTTGAGTACTGATTTAACAGGCCAAATGCAATTCAAGTGTGAACAGGATGTGCATACTCAAATACTATTTGAAACGGGGCTTTCCCAAAGGAATACAGAGAAGCGATATATATAAGAAGGCTTTCGCCGCCATTGCGGGCCTGGCGCTATTTGCATGCACCAAGGACCAGGATAGGAATATCGATGTTAATGATTTTGAACCTGAAGCAAAGACAGGGATTTACGACATTTCCCAAGAAGACTGTGAGCTGATGAAGCTCCGGCAGGTTCTTCGGAACAACTCCCCTATTGGCTGTGAAAGGCTGAAGAGAGTCGTCTTCAACTATACGCCTCTCTTAGATCCGCCTGCTCAGGATAATGTTGGCATCGAAGCTGATCTATACCGCAGAGGCGCTGTTGTTGTACTTGATATCGTTGCCGAGAACGTCCTGTCTCTATTTGGCGAGATCTACCGATCTCGCTTTCCAATACAGTCAGCCATTCCTGTTGAATATTTTACTCTGCAAGAGCGAATGGCAGATGATCGAAACAACACACTGGCTTTTGATTCCCGGCCTATTACTGGCGGAAGCAGATGGTCTGAGCATGCTTATGGTGTTGCTATTGATATTAACCCCCTACAAAATCCCTACCTGTATATTGATAAACACACCCGAGCCAAAGTAATCCCTAAGGATGCAACAGAAGGATATTTAAACCGGGCAAAGTTTCGCCCGGGAAAGCCAACCCGCATGGGGATGTCTGAAGATGTAACCACAATCTTTGCCAGGCATGGCTTCGTTGTCTGGGGTGGAGACTGGAATGTCCCGATTGACTATATGCACTTCCAGGTTGGTTCCCGTCAATTCATTAACCGCCTTGTAACTTTGCCAAAGGAGAGTGCAAAACAACTATTTAACCGATATACACAGCAATTGAATCTCTGTTTTGAGGAGAGCAACTCGATAAAAAGCGCTACTCACCTCAGAAAACATTGTGTCGATAAAGTGGTATCAGAATTTGATGGAGAGCAGGAGTGAAAACGGCCTCCTCCTGCTGCCCAACTATTAAAGTCGAGACGGATGGCTTCCCGGATCGCCCTCTATATGGGGTTTGTCATCGTGGGATACGCCGTGCTCCGTCTGGGCCGGAACCTCCCAATTCCCCTCTTCTGTCCACGGATCATCCTCTGGAAACTCTTCAATATAGATTTCCTTCTCTTCATAGCTCGGCTGGTAGCGCAGGTCATAGTGAGCGGCTTTCACAATCGATATGCACAGCAGCAAAGCAACAACTAAAAGCGGCACGCCACCGATCACGCTGGCAGTTTGCAGCGTATCCAGGCCGCCCAAAAACAGCAGCGTTATCGGCATCAGTGAAAGCGCAAATGCCCAGAACAGGCGGTTCCATCTAGCTGGCTCTTCATCGACCTCTTTCTGCACAACAGCGGCAAGAATGTATGAGATGGAATCGAATGTAGTTGCAGTAAAGATGAGGGCGAGCACCGTATATACCAGAATCACCAGTTTACTGCCGGGAAGTGTCTTGAGTGTGGCAAAAATTGCAGCGGTTGCGCCCTGCTCATTTAGCATCCCCACCACATCCAGCTCACCGGAAAACTGTAAGTAGACGCCGTAATTCCCCAGCACCATAAAAAACAGGAAACAGCCTAAGGTGCCATAAAAAATGGAGCCAACCACCATGGTCTTAATGGTCCTCCCCCGTGAGATACGCGCAATAAACAAGCCGACACTGGGAGCGAAAACCAACCACCACGCCCAATAGAAGATGGTCCAGTCTTGGGGAAAATGGGTATCCGGGAACTGCTCAAACTCTGCAAATGGCTCAGTCCAGGCGGCCATATGGAAGATGTTATCCAAGACACGACCCAGGGCATCCAAGCCGGTGTTCAACATAAATAAGGTGGGGCCAACCAGGAAAACAAACAGAAGCAGTACAATAGACAGCCACATATTCAGGTTGGAAAGTGCGCGGATACCCTTCTTAAGCCCAACAAAAGCGCTATAGCCGAAGATTGCCGTGCATATCATCAGCACTACAACCTGGGTTCCCAGCCCGGTGGGCACGCCCAAGAGTTCATGAGCCCCCTGAGTGATCAGCGGCGCAGCAATTCCCAAGGTCGTAGCACCGCCGCCCAACATACCAAAGATAAACAGCACGTTGATCAGCTTGCCGAGTCCGCCCTGGGCGCGCTGCTCCCCCAAAACGGGCATCAGTGCCTCGCTAATTTTCAGCACGCTGTGATTTCTAACGTAGTAGAAGTAGGCAATTGGCAGAGCGGGAATCAGGTAGATGGACCACGCCAGCGGGCCCCAGTGAAAAATACCGTAGGCAACTGCCCAGCGCGCAGCTTCGGGGGTGCCTCCTTCAACCTGGAAAGGTGGGGTTTGGTAATAGTAGATCCACTCGACCATAGACCAATAGAGAATCGATGCACCGATGCCGGCACAAAACAGCATTGATGCCCAGGATATGGTGGAGAACTCAGGGTTTTCTTCAGGTGTTCCCAGCTTGATCTGGCCGATATCACTAAACACGATATAGACCATAAAGAGAATTGCCCCGACACCCAGTGCCAGATAGAAAACCCCCAGCTTGTCAGTGACGAAACCTTTAGCGGCTAAAACCCAGGCGGCACCAACTTCGGGGAACAGCACCAGTGGGATTGTCACTGCCAACAACAGCGCCAGCGAACCAAAAAACGTGGGTTTATCGATGATTTCTCTGAAATGATTGGACAACACTTGCCTCCCAAATGCCTTATGAACCGCGGCAAATAAAAGCAAGGGGGACTTTATATAAGGAACTTTATTATGCGGTGTTAGTGAGTAGGACTTATATAAGGATAGGTAGATCAACTACAGCTAAATTTGCTCTTACTTATCTTTAATAGTACCAGCTAGTCAAAGTATTTCAATTTGACAGTTGTCACATCTGTTTAGATGCGACAACCAATTGAACTGGGGCTATCAACTGACGACGACCCCAACCTGCCGGGTTCTGAACTACTGCTTACCCAAAGATTTTTCCAGTTGGGCAAACTGCCCTTGCAGCATTGCCTTCTCCTGTAGAAGGATACGATTCTCGTCTGACAAGGTCTCTATCTGGTCTTTTGTAGCACCCAGTTCAGCATCCAGCCTTTCCAAAGATACTTGCTGAAGCTGAATCTCCTTAGCTTGCCCTACACCGCTGCTCTGGAGGCGGGTAACCTCATCCTGTAATCGTGTAATTTCAGAAGATTGGAGCTCAGCGCTTGCCGCCTGCTCTTCAGCCTGCCGCTTGTAGTTTGCCGCTTCGGCTTGAGCGGCGCCTATATTTTCACGCAACTCCTGCTTTTCCCGATTGAGTTCAGTAATTAATGCCTGCCCCTGTTTATACAGGAGATCCTGCTCAGAAATCCTCTGTTCCGCCAACCCAAATTGCTCCGTCAGTGAGGTCACCTGCCCCTTAAGTTGCTCACTGGAAGATCGAAACTGATCTCGCTCGTGCTGCCGGTCTGTAGCTGTTCGTTGCTGGAAGTGCTCAAAGTGTTCGCGCACATCGCGATTCTCCTGCTTCATCTCTTCAATTGAGGCCTTCTGCTCCTCAGCTCGAACCGAGGCCTGCTCCAATTGAAACTCACTTTTTTCCAGTTCTGACTGAGTTTCACCCAGGGTAACTTTGAGGCGGCGCTTCTCACCTTCAGAAGCTGAAAGCTTCTGCTCCAGCTCGCGAATCAATGCGGTTTGCTTGCTACTGGTCTCTTGAGCTTCATTTAGTCTCTCTGTTATCTCCAGCTCTTTAGCTTCAAATTCCTGCTGAACCTGCTCCACTCTTTGGTACGCATCGCCCTGGATACGCTGATGAAGCCCTTTCAGTGCCTCCACCAGATCTTTAGGCAAGCCGCTGACATCAGTGCTGCTGGAACTCTCGCTTTTCCACCGTTTTAGAAGCGGCGCAATTGTACTTTTACTCCCAGTCCCCAGATGAGCGCGCACCCTATCAACTGTCGGTTCCTCCCCCCGGGCCTTAATCGCCTTTGCTGCTTCAAAAATGTCCAGATAGGTGACCCCTGTGCGCGCCATTAGCCTTTCCTCAGATTATTTTGTACCAAATTACGTATTACGTAATAATACATAATATATAAAAATAAACCAATTCTTGAATTAACCCATCTAACCTTCGATAATGATTATTATCGAAGGTTATAAAAGTAAGGGAATCCCCCTTTAACGTACCCTCAGTACAAATAGTGGTTTCCGGGTGACGCAGAATTCATGAGAAAACAGCCTATGGCTTCAATCAAAATCCAAGCTCAATCCCCGCTCGGTAGTACATCTAGCGGGGCTGGAGCACTTCTGACTGAGGGTGACATTCAGAAGTACCTGCGAGCAGCGACTTCAGACAGCACTCGCAAAGCCTATCGGTCTGCCATTCGCCAGTTCGAGAAATGGGGAGGCCGACTCCCCACCGATAGCCATTCACTGGTTAGCTATTTATTGAGTCGGGCCGAGCAATTGAACCCACGCACCCTGGATTTGCACTTAACCGCTATAGGCCAGTGGCACCTTTATCAAGGCATTTCCAACCCAGTCGCTGAGCCGCTAGTACAGAAAACCATGCGCGGTATTCGCCGCACCCACGGAAAGCCCAAGCAAAAAGCCAAGGCGCTGAGCCTCGAACACATTGCGGCCCTTACCCGACAGTTGCGCTCTCAACCAGACTCCAAGAAGAAGGCCCGTGACTTAGCATTGGTGCTGGTAGGTTTCTTCGGTGCCTTCCGGCGCAGTGAGCTGGTGTCGATCCAGGTAGAAGACTTGATATGGGAGGAGGAAGGCTTGATCATTCGCCTGCCCAAATCAAAAACAGATCAAAGTGGTCAGGGAATGATGCGCGCCCTTCCCTACGGCACCCCTGAAATCTGTCCCGCACGAGCACTTAAGTCCTGGCTAGACGTTAGTGGCATTAGAGCTGGGCCAGTATTTCGGTCAGTCAATCGCTGGGATACGGTGCAAAGTCGACAGCTAAACCCCACAGCTATCAACGATCTACTGAAAAATCTCGGGGAAGCCTGCGGTTTTGACTTTGTTGCCGAACTCAGCAGCCACAGCTTTCGCCGAGGCCTGTCTACTTCTGCTGCGCGAGAAAAAGTTGGCTTTGAGCTGATCAAGAAGCAAGGTGGGTGGAAGAGTGATGCCACTGTCTGGGAGTATATTGAGGAGGGGCAACAGTTTACCGACAACGCCTCAGCTATCTTGATGAAGAAGATGTCGGAACTGATCGATTAGTAATGACTTATGCACTATTAGCAATAGGTCTTTACCCTAAAATAAATGCAACAGTTAAAGCACTTGAAGGTTACAAATACTCAAACCTCTACTTCTTGGCATGAGTATTACATCGCCACCTAGACTGGATTCAAATTCCATTGGCGGCTCTTATATATCGCCAAGGCGGTGCCAAGAGGCTTGAAAAGCGAGCAAATTAAAAGATACGGGGCCCTATGCATGGTTAATTGATTCAACTGGACAGGCGAAAAGTCAAGCTCAAGCGTTATCCAACACTTAATTTAATAATTATTTACAATTATATACATATCAAGCGTTGCCTGAGCTAGTAGGGATTGATATTAATCGATCTATCAGTTGTCTGATTATGGAATAAAAATAGATGAAGCTAAAAAAACTAAGGTTCAACAGTAATGACTTAGCGAAAGTTTCAGGCTATCTATTTTTTATTCAGTTCATATTGTTTGTTGGGTTCATTATTTTACTGCCAAACAATATACAGTTCTTTAAGCCCAGCTCTACAATTCAAATGGGCGATTTTTTGATCGCGCTTGGCCAAACCCCAAATGAATTTCTTATCCTGAAACTGATTTTACTCGCATTAAGGACCTGTTATGCCCTTTCGTTTGTATTTATTGCAGTCCTATTTTGGGAGAATAGTAAAGTTGCTTCAGCGGCATTGATTTCATTCACCCTGGTCTCCGTAGCTATTATCAATATTGCCCAGCTCTTGGGATTAGCACTTATACCAATAGCTAATGATTATACAAGCTCCTTGGCACTAGGCGATAATATCAGGACGATCTCATTAGAAACGTCAGCTTTTGGAATTTATGTAGCTCAAGAATTATTGGATACGTTCGTAAATACGGTGACTTTTAACGGTATATTTGTATGTCTATTCGCAATCTCCTGTTACAAATTAGAGTTAAGATATACAAAATGGCTTATCCCTATTATGATGATCCTCCCATATAACAGGTTCTTTGATTTACCTGCTGTATTGAGCTTAATCTCAGGGTTGCTCAATGTCATTGTTACAGCAATTTACTTTCTATTGATGGGGTTTTTCTTATTAAAAATGAGCTCACCAGAAACCTCCAGATCAACTGTTTAAGTAAAATAGAGTTTAACCTGCTCAGATTGTTTGAATTGCGAGTAGCCAAAAGTACATTTTCTGTCAGTTTAGCCTGAATAGAGCACATGATACTGCCCCTCTACCTGTGTAATGGTCAAATTGAGTGCCGTACAATCATTGTTGTCAGGTTGTTAGGCAGAGTCGAACTCACAAAAACTTGAGCCTCAAGGAGTACATGAGAGATCTATCACGATGGATGATCTAATGCCTGTATCCCTACTGCTTGGTATGGGTTTCATTGAAAATTGATTCCCAATCCTGATCAAAGGTCTCGGGTATCGATGAGGATGACCTCCGAAAGAACAGAACCCCAACATGAGCTTCATGACCCTGCCCGGCAGAATGATCAGCTGTAACCTCTTCAATAAAGCCGCGCATAGTGCCACTGCCATCTAAGGTCAAATTTGTAACGCTCTCATCGGAAACATCAACAGCTACCAACTGGATTCTATTGCCACTCTTCATGTAGGCAAAGATACCGATATCCTTGGCAATAGTGGCCTCATTCACCGTCTCTTCAACCGCAGTCAGCTGGTGTTTAACATTCGGTTTCTTCGTTACCTCAAGATAACGGCCACCACCGCCTACACCTGTTTGCTTGAGAACCTTAAAGGTCCGGCAAATTTGCCCCTTCTCCAAAGTAAAGGCGTCCGGGCTGTGCTCATAGAAAATAAACGACTCTCCTTCAACCGCACACCACACCCCCTCCAGGGAATCTTTGGCTTCCGACTGAGCATTGGCAGGCATGTTCACAAGAGTCATAAGTCCTGATACGAGCAAAAGTAATATGTGATTTTTTATTTTCATGGAGACTTCCAAGATGGTTGTCAGTCAAATATAGGTGCAGCTTTATGGTTAGATAATCTCTGAGCAAGCTGATTCACGCCAAAAGTAACGAGCTCTAAGGGTCTATAGTCCTCAAGTTGACCTCGGGCGAATAAGTCAAAACGATCCTCTTTGAAATCACGGGATTAGAACTCAGGCTATTATCTAAATTGTGGCAAGGAGGCCTTAAATGACGAAGCTAAATCAAAAACAAATTGAAGACTGCAAGTCTAGCAAGTCGGACTTCTCCGACCTCAAGGCGCTATTTCTCAACTGCACACTAAAGCCAACACCTGAACTCTCTCATACAGACGGCCTAATTCGCATATCCAGAGAAATCATGGAGCGAAACAAAGTCTCAGTTGAGGTATTACGCCCCGTTGATCATGATATAGCTTTTGGCGTTTACCCGGATATGACCCAACACGACTGGGATAGTGATGAGTGGCCGTTGATCTACCGTCGAGTTGAAGAGGCGGACATTCTGGTTATAACCACGCCAATCTGGCTGGGGGAGAAATCCTCTATTTGTACCCAGACCATAGAAAGGCTTTATGCGAATTCAGCAGATCTCAACTCAAAAGGCCAGTACGCCTATTATGGTCGCGTGGGCGGCTGTCTTATTACTGGCAATGAAGATGGTGCTAAGCACTGCGCCATGAATATCCTCTACTCTTTGCAGCACCTCGGCTATGTAATCCCACCTCAGGCCGATGCGGCATGGGTGGGAGAAGCGGGCCCCGGCCCCTCGTATCTTGACCCTGGTTCCGGTGGTCCGCAAAACGACTTTACCAATCGCAACACCACTTTTATGACCTGGAACCTGATGCATATGGCGCGAATGATAAAAGATGCTGGGGGCATTCCCGCCCACGGTAATCAGCGCTCTGCCTGGGATGCCGGCTGTAAGCCCGACTTTCCTAACCCTGATTATCGATAGAAACATCCTGCATTTTTAACTTTATAGAGCTAAGCAGCCTAAAGTTGTTGCTGTTTGGCCAAGTCTATCCGTATTTACAAAATCCTATTTACAAGATGTAGCACCAGGGATAAATTCCCGCCTTCTTTGCTCCCATTAACACCCACCTGCCCGGCATAGCACTCCTTTCTCCATAAAGGGATGCTAGGCGTTGCCATATGAATTGGTGGTCCAGTAATTCCTGTGAGGTCCCTGTCCCGAATGAAACCAGAGTTCTTAGCGCATATCCTGGATAGCAAATTATTTATCACCATATGCCTGATCTCAGTAGTGATGTTATTACGTGGCCTGCTCACGCTAGTAATAGCACGAAGTAGTTGGCAAAAAGCGGATAAGCGCCGCCGTATCAATACCATACATAACCTTGGCAACTTGTTATTGGTAGTTGGCCTGATAGCAATTTGGGTAAGCGAACTCCGGGACTTTGCCCTATCCATTGCCGCTTTCTCTGTGGCAATTGTGCTGGCATTGAGAGAGGGTGTGCAGTGCCTCGTTGGTGGCTTGTACCAGGCAAACATGCGCTCGTTTACTGTGGGAGACTGGATCAAAGTCGGCAATCAATTTGGTGAAGTCACCGATAGTGACTGGCTAAGCACCACCCTTTTAGAAATCGATCCGCACGGTTTGGGCAATGGCTATACAGGAACAACTCTGTACATCCCTAACAATGCCTTCTTTACCCAACCGGTAAAGAACCTGAACTTTATGCGCCGGTATATCGAGCACACCTTTTCGATTACCCGAGAAAGCAAAGGAATGAATCCATTTGAAGCCAAGAAGTTTATCTCTGAGCGACTTAAAGAACACTGCGAGTCCTTCCGTGAAGTTGCCGAACGCTACTGCAACCTGATTGAGAACCGCATGGGCGTTGAGCTCTCGGGACCGGATGCCAAAGTCTGTATCACGACCAATGAGCTCGGCCACGATGTAACCACGGTAACCGTATTTTGCCCCCGAGAGGAAGCCACCAATATCGAACAGTTGGTGACTGAAGACTTCTATAACTTTTGGTTCGAGAAGACCAAGGACGTGGGGTCTAAAGCTTAACGCAGTCGTATTAAAAGGTATCGCCGATTGAAGCCGCTAGCAGTTCTGCCTAACTAGCGGCTCTTGTATGAATTTGCCGTTAACTTTCCCCATCGACCCGGAAGTTCGCAACCTCCCAGGCGCGCTCACGGATAACCCGCGCATTATCCTCTAGGTTGGAGGTGCCTGTAGGGTCTCCATCTATTGTGATATCCGGGTTGGACCACTGCTGAATTCTGGGGCCGCCTCGATCCGACGGGCAATTGTAGGCCATCACACTCCTCCAAGTTGAAGGGGTGGTATTGCAGTAGCCGTGGCCATATTCAAACGGCTCCATATTCGAATCACTGTAGATAATATGTCGGGCTCCCATTAGGTGGCCAATTTCATGGGCAAAGCTGAAGTACCCCGTTGCGCACCCTTCCCTTGCGAAAGCAAAGGCTGTTGATTCCGATGCGTAGATCGTCTTAGCTAATCCACATGATCCGCTGTACAAATCATTGCCGGTTAAAACAATCATTACATCTGCACTATACAAGTCTCTAAGTTCGTATAGTTCTTTAGTTTCTGGATATGCGTCATTCGAAAAGTACTCGCGGTCCACATAGAAGCTACCGCTTTCTGCATAGCTGGTTCTATAAGAGTGAACAATTTCTACCGAGGTATTGACTTCACTATTGGCAAATGAAACATTGGTTTCCTCTTCCAATAAATCCATGTAGGCGGGTACATCACCGGCGTCTGCCTCAAAGGCATCGGTATAAGCAACTATAACGGTTATTTTTCCACCAGAGTCAGTAGTCGCAATTCCTGAGGTTGTGTTTAGCGCGCCAACCTTGGAAGTAAAATCCATCTCTTCGAAGTAGTTACTATCATGGTCGACAAGTGAATTGTCTGGAACCTCAGCGATTGTAACCGCGCCTTTTCCGGCAGGTCTCACTTTGTAGAGCCTACCTTCAGATTGTATTGAGCCAACAATTCTACCGTTGTTCTCGGCTAAGGTGATAAACCCTTTTCCATCCTCAGAAAATGCAGATAGTGAAGCCCTATTTTTTGTTGAGCGAATATTTTGCAAGGTAAACCGTTGCTTGCCGAGCTCACTGGGAACCTCAAGGGTACTACCGGGCTTCAAGCTAAAAATCTTATTATTTAAACTTTTTTTAGTTTTATGTGAGATTATATTTGATCTACTTTCACTCATGGAAGATTCAAAAACAACATTCACATTTTCTTCTGAATAAGCGCCAAATGTAGAAAATAGCAACACGAAAGGCGCAAGAATTTTAAAGCTTTTCACAGACATACTCCCTGTATCCGCTTCTCGGAAAATCAATTTAGAAAGATCCGCACTAAAGATAAAAATAAATCTATTAATGCAGCCTTTAAAATACTGAATAGAAATATTTATTGAAATCCACAGTGCGCGGCTACTCTATATGATTCTTAACTAAAAAAATATTCTTACGGCTACCAATAATTTAACTTCGCAAATTTTTGACAAGTTACTATCTGAAGAGCAGATAACTTTTTGGAAAATTAAATTCAAATGAAAGCTTAATCACAATCCTTTAAATGGAAACTGAAAATATTTTACTTAACCACTCAATAAATGCTCTAACCCTGGGAGATAAAAAGCGATTCTGGGTGAACACAACCGATACCGGCTCGCTGGGCGGGCGAAAATTGGGCAATATTTCAACTAAATTTCCAGCATCCAATTCTTTTTCTACATGAAACTTTGGAAATTGAGCTAATCCGAGCCCCCGCTTAACGCCATCCAAGTAACTCTCTGTCCCAGTTACCGTCAATTGCGCCGGAACTTGCAACGTCTCTACCCTATCGCCAAGACAAAAAGAGAGCGGCGTAGACTTCCCAGTCGTTATAGAGCGCAGCGCTACAACACGGTGACCATTCAGTTGTTCCAAAGAGCTTGGGTGGCCGTAGTGTTCCAGGTATTGCGGCGATGCGCATGTAAGCCGTTCCAGCATGATTAAACGCCTGGCAATCAGCTCACTATCCGCCAAGTGTCCATAGCGAATAGCACAGTCGACCCCTTCTTGGACTAAGTCCACCCATCGATCCCCCTCACTCATTACCAAAGAAATGTCAGGATACTGGGCAAAAAATTGGGGGAGTTGCGGCATAACAAAATGACGGGCAATAGTCCCTTGTACGTCTACCCGCACCTCACCGCCTGGCAATAAACCTGTAAATGCCCCTTCTGCTTCCTCTACGTCCGCAAGTATTGAAATACAGCGCTGATAATACAGTTCCCCATCCAGTGTTGCCCTTACCTTGCGAGTCGATCGCTGCAACAACCTGACTCCCAGCCGCTTCTCTAGCCGGTTGATCACCTGAGTCGATGTCGACCTCGGAATCCCAAGATCAGTAGAAGCGGCTGTAAAACTGCCCCGCTCCACAATCCGCACGTACAAGCGCATCGCATCCAGCTTATCCATATCGCCCTATTGTTTGTTTATTTGGAACAATAGGTTCTATTTTAGCCGGATTATCTACATGAATAACACGAATAGTATGGGAATACAGCCAAATCAGGGAGCTGCAAGGGCGGCTCCAGTAATCACTACGGAGATCATTATGGAGAAAGTGGCACTGGTAACAGGAGCTTCCCGTGGCATAGGCGCGGCGATCGCCTCTCGCCTGGCAAAGGATGGCTTTACCATTCTGGTGAACTTTGAAAGTAATATTTCAGCTGCCGAAAAGTTGGTAAACCGCATTGAAACAGAGGGTGGCAAGGCGGTTACTGCCCAAGCCGATATCAGTGATCAACAGGCGGTTTCACGCCTATTCAACTCGGCAGAAGTCACCTTTGGCGGAATCAATACTGTCATTAATAATGCGGGCATTATGAAACTAGCCCCTCTGGCAGAATGTGAAGAAGATGATTTCGATCGTCAGGTAGCTGTAAATCTTAAGGGCACCTTCAATGTCATGCGTGAAGCCACCGCAAGGCTTCAAGAAGGTGGCCGAATCATCAACTTATCCTCGAGTGTCGTCGACTTGTGTATGCCGAATTACAGCGTATATGCGGCGACCAAGGCAGCTGTTGAAGCTCTGACCCAGGTAGTCGCCAAGGAAATGCGGGGGAGAGATATCACTGTGAATGCCGTTGCCCCAGGGCCTACGGCTACCGAGCTCTTCCTATCCGGAAAGACTGATGAAATGGTGGGAAATCTTGCCAAAATGTCGCCACTTGAGCGATTGGGAAGGCCTGAAGATATTGCGAATACCGTTGCCTTTTTAGTCAGTGAGCAAGGTGGCTGGATCAACGGCCAAGTTATACGAGCCAACGGTGGAATTATCTAGCTTCACAGCCAATGCCCGCTTCAACTTAACAATCTCCAACTGATCGTTATACCAGTTGGAAAGAGGACTAAAAACCAATGGTCGATCAAGCCCAAGTACCGTCGGCTAAATACATCAGGGACACCCTTATCGCTGCAACTATTGCCGGTGCAGCAGCATTCACTTGCTCTATGTTAGAACTACCACCCTGGGCTATGTTTGTTGGCTGGGTTGCTTTCTTTTCACAGCCAGGCTCTGCCTTCAGCGCAATCTCCAGTGGGATTTGTGTTGCTCTGGGAATATTGATGGGGATGACAGCAGCTATAGTTAATGCCCTATTGCTACCAATGATGGGCAATATTGCCTTCGCAGTTATAGTGTTTTCCGTTGCATTTGTGGTGGTATCACTAAGAGGACTGCCACTTGTAGGTAATATCATTGCCTGGTTTTTAGGGTTAATCACTTTCTTTGCAGCCCATCCAGCCAACGTTCTATCTGGAGTGATTGGGCTGACAATAGTGACCGCTCTAGGCATCCTCGCTGGCTATTGCTGCTCCTACCTACAATCTCTTACTGGAGAAAGTAAAGCTAATTGATAGTCAGGGAGTCTCGGCATAATTCAGTAATGTCCTACAGGCCTTAAGAGGCTCCCTGATTTTAAGCTGGTAATCCCAATTTATGTTCAAAACTATATAAATTGAGCGTTAAATCGTATCCCCCCTCTCTCAATTCACACCGCAAATATCCAGTATCCTATTCATTAGATCATTATTTCTACTACTTAACATACGCGATACGGTATAGTGGTTTTTATTTTTCAAAAGTATATATTCGCACGGGCTTTTCGTTTGCTGTAGCTTCCCACAGTACCTTTTTGACTGGTCAATAAATTCCGCAGTCTCATCATCGCCTACTGCAACAATCGCTTTGGTGAAACATCTAATATCGCCAAAAATGGGACTCAAATTAGTAACGTCATCTTCTGATAAACGCAGAGATTCATTGAGATAAGATTGCCTCATCTTTGTTAAATCATAGAGCCCGCTTAACATAATAGCGCCGCTAATTGAGCTACGGACTTCAGGTGTCCACTCAAATTCTAAAATTTTAGCAACAAGAAAGGCCCCAACAGAGTGACCACAGACCACTATATTACTGGGGTTGCCATTCCAGCGATCAATATTCTTATATATCCATAAGAATGCCTTTATATTTTGCTCAATAATTTCTTTAACACTGACGGCGGGTGCCAAATCATAGTTGACCAAGGCAACTGTACACCCGGCCTCTACAAAGGGCTTGGCAATGTACCTGTATTGCTTTTTATCTAGCGCCCGGAAATACCCGCCGTGGATGAACACAAAAACCGGTGCAGTAGGAGATTTAGCAGGGAATATATCAATCTTTTCACCGGGGCTATCTCCGTAGCTGATATCCAGTGAGTTTCTCAGGGTTTGCGTGGCCAAATAGCTTTGTAGCTCATTGATTAGCAGATGCACTCTACCAAATGGGTGCCGCTTGCGCAGATTAAACTGATCATCATACTCACTCATTCTATGTTTCGACTCCGCAAGTGCTGGCATAAACTGCCTATTTTATACTAAAGGTTCTTTCTAGAGTCTAAGGAGCCTCCAAACAACTCCGTAACTCCCCTGGCTTGTGTGGCGGGCATATTTATCACAGAAAGCATCCTTCAGAGGAAGAAACCCTATAATAAACACCTGTACAGGCCTAAATATGTGTCAACTATCTCAACAACTCAGATATTGCGGATAAATGGTAGAAAGCCATCTCACTTTTGCTAGCCCAAATAGAGAAATACAATTTCTTCCAAACATTCTGATCTATATATAACGCCTATAGTTAAACTTTTAGTTTTATCCTACAAATTTTGAACTACAGATCCGCAGAGGACCAAAAGAATGTTAAAGCGTTTAACCGTGTCTATTCTAAGCCTCATAATTCTGTGCGGCGTACCCTTCGTATTATCTCAAGAAAACCCAAAACCTTTTGTTTTCACTGCCATTCCAGACCAGGACCCGGAGCGCTTACAAAAACGCTTTGGCAAAGTTGCACAGTATTTGTCCGACACGCTTAGGGTTGAAGTTAAGTACTTATCGGTGAAGTCCTACAGCGATACGGTTGAAGCCTTTAAAAATAACAAAGTTCAATTGGCCTGGTTTGGCGGATTTACTGGAGTACAGGCCCGTGTTGCGGAGCCTGGCGCCAAAGCCATTGCCCAGGGAGAAGGAGATCAAAATTTCACCTCCTATTTTATTGCGAATAAAAGTACTGGGCTCACTCCCTCAAAAGAGTTCCCCCGTGGTATTGAGGGTATGACCTTTGCTTTTGGTTCAGAGCACTCCACTTCTGGGCGGCTAATGCCGGAGTATTTTATTAGAAAAGCACTGGGCAAGCCCCCGGCCGAGGTGTTCAGCCGTGTAGGCTTTGCCGGCGACCACTCCAATACCCTCGATCTAGTGCAGTCTGGGAAATATCAGGTGGGCGCCCTGAATCACAAAGTGTGGGAGAACGAAAAGAAAGCCGGCAAAGTGGATGAGAGCAAGGTGCAAGTAATCTGGAAAACCCCAGGATATCCAGATTACAACTGGACAATTCGTGGGGATGTCGATGAAACCTGGGGCAACGGTTTCTTAGACAAGGTCCAGCAGGCGATTTTGAATATGCGGGACCCTAAACTACTTGCCGCATTTCCCCGCAAAGGGTTTATCAAAGCCGACAACTCAATGTACCAGCCAATCGTCGAGACCGCTCACGAAATTGGCTTGTTGAATAATGAGTAAGCGAGCTGTTGGCCCTGCCGACCTACCTGGTTCTTACTTAAGAACTCTCCGGGGAAGACAGATCCTGCAAACGCTCCCTGATAATAGTTGCCAATCTCAGTGCGCCGGGGCCGATATCATCCCGGTTAGGAAAGATCAGATACATAGGGACCTCTCTTTTACCTCCTCCTTCAAGGGGCAACAGTTTTAGACTTCCCTCAATAAGCTCATTAAGAATTTTATCTTCCGGTAACCAAGAAAAACCGTACCCCTGACAGGCGGCTCTGATCAAAGAAGACATGCTGCTTAGCGTCCATCGCTTAGCGACGTCAACCGTAAGCGTTTTATTTCCGCGCTGGGGGTTAGTATCCCGAACCACCAAATGCCGGTGATTACGGAGATCTTTCATTGTCAACGGGCGATCCAACTTATGTAGGGGATGGCTGGGGTGCGCCACGGGAACAAGCCGGGCAGGAACCGGTAGTAACTCACCGTTGTAGCCCTGGGGGATTCTAGGACTGATCGCAAAATCGACCCGCCCTTCATTTAAAGCCTCCAAAGCACCACTGATCACCATTTCATGGACTTCAATACGGGTCTGGGGGCTCTCTTCACCAAATAGCGCAAGGCAGTCCAGTAGCAACCATATTGGGAATAGCACCTCCACAGAAATCGCAATCTGGGACTCCCACCCAGCAGACGCCCGGCCAGCGGCCTGCTCTATTGCAGAGGCATCCTCCAGCAATTGCTTTGCATGCCGGTAAAGCATCTCACCAGCGGCAGTCAGAATCGCCTTGCGTCCACTAATCGTGAAAACCGCTACTGCCAGTAATGATTCCAACTTCTGCACTGAATAGCTTACCGACGACTGACTCTTGTGCAGAAGCTCGGCGGCCTTTGCATACCCTCCCCCTTCAACTACCGCTATCAAGCAACGCCACTGCTCAAGAGTGATCTTTGGGTTTGCTAATTGTGTCAATTGTTGGCTCATGATCGAATTTTTAGATAGAAATAAGCAAATAATTCTAATTTTTAATCAATTTAATGAATGTTTCAATAGCTTCATACAAAGTTAGTTACGAGGAAGCAGTCATGGCAAAGGTACTCAACATTAAGTCCAGCCTCTTTCAAGAGAACGGCCAGTCATCTCAACTTACGGACAATTTCATAGCGAGCTGGAAGGCTAATAACCCGGATGATGAAATCATCCATCGTGACTTGGTATCCGAGCCTGTACCTCATCTGAGCCTGGAGCACTTTCAAGCCCACAACACGCCAGCTGATAGCCGTTCAAACAAGCAAAGTGAAATTGCAGAACTTTCGGACAAGCTGATAGAGGAGATATCATCGGCAGATCTGCTGGTGCTAGGTATCCCGATGTATAACTTCAACGTCCCGTCTAATTTGCACACCTACTTCGACTTTATTGCACGTGCCGGGGTAACATTCCGATATACCGAAAACGGCCCTGAGGGCTTATTAAGGAACAAAAAAGCCGTCGTTTTAATTTCACGAGGTGGTGTTTATGGTGATGATCATCCCCAAAGTAATTATCTTCGACAGTTCCTTGGGTTTATTGGCATTACTGATGTGGAGTTTGTCTATGCTGAAGGCTTGGCAATGGGAGATGAAGCAAAGGAGAAGGCGTTGGCCACGGCAAAAGAGCGTATTGCTGAGCTAGTGTGAAACGTGACTTGGGGGGAGTAGATTCTCTCCCCTCAAATTCAGTGTGCCATAACACTGAGGCGGAAGTGAAGCTAATACCGGGACGCATCGATATTGACGGACCTCTAGCGATTGTTGATGACAACACCAAGCTCGGACACTGGGATGGCGACACAGTTTATGGTCAAGATGGCTATCTGGTGACCCTAGTTGAACGAGCCTCCACATTGTTGCTCACTCGCAGAATATCAAATAAGAGTAAGAAGACAGTGGGCCGTGCTATCAAACAGATGCTGAAGTCTTATCAGGCCGTGTGTAAAACCATAACTTACAACAACCGAAATGAATTCGTGGGGCATCAGTCGACCGTGCGGAAACTTATATTTTGCCAAACCGTATCACTCGTGGGAGCGTGGTATGAGCGAAATTACCAATGGACTGCTGAGGCGTTTTTTTTCGAAAGGGATAGAGATTAGCAAGTTACCGAACAGGCAAATTGACGGTGCAGTGTATCGTATTAATGCCCGACCTAGAGTGATGTTAAATTATTGGAGCCCGCTGGAATTTCTAGTGGATAAGCGTCTGCCACTTATGTTGGCAATCTAGCTAGCGCTCTGGGTGCTCATTGAGAATTCCTGATCGTTAAAAAACAGGAGAGTAGAGATAAGTTGGTGGGTATTAGGTGGGCTTGCTTAATCGCTTACGAAACCTCCCGGTTAAAAGTGTTTTTTGAGGATGTTCCGTTATTTAGAGGTGTGAATCTTTTTAGGTAATCCTTCTTCGACTCTGCGAAATCAACAAATCTCTACGGCTTTTCGCACCACAAATGACACCGCAAAACATGATAAGTAAAATATCGGGTCGGGCGTACTGCTTGCGTCGACTAACCCTAGGATCTTCCATATCGCCAAAGTAGTGTAAAAGGCTTGGGACAGCCCTCGGTAAAGCGCCATTAAGGCTCATACCCCATAGAATTAGAGTATGAGCGGAAATTCTATAAGTTAGTACGGGTACGGCTTCTGCTGGTCAAAATCATTCCCTCGGCTAGGTGACCGACAAGCAGTGAAATGTACCTTATTGTATTCTAAGTTATTTTCAGTGATAACCTTGAAAACATCAGCCAATTTAATGCTGGCACCCTCTTTCACTAAAATCAGATCGTGGTTATGAAGTCCACTTTCCCAAGCGGTTTTGATACTATCCAGATGTGGAAGGCTTTTTTCGTTATACGAAAGATTATAGTTGCGCACCTCTGCACCGCAGCCAGCAATAGAGATCACTTTTCCAGATCCCATTCTCAGAAATGTTTTAGCTTCGCTAAATTCGACTAAACCATTCTCGTTATCCGTGTCGGCAGGCTTACCCGTTTTAGTCAAACTTTTAACTGCATGATCAGTAGAAGCAGAGCCATGAAAGGAGTAAAAGTACATTGCTACTTTTCCTGGCAGCGCCACAACTTTGGAGCCTTTATCAAATGAACCATGCGCATAAAGAATGGCCTCTCCCCCAGTCGAGTTATCTTTCCTATGTATTATTACGTTTCCGAATTCACGAGTATCCATAACAATCTCTATCAATTAAAAGGTTAGTTAAAATTCCCTACCCGGGTCTAGCTGTATTCAATATTTACAGATTAATAAATTCAGATCAACGGTAAAATCCGTAAGGGCATCACCCCGCCCGCTATTAATAGCCGCAAACCTGCTTTCTGAACAACAACATAATCATGCACACCTGACACAACAAACACATTAGGATAAACATCTCATAATATGGGTTAGAGCATTAAATTTATCAATTAAGGAATTTTCCGTGCACATTTCAAAACCGAAAAAAAGGAGCGATACTAAAGTCATACTGTAGATTTCTCTCTACAAAATATACCTATTAAAACTCAAAAAATAAGTATGGATATTATGGTTATTCATTGAAATAGTGGCCATACCGCCATCAAGAATTGCTAAAGTCTCCACCAACATACGAAACTTCACCACTTGGAATTGATTTCTTTCCTGTATTCACAGAATGTAAAAAATTAAATGTGAACAGGCTTACGCTCAAATTAACTAAGAACTATAAGTTGCCTCATAAATTGATTGAGCCTTGCCTTCCCCAGCTACAATGTAGAAAAGTAGGTCTGAAACCTATTGATAACTGAGTATGTTTTGAGGCTATTTTATGGATTTTGCTATCAGGTTACGATAGAAAGACCATCCTTCACCTTACCCTCCACTGAGCACTTGCTGGAAAGACCTTAGTTTTGGAAGGGCTAAAGCGCATGCTTGTTTCGAGGTATGGAGGATGTTTCTCAGGTAGTTTGATCAGAGGTCTCTACTTAACTAGTAGTGGTGTAACGAACAAACTATTTAAATATAATTTGGCTGCTCTTGGTATACAGACAGTGCCCGCCCCCGTAACAATAGCCCTCACAGACGAGGAACGTAAAGAGTTTCAACGTCTCTGTCGCAGTGGTAAGACTCCAGCGAGAATCAAAGAGCGCCTGTCAATTGTATTGGCTTGGCGATGAAGATATATCGAACAGAGAAATTGCTGAACGCTTGCCCTTTAGAGCCCATAAAATTGCTAGATGGCGAAACAGGTTCGCAGAATCTGGCTTTAAAGGTAATGAGAAAGATCTACCACGGGGTTCAAACCATGGCGGCCAAACTCCGTACAAACCATATGATGGTGGCACGTGTGTGGCAGGAATATGGATTTAAACCGCACCTGATACGTCAATTTAAGATCAGCAATGTCCCAAACTTCGAAGAAAAGTTTAAAGACATGATGGGACTGTACTTAAACCCACCCGAAAATGCGGTGGTTTTTTTCGGTGGCTGAAAAGAGTTCGATTCAGGCCTTGGATCGAACCCAGCCAGAGCTGCCTTTGAAACAAGGACGAGCTGGCTTCCTGACTCATGTATATAAACGCCATGGCACAAGTACTTTGTTTGCAGCGTTAAATGTATTCATGGGAGAGGTCATTGGGGAGTGCAAGAAACGCCATCGTCATCTGGAATTTCTGTCATTCGTGAAGATAGTAGAGGCTCGAACGGAGAAAGATAAAGCTCTACATGTGATTGTAGATAGTTACACCACACACAAATATGAAAAAGTCCGTAATTGGTTGAAGAAAAATCCGTGGTAATGTTCAGACTTCTATGTCATTTCTTTACTATAAGCAAAAAAGAGATGCCCCATTACCAAGCCTACTTTCGATATGAACGCTGCCGTTAAGGCGCTGCGTGAGGGCAAGGATCTCCGTGGCAAAGGTGGCATCCTGACCCCACTGATAAAACAACTCACTGAAGCGGCCATGCAGGCGGAATTGGAGGAGCAACTCGCCAGCAGGGACAAACCCAACAGCAAGAATGGTACCACCTCAAAAACCATGAAAAGTCCCGCCGGCAGCTTCGAACTGCAGACGCCACGGGAGGCTTCGCCAGTACTGAAGCTTCTGTACGCCGGTATACTAAAAGCCTCCGGGCGCCGGACGCACCCAATTCAAAACTGGAATCTGACGCTGTCACAGCTAACGATCCACTTCCCCGATCGTTTGGAGAAATACATCAGCCTCTGAGGCTATGGCTGACACAGAGTTTTGAATACCCTCCATTTGTCGCTGAAATGTGGTAGCAAATCTATTATTTAGCTGTTCACCGCATCATCCATATACTTCACAGCCTCTCCTATAGAAATAGTGAACACACCCGCTTTACCGTTATCATATTCTCGCTTCCACGAATCATAGCCCTCCTCAAAATCAGGTATCTCAGACTCCCCCATCAGCTCATTTAAACTCGTCCCTAGTGCCTCAATTGAAAACGGCATATGAGTAATTTCCTCAATGACCTCTCCACTATTAGGGTTATAAATTTTAATACCTGAAATCTGAGCATGTACCACCATTGAATCGTCCTTAGACTCTTCAATTTTTAATATGATAACCCGCGAATTCTCCTCGCCCTCTCGATTATCATATTTCCACACTTGACCTTCTTTAACTTTTAAATCCATCCCGACTCTTCACTTTAAATTATCTGCTAATAACATTTATGCAATATCGGTGGCCCCATAGAAGTAATAATCTATGAACGTCAATATCAGGCTTCTATACTGCACTATCTAGCTTGGAAGTGAGGCTCAATCATGTATGGATAGCTACTCACCTTGCCTGGGATTAGCATTTTGACTCCAAACACTATTCGGCTTCTTGATTTAAATCATTGCTAATGCTTCATTACTTCAGCGAATAATTTAAAACGATGACATGTTGGCGGAGCTGGAACTAAAGAGGTTCACTTTGTATCTTGAGACTGGCAGTAGCAACCTATTCAGGGATCTTGTGACTTATGGGGGGCCAGAAAGTAAAAAGCCAGGCCCATTAACCTGGCCTGGCTTTATTTAATTTATAGTTAAAGCTCTGTTAAAGCGCTTCGGCCGCTTCTGCTCTCTCATTTTTTTCTGACGAAATGTCTTGTTTAGCCAGCTCCACTTCCTGCTTATGCACTCTCCTGCCAAACAACCGCTGCACCACAACAAAGAACAGTGGGATAAAGAAAATTCCCAGTAGAGTTCCAACAATCATGCCGCCGAACACACCGGTACCGATTGCCCGTTGGGCACCTGAGCCAGCTCCGGTTGCTATGGCTAAGGGCAACACCCCCAAACCAAAAGCGAGAGATGTCATTAAAATCGGGCGTAACCTGTCCCGTACAGCTCGCATCGTGGCATCTACCAGTTCCATACCGTCTTCCAGATTCTGTTTCGCAAACTCCACAATCAGGATGGCATTTTTACTGGTTAGCCCCACTGTTGTCAGCATCGCGACTTGGAAGTAAATGTCGCGCTCCATGCCCCTTATGCTATTGGCCAGTACTGCACCCAGGATTCCCAAAGGAGCCATCAATAGTACTGCTGTCGGTACTGTCCAGCTCTCATAAAGAGCAGCCAAACACAAGAACACGATCAAAAGGGACAAGGTATACAGCAATGGGGTTTGTGCTCCAGCAGAGCGCTCTTGATATGAGAGACCACTCCACTCCATACCAATACCTGCGGGTAGTTGCGCCACTAGGCGCTCAACCTCTTCCATTGCCTCACCAGAGCTGACTCCGGGTGCAGCCTGCCCATTAACCTGCATTGATGGAACGCCGTTATAGCGCTCCAAGCGGGGGGAACCGTACTCCCAGCCAAAACTGGCAAAGGATGATAGCGGTACCATATCGCCCTTATCGTTACGCACTGACCACAATTGGAAGTCTTCCGGGACCATCCTAAAGGGAGCATCAGCCTGCATATACACCCGTTTTACCCGCCCGCGATCGATAAAGTCATCAATATATGAACCGCCCCATGCTGTACTCAAAGCGCTGTTAATATCGTCGATAGACAAGCCAAGCGCAGCTGCTTTTGCATTATCAATTTTTACACGGAATTGCGGGGTATCTTCTTGGCCATTGGGGCGAACATTAGCCAAAAGTTCACTCTGCCCGGCCATTCCCAGAAACTGGTTCCTGGCTGCTGTTAAAGCCTCATGACCCAAACTGCCATTATCCTGAAGATAAAAGTTGAAACCACCAGAAGAACCCAACTCGGGGAGCGGCGGAGGTGCGAAAGCGAAAGCCATCGCATCTTTAATTTGCATCAAGGCACCCATCGCGCGCATGGCGACAGACCCAGCGCTCTGAGACTCTTCTTCACGCTGGGACCAATCTTCCAAATTTACAAAAGCAATACCGGTATTTTGCCCGCTACCGGCAAAGCTGAACCCCTGTACCGAGAATACTGATTTCACGATACCCTGCTCATTGTTCAGGAACTGGTCCTCTACTTTTCGGATAGAGTTCATAGTGCGCTCCTGGGTTGCCCCCACCGGCGCCTGCACCATGGAGAACAGCACACCCTGATCCTCATCCGGCAGGAACGAGCTGGGCAATCGCAGGAATAGGAAGGCCATGACTGCGGAAAGCGCAACAAACAACAGCATGAAACGACCGCTGCGCTTCAAAATACCTTGTACTCCACCTTGATAGCGCTGGCTACCTCGATCAAAGTTGCGATTGAACCAGCCAAAAAAGCCCTTCTCCCCATGCCCCTCCCCTTTGGATATTGGCTTCAGCAAGGTCGCACAAAGCGCTGGTGTCAGGATAATCGCCACCAACACTGACAACGCCATAGCGGCAACAATCGTGGCGGAGAACTGACGGTAGATCACGCCGGTGGCGCCATCCATAAATGCCATGGGCACAAACACTGCCGACAAAACTACGCCAATGCCAATCAGTGCCGCAGTAATCTGGTGCATCGACTTCTTAGTGGCTTCTTTAGGGGAGAGCCCTTCCTCCCGCATCACCCGCTCGACATTCTCCACAACCACAATGGCGTCATCCACAAGCAGCCCAATTGCAAGCACCATGGCAAACATCGTGAGCATATTGACTGAGAATCCCAGCGAAGCGAGTACGGCAAAAGTACCCATTAGCACCACTGGTACCGCAATCGTCGGAATCAACGTGGCACGGAAGTTCTGAAGAAACAGATACATCACCAGAAATACCAGGACGATCGCTTCAATCAAGGTAGAGATAACACCCTTAATAGATGCCTCAACAAACGGTGTCGTATCGAATGGTACTACCGAAGTCAGGCCTCGGGGAAAGTAAGCCTCCAGCTCCTTCAACTTGGCTTTCACCCCATCAGCAGTTTCCAGGGCATTGGCCCCAGTCGCCAAGTTAATAGCGATGCCGGTTGCAGGCTGGCGATTGTAACGGGAAATAAACTCATAATTCTCCGCCCCTAGCTCGACTCGAGCAATATCTCCCAGGCGCAAGAGCGAGCCATCGTCATTGGCTCTGACGATAATATCCCGGAACTCCTCAGGGGTTTGCAAACGTTCCTGGGAAGTAATTGCCGCATTTAGCTGTTGCCCTGGAATAGAGGGAGCAGCACCAAGGCTTCCGACCGTAACTTGTGCATTTTGGGCCCGCACTGCATCGGTAACATCACCAGGGGTAAGTTCATAGGTGGTGAGCTTATTGGGATCGAGCCAAATCCGCATCGCGTACTTGGAACCAAATACCTGCACATTGCCCACGCCTGGCACCCGGCTGATCGGGTCAACAATGGCCGAATTGATATAGTCAGCAATATCATTGCGGTTCATGCTGCCGTCTTCAGACACAAAGCCGGCGACCATTAGGAAGCCACCTCGAGACTTACTAACATTTACTCCTTGTACCTGGACCTCCTGTGGCAGCAGCGGCATCGCCAGTTGCACTTTGTTTTGCACCTGGACCTGGGCTGTATCCGGGTCAGTTCCATTCTCGAAAGTTAAAGAGATTGAAACACCACCGTTGGATTGACTGGTGGCGGACATATAAAGGAGACCATCGAGGCCCTTCATGTTGCGTTCGAGGATTTGAGTAACCGAATCCTCAACCACCTTGGCGGAAGCGCCTGGATAATTTGCCTCTATATTGATCGACGGTGGCGCGATATTTGGATAGCGCTCAACTGCCAGCTCGCCGATAGACAACACACCTGCCAGTATCGTGATAATTGCCAGCACCCAGGCAAAGATGGGCCGATTGATAAAAAAACTTGCCATAACCCCTACCCTTAAGACCCCTGCTGTGCAGGCGCTTCGCCAGCCTGTTGATCGCCTTCAGCCGCCGGCAGCTGCTCATTTTCGCGCTCGCTGGCCTGTACCGGTGCTCCCGGGCGAATTTTCTGCAGCCCGGCGACTACGACCCGGTCCCCGGCCTTGAGCCCATCTTCCACTAGCCAGCGATTGCCAATCGTACGACTAACCCGCACAGATCGCTGGGCAACCACATTTTCCTCATTCACTACCATGGCTGAGGTGTTGCCCTTAGGGTCCCGCGCAATTCCCTGCTGAGGTACCAGAATTGCGTCTTCACGGACACCACTACCGACAATTGCGCGCACATACATGCCCGGCAAAAGCATGGTGTCCGGGTTTGGGACAACTACTCGCAACAATACGCTGCCCGTTGAGGGGTCGACACTGGCTTCGGCAAACTCCAGCTTGCCCTGGTGTTCAAATTCGCTGCCATCTTCTAATAGGATTGTCACAGGTAGATGAGTGGCGTCGGCCAGTGTTCCCGCTTGAAGCGCTCGACGGAGGCTAACAAGCTCAGCTGCCGACTGGGTAACCTCAACATAGATCGGATCTAGTTGCTGCACAGTAGCCAAAGTTCCGGCCTGATTGGCCGTTACCAGAGCGCCTTGAGTAACTGTAGATTTGCCAATTCGGCCTGTAATCGGAGAAGTGACCCGCGCATATTCCAACTGGATTTCCGCCCTGTGCAGCTCCGCCTGAGCTGCGGCTACATCGGCTCGGGCCTCCTGAAGATCGGCTTCCGCAGCATCATTTTCCTGCGTGCTAACAGCACCATTCCCCACCAGGTTCGCAGTGCGCTCGGCTTTGAGGCGAGCAATGTTCATAGCCGCCTTTGCGCCTTGCAAACTTGCTCTGGCACTATCGACGTCAGCACGATAAAGAGCGTCATCTAGCTGGTAAAGCGGCTGATTTGCACTAACTTGGCCACCTTCACGGAACAATTGGCGTTTTATGATGCCATTAACCTGCGGGCGAACCTCGGCCACTTTAAAGGGGGAAGTCCGCCCCGGCAGCTCCCTGGTAAGGGTGACGGATTCCGGCTGAAGTGTGACTACGGTCACTTGGGGGGCCATTCCCGGTGGAGCCGAAGCTTCCTCGTTACATCCCGCCAACAATGCGGAAGCGACCAAAAGGCTGGTGAGAGCGCGGGCTTTTAACATGGTTACCTCTAAAAGTGACTGCGCGGACAAAATACTGGCAGTTAGCGGAATTTTTAAGTGACAAGGAAATCTGAGTAAAGTAGCGTGGCATTTTATGAGTACGTAGGAAACAGGATCAACTGTTCATAATCGTGCAATTTTCATCTAACATGCACTTTCACCTAGTATATTCAAGGGTTTGCACATAAAACCCCTTTGCGCACCTGCGGTTAAACGCTGCAAAAATGAGCCAGAGTGAAACTAATAATTGATTAAAGAAGCCGCTGTTCCTTATGACCAAACGCAGAGATGAGCAAATTTTGACCACCCGTGAGCGTATATTAAACGCTGCGCTCAATGTGTTTCATGAATATGGAGTGTGTCGCCCTTCCCTTTCCGAAGTCGCAAAGCTGGCTGGAGTTAGTTGCGGTGCTGTTGCCGACCACTTTCACAGCAAAACCGGTTTGCTGCTCGCTCTGACAGAACGCATGGTACTACCCGGCGAACAACTTTGTAATAACGCCGGCGAGCAACTCAACGCCAATCCCCTCGGTACACTGCGAACCCGCTGGGTGTGGCTGTTTCAGGAAATTGCTTGTAACCCAGAGTGGCAGCAGGTACTTGAGATTATCTTCCATCCCTGTGAAGAAAAGGTTACCGAGAACAATGAAGCCCACTTGCGTATGAAGCAAGGGCGCACCCGCGGGCTTGAGCGAATGGCACAACTGATTGCCCTCGCAGTATCCGAGCGCCAACTGCCCGAAGATCTTGATACAGACCTCGCGATGCAGATGTTACACGGTGGCCTGTTCGGTGTGATTGAAACTTGGCTCTTATCCTCAAGAATTGAAGATATCGGCGAACTCGGTGAACGCTATATCGACTCTCTGATCGATATGATCCGCTTCTCCCCCACCATGCGCTTAAGTTCACGGTTGGTCCACACCCTGCACTAACGCACCTTATCCTTATCTACTTCGGTGGGGCATACTGCTTTGCAGTTTTCACCTCACCATAAGTACCTTTTCTCTTTTATGCTCATTGGAAGTCCCAAACTGGTTATTTTGGCCCTGAAATCATCGATTACCGCAATGTCAAACTTCTTTTTTCAGGCAAAACATTTAACTATTACTCATTAATCCAATTTTGTTGAATCAGAAGGCAAGTACTCTACCGGGAAACAGGCATGCTCTCCTTCCCCAATAGCCATAAAAAAGACCATGGCACTGTCTTTATCCAACTTCAGCAGACTCTCAAACTCTTCATCGTAAAAAGCGCCCGCTATAAATACGTCTTGCTTAAGAGAGTGTGCATAGAGAAATATATTCTCAGATAGATGGCCGGCTTCAAGGTAAGCCATCCGATAGATACGGGAATGACGATACTTGGACCAGAACCGATTAAATTTGCAGACAAAGCAAATATTAACTGCGGCACCCTCGGCATAGGGCTGACCGACCAGCAAGCGGCGGATCTTATCATGGCTAACAGGACCTCCGACTTTGGTCAATCCATGATCAATTGGATTGTAAAGGTAAATACCAGGATCAATCCCCTGTACCGAATGCACTATCAGGTAAATATCTGTAGCTTGTAAGGCGCCGCCAGCAGGGCTGCTGCGAAAATATCCAAAATAATTTATTTTGTCTGAGTGGGCCTTATAAAACTTTTCAACAAACGGAGAAGTACGAAATTTTACACAATGAAAAAGTATTTTTTCCAAAAGCTCACGTTTTAAAGTGGTACCCGGTACAAATTTTCGTGAAGAAAACCGGGTCCCAAACACAGACTCCAACTGATTGGTGGTAGGAAAGCTATTCAGTGGAATATCCACTTCTGGATAATTGTACTTGCCTTTAGCCTTTTCCGGCACCTGTTTACAGTAGTCAACATACTGTCCTACCCAAGATACCCTGGGATCTTCACTAGCCCCTTCTTTGCCCTCAGTCGAGGGCGGTAACGAAAGCTTGGTGCCATAATGGTAAAACCAGGATAGTACATCCCAACCCCATTGTTTCCGAGCTAAATCACCACTGATGAAGGCTCCATTACTTTGAAGGAAATCTGCTGCCTTAGTTTCTCCTGTCTGCACATCGGAATAAAATTTATCCAGAATATTTATGAGGGTTTCTTTATCCAAAGCCCACTGATCGTGATGAACAACATCCCACAAGATGACTTCATTTTCACTGAAATAGAGAAAGAAATTATCTAATAAAGCAGCGCCTTTCATCATCGCTTAACCATCATATTTACTAGAACTGGTAAAAAAACTAGAAAGGCAGAATCGATAAATTCTTGATTTGTCTGTATTAGCCCTGAGTGAGACGTCCCTTATTTTCAAGGGCCATCTCACTTTTTGTGAAAAACTACCTTCTATTAACAGGTAGTGTAGACTGTGACACAAACTCCCAGAGCATAGGGTGTTGCGTCTTCTATATATACCCTTTTCATGATAAATCCCTCCATTCAAACTACTTTAAATTACTCCTTCAACTGAGTACTAGTATAAAATGCACACATTTCCTAGATCGAATTGATATATGAGAGCTAATAAAATACTCAATTGCGCCTAAACTGAGTACGCTGATATGAAATTAAAAATTTACAGAAAGGTGCGGACACGTCCCTGTGTCCGCGTGACTGGGTAGCAATGAGGTTAGAAACTATATGTCAGCCCCATATAAGCTCGTCGGCCTGAATATGAGGAGCCCCAGACCCTGTTTTCCTCACCCCAATATCTATCCACCTTCTCTTCGGTAAGGTTGATTATTGAGGCGGTCAACGTCAGGTTATCCATCAAGCGATAAGATGCATTAACATCCAACTGATCGTATTCATCAGTGAAAGTGTTCATGCCATTGTGGAATCCGTCTGCATAGTCACTGCGATAATTGTAAGAAGCGCGAATGCTAAAGTCGATATTTTCATAGTAAAGGGATAGGTTGTACTGGTCCTTTGAAGTGCCGGCAATTTCTGTTTTGGTTTTGATACCTTCAGAGTCAATCTCAGCTAGCTCCGTATCTGTGAAGGTATAGTTTGCATAGACTCCAAAGCCATTATCAAAGGCATACTGAACAAACAGTTCTACACCTTGTGCGGTAGCATCAGTGCCATTGACCGGCATAGACATAGACACTGCCCGGGTAACACCATCGATATCCCTTGTCACCATAGAACTGCCGTTGATTACAAACGAAGCAATATCTTTTCTGAACAAGGTCAGTCCTGCAGCAGAGGCATCATCGAAATACCACTCCAGCCCCAAATCAAACTGATCAGCTTTATAAGGCTCCAATTCAGAGTTGCCTGCATACCCTTGACTGACTGTTGAGCCGGGCAAAGGAGCGTGGATCACTTCAGAACCACCGAGATTATCGTATTCCACTCTCGCTACGACTCTAGCGAGAGCTGCGCGCATAACCAGTTCATCGGAGATATCCCAAGCGATATTAGCACTAGGTAAAATATCAGTATTGCTGCTGTCACGAATATTGGGTTCGTCCTGTAACACCCCATCAATATTGTCGTAGGTGCTCGCATACTGCTTGGTCTGGACTGCTCGAATACCAAAGTTTCCGCGCAGGACTGCCGAGGCAAAATTCTGCTGTACATAAGCAGCCGTAATTTCCTCACCAACCCGGTAAACCTGATTTTTCTCGACGATTACCGTAGGGTCACCATAGGTTGCGTATAGAAACTCTTTTAACTTATCAAACTCCAGATAAGCGAAATTTGGCACATTCACACCGCCGATAATATTATCGAGAGGGCCGTTTGAAAGGATATCGATTGTGTCGGGCACACCATCGGGGTCAGTGTGGAATGAATCACTTGGCCACCAGGGGTAACAAGCTCCATCAACATCACCCCAGTTAATCGTTGGACAGGGAGGATTATCATCATCCCAGGATTGTTTGGTGATGCGGCGGTTTATCTCATGGTCCCGGTACTTAACCCCAACATCCAGGGAGGTAAGCCAGGCATAATCCATATCGATGGAAACGTCCAGCTGGTAGTAACTCTCCTCGTCCTCGCTGCTGGTCCAATGGGATGAGAACCAGTCATATAAAGGATAAGTGTTGGGATCTCCCAGATCTGCACTGGTATCAATTTCAGCAGTACCACTGCTGAGATCCCAGCTCCAATCGGTTGCAGTGCCATAACGGGAATTGACTGATGCAAACAATTTCTCAGAGGGGCCGCCCTCTGCACTGGTATTACCGACTACCAACCGAGCACTATATCCATCTCCCTCGTAACTGATATTGAAATCCAGCGTGTCCGAAACATATTCCGCTCGAGTGTAGTCACCAGCTACCTGTGGAGACTGTAACTCTGCCTGGCCCCGATCGAGCATACCAATGCCAAGAAGAGTATCACCATCTTCATCAAACTTGAGACTGCCCGGCGCTATTGCATCCCCGTAGTTCCACTCAGGAAATACGATACGATAATTCTCTGAGTTGCCGCCTAGCTCAAAGCGGAAATAATTGACACCGAATTCCAGCTGTTCTACCGGACGCCATTGGGCACTTAGCTGCATTCCATCCCGGGTCCGTTCCTCTTCCAAGACACTACCGACAACGGCTCGCGGCGCATAGAAATCCCGGTATTCATTACCATCGATATCCACCATCGGCCCCCTGGCCTCTACGCCAGCCTGGGGAGACTCATCTCCCTGCCAACCCCAGTTTTCTACCGAGGTGCTAATTACCCGGTTCTGACGATCCTGCTTTGAGTATCCAAACAATACACCAAAGGTTTCCTGATCATTTTTCCATGAGTAAAAACCGGTGTACTGAGGTTCGTACTCCCCAGTAACATCAGCATAAGTACTCTCAATGGATAGCATACCCTCCCCGGAATCCAGGTCCAGTGGCTTGCGGGTGTGTAAAATTACAGTACCACCTATCCCGCCTTCATCCAGTTTTGCTTCTGGACTTTTATACACATCCGCTCGGGAGATCATCGCTGAGGGTAGCAACGCGTAGGAAAATGATCGGGATGGATCATCGCCGGGAGTGGCTATATAGTTTCCATTTAGCTGGGTAAAAGTGAGCTCAGGTGCAGTTCCTCGGATACTTACCTCGGCACCCTCGCCGCCGCTTCGAACGATGGATACTCCCGGAACCCTCTGCAAAGAGTCTGCAACATTCTTATCGGGGAATTTACCCATATCTTCAGCGGTGATTGAGTCTACCACCGCATTGGAAAAACGCTTTACATCGAGATTTTTCTCCATGCTCCGGCGAATACCCAATACCTCTACTTCCTCTAGCACCAGACTCTCTGTATCAGATTCACTGGTGCTCTGGGCATTTGCCATACCTACAACACTGCACAACACTAGAACACTTACAGACGTCCTCAATAGATCTAGCTGGCGATTTGTATTTAAGGGTATCTCTCTCATTGCTCAAATTTCTCTTTTATTATTTTTTTCTAGCTTTCCGTTCACCCTAAAAGCCCGACATATCATTTGCCGGGCCACCGGAATATGCCCTACTCTTATCGATCCAATTCTGTCTCGATATTTTTATATGTGCGTATAGCGCTAAAGCAAAAAGCGTTTTTAGCTATCCAAGCCAAGTCGCTTGAGAACTTCAGGGGGTGCTCCAGGGAAACTCGCCATTGGTCGGTTACCCACATAACCAATATCCGCCATACCTTCCTCGGTGGTATAGAAAGCGGTGGACACGAGAACTCGAACTTTGGCAAAGAAACGAGCACCAGCCTGGAACTCAGGCTTCGCCGTGCGAGTCCACTTGATATCCTCACAGATGGCTACTTTTTGAGGTTCATTCAGATCGACAAAGGAACCTCCAAACCTACGCTTGGACTCACCCTCCAGCCAAACAACCCCTCCCCGAATCGTGACAAGATCTGCTTTATTATTGGAATATGGGGCGCTGACATATTCGTTGATGTAGTGATGGGCCCCTACTGAAGAGGCACTCGGAGAAGTTTCATCTGCGGGAATAATGACGTCGCAAAGTGCTGCCAATACCGCTAACTCACCCATTTCAAGCTGCATCTCCCAAGGCACAACGGGATTAAGGAGATCCGGATCTGTCGGCGTGCCCCTGGCAAGAGTCTGCTTCGGGGCGTCCAGGTTCTTTACTGCCGGTTCAGCCGCTGGCACCTCCTCTTTCACTACAACTTTTTGCGCTACTTTCTCAGAACAGCCAATGACTGGAACTGCAGCAGCGGTGGTAGCAATCAAACGCAGGGCGTTGCGCCGACCCAGGTTGGTTTTTTCCTCGCTCATATCAGATATTCCTCTTCTTGAACTGGTCCACGATGTAGTCGCAGGTGCGCCAGGCCAGCGCCATAATGGTCAGGGTTGGATTCTTATCGGCATTGGAGACAAAGGGTGCGCCGTCAGTAAGGAAGAGATTCGGTACTTCCCAGGACTGGCAGTATGGATTGAGCACGGAATCTTTCGGATTTGAGCCCATGCGCGCCGTGCCGACTTCGTGAATAATCGCACCGCCGTTGATAATTGCCTTGGCACCGTCGGTTTGCACGGTAGAGGTGACCTTACCGCCCATACCTTCAATGATTTCAGCAAAGGTTTTGTGCATATGGGCAGCCTGGTTCAATTCCTGGGCACTCCACTTCCAATGGAACTTCAGTACAGGGATGCCCCACTGATCTACCTGGTCCTTATCAATTTCACAGTAGCTGTCCTCGTTGGGAATCATTTCCCCGCGACCGTCAAACCACACAAAGGAGCCGTAGTAACGCCGGCAGGCTTCTTTCAAATCTTTGCCATAAGCACCACTGGTAAAATCACCCATACCGCCGAAAGCACCTGCGCCCGGCATACTGCGACCACCGCCGAATTCAATGTGGTAACCACGGGCAAAATCCAGGTCACCACGTAATTGTTCCTTGTACAACCACCAGGGCATATACATGTGCATCGCCGATGCGCCGTCCTCATTATGGGCAGGCATACTTTCCAAAGCGGGAATCTGCCCGCCGATACCAGCTCCCACTGTATCCATCAGGTATTTCCCTACGGCACCGCTGCCATTGGCGATACCATCGGGGAATAAAGTGCTTTTGGAATTAAGGAGAATGCGCGAAGTTTCAGCGGCACTGGCTGCAACAACCACAGCTCGGGCACTGGCAAATTTTTCCTGACGGGTATCTTTATCAATATAGATAACCCCGTTAGCCTTACCTTTTTTGTCAACGGTAACTTCACGCACCATGGCATCAGTAATGATATCCAGGTTGCCCGTCGCTAATGCCGGTGGCAGTAGTACAGTCGTGGACTGGAAATTCGCCTTAATTGAGCAACCGCGCCCACAGGGCGTAGCCCAAAAACAGGCTGCGCGAGATTTCATTGATTCCCGGGTGACGTCCTGAGCCAATTTATTGTTTGGGAATAATTTCTGCGGAATATTTTCGTGATCCAGACGCTCACTGAGAATAGCCAGGTGAGAGGGAATTACAGGGATCCCCAGCCTATCGCACGCTTTTTTGGCCAGAAGTTCATAGGCACGGGGCTTCGGGGGTGGCAGCAGCACTCCTTCGGAAGAGTCAGGAGTGTTTTCTAACCCCTCGTTAGTGCCATAGACACCAATGAGCATCTCGGTTTTATCGTAGTAGGGAGCGAGATCGTTGTAACTGATCGGCCAATCAAAACCGAGTCCATCCCTTGAGTAGGGTTTAAAATCATACTCACCCATTCGCAGGGAAATCCGTCCCCAATGGTTCGTACGGCCACCCAGCATACGAGCACGCCACCAGTCAAAACGGCGGCCTCTTTCTCTGGAGCCCTGAGTGTAGGGTTCGCCGGGTACCTTCCAACCCCCGTCAACTGTTGCATCATAGAAACCGAACGGCTTTTCCGGTGTGCTCCCCCCACGCAAAGGCGCATCTTTTGGGAGGTTAAACATTGGGGTTTCCTTGACCGGGTCATAGGATCTCCCCGCCTCCAGCAATAGAACCTTTAGCCCTGCAGTGGCTAGTACATAGGCAGCCATACCGCCGCCAGCACCAGATCCAACAATTAGTGCGTCATACTCTTTCTTCTCGAAGTCATCATTCGGCATCGCCTCTCTCCTACTTCATCAATTATTTTTGTTTTACTCGTTTAATTTTAATTAACTTATAAGATAAATCTGTAACCGGTTACATATTTTGACAAAAATTTTTACTTATCCGTTATATCTAATGTCTAACTTATGTTTTTTTAACCAAAAAGATTAATTTTTATGAATATTTTTAACGAGCCTAGAAATCCCTAAATATTTTGATCAAAAAATGAGAGTAACCGGTTACATTTTTACCAAATAATTATTACTTACTTACCATATAGCTCACCCTGTCGCGACAAGCGCAGCAAAAGCTCTTTCGTTGCTTTGATCCCCCAGTCTTCATCGCCGGCGCCTTCATACTCAATGCCGATATACCCCTTATAACCCGCCTTTTGAATTATCCGCAGCATCCGGGCAAAATCCGTATTGGTCTCATTTCCCCGCTTATCAAATGAAAAACTCTTTGCGCTGATTCCGCGGGCAAAGGGCATCAACTGCTCTACTCCCAAGTAGCGGTCGTAGTCACCAAAGTTTCCAAAGTCTGGCAAGCTTCCACAGTTCGGCATATCCACTGACTGTAATAACTGGGATAACCAAAGTCCGTTTGAGGAATAGCCACCGTGGTTCTCCACCACGATATTGATGCCGAAGTCCAAGGCAAACTCTGAGAGAGCTCGCAGCCCATCTCTACAAGCAGAACTAACCTCCCTGCTACTACCCTGTCCGCCAGCATTCACTCTGATAGAGTGGCAACCCAAATATTTGGCCGCTTCAACCCACTGGAAATGATTTTCTACCGCTTGTTGTCTTTCGCCAGCATTTGGGTTGCCAAGATCACCTTCTGCATCAACCATAATCAAAAGGCTTTTAACCCCGTGATCTATTGCACGTGCTCTCAACGCTGAAAGAAAATTCTGATCCCTGGCCTTATCGGCAAAAAACTGATTGACATACTCTACCGCGTCAATTGCAAATGCCTTTCTTGCCTTAATAGGGAAATCCAATACCTTGAGAGTGCCACTTCGCAATTGCCGATGCAGGGACCATTGGGCCAGGGAAATTTTCACAGGGCCACCCGGGGTATTGGCAATGATTTGCCCACTATTGCCAAACAAGGGTGCGGTAAAAGCAGCTGCAGCCAAGCCGGCACCAACCTGTAGCAAATTTCTACGCTTCATTCCCGCTCCCCAGCTTGGAGTAGATTGCCAGACAAGTTACCTGGGGAATCTTCTCTAGTGCCATCCTTATCGCTTTGATGCAATGAGCGGCGGAAACCACTAATCGCTCCTCCAAGGTCTTCTCCCAGACGGCGGATCTTGCCACTACCAAATAGTAGAACCGCTAACACAAGAACAATAAGTACCTGCCAAATACCCACGCCTGAAATACCCATGATTTACAGCTCCCGAATTCTGATATTGCGGTACCACACTTTGTCGCCGTGGTCTTGTAAAGCAATAAAGCCGCTCTCACTACGGGCAAAATCGGGGTAAGAGGAAAACTTACTGCTGGCAAGACGTGTATCCCAATCTTCAGACCAAAGTTCATAGCTGACAATCATGCTTCCATTCAGCCAATGTTCAACCCGACCATTCTCCACTCGAATACGCGTTTTATTGAATTCTCCTGCCGGCTTTACCTCATCTTCGCTGGGTGCATACAAATCGAAGACTGATCCCGCGCTGTGGCTCAGTTTTTCCAGTTCGGGAAAAGCACTGTTATCAAGTACCTGGTATTCCATACCTGACATCCAGACTGGTGCATTGCCACCAGCTACCCGATAAATAATGCCGCTGTTTCCGCCTTCAGATATCTTCCATTCCAGTTCCAGCTCAAAATCAGAAAACTTCTCTGCAGTGACGATATCCCCTGCTCCACCCGCAGTGAGCACCAGGTTGCCATCAACGACCTGCCAGGCTTCTCCTACATGGGAGCCGTTTGCGCCGGTCCAACCCTGTAACGTTTTGCCGTCAAATAGATACCGCCACTCAGTACTGGCTTGTGTATCAGCCTTTTCCGGCATCCGTTCACAGCCCCCCAATGTGACTAGCAGTGCTGCAGATGCCAGTAAAGACGTGCAAAATTTTGTCTCAGTGAATTTTTTCATCATTGTTATCTCCACATGAATTGGTGTTTATCTAATCAGTTTGCCGCGATGGTTTTACATCCGCACTTTATTAATCCTGATAGCGAGCCGTACTTCCCCTTGCCACTAAATCAAAGGGCAAAATAGTTCGGCTCGCTTTTAACGGTTTTCCATCAATAATGCGGCGCAAGGTTTCCATCGCATATCTGCCCAGCTTCTCTGCGGGCTGGTCAATTGTTGTCAGGGGCGGGTCCGTAAATTGCGAAAACTCAATATTATCGAAGCCCGCCACCGACACATCCGCAGGCACATGCAAACCCATTTCCTTCGCTTGATGAACAGCACCAATAGCCATTTCATCATTCATACAAAAAATGGCGGTAGGCGCACTGGCTAAAGAGAGCAGTTTTTTTGCACCCTCCGCACCAGACGGCATAGTGAATTCTCCGTTTACAACCAGGTCAGAATTCAATTCAAGACCGTGCCGTTGCATCTCCTCCTCAAAACCGGCCAGGCGATCACGCACAATCGGACTGTTAAGCGGGCCGGTCACTATGCCGATCCGGCGGTGACCCAGCTTGATCAAATGGCGAGCCATGGCTTGCGCCGCGCCGGAATTATCCAGTTCAACAACCGGATAGCGGTCGTCTTCAGCAATGCGCTCACACGCATTTACCATTGGAATCGACGCGGCTAAAGCTGCATCTTTCTCTGCAAATGGATAGCGGCTATCCAGTTGAATAAGGCCATCTGCCTGATTCGTCAGTGCCATTCCCGCATAGAACTGCTCATGAGCTGGTTCGCCCTTGGTATCTCCCAGTAAAACGGAGTAACCCTGGTCTTGAGCTGCCTTTTCTATCCCTCGGATAACTTTGGAAAAAAAAGGATTGGCAATATTTGGGACCAGAACCATCACTGCAAATGACTTACCGGAACTAAAGTTTCTCGCCAACATATTGGGCCGATAACCGGCCTCTTCCACCGCCTTCAGCACCCGCTCCCTGGTCCGCGGAGAAACCATTTGCGGGTCTTTCAGGGCTCTGGACACGGTCGCGACGGAAACACCGGAGCGACGTGCAACTTCGCGAATGTTTGACATACTTTTCCGTTACTTTGTTGTTAGTAGTCGACTATTTTCGCACAAATGGAAAACGCCTACTGGTTGCCTACTGCAGTAACACCTTGCACTTTGCTCGCTGCCTGCCTGCGATCCCAAAACCAGATAAACGCAAAAATCGGCAGTAAGATAAGGGGAACCACGGCCAGTGACTGGAATGATTCGATAGAGGCAGTTGCCAACACAGCATCCAGTTCATCGCCCGTTAACTTTTCAAAGGCTTCCAAACCACCGGCAGCCTCAATCTTGGCGTTGTCGAAAATTTCTCCAAGTTTCGGCAGTACGAACTGAATAGACATTCCCCCAGCAAATCCCAGCAGCCCCAAAAACAGTGCGCCGCCGCGTACAAAACGCTCGGATACCGTAGCGAGCATGGTGGGCCACATATAGCAAACGCCGATAGCCCAAACAGTCGCCGCCAGGAATGCAGTAACCGGAGTTCTTGCCATTCCCAGACTATAAAGTCCTATTGCCGCAAGTAGACTGCTTAACCAAAGTAGTCCTGCAGGCGACAGTAACCTCGCAAGATGGCCGGCGAAATGGCGCATTACAAACATCACCATACTCACGTATACCAATAATAAGATCCCTTTCATTCCCACGACTCTTGAGAGTGTCAGGTCCACCCATTGCATGGGAGCGAGTTCCGATGCAGCTGTCAGCCACATGCAAACCCAAAGAAGAATAAACATCGGCTGCCTGAAAACTTCTTTAAACATCTCGCCATAACTGATGCCAGAGGAAACCCGTTCAGTTACCGGGAATTCTGTTCTGGACACAAGCCACGCCATGACCACAGCCGGTAGGGCCAAAACAATCAGGTTCAACTGCCAGGGAAGTTCAAGCGCAGAAATGGCTAACCCAAGTAATCCGCCCACCACAATCCCGGCAGGCCACCAGGCATGTAGTACATTTAGCCGCTGAGTTTTATTTTCAGGGTCAACCGCGGCTACCATTGGGTTACTGGCGGCCTCCACGGCCCCCCAGCCCAAACCGGTAAGTAACAGCCCCGCAAGAACCAGATTCTCAACGCCCTCCCCGGGGGTTACCAAGGATGCTGCAATAATAAGCAGGCTGCCCAACACGTAGCCTATTGATGAGAGCATTAACATCCGTTTGATACCGACCAAGTCTACCAATGCGCTGCCAAATAGCAGGGTTAGGGCAAACCCTGTAAAGGTAAATCCAAGCGCTTCTCCAACCATTGCGGTGGAGTTGGCAAGATTAATATGATCATAAATATCCGACTGTAAGTTGCCGGCGATCGAAGCCCTCACAGCAAACCCAAGGCCAATCATAAAGATTGACAGATTTCCTACCAGGAAGACATTCCTGTGCAAAGCCTTAGTCTGTGTACTCATCTATCCAGTCTCCGCATGATTTATTGTTATTCGTTGTCCACTGGGATTGGCAAAAATTAGTCCAGCCCTAAAATCCTACGATTTCGGGCGCGATCTGTTTCAGCACCGGCAAAATCATCAAAAGCTTTGTCAGCCACGGTTATCAGGTGCTCTCGAATAAATGGTGCACCCTCGCTGGCCCCCTGCTGTTGATCCTTAATGCAACACTCCCATTCCAATACCGCCCAGCGATCGTAACCGTACTGAGTCAGTCGGCTAAAAATCCCACGAAAATCTACCTGACCATCCCCCAGGGAGCGAAAGCGACCGGGCCGGTCAATCCAGGGGGCATAACCGCCGTATACTCCAGCCCTTCCACTCGGATGAAACTCCGCATCTTTCACATGGAAAGCCTTGATTCGCTCGTGATAGATATCGATAAAGGCCAAGTAATCCATTTGCTGTAAAAGCAAATGGCTCGGGTCATACAAGATGTTGGCTCTAGGGTGATCTTCCACCTCGTAAAGAAACCGCTCGAAGGTCAAGCCATCATGCAGGTCTTCACCAGGGTGCAGCTCATAGCAGACATCGACCCCCGCGCTGTCAAACGCATCCAATATCGGACGCCACAAACGGGCCAGTTCGCGAAAACCTTCTTCAACCAACATCGCTGGGCGCTGGGGCCATGGATAAAAAGTGTGCCAGAGTAAAGCGCCGGAGAAAGTTGCATGGGATTTGAGCTTCAGGTTGGCGCTGGCCCGGGCTGCAAGAACTAATTGATTGCTCGCCCACTCTGCACGGGCTTGCAAGTTTCCGCGTACTGCCTCTGGAGAAAAAATATCCAGCATTTCCTTATAGGCTGGGTGAGCTGCGACCAACTGTCCCTGCAGATGCGTAGACAACTCAGAAATCTGTACCCCAGCCTCCTCACAGATTCCCAGTACATCGTCACAGTAAGCTTGGCTTTTACTGGCCAGCTCAAGATCGAAAATTCGCTTGTCCCAAGTGGGAACCTGGATGCCTTTGTACCCCAGGTCTGATGCCCAACGAGCCATAGCTTCAAGCGAAGCTGGCTGTTCGCTCGATGGGAGAAATTGGGCGAGAAAAATTCCGGGCCCCTGAATTCTGGGTGCCTTCATTTATTGTTATCCTTTTTACTGCTGTACTTATTAATTCTGCAACCAACCCTTTCCAAGCGATTGGTTTGCACCTTTTGAGAAAACTCTTCAAAAGGTAACTGGCCGCAGGCCGACACCGGCACCTCCCTGTGCCGTACTAGCTGCCGGACGCCCACCCTGCCAGAGATACCTAAATTCTGTGAGGTTGGACCTAGCCGCTCACTTCCAATAAGGCGCCAGGGAAACCCATGAGGATTTTGCGCGACTGCTCTCCAGCACACCGCGCACAAATGCCATCGCGCGAACACCTGCATCAATGTTGCCAACGGCAGGGCTGTTCTTTGAAACTAACCCCTTCCGGCGGCCTCGGACTTGACCAGCAAAATCGCGATAGATATTGGCGAAGGCCTCTATATAGCCCTCCGGGTGTCCTTGAGGTGTCCGGCAGAAAGACCTGACGTCTCCATCCAGATACTCACAATCCGCACCGGCTTTCCAAATCGCCACAGGCTGCCCCCTGCGCTTTACTTGCAATTGGTTTGGGGCTTCCTGCTCCCAAAACAGCGAACCGTCTTCACAGTAAACACTGATATTCAGGTTGTTCCCCTCTCCTCCACAGACTTGACTGGCTGTAAGTGTTCCTCGGGCGCCCTGATCTAATTTAAATAGCGCTGCACCGTCATCATCCAACGCTCTTTCATCAACTACCGCTTGCACGTCTGCGCAGACTTCAGAGATATGCTGGCCAGTAAAAAACTCCACCAGATGATGAGCATGGGTGCCTATATCTGCAAAGCAGCCACTTTCTCCCGAACGTGCAGGATCTGTTCGCCAACTCGCCTGCTTACTTCCCGTGGAATCACCGGCTAGTGCCAGCCACCCCTGCGGATAGGTAACGGTAACTCGTCGAATAGACCCCAACTCTCTCCTGCCCAGGATTGCTCTCGCTTGCATAACCAGAGGGTAAGCAGCATAAGTGTGGGTCAAACCATAAAGATGCCCGCTTTGCTCCACTTCCTTTTTAAGCTCAAGTGTTTCTTCCAAAGTGGAGGCGGCTGGCTTGTCGGAGAGGACATGGAATCCCGCCCGCAACGCAGCAATAGAAACGGGTAAATGGAGGTGGTTGGGAGTTACTACAGATACAAATTCAACTCGATCATCAGCGCTGCGACGGGATTCCTCTTGGAACATCTGTTGATAGCTTTGGTAAATCCGGTCCGGGTGAAGCCCCAGCTTTTCACCAGTTTTACGACTGCGTTCGGAATCGCCACTAAAGCAGCCGGCGACTAGCTCTATCTCACCGTCGAGAGCTGCTGCCATCCGATGGATTGCACCAATAAAAGCACCCTCTCCACCACCAACCATGCCCATTCTTATTTTTTTAACCAAACCCCATCCCCTCGGGCCACTCAAAGAACCAGCTGAATAAACAGCCTATTTATTTTTATTTCCGTGTTTTGTAAGCGGACACGCTGTTTCCAGATCTCGGTTTTCGTAGCACTCCACCGTTTGAAACAGAATGTAACCGGTTACATTTCAATTTAAGATACAGAAAAATAATGTCTTTGCAAGCGAAATACGTTGTTAATATCGCCTTATTGGACTCATAGACTGATGGCTCGACGCTGAAATACTAAGCAAATCACCTGATTGGCAGGCCCATTTTCTGGACAAACTCAGCCCAAGAGTGCCACTTCAGCTCGTCGCTTTGCCATTTATTACAAATAGCTTGATGACCAACTGACTGCGACAGCAAGCTACCTATCGCTTCAGGTTGAGGATGCCGAGGCTTGGCTTTTGAGCGTACCCATTTCCCGGCCTCCTTTGCAGCCTCCACGGCGAGACCCCAGTGATTCGGCCAAACCGCCAAGAAATTGGCTATATCAAAGCTGTGGATGTGGTATGGACGCGGGTAGTTTAACTGCACAAGAGCATCCCCATCCGGCCCAGGGGCATCAGTTTTCCAACCTGCGTAAACATCCCAATGGCAGCCGGCTGCCCAATCCTCAAACCCGGTCATACAATTTGACAGCCTATCCAGGGAATCCCGGATTAGCGCCCTCTCTATGGGCGGGGCCACCCTCATGTCAACCACACCAGAGCGAAATCTGGGGTGCTCTGGATTGAGGGTGAGTATCCAAAGTCCCTCTCCACTTTCCATCGGGTGATATGCCACTACCATGTCCATCAGGAAGGCTGAGATTGGAGGGGTATTAGCACCCTTAGCCAGCAACATATGTAGGGGCCGAACAACTTGGCTATCCCGCACACCTTGAGCTGGCACTCCAAGACTTTCGAGTATTGCTGCATTGCCCGCCCCGCATGCTGAGAGAACCAACTGGGTTTTTATTTGGTGGGAACTACCACCGATATCGGCAGAGACCTCAGTCACGCCACCACTATCTTTGTCGAATTTTCGGATACTCCCTTTCACCAACTTCTCGCTAACAGGAGCACTAAAACGACGATAGGCTTCAGCGCCGTCAAACATAAGGTCATCAGCAAATCGAAAGCACTGATGCGATGGCAAGCTAGTTGTTACCAGTGGAGCTGGTATCGGCACCTCTTCCACTGAAATACCCGCCGCAAGCCAGTTGGGCTCGACAGTATCTAAAAATTCTCGGGGAAGCGCGGCATAGAAATCTGTTATGTGGCTATCAACACCATCGCTCTCCAGTTGTGTGCGCCAAAACTGTGCGGCCTTCAAGTAAGCCTTTGCCGCACTTGGGTGTGCCGCATTCCAGCCTGAGGAGAAATAGCCATGAAAGTGTAACGACTCAGCATCGTCTAACCCCTGATCTATTGCCAGCACAGAAAAATCTGTTGATAGCTCTCGCAACAATGAAATCGCTTGAATTCCGCCCCCTAATACCAGGACGTCTACATCTACCGTTTTAGCCATGGTCAGCCTCAAACAAATCCTATCTATCACCACTTAGCAAAGGCTGGCCTTCTGTCAACTTCTAGGACCTCAGCTCATTCACCTAGGTGACACTTTTTTGAAATTCAGATTAAACACAGAACTTGGTTAATCCGTTCCAGTTATATTCCCGTAAAGAGATTGTCGCTTAGCTATGAAGCTGGCGGCCTAAAAAACTGCGAACACAAGGAGCGAGGAAATGAAGAGTTTATTGAGAGGTATAGGGATTGTACTGTTTGCACTCAGTACCCAGGCCGTTCTGGCAAATGATGAACTGGAAACGGTTCCCTATGTCGATGTGAATCAGTATCTCGGCAAGTGGTATGAGATTGCCCGGCTACCGCAAATTTTCCAGCCGGCTTGTACTGCGGTAACAGCGGACTACGGCCTCAATGATGATGGATCTATCAGCGTTTTCAATTTTTGTCGAATCTTACACCCAAAATATGGGTTCCCGATCAGTGTTCAGGGCACTGGAGTCCCCATTGATGAGACGAACAGTAAACTCGCTATCACCTTCTTTGAGGGTAAAGCTGCCGGCGACTACTGGATACTAGAGCTAGATCCTGGCTATCAGTGGTCACTCGTTGGTGATCCAGACCGCTCCAGCCTCTACCTGTTAAGCCGCACTCCCCAGCTGGATGAAGCTATTACAGACTATTTACTAGACCTGGCAGTTACAAAGCATGGTTACAACATTGACCACATCATCATGACCCGCCAGCTTACTGAGTAAACAAGAAAGCGGGTGTCACACTTCTGGCACCCGCCACCCAACAAACTACATTAACTTTTCATTAATTCTTTATAATCAATAGGTTAACTAACTATATTAAAGTATTTTCTTATATTTTTGTGTGCTTTATGTTCGCCAAAGCATCCCTGTCAGCTAGCAACCTATGTCAGATATAGTTACCACTCCATTTAATAGAGCACCCCATACTTGGCTGCTGCTTTTCCGGCCCTGCCCCAGTCTCTGCGACCAACTTCATTGCATTGACCAGCTCCCTGGTTCGGCCTGCCGGATTTCCCATTCCCGCATCATCGATTCGGCCTCGATATTGGAGCTCTCCATCCTTATTCAGCCCGAAGAAATCTGGTGTACATACCGCCTGGTAAGCTCTCCCTACGGACTGATCTTCATCAACCAAATAGGGGAAAGTAAACCCATGGTCTCGGGCAAACTTCGCCATATAAGGAGGGCTGTCAATTTGGTAATCGCGATAATCGTTTGACATAACGGCCAGAACATTAATGCCCAGCCCTTGTAGTTCTCGCACATCCTCAGCTAGACGATTTGCAATCGCCTGAACATAGGGGCAGTGATTGCAGATAAATGCAATCAACAACCCCTTGCTTCCCAGATGGCCCGACATTCGAAAGCTCTTGCCGTCAGGGTCTTTCAAGGTAAAGTCTGGGGCTTTCCATCCGAAATCACATACTGGTGTATCTAGTAACATTGCCCGATCCTCTCTTGGGTTCTAAGTTAGCTTTCGATCTCAAGTACGCTCTTGGCAAAGGGAGCGTAAATTTTTGCGACCTCTCGAGCCATCTCATCTGGATAAACAAAAAAATCACCCGTTGTTAGTGCCTTCATAATGCCATCGAACACGATGCTCGCTGGAGGGGCGCCCTCTCCCATGCCTGCGGAGTCGGCCATATCCGTCTTGATTGGACCAGCAATAACACTGATAACTTGAGTCCCCTGCTCCGCCCAGACTTCCCTCAAACCCTGAGTTACTGCATAGGCAGCCGCCTTTGAGCCGGAGTAACCGGTAAATGGGAGAAAATTTTTGATGGATGCCAGTGAGTTCATTTGGACAAAGACACCCCCACCATTAGGGAGCCTCTGAATAACTCCGTGATGCCTCTGGCATGCAGAGCGGTTCACAATCAAGGCGCGGCTTCGCAGGAATGTCTAGACCTTTCAAGAAGTCGCAACGCGGAGTGTGAATCGCTCTGTAAGCCCCGAAGGGCGGGCCTTGAAGGCCACAGCTGCTGTGTTGCAGCTCTTGCAAAGGACTAGGCCATTCGCGGCTAGCTGCGCCTAACATCTGCAGCCTTCAAGACCCGCAGAGGCATTACGGAGTTATTCAGAGGCTCCTTAGATTTCAAAACAGGGCCAAACGCTTTGGCCAGGTTTATCAGTGGGTAAACATTGCCCTCCATTTGATACTTGAAGCTTTCCACAGCATCATCATCCAAGGGGGTCGATAGCTTCACTACGCCCGCATTTGAGACAACCAGATTGACATCACCGGCAACCTTTACAGCGTTTTGAATGGTTTCTTCACGTGAAAGATCAAATTCAATGGGGACGACCCTTTCACCATACTTTTGAACGAGCTGCCTCACCGAGGCTAGGTCGCGAACAGCGGTATACACTTTAACCGCGCCCGCATCCAACAGCCCCTCTGTAATGGCCTTGCCGATCCCCCGATTTGCCCCTGTGATTAATGCAGTGATATTGCTAGCTTGAAGAGTCATTTCGTATACCTCAGTTACTTAAGTCGAATAAATTCAAATTTCGATTCGCAACACAGTTGCGGGCTCCGCTACGAATTGTTGATGGCCACCCCATATCTCCTCAGTGAGGGCTGGATGGCCAATCAAGCCCAGGCCAGAAATCAGGCCACTGCCTCTCCTTCGGGAGTCCACTCATTAACTGCAAAGGCACTATCCAGGGCGGTCTCGGCAATGTGATTTGTATAATTCAACATAACTTTTAAAGCGGTACCTAGAACCACTTCCAGTACGCTCTGCTGCGTGTAGCCAGCAGCAAGGAAAGCGCTAACTTGTTCCTCCGTCGGCCAGCCACGGCTTTCATTCACTACCGCAGCAAATGTACGTAATGCCTCAAGCTTTTCATCTGCAATCGGTGTGTTACTACGCAATGCTTCAATAATTTCCGCTTCAACACCGGCCATTTGGGAAATGGATGTGTGAGCAGCCATACAGTAACGACACCCGTTCAGGCGGTTGTTTGTCATTAAGATGATTTGGCGCTCTGTCTCGGAAAGATTGGTTTTATCGAAAATTCCCGCCAAGGTCGTATAACCCTCAAGTAATGCGGGGGCCTCTGACATAGTTGCGAATAGATTGGGCACAAAGCCCATCGATTTCTTAGCGCCTGCAAGAAGAGGCTGAGCAGCAACAGGAGCGGATTCAATCGTGTGAGTCTTGAAAGTAGCCATCATATTTCCTAACTAGATAGTTTCACTTGTTTGTAGCGATCGGTCCAAAACTGGTTAAAAAAATAAGGGGAGACCCCCCTGTAAACTGTATGTACCGATTGCTACAAACAATACTAATGAGTTTGTACCGATCGGTAAATATGATTTATATAACTATTTGCTATGCATTAATGCCTACTGAGAATGAACAGAAAAAATATGAAGCCCTATCCAATGCAAAATTGACAGTAGGATCAATGGAGGTCAGGAGAGGGAAAGCCCTGGCAACCGAGAGGACGGCGCCAAGGCCCTACGAAGAGCTTTCAACGCCAGAAGAAAGATCAGGTCAACGCAGCAAGTCTAATGCCTGTACCTTAATTCTGGAGAGGCTTTCCTTATTAAAAACTCCACGTGCCAACACTCGCAAGCCGACTAACAGAGTTAGTAAACTATTGGCGCAGACTTCCGGGTCTACTCGATCAGATATCACACCTTTCTCTATCCCCAGGCGAACCTGCCTTGCAAAAAATGACTCAGTATCCCGCAAGCCCTTTTTTACAGCATCCCCAATATCGCTATCCAGGTTAGGCATATCGAGTGCGGTATTAACCAGAAAGCAGCCCTTCTTTTCCGGATCTGCAAGGCTCTGTTCAATTAGGGAGTCGAAAAGCTGACTGATAGCGCCGATAGGATCTTCCAACGACTCAAGCCGGGCCATTACGTCGCGCCGCTGCTCTCTCTCATACTTGAGTAAACTCAGGGTAAAAAGCTGCTTCTTACTGCCAAAGGCATTATAAAAGCTCCCTTTAGTCAGCCCAGTAGCTTTGAGCAGGTCGGCCAGAGAAGTCGCTTCAAAGCCTTTTTTCCAAAAGGCTTCCGTCGCTTTATCGACTGCGCTATCGACATCGAAACTTTTCTCCCAAGGCATAAGCACCTCACCTCAAACGAATCTACTGGCCATGTTACCACTGTTTGGACCAAGTGGTAAAAACACGATTCGCAGATACAAATACTGGCACTCGCCCGATATTCGCCTATTGCTCCGAAATCAAAACACCATTTTTGCGGTCACAGTGATTGATGGAGCAACACTTCTAGCCCAGGAGAGCTCACTCGAATTATTAAAGTGGTAACTGCTGCAACTTCATGACCCTAAAAGCCTTCAAAGTCATCAAAGTGGTTCTGACCTATTAGTCAAAACGCTTATTTTTAACGCTTTTTACAGCTGCAGTTACACAATAGTTATGATGACCATACATACTCAAGCCTTCAAAACGAGAAAAAATTCCTCAATTTCACACTAAATAGGAAAGCTATTTTGCTAAATAAAGCGTTAAAGAAAAAGATCCATCTCTGATTAGAGGTATTTCATGCCCTTTGGAGCTTTCAGCCTTTATACTTGTCCTAAGCTATAGGTCGCCGAGCCGTAAGGGCCGGACGCCTATGAAGTAGGACGTATAAAGAGACTCCCTATGCTTACCAATCGGATCGCCGCTTACTTTTCCGGCTTCTTGGTCATTGGCCTTCTTTCCACAAGTGTTCTGGCAGAGCCAGAGCGAATAGCCCCCCAAGAGGGTCAAGGTGGTACTGCACAAGAGATAGTCAGCAAGCTTGAAATGCTGCACTACAACAAAATCAAAATCGGCGACGAAATGTCCGAGAACTTGTGGAACGAGTATATCGATGCACTCGACCCCACTAAAAGTTACTTCCTCGCCTCTGATATCGACGAATTCCGCGCGTGGGAAGCGGAGATGGATGACCAGCTTCGCGCTGGTGATGTCACCGCTGGGTTCAGTATCTATAACCGTTTCCGCCTGCGTATGGGCGACCGGCTAGATAACATCCTGTCCCAACTAGAGAAAGGCCTGCCCGCCTATGACTTTTCTCGGGAAGAGACCCTTGAGCTGGATCGGGAGGAAAGCCAGTGGCCCAACTCGATCAGCGCTGCAGATGAGCTTTGGCGTAAGCGCTTAAAGAGCAGCATCCTGAATCTGCGCCTTACCGGTAAAACCGATGAGGAAATCCAAGACCTTCTCGTACGCCGTTACAAAGGCCAAAAGAAGCGCCTCGAGCAGCAGAAGAGCGACGACGTATTTGAGCTCTATATGAACTCACTGACTCGTCTCTACGATCCACACAGCAACTACCTGTCACCGCGCTCATTGGAAAACTTTAATATGAGCATGTCCCTCTCCTTGGAGGGTATCGGTGCTGTGCTGCAGGCAGACGAGGAATACACCAAAGTTGCTCGCCTGGTACACGGTGGTCCAGCCGATCGCACTGGCAAGATCAAGCCTAACGATAAAATCGTGGGTGTTGGCCAGGATAAAGAAGGCGAAATGGTCGATGTCGTAGGCTGGCGCCTGGATGATGTTGTCGACTTGATTCGCGGCAAGGCCGGTACCTATGTTCGCCTGGAAACCATCCCCACTGGTGGTGACGGCACTCATAAGACTATCTTGATCAAGCGCAGCAAAGTGAAGCTTGAAGATCAGGCGGCCAAGAAGGCAGTGTTTGAATTCTCTGACGGCAGTAAGAATTACAAGATCGGTGTGATTAACCTGCCGACCTTCTATATCGACTTTGATGCCTATCGCCGCCGCGACCCCAACTATAAGAGCACCACGCGAGACGTTGCCCGTCTGCTGAGTGAACTTAAAGAGGAGAAGGTTGACGGTATTATTCTGGATCTTCGCAACAACGGCGGTGGTTCACTGCAAGAAGCCACCATGCTCACCGATCTGTTTATTGATCAGGGTCCTGTTGTACAGATCCGTCATGCCAATGAGCAGATTTCCCGCCATAACCGCTCGCGCTCCCGCGCCATGTACCGCGGGCCGCTGATGGTATTGATTAATCGCTTATCCGCCTCTGCATCCGAGATTTTTGCCGGTGCAATCCAGGATTACAACCGCGGCCTGGTAGTGGGCAACCAATCCTTTGGTAAGGGTACTGTGCAAACTATGGCTCCCCTGAAGGAAGGCCAGTTGAAAATTACCCAGTCCAAGTTCTACCGGGTTTCCGGAGACAGCACACAGCATGCGGGTGTGAAGCCGGACATCGATATGCCACAGTTGATTGATGCCGAAAATGTGGGTGAGAGTGCGTACGATACTGCCCTGCCCTGGGACCGTATCCACGCTGTGCCTCATGCGAAGTATTTCAACTTGAAGATGCTGATCCCGAACTTGATTACCAAGCACAACAAGCGCACGGAAACAGATCCAGATTTTGTTTTCCTGCGCGATCAGTTCAAGTTCGACGCCGAGCGGGCTGACAAGAAGTATGTCTCTCTCAACGAATCAACTAGAGAGAATGAGCGCAAGTCCGTTAATCAGCGATTGCTGGATATGGAAAACCGTCGCCGCAAAGCTAAAGGCCTTGAACCCTACGAGAACTTTGAGGCATACGAAGAAAGCGAATCTGAAGAGGTGGCTAACATTGGTGGTCCTGTAGAGATCAAGTTGGAAAAAGACCCAATTTTGAATGAAGCGGGCTATATAATGGCGGACTTTATCGGCCTCGCCGATAAGGCCAGCAAGGCCCCGCCCCAAGTTGCCAACTTCTAAATACTGATAGGCACTGGGCGCGGCGTGCGCCCGGTCCGCGAACTAACTCTTAGGTCGGGCTAGCCCGACCTTTTTTATTTTGGGGGAAGAGATGAAGGTTGTTTCCTTTAACGTCAATAGTATTCGCACTCGCCTGCACCAGATGCAGGCCCTGGTAGACAACCATCAGCCCGATATCATCGGCCTACAGGAAACCAAAGTCACCGACGAAGATTTTCCAGTAGATGCGATAAAAGACCTGGGCTATGAGCTGATTTATTTTGGCCAAAAAACACACTACGGCGTTGCCCTGCTCTCACGTCTACCTTTTATTGATCGCGAATACGGTTTCCCAACTGATGCCAGCGACGCCCAGCGCCGTATGGTTGCCGGCAAGTTTGATATCGGCGGTCCTGAGCCCCTCACGGTTATTAATGGCTATTTCCCGCAAGGTGAAAATCGCGAGCACCCGGTTAAATTTCCGGCCAAGCAAAAGTATTACGCCGACCTGGATACCTACCTGCAAACCACGTGTAAGCCGGAAGCGCCTGTATTGGTTATCGGCGATATGAATATTTCACCCAGCGACCAGGATATTGGTATTGGTGAACCCAATCGCAAGCGCTGGCTGCGCGATGGAAAATGCAGCTTCCTTCCAGAAGAGCGCGAGTGGCTTCAAAAAATTGAAGGCTGGGGGCTCACCGACACTTTCCGCGCACAAAACCCAGAAACAGACGATGTATTCAGCTGGTTCGACTACCGAAGCCGTGGGTTCGATCGCGAGCCCAGACGCGGCCTGCGTATCGACTTAATTCTAGCCACCAACCCTCTTCTGGAAAAATGTGTCGGGACTGGCGTGGACTACGATATTCGGGCTATGGAACGCCCATCAGACCACGCGCCTGTATGGGCCGAGTTTAAGCTCTAAGCACAGGTTATAGCCCGCTGATTCAGTGGGCTATTTTTAAGGCTATGAATATATGGTTTTCCATATATAATTGTTAAAAAGTCCAATGGAGCCCTCCAATGAAAAGGCGTGTTCTGTTTGTTTGCGCCGGGGACTCTGCCCGCTCACTGATGGCTGAGGCACTGTTGCGGCATTTTGGAGGCAACTCATACGAAGCCGTTGGCGCCGGAACCAATGTCCATGCAGTGGACCCACGCGCTCTGCAAGCGCTGGAGCGACTGGGGGTTTCAACAGAGGGACTCATTCCCAAAGTTGTAGAAGATGTAGCTGACCAACCTTTTGACCTGGTCATCACACTTTGCGACAAAAGCCGGGAAGATTACGTACCCTCCCCAAAAGTTGACAAGATGATTGCCTGGAATTTTAAGGAACCGACAAAGCGACACTGCTTCTGCCCTTTTTACACCACGGCACGTGAATTGAGCACTCGCATCAAACTACTGGTCTTGGCCCAAGCCGAGGCAGATTTACGAAAAAGAGCGGCATGAACCCAGTACAGTTTTACAAATGCCTGGCCGATGATACGCGCCTACGCACATTGCTCCTTATTGCTCACGAGGAAGAGCTTTGCGTATGCGAGCTAACGGCAGCCCTCGAATTGAGCCAGCCGAAAATTTCCAGGCACCTCGCCTTGCTGAGAAGTTCAGACCTGCTCCAAGACCGCCGCCAGGGGCAGTGGGTGTTTTACCGAATCAACCCAGACTTAAATGCCTGGGCAAAGTCTGTACTTTTCGACACCTTACAGGCGAACCAGCACTTTATTACCGAAGACCTCAACAACCTGATTCAAATGGGAGACCGGCCAGAGCGCACAAGTCTGTGCTGCTGATACCGCCTGCCGACCTAAGATTTAAACTATCCAGATATATATGATTTTTCATATGTATTTGGCAGAAACGGAGCGAAATTAACAATGACCATCAAAATTGGGATCAATGGATTTGGCCGAATTGGCCGGCTGGTACTGCGCGCTGCCTGGGATTGGCCTGAAGTTGAGTTTGTCCAGATTAATGACCCTGCCGGTGATGCAGCCACTCTCGCCCACCTACTCAACTTTGACTCTGTACACGGGCGCTGGCACAGAGAGGCGAAAGCCGTTGATGACACAATTCAGGTTGATGGCAAAACAGTAACCTGTAGCCGCAATACCGCTATTGCAGAGACCAATTGGAAAAACTGTGATCTGGTGGTAGAGGCCTCTGGTAAAATGAAAACTACCAAACTTCTTCAACCCTACCTGGATCAAGGGGTAAAGAAGGTGCTGGTCTCTGCACCAGTTAAAGAGGCTGGAGTACCGAACATTGTCCTTGGAGTGAATCAACATATATACCAGCCGGACAAACACCAGATTATTACCGCCGCTTCCTGTACGACTAATTGTCTTGCTCCAGTAGTAAAAGTTATTCACGAAAACCTGGGTATTCGTCACGGTTCAATCACCACTATTCACGATATCACCAATACCCAGACTATCCTCGACGCACCCCATGGAGATCTGCGCAGAGCCCGCGCCTGTGGTGCCAGCCTGATTCCCACAACAACAGGTTCAGCTACAGCTATTGCCTCCATCTTTCCAGAGTTGTCCGGCCGCCTAAACGGCCACGCAGTTCGTGTTCCCCTCGCCAACGCATCCATTACCGATTGTGTTTTTGAAGTGGAAACCGACACTACCCCAGAGGCAGTAAACCAGTTATTTAAGGAAGCTGCAGAAGGTGAACTAAAAGATATCCTCGGCTATGAGGAAAGGCCCCTCGTTTCCGTGGATTACAAAACCGACCCCAGATCGAGCATTATCGATGCTCTATCGACCATGGTCGTTAACAGCACCCAGGTAAAAGTTTACGCCTGGTATGACAATGAATGGGGTTACGCCAACCGCACGGCGGAATTAGCTCGAATGATTGGCACCATGGGCTAAGCAGCCAAAGTACAACGGGGCCGGAAGGAAAGAACACACTGCACCTGAGGGGTACGCCTCTCCATGAGCTCACATTTTTTCCTCCTGCTTTTAGTAAGTAGCAGTACAAAGAACAAGATCATGCAGTTTCTTCACAATTTATCGTCGCCAGTGCGCCAATACCTGCTGGTAACAGGCAATTACTGGGCATTTACTTTGACTGACGGCGCTCTGCGCATGCTGGTGCTGCTGCACTTTCACGAACTCGGCTACAGCCCTTTGCAAATAGCCTTGCTTTTCCTTTTCTACGAATTCTTTGGGGTAGTCACTAATCTTGTCGGCGGCTGGCTCGGTGCCCGGATTGGACTCAACCGGACCATGAATTTGGGACTGGCCTTACAGATTGTTGCTCTTTCCATGCTGCTGGCACCCAGTCAGTATCTCTCGGTCCCCTTGGTTATGGCTGCCCAAGCCCTCTCCGGTATCGCCAAAGACCTGAATAAAATGAGTGCGAAGAGCTCAATCAAGTTACTGGTGCCCGATCAGGCCAGTGGCACCTTATATCGATGGGTCGCCCTTCTTACCGGTTCGAAAAACGCGCTAAAAGGCTTGGGCTTCTTTCTCGGCGGTGCCCTACTCGCCTCACTTGGCTTTCAAGGCGCGATTGCATCGATGGCCCTAGCTCTTGGAATAGTTTGGATATTGAGTCTCAAATTTCTTAAGCGGGACTTAGGGAAAGCCAAAGCAAAAAGCCGATTCAGAGATATCTTTTCCAAGAGTCCCGCAGTCAACATATTGTCGGCCGCGCGCTTACTCTTGTTTGCTTCCCGGGATGTTTGGTTTGTTATAGCTCTACCGATTTTCCTGGCCAGCCAGTTCGGTTGGAGCCACTGGCAGGTGGGTACCTTCCTGGCATCCTGGGTGATCGGATACGGCATAGTGCAAACCCAGGCCCCAAAGGTCACGACGGCACGTTCAGCCCAGGCTCCGGATGGTCGAACCGCACTATTCTGGGCAATAGCGCTCACTGCAGTGCCCGCATTAATCGCAATCGCATTACACAAAGGAGTGGATCCACAGCTCGCCGTACTGGGTGGACTTTTGATGTTTGCTGTACTCTTCGCCGTAAACTCATCTTTACACAGCTACTTGATAGTTGCCTATGCTCGGGAAGATGGCGTCTCTATGGATGTGGGCTTCTACTATATGGCAAATGCCGCTGGGCGATTGCTCGGGACACTGCTCTCGGGGTGGGTATTCCAAACTCAGGGGTTGGTGGCTTGCCTACTTATTTCCAGTGCTTTTCTTCTGCTAACCGCACTGGTTTCACTGGGTTTGCCCAGGCACAAAACCGGGGCTCAGGAGGTTGGCAGTTTAAGTAGGAGCTGATCAGATAGCAGCATAAGTGCTACTTGCCAGCGAAGGCTGGCAAGTAGGCTGAGGGACCATTTCGACCTGCACGATTCGATACAGTTTGGACTCAGGTATGCACCCCATTTGAAATAGAATCAAAGCAAGGACCAAATACCTCATATAACACCCACCTCTAGTCCAAGTGCACAGCTCCACAGGAGCTGCAAAAACTCGAGATTAAAATGTCTGGATTTGGCACTCAATGCCTATTTGCCACTACTTTCTGCCAAAACCATCGCAAGAACTATGGCTTTTTAGTCACGGTCATTCTTAGCAAAGTCCGATCCTTTTTGATGTAGTGGTGATATAGAGCGGCTATTACATGCCCCAGGATTAAGATCCAGACCACCCACTGCCCTAGAATCTCTTTATGGATAAAGTCCACAGGCTTCTCAAACTCTTCAAAGGTTAGCCCCATTCGATCCTGAACTATCGCCACAAAAGCTTGGGTGTTCTCAAACTTCGGAATCTCGAACAGAAAAAAGTAGTCCGTATCCACACCCGTTCCAATATACCCTGTTAGTGGGGTGATGATCATAACCAAGTAGAGAAGAAGGTGGCCGGTATGAGCAGCAAAATGTTCCAGGGAAGTTCCTGGCTCTGCTGGCGGTGGTGGGTTCGTCAGACGCCAAGCAACTCTGAGAATGACAATTACTCCTATAGTGACGCCAATAGAAAGGTGTAGTTGTAAGGCGGCCCAATTCGCCGGTGTCTCTTCCTGAGTAAACCAGTGTCGGTAATATACCGAAATATAGGAACCTAAAAATAATATCGCCGTTAGCCAATGTAGCCACTTGGCTACTGAACCGTAACTGTCAGGTTGATTTCTCAGACTCATCTTTATCTCTTTCCCACTTCCAAAATCTATATTCTGTCGGCAATTCGACAACTATCTCTCCGAGTAAAATCTGCGTAAACCCAAAATAAAGAGCACAACACCAAGCGCCTGGACAAAATGGTAGATAATATTGTGATCAAGGTCCCAAATGATACTGACTGATAAACTTCCATCTAACTGGACAGCCATTGCAACAATACTAACTATCGAGCCAAGTGCCATAAACCAACTGCCACACAGCGAGCTTTGTCTCCTTAAGGCTAATATAAAGTACCCTATGAAAGCCACCGCGCAGATTAAAAACTGATAAACAGCAAAAGCAAAAATTTTATCTTTAAGTGAAAAGGAAAAAACAAACAATATCAAGAAAAGAAATAACACTGGGAAAATAGCCCGTTTGGAAAAACCTTCACTCACCAAATCTACGCTAACCGCAAGAACAAAAGAAGAAATTAGTAAACCAAGTAAAAAAAGTATTCCATACCATAAGCAACTTCGAAAATATGGGGGGATTTCAAACCCGTGATAGATAGCTGCCACTAATGAGGCTATGAACATGATAGTGAAAAAAATAAGCCAAATACTTCTTTTCCACTGCTTCCTCCTTACAAACACCAACAAATAAAGGGCGCCAATAAATGCGACCAGAGCCAGCCCGACATTAGTAATTGCAGTTAATAGGTCTATTTCGCCATGTACTAGAGTCATTCTATTTCGAATATAGTCGACACACTTTCATATACATTCTCTATCCAACCCAGATCGTAACCCTTTATAGCAATATATCAGACTTTCTGAAGATCAATTGAACATAGGTGTGTCATCTACGAAAACTCAATAATATCAATTTCCCTAGTGCAACCTCAATAATGGGGTAGATGCAAAGTTTAAAAAGCACAGAGACAGACAAGAGCCAGCGCGCCATTATATCTCAAGGCGGCACTGACACTTATTGATCGTTTCAACTCTTATTAACTGGCTATGACTGATACAATCACCTTGCCTTTAGCGCGTCCTGAAGCGAGATATGAAAAAGCTTCTTTGCCTTGCTCTAAAGAATAGATCTTGTCTATTACTGGAGAAAGAATCTTCTGCCGGTACAGATCCCCCAATTCACTCAGCTGTCCTCCATTAGCTTCCATAATAACCATTCGATAGAGCGCAGATTTGCCCTTCGCTGCCTTCATTAGATTTCGCGACTTAAGCGCCACTAGCTTGCGAAGCAACCAACCTAGCCCAAGCTCTTCAGCTGTCTGCGGATCTAAAGCCCCTTTAACAGAGACAACACGCCCACCAGTTTTCAGGACCTGAAATGCATCCAAAGCATACTGACCACCCAAAGTATCGAATACGACATCCATATCAGATAGTAATTGCCGGTAGTCATCTTTTTTATAATCAATAACAAGGTCGGCACCGAGTGCTTTCACCCACTCCACATTCGCGCTACTTGTTGTAGTCACCACATAGGCGCCTACAGACTTCGCCAATTGGATCGCCATAGAGCCAACACCACCTGAGCCTGCATGTATCAGCACTTTCTCGCCGGACTTCAAACCAGCAACTTTGATCAAAGACTGATAGGAGGTCAGCCCAACGAGCGGAATACCCGCCGCTTCACTGTGTGACAAGTTTTTGGGCTTTGCAGCCAAGTGGGAAACACTAACGGTGAGATATTCTGCAATAGTGCCCACATGATCCTCCCCCACCCTGGAAAACACCAGGTCCCCTACACTGTATCCAGCGACATCATTCCCCACTGCTACAACTTCACCGCTGACATCCCGGCCAATACCAACCGGAAATACTTCCTTTCGTACCGATTTAAGCTCCCCCCGCAACATCATGTTATCAACTGGATTTACGCTAGCGGCATGCACCCGAAGCAAAACTTCACCAGCCTTGGGGGTGGGAACCTCAGCTGACTGAAACTCCAGGCTGCTATCAATATCCCCATAGCGAGTCATTTTCAAAGCTTTCATTGGTCATCCTAACAATCGGTTCAACAAACATTGAAAGCGATAGTGCCCATACTGCGACCATAAAAACAGGTGGTAATAGGTATAAGTCTTTTGTCATTTTGGCAATAATGGGGAATATTTTGAGCCGATGACAAACAGTTAGAAGTTGATTATGGACAAAATCAGAGCATTGCGTTACTTCAAGCGGGTGGTAGAACTGAATAGCTTTACTGCAGTTGCTGAGGAATTTGAGGTTCCCGCTTCATCAATCTCCCGCCGCGTAAAAGATCTGGAGCAGTCCTTAGGAGTGGAGTTACTGCAACGCAGTACCCGCCAAGTCAAGGTTACTGAGCTCGGCAAGCTCTACTATTCGATGATAAGTAAAGCAATTCGCCAGCTTGAACAGGCTGATGAACTGGTTAGCCAGACATTTGAAGCGCCCAACGGTCTGATACGTATCAGCTGCCTCCCAACTTATGGAGAGCAGCATTTAACCCCCCTTCTTGAGAAGTTTGCCCAACGTTACCCCAATATCGTATTCGACTTAACCTATAACGATGACCTGTCCCAGTTAGGGAAAGATCCCGTTGATATTGCGATTCGCGGAGGGTTTGCACCGGATGAGCATGTTATTGCCAAACGCCTATCGGATAATGAGTTCACCCTCGTGGCTACACCGCAGTTTATCGACAAGTTGGAGTATAGCTTCCCCTTAAACAAGTCGGCGATTGAGTCAATTGCTACCTTGCAATATCGGGGGCCTCGTGGCGTCATTGAGTGGTACATACTCAATGATGAGCACTGGGAGCCCCTGAAGTTGACTCCAAAAGTTATCAGCAATAACGGTAAAGCATTAACAGCAGCCGCCCTCAATCACCGCGGTATGTTCTGCGTACCTTCGTGGAGTATTTGTAACTATCTAGATACAGGGGAGCTTGTACAGGTACCTTGCGAGGGTAAAGTCTCAGTCAGCCCCGGTGGCGATCTGGGAGTATTTCTTTTGTATGAGCGTACTAAATACCAAATTCCCAAAATAAAGCTTTGCGTAGACTTTATCTATGAAAATTTGAATGAACGATAGAAGAATATCAAAATTTTTCGCATTGCTACTTAAATTATATGGGCCAATAATACTAGCTTGAACAAATCTGCCGTTAAAAAAAGCACTCCACCCTCTTTATTGTTCGAAAAAATTTATATTCGGCTACAAGCTTATATCCCGCACCCTGTGGACATATAAAGACCTCATAAAACTAAAAATTGATCTGCTTCAAGCTTCCCTTAGATATATTTGGAGGCATATTGATAGGCATGCTAGTTTGAAAAGTAGAAATCATGCCAAAAGTACCTTTAACTATGAATAACTAAATGGAGGAGTTAGCACTGATAAAACCAAGTCAAACCGCTTATATCAGAACAGCCGGCGACATAAGGATTGAGCCATGCCAAGTTATGAAGACTTCATCAGCCTATTAGAAAAAGACATTGAATCAGCCTTCAAAACCTATGAACTTGATTTTAATACGGAGGCCTTCGACAACAAAGCAGGAGCCTACGAAACTGAGTTTGATTTTGAATTTGTAAAACCCAATAAAATCATGATGGTAAAAAGCGGAGATTCTGGCAAGAAAGCAACATACCTCACCTGGGCTCGACAACAAGCTGTGCCTGTAACTCTAGATAGTAAAAGCCCCCCATACTTCTTCACCTCCCATCTCAGCAATTGTCGAATGACCTTCAAGTACCATGACGACCAAAGCAAAAGTGTAACGGTTATCCATGTTGCAGGTGATGTTTCCCAGGGGGGGACCATCAAGGGGAGCGAACAAAGAGATGAGTTGGAGAAGATGGTAAAAACTCCCGATGCAACCAAGGAGAGGAGACTCTCAATAGGTGGCCCCAAAGGGGGTAGAAAAGGAGCAAGCTTCAAGAAAAAGCAAGCAAAACTTGGTACCTCATACTACGATACTTGTGCACGGGTATTCGGGGTGAGAGATGGAAACGACCAGTGGGCATTTTATACGCAAAATATCGGTCGTAAGGATGAGCTGCTGGGCTTTTTCGAAATTACATAATTCTTGCAACAAACAATCTAAGCTCAGCCCCGAAATCTACTCGAATAGAGCCGCACGAAAAAAATCGTCGCGGCTGCCCCCATTGCCCCCATTGCCCCCATTGCCCCCATTGCCCCCATTGCCCCCATAATGGAAACTGCATTATCAGTATTAGAATGAGTTAGCGAAACTCCCTCTTGGTAGTAGATCCCCTATCAATTTCTATACTATTGAATAAATTTCCCTAAATGCCATCAACCCTGAGATGGGTGACCTAGATATCAAATAATGCCTACTCCCCCTTTAGACTTGTGAGCACCCTCATCAGTATAATGAGGGTGTCGATCAATACATTGAAAGAGAATGCAGAATTAAGGAGCCTCTGAATAACTCCGTGATACCTCTGGCATGCAGAGCGGTTCACAATCAAGGCGCGGCTTCGCAGGAATGTCTAGACCTTTCAAGAAGTCGCAACGCGGAGTGTGAATCGCTCCGCAAGCCCCGAAGGGCGGGCCTTGAAGGCCACAGCTGCTGCGTTGCAGCTCTTGCAAAGGGCTACGGCCATTCGCGGCGAGCTGCGCCTAACATCTGCAGCCTTCAAGTCCCGCAGAGGCATTACGGAGTTATTCAGAGGCTCCTTAACATAACTCTTATATCAGGTGTCTAACTCTGATAAAAAATGCACTATAAATATCTAGTTAGCTAAATAACTACGTTCGAGCAACGACCACTATCTAAGAACTGCAGTAAGGTTTCACCAAGTTCTTCATCGGCATCAAAAAATGGAAGATGATGACTATCTTTAAGTATAGTGAGGCACTTTGGCCCACGATATCGCGCAAAATCATCTTTAACTTGAGAAGGAGTGGTTATTGTATCCTTTTCACCTACCATAAATAATGCTGGAATCTCCAAACTATCGACTTCAGCATTTACATTTAACGCCTGAAGTTCCCTTTCCATTTTATCTGCCAAGCTTCCCCGTTTCTGTTGCCACCCAGGAAACTGCTCATTTATCTTTTGATTTGCTATAAAGCCATGAATATCTACCCCGTTTGCAATACCATCATTCGCCCTACTTGCCCACTTTGCGAGTATAAGATGGTTCTCTTCTGGGTTCTCTTGATATTGCTTCAATTCGTGCATTGCATGTTCATTATTTTCCTGCATTGCCCATTTTAGGGTTGCATCAAGGCTCGTTTTAGACTGAACCTTTCCATTTTGGAATGAGGAGATAAATACTATGCCATCTAATTCTTCTGGATATTTCCCTGCATAAAGAGCAGCTAAAGCGCCACCCCATGAATGGCCAATCAGAGTAAACTTGTCTTTTTTATAATGGGTCCGGAGAAAATTAACTACATTGCGCACATCCTCAATATTATTATCAATCGTTAAGGTATCTTCCTTAACTTCAGGGGATTTCCCTGCCCCTCTTTGATGCATATAAGCAACTAAATAATCATCTTCCAGAGTTTTGCCAATTTTTACCTGAAATGGAACCAACCCCAACTCCACATCCCCAGGCCCCCCATGTAAAAATAGCAATAAAGGCTTGCCTTCATCTTGCCCTGCAACTTCCACATGCAAATTTGTGTCATTACTTTTAATACTCAGGATATCATTTACTTGCTCTCCAACCGTCATATTGGAAAGCAAGGCAACAAATAGAAGAACTAACCGAGCATGCTTAAACATCGATGTAATCACCATATCAACTATATCCTTAAGCAAATGAGCTGAAGTACCATTCGATGGCACACTACCTTCTGTGAAGAGTCTCACAGTTATATGTCAAAGATATAGGAAAAAGAGTCGAGTTGAATTACTTCAAAGATAAATAGTAACTTCAAGCCTCACAACATCAAAGGGCAACTTTACCAGAACACCTCTGAAACCCTACTCATAAAATATGATTAGCATCCAACGATAATTGATTAAATGCACATAACTAACCCATTACTGGAATAAGTAAAAGCGAAAAAAAACATTCCTAGTGAATATATAGATCAACCATTCTATCCATTGCTAATCAAACTAGCGTAAAGCAGAATACCAAAGCAAGCTTGTCAATCACTAGAAAGATGGCTTCTACCTGCACAGCACCATGTAATCAAGCTATAGGCCTTAATAAGTTAAAGGCCCGGCACAGCTATGCCATCCGGGTCATGTTTTTCCTACTGCCTAAGAAGCTATTACTGGGTGCTGTTGAAACAACAATACAGCCCTACTCCCCAGTATAAGGCTATCCAATCACGCTTTTAAGTAACTTGATTTGAAAGAGGTACACAAGTCCATATAGCAGGTATTGCCAGCCATCGTCAACTACAAATAAAGGGCGCTTGATAGCTGGCATGTATTGGAATTAGTCAAAATTATGGTTCAAGGCATCCTCAAATGAAACAGACTTAATCACACTCCTAGCTGTAAAACGATTCATCCTTGCGGTATACGTTGACTTACATCTCTGTGAAGCCCCCAAATCCCTAGCCTTAATCTCATTGGCTATAGCCCAGTGCCATTGAGAATGATATTTAAAAGTTTTATCGGCCAGCTTTGTGCAAAGCTCCCAATCACCAAATCGCTTAACTCTAGTGTCCGGCTCTCCAAGAAAAACTGTACAACCAGTGAACAGAATCGAGCCCGATATGACCAAAATCTTTAGAATTCTCATACTCAATAAACCCAAATGATACTTCATGGATGAGCTTTTCGATATCCTGAACCAAGTCACAGGATCGTACGACATCGCCAGCCCTTATCCATCTCAATTACTACCAGATGCTCGTAGGCTACCTATAAGCATTCTAGGAATTCATGAAAATATTAACATATTGTTGATATTTGGTCATATTATTCTGTCTAACATATATAAGGTATTTGCATACCAGTTTAAGTACTACTTGGTTGGTTAATTTTAGATACCTACTAAGTTTAGTGAACGGCCCTTATTAGCTATCCTATCACGCCCACTGAATCGCATGTTGCTCAACACTTAAGTCAAAGTAGGTGACTCTAAGAGTGACCATTGAAATATCGGCGATTTAGCCTGCTATTTATCGGTTACTTGGTTATGCGCGGAGAAGTAATATATGAGCTCCTTTTATACTAATTCATTAATCTAGTTAAACTCTAGAGAATCGGGCCGCCTTAATTCGCAAAGTTACCATAATTAATCACAAACTATATAATCAACTTATTGTTTTCAACATGATTATCAGCAAGAAGTCAAAGGTCTATCAGATTCCAGCGAGCATTATTTTGGCAATCTATAATCTGTTGATCAATGGCGGCTATTCGACCCCGAATACGCTCCCAATTACTTTTCTTCATTTTCAGCTCATCAGTAATACTTGCACTGTAATCAATAGCTTGATTATCAGCTAAACTTGCTGTCCGAGAGTCATGGTGTTCTTGCCGTATAGTAATCCAAATATTAGGGTCCAGCTCCGATGTATATGTGATGGCCTGACGGAGCTTCGTGGGTACAGATTCTACTCTGACGCTTCCATTTCGATCCGTAAAGTTAAGTACTTTTTGTTTGTCCACATTGACAATATAGAAAAATTTACGATTTTGGTTTAAGACCCAGTTCGCAATACCCTCAAAGGGGATCATCGCAGTATTGAGACCATGACTGCCAATGATCGTATTGTAATTAGAGTAACGGCGTTCATGTAAAATACCCGCGCTTACTCCAATTAGGTGAAGTCTCTCCCAGCTGCGCCCCAATCCAGAATCTCGATCCCCAATTATTGCTCCCAAATCACCGCTAATTAGCCCCATTGTGGAGCGAGCCATATCTCCTGGCAGTGGACCTATAACTCCTGCCTGGTTATGCAGTGATCTATGCACAATCCCTTGTGGAGGATTGAAAGGCTTAGAGCTCGCAAACCAATCAATATCGCCTGAAATATCATACCCCGCAGAACTAACTCTAAAGTACATTATGTCGTCCCTATAATTGAGGAAATTCCGTTAGCAACTAGTTGTCAACTTATAAACTTGGAAAGCGAGGGAAACTATCTGCCTGAAATCAGATAAGCAAATAGTTAAACTGGGGGAAAACTAACAATCCCTCCCATGCCCTGAATATAATATCAGCAATCCTGAGGACACAATCACCTGTGTACTGCGCCGTAAGAAATGACTCAAATTTTGTCCGGCGAGAACCAATTATAAGCACCGCCGACACATTATTAGGTACCTATTTAGTTTGACCCAATAACTGCAATAGAGACATTATACGCCGACGTTTTCTGTAGAAATTAAAGTTCGCCCATCGATTTTAACAATGACATTCTCACTACTGATTTGGCATGCTGATCATTATCGGCCACAACAAGTATCGTGGCCGAATTTTATAGGGTTTAAAATTCAGAGGAGTATCCAAAGTGCGGCTATTAGATTCAGTGACATCATTATAAAGTCAGTGATAAAAATAAAACGCATCACGCCTTTAACTTGCCACGGCCCTTCACCTTTTCGGTTTTGTAGGGCTACCGGGACATTGTAAATAAACTGTGTTCCGTGAGTGACAGCAAACACCAGCAGCAACGTAGCGCGTTGCACCTCCGTAGCAAATACTGAGGGGCTGATTAGCAGTAGTATATTGAGTAGCGCCAACGACAGGTTAAAACCACCCAGAAATTTTCCTGATTCTGCCAAGATATTAAATACGGGGGTATCCCTTTGTTCCCTGGGTACCAGTAACTTCGCAAATATATGGTTCCTCAAAGAGAAAACGTTAAATCCCATCAGAAACCAAATCGTGTTTAACACCAAAACAACTTCATAGATCATCAATATCTCCAAGACTTGTTGTTTGCCCGCCACTATGGTCAGTACGTCTATTAAACAAATTTGTACTTACCCCGTAGCAGGGGTTGAACCCTCAGGAATTACTCATTACCGGCCAGAGATCCACTATCTCGCCTTTGCTATAGACCGCAATATCACCAAACTGCAGGAACACGGACTCACTCTGTGTGGGCCGGAGAAAGACCCAGTCGTCTTCATTCAGCAGTACCTTTTTTGAGCCATTCAGCATTTCTTGGTTGCTGGAGCGGCCATAGATGGGGTTGATCGATAGACCTTTTGGTGATTCTGGCTCCGCCTTCCAATAGCCGCCAGATATAAAGAAGCTATACTCCCGATTTGGGTTCAACCAACTAAAGGGTCCGGTGAGCCCTTCTATGCCGGGTATCTGTGTCTGTGACAATTTCTTCAATACCGGACTTGCGATATACGCCGCTGGTAAATGATCAGACAGAGTGGGAATATCAAAGCCCACCGGTTTAACCAGGCACGAGCCAGCGGCAATCTCGTTACAGGGAGCCCAGTCTGCTCGGGATTTGTACAGTTGGTAGGTTGGGCTACCGGCAGCGTTCAAAGTGGCCGCCTTCGGGAATGCACTTCCCAGCTGGATCTTAGCTTGCTCCACCCTGCTTTGGTAAATATCCAACCCCCGAGTGATTGCCTTTTCAGGTCCACCGAGAACACCTGGCATTTTTGCGGCGTGGGCGTCGTAACCCATAAAACCGGAAAATTCCAAATAAGGTTCCCGCTGAATGATAGCGAGCATCGCGGAGAGATCTTCCGCACTGGCAATGCCACCCCGGTGTAGGCCTACATCAATCTCGATATTAATTCGCAAGGATTGTTTGAGCGATCGTGCCAGATCGGCGTACTGATTAAGTCTGCGGGGGCTGTCAACCAGCCACTGTAACTGCCGCGTAGGATCAAAATGCTCCGCCTTAGTGCCAAAATAAAAGGCCTTTGCCGCAGTAATCGGGAGAGGTTTCCCCAGCAAAATATCACTCGCTGGATAAGATTTAACCAGTTGCTGTAGAAATGGCAGCTGGAATACCATAATGCGATTGGTATTTGTTCGCTGAGTAATAGCATCCAGCAGGTTTAGCGAGGGCAAAGATTTAGCCACTACCCGGTAGTCATAGTGACCTCTGAGGTGGCCGGCTAATATATCGGCGTTCTTTTGCAGATTCTCCAGGTCTACGACTAAGGTGGGACCAGAAAAGCTGGCATTATCCAGAGCTTTAGAAACACTGGAGAAGTATTTGCTGTGCCCTCCCTGCCCTTGCGCTTTAGGGCGAAGAACGGCGACACTTGCCACCGCTCCTAACGCGACCCCACCTAGTATTAGCTTTCGTCGCTTGATATCCATTGTGCTTTCCTCTTTGAGGGTTCACTGCTGAGCAGCGTTGCTCAGGTAAAAAGCGTTTTCAGATAGGGGTTTAAGAACTTACCACTGGGGTCTAGCTCTCGGCGAACCTCAAGAAAATCCTGCCACTGAGGGTAGAGCTCGGCAAAGTCCGAGCCTTGTAGCTTGTTTAACTTGCCCCAGTGCGGGCGGCCCCCATATTTGCGCATAATGGGCTCAATGGCCTGGAACAGCGGTAGGTGGTCCTCTTCAAAGTAGCGGTGTATGGCGATGGATACGGAATCTTGCTTATAAAACGGGCTCAGCCAGATATCGTCAGCTTTAACGAAACGCACCTCGATAGGGAAGAAAACATCCAGGTTATTTTCCTCAATCGCTCGACGTATTTCCGCGAAGGCTTTCAAACCGTCCTCACGGGGCAAGTGATACTCCATTTCATTGAAACGTACGTTTCGCTCACTGGCGTAATTCCGCCAGGAGGACTCGACAACGACTTCCCTCTCGATATCTTCCATCGCATTTTGCAGCGCAAACTGACGCAACTTCGGTGACCAACCCAGCCAGTCCCGCACAGATTTCAGGGTCATTACTGCTTCATTAGTATCTTCCCGCTCCGTAGAGAAGATTTCCTCTGTGGTCGGCTGGTGGGAATCAGCCATGCACATCCCAGAAAACGGGATATAGTAAAATTCAAAGTTCCGATTGGCCTCTGCCAGTGCTGGAGCCTGATCCAACACCTCTTCCAGGGGCGCTACCCAAGATTCACGCCGCAAACGGTAGCTGGGCTGGTTCTGCATACGCACCTTGGTCACCATACCCAGGCTGCCAAGGGATACTTGCGCTGCCGCGAACACCTCGGGGTTTTGCTCACCATCACACCAGAGCGTATCTCCTCCTGCGGTCACCAGTTCCATACCCGTTGCATAGCTGGACATACAACCCAAGCCTGCACCGGTTCCATGGGTCGCGGTTGCCAGGCAACCACCTAAAGTCTGCTCATCGATATCTGGTTGGTTAATCAGCGCTTGACCGATATCCTCTAAGGGTTGGCCAATGTCTGCTACACGGGTGCCAGCGTAGATTGTCGCCTGGACCTTGTCGGAATCGTGGTCGGCGACGCCAGTAATGCGGCCCAATGAAATAATTGTGTCGTCAGTGGGTACCAGTGCAGTGAAGGAGTGACCCGCACCTACCGCCCTGACCGTACCTTGCGCTTCCGCAATTATCGTTTGCAGTGCAGGAATATCTTTGGGTGCCAGACGATGGGCCGGCAGACACTCTTGTGAACCAGACCAGTTCCGCCATCGAACACCCGCTTTTTTTGTCGGTGGGGCTGCAGCTTGCAATAAGGTGCGTGCAACTGATGAGATGGGCGCGGCCGCTAATGATGCGGAGCCGATCGCAATAGAATTAATAAACTGGCGACGATTGAACCCCATATCCTTTACTCCGCTGTAGCCATAAAAACAATCAACTGTTCAAACTGCTCGGGGGAGCACTCAAAACAAAGGCCTAGTGGCGGCATACCCTGGAACCCATTGATCGCATTTTCCACCAACACATCCATCCCCTTCTCCATACGGGGCTTCCAGTTGGCCAAATCTCCGGTAAGGGGTGCGGCGCTGGCGCCAGTGCTGTGACAGCTGCGGCAAGTGCGAGTATATATTTCAGCGATTTCCGGATCAGTGGGCGCAAGAGACAGCGCTCTTTGGGTCAAAATTGCCCGGCTTTTTTCACTATCCTGTGGAGGCTCAGAACATCCTTGAATGACATTTAGTACCAAAAAAAGAGACAAGAGCTTAAAGCTCCGGCGCAAGACTTCCAGTTCCATATGCGTACACCTACTACATTATTGTTGTTTATTTCTTTTTGGCTATTGCCAAAGCTATCGTGTACATATCGCTGGCACTATTGTTAATCATGATGACTGCTAAAACAACTACTTGAGTTGCCTGTTCTCAATTATTTCTATCGTAATTTATTTGCGTACCACTTAGAGAACCAAAGCCTATGCACATCTCGAAGTTAAAATCAGCATTTATTACAGAGATAAAATGACTCTTGTTAACAGTAGACAGGCTTTGCAAACATCAAAAAGAGCTATTTATATTTACGAATATATAGCCATAAATAGAAACCGCCGACCAAGGTGCCCAGCGGAACATTTAGTACACTCACTGTTGAAAATATTAAAGCTAATTCTGGGGCATACCTTTTATCCAAAAGGACAGCAATGCCAGCAAAGACCCCCAAAATATTCAAAGACGCAAACAGTATTATCATCAACCCCATAAGACTGAATATATTGAATGGCATACTTAAAATTGAATTCCCAAAAACTGCGTATAGGAATAACAATATTGCGCTGGATATCAATAACATCAAAATTGAGTAAGTAATTATCAACCAGCCGGAAACTTTTTCCTCGGTACTAACCATGCGGTACTCCTGTGAAGGTAAAAGCCCAAGCCTCTTTAGTGATCCTCAGAACATCAGGGCATTGAGAAATGACTCTAAAGTTGCTCCGGTTTCAGTTGTCAGCTAGCTCAACGATCAACATGACTCAATGACATTTATGACACCGATGGCGACTTTGGGCTGCCTACCCTTCTACTTTAGGCGTTGAGTATCAACAGGAACAGGAATACCCTAATGCTTTTCGATCAGGTAGGTATTCAGTGGTTAATAGAGTGCTAGCTTCTCCAAAAGGACCAGAACTGTCAGAGTTGGTCCAAGGCTACTGGCGTGTGAGTGATTGGAATTTAAGCCCTCAGGAGCGCCTGACATTCCTAAAGCAACATATAGATAAAGGGGTTACCACCGTAGATCATGCTGATATTTACGGAGATTACTCCTGCGAACAGTTATTCGGCGAGGCCCTTAAGCTGGATAGATCTGTTCGCAATCACATCGAGATTGTCACCAAATGCAATATCAAATTGCTTTCTGAAAAATATCCAAACAGGAAAGTTAAGTACTATGACTCCAGCGCTGAACATATTCAGCACTCGGTTAATAACTCCTTAGCCCACCTCGGTGTAGAGCACATCGACATCCTGCTTCTTCATCGACCTGATGTTTTGATGGATGCAGATGAAATTGCCAGCACATTCGCCGAACTGCAGAAGTCCGGTAAGGTATTACATTTCGGCGTTTCCAACTTTACCTCCCAGCAATTTGATTTGTTGCAGTCCCGCCTGAGTTCACCACTGGTGACAAATCAGGTCGAGATTAATCCTATCAATTTTAGCGCTGCAGAGGATGGAACTCTGGATCAACTGCAGCAATATAGAATTCATCCTATGGCTTGGTCCTGCTTAGCTGGAGGGGAAGTTTTTAGTGGATCAAGCACCCAGGCAACACGGTTACGAATCACCCTGGAAGATATCAAGGAGGAAATCGGGGCAGCCAGTATTGACCAGGTAATCTATGCGTGGGTACGACGCTTTCCCTCCAAGCCCCTAGCAATTATGGGGTCGGGAAAAATTGAGCGCGTTCAGTCGGCGATAGAAAGCCTGAAACTCAACTTGAGTAGAGAGCAGTGGTATAGAATATGGACCGCCTCTAAGGGGATTGAAGTTCCCTAGATCCAGCTTTCAGCCTAACAAATTATTGATTACTTGGCTTACGCAAAAAATAATTTATTAAGACTAACCTCTTGCTTAACAATTGGGTGGTGTAACTTTAATTCGGTTACACCACCCATCAACCAGACAAGTATATTTGTTCTACGGCCCCATCTGGCTTGACCACTGCATCAAGCGTCCCTGGGACATATTTTTATTTTTCTCATCCCCATTATTCATGAAAGATGCCAGTTCGGTTACCAGATTTGCCTTTCGCCACTCATAAAGAAAGCTTGCAAGCACATGGAAGGCAGCATCTGAACAGTTGGAAATGACTTGCAGCTGACCATTATTATTCCCCTCAAGGGAACTCAAACGCTCCATCCACTTTCCTGGGGCAAATGCATAATGGTATGAGACTCCGATATTATTGAGGTGGGGCCCGAAACCCTGGGTACCCAAAAGATCTTGCTGCAAAAAATCTCTGAAATTACCATGCTGTGTCTGGCTAACTTGCAGGCCATAATACTGAGCTGTTGGGTCTGCATTCATCCCTGTATCATCACGCCAACGACCAGCAATAGGCCTCATACTATTGTGACGCCCGCCCACTGAGCCTTTAAATGCATCCCAAGAACTGTTGGGGTCCCAACCTACAATAGTATCGATAACACCATTGTGACCTGATATTAATGCCGTGTGACCATTCCATGTTCTACCCAGAGAACTTTCCACCCCACCATTATTCCACCACTGCGCGTAAAACCTGGAAAAAAGAGAACCGTATGACCTCAAACTGGATACAAAACAAATACCTGCAAAGTATCCTCCACACGCCCTAGGATTAAAACCTCTTCCGCTCATCGCCCACATCCTCCATAACGACTATGAAATTTTTTGCCAAAATTGTTATTTAATATTTTGACAATTCAAGAACTCTTTCAATTCATCGCTAAAGCCACTGAATTATTATTTTTATTACTCAGGACCTAATGAAAATTGACAGACTTTCTATATAACTCGAGATTATTTGATACCAAATCTGGTACTACCGTGTCAACACGGGAAATATTTCAAGCTGAAGTGAAGGGGTAACTGAGAGGCAAAGTAAAATAGGAGTTATGTATCCTCTAAAATTTATCAGAGAATCGCAAACAACCCAATGGGCCCATAATAAAACTCAAGATATGAAAAGATATAAAGCAGTTATTAGATATTATTTGCTTATCACCAAATATAGTTGAATCATGAAAATTAATAGGAAATTACAAAACAACAACCATAAGAGAACTCACATACTAAAAACTCCCGCATAAAGGATTCCTTTTATAGGCATAGCTGTACAAGGAAGACTCAAAAGGCTGAGGGAAAGCTACTCTAAAGATCCTTTCTCTCATCCACAATCGCCTTTAACTTTCCCTCTCCAACCTGCTCAATCGCATTACTCACGAGCTACTTGAGCAAACATTTAAATGGGGATAATGATTGCAAATTTCAGCTATCTTTCGAAATAGATAACTTTACATATCTACAGTTCTAGGCAATTACCGACTGCTTATCGGACAAATTGATGACATTCCAATTAATTAACCAATAGACATCAAGAAAACAAAGATAAAAGAGGATAATTCGACTGATTTTGAAGCTTCACTTTTGGCTCACCACATCAATGGCGTAGACTGAGGCGAGCCCCAAGAAAGAATTTACTTATTAGCCACATCGATCGCAGGGTTACCAAGTACACTGTTTAGAACAGAGGCCAGGCGAACTCCCCCCTGCTGCAAACGCTTTTCAAGGGAGTCCTGACAGCGCAGAAAGTACTTTTCCCCAAGTTGTGTTTCGCTGGTATAGGCGAGACCATGGGCTAAGTGATGAGACTCCCGGGCCCAAACTTCGGCCGAGGTAGACTGCCAGATCTGCCTCTCAGCCGCACTAATTTTATCCGTTTGCTCCTGAGCATAATCTTGCCAGTCTAAAAACAAACGGGCGACCATATGGATGTCCCAGAGCGCGTGTAAATTCGTTTCGACCCCATAGAATTGGACTTCCACATCATTACCTCCTTTATCTGAAAATAATCCGGTATGTAATGGCTGATGAAGGTCGCCAACAAAGTGGGCAATAAACATCAGTGCTTCTGCACGCTCCGTCTTGGTGCGCGAGCGATCGGCCAATACTTCCTGATATCTTTGAATCGCCTTCAATATGCATCCTGCAGCTGGGCAATCCCGCTCCTCAACATAAGCAGACCAGTCTCGAGACAAGTTTATATAGTGAAGCGGCGCAGCCCAGTTATAAGTCTCATCAGACCTAATTCGATCAGCCCAAGTTGTGGATTCAGCTAGGTGCGGCTCACCGACTTCATCAAGGAGCAACTCTATTTCGGCGGCTACCTCCGGGTCCAGGTAATGCCATGCAATTTCTCCAACGACCCTGTGACCATCATCTCCCCAAGCGTGTGCTTGTGTCATAGCTGTGAGTCCGAATAGTGCAACTGCTATACGGGCAATTATCAATCGTATGCTCATTGGGCATGTCCGCCAGAGTGAATTTGCTGCGTACTTTAACGCCAGTATGTGACAAGTTCACGGCTGTAATAATTTATTTATATGTGCACTACATAATCGCTTCAGCTCTTAGACGGTACCCAATAAAAATCACATAACAGTCTCCATTGGAACTTGGAACCTAAGTTGCAAGAGCAAAACTCGATAACTACTTGGGCCACTTGAGTTGGCAATTCTTTAGACCAGGAAAACCCTATGAAACCTTCTCTGTTCCCGCGCGTATTACTATCTGCGGCAATTATTTCTGTTGCCAGTATGGCGCAGGTATCTCAGGCACAGGAAACTGCAGCCGGCATTCGCGGCTCTATTTCCGCAAGCAACGGTCAAGCAATTACCAATGCGACTGTAACAGTGGTTCACACCCCCTCCAATAGCCGCCGTGAAGTAGAAGTCAGCGACGCGGGGCAATTTAACCTGAGTGGCCTGCGAGTGGGTGGCCCCTACACCGTCACCATCGATTCCGAGGAAGGCCAGCGAGTTATTGAAGATATCTACCTTTCCGTTGGTGATATCCTCCCTCTGAGCCTAACCCTCGGCACTAGCAATCTGGAAGAAGTAACCGTATTAGGACAAGCGCTCAGCACCTCCCGCTTAGCTGTAGGTCCATCTTCGCACTTTAACAGTGACGACCTTGCCAGCGCCCCTTCCATTAATCGCGATATCAAGGATGTGCTACGTCTCGATCCACGAGTTTATGTGGATGAAGCCAATGTTGATGCTATCCAGTGCGCCGGCGCCAACCCTCGCTTCAATAGCCTTACGGTTGATGGCGTACGCATGAATGACAACTTCGGCCTGAATAGCAATGGCTACCCCACTGAACGTATGCCGTTCTCGTATGATGCTATCGATCATGTCGCCGTCGAACTGGCGCCGTTCGATGTTCAGTACGGCGGTTTCAGCGCTTGTAATATCAACGCAGTGACCAAGTCCGGCACCAATGAGTGGCATGGTTCATTTTTCTACGACTACACCGATGATGGTTTCCGTGGTGACTCCCTGGAAGGTGACGATATCGATGTGGCCAGCTTTGATGAGAAGCGCTACAACGCAACTCTCGGTGGAGCCATTATCGAAGATAAACTCTTTTTCTTTGCTGCCTATGAAAAGCTGGAAGGCGTTGCCACTTTTGACCGGGGGCCGGCAGGGAGTAGTTCTGCCACCGAAGTCCAGGGGGTTTCCCAGGAGCAGCTCGATGAGATTGTTCGTATTTCAAACGAAGTCTATGGCTACAATCCAGGAAGCCTACCCACCAGTATTCCAGAAGAAGACGAAAAGCTATTGGTGAAACTTGATTGGAATATCTCTGACGACCACCGCGCTGCATTTACTTACAACTACAACGACGGTTTCTCTATAGCCGAGGCCGACAGTGACCCCGATGAGCTGGAATTGTCCAACCACTACTACAAGCGCGGAGCCGAATTAAACTCCTATGTGGCACAGCTTTTCTCTGATTGGAGTGACATATTTTCTACAGAGATGAAAATTGGCTACTCCGATTTGGACAACCGCCAAAACTCCCTGGGCGGAACTGATTTTGGTGAAGTTCAAATCACCACTTACAACGATCATGACAACGACGGCAATGACTCCCGTGCGACAGTCTATCTAGGTGCTGATGATTCTCGCCATGCCAACAAGCTGAGCTATGAAAACCTGACATTTAAGCTCGCCGGTAAATTGCTGTTGGGTGAACACAACATAACCGCCGGCTATGAACATGAAAACTTCGAGGTCTACAACCTGTTTATACAGGAGGCTGCAGGAGAATACCGTTTCGATAGCATCGAAGATTTTGAAGCTGGGACTGCCAACCGTATTACTTATGAGAATGCAGCTGGCTCCAACCATATTTTAGACGCCGCCGCTGAATTCAGTTACAGCATCGATACACTCTACGCACAGGACGAATACACCTTCGCAAATCTGGACCTGACAGTGGTTGCGGGACTGCGCTACGACCGCTATAGCAGTGATGACAAGCCAGTAGCTAACGCAGACATAACCTCTACTTATGGCTTTTCCAACCAGCACAATATGGATGGCCTGGACCTGTTACAGCCCCGCCTGGGCCTAAGCTGGAACCTTAACGATAGCCTGGAGTTACACGGTGGTATCGGCCTTTACTCCGGTGGGAATCCCAATGTATGGATTTCCAATAACTACTCAAATAATGGTGTTCTGCAAATCGAAGCCCAAGATAGAAGCGGCACCCCCCTATTTGATATGGATTGGACCAATAACGGCGATCCGATCTATGAAATCCCACAAGACCTCTATGATATGGTCGCAAGTAGTGATGGTTCTGTAGGTGGGGTCAACCTGATGGATCCAGATTTTGAACTGCCATCCATCTGGAAGTATGCAATCGGCGGTAGCTACGAATTTGAATCCGGTTATTTAGCATCTATAGACTATTTGTACAGCGATTATCAAGATGCCGCAATTATTCAAGATATCTCTCTTGAGCAAGTTGACTCGACTGCTGATGGGCGCCCGATTTACGGCAGTGCCAATGGTCGCAGCGAAGACTTCATGCTGACCAATGTGGATGGCGACTCCGGTTATTCCAGCGTACTTTCTCTCGGCCTCAGCAAGTCTTTTGATTTTGGCCTGAGTATTGCCCTTGGCTATGCCTTCACCGAAGCTGAAGATGTTAACCCCATGACCAGCTCAGTGGCTTACTCCAATTACACCAAAATCGCTACCGCTGATGTACAGAATCCAGGCACTGCAACATCAAACTATGTAGTTCCCCATCGCTTCACTTTGAAGTTGGATTACACCCAAGAGTTTTTCTCAGGCTACGAAACACGATTCACCTTGTTTGGTTCTGCCAATGAAGGCATTCCTTACAGCTACACGTTTGGTGATCAGATCTTTGGTGATGCGGGCTGGGGTCGAGGCCTACTCTACGTACCCACGGGCACCGATGATGCCAATGTTGTATTTGCAGATGACTTCGATACTGAGGCCTTCTTCGCCTGGGTTGACTCTGAAGACCTGGATAGCGGGACTATGGAACGCAATTCACTTAACAGTGATTGGTGGACCAAGTTCGATTTGCGTATCGACCAACAACTACCGGGGTGGCGCGCGGAAGACCGGGTTAATGCGTACTTTGTTATTGAAAACCTGGGCAACCTACTGAATGACGAATGGGGTGTTATGTATGAGGGCGGATTCCCTCGCTATCAGTCAGCGGTAACGGCCAGTATCGATGACCAAGGGCGCTACGTATTTGAGGAATTCCTGGATCCAGCGGGGCAAACCCGAGTGACCGATGCCTCTCTATGGAGTGCTCGTATGGGAATTCGCTACGAGTTCTAACCCACACTTTGTCGAATGCCGCAGCATTTGCTGCGGCCATTCCTATTTCCCTAACCAAAAACCGTTTCTCGGTGCCGATCATTTCAATAGCGACTGATAATGAGGCTTTGGAATAGCACTTTTCTCAACTTCCAAAGCCACAAGACGCCCACCTTGAGTAAATGGGAAATAAAAAAACCGCACTGAAGTGCGGTTTTTTTATCGAATATCAAAGCAAGATCAGTAAGCTAAGCACTACCCAGCCAACGCGCCAAGGTTTCCCGAAGAAGATCCTTGCTCAGAGGCTTAGTCAGAAAATCATCCATACCTGCTGCCAGGCAACGGCCCTCAAATTGCTCTTCAGTAGTGCTGGTTACAGCAACAATAGGCAGGCGATCATCCGGGCGGTGCTCAGACTCCCAGCGACGCAGTATCTCGATAATCTGCGCACTATGATCAGTATTTTGCTGGCAGTCCACTAACACCAAATCATAATGACCTTCAGACAAGCGAACTAAAGCATCATCCGCATCTACCGCTATATCTACCTGGTAACCCAGGGCCTGAAGCATTTCTTCAGTCACCCATTGATGAGGCCTAGACTCCTCCACCAACAACAAAGAGTAGTGACGCGGCTGATCCGCCCCACCGGTAACCACTCTTCGACAACTTCTTTTCGCACCGCCAAACAGTAATCCCACTAACGCATCGTGCAGTTCTTTACGGGTCACCGGTCGACTCAGATACTGTGCCGATGGTAAGAGTTGCTGCAGGTGAGCAAACTCACTTTTCTGGCCAAAGCCGCCCAGGCATACCAGGCGACTCTCTTTATCACTTGCTTCTTGGGACTCTTCAAAGAAAGGCGTAATGGATTCGAAAAGAGTCGAATCCCCCATTGCCGGTGCCATCATTACCAATTGGTTGCGTTCTACCGCTTGGCGAAGCAGCTGCTGGACTTCGCACTCACAACCTTCACACCAGCGGATGGACTTTACATCCATCCCAAAAGAACGCAGCACCTGCACCAAACCTGAAATAAATAGGCCTTTCTGATGAATTAACAGGACTTCAATATCCTGTAACTTTCTGTCCGGTGTGAGGTAGGTTCGTTGGTTTGGCTCGGTGGAATACTTGATCACCACCTGATAGCGGTTGCCATCTGGGGTTGAATGCAGCTGTAGATAACCGCCCATCGCTTCAGCTAAACCTTTAGCTATCGACAGCCCAAGGCCAGTAGTAACCTGAGTGGTATCCATACGGGAGAAGGCACCGAAAAGCTCGCTCTCATCCGGTAAAATTTCTCCACGCCCATCATCCATTAAGGTGATCGAGAGTTGCCCCTCTACTGTGGTGATCGGGTTATAAGATACCTCACCCCACAGCTCGCCTCTTTGGGCAATGCCTGTAGCGGAGTCCACCAGATTGCGAATCAGCTGGGCCGTTTTGCGATTATCTCCTGTCACCATCACAGGGAGGTTGTCATCAATCTGGAAGTTGAACTCCAATTCCTGACTATGGGCCGCCCTCGCTGCAAACTTGAATGACTTTTCTACTGTCTTGACCAGGTTAAAGGGCCCCTGGCGCAATCGGATATCCTTCCGAGCCACACGGGTAAACAACCCTACATTATCAACCAGTTTTAGCTGCTGACTACTGGCGGCCTTGGCCAGCTCCACCCATTCCCGCTGTCGCTCGCTTAATGGCTCAGCTTCCAGCAGTGCCAGAGCGCCGAGGGAGTCAGACAGCTGACTGCGGAATTCCTGGCCGATATTGGCAATAAACTCATTGGTCAGTTCAACTGCAGCTTCAGAGTGTTTGCGGGCTGCAGCCAGGCTACTCGCTCTTTGTTGCAGTTCCTGCATCGCAGACAAACGCTCCCAATAGTTCTCCGATTCACGACGGCCCTGGTGGGCAGTCAGCCAAATAAAAGCGAGGGTGAGAGTTCCGTAGATGGTCCCCAGAATCATGCCCGAGAACAGTGCCATTAGCGCTGCTGGCAGTAGTGAGGTTGCGGTGAACCAAGTCAGGAAACGATGGTAGGGAGAAAATACGGTGGTAACACTGGAGCAAAAGATTACCGAATAGATCCACAGGAAGTGGGTCTCAGGCGCAAACCCCATTAAGTAGACAAAGTAAAATAAGGTAATGCCCCACCAGGCTGAGCCGATAATCGAGAACAGAAAGTAACGATTGCGCCAACGATTTGGTCCCGAGCCATACAGGTGGTCGAAGCGAAAAACGTAGTAGCCCCTAATCAGGGTTAGTACTACCAGGCCGATTCCCATTGTTAATAACAGGCGCGGAGCTTCTAGGCGCATATCTCCAATAGAGGCTGCGATCAGAAATGCAAAAAGGGAGAGCACCATGCCGCGCCGGGTATATTTGGCGATACGCATGTCAGTTGCGCGGCAAATACGTCTGTCTTTTTGAACCTTAAGTTCAGGGCGATCAAATATAGACATTGCGACCTTCCCTGAGAGACTGGGTATCCGGTGCCATTGAAGCTCCCTAGCCTATCCCGAGTACTTCAACCAAAACGGTCTTTATTAGAAATCCCAGCAATCCAAGCCCCAGAGCAAGGAACAGAATAAACGTCCCAAATCTACCAGCCTTGGAGTCTTTTGCCAGGTTCCAAACAATAAACACCATAAATAGAATTAGTGCACCGATTCCCAACCACAGGGAATACTCTTCAAACTGCTCAAATGTCATGCGTGCATTCGCTTAAAAAATTGGCGCGCATTGTACAGTGCTTGAGGGCAACTGGTAAGTCATTGGCAAAATCTAGTCGACCACCGTACCATTTGGTAAAACTATAAATTCAAGCACCCTGATAGTAGTCGCCATCCTCTGAAGCGTGAGTGCCGCAACGAAGCCTGCGAACCTCTTTATCCCGGTAGCGGCTGTCATGCCAGCATCTAGGAAGTGGCTCACCAGAGAGGAAGCATAAGTCAGTTTTATCGAAGACTTCTGGGTCTTGAATCTCTTCACCCCACAGATAACGGCCTACCACAGTCAGCTCGTAGGGATTCGAAAGTGTGACAATATCAGCCACTTCTACCAAATGCTTGGTGGATATGTCTTTAAAAAGCATAGTGGCACCTTTTTCCTCATTACTAATCCAGTATAGGGCTAAAGATGACATTTCCGCCTAAAACCGCCCTCCTTCTATGGGAGGCTGCACGAATGGGAGTGTCGATGACGGAGTGCGGTTAAGAGGTGATAGGCAGGCCCGAGTTCTATATTCGAGCCTGTCAGTAGGAAGGTTACTAGCCTTCGATCGTCAATCGAGCGGAGACCATACCTTCATCGGCAAGGGCATCCAGATTAATCGTGCGAACAGCCATTTTCTCCTGCATTAGGCGATTCAACCAGGGTTGCAAATCCTGATAACGGACTTCTTCAATCCACAATCGGATGCGGTTTTCACCCTCAGGCTCAAAGCGCTTAATCACAATCTGGTTTTGTTTTGCCGCACCAGTAACGCGCTGCAGAAGAGTTCCAGAAGCACTACCAGCACCACCGCCTGCGGGCTTTATTCGCTCCAGCGTCGGGCGCTGGCCCTCCATCCAGTTAACCAGCTCACGATTTTCTTCCGCTCGCAAGCGAGACTCATCAAAGAAGCCCTTTGCCGGGGAATACAGGCCATAAACTATAAAAATTACGGCTCCGAATATACTCAGCAAACCCAAGGCTCTCTGGTCATTGGGCGGAAGTGCCTGCCATTTCTGGCGCCACTGTTCGATCTGTTCTTTCATTATATTGCTACCACAATCTCTTCTTACGCCTGGCTGCTTTATATAAACCGCTGGCTCTAACGTAAGCGAATACGGCCTGAAACGCCTTTTTTCAACTCGTTCGCACCTAACAGGTCCGCCTTGATCCCGCCGCCAGATAGCTTGCTGACAAATGCATCGAGATCAGACAGGTTTTCTGCCTGAAGCTGCAACACCATTTCTCCACGCTGGCCATCAAAACGAAGGGACTGTAATTTTAATGCTCCCCCTTTGTGAGCAATCCAGACTTTGCTCAACTGTTGCATCTGGGTAGAGAAAGCACCACCCTGATTACCCGCGCCTTTCAGGAAACCTTCAAGCTGTCGGCGCATCTGGGCAGACGGTCGAGTATTCGGGAACAATTCCGTAAACATCGCCCGGGCCTGCTCTTCAGACTGGTTGCCCTTCCACTGATAAAAAGCACCGGCACCAACGAAAAACAGTAGCTGGATAACAAAACAAGCGGCAGCAACTTTAGCCGGGCGTATCCACCAAGCCGCAGCGCTCTTATTACTCGATAACTGATAATCTCCAGTTAGCAAGTTTGTTAGCAGCCCCAGCTTGAACCGTTCAATAAAGACTTCTTCCGCTGAGCGCTGGTTCAGCTGTAAGCCATCGCCAAACTGGGATTCCAACTCAGCAATCAGCAGCCCATCCTGCTCGCCAGCCCCCAGCAGTACTACCTGTTTGTTATCGATCGGCTCGCCGCTTTCAGAATCGTCTTCGCTTTCAGGTTCATCACCTTCATCAACTAATAGCGAACCGAGAAGAGGTTGTAAAAAATCGCGATTAACAGTTAGGCCCTGCCCGACACCTTTCCAGATATGCGCTTGGCCACCATCCAGCCACAGGCGAATGTCACCTTCGATCAAGCTAAGTAATTCATACTCCGGCACTACAGCAGCCAGCGGCCACTGGAGCCGCTCCAACTGGGAGTGAAGCGCTTCTATTTTTTCAACATCAATGGCGTATACGCTGCAGAGATCACCGGTGCGGGGTCTGCAGGCAAAGTGTAAGTCCTCGACATCCTGGGCTAAATGCTCCTCAACCATGTAACCAATGGCACTTGCCTGGCGACGAGCTGCCTTAGGTATAGTTTCGAGGCCGCTCCATACCCAGTTACCAGGCACCATCAGTAGCGCTTTGGCTCCCTCAGGGAGGTTGAGCTGAGGGAATTCAGGCTGCTCTTCGACAGCTTCAAATTCGGGATTAAATGCCTGAGCAAATTCTGAGTCCAGGGCTACTTGTTGCCAATTACCCTCTTGCCACTGATGCAAGCGCAGAGTCAGGTCAGCAGTTTCGCTCAGCCGCAGCAGAACCATAGACGACTGAGGAGGCGCTGGAGGGGCTTTAATCTCGTTAATACTCTTCTTCTTAAACATACAATTTCTAACTATTCACTCTCTTCAGTACTTTCGTAGTCGAGTAGCTCCTGCAACATTTGACCAGAAAAGGTCCGGCGCTGGCGCTGGCGCACCCGAACCGTGCCATCTGTGTTGTTCCGAACCAGGGCGGACTCCCAATACTGCCGGTAATCTCCATCGTCCCCGAGTTGGACAGCAATACGCGCCAGAAAGTGCTGGCTTTGAAAGGTAAAAGGCGCCGAGTTAGCAATGCCATAATCCGCATATTCACTCGAATCACTGATATAGCCGCCCGACTCGCGGAGTTGCACCAACTTGGAAACACTTGCGGAAGGCTCAATCGCCTCGATCAGCTCCTCAGAAGCAGTGTTGATATTTACCAGGGTTCCTGTCTCCGGGAGGGCACAAATGAAAGGTTCCAGTTTCTGCCAGTCCTCCAGCTCCATATCCACTACCGATGACAATTCAGAAGTATCACTGATCATTATGTCCGGTGTTCTGTGGGCGAGTTCCATACCCAAATAGCCGTCATCCTCTGTCCCCGACGTTCGTGGGGTATCGCCATCGTCCACCCAATCTGCAATTGACTTAGCGAGATCTGACTTCCCTGTAGTGTTATTCACCAGGCGCTGAAAGATCTCAAACTGATCGCTATTACTGCTATCGGACAAATTATTCACATTAAAACATGAATGTAAGTCCTTGATATTCATCCGAATTTTTCCGTTATCGGGATTGAATTGTAGAACGGGAAACGCCCAGGGTTCCAAACTGTGATCTACATTTTCGTTAGCATCCTGATCTTCTTCAAAGTCCTCTAACAGAGATACACGCGTCCAGGCTTCTGCGGCTTCGACAAACTCAGCAAGCTGAGTATTGGCAAGCAACGCACCACTACGGGAGATCGAAATTTGATCGCGCATTATAGAGTGAGTTACCGCCGAAATAGCGATCACCATTACCAGCAGCACAACAATCAAAGCAACTCCTGTTTGGCGTGCTATCGGTACCGGTATTACTCTACTCGTCATTGTCTAAGTACCTGGGAGAGCCACTAGGGCGGGTTACTGGTAGAGCCATTAGTCTTCGGCAGGCAAGAGTTGGAATACGCGGCGAACCTCTCCGTACTGCCGGGTGATAATCACAAATTCAATCGCTTTGGGAAGACGTATATCAGCACTGGTCGTGGAGTTGGTATTGCTAACCGGCGGCCACTGGGCAACCCAGGCATCACTCTCTGGGTCCAGGTATTGAAGAGTCAAGCTTTCAACCCCCATGAGAAGGGGTTCGGCAATAGACTCAGAATCTGGGGATCGATCCAGAACCTGCCAACGGCTGCGTAGTAGCAATCCGCCGATATCCTCATCCTCCCCTTCAACACCGATTGTCAAGGAGTCGCTTTCAAGGTCCTCGGAGTAACCAAGGCTATAACTCAAACGCAATAGCTCTCCACGAGGTTCGCCGGTGAGATTAGCTGCACCAAGGCGTGTAAATTCCAATTCATCCTCGTCACCACGCAGAGCGTGCTCATAGCCGCTATAGGCATTCTTAACTGCACGAGCTGTGATCTGCCGAAAATCATTGTCAATGCGATACATCGCCATGGAGAAACGGCGCAGTTGTTCCGCTCTCTGATCTACCACCTCTTCAGTGTCAAAGAAGAGTCCCAATAGTGAGAAGCAACCGACACTGATAATGGCAACGAGAACTAAAACGACAAGGACTTCAACGAGGGTAAAGCCCGACTGACTGGGAAGGCGTACAGGCATACTCGCTATTCCTCCGCCGCCCAGGCATCCAGGGTCAAGGTTGGGTTTTCTGCGTCCAGGTGGCCAACCTCAATAATAATATGGCGCAAGCGCTCATTAGTGGTGGCTTCCACACGGGCCCTCACCTCCCACTCCCTTTGCCCAAGTGTCACCTGATCTGTTTGTTCGCCTATAGGGGGCCAAGGAGTTTGAACACGAACTTGGGAAAGTACCTGCTGGGCGACCCAGTTTGCCGCTAGGCGATCTTCCATCATCCGCTGCTTATGAACACTACCCTGCATTGCCCCCAAAACAGCGATGGCAATGATGCCGAACATAAATAGAGCAACCAATGTCTCAATCAAGGTAAAGCCGCGTTGAGCACCCTTAAAATTCATCGGCCTGCCACTCTAGCTGCAATCCGTTCAGGCTGGTGTAAGAAATAGTCGCACCTCGAACGTCGTCGCCATTCTCAACAAGGTACATGGCAACTTCCACGGGAAGTACCTCTCCACTGGAGAGAGCAACAAATTGCGGAACGACTCGATCTTCATTGGTCTCTTCTGCAAATTCCGTGGATTCTGTCGACGGCAGCTCCGCCTCAGTTATCACTTCAAGGCGAACAATTTCCGGCAATTCATGGGTGGCAAAACGCGCAGCACGCCTCCCCGACGCAACCGAATCTATCGGCAACCAGGTCATTGTTTCTTGCTCAAAATGCACCACGCTATAAGTGCCCTGCTCAAAAACAACGCCGTAATGCATTTTGTCAATCAGGGCTCGATCCGCAACCAACTGCAAAAGGGCCGACAAGCGCTGGGCTTCTTTTTGCCACACGCGCCCGCCGGAATTCCCCATCGATAGAGTCGCCATGCCCGCCAGAGAGGCGATGATGACAATCACTACCAACAGTTCGATCAGCGTAAAGCCACGGCTTCGACCGATGCTATACATCAAGTGCAAATTTCAGGTGTTACAGGTCAGTAACGTAGATATCAGCAGCTTCGCCCTCACCGCCCGCTTTGCCATCGGCACCGAGGGTGAATAGGTCGTAGGCACCGGCACTGCCTGGGCTGATGTACTGATATTCATAGCCCCAGGGATCTTTTGGCGCTTTCTTCAGGTAGGGCTCAGTCCAGTTCTTCGCTTCGGGGAAGCCGGATGGGCGGGATACCAGTGCCATCAGGCCCTGATCAGAGCTGGGGTAGACAAAGTTATCCATGCGGTAAAGGTCTAGTGCAGTCTCGATAGCTTTAAGGTCAACCCTGGCCGCTTTCATTCGAGCTTCGCCGGTCTTGCCAAGAACATTAGGTACAACCAGTGCACCAAGCACCCCGAGAATTACGATCACCACCATAATTTCAATCAGGGTAAAGCCACCACTTTTACGTAGGGTTTTCATTTTTCTCTCCTAGTTCACTCTAACTCTGGGAACCCCAAGGGTCACGATACCCTTCGTGACCCCAATTATTTAAAAGTCACCAAATCAGTAAATTACACGATTCCCCAGCCTAAAGCAGCAACATGCCCAGCAAAACTGCCGCTCCCAGCCCAACAAGAATCTTCGACGCCTCTAGCAGTGTAAAGCCGGCGCTGTTGCGCAAGGATTTCATACCAACCTCCTGAAGCAGCTACGCAATTTCTCTTTGACCTACACCTAATTTGAGCATTAAACAACCAATTCGTTCATGCTCAGAATTGGCATCATAATAGCCATAACGATGAACAACACGATGGCAGCCATTATCAGCAGCATCAGAGGTTCAAAGATGCTCACAAAGGCAGTTACCGCACCCTGCAAATCCTGCTCTTGCGAATCCGCCGCACGCTGAAGCATTTCATCAAGAGTGCCTGAAGATTCACCACTTGCGATCATATAGATCATCATCGGTGGGAAATAGCCTACATCTTCCAGGGCTTTACGAAGGCTCCCGCCCTCGCGCACGCTCTTTTGAGCCGCATCGAGTCGGTCTTTAAGGAAGGTATTGGTCATTACTCCACCGGCGATACCCATGGCTTGAACCAGCGGCACACTGCTGCCCGTAAGAATCGCCAGGGTCCCTACATAGCGAGCACTCTGTGTCCCTCGCATCATCCAGCCAATAATTGGCAGCTCCAGCAAACGGTGGTGGAAACGATACCGAATTGCCGGGCGCCGCAGCATCATCACAGCGCCAAAAATGAGCGCCCCAAGTGCCGGCGGCACCAGCCAGCCCCAGGCAGAAATAAAATCGCTCATGGAGACCAGAATGCGGGTAGCCAGCGGCAAAACCTGCCCGGTGCCGGTAAATACCTCGATAACATCAGGTACCACGTACACCATCAAACCGGTTACAACCAATACACAGATAAATACCAAAACAACTGGGTAGATCAGAGCCAGCTGCACCTTCTGCCGAAATTGCTGCTGCCCTTCCGTGTAGTCACCGAGGCGATCCAGCACCGCATCCAAATGACCAGAGTGCTCCCCTGCTTCAACCGTAGCGCGATAGAGTTTGGGGAATGCCCGTGGAAAACTGCTCAGGGCCAAGGCGAAACTGTGCCCTTCAAGAATTTTGCCCCGAACAGCCAATACCACGCGTTTGATTTTTTGGTTGCGTGTCTGGTTGGCAATGGCCCCTAGGGTTTCTTCCAGGGGAATTCCCGCTCGAAGCAAGGTGGACATCTGACGAGTTAGCAGGGCCAGGTTTTTAACACTCAGCCCAGGGCTACCAGATAGAAAGCTGGCGCCGCCCTTCTCTTCTTTCTCGGTAGCTGCACTGACTTCCAGGGGCACCATGCCTTTCGCGCGCAGTTGCTGCCGCGCAGCGCGCGCGCTATCCGCCTCGAGCGTACCGCGACTCTTGCGGCCGGATGCTGCCAGCGCTGTATACTCAAAAGCTGCCACAATCAGGACTCCTGCGTAACTCGTAGTACTTCCTCAAGGGAGGTCCTACCCGCTAGTACTTTCTCTACGCCATCATCACGGATGCTGGGGCCGAGCTTGCGTGCTTCCGCAACCAACTTGCTCTCTGAAGCGCGATCGTGGATCAATTGGCGCATCACTTCGTTGAGCGGCACCAATTCATAGATACCGATACGACCGACATAGCCACTGTGATTACACTCTTCACAGCCATTAGGTCGATAGATGATGGCTTCCTCTTCAGGCCCGACGCCCAAAACCTCACGCTCGCTACTGTCAGCCACATGAGGTTGCTTGCATTCAGGACACAGAACTCGCACCAGGCGCTGGGCAAGAACACCAATCACGCTGGACGACAGCAGAAAGGGTTCAATTCCCATGTCCACCAGACGGGTTACCGAACCCAAAGCGGTGTTGGTGTGCAGGGTTGAAAGTACCAAGTGTCCGGTCAAACTCGCCTGGATTGCAATCTGCATAGTCTCCAGGTCTCGAATCTCACCGACCATCACTACATCCGGGTCCTGACGCAGGATCGCGCGAAGCCCCCGGGCGAAAGTCATATCAGCTTTGGTATTTACCTGAGTCTGTCCAACCCCTTCCAGGTTGTATTCCACCGGGTCCTCGACCGTCAGAATGTTCTTCTCACGGTTATTGATACTACCGAGGCCAGCGTACAAGGTGGTGGTTTTACCAGAGCCCGTTGGCCCGGTCACCAGGATAATGCCGTGGGGGTGTCCCAACAGGTCTGTCATCACGCGCAAGTCGCGATCTGCCATCCCCAGCTTACTCAGGTCCATTTTGCCCGCTTGCTTATCCAGCAAACGCATTACCACCCGCTCACCCGCCGATGACGGCATGGTAGAGACACGTACATCTACCTCTCGGCCAGCCATCAAAAGGGAGATCCGGCCATCTTGAGGCACGCGTTTCTCGGCGATATCCAGTTTTGCCATTACTTTAATACGGGATACCAGCAATGGAGCCAGAGCGCGCCGGGGTTGCAGTACTTCACGAAGTACACCATCGACCCGGAAGCGCACGACAAGGCGCTTCTCAAAAGTTTCAATATGAATATCCGAGGCGCCCTGCTTCAGCGACTCGGCAAAAATTGCGTTGATCAATTTGACGATAGGTGCATCGTCTTCCTGTTCCAACAAGTCCTCAGTCTCAGGCAGCGAATCGGCGACCGCTGCAAGATCCAGGTCTTCACCCAGGCCTTCGACTTCGGAGAGGTTGCCACCCTCCCTGTTTTCATACAGGCGCTGCAAAGCACCCTGGAAAACATCTTCCTCTACAGCCTCCAAAGATACAGCCGCACCACTGATGCGCTGTACTTCGGCAATCGCTGATGGGCTCAGCGGCGCCACATATTGGCAGAGGGGTTTGCCTTCCTGCTCGGTTAACAGAACCTTGTGACGCTTTGCGAAAGCGTAAGGAAGGCGGCGAATTGTTGGAGTCCCTGTTCCTGTTTCAGCCGTCATTTAGCTTCTTCTACCTCCAACACCTCAACCTCAACATCCACGTCTTCTTCGACTGATTCAATGGCAGCACCATCTATAGAACCATCTACTGGCGCAGGGCTCTCGTTGTAGGTGCCTGTTGGCGGCATCAGGTCAGGTAGTACATCACCGCGGTGCCAATCCCAGATCAGGCTGGTGCGGTCTTTTAGGAATATTTGCTTCTGCTGCATATCCATGTAGCGCTTGCGCGTCTCCTCATAGCCAGCAACCTGACTGCTGAGGATTCTGGGACGCAGGAACACCATCAGATTAGTTTTGCTAACACTCTTCTCAGTGTTTCTGAACAAGCGACCAATGCCGGGAATATCACCGAGGAGAGGCACTTTGGACACGGTTTCATTAACCTGATCTTCCATCAAACCACCCAGTACCAGGATCGCGCCATCATCGATCAATACTTTTGTGCGGATCTCACGCTTGCTGGTAACGATGTCGGACGCACCTTCCGCTGCAGCCGTAGCAGAAGACAAAACGTTTTCAACCTTTTGCTCGATCTCGAGAGTAACCGAGTTGTTGTTATTCACACGGGGAATCACTTTAAGAGTGGTACCCACATCCTCACGCTGGATGGTGGTAAACGGATCATCGTTACTACCAGACAGCAACTGTTCACCGGTAATAAAAGGTACGTTCTGGCCCACCAAAATCTCAGCTTCTTCATTATCCAAAGCCATAATTGTTGGTGTAGAAAGGATATTGGTATTGCTCTCTGACGCTACGGCATTAATCGCAGCACGGATATCACCGCCACTGAGGTAGCCCAGGTGCAATGCGCCAGCTCCCACCAAATCAGTCACAGGAAGTGAAAATGGGTTGGGTTCCCCATCGGAATCCGTACCTAACTGGTTATTCCAGCCGGCAACAGCATTACTGCCGGAACCAGCAATCCAACTAATACCCAGTTCGCTACCTGTACCTTCAACTACCTCTACAATAATTGCCTCAATCAAAACCTGCGCTCTGCGCACGTCCAACCTGGCAATAACACCTTTCATGGTTTCAAGGAGAGCGGGAGGAGCAGTTAACACCAGTGCGTTGAGCGATTCGTTAACTTGAATGCTGACTTCAATATTCGCCGCTTGCTGGTCTTTCTCTGTGTTCTGGATGCTACCGCTCATACCCTCGAGGATAGGCTTCAGATCTGCTGCATTGGCATACTGGATATAAACTACTGCGGTGTTGCCTTCGCCATCCAGCGGTGCATCGAGACGGCCTATTACCGTCTTAATCTGCTGGCGGGTAACAGGGTCTCCGGTCAGGAGAATACTATTGGAGCGTTCATCAACAGAAATACGCAGCGGTTGCACTTCCTTACCCGCTTTGCCTCCACTCGATTGAAGTAGATCGGTAAGAACTTGCTTTACTTCCTTCGCAGAAGCAAACATCAACGGCACCACTTCAATATCAATAGCGCCGGCGCGGTCAAGTTGCTTCACCAGGCGAATAATTTGGTCAATATTCGCAGCGCGGTCAGCAATAATCAGAGTGTTGGTATCAGCATAAGCAGCCAAGTGCCCAGTTTGCGGAATCAGCGGGCGCAACATAGCAATCAGCTGTGAAGCGGAAATATTCTCAACCCTTACCGTGCGAACAACCAGGGATTCCGCAGGAGCTCGAGTGGTCTCATCTGCGACAGGTATCGCCTGCTGCTTGGCCAGCGCATCGGGAACCACTTTCCAGGTTCCGCCCTGTTCCACCAAGCTAAAGCCATTGACTTGAAGCACCGACATAAATACATCAAAGGCTTCATTGTGAGTCATTGGGTCACCGGCAACTACGGTGACCTTACCCTTAACATTCGGGTGGACAATAATATTTTTGCCAGTGAAATCAGCAGCCCAATTGATCAGATCACGAATGTCTGCATTGTCGAGAGAAAGGGTAACCCGCTCCGGGCCCTGAGCCAGCGTTGCAGTACAAACAAAAAAACTCAATCCGACCGCAAGCAGCCGTCGATAAAACATCTTCATCATTATTTATCTGGCTCTAGTAAATGTTCAAAAAATCAAAACAATCTAGGTAGATAGTTTTTATTTAGGCTCACGCTGAGCACGACGCTCGCGGGCCAATTCACGCAGCTGCTCCATTCTCTCCCGAATGTTCTGCTGGTTCTCATCTCTTTGAGCAGTTCTTCTGGAGGAGCTGGAACTTGACGTTCTCTGTCTGGAACTGCTGACGCCTCTCAATGGTACGTTTGGCCTTCCGTCCACTTCTGGGTATGTCAGTTTTTCCATCCTGCCATTACGACGAAGAACCACATGGTCAACCTCAACAGAATAAAGTTCGGCGCCACCCGGAAGCCGATCACCGACATACAAACGCTTGGAGGGTTTACCTTTCTCCGACACCAGAGCACTGGCTTTGGTTTTATTGGAGCTGTCAAAAACACCGGATAAAACAATATTCAGCTGGGTCAGAGGAATATTTTCGAGGTCGACTTCAGGGACTTCTGTAGCCTTTTTAGGTTCAGCACGTCCAAAGAACGGCGTGCTGGGAAGACTGGCAGCGCTGGGGGGAGGAGCACCTCTCGGGCTTTTGCGCTCCGCGAGCAGGGATTCCTGAGGATCGCTTGGGACCAATAGGGAGCCATAGGCAAACAAATTGCCAGACAACCACAACAGGCCAATAGCTGACGCCGCCATAGTGCCACGGGAGAGACCTTTGCTCGACTCGCCCTGGGCAAACTTATTGCCAATTGAGCCAACGGCTCGCGCTAGAGGGGACATGAACATACCCACATACAAGTTCAACTTTCTGAGGTTATTGGTTTTTGACGCCTATTTTCTTGCCTCAGCCCGGGAAAGGCAACGCTCTTTCAAGTTAAACGCCGCAAACCCTCATTTCGTCCCTTAAATTGCACACTAGTTCCGCAGGTTGTCACCAAAAAACGAAAAAAGGCGGCATGACGCCGCCTTTTTCAATGCCCGCTAGTATAGCAATCGGGCATTACAGCTTTGTTTCAAGCTCTGGTACAGCTTCAAACAGGTCAGCTACCAGACCGTAGTCAGCAACAGAGAAGATCGGTGCTTCTTCGTCTTTATTGATGGCTACGATAACTTTGGAGTCTTTCATACCTGCCAAATGCTGGATTGCGCCAGAGATACCAACGGCAATATACAGGTCAGGAGCAACGATCTTACCGGTTTGGCCAACCTGCATATCGTTAGGTACGAAGCCTGCATCCACAGCAGCACGGGAGGCACCAACTGCAGCACCCAGTTTGTCGGCCAACTTGTACAGCATTTCGAAGTTTTCGCCATTCTGCATGCCGCGGCCACCAGAAATGACTACGCTCGCAGCGGTCAGCTCAGGACGATCGGATACAGCCAGCTCTTCGCCGACAAAAGAGGAAACACCAGCGTCATCCGCGATATCTACAGACTCAACCGCTGCACTTCCACCTTCAGCCGCCACGGCGTCAAAGGCAGTGGTACGTACAGAGATTACCTTGATGGCATCGGAGCTCTGTACAGTGGCAATGACGTTACCAGCATAAATCGGGCGCTTGAAAGTATCTGCACTTTCAACAGCGACGATGTCGGAAATCGGCTGGACATCCAGCAGCGCAGCAGCGCGTGGCAGCATGTTCTTGCCGGTAGTAGTGGCTGGAGCCAGGATATGACCGTAGTTTTTACCCAAGTCCGCTACCAGCTTGGCAACGTTCTCAGCCAACTGGTGCTCGTAAGCGGCATTATCTGCCAGCAGTACCTTGGAAACGCCTTCAGCTTTAGCAGCAGCTTCCGCTACAGGGCCGCAGCCAGATCCAGCAACCAATACAGCAACATCACCACCAATAGCCTTGGCAGCAGCGATGGTGTTGAGCGTAGCGCCCTTCAGTTCGGCGTTGTCGTGTTCAGCAATAACCAGAATGCTCATCAGATTACCTTCGCCTCGTTTTTCAGTTTCTCTACCAGTTCAGCAACGTCAGCAACCTTAATGCCTGCTTGACGCTCAGCCGGCGGCTCAACTTTCAGGGTTTTGGTGCGGGGAGTAATATCAACGCCCAGCTCATCCGGGGTCGTGGTATCGAGAGGCTTACGCTTTGCCTTCATGATGTTAGGCAGCGAGGCGTAACGCGGCTCATTCAGGCGCAGGTCAGTAGTAACAATGGCAGGCAGTTTCAGTTCAACAGTCTGCAGGCCGCCGTCAATTTCACGAGTTACCTTAACAGCGTCGCCTTCTACGGCAACTTCAGAGGCGAAGGTACCCTGCCCCATGCCAGTCAAAGCACCCAGCATCTGGCCGGTCTGGTTGTTATCGCCATCGATGGACTGCTTGCCCAGAATTACCATTTGAGGCTCTTCTTTCTCAACAATCGCTTTCAGGCATTTGGCTACTGCCAGAGGCTGCAGCTCAGCATCGGTCTCAACCAGGATACCGCGGTCGGCACCCAGGGCCAGTGCAGTGCGGATTTGCTCTTGGCATTGCTTGGAGCCCATGGAAACGGCGACTATCTCGCTGACAACGCCTTTTTCCTTCAAGCGCACCGCCTCTTCTACTGCGATTTCGCAGAAGGGGTTGATAGACATTTTGACGTTGGCTGTATCAACGTCAGAGCCGTCCGCCTTGGGGCGAACCTTGACGTTGTAGTCAACAACGCGTTTCACAGCTACAAGAACTTTCATGGAAATCCCGTCTCAAATATGCTTTTTAACAGCCGCGACTGATAATTCACGTCGCGAACGGATACGGTGTTCTGGTCAAACAAGTGTTTGAACGGCGTGTATGGTGGCGGTTCTATAGCGCAAAATCAATAGTCAAATGGAAGTCCCTCCTGCCATTCACAAAATCTATTTCCGGGAATAAGAACCACCTATCCACCCCCAGTAAGCCGTTGAAATACAGCGCATTTGCCATAGCAAATGAATAGTCATGCAATTGGTAGGGTTGATTAAACGCCTATATAATCCGCCAGCAATATAAATGATAAGGCCGGATTGGCCGCAAAAAAGTTGAATACAACTGCTGAGGAGAGTGCCGTGGAACGCGAATCAATGGAATACGATGTAGTGATCGTGGGTGCCGGCCCCGCTGGATTGGCCGCGGCCTGTCGTATTCGTCAGCTCAATGAAGACGTCTCTGTATGTGTCGTGGAGAAAGGCTCAGAAGTAGGAGCTCACATCCTATCCGGTGCTGTATTTGAGCCCACCGCCCTTAATGAACTCTTCCCCGACTGGAAAGAACGTGGAGCCCCCCTCAATACTGAGGTAAAAGGCGACGACATCTACGTCCTGCGCAGCGAAGAGAACTCTATAAAAGTCCCCAACATGTTTGTGCCCAGCACCATGCACAACGAGGGCAACTACATTATCAGTCTCGGCAACCTGTGCCGTTGGCTGGCAGAACAAGCCGAAAGCCTGGGAGTGGAAATCTTCCCTGGGTTCGCCGCTGCTGAAATTTTGTACAACGAAGATGGCTCTGTAAAAGGTATCGCTACTGGCGATATGGGCATCGGCATGAACGGAGAGCAAAAAGACTCTTACATGCCGGGCATGGAGCTGCATGCCAAATACACTCTCTTCGCTGAAGGTTGTCGCGGTCACCTGGGCAAGCAGCTGATCGAACGCTTTAAGCTAGACGAAGATGCCGACCCACAACACTACGGCATCGGTATTAAAGAGATTTGGAAAGTCCCTGCGGACAAACACCAGCAAGGCCTGGTTGTTCACACTGCTGGCTGGCCGCTGGAACAAAGCTCCACCCACGGTGGCGGCTTCCTTTACCACCTCGAAGACAACCAGGTTGTTGTCGGCTTGATTACTGACCTCGCCTATAGCAACCCCCATGTGAGTCCATTTGACGAGTTCCAGCGCTATAAACACCATCCGGTAATCAAGCAGTACCTGGAAGGTGGCGAGCGCGTCGCCTACGGTGCCCGCGCCATAGTAAAAGGTGGCCTTCAATCCCAGCCGAAAATGACTTTCCCTGGCGGCCTGCTGATCGGTGATAACGCCGGCACCCTGAACTTTGCCAAGATCAAGGGCAATCACACCGCGATGAAATCCGGCATGATCGCGGCTGAGTCTGTAGTTGAAGCCCTCGCCGCTGAGCGCAATAGCGAAGAGCTGACCGACTACACCACCAAGTATCGCGATAGCTGGGCCTGGAAAGAGCTGCACATGCAGCGCAACTTCGGCCCTGCCCAGCACAAATGGGGCAACATTCTGGGATCTGCCTATGCATTTGTGGATATCAATATCTTTAAAGGCAAGCTTCCCTGGACCCTGCGCGACACCAAGGCTGATCACGCCCAGCTCAAGCCTGCTGCTGACTGCGCAAAGATTGACTATCCGAAGCCCGACGGCGTACTCAGTTTTGACAAGCTATCTTCCGTGTTTATTTCCAATACTAACCATGAAGAAGACCAGCCTTGCCACCTGACCCTGAAGGACCCAGAAGTTCCGCTGAGTCACAACCTGCCGATTTACGATGAACCCGCGCAGCGCTACTGCCCTGCCGGTGTTTATGAGGTTATTGAAGACGCCAACGGTAAGCGCTTCCAGATCAACGCTCAAAACTGCGTACACTGTAAGACCTGTGACATTAAGGACCCAACCCAAAATATTGTCTGGGTAACCCCTGAAGGTGCCGGCGGCCCCAATTATCCAAATATGTAATTGGGTCTACTCATAAAAAAATGGCGCCGATGGCGCCATTTTTTTATGTGAGAAAGTTAATCTCGCAATATCCCTAAAGAGAGTAAAGTAGGTACCGTATAACCCCAGGCAGTATTTGAACAACCACTCACCCAAACGGCCACTCTTTTGTCAGCAACTAGTGCAGTCATAGCAACACTTAACTTTTGATCTGCATCAACCGCATCAGCCTGTATTACTATTCTATCAGACCTTTCGCAACCATCTGGATTGAGAAAGTCATCTGAATACGCCTCAAAAGCGATCTGATCATCACCCACTAAACGGACCGACTCTAACTTTCTTGTCCCACCATCACCAATGGCCCAAGCATTTGAAACAGCACTCAACAACAAAAAGAAGCCTATAGCTACCCGCTTAGCTCTATCAATATTTTTAAAATCCATGAATAAACCCTCTCCCTAAAACCTATAGTGTATTTAAAAAAACGCCAAGCAGTAGAAGTGTACCGCCTGATACTCAGGATTAGCAAAGAGCGGCTATATACTATGAAGTGAATCAACTGCTCTTCATTGAGATGCCCCTGTTAGCGATATTATATCCATATCAAAAGCCATGCGAAGATAGCAATTTACGATGGGCCACCTCATCGCTTTAACATGTCACATAGAAACCTAGACGTTAGACAGCAGCAAATCTGCTCAAGAATACTAAAATGGGTAGACACACCAATGCGCGCCTACCCTCACTGATCTTTAGAACTTATACTGCGCGCTCAATGCGAAAGTCTGCCCAACCTCCTCTTCAAAAACGGTGACACCCTGTCTCTCAATTTCAATGACTTCACCCAAAAGGTTCTGCACTTTCGCCTTCACCGTCACCTCATCAGTTGGATACCAGAAGTAAGTCAAATCCAGAGAGTGGAATGGCTGCTCAAATGAATCGGGATGAGGGTCTCGCCCCGCTTTGTAAAGGCGCTCACCAAATACGTTGTAAACCAAGCTGGCAGAATGGTTCCCGTCCGGGCTATCAAAGCCGAGTAGCATATTAACCACATAATCAGATGCCCCTGTCATTTCGCGGACTGCATTAGTCGGTGCATCAGCCTCATCACCGGCAACAATTTCCGAGTCTTGAAGCGTAATATTGCCCTGCAGGAAGAAGCTATCCATTGGGTCAGAGATAAAGCCAAGGCTTTTCATACCCTCTATTTCTATACCGGTAATCTCACCAGACTCAGCATTTATAATCTCTCGCGCAATATTGTCATCACTTGAGGCAGCTTCAAAAAACTCAATAGGATTAACAATATCCTTATAGAAAGCCGAAATAGTCAGGCTATCGCCGCTATCAAAAAACCACTCTGCACGAATATCGTAGTTGTCGATCTCCGACGGCCGAACATTGGAATTCCCCCTGATCTGATCATCAGTGTGCGGATCTATATAAATAGCGTCGGTAATTTCACGCAAGTCGGGCCGAACAGCGGTCTTGGATGCACCGAATCTCAACTGGAATGTCTCCGCCCAAAATGACCCCATATAGGTCAAGGATAATGAAGGATAAATATCATCATCCGTATATACCGCTTCAGCCAACTCCTCGGGGTCATTCGTAATCTGTGGTTCACTTTGTGAGAAACTATAGGGGTTCCACTCTAAAGCAGCTTGACTATAGTCCTCCCATCGGGCCCCAGCTGAAATACGCCAGGTTTCCTCAAGAGTCCAATCGAATTTACCGTAGACCGCATCTGTCGAAGTAGCGGCCAAATAACTTTGCTTGTTACTACCAGACTTGGCAAAAACAAAATTATTCTCATCATCGGTAATATTGGTATCACTGAACACATCACCCAGAGGGCCATCAAGAATTGCGCTATCAGCAACACTGAAGATATCCAATCCGAACTCAGTTTGCTTATAGGAGCGACCTTTCTCAATCCGAGCAAATCCTCCACTCAACTCCAGCGTGGACGAGGAAAATTCAACAGGCAATGTTGCAGACCAACCGTAGTTTCGAACCTCATCCTCCAGCTCAGTAAATCGGAAGCTAGCGCTCCGCGAAGCAATATCCACTGTTGAACTGAGAACTTCACCTGTTTCCGGATCGGTTTCGGTACTCGCAATAACCTCAACCTGATTGGGAATGTCAGTCATCGCTGTCGCATCGGAATAAAACCAGTCAACCACCAATTCCTCAGGAATCCAGCTTAACAAACCAACAGGCAGCAGCCCCTTAGTTTCCGGGCCAAGGGAATGGCTCCCTTTTAGCTGGTGAAGCTCCAACTCCCGTTCTTCATATTTCAGTTCGTAGTTTCTAAATCCAGTGCCGTCAGATAACAAGCGGTTTGAATTAAAATAGTCGCGGATAGAGGTTTCATCATCCGTATTCCTTAAGAACAAGCTGGTACTTTCAACCACATGTTCATCCGAAAAACGCAAGCCCAGGTTTAAGTTTCCACTGATATCCACGGAGTAAGTAGACTCATCTCGATGATCAATCTGCTCTTCCGGATTACCGTAATCACGAATAATTCGCTCACCTTCCCTCCACTTACTCTTGTAAGAGCCTCCAGCCAGAAAACCAAGCTCCCAATCATCCCCAAAGTAGAAGCGGTTCCCCACGCTAGCCTTATAATCTTGATCGGGATCAGTAGACGCCTTTGTGATTGAAATATCACGGTTCAAGCCCAGGGCCAATTCCCTGTTTATTGCTTGCGCCGCTTCATATGCCTCCTGATTACTGGAATACTCATTACCTTCAGCAATCAGGGTGTCACGAATACCTGCAACCGTCAGATCTCCTTTAAAGCGTTGCAGGGCTGCAGAAATTTCCCCAGACATAGCCCGGGTTCCATCATCGGTGCCCCAAATATCATCATCTCCACCGCTATAGCTGAGCGCATCCCCACTAACTTCACTGTTGCTACCTGTACCAATTTCGACAGAGTAAGTCAGATCATCAGGTATCCCCTTAGTTCGGATGTCAACATTGCCACCACCAAACGAGGCAGACTTATCTACCGAGTAGCTCTTCTGTACCGCCAGCGATTCCACGATAGAGGTTGGGAATAGATCTAGCGGGATGACATTTCTGGTCAGATCCGGGGATGGCACCGTCGAACCATTGAGAGTTGTACTTGAATATCGCTCACCCAAGCCCCTTACGTAAACGAACTTGTCACTTATCAGGGATAATCCAGATACTCGTCGCAGCGCTGCGGCTACGGTAGAGTCCCCCACCCTGCTGATCATCTCAGCCCCGAGGATATCCGTAACTACCTCCTCCTCCAGGCGCTCGCTAATTAGGACTTCAGCTGAGTCTCTAAGGCGCCCATGGACAATAACCTCTTCAACTTCAGGTGTAGAGTTTTCAACCAGCTCTGCATCTTGTGCAGACGCAACGGAAGCAAATGTCGAGCCCGCAGCTATCGCTAAAACAAGCGGCGCCCTTTGAAATTTTTCATACTTAGCCATCGAACCGGCCTCTTTTCGTTCCAAAGAATCGCGGTCTGAAATCAAAGAAGGCGCCGACTCCATCAGCGAAGGCGGCGCCTTAAATGATCGGGAGCTGTATCCCAGACCGCTACCTCAAGCTATTACTCAAACCACAGAGGTTGAGCGCGGTCACCTTGATGCAGGCCATAGGTCCAACCTTTAGTCCAGTCGGTACCATCCTGCTCAAGCGCTCCCAAATAGGCGCGACCCAACTCGGCAGAAACTGTCGGTGCAATGCCATCGATCATTTGAGCAGATTCGTCAACGGTAAACATCGCAGGAGAGCCGCCGAGCAAAACAAAGTCTGTATCGGCGTCAGAGGTTGGGTTAACTTCACCGGAGATGGTGGCAAATTGATTGCCACTATCTACAGCCCAAGTCTCCACATCAAAACTATCTTCATCAGTTTTAGTTCGATCTTCACAAGCAAAAATATTAGAAGTCAGGGCCACCTCGGTGCCTGCAGACGCTTCATCCCGAGTCTGAGAGCTCTCAACACGTAGGCAGTAGTTATCCCCAGCCACTCCGGTCTCATCAGCGAAGAAGGAAGCAACAATTATGGAGTTGGTGATCATCGGGTAAATTCCCTCACGCAGACGCCAACCAGCGCCCGGATCATGGGTACCCTCTTCTTGAGCGGAAATAATGCAGGTCAGACCGTCAATTACCGGGCGACTATTTAGCCCCTGGCCAATCAACGAAGAATAGTCAGTAGCATCGCTGTAGGACCCAATTCCATCGGCCTCAATACAGTGATTGCCGTCGGTCTCACTTTGAATCACCAACGCATTGGTAATGCTTCCGCGATAACCTTCATCGATATCAATGGAGTCATCACGAACATACAGCGCAACATAGTTTTCTACATCTACGGCACCGCCGAAGAATTCGATACCGTCATCATAAGTGGAGTAAGTTTGAAGGTTGCGAATGGTTGTTCCATTACCCACGGCGTCAAATGCAATTCCGTTCAACTCGTCACCACTGGCAACTTCAGCACCCGTGTGCTTTACAACAACATAAGAAAGCTCGCCAGAGCTGTCGGCATTATTGTCTCCACCGTAATAGGAGGTGTTGTCATCGGTGGAACCTTCAGCAGCTACGTGACACTCACCAGCAAGGGCTAGATTGCCGACATCAATAGAGCCTGTGTACTGACACTTATTGGTTACGCCAAAGCCATTTATAACCATCCCCCCCCACTGTGAAACCTCTTCGGGACCTACAGTGCCGAGGACATCAGTCTCTGAGGTGAAAGTGATTGGTGAAGTTTCAGTACCGCGAGCGAATACTTGTGATCCACGGTTTACAACCATAAATGCTGAATTATCTTTAAAGGCGATAGTAGCACCCGCTTGAATTTCTAGCTTAACGCCATCACCGCCCTCAGAAATCCCTGCTGCAGTCAGGTCAGAGTCGCTGGAATAACTTTCACCAACAAACAGACTGCCACTAAAGATATGAGCCCCATCGTTATCCAGCGCAGCCAAATACAAATCTTCAGTCAAGGGGTTTGCTGCAGAAACAAAGTCAGCAGTGTAATAGCAGTTACTATCGCTATATTCACCTTGTACACTAGAACTTTCTATAGTTGCACATGGATTCTCATCCGAAGAATCACCACCTGGATTGGTGATAGAATTGTCCACCGAGTTATCTACTGTTTCCGGCTCGATACTCACACCGCCACCGTCACAACCAGCTAATAGCGCAGCAATCGCAGCTGCCAGCAAGAGCTTATTCTGTACTCGCTTCATGTTTCCCCCTATAGGAATTTCAATCCAAAACTTTAATTGCTTCAACTCCGCCATTTTTAAAAAAATAAATGGCAGCAACCAAGCAAATAAAAACTATATTTTTTGTTTCGCCGTAGCGATTTGGACGGAGGGGAGTTTAGAAATGCACTGTTGCGGATTTGTTACTTATTTAGATATTTCCGTAAATTATCGAATTAATATTTTATTTCTTTCAGAACAAATACATTTATATTTCCATAAGATTTCAAACACTATTTTTTTAATAGAAATGAAATACACCAACACCATAGATAAATAGTATAGATATGTATATTCCCGGGCTATTTTCCGGATTCAAGCAAGCACCGGCACAATCAAGTATAAATTCCATAGTGGTAATCAAAATACAGGAGCGATAGTGGCATCCACTAAATAGTTTGATACTAAAGATTTTAATAAGGAAAGTTCGTCGAGAGAGTAAAGTTAGATGCTATAGAGTCAAGCAAATACTTTCTAAGCTCGAACAGTGAAGAGCAAGGCTATGAATTAAAGCCCCAGCTACAAATCAGCGCTGAGGCGCGAGGAATCCGCCAGCAGGAACCGGGAGCTATCTAATTGCAAGAACCCAGCAGGAAATCTCTTCCGTCACTTTGCACAAAAAGCTTATCGGTATCGCGCCCCCCTTCAAGCGCCCAGTCTACCAACTGGTAAAAAACATCACGGGAAACGCGAGCCTGTAACCCCCCTCGAATCTCCAGGTAGGGGATTGGCTGCGGCGGAGCACCAAAGTCTCTCAGTTGCCACTGCCCCTCTTCCGACAGCTCAACAACGTCGCCCACATTTGTGGTGAAAAGTAGCTGTTGATGAGTAATTCCGGGGTTGCGGGCCACCTGAGTGATCACAAATGGAACATCCTCCACTGTGATTCGCAGCTTTTCGACAGGGGTGACAAGGAAGTACTCATCCCCCTCACGTTTCAAAATGCTGGCAAACAGTTTCACAAGAGGGTGACGACGAATCTCTGTTCCCTCGTGGATCCAACGGCCATCAGATTTGATGACCATATCCATATCCCCACAAAGCTCTGGGTTCCACCTTTCTACAGGTGGATGCCCATGAAATTCAGCCTGTAATTTTTGCAGCTGCTGGAACAGGGGCTCAGCCAAGGGCGGACCCCGCAGAATCGCTGTGATGGCTTGTTTGGCTTCCCTCTGGCGTTTTGCGAGAGGACATATCACCGATATGCACACCCACATCCATAATAAACTCCATCAAACCTTCCCTGTCCTCTATTACATTGGCAAAAGACTTGGAGTGATAAAGCTCTACCGCCCCTTGCACAAGCGCCCAGTATGTTGAGTAATAGAAGTATGCAGGAACGTTCTTCAGCATGCCCTGCTCCATACGGCGCTCAAAGACCCGATTGAGAGAGGTGGCATTGGAATTACGAATATTGTGGAGCTCCGCAATCATTTCTGGAGCCAGGTTCAACGCGATAATCTTCTCCTCCAGGCGCTGGAAGAGTCTATCTTTGCCAGGATCGGCCATACGAGATTCAAAATAGGCGCGGGCTGGAGCGGTGATATCACCTTGCTCGGCCAGGGCTACAGCGGTCTTGAGACGTTCAGCGAGGGATTTTTCATAATCCATCAGCAAACGCATGTAGATTTCTGTCTTGGAAATGAAGTGCTTGTAAATCGTGCCCTTACCGATATCCACACGCTCGGCAATCTGTTCGACCGTGACTTTCTCTTCACCGTGCTCCAACAGAAGCTCCAGAGCCGCATCCAGGATACGCTGCTCCCGCGCGCGGAACCGCTGAACCTTCTCTTTTGCCTTATCCATACTTCCGACCTTCTTTGCCCGTAAAAATGGGGACTGAAATTGACTATTCATTCATGAATGATAGGCAATTCAAGTCGGTTGGAAAAGTAAATCGGGGAATTAGACTGCCTAATATTAAAAATATTAGGCCATTTTGCTCAAAATTTACTCAAAATGAGCCAATTTTAAGCTGAGAGCAGACCTTTTATTTTAGCATGTGGTGACGCTTGGCGAGCCCAAGCATTGCACATAACACATAAAATTCGACGATTGAGTGATTGCGGGGTAGTCCATTACCCCAATACTTCCGAATGAAATCAAGAACTACACCAGAACACAAGAAGCCACTATTAAACGGACTTCAGCTTTAGCTCCAACAGAGGCGCGACTACATCGTTGTCCTGCGTGCGTATCCAGAGCATTTCCTCCTCTGAGTAGAGCTCTGCAACAATCGCATTAGCTAATTCACAATCATGAGAAATCAAATGCTGCGCCAACCACTCTGCAGCAAAAGTACGTTTTTTGCCGAGCGTACCCTGTGAACGCTTGTACAGGTTTTTTACTGCCTTGCGCGCATACTCTACTGAGGCGATTCCCGGAGTCGCTTCAACCATCTTGCGATGCAACTTTTTGCTTTTCTGTTCGATGATATAAGGAAGCACTTGGCCAGAAACATAGTCGTGGGCGACCGATCCTTTACAAGGACAGCTATACGACTTCCTGTTTTCGTAGATTTTTTTCAGAGCATTGAGGTGATTATTGGTCTTGTATGCGGATCGGGCCGCCAAACCAGCGTAACCAATGGACAATGCTGTTCCAGCAACAACCAAACCAATACCCGTCGCAGAAGTCGCAGCCGCTGCACCGGTAGCCAGGCCGGTTAGTGTGGCACCTGTAGCCGTCTGTGCACCCCACACCCCATAATAAGCAGCGGAGCCAACCCCTCCAGCCACAGCCTTTGCGGTACGGTGCCGACTGACAACCTTGCCGAAATTCAGTGGTGGACGTATATCAATATTGTTGTGTGGCACCTGTGGTATCTCCTACTTCTCTTATTCAATCTTTGTTGGATAGCTGCAAACGAATTAGTCCAACTGTCCCAACAACTATTGGCGCTTTATACCACAGAAATAAGCAAGAATTCGACAAGTCGCAATAGTCAATAGCACAGAGTTTCAACTTGACTGAGAAAATCAGTAGCTAGTGTATGGAAAAGAGCTGGATAGCTATACGAGGTGGCACCTGTGACCAAAATGGGCCTAACGTTCAAAATATGAATGGGGTTAAAGGGATTTGCTGTTATTATCCTTTTGATTAAGAGCGCAAAGCTCCCCATCTGCAAACTCTGTTAAGTGGAATAGGTAACGGGCAAAATCCCTTATGTTGGAAAAATTAGGTAAGTTATTGGATGTTGAAGAGCTGGATCGAAATCTCTTCCGCAGTCGTCATCACGTTGAAAATTATCGTAAAGTGCTTTTTGGCGGGCAAGTTCTGGGCCAAGCACTGATGGCAGCAACTCGTACCGTTGAGCATCGCCTACCCCACTCCCTGCACGCCTACTTCCTCCGCCCTGGCTCTAGTGAGCTACCGGTGATCTACGAAGTAGACCCAATCCGCGATGGCGGTAGCTTTACCACTCGTCGCGTAGTCGCCAAGCAGCGCGGGCGCGCGATCTTCAATATGTCCGCCTCCTTCCAAATTCGGGAACCAGGATTTGACCACCAGGCCGACCTGCCTTGTGTCGAGATTCCCTCTCCTGAGAGCCTGAAAAACACCCAGGAGCTGGCCCTGGAAGCTGGATTGGTTAGCCCGCAGTACGATCAGCGGCGCTATATGATCGATTTTCGTCCGGTAGACCCGCAAAGCTACTTTGGCGCTGAAACTCGCGAAGCCAAATGCATGTTCTGGCTGCGGGCAGAGGGCGAGATGTCGGATGACCCGATGGAGCACCGGGCAGCACTTTGCTATGCATCCGATATGGGACTCCTGGGTACCTCCCTACAGCCGCACGACATATCCTTATTCGACCCCCAATTGATGCCGGCGAGCGTTGACCACGCGATGTGGTTTCACCGCGATTTCCGCCTGGATCAATGGCTTCTCTATGTAACGGATAGCCCTTCGGCAACCGGTGCCAGAGGCTTTACCCGCGGCCAGATTTTCACCCGCGACGGAACGCTGGTAGCGTCTACCTGCCAAGAGGGACTGATTCGACAAATAAAAAATTAAATCAGTGGTTTACAGCAGAAAAATTGCTGCTATAGTGCCGCCCCTTCGCAAATGTTGCGGAACAAAAAACGGTGAGTAGCGCAGCCTGGTAGCGCACTTCGTTCGGGACGAAGGGGTCGGAGGTTCGAATCCTCTCTCACCGACCATACAAAAAGAAAAAGCCCGCTTTTAGCGGGCTTTTTTGTGTTTATGATTTCATTCCTAGTAGAGCTTTTACTCTAAAGGTTTACATGGGTAATTACACAGCTGCCTTGAGGGTGTAATTTCTTAGTTGTTTATCGGTGAAAATAGTTAAGCCAGCCATACTCAAGGCCTAGCCGGTATTTTTGAACCCAATTCTTTATTTGCCCCCAACGCATCTGACTTTTGTAGTGCGCTTCCGCATTAGCCCCTGATTTAACGAAGCTGAATAGCAAGTGGCTCTAAGGTGGGGCCCCAACAAGGTACAAGTAGGAGTTGCTTGCACTTTTTCCAGGTGCGATGTGCTGAGGGAAAGTAAGGGGCAATCTGAACGGTTTTTCGTCAGCTCAAGCTAAAAGTTCAGAGTCAAAAAAGCCCGCTAAAGCGGGCTTTTTCTTTTTGTATGGTCGGTGAGAGAGGATTCGAACCTCCGACCCCTTCGTCCCGAACGAAGTGCGCTACCAGGCTGCGCTACTCACCGAGGCCGCGAATACTACTCATCCATTTTTCAAAGATCAAGTAATTTTTGGCGCGAATGTCATCATGAGTCATTTTGCCGACACAACCGGTCTTTGAGCTGTCCTCAAAGGCAGTCTAATCCGCATTATAGCTGGACCTCCCCGGCTCCAAGCGCCTCTTTCTACACTGGAGATTCAAGCTTTACTGTTGCTAGTAATTGCCCCTATCTCCGACACATCCATTTAGTCTGCCAACTAACAACCAATCCCTTGTTCTCCCTGGGGTCGAACACTTTCCACCAATCTATCCACTCTCTGAACCCCTCTTCTCGTATACGGCAAACTGTGGTCGCCAAAAAAATACCGATATTATTTCTATCCACTTTCTTGTATTTACGTATCTTCAACGACTATCAAGTACTTTTAGTTTTGAGAGCACACGTATAAAAAAATGCAAAGCTCTCCACGGAGAATGCAAGAGTTTGGTACAGAAAAACCAAGAAGGGTATACAGCGCGAGGCAATAGCAAATTACATTGAAACGCAACTAGATATCGTTTTTTGATGTTTTGAGTAAGTAGACCTTTACATAAAAGCGAACTGATAAGTTCTATAAGTTACTTTTCCAAGACATCGATATATACAGTTACCTTTAAATTCCAGTTCGCTATTTACGGATATTTCTACAAGTGCCGCTATTTTTCACCGGGAACCCGAGGGGATTTTTCCCGAGCCCTAACACCAACACAAGGGAGCAGCACCCTGCACGCCACAAGAATATTAACCGCTCATTTAAGTAGCAAATCCCGAGTGAGACTTTATTTTTAAAAAATCCTCCTTTTGGAAAAATTACAAAATTTTAAGAAAAATAGTGACTACAATTGCGCCCCCATTACCTTTTTGTTTCCCGCTCCATTTTTTTTCAAACTTTCCCTGTGCTTCTGAAAAGCTTCTCTATACTCAGATCAGCCGGCTGAGTGTCCGTCGCAAGATGCAACAACTCGAAAGCTCATTACCGATTTATTATCAGCAGGCTGATCCTAAAAACGGGGCTCTATCAAGCTCCAAAATTCTCACCCGTAAACCATGAAATAACCTGGGCGATAGCCCCCTATCGTCATTGGTCTACTCGAGGAGTACGTTCATGTACCAACCATATGCATATGCTCAAGGGATCTTTGGACAACCACAAAACTATGCCGCACCTCCGATTAATCCGGTCGTCGGACTCACTCCCCCCCAGCCATACCTACCGCTTCAACAGTTAGCACCACAAGGGTTGCTGGGAGAGTTTATTAGCCGCGCAGCTCCGGTAGTTGGTGGCATTGTCGGTGGACCACAAGGTCAATTGATCAATGCACTCGGCGGATTGGGCCAAGTACTGCCCTTCCAGGCCGCACCACAGCTTCCACACCAGTTAGCGCCCCACATTCCTCAGCAGCTTGCTCCACAGATTCCACCTCAGTTCGCTCATCAGTTTGCCCCCCAAAACTATCTCAGCGAATTGATAAATCGCGCGGCCCCTGTTTTGGCCAGTTACATCAATAACCCTCAGGCACAGCTAATCAATGCAGCCACCCAACTAGGTCAGCTCTTACCCTATCAAGCCGCTCCGCAACTGCCACCGCAAGGTCTCCTCGGTGAACTGGTTAGCCGTGCCGCACCTGTTCTTGGTAACTACATTGGTGCGCCCCAACAAGGTCAACTCCTTAACAACTTGGCGCGCCTTAGCCACCTACTACCCTACCAGGCCGCACCGCAATTCGCGCCACACCTCGTTCCTCAGACCTACGTCGGCCAACCGGTAAATCAACTGGCACCTGTGGCTCCGGAGCAGTATGGGTCGGTTCCCCCGCAGGCTTTTGCACCACTGAGTCAACCGGTGCCATTCCAGGCTTTCCCGCAGCCGCCACAGCAACCTTTTCAGAATTTGAGTGGCATCGGACAACCACTGCCCTATCAGGCAATGCCGCAACCCAACTCAGCCTTTCAGCAACAAGCTTATCTGCACTAAAAATGATGCAAAAAGGGGCTTCACGCCCCTTTTCCTGGGGGTGGGTTCGCCCCTGCCCTACTTTGGATAGCACAGTCACAATGAGAAGAAAATGAAGAAGTTTGAGCAATATGTAGCCGTACCCAATCGTAAGGTATCAGCTAGCACTCTGGAGCTAGAGGAGCTGGTGAAGGAAGCTTCAAATTGCCCCGATGTTAAGGACGTTACTTTGCGCAAAAGCAACGTCACCCTTGTGGCTACACCCGATGCCGTCGACGACCTAAGAAAGAAATTGAGAGGCAAAGTAATTATTGATCCGGATCAACCTATCCACCCTCTCAATTGAGACTGAAACCCACTCGATTCACCACTTTCAGACGTTTCACACGCGTACTAAATCAGTACCGCACTGAAAGCGAAGGAACATGAACATGACTGAATCCCGACAAGAAAAGGCCGCAGGAGAACCTTCGGTCGAGGTTGCAGAGAAAGTCGAGCTACTTATTTCACCCCGCCGCAGCCTAATGGCTAAATCCATGGGCGTGCAGCCATTGAGCTCGGGCTCAATGCACCATGTGATTTCCACTATTGCCAGGCAGGCAGGTTGTGAGGTGCTTCGTGAAATACGCCCCGGCAGAAAACTAAAAACGCTGTCTTCCGCCGATGAGGCCACCAATATTTACAAAGTCCGTATGGATGTGGATGCTGCTGCGGCACTTTACCAGACCACTCCACCAAACGTCGCCGTTGAACTGGACTCACTTCTCTCTTACGGGCAAGCGAGTTATTCGCCGACCTTTTCCGCAGTTTTTGCACAGCAACCCGGACTATTGCGTGAATACCATGTCCAGGCACAGCAGGTGCACTTCCGCGTTATCGGCGCAAAAGGTGAGCCCATACGCGACGCTCAAATAATTGTTGAAAGCGCGGGCTTTCCCCAGGAGGGGGTCACTAACAATAAAGGGGAGGTTGCGCTCAGTATTTTTGCGCAAAGCGGCGGCGCTCAAGTGAAATCACTTCTGATCCGTCCCGCCAAAGATTTCTGGAACAAATATATTCGCAGCCCCTCCCTATCGCTCACCGATGTGAACCTGGTGAAACTCCAACCTCTGAGCGAAGCCATACCCAACTTCCCCAATGATGCCTCCTATGGCTGGGGGCAAAAGTACATGGGCCTGGACCAGCTACCCGATGAATACACAGGCAAAGGTATCAAAATCGCAATCATCGATTCCGGTGCGGACAATAAGCACCCGATACTGAGCCATTTAAAGAATGGTATCGATGTCACCAATAATTACGATACCAATAGCTGGGTAGAAGATATCGTCGGCCATGGAACCCACTGTGCGGGAATTATTACAGGCCAACCCTCTGGCTCCGAGGCAATACGCGGATTTGCTCCTGAGGCCGAAATCTATGTATTCAAAGTTTTCCCCGGCGGGCAATTTAGTAGCTTGATTGATGCGCTCTCACATTGCATAGAGCTCGGCGTTGATGTGGTAAATATGAGCCTGGGCAGCTCTGATTCATCAGAGGCTGTTGAGCAGCAAATCGAGGAAGCGGTCCAACATGGTATCGCCTGTATAGTTGCCGCAGGCAACAATGGCGGGGCAGTCCAGTATCCAGCCAGATCCCCAAATGCTATGGCTGTAGGCGCTCTTGGAATGCTCAATGAATTCCCCAAAGATTCCTGGGAAGCGCAAACAGTAATACCCTCAACAGCATCAGCCGACGGTCTATTTGTTCCTAGGTTTAGCGCTTTCGGCCAGGAAATTTCTGTTGCCGCACCTGGTGTGGGTATCGTTTCGTCTGTGCCTGACAAAGGCTTCGATGTTCAATCAGGTACATCAATGGCCGCGCCGCATGTTACCGGTTTGGCAGCACTACTACTTGCCCACCATCCATTATTTAAAGGTGCGCTCCGGCAGAAAGATGTATCCAGAGTGACCGCCTTATTCCAACTGATCCAATCCTTGGCCGCACCAATGCCCCTCGGGGCAGAGAGAGTTGGCGCAGGTGTTCCCAAGCTTTTCGGTATCAACTCCGCTTTTGAGTCCGCTAAAGAGCAAGCAAGGGCCGCGGGTACTCATGCCGCAACCGCGCAAGGCCCCTCCCCAGCCACTCCATACTCTGGATTTACCATGAGTCCGTTACAGGGCTACCCCCCTCAAGCTACACCCAGTTGGCAGGGGCAGTTTGTGCCGGGAGGCTATTACCCTTCCGAAATAGCCGCGGTTAACCCCCAGCAACCAATGGTAAGCAGTTTTCCAGATGGATTTGCCCTGAGCGCCTACGGTATGCAGTTCGTTGATCCCCGTGCAATCAGATATTGGTAGCTCTGTCGCCATCATTAGTTAGACTGCAAAAGACCCTTCAAGACCGCAGCTATGCTGCGGTCTTGTTCTTCGTAGCGCTCAATTCCCACTTAGTCAGCATGCCTGCCCACTAACCCAGCCCTCTCAAAAGATGTTTGTGACGGCCCACCCATATCTATCTTCTTGTTTACTTATACGGGAAATGCTCATTAATATGTGCCGTTATATGATAACGACTTTGTAAGTGTATTCTTTTTAAGTGGTACATATCTGAAACCAATGCAATGAAACCTGACGGCACAAAACTGTCACCTCATAACTGGCTAGCTTGTGACCAGTTTGCTTGAAGGTGACACAAGGGCACCTGTAGGCTTAGATACTGTCGAAACGACTAATTGTTGGATTTCCCGCTGAAGAAATGATGCTTAAACGATTACTAACACTGCCGCTATTACTCGCCACTCTATCCCCTGCTGTTCAGGCTTATGAGATTCTTTACAGTGCAGAGATCTCACCCAACTCCAAGCTGGCTGAGGTGGAAATGGCGCTCAGCGGTGATGATATGCCAAGTAAGCTCGTTCTAAACTTGCGCTCTGGCCGCTATCAGGACCTGGAAAGTGACACCCCCCTAAAGATCGAGGGCGACAAAGCAACCTGGCAACCCGAAGGAAAGAACCCCGCCCTCAAGTACCGCTTTGTCATAGACAACCAGCGTAGCAACGGTGGCTACGATTCACGGATCACCAAAGACTGGGCAATTCTCCGCAGCGATAAATTGATTGCACCGGTATCGGCAACCAGCCGTGGCCGCTCTACCGCCCGCCTTAAGCTGGAACTTCCTGACCAATGGTATGCGGCCCTACCCTACCCTGAGATCGAAGATAACCTATACGAGTTATCTGACCCCAAGCGTAAGTTTGTAAGACCCAAGGGCTGGATGATTGTAGGGAAAATTGGCAGTCGGCAGGATATGATTGCCGGCACTGAAACCCGTGTTGCAGGCCCTAAAAATGAGAATATTCGGCGGCAAGACATCCTGGCCTTCCTAAATTGGAACCTGCCAGAGCTCAAGAAGATCTTCCCCCTCTTCCCTGATCATCTATTGATCGTAACCGCTGACGACCCCATGTGGCGCGGCGGACTGTCGGGAACACGCTCTTTATATATGCATGCTGATCGACCATTGATCAGCGGCAACCGCACCAGCAGCATGATCCACGAGTTAGTTCATGTGGGCACGGGAATTCACGGCGACGATGAGAGCGATTGGATTGTAGAGGGACTGGCTGAGTTTTACTCCCTGGAGATTTTAAGGCGAACTGGTGGCATCAGTGAAACCCGCTATCAGGAGGCAATGGATAAACTGATTAAATGGGGTAAGAAGGCTCCTTCACTATTAGTCGAACGCTCGTCCGGCCCCATTACCGCCCGTGCGGCCGGGGTAATGCAGCAACTGGATAAAGAGATTCGCGAGGCCAGCAATGGCAAGGCAAGTGTTGATGACGTCGCACGAGAACTGGCTCGAACACGCGGTGAAGTGACTCTGGAAAGGTTTAGATCCCTGTCTGAGAAAGCAGCCGGTAAACCCGTGGATACATTAGCCACAGAAAACCTGACAGACCGGCCGAAAGGCTCCAATAAACAGCAGACAAAAAAAAGCCCTGACGACGGGGGGGAGAGCGTCAGGGCCAAGACCATTAGGAGTGAAACTTGGAGGATTTCATCCTTGCTTCCGGGTGGCAGCCATGTGAGCCACCCTACCAGCATTACTAAACACGTTGGGGGAGATGTGTTAGCCAGATAAAGACAGTATCGAACACAGGTCACAGATTGCCAGCACACCTGAAGATTAATTTAGAACAAATGGAAATAGGTTCTTGAGCACCAGCGCTAAAAGTTATTACAGCCCTCCCCCACCATCAGAAGGTAACTTTTCCTACTTTTTTCACTTGTTTGCAACATTGATGAAAACAATGCTTGACTAATCCTCTAGAGTCCCTAAAATGGCGCCCACTTACACAGCGAAACGCACGTAAGTATAAGAAAACGCTAGGATTTTTCAGATTTATCAGATAGAATTCGCAGCGTTCTTTTCCGCCAAAGGCGGATAAAAAAGGCTAGGTGGCAGAGTGGTCATGCAGCGGACTGCAACTCCGTGTACGCCGGTTCGATTCCGACCCTAGCCTCCATTTTCCTCTTCATTGCAGTATCCTGTTGAACGCAATGAAAGTGAGAATGAAGGGCAACTATTAAACATCGCCCTCTCTCGCAAAGGATCTGCCCGGGTGGTGGAATTGGTAGACACAGGAGACTTAAAATCTCCCGGCTTCACGGCCGTGCCGGTTCAAGTCCGGCCCCGGGCACCAATCAGATCTTTGAAATTAATAAGTAACTCCCACTTCGTGCAAATCTGGCGCGCCCCATTTTTAGAATTAAATTTCTTCCACTGATACACCAGTAGTTACCGTTCCGCTTGTGCCGCCCATCAACCTACACTGAGCCTTATCGCCAGTTGGCCACCTTAAGATCCATCGTCCCTCAAGTTTCAGTTATAGAGCTACTGAGCCACTAAGCATCAACACCACCGGGCTCACTATTTCGCGAACATGCAAGACGGAAGAGTGTATAGCTTAAATAGACTTTAAGGGGTGCGAGACCTGCAACCTGATAATCACCGGAGGAATCTAGGGAGAAGCCGCACTCTATGGCAATTAGGCCGGCTACTTTTTATCTATCTTCGTTACAGCACGCCTCTTTATCAGGATGCCCGCTTGGCTACCAACGGCTTAGCCTTTGCGCTTCTCATGCCTTGGCTCTCAGAGGTGGCACCCCAGCATTTTAAATAAAATACTTATCTACGATGCAGTGAGAATCTGCATTTAGCCAGAAGTCCATGACCTCACCTTTAATCACCGTCGCAACTGAAGAGGCTAACCCCACATTATTGGAACCCTCTAAGGCAACTAAGAATGTTTTAAAATGGAATTCATTTATAACGAGGGCAGCAGCCTCGAGCTTCCCTGCACCTTCCTTGACAGCCTGAAAAATAGCAATTTACTTAGTCAACATTGGCTGGCTTGCAAGTAAATCGGCTTTGCTACCGATGCAGCAAAGAGAAAAACTCATTGCGTGTAGCTTGGTTGCTGCGAAAGGTACCGAGCATAGCCAAAGTTCTCATCATTGAATTTTGCTTTTGAGGACCGCGCATCATCATGCATGTGTGCCTGGCCTCAATAACTACAGCAACTCCGGTAGCACCAATGACACCTTGCAGGGTTTCAGCAATCTGAGTAGTAAGCCTTTCCTGGATTTGCAAGCGACGCGCAAACATATCAACGATACGCGCTAGCTTGGAAACACCTAAAATATTGCCATTAGGAATATAAGCCACATGACTGTGACCTATAAATGGTAGTAAGTGATGCTCACATAAGGAATAAAGCTCGATATCCTTAACTAGCACTATCTCATTGCTATCGAAAGGAAAAATCGCATTGTTGACTACATCTTCGATAGTCTGATCATAACCACGGGTCAGATATTTCATAGCAGTGGCCGCGCGCTCGGACGTGTCCTTGAGACCTGGGCGCTGTGGATCCTCACCTATTTCTTCGATAATTCGTGCGTAGTGTTCTTTCATACCATTCCCGCAACATCTTCACAGTCAAGTACATATTAAAGCTACCACCCACCCTGCTCACTCACAGCTCGGTAACAAGAACCGCATAGCCCCTGATAAAACCTTCTATACTTAAGAATAGACTCTTTCAAAAAAACTAAAATACAACCGAAATTTACACTGCCTTGGAGAACAACAGGTTAACTAAACTCATAAATAAGCCGTTATCAGGAAAAATAAAAGTATATCTCTTAATCATTTTTACCCGCAGCTCCCAAGTTAATTAAAGAACTTGAAGGTAGACCCTTGCTAAATGCATAAACTACACCTAACAAGACTTAATTTTTCATCAGAAAAATTAAATAGAATAACTTTCCACTTGAATTCGGCTAGGAAATACAAGAGAAATGGAAGCTCTCAAGACTCGAAAACTGATGCAAGAATCACAACAAAATAGTAAACCACATCTATTCTCAGCAATTTAAAGCTCGATTTACGATATAGAATATAATCATTAAGTACACTTTATTTTTTTGTTGTTTTTCATGGTCAGCCTTATATTAGGAATAGCTATATGGCATATCAAATCACAAAAACATTTAAGTTAGACATGGGCCATCGAACATGGAATCAGGACATGCGCAAAGGGCGCGGCAAAGAGTTCTACTCTGATGATATGCCGTATCCTTATAACAAATGCGCAAATCTACATGGCCACTCATTGTTAGTTTCAGTGACCTTATCTAGTGAAACAGTAGATCGCCAGAACTTTGTCATGGATACAGACCTATTTAAGGCACCTTTTCAAAAAATTATTGATCAAATGGATCATTCATTTATTGTTGATAAAAATGACCCACTATATCCAGACATAAAAAAAATTGTGGAGAAAGACAACTTAAGATTATATGTTGTCGACTTTCCCCCTAGCTTTGAGGCTTTGGCCAAATACTTTTATGGGTGTATGAAGGATATTATTGGCAAAACTGAACACGAGGGAGAAATTGAAGTACGCGAGGTAACAGTTACTGGTGAGCATATGACGGTAGAAGCAAGATACGGTATTAGTTAAAATTTTTGGAATCTCATAGCGCCCCTGCTATTTCTATAGACACAGAAATACCAGTCACTGCAATGATACTTTAAGCCACCCTCTAAAGGGGCCGAAACATACACCAAAGATACAAACCAATATCCGAATCAATCCTACCATTTCGGGAGCTCCAGTATCCGAGCCAACTTTTCCGGATGGGAGAATTTGAGGCAATACATCTCCCCTATCACCATAACTTTAGTTCCGACCTTTATTGGACAACCAGAGGTTCTTAGCCGCACCTCCACGCCTGTACACCTAGAAACACAGAAAAAAGAATCAAGCCCACCCCTTCAATTGCCAATGTATGCCATACGCTCATTTAACTACCCTAAACTAGAAATGAAATAAACCGACCAAGGAAGAATAAAAAAAACCGGCTTGGGGGCCGGTTCAAGAAAGGATGGTTGCTGCATGAAAACCAAAGCAGCTGTGAATATATTACCCCTCACACTAGAGAGCTGTCAATATATGCAGCTGTATAAATATACATGCATAGATGACATGTACGCCAATTTGAGAATCAGGCTTTGAAGCATTTAGTTTCGAGCGTTTCCGTTCTTTTGATGGCTGCTTAAAGAGGGGCATATCACTTCCCTAATTGAGTACTCAAGTTTAGCCATAATCCTGGCAAATCTATATTTCTACAATAAAATGTGTGTGTTGGTTTCAATTAAAAGAGGTCGGTCCACTCAATACAACGCTTAAGCTCGATTGGCTTAGGGAGAGAATAGCGCACCCGAATAGCAGCGCTGCCGAGTCAGTCACTCCAGAGCACTATTGTTCAATAATCCAGCAATGTTAAAAGTGGCACTCAGGTAAGCAATGGGATTGAGCTACTCATAATACGAGAAAACTCTCGCATTCATCACTGTCTCCAATGCGTACAAATTAGATACAAATTGCAGGTATAATCACCACCCGATATACCCTTTAGTACCTTAATCCAATTAGCTCGCTCCAGCAGGTTATACTCAACTAAAGCGAAGGTGGTTACTCATAAGCTCCAATACACACTTGCTCCAGAAACCCATCTAAGTTTTTTGAGGTAATCACCAAGAACAAAAAATGATCGACCGCAAGATACACCGGCCCCAGCTTTTATGAAAAACTTACAAAAAAAGATTCCAATGAAGATAAAGACACTACTTATAAATGCATTAATTTCTGCACTTTTCACTATCACGCTTTCCAGTTTCAGCTATGCAAAGGACGCTGAGCAGGTTGAATTTCTGAACCCAACAGGATCAGCCTCAAAGCTACCGTTTTCAGAGGCTGTAAAAGTTGGCAACCAGCTATTTCTTTCTGGCCAAATAGGGCTTTCACCGGAGACTAAGCGGTTAGCCCAAGGGGGATTCTCTGCGGAGACCAAACAGACTCTAGACAACATAAAGCAAACTTTGGAGCGCTACGACTACGAAATGAAAGATGTCGTTAAATGCACGGTCATTTTAACAGATATCAAGAATTTCCCTGAATTCAACAACATCTACCAAAAAGCTTTTGCCTCCCCCTACCCTGCAAGGACTACCTTTGCAGTGGAGTCCCTAGCGCTGGACGCCCAAATTGAAATTGAGTGCATCGCTGCCAAGTAGTCAATATTAAAACTGGGAGTGCCAGACTAATCCCCCTAATTGACTCATCAGGACTTTTACTGCGGTCTAAATTCTCTAGTATACGCTTGCACTTAAACTCAACGCACAGGGTCGCCTAAGCGACCCTGTGATACCTCAGGAAATCAACAACCCGGCTTACTTATCTAAAAGTTGAAATCATCCAGCTTCCACCAGCAGTGCCCATCGCCAGGTATATCAAAGCCAGCTGATGTAATTCGGCCTTAAAGCGGTTGTATCCGTTAAATACAAAGGAACCAAAATTGGGGTCAAAAAGTCTCCAGGTATTACCATTCTGTACTTGAATTGCAATTGCATGGCCGCTGTTGGGGCCCAGGAATCCTATCAATGCAAAGCCTTGATTAAGGCGGGCCATCCCCTGCCGTATCCATCGCAAAAATGTGGAAAAAGGCTCAAATGGGTTCAACTGATGCCCACGGGCGATACAGTGCTCGGTATACCCATCTGTCCGACAAATCGTCCTTAACCCTGACGATATACCCATCACATTTCCCTGTATCTGCTGCTGCGCGGAAATTGCCCTTTGCATTGTATAGATAGGCTGCCCAAAGGTGGTGGTCGACCCGCCAACAGCTCTTAAAAACATACCTGGAGTTGCTCTGTTGAGAGCGTTTCCAATTCCCGTATTATGGTAACGCTGTTGCAGTCCTGCCTGGAGGTGCATATTTATATGACCGCCGGGTTGCAAGCCGAGTCTCACCCACATGTAGGATAATGCGTAACAAACTCCGCGCCTTACGTCATTGTGGACACCGGGTTGGATGTAATTTGCCTGATCCAATAGAAATTCTGTTTCTGTTAGTTTTGGATTGAACATGGAGGTCTCCCTATTCTTTAGAGATAGTGGACTTTTGCCTATCCGCGGTATCGCGGCCCATGTTCTATTTTTCTCACCTACAGTTTTATCTCTATCAATTTTCTTGTGGCTTTTTTAGCTTTAAGTCATTTTAAAAAGTAAACCGGAATTTGATTACACTTGATTTCAATTGGCTTTTCAGGAGGTTAAGGTCAAAATATGATACAAATTTCCAGTTTAAACTGCGTTTGGATAAGTGCAGAAAGTAAATTTATTTTTAATCATATACGAGTACAAGTATTGCGCTGGTAATAACAAACTCATCAGAACAGTGAGCTATCAAATACCAGCGCTAATATATCTGTTGAGAAGGCTGCGGAATCTAAATTCAACCTTCCTATATGATATTAACTGGGAAGTTGAGTAAGGAAGAAATCTCTCAGGTTCTCACCCATTACTTTGCGGATCTCTTCTTCAGTAAACCCTTGCCGAAGCATTTCTGCGGTAAGCACGCCCAGTTCACTTACATCAAATGCAACCTTTACACTACCGTCATAGTCCGAGCCCAATGCGACATGATCCACACCCAGTGTATCAATGGCATAACGAATGGATTTAACAATGCTCTTGGGGCTTGTATCGCAGACAGCACCAGGCCAGAAACCAATTCCAACCAAGCCTCCTTTACCCGCTATCTCCTTCATTAGCTCGTCACTGATATTCCGGCGTGAGTTACACGCCCCTTGAAGCCCGGTATGGGAAACAATCACTGGGCGCTCGGCAATATCCAAAACTTCGCGGACGACCTGCTCGGAGGAGTGGGCGACGTCAATCACAATAGAGTGCCTTTCCATCTCCTGCACTGCTTTCCGGCCAAATGCGCTCAAACCTTGCCCGCTTTCTCCATGCAGGGAGCCACCCAGCTCATTGTCGAAAAAGTGTTGCAATCCCATCACCCGGAAACCAGCATCGTATAGGTGGCCGATGTTTTCGATCTTCCCTTCCAAAGGATGGGCACCTTCAGTGCCAAGGAGTGCAGCCAAAACCTCTCCGCCCTGCTTCCTTGCTGCAAGCACCTGTTGTAAATCTGCCGCACTTTTGACGATACGTATTTGGTCAGGCGCAGATTGCTGTAGCGCATTAACACGCTCTGCATGATAGAGCGCCCGCTGATACAAGCTGCCCCACGCCTTTACTGGCCACGCCTGAGCAATTGCCAACAAGGTTATATTATCGCCAGCTTTGCTGGAGTTCTTTTGATAGTTCTGCCCCCGGGGAGACTTGGTAACTGATGTGAAGACCTGGATACCCAGATTACCTTCTCTCGCCCGGGGAAGGTCCAGATGACCATAGTCGGCTCGCTTCCTCAAATCCCTGGCCCACAGGAAACTATCTGCGTGGAGATCACCTACCAATAGACTTTGGTGTAGCGCTTTAGCCTCAGGTGACAGCGCTGCAATTTTGCCCGGCTCTACTTTGTTCATCGACTTTTCAATAGCCGGAAGCAAAAGCCATTTCCAGCTGGCGAACAATATCACCACCATTGTTGTCAGAAGAATGAACCACTTGCTCATCTATTGTCTCCATTAGTAGAAATCCATGGGGAAGTTTGCACAGAGGCAACAACCTTCTTCGATCCATCAGGATCGCAGAATGAAGCAATTCGAGCGGTTGCTCAATAAGCAAGCAAGAGAAATAAAACTGTGGTGGTCGTGGAATAAGCGCTGGGACACCAACCTCGTACTTATCAGAAGAGAGAAAAATGAAGGACAAGCAGTGATCAAACTTTTACAACTGAACTTACTCGTATTATTCGCTCTATTCATGGGTGGTTGCGCCGCTTTATCGCCCAATTTTCAGCAGCCCGAGGTTGAGATTATTGGGCTGGAGCCGCTTCCTCCTGCCGTCGGCAGCGATCTGCGCTTCAGAATCCATTTGCGCATTTTCAACCCTAACAACCAAGAGCTACCCCTCTCCGGGATCTACTACAAGCTCAGTCTTGCCGGCCACAAAGTGATGACAGGAACCTCAAACAACTTATTGCCCATTGCCCCCTATGGCCAGGATGACATCTCGGTAGACGCAACTGCGAGCTGGATGGGGTCTCTATTCGCTGCCGCTGAATTAGCGAATAGTGGGCAGCAATCGGTACCCTATGAACTTCAGGCAAAGATTGGCCTGAGCAGGTCCATTGTGCCTTCCATTACAGTGCAGCGAAGTGGCGAAATTCGACTAAATCAGAATCTGGGCCTCTACCACTAGCCCAAGCCTACTCACTTTGGATATAGCGTTTTAATCTCCCCAGTCGCCGACCTTGTCGGCACCGGGGATTTGATACTCGAGATAGTCTTCAACAGTGAATGGCATCTCACTGATGACTGCGCGCACGCGCTCACCAATAGCCTGTGTCTCAGGGCGCGCATTGGCCAGCCCGGTATAGGGTATGCCTTTGCCGCTGGCTACGTCTGGATATTTACGTTTGAATAAACGGTGGCGAGCCACCATATGATTGAACTGGCCCTGGGTGTAAATTAACGGCACCAACTGCGGGGACTCCTCCCGGGGGTCCATATATAAATCGTAATAAGCCTCCGGCATCCCCGACCCTGCCACCTCCCCCGCTCCCAGCCAATGCCTCTTATATCGCCCCTTTACTGTTGCCCCCAATTCCTTACCCGTATAAATAAATACATAATCCCGGCGGCCATGAGTATCGCCGTTTAGGAACAGAGCGGTCTGGTCGAGGCCATCAACGACGCGATCCGTGGGAATAGCATCAGTTGCTCCACCCAAGCGAGCGAAAGTCGTATACAGGTCAGTGATATGAATAATATCTCCTGCCGTTTGTCCCGCTTCGATAGTTCCTGGCCACCAGGCAAAAGCAGGTACGCGAACGCCGCCCTCAGTAAAATCCCCTTTGCCACCCCGATACAACATGGGCAGCATTCCCCACCCCGCCGGCGGACTGTGAACCATAGGGCCGTTATCCGCCATTGCAACGAACAAGGTATTTTCAGCGAGCCCTAAGCTTTTCAATTCTTGCATCAGCACCCCGACAAAGTTATCCATCGCCGGGAAAGCATCGGCAACCATCAGCCCGGCTACCGAGCGCTTGGGGTTATACATCGCCATGAAATTAAGGAGATTGGGCCAGTAGGCAACGAAAAACGGTTTCTTCTGCTCTGCACTGCGACGAATAAACGCCAGCGTTCTCTGTTCTGCTTCTGGATCAAACTTAGCGAAGCACTCGTTGGATGTTCCGCACCATTCCCTCCCGGGTTGTCCCTTTTTCCCTTCAATATTCATTACCCAGCCAGCGGGAATCAGACCAGGGCTGTCCAACCGATAGGGATCAGGTGGATAGATTTCGGGGAACATGCCCAGCACCGCATTTGCTACATTTGCCTGGGGGTTAAACAGGGAGGTAATCTGGTTCATCGGAGTGAACAACGCCTCATCGAACCCCTGATTGTGTAAATAACTCTCCTCGATATCTCCAAGGTGCCCCTTGCCGAAAAAGCCTGTCGTATAACCCGCTTGCGAAAGTACCTCGGCAATAGTGACTTCTTCTGCGCGTAGACCGGAAAACTCATGGGGCATACCCACTTCACCCATGCCATAGCGCACCGGTAGCCGTCCGGTGAGCGCAGCAGCGCGGGTTGGTGTGCATGAGGGTTCAGAGTACATGCGGGTAAAATTGATACCCTCTGCAGCCATCTGGTTTAGATTTGGCGTTGAGTAGCCAAAGTTCTTTTGTAACGCAGGAAAGCCAACAGCTCCAAATGCAGTGTCATCCCACAGCAGGAATACTATATTCGGTGGCTGTCCATATTTCTGCCGCAACTGCTGTAAGCGTTGCTCAAGCTCCGCATCCTCTTGATCCCAACGTTCGCCGTTTTGCATCTTGAGAATATAAAACTCGGCATCGTGTACAACTTGCCCCTCGACATTGAGAGTGATGCAAAGCAGCCAGATCATAATCAGGTGGCTTTTGACGGACATGAGCTTCCTATAGATCGCAGAAAAGTATCTAACAATTTAGAGGAGCGCAGGGGCTTGGAAGAGGAAGAGCGAGTTTAAGCGGGGTAAAGAGCGCCTCGTTTTCCAGAAAATGCCAGAATCGAGGCGCCAATTTCGTGAGAGAAGTAAATTCCCCTCTATCTACTTATCCCGGCTGTCGGCCATAAGGGCGGGCCATGCGGCACGCAAGTACATCACCATTGTCCACAAGGTGAGGCCGGCAGCGATATAGAGCAGCAGATATCCAATAGTTTCCATCACCGGAAACTCTCTAACATCGAATGCAAGCAGAACAAGAATTGCTGCCATCTGTGCGGTGGTTTTGACTTTGCCTACATAGGAAACGGCAACACTGCTGCGCTGCCCGAGCTCGGCCATCCACTCCCGCAACCCAGAGACCGCGATCTCCCGACAGATAATCACCGCCGCAGCAATCGCAAACAGCGGATTGTCATGCAGCCCCACCAACAAGACCAATGCAGTAGCCACCATTAGCTTATCGGCAACCGGGTCCAGAAAGGCCCCCAGGGCAGTACTCTGATTTAATTTCCTGGCGAGATAGCCGTCAAGCCAATCGGTAACTGCGGCAACTGCAAAAATTGCAGCAGAAGCAATGTAACTCCACTTGTACGGCAAATAGAAAACCAAAACAAAAAATGGGATCAGAGCAACACGTAACAGTGTTAGTTGATTGGCGATAGTCATACTTTTCTCTATTCTTGCGGAGGGCGTACGTTATCAAGCCATCGCGCAAAATGAAACGCTTAAAAAAAACTGGCCATTTAATCGCCAGCTCAATCCTGTTCTACTCGTGGTGTAGTGCCGAGTATATATCCTGAGCCAGTTTCCGGCTGATACCATCCACGCTGGCAATCTCCGTTACTGTTGCGCGTTTTAGCTCCTGTAAACCTCCGAAATGTCGCAGCAGCGCCCTGCGGCGAGTGGGCCCTACTCCAGCGATACCTTCCAATGGAGACTCCCTGCGTTTTTTATCCCGTTTTGCCCGGTGGCCAGCGATAGCAAAGCGGTGCGCTTCGTCTCGCACTTGTTGAATTAAGTGCAGCGCTGATGAGTCGGCGGAGAGTACAAGCTCTTTGTTACTTGAAACCACATGTAATGTTTCAAAGCCCGCTTTTCGTGTAGTTCCTTTGGCAACACCAATAATTTGCACTCCGACAATGCCCAGCTCATTCAGAGCTTCGACCGCTTGTGTAACCTGGCCCCTCCCCCCGTCGATCAACAGGATATTGGGGAATTTGCCCTCGCCACCGGAAAGGCGTGTATAGCGCCGCTTTAGCGCCTGCCCCATTGCCGCATAATCATCGCCCGCCTGGATACCCTCAATATTGAATCGGCGATAATCCGACTTCACCGGGCCTCCGGTATCAAATACAACACAGGACGCAACCGTGGCCTCACCGGAAGAATGGCTGATGTCAAAGCACTCAAGCCTCTCCGGGAGCTGCTCCAGTTCTAATACTTCCTGGAGCTTCTCGAAACGGTTGTAGAGTTTTTGCTGGGCTGCAGTTCGACTAGTCAAATTCTGTTGCGCTGCCTGTTGCGCCATTTCAACCCAAGTGGCCCGCTTGCCACGCAACTTATGGGTGATACCGACATCGCGACCACACTGCTCGCTAAGAGCCTGTTGAAGTGGCTCGAGATCCTGTAAGGCCTCTGAAACTAAAATCTCACGGGGGATCTCTCGGGGACTGCCCAGGTAAAATTGCGGAACAAATGCGGAAAGTAGCTCTGGCGGTGTGAGTCCCAGGCGCTCACTGGGAAAATAACTGCGACTCCCCAGAATTCGCCCCTGCCTGACAAACAGAACGTGTACGCAACAGCTGCCGCCCTCACTGGCTATTCCCAGCACATCCACATCGCCACTTGCACCCTCAGCTACCTGATCCGCTTGTAGACGACGCAGCGCGGAAATTTGGTCCCGCAGTCTCGCGGCTTTTTCAAATTCCAGCGCCCGGGATGCCTCATCCATTTGATCGGCCAACTCTTGGATAATGCTGTCACTTTTACCCGTGAGAAACATCTCTGCATGGCGAACATCCTGGCGATAGTCCTCGGGAGAAATAAAATCGACACAGGGAGCGGTGCAGCGCTCTATCTGATATTGAAGGCAGGGCCTTGAGCGGTTGCGAAAAACACTGTCTTCACAAGAGCGGATTCGAAAAGTTTTTTGCAAAAAGTTCAGGCTGTCGCGAACCGACGATGCATTTGGAAAAGGTCCGAAGTATCGGCCTTTCTTGCGCTTGGCACCACGGTGGAATGCAATACGGGGAAAAGTGTCATTGCTGGAAAGAAAGATATAAGGATACCCTTTATCATCCTTCAGCATCACATTGTATGGGGGCCGCTGGGACTTGATCAGGCTTTGTTCAAGCACCAGGGCTTCGGTTTCACTGCGCGTAACGGTGACTTCGATGTTTCCAATACGCTGCACCAGCGCCATGGTTTTTGTCGTTAGTCCGGAGCTCCGAAAGTAGCTCGATAACCGATTGCGAAGGTTCTTGGCTTTCCCTACGTAGAGGATTTTATTTTCGGCGTCGAACATCTGGTAGACGCCGGGTTTGCGAGTTACTGTCGCGAGGAAACGCTTGCTGTCGAACATCTGGCAACCGGCCTCAATATTTTAAGAAATCAGCCACTTTTCAATTAAAGTGCAGCATCTGGGTCGAGAATTTGGTGTTTAACAGCGAGGATCGTCAACTCTACATCACTATTAATATCCAACTTCTCAAAAATCCTGTAGCGGTAGCTATTCACCGTTTTGGGGCTTACCGAGAGAGACTTTGCAATATCCGCAACCTTGGCGCCATTGACGATCATGTCTGCAGTCTGCAATTCCCTTTTAGATAATTTTTCAAACGGAGATTGCTGATCATCCTGGCCACTGACACTGCGCATCGCCATTTTGGTTGCCATGGAATTACTGATAAAAACACCACCTGAAATAACCGTCCGTATCGCTCGAACCATTTCTTCAAGGTCCGCGCCTTTAGTCACGTAACCCATTGCCCCAGCCTGCATCAAGCGGCCCGGGAATAAATCATCATCGAGTGCACTAACGGCAACAACCTTAGCCTCCGGGCACCGCTGCAGCAGCTTTCTAGTCGCTTCAAGGCCGCCCATACCTGGCATTTTTACATCCATCAGAATGACATCAACATTAGACCGGCGAACGAATTCCAGGGCCTCCTCGCCACAGTTTGCCTCTCCGGCGACTTCTATATCCTCAACATCACCCAGCATGCGCGAAATGCCCATTCGCACAAGATCGTGATCATCCACCACTAAGACTTTGATCAAGCTATCCCCAACTACGGATAAGTGCAGTGGCTACGCCGCGTATACATCCCCAACGCACGAGCTCTATAAACTGCGTTCTTCTTTTTAGCTCACGGTGAAACTACCCCGTGTAGGTCCCCCCGGAACCCAACCGCAACATACCAGACAAAAACGCTACTGCAAAGCAGAAGCACCGTTTCAAATGCTGCTGAACAGACATTTGACCACAGGATCTTGCTGCCTTTATAACATTTAATTATAGCGTAAAAACGTACCAATTAATTTTTCTGCGATCAAGATGAGCACTTCCGCAAAATTTGCGATAGAAGATTCATTTTATCGCAGAAAATATTTATGAAAGAAATCGGAATATGAGAAAATGTAAGAGGTTGAATTCGTTATAACAAAATAATCGTCAACAACTAGAACAATTCTCTACTGATATTCAGGCTGAAAACTGCCAACCCCACCCAATAATTTGCACTTTTCTATTGGGTACTTGCTAACTGCAATTCAGTGAAGAATAAAAGGAAGGATTGCCCGCACCCTCATGCAAACAATCTTGAATGGGTTAAGGGTAATAGCGCGGCTCAGGCTCCAGGGTAACACCAAACTTAGCCTGCACATCAGAAGCGATAGCGCGAGCCAATCTTGTCACTTCATCACCCCGGCCCCGGCCGGGATTAACCAAAACCAATGCCTGCTGGTGGTGAACTCCAACCGCTTCTTGCCGCCTGCCCCGCCAACCAGCGCGATCAATTAGCCAACCTGCCGCCAGCTTCCAACCTTCACCGCTGGCATAAGCTACTAAATCGGGATGTTCCGATTTTAGGTTTTGGTAAATGTCCGCATTCACCACAGGGTTTTTAAAGAAGCTGCCAGCGTTGGGAATTTGATCGGGGAGCGGCAATTTACTGTTGCGAATATCGATAACCGCAGCGGAAATTTGCGCGGGTGTTAAGGAGTTACAATCCCAACCTTGCTGGTCAATAAATTGCTGTAGAGCCGGGTAAGCTACCTTGGGCTGCCAATCTTGCGCAAGGCGAAGATTAACCTGGGTAATAATAAATTGATCGCGCAACTGCCCTTTAAACACACTGTCCCGGTAATCAAACTCACAGTCCGAAGCGGAAAAGTTATGTAGTGCACCTGTAGAAATTTCCATGGCCTGCAAGCTGCAAAAACAGTCGCGCAACTCTACGCCATAGGCGCCGATATTTTGGATTGGGGCTGCCCCCACTTTACCTGGAATCAGCGCAAGGTTTTCCAAGCCTCCCATGCCCTGCTCAACAGTAGACATAACCAGCTGGTGCCACCCCTCCCCGGCCGCCGCCTCAATCGTACCGCCACGACCATTGGGAGTAATTGTTAGCCCTCGCAGCCCGACCTGAATGGCAAGCCCGGGAAAGTCTCCCGTTAATACGATATTACTGCCCCCACCCAACGGCAGAATCGGCAAACGCTTCTGCTGCGCAAAACTCAAAGCCTCACGCAATTCATCCAAGGTTTCCACACGCGCAAAGTAAGCGGTGTTTGCTGAAATTGCGAGAGTATTGTGGGGCTGTAAATCGATATTGACTTCAATCATTAGGTTCTACATCAGGCCAGGGTTTCTCGCATACGCTGAAGATCCTGTTCAGTATCTACGCCACCGGGCACTTCTGCGCAGGCATCCGCTACGTGAATCTCTTGGTCGTGGTAAAGAAAACGCAGCTGCTCCAGAGCCTCGAACTTTTCTAGCGGGGCCATAGGCCAGGAGACAAACTGGCGCAATAGCGCAACACGGTAAGCATAGATACCAATATGGCGACGAGGTTCCAAGCCCCTTGGCAGTTCACTGCTATCCATCGCAAAGGCATCTCTGGGCCATGGGATTGGCGCTCGTGAAAAATACCTGGCCAGCCCGGACTCTGTTGTCACTACCTTGACGATATTCGGGTTGCGAAAATCCTCCACTGAGGTGATGGGTTCCGCCAGGGTTGCAACGCCGGCTCGCTTGCTAGCCGCCAGGTTTTCAGCTACTTGATTTATCACCTCGGCGGGTATCAAAGGTTCATCGCCCTGCACATTGACCAAAATGCGGTCCTCGGCAAGGCCCAGGTTCTGAGCCACCTCCTGCAGTCGGTCAGTTCCCGAGGCATGCTCGGCAGATGTCATACACACCTCGGCGCCGAAGCCATGGGCCACCTCCGCTACACGCATATCATCGGTGGCGATAACCACCCTCTGGGCATCGCTCTCACGGGCACGCAAATAAACATGCTCCACCATCGGCTTGCCGCCGATATCAGCCAAGGGCTTGCCTGGCAGGCGACTGGAGCCATATCGTGCGGGAATAATGACATCGAAAGAAGAGTTATTTTTCATTTTCACTAAACTGTTGCAGGTGCTTGTGCACCTTTTGGTAAAAAAGATCTGGCAACTTGGCCCGAACCTCGAGCGCCCACCAGTGACTCTCCCAGAAATCGCGACATTTCACCGCATCTTTCATGGTCATAATCACGGGGGTTTCCCCATCGAAGTGCAGTTCCTGGGGGCTGAATTGATGATGATCGTCAAAAGGTTGCTCTGTCACCTCGAACCCTAGCGCTTGCAGTGACCGGAAAAACCGCTTGGGATTACCGATCGCTGCCACCCCGTGGCAAGGCCCGACTTCAGGCCCTGACGGCAGGCGCAATGTGGAGGTTTGGTCGAGGTTAAACTGGTGCCAACAGGAAGGCTCGAGTGTCATTTCAAACTCTAAAAGCCCACCACACTGATCCCTGACTTTGGCTTCTGGCTCTCCATTACTAACCAGCATGTCGACGCTTTGCAGGCGTGTCACCGGTTCCCTCAGAGGTCCTCTGGGCAGCATATGGCCGTTACCCAAACCGCGATGACCATCAACCACACAAATTTCATAGCTGCGCCACAAACTATAGTGCTGTAGCCCATCGTCAGACAAAATAACATCGCACTGGTGATAGTCGATCAGGGCCTGCGCCGCCTCGGTGCGATTAGGGGAAACCATCACCGGCACACCAGTGATCAAGTGCAGCATCAACGGCTCATCCCCGGACTCCAGGGGGTGGGATTGGGCAGTCACCTGATAGGGATATTTTTCTGCACGACCACCATAGCCACGGCTGATAATCCCCGGATTGCGACCCCGCTCCTTCAGCCAGCGAGCCAGCTCCGCCACCAATGGCGTTTTACCCGCACCGCCAACGGTGATGTTACCGATGACGATGACAGGAACTGATAAGGGCTCCGGTGGAGTGCGAGAACTCATTACCCGGCGCCGCTTGCTCACCCCCCCATAGAGCAATTCCAGCGGAGTGAGCAGGGAGAGCGAGCGACCTTCACCCTTTTCCGGGTACCAGCGCTTGTTAAACCAGTCTTCCAGTGACATCCAGGTGCCCTACCCCATTGTTTGCTGCTGTAACAGAGATGCGTATCGACCACCCTGGGCGAGCAGCTCTGCGTGATTCCCGCTCTCTACAATTCGACCTTTCTCCATCACCAGGATGCGATCGGCATTCTCGATCGTACTCAGGCGATGGGCGATAACAAACGTAGTGCGGTTTTTCATGACTTCAGCCAGAGCCGCCTGAATATGGCGCTCCGATTCATTATCCAGTGCTGAGGTGGCCTCATCCAAGATCAGTATGGGCGCATCCTTAAGCAGGGCGCGGGCAATAGACAAACGCTGGCGCTGGCCGCCAGAGAGCATCTGCGCATTATCCCCCAGAACCGTATTCGCCCCCTCAGGTAGCTCTTCAATAAATTGAGCTGCATGTGCCTGCTCCATAGCACGCAGAACATTTTCCTTGGGTGCATGTTCCAATTCACCGTAGGCAATATTGCGATATACAGTGTCGTTAAACAGCACGATATTTTGGGAAACCATACTGATATGGCGGCGCAACTCTTTAAGAGGCACCTTGGAAATATCAGCCCCATCGACCAGGATACGTCCACCTGTCGGCTCGTAAAACCTAGCCAGCAGACTTACCAGCGTGCTCTTGCCGGAGCCAGATGCACCCACCAGGGCCACCGTTTCTCCCGGATTTACCGCGAAACTGATGTCGGAGAGTACTTTGGGTGCTGCCGGGTCATAGCTAAACTCAAGCCCTTCAAAAGCTACTGTGCCATTCACAGGCTTAGGTAGCTGAGCTTCACCATCCTGGGGCTCTCTGGGAGCATCCATTACTTCAAAGATACTCTCCGCTGCCGCAATACCCTTCTGGATATCGGCAAAAATTTCGGAAAGGCTGCGCACCGGCTTGGCCAGGGATGCAGCCGCACCAATATAGGCGGCAAAAACCCCAGCAGTCATGGACTCAACCATACCCGGTGCCAGAGCCAGCCAGACAATAGTTGCGGTAGACAAACCAACCAGTATCTGAATCACAGAAACACTGGCATTGTTTGCTACTACGAGCTTCATAAACTGCCGACGGTTATTGTCACTGGCAGAGAGGAAGCGGGATTTCTCGTAATCCTGCCCCCCATACATCCGCACCACTTGATAGCCATTGATCGCCTCCTGGGTGACATGGGTAACGTCGCCCATGGAATTCTGGATGCGATGGCTTAATTTGCGGAACCGCTTACCCACGATGCGCACAATAAAGGCGATCAAGGGGGCAAAAAGGAAGAAGGTTAAAGTCAGCTTCCAGTTCACCAGTAACAGGTAGGTCAAGAGACCGATTACCGTAAACGACTCGCGGAAGAGTACCTTCACCGCCTTGGTGATGGAGTTGGTTACCTGCTCAACATTGTATGAAACCTTTGAGATCAGGTAAGCGCCGGTATAGCGGTCAAAATAGGAGCTGGGGAGCTGGCCAATTCTCTCGAATAGCTGTGTTCGCAACTCATGGATCACTGCGCGGCCCACATAGGCTAAACCATAGCTGCCGACAAAATTGCCAATAGCCCTAAGGACAATAATCAGCAACATTGCGAGCGGTACAAGCCAACGAGCAGTCTCCTGGGGCATTACTCCGTCGGGGTAATAGGATGCTACAAACTTTGAGAGAAACCCGCGACTCTCTTGGATACCTGCCCCCACTGCATCGAGCAACAGCTCGGTCACAGCAATCAGGCTGACGCCCATGATCGAAAACAGGAAGAAGCCCAGTACCGCAACTCCGAAAATCGCCATGTGCGGGCGGGCATAAGTGAGCAATCGACGGTAAGTTTCCGCCCCATTTTGCGGTTTGCTGGGGGGCGCTTTTACTTTCTTCATACAGACCAATGAATGGACTCGCCCCAACTGGGGCGAGTGGGCACAGAAACCGAAGGTAAGTCAGCTCCCTACAGGGTTCCGCGCTAGTTTTCTTCCGGCTGCCGTGTAGTAATGCTTAGGTTGACAAAGCCTAGCTGTCCAGCGGCATCCATTGCCCGAACCACGGCTTGGTGATGAGCGGTGGCGTCGGCGGTTATCACAAGCGGGCGATTGTACTCGCCTGCGGAAACTTCCGACAGCGCAGATTTGAGGGTGTTGATCTTCTTATTGATCAAAGCTTGTCCATCTACTGAATAAGAACCATCAGCACTGATCAAAATCTCTACAGATTTTGGTTGGTCAACAGACTGTGGACCTGCTGCTTCAGGCAGGTTCAGCTTAAGATGGCTTTCCTTGGTAAAGGTTGTAGACACCATAAAGAAAATCAACAGCAGGAATACCACATCAATTAGTGGTGTCAGGTTAACCCCTTCCTGCTCTGTGGTTTGGCGGCGGAATTGCATCGCTTGCTACCCCGCTCAGGCTGCATCTTCGATTTTACGATCGCTGTGCAGAGCATCCACAAGCTTGACGGCTTCCTGCTCCATTGCCACAACAATCGTGTCAACGCGACGCTGGAAGTATCTGTGCGCCATTAACGCTGGGATAGCGACAGTCAGGCCAGCGGCAGTAGTGATCAATGCTTGGCTAATACCACCGGCCAGTACGCCTGCATTACCGGTACCTTCCACCATAATCGCAGTAAATACCTGGATCATACCGATCACAGTACCCAGCAAACCAATCAGCGGTGCTACGGCAGCAATCGTGCCCAGAGCACCTAGGAATCGCTCCAGTTCATGCACAACCTGGCTGGCAGTTTCCTCGATGCTATCTTTCATTACTTCGCGACCGTGGCGGGAATTGGACAGGCCCGCAGCAAAAATTTTTCCCAGTGGGCTGGAATCGCGCAGCTCCTTCAATTTTTCCGCATTGACCTGGTTATTTTTAAGCCAGCCCCATACCTCACCTAATAAAGTACGTGGTGCAATATGCTGCGAGTGCAAAGTCCAGAAACGCTCGACACAAATAGCAATAACCGCTACAGAGCAAAACAGGATTGGCCACATCAGCAGGCCGCCGGATTTTATTATCTCAAACACTTTCTTAGCCCCAGAAAACCAGAGGGAATTTTTGGAAAATTATTACTGCGTCCTCGACGCAGAGCAGCACTTTATCACAGCTGGTGCCGGCGGCTAAGTCCTCCCACGCATCCTTATTCCCTGTTGTGACTCGCATACCAAAACCGTGGTGCCACACGAGCCTGTAAAATTTGCGGCTCTTGATCTCCAGCTCGCCAGAAAAATTCTACCGCTCCGCTCTCCGCAGTACTGAAAATACTGGCACCGATATTTTGATAGCGCTTCACAACATCGGTGTGTGGGTGGCCAAAGTGGTGACGGAAACCGGCACTAAATACAACCCGTTTAGGCCTGGCCCACTCGAGCAAAGCGGCCGATGAAGAAGAGCGGGAACCATGATGAGGCGCAATCAGTACGTCAACAGCGGGAAATTGTGGATACATTTTAGACAGTTGATATTCAACCTTACGACTGATATCCCCAGTAAGCAGTAAACGCACCCCCTGCCACTCAGCCAAAATTACACAGCTGTGATCGTTCTCCTCACCATCCAGTAATTCCTCTCCCTGTGCCGTTAAGGAAGGCCATAACCATCGAAATGATATATCTCCCAGTTGCTCTTCCGTTCCTGCCCGACACTGCTCAGTAATCGTGGCTGGCGATAATGGTAAATTGCTAGCTAAAGTCCCCGGAGCATAGAGCTTTTCTGCTTCAATGTTTCTAAGTAAACCCGCCACGCCGCCGGCATGATCCCTGTCACCATGGCTGACGATCAGCACATCGAGTTCACTACCTCCGCTACTCATCAAGTAGGGAGCCACTATCGAACCTCCCGCGCTCCAGCCCGAGGGGATTGAAGGCCCTGCATCGTAAACAATACGGCTTTTTCCGGTGCTGATAACTACTGACAACCCCTGACCAACATCCAGCACTGATAATTTCAAACGCTCATCTGCCGGTGCCAGTGTAGAAATCCAGGGCTGAGCAACTGGAAGAAAAAATAACCAGCCTAACTTGCGCCCTGGCAACCCTTTAGGCAGCAAAAGTAGCACCGCGCCAAGCCCGGCAATGACTATCGCCAATGCAGTGGAAGCAATCGCAAAACCACGAAACCCCGGTATCGAATGATCGACAATATTGAGCGCAGTCATCAGCAGATCCAATTGCCAACCTGCAAACTGCAGCAGCCAAACACCCAGCTGAGTATCAATAAATACAGCACCTAACATAAGTGATGGCAAAATAGACAGGCCCATCCAGGGAATCGCTACAAGATTGACCAATACACCTGAAAGGCTAAAGCCAGAAAAATATATTATCGATGGGATAAACAGGCCAATTGCAATCATCCACTGGCTTCGCAACAGCTGCCATAACGATAACGGGGAAAATCGGTGCTGCCATGAGGTTACAGCACCAGGGGCCTCAGCCTTCGGCCTCCATTGCGGCTCTCGACTTAAGCTAATTCGCCCACTGAACCCCAAAAGCAGACTCCCGACGGCCACAAAGGACAACCAAAAACCAGCACTGTAAAAAGCCAGTGGCTGCAGGGTAAGCACTATTGCCAGTGCCAATGAAAAAGCAAAACCCGCTCCCAGTCTGCGCCGCCAGTGCCAACCCAGTAATAGCACCCAGGTCATTACAAGCGCACGTTGCGCGGATAGAGGAACGCCGGCGATCAAGGTATAAATAAGGCTCGCCACCAAGGCGAGTCCTATCGCAATACCAAAACGGCTGGTACCCGTAAAAAGCCCAATCCCTTTTGCCAGTACGGTGCCCATCAACAAAATACAACCGGCCACCATGCCCACATGTAAGCCGGATATGGCAATAAGGTGGCCCGTACCTGTCCTTTTAAGCAGGTCGGTATCACCTTCGCTCAACTGACTGCGATCCCCAAGCAATAGCGCAGCTATCAGGTCCGGTCGTTGGATCGGTAACTGACTAATTAGGGAGCGCAATTCATCCCTTAACCCGATAATGCCATTCCCCTGCCCCAGCCACTGAGGAGGATAATCGCGGGGGCGAACATACCCTGTTGCCGTAATTCCCTCTCGCAAAAGCCAGCCTTCATAGTCGAATGTATGTGGATTAACGCTCCCCCTGGGAGTTCTCAATCGCACAGGCAATATCCATTGAGAGCCACCCCGCAGGCGAGCCAGAGCCTCACCGTCAATTCGATACCAGGTTAGGTTGAGAAGGTTTCCGATAGATAGCTCTGGCGGTGCTAACTGGCCACCCTCTTCACCTAAAGAACTAGAAACAATATCCACAACTCGAGCGCGAAAACGCACCGTTTGTGATTCTGAACTAGCGCCAAACCCTCCCCCCTCAGTTAATTCAGGCAGCGAGACCAGGTTCAACTGAAGTACGAAGTCCGCACCATGTGCACCGAGGGGGAGCCGGCGATCCAGCGATGCTTCATGAGAGTGGAGTGCCCAGGTCGCACCAATAAAGGAGAGAAAGATCAGAGCAAGGGGGCGCCAGCGGCGTATTACCACCCAGGCAAACAAGGCTAGAGAGAGATACAGTGCCCACAGAGTGCTTTCAGCGGGTAATCGGGCAGAACACCCCACCGCGATAATAGAAAGCGAGTAGACCCAAAGGTATGTGCTGGGCCCCGTGTAGCCGAGAATGCCTCTCGCCTTAGCCAGCAGGTGAGAAAGCCGCTGAATTCGCTCCCGAAAACTCCATAATTCCATCCCCAGCGCCATCCCTTACACCATCTTTTTGTTCAACTATTGACCGCTTTCACTCAAATCAACGATGATTGCGAACCGCCGCTTCAGGCGCCTAAAACCTTAATATAGCTAGCTAACCTGCCATTCATAGCACTGGCCAGTCACATATTTTTAAGAAAAATGCCATTTTTAACATGTTTGTCATATTCAAAACGCAGAATCCGCACCAAATCGAAAGGCAGCCAACTAGGACGACACGGAAGGCACCTTTCAACCCAAAACCATAAACTGTGCGAGACGATTATGAATAAGACCGCTCTCTCTCTGGCCATCGTTGCCATGGTACCTGCTCTGGCCAACGCCCAAGATGAAGGCGATGTACTCGACTTTTACGGCAAAGCCAACGTCACCTTCCAGGCTGCCGATGAAGGTGACGATTCCGTCACTGACGTTCAGAGCAACGCTTCCCGCCTGGGCGTTAAGGGTGAAATAGCCCTGACTGAAGGCGTTAAAGGTATCTACCGTATGGAATACGAAGTAGATATGGACGGTGACGCTGACGATACTTTCTCCCAGCGCAACATCTACGCAGGTCTGGAAGGCGGCTTTGGCCAGGTCATCGCTGGTAAGTTCGATACTCCCCTGAAAGTTGCCCAGAAGAAAGTTGACCTGTTCAACGACCTAGAAGGCGATATCAAGAGCCTGATCACCAGCAGCGATAACCGCGAAGAAGACGCACTTCAGTACACTACTCCTTCTTTCGGTGGCTTCAAAGCTTCTGCGGCTTTCATCAGCAACAAAGAAGAAGTTATTGACGAAACTACCGGCGAAGAACGCAACAACGGCGTTTCCATGTCTGTCGCTTATGACAACAACGGTGTTTACCTGGCCTACGCTATGGACCAGGACGTTGAAGGTCAGGACGTTGACGTTCATCGTTTTGTAGCTCAGTACAACATCGGCCCTGTACAAGTAGGCGCCCTGTTCGAAGAGCAAGATGCTGACGGCGGCGAAACTGTCGACGGCTGGATGAGCTCTGTTGCTTACAAACTGGACCAGTGGACTCTGAAAGCCCAGTACGGCCAGTCTGATATCAAAGAAGAAGGCGGCGAGACTTTCAGCCTGGGCGCAGACTACAAATTCAACAGCGCAGCCAAAATTTTCGGCTTCTACACCGACGAAACTGCTGACGAAGACTACGATCGCAGCTACGCCGGTATTGGTGTTGAATACAAGTTCTAATCATTCCTTAAATGTGGCGGTCCAAATTGGAAAGTGCGATTCTGCCGCTTGGGGAAGATTGAGCAGTAAAAAAGGCGGCCTTTGGCCGCCTTTTTTACTCTGGAATTTCCTAAGGAGCCTTCTAAATAACCAATAGATCCATAAAGCGATTAACTGACAACTGCTTTAATCCTTGAAGATCATTAATAGCTGCAAATATTTTGTTAGCCCGCCCTTGAGGGAATCGCGTAGCTAAATTACTACGGAACTTATCTTCCAATAACGGAATCCCCTCCCGTCGGCGACGGCGGTGTCCCATCGGGTATTCAACTTCAATCTTTTCTGATGCGTCACCACTTTTAAAAAATACTTGTACCGCACTGGCTATAGAACGCTTATCTGGGTCTAAATAATCTTTTGAGTAACCTTTATCTTCTATCACTTCAATCTTGTCCCGCAAGATATCGATCTCTTTGTGCTCGCGATGAAAATCGTCTTCATAAAAACCTGGCTGTAAGTCACCAAAAATAAGCGCCACTGCAACAATATATTGCAAACAGTGATCCCGATCTGCCGGATTATTTAATGGACCTGATTTAGTGATGATGCGAAGGGCTGATTCATGTGTGGTCACCACTACTTTAGTAATATTATCGATACGGTCTGCAACCTGTGAATGTAAAATGATTGCCGCCTCACAAGCTGTTTGACCATGAAACTCAGCCGGATAAGAAATTTTGAATAAGATATTCTCCATCACATAGGAGCCAAAACTTCTAGGGAACTGAAAACTGCACTCTGGTGGTGGTTTTAGTTGCTGCTCAGCATTCATCTTGCTAAAAAGGACATCATAAAAACCCCATTGCTTTGCCGTAAGTACTCCGGGCACCCCCATTTCTCCACTTATCGCCAAATCAGCCAAGCGAACCCCACGGGAACTGGCATCACCTGCAGCCCAGGACTTGCGTGATCCAGTATTCGGGGAGTGCCTATAGGTCCGCAATGCTCCACCATCCGCCCACGCCTGAGACACCGCGGCCATTACTTCCTCCCGCCCAGCACCTTTAAGCCAGGCAGCCACTGCGGCAGAAGCAACCCGCACCAGTAGTACATGATCGAGCCCAACCCGATTAAAGCTGTTAGACAATGCCAAGACACCTTGAATCTCGTAGGCTTTGACCATTGCTTCGAGTACCGCGCCCATTTTTATTGGGCTTCCCCCTTTAACTAATCGGCCTTGCGACAGGTGGTCACAAACGGCCAATATTGCCCCAAGATTGTCAGAGGGATGCCCCCATTCAGCCGCCAACCAAGTGTCGTTGTAATCGAGCCATCGAATTGTACAGCCGATATCCCATGCGGCTTTTATCGGGTCCAAGCGAAACCGGGTGCCAGGTACCCGGGCCCCATTCGGCACCCAGGTCCCCTCCACCCAGGGCCCTAACAGCTTTGTACATTCAGGGAAACTCAACGCCAGAAAGGCACACCCCAAGGAGTCCATCAGGCTTAACCGTGCTGTTTCCCAAGCATCACTGGAACCCACTTTGAAATGAAGCACATAATCTGCGATATCCTGTATCACCTGATCGTAATCGGGGCGGATATTCGGAGCGGGGTCAGCAATCATGATTGAATAGCCCGTGAAATTGTCGGAGGGCAAAACAGATGGAGTAAGATTAGCTGTTTCCTAAACTTCAGATAGTTAAACAAACGACCGAAGAATTCTATATTGTTAGGAATCTCTAAAAACAGGAATCAACCCACTTGCAACGAACTAGCGACCCAATAAAAAAGCTTCGATTCCTCAAAGAAACGGTATTACTCCGACAAGGGGATTCTGGTCCCCAGATTTATTTTATTCATGCCGGCTACGTCCTTATCCAAAAAGTGGACTACTGCGGCAACCTAGCCATTATCGATCTCTATGGGCCCGGATCATGGTTTGGACCAGGTCTAACTGGGAAAAACCTGGACATTCAAGCAACCGCCAAATCCGGCAGTGAGCTGGAAGTTACATCCATTCAACATCTAAACGCCATGATGGAGCGCCAATCACAGACCCACGATGGGCTATTGCAACAACTAGCCACAAGGGAATCTCAGCTTCAGCAACGTCTTTTCCTCCACATCACCGCCCCTTTACCGGTCCGGTTGGCCAATTTGTTAGCACAACTATTTAATTACCGGGGACAACCCTGTGGTCATGGACATCAACTCGACATCAAGTTGACCCAGTCCGAATTGGCCGCCATGGCCGGTGGCAGCAGGCAAACAGTCAGCCAACAGCTTAAACAGTGGAAGTCTGATGGAGTTATCGACTATACGCGCCAATATATCTGCCTTCTCGATCAAACCGTGTTAAAAGGCCTGGCAGAGAACCAAATATATGCGCCAGTGTCAGCCAGCTGACAGTTTTACCCTTCCCGCCTTCATATACTTTCCAGCAGCTGAAACCCGGGTATAGCTCTCCCACATCAACAGCAATGGAAAAGGATTATGCGCAGCGCCTACTTATTTACCTCTTTAGTTCTGACACTCGTATTGGGTATTTCTGCAAAGGCCGATGAAACCCTCAATTCAACCTATAAAAGCATGGTTGATAGCCAGGGGAATATTACTTTGCCGGATAATTACCGCCGGGAATGGGTCTTCCTGGGCTCCTATCAGGTAAAGTCCTCGAGTGGCGATGGATGGGATACTCATATTGTTTATACCCAACCCCAGGCAGTAGAAGGGTATCGCAAAAAGGGGAAGTTTCCCGATGGGACAGTTTTGGTAAAGGATGTTAGTAGCACCCAATCGGAGCCCTTAACCACAGGGTTGGCTTATTACTCCTCAGACCTTCAATTCACTTTTATGATGGTAAAAGACGATAACAACCGCTTCCCAGAAAACCCGGCATGGGCAGAAGGCTGGGGATGGGCTTTATTTAAGCCAGGAATAGCCAAAAGTGAAACTGAAACCTGGAAAGGCACCGGGCTTAACAACTGTTTTGGATGTCATTTGCCTGCCAAGAATAATGACTGGGTATACACACAGGGTTATCAGCAGGTCCTGCAGAACTAAAAAGTAAACAGCAAAAATCAGAGGTTAGAGGTCTATTATTCGGCTAGAGTAACAGCATAGATTCCCTCCATAACAGCTTATCACCCCCACCCCAGCGCTAATTGATTTATATCAATTAGCGCGATCTTGAATACCGTTAACATGCGGCCGCGTCCGACTATTCCACTATGAGTTTTTCCGTGTTTAAACCTGAGTTACTGTCCCCCGCAGGGACTTTAAAAAATATGCGATATGCGTTTGCCTATGGTGCCGATGCCGTTTATGCCGGCCAGCCCCGTTACAGCTTGCGCGTGCGCAATAATGAATTCAAAAATACTGAAACCCTGCGCCTAGGCATAGAAGAAGCACACCAGCAAGGAAAACAGTTCTATATCGCCTCCAATATCGCCGCCCACAACGATAAAGTTCGCAGTTACCTGCGGGACCTGGAAGAAATTGTCGAAATGGGACCTGACGCCCTGATTATGTCCGACCCAGGCCTGATTATGATGGTAAGGGAACGCTGGCCTGAACTACCAGTCCACCTATCCGTACAGGCCAATGCGGTAAACTACGCGACCGTAAAGTTCTGGCATCGCCAGGGGTTATCTCGGGTGATACTTTCCCGGGAACTGTCCCTGGATGAGATTGAAGAAATTCGCCAGAGAGTGCCCGAGATGGAGTTGGAAGTCTTTGTCCACGGTGCGCTCTGTATCGCCTATTCCGGGCGCTGCTTGCTATCCGGTTATATGACCCATAGAGATGCCAACCAGGGCGCCTGCACCAACTCCTGCCGCTGGCAATACCAAGCTCATGAAGCCAAAGAGAATGAAGTTGGCGAGTTGATTCATGTGCAAACCCAGGAACCTATCCAGCAACCCGCCCAGCAACCCACCTCCGCCAGTGAAAGTACTTCCCAGGCCTTTTTACTACAGGAAGAAGGTCGCCCTGGAGAATATATGCCGGCCTACGAAGATGAGCACGGTACCTACATCATGAACTCCAAAGATCTGCGGGCCGTACAGCACGTCAAGCGTCTCTCGGAAATGGGCGTTCACTCTTTAAAAATCGAAGGTCGCACCAAATCCCACTACTATGTGGCTCGTACTGCTCAGATCTATCGTCGCGCGATAGACGATGCTGCAGCAGGAAAAGACTTTGACATGAAGATGATGGACGAATTAGAAACCCTCTCGAACCGAGGCTACACGGAAGGTTTCTACCGTCGCCATCCACCAGCAGAATACCAGCAATATGAAAAGGGATTGATATCAACTCCGGGCCAACAGTTCGTAGGCGAGCTTATTGACGGCAGTCCTGAGTATTTGACGATTGATGTAAAAAATCGCTTTGAACGCGGTGATCAATTGGAGTTAATGACTCCCAGCGGTAGCTTGTTCTTCCCCTTGGAGCAAATGGAGAATACGGAAGGCAAAGCGATCGATGTAGCTCCAGGATCCGGGCATATCGTGCAAATACCTCGACCAGAGGGGGTTGATGACGATCAACTTCAACAGGCGCTATTGGTCAAAGCTCTGGGATAACCCTCGGCCTGTAATTTGCACTATGGCTTATCAAGCTCTTCGTTTTGCAAATATATTTTGTTAAAGGTGTAGTGGTTTAGACAATCTACCGGATTCACTAAGCCACGACACCTTTATTCCCACTACATCTCCACAATTTTACTTGTGAACCTATCCTCAAAATGCATTGGGTAATCGTTAAACCTCTCAAGTTACTGCCCACCTCATAATATTCAAACCATCCTGTATTTCCCCACCATTCACCGCAAGCAACTGGTTCTTGTACCAATTTTCCTGCATTTTCAGCCTCACCTAAAACCCTTTTAAAGCCCTGAGTTTTGATCACAAAAATATGCTCGACAGTACTAATTACAAGATAAAAACCCGCCCTCCCTCGGAGTTCCAACAGGAATACACCCGTTTTAAATAGTTATGATTTTCCACCTCTAACTCGCCCCCGCATCAAGGTTTCACAGTAGAAAAGCGTGCAACGATTGCTTAACCAAGGAAATGCCGCAATATGGATATTATTAAACCTAAGAAACGCCCCCTGATTAAGCACCCTTTAATGCTGGGTGGTGCTGCTCTTGCTTTTGTGGCATTTACCAGCACCCTCCTGTTACTTCCTGACAGCGCCTATAAGGTAGAGCGGGAACAGCTAATGTTGGGTACCGTCCAACGGGGAGACCTACAAGTTGTGGTAGATGGTTATGGTAGGCTGCGTTCAGACAAGCAGACGTTAATTACCGCTCTAACCGCAGCGAATGTTGAAAAAATCATGTTGCGTCCCGGTGCAGAAGTACAAAGTGATAGCATCATTATGCAGCTGAGCAACCCAGAATTAATGCGCGACCTGGATGCAGCCGAAACCTCCCTGGAACAAGAGGAAGCTAATCTGCGGCGGCTTGTTCTGAACAATCAGCGCGATGTTCTCGCGGAGGAAGCCATACTCGCGGAACTGAACTCCAATTACCAAGTGATCAAGTTGCGTCGCGAAGCTGAGGACGAGCTGGTAAAAAGTGGAGTGGTTTCCCAACTCACCTACCAAACCACCGTCTTACGCCAGGAACAGATGAAAAAACGTGTGGACCTGCAAAAACAGCGTATCAACCACCTGCGCAAAGTCGCCGTCGAATCAGAGTTAATCCAGCGCGAGCAAATCAACCAAGCCCAAACCCAATTGCAAAGTATCCAGCAACGAGCAGATCGACTGACCGTACGCGCCGGCCTGGACGGCATACTACAACGGCTGCCAGTAGAGCTGGGGCAAGGTGTCGATCCCGGCCAGGAGCTGGCGTTGATCGGCAGCGAGACAGATCTTCTCGCTCTGGTTCAAGTACCACAATCCAAAGCAGAGCAACTGGAGGTTGGCCAGCCCGCTGAAATTGATACTCGCAGGGAAAAAGTCGAGGGTGTAGTAACCCGTATTACTCCTGAGGTTCGGGACGGCAATATTGAAGTGGAAATTGCTTTTAGCGCAGGCGCCCCGGAGTCTGCCAGGCCACAACTCAACGTCGATGCCCGGATCTTCACCGCCACTATGGAAGATACACTGTTCGTCGAGAGACCTATCAATGTACAGAGGCACAGTGAGACCAACCTATTCCTGATTAACGAAAACGGGGAGGAAGCGGTACTCCAGCCCATCAGCTTCGGTGAGGAGTCGGGCCGATATATCCAGATCACCCAAGGCGTCAATGAAGCGGACCGTATCATCCTCTCGGATATGGCCAATTTTAATGAAGCTGAGCATATCCAGATTATTGACTAAAGCCTGAAACCCAAAGCGAGAACAGGGAGTTCGCTATGTCCAAGCCAATCCTCCATATGGCCGGGATCACTAAGGTGTTCAGCACCGAAGAAATGGAAACTCACGCCCTCCGGGGCGTTGACCTGAGTATTTACCAGGGGGAATTTGTATCTATCTGCGGCCCCTCGGGTTGCGGTAAATCCACACTTCTCTCGATTCTCGGCCTGCTGGACCTCCCCACCAGCGGCGGCTATCAGATTGAAGGCATTGAAGTCGCTCAATTGTCGCTGAGTGAGGCGGCGACTATTCGCAACGAGAAAGTAGGCTTTATCTTCCAGTCCTTTAACCTGATTGACGAACTCTCTGTCTACGACAATATCGCCCTGCCCCTGCGATACCGCCGCAATCCCATTCCCAAGTCTGAAGCCGACAAAAAAGTGAAACACTGCCTGGAGAAGGTGGGGATGAGTCACAGGGCCTCTCACAAACCTAACCAGTTGTCCGGTGGCCAACAGCAGCGAATCGCCATAGCCCGGGCGCTAGTTGGCAATCCATCCCTGCTGCTGGTGGACGAACCCACCGGCAATTTGGATTCCCACAATGGCGATGCGGTAATGGAAATGCTGCGGCAGCTCAACAATGAAGGGACCACCCTGTGCATGGTGACCCATGACCCTCGTTATGCAGACATGGCCAGCCGCCAATTGCATCTGCTGGATGGAAAAATATCAACGCCGCAGCCCATACTAGAGCCCCATGAGATGGCCCTATGATCACCACAAAGGACCTGTCCATTGCCCTCCAGTCCCTCAATCGGGCCCGGAGCTACGCCACCACTATTATTCTGACCCTGGGTATCACTCTCGGCGCCCTGGTAACGCTGTTTAATCTCAACTACCAACTGTTAGCCGCACCCCTACCCTACCCGGACGAAGATCGGCTGTATGTCGTGAATGGTAATCTCTACCAGAACAAGCAGCTGCGGCTGGAAAACAACAGCCAATACCCTGCCCTGGTTGAAATCTATAAGAACGACAGTTTCTTCGAGTCCAGCGCCCTGGTGTACTTCTGGGAAGATGTGGTTCGCAATTTATCCGGATCACCACGGGTTAATGTTTCCTATGTCTCTCCGGAATATCTCCAGCTCGCTGGAGCACCCCTGGCCCTGGGCAGACAATTCAATGCCGATGAAGGGCTCGACAGCCGAGTCCCTGTAGCGGTTATCAGCTATCAAACCTGGGAGCAAATGTTCCGGCGCAACCCAAATGTCTTGGAGCAAAGCCTGCAATTTGGGGAGGTGGACTTTCGCATTGTCGGCGTCACCGCCAAAGACTTCATTGAACCCCAAATCTATAAGCAGGGCCGGCAAACGGCGGTCTGGCTGCCCTGGGACTTTAACGATACACAAGTAGAGCGCAGAATTAATTGGAGAGGCTTCCTGCCTTTCCGCATGCTCACAGGAAAGCTGAAGCCGGGCATTGACCCCGCCAGTGCGGGGCATGAATTGAGCACATTAATGGATGCCCAGTATCAAGCGGCCCTAGCGGGAAGATCCTCTTCGGTAGAAAGGTCCGTTGAATACCGACTCACCCCCTTCGCCAATAAAATACTTGGCGACAGCGCCACGCGAACCCTAATGGTAATGGGCGGTACACTGGTGCTTCTGTTAATTGCCTGCGCCAATGTTACCAACCTGATTCTTTCTCGCGCAGCCAAACAACAACGCAATATGGCGATACAGGTCGCGTTGGGCGCACATAAAAAACATATCTTTTTGGCCCTGCTATGTGAAATCGGCCTACTTATGTTAGGGGCTGCATTACTTTCTCTACTTTTAGCCCTGGGATCGACGGAAGTATTAAAGGTGATAGCTACGGAACAAATTCCTCGCATTCAAGAGCTCACCTTAAACTGGCAGACACTGGTTTTTGCACTGTTGTGTGCCTTACTGCTCGCCCTGTTCTTCTCAGCCATAGTCAGTCGCCAGGTTAATTACCGCGCACTGAATCAAATGCTGCAGAGCAGCGGCAAAGGTTCCGGCGTACAGATCTCGCCTCTAATCCGCAAAGTCCTCATCAGCAGCCAAGTGGCGATGACCAGTTTGCTTATCGTCGCCAGCTTGCAGATTTTCCTTCAAGCTAACCGACTGATTAACCAGCCCTTTGGCTTCCCCTTGGACAACGTTCAAGTGATGACTCTGAATATCGGCAATCTTAGGAGTGCCCCCACTGCCGAACGGGAGAGTTATCTGAAGGCCATCAGGCAAAGATTGCTGGAGCACCCTAAAGTACAAAATGCCAGCCTGAGCCTAAACACTCCTATCTCCATCAGCCGGCCACTCTGGACCACATCCCTGAGTCATGATGCCAGCCGACAAAACCCTGTGATGGCCAAGACCACAGTAGTCGACGAAAACTACCTTTCCATTTTGCGTATGCCACTGGTCGCTGGCCGCCATATCAATGCGGCTGAGTTTTCCGATAACAATCGCATGATGCTCGTCAACGAAACCCTGGCCCAGAAACTGGAGCCGGATGGAGAAATATTAGGCAATCGCTACTACTGGCGAGGTGATTTTCCCTACCAAGTGGTCGGTGTAGTGCGCAACGCAAGCCTTCCCGGCAAAAAAGAACCCGCCCGCTTATTTGTACGCGGTATCAACGTGAGCTACCCCCTACTGGTACTCAGGCATAAGCCTCACCAACCGCTCAGCACCACAGAAATAAATCGGGAATTTGCCCAAGTAAACAGGCAGTACAAAGTTTCCGAGCTATTCTCCCTGGAGCAAGCACGAGATCTACTCCTAAGCAATGACCGGGTCTCAGTTTGGGTAACCACCGCCCTGACGTTACTGGCACTCAGCCTCGCTGCCATCGGTATCTTTGGAGTGCTCAGTTACAGTGTACAACTGCGGCGTACTGAGCTTGGCGTGCGCATGGCAATCGGCGCCCGCCCAGCGACGATTTTCTATCACACCCTGATCGATAGCCTGATTCCCGTAGTTATCGGTATCGCTGTAGCGACTTTGGTCCTAGTCCCACTGGCACTTTGGCTTGAGCAAAGCGAGTTCAGTATTGAAACCAGCCTCTGGGGCTGGCTGCTACCACCACTGCTTATTATCGCCCTAACCGCCTCGGTGACCCTGCTTTCTGTATGGAGGATAATCAACAAGCCCGCGATTTACGCATTGCAAGGAACAGGATAATTACTTTCCACCTGATAGCCGCTGCTTGAGGTTGCGCGCTCATCGTGCAATCTTTACAGCAAATACAACAATAAGAAATGGAACAGCCAATGCAGCCTCAGCAGTGGTTATCAAACGGAAAGATTTTTGATTATCAAAACCACCAACTCTTCTATGTCGATAGCAACCCAAGCTGCCGACATAAGCCAGTACTGCTTTTGATTCACGGTTTTCCGACCAGTAGTTATGACTGGCAAAAGGTATGGGCCCAACTGACAGAGCACTATCGCTGTATTGCTATGGATATGCTGGGATTCGGTTACTCAGACAAACCCAAGCAGCATAACTACAGTATCAATGGGCAAGCTGATTTACATGAAGTTCTTCTGCAACATTTAAACATCAACAAGGTCCACCTGCTGGCCCATGACTATGGGGATACCGTTGCTCAAGAGTTACTCGCCAGAGCCAATAGCGGCGGTACCACGAGGTATGCCTCAGCATGCCTGCTAAACGGAGGTCTATTTCCAGAAACTCATCAAGCGCGTTTCGTACAAAAACTGCTGCTCTCTCCCGCAGGCTTCCTGATCAATAAACTGATGAATTACCGGCAGTTTTGCCGCAGCTTCAGTGCCATTTTCGGACCAGACACACAACCCTCTGACAGAGAATTGCGAGACTTGTGGCAAATTCTCCAATATAAGAATGGCAACCGGCTCCTCTATAAACTAATCAGCTATATGCGCGACAGGCGCCAACATCGTCAGCGCTGGGTCGACGCCCTAAAGCAATACCCCGGCCCCCTATTACTAATCAATGGCTCATTAGACCCAGTTTCAGGGAAGCATATGGTGGATCGATTTCGGCAACTGATAGATCGGCCAGCGGATATTGTTGAGCTGGGAACGATTGGGCATTATCCGCAGTGGGAAGCTCCTACTCTTCTAGTCTCGACCTATCTAAAGTTTATTGAGGCCTATTCAAACAAAGAGTCTCAAGTCAGCCTATAAACAAAGCCTGGACTGCCAAAACCCACCCAAGTTGATATAAGGCCAGAATCAATGAAAGAGTTTCCGAGGAATATAGCTCCATATAAGAAAACCCCTGAATTCACTGAGGAGAATATCCCTCCAGGGCTATTGAAAGATCATACTACCAAGGAAGGCGTATGGGGGAAGATAGTGATCCTCTCCGGATCATTGGAATATACGATTCAAGAGCCCGAAGTGGAGATTATTGAACTGAGCCCTAAGAAGTTTGGCGTCGTAGAGCCAACTATAAGGCATCACATAAGACCGTTAGGGGATGTAAAATTTTATGTTGAATTCTATCGATAGAATCAAACTATCAAGTTAGCCAGACCTGGCTAACACTTTACTTCCTCAAGTTTCAGAAAGCTGATAGGCTCAGAAGGTATTTAGTGGCATACAACAAGGTGCGACCTACTATTGGTTAAGAAGGAAAGAATACACTACATTCAGGGGACGCTGTGGATACTTTTCTGTAAGCTCGTGATCGGCATCTATGCTTCATTCAAATCAAGCGTGGGGCATTCTTTCCTTTCGCCTATCTACCACAAGTATCTTTGTGTAACGAAACATAATAGGTAAGGTTGATTTTAGATTACTACGGACTTGCTATCCCAATAACACATCCTATGTCTAGCACCCTTAGCTGGATAAATTAAATCTAGCTCTTCTTGAGATTTAGGACCTTTATAGATATGCATATTATATCCAAAATTATCCAAGATCTTGGGAGAATATAAGATCATAGAGGTACCCATCGGACAAAACTTAACCCTGTCGGACTCGTCCATTTGATCAAACAGCATCATCCAAGAAAAAAAGTAAGGCTTTATTCCAGCACTCTTCAAGAGCTCTTCTTGTTTTTTTAAGAAACTTACCTGATACCGAATAGAATCCACACGAGTATCGTTTGTGACATCATAATAATCATTACTTTTAACCTCCAAAATATTTACCAAACCTTGATAGGACGGCGCCCCATGAAAAAGAAGCAGTGCATCATCATGCACGATTCTCTTTTTGGCGGCGGCCATAATATAATTCGCACAAGCAGATGCACATAAATCAAAGCCAACAACTGTACTTCTTAACCTTGAAATTTCCTCAGCAATATTCACTGCGGGACGACCTTCACCACCAGGGGACCTCACAACAACAATTAAGTCGGAGCCATCTACCAAATTGGAGGTTTTAGATTTAAATTTTAGCTCGGCTTCATTGCGATGTATGGGTCCATCCATACAAATTCCACCAGGGACCTCTTTGATTTCGAACTTAGAGTCTCTTGCATTATCAAAAGTAAACTCCTTTGAATCAAACCAAGCCCCACAATGATTTACTATCTTTTTCTCTATCGCACTATAAGTCGCTTCAACAGCATGGACCTTAACTCCGCCTATACAATACAGCATCGAAAGAACAGCAATATATTTGTTAATCAACAGCGTGAACTCCAACAAAAAAGTTAGTGATAAATATTCTCACAAGCATAGAACCGTTTACTTGTATTGAGTTCAATATTTTTTCAGGCTTTCTTGCGCTGCACGCAGAAAAAACATGGCAACCGCCAGCCATCAATATCCGGCCGCAATTGGCCACAGGTAAAGGCTAATTTTTAATTCCCGCTTTTTCCTTATACACCTGTTCCTGCACCTCTTTAATAGCACTGCCGCACCATGTAAAACTCTGTGTTACATTTGGAACCCTCTCAAAATAAGCTGTAATACTCTGCATGCCTGCATAATTGATACAAGCAAGCCAAATAATGAGTTTGACTAGCCTGGCTGCAACAGCAAAGTGATAGTGTGTGAAAGACGGGGCAAAGGCAGATATTCTCCGTGGAGGTAGATTGCTTGTTTCTCCATAATTTACTAACTGAACATACCTGCAACTACAAATCCTTTGTAACGACTTAATACCTTTCATGTGTTTATGGCATATTTATTCTTTCTCTGTAATTAAGTCACGTGGTTGAATCACAAGGAATTACAGAAGCTACTTATGGCTGGTGGTCAGATCTGTAATATTTCTTAGTTTGGAAAGATCCCTGTCGGAGGTGCCCGATAGTGTGGTGAGTTCGTACCCTTGTTTCATTAAGGTCCCCTCTCTTAAATATCTAAGTAGAGTCAACTCACCACTTATCAAAAAACGAACACCTTGGTTGAATTTTACTCAGGACTACCAATTTTAGCCAAGCCTATTTGCCATCAATGACACAGAGTTTGGGCGGTCTAAGAATCATATGGTTGCCAAACTTACAAAATTTCTGGATAGTCGTTGGATATCAATAGTCATCAGAGAGCTTCTAGGTCAAAGTTCGCCGACTTTATACTCGGAAACAGTTTAACTACAGTAATAATTTGACTCAGCCATCCAAGATAGCAGTGTTCAAGCCCAAGGAAAAAATGACAACGAAATTAATATTATCTGCTCTAGTATCCCTAACTCTTACTAGTTGCGCACACCAAGAGGACACACTGAACAATGAGCTGTGGCCTGGGGATCTAAGTATGTATCAACTTAGCTACTCTGGAGAGTTGCATCCTGTCAACATTCTGCCTCCTTATAGGCAGCCCAGAGTCAAAGAGCGCGATTATGAGAAACACCTTATCTCCGATCTTATAAATTGGTACATCACACCTAGATATATAAAAATCATTTTTTAGTGGCAATTATAGATTTCAACCTTACATTTTACTATTGAACGGAATTTTACTTTAGTGAATAGAATGATAGCCCTTACAGTAATCGCATCGGTTTTCCTTTGTTCGCCCTATTCGCATGCGGAAAAGTGTGATAAGAAATATTTAAAGGAGATGGAATATACAGATATTGAGTGTCAGTTCTACATGGGAACAGCTGCGTATCGACATGAAATTTATTCTGTAGCAGCCTCGCATTGGAAATATATCTTAGAGACACCTATAAAATATGCAAGAGATGCAGAGATAAAGGCAATGGCGCTAAGTACATTAACTTTTCTCACTTATAACGGTTTAGGTGTTGAGCAGGACCGGGCCGCTGCTGTCGACACATGGAAGCAAGTCGTAAAAAAAGGTGGTTTTGAAGCACGAAGGCACCTCGGTGCTGCCTACTCAGACGACAACTTTAGATACAGAGACCCTGTTCAGGCACTGGGCTGGTATGAGTCTATATTTTTACTCTATCCAAACCATAAAGATCTCAGTGAATCCGATCAGAGTATTTATCTGGATGCGAAGAGAGAGGTTAAAAGATTGAAAGCGCTTCTGAGTTCAGAGGAACAATCAAAAGCTTTACACTTTGCAAAGTCAACCATGTAAAACCAATCCGGACTTGCTATGCACCTTTCACTATTGATATATGGTTCTTAAAGAAGAACATAAAGCAGCAGTGATAATTAATGAATATCAAGTCTGCCCTTTTTGGAGGAAGAGGAAGCTTCCCTAAAGAATTATCACACACATAGAAACTACCAGTTGCCATCACTCCGATGGCCAGACGTGTAGAGTTCAATATGAAATATATCCCACTTAAGTATCTATCTCTTTCTCTTGGATTTGTCGCTCATACCTCCCTCGCTGTTGAGACAGAGGAGGGTTACGATTCTCACAACGACAAAGCTACGCCGGAAAATATCCAACTAGCAGAACTATTTAACCAGGATCAAAATGCACGCAATATACCTCACAGTGAAATTGACTGGAGTTCACTCAATAAAGAAGACGAGGATCGACGAAAAAAAGTCTCAAAAATGCTAGCAGAAGGCCGAATCAGAACCTCAAAGGATTACTATAATGCGGCACTTATCTTCCAGCATGGTAATAAATCAGAAGATATAAGACTGGCCCATGCTCTTGCCACTATTGCAGCAACCCTGGCAGAGGATAAGAATAAAGCTAATTGGCTAAAAGCGGCCACTTGGGATCGCTTAATGATGAATCTTGGTCGGCCACAGTGGTACGGCACTCAGTTTGTTAAAGACGACTCTGGAAACTGGAGCCTGTATAACATTGATTCTGATATAGTCTCTGATCAGCAGCGAATAGATTGGTCGGTTCGTACACTAGAAGAATCAAAGGCCATGGAAAAATCGCTAAATAGCAAAAAAGAAAAGTGAGTATTAATAAAACTCTTCAGAGCCAGCCAGCAGATACCAGGTTAGTCAGTTCACCACCAATCTCTGGCCAATGCTATCAACCATAGGGAGAGACAATAGTATGATACGAGCAGTTAAAGCTTCTGATTCTGCAGGGATTGCTAAAATCTACAATTACTATGTAGAGAATACTTGTATCACTTTTGAGGTAGAGCCAGTTTCTGCGGAAATTATCGCCGACCGAGTCGAAGAATGCTCAAAAAACAATCTTCCCTGGTTAGTTGCTGAGAATGAAGGCCGTTTAATTGGCTATTGTTATGCCAGTAAATGGAAAGGACGCTGTGCTTACCAGTATTCGGTGGAGGCTACCGTGTACTTGGACACGAACTATTCTTCTAAAGGCTGGGGCTCGAAGCTCTATAATGAACTGTTTAAACAGTTAAGTGAACTCAATGTCCACGCAGTAATCTGCGGCATAGCTCTACCAAATGCAGGCAGCGTAGCACTTCATGAGAAGTTTGGAATGGAAAAAGTTGCTCATTTCAAAGAGGTCGGCCGAAAGTTTAACCAGTGGATAGATGTTGGTTATTGGCAGTGCTTACTTCCCTTAAGGAAGGAGAAAGCATGAAATAAGCACATCATGAGGGAGTACATTTTAAGCAACTTTTATGTACCCGCATTAACCCCACTAGGGATTTTTAACCTAAATTTTACCAAATTCTCTCTAATCTAAGGTCATAACTGCGCGCTTTTGCGCAGCAAGGGCTATTACATTGAGTAGCCGAGACTTTATTGAGGGCACTGATTTCCCTCCCAATTTATACCAAAATAAAAGTGGACAACTTACTATAGAGAAAGTTGCAGCAATTACTGGATTGCTTTTAATTTAACTCATATTCCATCAAAAGTTACTGACCTATATGATGATTACACTTTTCACCCCAGAACCCCACCTCATTTAATGTAAGATAAAAGCTAAAATCCAGAAAAGACACGATAGCTAAAAACAAAAATTCGACCACCATCAAACAATTAAATATATTCGCATAACGGATCCAGGTTAGGGTAAGATCACCAATAGAGCCAAAAATATAGGTAATTATAATTAAGGAAATGATATGATTTTTTCAACTACAGAAACAGTACCAGGAAGAGAAATATCGGAGGTACTGGATATCGTTACGGGCAACGTTGTTCAATCAAAACATATCGGCCGTGACTTAATGGCAGGTATAAAGAGTATTGTCGGTGGAGAGATACGAGGCTATACGGAAATGCTGACCGAAGCGAGAAACAAAGCTTTTCAAAGATTGAGTGACAGTGCCCGGCAAAAAGGCGCTGATGCCGTGGTAGGAATTCGTTTTACTACAAGCGCAATTATGGATGGCTCCTCAGAAATTCTTGTTTTTGGTACAGCTGTAAAACTAAAAAAATAGGTTGGAATGCCCCTAAAGCTCTACCGCAAACTGCCCCAGTTTTCTCCTCACCGCAGGAATAGAACTGGCGGCAGCGATTAACGCTCGAAATTCAAATCTTGCTTTCAGGGATTGTCCAGTGATCATTTTCCGGCCACGCTCAGTAACCTCAATAACCTTTTTATCTTCTTGATGGCGCAATTCAGAGTAGCCTAAGAGCTGCCCCTCAGTGATTCGTTTTGCCAATTCGGCTGCATCAGCTATCCCAAGGTTCATACCTCGACCTCCAACCGGAGAGTGACAATGGGCAGCATCCCCAGCTAGATGTACCCTACCCTTTGAGTAAGTTTCCGCTTGCCGAATTGAGATTTTAAAGGTTCCCTCCCGCCTAACCCTCTTAACATCCACCGCCATCGGAAATGCCTTAATTGCATTATCACAGCTAGCTACCAGACGGTGCCGGCCTTCTCCCAATGGCACCGCAACAGCGACCACGCCAGATTCCATTTTGACCAAGGTAAACTTTCTTTTAGGGGGCCAATCCCCTGTATCAACATCCGCGATTGACCACACTTCATCCAAATCAAATCCAGGATAACTGATACCTGCAGCTTCACGAACAGTACTGCGAATACCATCCGCTCCTACGACCAGGTCAAATCGCTCCTCTTCACCATTATCAAAAAAAGCCACTACCCCACTCTTTTCCTCGGTAAGGGTTTTGAGTTCTTTCCTGTATTCAACTTCGACTCCCATACCAGATAAAACCTGAGCCATGAGAGCTTCAGTTCTGTCTTGAGGAAGTCCAAGAATGGCGGGGAAATAGGTCCGATTGGAATGGAGCGGAAACTCTAGTGCTAAATGCGTATTTAGGTAAATGCATGCGCTCTGAACAGCGATCCCCTCAGCAATCAACTTTTCAGAAACGCCAGAGTGTGAAAGCAACTCAAGGCTGCGAGAAGTAACTCCCACCGCTCGACTAAGGGTTGAAGCGCTATCCCGGCGGTCCACAATTCTTGGCAATAGCCCTCGCCGAGCAAGCTCGACCGCTGTAGTAAGGCCAGTGGGCCCAGCCCCAACAATCAGTACTTTCACAGGCTACCTCATATAACCCCACCTAACAGTAAGATAGTACATACGAAAGAGTAAGGGTGACTATCTGGTCTGAGACTCCCTATAAAAACCTAGGCCGCTATCTGTGATCTCTTTACAGCAATACCAGTCACCGCTTGGTGAGAACGTACTTAAACTTGCGAAGTCGAAACCTCTAATATCTGGCAACGATCTACAAAAGACTCGTCTTGGCAATAAGTACCCACTGTTATATCGATATTTTTTATATTTCAGCTCTTGGGTATAATTTCTAAATGATTACACCACTTTACGATGATGTACATGGACTCGCACTTGAGATAGTCAATAAATCCGCCTCTGGGGATAAAGCTGGGTGCCAAGACTCCCTCAACTCGCTAGAGAGACTATGCGCAAAATATGCCGGAGGCGAGCTAGACCATCCCCTACAGTGGGAGGCTCTGGGTGATTTTTCAGAAAGCTGTGAGGATGCAATACAGGCATACACCCAGGGACTTAACTGCTCCATAAAATTAGATCTCCCTTTGTATTCAGCTTCAATTGCCCTGGAAATGGCTGAACGTTTTTTGAGGCTAAACAATCAAGATAAAGCCTTGAAATTTGCCCATAAAGCACGTACTTATTCTGTCAGTGCAGAGAATTACGAACTACAAAAATCCATTAACAATTTCCTTAGAAATCTTATACAGGTTTAGTTTATCCTTAAAGACCATCCAAGCTGAGTTATCATAGTTAACTAAAACAATGATTCTAAGATCACTGATTACTTCTATAATAGTCAGCCTAAGTTACACTCTGGCTGCACATTACATTTACGATAACTCTTTTGGTGAAGGTGAAATTCTGAAGCTCCAGGCCTCTATATTGATGTTTCAAGCCTCAGTCGTTTTCATACCTACATTAGCTGCCTGCTTACTAGTCACATTCTGGCAAAGCAAGCTCAATAGAAAGACAAAATAAGACATTCTGTATGCCCCCAACTTCAAGCATTATGGCTACCGCTTCAAAAATCAGCCTTTGCCTTATAGCAAGTTCAATAGCAATTCTTATTTCCATTATGGAGTACTGGCGAGGGCTTAATGGTAACGAACTGCTTCTAGCCAAAAGTGTCTCCGCTGTAACAGCTGCCGGGCAAAGTGGCCCCAAGTATTTAGAACCGACGCTAGTTGCCGGAAATGATGGTATTACTGAAGTTCAAGTCATCTTAATGGCTCTAGGCTTATCGGCACTTTTGGCCTTAAGTTCGCTGATAGTGGTGACGATTTACAGGGTCAGGCATGGCCATCACAAACTCTATCTGCCTTTAGCTTTTTGTTCCACAGTTCTATGCTTGGGTATTATTTATGTTGGGTTAAAGTCCGGTATTCAGTATAGTCTTTGAAGTAGGACAAGCTTAGGCTAGAACTGAGGCATAACAAAGGAATATCAAAGTGAAAAGAATTGCCACCGCACTGCTATTTTTATTTGCGGCGATTGCCTGCTACGCTTTCGGAGTCCCTGTGGGAGGGGTAATCTTCCTTGCTCTTGGCATTATCTTTGAAGGAATCTTCTGGATTAAGCTATTTAAACGTAAAAAGAAGCCAACATAAGTGTAGTGATACAACGTTATTTCGCCTAGATTCAATTGAACTAGTGATTATCAAATAAATTACACACTCCAATTTGGTACCATAGAACAGGAAGGTCGCTTACCCCCTAAGCCACCTAATTGCCACCCCACCATTCCATAAATTTATTTTCCAGCCATCAGTAATCCCGCCTCACATTGATACACTCTTGCATCAGAAGTAGATACCGAGCACGGAAACCATGGAGGAAACTTGAGACATATTTAAAGACGGACTAAATTGTGCGCCGTTAAATGGATTCTATAAGGAAATACCCATGTCCCTTCACCGCTCACCACGCTGGATTGCGGTCATTCTTCTTTGTCTTATTGCTATGGCTTGCTCACAAGAAAAGTCAGAGAAGAAACTCGCTGACACCCCCAAGCTTGCGGAAGGCGGGAGCGTTGAAGAGGGTAACAACCAGGCACAAGTTCTCAACCCCACTGAGAAAGTGCATGAAAAAGAAGCGGCCTCTTCTAGTGAAATAAGCTCGAAATCTGATGACGCTCAGCGCACTTCTGAAACTAATTCTACTGAGCTGACAGAGAATGATGCTACCCCTGCACAAGTCACAGCCAGCACTCAAATCTCCGGGGATCACTTTCTAAAGGTCCTCCACATTGGGGAGCGGACGTTTAAAGATGCAAGGGCCATCGCAGTTATCTTTTCTGAACCTTTACTGGGCAATGCCCATTTTGGCTCCTACTTGAATCTATCCCGTGACGATGGCGAGCGTGTAAATGGTGGTTGGGTTCTCTCTGATAACCAGAAAATTCTCTATTTTCCTCGTATTGAACCAGATACTCGCTATAAACTCACCGTGCTCCCGGGTCTGCCCAGCGAAAACGGCTTGGAGTTACAGGAAGAGAAACAGGAGAGGATTCGCACCCGACGGATTGAGCCCAGTATCAGCTTTGCAAGCAATGGAAGTATTTTTCCCGCGACGGTAACTCCCGGCCTACCTGTTACTGCAGTCAGTGTTGAGGCAGCACAGATACACTTCCATAGAGTGAAACCTGAGCATTATTCCGAGTTCTTCAGGCTGATCAAAAGCCAGTCACTAAAATACTACTATCGCTTAAAGTCCCTCAATCAAGTGGCCGATTTTGTCTATAGTGCCCAGTTCAATCTCACCAAGGAGAAATACGTCCAGCGAGATTTCGACCTCTCTATCGGGCATATAAAGCCCCTGCAACAACCAGGAATCTATGTCGCAGTTATGCAGCCTGCAGGCGTGTATGACACCAACCTCTATGATGTCACCCACTTCTCCATCTCCAACTTAGGCCTTCATGCGCGGTACTATCCAAACAGTGTTGACCTCTATGTTTCATCTCTGGATGAAGGGCAGGCTCTTAAGGGCATTGAGGTTGAGCTGCTCAACAACAAAGGGGAGCTAATCCAGCAATACACAACCGACCAAGACGGCCAGGTGCGCTTTGCTCTGACGCAGGAACAGGAAGGCTCACAGCGCTTCTTCATCGCAAGAGATCCTGATACCGGTCACTTCTCCATACTCGACCTACGTAAACCTGCATTGGACCTTTCGGATTTTCAGTTGGGCCAGCGCCCTTCGAGACCGATGGAGTTTTTCATGTATGGCCCGCGAGATCTGTATCGCCCCAATGAATCGATCCAGGTGAGCGGGCTGCTGCGCAATTATGATGGTCGCTATATCAAAGACCTGCCGATCAAGGCAGAACTCATAAAGCCGGACAATACCAGCGCGCGCGCATTCACATGGCACGCCAGCGCACCCGGATACTACGAAAAGCTTATCCCACTTCCACAAAATGCACCTACCGGTGACTGGCGCCTGGATGTTGAGCTAGCCGATGGGCGCAAAGTGAAATATCCATTTAAGGTAGAAGAATTCCTGCCAGAGCGAATGAAGCTGGTTTTGCAAGACGGTGAAGAGCGCAGCCTGGTAGAGGGCCACAAAGAATCTTTCGAACTTCAAGTAGAAGGTAGTTATCTCTATGGTGCGCCAGCGGCAAAGAACCGCCTGGAAACTCTGGTGCAAATTAGCCACTATCGCGAGCCCTTCCCCCAGTGGAAAGGGTTCTTATTTGGGAACACTAATGAATCTTTGCCCACGCGACAGTTTCATGCGCCTACGATTGAACTCAATGAGGAAGGGTTGAGCAATCTGACCTTGCGCTCCCGTTGGAAACGAGCAAAGAGCCCGCTGAAAATCAACTTAGTTTCCAGCCTGTTCGAATCCGGCGGCCGCCCGGTAACTCGCCAACATCCAGTCCTGGTATGGCCCACACACCCGGTGGTAGGTATTCGCCCAAATTTTGGAGAGGAAAACCCATCGGCCAACAGCAGGCCTGAATTTGAAATAGTGGTTGCAGACGCACAGGGCGAGCCTGTTATCGGACGGAATCTCAAAGCGGTGTTAATTTCCGAAGACCGCCAGTACTTTTGGGAGTACTCTGCAAATCGGGGCTGGCACTATGAATACTCAAGTGCTGAATTTGAAACTTTCAGTCGCCAGCTCCAAATCACCGAAGAGCAGCCCCTGAAGCTCACGGTCCCAGTGGAACACGGCCACTACCGTTTAGAAGTCACTGATACCAATACGGGGGCAACCAGTAGCTTACGCTTCCACGCCGGCCGGGACTGGTTTTACTGGTGGCGTAAGGATCAAGTAGCCAAAGGCCAGGCTGCGCGTCCGGATACCGTGGCCCTGTCACTGGATAAACCAAGGTACTCTTCTGGAGATCTGGCGCAACTCACCATAGTACCGCCCGCTGACGGAGAGGCGTTGGTGTTGGTGGAGAGCGACCAACTATTGTGGTCCAAACGACTACCTGTAGAAAAGTCGGGCACCAATATCGAAATCCCAATCTCTCCTGAGTGGGATCGCCACGACACCTATATTTCTGTTACTGCTCTGCGCCCTGCGGACAAAAATGAGCGTATCGCCCCCAATCGCGCTTTTGGTCTCGCCCACCTGCCCCTGGATCGCGATCCTCGGCGTCTGCCCATTTCACTGGAAGCGCCCACGAATGCCCTGCCCGGCTCGGAAATTGAAGTTACCATTTCTGCCAGCGAAAATTCTATTGAACAAAACGGAAGCAAAGCCTGGGCCACCCTGGCCGCCGTCGATGTCGGCGTACTCAATATCACCCGCTTCAAAACCCCGGATCCCTTCGAGGCCTTTTTTGGCCAGCGCCGTTACGGTGTGGATGTAAGGGATATCTATCATCGCATTATTGAATCCAACAGTGGCAAACTGGTGGAGCAACGTTTTGGCGGCGATGCGGAACTGGCCCGAGGCGGCGAAGAGCCCAACTCCGACGTTCAAATAGTATCTTTATTCTCGGGACCCGTTGAATTTGATACTCAGGGCCAAGCAAAGGTCGCGCTACAACTACCGGAGTTTAACGGACAGCTGCGCCTGATGGCGGTTTCTTTCAGCAAAGACCGATTCGGTAGCACCGACGGAGAAGTAACAGTCGCCTCACCGGTTGTCACCCAAGCCGCCTTGCCTCGCTTTATGGCCCCTGGTGATAGCAGCACACTGGCCCTTGACCTCAATAACTTAAGTGGCCGCTCCCAAAAACTCACTGTAAATATGCAATCAGTGGGCGCGGTAGATTTGGAAATGGGTGAGCGGTTGCTGGAACTGGCGGATGGTGAACGCAAAACTTTGCGCTTCCCAATCACCGCCAAAGATGCCACCGGAGATGCGGAGTTCAAACTGGTCGTGCAGGGTGCCGTCGATAAAGATGGAAATGATATCGATATCGAACAGAAGTGGCGCCTGGGCGTGCGCCCCGCTTGGCCGGCAACCACACGCAACCAGCGCAGACTCCTGTCCCAGGGCGAGAGCTTCAGTGCCGATAGCAGCTTCCTGGATTCCCTAATGCCTGGAACTGTTCAAACCCTGGTATCCCTGGACAGCCGACCGCAACTGCAGTTACAGGATCACCTATCCAACCTCCTGCAATACCCCTACGGCTGCCTGGAACAAACCTCCAGCCGGACCTTCCCACTAGTCATGGCAACGCCGCAGCGACAGCAAAAACTGGGCCTTGAACCTCTGGATGAGAATGAGCGGGCCGAGCGTATCGACGCAGGTATTGAACGCATTTTCAGTATGCAAAAAGGGAACGGCAGCTTTGGCCTATGGAGTTCCGAGTCTTCCGAAAGCCAGTGGCTAACCGCCTATGTAGTCGATCTTCTATTGCGGGCCCGGGACCAGGGAATCGTATTTGACAATAACCGCCTGGAATCCGCACTCAAGCGCCTGCAGGACTATGCCCGTGAGCGCGGTGCTTTCTATCAGCAACGCTATAGCTATAGTCCCGATTTCTATGCTTATGCCGCAAGAGCTTACGCAGCCTATGTGCTCTCACGAGTACAGAAAGTGTCTCTCGGGCAACTGCGTACCCTTTATGAAAGCGGCTCGAGCCTGACCCAATCTCCCTTGCCAAACCTGCATATGGCAATCGCTTTGCACACCATGGGCGATGCCACCCTGGCCCAGGAGGCCCTGCAAAAAGCGCTTAAAATCGAGCGCAAACGCCGCAGCTACTATGGCGATTATGGATCAGACCTACGGGATACGGCTCAAATGATCTCCCTGCTCCTAGAGCACAATTTCGCAGGTGATAAAACGGAATCCCTGGTGTTCGAGCTGGCCGATCTTCTCCACGGTCGCCAATATCTCAGCACCCAGGAGCGCAATAGTGTGTTTATGGCTGGAGCACAGTTGCAACTCAATAGCAGCGCAAACTGGTCTGCGACTTTGGCCAGTATTGATGGCTTGCGCGAGCTCAATAGCGATAACCCGCACAGCGCATTATTCCGCGGGCGCGAAGCCGCCAGCGCACTTGAGGTAACTGCACAGATAGAAAAGCTCTATGCAGCAATCACTATCAATGGTTACAGCAAGAAGTCACCTGAGGCGGAGATGGATAAAGGTGTCAGAATTAAACGCAGCTACCACAATTTGGATGGCACGGAAGTCATCCCCAACCAGGTTCGTGAGGGCGAGCTTTACCTGGTGCGTTTGCAAATTGATGCGGACCAACGCCTGCCCGACCTACTTGCAGTGGACCTATTGCCCGCAGGTTTTGAGCTGGAGAATCAAAACCTGGCCGACAGTGTCAAAGTGGATGAACTCGAGTTCGATGGCAAAAGTATTGCCCAGTGGCAGGACACCCAGGACAATATCCAACACACTGAATATCGCGATGACCGCTTTGTGGCGGCACTGGATCAGCTGAGATACAAAACCACCAATCTCTTCTATATCACCCGCGCAGTAACCCCCGGCAACTATCAGGTACCCCCACCCTACGTAGAGGATATGTACAAACCGGAACGCTTCGCTATCGGTGAAAATCCCCTAACGCAAATGCGGGTAATCGGTAAACAGTGAAGCTGTTGGCCACTATCCGGAGAGCCTGGCAAAGCAGCAGTCGCAGAGTTCGCGCACTGCTGCTTGCGCCCGCCGCCCTCACAGCGGTACTGCTACTGCTCGACTTTGCTTTCCCTCCTCCTCTTCCCGAAACTCAAGATTTTGCACGAGTCGTTGCAGATCGTTACGGCAAACCACTACGTTTCTTTGCCGACAGTCGCGGAGTTTGGAGATACCCAATATCTCGGGAAAATGTATCACCGCGCTTTATCGAAGCTCTTCTCACCTACGAAGACCGACACTTCTATCGGCACCCCGGAGTAAATCCGCTAGCCCTATTGCGAGCTTCAGTCCAATACCTTCGCAATGGACGAGTCGTTTCCGGCGGTTCCACTCTCACCATGCAGGTAGCGCGACTACTGGACCCACACCGCAAAACTCTGCCGGGCAAAACCAAGCAGATATTGCGTGCATTGCAATTGGAGTGGCACTTCAGCAAGAATGAAATTCTCGATCTGTACCTGAACCTCGCACCTTACGGCGGCAATATTGAAGGCGTGGAAGCAGCCAGCCGTCTATACCTGCGTAAATCAGCCTCCGATCTTACCCATGCGGAAGCTGCACTGCTAGCTGTACTGCCTCAGGCGCCGAGCCGCCTGCGACCAGATCGGCATCCTCTAAAGGCACAAAAAGCCCGGGACAAAGTTCTGGATAGACTGCAGTCATTTACCGTCTGGAGCGCAGAGGATGTTAAACGCGCCCAGCTTGAGCAGGTCTATGCGGAACGCTTGGAATTCCCGCAAAACGCCCCGCACCTAGCCCGCAGACTGGTAAATACCATCAGCGACCAAGAAGTTATTCGCACCACAATCGACGGCAACATCCAGCGCGGATTGGAAGATTTCCTTCGGGATCATATGGATAGCTATCCAGCCAAAACATCTGCAGCTGTTGTAGTTTTGGAGAATTCCGATTTATCCGTGCGAGCCTACGTGGGAGCTTCTCATTTTGGTAACGGGCGCCGCTATGGCTATGTGGATATGGCCAGGGCTGTACGCTCACCGGGCTCTACGCTCAAACCCTTTTTGTACGGACTTGCCATTGATGAGGACCTGATTCACAGCGCCTCCCTGCTCAGCGATGCGCCCCGCATCTACGGCGATTACCGCCCTGAAAATTTCCATCGAGGCTTCGCCGGCCCTGTCACCGCCACTGCCGCCCTTCAGAAATCTCTCAATGTCCCTGCAGTTCAGCTACTGGAACATTACGGCCCCGGTCGATTGGCCGCAGCCCTGGAGAATGCCGGACTAGCACTAGAGTTTCCCAGTGGTGGTAGACCCAACTTGGCCATGATTTTGGGGGGCGTAGGTGCTCGTCTTGACCAGCTGACAGGTATTTATGCCGCACTGGCACGGGGAGGCCAGACTGCAGCTCCCCGCTATTTACCCGAGGAGCCCGTACGTGAAAGGCATCTGATGTCTTCTGAGGCGGCTTGGATTACATTTGAAATGCTCGCTTCCAATCGCGGAGGTTCCCGCCGTTGGCGCAATCTGGTGCGACAAAACAAGGCAGATATCGCCTGGAAGACAGGCACCAGCTACGGCTATCGGGATGCCTGGGCGATTGGCGTAACTCCCGGCTACACCGTCGGCATTTGGGTAGGCCGACCGGATGGCACTCCCCTACCCGGTTACTATGGCTCCATTAGTGCCACACCTCTGTTGAACGCAGTTATCGCCGCATTACCAGACAACAAACAACAGCACCTGAAAAAGCCAGACTCAGTAACTCAAGAGACTATTTGTTGGCCGCTTGGGGGCCAGAAGACGCTCACACAAACCAGCCACTGCCATCTGCAACACAACGCCTGGTTAATCCAAGGGCGCACACCCAGAACACTATCGCCGCAAGGTGAGCCTCTGCGGGCAGCACAAACCTTTAGTTTCTTTGCAAACCGGCAAGGTATGCGGGTAAAGCCCAGTTGTATGGATTCTACTACTGAAAGGCATAGCCTAGCCCTTTGGCCGAAAGAACTGGAATCCTGGCTACCTGAAAACCACACCCGGGCCCAACAAATTCCTCCGACGGCTCCCAAGTGTTACACCCCGACTGCAACAACGGGGACTCCACTAAAGATTATCGGAGCTGGAGATGGTAACCAGTATCGACCTACCGGCAAAAATGCCCCACTTCCGCGTTTAACTCTGAGCGCGATTGGCGGACAGGGAAAGCGCTATTGGTTCCTAAACGGTGAGCCCAAGGGCGAAACCCTCGGAAACGAAAACCTAGCACTATTTCCGGGAAGTGGTAAGCACCAAATTGCTGTACTGGATGCTAGCGGGAATGTCGATCGGATTGAGATTTTTGTAGGAAACGACAACTGATTTTCATAAAGCAGAAGACTGCCATGTCGTTTCTCTCACAGAACATATCCCTTAGTGTCACCCTATCGGCAATCGAGTGTCAGCATTGGCGTGGAACATCGTAGTTCGGGTTTAATTTTAGTAACTCCCAAAATAGGGAACACACGAATGCACAGCACACCTTAAACGCAGTATATCTTTCCGTCTTCTCCAACAGTATCACTTACACGCTTCTACTTTCCCCAGATTAAAACCTCCCCGATCTTAATCCAAACAGGCAGGTTCTGCTGTTACATGAGTATTGCCAATCCAAGTATTACTTCCACTACAGGTTGGATCGCTAGGATCACGTAAATCAAATGCAGAATTATCAAGCGATGTATTACCTACCACCACATTATTCTCATTATTGAATCCAGCGATATTGATACCGGCTATATCAGGCGAGCCATTTGTCCCATTTTCCATTACTATATTTTGTATTATAGAAGTACTTGATACATCCACATTGAGTTCAATCCCATTACTCGCACTGCCGGTTACAAAGTTCTGAATAACTGTTGTGTTACTTTCATTAATATCAATTCCGTTATCACCATCAGTACTACCGACAACAGTATTTAGCTGAACCAGTGTAAACACACCATTTACCGTAATCCCCTGATCACCGGCTGATTCAATATAATTATTGATAATTTGGTTTCGATCGCCTCTAACATCTATACCATCATCATTGCCAGTATCAATAATTTGATTCCCAACAATATTATTGGAGTCACTATCAATAACAATTCCCTCTCGTGGAGAGTTTAAGATCATAATTCCATCTATGGTATGAAATCCATCTCCCTCCAGGTTTAAACCATCTGGACAGTCGGTTATCGTCCCACCATAAACGGCACCAGATAATCCATTAACCAAAATTCCAGCGATACCTTCTAGATTTGGGTTATCACAAATAATTTCCCCGCCCTCTGCCATCGTAAGGCTTCCACCGGGTCCAGTTACTGTTACCGCATAGGGATTCGCCAGGCTCAGTTCACAATTCAGCGTTTCCGACAGGGTTTCAGCTGTTGTTATTACATCGCCACAATCAACAGCCATAACAAGTGGTGATGAGAATAAAGTAGCACTTGTGACGAAAGCTGTGACTAACTTGTGGTAATAGGTGTTCATAGCAGGTCCCTCTCATTGATATAAGAAAATTGTAGGCATAAGCCACCCTTCACGTATCCAATATCAATGAAAAGAATTTATTCTGAGCCTAAGGGGGCTTTCATTATATTGCTCTATATCCCATCTATTGTATGAGCTAGGCAAGCATAACGAAACTTTGATAACGCCAGTAAATAGACACTGTAATTGCCTTTACAATTTACCCAATTAATCTTTGAGGCCTACTAAAAGAACCTCAATAGCGATTCACCCCTATTTATCATCTCCTTAAAAGCTATTCTCGAACAGGACGTCATTTATCGACAGCTGTCCACCACGCCCATTCGCAACTTTTGCCGCTTTTCCAATCACTATCATCATCCCGATCAAATAACCTTCGGGCAAATTGATCAGCTCAGCGACTCTCTCTGGGTCAAAACCAACCATTGCACCAGTGTCATATCCCATCGACTTTGCCGCTAACATCATGGTTTGTGCTGCCAATCCACAGCTTCGAATAGCCTCGTCCCGCTGTAGTTGCTGCTTACCCTTGTAGAACTCAGTTAGCATTGGCACTAACACATCCCTAGCCTCTTTCGGCGCTTCGGCCCAGTACCGCTCCGGCCGGTCGCTCCAGGCATTAATATCTGCACAAAGTATGATCAACTCAGAAGCATCTTCTACTTGCTGTTGCCCCCAGGCTGCATCTTTAAGCTGACTGCGAAGGGAAATATCTGTGACACGCAGGAAACGCCAGTGCTGAATATTGTAAGAAGTCGGCGACAACATGGTCGCCTGGACCAGACGGGTGAAGTCCTCGGCAGGCATCTCTGCAGTGATATCGAAATGCTTAACCGAGCGGCGGGATTCAACAGCTTTAAACAATTCCATAGTTTCTCTCTGACTATCGTTCGTTGATTGAATGTCGATGAGAAGAAGCTTATTGGGTTTCCCTATCGCTGATAATGGGGTTCGACGGAGACTTACTGTTGACGAAAGGTTAACAATTTACTGATCCCAGTAAGGTGTATCGCCGCCAAAGTACTCTATTGCAAAGTCTATAAAGGCGCGGACTTTGGCTGGCATAAACTGCCGCTCAGGGAAAACCGCGTAGATAGACTTGGCAGGCATCTGGTACTCCTCGAATAGAGGAATTAGCTTTCCAGCCTCAATATCTGGTCCTGCGACAAAGGTAGGTAAACGGCCAATTCCTACTCCATGGAGCAGAGCCTCCCTCAGTGCCTCGCTGTTATTTACCCGGTAGTTACCCTTCACCTCGATGGTATGTAAGTGATTGTCTTTGATAAAACCCCACTCTTTCACATCCCTGGAATAAGTAAAAATCAGGCAATTATGGGCGGTCAACTGCTCCAGTTCTGTGGGCTCTCCGAATTCCTTCAAGTAGGAAGGTGACGCACAGAGTACACTTTTCAGAGGTGCAAGTTTGCGGGCAATCAGGCTGGTATCGGGAAGGTCACCTCCGCGAATAGCGATATCAAAGCCCTCCCCCACTAAATCGACAACTTTATCGTCCAGTATCATGTCGATACTAATCTCGGGGTAACGCTTCATAAATACGGGAATTAAGGGAGCCAGATGCAATCTACCAAAGGACATAGGAGCATTGATCCGCAAGCGCCCCCGAGGCTCCCCCTGTAGCTGCAAAACTGCGTCTTGTGCATCTTTGGCTGATTTATAAGCAATGCGTGCGTGCTCATAAAAATGCTCCCCAGCCTCCGTCAGGCTCAACTTTCGCGTAGTTCTGTGCAAAAGCTTCACCCCAAGCCACAGCTCCAACTGGGTAACCCGCTTGCTTACCGCTGATTTTGAGATGCCAAGTAACTTTGCCGCCGGGGAAAAGCCACCGGTTTCTGCCACAGTCACAAATATTGGAATCGCTGCAATTGTCTCCATAAGCGACTGTTTCCTTCTCCTCAACAGTGAGTGTCTATAATGCTGGATTATCAGTTTACCAGAAACGACATACACTTATCTCTCGCTAATAGAGGGAAGAAGCATGAGTGAGCTTACCAGGGGCATAACCCCATCAACTACAAGCCCCAACACCTCGCTCTGGTGGGTTCACTGCCTGATGATACTTTGTACACTACTGGTTGCAGGATCATTTCCTATTGGGGAGTTAATCGCCGATTCACTCCCGGCGGATTCCATGATGTTGATTCGATTCTTAATTGCGGCGGGACTATTTGCACCCTTCATATTTTTAAAGCACGGGATTCAGCTTCCAGAGCCAAAAAAACTACTGGGGTATGCACTACTCAGTATCCCATTGGTTGTCTTTTTCTGGTGTATGTTTGAAGCACTCAAATACACCACCGCAGTGAATACCGGCGCTCTTTTTACAACCGTCCCGGCGATGACTGCCATCTTTACTTTGATCATCAATGGCGAGCGAAGCAGCACCCGAAAAGTTATCGGCCTAACCCTTGGGACTCTGGGTGCAGCCTGGATTGTATTCAAGGGGAGTATCTCAACAGCGATAGCGCTAGACCTAAACAAAGGGGATTGGATATTCACCCTAGGTGCTATATCACTCAGTTTATATAACCCGCTTATCAAGAAGGTTCACTCAGGGGAGCCTACAGAGGTCATGACGTTCTGGGTTATTCTATTTGGCGCGCTCTGGTTACTATTGCTCTCTTTTCCAAACTTGAACCAGATAGAATGGCGAAATATACCCACCGAGACTTACGGCGGGCTATTCTATTTAGCCTTATTCTCAACTTTAATTAGTTTTTTCCTGCTGCAATTCAGCACATTAAGGATCGGGGCAACCAAAGTTGCGGCGTATAGCTTCTTGAATCCGATATTTGTACTTATAGTGGCCATAGTATTGGAAATGGCAAACTTTAATATCAGCTTTATACCTGGAATAGTATTGGTTTTTGCAGCCATGCTATTTATCCAGGCGGAAAAACCTAAGGAATAATATCTCTGAACAGCATATAAGAGATAGAATCGTACTGTCATCAACAGGTGCAATAATTCTAGTCGACAGGCTTTTCTATCTCATAAATTGCATCAGAAATATCCTCCAACTTAGAGGACACTATTACCTGAGCATCATGTAAACCCTGATTATAAAATCCGGCCCCCAACTCCTTTGCAAGGAAATCAATAAAGAACTCCGCTTCAAAACCGCCAATTTCCAGCTCAAATTCTTTAGACAAATAGCCCCTGACCTTCTCGATTAGCTCTAATTTCCGTCTCTCTTCCAATTGTATTTCGGACATACTTCTACCTTGCATTAAAGAAAGCATGCAAGTATGACACAAATATATTAATCGTGGCGCCCCCAAGCAATTATAGAATCTTCTACAATATATTTCAGGGGAGAGGTATCCAAATTCAAATCTCTATCGATTATTTGTTGCGATAATACCTAATCCACTACTTTAATTTTTGATGTCCCATACTCACTGACAATATCTCCGTAAGTATCAGCGCTCGGACCATTTATAGATCTTACTGTTTCATAGAGCCGCCATCGACCTGTAAACTGATCACTTTCAAATTTACTAATCAAGTAACCTGCTCTATTCCCTTTGCGGAACTTCATATGAGGATTTTTCTTTAACGTAGTCTCGGTGCTACGGTTATCTGCGATTTCGTACCAAATAGCACCACCATCCCCGCGGGTCAGGGATGGAGCCGTTATTTCAATCGCGACATTATCTCTACCCGCATTGTAATCATCCGCAAAGGGATCTAAGGCGAGCCCTGAGGCCATTGCTTTATGTAACCCCCCGGACAAGACCACGATATTGTCTTCAAGCTCACCAAATAAATTCAATAACCAGTTATGGGATTGGGGGTATCCTCGCCAGGCACTCGGGGAGTAATTGTTCCACCATTCAAAAACCGGTGCCCCAGAGCAAACTATTCGCCAGCGCGCACTGGATTGCTTAATGGCCTGCTCAAACCATGTCGCCTGTTCCTGACCAATAATACTGCGGCCAGGGTAATCAAATTCAGAAAATATAGGTTGCCGTTTCTTGAAGTTATCCGGCATATCATTGATTGGCTCATCCCGATCATAGAAGCACATATCCAGGAAGAAGATATCAGCCATTTCACCATAAGGAACAGAGCGCCATACTCGCCTCGGCGCACTAAAACGGATTGGCATCCAAAGGAAGAAGGTTTCCATTGCAGCTTCCATCACTTCTTCGAAGTCAGCTCCGTTGATTTCCGGCCCCTCTCGCCAAACACCATTTCTCAGGTCGCCATCATCCCAAATCACCATCCAGGTGTGCATTTGATGTGCTTGCTGTAGAAATTCATCCCTTCTAATTTCAGAGTATCTAGCGCGGTAACTCTCCCGGTCAAATTTGAAGTCAGAGTACTCAAACTTACGGTAGTCACCAGAATTTGAGGATGCATAGGAGTAGTCCCCCAGGTGGATAACAGCATCAATATTCTGCTCCCGCTCCACCATATCCCGGTAGCCTACAAACTCCCCATGCTCAAAATGTGAGCAGGAAGTAACAACAAACTTAAGAAAAGAAACATCCTCGCTAGTCGCTGGAGCCAATTTTATGCGACCGACAGAAGAAGTCTGATCCCGGTACTTAAATCGGTAGGTATAATCCCGACCGTAGTTTAGTTCTGTAACATCCAGCTTAACCGTAAAGTCTTTTGATTCATCCGTTTGCAGATACCCGGATGAAACAATCTGGCCAAACGTATCGTCGAGAGCAACTTCCCAATAGACAAGGGGAGAAACCTCCTCAGTGGTTACCCTTGTCCAAATAATAACCGAATTGGCTGTTGGGTCTCCGGAGGCTACGCCATGCATAAAGTAGCTCGAGGTACTAGCGAACCCATCATACTCATAATCGAGCACATCACTACTGGCCCTCAGCGATGGCGCCATAGCGCTAACGGTTAACAGCCCACCCCATTTTAAAAGCGTCCGTCGATCAAATCTGTTCATTGTAAGCAACCTTGCCCTTGCCACGGTATAAATGTTGACACGCAAGTGAAGCAAACGATGATGACAAACAGGTTAAGGCTAAACTTCCTTTAAAAACGCAAGATCCTATTCCATTGGAAAGCTAAAATTTTCCTACAAGTATTTTCACTCACAGTTGCTTCCAAATAGCTTACAACACATGTTTTGGGGTAATTACAGCAACAGATTATTTATTGCTCTAGATAGCTCACAATAATATTTTTCCAGAACAGCTGAATTAATTACATCATTAGATCTGCGACATCATGTCGATAGTATATTGATCAGTGAGAAGTTCATTAGGCAATAAAAAAGCCGGACTGCATAATACAGTCCGGCTTTTATCATACTCGCTTAGTAACTACTTAGAAGTTGTAGTTAAAGCGCACACCGTAGCTCATTGGGGTAGAGAATGGACCAGATACCAGGCCATCACTTCCATCTGCATAGTACGGAACAACTTCGTCAGTCAGGTTGTTGCCAAAGGCTTCAACATTCCACTGATCGTCCGGGCTTACATACTTCACGGAAGCATTTACCATCCAGAAAGAATCACGGCTGTCATCAAAAGCAGAAGTATCACCAGTGGGGAAATCGTGCTTGTCGACATTCCAGTAGGTCAGGTAAGACTCATCTTCCCAGTGAATACCGACAAATGGAATGATCGCTCCACCGTGGGCTAACTCAAAGGTGTGGTCATAATTGATAGTAAAGCTGAACTCAGGTGATGCAGGCAGCTCATTTCCTTTCAGGTTGCGATAGAGTTCTTCATTGCTGTTATCGTGAGCTGCGCCCCAGTCATCAATCTCAAACAGAGACTGGTTATTGAAGTTCCAGCGGTTCCAGAAATCAGAGGTAATTTCTGTTTTCATCCAAGTGGCGAAACCACTAATTCGGCCATTTGGATATGGAGCCCAGTCAAACTCAAACTCCATTCCCATTATTTCGGCTCTGGCGGCATTTTTTGTGAGATAAATTACGGCAGGCTCTGTCGTAACTTCTCCCGTCAAATTGCCTTCATCATCAACCTCTTTAACATAAAAAGTATAGGCAGTATCCGGCGCAGCCAGCTGCATATCTTTATACTTGGAGAAGAAGAAAGTATTGGCAAGGTTCAAGCGACCATCCAGGAAAGTCCCTTTTGCACCAAGCTCCAAAGTGACCACAGTCTCTTCATCGTAGTTGGTATCAAAAGTTGCTGCTACAACACGGTTGCCATCATCATCATAAATGTAGTCGGCAGTATCAGGGTCCTGCTCATACTGAGTAATTACATCGCCTAGACCGCCAGATTTAAAGCCGGATGCAACGTAAGAGTACAGCATCACATCATCTGTCAGATCGTAATCAAGACCAATACGGAAATCCGCATTTTCCCAATCGTCACTAACATCATTGTAAGTGTCTACGGAATAGATTGAATCATCAGCAAAGTAACCGGTAGACAATTCATTAAAGAGCGCCTGACTGTATGCAGGGAAACAGCCGTACTCGCCAGTTGCATCAGTATCAAGTGACCAATCACGTGTACAGCTTAAGTTATTGCCGCCCTCATCACTTTTCTCATCATATGTATAGCGGCCACCAAGTGTCAGGTGCAGAGTATCGGTGAGGCTATAAGTTGCCTGGGCAAATGCCCCCAGTGCATCAACATTTCTCTCTGGCTGACGCCAGAAAACGGCATTATCCAGCGAAGCCAAGAAGTAACCATTGAGGTCATTGGACTCATGGAAGTAGAAGAGACCGGTGATCCATTGAAGCGGAGCATCATCAGTAGATTGGAGCTGAAGCTCATGGGAATATGAAACATTCTCTGCATCTGTGATGCTCATGCTCATATCCCAAGTATTGCGGCCGGCGTCAACATCGATCAGGTTACTGCGGTTTTGTACCGCATAGCCAGTGTTGTACACAAACGCCATGCTGTCGCTAAAGTCCCAGCGGAAGTTGGATCGGAATGAAGTCATCGTAAGGTCAAGTTCACCAGGAACATTAACCGCTACCGTATACTGATCGGCTCCAGAACCGTAGTAGGTTTCGCAGTTTACGCCATCATCGCGCTCATCAGCTTTATCACAGTCAATGGTATTAATACCACCGGCACTGCTGTCCTGATAATGCTCAGCAACGGCATACCAGGAAATATCTTCGGTTGGTTCCCACAAGGCGCCAATACGTACTGCCTGCTGGTCAACATTCCCGTAGAAATCATCAGCATCAGCCCTTACCAGGGATACATCCTCAGATGCCCACCAGTTTCCGTTTTGGGTGAAAGTGCGATCTGCATCGTCAGAAAGAGTAGTCGCCCCGAGACTATCTGCACTAACATAACGGTTGTCATATTGGTTAGCGTCGTAGTAACCAGTCAGATAGGAATCCCGAGTCTCATCCAAAAAGGATGCGCGAAGAGCAAAGGTGTCAGAAACCGGAATATTAATAACACCCTTGACCAATTCTTGATTCCAGCGGCCAAGTTCAACACCTACGGAACCTTCAAACTCATCGATTACCGGTCGCTTTGAGATAACATTGATCGCGCCTACCGTAGAGTTTCGTCCATAAAGGGTACCCTGAGGCCCTCGCATGGCTTCAACCCTTTCAGAGTCAAACATCATTGCCATAGCAGACTGGGGGCGTGAAGAGTAAATACCATCGAAGTGTAGGCCTACTGCCGGATCGCCAAGTTCACTGGTATTGGTGGAGCGCACGCCGCGCATAGAAATTACTGGTGAAGACTGGGAGGCATCATAGCCAATATCCACATTGGGGATAGTGTTGCCCAGATCTTTTACATTCTTAATACCCTGGCGATCGAGCTCTTCTTGCGTAAATGCACTGATCGCTACGGGGGTGTCCATCAAATTGGTTTCGCGCTTGGTTGCGGTAACCGTTACTTCTTCCAGCGCCCAATCGTCATCCTGTTGGCTATCTTCCTGAGCCCAAGCCGACACTACCGCGACATTTGCCATTGCAATTGCAAAGGTAAGTGGTTTTTTAATTCTCATTGATGTCTCTCCAATCTGCTGCAAAAGGAAAGCCACATTTATTTTTTAATGAATGGCCATCCCATAGGGCCGTCGGCAGTACGGCGGCTAGGCTAAAATCTCAAAAAGAAGGGACGTAAGAAACTCAGATACGATAGAGCGGATCGCGACTAGGACAAAGAGGACTAGTTCACAATTTGTTGTCACTAGCTGCGACCAGCAAGTCAAGTAAGTACTGAAACCGTAGGATTCATACACCAGCTTTCTACGAATGTTGGGAGTTTTTTAGAGTCTATCTGCTTGCTCACCCAACGCCTCGCATCCCAACAGCAGGCCTTAAATATACGTGCGCTGAGCAATAAAGACTATATCTAAACAGACCTGGATGTGACTATTAAGGCAAGCCCTGTCTCACAATGATAAAAACACAGCTTTTTTCTCAGATAAAAACCTACCGGAAAACACAGGAAAACCGGAAAAAAAGTTATTGTCAGGATTACTGAGATTAATATTCGCCTATTAATTTAAATATATACGGAATATTAAATTTGATTGGAGTAAAAATGTAAAACCGATTCCTAATCATTTTTACAGTAGGAAATAAAAAGGGGCCAAAAGGCCCCCTGTAAAGAAATCACCAAAGTCCTAAAAGCTATTGCCAGGTATTCGCACCCAACCTTCCATTAGGATTCGGGCGCTGCGACTCATAATGGCCTTGGTAGCAGTCCACTGACCATCGACCTCTTTGGCTTGAGCACCCACACGTAAGGTACCCGATGGGTGACCGAAGCAAACAGAGCTGCGTTCTCCCCCGCCAGCTGCAAGGTTAACCAAAGTGCCCGGGATCGCCGCAGCGGTGCCAATAGCTACTGCTGCCGTGCCCATCATGGCGTGGTGCAACTTGCCCATAGATAAGGCGCGCACGAGGAGATCAACCTCGGAAGATGCCACTGCCTTACCACTGGATGCAGTGTAATCCTGCGGTTTAGCGACAAAAGCAACCTTAGGGGTGTGATGACGATTGGCAGCTTCTTCAATGGTAGAAACCAACCCCATCTTTACCGCACCGTGAACGCGAATACTCTCAAACATCGCCAGCGCTTTGCTGTCACCATTAATGGCATCCTGCAATTCAGTGCCGGTGTAGCCAATATCTTCTGCATTGACGAAAATCGTCGGAATGCCAGCATTGATCATGGTGGCCTTGAGCACACCTACATCGGGCACTTCCAGATCATCGACTACGTTACCGGTAGGAAACATGGCACCCTCACCGTCGGCAGGGTCCATAAATTCCACTTCCACTTCAGCCGCCGGAAACGTCACTCCGTCCAGCTCAAAGTCTCCGGTTTCCTGAACTTCACCATTGGCCATAGGTACATGGGCAACAATGGTCTTACCAATATTGGCCTGCCAGATGCGCACGGTGCAGATGCCATTTTCTGGCACTCTGTCGGGCTCTACAAAACCGCTATTGATGGCAAAGGCACCCACGGCGGCGGTGAGATTGCCGCAGTTACCACTCCAATCAACAAACGGCTTATCGATGGAAACCTGACCAAACAGGTAGTTCACATCGTGATCGGCTTTATCGCTGGGCGATAAAATTACCGTTTTGCTGGTGCTTGAAGTAGCGCCACCCATACCGTCGGTCTGCTTACCGTAGGGATCCGGGCTGCCAATCACGCGCAGCAGCAAGTTGTCACGGGCCTGCCCCGGCACTTGTGCAACTTCGGGCAGATCTTGCAAGCGGAAGAAAACGCCCTTGCTGGTTCCCCCGCGCATATAAGTCGCGGGGATTTTTATTTGAGGAGCAAACTTCATAACTCAGACCGTCGCTTCTGCTTCGAGGAAGTCTTTGGCAAAGCGCTGCAAAACACCCCCAGCCTCATAAATGGAAACTTCTTCTGCGGTATCCAAACGACAGGTAACAGGAGCCTCAATCGTCTCACCATTAGCGCGGTGGATAAGCAAGGTCAGCGTGGCATGGGGAGTGCGCTCACCGATTACGTCAAAACTCTCGGTACCGTCGATACCCAGGGTTTCACGAGTAGTGCTCGACTTAAACTCCAACGGCAATACCCCCATACCGATTAGGTTGGTGCGGTGAATTCGCTCGAAGCCTTCGGCCACAATCGCTTCCACACCGGCAAGGCGCACACCTTTCGCAGCCCAGTCACGGGAGGAGCCCTGCCCGTAATCGGCACCAGCAATGATAATCAGCGGCTGCTTGCGATCCATGTAGGTCTCGATGGCTTCCCACATACGGGTAACCTGCCCTTCCGGTTCGACTCGAGCCAGGGAGCCCTGACGGACCTCGCCGTTATCATCGCGCACCATTTCGTTGAGTAGCTTCGGGTTGGCGAAAGTTGCACGCTGGGCAGTGAGGTGGTCGCCACGGTGGGTCGCGTAGGAGTTAAAGTCCTCCTCCGGCAATCCCATTTTCGCCAGGTATTCACCGGCAGCACTACTGGCCAGAATGGCATTGGACGGAGACAAGTGGTCAGTAGTGATATTGTCACCTAGCACCGCCAGCGGGCGCATGCCCTTCAAGCTGCGCTCGCCCGCCAGGGCACCTTCCCAATAAGGTGGACGGCGAATATAGGTACTCATCGGGCGCCAGTCGTAGAGTGCGTGGCCCTGCTCTTCTGCGGCATCCCGCTCTTCGAACATCGGAATATACACATCGCGGAACTGCTGTGGCTTCACGCTCTGACGTACGATCGCATCGATCTCTTCATCGCTGGGCCAGATATCTTTCAGGGTAATCGGGTTGCCATCGGCATCGTATCCCAGCGCATCTTTTTCAATGTCGAACCGGATGGTGCCGGCAATAGCGTAGGCAACGACTAGCGGCGGTGAAGCCAGGAAAGCCTGCTTGGCATAGGGGTGGATACGACCGTCGAAGTTGCGGTTTCCGGACAGGACTGCAGTGGCATACAGATCGCGGTCGATCACTTCCTGCTGGATTTTCGGGTCCAGGGCACCGCTCATGCCGTTACAGGTGGTGCAGGCGAAAGCCACTACGCCGAAGCCCATCTGCTCCAGATCCGGTAGCAGGTCGGCCTCTTCCAGATACATTTTTACCGTTTTGGAGCCTGGAGCCAGGGATGACTTGACCCAGGGCTTACGGGTCAGGCCGAGCTTGTTCGCATTGCGGGCAATCAGGCCTGCGGCAATCATATTGCGCGGGTTGCTGGTATTGGTGCAGCTGGTAATCGCGGCAATAATCACAGCACCATCGGGCATCTCACCGGCTTTCTCTTCCCAGGCTTTAGCGATACCGCGATTAGCCAGTTCCGAAGCCGGCAGAAGCGCGTGGGGGTTGGAGGGGCCAGCAAGGTTGCGACCCACTGTGTCCAGGTCAAACTTCAGTACCCGCTCGTATTCGGCATCCTTCAAGGTGTCGGACCAAAGGCCCGTTTCCTTGGCAAACTTCTCTACCAAAGCTACCTGCTCATCATCACGGCCGGTGAGTTTGAGGTAGTCGATGGTTTGCTCATCGATAGAGAACATGGCCGCAGTAGCGCCATACTCTGGAGTCATATTGGAAATAGTGGCGCGATCGCCCAGGGTCAGGTTGGAAGCCCCCTCACCGTAAAACTCCAGGTAGGCTCCGACCACGCGCTCGCGGCGCAGGAATTCAGTGAGAGCCAATACCAAGTCGGTACCAGTAATACCCGGCTGCAACTTTCCAGTGAGCTCCACTCCAACAATATGCGGCAGACGCATATAAGAGGCGCGGCCAAGCATCACGCTCTCAGCTTCCAGGCCGCCAACACCCACAGAAATCACACCCAGAGCGTCTACCATCGGCGTGTGGCTATCGGTACCGACACAGGTATCCGGGAAGGCCACGCCCTCGCGCACCTGCACCACCGGAGACATCTTCTCCAGATTGATCTGGTGCATGATGCCGTTACCGGGGGGAATCACATCGACGTTTTCAAATGCGGTTTTGGTCCAGTTGATAAAGTGGAAGCGGTCTTCGTTACGACGCTCCTCTACCGCACGATTTTTTTCAAAAGCATCCTTCTCAAATCCGGGGTGCTCTACCGCGAGGGAGTGATCCACAATCAACTGGGTGGGAACCACTGGATTTACCTTGGCGGGATCACCGCCTTTATCGGCAATGGCATCGCGCAGACCGGCCAGGTCTACCAGCGCAGTTTGGCCGAGAATGTCGTGGCACACCACTCGGGCTGGAAACCACGGGAAGTCCAACTCGCGCTTGCGCTCAATAATCTGTTTCAGGGAGTCGGTCAGTTTTGCCGGCTCGCAGCGACGCACCAGGTTTTCCGCCAGAATACGTGAGGTATACGGCAGTTTGGCATAGGCTCCGGGCTGGATCGCGTCAACAGCGGCTCGGGTATCGAAATAATCGAGGTCTGTTCCGGGCAGTGATTTGCGGTAATCAGAATTCATAGCAGGTAAATCAGTCGAATCTTTTTTTAAAATCGTGTCTCTTCTGAGGGTGGCTCCAGGCCACTCACCAAAGGCAACCTGGAGCCGGCACACCGGGTGTGCCTCATTTCAAAAGTGAAATGAAAATTAACCGCGCTCAGCGATTGGAGTTACTGTACGGGGCTCAACACCTACGTACTCTGCACTCGGGCGAATAATGCGGTTATCAGCGCGCTGCTCGAAAACATGTGCAGCCCAGCCGGTAACACGGGACATTACAAAAATCGGGGTAAACAATTTTGTGGGAATACCCATAAAGTGATACGCGGAAGCGTGGAAGAAGTCTGCATTACAGAACAATTTTTTCTCGCGCCACATCACTTCTTCACAGCGAACAGATACCGGGTACAGCACGGTGTCACCAACATCCTCAGCCAACTTTTCAGACCAGCCTTTGATAATCTCATTGCGCGGGTCGGACTCGCGGTAAATGGCGTGGCCGAAGCCCATAATCTTCTCTTTGCGCTCCAGCATGCCCAACAGTTCTTTCTCTGCTTCGTCTGGATTGGAGAAACGCTCGATCAGTTCCATTGCCGCTTCGTTGGCACCACCATGCAGAGGACCACGCAGGGTGCCGATAGCACCGGTAATGCAGCTGAACAGATCGGACAAAGTGGAAGCACAAACGCGAGCGGTAAAAGTAGACGCGTTAAATTCGTGCTCTGCATACAGAATCAGGGAAACGTTCATGACCTGCTCGTGCAGTTCATTGGGTTTCTCATCGCGCAGCATATGCAGGAAGTGGCCGCCAATGCTGTCGTCATCGGTTTCAGTTTCGATGCGCACATTGTCGTGGGTGAAACGGTACCAATAGCAGATTATTGAGGGGAACGCAGCCAGCAGGCGATTGGCTTTATCCAACTGCTGGGCGAAGGATTCTTCACCTTCCAGGTTACCCAACATGGAACAACCGGTGCGCATTACATCCATTGGATGGGCATCAGCCGGAATGCGCTCAAGCACTTCTTTTAATGCCTGCGGCAGGCCACGCTTGGCTTTCAGCAGCGCCTTGTACTCCGCCAGCTCTCCCTCAGTGGGTAATTCCCCATAGAAAATCAGGTAGGCAACTTCTTCAAACTCACAGTGCTGGGCCAGATCTTTAATATCGTAACCGCGGTAAGTCAGGCCGGAACCGGATTTGCCCACTGTAGAAAGTGCAGTTTTACCTGCTACCTGGCCGCGCAGACCAGCACCGCCCAATGCTTTCTCTACCATCTTCTTATTTCCCCTGTTGTATACACATTTACTGTGTTCATCCAATTGAAAGCGCAGCGCCCGGCTTTCGCATCGGGCAGCTTGTCCCTACTTTGTGAAAAGGTCGTCCAGCTTCTGCTCAAACTCGTGGTAATTCAGGTAATCGTACAGCTCCTCACGGGTCTGCATGGTGTCGACAACCGCTTGCTGATCGCCATTTTGCAGGATGCTGGTGTAGACATTTTCCGCCGCGCGGTTCATCGCACGGAACGCCGACAGTGGATACAGTACGATATCTGCGCCCGCTTCGCCCAAATCTTTGGCGTTATACAGCTTGGTTTTACCAAACTCGGTAATATTCGCCAAAATCGGCACATTTAGCGCGTCTTTAAAGGCACGATAGTGCTCTAGCTCAGTAACCGCTTCCGCGAAAATGCCGTCGGCGCCAGCCTCAATACAGGCCTGGGCGCGTTCAATAGCCGCATCAAGCCCTTCCTGTGCAAAGGCATCGGTGCGGGCCATTACAAAGAAATCATCATCGGTACGGGCATCTACTGCCGCTTTGATACGGTCGACCATCTCCTGCTTGGAAACAATCTCTTTATTCGGGCGATGGCCACAGCGCTTCTGCGCTACCTGATCTTCGATGTGTACCGCAGCGGCACCAGCGCGGATCATCTCTTTAACGGTGCGGGAAATGTTGAAAGCGCCGCCCCAACCAGTATCAATATCCACTAAAAGCGGTAACTCACTGGCAGCAGTTATACGGCGCACATCCTCCAGTACATTATCGAGACTGGTCATACCCAAGTCCGGCAGACCGTAGGAGGCGTTGGCAACACCGGCGCCAGACAGGTAAATCGCCTTGTGACCAATACGTTCGGCCATAATGGCGGAATAGGCGTTGATGGTACCAACCACTTGCAGCGGTTGATTCTCGGCGAGTGCAGCGCGGAAACGCGCGCCAGCAGAAGGCTTTTGGCTCATGCTCTACCTCAGTTTCTTTTCAATGTTTATTCTCGAGGCGCGGATATGCCGGCGCATTAACAGCTCCGCCAGCTCACCATCCCCGGCCTCAATGGCCTCAATAATATGATTGTGCTCGCGGAAAGCCCGCTGGGCCCGGGGACTGGCCATCCCCAACTGGTAGCGATACATACGAACACGGTAATAAAGTCGATTGCACAGGGTATCGATCAGAAGATCATTCTTTGATGCCTGCACGATACGGAAATGAAAATCAAAATCCCCTTCCGGCTGGAAGTACGCTTTACCGGCCTGCAGCTCTTCCTGCTGCTCATGGTGATAGAGCATTTGGCGCAGCTCGACCAGGTCTTCCTCGGTGCGCTGTTCCGCTGCCAGACGGCAAGCCATACCCTCGAGGGCTTCGCGAACTTCATAGAGTTCCAGTAAGCCGCGCTCACTTAACTCTACAACCCGGGCTCCGACATTGACCTTGCGTTCCAGCAGTCCCAAAGACTCCAGGCGCATCACTGCTTCGCGCAAACTCCCGCGACTGGCATTAAAGCGGCGCGCCAGTTCCGGCTCGCTAATTTTGCTGCCAGAGGCGATTTGCCCTTCCACAATTTCAGCGCGCAAAGTCAGAAATAAGCGTTCAGCAAGGCTTTGGCGCTCCTCTGAAGCTGAACCGGCAGTACCAACTACAGTCATGCAAGACCTGGATTGTCGACAATATTAATGGGGCATGACATTAAATCACCAGCATTCTCTCGTCAACTGCAGGTATCCCCGATTAAACATTAAGGATTGTTGACAATAGGGCAAAATAGGTGACTTTCAACAGAGCAGTAGTCTTGCCATGTTTAAGTGGGCATAATAGCGCCCGCGCCAGATGAGCCTGTTCGACTAACGCGAGCGCTCTATGCTTTATTTGGGGCTTAGGGAAAATCCCACAGATAGAATATCCAGGCCTCGGAACAGCGCTTGTTTTAGGCTGCCACCACCCAGGTTACAGACAGAGTTATGCCGAAGAGTATTATCAGGCGATGGCTGCCAAGCCCCGAAGAAGTTAGAGCCAACAATGGCCTCAAATTTCTGGGGACTCTTCTCCACGACCCCAACCTTTTTCATTTGAACCGACACTCAGTCTCGGTCGCATTTGCGGTTGGCGTATTTACCAGCTTCCTCCCTTTGCCAGGGCAAATGGTTATTGCCGCTCTGCTCGCACTTTGGCTGCGCTGCAATCTACCTTTATCGATGATTCTTGTATGGATCAGTAACCCGATCACCATGCCGGCTATTTTCTTTAGCACTTACAAGCTCGGCGCCTGGGTTCTAGGGGCGCCACCGGTGGATTTCAGCATCGAACTGTCGTGGGAATGGTTGACCAGTGAAGTCGGGAAGATCTGGCTGCCACTATTTACCGGCTCTCTGATTGCCGGGGCATTCTTTGCGACAGTGGCCTATTTTGCCATGCGTGCCCTCTGGCGCTGGCACGTTGTGAAAAGATGGAAATTGCGAATCCAAAGGCGATCAGCGGTCAGTTAACTTTTCCCACTGTAAACCCTCTGCAGGCACCAACAGGCAAAAGCCCCTGAAGCAATTGCCAGCAATGCCTGCAGGTAATACTCGGTAAGAGCACCCAGCGCCAGAGCTGCAATAGCTCCAACAAATAAAGCCTTGCGGGCCACCTTAATTTTGGCGGTAGCCGCAGCCAACGCGGCCGCCCACACCACCATAAACGCTGAAAGTACCGCTCCCAGTGAAACAATCCAAATGGGCCAGATCTCCCACCCCTCTGCGTAGCAAACGGAACCACTACGCATATCAGGCGGACAAAAAACCCGTAGGTACCACCCATCCAGCATCAAGGTAAAACAGGCAGCCAGCACCCAAGCCAAAATTGCGGCGGGCACCGGCAGATATCTTCTAAAAATTGATACCCTACCCAAAAGCCCGGCCCGACTTATTCATTGCGCAAGGCCGCTGCCGGCTGAACCCGACTGGCCTTAAAGGCCGGATACAAAGTTGCCAGCAAGCTAAGCAGAAAGCCCGCCGCCACAACCAGTGCCACGTCTCCCCATACCAACTGGGACGGCAAATAATCCACGGGATAGACATCAGACTTTAGGAACTGGATGCCGAGCATTGATTCCAGCCCCGCTACCAATTTGGTCACCGTCAGCGAGCCCAACACCCCCAACGCACCACCAACTACAGCCCCCACAAGCCCGACCAGCGCCCCCTGACTCACAAAAGTCAGCAAAATCTGTCGAGTACTGGCCCCCATAGTGCGGAGGATGGCGATATCGGTATGCTTATCGATAACCACCATCACTAAAGTGGAAACCACATTAAAAGCGGCAATCGCAATAATCAGGAAAACCAGTAACCCCACCAGGTTGCGGGACATCTGAATAGCCTGGTAGAGGTTGCCGTGGGTTCGGCTCCAATCAGTGCCGTAGAAATTGCCCCGAGGCAGGTCTTGCAGAAGACGCCGCATAATCCAGTTGGCCTCGAGCATTTCATTGACCCGTAACTGGACCCCTGCCCCACCGCCACCTCCAGCCAGAGCCCTGGCCTGCTGCCAGGCAACCAGGGCGAGAGATTGGTCCAATACAGTGCCAGAGTGAAAAACCTGCGCAACTTTAAATCCAGCAACCCTGGCTGCCTTGCGTGCACCGGTGGCACTATCGTTATTTGGCACAATCAGGGAAAGGTAATCACCCGCCTCAACCCCCAACTTTTCAGCGAGCCCTTTACCCAGAACCACACCCGGTTCAGACGGGTCAAGCAAGGCATCGAAGGATGAGGATTCAAGGAAGTCCCCGATATTGGAGACTTCAGTAATTGTCTCCGGGTTGACCCCCTGCACCAACAGCGGCGTCACTTCAGCCCCACGCCTGGCGAGCGCATTGACCTGCCACACTTCTGCCGCGGAGAGAACCGCGGGGTCGGAAACCAATTGTTGGCGCAACTGGGCCCAATCCACATCAGGGCTCCCATTGTAAATAGTGACATGGGGCATGATTCCCAGGATTCGCTCGCGCAATTCCCGGTCAAAACCATTCATCACCGACATCACCACAATCATCAAGGCGACACCGAGGATCAAACCAATCATCGATAAACCGGAAATGAATGAGACCAAACCGGCCGAATCGTCATTTCTGCGCTGGGCACCGGCATAGCGAAGCCCAATATAGGCGGGAAGAGGCTTAAACATGATCACCCTGGTGCCAGTCAGCAGTCAGCCGCCCATCGATCAGATGCAGACAGCGATCCAGGGCTGCCGCCAGATCCGGGTCATGGGTAACAATCACAAAGCTAATTCCCATCTCCTGATTCAAGCGATCCATCAATTTATGGATCTCTGCCGCCGTAGCCCGATCCAGATTGCCAGTGGGCTCATCCATCAAAACACAGGCAGGCCTTGTCACCAGTGCCCGGGCAATGGCCACCCGTTGCCGTTCACCGCCAGAAAGCTGTGATGGCTTGTGCCCCATGCGCTCACCCAGGCCTACCGCCGTGAGCATCGCCTCGGCCTCTTTGCGGGCTTCGGCAACTGAACGCTTGCCGATCAGTAATGGCATGGCGACATTTTCCAGGGCGGAAAACTCGTTAAGCAAATGGTGAAACTGGTATACAAAACCGAGACTGCTATTTCTCAACCAGCCCCGCTCATTGGCGTTGAGTTCAGCGAGATTCTTACCCGCAACCCAGACCTCACCGGAGCTTGGGGTATCGAGGCCACCAAGCAAGTTGAGCAGTGTCGATTTACCAGAGCCAGAAGCGCCGACGATGGCCAATTTCTCGCCCCGCTTTACCTCAAGCTCAACACCACTCAGAACCTCCAGGTCCCGGCCTCCCTGGCGATAATGTTTGCGCAATTGCCGACAAGCCAAAACAGCACCATCCGGGGCCGGAGCTGGCTGCGCTTTTTCCGTATCTATTTCCACTCGACTGTTCATCAAATTATTCGCTGTCTCTCAACATCTATAAATCACACCAAAACAGGCCGACTTATATAAATTATTCGTAACGCAAAGCTTCCGCCGGCTCAATCTGTGCCGCTCGCCAGGCAGGAAATATCGTTGCCAGCAGGCTCATACAAATTGCCGCCGTTAACACCACCACTGCATCGCCAACACGGAATTCAGAAGGCAGGTAACTAACAAAGAAAACACGGGGATCAAATATCTTGGCGCCTACTACCGACTCAATCCAGCTCACCATTTCAGTCAGGTTCATCGCTATCACGATGCCTAAAACAGCACCGGCAAAAGCGCCGATAATGCCAATGGCACTGCCCTGAATCACAAATACCGCCATAATCTGACGGGAGGTCAGCCCCAATGTTCGCAACACTGCAATATCGGAGCGCTTATCCGCAACCATCAGTACTAATGCGGAGACAATATTGAATGCGGCCACGGCGACAATGATCATCAGCATCAACGTGACAACGGTCTTTTCCATTTTAACTGCCTGGAAAAGACTTCCCTGGGAATCCCCCCAATCTTCACCCTGAAAACCCTCGCCCAGCTCATTTGCATAAACAGAAACAAGCCCCAGCGCATTGTCCATATCGTCAAAGCGCAACTGCAGCCCCTGGACCTTACCCGTCATCCGGGTCAGGCGCGCAGCATCTTCAATATTGATCAGCGCGAGATTCTGATCCACCTGCGCACCCACAGAGAAAACACCGGCAACCGTGAAACGCTTTGTTCTGGGGAATATACCAGCGGGGGTCACGCTGACTGCTGGCAGGGTCAGTATTACCGAATCTCCGGGAATCACATTGAGCTGATGGGCAAGGATTCGCCCCAGAACCACCCCGTAGCTGCGGGGCTCGAGCAAATCCAGGTTACCCATCACCATATGCTCACCGACGGTAGACACCTTGCGCAGCGCTTGCGGTTCCACACCTTGGAACTGGGCACCGTGACTGCTGCCATGAGCACTCAAAAGGGCGTAGCCATTCACAAAAGGGCTGGTCGCTTTAACATGTGGCTGAGCTTCCAACTGCCGTGCAGGTGTCTCCCAGTCCACAAGACCGCCTTCCCGCTCGACAAAGCCGTGAGGTACAACACTTAGTATTCGGGTTTTAAGCTCACGATCGAAGCCGTTCATAACAGAAGCGACAACAATCAACGCAAAAACACCAAGGGCCATTCCCAGTAGAGAAAAGCCATTGATAAAGGAAATAAACTGCTGCCTGCGGCGGGCAGCCACGTAGCGCAGACCAATAAATAGGGGAACAGGTTTTAACATAGGGTCGATTTAAACGGAAAAACGTCAGGAAATCCAAAGATTTAGGCAAGTTTACCGAACGTTGTAAGTCTTGAGCTGGGCCTTCAGGCGCCTCAACGCCTCCTCATCCCACTCCTCTGGCTCTGTAAGGGCGAGCCACGCCAAGGTGTATCCCCACGGGGTATACCGATGGCCAAAAGATAACGGCGCGAGCCCTACATTTAAGTCTGCCAGTAGCTGCAATCCGGTAACTAGAGGGTACCACTGGAGATCCGGCGATACATCAGGTCCTCTGGGATGGTTCAACCAGTCGGGCCTTTCCAGCGCCCAGCGCACACTAAAGAATACTATCGGGTCACTGGCGTGCTGCAAAAATGCAATCCTGAACTCACCCCATGGCTCACGACCAATATAGCCTCCGTACTGATTACCAAAGCGCACCACCTCCCCCCCTTTGAACTCTGGCAGCCAGGCGGGAGTGCCCGGATCTCGATTTCTGACAATCCGGCTCCACATGCCTACACCGAGGGGCGGCCCAGCCCAAAGGGCTCCATCAATCGGGTCATCGATAATGTCATAAAAATCGAAGGAGTCTTCGGAAAGTTGAGCGCCAAGACTGAGGCCAAACAAGTAAACTCGGGGCCGCTCATCTTCTGGCAACTCAGCCCAATAATCATAAATGACCTTAAACAATGCTCGCGCCGACTCGAGCCCCTCAGAATCATCCGCCATCAGCGCTATCGGGCTGGATAGATAGGAGTACTGCGCCGCAACAGTGGCGGTATTACCTCGATACAAAAACTCTAAAGAATTTACAGCACCGGGATCAACCCAGCCGGCGCCGGTTGGAGTTGCCACTAATAAGATCTCACGCCGGAATGCACCAACCCGCTTTAATTCCTCCAGCGCCAACTGAGCGCTCTTCATGGGCGTCACAGCACTATCAAGCCCAACGAAAACCCTGATGGGCTGTACTGCAGAACCAGCCACCTCTTTTATTTCTTCCTCTGTCGGCCCCAGCGTTAAGAACCGGCGCCCCTGATTGCCAATGTCATCCCACTTAATCAGCGAATTGGCGCCGCCAGGAAGGTTGGGGTCCGCCGGTGGGGGAATACTTTTCGCATAAGAATTATCTAGCCGCTGGTAGGTCGATGAAATCACATGCAACCCTGCTTTCAATAGCACCCCATTAAAAACAGCCCAATAAAGAAGCACTGCCGCCAATACACCCACAAGCATCGCCACTCGCTCGGGCACATGCTGCTCCACATAGCAAGCTACCAGGAGGACTATACGCTGAAACCCTTTTCCCAGGCACCACAACACCAGGAACATGAGGAGAGATATTACAGCGATCGTAATAGGCTCTACGGATCCAACCTGCTCCATACCCATAAGGGCGCGGATAGAGTTCTGCCACTTCACTCCCTGCCAGAGAGAAACAAGAAAAAGAAGGAGACATACGGCTAATACACTTCGATCAAATAGACGTCTTTGCCATGTGGAAATCGGCAGATTGGGAATACCCAGGTATTTCCAAAGCCAACTCAGAAAGACGCCGAAAACATAGCCGACAAAGAATGCGACGCCGCCCAGTATTCCCTGCATTACATCACTGCGAGGAATAAGGGATGGCGTAAGGGAGAGCGCAAAGCAGATAGAACCAATAAGAAGGCCGAGAATTGAAAAGGTATTAACCAGCCTCATTCTTGTCCGCTCGACAAGCCAAGCATAATTAACAGCCTAGCATAGGCGCCGATACAGCCAGCCAAGCCGTCTTCTGTTAAATCGCATCAAAATTCGAACTAGTAGCGCTGCAAGAATTTAGCCGTCAACTCATGGCACCTAACATTCCAAAGAGGCGCATTTATTTCTATTCTTGGCGCGAAAACGTGAAGAAGAACAGGAGCATTGGCGGAAATTCTGTTTTAATGGGACGGCTAATGGAACATCTACATCGGAGAACAAAAAATGTTCAGCAGACTCCGCAGCGGATTGAATTGTCTCGCTGGCTCAATGGCACTACTTCTTACTTTTGGCGCCCAGGCGACAACCATTGAAGTACCCGTAGGCACCCAGGGTGGGGAGCTCACCATTGAAGAAGTCCGTGGGCTTAAAAAACATGATGTGACCTCACGCCTAGGGGAACCCCTTGGTATTGAGGGGCCAATTGGCGAACCCGCTATCACGCGCTGGGAATACGGCGAGTTCTACGTTTTCTTTGAACAGGACACCGTCCTACACACAGTGAAAAAACCCAGCGGCTGATCTAGCACATCCCGGCAGGCGCTCAACTGAAGCTGCCTGCCTCACCCAAAGTGAAGCACCCCACTCTAGCTGCAGTTGCAAGATAATTCAGCCCCGCCCTTTTGCTGATTCGGAAAATTTATATCACAGCAACCTGAATCAACCACCTCCAACCGGAGTTACAAGCCGTGCGCTATATCGCCATTCTGCTTTTTACATTAACCACTATTGCCCAGGCTGAAGTCACTCTGGTGGAAGTGATTAAGTCCGAAAACAAAATGCACTTGCTCGATGGCGACAAGGTTATAAAGAGCTACCATGTAGCCTTCGGCGGGCAACCCCAAGGACACAAGCAGCAAGAAGGCGATGAAAAAACCCCTGAGGGACACTACACGCTGGATTACAAAAAAGAAGACTCCTCTTATTATCGGGCAATGCATATCTCCTACCCCAATGCCGAAGACCGCGCTCAAGCTGAGGCTCGGGGAGTCTCACCAGGTGGCTTCATTATGGTCCATGGCCAGCGCAATCGACTGGGCTGGCTCGCTCCAATCACCCAACGTTTTAACTGGACTGATGGTTGCATTGCCCTTACCAATGACGAGATGGATGAGTTTATGGCTCTCGTAAAAATCGGCACCCCCATTGCAATCCGCTGGTGAGACATCACCAATATAGAGGCCATAACAGCTCTTCAAAGTCCTTAGGGAGATTTTGAAGAGCTGCCCGATAGCCAAGGGACTGGATTTCCCCTCTACAACCAGTCAATATGCCCGCCGTAACTTCACCTTGGTGGGGTGGTCAACTTTTAGGCAAGCTGACAGAACACCACCTTCCGGACTAATGAGAAACCGATAGAAAATGACAGTAAAAGTCGAATCCGTAGATAGCCTATTGAAATCCAGCGGTCGCGAGGGCGAAGAAGTCCGCGTTCAAGGCTGGATCAGAACCCGCCGCGACTCCAAAGCCGGCCTCTCTTTCCTGGCCGTACATGACGGCAGCTGCTTTGATCCGATCCAGGTCGTTGCTGAGAATCACCTGCACAATTACCAGTCAGAAGTGCAGCGCCTGACTACCGGCTGCGCGGTAGATATCCTCGGTACCATCAAACCATCCGAAGGCAAGGGTCAGTCTATCGAACTGCTCGCCACCGAAGTCCAGGTTGTCGGCTGGGTGGAAGACCCGGATACCTATCCCATGTCCCCCAAGCGCCACACTATGGAGCACTTGCGCGAACACGCTCACCTGCGCCCGCGCACCAATGTCAGTGGTGCCGTAGCCCGCGTACGTAACTGTATCGCCCAAGCGATTCACCGTTTTTATCACGAGAACGGCTTCCTCTACGTGCACACCCCAATTCTCACCGCTTCTGACTGTGAAGGTGCTGGCGAGATGTTCCGGGTCAGTACCCTGGATATGGAGAACTTGCCGCGCACAGATAAAGGTGCGGTGGACTACAGCAAGGACTTCTTCGGCGAAGAGAGCTTCCTCACCGTATCCGGCCAGCTGAATGTTGAGAGCTACTGCCTGGCCATGTCCAAGGTGTACACCTTCGGCCCCACCTTCCGTGCAGAAAACTCCAATACCACTCGCCACCTGGCAGAGTTCTGGATGGTTGAGCCGGAAGTTGCCTTTGCAGACCTGGCAGATGTAGCCGATCTCTCTGAGCAAATGCTGAAGTATGTATCCAAGGCGGTACTGGAAGAGCGCGCCGATGATATGGCCTTCTTTGCCCAGCGCATCGACAAGGAGGCTATCAGCCGCCTGGAGAATATCATCGACAACGATTTCGCCCGCATCAACTACTCCGAAGCGATTGAAATCCTGGAAAGCTGCAAAGAGAAGTTCGAGTTCCCCGTATCCTGGGGTATTGATCTGGCCTCTGAGCACGAGCGCTACCTGGCAGAGAAGCACTTCAAAAAGCCAGTTATCGTGATGAACTATCCGAAGGACATCAAAGCCTTCTACATGCGCATGAACGACGATGGCAAAACCGTTGCCGCAATGGACGTTCTGGCACCGGGGATCGGCGAAATTATCGGCGGTGCCCAACGTGAAGAGCGTTTGGAGAAGCTCGATGAGCGTATGGATGAAATGAATGTACCCAAGGAACACCTGGACTGGTACCGCGACCTGCGCCGCTACGGTACAGTGCCTCATGCGGGCTTTGGCCTGGGCTTTGATCGCATCGTATCCTACGTGACCGGCATGGGCAACATCCGCGATGTAATCCCCTTCCCGCGCACACCGAAGAACATCTCGTTCTAAATAAAAAGCCCCGCAACGCGGGGCTTTTTATTTCACATACAAATCTTCAAGCGCTCAGCCCAGTTGCTGTAGCAATGATGTCATCGCTCGCCTTTTCACTGATCATATAGACCGGCACCACAATGAAAAAACCGGGGATTCGGGGGAACACCGAAGCATCCACTACCCTTAAGTTATTGGTGCCGTGAACCCGGAATTTACTGTCGACAACTGCCATAGGATCACTGGCAGGCCCCATTTTATTGGAACAGGAAGCGTGATGCCCCCAAGCTTGGTTCTTAACAAACTCACCAATTTGCTGATCTGATTGAACCTCATTACCGGGCAATAATTCCCTGGAGACCTGCTTGCTCACAATAGGGCCCGACATAATATCCCTGGAAATTTTTACCCCCTCAATAACTGCCTGAAGGTCTTCTCCCAGAGCATCATTACCCTCACCAAAATAGTGGAAGTTGATTTCCGGTGTGTCCCTGGGATCAGCAGATTGCAGGGTCACACGCCCGGCGGTATTGTTCGTATGGCCTTTCAGTACAATCCAGGAGAAACGGTCTTTGTAGTCCCGCAACGCCTGGGAGTACCCGGGAAAGTATCCGTGGAAATCGGAGGGCACTCCGAAAATAAACAAGTCGGGATCTTCCAGCTCCGGTTTGGAACGTTTAACCAGAGACAATACTGGACCATTTCCACTGTAGGGCCCCTGATTGAACCAGCCATAGCGATAGCGATTTAAACAGGGATCATTCCCCTCCCCCCAAGTGCAATCTTTAAGAAGGGCAAGATCCTCACTCATCTCACTAACGATTCCGACCTCATAGCGATCCTGGAGGTTCTCTCCTACCCCAGGCAGATCTACCAGGGGCTCTATGCCGTGATCTCGGAGCTCATGGGCGGGACCAATTCCCGACAACTTGAGAAGTTGCGGGCTATTGAAGGCCCCTCCAGACAAGATAACCTCACGATTTGCCCGCACTTGCCTCAAGACTCCGGCAGTACCACTTTCATCATGGTAAGGGTCTGCCTTATACAGGCTCGCCCCCTCTAAAAACTCCACTCCAACAGCAGTATTCCCCTCAAACAACACACGAGTTGCCAGTGAATTTGTACGAATATGAAGCAAGTTTGGGTAAATTGACTGGGTATCCAAGAGGTATTCGCGCACACTGGTACGGCGGTTTCGGCTATCTGCTGCCATAGGGGCGATAAAAGGCCCTTCCTGGCCACCGGCCACGTCCCAATGATTGATATCCAAGCGAAGATTGCCACTGATAATTTTTTCCAAAGCCCCTTCGAGCCCATACTTGGCCAGCGCAGCCTGCGCAACTTTCAAGATCGCCGGGTCTTCCAGCAATAACGCGGGATTGCCGCGATTCGTAGGCAGCCAACCATCAAAACCGTGACGGGATGGATTGGAGAAAATTGGGCGGGGCACATATTCACAACGCTCTAAACGCTCGAAATATCGCCGCATATTTGCGCTATCCCAGGAAATATCCCCTGTATCCCGTGCTATGCGGTCAAAATCATTGTTATGTGGATAGACCGTAATCAGTGCATGGTGCGTGGTACAACCACCGATAGTACTCGCCCGTGGGTAGAGGATTCCCTTCCCGGAAACATATTTGTCGTCCAGTTGCTGCTGATTGATATCCGTATAATGCTTAACAAAAAAGTCCCAGCTCAATTTGGGGTCTTCAGACGCAAAGGGGTGCCATGCTGGAATATTATGGGTGTCATCACTGGGGTCGGCAGCACCAGCTTCCAACACCAAAACAGAAAATCCCGCCTTTGCCAAATTTACCGCTAATGGCCCTCCACCCGCACCCGACCCAATAATCACGTAGTCATATTGATCATAGAAATTCCGATCCAACATTGAGAGAGCGGAAACCAATCCTGTTGAAGCCGCGCTGGCAGCAATACCCAGTTGCATCGCCCCTTTAGTAAAATTTCTACGGCTAATTTTTTTACTCGCCACTTTTTTGTCAATCGAATCCTTCTCTTCCATAGTGCTTATCCATTTTTATACGTTGTATCCGAGATAAGCATTATGCACGCCAGCTTTTGCAATTCTGTCTTGCAGGGATTGCTTTAATCTAAAACTCGACCTACTTACCAGCGCCAGGATGTATCACATGCCTAAAAGGTATATCGACGCAAGACTTCTTAAATGAAATTAAATAAACCTCTCCCATTCCACCTGGAAACTCCAGAAGAGAAGCACCTCTGAGGCATCAAATAAAAAGGCAAACAAGTTTTTAAGCTGGCCAAAACCAGAGTTCACGATTCAAAATTCAACCAACCAGATAAACCTTCAAGCACCACCTCAAAAAGGAAATATAAATAAATTTGAACAACTGCAAGGCAGTTTATTATTTTAAGCATTACAGCAACGCTTAAAATAATAAATTACCCAGTCCGGCAAGTAACAAACTCAACTCACAATGGCGGTTTTCGTGAATTTTCTACACAATCAGTCGCTGGAATATTCTTACCCCCCCTATTGAGAGCTTAAAACATTGCCCAAAGTATCAATCTGTCTATATGATGCAATCATCGAATTTGATTGCGATTTTTGGAATAACAACTAGATTAATAAACACTAAAAAATAAAAGCGATCCGATTCAACCCAAAATGCTCAGGAGCATCGGACACAAGTTTTAGTTGATGACCGTGAGAAGGAGATCAGAATGTCTGGAAAAGAGCTCTATATCACCTACGAAGAACTTTTAAAACTCGAGAGTTTTAGAAAACCTAACTCAACACCAAGAACACCACAAAACATTGATACCACCCACCTTGATGATATCGAAGTAATCATTGCCAACGGCAAAGGAATTCAAGCTCTCGATAGAGAAGCTATCAACAAACTACCACTAACAGGATGGGTTTGTAGATTTCCCGCCCACATTCACCCCCCCAAAGGGTTGAAACTCGTTCAAGTCAGCGAGCACCTATTGAATATTGCTCCGGCTAGAAATATGCCGTTGCAAAAATTTGAGGCTTTAGTCAAGGAACTCACTATCAGCGCCATCACAATATTCAAGAAGCAAGGTCGAGCCGTCTGATATATGACCCTGATTACGGCCGACTGCAAAACGGTATGCTATTGAGCTGCCGCTTTGCTATCTCTCCACTAAGTACTTACCCCTAGCCTATTAATTTCTGAAATGCGATTAGCTTCCTGATGTAAGCTCGCATTTCCGGAGTATCAAATTTCCCCTGATAACGATCAGGATCGTTGACCGAGCGCCCCTTAATACCGGGACAGCCGCCAAATCGTATTAGTGTGGAAAAAGCAGGCATTAACTGCAACTCCTCTACCGAAGCCTTGATTTCTAAATCCAAATGATCTGAGTACTCTTCAATATATCTGGAAACCGTCCCCATACCTGAAAGTGTTTGTGCACAAACCATATTTCCAACTGTCCCAAACTTGGGAAATCGATGAACTTCTTTAAAGTCCACCTTATCAAAGCTGGCCAATAGATTTTCCTTCAATACCAACTCGGCAAACTCCAGGTGCTCCCCCTTTTTGGGTTTCAAGCCTGTCACCTGGTAGTGGAGCGCCTCAAAGGGAACAAAAAGATTGCTCCACCCCTTTTCAATTTTTGAAATTGCATATTCCTTATAAGCAGCTTTTTCCTGATACTTATCGATAGTCTGAAAGATTGAAAGCGCCAGACCAACAACTGCCACCCCGGCTGCAACACCGCCTATCCTGGTTACCCTTTTCAGGCCAATTTGGGTTTCATCCCATGTCTTCCCATGAATTGCCAAAAGAGCCGCGATAGCTGTAAGTGCATGCCCTAAAATAGAAATAGTCAGATCCATAAGCTCCCCCAGAAAAAACTCAAATTTCAATATGCACTAAAAATCAAATCTTGGTATCACTATCTACCGATACCAGAAAATCCCAACACAGTAGATACACGCCACATTGCGAAAATCACCGCCAAACTATCTGTTTTCATTAATGGGCAGGAACAAATAGAAAGATACACTTACTCAGAAAAGCTAATCAATAAGTTAAAATTACTATTTTTAGACGGGAGCCTTATAAGAAACCCAAAACAAAACAATCGTACCCATTTGGGCTCACCTCATCGCACAGAATTAAATAGCAATATACGGAGCTTGTACTTTTCCTGTGGATTTAATTAGAAAGTAGGCAGGGCAATAAGGGACAAAGATTGACTCACAAGATAGCGTTTTACTAACCATACTATTTAAGTCAAACCCCTTGACTCCATACCATTAATAAAGTTAAAGGCCAATTATAACAACCGGCCCCCAACTACCTGCCAAATATCTCCTTTACGACCCAAAGGCTACTATTGGGAACCTTTTTAAAACTTGACCCCGAATAGCTAACTACTATAACTATTCACAAGGTTGTATAACACGCAGCATCTACTGACCAACTGGTATCCATATGATACATCTATTTATGCACGCGAATGTTAAGGACTTCAACGAATGGCACAGAGTGCTAGAAGAGTTCATGCCTATAGTGAAGCAAATGGGCGCTACAGCTACATCTGTATATCGAGAAATTGACAACCATCACAATGTAACAGTGATCCATGAGTTTCCTTCGAAGGAGCATGCTATCAAGTTTGTCAATAGTAGTGAGCTTGAAGAATCTAGAAAAAAGGCTGGCGTGCTTGTAACTCCAAAAATTTGGTATACAGAAAAATTATAATTATTCCTTATTATGGCACAAAAATTTATAAAGCTATCTTCACCTCCAATAGGCCTATCCATTCAAGGGGTGTATCTTGATCAATGGCTCTTCCTTTATAAATAAGCTGACTCTAGAGTATCCCTCCACTAACAGTACCCATACAACAATACTGACAATCCCTACCTTTAAAGTAACTTCATATACTTGACTGGCACATGATCAACCAGCCACACATTATTAGCAGAGCGATAAAAATCGAAACCATCTCGATGCATGGATTTAGCCTCCACCCTTACCAGTACGGGCTTGCCATACCTGGCCCCAACAGATCGAGCAACTGCCTCGGATTCCGACAGGTGAACATGATGCCTTTGCATTTTCTTCAGTCCTTGCGCGAGGATATCTTCAACAAAACGCTCTGCAGTGCCATGGAGAAGCGCACCTGGTGGCTCAAGGGGGCTTAAATGTAAATTAATATCTACAGAATGTCCCTGATTGGCTCTGATAGAAAGGCCATCATCACTTATAGAAAACCGCTGCTTATCATTGGTTTCCACAACGACAGAAACCAAATCCCTGTTTAGCTCAAAGTCTACAGTTTTCTGAATCAACTCATCAACTGCCACCCATCCATTCTCATCCATAAACAAGCCGATGGCTTCAGGCTTATGCCTGAGCAGGTAGCTGAAGTATTTTGATATCCTACTCAGCTCTCTACTGAATTCAGTATCTCTGTTCAATTCTAATATTCCACAACTAAGAATATAACTCGAAATTTTATGATGGGGCATTCACCTTGGCGAAAATGTACTCATCAAAATAAATACCCCCTTTTTTTTACTGAGCAGCTTAAAGTCCCTTCATGCTTATACCCCGCCTTCTGTAAAACCTTCACTGATCCGACATTTCCAGAAAAGACAGAGGCATAAAGCCTGACAATATTTTGTGAAGAAAAAATCTCACGAGTAAACTGAGTCAAAGCAATAGTAGCAATTCCTCTCCCCCAAAATTCTCGCGCAACCCAATATCCAACCTCACCGGAGTGAGAATGCTCAAACAGCTGCTCGCGCATACTTATAATCCCGCAAAAGGCCCCTCTGTACTCTATTGCCTTTACAACCCCTTCCTTCTTACAACCTTTATCAACCCACCAAGCAGCATCTTCCAATGTATAAGGGTGAGGAATTCTCGATGACAAATACTTAAACACAGACTCATCATTTAAGTACTCAACCAGTAGTGCTTCATCATTCTTTTCAATATTTCTTAATTCAATCATTCGTACAAACCATCAATTCCTTAACCTATTACTGACACCCTTTCAAGGAAAATCAATGCTTTGTTGACGGCTAGGGTTCTAAGCTATCAACTCTTCCTACCTAATCTCCAGTCGGCACAATAGCTTTTTAGCTTCCTACGACTGTTTCACATTTATTACTACATCTCAAAAATGACAGCCATTATCAATTATAATCGACCCTATTTGTACGGAATTCTATCAATATGTACCCTCAACAACTCAACTTGGCAGTATGGGCCTCACTAGCCCCTGCTGCGTTGGTGTCTGCCCAGGAAATAACTCAAACGGTAGAAGAAGTTGAAGTTATTGGTAGAGCCCAACAATTTTATCTGGACTCTCATACACAAGCTGGAACTAAAGCAGACGCAGACTTATTAAATATTGCGATGTCTGCTCAGGTACTAAGTGAACAGCTCATTGAAGACCAGGCTGCCCGCGATATCACTGACTTGTACCGCTCCATCGCAGGAGTTAGTGAATTCAGCTATTCCGGAGTCACATTTCGGGGATTTCGAGACAATAAAAATATATTTTACGATGGAGTCCGCGGCGATCCCTATTCAGGGTTTAGTGTGCCTCAAGTATCAAATGTAGCGCGCATCGAGGTACTAAAAGGGCCATCCTCCGCCCTCTATGGCGGCGGTGAGCCCGGAGGGATGATTAACTACACCTCCAAGAGGCCAACCTTCGATGAGCGTCGTGAATTAACAGTCACCTCCGGAAGCGAATCGCTAAAAGGAGCTTCTATCGAGCTAACAGGCGGTGTAATTGAAAATATCGCCTATCGTTTAGGAGGATTCTATGAATCTCAAGATAGCTTTCGCAATAATGCGAACAGCGAGAACATTGAACTTGCCGGGGGACTACTATTTGACCTCTCAGCAGGCACTCACTTGACGACCACCTTCGAGCACATAGAACAAAACCTAGGCGGTAACCGCTTGCGCGGCGTACCCGTTAATGATGACGGCAAATTCCTGGTAGATCCTTCCTACAACACCAACGAAAAAGCTGATTATCAAAACCTAAAAGCCTTGGTTCTTCGAACTAAAGTCAAGCATAAGGTGACAGATAGCCTGAACTTTAACGCAACATTGCGTTACATGGAAAATGAAAGGGAGCAGGCTTATCACGAATCACGCGGTTGGGTAGACATCAATGGTGATGGAATGGCCAATGCTGAAGATGGAACCATCCGCCGTGAGTACCGCGATCAGTACCGGGCAAATGAAGAGCTGAGCCTTACTTTGGATTTTGTGTATGACACAGACATTTCAGGTATGAATCATCAGATTTTGCTTGGTGGTGACTATCATGATGTTGATACAAAATATGACTATTGGCGAGCGCGCCCTGGAGCAGACGGTGTTACAAACCTCAACATCTACGAACTCAACTACGGCATAACTGACCCGTCAACTTACAACCTTATCAATATGAATAAGGATGGTACGGCCAGCATCCGTACCAGCATTTATATCCAGGATACTGTGGAATTGACCAATCAGTGGTTCTGGATGCTAGGTGCGCGCCTTGATCAGTTCGATGAAACTGAAAAAGAAAGCGGCAATAGCTACAAAGATAATGATGCAAGCTACCGTACAGGCATCACTTATAAGCCCGTAGATACACTATCCCTCTATGCAAATTACTCCCAGAGCTTTAATCCGGTGAGCGCAGACGACTTTGAGGGCGGCGCCGAGGAGCTTGAACCCAGTACTGGCAGTCAAGTGGAGATTGGTGTGAAGAAGGAATGGCTGGATGGGCGTATCCTGACCACTCTAGCCTTCTATCAGATAAAAAAAGCAAATATGGCCCAAAGTAACCCCGCCTATATCAGTGCCGATGAGACCCCGAATGAAGCCGAAATTATCAACCTCGGGCAGGTTCAAAGTGGTGGAAGCGAGTTCACCTTAGTCGGTGACATAACTGAGAGACTCAGCATAACAGCTAATTATGCGTACAACGATACGTATATCGCTGAGGGTGACTCACGCAATGTGTCAGACTCAGGTCAGTTCGTAAATGCACCCAAGCACCAAGCAGGCTTGTGGGCCCGCTATGACCTCAGTATATGGGACTCAGCATTTGCCATTGGTGCCGACTATGTGAGCGATCAAATAAGCTTCGATGATCAAAAAGTAAAGGCCTACACTGTACTCGATGCCAGCTGGGCAACTCGTTGGGATGATATTCAGCTGAGTATCAACGTGAAAAACCTTTTGAATAAAACGTATGCAGTGAGCGGTTTTAATGAGCGGCAAGGACATTTTCCCGGCCAACCACGAGAGCTAATCGCCCAGCTTTCCTATGACTTTTAGCGACCTAGCAATTTATCGTCAGCGGATTTCCACTGGCGATATCATCTTGTTCTATACAGGAAGGAAGTTCTTTGACGATACACTCACCAATATATCCCCGCAGACTTACCCACCTGTTCAGCCCTTCTTCTAAACTTAGATATTATGAAAACGACACTGATCCCCCAGATTGAATTTCTATTAGCAAATATTCAATCCGAGGTTGCACCTTCAATCAAGACGAGTACAGACCGTATAAATTTCGATCGAATAACCTCTCCATGACGCTATACAGACAGCAAACTCCTATTAATCAAGTTGGTATTCAAAGTCGTAGTAATGAACTCCACCATCCACCTGAATAGACATTTTCCCAGAGAGTCCCACTAGTTCTCCAGTGCCAGAATCAGGCACAACTTCTAAAATAAGGAAGTCCTCTCCTTTCTTCATAGTCCCAAAGTGCTGTAAAACAAACGTGCCTCGCTTACCACCTAAAGTACCGGCAACTTGCTCTATAGCTACATACCCCGCAGATCCTTTTACGGGAGTCATTGCACTTAACATTTCTCCTCGACTTTCTCCTGAAAGATCACCGTAAAAGACTTTATTAATTGACATACGCCCCAAGCTGTTTCCTTCACTGCCTTTCGCATACGGATCCATCGGCTTTACAGTAACCTCGAACTTTCCTGAAATTTTCACTCTGCCTCCTTTTTAAAGCAGTAAAAGTCTAAATTAAGCCATAACCATCCAAGCCCTATTTGAGCCCTTAGCGTTACTTGCCAGTTTTCCATTCTAACCCACAACACTGTATGCATATACACAAAGTTAGTGAACACCTGAGTAGATTGAATTGTAAACATTGATCTCAACCAAAATAGGTAACCTTGGTGTACCAGCTCTGCGAAACCAAAGACTTTGATAAATTGAGCCAGAACCTTAAGTCCACAGCGCCAATATTTAGTGGAACGCTTATTGTTGACGCTTCCCTTGCAGAAGTATCTGTAGCCTCTTTGGCGGATTTTGCAGACACGGTAGAATCCGAAGGAGTAGAAGAAAAGGAAGCATTTCTTGAAAAGTTACTACTGAGACCTCGGTAGCGGCATTGAATGGGGCTACGGGAACCATCCATAAAGTGATGAATGTAGCTATTGACTCCGTTACCAGTGATGCACCCACAGTATTATTACTTGCTACTGGTGGAGTAGCAAGTAATAGCCACAACAGTGAAGCACATAAGAGGTGGCCCTCTACAAAAAGCAAGTTTGCTTTTGGGCAAATGTACCATGGAGACTTGTATTCAATGTCTACGAGCACATTGATCAGCTTGAGGCAAGCAACTAAATTTCGTGCTAACCTCACAGTTTAATATCAGCCTGTTAGTGTGAAGCCCTAGATGTTATTTGGTACTACGACAAACCCTAAGGGGCCTGACTTTGGCAAGTCAAAGTCGTTAAGATGTAACTTGTCCGGCACAAGGCTTAATTTCGTAAAGCCGCTCAGTAATACTTTGGTACCAGAAATTACCCCTTTAGACTCCGTCTTAGCTCTGAATCCGGATCTAAACATTTTCTCTTTGGAGGGTTTTGTTGAGTTTTCTGATAGAGCTTGGGGATTTCCTCTTGCAGAGGAAAGCTATAAATATCACGGTACGCCGCTATGGAATCCTGATATTGGCGGAGTTCACTTTACTGCAGAATTGAGAAGACCTAGCAGCCACCCTAACTTGCTTGAAGCTGCTAATTATAAGCATTGGATCGAAAGAGATATTAAAGCCTACTACGAGCCAAGCACAGGATCAGCTTTTGATGACTGGCTATACCTACTTCCTCTTTTTTGGAAAACATTTAAGCTACCCAAAACAGGCAATATTCAATGGGTAGCCTATCTCGTTCAGAATTTCTGCGGCAGAAAGGACAATCAATTCACATATTTTGTACGGAGCGCAGTTTCAACAGAGCATGATTTAACCTTTACTTTTATAGCTGCAGATCAATATAACCCCGGTGCATTCAACCTCTTCAAAAAGATTGCTCGCTTTATTTTGAACAAAATTGAAATCACACTTATCGACTCCACTGAAAAGAAAATTAAGTACCTGGAAAAAGTAGGTCTACGTGACTTTACCGAGGAAAAGTCAATCTGTCGATATGACGATGCCTCCAAAAACCATTTTGGGAACTATGAATTACTGGAAGCCCCCTACTTTTATTTCACTAAAATTGGCAAAACTATAGGTCGTAGGCTTTGGGTCGACAAAGCCTCCTCTATACTGCCTAACTGAGCCAACCTTCAAGGAAACTCAACTAGACTTCATTCAGAAACACCTCTCTGAGTGTGCTGTAGTTTTCCCTAACACTGATCAGGTAGCAAAATGTTTAGCATTACCTTCTCATAACAACTATAAAATCATAGACATCGTGGAGATATGCGCAACAGTAAAGAACCTATGTTACTTCACCACTTAATATCAGCTTAACAAAGAAAATTGTAAATGTTATTTGGAACCACAAAGAAACCTAAGGGACCGAACTTAAGTAAATCCATGCCAGTAACTTGCAACCTATCTGGCACCAAACTTAATTTCGTTAAGCCCCCCAGCAATAGGTTCGTACCAGGAGCGGTCGACTCAACCCCTGTTCTCCCACTGAACTTCAACTTAAATATCTACTCTTTTAAAGATTTCGTAAAGCTGTCAGATAATGCTTGGGGTTTGCTACTAGCCGAAGAATACTACAAGTACCGTGGCACACCCTTATGGAATCCAGAGATTGGCGGGATGGACTTTCGTGCAGCACTTAGACGACCAAATGGCTCCCCAAGTTTATTAGAAGCCAACAACTATGAACGATGGATTGATAGAAATATTAAAGCCTATTACGAGCCTGACACTGGATTATCTTTTAACGAATGGTATTATCTATTCCCTCTTTTTTGGCAGACTTTTAAACTACCAAAAACAGGAAGTATTCAGTGGGTCGCCTATATTGTTCAGAAATTTTGCGCACGAAAAGGAGATCAATTTACTTATTACGCAAGAGCGGCAATTTCCCACGAGCACGAACTAATCCTATCCTTCAGAGCAACAACAGATCAATATGAATCCGGTGCTTTTAGTCTTTTTAAAAAAATCGTTCGTTTTATCTTAAATAACATCGAAATCAAACTCACCAAATCTATTGAAATTGAGATTTCGGAATTAGAAAAATCAGGACTGCGCAACTTCAGCAAAGAAAAGCCAATCTCCAGGTACGATGACACACCAAAAAATCCTTTTGGAGACTATGAACTTCTGGAGGATCCGTATTTTTACTTTACTGAGATTGGCAAAACTGTTGATCGCAGGCTCTGGGTCGACTAAGCCATCATTTACACGCCTAGTTGAGTCAGTCATCGGGGGACCAAGCTAGGCTTTATTCAGATTCACCCTTTTGATTAAACTGCAGCTTCCCCTAACATTAGCAGGATGGCAGCCTGTTTCAGCATCACCTTCTCATAACAGTTTTGAAATGAAGTATATCGTTAATATATTCGTAACAGCATTATTTGAACTGATTGGATTTCAACAGTTAAGAGTTCGCATTAGATTCACCACTTGATATCCGCTTGCTAGCGTAATTTGTAAATGTTATTTGGCACCACACAAAACCCCAAGAGACCAAACTTAAACAAGTCTGCACCTGTAATTTGTAAATTTTTCGGTACAGAACTTCGTTTTCTGCCCCGCTAGTAAGATTCCCATGCCCGGTAGAGTAGATACAGATTCTGATCTACCTCTGGATTTTGATATAAACATACACTCTTATGAGAACTTTTTTAAAGTTACAAATAATGCCTGGGGCACCTAACCAGCAGAAGAATACGATTAATATGAAGGTCTACCTTTATGGAATCCTGACATCGGAGGAATGGAATTTACTGCAGTTTTAAGGAGACCAAAAAATCGCACCAACTTGCTTGAAGCAGCTCATTACGAACACTGGCTAGACAGTGAAATTCGAGCTTACTACTCTCCAGGTGAAGGCGCTCCTTCAGAAAAGTGGCAATATTTATTTCCCTTATTTTGGCAGATATTCAAGCTCCCAAAAACTGGAGGAGTTCAGTGGATTAGCTATGCAGTACAATATTTTTCTAGCAGAAGAGGCGACCAAATTATATATTTTTTCAGGGCAGCTATCTCACCCGAGCACGAATTAGTACTTTCATTTAGAGCTACAACTAATCAATACGATTCTGGCGTCTTTGATTTATTTAAGAAAGTTGCTCAATTCATCTTGAAAAGTATAGAAATATGTCTTGTCAAGCCTGTCGAGAGCGAACTTCAGTCCCTTAAAAAATCAGGGCTACGCAATTTTTCAGAAGTTAAACCAATCTGTCGATATGATGATGCCTCCAAAAATTATTTTGGAGACTATGAATTGTTAGAAGACCCCTGCTTTTACTTTACTAAGATTGGCAAAACTATTGATCGAAGACTTTGGAAAGACTAGCCCAAAGTACATTGCCTAGCTTATTACTACCACTTTGGGTGCACTAAGCTAGGCATTATTCTTCATGATTAGAAGGAAAGTATTAACTACTTGGCGCAGTTAGCATAGGCGCCGGTACTAATACGTCTTCGCCATCACTCTCTTCTTGAGGTTCAGTAAACCCAAAGTCCTCCAGTATTCCATAGAGCGCCGGTAGTACCAGAAGGATCAGAATAGTAGAGCTGCTAATACCAAATACAATACTGGTGACCAGCGGCACCAACACCTGTGCCTGCAAGCTGGTTTCAAATAGCAGTGGCAACAGGCCGGCAACTGTAGTCAGTGAGGTAAGGAAGATTGCTCGGAAACGATCGCGACTGGCCTGGCTTGCCGCGCTATGTACATCCATTCCTTCACGCACTCGCCGCTTCACAAACTCCACTAGCAAAATTGAGTCATTGACCACAATTCCGGCGAGAGAGACAAAACCCATCATACTGGGCATAGACATATTCTGGCCCATGATCAGATGCCCCCAAATAACACCAATCAGTGCCAGGGGAATAGCTACCAATACAATCAGCGGCTCCACATAACTGCGGAATTGCAAGGATAAAAGGAGGTAGATACCAATAGCGCCAATTAACAGGGCCCGGCCAATAGACGTACCGGTAACCTCACTATTTTTCATTTCCCCTTGCATATCAACGCGCAATCCTGGGAACTCACGGGTAAGCTCAGACAGGAACTTCTCCTGGGTGTCGCCAAGTACCTGGCCAGCGTTCGCCTTCTCAGTGAAAACATCAGCAAACACACTCACAACCCGCTCACCGTTAATACGCTGAATTCGTGCATACTCCCGATTCATTTCTATATCGGCAACGGCAATCAACGGAACCCTTTGTTTGGTAGCTGGATGGATTATGACCAACTCATCGAAACGGCTGAGTGCGCCACGGGAATCTGCATCCATACGAACCTGAATCTCGTAGGTCTCCCCCCGATATTGAATTTCATCTATCTCCATCCCTTGGTAAGCAGCTCGCAGCTGATTGGCGACACTACTGGCATCCAGACCAGAAGCATAGGTACCTTCACGCATTTTAACGGTGAGCTGCGGTTTGCCGGGACGCAAGTCATCCACTACATTCACAACGCCGTCGTATCCACGCAGCCAATCCTGCAAGCGAATGGACGCTGCCTTTAATTGATCCAACTCCAAGCCAGCAAGGCGTAAGTGGATAGCACGGCCGGCAGGACCTAAGGCCGGCTCCTTATAAAGAATAGCGATTGCTCCAGCCATATCGCCGGCAGCCTTATGCCAGGCATGGCGCAATTCATCCATACTGGTAGTACGACCTTCAGCAGCGAGCAAATCGACATTAATGGTGGCCACATGGGGGCCCGATTCAAAGGCATCACCATTAATACCAAAAGTGACACTCGTATGATTCACCAGAGGTGCGTTTTCATTTTTTGACAACTCTGAGGCGACCTGATCCAGCGCCTTCAACTGCTTATCGACTAACTTCTCCATATCAACCAAAGAGGTTCCCTGGGGCATCAAGATCCGGGCTTGTAATAAATCGCCCTCTAAGGTCGGAAAACCCTGAAACTTAACAATCCCGGACGTCATCAGACTTACCGTGACCAGGAATAAACCAAACACTCCCCCGACAAAGGCGTAGCGATATTTAACCGCCCAGTCCGCTGCGCGCCCTATATTTTCTCGCCAACCATCAAAGCGTTTAGCAAAACCCTGCTTCCAGGCGGGGATAGAGCTTTTGTGCTCAAGAGCATGACGCAAGTGCGCCGGCAGAATCAGGAAAGCTTCCACCAAACTAATGAGCAATACAGAAATCAATACAATGGGCAACACCTTGAGGACTTGCCCAATATCTCCCTTAATAAAAACCAGTCCCCCAAAAACCATTACCGTAGTTGCAAATGAGGACAAAACGCCACGGGCCACCCGCTTGGTGCCATTGATAACCGCTTCCAGCGGAGATCTTCCCTCGCGGTGTTCACTGGCAATACTTTCCGATAACACAATGGCGTCATCCATTAGGATACCAATGGCAATCAGCAATCCCACCAGGCTGATCATATTAATGGACACGCCCATGGCCGTGATCAATGCAAACGACCCCAGGAATGAAACCGGCAATCCCATGACCACCCAAAAAACATAGCGGCCACTAAAGAATAGGTAGAGAGCCAATGCTACCAGGATCAGCCCCTGCCAAGCATTGGTTATAACCATCTGCAAACGATCCGCAACTATAGAGGCGCTGTCTTGGGTTAAGGTGAGTTTCATGCCATCAGGTAGAATTTCATTTTCACGGTCGACAAAGTCGCGCACGGCTTCAAGCACACGCAAGCTATCATCCACACTATTCTTCTCAATATTGAGAAGCGCAGCGCGATGACCATCAAAAGTAATTTTGTCTTCAGCCAACTCAAAGTCATCATAAATTTTTGCAATATCCCCAAGTCGAACTTCCGCCCCATCACCACCTTTAATCACTACAAGGTTCTCCAACTCTGTAACCGTGCGGCGCTCTTCAGTAAAGCGCACCTGATATTCTCGATCTGGAGTGGAAACCTTACCGGCGGGCATATCGATAGCTTGCTGGTCAATAATATTGGCCAGGTCCATCACGCTAAGCCCGTATTGGCGCAAGTTGTAATCTGAGACTTCGATCTGGAGCTGATGATCAGAGAAACCGGAAATACGCACTATCGGGATGGCGGGGTCGCGGAGCAATTCACGGCGATAGTGTTCGGCCAGTTGATTCAATTGAACCAACGGCAGATCGGCACTGATAGCAATACTAACCACAGCCTGAGTACGCCCCAGTTCCTCAACCACCGGGCGCTCACTTTCTGCAGGAAGCGAGTCGATACCGTCAACTGCAGACTCCACATCAGCAACAAACTGGTCCATATCACCCGCTTCTTGCATTTTAAGAGTCATCAGGCCCAGATTATCTTTCGCCTCACAAAGTCGCTCATCAATAAAGCTGATTCCATCGGTGGCCTCCTCCAAAGGAAGACAAATACTATCTTCCACCTCGGCCGCCGCAGCGCCGGCATAAGGGACCAAAACCTGAACCTCAAACTTATCGATTTCCGGCATAGTTTCACGCTTCATGCCAGGCAGAACAAAAAGCCCGCTTAGCATCAGCGCAACCATCAATAAATTGGCCGCCGTTGGGTGACCGGCAAAATAACGAATCACTGCTGGTTACCTCTAGCACTAGCTGTAACAGATTGTTCATCACTAACGACGGAAACAGCCATTCCATTAATTGCAGGGATTACATCAGTCACAATAACCTGCTCACCGGGATTCAATCCCTCACGGATCACAGTGATATCGCCTTGGTGGTAGTCAATCTGTACAGGGCGGACTCTTAGCTGGCCATTTTTTACCAGATAGACATTGCCTTCATGGAGAGCGCGGCGGGGGATAGCGAGTGCCGGTGCAGCGGGAGCCAACAACTCGACGCGGGCATACATGCCGCGAAATAGCGGAGGCTTTTCACCAGTCACCGCCTTGCCATAAGGATCATCCACAGCAACCACAACGGAGAGTGTTCGACTGGTGCTATCCAGGGTTCCCCCCAAACGCACAACCCTCCCCTGCCACTCATTATTCCCCGGCCCCCCAACCAGGGTGATTCGAGCTTCCAGCCCCAGCAACATCTTTGGTAGATCTTCAGGAGTCGGTTTGGAATCAATACCCGGCCTTAAATTACGCAATAGTGGAGCCACATGCACCATGGGAAGCTCTGCTGCAATTTCTACTTGGGCGAGTCCACTTGCATCAAATAAGCGAGCACTGCCAGTAACATATTGGTTTTCCTCTACATGGACTTCACCAATAAGAGCATTAAATGGCAGGGTCACCCTGGTGCGCTCCAGGTTGTATTTACTATCCCGTACCTGAGCTTCCGAGCGAGCTATCTGTGCTTCAATCACCTTCCGGCGGGTCGGGAAAAGGGAAAGTTGGCTGCTCTGGTTCTGCACTTCCTGGCGCAAGCGCAGCATATTTTGCTCTTCAGTATCTACGGTAGAGCGGGAGACGGTTCCCTTCGCAACTAACTTTTGCTTGCGAGCGAGTTCTTTCTCACCCAACTTGAGGGTGCGCTCGGCGATTTCCAGAGAACGTTGACTATTGGCCTCCTCCACTTCCAGCTCTTGCAAGTTAGCGCGATTTGCAGCCAGGTCACTTTCAGCCTGCGCCAGGGCAAGCTGATAGCTGGTATCATCGATTTTCAAAACCAGCGTACCGGCAGAGATAATATTTCCCCGTTCCAATTCCGGAGCTGTATACACCACCCTACCACTGACTTCTGCATTGGCTTCCAGGAAAGTACTGGGTTTCACCTCTCCATATGCAATAGCTTGAGCTCGCAACGGCAGCTCCTGCACTTTTATTGCGTCTACCGTTGTTATAGGAGACGTGATTGCATCGTGTTTAGGCTCACTTTTAGTGACGTCCAACACTAAGGATACAACCACCGCCGCCGCAATCAGTACCGGCAATGCGAGCCGGCTATTCATCAGAGCTTTTATATGACTCTTAATTTCCATTGCTGACTTCCTCGCCTTTGGATATAGATTTTTTAGAAACACCTTGGAGTAAGAGTTGAACGGTATGGTTAATCCATCTCTCCCCACTTTCCTCCCCCAGAGCAAAGCCAAATTCTTCCTTAAAACGGGCGCCAGCAATAAAGGGGAAGGCGATCAAACTGGAAAAAGAGATTGGCATCAGGTCAATATCCAAATCCTCTCGCAACTGGCCATTGGACTGAAGGGTTTGCAGTAGAGCACGTAACTTGGGTATCAGTTTTGAGGCCAACCTATCGGCAAAGAGTTCGCGCATTCGACCGGATTTGGAAGCTGCTTCATCAACAATTAGGCGAGGAATCCAAGGCTCCTTGATATATAGGCGTATCATTCTGCTCATTGCCTCTCTCAACAATTCTAAAGTGGGCTCCCTCCCATCCAGCCCGGCAGTGATGAAAGCAGGGCCATACTGCATTATTTGGTTCCGCACTACCTCGATAATCAGCCCTTCCTTGCCACCAAAGTGGTAACTGATCATTGCCGAATTCACCCCTGCTCCCTGGGCAATCTCGCGAATCGAAATATCACGAAAGGCCTTATCCCGAAGTAGCGCATACGCTGACTGCATGAGCGCTTCACGCACTTGGGATTCGCGCTCAGGATCTTTTGGGCGCCCGCGCCCTCGTGTGGATGGCTTATCAGTCACAGGTATACGACCTTAATTAATCAGCTGATTAATTAAATAGGAAATACACCCATGCAACAACCCCAAAAACCGACCAGCCAGTCAGACTGAGCCAGGTTAATTTCTGATCCACAAACTGAACATCTTGGGGCGCAATACGTGGCAATGATCAAGGATTTGACGGGGGACTAGCAAAGCAGGTCGTAACAATAACCACCTGCAAGTGGCCACCTTTCGTAAATTCAGCGGTACATACCAAAACAATCCCAACCAATTAAATTGGTACATTTTCAGGCCAAATATCCAAATTTCTACTTAAAGCGACCTGAATATGAAACCAGGAAAATCATTCAGCTGGAGCAGAAGAAAAAATCGCAATCTCATCCCCTTCCATGTCCAAACGCCAATCCCAACAAGACTTTATGTATAAATGATGAGTGATGAATAATTTGAACCTTTAGATAAAGCATTACTACAACCACCACCCTTCCCGGTGTTAGTATTAGGCCGTTTCAATATGAATATTCTACAGACCCTATCTATTTCAAGAATAATTTAACCTTCAAAGGGCATATAACTTATGGTCAAGTATTTGGCTCTCATCTCATTTTTTCTTATGGCTACTTTTGCAAAGGCTACAGACCTTAAGAGTTCTCCCCTGGTAATTGGCGACTCAATTAGTTTTCAGTCAAAGATATTAAAGGAAAAGCGCACCTTAAATGTCTACTTACCCGAGAGCTACCATCGTGAACCTGAAAGAAACTACCCCGTAATCTATCTTTTAGATGGCTCCTTATCCGAAGACTTTATCCATATAGCGGGAGTGCTCCAATTCGGCTCATTCTCATGGATTAATATGCTTCCAGAATCCATTCTTGTAGGCATAGAAAATATTGATAGAAAACGCGACTATACATTTCCATCCAAAATAGCTTTAGATCAAAAAGAATTTCCATCATCAGGCGGATCAAAGGAATTTATTGATTTTTTGGGCAAAGAGGTTCAACCCATTATTGCGAGCAATTTCCGTACAAAAGAAAAGTCCACACTGATAGGTCAGTCTCTGGGAGGACTTGTAGCTACAGAAATCCTGATAAAGCATACGGACCTTTTCGACAACTATATTATTATCAGCCCAAGCTTATGGTGGAGTGGAGAATCTCTTCTGACAAGCATCCCTGAAGACTGCTGTGAGGACAAACAGATCTATATTGGAGTTGGAAAAGAGGGGGAAGTGATGGAGCGCCTAGCGCGAACACTATACAACAAGCTAGATAATAAGAAGAGCAACACAAAAATACACTTCGGCTACTTTGAACAACTAGACCATGGTGACACTCTGCATCTTGCTGTTTACGATGCGTTTGGAAAGCTGTTTTCAGACAAAGCCCCCAAAAACTAGAAACATTTTTCAACTTAGAGCTGGTTGCTTTCGTTTCAGGAAATGGAATACAAAAACCTACGGAAGCAACGCACCACTTACCTCACCATCAATCAAGTACACAATTTCCATAGAGTCACCCTCATTTCTGCGACGTTCTGAAAGAGAGGCGGTGTGATATTTACAGTAAACACCGCCAACACCCTACATTTTCTCAACCTACGTCAAAGCTGCGCGACGGAAGTTGTACACAGCCACCTGGGACAGAATAAATAGTGTAAATGTCACCACCAAACCAGTCAGCATTACGGGCTCGTAGCCCTCAGCCAATACAGAAATAAGCCGCGAAGAACCATTAAATAGAAAGTACATCGAGGCAGGAAGTATTAATAACCACTCTTTGCGAAAGGCACCAATTGCCGTAATAATCGCTAAGCTAAGTGTGGGGGCACCGAGAGTACGTAGGTTAGTGAAACCGTAATTAGTTGTGGCATCAAACCCTGCTGGACCATTAACAACTTCCGGGAAAAGCATGGTCACTAAGCTAGCCGAACCCAATATAAGTACAAATATACCGGAAAGAAATTGTGCGAAACGAATCATATTAAATATTCCATCTGGTTGATTAAATGAACAGAACGAGAACTCAAAGATCCCCTGAAAAATTCCTTATCATTTCTGCGAGACCTCAAGAGGCCCTTAGCCCGGATAACAGACCAAAGCAGTGCTACTAATTGACTGTATCAAGTCTCACTATTTTTGATTACGCAGGGGTCAGAGTGATTAGCATTCAGGCTTCCAGCAAACATCAGCAAGTAATGAAAAGTGACTGGTTTATAGTCTTCAGCGGTATCAGCTATAGTTTGCCCTAGGAGGGTTCTAATCAAACCACCAGGACGATAACTAATGCTCGTCGGGCTAAACGCAAAACAAATATCACCATTAGCACTACCAATGAGCATGTATTCATTCTTTAGCCCCTCAGTAACAAGAGGGTTTAAATATAACGACATATCGTTAGAAAAGTACGCTGTTAAGACAAGGACTAGATTAACCAGCAAGCCAACACTTTACTTGGAACATCCAGTCAAGGATTTGTACAAATCCGTCAAATCGCCTTTTTACGCATTTGGGAAGGGGCTACTTGATAGTGCTGTTTGAACACCCGGGAGAAGTAACTAAGCTCATCAAAACCACACTCCAAAGCAACTTCAGTCAGGCTAAGATCGCTATTGAGAATCAGCTGCTGTGCTTTCTCCATCCGTTTCGAGGTAATATATTTCGTGGCACTACTGCCATAGACTTGCTTAAATTTACGAGTAAATGTTGACTCGCTCATATGGCATAGAAAAGCTAAATCCGCCAGCTTCAGAGAGGAGTATAAGTGAGCTTGCACCACTTCCTGAAGTTTAGGCTGTTGCCTGATGAACAACTGCCCCAACATCTTCACAACTGTTCCACTGCTATCGAGCCTGGGGATGAGCTCTACTAATTCTCGAACCTTTAATACCACCAGTGGCTCACTGAATACTTCTGGCTGCTGGATATAGTCAATTATGCTACGCATATAATTGGAGAGCAGTACAGATTCCTGCAGGCGCTCAGCCGAGGGGGGCTGATTATTGGACTTATTATCCTCCTTAACAGCAGCCCTACTTTCGCTATTACTACCAAAGACATCAGGCATACCACTTGGGTAGAGTCGCTGTAATAGCTCTGACGTTAACCGAAAACCGATGAAATTAATTTCATTGTTTATTCCATCTTCATGCCACTGATTAATAAAATTATCTGTCTTCATTAGCACGGTGGCACCTGGACTCAAGGTGAGGGTTTCATCACCACAAACCAGGGTTGAACAGCCACTGATAACGTAAACCAACCTTGCCTCATCAACCAAACGGTCTTGATAACTTAACGGTGCCCTGAATTTACGCTGACCAATTACCATTTTCCCTTGTATTTTAAATACAACTGATTCTTCACTATCTGGCATAAATTATTATCTTTATCAGGGACCTAGTCATTTGCAATAAAACATGAAGCATATCAACTTTTCAATCAGAGAAAACGACCAATCGGAAGTGATTACCATAGCTTCTCCGGCAGGGGACCAAGTTAAATCCAGGGGCTATAAAGAACATACTCTACAAAGCATCTTCTAAACCTAAGAGACTCAAAAGCCTCTGAAAGGAATAAAACAATTTAAGGAGCCTCTGAACAACTCCGTGATATCTTTGGCATGCAGAGCGGTACAATCAAGGCGCGGCTTCGCAGGAATGTCTAGACCTTTCAAGAAGTTGCTACACCACCGCGTTAACTTCCACCTTATTCCCTACTGGATCAAAAAATACCAATTGCCGTACATTGCGTCCGGGCACATCCATTAGGTGATTGGCGACTCCCAACGCATCCAGACGCTGCTTAACCGGCTCAAGCGCATCTGTACGGAAAGCTATGTGATCCAGGTAGGGTTTCTCAGGCTGGTCACCACTCACCTCACCATCTATTAAATGCAAAATAGCCCTACCATTGCCATAGAGCCAAAATCCATTACGCTTGAAATTTGGCCTCTCACCCTCGGTCAGACCGAGAACCTGGGCATAGAAGTCCCGTACCCGCTTTAGGGTTTCCATAGGAGCAGTAATATTGACGTGGTCGAGTTCCATCTGTTTTCCCTAATTTACAAGGCACATCCTTGTGCCTGATTATCAGCAAGTTATCTGTCTATAACTTACACAATACTCTTGTTCCGCAACTCTTCTACTTGCTCGTCACTTTTACCAAGCAAATCTCGCAATACTTCCTCAGTGTGCTCACCCAATACTGGCGGCGCCTGAGTGTAGTCGAGTGCGGACTCGGAGAAGATTACGGGGTTGCGCACAGTCTTCACCTTTCCAGCTTCCGGATGATCCTGCTCAACCACCATACCCCGAGCCTGCACTTGAGGATCAGCAAAAACCTCCTCCAATGTGTTGATAGGCCCACAGGGAACATGAGCATCACTAAGATGCTGGAGCCACCAAGCGGATTCGTGCTTACGAGTCGCAGCTTCAATCTGCGGCACCAATTCTTCACGGGCCATTACCCGCGCTGAGTTAGTCCCGTAGGCAGGATTTTCTGCCAGTTCTTCTACGCCCGCGATTCCGCAGAAGCGTTTAAACTGGTCATCATTACCCACTGCCAACATAAAATAGCCATCTTTTGAAGGGACTGCCTGGTAGGGGACAATATTAGGATGGCCGGTACCTTGTCGCTCAGGGCTTTTACCAGAAGTAAGGTAATTTTGGGCTTGGTTAGCCAACCAGGATACCTGGGTATCCAATAAGGCGAGGTCAATATGCTGGCCAACACCCGTATGCTGTCGGTGAACAACAGCTGCCAATACAGAAGATACCGCGTACATCCCTGTCATCAGGTCGGCTACGGCCACCCCCACCTTTTGCGGGCCCGCACCCGGTTGCCCTTCTGGCACACCGGTAATACTCATCAGACCACCCATCCCTTGGATCATGGCATCATAGCCTGCTCGATTTTTGTACGGGCCCGTTTGCCCAAAACCTGTGATCGAGCAGTAGATAACACCAGGGTTGATTGCCTTGATGGATTCATAATCCAGGCCGTACTTTTTCAGGCCATCTACTTTGTAGTTTTCCAGAAGGATATCGCAACGGGCTGCCATCTCCTTGATCAGGGCCTGGCCATCTTTGGTAGTGATATCAACAGTAACTGATTTTTTTCCGCGATTGGCACTTAGGTAGTAAGCAGCATCAGCCGTGTCATTTCCCTTCTCATCCTTTAGGTAGGGAGGGCCCCAGTGGCGAGTGTCATCCCCTCGCTCCGGGCGCTCTACTTTAATAACCTCAGCCCCAAAATCAGCAAACACCTGCCCAGCCCAGGGTCCGGCGAGAATACGACTTAAATCGAGTACCTTTAAGTGTGCGAGTGGACCTGCCATAACTTCCTCATATCGCTTACTTGCGGGTTAACCGCATATTTTTGCGGCAGCCTAACAGATAATTTGCGCCCGTGCTTTGATTGGCCGGGTTAGGTATTCGTCATATACTTTACTGTGCAATAAAAATAAGGAGGCACAGCATGGCCGCAATAGAAGCGCAAAAATTTGAATCTTTTCGCGAGTTTTATCCATTCTACTTACAGGAACATAGCAACCTCACCTGTCGTCGGCTGCACTTCTTCGGCACCAGTCTGGTGTTCGCGACAATAATTGCGGCTGTAGTAACTTCCAATATGTTGTGGCTAGCAGTTACTCCTGTCGCGGGCTATGGGTTTGCATGGATCGGGCACTTTTTCTTTGAAAACAACCGCCCGGCAACCTTTAAGTATCCGTTCTACAGTTTTATCGGAGACTTTGTTATGTTTAAAGATATGCTGATCGGGCGAATCGAACGCTAAACAAACTATTTTTTAGTGGCCGACAAGCCGTATTTCCGCAATTTGTTGGCCACAGCGGTATGAGAAATACCCAGCTCCTTAGCCAGCTCCCTGGTTGAGGAGTGACCTTTGATAATGTCCGCCAACAACGCCCTCTCCAGCTGCTCCATCATTTCCTTATAGGTAAGTCCACGGCTCCAGTCCCGCCAGGGAAGTTCCGCCTTAACCATTAAATCCGGCACATCCGCACAACTGATCGACGCAGCCCCTCTAATCAAGCATTGACTGGATGCGGCCATTAAATAGTCCCTGAGGCCGTTGAAGTTATCCGGCCAGTCGTGGAGTTTGATCAACTCCATCACCTCGCGATCAAAATTGAGCTCACTTGCCTCTGGAGACTCCTGGCGCATTAAAGTACTGGCATAGCGCGGCAGAGCCGGTCGCATATTTCGCAACGGGGGCAAGGACATCGCTAACGACGAAAAGAGCTGCGCAAGTGACGGCGCAATAGATTCCCTATCAATAGCGGTGGCCACCAATCTCAGCGATGCCGGCAAATTGCGGAGTTTTCTCAATAAATCAACTTGAGCTTCTGTTTTGAGAGTATGTATATCCTCAAGAATCAAAGTACCCGTTCGACGAAGATGTGAAGGCAGCTGCATAGTGCCGTCACGGGGGATAATTCGATAGCAATCAGCCCTTGAGGCCGATGGGGAGAGGTAATGCACCGCACAGGCAAACGTTGTCTTTCCTGTGCCCCGCTCACCCAGTATCAACAGAGGTGCACTGAGTTCAGATAAGTCCTGTAACTGGAGGCAACTCCTTCGACGCAAATCAAAATCCCACAACACCATCGGTCTTGGCAGCTCAGTGACAAACTCGCTGCTATCCCAAGGCTGTAAACGCAGTACCGCCCCAGCCAGTGAGTCAACCGCTCCGGGATTTCCCTCCAGAGTGATCGGGGACCAGTCCACACGAAAACTCTGCCCCCTTACCACCAGAGGCAGTCCGTAGCGAGGCACTGCAAAATCCCGCAGCAATTCTGCGACCTGCATAAGCGGCAGGAATCTCTGCAGCTGTAGACCAGGCACCTTGTCCAGGCTCACACCGAAAGCCCTTGCCGCTGCCAGATTCGCAGCGACCACCCTGCCCTCGCGATCCACACTAAGAACCGGATCAGTCACATGACTCAGCAAAGTGTCCAACTCAAAATGACGTCGCTCCAGGGGCAATAGGGAGATCCTCCGCACCCGTTTAACTCCAGGAACCTGGTGCAGGGACTTCTCGATAGTCTGGTATTGAGTGGCAAGCATCCCGGGCGCTATCAGATAGACCTTATCTCCACTGTCACCCCCGAGCTCACCAGAGGTCACATTTATCCGATATTTACCGAAAATTTGCATTATTTCGTGCAAAATGCCGACACGATTCGCACAAGTAATCTCTACCCGCACAGCGTCACCTGTAAAGAAATGTTTACAGAAAGTGTAATTTGAACTCCCCAGAAGGCGCAATAGCTCGCCGCTACCTCTCCCCACCAAGGGCACGCCTGGCTAAAAATAGAGGTCGAAACATAACAACAACAGGTTCAGCGGCAGGTGCTGGGCACTGGGAATCAGCGAGAGCTACCGAGCCGCAGGAGAGACATTCATGAAGAAAGAAGCAAAGAAGGCAAGCAAGTACGTTGCCCGTGAGCCCAATGAAGACGGCTTTATCGAGTATACCGACCTTGAACACCAAACTTGGCAGCGTCTGATTGAACGCCAACTGGATGTCTTACCTGGCCGCGCCTGCGATGAATATATGCACGGCCTGGAGCTGTTGGACCTACCGAAAGACCGTATCCCCCAGCTCGAGGAAATCTCCAGCGTGCTGCGCAGGGAAACTGGCTGGGAAGTCGCCCGGGTTCCCGCCCTTATCGGCTTCGAAACCTTTTTCGGTCTTCTAGCGGATCGCAAATTCCCAGTTGCTACCTTTATACGCACTCCCGAAGAGTTTGATTATCTGCAGGAACCGGACATATTCCACGAAATTTTTGGCCACTGCGCCATGCTCACCAACCCAGCATTTGCAAACTTCACACAAAAATACGGACAACTGGGCCTTAAAGCCTCGCCTAAAGAGCGCGCCTATTTAGCCCGCCTCTATTGGTTTACAGTGGAGTTCGGCCTGCTGAACACCGACGATGGTTTGCGCATTTACGGTGGCGGCATTCTGTCTTCCCCGAAAGAGACACTCTACGCACTGAGTCACCAACCAGAGCGCTACGATTTAGATGCGGTTACCGCACTGCGCACCCCATATCGCATCGATATTGTTCAACCCATTTACTATGTTCTCAACAGCTTGCAACAGCTGCAGGAACTGACAGAAATTGACCTGATGGCCAAGGTCCGCGAGGCCATTGAGCTGGGACTATTCGAACCCCGCTTCCCGCCCAAAGACGCAGCCTGATCTGCATTCAAGATTGGGCGGCCAACTTCCGCCCAATCTCACCTCTGCTAAAAAGCTCCCCCAGAAGCGTTGCACATCTAGGGAAATTCCACTACCAGCACTCTCCCCCTGAGCCTATCGTATCTGCAGTAGGTGTGATGGTAGTTCGATGACTTTCATCCAATAGCCCCCACACCCACTCGCCCAAATACCGTTAGGGGTAGCCAGGGAGGCAATGCAATCAGCGCAAGGACACAAAACCCCTACCTTATAGGGAGCGCATAGCACTATGTCCTCACTTGACGCGATTGATAGAAAACTTCTTGCGATTCTGCAATCTGACGTCAGCCTTTCGATCGAGGAGCTGGCGGAGCGTGTGGGCCTGACAAAAACCCCATGCTGGCGCAGGGTGCAGAAACTGGAAAAGAGCGGCATCATTCGACGCAAAGTCGCCTTGCTTAATGCCGAGATTTTAGGACTTCCGGTCTCAGTGTTTGCCCAGGTTAAAACTGACCAGCACACACCGGAGTGGGCCGACAACTTTGCCGAACATATGGCACAGTTGCCAGAGGTAGTGGCTTGCTACCGTATGGCAGGCGACTACGATTACCTGTTGCGAGTGGTAGTTAGCGATATCACGGCCTATGACCGCTTTTACAAGGAGTTAATCCGGCATGTCGGCATTAGCGATATTGTCTCCAACTTTGCCTTGGAACAGATCAAAAGCACTACCGAGTTACCGATTCCATCCGGTGAGTAAAGTCTCAGCGCAACCACTTGGTAGGCACATAGACCTTTCAGCTGTTCGCACATCTATGGATAATGGTTAAATCTCGCTCACACACAAGGATGGCCTGTGGCGGACAGCTCCCTTTTCCAATCATTCTTCTTGATCTTTAGTGGCGCAGCAATTGTTGCCTCACTGGCTCTTTTTGGACGACAACCGCTTCTGGTCGCTTACATCGCTCTCGGTGTTTTACTCGGCCCATCCGGCTTTGCAGTAATCGACAACCTGCGACTTCTATCTGATATGTCCAGCGTTGGGATTATCTTCCTGCTCTTCCTGTTGGGGCTGGACATGCAACCTCAAGCGCTGGTAGCTGTATTGCGCAAAGCTACATTTGTGGGGGTTGTAAGCTGTGCAATCTTCCTCGGCCTTGGCTTTGGCATAGGCTTGCTGTTTGGATTTACTACCGTTGAATCCTGGGTAATCGGCATGGCGCTGATGTTCTCTAGCACCATTATCGGTATCAAACTGCTTCCCACGACCGTACTTCACCACAAGCACTTGGGTGAACTTATGGTGGGACTTCTTCTTTTTCAGGACTTTGTGGCAATAGTCTGCCTAATGGTACTGCTGAGTGATAACACCGGCGACGAACAGATCTGGCAATTGGCTCTCTCCTTTGGATCGCTACCACTGCTGATACTTTTTGCTTGGCTAATAGTAAAATATATTTTATTGCCACTTTTTACCCGCTTTGACCGCTTTCACGAATACGTATTCTTAATGGCACTTGGATGGTGCATGGGAATGGCAGAGCTGGCGGAAGTTGTTGGCCTTTCAAGAGAGATCGGCGCATTTATTGGTGGTATCACGCTGGCTGCCAGCCGGATTTCACAGTACATCGCCCTCAGCCTTAAACCTCTGCGAGACTTCTTCCTGATCCTGTTCTTTTTCAGCCTCGGAGCGCAATTCAAGCTGGCCATGCTGCCCGAAATTCTACTTCCTGCCCTGGTCACAGCCGCCGCAGTTCTGGTAATAAAACCCGTTGTATTTCACTTCCTGCTTGGAAATCGCAGTGAGCACAAAGTGCTCTCGTGGGATATTGGATTTCGACTTGGGCAAATTAGTGAATTTTCCCTATTAATCGCCCTGCTCGCTTATACGCAAAACCTGATTGGCAGCGCAGCATCACATTTAATCCAGGCAACCGCGATCCTTACATTCCTGGTGTCGTCTTACATTGTGGTGATGAACTTTCCCAATCCCATTGCAATCAAGGATGAGTTGCGAAGAGACTAAACCTCTTAGTCTCTTCCTGTAGCAGGATTTAGCAGACCACTGCAATCGACTAACAATGGTGACAGCTTATTAAAGCTTAAACACCCTTTCAGCATTCTTATATAAGAAGAGCTCGGCAACCTCATTCCCCAACTCCAGAAGGTGCATTTCCTTTAAACACATCTCCGGTGTCAGCATGGGATAATTAGTCCCGAACATCACCTTATTCTTACCGTGAGACTTGATAAATGAAACCAACTCGCGGGGGTATCTTTTTGGCTTATAAGCAGAAGTATCTATGTAGACATTGGGAAACTTGGTCGCAAAAGCGATCATTTCATTGTGCCAAGGGTACCCAATATGGCCGCAGACAATCTTTAGATCCGGAAAATCGAGAGCAATCCGCTCAATATGAGCAGGACGGCCAGAATCAGAGCTGCACAACGGCCCGGTAAGACCCACTTGCAAACAAACTGGCACATCCAGCTCAACACAAGCCGCATATAGCGGATAATACAAAGGGTGAGTACAAGGCAACTCCCAGAGCCACTGCACAATACGCAGCCCTTTAAAGTCATGTTCCAAAACGTAATTGCGCAGGGTTTGCACAGCCTCTACTGGCTTTCGCAAGTCCACTGATGCCAGACCGCAAAACCTGTCAGGATGAGTTAAAGTAAGATCCAGTACTTCATCGTTGCTAATCAAGGCTCCGCTCGGCCCATGCCAAGCAGAAATCAATGCCTTGGACACATCTGCCATATCCATAGCTGACAGGGTCCACTCAAGGGGCACTTCTTTAAAATCCTGCCCCATCCAGCGCTTCAAAGTATCAAAGAAAGGTTCAGCAAGAAAACGTTCTGTAGGATGCTGGGCCCAAACATCAATCACTTTCATGCTAGCAACTCCCTGCTATTGAAATCCTTAACCGGGAAGGAGAAGCACTTATCCCCCCTCTATTCTCTGGTAACACAAGTATTGCCAGTAAACAGCTACACCCTTTTAAAGAAATGTTATTGACTACCTACTTGAGTGGCATCGCCACACTACTAAAGAAATCTCTCTCCTTAGAGAAGGAAAACGCTAAAGATGTAACTTTGCCCATAACCCTATCACGATCAACCAAACCCCAATATCTCGAATCCAAGCTATCGTTGCGATGATCTCCCATGACAAAGTACTTACCTTCAGGGATCTCAATAGTCTTCCCAATGTATGGCAATTTCTTATTACCACTAAGCTTGAACTGATGTTCCCTGCCATCAATGACTTCCCTACCCAGGATGTCCGAACCCACCCCACTTTCCAGGCGATACTCAAGCTGAGCCCCATTAACAAACACATTCACCCCTTCAATACGTAAGCTATCACCAGGGACGCCTATTACACGCTTCACATATAGTTGATCAGTGTGAGGTGGCAAAAAGGTAATAACATCTCCCCTGGAAGGGTTCCCCCATTGAGCAACCTGCTTATTGAAGAAAAATAAAGTTGGCCCATAGCTCGTCTTATCTACCCACAAAAAGTCACCAGGATGAATAGTAGGCTCCATAGACCCACTTGGTACTGGAGACCAATCGGCATACGCTGACTTGAAAAAGTACATAAGAAATAGAAACAATATTGCACCGCGGTTGTTTCTTACCGCACCCTTAAAACTAAACCTGCTCATTCCCTAAACTCCTTTCCCAGGGCAACGCACCACTTAAAACTGATCACTCAGAAATAACAGAACCTCTGAAAACTAAAAAACCAGCCTTTAGCTTTCATTAGGTGGGACATTATCCTTATCAGAACGTTCTAAAAGGATTACTTTATTTGCAGCACATCCGTACTAAAAAAGGGAACCATAAATATCAAAGGGCACTCGTATTACACAGCGTTCATAAACTCGGATAAAGCTCCAAAATTTTTTCCCTTAGCCAGCGATGAGCTGGATTTGTTGTCTGCGACTTATGCCAGGTAAGCTGAAGTACTACCTTTGGAAATGCCATTGGCAGCTTGAGCATACGTATGGGAAGCTCTTTATAATAGCTTGAAATCATCATTCTTGCTGGTACAACGCCAATTAAATCGGTTGTGCAAACCACATAGGGGAAAGACGAGAGGTGTGGGACTCGTAAACAAATATTACGCTGTAACTTTCTGGGCCTGGCTAGCCTTTCCATTGGAGAGCCCATAGGGTTTCCTCTTAATAGGGATACTTGTGGCAGCAATTGAAATTTTTTTTCACTGATTGTCTCACCCACATTTTTATTATGTTTGCTGACAATAATCACAAGCTCTTCTTCTGCGATAGGCTGGTTAACATAGCTGGGGGAATTGACAGGTAGGTAGTCAATGATTAGGTCTACTTCCCCATTACTCACCATTCTGGCTGTCATTTCTGACTCATCGGGGAGTACAGTAAGCCTTATGCCGGGTGCAAATTCTCGAAGCCATTTGCAGAAGCCGGGGATCATCAGAGTTTCCACCACATCGGGCATAACGATGGAGAATTCCTGCTCTGCTTTCCGGTAATCAAAAGACGTTTGCTGGAAGCCTGAACGGACGGTGTTGAGTGCCTGGTGAATAGAGAGGTGCAGTACCAGTGCGCGTTCAGTGGGGCGCAATCCCCTAGCGGTCCGTATAAAAAGCTCATCTTCATAAGTAGCTCTCAACCGCTTGAGGGCAGCACTAACGGCCGGTTGGCTCATATGCAGTTTTACTGCAGCTCTGGTCAGGTTTCGCTCAATCATAAGTGCTTCAAAAACGGGAAGCAGATTTAAATCCAGTGATCTAAGGTGCGTAGACATTATTAACCTGATGAATAATGCATTTAATAATTATTTATTAGACGATACATGATGTCCCTGATTATATTTATCGTCAATAGCATGAAAAACCGCAAATACTATAAAAAGTCAGGTGAAATATGTCGAACATGCATAATACGGCGGCTTTCAGAGAGCAATATAGAGCCTATGCCCATAGCCGCTATAGCGGCTGGTTCCATTTAGGGAGTATTCTACTGATCAGCCTAATCGGTGCTATTTACTGTATTTTTCAGATAAGTGAGCTGAGGGCGCATGAACTGCTAATAATTCCACTGGGAATTCTTGCTTACAACGCTGTAGAGTATGCCGCCCATCGCTGGTCTGGGCATAATAAGTTGAGATTTACCAAACTGTTTTACAAGAGGCATACTGGCGATCACCACAGTTTCTTTTCTGCACCATTGCTGTCTTTTGAATCAACTCGTGATTGGCGTATAGTGCTGTTTCCAATCTATCTAACAGCTGTTATCACTTTTTTTCTGGCACCACTTTGTGGTTTTTTTCTATCCTGGGTAGCTTCAGGTAATATGGGATATATCACAGCGGCAACCATGATATTAAATCACCTGGCTTATGAGCTAATGCATATCGGTTATCACCAACCCAAGAGTCACTGGTTTCATAAAGTGCCTGTGTTTCGTGAGTTAGCCCATTTACACAGAATTCATCATCACCGTAAACTAATGAAAGTTTATAATTTCAATTTAACTTTTCCGCTATTCGACCTTTTATTAGGCACTTTCTATTGGGAGCCGCAGGATTCCTTTGACGACTTTCGCGACTGATAGTTTGTAGATTACTTGTACCTTATTACGCACTAGGTTCTGCCTTTGATCTTGATCTTCTTCCTGTAATCTTACCAGCATTAACTCTCGGATAATTGGCACTGGCGCATTACCAAAACTTAGAAACTCCTCATGGAAGGCCTTGAGATCAAACTTTTTCCAATTTTTCGTTTGATTTCCTCACACAGAGAGAGAATATCTGAGTAATTGGCAAAATAGCTGGCTAGCTGTACCTGGCTCAAGGTGACCCGCCGCCACTTGTCTTCAGCTCACTTAAAGTAGAAGCAATTCATGGTAACCGCTTTCCCACAAGGTGCCCCATGAGAGAAACCGTATTTGAGTATATGGAGATAAACTACAATCGAAATCGCCTACACAGCGCCAATGGCTATCTCAACCCTAAGGCGCTTGAGAAACAACTAGTCGCATAGTGGAGTGTCCGTAGTTGACGGGGAGGATCAAAATGCTTCGATCATGCTACTACGAACACAATAAATAGAGGGGCTTTGGTGGTATACTCATAACTCTGGCCCATCCCAAAATCATTGAAATTTTCGTGTGCAGACATAGTTTTGCAGGAAAGGTATTCAGCCGCAGGCTTGCTTTATGAGTAAGACATATCAATCGGATGCTTTAACATCCAAAGGCTAACTTGTGCGACCAACCTAGCACGATAACAGCCTGCCCCTCAGAAACATAAAGTAGTCTAGGGCCTATATGTAACGAATGAAATTTGCCTCCTCATGATCTCTAAGCGCCAACTCTAAACTTCCCAATCCATTACTAATGGCATAATCAATAGCAAGTATTGCCATTTAGCATATAAAACCATTTAACTTTATGTAATTTATCTGCTAGCCAATCTTTCAGTACGTATTAGATAAGCCCGCCTATAGACCGCATAACCACCCCAAGCAGCACCTGTTGAAGCAATACAGAAAACCATATAAAAATCAGATAAGATTTGAAATCTTACAAGAAAGCCGACTGCAGCAAGCATACATAGAGCTACTAACGCAGCCCATTTCATTTTCCTAGTAATTACTGCATAACCTCTATAAACAGATGAATGATATAGCCCAAAAATTACAGAAACGGCAACACAAAAAACCAACCCCTCAACATCGAGATTGGGGCTAGCCAAAATCAGGAACGGAAAAAGGCACCCTGAAGCTGATATAATTTTGTCTCCTTGAAAGCCAGCCTCATCCCAAAAAATACTATAAATATGATTCGGATCTCCTTCTGACTCGGTTGACATCTTTACCCACAATGGAATCAAGAAAATGACTCCAAGCAGCCCCAAGATAAGAAGAACAAATAAAACCATCCCAAAAAAAATAGCAGTCATCACTTAATTTACTCACAACACCTCAACCACCCTTTACAGAGAAGTAGCACAATACGGCATAAACTATCAGGCTACAAATGTAAAGTGTATTGATCTTCAAGAGGGTTCTATGTGAAGCCTCCACTCAGGTGAAAAAATTGAGTAACTATAATCCTCTGAGTATTCACTAATATAGCTGTAACCTGGGCCACGCCCAGCTAGCTTGACCAGAAACCGCTGAAAGCTAGCAAGGATGCCAGCACTTCCGTACACCCTTAAAATATTCCGGCTATTCCAATCATCCATTGAAAAGTAATCGTTAGCTTTGTTCTGAAGAGCCGTGAAAAGCTCCTCTTTTGTCTCATCACAAATAATCTCGATTGATATTTCTGACTCAGATATCACTAGCACTGACTCATTTTCCCTAATGGCTTTTCCAACAGCATCAGCGAACAGCAAGTAATCTTCTGACTTCGCACTTAAGACAAGATCATCAATCAATCCATTTGACCGAAACATTTGCCTTACTTCTATCTTCACTATTTTTTACCTAACTCGCTAACATACCCAATACTTTCACTTCAATGTCAGTTTTTTCTGTTAAAGCTTAACGAATTACCACTTCAGCTGCCTAACTTTTATGCATCTTCAAAAACTCGTAGGGCCTTCTCACCCAGCCAAACTACGGTACCTACCATTAAGCAGCTCATGCCGCCACCCAGCACTGAGGTAACTAATGCGCTAACACCCTGCACCTGCTCACCGTTTGCAGTGACAGTTCCAAAGCCAAAAAAACCAAGAACTCCGAGAACCAACCATAATAACCCGATACTGCAACAGCATGCTAAAAAGCAACGTTTAAACGTAAATTGATTTCGGCATTCCTCAATCGCTCCTTGCCGGGGAATTGATCCTGACAGCCCTGCAATCCTATTATTCAGCTCTTGGACTTCCATCTTTTTCTTAGAAAGTTCAGCTTTCAGATTACCATGCCTTTCTGGATATTTTCCCTGGTCCATTCCATCAATGGCTTCTTGCAACTCTTGAATAGTGTAATTTTCAATTTTTCTCATACTAAATACGGTAGCAACCATAACACTCTATATGAGGGTGGCCGGGGTTTTGGATATATTACAATCGACCCGGAAGATACCCTCTAAATCATAAACATTGCACATCGACTCTCCAAATAGCTCTTTACAGCATTTCCAGCCCCCTACTTAACAACACATACATTCCTTGAAAAAAACTGGAAGCATAAATCTAGCTTTAGGAAAAACAGGATGCTCACACGAACTACACATAAAACCGACCTCAGGCGCTTACAAAAAACCAACCGCCCCGACTATCTCAACGCAGCATCCCAAATTGATTTAAAGATCAGGCACTCAAGATGCAACTTTTCTTAGCGAATTCGCAACTAGTACATCGCTAAATCATACTGCAACAATAAATATCCGTACAAATCTACGAAATAGCTACTCTTAAATAAAACAATTAGAGCAACACCCAAAACTGGTAACAAAGGCACCAAAATGGCACTTAGTCGACTGAACGGTGCCACCTCTAAATATGCAAGACCACTGACTTTTGGGTTAACCCGAACGTCAACAATATCTCCTGGCCGGTATTTTTTGGTAAGGTAAGATTCATATTCCAAACTCGGAAACAGGTCATAACCTCGCAAAACTGGCATTTCGGATTTATACTCTCTTCCTCTAAATTTATAATTGAAGGCAATTATTGCTTCAGTTACCTTTTTTCCATTGGAATCCAATTGATTCAGCAATCGGGAGTGAGTGATCTCTCCAACTACCACAGGCCAATTGCCGAATGTTTTGCGCATCCTCAGATATACAATCGTCTGGAAAAACCCAAATAAAATCATAACCGCAGGAATAAGTAATTGTATAGCTTTAAAGATCATTAATTTATGCTCCTAATATCGTGAGCAGCGGCGGTCTATTCTGGAAACTTTATGCGTGCCAATTGCATTGAATCTACAATGCAAAACATATATTTGACATCCTACAACAAGGCTCACAACCGATACATTATCAATCACGGCCCTCCCAAATTGGGATGCCGAATTACATTTGAGAAATTGTTGACTTTTGCGGAAGATAATCAACCACCAGCGATCAAACTCACGCTGCACCATTAGCCTGAGCACTCAAAATGCTCTACCCTGTTATAATCAGGACTTGTCTCTATCCTTCTTGCGAAGTTCTATTAACTCCTCCAATCTCATCAACTTCCTTTCATTCCTTTCCACGAAGTACTCTATTAACCTTAAATTATCTTTTTGCCACGCATCCATATGCAGCTGTGTTGCTTTCATCGTCACTTCATTTATACGATCTAGCTTTTTAAAAACTGGCCTTTGATTAATCTCCCTTAACTCCAGCAACTCTTCAAAAGTGAGCATTGAAACAATATTATTAACCAGTAATTCCTCAAGCTCCTTGGGGTCGAACTTAAATACATTGGAAGACACCACATCCATGTACAACTGTTCTTCCATGACAACAATTTCCGGCGACACTTCACTAACCCCATAGAGAGGCTCATATAACTTTATAAAGTCCTCTCTTTGTTCATCGAAGAGTTCTTTGAGGTCTGCAGATTCTTTTTTGGCGACATCATCGATAAATATTTCTCGAGCCAAATCTTCACTTGATTGAGAAAAACCTACCCCCGGTATACACAGGCAGAATAGAAATATATTCTTAATAACTTTATTCATTTGACATTTCACTTAAAACTTCGACCACGTACTTTTCAATAACCGCACCCACCGATAGAATTATATGGGCATCCAGATATCATCACGCCCTACATTTCATATTTGGTTAAGCCTCAGAAAATAGAGGCTTTAATAAATAGAAGATATTGACGATAGAGTCACAGGGTAGATAGATAACATCGGCTCGACACCTACCCACTTCCCCCACCTTAGAAAACCTGCAAACTTCATTGAAAATCAATGAGTTAGCCAATTTCAAAATAGTGCAAACCAATGAAGTTGGTTTTGGCTTTAGGTATCTTGAGCGGATTAGGCTAAAAACCTAGCTTGATGTCAACCTATAAAAATATGGAGATGTAGTCGATGCTGGCGTTTACAGCTGATGGCTGGTGAATTAATTGGAATATATTTTCATGAATCAGATATTTTATAAAAAAGCAATCTGGTTCCAGCAGCAGATTGTTTAGGAGGGAATACTTCACCTGATTTCAACGAGCAGATTTCTGCTCGTTGAAACATACATAAATACTCAAGTCTAATGATTCATTTTCCAGTTTCAAGATTCAAAAAGAACGCCCCAAAATCCGCTTGGCGGCATCCATCGCAAAATCCTTATAGTCCGCCTCTACTTGCGCCATCTCCAATTCATACTTGAACTGTTCTTTACGCGGTAGTTCTTTCCAGTCTTTGAGAATTGGGATATGACTGGTTTTCTCTGCGATGGTGTAAAAGGCCACAAACTCTTCACGCACTTTATCTTCCACCTGAAGTGCATCCAAAAGAACGCGAATACGAATCGAAGCTTCGGTAAGCCCGACTCCATCATCCAATAGCGTGCGAGCAATAATCTGAATGCTGTCATTTACTCTTTGTCGCTGATCCTCTGCAGCCTGCTCTAACTCAGCTAGCTGCACGGCCTGCTTCTTCTGTGCAATCGATAATTTGCGCAGATAGTAGCCAGCTACAATCGCCAGGGAGAAGATAACTAAAGCCGCAACAATCAGCAGCCAAGTAGGAAACACAGTCATTAAATATACACCTTAAGTAACGCCAGCCCGATGCTGGCCGAAATAACAGAGAGCACTGTACTAAGACCAACAATATTGGCCGCCAATTGGCTATTACCACCCATGGTATGAGCCATCACAAAGGCCGATATCGCGCAAGGCGAGCCAGTGATCAGCATTAAATAGCCCAAATAGGTCGGACTCATACCCAGGGCCCAACCAATCAGCACTGAGAGTATTGGTACTCCTAATAACTTGAGCACTGAGGAGGTCAGCGCTGTTGGCGAGCTACGCAGTAGCTGGCCTAGCTTCATACTCGCACCAATGCAAATCAGCCCCATTGGTAAACTTGCAGAGCCCAGTATTTTAACGGTATCAAGCACCATTTGTGGCACTTTGATATCCAGCACCCGGCACAAAATTGCCAGGAATACCCCGATGATTAATGGGTTCTTTGCCAACTCCTTCAGCAACAAGCCCAGGCTGAATTTCTTCTCTTCGTTGTAAAAAACAAAAAGTATTACTGCGAACACATTGAACTGAATCGTCAACGCTGCAACCAGCACTGCCGAGTGAGAAACGCCCGACTCACCAAACGCCTTCTCAACCCAGGCGAGCCCCACAATGGCAACGTTTCCACGAAATGCCCCCTGGATAAACGCACTGCGATCCTTCACAGTAACGGGCCGAGCCATCAGCCAAGATATGGGGATTATCGCGAAGGTACCCAAAATTCCCGCTGTTAAAAGGGGAATCTCTTCTGAGGGTTTTGCATTCGATGAATAAATACTATCGAACAACAGTGCAGGCAGCATCACGTTGAAAACCAGCACCGTTGCGTCGTCGATAAAGGATTTATGCAACATGCCCTGCCTGGTAAGCAAGTATCCACCGATAATCATCAAAAAGATCGGGCCTGTAACTAGCAGAGCAAAGGAAATATTTTCCATAGGGAATTAGTCTTCCGCAGCAACTCCCTCTTCCTGAGGAAGCGCCATTTGTCCTGAATCCTCAGCCCTGTCACGGAGCTGGGCGGATATTTGTTTACGGGTTTTAGCACCAAGCTTACGCAGACTATCAATACGCTTCACCGCATTACCACGCCCTGTCGCCAGTCGCTTGTAGGTCTGCTGGTAGGCGTCATCCGCTTGGCGCAGGCGGTCACCAAGAACATCCAGTGACTCCAGCACCATAGCAAACTGATCGTGCAGCTTGCCGGCTTCGTCGGCGATTTTTTCCGCGTTCTTGTTTTGTTTCTCATAGCGCCAGATATTCTCGACGGTGCGGAGGGTCGCCATCAGGCTGGTGGGGCTCACCAGGACAATTTGCTTCTCATACGCGAAACGGAACAGGTCCGGGTCCGCCTGCATAGCCAACATATACGCAGCTTCAATGGGCACGAAAATAAAGACGAAATCCAGGGTGCGCACACCCTCCAGCTGCTCGTAGGCTTTCTTGTTAAGGCCGGTGATATGGGCGCGCAGGGAATTCACATGCTGTTTCAGGGCTTGGGTGCGCTCCTCATCGGTTTCCGCCGAGCTGTAGCGCTCGTAATCCACCAGGGAGACCTTCGAATCGATAATCAGGTCTTTGTTTTCCGGCAGGCGCACAATCACATCCGGCTGGCGCCTGCGGCCATCACTCGTCAGCGTTACTTGCGTTTCGTATTCGCGACCCTTCTGCAAGCCGGACTCCTCCAGCAAGCGCTCCAGCACCACTTCACCCCAGTTACCCTGAATCTTGCGGTCACCTTTTAGGGCCGAAGTCAGGTTCAAGGCCTCATCACTGATGCGCTGGGTTTGCTCGCGCAACGCTTTAATCTGCCCCAGCAGGCTGTTGCGCTCAGCATTTTCGCGATCATAGACATGCTCCACCCGCTTGCGGAAATCCCCCAGCTGGCGCTCCAGCGGATCGAGACTTTTGCGCAGGCTGTCTTCACTGCGGCGCACGAAGCTCTGCTGCTTCTCTTCAAAAATCCGGTTGGCCAGATTCTCGAACTGCTCACCCATGGCAATACGCATTTGCTCCATCAGCTTGCGCTGCTCCGCCAGGGCCGCCTCCCCTTTTTCTACCAACACTTGGCTTCTCGTGAGCTGTTGCAGCTTATCCGCCAGCTCGGTACGCAGGGATTCCACCTCAACCCCAAGCTGGGACTCCCGCTCGCGGCTGCTTTCGATACGCGCCTGAGCCACCTGCAAAGCGGCTTCGCTTTGCAATAAAGCGCGGCGGCTACTGGCTCGCGCCAACCAAAACACCAAGCCCAACAGAAACAAGATGGCAACAGCCGCCATCACCGCGTGATCGGCATTCAATTGCAGCGGGAACGCTGGCATAGAGTGGTACTCCCAGACCTGGAAAGAGATGGATAAATCAGGATTTTGCCAGGGGCCTCGCCCGCTGGCCTGCCCGGGATACCACCCAGGCGAAGGCGCCATTCTACCAGCTTGCCCCTGGAAAGTACCCCGCGCCAGCCCGCCCGATAACCTCAGTATCAAGGGATAGGTTTGCGCCCGAGAAGACCCAGCGGGAATTTTTACGGGGTTTTAGGTATTCTTGGAGGATTGGTTTCGATGTTGGTACTCCAGAACGCATGCACAAACACAGCGCCCACCCAGATAGCCCAGCCCCCAGCGCCCTGATCTTTGATTCCGGCGTGGGTGCCATCAGCATTGCGCGGGAGATTCGCCGCCTGATGCCGGGCCTGACCTTGCACCTGGGTGTGGACAACGGCTTTTATCCCTACGGCAATAAAAGCGAAGAAGAGCTGCGCCCCCGGATCGTCCAGCAGGCCCAAGCCATGATGGAACACTGCGAGGCCGACATCTTAGTGGTGGGCTGCAATACTGCCAGCACCCTCGCCCTGCCCCAGCTGCGCGAATCCCTGAAGAAACCGGTAGTGGGCGTTGTACCCGCGGTGAAACCCGCCGCTGCCGCCAGCCATTCCCGCACCATTGCCCTGATTGCCACCGAAGGCACCGTCAATCGCCGCTACACCCGCGAGCTGATCGAGCAATTTGCCAACGGCAACCGGGTAATTAATGTGCCCGCACCGGAGTTGGTGCATCTGGCGGAAAGCAAACTGCGCGGCGAAGCCATCACCGCAGAAGATTTGGAGCCGGTATTACACCGCATCTTCCATACCGCGGGCGGCGACCAAGTGGATATTGCCGTTTTGGCCTGCACCCACTTCCCCCTGCTGCGGGAAGAACTCGACCAATTCGCCCCGCGCTCAATCCAATGGCTGGATTCCGGCGAAGCCATCGCCCGGCGAGTGCGCTGGTGGCTGGAAGAACTCGAGCTGATGCTGCCGGATGCGCCAAACACTGGCCGCCTGATCACCAGCACTGTGGACTTAACCGGTAATATCGAACAGGCCTTCCGCGAGTTCGCCCCAGTTGCCGAACCCCTCGAATCCAACCCTTAGGATCATCAAAATAGTGACAACTGCTCGTCAAGGTTGACAGTTCCGTCACAAACCGCGACCGTTCCCCGAATAACAAGCCCTAACCGGTACCCGAATTCATGCTGAAGCCGGCATTTCCCGCTCTCGAAATATTTGCGCAGCTGCCCCCCGGAGGACTGCTGCTCACCCCCAACAACCGTCTGCGCAACCGCTGCCAACAGGTGTTTGCCGCGCAGCAGTCGCCCGGTGCCTGCTGGATGCCGCCGCCGGTGGAATCACTGCGCAGTTGGCTGGACAAACTCTGGTTCCAGCTGCAACAACGCAACTGGCAACCCGCCTTGCAACAAGTATTGAATCGCGAGCAACGGCAATTACTCTGGCAGCGTGCCCTGGACGAATCCCTGGATCGGCAACTGCTCAACAGCCAGCAACTGTGCCGGGATGCCGATAGCGCCCTGGCGCAGCTGCTCCAATGGCAGCTGATTTCCGATCTCTCGCAAATAGATGAAGCGCTAACTCCCCTACTGGAACAGTTCGCACTCTCTATGCGTAGCGACGAACTGCCGCTGTGCGCCATGATCAAGGCCTTTGCCACTGAACTTCAGGCCCACAGCGCCATCACGCCAGACCAGCGCGATCAATTGATCCTGCGCGCATTCCAAGAAGGCATTCTGGAACCCGTCGCGCAAATTGATACCGCCGGCTTTGCCCAGATTTCGCCCCTCGCCAATGCCCTGATTCACGCAGGTGCCGCAGCCGTTAATGAAAGACCGGGAATCACCCAGCAGAGTGAATTATCCGTAGTCGCCTGCGCCAATTTGGATGAAGAACTCTATCAGGCAGCCCTTTGGGCCGGGCAGAAACTCGCCGAAAACCCCGGCCACAGCATCGGCATAGTGGTGAATAATCTGGGCCAGTGCCGCACCCAGGTGGAAGCGGTATTTTCCCGCGTGCTCGAACCCCAATACCTGGACCCGCAGCAACCGCGCTACACACAGCCGTTTAACTTCTCCGCCGGTACACCCCTGGCACAGACACCGGTCGGCAGCGCCGCCTTACAATTGCTATCGCTACTGCAAGACGAATGGGATTACCCCCAATTGCAAAATATCCTGTTCAGCCCCTTCTGGGGTGACAACAGTGAAACCTGGCTGCGCAGCGCCCTGTTCCGCCGCCTACAAAAACTGGAACTTCGCCGTATCGACGGCGCAACCCTGCGCTACTGGGCCGAGCGCAGCGCAGAAGTCCTCCACTTGGAATCACCGCAACTGCCCCGCCAGCTGGAACAAATGGCCGAGCGCGCCCGCCGCTGGCAGCGAGCCCCCGCAGAAGTTTGGGCCGCGCGTTTTTCCGAAACACTTAGCGCATTAAATTGGCCCGGCAACCGCAACCCGGACAGCCAGGAATACCAGCAACTGATGCAATGGGAGTCCATCCTGGAAGAGTTCGCCGCACTCAGTGCCTGCGGTGGCAACCTTACCCTCACCCAGGCCCTGCAATTGCTGCGTCAGATTGCCAGCCGCACCCCCTTCCAAGCGGAAACCCGCGATGGCCCCCTGCAAATTCTCGGGGTATTGGAAGCCGGCGGCCTCGCTTTCGATCACCTGCGCCTGGTCGGCTTCGGCCAACAACAATGGCCGCCGGCACCGGCGCCCAATCCGCTGCTGCCAATTCAATGGCAAAAACACTGGAAGATGCCCCGCGCCAGTGCCGAGCGGGAATTGGAACTGGCCCGCGAACTCACCGCCGACCTGCAGAATGCCAGCGGCGATATCGTCGTAAGTTACACCTGCGAAGAAGATGGTGTGCAGCAGGGCCTCAGCAGCTTGTTTGAAAGCCCGCGACAAGCCCAGCACTTTGCCAAAGGCGCCCTGCACAATCACTACAGCCAACTGGCGCAAGCCTGTCAGCTGGAAAAAATCGAAGACAAAAAGCTACCGCCACTCACCCCCGCCGAATGCGAACGGGTGCGCGGCGGTGCCTCGGTGCTCAAGGCCCAGGCCCTGTCCCCATTAAATGCGCAGTTGCGCTTCCGCCTCGGCGCCAGCAGTTTTACCCGACCGGATATCGGCCTCGGCCCCGCCGAGCGCGGCAATGTGGTGCACCAGGTGCTGGCGGAATTCTGGCAACAGTGCGGCACCCTCGCACAACTGCAAGCTATGGACGACGAGCAACGCCAAGTGAAAATCGAACGCGCAGTGGAGCGCTCCCTCGGCAGTGTGCGCAAAAAATACAATCACCTGCCGATCGGATTTTGGGCCATGGAAAAGCAGCGCCTGGAGCGCCTGCTGCAACAATGGCTGTCCGTGGAACTGGACAGGCCCAATTTCTCCGTAGAAAAAGTGGAATGGGAACAGGCCGTGGAAATCGGCGGACTGCACTTTAACCTGCGCCTGGACCGACTGGACCAACTCGCCAGCGGCGAGCAACTGGTAATCGATTACAAAACCGGCGTCCCCAGTATTCGCGACTGGCTTACCCAGCGCATCCGCGAACCCCAGCTGCCACTCTACGCCCTATTCCAACCGGACGCCCACGCCATCGCCTTCGGCCAGGTGCGCAACGGCGACTGCAAATGGAATGGCTGCGGAGATCTGGAGCACCCCATCACCGGCATTAAAGCCGTGGGCGATACTGAAAAAGAATCCCCTTACGGTACCTGGAGCAATCTGGTGGAGCACTGGCGCTACAGCCTGGAATCCCTCGCCACCGAATATCGCAGTGGTGTAGCCACCCTCGCCTTTGATCGCTCCACCGATAACAACAGTGAACTCTGGCCCCTAAACCGTTGGCCGGAAAGGGAGCAAATAACCGAATGAACGAAGTCGTGACCACTCCCGCCCTGCGCCGCCCCATCGATGCCGACGCCCGCAGCCAAGCCCTGGATATCAGCCGCAGCTTTGCCGTGTCTGCCCCGGCGGGCTCTGGTAAAACCGGCCTGCTCACCCAGCGCGTATTAAAGTTGCTCGCCGCCTGCCAGCAACCGGAAGAAGTGCTGGCCATTACCTTCACCCGCAAAGCCGCCGGTGAAATGCGCGAACGCCTGATCGATGCCCTGCACAGCGCCCGCGACCAAGCCCGGCCAGACAACCCCCACGATGCCATCACCTGGGATTTAGCCCGCGCCCTGCTGGAGCGGGATCGCGAACTGGAATGGGAACTGCTGCAAACACCTCAGCGCCTGCGCATTCAAACCATCGACGGCCTCTGCCGCAGCCTCGCCAGCCAACTGCCGATCGAAAGTGGCCTGGGTGCACCGGGCGAACCCCTGGAGCGCACCCAAATCGCCTTTGAGCTAGCAGTGGTGAACCTGCTCAAGCACCTCGATGGCGAAACCCCAGACGCAGACCTACAGCAACTACTGCTCCACCTGGACAACGACCTGGGCCAGCTCAATAAACTGCTGCGTATTTTGTTGGACAAGCGCGAACAATGGCTCGGCCCACTATTGAGCGTCAACTTTGACGGCGCCCAGGATTATTTTCATTTTGTTATCGACGAACTGGTAGCAGAAAAGCTGCAAGACCTTACCACAGCCCTCGGCAGCTACGCCGGGGAACTGCTGGAGCTGGCCAGTTATGCAGGCAGCAACTTACAAAAGGAAAACCCCAGCCACGGCCTGTGCCTCTTCGCCGAACTGGACGATTTTCCCAGCACAGACAGCAGCGGCCTACCCGCCTGGCTCGCCCTCGGCAGCCTGCTCCTCACCACCACTGGTGATCTGCGCAAAGGCGGCGGCATCAATAAAAAACTCGGCTTTGGCCTGCCGGATAAAAAAGATCCCGAGCGCCCCATCGCCGAAGAATACAAACAGCGCATGAAAGACCTGCTGGCAGAACTGTCCGGCAACGAACCGCTGCTCTCGGCCCTGCGGGAAGTGGGCAAGCTCCCCAGCGGACTGCAACAGAGCCAATGGCAACTGCTGCAAGGGCTCGCCCAGGTACTGCCCAAGTTAGTCGCAGAATTAAAGCTGGTCTTCCAACAGCTGGGCGCCACCGACTATACCGAAGTGGCCCAGGCCGCACTGATCGCCCTGGGCGATAGCGATAACCCCACAGACCTGGCCCTGAAACTGGACCTGCAAACCCAGCATATTCTGGTGGACGAGTTCCAGGACACCTCCCACACCCAGCTACAACTGCTGGAAAAACTCACTGCCGGCTGGCAGCAGGGAGACGGCCGCACCCTATTTATTGTCGGCGACGGCATGCAATCCTGTTACGGCTTCCGCAATGCCAACGTGGGTATTTTCCTGGATGCGCGCGAACGCGGTATCGGTGAAGTGCCCCTGGAAACCCTCGACCTCCAGGTAAATTTCCGCTCCGAAAGCGCAGTGGTGAACTGGGTCAACGAGACTTTCCAAAGGGCCTTCCCGCAAGCAGACAATATCGGTCGCGGCGCCGTGCGCTATCTGCAATCCGAAGCTTTTAAAGGCAGCAAATGGGCCGAGCCCTCGGTGAATTTCTACGGCTGCATTGATGACGAAGACCGCAACCGCGAAGCCACTCAAGCGGTTGAACTGGTGCAGCAATTACAAGCGCAAGATCCGGAGAGCCGCATCGCTATTCTGGTGCGCAAGAAAAAACATCTACAAAAGATTTTGCCGGCCCTAAGTACTGCCAATGTCGCCTTCCAGGCCCCAGAGCTGGCGCCGCTCGCCAGTAAAATGGTGGTGTTGGATTTACTCAGCCTCACCCGCGCCCTGCTCGACCCCAGCGACCGAATCAGCTGGCTGGCCGTACTCCGCGCCCCCTGGTGCGGACTGCAACTACCAGACCTTTACACCCTGGCCAACTGGGGCAATGGGGATATCACCGTAACCGACACCAGCGCGCGCCCCTTATTAATGGCCTTGCAGGAAGTGGACGATATCGCCCTGCTCAGCGACGAAGGGCGCACCCGCCTGGCCCAAGTGGCCCCCAAACTGCTGCACGCCTGGCAACAGCGCGGGCGCAAACCCCTACGCACCTGGATTGAAGGCCTCTGGCTGGAACTGGGCGGCCCCGCCACCGTAGCGCAAAAATCTGATCTGAATAATGTGCAGGATTTTCTGCAATTATTAGAAGCCTTCGATACCGGCGGAGCCATTACCGACTGGCAACAGTTCACACTGGCCCTGGAACAGCTCTACGCCCGCCCCGCCCAGGATGCCAAAGTACAGGTGATGACCATTCACAAATCCAAAGGGCTGGAGTTCGAACACGTACTGATCCCAGGCCTGGACCAAGGCGGTAAACCCGGCAGTGATCAACTGCTGCGCTGGAGCGAATGGCTCAACCGCGAAGGCGAAAGCCGCTTCCTCCTCGCCCCCAAAAATGAACGCGGCGGCCGCGACCCGGTTTTTGAATACCTGAAGCACGACAACAGCGAACGCGAACGCCTGGAAGGCACCCGCCTGCTGTATGTAGGCTGCACCCGCGCCATCCGCTCGCTGCATCTTTTGGCCTGCATCAACCGGGATGAAAAAAAGGGCCACCTAAAAGCCCCCGGCAGCGCCGCCCTACTCGCAGGTATCTGGCCCAGTGTTTTGCACCACCAGGAAAGCGATTGGTGCCACTGGCTGGAAGCAGAAGAACCCCTGCTAAACCAGGACGAAGCCAGCAGAGATCACGACTACCTACTGCGCCTGCCCAACCAATGGCAACCCCAAGCCATGCCCCGGCAGGAATGGCTGGCCCAATACCGCATGCCAGACTACCAACCCAAAACCGAGGAAGAAGACAATATTCCCGAACTGGGCCAGGTAGCCCTGCGCTGGTTAAAACACGCCGGCACCGTAGCCCACGAAACCCTCGCCACCATTGCCGAGACCAATATCAGCGACTGGACACCCAGCAAACTGGAAGCCCAACGCCCCCTATGGCAACTGCGCCTGAAACAATTGGGGCTATCCGCCACCAACCTGGACCGCGCCGCCGAGAAAGTGGAAATCGCCGTACGCAACAGCCTCAGCTGCCCCACCGGCCGTTGGCTATTGGATGGCTCACTAAGGGAATCTGCCTGCGAGCTTGAACTCCACAGCGGTGGCCGGCAGTTACGACGCTCCATTGTGGACCGCACCTTTATCGATAACGAAGGCACCCGCTGGATTGTCGACTACAAAACGGCTGAACCCAGTGGTGAGGAAAGCCAGGAAGAGTTTATTGCGGCTCAGCTGGAGCAGTATCGGAATCAGTTGGAGAATTACCGCAAGCTCTTTTATGCGCGGGGAGAGCGGAATATTCGGTGTGCGCTGTATTTTCCGTTGATGCAGAGGTTGGTGGAGTTGGATTAAGGTAGGTTCGGATTTGTAGAAAGAGGTGCCGGCCGTTTTAAGAGTGTGACAGGGCTAGGCGGTGACAACAACAATCTTAATAGCCGGCGCCCAATTCCTAAATTAATTGAACTTACGGCTCACCTCCAACAAGTTTACTGTTATTTGCTCATAGGCATAAGGCCAAGAATTTCGTAGTAAGCTCTACACCTCGACAGATAAGCGGAATAGAGATCGAGAAAATAGAAAACCACCCAACAGACTCTTCCACCTTTAAAATACACCTTTGTTATTCTCTTATTTCACTTGCTTCATTAAGATGAAACTGAACATTGTATTCGTAAAGGCTTATTCCAGGGATTATTGAAGCTGCATAGCGTAATTTTTCACCAGCTTTCTTGGCAACAATAACACCATAAATTTCTTTTCCTTTTCCAATGGTACTTTTTACCCAGCCCATATATCTTGCCGCTTGACCTACCACTTGATCAGACCCTACATCTCGCTTTAACTCAAAGACATAAAAATTTCCATTATCATCGACACCTAGTATGTCAATAAAACCTACCGATGTGGGATACTCAATACCATCTCTTCCAGTTTGATCAACAAATAGACGGAGTCGATTTCCATTTACTCGTAAAGATTCAATATTATCTGCAAGAAAGTCACGAAGTTGCTTTTCAAGGCCAAATGTTTGATCCTCCACAGATGCTGCATTACTCTCTGAATCAGCTAGAACGGCAGATAAAGCCTCAGAATCTATATCTTCGCCAGGCGGAAAAAGTCGAACCTCTGTTTCATTTTCATCAAAACTCCAGCCATTTCTTTTAAGACCAGAAAGTAACTGTCGAGAAGTATTAGATGTAGGGTGCATTCCGGCTGGTACAAAATCAGGGTTTTGTCGCAGCCATTCCTTCATCGGATGAACGCCCAATCCACCGTCATTCAGCGCATTTACAATTATAAATCGTGCCATGTATAAACCTTTCTAAAATAACTTAATCCTACAATACTCAATTACAAAGCCCTAAAGCTCTGAAATCCAGATTTACCAACTCCACCACTACTATTTATTTGAAAAAGCGGTTTATAAATTCAAGTAAAATTTAATAACGCATGCAAAACAATCAATATTGCTTACACTTCCATTAGGACTTTCACCTACAATTTGTACGTACTGATTCATCCGTTAATGTAGTTTTACAATTAATCTTGTTTTGTTGGTTTTCAGACCACGCAGACCAAAGAGCTGCAACTGCAGAATCCTGTGCTGCATTAGCCTGTTGTTGTTGAGTTCTAATTGATTGCAATTGAAGTGCAAACTGCAAGTCTTTATCTAAATTAGCATGAGATGATTGTCGATTTAGGGAAATATTATATGTTCCTGTTGCACTACCACACAGTTTAATAGGATCAACAATCGAAATTGCCCCACTAACCCACTGAGCCTGAAATCCCTTAACAAGATAACATCCCTCGGAATCTACATACCTTTCCAAAGCATCAGGATTATAAACAACAGAAATAGGAGTCATCCCATAGGGCTTCTCCGTACCTATTTCCGTTATATAAGCACCCTCCGGCTGAGAAAAAATGACCATAGTTGCTTGGGTCGAACAGCCACAAAGAATAGACAACAGCGAAATTATATAAATTGTTTTTATCACACCAAGCCTCCGTGTTTTTTTAGAAACTTCTATCTAAGCTCTTGATCACAGCTTAAGTCGCACTGCAAATTCTCTCTTGAACAGCACCCTGATTTTACTAAAAAGCTCTTAATGCTCTATAAATTAGGCCTTATCAATTTCTATGCAGCTCTTCACGTAACACATCTAATCATAAAACGAAGACTTCGAAAGCAAAAGATAGGCGCAGAAATAATCTTATTGAAGTTTACTTGGTTTTTCCTCAGATCAAAGTGTCGTAAAATCGATAAACATCTATCAACATTGTGTGCCGTGGTTAAACAGATTTCTAAGAAGCCCACATATAAGAGATGCTCCAAGAATTTTCTAAATGATTTACTCCCTCAACAGGAGAACGACAGCGTGAAGTAAGAATAGAGAGAAGGCGCTGACCCAAGGTGCTGCAACACCAGGGGCCAGCTAACCAAATTGATAAACCGAGTATCAAGATGGCTGTATGCATACTACGCTAGAAACCCGCTCGTCTTCAATAAAGTGGAGCACAATCAGCAGCTTGGAGCAACTCCCCAAGCTCTGGGAGCCTAGCGCCCGCCTTTTCCTATTCTGCGCCCACCGCCCCCGCGCCCCACCCCACTCTTCCATCAAGTATCACTTATCAAGCTTCCCCACCAAGGAATGCCCACCCACAGCTTGAGTATCGCTAGGAAACAAACATGTTGATCCTAAAGCGCCGAACAGGCGAGAACCTAAGAATTGGAACGAATGTCTCGATCACAGTACTGGAAGTAAAGGGAAATCAAGTAAAGATAGGCATCCGCGCCCCCAAATCCCTTCCCGTCCATCGTGAAGAGATCTATGTGCGTATTAAAAGAGAACACAAAATAGGCAATTGAAGGCGTTGAGGATAGATTCTCCAAGGAAGGAGGTCCCATGCTTTCTCTATAGAAGTTTATCTTGATTAGACGGCAAGGTACGTCAATTCTCGATATCGCACTAACGCCAGCAATAAAAGGCCTAAGCTGCAAAGCACTGGAGGGAGTGATTCAGTCGAATTTGGAACGAAAAAGTTATCGCTGAGCTGAGCTTTGTATGATTGTTCTTATCCGATTCTGATACTAAAAATTCCTTTTTACTAACGGATAAATTGAGGCACACCTTCGGCGGCCACCGAAGGCCTTACTTATTACAGTTCGCTGCAGCGCCAATTCGTAAAAGACCGATAAAAAGTGTGAACGCATTAAGCACTCACTTGAAGCTATATCATAACTAATTTGACGTAACTAGCATGCCATATAGAAGAAAGCACGATAAGAGGATAAACAGCAGTCTCACCTAACGATCGAACGGAGATAATTTCCCAACCATCCAAAAGTACGCTCAGCTTTCCAACACCGAGCATATTTCTTGAGTTTTCTACCATCCTGCCTTGAGGATTTTTCCTTTTTCTCCTGCGCGGGCAGATAAGATCAACTCCATGGCTTGGCAGATTATCTCAAAGAGGCTAGAGTCCGCAGCTTTGTCATACACTAAGCGATAAATTTTTGTGTTCTTCTACGTAACATCAAGTACTTGGTGCTCTAACTTTACCTGAGCAGTTGAAGCCGATGTAGTTGTGCCTCCCAGTAGAATATCCTCGTCACCAGCTACCAACATCCACTGTGAACCCTTGTCCCTTGGTTTTCTCTGCGTCAGAGGACCTTTTTTGCTGGTGCAAAACTGCCATCAGAAAAGACTTCCTCCCAATCAAGCAAAGATTTTTTGCTCCAGTTACTCCAGAAATTTTCTCCACGAGTGTAACTAGGCTCCTTGTTCTTCCTTAAATTGAAGCCTTCGCTAGCAAGTACTCGGTGGTGGATAGCGTGAAGGAAAATCTTTCATCGTGGTCCTGAACATAATACCCACAAGATGCCTTCAAAATATTCTCTGCTATCAATGGGTTTTGGGTATCTTTTTTTCGCTTCAGTTCAAGTAGGCAGGGTTTTATCAATTTCCACTGATCATCAGTTAACTCAGGCTTAAATCGGCTCACTACTGCTGACCTTTTTCTATATGGTTGCGTGAGAATGGCTGAAAATAAATCTAATCAAACCCGACTTAACTATCAGTTATTTTTAATACGGACAGTGATCTACCTGAAAACCGTTCAAAATCTCTATCTATGGAATAGCGAGCCAAAATCTCCCGTTCAACTTCCAACTGCGACAAGCACTCTGCGAACTTCAATTCCTGAATAAAATCCTCTTCTAACGACAAGCTAATCGCTTCGCCTCCACCGTTCATCAAGTTTTTAATCTTTCCAACCAGAGATTCTATATCGTATACATGGGAAAAGGTGATACAGAGGTTATCCGATACGATCTTGTCGGCCTCATTTGTTAAAGCTTCTGAAAATGCTGCGTTCAGTAGGCGGCCAGAAAAAGTCCACCAGCTAGCATTACCTTTCTGATCAATAAGTAAGGTGGTTGTATTCTCTTCCAGCCAGCCGAACTCTTCCTGGAGTACTTCTAATAACCCCTGAGACCGGCTCGACAAACCTTGAACTGTACTGCTACCTAACAAGATCTGGGCAATGGCCTGACACATTTCATAGTGCATTGGCTGACCAGCACTTAACCACTGGGAACGACCACGTATATCTGTTGGCTCTACATAAGCTTTCTTTCTAGGCCAATCGATATAATTTGTCTTCCAGCTTTTCCCCCCCAAGGTTAATAAGGCCGGACCTTCATCTTTTACAGCAAAGGTCAGTTGATGTACCTCACCCAGTTCCTGTTTACCATGGAATACTTTCACCATAGGTGGGCTAGTAAACACGGAGAACAAGTCCATAAAATTCTTTTGGCCGAATGCTTTTTCTCCAGTACGGCCAATACCAAGTACACCAGTATCTGAGTGCAATACTCCTGTCGATAGCATGTAATCCAATACCTGTTCTTTATCTTCACTAGCGATGGTCGCAAAGCCTGGCATGGCTCCAACCCACTTTGAAATATCTCGAGCAATCATTCCCTGCTCTTGAAGTGATAAAGCCATAACTTGCTGGGCATAGATATGCATCGGGCGTGGGGGTGGTTCTGTCGGCTCTACGAAAAGTTCTTGCCAAAGCCAGAGCAAAGCCAGGGCACGAAGAAATGCATCTTCTTTGGTTGCGAGAAACAGGCAATTTCGAGAACTCCCAGCCCTTCGCCCAGTACGGCCTATACGCTGGAGAAATGAAGCCACAGTGAATGGTGAATCAATCTGAATCACTCGATCAAGATCACCAACATCAATGCCCAATTCCAAAGTAGAAGTAGCCACAATTACGCAGTCTGAACCCTGAGCAAAGGCCTCTTCAGCCGAACGACGTTCCTCAAGACTAAGGCAGCTATGAGAAACATAGGTAGCTACCCCCAAGCCTCTCAACTCCATCGACAATTCTTCAACACGTGAACGGCTATCAACGAAGACCAATCGTTTTTCTCCGCGATGTAAGCGTGATATTACAATAGCGGCATTGCGCACAGATCCGACCCAGTCAACCTGTACATCCGGCACAGCATTATTTTCTGCCGGGGGGTTAATCACACTACGGTTTGATTCACAGGAGCTGGCCAGCCAATCACATAGTAGCTCAGGGTTGCCCACCGTTGCCGACAAGCCAAGCCGCTGAAGCTCCCTACCCGCAATAACACTGATCCTCTCTAATACCGATAGTAAATGCCAGCCCCGGTCATCACCGGCAAAAGCATGCACTTCGTCAATAATAACACTGCGGACATTTGAGAATAGGCAGTAGTGTTCAATCCGGTTCGATACCAGCATGACCTCTAATGACTCAGGGGTTGCGAGTAAAATATCTGGCGGGTTAGCAATGATCTTTGCCTTGCGGGAAGCACTAATATCACCGTGCCAAACGGCCACACTGCGACCGAGTAACTGCCCGTAGTAACTCAAACGCTGTTCTAAGTTATTGAGCAATGCTTTAATTGGGCAGATATATAAAACACTCAATCCCGTCCAATTCTCTGTCAGCATGCGGGAAAATATGGGAAAACTGGCAGCCTCCGTCTTACCACCCGCAGTAGGCGCAAGCAGTATGGCGTGCTCGCCATTCAAGATAGGCTGAATGGTCGCCTCCTGTAACGGGCGTAAATTGGGCCAGCCTAGGCTATTAACAATATGATGCTGTAGAGCTGGATGGAGCTTATCGAACTCACTCACAGGTCGAGCTCTATATCGTTAACACTGTCTGCTGCTTTACTTGCTCGCTCAACATTGGTCAATTCAGTATCTGAAATAGTCAGTGCATAGTGCTCACGTGGATTAAAGTCATCAAATTGGTCGATCCGATCCAGAACTTCACCCACTAGTTTCTTTAGAAAGATACGCGGCGCGATGCCGATCGCGCCGCCTAGATTACCCGTCACGGCATTGGCAAGATCTACAATATAGCCATTATCCGCCAAGCTATTAATACGCAAGCTGGAATCTCCGTTTTGCGCATAAAGATCTCGTACCTTTCCCCCCACCTCTTCAAGCGAGTCTCTATCAAAGCCCTTCAGGCGGATTTGTACTGCACGCGGGTTGTCAAAGCGTGCATCTGTAGCAAAGTCCACGGAAAGACGCTGTGCCAATGGTGCCAAACGCTGTACGCCCATAGGCCCATCATAAAACGCTGGGGTTCCAGTAATAACTAGATACAAACCAGGAAAACGTCCGCTATCAACTTCATCCATCAGCTGACGCAAAGCATTTAGGCTCTTATCTCGAACATCTCCTCGCATACGCTGCAGAGTCTCTACTTCGTCCAGTACCAGCAGCAGTCCAGGGTGTCCAGAATCTTTTAGAATGGTTAAAACACCCTGCAAAAAACTCAAGGCACCAAAGTGATCAATATCACCTTTAATCTTGGCATAGCGTTTTACAGCGGCAGATATATTCGGCTGCCCTGCCATCCACGCCAATAGCCCATCAGCAATCTCATCTTCACCTTCTAATAAAGCACGGCGATAAGCCCTCAAAGTTAAAGCGAAAGCGGGTGCAGACCTCACCACCTCGCCCAAACGCTTTTCCATCAGGGCATCAGTCGCCTCTACCAGTGCATCAACATCATCGGGATCAATATCCAGTTGAGCCAAAACATCCTCTTCCAAGGTATAAAACCAGGACTCAACTATGTTTCGAAAAGCACCGGAAGGCGTACCCGGTGTAGTCAGACGTTCCATCAAACGCCTGTACACCGTCTCAAGACGATGCAATGGGGTCTCTGTTTCTGATATCTGCACCTCAGCACAGGCAAAACCTAAACGATGAGCCCTCTCCCGCAACCAACGTGAAACAAAGGTTTTACCACTTCCGTACTCACCACGAATAGCCTTGAAAACCGCACCGCCACGAGCCACCTTTTCCAGCTCTTCATCAAAGGCTTTTTCAAATGGCTGCAAACCCACGGCCAATGCATCCAGCCCATACTGCGGCACAGTGCCTCTGCGTAATGCATCGAGGATATCCTGTCTACGCTGCTGGCTAATTGTCATACTCAATCTCGTCGGGTTAATAGTGTCTAAATCTCAAACTGATTTTTCAGCTCACTGACGCTCAATTTAATAGTCTGAGACTCGCGATCTACTGTGAGAATGGGGTAGCCATCCACGTTCAATAACTTCTGTGCCCCTGCCAAAAAACCACGTAAACGCAGCTTAGGAATACCCAGGTGACGCAATACTGCCGCCTCCATCGCCTGTCCTTGCTGCTGTTCAAGCAGGGTAATTAACGCTCGAAGCTGTTCTTCTTTTACCGCCGTGCGGCCCGCTCTCGCTTTTATTTGCTGGTAAACCGTTGAAACAAACAAGGAATCAACCCAACCAGCACCCTGATCAGGGTTTGTTGTAGGTGCATCAACAGGGCTGGCGAACATATCATCCATGACCTCAGCAGCCGCTGCGGCCTTCTTAGATTTTTTAGCTTTTGTACTACCAGCAACCTCCGCTTGCGCGGGGGTGATATAACTGCTCTGGTTTTCATTAACAAAAGATTGAGCATGCCACCATTCAGGTAAATGACGGGGCACTTCAGTCCAGCCGGGTAAAGCTTCAACATGCGCTGAGCTCACAAACACCCCCAAGGGTATTACAAGCTCCTGCAGGCTGGCCCCACCGTGGTAGCCCATATTCTTTGATTTGGTATAACGTAGGCGCTCTGTCCAAGGCATGGTCACCGACTTATCAGCAGTCACGACCCGGTCACCATATACAGCTACTTCGTATTCAGATGGATCAGCAGCAGCTAACTGATAGCGTTCCCCGTTGTCGGATAAAGGCTGCTGGTAAAACGAGTTATGATCTAAAACATGACCATGATCGCTGGTAATCACTACGACCCGACCAGCATCACGTGCCGCTTCCAGTACTTGGCGTAACAGGGTGATATTGTCCAGAGTCCAACCGAAGGAGATCTGTGAACTACTGGAAAGCTGATCATCAATAGCGTTGATTACAACTCCCAGTATTCGATACTCAGTACTCGCTAGTTTCGCCCTCACATCACTATTTAATGCACCGCTACCGGACTGAATGAGATCAGACTTGTGGTACACCGTGGGGGGAAACTTGGGAGAAGCCAGCTTTTTCAGCTCAGGGTAGGCAGCAAAAGCCTTCTTTTCTTCCGGCGCACTGCCCTCCTGCAGAACCCCAGACAACAATGAGCAACGGCTAACCTGAGTCACACTCGGCAAAGCTGCGACAAGACATGGATCGGCCTGATTAGACTCCGCCCGAAGCTCTAACCAGTGATGTTTAACCAAGTCTTCATTTAATTCGCGATAAACCGCCTCACTCATGCCATCCAGCACCAACAACAATACTGGATTTTCCTTAGCAATAGGTGCTATTAATTTCTCAAGAGCAGATTCAACAGGGATAAAGTTATCCGGTAAAGTATCTCCACGTGCAATGCTCGCCATATGTTCGGCAAAAGCTTTATTCTGTGCCTCTCGTTTATCCCCTACCTGCTCTGTGAGCTGATGATAGATTTTGCTTAAATCTTCATGTACATCACCTGCCCAAACAACCGAACGCGCCCAATCAGCGAAACTGCCTTGCTCAATATATTCAGAGATTGCCGCCACTGCATCAACGGATGACTCAGGGGCCTGCTGCAACCACCTCGCCAGACGAATAGCCATTTCGGCACGCTGCATAGTTTCTTGCTGTGAACTAAAGCCAGCCAAAACATGCTGCTTAACCTCAACCAAAGCAGCTTCAGCTAAACCGGCATCACCACCCGCTAAAAAACCACTCAGGGCATGTGCGTAACGACTCAGTCGTTTTTGTAGGCTCGCTGGCAATACCGTTGACAAGCCAATAACCGGAGTTAAATCCAAGCTTGCTAGTATTTGCTCAGCCTTGCCCAGAACGGAATCCATCGCCTGAAAACCCTGCTGGTGCAACAACAGCGTTACCGAATCAACAGCTTCAATGCCAAACTGCTGTAAGAGCCCTTGCTCAAAGGTTTCACCTGCCAGAAAACGCTCTTTAAACACTCCCCGGCTGATATGTAACTGCGTTGTATCGATCATCGATTGCTGTTCGACACCAGGGTAATACATGATGGAACAGGCTAACCCTATAGGTAACAGATCGTCTGCCTGCCCATCTAATAGTAAGGATTTCACCAAGGCACTGGATTTAGGCAAGCCTAGTTTTAGCCAATCATCCAGATTCTCTTTTAAATCCTCCGGTAATTGCTCAACCAAAGCTGCAGCACCATTACCGACAGACCAGCTAAACAGCGACTGTAAATCCAGGGTGGGATCACTGTAGTTCAGGTAAGCCAATGCCAACGCTTTCCAGGCATTCTCCTGATCCAGCACCTCACCAAAGCCGACTTTTCTCTGAAAACTACCTAAACGACCCAGCAAAGCTTTCGCAATCCAACCACCGTTTTTCTTTAGCCTTGGATCGATTTCCCGGACCTTAATAAACTGCTGAAGGTTCTTCCAGGGGCTGATTTGCTGTGGAGACTGCTTCCATAACCGAGCCAGAACATCTTTAGCCAGCTGCACCTCATTGTATTTAGATACAAGCACCAACCGCTCAGATGAAGAAGAAAACTTCACCAACGCTTCTCGCATTGCCAGCTCTGACGGGCAATAAACAAATCGTGTTGGCGTTCCCTTAACCTCATTTATAAACTCGGTAGACTCAAGCTCCTCTGGCCACACCAGAGCCACACAATTTGCCGCTATATCACTTTCATATATAGCCTGCACCTGTGTTTTTATCGGCATAGGTGCATAAGTTTGAGCTACGGTAGAGGCCGTTGACATGGTAATTAACCCTCTACACCAGTAGTTTCAATGATGCTGTAAGAAACTTCGAGCACACAGTCATCGTTCAACTGGCTCTCAATTTCTGCAAACAAAGATTTTGCTTCACTACGGGTCAAACCGAATTTTTTATTCTGTGAAACGACCCTATGCCCTGCTGGGGGTGCAGGTGTTGGAGCCGGTTCAACAGGCTTAGCAGCTTGCAAACGCTTATTAATAATCGCAGTAGCATCAGATTGAGCCTGACGTAAAGCAGGAGCCAATGAAGTGACCAACTCATCAGCAGAAAGCGCATCACACACACGCTTCTTAATTGCTTTACCATCGGCATCATCGCCAGCCCAGACACTCTCAAGCAATTCCCAGTTGTTGTCCTGTATTGCCTGAACCACACTTGCAGCAGAGCTGATGCTCTTAGCCAAAGCTTGTTCGTTATTCACAAACTTAATATCAGCCAGGGCGGAAACTAATTCTGCCCCCTCTTTCCCCTTAAGCTCATTAGCCAGAACCAAAGCATACTCAGCATTTTTCAGTCGATTACTGTTGGGGCTTTGATTCAACTTCCCTAAAACGGTTTTAATTTCCGCAATGAGGTTTTCACAATGCCCATAATGACGATTTACCTCTGCCAACACATCCTTTTGTAAGGCAATTTGATGGTTCGCAGTACGTAAAGAGTTAACTGTCACTCCAAACACAGCACCGGCATTATCAACACCCTTCTTCCATACATCCGGTTCGGCAAGATCCTGTTTCACCAGCACCAGATCATCCCGAATATCCTTGAGGGCTACCTCTTCTTCTCCGCCATAGAGTGTGAAGGCATATTGGCCGTGCTCAGCAAAGACCTTAATTAACAAATTCTGGACTATTTCTGGTAAACCCACTGCGTCAGGGGTATCAATAGCGGACCTAAGGCGTTTAACCGTCACCGGGTCTCCCGCCTGCTCATCTTTTGCTAATGCCCTGGTCAGCTGCATAGGCCAATCATCTTTGAAGATGAAGTGGCGTTCATGCATTTCTCCGAGATTCAATGGCTGGGCAATCGTGCGCATTAAAGATCGTTCCGAACTACTGTCCACGGCAATACGACCGTTGCTGGCATGAATTGCCATCCGTAGCTGGGTGTAAACTTTGGCTAGCTCCCCGAGCTTAACTTCGTTATCAAACTCCGGGTGTTTGGGATATTGAAAGCTCAAGGCCTGAGATAACAAATTCTCAAATGCTTTACCCAAATCACTGCCTACAGGCAGGCTGGGGGTGAATCCTGGCTCTAGTGAGATAACCTGGTTATCCAACGAACCACTATCATCTAGAGAGTTAGGAACTGCCTCAGCCGCACCATAAGCCCCCATCAGATAATCTTTAATACGCTGACGTAGCTGGCTACGCTGATTTTCTAGCAAAGTTTTCGCCTGCGCTCTATCAACGGGGCTTAAATGGCTGCTGAAGGATGAAAAAATATCATCGCTTTTGAGTATGTACTCCAGCTTAACCAACATACCCAGATCGCGCTGCGCATTCTGGCTAAAGAAATAGGGCAACCAACATAAAGTGCGGGCTGTATTACCCAAGGCTTCATATTCCTGAATCCTCGCCTTATCGTCCGCAGGTCCATGGTTGTCTTTGTCAAAAGGAAAGTCGACGATAACCTTCCAGTCATCTCCCCTAGCTTCAAAGACATTATCATCAGAAAGCTCTCGGATATTCTGAAAGAGCACCTCGACAGTTCGGTGAGTTCCACGCCAAAGGAAAGAGTGTTCTTGCTCCTGAAACAGGCCGTCTCTTTCTTTCAGGCCAAAGGCTTCGAAAATTAGTTTTTTAATCAGCTGTTTTCGACTACCTTCACTGTCATGAATAGCCGCATCTTCAATAATACTCTCGGTATCCACCCCCAAAAGCTGTATAGCGATAATCGGGTTAGCGTCATCACTGATCTTAATCTCACCAACACGTCCAGCCCATCTACGGCACTTCTGGAGTACCTGCTGAGCTTCACGGCCAGGGATCGGCGATTTAATCGTACCGTGGTTTAATGCCGCCAGCTTGTTTGCTGTTAAATTCTTAAAGCACTCTACCTCCGGTACCAGTGCCGATAACAACAACGTTTTAACCAAGCGCATATCGTTAATAAAACTACGCTTGGCTGGGTCGTTGTCGTCCACTTCAGACAAAGTGGCATATTGCAGGTTGTGATCTTCCTCCAACAACGGAACCAGTTTACGAGTAAACAAACTCTTCGCATTGTCAAAATGTAAGCGCATTGCTTCTGAGAAAGGCTCAGCCTCGGACCCAATTACGTCATACAAATCACCCACTGGAATACAGTTACCCAACTCCAGAGTGTCACGTTGCTCCACCAACAGCATCAACATTACTTTCAGAGCAGTACGCTCGCGTTGCAGTGCCGAGGATAGAGCTACTAGCGCTTGGACCAGTGCAGGGCTGAAGGGATAGAGTGATCGGAACATATCCCGGTCACCCTGGTTGGTGAGCAGGATAGTGTTCACCTCCTCCTTCATCTTGGCGTCCATCGCATTAAAGGCGTCAGAGATTTGATTTCTCGCTGCCTCACTCACTGGGTTCAAGAGACGCTTCTCGGCAATAACGGGTAAGTTTCGGTCTTCGAGGGTAATGGTGTGAAAGCGGCCATCCCAGTATTTCAGTGAATCACTCAATACCTGCTGTTCTGTACCGGTATATTGATCACCAACAAACTCACGCAGATCTCGCTGACGAGCAATAAAGCTCGCCACCGGCAGAGCTCGTTTAACACTCGCTTCCACCAGCTTAACGACCTTCTGGATATTCCTGGCGATAAAGCGCTGATCTGAAAGATGGCTAGCCAGCCAGAGGATCAACTCATCGAGGAACAACACAACAGCCTCATAACCAAGGGATTTGGCATGCTCTGTCATAATGCGGAGACCTTCATCAAAGTCGACATAGCCGCCGTACTCTGTGTTTGCCATATCCGCCATTGAGCTGAAATAGGTGCCCACCAGATCACCGACCAAACGATCTTTATCTTCCTGACTAGACTGTTCATTAACCACCGCGTCAAAGCTGACAGCATCCCAACCGCTGGAAAGGCTTCCCCAACCATCATCTTCGCTTTCGGCTTGGTCAGCATTTAACCCTTCGAAAAAGGCTGTATCCCCCACCTTCGTACGCATCTGTTTAGCGTCTTCAAACAAACGTTTACTCATGTAAAAACCAGGGACAGGCGCATCAGGGTGAAGGTGTTTTATATGCTCTGCATAACCACCTAGCACGCCCGCCTCAATACTTGCCTTACCAATCATGTGATAAGGCACCAACAGAATATTGGTTTTCTGCAGCCACTCATCATTCTTGCTAACGACGGGTGCTAGTTCATTGATAGCCCTGGCCTGTGGATTCTTCTGCAGTAACAAATGCAGAACCGCCATAAAGTGTGATTTACCAGAACCGAAACTGCCGTGGAGATAAGCCCCTTTCTGCAGGTTTTGATTACCCACCACAGTGCTCTTAATAAAGCTCAAAGCATTGTCGAAGGACTTGGCCAACTGCGGGGTAACAACATACTGCTCTAAAGTTTGACTAACTGCCTCCTCTGCCAGACCGGTAGAGAGGTTTAAAACGAAATCACCGTGCTGAACCTTTTCGGGGATGTCGATAAGTTCTTTAATGAGCGTCATCTATCTATTTCCTATCTTTTATTCAGCAACGGTTCTGCGGGCTCGGCCACGACGAGCCCGAGCAGGCGCAGGCGGCTCCCAATTGAGCAATTCATCACGACTGACATTCAATTGACGGAGTTCTTCAAGCAGGAACCCTTCATAGTAATCACCCATACGCTCACCAAACTCAGGATCAATTTCGTTGTGCCACTGTTTGAGCCAGGGGATTAATTCATCGATAGCAACCAACATGGGGGTGAGTTTGTCAGCCTGCCAGCCTTCACCCTCTTTTCTATCGATATACCAAGAGGCGATGGCCTGCGCACGCTGCAGGTGATTCATACCCGCCCAGCCAATGACCAGAGTGGAATCACCTTCTTTTTCGCAGCCAGGCAGACTGAAGAAACGCTCTTTGGGCACATCGAGTTTGCCACGCAAGGGCCAATAGCTAGATTTTCGAAAATCACCAGCTATATATTTTGGAGGAATTGGAATAGCCCCAACCGCATTAGCTTTTTTTGATTCTGCCTGCTTTTTTGCATTCTCATATACTGCAAGCTTATCTGGATCAATTGAATCTGATTCCGAAAGGGGCTGATCAACACCAAACTCCACATCAATTTCATCCTCCTGGCGTTGCTTTTTCCATGTTTCCTGCCAAGCTCGAAATTTCTTCATTGCCTTGGGCTTGTATCGGCCTGAAGAGAATTGAGGAACATTGCTTTCAGAAACCAAATCGCTGATCAACTGCTGAAAGTCAAAAAGCTCATCACCTTTATAAAAGGAAGCCACCTTAACAAAGTCCTTATCGCCTCTTACCCTATCAGCCAAGCTTGCACAGGTTGTTAATTCATCGCTATTCCTTAAATAGTTAAATTCTAGTGATCGTAACATCCAAGCTTTACATGAAAGACTAAATTCATCTAACTTTGCGGACTTATTGAACAGCCCCTGCCGCCCAATCCATCGACGTTTATAGTGAGGATCTTCTATGACTCGAATTTCTTTGACATCTTGAATCGCCTTTATACGAGAACGCCAAGCCTCTTTCATAGTTTTAGGCCATTCCTTAGGAATTTCGTTAGGGACGTCAAAACCATCCTGATTTAGCTGAGAAAGTATTTCAAACGGTCTCTGACCAACATTCACATCAACACCAAGCCACTCTTCAATATTGAAAAGAAAGCTTTTATCAACCAAGCCAAATGCCCAGTAACATGACCAATCAATCTCTTCTTGAACAATAACCTGCTTAGAACGTATTACCTTCCGCTTACTCAATGCCTCATTCCAAGAGTTTTCTAAATCAACACCATTTTCTAAAGCATTTTCTAAAACCCAGTCGCCCGACAAATTGCCACACTCAGCAGCGAGGCTATCTGCCAGCTTAGACAATGCCAAAATGGAACATCTAAATTCCCCTTCTTTCATCTCACGAGGCAGGGGAATCTTTTTTAGCGCAGTTCCAGAAAACTGATAAGGAACTTTTGAAACAAACTCAATCCGTACTCCATCCCCACCTGTCATCTGCTTTTGATGACAAATTTGCTTCATGTAAAAACAAGACAACGATGAATTAAGATAAGCTGTCATCGAAAGGTAGTCTTCTTGAGTTGCTTCGCTATTAAGCTTAATTATCGGAGCTGTCTGCTTAAAAACCTTACCTCCTCGATCAAGAACAAAGTGGTTATGACTAGCGACCTCAGCGAAACTTATCGACATCTCGCTCAGAAATCTCTCTTTCTGAAATCTGCTCCACTCAAACCATATAAGCCCAATCTCCTCTTGAAACCCATTCGGCTCACGACGATTTCGCAAGACTTGCTTATTGGGCCAAAGGACTGACCTCAGCTTCACATCTGGAAGATTTAAGGTTGGATTTAAATCATCATCATATGGAAAAATACAGCCTGTCTTTAATTTCAACTCCCAGTCTCTTACAAACTCCCCTTCCACAACTCCAATCGACCAACGATTGTCTCCTGTATATCTAGTCCAAGCATCCAGTGGCGCAAAGTAAGCATCATCACAAGCAGTATGCATCATACGACCAATAACGGGAGCTACATCTCCCAAACTCCCCGCTGAGTTTTCATCAATTAGAGACTTTGTTTCACTTGCCCCCCCTCCAGTTAAACTCCAAGGGTGAACGCTATAACTTTCCCGATCACGATCTTCAATTGACACGAACTCATTGTCGTCTCCAACTTTATCAATCCCGCACTCAATCGCACTCCAGACCTTCCCAAATGCAGGGTTATCAGGTGTTTTTGGCTCCGCTCTGACTCCAAGCGCCACCCTGATTTTTTTATCCGGTTTAGACTCTTGATTTCTAGCAAAAAGAATTACTGTCGGCGTTCCGTGCCCAGGGATATATGCTCCAGACGTATCAATAATATGTGTTAAATCTCTCCTAATTAAATACTCTTCAATAAGCTTGGTCCCGAACTCCCGTTTCATGAAACTATTGGCTGTTATCATCCCCATAAATCCAGCAGGTAATCCATCGCCTGGGGAAATAGTCAAATCAAAAAAACGTTCTGTAAATGGAACCCCTAAAGAGTATTGTCTATGGCAGGTCGGGTAGCGATCCCTATATGCTTGGTTAAGAGCCTTGTCTCTAACAACAATATATGGAGGATTCCCTACAACCGCATGGTATCGCTGCCCAAGAATCTTCAAGAGCTTTTCTTTATCTTCTACCTCCAATACATGCTTAACTGGATCTTCATCCAACAAATTGGTTTGTAACCCCTGCCCCTGCCATTCAAATCGATAACCATGCAATAACGAATCGCCACAAGCCAAATTAAAATGAAAATTAGGTGCATCTTTCACTTTATTTGCACCAGAAGCCTTCATGGAGGCAATCAATAAACGAAAACGGCAAATAGCAATAGCATAAGGGTTAATATCTACTCCATGGACTACATCCAATGCTCGCTGCGCTAATTCTCTTGTATTTGTTGCTGGTTCGCGTTTTACCCAATCATCAAATACTCGCTCGAAGGTCGTTAACAAAAAGTGGCCGGAACCACAGGTAGGATCGATTAAACGAAGACCAGGTAGACCAAAGGTATCCTTCGCTTTTTCAAGGGTGTAATCGAGAATAAAGCTTTCAACAAACTCTGGGGTTTGCAGTAGTGCATAGCGCTTGCGCACTGATTCAGATAGATCCTGATACAAATCTCCAAGAAAACGTGTATCCCATTCACTATCGGTAAAATCGTGAATAACCTCACCACTTTCCGCATCAATCTTCTGAAAGAAATCGATTAACTGTTTTGCACCATCCGCAGAGACCGGAATCTGCCATAAGGGGTTATGACGATGATCTAATAGCTCAGCGATAACTGGAAATTTCTCTAAATCCTCAAACAGACTGAACAGATACTCACGCTCTTCGTGCGTAGGGTTTTCATTGAAATAAGCGACCATCCGCTGCTTTGCATGATCAAGTCGTTTTTCTCCCTGGGCACTATCAACGGGGCCTGCTAACACAGGCTCTGTCAGCAGCTCGTTATCCTCTAGAAAACGCACAAACACACAGCTCAGCACCCAGGCCACAGCCGCCTGAGTAATCTGCGCCTCACGCCAGGCAACAAAATGCTCAGCCGTACGGCCTGCCTCACGGGCTTTTTCGTATTCCTCCTGAAGGTGTACAGTCAAATCATCACGAGATTCGCTATAAGCCAAAATATCCTTTTCGATTTTTGGCAGTTCACCCTGGAGGTCTTTTAATAAAGCATTTCTATCGATCATTATTTTTCCATTTTCTAGCGTCTGCTTTTTCTAAATCTTCGCTAGTTTTCATCAGATGCTATATCTGACTCCGTTATTTATATGAACGGCTAATTAAGCCTGCTCAATACTTAATTCATCTACATCTAGCTCTAGCCAACCGCTGGATATCCGTGAGAACTCACTACTACCCGCCCCTAGCGGCACAGTTACACCATCTATCGAGGCAGCAGCACTTTGAGCATCGGCAGCAATCAATAAGATGAGCCCATAGGCGTCATCAAAGTTCATCAAGTGGTGGCGAAGATCACTCAACCAGGTACTAACCAAGTTGTACCGCGCTATCAAACCGGGCTCCGTCAGTAATACAGGTTGGCCTGCGCTTTTAATTTCTTCCGCCATAGCTGGTAATGCCTGCTGCACCAAGCGCTGCAAGTTCTGCCAGTTTTTTGAATTTTTTTCTGCAGCATCAGCCTTAAGCACGACATTCCAATCTGGAGGCTTTGGCATCCCATCGCAGATTTGATGCAGGTGGCGTAATAACAGCTCGTCAAAGCTAACATGCTTTAATGGGTATTCTTGGCATAGCCTGTCTTTTACTGCCTGCAACTGGCGAGGCTTAACCGTTAAGGCAAGGAACCGCGCAGAACTCACCGCTGTAGCAATTTCATGATTAACAGTACGAATGGCTTGTAAGCTGGCACCATCCAAATCAGTCTTGCGTGTATAGTGGTATTGAGTTTTTGTTTTCGAGGCCAAGGCTGTGAGACCTACAATCGGTAAACAGTAGGCACCATTGGGCTTGTTACTACCGGCAGGAAATTGATAGTTACCGTCCCATTCGAAACCTAAATCCAATTTCTGTACAAGAGCATCAAGCTCTGGTCGCCCAGGTAATTTCTCGGCTGACGGATACCGCCCCGCTACACGGGCCTGCACATCAGCAACATTTAGAGCTTTACTACCCAGTAATGCACCTTGAGCCAATTCGAGCGCCAGTGCTGCTTTCATGTTTCGCGGATAGAACTCTGCTCGACTGGATAGCGCTGCACTTTGCGAAGCTGCCGCCGCCAAACGCAAAAGGCGATGATTACTAAGGCCATTAAAAGATTCGGGGGCTGGTACTGCTCGGATTTTTTCCAATGCGCGAACGGGTGATAACAGGGGCTGAGCCTCGGCACACTCGTCAGCCAGCTCACCCAAATCATTGGAGTAGTCTGCCAGCTCTTCTCCCATTGCATTGCGGTCATCAGCAATCAGGAATCGATTACCAGAACGACGCAACATCCAGCGTGGCTCCTGCTTGCTGAGCTCGGTCTCTACAGCCACCCGAACAACAGCTTGAGCCCAACGCTCACGAAGCGGGCTATCCTGAACTGAGCCTCGACGCAGCAGCACTGCGTCTGCCAGTTCAATGGCAGTCATCACACCACCGTTCTCGTCCAGTAGCTCAATGATTTCATCACGCAGTTCTGTGACAGCTTTGACCTTACCCCATTGAGATAGCACCTTGGCGGTAAGCTCCCTGACCTCACCGGTTTCTATACCGACATGGGCACTGAGCTTGGCTGCTGTTGGCCAATGAACATTGTGAATCCCCTTGGGAATTTCACCATCCAGGCGACCGAGATATTCATTCAAGAAGCGCAGCTTGGTTTGGTCAGTAGCCTTAGTAACCTTGGGCATAACTGAGCTAAAAATGCGGTCAACGCTAACGACACTCGCATCTGCTGTTTCTAACGTCCTGGCTTGGAGGCTATCGACTAAACGGCTCTGTAATTGCCCTATGACTTCAGAAAGCTCGGTACGAGTCTTCACCCCCACTCCGGTCCACACTCGAACTCGGCTACGGCTAAGTTTGATCAGGTCAGCCACTGTGTTGATGTTTTTGCGGCTCAGGGTATCCAAAGCTTGTGGCGACAACTTCAGCAAGCCAATTTGTGTATCCAGCTGTGCCTCGGATACCGGACAGGTTTTGTCACTGTCATGAACTGTTGGGTGCTGAGAGTCTTTGCGGGCTTCGTGAAAAACCTCGCGCCAGGCGCGAAGCATATCCCCTGCATTGGCAAAACGTTCACGAACATCACGCACCAGCGCTTTTTTAAAAAAGCTCACCATTCGGTCACGGATGGTGGGATCAAATACCGTACGATCTATATCTAACTCACCTTCAATTTGCGGGGGCAAACCCTCGGTCGATGCCCAGCCGGGCAATGCGCCTGCCGCCATTTCGTAGAGAGTGAGCGCTGCGGAGAATCGCTCGGCAAAATCATCCCAGCGGCGACGTCCTGCATCGCGGATAAATGGGTCCATGTAGGCGACGGTGCCCGAGGTAATATTGTCAGAGCTGACATTAGATAGGGAGAAATCAAACAACACCAGATGCAGCTGGCTGCCCTGCTTCACCAAACCAATATTCTCGGGTTTGAGGTCGCGGTGAACTATAGCTTGGTCTTCCAGATGGGCAACAGCGCTAAGTAGGTCATCACCAAATCGCTCTAACAGCTCAAGCTGTACCGCACCAATACTGCGGATTCGCTGCGCAAGGGTACCTTCGCTGGTGTAGTCGATCAGCAGCGAAGTGTGACCGACGATATCCACTGTTTTATGATAGGCGACGATAGACTGATGCCGAAGCTTCCCCAGGGTCTCACCCTCTTGCATCAACCGGCGGTTGTGCTCTTGGGTAGATGCGATTTTTAGTACTCGCTCCTGCCCTTGGTGGTCGACCAGAAAGACAACCGAGCTTGCGCCTTTACCTAGGCGTTTCTTGACAGTAATGCCACCCTCGAAGGTGTCGCCCTTCAGGGCCTCTGTTGGGTCACTATTGCGCTGTGTCTCTGGACGGGTGATTTCCTCTTCAATCTCATCGAGACAGTCGATCACGTCATCAACGGATTCGAGACGACAGCTAAGATCGGGATGGGTGGCATATTCCACTAGGTACTGCAGCATCTCACTGGCACCGTTGATCTCATCGGTAATCTGCAAGCCACTACCTCGACTGAGCTTGTCCTGCAGCTCCAGGTCACTTTCAGCAGGTTTCTTGCCAGTAAACAGGTGATAAGCAATTGCGCCGAGCGAGAAGACATCCATATGAACGCCATCGGCCTCGCCACTGGCATGTGCTTCCAGCGCAACATAGGGACCAGCCTCTTCCTGTACCATACGGCTGAGGTGACTAAAAGCACTGATCTGACGGGTCTCGGCCTCAAACACCCGCTCTGCCGTAGACCAGTTGGCGATTTTGATACTGTATTTATCGTCGTCGAGCTGCTTCACCAAAATACTCTGCGGGCTTAACGCTCGGTGATAGAGCTTTTGTTTGTGGGCATGTTGGACAGCTTCGGCTATTAGGCGCAACAGGCTAAGGGCCTGCATGGTATCCAGGCGCGTTACGTTGTTGAGATGCAATAACATGTGGTCGAGCCGGAATGCGGTGGGGTCATACTCATACACCAGTGCCGGGCCATGATCGTGCTGTTGATAGTCTTTGGCTTTAAGAATACCGGGGTGTTCGATACCTTCGAGCAGTCGGAATTCCAGCTTTGCCGCTTTTTGCAGACGCTTAGCCTCATCTTCCGGCTTGCCATAGGTCAGATAGATCCGCACTTTGCGCTCCACCCCCAGGTCAGAGTGTATGGCAAACCACTCCTGGAAGTGATCCGCCTCATCTAGTAGATCTGTGAGTTCATAGTGTCCCACCCGCCGCATTCGGACAGACTCTTTTATCCCTGCATCCTCTACAGCGCGGGATAGCATCTTAGCCACTGGGGTGTTTAACCGGCGATGACGCCAGCTCTCATCCATATAAGTAATGTCGTTATAGAAGTTATCACGTGTACAGACGTTGATACGGGCTGGGCCTTCGAGCTTGTTGATCAGATTTTCGGCCGATAGGAACACAAGTGCATTGATAAATGGAATACGCTCTTTACTACGCTTGGCAGAAGGCTGCACCTGCAGTAAAGATGCCAGCTTTTTAGCTTTGCGATCTGTAAGGATACGGGGGTTATCAAAAACCTTGCGCCCACCATCGGGCTTTTCCCACACCCAGGTCCCTGCATCACCCTTCATCACACCAGGATGGGATTTAATTTCAATAAGGAACAACCCCTTGGGAGTGAGCACCATCAAGTCAATCTCATTGATGGAGCCATCCAAGGCGATAAACTCAAAATTTGACCAAGCTCGGTACGGGTCGTGATCTGGCAGGACTTGCTTGACAAATTCCAGTGCCTCACGTTCCCAAGCAAAATCTGACGGGGTGATTTGCTTCCAGAATTTATCCATTTATGACTTTACCTCCGCACTAATCTCCAGCATCTCGCCGACACTGCAGTCAAAAATTTTGCAGAGTTTCTCTAGTGCCTCGAGGTCTACTCGGGTCGCTTTCTCGTGGTAGAGCAATGAAATGGTGCTTCGATTCAGACTAGTCTGGCGAGCAACATCAGAAATGTTCATTTTTTGCTCACCCATATAGCGGGAAAGGTTGCATCTGATCATTATTTATACCGATCTCAATCTTGTCTGACTGCTTGGGTGTATAGGCAGCTTGATCTACTAGATTGCAACTTGCTACGCAGAATAGCAAGAACAACCAAGAGTTTTGTATGAGAAACATTTTGTGGGCGGTGGCGATCCTGGGCCCTCAGCAATATAAGCTCCACCCGCCACCGAGAAGAGATATAAGAATGAATTGAAAGGAACAAAAATTAAGCAACGGTAATTAAATTGGCACCAAAGCTATAAATACAGAGTAAACACAACAGATCATAGAGATTCCCAAACCCCAAAGGATTTTCCTAATTCTGCGTCTGCAGCAACCGCTTCCCAACCAAAGAAGACCCACCCACAACTTGAATATCAGCAGAAAAACACATTGATCATAAAATGTCGAACCTGCGAAAACTTTTGAATTGGGACGAATGTCTCCACTACAAGTAGTGAACTAGCAATTAACTACCTGCCTACCCGGCAAATGTTATGCTCTTACAATCAATAACATCGAAATGGAGTTCAAAGATGGGTAAAAAGAAGATACCTTTCAAACATCAGCTAAAAACTGTACAAGACATTACTGACCGCATATCTAGAATCTATTTAGAAGCACAGGAGAGAAAGAAGAGAGCATTCTTTAGGACTGTCATAGATCCGAATGAAGCTACTATATATCAGGAAGGCTCACATGGTAGAGGCGGAATAAGTAAAGGGGTTAGGCATTGTGACTACAAATTCTCAAATTCTGATCCTATGTGGATTGAACCCAGTGACGAGCACGGTTTGTCTTTCTCATCGACGGTCAAGCATGCTGTCTCCACAATGGAATTTCTAGGCGGATTTCAAAAGAAGGGAACTAAAGTTAACTGTGCCTATTGGATTATAGAGGACAGTCAGCATATCCCTTCTGGAATGAAATTTGTACAAGACCCTGACAACCCCGCTCATTATTTACTGGCAGTAACAGAACGAATGCGAGTTGATGAACTCGTTTTCAAACTAAGATCTATATCTGATAGAATGGCCATCATGACAGACCTACAACTGGAGGCTTATAAAAATGCTTAAATTTAAAGAGTCTGAGTTTGATGCTAAAAGCCTCGCTTTACATTACGCTAAAGAAATGAATGATGAACTTCTTGAAGAGTTTATCAATTCAAAAGTAAAAATTAATTCGAACGAAATGGCAGCTTCATTAACAGAATCATTTTGGAAAATGACAGACTTAGCAATCAAAGATAATGAAGAGCAAAAAGTCATAGAGGGAATTACTGATATAGAGTTCTGGATGCATAAACTCTTTAACAAATTTTCTGGCTACATGCTTATTAATGGTTTTGAAGAAGTTTGGGAAAGTACATCAAGCAAGATACGTGCTAATTAAAACCTGGTATTGCCTTGCTCCAATTTAAGGGAGTATGGGCTTTCCCTCACCTGTAGTAGTTCAGACTTGATCTGACAGTTACCGGTTTCTCAGGAGATGCTCTGTCAGGTCAAATTCAGTTTACGAGCTTTTCCTTCCAGATGCTTTTTCCATCTTCAAGAGTTGCTAACGGTGTTCGACCGCAACACTTCTTACCCTGATGAGTTCTCTCATTATTGTAATATGTGAGCCACTCGTCCAGATCCGTTTGTAACTCTTCTATTGATCCATAGATCTTGCGGCGTAATGAGGGTTGGTAGAACTCTTGTAAAATGGTCTTATGGAAGCGCTCACAGATTCCATTAGTTTGTGGATGTCTGGCTTTTGTCTTAGTGTGTTCTATTTCGTTCACACTTAGATATAACTGGTAGTCGTGCTGTTCCAATTTGCCACAATACTCCGTACCGCGATCAGTTAGGATACGCAGCACTGGTAGATCATGTAAGGCATAAAACGGTAGTACACGGTCATTCAGGAGGTCCGCCGCAGTGATTGGCGTTTTGGTGGTGTACAGCTTGCAATGAGCCACCTTTGCATAGGTATCGACATAGGTTTGTTGGTAAACACGTCCGACGCCCTTAAAGGTTCCTACATAGAAGGTATCCTGCGAGCCCAGATAACCTGGGTGTTGAGTATCAATTTCACCGCAGGCTTCATCATCATGCCGTTTTCTCTCCAAAGCCTGAACCTGTGACTCTGTGAGGATCAGTCCCTCCTCAGCGACCTTGGCCTCAAGTGCCTTTAATCGCAATTTGAAGTTAGCCAGGTCATGCCGTAACCAGATACTCCGAACGCCACTAGGGGACACAAATACACCGCGTTTACGCAGTTCATTGGAAACTCGAACCTGCCCATGGGCAGGCTCTTGGAGGGCATAAGTTAACACTGCCTCTTCAATGACTGTGTCAACACGGTTCTTGTGGTTGGGCACACGCCGGTTCTTCTCAAGAAGGGCGTCCACACCGCCACTTGAAACGGCTTCCTTATAGCGATAGAAAGTGTCTCTCGACACACCCAGCATCTTGCAAGCTTTGGAGATATTGCCGAGTTCTTCTGCCAGATTTAGCAATCCGGTCTTGTGTTTGATGATGCGATCATTAGTATGGATCATGGGGTTTATCCTTGGTTTTGCTTTTAGGTTTAGGCACCTTCATCAAAACCGGTAAACCCCTCTTTTTCAAGAGGATGTGTCAGATTTGGTCTGAACTAATACACCTCACCCCCTTGGTCTGTCAGTATCTTGGAAATAACTACCCTTGTACTTGGCGATTCCCATGTACTCTACTTTATTTAGAAGCTAGCGCTTCCTACAAATAGTATTTTTCTTAAAAAGGCCAGATACCACACTCTGACCTAAATGTATCTTGGGTGTATTATGTATGCATTTTCAATGTATCTAAAAGATCACCTTTAAAATCAATTTGCTCTAATGATTCAGCTGTAAAAATCAAAGCTAATGCTTGATCTACAAAAACATAAACTGCCCCATTAACTTCCTCTACCTGCTCAACCACTGCCCAACTATAGAAACTATGGCCATGTTGACAAGTTTCTTTAATACCCTCTGGAGTAATCTCATACTCTTTAGAGCCTAATATTATTCCATCTTTATTTGGTGTAAAGCACTCGCCTATTTTTACAGCCAAAAACCTACTAAGAGCAACATAAAAAAGAAACGCAAGTGATATAACCATAACTAATATGAACGGACTCAGCTCAATTTTCCCACTCTTAAACTGAACACAAGACATAAAAACTAAACCGATAGCCAGCCAAACAACTAGGTTCTTAAGAATCGATATCCATGTATGAGATTTCAAACGACTACATACCACATAATCACAATAGTTATTATAGTCAGCTTTAGAGGTTACTACTTTAAATTTCAAACGAATCTCCACAATCTACATCATATATAAAGGTCAATCTACCTTAAGCCCAAGCGTAAATTCTTTTGGACACACAGCGAAAGCTAATAACATCACTATACTTCTACTCCCTGAGGCGCTTTTCTGCCTTAATAAATCTTCTGAACGTATATACCATTACGGCAATATAAAGGGCAATTACTATCGCCATAGCAGAAATATCATAGACGTTTATTACCCAGCTTTCTGGGTGTTGATCTCCTTGCACCAATAGCGTAGTAGTTAGAAATGACACTAACAGCAGCAGTATAAATACAGCAGTTATCAATAGAAGTTTGCATGCCAGGAGTATAAATCTCTTCATGAAACAAAAACCTAGGTTAGGCAATTGAGGGCAGATGCAACCTGTACCTATATTTGTCTAAATAATTAGCTCAATACGTCTTCCCTGCATAAGGGAGGCCTTAACTACTTTAACCTTTTTACTTTATGTCCTGACCTTTAGACTGAGGTTAAAGTGGGGCCCTTATTCTCCCTTTCGTCAATCATTCTTTCGGTCAGCGCCCTCAAACGTCCCATGTACAGAATAGCTTCTTGAAGCTCTTTAGCTTCTTCATCATCACATTCGTTAATATCAACATCACACAATTTTTCTTCATAGCAAGCAAGAGCTTCTCGTATATAGTTCAAATCTTTGTAGTTATAAGACATCACCTAACTCTCATATATTTTTTTAAGGCGGCAAGCTTTTCAAAATACTCGGAAACAGGCATATCGATTTCCGCTTCAATCGAGTAGTGGGTATTGCCTTCTGCATCGGGAAACATATCTTTTGCAATAAACAATCCTGATTCCAATCTCGCATCTTTGGTAATTATCCACCGAGCATCCTTTCCCTCTCTAAATGGAACTTTGCTACTGATACCATCAAAAAGTGATACCCCACCCGATTTAGTCAAAATATACGACTCTGAAGAGCCTGGCATCCGATAGGATACGATATCGTTTCGTTTGGGCCTCTCTTCGCCCGCTCTCTTGTTTTTCACCATCATTAGCCGATGGTCCTCACGAGACCTAACCTTATCGATCTGCGGATTATCAAGCTTTCCTTTCCTAAGCACCACATCCACATCAAATCTCTTCATATAGACTTGATTGGCAAGTTTGTGGATTTTGCGTGCCCTAGGCATCATCCCGTGTAAAGCCCAAAACGTTTAGATTTGTTTACTCACTCCATAAGTTTCAATCCGATGTTGGTAAGCGATATTACTTCAATACTTAACGACGAGCCATAGCCAGCCGCAAACCCGATCCCCTTTGCCATTTGAGCCATAGCGAATCCAATTAGTTAACTCAGTAGCTTGAAGCGACTCCCCAACTTCCCAGTACCTAATTCCCGTCTTTTACTGATCCACGTCCACAACCCCAAACCGACAAAAATCTACAAGCTGGGACATACGTCTTAGCAATAGTGCTAGAAGTGATAGGAAATTAAGTAAGGATAGGCATCCACGCCCCCAGGTGAGAGATCTATGTCTATATCTAAAGCGAACGAAAATTAGGCTATAGGGGTTGTCCAGGTCAGGCTTCCCAAGGAAGAAGGCCCTACCCCTCTCTGTATAAGTTAAACTTTATTTGGCAACGAGATACATATCTCCACGCCCTGCTCCAGCCTTTTCTTGAGTAAACTGTACAAAATGTACATAAAGTAAGTTGTTCCAAAAAGGCCCGAAGAGCCGTAGCATATTACTTGTGTTTGTTAGGCACCGGGCTCACCAGAAAGAAGGAAGTATGCTGTGTAGGCTAATCCAGCTACTAACAACCAAAATGAAATACTGACAATCACCACCAGAAACCCAATTGGCTCTCTCCCCTTCTTTGTGAAAGGTTTACAAATTAGATTGCCAGGGAAATGGAACATGACCTCGACAATGATTGTAAATATAGTCTCAACAATAAATCGACCGAGAAATCTAAATACACCGCCTATTACTTCTTCCACTAATTCTCTCTCCGAACTCAGGATTTTTGACGCCTAAAGCACTTACAGCAAAATCAAATCGAAGCAACGGTTTTTACACCGTATGCCTTTTCGTTTTAAATGTGAGCTCAATCCGAACCTCCTGAGTCAGAAAATTCGTTGCTACAATTGGATTCTACTAGGGATGAATCACTTCTATTCATAGAAATCACAACAGAATCAATTTCTTTCCTGGCCTCGATTGAGCTAAGACTTACGCCAGATTCCGTACAATATTTATCAAACTGCTTTTTATCTGACCACATGTATATTGCGTACATTTGATACTTAGTCAGTTTGGGATAGTGGTTTTGAACACTATTAGCCACCTCAAAGGCTAAATACTTTCTCTTATTCCCCCAATCATTTGATAATTTACGCCTTAAATCCCTTTTGAAGATCCGTATGGCCTTGCGTTTACTTGACAATTTTAAAAACCACACGATCGGGTACCTTTACCGATTAATTCAAAAGCTACATCTGTATATCATGCTTCTCTCTAATTCTAAAGCTCATATATCCTACAACACAAAAAAATACAGAGAGTCAAGAAACCACCTTTAACTGATAAGTATGTCAAATAAAGATATAGAGCAACCTTCTATATTTTTGTACTTTCTTTGCTCTGTATATTTTTAGAAATGCTTTATGAGTCAATGAGGTTACCCACAAGTAACGAGCCGGCAAAAACCTAAAAATTGTTACGAATTCCTCACTCCCAGTGTTTAAGTAACTGGAAAATAAGTTAAGTTATGCCTCCCGCCCATAATCCCTTGTCATCTATCGAGGAGACATCTACGTGCGCATCAAACATGAACAAAAAGTAGGACTAGAGAGCCTTGCTGTAGTATCTGTTTGATAGATGGTACATAACTGTAAGAGTTTCTATCTCTTGGGCAAAGTATGGGCTACCTCATTCATTGCTTTAAAGGTTGAACCATGCAGAAAACTATTACGATTATTGGCGCCACAGGCCATTTAGGTCGTCAGGTAGCACGAAAACTGGATCATAAAGGTGTAAAGGTAACTGCGATCGTGAGGGACGTAATTAGTGCTCGCACTATCCTCCCAGAGAGTATCCAGCTTGTCGGAGCAGATGTCTCGGATAAAGAGAGCCTGGTGTCTGCACTAGTTGGTACCAAAACACTTTATATCACCCTGAATACCACGTCACTCGACCCGACTTTACCCTTTCATAGTGAGCGTGAAGGTGTGATTAATATCGTGGAGGCTGCAAAGGTCAATGGTGTGCAACACATCATGCAGATTGCTGGTATTGATTATCTCCACCCAGAGTTTGCGGACAAGGGACTTGAGTACAAGACCAATGTAATCCGTAAGCCAGGGATAGAGGCCATTAAAAGTTCGGGCATTGATTTCACTTTCTTCTTCTGTTCATTCTTCCTGGATTCTTTCCCCACATTCATCGAGAACGGCCAATTTTCTATCATCGGCGATCATGTCCACCCTATCTACTACACCAATACAACAGATCTGGCAGAGATGATCGGTAATGCTATCGGGAATGAGATGGCCTACAACCAGAGTTTTTCAGTTCAGGGTACTAAGGGGATGTCTTTACCAGAGGCGGCCAGAACGTTTGTAGAGGCATATTCTCCGGGAACAGAAATTGCCGTTCACCCTATCGCGGCCATTGCAGAAATGGGACTGCCCGAGGAGCAGGCAGTATTTATGGAACATATGCTGACTTACGTAGAACAGCTAAAGGAGCAACCAGTGAGTCAAAAAACTTGGCAGGTGTTAGGTAAGCCAGATACAACCATCACAGATTTTGCCCGAGATCTGTCAAACGCTTCATAGCGACTGATCCTTGTTCAGTATTGCGTCCTCTGTGCTCAGCCGCTCCATCAAGTCAGTGGCTGCAGGACCCAGTGGACGCTTACTGGACCAGATAATATCTACACCGTGTGACAGCTCTTTCTCCTGCTCAAATACCAGAGGGAGCTGTATCAGTTTTTTCGCCGCTATCCCCTTCGCAACCACGTGTAGTGGCAATACTGCCCAGCCCAAATTAGCGTCGACAAGGTCAAGTGCATCATCGAGACGTGACACACTCCACACGTCGGGAGACACCAGCCAGCGAGTTTGGCTGGATATCTCAAACTCCTGCAATAAGATTTGTCGGTATTGTTTCAGGTCTTCCCAGGTTACTTCAGTAAGTTGTGCTATCGGGTGCTCAGCACAGGCGACGCCAGTGAGCTTCAGATGGCCCAGGGCTCTGAAATCGCACCCAGTGGGCACATCTTCTTGCTGCGTGATAATCCCGAGTTGGGCAACATCCCGTTCGACCCAGGTCTGTACATCCTGAACACTTCCCGCTCTGAGCGTAATTTGAACATTTGGATATTTGGTCTGAAACTCTTGAAAGAGTCCACCCAGGTTTTTAATCCGCACATGCTGGGCAATAGCTAACGTCAACCGGGCCTCGACATCCAGAGACAACCCCTGTGCGATCGCCATCAAACGCTCGCGTTGCTCGATAAGATTCCGTGCGCGTTCCAGCAGTGACTCACCTGCGTCCGTCAATCGCGGGTATCGTTGACTTCGATCAAATAGATTGACTCCCAAGTCAACCTCCAGATTCGATACCAGTGAGCTGATTACCGACTGTGCCTTTCCACATTTACGTGCAGCCGCTGAGAACGAGCCAGCCTGCTCGGTTGCTACAAATGCTTCCAGTTGCTCAATAGAAACTGCCACGCGCCCAACCTATCTGTTTAAGGTATAGTATCTAACTTATCCCACCTAAAATAACTATATATCATTCAGGCATATTTTCTCAACCAGAGTGAGTATGGCTGATGACTAAATCATTGAAGAATCGTTTATTCCATGCGGTTTCCTACGAGTTTTTTCTGCTGCTGACAGGTGGCTTACTGGTGGTGCCAGTGTTTGATCTGGAGGTACACCAATCGCTAGTACTTGCGGCTGGACTATCACTGTTTGCGCTGGTCTGGAATATGGTTTTCAATCACGCCTTTGACTGGTACTTATTGAATATACGTAAAAACCCGGAGAAGACGTTTATCGTTAGAGCCATGCATGCGTTATTGTTTGAAGGGGGTATGTTGGTACTGACGTTGCCAGTAATCGCCTGGGGCTTTAATCTGACTATCCTAGAAGCATTTATGCTTGAGATAGTCATGGTGATTTATATCGTGATATATACCTATGTATTCAACTATTGGTTCGATAAGCTGCATAGCTCGTTTCAAGTTACTGAACACAAACGTTAAAGGTCTTCTCCACTTTCTATTTTAGATGAAATACAGGACCAGTTAAGATACACATCGCCGGAATCACCCGATGGGGGCAGAGATACATACTTTTACTATGTGCTTAGCTCAATACCGATACATCTTAAATTTGTTAGCAGTTCTTTATATTGATCGGACTTGGAAGATAAGTATTGTAACTTACGATGCCTTTTAACTTCCCAATTACCAATGACAGAGTCAATTTTTGTACCGGATGCCGATGGTTCATCATCGAAACCAAACTCAAATCCGCAGCTACATATCTGGAAAGAGCCACTACCATCCTCTAAGTAAGCAGGAGCCCCCCAACTCAAGGCTACCACATACAGGATAATGCCAACATCCATTAACTCTTTAACAAACTTTCTGGCTATATGCTTATTAATGGTTTTGAAGATGCCTGGGAAAGCATACGTGCCTACTAAAACTAAGCATATCGATTGGATATGACCTCTTTTTAAGTGAAGTGGTTCAGGATTGATCTGACAGTTAACAGAAATTCTGGACACTCACCTAATGTAGCAGGCACAGGACTGATACTTATTCAAACAGATTGATTTAGGACTTGTGATAATTTTAAGTTGAATGGTAAGGCTTCCGAGTTGAGAGCAACTGGATTCTATCACTAACAGTTTTTGGGTTTTATCGACTGGAGTTCCACCCATACGGGGTGAGAGGAATTTTGTGGAGAAACAATAAAGTACCAACGAAGCTCATCAGTTTTTTCACAGTTAACTTGATTCCCTTTAAAGTAGAGGGTCTGCTCTTTTTTGGTTACAAATGGCTCAATCCACTTTATCTGACCAGTATACTTGCCATCATCCCACTCAATTGTAATAGCCGGCTTATATTCTTTGCCTTGAGTGACGGCCTTGTACAACCCCCTATAGTAGGAGGCTATAAAATCCTGGATTTCGACCTTCCCAAAAACTTGGTTCTTCTCTGGCTTGTGAGTCCATGAAAAAGCATAACTAAAGAAATCCTCTTTTTCTTGTTTATACATACCAGGCAGAAACACAAGCTCTTCAACACCATTCAAGGTGATATCTGAAGCAAATTCGATCGGGAAAGGAATCACTTCAGTCTTTGAACTCTTTGGGAATTCGGAATAAGTACTAAGTCCTTCAGCAAAAAGCAAAGGTGAAAAGAGGAAAGTAATACAAGCCACCAATCGAATTAGAACGCCATCAAGCCTTAGATAATTATCCATTTAATCTTACTTTCCTTTAATTCCATACCGAAGCAAAAACACGCAACCAGTTTTTACCAATTATTTTTTCTACCACTCGATCAGGAATTCCCTTTTGGCTTAGCCTATAGGCAATTAGCTCCATCCGCCGCTCAGAGTTCAGCTCAGGAATAAACGGTGGACGATTTGGTGTTTCTCCGGGCGCGGAGATTCCAGCCGCAATACGACGCTCAACTTCCTTACGGATACTTTCTCGATACTCAGGGCCATCATTGACCGGTACTACGCCTTGGTCACTACCTATGGCAATATGATCTTCACCACATACTTTATAGGCATGCAGTATATGTTCTATCACCACATCGGCCTTTATTTCATGCTCCCCACCCTCCAAAAATGGCATTAAATAGATTCCAACCAAGCCACCGGTGTCTGCTGCAGCTTTTAATTCGGCATCATCATTATTTCTAGGGTGGTCATAAATTGCGTTGCAGCCAGTATGAGAGATCACAATCGGTCTTTTTGATTGGCTGATTGCACTGGACACTGTCTTCTTTCCAGAATGCGAGAGGTCGATCAAAACCTTCTCCGCCTCCATGATCTCTATGGCTTTCTTGCCAAGAGGAGTTATCCCTGAATCCTCCTTAACGAGACCGCCGCTGCCAAGGATAGAGGGACCATTGTAGGATACCTGCATTATCTTGACGCCTATTTTGGCGAATTCTGAAATACCTGAAAGTGACTCATCAAACATTTCAGTTGATTGGAAACCCATTATGATACCGAGCTTACTCTCCTGCTTCGCTTTCAGGATATCTGATACAGAATGAATTAAGCTCAAGTAGTTTGAGTTCTGCTCGATGATAGATTTGGTTTTTTCAACCTTCTTTAAAGTCTCTGTGTAGTCATCACCTGGATAGGGGACTGTCATATTCAAGGCACTAATCCCCGAGTTCTTGAATATTCCCAGGACTTCTTCAGAGCTTGGCTCCCTGAGCGAGAATGCTCCGCTGAGGCCATCAATTACAATCGATGAACCGTATTGGTTCCACGTTGATTTTCCTGCATCAACTCCAGAAAAGGCATTTAATATACCCGAGTTAATAGCCAAGTATGAACCAACGCTACCTGATACTAGAGATTTAATCAGTGCTCTTCTATTTATATCGTTCATAAGTCCCCCACTCCAGAATTAATCAGCGCTTCGTGAAGCTATACACTCCACCTCAGCTTTGGCATCAAGTGCCAGGCCGCTCGCTGCAAAAGCACTCCTCGCAGGTTTCTTTCCGTTGAAGTACTGGAGGTAGACTTCGTTCGCCGCTGGCCAGTCATCAATATCAGCAAGCATCAAAGTACACTTAACCACATCGTCAAAATCCAGGTTTTTGCTTTCAAGAACTTGGCCAATATTCTTCATTGTTTGATGCATCTGAGCTTCCAGACTTTCACCTGCCAAGGTTAAAGTTGAAGGGTAATTACCGATCTGCCCAGATAACCAAATGGTTCCATTCACTTCACGTGAAGAGGAGAAAGGCAACTGTGGATCGTCGCCAATAAAAATAAAACGACCGTTCTTAACCACATGAGCTATCGATTGGCTATTTTCGATATTCTTTTCGGGACTTGCTGAAAGTACAACAATATTTGCTTTCTTTCCTTCTTCAATACTACCGACAGAACCTTCTATCCCTATCACTTTCGCAGCATTTATAGTTGCAGCTTGAATTGCCTCGAAAGGTGTCATACCGATTTCATCTACGAGCAGCTTAAGCTCATGATGAATCATCGGTGTAGTGTCATTTTCAAGGTCACTAAATGCATCCGTGCCAGCAGCAATAGTGATGCCGTTTTGATAGGCAAATTGTGTCATTTGTGTACTGAGCTGATCAAGTTGCCTGTACTTTTCGTTTAAGGTATTCCTTCTTTCAAATACTGTAAGCGTCGCATCTAAAATTGTACCGTTCTCTTTCATTGCATCAAAAAGGTCTAAATAGCTATCCTTTTGCAGCATTTTTTCCCAGGTTGAATCATCGAACTCAGCAGTTTTTCTGCGCCATGCTTTGAAGTTATCAACTAGCTGAGCAGACATATCTGAGGCATGTGAAATAGTCTCAACACCAGCATTGACAATATCCAAAGGTTTGGAGGGGCCTATATAAGCATGCGACCAGACTTTTAAACCATGTTTCTTGGCTGCACTCGCGAGTAATGGCACCGTCTCGGCCTCAACATCAGCATATACCTTGATGCCTGTTGCACCAGCGCCTATGGCCTGGAGCATTATTGAATCCATATCTGAATTTTGATCTACCGCTCTCATCCATGTTGTGTGGCCTGGAGTACGCCCTTTAGCTGAGGCAATGGTTCTCGGGTCCGAGAAGAAGGATTCTCCACCAATAATGACTGAAAAGTAGATGTCTGGCGAAGCGATGGAGTCGATCTCTGCTTGACGTTTTAAGTAGGCCAACGCTCGTGCATCACCGCCCATATCTCTCACAGATGTGACACCACCACGAAGCAGGTATCGAAGTCGCTCAGTAGTGATAGACAAATTATCCCAGCTATCCGGATCTGTCGCATGGTGGACATGCGCATCTATCAGGCCAGGGATTACAAACTTCCCTTTTAAATCGACAACACTGGCCCCCCTTACCTTGGAGAGATTTTTCGTTGCAGAAATTCTCTTGATCTTATCTCCTTCGATAAGAATCGACTGGTTTTCATCAACTTTAAGCGAATTAACATCCACTATATTGGCGTTAATGAGCAAAATTTGCTCTAGCTTTCCATCCTCTGCTGATACAACGCCGCTGGTAGCAATGTATAGAACCACCAGAATAAAAATTTGTTTTATTTTCATGTACTTATCTAATATGAGACCGTGGGACTTTTAATCTACTAGCAAAATTTTGCGTCATTTAGGATGCACTTTAAATGTGGCTTTGGTTTATAGTGTATAAACTATTTGTTTATTATGTTTGTCTGTATACTCCAGCTAATGCCCACCGTAAGAAGAGAAGCGGATTAGCCATCAGGGGAGTCAATGAACAAGTTACACGCCCTTGAGGCATACTGTTTAGTGTGCGAAAAGCAAAACTTTGCAGCTACTGCTCGCGAGCTCGGCATTTCAGCAGCAATGGTCGGTAAGTACATTAAGCAGTTAGAAGAGGAGCTGGGCTGCCTATTGGTAATGCGCAATACACGCAAAGTATCCATAACCGAAGCGGGCGAAAATTACTATAAACAGGTTTCACCAATATTAAAAAAACTCCACTCCGTCGACCAGGCGATGTCAGAATACAATCAGGAGCCTAGAGGCAGACTGTCGATATCGACCAGCATAGAGCTAGGCAGTCAATATTTTTCAGGGTTGATTGCCAATTACCGTAATCTATACCCTCAGGTATTCTTGGATTTTCATCTCAGCAATGACCCACTCGATTTACTCGACAATAAAATCGATCTCGTTTTTAGAATCGCACCAGAATTACCCGACTCTAGCTATATCGTCCAATCTATCGCAAAAACTAAGCTAGCGCTCTGGGCAAGTGACTCTTACATAGAGAAGAATGGACTCCCTGAAAACATAGAATCATTAAAGAAGCATCAATTACTCTTCTTTAACCACAGTATTCGAGGGGATCATTGGCTATTTCAAGACAAAGAAGAAACAAGAAAGATCAAACTTCCCTGGGCCTGGCAATCTAACAATGGGAGGCTATTAAATGAGGCGGCTGCTGAGGGACAAGGAATAATCCAAGCCCCTTTTTACTCTGTCAAATCTTATGTCGACTCTGGCCAGCTCACTGAGATTCTACCTAGATTCACAATAAAGCCACTAACTATTTTTGCGCTCTACCCTCATCGCTGCGAACTTTCCCTGAAGGTTAAAACCTTTATCGATGTGGCTAAGAGCTATTTTGAGCAAAATCATTCCGAGCAGTTCTGATTCAATGGATGTATTCAAACGTACTTTCTCAAATCTAGGCCCTGGTATTATTTGGGCTGCAAGCAGTATTGGCGTATCTCATATCGTGCAATCTACTCGCGCTGGTGCAGATTACGCTTTCGCTTTGATTGGTTTTATTTTCCTGGCTCATTTAGTCAAATACCCTTTTTTCAAAATCGGACCAGAGTACGCTGCTGTCACCGGTGAGAGTTTATTGGAAGGCTATAAAAAACACAGTCGACTTGGTTTTTATAGTTATATGGCTCTCACATTTCTAACAATGTTCTTTGTTCAAGCTGCGGTTACGATCGTCACAGCTGCTTTAGCCCTCAATTTATTTGGCGATATCTTAAATGTTTCAGAGTGGTCTGCCATCATTTTGGTCATTACATGTGCAATATTGATTGCTGGCCAATTTAAATGGCTGAATGAAAGCTTAAAGTGGATGGTCCTCATTCTGGCAATTGCCAGCTTGATCACTCTCATTGCCGCAATAAGTCAATATGGGCTTCTTCCCTCTAAATCCTATTTAACAGCCGATATGGCACCAGCTGTGAGTATCGCATTTGTTGTCGCCTTAGTCGGCTGGATGCCAACTTCAATTGAAGTTTCTGTTTGGCACTCTATTTGGTCGGAGCGCAGGATAAAGGAGAGACCGGATAGAGGGTTTGCCAAGAAATCCCTCGTATTTGACTTTAAGGTTGGTTATTTCACCAGCTTGATATTAGCTATTGTATTTGTATGGCTAGGCGCATTAGTAATGTTTGGGAAAGATATTGAACTATCTCAATCTGCAGGCATATTTGCTGGTCAGCTAATCAATATTTATACCAAATCTCTAGGTGATTGGAGCCATCTAACAATCAGTATTATCTGCTTTATCGCGCTTTTCTCAACTACCTTTGCAGTCTCCGATGGGTTTCCTCAAGTTTGGCGAAGTGCCTTGAGGTCATCGAGTAGTATTAAGATTCCCGAAAATAGAGTCTACGTATCCACTCTTATTATACTAAGCCTCATAAGCTGGTTTATTATTTCCCTATTTACCAACCAGCTAAAGAACTTAATCGACTTTGTAACTACTCTATCTTTCGTTTGTGCTCCAATCTTTGCTTTACTCAACATTCTTGTTATGAACGGGAAATGGGTACCAAGAGAACATCACTTAAAGGGATGGTACTTAGTTTACACTTATGCCTGCTTGTGCTTAATGATAGGTTTTAGCTTTTACTTTATTTATTGGCGCTTCTTGAGTAACTAACTATTCCTTTGCAAAATCAGCTGACTTGAAAAGTCTATAGATAATATTGTAACCGCCAGTTTAATGTAGAGAAACCCAATCAAGTTTGGTGTGGCGATATTACCTATATCTGGGCTGGCTCAAGCTGGTGTTACCTAACTACCGTTATACATGCTCGCCGTATCGTTGGGTGGGCTCTCTCAGGTCACCCAGATACGGCATCACTGGAAATGGCCTGGGAGCAGCGAGGAAAGCCCCATGGAGTTATGTTCCACTCGGATCAAGACTGTCAGTATACCAGTCATCAGTTCCGCCTACTGCTGTAGCGCTACCGAATGACCCAGGGCACGAGTCGACGTGGAAATTGTTGGGATAATGCACCAATGGAAAGACTGTTTCGGAGTCTGAAAAGTGAATGGATACTCTCTCTCGGTTACAACTCTATCACAGAAGCGAGCCGAGACATCAGCCATTACTTGATGATTTACTACAACTGAGAGAGTCCCCATCAATACAATGACATATTACCGCCTGCAAAAGCGGAAGAAAAACTTAACTTACTGTCCGGCAATAGTTGACCACTACACTGATCGTTAAAAATCAGGAGAGTAGAAAAAAGTTGACTGGCATTTTAGGGGGGTGCTTGATGGCTTACAGGCTATTCTAAGTACATTTGAAGAGATTTTCTTAAGTCGATTATATTCTGCTTTTATTGAGGCCACCCGGTCAAAGCAACAAGATTTTATGGTCTGTAAAGTTGGTGCCAGAGTGGAATTTTTATAAAACCGATTTTTGATCAAATAACAATCAACTATTTCCTGTTCAAGTGTAATTATATGTAATTGGGCCCCTATGATTCCTATGAAACACATCCCAATTAACAAGCTCAGCCTTTAGTGAAATAAAAGCAGAATAGCTACCTACACTCCCCCTCAACCTATAACCTCTGAAAAATCACTTTGACAGAAAGCACTTCTTAAAAGTACCAATGAAAGCTAAATATTCATCCCAACTTTCCCGAAGCCACAAAAGGTTTTTCAATTTGATCGAAAGATATCCTTGAAGCAACATCTATCTTCTCCCCAAGAGGATAGCTATTATGCAAGCGTCTTGGCTGAATACGTTTATCAAGAAAACTTGAAACCTCCTCCCTTGTAGCACGATGACTCTCATCCCTGCTTTTACCAGGCTCTAGGTATTCAACGTCACTCCACATTTGCATTACATGTTTAGCCTCTTCAAGCTGCTGCGCTGTACACTGCACAATTGGTTTTCTATATCTCGACAACTCACTTTGAACCTCTTCATAACGACAAGATAGACCAGGAGAAAACTCAAACATCATGGAATCCATTATACGCTGTATAAACCCAATATAATTATCCCAAGGTGTTCTTTGATTTAGGCGATATGCATTTCCAGCATTCGAGCCCGCACGACTTATAATAAATCGGCAACAAAGAAAAACTTTATCACTGACAGCCAAATTCCAACTCACCTTATCTACACCATCTGCGAGTGGCTGACTCTCAAAATAGAACCAGATTTTGCCCTTTTGATTCACCCACTGACAGTTAAGGGGGGATAGATAATCCGGCCATTTATATTGTGTTAAATCAAAACGATCACTTTTAATCCCTTCATGCATTTTTTGCAGATCCGTAAGGTAACATCTACGATAAACCTCACGAACTAAAACCTCATCATTAAAGAGGCTTTCATTAACAGGAAGATCATCAATATAATTAAGGTTTATAAAGAAATTTATATACCCCCCATAACTTTGAAGCAAAGGCACCCCTTTAAAACCCCAGCGAGTAGAAAACAAGTTTAAAACTTTGATAGCATTAAACTGTGCTTTATTTTTAATACTAACCCCAGATTGGTATTCAAGAGGATGGTAGGACTGCACATCCTCTATATCAAAGCTATCCGGCTCAGTTTCCCACTGCTGAATTGAGGAGAATGGATCAAAAGCAGGGGGCACCATAAAAGAAAGCTTAGACCCGGAAAGCCTTTTCTCAACCCTTCTCGCATTACGGAAGCTCGGCCCACGAGGAAAAACATCTTTCAAAAAATTCATATGAAACTAATCTTCAAGGAAATACGATCAAGGCAAGATATTGCAATAATAGAGTAGCTCATCTGCGGAGTATTACCCCGCAGAATACAACTTGGAACCTAAAGAAGTATTATAATGGCCTACAAAAGCTATTTAATTTATCATCCTTGATAAATTAAAGGTTGACTAAGATACTCCGTGGAAATTCTTGACACAATTTCTATTTTATCCCCCAAAGGGTAGCTATTGTGTAAGGGCCTTGGCTGAATACGTTTATTGATAAAACTAGAAACTTCGTCAGTAGAAGCTCTATTATCATCATCCCTTCCTTTGCCAGGAGCTATATATCCAGAACTACTCCACATTCTCATCACATACTTTGCATCGTTTACTTGCTTGGAAGTAAAAGACAAAATCGGCTTACTATTAGCCTCAGGATGCTCCAGAATTTTAACAAGACGACCAGACAAATCAGAGGTGAGATGTAAATCTAAAGAATCTACAATACGCTGCACAAACCCAATGTAATTTTCCCACGAAACACGCTCACTTACTCGATATGCATTACCGGCATTCGAAGCAGAGCGAGTAATATTAAACCTAAAACTTAAAAAATGCTTATCTGTAAGTGCAGTATGCCAGCTAACTTTATCAAGCTTATTTCGCAGAGGCTGACTTTCAAAGTACAACCAACTCTTGTTCGCCTGCTCTACCCATTGGCAATTAATGGGCCCCAAATAACTAGGCCAGCGATACTCGGTTAAATCAAATGGGTCGCTTTTTAAACCTGGATCAAAGTTATGAAGGTCTCCCAATTCATATCGGCGATACACTTCTTTTGTCAGTACTCTTGTATCAAATAAACTTTCATTGACTGGAAGATCCTCTATTGAAGTAACAGTAACTACCAGCCCAACTTTGCCCGCATACCCCCCTATAATGGGCACCCCCTTAAAACCCCAACAGCTTGAGAATAGTCTTAGATACCTAATAGCTGGGAATTCAATTTTTTCATCCAAATCCTTCCCCGAACAATATGAAATTGGGCGAAAATTCTCAGCCTCTAAAATATCAAATTCGTCAGGCTCTACCTCCCACTTTTGAATAGAGGAAAATGGATCTGCTGGAGGAGGCACCATAAAAGAAAGCTTAGAGCCGGATAGAGTTTTCTCTATCCTTCTCGCACTACGAAAGTTTGGCCCACGAGGAAAAACATCTTTCGAAAAATCCATATGGAAATAATCTTAAAAGTAATCTGATCTAGGCAAGATATCGCAAGAATAGAGAAGCTCATCTGCGGAGTGTTACCCCGCAGAAAACAACCTGGAGCCTAAAGTAGTGTTTTAATGGCCTATAAAAGCTATTTAATTCATCATCCTTGATAAATTAAGGGTTGGCTGAGATGCTCCGTGGGAATTCTGGACACAACCTCTATTTTATCCCCCAAAGGATAGCTATTATGTAAAGGTCTATGCTGAATACGCTTGTCGATAAAACTAGAAACCTCACCAATAGAAGCTCTATGATCCTCATCCACCCCTTTACCTGGAGCTGTATATCCAGAATCACTCCACATTCTCATCACATACTTTGCGTCTTTAACTTGCTTGGAAGTAAAGGATAAAATCTGCTTATCTTTAGCTCCTGGCTGCTTCTGAACTTGAAAAAGGCGTTCAGATAAATCAGAAGTGAGACGTAAATCTAAAGAGTTCACAATGCGTTGTGCAAAACTAATGTAGTTTTCCCACGAAGTACGTTGGCTTGCTCGGTAAGCATTAGCTGTATGCGAAGGTGCACGTGTAATAGTAAAGCTAAAGCTTAAAAAAAGTCTATCTGCCAATGCCGTATGCCAGCTAATCTTATCAGGCTTATTACGAAGAGGTTGACTTTCAAAGTAGAGCCAACTCTTATCAGCCTGTTTTACCCATTGGCAATTAATAGGTCCCAAATAGTTAGGCCAGCGATACTGGGTTAAATCAAATGGATCGTCTTTCAATCCTGAGTGAAAATCATGAAGATCTTCTAACTCATAACTGCGATAAACTTCTTTTGCTAACACCCTTGTATCAAATAAACTTTCATTAACAGGGAGATCTTCTATAGAAGTAACTGCGGCAATCAGCCTAATGTCACCACCATACCCCCCTATAATGGGCATCCCCTTAAACCCCCAACAACTTGAGAACACTCTTAGATACGTAATATCTGGAAACTTGATTTTATCGTCCAAATTATCACTCGAACGGTAAGAAATTGGGCAAAAATTATTAGCCTCAAAAATATCAAACTCCTCTGGTTCTGCCTCCCATTTTTGAGCAGAGGGAAATGGGTCCGCTGAAGGAGGCACCATAAAGGAAAGTTTAGAGCCGGAAAGCCTTTTCTCAACCCTTCTCGCATTACGGAAGCTCGGCCCACGAGGAAAAATATCTTTCAAAAAATCCATATGGAAATAATCTTAAAAGTAATCTGATCTAGGCAAGATATCGCAAGAATAGAGAAGCTCATCTGCGGAGTGTTACCCCGCAGAAAACAACCTGGAGCCTAAAGTAGTGTTTTGATGGCCTATAAAAGCTATTTAATTTATCATCCTTGATAAATTAAGGGTTGGCTGAGATGCTCCGTGGGAATTCTGGACACAACCTCTATTTTATCCCCCAAAGGATAGCTATTATGTAAAGGTCTATGCTGAATACGCTTGTCGATAAAACTAGAAACTTCGTCAGTAGAAGCTCTATGATCCTCGCCTTCCTCTTTACTTGGATCCGTATATTCCGAATCACTCCACATTCTCATCACATACTTTGCATCTTCAACTTGCTTAGATGAGAAAGTTAAAATAGGCTTTTCTTTAGCTCCAGGCTGCTTCTGAACTTGAACAAGGCGTTCAGACAAATCAGAAGTGAGGCGCAAATCTAAAGAATCTACAATACGTTGTGCAAAACTAATGTAATTTTTCCATGATACGCACTGATTTATTCTGTAAGCGTTACCGGCATTCGAAGCTGATCGTGTAATATTAAACTTAATACTTAAAAAATGCTTATCTGTCAACGGGGTATACCAGCTAAGCTTGTCAAACTTTCTTCGCAAGGGCTGACTTTCAAAGTACAGCCAACACTTATTGGCCTGCTTGATCCACTGACAATTAACAGGTCCCAAATAGTTAGGCCAACGATACTGGGTTAAATCAAATGGATCATCCTTTAATCCTTTATGGAAATCATGGAGATCTTCTAACTCGTACTTACGATAAACTTCTTTTGCCAATACCCTTACATCAAACAAACTCTCATTTACAGGCAGATCTTCAACTGAATTGACATCTATAATCAGCTTAACGTTGCCACTATACCCTCCTATAATCGGCACGCCCTTAAACCCCCAACAACTAGAGAATATCCTTAAATACTTTACATCTGGAAACTTGATTTTCTCATCCAAATTCTTACTCGAGCGGTATGAAATTGGGCAGAATTGTTTAGCTTCAAAAATATCAAACTCATTAGGCTCTACCTCCCATTTTTGAACAGCGGAAAATGGGTCCGCTGGAGGAGGCACCATAAAAGATAGCTTAGAGCCGGATAGAGTTTTCTCTACCCTTCTCGCACTACGGAAGTTTGGCCCACGAGGAAAAACATCTTTCAAAAAATTCATATGAAACCTATTTTTTTACCAAACCTTTCTGTAATAATTGCTTCAAGGGTATAGTTGACCCACTATGATACTTTTCATTTAAGCTTGGAATACTTGCTAACGTTGTATTGGCTGTAGCGGCCGCTAGAATCCCAAATAATGCTTTTGCTCCAGCAAAAGAAAGACCCGAAGTAGCCGCTACAGTAGCAAAAGTTACAACAGTCGCATCAGCTCCTTTATAGAGTTTTACAGCAGAATCAAAAGCATCTACAAGTTTATTAGCAAAAGCTTCTCTTGTTCGTGACTTGCACAACTCACCTACCTCCATTGCTACCTTTCCAAGTCCTAATTCAGAACCACCGACAATCTGTGCAACACCGGGCGTGGCTTTATACCAGGTTGAATCCTTAGTATTCATACCCACCTTACGGCGCAAGTTATCAGCTACATAATGGCTCGAAGTAGCATCGCTAAGGAAGATTTTTTGCTTCTCATCCACATTAACCTGCTTTAATGCAAGTAACTCCATTGCTTTGGTTATAACTTTTGAGCCGCCTCTATGACTTGTCCATTCAACATAGAGGCCTTTGTCATGTGCTTCTTTCATATGTCCGGCAAGAATTCTTGCTGCTTCCATATCCTTAGCCGTTGTACCAGTCCTCAGGTTTTTGACAAAGCGCCAACCTGCCTTGGTAACGCCATCTTGTGGCACATAAAAAATGGTATAACCTTTATCTTGTAATTTTTCTAATGCTATAGCGTCGCCACGAGTGATATGGGATGGCAGAATTTCAGCAGCATGGTCTAAACCTTTACAATATCCATTAATGCCGATTTTTAACGGTGAATCTTTCTTACCTGCCACAGCACCATTTGTACGTAAAAACTTAGCAGGCTCCTCTTTTCTAGCCCAGCTACCTCCGCTATCTCCAGATTCCCACTCAACTTCCCAAAGGGCAGCTCGCTTTCCCTTCTCCGCTTCTCGTCCTAATAACCGAATATCAAGAATCACAACATCAGTCTGCGGCCCACCATAGTAATTGATTAACTCATATTCAATCTCAAAACCATCTCCAACAATACAGCGGCGAGTTGCACTGCCATTCTTCAAATATGAGTTAACCGGTACAGCCCCGCCTCTCAACCCGTTCACAGCATTAGTCAACGCTAATGCGTGATACCCCTCACTACTAGGAATACGACTGAGTTCCTGAAACCCTTCCAGCATATGATGGAGCTGGTCATTAGCCACTATCGAACGACCAGATCCAGATTGACCAAAGGTTTTAAGTCCCAAGCTCGTAGCTGATGAAGGTAAAGAGTTCATTGATCATCCTTATTCAGTAGGCGCAGTTTCTCCTGTGAAGTCAGTCACATAAAGATATTCTGCCTGGTAATTTGCGCCTCAATTTACCAGTGAGACCATTCTAAGTACATTTTGAGAGAGATCACTAAAAATCGATTATATTTTATCATTAAGTAGACCGCTCGGTCAGAGCAGCAAGATTTTGCGGGCTGTAAAATTGGTGCCAGAGTGGAATTTTACTTAAACTGCTTTTTGGACAAAAAACCAACAGCTGTCTACTGCCGAAGTGTAATCATATGTAATCGGTTTCCTGCTATTTCTGAGAAGCACTTCCCACTGCTTGAAGCCCCTTAGCTACAAACGAGAGATTTGTACCAAATCAATAACACAAGACAACCACATTGTTCAACTGTACCTTTTCCTTAAATTCTGTCAGTAATACTGGACACACACCAAATAAGTAGAACCTGGCCAAAATAAGCGGTTGGATCGTAGCGTTAAACAAATACAGGGAGCCATTTTTCCTAATTAAATGAACGTCACAAATTAAAGGTGCATTCAACAGCTTGGAGTGATGCCCTAAATTCTAGGAAGCCAGCACCCGCCTTTCCTTACTCTGGACCCAACCCCGCTCGCCATCGAACTTCCCTGTCAAGGAATACCTACCTGCGGCTTGAGTGTCATTAGGAAACGGATAGGTTGATCCTAGAACACCGCCCCCATAAAAATTCTGCAAGCTCACAAAATAGAGTAGTAAGCACAGCTTAATTATCAGCAAATAGACTGAGTATCGAGCTCTGAACCGGCAAAAGGCTAAGAATCTGGGCGAATATCTCAATCACAGCGCTGAAAGTGAACTGCAATCAACCAAAGAGAGGCATCTGCGTCCCCAGGTCCCTCCACCTCCACTACGAAGTGACCAACGTGCGCATCAGGAGAGAAGAAAAGTAACCAGTTCAAGGTGATGCTAATTGGTGCTATAACGACGGAAGGCGGCCCATACGCTCGGTGCGGGCTTAACTTAATTAGATGTTAGACTTTAATTACCCCAATAGGGCCCTGTACAGCGATCGATTAAGAGTGGCGAACGGACAAAAACGGGGCTTCCTGGTCATACTTTTTATAAAACTCCATGACAAAATCAACGGCTTTCCTGAAACTATTTTCTTCTATTATTTACTACGTTTTCAATATTCAAAAATCACGCCTGATACTTTTATCGTATGGATAATTTACATATCCCATTGTTTCTTTGATGATACTCTTAACAACCTCTTCAGAAATTACCATCTTTTTCCCTACAATTATAGGACCTACTTAAGATGCCTCGCCAAACATAATTTTTGAAACACTTGTTAGGCATGAGCTAATCAGCACCATCGTAAATATCAAGTGAAAGCACTATCCCACGACTACCAAGTTCCAACAGTGTTTTAGGAGAAACATTCATACCCTCATTGCCCTTATCCATAAATATGCCACAGAAAAGGTCAATACTATATTTTTGTGAAAGGTCCTCCCAAATGGTAATATTATCTGTCAAACGATCAAGAATTTCCTTCACTTGTCCATCTAAGTCTTCAGGTTTGCATTCCTTTGCTGCCAAAGACCAGTGCCCACTTTTACACACATATTCTCTACCACTTCTTTTTACAACCTTTAATTCACCTTTGGAGTACATAGTTGTACCCTCACACCCCAATAGCACTGAAATCTCTTGTGGTTGCAATTTATCTCCAATCAATCTCAACGTAGCTTTAGACCGACTTACCTGTGCCATTGCTATAAACACCCAAAGCTTTAATAAACGGCAGCCGGAACACAAATAGACTGCCCGATAGGAATCTCAATTTTTTCCAGGAACGAGTCTAAGTGAACTTAATATCACAAGCTACTGGTAATTCAATAAAAATAAAATCAAGAAAGCAATAAATATAGGGAAGAATAGCAAACCAAAAATTGCCGAACACCTGAAATTTGCTATCCTTTGCTCATCCATTGTTTCAATTTCTTCGCTGCTGAAATCAGTACCGCAAATATGGCAATCAAATCTACGCTCCTCGTGTGCAGCTCCACAGTGAGGGCAATTCGCAGTCCGTTTTTCATACAGCCATTGGACTTGATCCAGTAAATGAAACATAAGCTGAATCCCAGTATTTAAACACTATAAGTGATAGCAGTTTGTTCAATAGCACAATCTGAATATCACACTTTCCCATAACTTAAAAGTTAGTCAGCCCGATGACTCACAGAAGTTAGCAAATAGAGGGATTCCCAAGTCTCTTGCAGCTTGGCATTTGCTTTTTCCTATTCTGAGACCCCGTACCCCATTCCCCCATCAAACTTAACTTATCAGTCTTTCCCATTCAGGAATACTCACCTACGCACAAATTTCAATAGGAAACAAATAGCTTGATCCCAAAGAGCACTACCGGCGCACGTCTAACAGTTTAAGAGCATGCCTCAGTCAAGACAATAGAGATGAAAAGAAGTCACGTTGGGCATTGGCATCCCCAAACCCCTCCGCGTCCAAAGAAAAGAGATCTATATCCATATCAGAATCGACCAAATATTTGACAATTGGACGTTAAAGGCAAGTTCCCCAAGAGAGGAGGCCCTAGCCAAACCCTCTCTAGTGAAATTAAACTTTGCTTGGTAACAAGATACGATTACTGTACAAAAACTGCACAGCCTTGTCGGTCATGCATTAATGCTTACTCAGACATTACTTTTGTATAAACCTGGAGCATCGACTGAACTAAGTTTGATGTTAATTCCTTTGATTAGCAGCCATAGGCCAAATGTGATTTCAAAAAACGCGCCTGGAAGCATGAAGTGTTTCAATATTTGGGGCGGCTCGAGTAACAAAATATTTGAAAACCCATAAACCACCATCGACATATAAGTGAAAGCCCCCCAAAGAACCAACCACTTAGGCACGTAATTTGAAACGTAAAATAAGTACATGAAAATAGTCGCGCCTATGCCCATTATGATTAAAAGAACATCCCACATCGAACCACTCATATTCACAAATATACTCGCTAACGCATGTAGCTGCTCTTCTTGAAATGTATTCGAATATTCCTGGTTTCTTAAAACTACTATAACTGTCAATGTAATAATTGTTGCTACAAAGCCAAGAAGCCCTTCTCCAAACCTGAAAAGCAATGCCAAAAAAGCAACATTTTTGTTGATTGTTTTTGTAACCAAGTACTGCGCCCAAGATGCCCAAATAACAGCGATAAACATAATTATATCTATAATCTGAGCGAACCTGAATCTCACCTCTGTCTCAGCAAAAGCCCCAAAATCATATATTCCTTTCTTGACAAGTAATGAATTGAGCATCCCTAAAACGATATAAATTAAGTATGCAGCACCTAGATGCTTCGCATATAGGCTAAGTGATGATTGTGTATTATCCATCAGTAATTATCCTTTGGCTCTCGCATACGACGAAAGTCCTAATCTTTATTTCAGGTGCGAAGCTGGCGCCACCTGAATATAGTAGTTAGAGTTCTTGCTACAGTGTGCCAATACTGCTTAAAAATGACGTTAGCTGAGTTGCGGAATCCTTTAATGACTCGGCTACGGCAGCGATCTCTGCCTTCTTTATGGTTTCATTGAAATTAGTATCACCGAGTTCTTTGCGGGCAGAGAATTCGTTACTTGACACAACCGTAAATGGCACTATACCCGACCGAACATCAAGTAAGACTACTTCCACTGAACAGTATGCCTTTGTTTCATTCGGATCAATAAACTTATACTTCTCAAAAGTACGGCAACTTGAACGGTAGGCTAATAGTAAATCAGCTTGGTAGCGTGCAGCAGCTTCTCGAAGATAAGGCACTGTACGTTGCTCTGGAACGAGCATGCTTGGTAAGAATGAAGCATCGTAAACCCTTTCAGACTCTCTCAACTGCCCTACAAAGTCCCTAGCAATAGTTTCATTTAGTTGCGTAAAATCATTAGAGTAATGGCGCCAGTAGCTATCATTGGACAACTTGAGTATTGCAATTCTATTTTGTGCAGGAAGCTTTAACTCATAGTTGAGGATGCGGTCTATGTCTATATCCCCTAACGATTCACCAGTGGAGCCAAATAGAGGCTCATTATTCGCTTCATTACCCCCAGCCTTATAGTAATCGCTTGGTCGATGAGATGTAGCTACAGTAGCGCAACCTGTAACAAGTATCGCAATTATAACTATCAAGTACTTTGTCATTTTTAATCCTTAGGTGGCAATCATTAACTCTTGGCGGTTAATTCAGGTGAAGTATCTATATATCACGCTTCTCTAGAATTCCAAAGCTAGCCAGCCTGATGTAACAAAATCTAGAGGAGCTAAGAAGGCTCTTTAACTAGTACAAACGTTCAGCACTCACTGTAAATTGAGACATTCATAATTCGGAAATTGCCCTAATTTATATTTAATGACGATACTCCACGTGTTATGGAAAGATCTGTTCTATCCGAGAAACAACAGAAGCTGCGCTTAAATTCTGATAGCAAAACCACCTATGTGATGTCTTTTAGCAGTTCAAATATGGACTCCTTCTCTATTCCGTCACCAAGAATCACTTACTAAGTCACACATTACGGATAGCTAATAACATGTTCCAATTCATAAAGTTTCACGAGTAGTTTCTTTATAACGCAGTTAACGATAACGGCTTACTGTATACGAGCTGTAAATGGGGATTAAAGGCATGGCAATTCATAGCTAAGCCCTATTAGCATCTGCGAATACTTCTTCTCTAATATTCTCCGCGCCACCCATAAAAATAATTCAGCCTCCATCAACAACAAACTCTATTTTAGAAATATCTTTTTTAAGTAAAACTGCCTTACCATGGAGCGACATCCAACAACGCGCAGAATAGTTATCAGATTAAATCTCCAAAGAGAATAAAGCTATTATACATTTAATGTATTATTAATTTTATATTAACAAGGCTGTATGACTGACGTAAGCAGCAATAAATTTTAAGAATTACTCATAAAATTTACCACGTTTGAGAAATATATTTAAAGCATGCTTTGACTCAAAAAGCAGATCACACCACTCTTGAGAGGACGGTTTCGAATCTGGCTGAACTCTCTCCCAGAATTTATTTACAGCTAATAAAGATTCAATTTCTTCTCTCACAAATACCTCTTTATCAAATTGAATTATTGAATTAGCATCAAACCAATCACTCCAGAACTCAAGGTTAGCGATTGCAACATCAAATCTAAATTCATCTGAGAAAAGTTCTAGAACCTCTATGATCCTATTCCTGACTCTTTTCTCTATACAATTCTTCTCTTCAGGTTTCATATTTGAGATATCTTATTCTCGCCTTATGCATAACCTCGCGCTAGACGACAGAAGCTAAGCCGACTTGAACTCCTTTTTATATTTTTGTACTCATTAAGTATTCTGGATGACCAGTATGCTCATCTCTTTGTTCTTTTACTACTTTAAATTCTTGAGACAAGTAAAACTGATAGCTAGAAACGTTCTCTTTGTAAACAGAAAGTACCAGCCTATCTCTTTTTGACTTTGCATGGTTAAGGAGCTGTTTGCCTACTCCTCTTCCCTGTAGAGAGGGAGAAACAAATATAGCTGCAAGCGTATCGCCACTAAGTGAGTAAAAGCCTACTGCTTTACTTTCCATCTCATAAACATATGTCTCCGATGTAGGAATGTAAACATCTCTCATATCACTTAACTGTGCCTCCCAGAAATCTGAAGGTATGAAATCATGAGCTTGAATAGAAGCTTGCAACCAAATATCCAATATGGTAGGCAGATCGTTACGGTTATATAACCTAATCATTTTGATAAATTCGCAGTAAATTCGATAATATTGCTTTTATTTCAACAACAATCTCAGTAAGGATAGTCGCATGAGTGAGTTTCTATTTAACAACGCTCTTTAAATAGCCCTGCCATCTAGTGATTTGTAAAAATGCATAAAAGCCCCTGAGGGGCACTTCGCAAAATTGATGAGTTTGTATTTTGATGAAATTTCACCACTTTCGAACAGTCGCTTTCCTTCTCCAACAACTACTGGAAACGTCCAAAGCCTAAGCTCATCTACCAAGTTATGCTTTAGAAGTGACTGCACCAACTGCCAACTTCCATGAACTTGTAGTAAAGGCCCATTCATTTTCTTAATTTTGGTTATCTCGACGACCGCATCTGCCCCCTTTAGCTTGAATGAATTATTCCATGTGAGATCATCACTACCTGATGTTACGACATACTTTTTTGCTTGATTAAGTTTGTCTGCAGCTGGGTTTCCAGGTTTGGCATTTGAAAAACTTGTGGCAAATAAATTGTACGTATTACGTCCTAATAGCAGATCATAAGGTTCCGCCATGGCCTCCCTTCCGACTTGCTCCATGACTTCATCCCAATAATCCTTGGCCCAGCCTCCATGACTAAAGCCACCTGAAAAATCTTCCTCAGGCAAACTCGGTGCTTGCATTACTCCGTCAAGTGTTTGAAATACTAATATGGCTAAGTTTCTCATTGGTTGATTCTCGCGAAAGAGATGAATAATTTGTGCCGAATAACGCCAATCTCAGCTATATAGGCACGAATATGCCGGAAGCGAGTATAGCGCTGGATTATAAAGACCACTAACAACTAGAAAAAGAAACACGGCAAGCATTTACCATACATGAGTTCAATAGCGACATGAATCACAAACACAAGTAGTAACGCAGCGATAGCTTACCTTATACAGCTAATGTCTTAAGCCTGAGTACATTTATGCAGCACCTTGCTTTTGCTTATTAGGCCAGTTCTTTGAAAGGAAGCGAAATACAAATACTGCACCTATAAAATTGATTATACTAGCAATAAAAATACCAATCTCATCGTCTACGCTCTCAGAACAGTTCTCGAAGCAACCTCCATATGAAAATGCGAGCAAAGCAGAACAAGCGGCAATTGTGATACTTAAATAAACACCAACCGAAAAACGGGCGAATTTAGAGAATTTTGACAATCCCTTCAGTCCTATCGGAGCAAAAAGCGTAGCTAACAGCAACGCTCCTAAAGACGGGAAATATATATACGAAATTATGTGATCTAGAAATTCCTTATTCATGCGGTCCTCTTACAACTATTAACTAACAAGCAGTATCTATATACCATGCCTACCTATAATTCTAAAGCTTCTCGCCCCTACAGTAAAAAGAGCGATAGATAAAGGAATCGTATTAAGTTGGCACCTATGTTTACCAAAAAAAAAACTATTCCTCTCCAATTTTTACACATGCCCACTCTTTACTTTGAGAGTAAACAAGTAAGATACATATCTTTCTTAAGGAGCTAAAGCAGACCTCCCCTATGGATGTTAAAATTAAGTAAGAACAAGTTATGTGTGCCACTCAGCCGTACTAACTTGGAAAGAGGCTGGAATTAAAAACCACAAAATGGAGGAATCCATATCAACCGACTGTTAACCAAGCTTCAGAAACACAAACCCTTATGATTTCCTACCTGAGATTAGCACAATCTCACCGCTTCCATCAATCCAGTTCAGCATACCATTAACCGAGAGGAACAATGAAAATTCCACTTCTATTTCTTCACTATAAAATGACAGCACCTTCCCTAACAGTCCCTTAACCTAATATATGAAATATAAATAGAAAGTAAAGATTATAAATGCAAGAGAGGCATCAACTACTTTTAGTTCTAACCCACTCTCTTTCCAGGTATTTTTTTAACCAGAAAATTAAAAAGGAATTGAGTTTTATATTGTATTTTAAATACGAAAACTGATGAGGAAATTGTCACCAAAATGGCACCTAGCATATCTAAGGGATAGTGAACACCAATAAAAACTCTGGACAAGCCACTAACAACACCCAACAGGCACAAAACAGTACCAATTATCCTGGTTGATTTGTTAAATAGGAGCATTATAGCCATCGAGAAAATAAACGTAGTATGGTCTGAAGGAAATGAAGAGTCAGGCGCATGTTCTACTAATTGTGTACCGAGATTATTCACAAATGGACGAGACTGATAATAAAAAATAGAAATAATATAGCTCATTAACATACCGAGTAACACAGACAGCCCGTAATTCAGGCTGGACCTTTTTCTTTCTATACTTGGATCAAACCATAGATAGAGCATCACGAGCATAAAAATATAAGGCATGACCTCTGCTGCAGCTATTAAAACAGTATCTAAAATTGCACTTTTTCCTGCAAATTGATTAATAAGAACAAAAGTTGTTTCGTTGAATTTTTCCATTTAACAACCTCTGAACTCCTTCAAAATCTTAATATTAAGCCTTTATCCAGGCGAAACAATGTGTACCCAGCATGGTACAAGCGGTAGTTTTTGGGCTGGAATTCATTAGTGTATGTAGCCAGCTGCTTTTATACTTGGAAGACATAGTACTGTAATAGACTTTAGTCTTTGTAGTACTCTAGTTGCTCAATAGCTTCAATCCATCCCTTATCATAGTTCAGGAGTCGACATACACCATAATTCCCCCAAACAGGAAGAATATAATTAACACTAATATTTTAAATTGGAAGCTCATTACTCATATCTATTTACCCTCAAGGTAGCAGTGTAGAGAATTTTCTACTTTTACTTATCAAGCGCTATTCTTTAACAATTTAGCACTGGAACATATGTACTTTCGCTGACTTTAAATTCGATTGGCGGGATTGTAACTTCTTCACCATTTACAAATAGAGGCGGCAGTTTTACCGTAAAATACTCCAGATTTTCAGGAGATATTACTACCTCAGGTCCCCAGAACCCATAAGACTCATCAGATGGTATTTGGTATGGCTGTTGAAAAAATGGCAGCTCAACTTGGGATTCACTACCATCAAGAAAAATGATAGTAGCTACAGCACTTGAGAATGAGATCTCGATATGTTGGGATTTGCGTTCGGCGATTAAGCTCTCTTTAGTCTTCTTTTCTTGCTCTGAGGGAAATAATGACCAAGTGCCATTTGACTCAGGATGTCTATACAAGACAGGCCTTACATAGGCAATTAACTTTGTACCTTCTGGGTGGCGCTTTGTAGGTTGTTTGGCCAAGACTCTAAATATCAGCCAATCGTAATCAGGAAGACTGAACTCTAGTACTTTTTCAGCCCCATAACATGCCGGGTTTTCGGTGCTGTGCCATCCTATTGGAGCACTCGGTTTTAAGTATGGCCCGGTACTACAACCAGCTAAAATAAAAGCAGCACAAGAAAGTAGATTTATTCGCTTGATACTCAAATACACTCCGATGTATAACAGTTAATCCATCAGAAACTTATATATCACGCTTTTATCTAGTTTCATAGCTCATAAGTCGAATTACACAAAAAGTTCTGAGAATTAAAAGCCCGCTGTAACTGATACGGATGTTCAAGTCAGACATTGGACAAGACCCGCTATAATTCTACCCTTTCCATTTTCTATATTTTTTAGAGATTCTAGTTTAGGTTAACGAGCTATTGAAATAGCTGCTATACATAATAAAGTATAGCCACCAAAACTGCTTCCACTCTCCTCCCTCGGGTAATTAAGCACTTAATCCGCTGGCCCTTTCATATCATCTAATCCCGCGCCCACCTACTCCGCCCCAAAGAGCTAGTTTACCTACAAATTAGAACAAATCTCTCAGTCGCAGAACTGGAACTGAAAAGAAGCCATACGTTGCTTCTGGAGAATTTTCTCGGAAAGCTATCAAATGAGCTGCGACGAAACAGCCATGAAGTTATCGGAAGGGTTCGCTTCAAGTCTACTTGAAATGGGTCTTAAAAAGTGATGCTCCACCAAAAGCACTTTAACCGATGGAGTTGTTTTTGATTAAAACACCTTGAGGTTTATGGTGTTGAATGTTAGCGAAACTCGCCGAGCGCTTGTGCTGCTAAATGTCCCTCTCAACCGACGGTTCTGCTGACATAGGCCATACCAGTCCAGTTCTTGTTACTAGGAGCAATAATACAAAAGACATCTCCAATGCGAGAAATATACCAATAGGGTGATTGGGAACCCCGCGTATCATTAGGTAAAACAAATAGCTCGTAGTAAGTAAATTACCCGCGAGAGTAACGTTGAGGGCATAGCGACGCTCTTGCCAAAGTGGTTTACAAAGCAGGAGGTTCAACACCGCCGTGCCGGCGAGCATCACACCGGGTAACATCAACATCAAACGACGGGCTAAACCAGTCCCATCGCTGGTTACCAAAGGCCAGATGGCAACAAAGTGGCCCTGGGCTCCAAGGAAGAGAAACAGCCCCAGAACCACAGTGCCACAGGTGGCAAGGCGATAAAGTGCATTGCGTTGCAAAGCGGGCTTTGATCTAGAAGCCAACATCGCGCTCCCCCACGGTGGCCAGGCCACATTCGTAGGCGAATACGACTGCCTGCGCACGATCGCGCACCTCCAATTTTGACAGCAAACTGGAAACGTGGGTTTTCACGGTAGCAGGGCCAATAAATAGGGTCTCGGCAATCTCTGCATTACTCTTGCCTGCGGCGATGGCTTCCAGTACTTCACGCTCCCGGGTGGTCAGGCGCTCCAGTCGCTTTGCCAGGTTGCGCCCAGTTCCCAGTTTCTGTGCGAACTGGCTTATCAAGCGTTGGGTGATGCCCGGTGCAAGCATGGCACCGCCCTCTGCTACGGTGCGCACTGCCTGTACCAGCGCCTCTGGGGGAATGTCCTTGAGCACAAAGCCACTGGCGCCAGCCCGCAGCGCACGAAACACGTATTCATCAGGATCGAACGTGGTCAAAATAATGACACGGCAAGTTGCATCACTAGCTTCCAGGATGCGCGCTGTGGATTCCAGCCCGTCCATCTCCGGCATACGGATATCCATTAGGATGATATCCGGCTGGTACACTCGCGCGGCTTCAATCGCCTCGACGCCGGTACCGGCCTCGGCGACCACCTCGATATCGGGCTGGTTATCCAGAATCAGGGCAAAACCGCGTCGCACCAAAGCCTGGTCGTCCACTACCATCACTCGCAACATTATGTTTTCACCATTCCTGTAGGTAGTTGTGCATATAACTCAAAACCGCCACCATCGACTACACCCGCATACAGATAGCCACCGAGCAGTTCCGCGCGCTCGCGCATTCCCGCGATGCCGTGCCCACCGCCTGGCTGCCCATCAATAGCTATTTCCCTCATGGGCCGCTCGCCGTGAGTATTTCCATCATCGCGCACTCGAATTGTGAGAGTGCCGTGATCTGCGCGCACACTCACTTGCACTCGCGCTGCAGCACCGACGTGCTTGATGACATTGGTGAGGGATTCCTGAACGATGCGATAGGCGGCGAGCGCGACGCTGGTTGGCACTTTCTCCAGTGCACCGTTGGCCTCATAGTCAACCTGGGTTAACACCTGTCGGACCTTTTCAATCAGATCTGGCAAATCGCCGAGTTCTGGTTGCGGAGTGAGCGCAGTGTCGTTATTAGTCGGTCGCAGTACACCGAGTAAATGACGCATTTCTGCCATGGCCTGACGGCCAGCCGCCTCTACAGAAGCCATAGCCTCATTGGCAGCTTGCGGGTTATTGCGGCTGATAGCCCTGGCGGCACCGGCCTGCACAGTCATAAGACTCACTTGGTGCGCCACCACATCATGCATCTCACGGGCGATTCGAGTGCGCTCGGCTACAACGGCGCGCTCGGATTCGGCATTGCGCTCCCGCTCCAAATACTTGGCCCTCTCTTCCAGCAAGCGCAGATATTCACCGCGAAAGCGCAGCCGGCGGCCGATATACCACAGCGCCCATACCAGCATCACTGTTACTGTGCCTGCTGCAGTTGGCTGAACCGGAATACCCTGGTCAATCGCCACAAAAACCAGCGTCGCGATAACGCCAAAAAAGCTAGCCCGGGTATTGGCCTCGTAACGACCGAGGCTATACAGCGAAATTGCCATAGCCACGATGCCATCTGCCGGCAAACCCAGCTCCAGCAATATTGTTGCGCCGAGAATAACGGCCTGTACCTGCCAAGGGTGAGTGCGACGCCACAACAGAGCGAAGGAGCCAACGAATGCACACTGAAAAGCAACAACATCCCACAGGCTCTGCATGGATAGCACTTCGGGGGAGCCGTTGCGCGACCACATCAAAAGCGTCAGCAAGAACATAAGCAACGCAATAAACAGGTCGGTCAGGTGCGGCCATCGCTCAAACGGCCCACGTAAGGGCCGCCACATAGGGAGCTTGGGCAGTTCCGCGCTGGCATTGGGCGGATTCGGCGCAGGCGTACTTAGGGACGAAGATTTCATTTCCGCATGCTAAACCAGGGGCAACCAACTGTCATGGGACTTTCGGGGGAGATGGATACGGCAAACTCTCCACCTTTTGGGGGAGTTCGATTCCTGCCTGCGGCCGATGTGCGTAGGTCTGAAAAAGCAGAACATGCTCGGCAAGCAAACTCAGACCCAATGCGGACCATAATCGCCTGGAGAACCCCATGAACGACGCTGTACTCAGCCAAACACTACCGCGACCATTCGACACCCGGCGGGCAGTTAACCTGTCGGTAAAAACCTGGTTCTGCATCGCGGCTATCGGCCATGCGATCTTCTTCGCCTATATCCTGGCCGTCTTCTACCCACCCATTGCCGAATCAGGAGTGCATGGCTTGAAAGGGCTGCACCTACCGGCAGGCTTCCGCGAGGGAGATATATTAGGCAACCTGGCTTCGGTGAGCCACGTGCTATTGGCCGCGATTGTCATTGGCGGTGGTCCACTTCAGCTAATCCCCTCGGTGCGGCGCCATGCCCCTAACTTCCACCGCTGGCTGGGACGCAGCTATCTGCTGACCGCTGTCATAGCCAGTATCGCGGGGCTCTACATGACCTGGACGCGGCACACTATTGGTAATCTGGTATCGCAGATCAGTATCACCATGGACGGCATACTAATTTTGGTGTTTGCCTTTCTGGCGGTGCGTACCGCGATGGCCAGGCGCTTTGCTGCGCACCGTCGCTGGGCCCTGCGCCTTTTTATGGCAGCAAGTGCAGTGTGGTTTTTTCGTGTAGCCTTGATGGGCTGGGCAATGCTAACCGGCGGCTGGGGGATTGACTGGAAATCCTTTACCGGGCCTTTCCTATATGCACTGGGCTTCGGCCAATACCTGCTCCCACTGGCCATGCTGGAATGGTATTTTCACTGTCAAAAGCGTGGAGCCGCACAGGGTACCCAGATTGCGTTTGTCAGTACACTAGTGCCGCTGACCGTGTTTATGGCCATTGGTATTTTTGCCGCTACGATGGGAATGTGGCTGCCACGGATCTAAGGCTACCTGGGCTGGTTATCGTGAACTTCTTGTGCTGATTTGGCTTTAGAGGTTCACGACTTGGAAATCCCGCTCTGAGCGAAGAATTAGAAACTAGAGTACTAAATTAATTTTGGCACTATGCATTTGTGTGATCCGAGGAGTTACCTCGTACTGACAGCTCGGCACCCACCTTCCCCTATTCTACACCCTCAAGCTATTTTAGATGCCTGTTAGCCTGGCTCTCACTTCCATAAGTGCGAACCCTAAAAGATTAAGGCCTTTCCAATCGTTAGGATTTTCTGACGCAGAATTATCTTGGGCCAGACCAATGCCCCATATTCTATCTACTGGACTAGCCTCAACTAATACTCTGTCTTCTGTATTAAGCAAAAATTGCTTGAGATAACATTTTGAGAGAATTTGGCTAGAGCAGCATTTACCACAAACTTAAAAGGAATGAGAAGCAGGGAATGGCAAGAGATGTAGGCGATGATTATCGTGCTGACTTCAACATAACCAGCCACAGGTAAAAAATAATACAGGTTCAGTAAAAGCCATGTAAATGGCTAGGACGAGATTTATATCCTGGTTGGCTGGCACTACCGCACGATATAGTGCGATCACCAGCTACCCTGGATAATCATTTGGTTAATATAGGATATTAAAGTCTCTCTTTGTGTGACTGTCGCCCATACGCAAGTAGTATAGAAACCACTCCTCTATAAAGAGTTTAGCTTTAAAACTGATCACTTCCGCCCACTTAGCAAGGGCAAGTTCAACTGGAACTTGCCAAACATCACTCAACCCCCCTAAAGGCTATGCCACCACCAACCGCTACCAGAGCAAATTGTAACCGGTCCTGTGGAGCCCCGTATTTTGTGGCCAAAACAACTTCAATGATCTTGTTATGGACTTACCGGAGGCTCCGAACTTTGAATGTTACTGGTATTAAGTTAAAAATTGATCTTCCCATCTTCACCCAAAATTAAATGCTCTAGGACTTGATCTTTTGACAATTTACTCTTTCTCTGTGTATCAATCTCTCGCTGCTCCAGCATTTTAGCTCGAGGTGTTTTCCCAAGATCTTCGGTAGCCCCATCGCTACCAGGAATGTTTATATATGGATCGCCGGACCAAAGCTCAGCATCAAGCAAATCTTCCTGGCTCGCACACCCTATCCCACACACAGCCATAAAAACAGCTATTATAAAAATCAATTTTTTACTCATAACCTCCAGACCTCTACACAATGCATAATCGCAAATATCAGTAGATCGATCGCGGCATGGCCTGGTTATGTATTTGGTGAGATACAAAAAAACAAAACCAACTTCCATATGCCAACTACCATTAGAACAGCATATTCTATCTTGATTAGAACATAATTCAGAGAGATTTTTCCAAGCCCCATAGCTTTATCATAAATGAAACCCTAAAGCACCAAACTAGTAAGAGGCAAATATCTGGTACAATCGCTCCATCAGATGCGGTGGCAGCAGAAAGTAATCTAGTAAAAGTTGACTCCTAAATACCTTACCCCCCACCATGAAGGGGTCCTTGTGCGCACCAAACCTGATCAATAAACAAGCAGGCATGGTCAATTAAGATGACATATAGATAATCTGACTCTAAAGACTCTCTATTTCTGAGCCACTTAAATTTCTAAAAGTTGGAGAATTTATGTCAGAGCTATCGGCGTACGTTTAATTTTTTTCATGACGAACAGCCCACTTTCTTGTTGCCAGCACTACTCGGTTTTTCCGTCGCCATTATTATCGCTATCTTTCAAGCGACTCCTATCAGGGCGGGGTAAGAAATAGCGTAAGGATACTCTTGGGTGCAGATTTTGTGGAGAACTATCAAACTATTCACAGACTTACTGTATCGCGCCAATATAAAGGTCAGTGTATTTTTGGCTTGCCCTTACACGCTAATGGGCTATGATGTTTGAGGGATAGTGGAGTGTCACGTTTCTACTTTAATTTTAGATAGCCCTATATCCGCTACATTCAAATACGGTACGTAATCGAGACTGCTCACTAGAGATTGCCATTGCATATTTCACATTTAATTAATGTATAATCCGAAACACTATTTGCGCCTACGTCTGAAAAGTTAAGGAGTCTTTGGATTACTGCTCTATAAATATTTTAGGTTCAATATTAGCCATACAGTGTAAAGCCAAAATTAAGGTGCATAAAACTTCTTTACTGGGCACTCATAATTTGGGCGCAACCATGCAAGAGGGCATATATGTTTACTCAACCTTCTTCTTTAATTAAAAAAATACTTATAGGTAATCGCAGCTGGGAATGGGTGCCCATCTTAGTTGCACGCGTATCTCTGGGGCTATTTTTTTCAGTATCTGGGTATAACAAACTATTCGATCCTGAGAAACATGCAGACCTTATTAACTTGATGAGCGAAATAGGAATGCCCTTCCATAAATTTATGGCGCTGGTTTTAGCCTCTATAGAGTTCTTCGGAGGATTACTTTTAATTATGGGCCTACTGTCAACACTTGCTGCCATTATCCTATCCATTGTAATGATTGTTGCTATTGCCACAGTTGAAATCGAACACGCCATCCCTAAAGGCATTGGACCACTAGACTGGATGAGCTGGTTTCTTTATTTACCCCAAGTTTTGTATATTATTTTATTTATATGGTTAATAACTACTGGTCCCGGCCGATTTAGCTTAGATCATCTAATTGCCGATAAGTTGTGCCTCAACAGAACAGCTAAATAAAACAGACAGATTTGTAGGTCTGGAAGATGGGTATTGAATTGCTGTCAGTATTAGCGAAACCCTTACCTTTACTCTTAATCAGAATTTGCAAATTCCCGAAAACATGCAATTTTAAACACTCGTAAAACGCACCTTAAAGACTAACAAGCAGAAGAAAAATTAGGGAAACTAGCGAACACCTAACCAATCTTGTATTGCAAGCATTAATTCTTATATTTTAGAATCCAATATCCTTGGGCCACATATTGAGAGTCTCGATCTGAGTATACAATTAGCTTTGTCTCTAATTTGCAGCCATTCATGGAGTACAATACACTATCCATCTCTAGAAGGGGAAAATTCATAACCATCTATATTTCACTTAAAATATAGTACGCTGCTGTAGTAAGCTCCACTTCCAGCAGCACATATTAAGAGCCTGTCTCCAGCACTAGAGTTTCACAGTCATATTTTCCTCACTAAACTCCGGTATAACCTGATCCCTAAATAAACATGAGTAAGAATTGCCCCAATACTCAGAGCAGCATTCGCAACAGTATTTTGATATAGGTGGACACTCTCCTTTCAAGCACTATCAGTTATTAGAATTGGTCTACACTAATCCAGATCAGACTGACCCACTTACCACTACTTAATTGTAGGGGGATACTTAGTGCGGAACGACTTAAATTTAGTGGAACATGTTGTAGTGCCCAGGGAAAATCAAATGGAAAATCAACCTTCCGTAAGAAGTACTCGATTTTGGTTATGGATTTCGATTCTTATTTTTGCTGCCTCCAACGCAGTCGTTGCGAAAATTGGGGAACTGGGTGCCAGCCACCCCATTAATGGAAACAACCCTATCTCTTTTTGCAACCTCTTGTTCGCTGGAAATCTCTTGGCAGGTATCACCCTTTTAATTATCTATAGAAAAGATTGGCGCCTCAGCATCTTAAAGCAGTATCCTTTCAAAGACTGGTTTTACATGTTCGTGCTTATTTTGATGTCTGGAGTTCTTGCCCCCGCTTTCTTCTTTATTGCTCTGATGCTCACAGAAGTGACCAATGTCGTTTTAATTGCAACTCTAGATGCTCCCTTGGGACTTTTGTTCGCTTATCTGATGTTCCGGGAGAGGCCTACCGCATTCTCAATAGTGGGAGCCCTTGTGGTAACGGTTGGCGTTATTGCAATTTTTGTCCTACACCAACCCCCGATGGAAGATCCAATGAGTATGAAAATGCTCAATCTTGGAAATCCAGCCATGAACCAATTTCTTCAAGACCTCCCCAAAGCTGGAGAAATTTTAACCGCTTTAGCCACACTCTTAGGGGTCATTGCGGTTCAGGCAAGCCGGAAACTGCTTGATCGGGTCCCTATTGGCGTCTTTTCAACTTTCCGTATGCTTGCGGGAGCGATACTCTTTTCGGTCATTGTCCTCTCTGTATTTGGCCCCCACCACTTTGACGACCTATTCTCTCCCTTCCTCTGGGTGTGGATGCTTGTATACGGGGCAATCATTATTGTCCTTGGGCAGATCACCTGGTTTAAAGGACTCCAAGGAGGGGCGAGCTCTGCTGATATCTCTATCGCCACAGCCATTACTCCCGTAGCCGGTACTTTCTTCGCCTTTCTTATCCTGCAAGAGGTTCCCAACTTCGCTCAAATTATTGGGGGTATCATTATTATGTCCGGAATAGGTATCTCATTACTCGGCCAATATCGCGAGCAAAAAGCCATCGAAATGAAGTATGAAAAACCATGCTCTTTTAAAGGGGTATAGAGCTTAGTAGATGAAACAGATACTATAGTGGAGACTTAGGTGACGATATAGGCTTTGCAAGGCTACGTAGTGGACTTTGCGAAAATTCAAAGCTCAAAACTATCGCCTATATTGAGAGAAATCTCTGTTCGCATGGAGGTATAGCTAAAAGACATTGGTGAAAAATTTCTCTTACTCGGAAGCTAACTTACCTGAGGTTGGATTTCTGAATTAGCCAATCCTGACTAAACGGCAAAAAGCCCGAGCTATAATTTAAGCCGGTAAATACTTACAAGTACCAATTCAAATCTGACCTTCCAATTACCACTGTTGTAGAAAACACACTGCCAATCAAAATCCGAATTAATACAAGCAAGGCTCACCCTCGGGCCAACCGTAGCCAACTATCTATTAATAGGCGAGTAGCAATGTGTTTTCCTAGTAAACTAATTCTCAGGAAACCAAGATGGTAATACCACAAGCCCTGAACCTGAGTTAATCTTTAGAGTGCTGTATCGACCGCTCAGGCTAACTTTACCATTATTTATTACTTTAAATTGATGTGGCCAAACGACGCCTGAATCAACCCTTCTATAATCAAACTCCTCAACATAAACACCATTTTTATAAAGTACCTTTCTAATATACCCAGTATCAGGGTCTATACCAAGTAAAGGGGTAATCCTTCCCCCTGAGACGAGCTTCCACCAGCTTTCATTTCTGTGCTCAGGCACATCAAATGGACCCTGCACTTCCATCGATGGGTCACGTAGAAAATAAAGGAAATTAAGCCATAATCCCTGAAGCAAATTATCCTTCTTATTTAAGCTAATATAGGCAGCTGACTCAGGGTCAATTGAATTGCCACCTTGAAATAGTTCGTATTGACCTTCTACTCCAAAGTGAATTACATTTTCACGATCTGAATATTCGGCGATGGATTCATTCAAGAAATTTAAATATTGAATTTTTGTACGCAACGGCTTGCTTTCTGAAGATAACTCTATTGTAGATGTTAAAGATTCAATCTTATGTAATGAATCCTTCCCTCCAAAAGCACCTAAGAGACTTTCTTTAACTTGTAGTGCGGTTGGCATTTCATTCACTAGCGGCTGGTGCCTAAGTAAAACCTGTCCTAAATCTGTACTCTTTATCTCACCGTGGTACAAGGCCAACTCGCCATTAACTAATACATGAATAAAGCCTTCTGCGAACTGCTGCGGATCTTCGTAAGTTGCTCGATCATTGACCTGATCCAAATCAAAGATAGCAATATCGGCATAATATCCAGGAGCCAATCGCCCCCGATCCTGAATACCTAAGAAGCTCGCGGGCAATGCTGTCATCCCCCTAATCAAGAATGGTAAAGAAATCAGAGATTCATCAACAACAAACTGCCTTATCTTCTTAGCAAACGCTCCAAATGTTCTAGGATGTGCACGCTGGCCTGGCACAGCGTGTGAGCCTCCATCCGAGCTCGTCATCATCCATTCCTGTGTTGCTAATAAGCGAATATTGTCCATATCATATAATTCAAGATTCATAACAGAAGCATCTCTTTGCTCCTTAGCAATATGAAGTACAGTATCTAAAGTTGTTAGATTTAATTCCTCGGATACTTGTGCTAACGTTTTGCCATTGAGGTCTTTATTATTATCAGTAAATAATAATTTTTCCGGACCACCACGAATACCAAGCATCTGCCTATGTTCTGAGTGCAAACGTTTTAGGGGATTTTCACTTTGTAATCGTTCAAGTAAAGATGTCATTCCTCCAGCTAAAGCCCAGTCTGGAATAGTATAAGCTAGCAATGAACTCTGCGTTGCAGTATATGGATGTTGTGCAGCAAATACCTGAACACCATCCGCCCTGGCATTATTGATCAAATCTATCCCTACGTTAGCTCGTCCGTCGTTATGCTTACCCTGTGGAGTAAAATGGCTAAAGATAATTCTCGCATCTATTGCTGAACCAATTTTGATAGCTTCAGCAACAGAAGCATCGTATCCTATACCGTTTAGAACTGCCCCCAAATCCCTATCATGGGTATCATAAATAGCTTTATACTTATTTAAGAATGACAGGGATTCAATCACTTCTTTTGTTGAGGCATAAGAAGCCGGTCGGTAAAAAAGACCCGTTGAGACCCCAAAAGCACCTTGCTGCATACCACTTTCAAGATACTGCGTCATTTTTGAACGCTCTTCATTGCTGGCAGGTCTATCATTCATCCCCATAACGTTCAAGCGAGCCTGATTGAAACCCACATAGGTTCCTATATTGACACCGGTATCACTGAGCCTTTCACCTCCCCCCTCAGCGATTTTATATTGCTCTAGAACATCATTTTTCCCAAATCCATCTACACCAACAATTACCGAGGTCACGCCCTGAAAGATCTGGGGTAACATTTTTTTGCCCTGCGGGTCATTGAGACCTGCATGGCTATGCATGTCAATAAACCCAGGAGTAACATATAACCCCTCAGCATTAATGGTTAATTTAGCCTTGCTCCTAAGACTATCAGCGTTCCCTACAAAGACTATCTTGTCATCGATCACTCCTACATCTTGCTTTATCCATGGATTACCTGAACCATCGATAACTTTTCCATCAAGAATCAAAATGTCCAAATAATCTATTTTATTGTTCTGTGCCAGAGTTACCGCACTGTAGAAAAGGAACAATAAAACAAGGCAATACTTAACCAATAAGCTCTGTGTAAATTTCACAATTACTCCCCATTAACTACATAACTCAAACCAAGAACTTCACGATACGGCGAAATAGATAATTCCACACCTTTAATACCCCATGCTTTAGAATACCGCTATTTTCAGCAAGAATTGAAACACCAAATAATATTATACCTGCGATGAGAAAATTGAGAATCGACTTGGTATTCATAACCATCCTTATCAATTTATCTTTATATGGCACACCACAAAACACAACTAAACGGACTTAAAATTCACCGCATTCTAACCTTATCTGTTACAATCTTTGAATCAAACACTACTTATCGCTTAAACAAGACCGGCTATCGATAGAATTCATATAAATCTCGAATTTTTTCTGGCATTGCAATACTAACGTTTAGTTAACCTTATAAGTATTGACGTAACCAATGGTTTCCCAGCACTAGCAGCTTAATATGTAATTTTCCATTCTACATCTATTACCCTTTTGCCTTGCTTTACTCTTCTACCAATGATCAGTTACAAAAACCTCTACGCACTAAGCCTTTCCTTACCCAAAGAATCACTAGGAAGTAAGTTACTGATTCGACTCGGAACAAGCCAGTGAGCTGGCACCACTATTTCAGAGGCAGCCAAAATAGAAAATAATCGGATATGGGCTATTTAGGACAAATCTCCACTGCCTCGCCTCAGATTCTACCCTTATAGAAGCAGCCCATTATTAGACGAAAGCACACATCAATTTCCGACTATCGCGCTTAACAGCACAGCTGCCGCATTTTCTGGGAACGACCTTGCATTTTATTCACATTCTTGGAGTATCGCTAAATTGTGGTGTTTTACAGTTTACTGGGTTCCAAATAGGTTTGTAGGTCATTTTTCATGTATTCGAGCACAGAGTTATGTCGCACCATATTGAAGCCCTATTAAGTGAATGGCAGGCATCGCCTGAGAATGATTGGGTACTTGCCGTAATCACCAAAGTTCAGGGCTCAGCTTATCGTAAGGCGGGAGCGATGATGTTGTTTCACCCACTAGGTAAGAGTATTGGCCTAGTCAGTGGTGGTTGCTTAGAGGCCGATTTAAAACGATACGCTCAACGCGCTATTCAGTATGATACTTCGATTAAAGTGATTTACGATGCCAGTGATGAGTCGGATGCTAGCTATCAATTAGGCTGTGGTGGAATTGTAGAACTAATTTTATTTCCCCTCACGCATAGAAACCAATATCTTCAGTTACATTGCCTTTTAGAATATTTGAACTCGGGAAACTCCGCTTTCTACGAACTGGAGTTACCTATTCAAAATACCAATTCAAGAGATCTTGTTGCGAGAGTTATTGCCCCAGAAGCAATGGGCTACCAGATTGGTAGCACTACCAAAGCTACCTTATCACTACAAAATGGAAAAGCAGATGCTCTGCATCCGAGATTAATTATTCCCTGCCTACCCCGCTTCCATATTGCTGTTTTTGGTGGCGGGTTAGATGCTCAGCCAGTAGTCAAAATTGCTCAAGAACTAGGCTGGCACATTACGGTGATTGATGAACGCGCAAGTTTTGCCCGTCATTACGATTTCCCTGGTGCAAGTATTCTAAAGAAACCCTATTCACAGCTGACTACATCGCTGCTGAATCAGTTTGATGCGGCGATTGTGATGCACCACAACTTGGACTTGGATGCGAAGGCGTTACAAGCCGTAAGCCTAACGAAGCTACACTATGTTGCGCTGCTCGGCCCTCCACATAGACGTGATAAAGTTCTTGATAGAGCGGGGATAAAAGTAAGTGATTTCTATGGTGTCTTTTCCGCACCGGCAGGTTTAGCATTAGGTGGTGAGCTACCTGAGTCCATTGCTTTGAGCATCCTGGCTCAATGTCACGGAGTATTGCATCAAGCTAGATTGTTACCCCTAGACAAGGTCGCAACGTGAATAAATTTATCCGGGAGACAGCTAGACAACCTTCAAAACGGATACTGGTAGCATTGCTTGCTGCCGGAGAAAGTCGTAGATTTAATGGTATAAAATTACAAGCAACAGTAGATGTGATTGACTCAAATGGGAAGATTAAGAGTCAGCCTCTGCTGTTGCAAACGCTTGATAAACTAACCAGCCTAAACACAAAAACATCAACCGGGCTAAAAGTAGAGTTATTGGTAGTTCTGGGAGCGCATCAAGAGAAGCTGGCTAATTTGTTGTCTTCCGATGTGAACCGACGATTTAACACTAACTGGCAAAGTGGTATTGCAAGCTCTATTAAAGAAGCAGTTATCGAAGCCGAGGCCCTTAAGGTAGATGGTTTGCTAATTGCCTTGGCTGATCACATAGGCGTAACTTTGGATGATTATCAAAAATTAATTACTGTGTGGCAGTCATATGGGCAAACTTGCTGCGCCCAATATCAAAATAGTTTTGGCGTACCTGCAGTATTTAACTCCTCAGATTTTACTGATCTCGCATCTCTCACAGGCGATACGGGCGCAAAGCACTTATTGAAAAAGAAATCTAATCTTGATGCTTTATCAATTGTTGAGATCGAGGGTGTCGCCGTAGATATAGATCGTAGAGCTGATATAGAAAAATGGCAACAAATGATTGTGGAAAATATCAGTTAGGGCTTATTTTCAGTTTTTAGTGAGAGTATCAATTTACATAAGTACTTCCGTAAAACTAGCTCTGCGATAGTCAGATTTCCAAGTCATAACCAGTTAACGAAAAGAAGCGATTTCGCCACCGATACGCAATTACTAGCGGGATTATCAAGGAGCGGGTAATGTCAGATAAGAAGTTAACCTTAACCATCAACGACGAAAGTTACGCACTAGATGTTGCACCAGAGATGCCACTTTTGTGGGCAATCAGAGATTTGCTTGGATTAACAGGCACTAAATATGGTTGCGGTGCTGGATTGTGTGGAGCCTGCACAATCCACTTGGACGGAACGCCGACGCGAGCATGTTTAACGACGGTTTCGCAAGCCAAAGGCAAGAAAGTAACTACCATCGAGGGGCTGCAATTTGCTGAATTGAAGCAAGCATGGAGCGACAATAACGTTCCACAATGTGGCTATTGTCAGTCTGGCCAGCTTATGACTGCTGCCGCGCTATTGACCCAAAACCCATCACCAAGTGATGAAGAGATTAACTCTGCCATGGCTGGAAATATTTGCCGTTGTGGTACCTACACACGAATTCGAGCTGCTATTCAAGACACCGCTAAAAAGAGAACTTAATAATGAGTAGCTTTACAGCTGTAAAAAATTTCAGCCGCCGGGATGTACTTAAACTATTTGGAGCAACTGGCGGGGGCTTAGCTTTAGGTGCAAGTGGGATAAGCTGGAGTCCGATGGCCATAGCACAAGGAAAGGAGCCGAGGTTAAACCTGTTTGTTGCTGTTGGCGAAGACAATAAAGTCTATCTTACCTGTCATCGTTCAGAGATGGGCCAAGGTATTAGAACCGGGATACCTCAGATACTCGCTGATGAGCTTGAGGCTGATTGGCAACATGTCGTTGTGATTCAAGGGTTAGCCGATAAGCGCTATGGAAGCCAGAATACCGATGGGTCACGCAGTATTCGTAAGCATTATGACAAAATGCGACAAATGGGGGCAATAGCTCGGACCATGCTGGAACAAGCTGCAGCAGACTCATGGCAAGTGCCTGTCGGAGAAGTGGAAGCCAGGAATCATAAAGTCGTGCACGTAAAGTCGGGCAGAAGCTTTAGTTATGGAGAGCTAGCAGTTGCTGCTGCGAAACTGCCCATACCAGAATTGAACCACGTGAAACTGAAGGAAAACAAGGACTTTAAACATATCGGCAAATCTCACAAGATTGTCGACATGGATAATATACTATCCGGAAGAGCTAGATATGGCTACGACATTCAAATAGATGGCATGCTATATGCCAGTATAAGCAGGCCCCCGGTTCTAGGTAGTGATGTAGAAAGTTTAGATGATACCCTGGCTCGCAAGGTTCCCGGGGTTGTGGATGTAATTCAATTACCTGTGCCCAAAGGACCACCTAAGTTTCAAGTTTTAGGTGGTGTAGCAGTTATTGCTACTAACACCTGGAGTGCCTTGCAAGGGCGTAAAGCATTAGAAATAACTTGGACTGCCAGTAAGAATGATAGCCACAGCAGCACAAGTTTCATGGAGTCGTTAATTCAGGGGGTCAAGGAGCCTGGTAAATTAGTTCGCCAACAAGGAGTTGAAAACACCGATTGGCCGGAGGACTCTACCCAGCAAGCCATATACACAGTGCCCTATTTGGCCCACGCACCGATGGAAGCTCCTGCTGCTGTAGCTTCAGTTACACCAAATGGCTGTGAAATCTGGGCATCAACACAAACACCGCAAAGTACGCAGCAAAATGTAGCAGCAAACCTCGGGCTCAATGACGAACAAGTGAAAGTTAATGTCACGCTATTAGGGGGCGGCTTTGGAAGGAAGTCAAAGCCTGACTTTAGTGTGGAAGCGGCACTATTGTCTAAAAAGCTTGGACGGCCGGTTAAAGTTAGCTGGAGCCGCGAGGACGATATCCAAAACGGCTACATGCACGCAATTAGTGTCCAATTTTATCAAGCAAAACTTGATAGCGATCAAATGCCAACGGCAATACTACAACGTACCGCCTTTCCATCTATTAGCACTACCTTTGCCGAGAACGTGGAGTACCCCTCAGCTGGAGAGCTGGACCTTGGCTTCGTGGACATTCCATTTACTGTGCCAAGTCATCGTTGTGAAGCGGTTAAAGCATTGGCGCATACCCGTATCGGCTGGATGCGCTCAGTGAGTAATATTCAGCACGCCTTTGGTATTGGTAGTTTCGTGGATGAACTGGCACACAATGCCAAAGTATCATGCCCAAAGATGTGGAAAGAAATGTTGGGCCAACCTAGGCATATCGACTTTTCCGGTCAACAGTTCAAATACGGAAACTACGGAGAGGATCTATCACGTCACCCAGTCGATGTTGGTCGCTACCATCAGGTGATTGATATTGTTGAAAGGAATATGGCTGAATTTGCACCTAACCAGTCAAATCAAGGCTGGGGCTTTGCCGTTCATCGAAGCTTTAATAGCTATGTAGCTATAGCGATTCTGGTGGAGGTGAAAAACACAAACCTTAAGGTACTGCAAGCAATTGCAGCTATTGATGCTGGACTTGTTGTTAACCCTGATAGAGTTGTCTCACAAACCGAAGGCGCGGTGATTTTTGGCTTAAGCTTGGCGATGATGGGAGAGGTAGCCTTTGAAGATGGGAAGGTTAAGCAGTCCAACTTCCATGATTACCCTGTACTTCGTATGGGGCAGTGCCCTGATATTTCGGTAACGGTAGTGAGTGCCAATTCTGCTCCAGCAGGCGTTGGTGAGCCTGGTGTGCCACCCGTAGCCCCTGCATTGACCAACGCGATATTTGCAGCAACAGGAACCAGAATTCGCAATCTGCCAGTAAACAAAAAACTTAATGTTTAAGTTATAATCACAATCGCAAAGGTAGAGCTTTATATCCCCCTACTCGTTCTTCGTGAAGGGGGATATATAAAAGAAAACAGCGTAGACAAAGCCCCACAGAACTGACTGAACATAATGCAATTCCATTATTGACTCATCAAACTCGTCTCGATCTACAACTTAAAAATTAAATCGCTAAAAAGTTTCTTAATAAAAGCATGGATTGCTACGTAGCAACGGGATACAGGATTAAAAATTTTCACTTTTTCGACTTCCTCACACTGAAGTCTCATAGTTTTTGGGCCATAGCCTTTACCTTGTTGGGCAACATCAAATAAGGTGTAGTAGTTCAGACTTGATCTGACAGTTACCGGTTTTTCAGAAGGTACTCTGTCAGGTCAAATTCAGTTTACGAGTTTCTCCTTCCAGATACTTTTACCCTCTTCAAGGGTTACCATCGGTGTGCGACCACAACACTTTTTACCCTGATGAGTTCGATCATTATTGTAATATACGAGCCATTCGTCCAGATCCTTTTGTAGCTCTTCTATTGATCCATAGATCTTTCGTCGTAACGATGGCTGGTAGAACTCTTGTAATATAGTTTTATGGAAGCGCTCACAGATACCATTTGTTTGTGGGTGCCTGGCTTTTGTCTTGGTATGTTCTATCTCGTTGATATTCAAGTACAACTGATAATCATGCTGCTCCAGCTTGCCGCAATATTCAGTACCGCGGTCAGTCAAAATACGCAACACCGGCAGATCATGCATGGCGTAAAACGGTAATACACGATCATTCAGAAGATCTGCTGCTGTGATTGGCGTCTTAGTGGTGTACAACTTGCAATGGGCTACCTTTGCATAGGTGTCGACATAGGTTTGTTGGTAAACACGCCCAACCCCCTTAAATGTTCCTACATAGAAGGTGTCCTGAGAACCTAGATAGCCGGGGTGTTGAGTATCAATTTCCCCGCAGGCTTCATCATCATGTCGCTTTCTTTCCAAGGCCTGAACCTGCGACTCCGTGAGGATTAGCCCCTCCTTAGCCACCTTGGCTTCAAGTGCTTTTAATCGTAACTTGAAGTTAGCCAGGTCGTTCCGTAACCAGATACTCCGAACACCACTAGGGGACACGAATACGCCACGTTTACGTAGCTCATTGGAGACTCGAACCTGTCCATGGGCAGGCTCTTGGAGGGCATAAGTCAACACGGCCTCTTCAATTGCTGTGTCAACACGGTTCTTGTGGTTAGGCACCCGTCGACTCTTTTCAAGAAGGGCGTCCACACCGCCACTTGAAGCAGCTTCCTTGTACCGATAGAAAGTGTCTCTCGATACACCAAGCATCTTGCAAGCTTTTGAGATGTTGCCAAGCTCTTCTGCAAGATTGAGCAATCCGGTCTTGTGTTTGATGATACGATCATTAGTATGGATCATGGGGTTTATCCTTGGTTTTGTTTTTAGGTTTAGGCACCTTCATCAAAACCGGTAAACCCCTCTTTTTCAAGAGGATGTGTCAGATTTGGTCTGAACTAATACAAATAAGGACAGATCTATAAAAACCTCGTTCGGCTTGCCATTATCATTATTGGGATAGTGTAGAATACTGCTCTTGCTGGAAACTAAATTACTTTTTTGTTCTAACCGAATAAATTTTAGAGAAGCTTGTGGCTATATCAACTGATTCGGGAGAACATGCGGGATGCCCCCAACCACTGGCGCTAACGCCATCAACAATATCATAGACAATATTGTCATCCTTATTGGGGCTAACTCCTGAAGGCACATAATCTAGCTGGAGGTTGTGGCGCAATTTCCATGCGATATTATGATCTGCACATGAACTATCACCGCTAACCCCTAGAGCGCCGATAAGCTTTCCATTCTTATTATACAGAGCTAAACCGCCACCAAATACATTAATTCCTCCGATCTTTTTACCCACCATCGGGTCATCTTCTGTGCCAATTTGATTTGATGAACCACCATAAGCGACACTTGTATCAACTGGATTGCTATGCTGTAAACCATATAAACTACCACCAGGCTGTACAGCCGAAAAAAGGTTGGCCGTTGATAGTGATAGGTCGGGAAGACTGAAAGCATTCGCCGTGTTTGCCTTTTGCGCTGAGATAACTCTGCTCCCAGGCCATTGATCACCTCGGTCCTTGCCTGAAAATGCAACTAATTTAACGACACCATCCCTATCAACGATAGTTGCCCACATATTAAAGTTAAATCCACCATTTTTTTCGCTTACAATATCTTTAAGCACTTTCTGAAGCTCAGAATACGTTGGGAATTTAACTGAAGCAGCGTCCATACCAACTTCTCCTTTTCTCGCTCAAGTAATTAGCATCCAATCATAGTAGCTTATTGCATTAAATGTGCTTCAACCACTAAAGGTCAGTAGAGCCAACCTATACTCTGCCAGCAAGTTTGAAAATTTTTTTCTCGCCTACCTGATTGAAGACTGCCTCTATTGAGAGTTATGACTAGTTTACAACCAACAAGCAGGATAGATCATATTAATCTCCATCCAACTGGTTACGAACCATCTAAATTCAACTTAACTACACGAATGATTGACGACCACAAAATAAACACTATCTAAAATAAAAAAGTCTATATACAATAAACGATTTTAAGCTAGAAGAATTACTCAAATAATAAATTATAGAAAACAATCATGTCTTTTTACAACTGACTCTTATCAATAAGCAGGGTTATAACCGGCCACCCAAAATACATTTTCTTCACCATTTATACCTATTGTATCGAACGACTCATATACCCATAGGTCTGAATCTAAATTTCTATCTAGCTCATCAGAAAGATACTGTATATTATCTTTAATTGATACGCCCTTTGGATTAGAGGACATTATTAGAGCCAGTCCTTTTGCCGGACTACATTTTCTTAATTTATCAAAGTCACTTCTAATTTTAGGTATTTCAGAACTACCTGTTGAGCTCATCCACCTCTTCATTTCCACCACCACTTCTATTTCTGATGGCACATCTTCCCGGAAAACAACAAGATCAATTAAGTCATATTCGACCTGAACCCTTCTAGCGAAGCATCTAAAAAGGTACCTGGCAATGATGAACTGATAATATCTCTCATTATTTATTTTTAGAATCCCAGCTTGGTCACACGAGTAGCAAGAATTATTGGAAAGTGACTCCTGAAGATACTGATCCTCCTCCTGCAGAGCCTTACATGATAAAGAAATTATATCTTTTAATATTAAATCCACCTATCCTCCAACTCACTATTACGCACCACATTGAAGAGTTACTTTGGAAATCAAACTTTAAAATATAAAACTGTAAAGAAACATATACTCGCCACCAAGCAACATCAATGAAGGTCATGCTTCACCAATATAGATAATAACTGACTTTATTACTAAGATTTAGCTTCCCTAAGCTGAATGTGATTCCCCTCAGGGTCAACTACGTTACAAACCTTGAAAATTGGATTTGACCACTCACCTTCCATAGCCCTGCCCCCAAGTGCCTCAGCCTTATTCTTTGCATCTTCAAGACATTCCACCATGACAAATAGTTTAATTGTGTTGAAATTTCGCTCAGGGAGCTCTATGGGCGGGTCATGTACAACAATATTAAATCCATCTTTACCTATACTAATTAACTTATCTGTTTTATATAGCACATGAAAATCAAACATTTTTAGATAGAACTCGGAGAGACCCTGTATATCTCTTGCATATATTACGACTCCGAACTTTGATATTTCACTCATGTTCTACCACCACTTTTTATAAGACTTCCAAGCATTTTAACCTAAACTGGACAAACAAATGTTACCCAAATACAGAAAATTGTTAACAAGTCAAGCAACCATATATTTCCCCCTAGATTAAAGGATGCCGAACTATAGAAATACCTTTTAGTGGCATATAGCAACTGACATATCCAGTCCCTTCCCGACCCACAAAAAAGAACAGTTATCAATCTAACGAAAAGACAATCTAGAGGTATACATAGCATTCCCTTATTACTATGGGATTCCTCTATCGATCATTATATCAACAGCAACTATTAAACTGCTAGATAGTGCTAAAAAGCACCTATTCTTAGGCATTTGCTTTAAGGATATTGTTAAAGTAATACACAAAATTGCTTCTGTTAGAATTTCTAGAACACATAATTTGTACAAGTTACACCTGTGTTAGCTATTAACATCTACAACTTTAACTGCCTTAGCAACAAAGCTTGAAATTATCATCTCATCCTCGCACAGAGAGCTTATCAAGCACTTCAATATAATCCTCCCCCATAGATTTCTATCACGATGATAAGGATATCGGATAGCAGAAGATGGCATTACCGTGGATTTAAGCGTCTATTTGTTTAACCCAAAGATTACAATGTCTTGCAAGTTGTGCTCTACTCTGTAATATCACTTAGAACAAATACCAGGATTATTGTCAGTAAAATCATTATGTATCAGTTTACGTATGAGCCTACCCCTAAAAATGTCCTACTGGACCTGATGGGCGTTAACAAGCGACACGAGCTTGGAACCAGTCAGCTCAGCTTTATATCTGATGCATTTGACATTTCTATCAATAGTCTACGAGTAACATTAAATAGATTGGTAAGTACCGAATTGGTCAGCCATGATGGGCGGGGGGTGTACCGTTTAACAGAAAAAGCGATCGCCAAACGTGCTTTTATCAACCGCTGGCAACATGATACTTTTCATTATGAAACTTGGGATGGTAGTTGGCTTACTTGTCACTTACCTAAAGGAATATCACGTACGGTTCGTAGAAAGTCATTATCGGTTCTCCAATGGTATGGTTTTTCCGTAGGCCTCGACCACCTGTGGGTACGACCCAACAATCTAAAACTCGCCCATTCTGAAATAATCGCTTCATTAGATACTCTTGGACTTGAGGTAGGAGCGAACTGTTTTGTATTGCATGAGGTTCCCGATTCATTAGTCTCTCAATGGGCTCACCAGCTATGGGATATCGGAAGGCTTGATAGCGAATATAACGATCTCGTACGGTCCCTTGAGAACAGCCTTAAGACTCTGTCAAATAAACCTATTTATACAACATTATCAGAAACATGCCGGTTGGGTGGTGAGGCCATTCATCGCCTAGCGATTGATCCTCTACTCCCAAAGATAATAAGACCGCAAGAGAAGTACCAAGAATTGAAGAATATCGTGCGTAAGTACGATCGTGTTGGCCGTAACATTTGGCTGGAACAGTTGAAGAAGTTAGGTGTTGACTAATAATCACAACAAGGTACTCCTCAATGAATATCCCAATTAGCAAAGAAGAACTAAAGCCTTTTCTGCAACGTAGTGATGCCAGAGCTTGGTGGATAGTAGCAAGCGCTTGGATTGGCATCGTTAGTATTTTTGTTATTGCAGCACTATTACCGTATTGGTACGTATATATTGCAGCAGTATTCTTGCTTGCTGGGCGTCAACAGGCCTTAGCTGCAATCATGCATGAAGCCAGTCATAAAACGCTTTTCGCAACCCGGGCCTATAATAAATTCGTTGCCAAGTGGTTATCTTCACCATTTTTATTGATGGATGGTGATACCTATATTAAGAGCCATCTAAAACATCATCGAAATGCTGGCACAGATAAAGATCCGGATCTAAAGAACTACAAAGACTATCCTGTAAGTAAAAGGAGTCTAGCGAGAAAATTCATTAGAGATTTTTTGGGAATCACTGGTTTAAAGGCAAACCTATATCTTTTTTTAAGCGGTCGAGATTTGTTGAGCAGAAATAAGAGAGTTAATTATCAGTTGACACGGGGCCTGTTTGTTAACGGTATCATGTTTGCGGCGTTGTGGGCCTCTGGCTTTCCGCAGTTGTATATCCTATGGGTAATAGCCTACTTTACAGTCTATATGGCCATCATTCGAATGCGTCAAATCGCTGAGCATGCCGGGGTTAAAGATCTCTATCATCTGGAACCAAAATATAATACACGATCGGTTCCAAGGGGAATTTTAGGATTACTCTTTGTCAGCCCCACCGATGGATTAAGCTACCATTGTGAGCATCACGCTTTTATGGGTGTGCCCACCTATAACTTAAGGGCACTCCATAAGTTTCTTAAGGCCCGCGGGTACTATGATGATGTAGAGCTGGCTGATAACTACCTTGGCGTGTTAAGGCAGGTGTTAAGATAGCAACTGAAACTGAATACTTCGCGGCAAAACAGCTTAAGATAAGAATGATACTTCCGCCGTATTTTCCATACAGGCAGCAGCAAAAGCCATGCTAACCTATCCGTGAAATGGTTTTTTGCTTTGCTGCCATCTAAATCCATACATTAGAGCTTCGCTTTATATATGATAATTGCCGATCGAGCACCCACTATTGCGCTTACCAGGAATATTCTGCACATCCAACAGCCAACCTAATTGCTGCCTCCGCCAATAAATGATTGGAGTTCAAGGTAGGCAGAGGGGAGTTGGAGTCACTAATTATTAGTGGTATTTCTGTACACCCAAGTATAACGGCATCACAACCATTAGCCTTCAAACTTTGAATTACCTCTTGAAAGTAAGTTACTGAATCTGGCGTCGAGACACCACAGACCAATTCTTCCATAATTAAGCGGTCTATATTGTGTACCTGCTCATTTATAGGTCGCAGCCAACCAAGATTCTGCCCTTCAATTTTCTTTGGGTAAACATCACTTTCCACCAGCCATTTGGTGCCTAAAATACCAAGCTTTTGATAACCGCGAGATTTCGCACTCTCTGCTACAACTTCAGCAATATGGAGCCAAGGTAGCGGTGATAATTCTTTTACATACTCAAACGCCTGATGAATGGTATTATCTGGACAAATTAAGAAATCAGCACCCTGCGCTTTGAGCTTTTTAGCTGAAGAAAGCATTAGGTCACCAACACCCAACAAATCGCTGTTATTCAATCGATCCACATAGTCTGCCAAAGAGTGAGTATGCATGGAGATTTCCGGGTGCGCATACTCCCCCAAAATTTTGGGGCTTTCAGTACATATTGTTCTGTAGCAAAGGACGGCCCCTTCTACGGAGCATCCAACTATACCTATATGTTTTGGCAAGGTTTTCATGTTACTAAACTTCTATCTATTAGAATTAATCCGCTACTTAGAATCGTGGCGGTCCCTTATGATACGCACTACTATCGATACTCACCTTAGAGTAACTAAACTTAAAACCCAAAGGCTACACCTCTTCCGATATCAATATTCCCTTCACATATTTTTTTTCAGCAAAAGTAATTTTGAAGACACAGGTAATCAATGTAACGCCTATCTCAAACGCCAAAGTACGCACCTTTTGATGGGGCAAACTACTTGAGTATAGTGCTATTGATATCACGCTATTTGAGCGAGATACAGTATGGTTTGAAAAATCTGACAAGATAAACGGAAGGGATAATACTTGTTTTTTGGCTTTGTGGGCTAGGTGAGCGTAGATAAGACTTTCAGCAGGGAGGCCTTATCTACGCACTTGCTATCGAGTATGATTTTTAATCAGCGCAAGTTGTCTCTCTCTTCCTTCATGCGTTTACCTATCCCTAAATGCGCCGCTGGATCAAAATGGTAATAACCTGAGAGATCATCTGTTTCATGAGCCTCAACATTATAGAGGTTGTCTGCAACAGACTGTTGGGCAGACTGGATAGCTCCACTGGCATCACCATAGTGGCTTTTAGCAATAACAATGGGCAAGTCATAATCATTTAGCGCTTCCCGTAGGCCATTCACCAGACAGGTCAAATTCGCCTCATAGTTGTTTTCATTTACACTTTGCCCTCCATCATTCCAACCCTGGAACCAGATAAAACTATCGATTTCAATCGACTTATTTTCATACTGCGGAAAGTAACCAGCCAAGACTTCAGGGTCGCGCAAGGCCTCAATCTTCTCCAACATCGCAGTGTAAAGAGACTCCTGATTTTCCTCATCTTGGGTCCACTCATTAGCGGCGGAGTCATGGCAGCCAGGGACCTTCCAGTCTACTCTCAGGTCAGTACCACCCTGAACCACTTTTAAAAGTAACAGATCGTTCTCAGTCTCTTCACCGAGGTAGTGCCCTAAAGTGAGCTCTGGTCCATAGCGGTTAGTAGACACGCCATAATTGGGGAACAATTCACCATGGCGCTCAGAGAAGGAGAGAGAACCGGTATCATTCAATGAACCCTGATACTGCAGTACAGTAATATCGTCTCGTGTACCTTCAAGAGCTGCGTCCAGGTGGCCATCAGCATAAATCTCAGCTACCTCCATAGCAGTACTCATTTGCATCCAGGCATCGTAGTTGTACCCATAGGAGCCTTCGCTAGAGGAGAAGTAATATCTACTAATGGTGGCAAAGAGTCGGTCAGTCAGATCAAAGTTACGGCTATCACAGGTTTCACCTGTATGAGAGTCGAGACTGCCTGCACGGCAGAGGAATTGCCCGAGCTTCTGCACCACAGGATCTTCGTTATCATCGCTAAGTCTCTGGTTATAATCGGCTAGCGAATCACTATTATTGATAAACTGCTCTGTTATCTGGTCATCACTAATCGCCGTAGAACCACAGTCGACATCGCCGTAGGTGTAATCTGCATTGGCATGGCAAATCAGCTCTTGCAAGCGATCTAACCGGGTGTTGTTGCCTTCCATATTGGACTGGCCTGCCATAACCACAACTTTTACAACATCCTCATCTGAAGTATCACCCACTGGATCGGTATTTACGTCGCCACCAGATGGATAGATAGCAAAATCATAATCATAAAACTCAAAATCCCTGAAGGTGTCAGGAGTTGTGACTACGAGAGCATAGAGTTCATGATTGGCAGGTACCGGTACTACGGTACTTGAATCTTCCCCGGAGCTATCAATATCAAATGGATAATAGCTACGAGAGCCGGTAGATGGGTTGTAAACCACTGCACGACCACGGAAGTCCGCATGAGCTGGGTTATTTTCAGCATCAACCCTAACCGCAATGGTGTAGTTACTGTCTTCAGTAATACCTTCTACCTTAAAGGCATTAAAAGCCCAAGAGCCTGGTACAAAACCGGTATCCATATCAGTCCAGCTGTTACCTGTCCCCTCCTGATCAAATGTTTGAGTGTACTTATTATCGTGGGTGCTGGCATCAGGGTGCTCACTCAACATCCGACTCAAAGAGGCTGCCTCCGATACCTGGTAGGCCTCACTCTCAACCATATCCCAGGTCGTGACTTGTGCGGCAAAATCTGCAAACAGGGCCTTCATATCGTGCCCTTGGGCTGTTAGATAAGCATCGGCTGCTTCCAGGTCGTTAAGCCCATCCCTGGAGTCACGGAATACCCCCCCCATCAGGTCCTTACTCACAGCATAATTAGTCAGCCAAGACCAGAAAATATAAGCGCCGTATTGATGCCCACCTTTAAAGTCATAACCATATTGGTGATCGACGGGAGAGTCTTGAATCGCCCAAAGGGTAATATGTGGGTGGAGGGTGTAGTAACCCAGCAAGCTGTCTTTAACGCCCGGGATATTGTGATCCGCGCCCCAGCTTGCGGAGGATTCCAGGGTGTACTTACCACTGGACTCACCTGTGACCCTGTTTAGCTTACCCTGATAGGAGTGGAAGTTCTCATGCATCCAGTGCTGGGCATTAGACTGCGTAAGCGGATTATCCTCCAGGGTGTAATTCTTAACGAACGTATTACTAATTGAGTCATTGAGTTCTAAATCACGGGTGGAACCTTCATCACTGAAGTAAGTGCAAAGCTCGCCTTTTCCATACATGCCGGCTTCAAAGATATTCCTTTCCCATACCCGCTCTTGAGCCACAATATAATGCTCAAAATTAGCCATGGTTTTGTCGGTATCATCCGACCACCATTGGCACTGGTACGTTGAACAAAGATAGTTGTTGTAACCATCATAGGGGCTGGTAGCAATCATGGATTCATTGCACTTACTGCCACCCAGGTCCATGACTTCATCGTATGTCAGCACACGCTCATAGAGTCGCGCATCCCAGATTTTTCCCGCAAAGGGCCCAAATTGCAGCATGTCGCCCAAGTAAGGATAGCTATCACCATCAACAGATATCGAAGAAGAAGCTTCACCGTTTACGTACACGGTTAACGTGCCATTGTCCACCGTAACTGCGACATGATTACAGCTACGGGTTTTTAAAGTACTTTCTGCGTTAGAAAACTGCTGGCTGTCTTGGCCACCCAATTGCCCTACAACAACATCATCACTGATGCCTATATAAAAGCTGCCGGAGTTATTATCACCATTAGGATCAGCAATTGATCTCACCATCACTTCATCGCCTTCAGTACTATCCGGGATGAACTTAAAAGACAAGCTAAAATGCGCGAGGCCATCTTTCTCAGGAAGAGCCACCGTCATGTCTGCATTATTAAAGTCGTTGCGACTGACAAACATTGTGCGCCCTTCTACATCTGGATCCGAAGATGCACTTTCTGTTAGCGCAGTGCCCTCAACAATCACAGAATTTCCACCCGCTACATCACGGAATTCCAAGTGAGACGGAACATGCACCAGAAGGCTGTCAGCTGGTCCATCCAGGAAATCGCTGGCACAATCATTTGCCGCAACTTCAATAGTAACTGTCGCAATATTACTAGCACCACTACTATCTGACGCTAGATATGAGAAGCTATCAGTACCCGTAAAGTCTGTTGCAGGGAGGTACTCCCAGCGACGCCCACTTCCTGTTAAAGTGCCATGCGCCGGCTCCGACTGAATAGAATATTCTAGAGAATCCAGATCTTCATCATACGCAGCAAGAAATATAGATTTTGCAAGTCGGCCGTGTGCGGCCATCTGTACCAACTGATCATTGGCAATGGGTAAAGTGTTAGAATCATCACCTTCATCCGGGGTATCTACCACTCCCCCACCCGAATTTCCACCGCCCGAGTTATCACCGCCAGTGTTCTCTTGCGGTGTCGTCTCATCGTTACTACTACCTCCCCCACAGCCAAAAAGTAGTGCACTCAATAGTATTAAAAGCGGAGCCTTCAATATTTTTTTTGATTGAAGATTTTCATTAGCATTTATAAACATTAGTAGTCATTTAAAGAGCTGAAATTAACCAGAAATTTTAGAGAGATATAAAAACAAATGCCGTGAACCAGTTCTTTGATTTATTCTTTGATCTTAAAGTGATTTTTCAAGCAAAGGATCTGGCCTGGATGTGAATATGAGACCATGTGCTCCAATTCAGCAAACATAACCAAACTATGCGACTGCCCTTCAATATTCGCTTGCTATATCACAGAAATCTATAAAATTAACATCGCTCATGAGCAACTGCTCGGCAATTGCTCGATTAAGTAGATAACTTTAATCTGTTGAAATTTGAGAAAACTCATCAATAAACAAGCGAATAGACAAAGTTACCAGCGCTAATCTAGTGATTTAGGGGCTATAAATTGACCTCAAGTAATAGCTGCAATTCTTAATATTACAAGCAAATCACTTGCAGCCCCACAAAGAACCCTTTCGGTGACTGCCCAGCTCGACTCATTCTTGGTCTACTATCCAAGCAACCCGTCACAAATCTAACCTGCTCACCTGTTACATCGTTAAAGCCAGTACTCTATGGGAAATATGGTTGAATGAGGCCGCTAGCATTTGCATTAACCACCCTGTCTAAATGAGTGAGCGGATAAATTAAACGTCAGCTTTCAAACCTTCCGCAATCGTTTCATGGCAAGCGAATTCAAGACCACTACCGAATGGTAATACTTTGGATTATATCTCTGATAACTGAGGCTCTCTTTCCAGTAACGTTTATTATCCAAAATCAAGATAAACTATCATTCATCATCATCTAAATACCAAATAGTCAATTAGATAAGCTATCACAGTATAGGGTAGATTATACGCCATGAATCAAAGGTCCAATAAAGAGACAAATATAGAGTACACCCTGGCATTAGTTGCCGGCTTTTCTGAAGCTGTATGCATTTTGGGTTTATTCGGAAGCTTTACAACTTTTATTACCGGCACAATTGTTCTCGCCATCACCGATTTTGCAAGCAACAATCCAAACTACATCACAAAAACTTTTATCCTCTTCGCCTTTATCCTTCTTCAAATATTTTGGATTTATTTCATCAGAAGATTACATTTACAAAAGAGAAACCCAGCAACTATCATGCTATTTTTAGAGAGTGGACTAATGCTACTATTTTTTGTCAGTGGCAGCTATATAGGAAAACTTTCATCTCCCTATGCTGCAAATACCTTCATCATCTCTTTTTTTGCAATTGCAACCATGTCTCTTCACAGTACAATATTCTTCAGGGTACTTAATAAGAAGGCGCCTACACACTTTATGACAGGAAACTCTACTAATCTTTTCGCTGCTGCTTTCGAAATGCTGGATAACTATCGTGTTGACAAAAGCACGAACGCTCCGCCCTATCCTAAGGCTTCTCGTAGAGCTAAGTACTATTTGGGGGTAATTATGGGGTTTATAACTGGTGTAATTCTTGGCACTATTGGATATAAAATTTGGGGGTTCCTCTCTCTTGCATTACCCGTAGTCATGACACTGTTCACAGCTGTATCGACTCAACGACACGACCCTCCTCCCGCGACCGATTCTTGATATTAATGAATATGAAGCTCACTTTAAGATATCAAACAAATGGCTAGGATCTACGTGTAATTCAGTATGGGAATGCTCATCTAAACTACTATCGGTTGTGCTTAAGCCTAGACGGAAGCATGCTTCCTCAGAACACCATAGCCTCGAATACCCTGCTTATTATATTCTGTATAGATACGCAAAAAAATCCGCACTAATTTTTAACAGGTAAATCCAAAAGGCCAGTCCACACAAAAATTCAATCCACCGTATATCTTACCGTTGTGGTAACTCAGAAATCGTTACGTAAAACGACCTTTTTTAGTACAAGCCTTTATCATAAACAATCCATAAGAAAGCACTGTACATGAGCTCTTACTTTTTACTCAAAAAACACAGCTATGTAGCTCGCCATAACTTCATCTGCTCTAAATAGTCACCTCACAATGAAATATCCGTATTAAACAAGCCTTCATCAAATACAATTATTTAGTCTAAACTGACATCTCCCCTTGCACATGTCACAATTAATTGAATACCATGATCCCTAGTGTTAGGAGATAGCCTTCGCTATGTTGAAATAAAAGCCCCGCATCAGTTAAACCAAACTCCTTCATTGGATAGAGCCCCCCCGTTTACCACCCCCGCTGGTGACTGACAAAAATTATTGATCAGGAATCTTGTTCCAACAATTTCTTTTGCGGAACTTTGAGCGTACTCATATATTGTTCCAATAGCGCCTGGAAAGGATTCCCTGTCTAAAGGGATCTCTATATCATGGCAGCAGGCCATTGCAGTGTCAGTTATCCGTATTTCTTTCGTAACATCAAGCCTCTCTAAACACGCCAGAAGACCTACTCACCGATGGATAAGTAGCACCCCGCATCACTCAGCCCGCCCCAGCAGAGCCACCTCAACCGCTTTGAAAGTGCCAAACTGTTAAAGGGTGAATACAAATGAACATCCCAAACCAAGTCCAATTATTTGGTTGCAAATGAAACCCTCGCCCTATTCTTGATGGCAAAGTAGGATAGGTACTCCGCCTGCAGGTGCAGCGCGGCACTAAGGAATAGAGAAACCAGAAGACGCCATGACCACACAGCAGTTCGACGACTTAAATGTTGTCTCCCAGGAAGTACTGATCAGCCCGGAGACGCTGAAAGCAGAACTCCCCATTAGCGATGCCGCCGAGGCGACTGTCGCTGGAGGACGCGCCGCCGTGCGCGACATCCTAGATCGCAAAGACCACCGCCTGATGGTGGTAATCGGGCCATGCTCCGTTCACGATGTGAACGCCGCAATGGATTATGCCAAGCGCTTGAAGGCGATAGCGGGCAAGGTTTCCGATACCCTGCTAATTGTAATGCGCGTCTATTTTGAGAAGCCCCGCACCACTGTTGGCTGGAAGGGCTTGATCAACGACCCTCACTTGAACGACTCCTTCAAGATTGAGGAGGGGCTGCATATTGGCCGCAAGCTGCTATTGGATGTTGCCGAGCTAGGACTGCCTACTGCAACAGAAGCACTAGACCCAATCTCCCCTCAGTACCTGCAGGACCTAATTTCATGGTCTGCCATTGGCGCGCGAACCACAGAGTCACAGACTCACCGGGAAATGGCCAGCGGCCTATCCTCTGCCGTGGGCTTCAAGAATGGTACCGATGGTGGCCTGGAGGTGGCTATCAATGCCCTGCAATCAGTCGCCAACCCCCATCGTTTCCTCGGCATCAATAAGCACGGTCAAGTTGCGATTATCCACACCGCAGGAAACCCATACGGTCACGTTGTACTTCGCGGGGGCAATGACAAGCCAAATTACGACTCAGTGAGTGTTGCAATGTGCGAGCAGGAGCTGCGTAAGTCCAATATCGTGCCAAACATTATGGTCGACTGCAGTCATGCCAACTCCAATAAAAACCACGAATTACAGCCCCTGGTGGTCGACAATGTGACTCACCAAATCCTCGATGGCAATCAGTCGATTATTGGCATTATGGTGGAAAGTAACCTGAAAGCCGGCAACCAGAAAATTCTGCCAAACCTGAGCGATATGGAGTATGGCGTTTCGGTAACCGATAAATGTATTGATTGGGAAACTACTGAGTCCCTGCTGTTAGGCATGGCCGAACAGCTGCGCGAGCCCCTTAAAGCACGCTCCTCTTAGATCTCCCCCTGGAGAGGCCCATAGCGGGCCTCTTTCCTGCCGAAAAGATAACCGCCACAGCTTGATCTCCCTACAAATTACGCTATTCACTTGATAAAGACCCTACAAAAAGAGTACTTTTGCCCTGCCGTAACAGATAGCTGTCGTATGCTTCCTTCAATCAGCTAAATAAAAATAAGCGGCCTACTAACTGAGGTTGAAATCTGGCACCTAATTTTACATTTATGGGAAATAGGAAAGCAGCACATATGGAACTGCAGTCCAACAAAGTACCAATCTATATCTTTGGTGGGTTTACTCTAACCTGGCTACTTGTCAGCCTAAGTTTTGCTCTCGATGGGGGCTCCACCATCTCCTGGCTGGCCACCGCTCTCTGCACTCTTCTCGCAGTAATCACATTCTCATTTCGGGCAACACATTACATCGATGGAGAATCAAAAAGCTATGTTTCCAAGAGACAAGCCCTCTGGCATAGCTGGACCGAGAGGCAATCGCTAGCGGCGTTCAAGGGGGTTAAGGTTGTCTCCTACTCACCCCATACCACAGACCGTAAAAGTAGCCACTCCAGCTGGCAGGTAATATTGGTCCCCCGCCAAAGTAACGGTAGCAATAGTATCCAGGCGCAGGCCTTCCACTCCAAGAATGATGCACTGGCCTACGCGCATGAACTCGCGCTCTTTACCGCGCTCCCCCTACTGGACTAAAGAGCCAGTACTCTTAAGGCACAAGTGGGGATATAGCCCTTCTCACCCTAACCTCCTTTGTTAAAGCTGTTGCCACCCAACTCCGCAGGGGTGCACAAGTCAACTCTACTCGACCCTCCAGTCGAGACAAAAAAACAGAGGAGCCTCGAAATGGACCCAATTCAATGGAAAATGTCGAGTTCTACCATCGTTCGCAAGTTGGACGAGGATGCACACCAAGTAACCTTCCCTCCCCCTCATCTCGATAAGGTGAAACAAGGCGAGCTGCTGAAGTTTCACGCTCATATTAATGTCGAACAAATGCCTGAGGGGCATCACCTAAAAAAAGCCACCATATTTTCCAACGTTCCTAATGGTGGAACATGGGAGCTTATCTGTGATGAAGGCACAGCCGTCGGCGGTAGAGGCAGCGCTCCATCTCCAATTATGTACTTCTCTGCAGGGCTAGCCCTTTGCATGATGTCTCACATCGAAATGCTGGCTAAACTTGGCGGGATCAAATTAAAAAGTGTAAGGCTAGAGCAAAAAACTGAGTTCTCAACCACTTTGAATTTTGGGGGTATCAAACCGGAAGAAGTCTTTGGCAAGGGGGATAGAGTGGAAATACATTTGATTGTTGAAAGTGATGAGCCAGAAGAAAAACTTGTAAAATTTATGCATTGTTGCCGGCAGGCCTGTATGTCACTTCAAACCGTTTCCAGTGCTACACCCGTTGATACCCAGCTCTTTATCAATAGTAAAGCGATTGAGTTCAATTGAATACCCTGGGATGGCCTCACAGACCAAGAGGCCATAGCCTAATAGCGCTTGTTACTAATCGTTTTCTACATCCTCAATCCGGGCTTTAGATAAGGCAGAAGCGACAAGACCTGTCGGAATTGCAACCACCCCCAAACCAATCAAAAGCACAAAGAAAGTAAATATTCTCCCACCGAGAGTAACTGGATACATGTCACCATAACCCACAGTGGTTAAGGTTGTAACTGCCCACCACAAACTGTGAAAGATAGATTTAAATTGTTCCGGCTGAGCAGCGCTCTCAAAATAATAGATACCTACAGATGACAAATAAAGCAAGATCAGAGCTGTTACTCCAAACAATACCAGTTCCTCTTTAACCATACTAAATGCACGGCTAAATCGAGCAACTGCCTTACTGTAGCGCAATAGCTTTAAAACCCTAAACACTTGAAATAAGCGAACAATTCTAAGCGCCCTTAAATCCATTCCTGAGGCTATATAAAATGGCAAGAACGCCATAAGATCAATCAAACCATAAAAACTGAAGATAAAGCCTAATCTATTTTTCGCCGCGTACACGCGACATATATATTCCAAAGTAAACACAATCACTGAGAACAACTCGAAGTGATCCAATACAGCTCTCTGTTCTGGTGTTAAATCAGGGATAGTACCCACAGAAAAAGAAATTAGCGATACAACTATCAGACACTGAATAAATATGGAAAAAAATCGCCCCTCTTTGCTCTCATAATTATCAACCAGCTTTCTAATTCCCTGTTCCACACAATCACCCAGCTCGTATCATATTGAATATATACCGCATTTTAACACTACCTACTAATGCACATGCATATTTGGCTTTATCATTTTGTAAATTGTAAGCGATACATCAAACAATAAAAATTATGATTAGAGAGGTAATTCGAGTAATGGAGTTGAAACATGCCAATACCAATAAGTCGGCCTAAACACTCTATTTCAGCTCCCAACAACGACCTCATATGCTCGCTTTTATACAGACATACTTACAAAAATATCCCCAAAAAAGCCATCCAATGTACAGTATTTAGAACATCAAATGGCTCTTCCTTTGTATCTTTGTCAATAAAACTTTTACGCACTACGCCAGTATTACGAATTACTGGTTTGCCCGACTCAAAGACCAATGCTTTTGGTACATACAAAGTGCTATCCACCAAGTACACTTTACCCTGGAACTTGGAAGCCAATTCTTCCTGATGGCTATGACCTACCACAATATAGCTTACGTCAAAGTGCTCCATAGTGGCATTAACTAACTGCTGATCGGCCTCCGGATATTGATCCATCGCATAGGCATAGCCACGATATTGCGTTGGAGAGTGAGGCCCAACTAACAGGCTATTATCTATCTTGGCCCCTGTTAAATAGGCTCTATGGGCACCATTAAATTCGCTGGTGCTCAGCCCCTGCTTGAGCAACTGAGGGCTTATACCTCCATGGGTAAAAAGTACTGATCCAAGCTTCAGCATTACATCTTTACTCCTTAGCCAAGCTCCTAAAACTGTATCTTCTGCCAAAGCTTGATCATATGGCCTCAACTGCTCTATAGCCCATAAGTGTTCAGCCTCTACAGATTTAATTCTATAAGTAAATGCATACTGTTCATGATTTCCTAGTAGAAAATGTACAGCTCCACCACTATTGGCCGCTTGCTCCTCAAGATGATAGATAAACCAGAGCAAATCATAAACATATCGCCCCCGGTCAAAGACATCACCTACAATCACTAATTGGCCTGAGCCATAAGTCCATTTTTCATCGGCATCAATAATACCCAGGTTTCTCGCCCAATTTTTAAAGAAGTCTAGATCTCCTTCCAAGTCACTGACCACAGCAATAGGGCTTACCTCATCATAGGGGACAAACTCAACTTCACCATCCCTCAAAGAATAAGTTCTTTGATCGCCCCCACACTCCAATACAATTTCCTTAGAAATGGACCTCTGCTCTTTAACTTTATCGTCACAGAACCACCGTGAAATATAACCATCTGTGCTTTGAATGATCACCGGCCCCTGCATCCTTTCTAGAAGTGGGTTTTCAGCAATTTTACTCAAGTCGGCGCGCCATCTAATAGCCGCATCACCAATAGGAATCTTAATTCCTTGAAAGACTTGTCCTGTAGTTTTAATAACCTTACTACCACTTAGCAGGTAGGTTATACCTGCTACCCCCAAAATAAATAGGACAAAAAATAAGGTGATAGCTCGCTTAACAACCGTTCCGACCACAAAAAATCCCTTTAACATAACCTGAATCAATTCGAACATTATCAAGACAAAGATTTCTTGAGTCAAAATCATTCAACTCATGGCAAAATTTAACCTGCACCTCAGTACAAATTAATTCGATAGAAACTCTCTACCAGCCAAATACAAGTCGAGTAAATTTGAAAAGAAAAATACTGTGAAAACAGCCAAAAATATGCGGTATTATGCCAAGCATAAATAAAATGGAGTTCAAAGCTATGCCGCTGCAAGATCAACTAAATTCTCGTAATGCATTGAGAGAACTGAAAGCTGACCCGCAAACTGCACTACAAAATTATCGGTTGCAAGTCGGCCTCCAACCTGGACATCAAACGCAGCTGGCTCGAGTCCCATTCTCACTCAACTTGGGAAGTATCAATATCGGCCCAGGTGCACCAAATAACGACAGTAGAATCTATATTCAGGCTCTCACAACCCCAACGCGAGGGCACAGTTCTGTGAATCGGTATACCGCACTATTACGGCCCAATACGGCAAATGCGGATTTTTGGGTAACCGAGCGTCAAACTGGCTGTAGCTTAATCATTCTTGACTGGGGTGGTGGTCAGCTCTCTATGGGACACTTGCAGCCCCATCCCTTTAATAGTTACAACCAGGTAAATCAAACTATTATCAATAATACGCCTCTCAGTGTATTTGCCAGCACGCAGAGAAGCTACTTACGAACAGACGTCACTCAGCTAATCGATGCCTCTAAAGTTGGTGGCCTGGACCCGAATCGTTATATTTTGATTCAATCAAACTTTGCGGCCATTAATCTGCAAAATAAAAATGTAATAGGTGTTAAGGAAACGGGCCAATGGAACTTTTACATGCAAACCAATGGTGTGAATAGAACTGTCCAGCAGCTCGTATGGACCGACTGGAGTTCCTACCTGCCCTATTTTGCCTACTAATAACCAGGTTTCTAAAAAGACCAGATTGGTTGAACAGAGTATCAATCTGGCCAGCAGCGGGTCGCACATAGTATGTACGGGAAAGGATACCTGATTGGCATTGTTGCTGCGCTTGTCTTATGGCTACTGCTTAGATATGTCGACAAGCGCTACTACCAAGAGAAAAGAGAATTAAAAAGAAAGAAGCTTCAGGAAATTCAAAAGAACAAAAGAGATGATACGTAAAACCCTGCCATATTTGCTTTTAAGGCTGAATTAAATCCCTCTGCAAGCCCTCAACCAATGCCTGCCAAACTACCTCTACCGCTTTACTTCTTATAGACCTTCCCAAGCACACTAGATGGATCGGTTGCAGCTCAGGGCTTCTCCATTGCTGAAAGATAGGCATCAACTTGCCCTCCGCTAATTCCCGGCGCACCAGAAGAGGATCAATCATAACTATACCTTGACCCATTGTAGCTAATTCAACCAATGTACGGCCATCATCGACTACCATCGCCGGATCAATGGGAATGGTCTTTATTTCACTACCATCGTTAGAAAAGTGCCAGTGATCAATGGTTGTTGTTTGGTTACTAAACACTAAGCATTGATGCTGGCTTAAATCATCTGGAGAATTAGGTTCCCCCCTACTCGCCAAATAATCCGGGCTGGCAAACCACCCCCAACGCTTTTCACCTATTCGGCGCGCTACCAATGAAGAGTCCGGCAAGTGCCCAGTGCGAATGGCAATATCAACGCCTTCATCCAGTAAGTTCACAACCCTATCGCTTAAGTTCACTTGAAAAGTAATTTTTGGGTAGCGTTGCTTTAGTAATGGTATGGATGGCAATAAGTACCGCTGCCCCATTAAGGTAGAGCAACTTATCTTAACTCTACCAACAGCTTCATCCTGGTGGGAGAGGATCAGGTGTTCGGTATTGCTCATTAGCTGAGCCATTGTCTCCGTTGCTTCCAACAAAGCAGCACCGGCATCCGTAAGGCGCAATTGCCGCGTACTTCTGTGCAATAGACGCTGATCAACAAACCCCTCCAGCTGTGCCAGCTTCTTGCTGACTGATGAGCGAGGTAAGCCCAGCTGATTAGCAGCCCCCTGAAAACTGCCTTGCTCAATGACCAACCGGAAGACGTACAAATGTCCCAAGTATTGATGTAGATGCTGCATTCTGCCTCACTGCTTCCAAATTAGAATCAAAGTGTTGCCCTAATGGTGCCTTATTGATACCAGTATAACAACATATCCTCCTAAGCCTAATCTTGGCAACTGCCATTCATTGCACCATTACAATCGCAAGAGAGGATCTATGGGACACCAGCAGAGAACAAAAACCATCGCAATCACTGGTGGCACTGCCGGTATTGGACTCGCAACAGCTAAGCACTTTTTAACCGAGGGCTGGCAAGTCATCATCACGGGCCGAAACGCTGAAAAACTGGAACAAACAGCCGAGGATATCGCGGGCCTCTTTGGGAGTAGCGGCCAGCTGACCTGCCACCTATGTGATAGCGGACAACTCGATCAAATTGAGCAACTGGGAAACAAATTACAAAACGATGAGGTTAAACTGGATGCCCTTATCTTGAATGCCGGTATTTTCAAGCCTGGGATATTTGAGGAAACCGATGAAGCCCTCTTCGATCACACTTTTGATATCAATGTGAAGGGACCTTTTTTCACACTGCAAAAATTACTACCGGTGATGAATAACCCCTCCAGCGTGGTTTTGCTTTCAAGTATTGCCGTAGAGAAAACCTTTTCGGGAACTTCCGCTTATAGCGCGAGTAAGTCTGCCATTGAAGGTTATGCCCAGGTCCTGAATGCGGAGTTAGCGGTGAGGGGAATTCGTATAAATAGCGTACGCCCCGGAATCACCCTGACCGAAATCCAGGAAAAAGCCGGCATGAGCCAATCAGACATTCAAAGTCTCGCAGAGAGTATGATGGTAACGCCACTGGGCCGGGCACTTGAGGTAGATGACATAGTGCCAGCAATCCACTATCTGGCCACAGATCACTCAGTCGGTATGCGAAATGCACACCTGAAGGTTGATGGGGGCTACTGCCTCTAACCGGCTTGAAAGTGCACAAGTGGGGGCCAAGCCCTCCACTTGTGCGAATGACCACCTTAGAAATCCTCTTCATTCAGTAGTTTGGCTACCGCACCTATGTGATCAGGGTCTAATAACAAGCCACCCAGCACAAAATTATCTGAATAAACCGAATGCAGTTGGGGAGCAGTGTTTTCATGGTGCCACCACAGAAATGACATTTAGCATTCCTTCCCAGAGTATCCATTTGCTTTCCAAAATCCAGTTTACCCACCTCTACTTTGCGGTTTAGCTTCAGATCCTCTTGGACCAACTTACTTAAAATGGCTCCTCTTACCCGGTGAAACATTTCGATTAACTGTTCCATATTTTCTACACGAAAATGACACTATTCCTCTATTAATTTTCGAGAACAATCACTTGTGCAAATTACCGCACTTAAAATCTGGCCTTTAAACAATATCTCATAACATATTAAACCCAGAACTAGGATAGACCTATTATCTTCTTCAACAACGTGAATCCGCTTATATACAGGCCTATTAAGCTCCAAGTAGTAGCGAGATGAAAAAACTGGGGGAGGTCTAGAAAATAAAAAAAACAAATGGCAATAAAAAAGTAGTATGACGCAATTTATCACCTACATACAAATTGCATTAGAAGCGCCCTCTACTATATAAATCCTGTTAAAACTTGAATCTTATTCACCGATGAACGCGCTCGAATTGGTTCTTGATGACTACCGGGCACCTGTTCCCTCACAAGTACTGGAGCCTTTAGTGGCAAAATCAGCAACCACCCGCATAGCGGGTGGTATGGTGAAAGCCCCCAGAGGGGGCTTGTTACAATCCCGCCAATTGCATCTGCTCTTGCCGGCGTTCTTCAACCTCTTGATTCTTGATGTACTCTCGAATCATCTGCTCATCAAGCCCTACTGTACTCACGCAGTAGCCCCGAGCCCAAAAATGTCTTCCTGTGAAATTTCTCTGTACATGCTTGTACTTCCGAAATATCCGGATCGCAGATTTCCCTTTCAGAAACCCAACCGTATTGGAAACACTTAACCTGGGAGGAATCATTAACAACATATGAATGTGATCCCTCATTGCGTACCCCTCGACCAACTCAATGCCTTTTTGACGACACAAGTCTCGGAATATTGCTCCAATCTCACGTCTCAATGCCCCAAATAACGCTTTCTTTCGATACTTGGGCACAAATACCACATGGTACCTGCAATAATGTTTCACGTGAGCTTGGCACTGCCAATCTCGCATATGGCCTCCTTAAAGAACTTGCCGGTTCATGGAGGCCATATTTTTACTCTGCACGCCGGAACGGCAGAGCCTTGTCAAGTCTCACCGCCAGAGGCGGTGGTTTACCCATGTATTAATTAATGAACGTTTAGCTGTCCCCTAAACGTTCACTCGTGAGATCAACTTGGTGGCTTAAGTCATCAAAGCGAGACTTGCTTAGGGTAAGAAGTGCTATCACTTTTCGAAGCAATTTTGCATTGCACAAAAGAAAGTAAAAGAGGGATCAGGATTAGGGTAATCGGTGTAGCAAATAGTTCCCCAAATACCAAGGATATAGCCGCTGGCTTTAAATATTGGGCTTGCTCACTGGTTTCGGCTAATAATGGTAGCAACCCACAGATAGTAGTCACCGTGGTTAAGAAAATTGCCCTAACGCGACTTTTCCCAGCTTGAAGTAACGCTGTTTTTACTGGTACGCCCTGCGCGTAGAGCTGATTAAATCGGCTCATTAATACTAGGGAATCGTTAATCACTACCCCAGTCATTGCCATCATCCCAAACAAGGATAACAAGCTTACTGGGAAGCCCAATAGGCCGTGTCCAATAATTGCCCCTGCAAAGCCCATTGGAATCACCGACATAATAATCAAAGGTTGCCAATAGGATTTTAATGGTATCGCCAACAAAACGTAGATAAGTAAAAGGGTCAGCAACATGGACTTTTTAAATCCAGCCTGTACTTCTACTATTTCGGCAAATTCACCAACGGCCTTAATTTGGACACCCGGATATAGGCGCTCCAGTTCTGGTACCAACCCTTCCTTTAGCTTCTCCCAGTTTTTTTCCGGTGAGATAACAGAACGATTCTGACGCCAGTAGATACTGACCACTTCATCGCGATTACGACGATAAATAACCTCGGGCTCACGCTCATACTCAAGCTGGGCGATTTCACCTAAGCTTACGTAGCTGTTGCCATCCAGGTTAATAGGAGTCGCTTTTAACTGCTCAATTGTTTTAGTTTTTGCTTGAGGAAAGCGGGCCAAAACCAGAGTTTCTTCACCTTTATCCAACAGGCGATGTATTTCAATCTGGCCGTATGCTCCGCCTATCAGCACCGCCAGATGGCTTTGATCAATTCCCAGGCTGGCTCCTCGCTCATTAACCGAAATTTTCAGCTGTCTTTTAGCAAGTTGGCTATCATCGTATACATCGTTCACACCGGGCAACTCAGCGAGTGAAGCCTTGAGGCGGTCAGCCACTTGTTTTGCCTGATCTCGATTGCGAGCAGAAACCGCAATGGCAGTGTCGCCCGCCGGCTCCTCCGTAAGGCTAAACTTCACTGCATAGCTACCCTCCAGGATACCTGTATGCAGCCGCAACTCCTCTAAAAAGCGGTTGCTCGCTAATTTAGCCAAGGCGTCATGTGTTAATTCCGCTGTCAACTCTATAGTCTTGGTGCCTTCCTTTGACACTATATACTTGCTAACAGGTGAATCTGGAAGTTCAAACTCCTGTTGCAACCTATTTGCAGTGCGCTTGATGGCCTGTTCAAGCTGACCGGTATTGCGTTCCACTAAAGTATTTGCAACACCATGCTGCATAGTCACTTTAACCGTGGCATAGCGCCCTGGAATCTCAGGGAAAAATACTGAAGCAATATGCCCCTTGAACATAGCGCCATAGGCCAGTAGCAAAAAGGTGACGAACAGACTAATGCTCGTTTTCCGGTTTACCAAGCTCAAAGACAAAAGCGGAATATATATCTTATCCGAAAATTTATCTAATAAACGGTTACATTTCTCTCTGGCAATCTCAATCCATCGTTTTAGTGCGCCTTTAGTTTGAGTATGTGTATTTGGATAGCTCAAATGGGCGGGTAATATAAATTTGCTTTCAATTAGTGAAAATATCAGTGCAAATATCACTACAGCTGAGAATCCTGACAAGGCTTTTGCCAACTCATTTTCAATCCATAACATCGGTGAAAAGGCCGCGATTGTAGTCAATACGCCAAAAACTGTGGGCACGGCTACGGCTTCAACACCCTTCCAGGCAGCTTCTTTAGTGTCAGTTGTATTTTGTCTCGCCTGGTGAATACTTTCACCGACCACAACTGCATCATCTACCAATATCCCCAGCACCAAAATCATGCCGAATAAAGTGATATCGTTAATGCTGTAATCCAGGGAAGGAAAACCCATCAATGTAATCGCACCAGCAAGGGATATGGGAATCCCCAAGGCAACCCAAAAGGCCAGCCGCGTATCTAAAAAAAGCACCAATAGTAATAAGACGATGAATAATCCCTGTAAGGCGTTGCTACTTAGTAGGTCTAATTGCTCGGAAATATAAGGGGACATATCCGCCATTACATCCAATTGCATATTCTTGGGTAAGGTCGGTTCTAATGATTCTAATACTGATTTTGTGGCTTCATTGATATGAAACAGGTTGTCCTTTTGGCTGGTGGATATCATCAGTGCGACTGCAGGTTGCCCTTGGTATCGAACAATACTGTCGGTTTGCTCATAATCTCGCTTAACAGTAGCGATATCACTGAGTCCCACTCGTGCCGTCGATGTATTGATAATGGGGATATTCCTAAGTTCCGCCAAGTTGTCAGCCAGGAAACTGCCCTGCAGTACAATATTGCCATTGGCCGTTCTTAATTCGCCACTGCGATATTCTACTGACCATTGGCGAATACGTTCCGTTAGGTTTTCAATGGATAAACCGTAGCTTTGGAGTTTCCTGAGGTCCGGCTCTATAGCCAATAGCTTCTTTCTTTTACCCAGGTTTGTCACTTTAGAAATAGCAGGATGTTTCTTAAGTGCTCGCTCTACTCGTGAGGATACCTGCTGAAGAGAATCATTATTGTCACCACCGTAGACCATGACAAACGCCGCAAGATTCGTATATTCACTGCGATAAATACGCGGCCGCTCCGCCAATGCAGGAAAACCTTCGATACTTTCAACTTGATTGCGAATATCTTCTATCAAACGATCCAGCTTAACATTAGTATTTTTTCTCACTACTAATGAAGCGTAACCTTTGCTCGATTGACTGGTTATGCGCTTTATCCCTGCAACACCACTGATAGCTTCCTCAATACGCTGTGTAATACTCTCATCGACCTGGCGGGCAGTGCCGCCGGGGTAGACAACGGAGATTTCGACTTCCGTAGGTGGAATTTGTGGGAAGCTTTCCACCCGCAGATTTTGAAAGGTCAGCAAGCCTGCAACCAGAATGAACACCATAAGAAGGTTAGCGGCAACCGGGTTATCCAGGAACCAGCGTGAGAGTGTTTTCATGTGCAGGCCTTAGTTGATAGTCATTGCAACCGCTTGACCTTCAACAAAGTTGGTCAAAGGAAAGCGAACAAGCTGACGATTCTGGTGGGGCCGATTCTTGTAACGAAACAGGACTGATTCCGGCCGCATATCCAGTAGCTCTATCTCTTCCAAAAGTAGGGATTGTTCAGAAATGCTCCATACTTTCCCATCTTCTGTAAGAACCGATGCTGGTGCGCTGACAACATAGCTCTGTGTGTTGCCTCCAAACACTACACCGACCTGCTGATCGGCGAGCAAGGGAGTCTCGTGCTGAAAGGGGTTAGCCACTTGCAACATAAGGCTACGCTGACGGGTGACCGTATCCATGATTGGGCTAAGGTAGCGGACCGAGGCCTGCCATTGTTGTCCGTCAGGCGCCTCTATAGTGATTTTGTTGGGGTCTTGCTGAAGGCCGTCTAAGCGCTGCCAAGTCTGCTCGGATAGCTCAACTTTAATATCCAGGTAATCACTGGCTGCCACTCGAAAGAGTACATCCCCCTCATTTATCCATTGGCCAGGATGGATTAAATCTGCAATAACCACTGAGTCAAAAGGCGCTTTGATTTGCGTATCAGCCAGCCTCTGCCGGGAGGATGCGAGAGCTCCCCTCGCCGCTTCTCGATTTGCCTCTGCGGCTTTGACATGTGGCTCCAGCCGGCCAAATGATGACTTCGCTTTATCCCCTCGTTTTGCTACGTATTGACGCGTTAACACCTCGGCCAAGTTGAGTTCAGCTTCTGACACTCTGGCTTGAGCAGCACTTAGCTCAGACTGGTAAAAAGTATCCTGTAGCGATGCCAGTATTTCTCCTTTTCTAATGAGGCTGCCCGGCATTGCGTGTTTAGCAATATGGGTGACACGCCCGCTGACTGACGCGATAACTTCAGTCGCCCAGCGGGGTTGTGTTATGCCCGTTGTTTTGACTTCAAACTGTGCATCCGCCGGTACCGCCTCTACGACGGTGACAGTAAGACCAAGCTCTTTGGGCTTCTCGACCATGGCTACCGGCTGTTGCTCAGCCCCAAGCCACAGCCCTACCAAGACCAGTAAGCTGGTGGCAACGACACCTGCAGCCCGTCGCTTTAACCAGATTCCCGCAATTTTCATCATGCCTAGGCAACTTACAGTTTATGGAACACTCTTGCACCATAACTAATAGCAGATTATGATACAAGTATGTTCCATAAAGTTTGAGTGATAACTCCATGGCTGATCAACTAGATGCGCGTATTCAGAAGTCACAAACTGCGATCATGAAGGCAGGAATGGAACTCTTGAGCAAAAACAGGGAGGCGTCACTTAGTGACATTGCCAGGGCGGCTGGAGTTGGGCGCACTACCCTTTATCGCCTTTATGACACGAGAGAAAAGCTGATTAAGGCTGCTGCAATTCACTGCCTGCAGGCATTTGATAAAGCTACCGAACACTTGGAAAGCGAAGCTGAATCAGCTCTGCAAGCCTTCCACCTGATGTTCAAGGCGATCTTTCCGCTGTCCGCTGAAATGGAGTTTTTAATGAAGCTGGGAGACTTTGATGGAGATGACCCAGAACTCACCGCGATCTATGAGAAACAGGGAAATGAAATCGCGACATTAGTGGAATACGCAAAATCCGAAGGCAGCTTGTCCAAGAAACTTCCTACTTCCTGGGTAGTAAACCTGGTAGAAGGTCTGCTTTATACATCCTGGTTAACAAAAAATGCAGAATCCATAGACCACAATACGCTGGCCGATTTAGCGTTTCACACATTTTGTAATGGCGTTGCTAGTTAACCATTGAGAGTGTTGTTAAATGACTCAGCCAGTTACTGCTGATTTTACGAAAGATAAGCACAAACATTCTTTACTTTCGATTTTTACCCGATTTAAGTGGCGAGTATCCTTGACCCTAGCGCTGGTCATTATTGAAACACTCCTCGAACTACTCTTTCCACTTGTCATCGGCTGGGCTATCAATAGTCTGTTAGAACAGTCCTATGATGGCATTTATCTATTGGCAATCTTGGGTACTATCTCTGTCCTTATAGGAAGTGCTCGAAGATTTTACGATACAAGAATCTACGCACATATTTACCAGGTAGTTACGTCGGAAATGGTAGCCCGTGAAAAAGCAAAGAGGCAGTCGGTATCGACTATTACTGCGCGCTCCAGTTTATTAACTGAAATTGTCGAATTCTTTGAAAATAGTCTACCAGAAGTCATTACCGTTTCTATTGGTACGGTGGGTTTGCTCATTATCATCAGCGCTATCAATCTTAATGTCTTTCTAGCTTGCCTGGCTCTTCTTGCTATGATTATCCTGATCTATTGCGTAATCGGAAATACCAATTATCAGCTGAATGAATCTTATAATAATGAGCTGGAATATCAGGTTGATGCGATTAAACAGCCAAATGTTGAGCATGCAAAAGCACACTTCCAGCGCCTTATGCGGTGGAATATTGAATTGAGTGACCTGGAAACAGGTACTTACTTTATATTGTGGGCAGGCATAGTCGCTTTGTTTGTTTACGCTCCCATAGCTGCAATCGATGGGGGCCTGGTTAACTACGGGTTAATAGTTGCCTTATTAATGTACGTTTTCGACTTTATTGGGAAGGTATCTGCGTTGCCACTCTATGTTCAGCAGGTTATTCGTTTGAAGGAGATTTCTAATCGGATTCGATCATAAGGAAAGAGGGGCTTTATTGCCAAAGGCACTCCCCCCGTTCCAAAACAGCTGGGCTTCTCACCAAATACTGGCTCAATCTCAAAAGAAACTTTGGAAGCCGCTTTCAAAGCTTGATACAGGCACAGATGACCGCCGGCGCTTTCTTTCTACTAATGATCCGCCCCATCAACAAGCGCTGACCACTTATCATCCAAAGTACCAGAAAAGGCTACGCAGTTCCCCCTCCCGTCAGCTGGGAACATTGACTATTGATACCAAAGGACCAATTCCCAATGCAGCGCGATTACAATATGTAGCCCGCACGATCTCGCGGACCTCTACAGAAACCATCTCCACATCGGGCACGGCTGCACATAGGGCCTTGGCTAGTAAATGAGCCAAGCTTTGTCGCTGCTCAATACTTCTACCTGAAAGCAGACTGCACTCCAGGTGTACAAACGGTGCTGGTTCAGGTCCAACCAAATAGTGCTCGACAGGTAACAAACGAACTTTAATATCCCCCGGCTCAAAGAGTGCAGACTGATCTGCAGCGGCATGGATAGAAGTCAGTAAGCTATCAACATCTACCGACTCAAGTAGGTTAGAAGGACACTGGATAACACAGTGAGGCATAAATACTCCCAGGTGAATTTTGAAAGAAAAGCTACATGACCGGAGCGGGTAGTGTATCCGCTGGCAGTAAGCGATTAATGCTCCAGTTCAAGATATGGGACACCCAAAGTCCGTCGTCATCCACATAGATCCCATGTACAAAGCCAAATTGCTTCTGTCCCCGCCCAGGCTGGCCTTGATAGCGCATCTTGAGATCACCAGACAGGTCGTACTGTCGCACTTCCTCGGCCCGTGCATCTGTCATCCACAAAGCATCACCTTTGAGAAAGAGGACATAGGGGTAACCTATTCCACGCCATTGAGTTAAATATTTACCCTGTGAATCAAAGATCTGTAGCCTGCGGTTTTCACGATCGGCAATATATAACTGCCCCTCAGAATCAATCACAATGGAGTGAGGGAAATTAAACTCTCCAGGGGCCTCCCCCTGACCACCCCAGGTGGTTACCAAAAGGCCATTCTTATCCAGCTTTACGATGCGGCTGTTGCCTTTATCCACCACATAAATAAATCCATTTCTATCCACTGCAACATCTTGGGGCTGATCGAACAGCACCAAGTTGTAGTCGCGATCAAACCAGCCTTCACTGGCTGCTCCTCGCTTCCCCAATACCATGGCTACTTCGCCATCAGGTGCAAATTTCAATACCAGGTGCGTGGCAGTATCGGTAGTCCAAATATTGCCCTTATGGTCTATACGAAGACCATGCGGATTTTCAAACAGTCCCGCGCCAATTTCGCGAACAAAACGCCGCTGCCCATCGAACTCCAACAGCGAATGAGACCCTCGGTGAAACACAACAAAGTGGCCATTCTCCCTGCGGACCACCCCCGCAACCTCCCCAAAGTGCCAACCCACTGGCAACTTAAAATCACCCCCCTTGACGTGAAATGGCTGGCTGTTTGGCGGTGCCTCGGCCAGCGTAAAGGCGCTGGGAACCAAAATCAGGCATAGCAATACAATCACTCTCATCAGAAACCCTTCTTAACTTGTCGATCTGCCAAGATATTGTGACTTTTTCCTATAAATGCGTTAATAGCATAATTTTGATATTCACTTTTTCCTGCCAGGAAATTATTGGAGGTTCCTTTGGACCGGTTCCACTTAATTCAGGTGTTCACTACGGTGGCGCGATTGGGGTCATTTACCCGTGCCGCCCGGGAATTGGGGTCCACGGTGTCCGCTGTGAGCAAGGCCATCCAACAGCTTGAGCAGCGACTGGGTACTCGGCTAATTCACCGTACTACCCGATCCCAAAGCCTTACGGATGCGGGGCGGGACTACCTGGAAACCACAGAGCGTGTCCTTAATGATCTTAGGGAAGTGGAAGAGCGCCTAACCAGCTCCAAAGGGCAGCCCTCTGGACTGTTGCGGATTACCGCCCCAACGGCTCTGGGGCAGTTCTGGCTGGCACCTAGGCTCCCGAAGTTTACAACTGAGCACCCAGATATCCGTTTGGATCTGATTTTGGATGATCAGCTTCGGGATCTTACCGGTGAAGGGTTTGACCTGGCATTGCGCTCCCAACCTGCGCAGCCCCAATCAACGCTCTACTCTCATCAAATCGGCCGGCACGATCGGCTCCTGGTAGCATCTCCTGAGTACCTGGCAAGGATTAAGTCTTTTTCCTCCCCGGACCAACTCAATAAATTCCAACTACTGTGTTACAAATACAGCCGCGATCCACTTTCCTGGACCTTTCAAAAGGGGCAGGAATCGATCACGATTGCCCCCAAGCCCTACTTTTCAAGTAATAACTACTATTCCCTCTACCAAGCAGCCCAGTCTGGCGCCGGTATAGCTTGCCTTTACGATTATTTGGTAGAGCGGGATATTACGGCGGGTAACTTGGTTCAGGTTCTGCCGGATTGGCAGCAATCAAGCAGACCACTTTTTGCGGTGTATCAGCAGAGAAGAGCCGCCTCCGCCAAGCTGGATGCCTTTTGGAGGTTTCTGGAGGAATGTTTTGAGAACAACGCCTGCTGACACTCCTGTAGCATAGGTGTTTGTGTATTTAGTTGGCGCTGGGGGGGCGAACCATCTCATTGGCAAGTACAGGGACCCCACTGTAGGTAGTTTGCAGCTCCCTGGTCACCACAAAACCATATTTGCGATACAGGTTTTTCACCGGGTCGTTGGTTTTGGCAACCTGCAGGTGTACAGCGCCACTGATTTCCCCTAACAGGTACTCCAGCAACTCCCGCCCTACCCCCTGACCTCTAAACGAAGGATGCACAAACAGTGCACGAATCTCATTCTTATATCGCGCACCATAGCCAAGAACATCACCTTTTTCGTACACATAAATATCCGACTCCATCAGCTGGGCCAAACGTTTTTGATCTTTATCCAGCGGCAGCAGATTGAAACTCCGGTTTTCAAACCGTAGCTCATCGAGTTTTGAACGGGCATATATATCCAGCACACTTGGATAGTCATTTTTATTGTATTTTCTAATCATTTTGAGAGTGAATCTGTACAAAAGAAGGCAAGTTCAAATTTATCTTCCTGATTATCAGTTGAAGTACGGGGGACAACAAGGACTATTCGCTACTTATTCCGTGACGTACATGAAACATTCGACTACTTATTAAAACAAATCCGAAACCCTATGTTGGATACTCGTACAAGTGCGCTAATTAAGAATTGATGAATAATTCTTCCTGGAGCTCAAAGTATTACCACTGCCTTCTCTTTTGTCTTCCTTCTTCTACCACTCATTTCGGCTACTTTTTCACTTCAACAACCAAGATTATCTGGGTGCTTTAGGTCGTAGAAGCGGCGATATCTTCAGGTAATCGATCTAGCGGCTCCTGAATTCGCTCAGTTAAGCCAAAGTCCTTGAGAATGCCATAAAGGGCTGGCAGGACTAACAGAATCAAAACGGTTGAACTACTTATCCCAAATACAATACTGGTTACCAGTGGAATCAGTATCTGGGCTTGAAGACTGGTTTCGAACATCAGTGGCAGCAAGCCGGCTACTGTTGTCAGTGAGGTAAGGAAAATAGCCCTGAACCGGTCGCGACTGGCTTGACTCGCCGCCGAGTGAACGTCCATTCCCTTTCGGACACGAAGCTTCACAAACTCTACTAACAGGATTGAATCATTCACCACAATTCCAGTGAGAGAGACAAATCCCATCATGCTGGGCATCGTCATATTCTGCCCCATAATAATATGTCCCCAGACTACACCTATTAAAGCCAGGGGAATCGCCATCATCACAATTACAGGTTCGGTATAACTACGAAATTGAAGCGAGAGTAGTAAATAGATTCCTATTGCCCCGATCAACAAGGCCTTACCCATCGATAGACCTGTAATGAGACTATTCTCAATCTCTCCTTTCATGGTTACCCTTAGGCCCGGAAATTCCTGCTCCAATGGTGCAAAAAAGTTCTGCTGGGTATCCAGCAGAATTTCACTGGCATTGGCCCTCTCTGTAAAAACATCTGCAAAGACCGTAACAACACGCTCACCATTTATTCTCTGGATACGCGCATAGTCCCGGTGCATTTCAATATCGGCAATTGCCATCAAGGGTACACGCTGCCTTGTTTCAGGGTGGATAATGACAAGCTCGTCAAATCGTGACAGCGCACTGCGAGATGGCTCATCCATTCGAACACGAATTTCGTAAGTCTCTCCCTGATACTGCACTTCATCAATCTCTGTGCCCTGATAGGCAGCTCTCAGTTGAGTGGCCACAACACTGGCATCAATACCAGAAGCATAAACCCCCTCCCGCATTCGGACCGTCAGCTGTGGCTTACCAGGACGCAGGTCATCTAGTACATTCACCACTCCTTCGTAACTGCGCAGCCAGTTTTGTAGACGTATAGATATTCCTTTTAGCTGATCAATATCCAGCCCGGCCAAGCGAAGGTAAATAGCTCGTCCAGCTGGACCAGGCGATGGCTCCTTATACAAAATCGCGATCGCACCAGGGATATCACCAGCAGCCTTACTCCAGGCCTGACGTAACTCACTGATACTTGTATGGCGAACTTCTGCAGCTAGTAGGTCGACATTTATTGTGGCTACATGAGCTCCAGTCTCAAAAGCATCGCCATTCACCCCGTAAGTAACACTAATGTGCTCGATAAGAGGCGCTACCTCTTTCCCTGAGAGGTTTTCAGCAGCTAAATACAGGGCCTTCTTCTGATATGCCACCAGCTTTTCCATTTCTACGAGGGAGGTTCCTTGGGGCATTAGAATTCGGGCCTGTAGTAAATCTCCCTCCAATGTAGGAAACCCTTGGAATTTAACTAACCCCGCAGGAAGTAAACTCACCGTAACAAAAAATAGTCCCACTACGCCGCCGACAAAAGCATATCTATATTCAACCGCTTTATCAGCGACACGCCCGACATACTCTCTCCACAACTCAAACCGCTGAGCAAAAGCGATTTTCCAGGCTGGTGGGTTTTCCTTGTGCAAAAGGGCATGACGCAAATGGGCGGGGAGAATAAGAAAGGCTTCAATCAGGCTAACCACTAGTACAGAGATTAAAACAATTGGTAAAACTTTGAGGACCTGCCCCATGTCCCCTTTGATAAAAGCTAATCCAGAAAAAACGATCACGGTAGTAACAAATGAGGAGATAACCCCCCTTGCAACACGCTTGGTTCCGATAACCACCGCCTGAAGAGGTGTACGGCCATCCCGGTATTCGGTGGCGATACTTTCAGAAAGCACAATGGCATCATCCATCAAGATGCCAATTGCAATCAGCAGCCCCACCAAGCTGATCATATTGATGGATATACCCAAAGCAGTAATCACAGCAAAGGCGCCGAGAAATGAAACGGGCAAGCCCATCACCACCCAAAACACATATCGCCCGCTAAAAAACAAATAGAGGGTCAGCGCAACAAGAATAAGCCCTTGCCAGGCGTTGATAATAATCATCCTTAAACGATCAGCAACAATTGAGGCGCTATCCTGAGTAAGAATCAACCGCATTTCTTCCGGCAAACGGGCATTTTCCGCTTGTACAAATTCGCGAACCGCTTCCAATACTCTCAAACTGTCATCCACGCTGTTTTTCTGAACAACAAGCAATGCGGCTCGCTGCCCATCAAAAGTGATTTTGTCCTCCTCCTTTTCAAAACTGTCGTGGATAGTGGCAATATCGCCCAATCGCACCTCTGCGCCATCCATTCCTTTGACAACAATAAGTTCTTCAAGCTCTGCTGCGGTGCGCCGCTTTTCGGTAAAACGAACCTGATACTCCCGATCAGGTGCAGTTACCTTACCGGCGGGCATATCAATTGCCTGCTTATCAATAATTGCGGCAAGATCGGCAACACTCAGTCCATACTGTCGCAAATTGTAATCTGAAATTTCCACTTGCAATTGATGGTCTGAAAAACCGGAAATTTTGACAATGGGTACCAACGGATGACGAAGCAACTCTCGGCGATAGTGCTCGGCCAATTGGTTGAGCTGGATCAAAGGCAAATCTGCGCTTAGGGCAACACTCACCACCGGCTGGGTACGTCCCAGCTCTTCTATGACTGGCCTTTCGCTCTCAGCAGGAAGGGAGTCTATCGCATCTACTGCAGATTCAATGTCGGCAAGAAACTGCCCCATATCACCTGCTTCCTGCATTTTCAGTTTCATCACGCCAAGATTGTCTGCAGCTTCACAACGGCGCTCATCAATAAATGGGATGCCATCCGTTGCCTCTTCGAGGGGGAGGCAGATACTGTCTTCGACCTCAGCGGTAGCTGCACCAGGATAAAATACTGAGACTTGTACTTCGAACTTGTCGATTTCCGGCATAGTCTCTCGCTTCATCGTCGGCAATACGAAAAAGCCAGCCAGCATTAAACCCACCATAAGCAAATTGGCAGCAGTTGGGTGGATCGCAAAAAAGCAAATCACTCGCCAACTTCCTCTGCTGCCACGGCCAGGTCTGAAACTCCCTTTTTGACATCGATGACAGATACTGCCGTCCCGCTGATTGCTGGGATAACATCAGTAGTTATCACCTGATCTCCAGGCACCAAGCCAGAGCGAACAACAGCTAGATCACCCTGGTAGTAGTCCACCGTTATGGTGCGAATCTTCAATTGATTATTTTCAGCCAAGTAGACCCGCCCTTCATGCATGGCTCTGCGAGGGATAACCAAAGCTGGCGAAGGAGGTGCAATAAGCTTAATCCGGGCATACATACCACGAAATAGGGGCGGCCGACCCTCGGCTACTATATTTCGATAAGGGTTATCCACTGCAACCACTACGGATAGAGTTCTGCTTGTGGTATCCATGGTACCTCCAACTCTCACTACCCTGCCCCGCCATTCCACCGGTTTAATACCACCTACCAATCCAACCCTGGCCTCCAATCCCAATAAGGCATCTGAGAAGTCGTCAGGCGAGAGAGTTTGATCACTGGGAGATTCAATACTCCGAAAAAGAGGCACTATTTGAGCCATTGTCAGTTCGGCTGAAACCTCCACCTGATCCATGCCATAAGCGACAAAAAGCGGAGTCCCATGGGCAACAGACTGGCCAGCCTCCACATAGACATCACCGATCCGCACGTTATAGGGCAGGCTTATCCGGGTTCGCGATAACTGGTAGCGACTTTCATCGAGCAGCGCTTCAGCACGACTTACCTGGGCCTTTATCACCTGCCTACGAGTGGGAAAGAGAGAGAGATTACCCTTTTGAAGTTCAACTTCTTGTCGCAACTTCAATACCCGTTGCTCCTCCGCATCAGCCGCTGAGCGAGAAACAATCCCCTTAACCGCCAACTGCTCTTTTCGCTGTAATTCCTGTTCCCCTAATTCCAGTGTCCTCTGAGCTATTTCCAACGAACGCTGGCTATTAGCCTTTTCAACCTTCAATTCTTGCAGTTTTGCGCGATAAACAGCCAGGTCACTCTCCGCTTGAGCAACGGCCAATTGATAGCTGGTTTCGTCAATATTTAGGATTGGTGCCCCGGCAGATATTATTGCGCCAGGTTCCAAATCAGCCGACACTGAAACCACACGACCACCAACTTCAGAGTTTGCCTCAAGGGTAAGGCTCGGCATCACCTCTCCAAAAGCAACAGTTTCAGCGCGAATAGGCATTTGCTTCACTTCGATGGCTTCCACCAGCAGCTCCGGAACTTGCCCTTCGTATCTTTGTGGTTTCTGTCGACTGGCCACCAGAGACATAGCCATTAAAATTCCACCAAGTATCAAAACGGGTAGCATTCGACGACGCTTTAGTAAGGCTTTGATTGCGCTACTTGTCATAGTTTTACCCACAAAGAACTGGCCTAACCAGACCTTAAAAAGCCTAGTGCCTCTAAAACCCAGTAGTTGAATACTCTATTAAAGTTCGCAGAACGCACAACACCCTATAAAGCTTAAAGTAGTTACTCAATATATTTATTTATCATGTAATCTGCGCCAACTCATATCAATCGACTATCAATATTGAATCCAATCCCACTTCGATTCGCTCCCCCCTTAAATTCACTGAACTATGCTTGGGCTACCAAATTCCGACCTAACTTACAGTGGGACAAAAATGGCGAACAATCACAAAGAGACATCAAAAGCGATACTGGAATTGTGGGGGGACAACTTCCCCGACAAAGCAACCAATTATTTAGCACCAGATTATAAAAATCATCAAATGCCCTATGCTGGTGGCAATACTTCGGCACTATCAGTAAAAGAGTGGCAGGAACTTGTCACAGATTTTCACAAAGGGTTCTCCAATACCAAGTTGGAAATTCTGCTGCAAATTGCCGAGGGAGATTACGTCTGCACTCGCTGGAGAATAACCGCTACCCATACTGGAAAGTTTCTACAATATGAAGCAACTGGAAAAACCAGTAGTTGGACTGGCGTACATACCGACAAATATAAAGATGGAAAAATGGTGGAAAGCTGGGTGGACTGGGATAAATACACTTTCCTGGAGCAATTAGGTTTAGTTGAATAGCCGATCACGAACCAGCCAAAGGTAGCCTGCACAACGCTACCTTTGACAAATAACAATATATCAATCTTTCTGTATCTATTTACGATAACATCTCTATGGCAAAAGTTTTATTGACTGGCTTTGAGCCCTTTGGTAACACACCGATAAATCCAGCGGAATCAGTTATGCGTATGCTGGACGGAACACGAATAGCCAATGGTGATATTCATGGTCTTTTGATACCCAACAACTTCTTTGAAAGCATTGAAGTTGTCACGGATGCTATTGAAGAAATAGAACCGCAATTAGTGGTGATGTTAGGAGAGTACAGTGGCCGTGCAATAATTACGGCTGAGAGAATTGCACAAAATTATAATGATTCCACCAGATATAATTTGAAAGATAACCGGGGAGTTGAAATGCAGGGTGAGCCGACTGTACAAAATGGTCCTGTCGCTTATCACAGCACACTCCCTATCCGCGCAATGGTTATGGCAATGCGCAATATTGGTGTTCCTGCCGACATTTCTGATACTGCGGGTACTTTTTGTTGCAACCATATGATGTATGGCGCGCTTCACTATATCGCGACTAATCAACTAAATATCCCCGCCGGCTGGATACACCTTCCTCAGTTACCCCAGATTGCCGCACTACCCGAAAATATCGGTAATCCCAGCATGTCAAAAGAAACTGCCGCCCTTGGGATACAGGCCGCCATTGAAGCCGCACTAGCTAACCCGCGGGACACTGACGATCCGATCCCTTCTCACTTACAAATCTAATCAAATTGAACAGTTTAGTAAGGTCATATTTTTCCTACTAGTAATTTCAATGCAATCAACATACAAAGAAGGAAATATCAACGAGATAATTCAAAGCACCAAGCAGATCAATAAATGCTCTTACCGAATAAAAAAAGGCCATATTAACACTATAAAACAACCCCTTCTGGTACTACTAATTTATAGCAACATCATCACTATATTTATCTCCTCCGGATAGACCCGACATCACAACTACTGTGCCAGTCCAAAGAGTATTTCTACAGAAGAGACAATCAATGTCATTAAAGTGATGCCCCTTTTTCGCCAAGGTATCCAAAACCCACTTCAGGTTTACAGCTGCCATAAACTGTCTATTTCTTATGGTCAGAATACTGGGCGGCTGAAAGGACTGAATGCTATTTGCCTTGGCAACCATTCCGATATTATTAGCATTCTGAATTCTGCGTCTTCGACTATCGCTATCATTGTGAGACATAATCGCATTAATCGAAGTATAAGTTTCATTGTTAGTATTGTGTCTATTAGTAGCGCTACTGGTATACTTTGTCAGGATGTAGTTAAAACAAGTATCATTTAAACCTAAATCTTCAACAGAATTGGCCCCCCGATCATAAAACCTCCCAAGTCCAGGGTCATTCACACTGAATTTATCACGCGAGTAAAAATGCAGGTTAATATTGTGCTCTATTTTGAAACTGGATGTAGTTCTGCGATACCCGTGAGCAGTTACAATTAACCGGTTTGTTGTCATTCCACGAGGAGTCCACAACCAAGCACGACCATCAAGATCTATACACTGATAGTTCCCTGCCACCGCCACTTCAGAATCATCAAAGGTATGCCAAAGCGCTGTTGCCTTATTACCAAAATAATCCTTTAAAGCACTTTTGACATTACTGAAAAACTCCTTTGCAGGCATAAACCCTCCCCAGCTTTCAAAGCCTAAGTTAACAAATAGAATTATCTCGAGAAAAATCGTATTCCACCCAACAGCCAAAGTAAATGTTTAAAATATGCGATTTTTTTAATCAAAAATAGCTTTCAATAGCTACAGGAAATATGATCCGGAGTCTATTAGGCAAACTATCAGATACTCACTCTTCAGGAGCAGGAAGCAAAGAGTCGACAGTTAATATAAGTAATTTCGCGGGATCTGTTTTGGAGGGATTAATCGTACAATGCCCCTGCTGGTCAATAGCTATACCATTAACAGGCGTATCTCCCCCAAAATGAACATCTCCAGGCCTATATGTCACCTCAACACCGTCCCGAGTTGTCGTACGCCAACAGCCAGATAATGTAATAACCCATTGAGGGTTCGGAGTAGAGTGAAAATCGCTTTTCCACCAAGGAGGCAAAATTGCAAACTCACTTCGAATAACTTTAGGCAAATCACGATAGTGATATTCGGGCACAGGATTGGAGTATTGAATCAATTCAAAATCTGAAAAATGTCCTACAGTGGTTCTTGACCTTCCTCTTTTATCATACCAAAGATGATAAAAATCTTGGCGAACGATTTCTTCTTGCACTACGAGTATCTCACCTCATCAGCAAAAGCTAAAAATTGCCTCATCGATAAATCACTAATTATCCATAGGTTACCCTAGTTTCAGACAATCCAGATCACCTACTTAGAAACTGTAACACCGAAGAATTTGTCTTCCTCAAATATTGATCTACAGACCACTTTCTGCCACCAGTTAACACGAAAGATAAGCAAATAAAAGCCCAAAAAAGAGGGTATTCCCACCCACCATAAACGGTTTGTATATTTCCACTAATATCTATACCACTGACATGACTTGCCCATGAAAAACCTGCGAGATAATGCCGCCCTTCAAATAATGCAATGATCAAATAAAGAGCAGTCCCAACAGCGGCAAACCGCGTAAACAAACCGAAAGTAAATCCAACAAATGCAGAGAACGCACAAATACCAGAGATAATCACCATAGAGGATGAGTATCCAATCCCCTCAAAATAATGAACAACAAAATTGTAAGCGTCTGCGCCCAGCAGACCAAACTTCTCAGCAAAATGATGGGTAAAATTGAGCCCGATATAAATTCGAATCAAGGCCAACTGTAAATCAGCTGCAGTCTCATAGCTTTCGTGCGTGCTCTGCTTCATATAACACTTCCTTAACACACAACTCAACCACAGCCATACCTTCCTTTTTAAGAGATATCATAAAAGGGTTTACAGTCATCTATAATAATAGGCCAAGCCCACCCCGTTGAACCGCAAAAATTGCCTAATTCGCAACACCATATATATTATTGCGGTAAACCAGGTTTACCTAAATGACAAAAGAGGCAATTCAAAGAATGCCCCAAACCTATTCTTCGGAGGAGGCCAGCAATTCATTGATGCATTTACACCGTAAATCCAATCTCACCGGCCTTTCTCTGAGTAAAGCCGCCCTATAAAAGCTGTAGGAAAAAGCTACTGCTCAAACACAGTGGATTTTATAGTAATTAGAGCCGTACCCATAAATATCAAAGCAACTCCACTCACAGCGTATACGTCAAACTTTTGCTGCCAAATAACCACAGAAGCTGCACAAACAAGAGCAATACCGACGCCTGACCAGATGGCATAAGTCATTCCCACATTCATATTTTTTAGTACAAACGCAAGAAATAGACTCGCCAGAGAATAAAAAAAGATAGAGGCCATTCCCAGCCACCACTTTTCCCAACCGTTGGAAGCCTTAAGTAGTAGGGTAGCTGTAACTTCGGTAATGATTGCAAAAAATAAAAACAAATAGGTCAAGTTCTACTCCATTAGAATTTATTGTAGTCAAATCACTTGATCAGCTAGATACTATCAAATTTATGACGAATAGCGCTATTGGAAAATAGCGGGGATTCTGCTATTTACTATGCGGCTGTACGAAATACAATGCTGGACTTTACAGTCAGCAGTCAGCCCTCTGGCTACCCAAGATAACTCATGTCTTCCCATTGACAAATCAGCAATAAAAGAAGAGCTAGATTTCAGCCCCGACAACTACCTAGCCTATCGATACCAATAGATCTAATTGTAGTATTACAGCTGTTTTTTATACTCCTCCAGAAACAATCGTGACTAATTTTACACTCATATTGGCCCCATACCAGCGATTACTGACTTGTTGAAAAATACTCAATGTGTGCAAATATTTATTAAACAGAGGAGTGCGGACCAAATAACATCTACCTCACGTAGCAGGCAAGTTGCATAGAGCAACAACTAAACGATATTTGGGATATAGGATTGAAATATCGTGAAACCGATACTTGGTATAATTTGTGTGGTTACACCCTATATCGCCAATGACGTACCCCTTTTTAGACCTGTGTTACTACAGGCATACAATCGCGATGATTACAAATTTCTCGATTTAGCGTTTAGAGCGCAAAACACTTCTCTCCCAAGCTATCGACAGAACAGTATTCTTCGTACCTACCAGCTGAAAATCGCATCTTCTTTTTTTATTAGAAAGGCGGCAGATAAAACACAGCCCCCCTACTTCACAAGGGTATTGAAGAAACTAAGTAGTATGGTCTCAAAATGCACTGGAATTGGTTGCTCAGAAGTTGGCTGCCCAAAATATCGCAGAAAGTCCTACAGAGATTTGAAGCATTACGAACATCAAATCCTTCCACAGATTTCATTACACATAATGATTGCTTCAAGTTACTGGATCCAGGCAATCCATGTTCAAGCCCCTTACAGGCAATCTCGGATATCGAGGCAGACCATCAGCAACAAATGAATGCACAGCAAAGCGGCGATACTTATGCGCAACATTATAGTCCGTTCCGTAACGGGAAACTCTGACGAGGCCTGGTCTGATTGGCGCTGGCAAATGCGCAATCGCATCAGCACATTGGATGGCCTAAAGCGATGGATCAATGTTTCTACTTCTGAATCTGACGCTATCCAAAAGCTAAAAGGAATCTATCGGTGGAGTATTACACCCTACTACGCCTCCTTAATGGACCCTGATGACCCTAATTGTCCAATTAGATTGCAGGCAGTTCCCTCACTAGAGGAAACCATCGTACCCGACAGTGCAGACATTGACCCTGTAGGTGATCAGTATTTTCGTAAAACCAACCGCGTCGTACATAAGTACCCAGATCGCGTCATCTTTCTGGTAACGTCTGTTTGCCCTGTTTATTGCCGTCATTGCACAAGGAAATTTCACACCACAACGGTGGGCCCGGAAAGTTATTTTGAACAAGGCGAAGCAACCAGCTGGGATGAGGATATTGCTTACATAGAATCACATCCACAGATTCGCGATGTATTACTCACCGGCGGCGACCCACTGATGTATTCCAACGACCGCTTGGCCAAACTATTGGAGAAGCTGAGAGCAATAAATCATGTGGAAATTATTCGTATTGGCTCACGCTTTCCCGTACTGGCCCCCCAACGTATCACCGACGAATTGTGCGAAATGCTCGCATCATTTCATCCGGTGTGGCTGAACACGCACTTTAATCACCCCAAAGAAGTCACAGAAGAAGCCGCCGCTGCATGCGACCGCTTGCTGAGAGCGGGCGTTCCGGTGGGAAATCAAACAGTGCTTTTAAAAGGCGTAAATAATTCACCGGATGTTATGCGACAATTGATGCTCGCTCTGGTAAAAATACGAGTCAGACCCTACTACCTCTATCACTGCGATAATGTGGTCGGTGTCTCTCACTTTATGACAAGCCTGAAGGAAGGACAGGCGATTTATGAGTCATTGCAGGGGCACATCACGGGTTTTGCGGTCCCTCAATATGTACTTACTACTGAGCTGGGCAAAAACCCGGTCATGCCCTACGAATATGTAAAACAAGGCGATATCGAAGGCGAATGGCACATTCGAAATTTCAGAGGGCAAACGGGTATATATCTGGAGTAACAAAGTGCTAACTACCAGAGAAGGCAATCATAAGTCACAGATTTATTGCGCTGATGCCTTTTGGATGCTCCTGAGATATCCAAAACACCAAGTGTTTGGCAACGGTAGTCTGCACCACAATATATCGTAGAGTTTTACAGGATCCAGGATAACTATAAATGACTGCTTATAGCTGATTCCACAATGCGGTTGATCATGGCCCCATACTGAATACCCGCCAATTCACACATCACGGGCAGTTCAGAAACTTCAGGCCGCAAACCGGGTAGGACATTGACCTCCATAACCATGGGGGCTCCCTGTGCATCATAGCGAATATCAACTCGACCACCATCACGACACTCAAGTACTTCCCAAGTCTTCTGCGCAATTGCTCGAACCTTTAGCGCCTGACCATCGTCAACCAGCCGGCCGGGGAAAGCTCCATCATACTTGTAATAAACAGGTTCATCGCCCAATAACTTTTCCATCACGCCAATGCACTCGGCAGTTGCACCCGTCCCCAAAAAACCCACAGTAAACTCTCGGCCAGGTAGGAATGTTTCAACCAGTACTGGCTGATTAAATCGACTCAAAAGGTATTCACAGCGGTTTTTCAAAGCTGCCTTGTCGATAACTTTGGACTCAGGCGATACCCCCTTACTGGTTCCCTCTCTGAGCGGCTTTGTCATCAAAGGGTATTCAAGCTCCACTCGATTGACATCTGTAACGCTTCGAACAACTGCAAACTGTGCCGTTGGTATACCCATATCCCGCAATATGCGTTTGGTCATCTCCTTATTAAGAGTCACTGTGCTGGCAAATGGATCAGAAAATGTGTACGGTATCTTCCAGGCGTCCAACAAAGCGGGAACCTGTGCTTCGCGCCCCGTTCCATACATCCCCTCAGCAACATTGAACACTAGATCCCAGGTGTTACCTTCAACCAGTTGCTGCGCCAATCTGTAAATATTGCCGACCCGTTCGATATGGTGGCCTGCGCAGGTAAGCGCATCGTGAATCGCATCTATCGTCTCCAGGTAATCAAGTTCAGCGACGTCCTCTTCACTAAACCCCATCCCGAGATAATCATCACGAAGGTCGTAGACTATACCGATACGCATCAATCATGCTCCGCTGCCACTACACAATCTATCGAATGCCGGGCTGGAATATTAGCTACGCAACTGATTTTCACTTTAACGCCCCCCAGCCCCTACCCGGAAAAGTGAACGTAAAAAAGAAGTTAATAACCTTCATTAGTACTGAGTTTTGGATAGGGTTGAAGTCGAAAGTACTTGCAAGCAACCATTAATAAAGACAACTAACCAAATGCCGTATTGCCCGTAGAGCTAATTAGCACAAAAGCTATCACGCAAGGTTCTTCACCTCGATTGACCCAATTATGAACTGTCCCCCGCTGGACAAGTGCATCTCCCGCAGACAGCTTCACAACAACCTCATCTCCCATTTCCATCTCGATATTCCCAGACATCACTACCGCATAATCAATGCTGTCAGTTTGGTGAGATCGTGGCGTAACTCCCGGCCCAAATTCTACGACCTTAAAAACCGAGCCTCCCGGAATCGTAGTCCCATCAAATTTTCTCCCGCCGTTGTCTCTACCATCTTCACAAAGCTCTACGGGCAAGTCCTGAGTAGTCCATAACTGCTGCTGAACCATATGAGGCCGCCAACTACTGGTATGCAAACCCTGATCATCTATGAGCACTACTGGCTTTCCCTCTGGGTCGTGCCCTGTAACAACTCGCCGGACATTCACACTCATCGCACTCTCCTTTCTCCTGGGAAGCAACCATCTAGTTACGGGAGAATATAGTTCAGCCAGCAGCTAGCCAGCTTACCGGACAGTGCTGGTATCACCGATGTTGCGAAATCACTATAATCGCGCCCATGTCTGAGTTACCTATTCACAGTATCCTCCCCGAACTGCTCCAGGCCTTGAGAGGGCATAGTAATGTCGTGCTCCAGGCACCCCCCGGAGCGGGTAAAACGACCGCCGTACCACTGGCATTAATAGATGAGCCTTGGTTGAGCGGAAAGAATATTATTATGCTGGAGCCGCGACGTTTGGCCGCTAGAACGGCAGCGGCGCGCATGGCTAACCAGCTGGGTGAGAAAGTTGGTGATACCGTTGGATTTCAGGTCCGGGGCGAGCGGAAGTCAAGCAAGAAGACTCGCATCCTGGTTGTAACCGAGGGAATTCTCACGCGCCTCTTACAGGCTGACCCTGAATTGGCATCCAGTGCTCTGGTCATATTCGATGAATTTCATGAGCGCAGCCTGCAAGCCGACCTCTCCCTCGCCTTATGTCTTCAGTCCCAGGAGTATCTTCGCGAGGATCTCAAGATTCTGGTGATGTCTGCCACCCTGGATACCAGCGGCATCTCCTCACTACTAAATAACGCACCCATCATATCCAGTGAAGGACGCAGCTATCCCGTCGATATTGAATACTTAAACCAACGAGAAGAGCCCGAGGACAAACGACAAATCCCAGCTTTGATGGCAAGTAAAGTTGTCGCATCCTTAGGCAAACAAGAAGGTAGTGTTCTCGCCTTCCTTCCTGGTGTCGCCGAAATCAAACAGGTTGAGAGCTTATTGGAGGAGCGACTATCTGAGGAAACCGAAAAGGGCCGCATTATTATTGCACCGCTTTTTGGGGATCTGAGCCGTGAGCAGCAGGATCAGGCGATAGCACCAACGGCACCAGGCACGAGAAAAATCGTACTGGCTACAAATGTGGCCGAGACCAGCCTGACGATTGAGGGCATCCGAATAGTTATCGACTCAGGATTAATGCGTGAATCGCGCTTTAATCCCAACTGTGGCATGAATCGTTTGGTGACAAGCTCGATTTCCCAGGCCTCAGCTAACCAGCGCACAGGGCGTGCCGGGCGCCTCAGCGCCGGCTACTGTCTGCGACTCTGGAGTGAGGGCCGGCAACGGTCATTGAGCACCAATAATACAGCGGAAATCACCCGCAGTGATCTGGCTCCCCTGGCACTTGAATTAGCCAAATGGGGGGTTACCGATGTCAGCGAGCTCAACTGGCTCGACACACCACCCCCAGGACCTATGGCCCAGGCCCAGCAGCTCTTGCAGCAACTGGAGGCACTGGATGACAAACTGCGTATTACCCCTCACGGGAATACCATGCTCGCCTTTGGCGCCCACCCTCGCCTCGCACATATGTTAGTTGCCAGTGTCAGCTGGGGATTGCAGGAACAGGCCTGCTTGCTGGCAGCGCTACTATCGGAACGGGATATTTTCCGTGGCGAAGCCCGATGGGATAGGGACATTAGCAAACGGATTCAGGCTCTGCAGTCCCAAGGCAACGATCGGCGGGTAGATCGCAGTACTGCTCACAGAATACGCCAGCAGTCTAAAACCTGGCTCTCTCAATTAAAGAAATTTGAGTCAAGTTCAAGTCCTGCACCACAGAGTATCGATCACTCCGATGAAACTGGTGCCCTGCTTGGACTCGCCTACCCAGACCGTATTGCGAAATCGCGCAGTGATACCGGCAGCCGGTTTCTACTCTCCAGTGGCCGAGGCGCACATTTCTCCCATGATGACGCCCTAGCTTTAAGCGAATACCTGGTCATTGCCGAACTGGATGGCCAGGGCCGAGATGCAAGTATCCAGCTGGCAGCAGAGATTTCCCTGCCCGCTTTGAAGTCGCATTTCGCCGCCCAGATCAAAGAAGAGATTTCAGTTCGCTGGGACGAGACTACCGGCCGCGCTGTCGCCCTACAGCAAACGCAATTGGGGGCGCTGGTTTTACACCAGCGGCCTGCAGCAGATATTCCACCGGAGACCCTCAGTCGCGCATTATTAGAAGCCGTACGAAAGAAAGGTCTCTCCTCCCTCCCCTGGAACACAGAAGCTAACCAGTTACGTTTTCGAGTGGAATTTTTGCGCCAAAGTGAAGTGTCCGGGGATTTTCTCGGCGACACTCGAGTACCAAACTGGAGTGATGAGGCTCTATTGGAGACCATGGAGGATTGGCTGTTACCTCATTTGCAGGGGTTCAGCAAACTTGAGCAGCTAGGGCAGCTTGACTTGCAAAGCATCTTGCGCGGACAGCTTGAGTGGGACCTGCAACAAAAACTCGATGACTTGGCCCCCAGTCACTACCTGGTTCCCAGTGGCTCCCGGATAAGAATCGACTACGGAGAAACCCCACCTGTTTTGGCTGTGCGCCTGCAGGAGCTATTTGGATTGGCACAAACTCCAACAATTCTAAAAAACCGCTATCCATTGATGATTCATTTGCTCTCTCCGGCACGGCGCCCCGTTCAAATTACCCGTGACCTGGTGAATTTCTGGGCCAATACTTACCAAGAGGTAAAGAAGGAGTTGCGTATCAAATACCAGAAGCACTACTGGCCCGATGATCCCCTGACGGCTGAGGCTACTACTAAAACGAAGAAGAGAATGGATATGGGACGGTAGTTCTTTTTTTAGATTCACTGCCCCTGAGGCAGCAAAATTACTTTCTGGGCGGCGGTTAAGTTAACATTCAGCAACAACCGGATAGCATAAGCTGCCGCAAGGGATAGGAACTCGCGCCAATAGAGATAGTCTAAATTATTTTGGCCCGCAGCGACGCCCCAAAACCAGAACAAACTCTAACTCGTAGCAATGGAGATGTATTTTGCGCCGAATACTCTTAGCAGCTCTCAGCCCATTACTGATATTTGGCTGTAGCCTCGATGATCTTCCCGATGATTTGAATCAGTCAACTATCAAGTACGATAAGGAAATGCGTTACCTGGTAGAGGATATCAGCGCCTACGCCAAGGGCATCAACCGTCACTTTCTCATCGTACCCCAGAATGGGGTTGAGTTGATTACTACGACAACCACTACCACTGGTCCCGTCGATGAAGCCTACCTGGATGCCACAGACGGCATTGCACAGGAGGCCCTCTTCTTTGGCGCAAATGGTGATATCAACGAGCCCACCAGCGAGTCAGAAACCGAGCGCCTGCAAACTTACCTGGACTTGGCGAAAGATGAAGGGGATACAATCCTAATCACGGACTTCACCAATATTGAGCGGGATATTGATGAGTCATATGAGAATAACGAAGAAGCTGGGTATATTTCTTTTGCCGCAGATAGCGAACTCCTGAACGATGTACCGCTATATCCCGATGACCCCTTCAATGTTAACTCTCTGGACATTGATGACCTTGAGAAAGCCAAAAACTTTGTCAATATCACCAATACCAGCAACTACTCTACGCCTCAAGATTTCATCGATAAACTGAGTGAAACCGATTACGACATATTGATAATCGACTTTTTCTTTGACGGTGAACCTTACACAGAAGAACAAATTGAGCAGCTCAGGGTAAAAGAAAATGGCGGGCGCCGCCTGGTGCTGGCCTATGTCAATGTCGGCGAGGCACAAGACGATCGTTATTACTGGAAATCCTATTGGTACAACACCCCTCCCGAATGGCTACTGGGGGAAATATCCGACGAGCCAGGTAATTACTACGTGAAGTACTGGCAGGAGGGCTGGCAAAAAATTATCTTCGGCAACGATGATTCTTATATTTATATGATTGTTGATGCAGGATTCGATGGGGCCTATATGGATGGAATCGATGCATTTGAATACTTCGATTCCGACGATGAGTAATCATTAGGCCCCAACGCTTTAACTCAGCAGGCATCAGGCCTGCTGAGTTTCCTTATATTGAGTCACATACTGGGAAAGCCGCCCGGACATTTCCTCTGCCAATTTTTGCAGGGCGTTGAGCGGACGTATCATCACCTCAAACTCAATAATCTTGCCTTCATCATTAAAGCGGATAATATCCAATCCCTTCAGACTCTTATCACCGATGGAGGCTGCGAATTCAAGTGCCAGATCGTGTCCCGATTCGGTAGTAAATTCACGGTCGTATTCAAAGCTCTCAAAAACCTGCATCACCGTATTGAGAATCAGGCACACAGCAGCGGAGCTATGGTAGGGCTTAAAAAATGCCGGTGAACGGAAAACAGCATCTTCTGCAACGATCGCTGGCAAGCGACTCAGATCTCGCGCAGCGACCATCTCGTGCCATAGGGCAATCGATTCCGCTATTTTTTTATTGGAATTGTTCATTGGAGATTTCCTCTTCACTCACTTGTTTTTGTAAAAATTCTCTCCCATCAGCACACCCCAACTCGTAAGTTTTTTGGGCCAGCTCAGGATTTGTGTAGTCCCAAACACTGATGAATGGCGGTTTCGAGGGCTGGACATAAGTCCAATCCTGATCGCCTTTACGCTGTGTAAATATGTCCGGGAACTGATCGTAACGACGGGTCAACAACACCAGCACCCTTCCCTTTCCATTATCCAGCCCTGCAACCGGGATGTTATCTACCACCCCACCATCGAGCGCTGTTCGCCCCCGCAACTTAAGTCTTGGAGTGAATGGCGGCGTACAGGAGGAGCACAAAATCAGGTCCACCAACTCCTCAATACTGGAACAATCCCGGGCTCGATAAAATTGCTGCTTAAAACCTAAGCGCTGGGCGATCTTGGGGTGAAGGCTGCGTAAAAAATGCTTATCGGCATAGTAGGCCATGGCCCCCACTCCAAAAGCCAAACCGCCAGATAGACCTTTTGGTGGGTGAACAACCGCAATTCGCAACTCTGCGCCCTGCTGAAGGGTCTCCAGTCCATCGCGAAACAGCTCTAACATCGCATTGCGGTAGATTCCGTATTGGGGGAACACAGGTTCTTTACCGAAAAGGTTTCCCCAATAAGCATTTTTTTCATTAGTCTCGAACGCAGTCCAAAAATATTCACGAGCCTCCTCCGTCTTACCCATCAGCACCAGGCTCGACATTAGGCCCCCTGCCGAGACCGCAGTAACCACCTTCGGAGAAAGACTAATTTCGTTGGCTATCGACTCCCAAAAACCAATCTGCCAGGTACACCGCCCACCACCACCGGCAAAAACAACTTGGTCAAACATGATCTCGCTTCCCTGCAGCAGCCTTCCGGCTGGAACTTCCTGAGTCCATTCTGTGTTTTACATCCTCTCAAGTGCAGTTTCAGGCCGCTCTTTGCATTACCGCCGACACTTATGACCAATTAGTTTCAGCCTTCATGATGACATATTGATGACGACAACAATATGCAACTAATTGCATAAGCTAATCGAATCACAAGTATTGTGCAACTGATCGTCTTGACCCTGAACTCACTGAATACTCAAATTTCCACCAGGCGATCCTTACCGGACACCAGCGCATCGAGAAAGGCATAACCGTCTGCAACCCCAATTTTTAAGGTATGCCTCAGCGCACTGGGGTCAGCAAAATTCCACATCCCGATAGGCAGCGGGCTGGAGGGCTGCACATAAGTCCACACCTGCCCCCCCCTTTGCACACTGAAACTGTTCGGTAGGTGTGGAAAGCTCCCTGTATCCAAAATCAGAACCCGCCCTTTGCTAGCATCCAAGCCGGCGACCGGGGCATTACCTACCAGAGCTCCATCCAGTACCTCTGCACCATCAAGCGATAACCTTGGGGATATGGGGGGGGCACAGCAGGAACTCAAAATAAGCTGCTCAAGATCTTTCCCATCTTTGCATTTACTCACGGGGTGAAACATTTGGCGAAACCCCAAATGTAACGCTGTATTTGGGTGCAAGTCGTGAAAGATATGTTTGTTAGAGTAGAAAATTGCCAGCCCCAGCGTCAGTGCGAGCGGCACAGGCAACCATTCCGGGGGATAGGTCACTGCAATTCTGAGGTCGGCAGATTGACGCAGAGGCTCAAGGCTATCGTGGAAAAATTCATGCACCCCTTTGCGATAGATCTCAAAGTGCGGAAAAATTGGTTCTTTACGGAATGAATTATTCCAGTAGAAATTCCTTTCATTTTTTTTGCAAGCAGAGTGAAAGTAATTAACACCCTCACGGCAGCGATCCGTAAGCATGAGTGCCGCTACCATGCTGCCTCCGGATGCAGCACAAACAACTTTTGGCCGGATCGGTAATTCGCGACTTAGGGATAACAAAAAACCAAGCTGCCAAGTGCAACGGCTTCCTCCGCCACCAAAAACCATTTGATCAAACATGACGACACCCTCTAAAAAAGGCTATCGAAATAGATACGGGTATTTTTGATTTTAATTTTAGGCAGGAGTTTTTGTCTCTATCGCCACCAAGCGTTAAAGCGAGATCACAGTTAATGGCTCTCTCCCAACTATTACGCATCACAATCAGCGAACCTGCCAACCACCTTGATACAAATAGATATAAAAAAGGCTTCACTTTTCAAACCAACTAGGCATTGAGACTAAAGGTGTCTTTATCTCAACACTCAGTGCAAACCTATGAGTAACTTTAAGATCGTAACCTTCCAATCAGTAATTCAAGATATCCCCAGTCACATCAGGGAGGACTCTCAATTAACCGCCCTTCGCCACTCAGTGCCGCTAAAAATGCACGGCCATCTGCAATCCCCATACGGAAAGTATCTTTCACCTCTTCCGGACTGGCAAAATCCCAAACATTAAGTGGAACATGTCCAGAGGGCTGAACATATGTCCATTCCTGGTTAAATTTTTGTACCGTAAAACGGTCCGGCAGCTGCGGGAAACGTCGGGTTAGCAAAATAAGCACCCGTCCTTCACCAGTATCCAGCCCACCAATAGGCACACTATCTACAACCCCTCCATCCAATACCTCTGCACCGCCCTGCTTCAGACGCGGTGTCAGAGGTGGCGTGCAGGATGAAGTAATAACCAGCTTCTCTAACTGGGACGGATCTGAACAGTGACGAACTTTATAAAAAGATTGGCGGAAGCCCAATTTAAGTGCAGTAGTGGGGTGAAGGTTCGGGAAAATATAAGTATCAGAGTAATCAATCGCAGCTCCAATCATTAATGCGATTGGACCAGGCAGCCATTTCGGCGAAGTACTGACTCCTATACGTAGGTCTGCGGCTTCCCTAAGTTGATCAAAGCCTCCAGAAAATAAGTCGCTTAATGCTCGCCGATAAATTGTATAGTGCGGGAATACTGGGTCCTTGCGAAACATATTGCCCCAATGGATATTTTTCCCATTGGACTTAAATGCCGAAACGAAGTAATCCACCCCGTCGAGTGACCTGTCCATCAGAACCAGGCTGGCAACCAGGGAGCCAGCGGATACTGCACTGACCACCCGAGGTGCCAGATCAATTTCCTTTGCAACCGACTCCCAAAAGCCGATCTGCCAGGTACAGCGCACGCCGCCACCGGCAAACACCACTTGGTCAAACATAGATTGTTCTTCCCTGGAGTTGGCGCACAAGCAATCACTAGCATGACCAATCACTGGATCGCTGCACCGGCACTTTACATTGCCCCAGCGCCTCAAAAGCACCGAGGAATATTTCAAATATATACAGTGTGGGAGTAGTTCGTAGGGAGGCTTACGCGGGATCTAACCTGAGAGGTTCACTGCAATAAAAAAGGCGAACACAAGGTTCGCCTTTTTCTTTTGAGCCACTTGGCCGACTCAGAATGGTCTCAGGAACTCAGTAGTAAGCCTGGGACTTGTCGGTGTGGTCAGTAATATCTTTCACGCCTGCTAATTCGGGGATTTTCTCTTTGAGAGTCTTTTCCACGCCTTCCTTTAAGGTCATATCAACCATGCCACAACCCTGACAGCCGCCACCAAACTTCAACACAGCAAACATATCCTCGGTCACTTCTACCAGGCTTACCTGGCCACCGTGAGCTGCCAGGCCCGGATTAACCTCGTTGTACAAAACATAGTTAATACGATCCTGGATAGGGCTGTCGTCAGTAATTTTCGGCATACGGGAGTTGGGCGCGCGAATCGTCAACTGCCCGCCCATCTTGTCCGAAGAGTAATCGACCCGAGCATCATCCAGATAGGGAACGCTGCGCCCTTCGAAGTAAGCTTTGAGACCGTTCATTTCCAACATCACATCACCTTCTTCCTCCTCTCCCGGGCGGCAGTAGGCGATACAGGTCTCGGCGTTAGGCGTGCCGGGACTGGAAACAAACATGCGAATGGCAATTCCCTCACAGTCCTGTTTGGCCAACAGCTCTTTCAGGTATTCCTGAGCGGGTTCAGTAATAGTGACATTCAAATCAGACATATAGGCTCTCAAATAACCAAGCTTCTTTGTCGGGTATTCTACTCTCAGAAAGACTCAAGGGAAACCGGTCAGTTGGAACCCTTTCGACCGACCGGCCTCACCACTCTCCTAGGTGGGGATAAATCCCATAAGAGTCTGGGCGGTTTCCTCTGAAGAGGCCGGATTTTGACCAGTTACCAGTTTGCCGTCTACCACTACGTAGGGTGCCCAATCACCACTTTTGGAGTAGTTTCCACCATTTCCCTTGAGCATATCCTCAACCAGGAAAGGCACGACATCCACCAGTTCAACCGCAGCCTCTTCCGAGTTGGCAAACCCGGTCACACCTTTTCCCGACACCAGGTAAGCGCCATCCTGACGGCGTGTATGACGGAAAATGCCCGGAGCATGGCACACAGCACCGATCGGCTTGTCTGCGGCAAAAAAGTTCTCAATCAGTGCAATTGAGACCGGGTCTTCCGCAAGATCCCACAAGGGACCATGGCCACCGGGATAAAAGACTGCATCAAAATCAGACTCATTCATATCAGCCAATTTGTGGGTATTGGCCAGAGCCTGCTGAGCATCGGCGTCAGCCTGAAAGCGATGAGTCGCCTCCGTCTGAAAATCTGGCTCATCACTCTTAGGATCGAGAGGCGGCTGCCCGCCTTTTGGAGAGGCCAGGGTCACTTCAGCACCGGCGTCCTTGAAGGTGTAGTAAGGTGCGGCAAACTCCTCCAGCCAAAACCCCGTTTTCTTACCGGTATTCCCCAGTTCATCGTGGGAAGTCAGAACCATCAGTATTTTCATATTTCTGTCCTTATAAACTTTGTCAGCTTTGCTTCAATCATCATTTCCTATGCGCACAACTAACTTGCCGAAGTTCTTTCCTTCCAGAAGCCCGATAAATGCATTGGGTGTTTCTTCCAACCCTTCGACCATATCCTCAAGATATTTAATACTGCCTTCCGCAACCCACTGGCTTAATGTACGCACCGCTTCATGAAAACGTTCGTAGTAATCGAAAATAATAAAGCCTTGGATTTTCAAGCGTTTGGTCAGTACATCCCGCATTAACAAACTGGTGCGATCCGGGCCTTGCGGCAATGAGGTTGCGTTGTACTGAGAGATAAGCCCACATACAGGAATCCGCGCAAAATCATTTAATAGCGGTTGCACCGCATCAAAGACCTTGCCACCAACACTTTCAAAATAGATATCGATACCCTCAGGGCAAGCCGCAGCCAATTGATCGACAAAATCTTCGGCGCGGTGATCCAGGCACAGGTCGAAGCCCAACTCCTCTACCGCATAGCGACACTTTTCCTCACCTCCAGCAACACCGATTACCCGGCACCCTTGCAACTTGCCGATTTGTCCAACTGTTGCCCCCACAGGACCGGTAGCAGCTGCAACTACCAGAGTCTCTCCTTCTTTTGGCTCCCCAATTTCCAGCAAGCCAAAGTAGGCGGTGATTCCCGGCATACCCAGCACTCCCAGGGAGAAGGAGGGGTAATCCGGATTTTTACCCAAGTTAATCAACCCGGTACCATCAGAAATGGCATAGTCCTGCCAGCCGCTATAACCGAGTATCCAATCCCCCTCCTCGAAGCCATTCAATCGGGACTCAACCACACGGCTCACCGTCCCTCCAACCATGGTCTCTCCCAGTGAAACAGGCTCTGCGTAGGACTTCGCATCACTCATTCGCCCCCTCATATAGGGATCGAGCGATAGGAATACTGTGCGCAACAGCACCTCGCCGACCTCCGGCTTGACCACAGGGGCATGCTCCAGGCGGAAGTTATCTGTTGTCGGGGCACCTTCAGGGCGGGATGCCAATACCAGGCGGCGGTTTATATCGCTCGATTGCATTCTCTATTCTCCATAACTTCATAAAACGGAAGTCAAAGTCGCCAAATTAGACCGGTCGTCTAGAAAGGCGCCATAAAAATACCCGCAACGGTTTTCCCCTCGCGGGCTCAGTAAAAACTTAGTGTTTTCCCAGTATCTCCTGGGTCGCCAGCATCGCCTCTGCCATTGGCGTATCGTTGCGGTTTAGCTTGGCCAACAGGCTGGCTCCCAGCCACAGCTGGTACAAGAAAGCTGCGGTGGCGCGGGCATTGAGGGTGTCTGGTAGAGAACCGTCTTCCCCTGCCAGCTCGATACAATTCTGGAGCTTCTGAATAATATGCTCAGTCCCATCTCTGAGGATAACCCGCATCGATTCGGACAGGTCTGCCACCTCAGCGCTAAGCTTAACCACCAGGCAGCGGTGTGCATCGTAACGCTCCCCACTACTCTTCTGCCAAGCATCAAAATAGGCCAATAAATTATCGGCGGCAGATTGATCCCGGGAGGAAAAGCCAACGTCCATCTGTTCCAGGTAGCTGCGAAAATAATCTTCCAGCAGAGCCTCGCCAAATTGCTCCTTGGACTTAAAGTAGTGATAAAAGGATCCCTTTGGCACACCGGCGGTTTTGAGAATTTCACTCAAACCTACACCGGAGAAACCTTTTACGGCCATCACGGTGTAACCGGTATCCAACAAATGTTGGCGAGTATCTTCATAGCTGCTTTTCATGCCTATCACTCTACGCAAAACTAGACCGGTCGTCTAGGGATTTATAGTGATTAGGCGCTGTGAAGTATCTATAAATTGCTCAACTTTATTCAAAACTGCTCTGTTATTGTGGTGGAACAACCAAAAAGGCGTAAGTCGCAGCCAGTGAGTGGGCGTGACTGTGCTAAGATTGGCGCCATTCCCACCATCGGCAAAAGATCGACAATATAAGGATTGGTAAATGTCCCAGCAGTCCCGCGACCAACGTCTCGAGCAAATTAATGCCGCGCTTGCGCAGCGTATCCTGATCCTGGATGGCGCTATGGGGACGATGATCCAGAGGGAGAAGCTGGAAGAGGCCGATTACCGGGGTGAGCGCTTCGCCGACTTCCCACGCGACTTGAAAGGCAATAACGACCTGCTCAGTCTGACCCGCCCGGAGCTAATCGAAAAGATTCATCGGGAGTACCTTGAGGCGGGCGCGGACATTATCGAAACCAATACTTTTAACGCGACCCAGCTGTCCCAATCTGATTACGATATGGAACACTTGGTAGTAGAGATCAACCGGGCCTCCGCAGAGATCGCGCGCCGTGCAGCAGATGCACTCTCTACCCCAGAGCGCCCGCGCTGGGTAGCCGGGGTCATCGGCCCCACTTCCCGCACCGCCAGTATTTCACCAGACGTCAATGATCCAGGGGCACGCAATGTCACTTTCGATGAACTGGTAGAAAACTATGTAGAAGCGGGCCGCGCTTTGGTCGAAGGCGGCAGCGACCTGATCTTAATCGAAACCATTTTTGACACCCTCAATGCCAAGGCCGCTATCTATGCCATGCAGCAGCTCTTTGAGGAGCTGGGTTTCGAATTGCCAATTATGATTTCCGGCACCATTACCGATGCCTCTGGCCGCACCCTTTCCGGCCAAACGACTGAAGCTTTTTACAATTCCGTTGCCCACGCAAAGCCAATTTCTGTGGGGCTCAACTGTGCCCTGGGCGCCACCGAATTGCGCCCTTATGTGGAAGCCTTATCGGGCGCCTGTACCTCTAATGTCTCCGCCCACCCCAACGCGGGATTGCCCAATGAGTTTGGCGAATACGACGAAACCCCTGAGCAGACCGCCGCAATCGTAGCGGAATTTGCCCGCAGCGGATTTATTAATATCCTCGGCGGCTGTTGTGGCACCACCCCCGATCATATTCGTGCAATTGCCGACGCAGTGGCCGATATACCCCCACGACAGCAGCCGGAAATAAAACCTGCTCTGCGCCTGTCCGGACTGGAGCCATTTGTCGCCGATGAAAACGCCTTATTCGTCAATGTGGGCGAGCGTTGCAACGTCACTGGCTCCGCCCGATTTAAGCGCCTGATCCTTGAAGAGGACTACGACACCGCCCTGCAAGTGGCTGCCGCCCAGGTAGAGGATGGTGCACAGGTAATCGACTTCAATATGGATGAGGCGATGCTGGATGCCCTCGCCGCTATGCGCCGCTTCCTCAACCTTGCCGCTACCGAACCGGATATCGCCAAGGTGCCATTTATGGTGGACTCCTCCAAGTGGGAGGTGATCGAGGCCGGCCTGCAATGCATCCAGGGCAAGCCCATTGTGAACTCCATCAGCCTCAAGGAAGGCAAAGAGGAGTTTATCGAAAAGGCTCGACTGTGCCTGCGCTACGGTGCAGCTGTGGTGGTGATGGCTTTTGATGAAGATGGCCAGGCGGATACTTTCGAGCGCAAAATTGAGATCTGCAAGCGCAGCTACGATGTGCTGGTCGATGAAGTCGGCTTCGATCCCACCGATATTATTTTCGACCCAAATATTTTTGCTGTCGCCACCGGTATTGAGGAACACAATAATTACGCGGTGGACTTTATTGAGGCGTGCCGCTGGATTCGCGCAAACCTGCCCGGTGCCCAGATCAGTGGCGGCGTCTCCAATGTTTCCTTCTCTTTCCGGGGCAACAATCCGGTACGTGAAGCCATTCATTCAGTATTCCTGTTTCACGCTATTAAAGCCGGCCTGAATATGGGTATCGTGAACGCCGGGCAGCTGGCGGTCTACGACGAACTCCCAGAGGAGCTGCGGGAAAAAGTTGAGGATGTGATCCTCAACCGCAGCCCGGATGCCACTGAAGCCCTGCTGGAAATTGCCCCCAAATACCAAGGGGATGGCGGCGGTGCCACACGCAAAGAGGACCTTAGCTGGCGCCAATTGCCCGTGAAGGAGCGCTTGGCACACTCCCTTGTGAAAGGCATTAACAACTATATCGAGGAAGATACCGAAGAGGCCCGCGCAAGTTCCTCACGCCCACTGGATGTGATCGAGGGTCCACTGATGGACGGTATGAATATCGTCGGAGACCTGTTTGGCGAAGGGAAAATGTTCTTGCCCCAGGTAGTGAAATCCGCCCGGGTTATGAAACAGGCGGTAGCCTACCTACAACCCTATATTGAAGCGGAAAAAACCGAAGACAGCCGCTCCAACGGCCGTATCCTGATGGCCACTGTTAAAGGGGATGTGCACGATATTGGCAAAAATATTGTGGGCGTGGTGCTGGCCTGCAACAACTATGAAGTAATCGACCTCGGCGTGATGGTGCCAGCGGAAACCATTTTGCAAACTGCAAAGGAAAAGGAGTGTGACATTATCGGCCTGTCCGGCCTGATCACCCCGTCCCTGGATGAAATGGTTCACGTAGCCGCCGAGATGGAGCGCCAGGGGTTCGATATCCCATTGTTGATCGGCGGAGCCACCACCTCCAAAGCCCATACCGCCGTAAAAATTGATCCTCAATTCCACTGCAACCAGGTGGTGTATGTAGCCGATGCATCCCGCGCCGTAGGCGTGGCCAGCAGCCTGATTTCCAATGAGCTGCGCCCAGCCTTTGTGGAAAAAATCCAGGCCGAGTATGACAAGGTGCGCACCCGCACCGCCAACCGCAAGCGCAATGACACCCGCTTAACCTACGAGGAAGCGCGGGATACTGCCCCGGAATTTGATTGGAAAAACTACCAGCCAGCACGACCCAATAAGCTGGGCCTTACCGTGATCGACGATTTCCCTCTGGAGAAACTGCTCGACACTATGGACTGGACGCCTTTCTTTATTTCCTGGGATTTGGCGGGTAAATTCCCGGCAATCCTTGAAGACGAAATTGTGGGAGAAGCCGCTACCGATCTCTACGACAACGCCCAGCGTATGTTGAAAGAGATTATCGATAAAAAGCTATTGCGCGCACGGGCCGTATTCGGCCTATGGCCAGCCAATAGCGTCGGCGACGATATCATCGTCTACAAGGATGAAAGCCGCAGTGAGGAGCTGGCTCGCCTTCACCATATGCGCCAGCAGGTACAGAAACGCGGTGGTGATGGCCTTTGCCGCTCCCTGGCAGATTTCGTCGCGCCGCTTGAGTCCGGCCAAATAGACTATGTGGGCGGCTTCGCGGTTACCACTGGCATCGGCGCAGACGAGTTAGCAGACACCTACGAAGCCAAGCACGACGATTACAACGCCATTATGGTAAAGGCCCTGGCAGACCGTATGGCAGAGTCCTTTGCTGAGACACTGCACCGCTTGGTGCGAAAAGAATATTGGGGCTATGCCGAAGACGAAACCCTCAGCAATGAGGAGCTGATCAAGGAAGCCTACCAAGGCATCCGCCCAGCCCCGGGCTATCCCGCCTGCCCCGATCATTCGGAAAAAGCTACCCTGTTCAAATTGCTACAAGCGGAGCAAAATGCAGGCGTCAGCCTTACCGAACACTTTGCCATGATGCCCGCAGCTGCGGTGAGCGGTTGGTACTTCGCCCACCCCCAGGCAAAATACTTCAATGTGGGCAAGATCGGCAGGGATCAGCTGCAAAGCCTGGCTAAACGAAAAGGGGTCAGCGAACCGGAATTGGAGCGCTGGCTACGTCCCAACCTCGAGGAGTGAGCCTGTGGAAGATAATAATAAGAAAGCGAAAAAGCCCAATTTCGGCCAGGTGGTAGTCAGTACCCTGGCCGCCGCAATTGGCGTGCAGAGTGATAAAAACCGCGAAAGGGATTTTCAAAGCGGCAGTATTATGACGTACGTTATTGCTGGCGTTGTTTTTACCGCCGTATTTGTAATCGGATTGGCTCTTATTGTGAAAATAGTACTCGGCAATATGGGCTAAGATCGCAAAGTGCTTTTCATCAGCTAGCAGCTACACAAATAAGCTGAGCGAAATGCTAATGCCCGGGACTACACAACTCCGGGCCAGCGGCGGGCTAGCGCGTGGCCACCCAAAAAACACAGGTGGCTACGAAAATTGCGACCAGTGCTACAGCAGCAATTGCATCCACTACATTATCGTCTTCAGAAACTACAGCTACTTCATCATTCATCGAATCTCTCCGATCGTTCTTTATTGTTATTTAAAGTAGTTGGGCCGCTGGATGCGGCAACCCAAGTAGAGCAAATCAAGTCATCAGTTGCAAGGCGGGGCCGGCAAACAACCTTACCGACCCAACTGCCACTCTACGCCTGCCCGGAATAGAGAGCGATATGAAACCCTCCGGTGAGAGCCTGGCCAGTCTTAGCAACCTGTGTACGGCTGTTAACATCGACATTCAGATTGCCCCATTTATTTGGGGAAACTGACATAATTCCATTAACACCTTTGCCCTTGTTAACACTCGTCATATTGCAAAACACCACGGCTCCACCACCACTCTTGTTCGTCGCCAGAGAACCTGGACTCGGGCTTGAGCCATCGGAAATCAGAATATGTACATCGACAGTTTTACCACCCAGCGAGTTTTTTAGAATCCTATTGTTATGATCCAAACAAATATCAATGCCAAAAGTTAAGCCCTTGTACGAAAAAGTACTGTCACTTGTCTTGGTCGAGAAAGCGTCATCCGTCTGATACTTATCATTGCCAACTTTATATTTCTTCAGCAGGAAATTGCCACCGGCCAGGATAGGAGCAATGCTTAAGTAAGATGCTGAAGAAAAACATCCACCACCTTTTGTGTAAGCAATAGTCCCTGCAACAATCAGAATGTTCGGGTACTGACGGGAAGCTCTGCGCAGGCCGGAATAAATATCACTCTTGGAGCCCTTGCTTAAAGAGTCGATGTGATTAGTTTTTGCTTTAGAGGCATACCCTGAAAAGTAATACTCCGGCGCAACCAACATCTTGATATATTTATCGTCGGAGTACTCTTGCATCATGGCTTTAGCGCGAGCCAAGGCCCCCTCAAACACATCGAAATTACTGTTACTCACACCAGTAAACTTTGATGAATCATCAAACTCAATCATCGCCGCAAGGATATCTTTAGCCATCCCGCTTACCTCTTATATTTTTTTAGGAATTCACTCACTGACTTACCCACTGACCAGCCTCATATATGACTGGCGATTCGCACTTTATATCACCGCAAGTAAACTGACAGGCGGTATCAATTCACAACCAACCGAATTAGCGTCGATTTGCCAGGCCCCGAAGTGGAGTCGCTACACTCAACAGGTAAGTTGCGGCTAAAAAACAGACAGGACGGCATAGATAGCCATTACTCCAACGCTCCTCGAATCTGCAACAACAGACAAGCACTATGCTGATAAATCTCTCTTATAACTGTTGGTTACAGATATAGCGGAAAATATTGTTATTTATTGCATAAGAGCGCTGGTATGTTATGCGCCAGCGGAGAATCGTCCGGGGCCCGCCCCTTTCTCCACCATCAGCGCACAAAGGCAATGGAATCAAGCTGTTATGTATCGATACGACGACCGGGACCGCGCCATCATCAACGATCGCGTAGCCCAGTTCCGCGGCCAAACGGAACGTTACCTTGCCGGCGAGTTGAGCGAGGAGCAATTCCTGCCGCTGCGCCTGCAAAATGGCCTCTATATTCAGCGACTGGCCCCCATGTTGCGTATTGCCGTTCCCTACGGTCTGCTCAACAGTGCCCAGTTACGCCGTCTTGCTCGCGTAAGCCGCGACTACGACAAAGGCTACGCCCACTTCACTACGCGCCAGAACCTCCAGTACAACTGGCCGCAGCTGGAAGACGTACCCGCTATTCTCGATGAACTGGCGGAAGTGGAAATGCACGCGGTACAAACCAGCGGCAACTGTATCCGAAATACCACCTCGGACCCCTACGCCGGCATTGCGCTCGACGAAATTGCCGACCCGCGCCCCTACTGCGAGCTGATTCGCCAGTGGTCTACATTCCACCCAGAATTCGCTTTCTTACCGCGCAAGTTCAAGATCGCCGTCAGTGGTTCAGAGCAGGACCGCGCCGCCATCCGCGTACACGATATCGGTGTACAGATCGTCAAGCGCGGTGAAGAGATTGGCTTCCAGGTATTGGTAGGTGGCGGTCAGGGCCGCACACCGGTTATTGCCGAGACCATCCGCGACTTCCTGCCGGAAGAAGACCTGCTCTCTTACCTTGAAGCGATTGTCCGCGTTTACAACCAGCTAGGTCGCCGCGACAACAAGTACAAAGCGCGTATTAAAATTCTGGTCAAGGCCCTCGGCCCGGAAGAGTTCGGCCGCCGCGTGGAAGAAGAGTGGCAACATATTAAAGACGGCGCTGAAAAGTTAACCCAGGAAGCATTGGATTGGGCTAAATCCTTCTTCACTGCCCCGGAATATCGCGAGTTTGACGGATCAGCTGCTGAAGCGGCACTGCAACAACAAGCCGACAGCGACAAAGCCTTTGCCCGCTGGCTTGAACGCAACACCTACCCGCACCGGGTACCCGGTTATCGCGCAATTAAGTTGTCCACCAAACCCACTGGTGTCCCCCCAGGTGATGTAACCGATGCCCAATTAGAGGCTATTGCTGATCTTGCCGATACTTTTAGCTTTGGTGAAGCTCGGGTAACTCACGACCAGAATGTGGTACTCGCAGACGTCGAGCAGGACAAACTGTTTGAACTCTGGCAACAGGCCCGCAAGCACGGTTTCGCCACACCGAATATCGGCACCCTGACCGATATGATTTGCTGCCCCGGCGGTGACTACTGCTCACTTGCCAACGCCAAGTCCATCCCGGTAGCCGAAGCCATCCAGCGTCGCTTTGACGATATGGACTACCTGTACGACCTGGGTGACCTCAACCTCAATATCTCTGGCTGTATGAATGCCTGTGGCCACCACCACGTGGGACATATCGGCATCCTCGGCGTCGACAAGAAAGGCGAAGAGTTCTACCAGATCCAGCTGGGCGGCAGTGCATCCAACGAGGCCAGCCTGGCCAAGGTATTGGGCCCCAGTTTCTCCCGCGCTGAAGTGCCAGACGTGATCAGCAAAATCCTCGACCTCTATGTCGAGCAACGCCAAACGGAAGAGCCCTTTATAGACACCTACAACCGCATCGGCCTTCAGCCCTTCAAGGAGAGAGTTTATGCCAAAGCCAGCTAAACTGGGCCCACAGCCGGGCAACCCCGCAGAACTGATCATCGATGGTGAAGTAAAGACCAACGAATGGCAGCTGGTACCCCAACTGGAAGCGGGAGAGGAGTTGGACCCAAGCACCCTGCCCTCCGGCAAAATTATCCTGCCACTGCGACAGTGGCTGGCGCATCGCGATGCGCTGTCATCCCGCAGTGACGAAGTCGGTGTTTGGCTGGACAGTGAAGAAGGTGCCGAGCAAATTGCGGAAGAAGCTCCCAAATTGCCGGTAATTGCCGTGCACTTCCCGGCATTTGCCGACGGTCGAGGCTTTACCGCAGGCCGTATGCTGCGCGAGCGCTACAGCTTTACCGGAGAGTTACGCGCAGTGGGCGGGTTTATGCGAGACCAGCTGACCTATTTACAACGCTGCGGCTTCAATGCCTACGCATTTGAAGGCGAGCAGCCTCTGGCAAGCCTTAAAGACTCGATGAGCGATTTTGGCGATAGCTACCAAACAGGGGTAGACCAACCGCTGCCCATGTTCCGTCGCCGCTTCTAAAGCTCAATTTAGACCTCTGAATACTCAGAGGTCTAAATTTCCACTTCCATCACGCCTCCAACCCCAATCCATTAAGTGCAAACTCCAAAGAGGGTTCCACCTCCTTGAGTTCCCGCCCGGATCGCAATACCGATGCTGTGCCATGCAACAAGGTAATCAGGTACATAGCGCACTCCTCGGCACGCCGATCCAGCCCTATAGCCTGGGACTCTTTATCAAAACGAAACAAGTCAACCAGTTGCTTTACCGCTTCTGCGTCAGCAGCTTTTAAAGCGTCAATGGCATCAGAAGGCAAAGCATCACCGGCAGTTTCCGATAATCCAAACGCCAGATAACAACCCCTCGGGGTTCCCTCCCCGGCCTGTCCTTTAACGGTAGCCAGCAAATAACTATGCAATCGCTGCCGCAACGGCACTCCCTCTTCCGTCAGGAACTGCATACGATCTTTGGCATATCTATCCAGGTACTGCCCCAATGAAAGAACAAACAGTTTCTCTTTATTGCCAAAAGAAGAATACAGACTTGGCTTATTAATCCCCATAGCCTTGGTCAGGTCGGCCATTGAGGCGCCCACATAGCCCTTTTTCCAAAAGACTTTCGTTGCTGATTCCAGCGCATGCGCCTTATCAAACTCCGGCTTGCGACCCGCCATTGGCAATCTCCCAAAAATTGTTTTGACAATATTGTACCGATCGGTAAGACTTAGCTCAAACCTTACCGATCGGTACAATATTGATCAACCCTTCACAGGAGAACAGAATTGAGCATTTCAATCGAAGGAAAAACTGCCCTTGTAACTGGAGCGAATCGCGGAATTGGCAAGGCAATTGTTGAGCGCTTTCTCGACGGTGGCGCAAAAAAAGTCTATCTGGCCGTGCGCAACCCAGAGACAACGACAGAACTGACAGAAAAATATGGCGACAAAGTAATCACATTGGAACTCGATGTGGCAAAAGCCCAAAGTGTAGGGGCGGCGGCAAAGGCGATTCAGGAATTGGATATTCTGGTGAACAATGCCGGGGTACTTGCGCCCGCAGACCCGCTTAGCGACCATGTAGAGGACTCCCTTAAGCAGGAACTGGAAGTGAATACCTTTGGGCTTGTCCGAGTAGCCAAAGCATTCACCCCCCATTTGGAAAAGAACAAGGGCGCCCTGGTACAAATGAATTCGGTCGTATCCTTGCGTACCTTCCCACACGTTAGCACCTACTCCGCATCCAAAGCCGCCAGCTACGCAATTACCCAGGCACTTCGAGAAACGCTTCAGGAGCGAGGCGTACAAGTATTGAGTGTTCACCCCGGCCCCATCAAAACAGATATGGCCAAACAGGCTGGGCTGGAGGACGGAGAATCCCCCAGTGCAGTGGCTGAGGAAATTGTTGGCGCGCTAAAAAATGGGGATTTTCACCTCTTCCCGGATGCCATGTCGCAGACTTTTGAAGCCGCTTATCAGAGCTTCTCTGATTCGGTGATCACCGCAGACCTTAGCGAATAACACGGCCGAAGATTGTCTGAGTAAGAAGTAACACAAGCCTCGAAGGAACCCGGTCTAGGGTTCTTTCAAGAGGCTGGAAAATTCCTCTGAAGCCATAACGGGTACAAACTCAGTGATCGTAAAAGTCGACGCCCCATGTTTTGTAAAAGGGTCTTCTTCCAGAACCTTTCTCAGCACCTCCTCAGAGGGGTGACGTGAAATAATTATCGCGCCAGTTCTAGGCTCTTTCGCTCCCCCAAAAAGCAGGTCTCCCGATTTATAGTGCCCCTCCAGGTAGCTCACATGCTCCGCCATTAACTCTGGGGTCAGTTTTTTAAGATCCGGGAAATTCAAGTTCACTAAAAACATAACATCTCCCCCCTCCTTAGGGGCTATATATCAACTCTTTACACCACTTTAAGCTTGCAGAAATAGCCTCCACCAATCTAATAGATAGCAAATCTTTCCACCTTGGCGATAGAGGATAATCCCCAAGTAGTAGCTTAAATGGAAACCATCGGAGATTGATGATCGGGCATCACTTAATTTAATGGTGCCATCAAGTACCTTTCTTTAGGCAATAGTGCTAAATAGACGATACTTCAGATTAATCAAGTTACATGTGGCCTGAAGAGCTTCATCTGCCTTCCAGGCTATGGTGTCCCCCTCAAAGCCACATACCAAACTCCCCTCAAAACATTTGGGGATTAATGAGATGGCACTCCCTCTTTGGGCTCACTCTTAAGACTGTTAATGCGAACTCATCTTTAGAAGGTGTAAAAACTGTTCAGAGGCCATAACAGGCTCAAATTCGGTTAGCGAATAAACTGCCACTCCACTTTTTATAAAAGGGTCCTCATCAAGCACTCTCCGCAATGCTTCTTCACTGTTGTGGCGAGAAACAATAATCCCTCCAGTCCTGGGATTTTTCCTTCCTCCAAAGAGCAAACTTCCAGACTTATACTCTCCTTCCAGATAAAGCCTATGCTCCGCAGTCAGTTCTGGGGTTAGCTTTTTCATATCCTTAAAATGCATATCCACTAAAAACACACCCATTCCCTCTTCTCTAAAAACACTATAAGATTGCTACTGATTTCGTAGCAACTGTAACGCTACTAATTTAGAAGCGCAAGAACCATGGCAACTCCTCTACCGAAAAAAACTGTCAGAGGCTCGACTAGCGGCATAGCCATTATGGCTGTATTCGATCTGCTCGGGCGAAAATGGAATATGAGAATACTGTGGGAACTGAGGAACACACCCCGGAGCTTCAGGGAACTCCAAGCCCAGTGTGATGCCATGTCCCCTTCGGTACTAAATACAAGAATCAAACAGTTGAGCGAAGCTAAATTGATTAATAAGTGTACGAATGGATATCAACTGACAGATCTGGGAGTTTCGTTAATGGAAACCCTTGATCCGCTGAGGGAATGGGCTAATAACTGGGAGGAATCCCTCAAGGCCTAATAGACACTCTGTAAAAGCCAAAACCCAAGAGCTTTGCAGCCTAGATGCCGCTGGGTTCTTGGAGGCAGGCCAACTATCGCGACAAAATGGACTGAACCGATGGGGCAGCCTCATTATCACTCGCATCATGCGCTAGCGAAAACGAATAATATTAATCGCCGCGCAAATCAAATCTACGAATAATTCTGCCAAACAATGCACCTGCTAACCATCAAGGGTAAAGGAGGGGTCAATCTCTTTAGAAGTCACCAAACCACTGCTCTTAAGGGCACCCTTATGAGTTACCTTTTTGTGCCCGTAAGTAGCGAGTCATGGGGATTACAGGGAGATAAATTGAGAGAAATGTGATTTTCAGAAGTTTCCTTAACCCAAAAACAGCTATGCGCTGCACCCCCTACTTTTGATTGTTAAGGTCACATTTCTGGCATTTTTTCAAATTTTTGTAATTCCGGGTCCATATAGTCCCAAGATGCACCACTACCAGCATATACCACCATTGTCGGGTTGAATTGCTCCAGGTCATGAAGACTTCCAGCGCGGATAAATTCAAACTGCGGCATACCGCTATTTTCCGCATAAATATGCGAACCGCAGCGAGGGCAAAAACCTCTCCTTACTGTATTGCCGCTATCTGTCTGCTTCTCATGAAATGCAAGATCGCCACTAATGGTTAAGCTTCCGCGAGGAATAGCAATGTTAGCGATGTGTCCAGCCCCACTAATTTTCTGACAATCTGTACATTGACAATGACCCGCCATTACCGGCTCTTCGGAGCAAGAATAACTAATATAACCGCACAGGCATTCTCCAGATATTTTGGACATAAATTTCTCCTGTTACTTACGAAGTTGAAGCAACCTTAGCCTAAATCAATAACTTCAACTTCGCAAGTAACTAGGCTAGTATTTCATTTTCTGGCAGTAAGAGTGTGAGCATGAGTCCTGATAATCAATTTTTACGTTCGGGATGCCCTATCGTGAACGGACTGGACGTATTCGGCGATAAATGGACATTAGTTATTCTAAGAGACTTACTGTGTGGTAAAGAGACCTATAGCGAGCTAGCTGACTCACCAGAGAAAATACCAACCAATAGACTAGCAGAAAGATTAAAAATGCTAGAAACAGAGGGAATGTTGGTAAGGGAACAATATCAATCAAAGCCTAAGCGATATAAGTACCTGCTAACACAGAAAGGCAAGGATGTCTTACCGATTCTTCAGGCAATCGCCAAATGGGGAAATACATATTTTGAAGGCTCATGGATTCCCCCGAAGTGGTTCATGGAAACCTAACCCTTTGATTCCGGGCCAGAAGCGTAACAATACCGTAGGGCCAAGCTAAGCTGAAAATTTAGCGATAACAGCAACTTTTATGCATTTTTACTTTGTAATTGCTCTCTATAAATGGCCAGAAGCTTATGATATTGACTCTGCTTGTTATGCTCCCCCCCCAATCTCATTAAGAAACCCTCCTGAATCACTAACGAACCTGGCGGCAGTTGATACTAAGAGTATACTGTTTTACTTGAACACTTTTGCCCCTAAGGGCCCGGCAGCTCAGTGCCGCCAGACTCTATGGATCAGCTCATCTATAGAGACAAAATAGACTGAACCGCTGCGACAACCTCATTATCACTCGCATCATGTGCTAATGAAAACGAATGATATTCATCGCCCCGCAGACCAAATCTGCGATCAATTTCAACCAAACAGTGCACCTGTTCACCATCAACGATAAAGGAGAGTTCAATCTCTTTTGAAGCCAACAAGCCACTACTCTTAAACTCTATCTCCTGGTAGCATCCAGACCGGGAGACAAAATTGCTTCCACGCAAATGCCCCTTTTCAACATCCGCTTTTACCATTTTAAAGCCACTTTCCTCGACCATGGAAAGTACCTTCTCTACAACGGGTAAAGGTCTTATCCGCAAGGGATCCCTGTCTTTCGGATCCAGCGCAAAATCAATATCCAGGGAAGTTTCCAGCCACACATAGCTTTTATTTCTACGGGTGTTTAAAACAGTAACTGGCGTCTCTTCATGCAACGCCAACTGAAAAGGAACTTCCCGGCTCTCTCCAGCGCCAATAGTGAAAGGGTCCTGTACCTGTAATTCATTCAGTACAAAACGCTCATGGCTTACCCCTTCATCGGTCTCCACCTTGATCTCGGTGCAGAGCTTTAAACTTATAGCATCCACCTGCTGGTCGATATCACCACCAATGATATGGATAGCCCCTTCAATGATTCCACCCTGAACTTGCTCAGAGTTTTGTAGAACTGTATCAACTTTAGCTGCACCAATACCTATTGACGCTTTGAGTTTTTGAAACATAGACATACTTGGGGTACTCACCTAACCAAACAACCTGGCCTTAAAATATGGACTTCAACCTATTTCTTAGCCCAATAAATAGAGTCCAACATTAACATAAATCCAATTTAGGTAATACCAGGCCCAATAAGTTCATTTATGTCTTGAACTTCTACATAAATTATTGATAACACCTATACCTACCTCTACCAGGTTCAGGGAGAGCTTGCCTGATTAAAAAGGCATATTTTTATTACATATTTCCCCCAACAGTATAAAATTTAATGCTTGAATAAGGCCACTTACTTTTTCTAAATGTGTCATTTTTCGTTGGAATATCGGCAAAATCCTAACTGTTGTTAAGAAAATTCCAGCAGTACCATAGTATCTGAGCCCTATTTATACCGAAGAAGTAAAAATATGATCAGAAATAATTTCAAAATTACACCTTCTCACGCCTAGATCATGCTGCAAGGGCTAGACCACTATCTGCAGCATCAGAAGTCGATAACAAACCAAAGGTAGATTGTAAGTTTAAATCTGCAAATTGAGACTCTCCATCTCAGCCACTACGTATAGAAACTCCATTTACAGAAATTGAGAATAATCAATTTAGGGTACTCCTATTCACTTAGAACCCCCTAGAAACATTTCTCAAACCATTAAGCAAGGTTATGCACATTTTAATTATTTACGATGGAAAACCGGGCCATCTCAGTCCTTCTCTGGGGCTATACCAGCTACTCTCCCGCCACTCCAAGGGCAAATATTCTTATGAAATCACCACCAGTAAACCAGTTTTAAAGGCCCTAAATAAACCAATAAGACTATTGACTCGACATCTCGCCAGAAACGCACACAAATTTATCATGCTCTTTCACAGAAACCCCTCCTTCAAAAGAAAACCAGATCTAATTATTTCCTTTGGTGGGAATAGCGTTGCTGCGAACGTTGCACTAACCCAAAAAACACAATGCATGAATATTGCCATAGGAAATATTTACAGCTTCAGGAAAACCGACTTCTCTCTAACCCTATCTACCAAAGAGGACATTAAGAAATCTAGGCAATACCTTCCATTTAGCCGCATAGATGTAAATTTATGCGAAGCATTGGGCGACAACTTAAAGAAGAAACACCACAAACCCTTTTATACTTTACTTATCGGAGGCAATGGAAGCGGCTATAAATACACACGGAAGGATTATATAGATTTGATAGAAGAGCTAAAAAAAATAGCGATCTATCAAAATATTTCATGGCTAATTAGCACCTCAAGAAGAACCCCTAAATATGTGGCTGAGCTAATTGAAAGCAACATGCCATTTGATACATGCTTCAACTTGCTAGATTATGAGGCCCCCAATGCCAGCCTCGAAGAAATACTCGGTGCAAGTGAAGCTGTCTTTATAACCGAAGACAGTTCATCAATGATTTCTGAGGCCCTTGCCCTATCTAAACCTATATATACTTTAGTCCCCCAAGAGAATAACATCTACGGAGCCCACAAAACTCTCATCAATAAACTTTACAGTGAAACTTATATAAAGAGGATGGAGATTTTCGAACTGGCCAAGACCTTTAATGATTCTCTATCAAAAGATTTCAACTTAGATTATGGATACCATTCTAAAGCAAGATACGATGAAATTATCTCTGCGCTTGACATCAGCAGCAATGGTAGGTGAGCGATCTCAACCCCTTAAATTGACCATCATGACGACAGGGACTTTAACACAAAGATCTATTGATATATAACCTGAGACAAACTTTTAACGGCAAGAGATCCTGCACATTCAAACTAGTCAATTGCAGTAGCAAAAACTACTAGCAGAAAATAATATTCTCTCTAGCCTCACCAAGCGAGTAGAACTTCATCAAAGGCCAACCTAAATTTTAATCTATACATCAACTGCCAACTCACAATTAAAAATACCGTTCTAAAAAATACAAGCAAGTATTTTGCGTGGAGAGCCAACCCCACACCACCCTGCACACTGTTAAAATGAGCCCATATCTTCCAGAGACCTTCTCAACAACCCCTTAATATAGTTGATGCGGCCTCCAAATTTAATTATTTCAATTTCTTCTTGAGAAAGGTCATTTTCCAACCAAATCTTAATACCTTTAGTCACATTTCTCAGCTCTAGTATCTTGTTACCCCCTGTACAGCTTGAAAGATCATAAAATTGAAGTTGATCATCTTTACTAAAGGCGTCAAAATCGCTTGGATTACAAAATGTTAAAATGAGAATTCCGTGGTCAATAAGATTCTTGCGATAGAGTCCAGCTACACTTTTGGCTATGACGCAGCGCACTCCCAAGTATCGCAGTGTAATTGAGGCATGCTCCCGGCTCGACCCATGACCTAAACTGTTGCCGGCAATAAGAAATATATCCTCCTTGGTGCTCAAAGCCCGCTGATAAAAAGATTCATCTACATTTGAAAAAGCAAAGCGGCTTAACTCTGGGACATTTGACCAATAAGGCAAAGCATCCGCACCTCCGGGAATAATATCATCGGTTGAGACATTATCCTCCAGCTTTAAAAGAGCTGGGCCTTCGATCACACTTAACATTTTTTCCAGAACTGGCAAAGGCTTGATGTTGGGGCCCTTTCTCACCTCAACTTTCACTGGTATTTCCTGCGGTGGCTCCAATAGTGATCGCATATCCATTAGATGTTCAGGCTCTTCAAATACCGGATAATCCATGTCTAAATTTCTGGGGTCAGTTATTTTTCCTTTCAGGGCGCTGGCCGTCGCAGTCTCTGGGCTGCATAAATAGACGCTATCTTCTTTGGTTCCCGAACGCCCAGAGAAATTTCTCGGCACAGTTCTAAGACTATTGTGCCCGCTAGCTGGGGCTTGCCCCATACCGATACAGCCACCACAGCCGGTTTCATGCAAGTAAGCCCCTGCACCAAGCAGTTTTTCAAGGTCACCATTATGAGTCAGCTCATGAAGTAGTTGGCGCGACGCGGGATTAATATCTAAAGAAATCTCGTGCGGTACAAAGAGACCATTTACCATCCGGGCGGGAATAGAAAAATCACGCAACCCAGGGTTAGCCGAAGAGCCGATATAGCTCTGAGAAACTGGCCTACCCTCAACTTCACGAACTTTAACAACCTTATCCGGCCGCGAGGGGCAAGCGATCATTGGTTCAATTTTCGATAGATCTAAAGTTGCAACCTCATCATAGGTTGCATCCTTATCGGCAAGCAACTCGACAAAGTCGTTCTCGCGCGACTGCTGCCGCAAGAAAAGCCTCACTTGATCATCAGCAGGAAAGACACTTGTTACGGCCCCCATTTCCTGCCCCATATTGGTGATTACGTGACGATCCATTGCTGTAAGGTTTGCCAATCCAGGGCCGTGATATTCAACAATCTTGTTCCAGCAACCTCTCAATGTATATCTACGTACAAGCTCCAAAATAACATCTTTAGCGCTTACCCATGGCTGTAGCTCCCCCTCGAAACGCACCCCCAAAATAGTTGGCATTACCAGAGAAAGCGGAAATCCCATCATTGCAAGCGCAACCTCAATTCCTCCGGCTCCTATTCCTAACATACCTAACGAGCCAGCAGCACATGAGTGGCTATCCCCACCTAAAAGGGTTTTACCGGGGATACCAAAACAAGCCATATGGACAGGATGACTAATACCATTTCCTGGTCGCGAGTACCATATCCCGTAGTTTCGACAGGAACTTTGCAGGAACACGTGGTCATCACCATTCTTATGGTCTGCCCTCAATACATTGTGATCCACATACTGAGCGCATATTTCTGCTTTCACCTGCCTCGCCCCCAAAGCTTCAAGCTCCAACATCACTAACGTGCCGGTAGCATCCTCACTGAGGACTTGGTCAATTTTAAGCTCGATAACACTTTGGGGAGCCATATTCCCTTTGACCAAATGACTTTCAATTAACTTTCTAGCTACGTTTAGGCCTGTCATTAAGTTACACTAACGAACTCTAATACTTACCCACCTAGACAACTTATTGGCCTAGCAATTCTGTTTTCGTTATCGACATAACTAGAAATAACGTATTAGTATAAATAAATATCCATTAGAATAATTAAATATATTTAGAAGCTTAAATCAAAGAAACTATTTTTATCTAAAACATGCACACCCAACAGCCTTCACAGCAACTCAAACCGCCTCATACGATAGAAAACTTCACCTTTCGGCACTACCAGATTGCTTGTCCCGTACAAACATCAAGAAGAATTACCCTGGCTGAATGTCATATATAGAGAAATACTCAACATAAGCATGTTAATATTCAGTTAATAGGAAATTCCAGCAGGATATTCGGAATTGAAAGTTTTACTTCTACCAGGACTTGATGGAACAGGAACACTGTTTTCAGGTTTGATTAAGGCACTACCAAAACAATGGACAACCGAAACTATCTGCCTTTCCAAGCTCCCAGGGGATAGTTACCTGGCTCAAGCTCAATCAATCGCCAAGAGCTATCTCAATGAGAAGACTTACATTATTGCTGAATCCTATTCAGGAAGAGTTGCATATGAGCTATCCCTTTTAGCTCCCGAGAAAATTTTAGGCATTACCTTTATAGCTAGCTTTATAAGCTCTCCTTCGCTGCTATCCAAGGCAGCACAACTAGCTCCAATCTCGCTTATAGACTGCCCATCTTTAACCAAAATCACACTAAATTTCTTTGGTTTCAATGGCAAAGGCAGTGACATACTCATTGACAGCACCTATAACGCCCTACTAAATACCAACAGAGGCAAACTAAAGCAAAGGCTTCATAATATCGCCTCTATCTCCAAACCATCCCAAAAATTGGAAATCCCTGCCGTCTATATCCGCCCGGATAGAGATCGACTTGTAAGTAAAAAAGCTGTCATCGATATATCTGCGATATACATCAACCTCAATGTCATTGATATTCCAGGTGGGCACTTTATTGCTCAGGCACACCCCAACAAAGTCGCGAGAATTATTATGAATTTTGCAGAAGGATTATTGCCACCCTAACTTACCTCTCAATTAATGATTATATGGCGAGAAATTCCACAAATAATCTCGCCTTAGAATCTAAACTGATATTCGTTCATAAAGTACCTCTTACCAATCTCGCTTCCCACAAAGTCCTCGGAGTTAACAGTGAGCAATAGAGAGCATATTTCCTTTCTAGAACCAATAAAAAATCCACCCGCTTACTCAATGGATAAAGAAAATAGAAAACTAGAACTTAAACTTGATGTACAGTACGAAAAGAATAACATTTTCAGTTTTTACAAAACCCATGACACACCAACCTGGACCCGTGTATTTTCATCATCAATCACTCAAGAAGCAGGTTTCACACTGACAGGCCCTACCATTGAAATTCGCGCTGATAGCCACCTTACTATCCAGACAAACAACCTGCTGCCAGAGGAAGACCCCCTCAATACACCCGCTACAATAAACTTCCCCCATGAGTTCAATACCTACAACTTACATACTCACGGGCTCCACGTCTCCCCAGAATCTCCGGCCGACAATGTCTGCATGAAGATCAAACCAGGGGAAAGTTATACCTACGAATACGACATTCCCAAGGACCAACCCCCAGGACTCTACTGGTACCACCCCCATAAGCACGGCTCTGTCGCTATACAAGTCGGCAGCGGGATGGCAGGTGCCCTAATCGTAAGAGATGAATTTGACGATGAACTTGAGGCAATGGGAGTTAAGGAACATATTCTTGTCTTCCAGAATATTGCCGTAGATGAGCACGGAAAAGTAGAGGATCAACACCAGGTCGCTAAGTTCCCAGATAGTGAATACTGTATTACCGTTAACGGGCAATACTGCCCTATCATTCATGCAACGGTGGGTGAGCTTCTCAATCTGAGACTTCTCAATGCTACCACCAGGACATCGATAGATATCGATTGCCCTTGGTTCGCGCAAATGTATATCTACGGGTTTGATGGAAACCCTACTGATGACTACCGCCTACAAGACGGAGTAAGCCTGGGCCCCGCTAATCGAGCCTCCCTTTTCTTAAAAATCAGTGAAGCCGCCACTCCGGGAGCTCATTTTTACATTTACAATAATGCGATTGAGTTCCAACAAATGCCGCATTATAAGTACCATAACAACAGTCCACTTTTTGTTATTGCCATTGCCCAGGGGGAGGAAATCGGAACGGCAATCTATGCCCCCAGCAAACCACCCGCCCGATGTGCACCCCCACCCTTCCCCAGCAGTTTTAAAGTGGACTTACTGAAACCTATTACAGATGATGAGATCACCAATACACGTCGACTCACTTTCCAGGCCAACACGCTTGATGACCCCCAAAAATATTATCGCGGGCTGAATGTCAGTATTGACCATTCACCATTCGAAGGGTGTGAAGTGGTTAATCATTACGTAGAGCTTGATGCAGTAGAGGAGTGGACCTTGGTTAATGAAAGTGAATTCCCCCACCCAATCCATATTCATGTAAATCCGTATTATGTTATCGAGGTGGTTGGAGAAGACCCCATGCACCACACACTCAAACTACCGTTTTGGTGCGACACCTTTCAAGTACCGCCCCATGGACATGTCAAATTCCGTACTCGTTTCAAAGATTTTACCGGAAAGTATCCTCTGCATTGCCACTTACTTTATCATGAGGATGGGGGTATGATGCAACATGTTAGAGTTGTCAAAGATGCCTCTGAGATTCCAAAATAGCCCACTTATCTAACCAGTCATTGAATGCAAGGATCGTTAAAGTCCCGTAAGAACTAACACTTACTGGGGGCCACTTTTTGCGGGTCATGTAACTTGGGCGGAGTTGCATTACCACAATGCTTACTCAACCAATCGCAAGCATGGATAATATCCTTTGCAAGGCCACTGATTGCATTCTGATTGAGATGAGGGCGAACAACAATTCTCAGAGAGTTTACAGACTGAGCGTTTGGCGGCATCGAATAGGCAGAAAGAACCCATCCCCGCTCACGTACTTTATTGGATACATCATATTCATTAAAATTTTTATATTTTTTATTCAGGGTCATGGCAACAACTGGGATTCTCTGGGTTTTATTCATTATTTCAAAGTACCCACTGGCCACCAGAAGTTGACGAAGAGTCTGCGCATTTTCCAAGGTGTGCTGCATAATCTGCCTGTACCCCTCATAGCCTAGACGTATAAAGTTGTAATACTGGTAGGCAACCGGCGATGCATTTCGGCTGAAGTTCAATGTGGCTGTAGGCATCTCCCCACCCAGGTAATTCACATAGAACATCAAGTCTTCATCAAAAACTGCTTTTTCACGAAAAATTATCCACCCCAATCCCGGCGGCACCAAGCCAAACTTGTGCCCGGAGGCATTGATAGATTTCACTCTTGGCAAACGAAAATCCCATTTATAATTCGGGTAGAGAAATGGATTAACAAATCCTCCCGACGCCCCATCAATATGCATAGGGATATCGTTTCCTGTTCTCTCTTCATACTTATCCAACCAGTTTTGAATCGCCCTAAATGCATCATCCTCACCGGTAAAGGTTTGCCCGGCGATAGCGACAACAGCGATGGTATTCTCATCGACCAATTCATCCAGATGTTCACTGGTAAAGCGGTAATGACCAGGCTTTAACGGTGCTATGCGCGGCTCCACATCAAAGTAGCGCATAAATTTGTCCCAAACGATCTGCACATTGGCTCCGGTAACCAGGTTAGGTTTTGAGCCGTCTTTGCCGGCTTGCTGCCTCTTCTTACGCCAATTCCACTTGTGCGCCAAACCAGCCAACATGCAGGCCTCTGACGAGCCTATGGTCGCTGCGCCGTATGGCTCTACTCCCTTAGGTCCATTCCAGAGGTTGTGTAACCAGCGAACCATTCGCGCTTCCATCGCAAACAGCTGTGGATACATGTCGTGATCAATATAGTTCTTCAGATAATGTTTCTTAGCGACCTCAAATGCTTCTGACTCAGTAAAAGTTGTGACAAACGAAGATAAGTTCATCGCAGGCTTTGCGTCAGCCCAGGTTTCACTGGTTACGATAGCCTCGGCAGCCTCTGCTGAAATACTACACCGGGGAAAGTGCTTTTCTGGGATATCTTCATTGTATTCGTCAAAGAACCTATCAAATGGAGATTGCTCTTTCACTACCTGCCTCCGGCTCACTCATCAATATCAGAAAATGACTGCTGTTGATGGCCACCCTCCCCCCGCCAGGAGGGATTGTGAAAATAGAAAATTAACAAGGGAACGGTGATCGCTATAGCAATTCCACCCAGATTGAGAGCAACATAAGTTACAGGATTTTTTATCGTGAGCTGTTCTGGCGGGAAAAATGAAACTACCAAGGCAAAAACAACGGAAATTAAGCCTATTCCGGCAACAATACAAACCCCTGGCAGCCCTCCCGGGATACGAAAACTTCTGGGTAAGTCTGGTTGCGTGATCCGTAACCGAATAACCGCAGCAAACATCATTATGTACATAATGATATATAAGCTAATAGCCATCACTGAAATCAAAACAAAAGCTGTAGATACATTATCCATTAAGATATAAATGGACGAGATTGCCGCTACCACTACAAACTGTGCAAGGAGAATATTTTTTTGTACACCCACCCGGTTTTCTCGCTGAAACCAGGGCGGCAACATCCCATCCTGGGCCGTAGCCAGTAGCCCTCGACTGGGGCCAGCCAACCATGCCAAGGCACCACTTAGTGCACCATAGCCAATTAGCCAGGAAAGTGCTTGCACGGGCCATTGAATCCCAAGTAGCTGCCCAAAAGCTCTTTCGTAAGCTGTAAATAAGCCAGTTTCTACAGATATCTCTTTATAGGGCAAAATTGCAGCAATAGAGAGAGCGCCGAGGGTGAACACCAGGATGGAAATAACGGCGGCGATGGCAATTACAGCTGGATATCCTCGACGGGTATCACGTAGTTCCGACACATGCGTGGCCTGTGCTTCCACACCAGCAAAGGCAAGTAATATACCCCCGAGAAAAGCAATAGCCCCCAAACCGTTAATATGGGGAAACCAGCGCGGGTGATCATAACCATCCCGACGCACTGCTACTTCCGGGTCGGTCAAGGTCTCCCAGCCAATAGGATTACCACTCACCACCCACCAAACAGCCAGGACAATCAAAATCAAACAGGGAAATACGATACCCACCAGAAATCCAAACTGTGCCACTTTTACCAGAAAGCGGGTTCCGGTAAGGGCAATCAATGTCGCTAGCAAATAGGCAAGAATACAAAACCCACCGATATAGTAGGTATTCTGGGCGATGGTATTATCGCCCACCGCATAAGCCACCGCCGCAGCGGCAAAACCCAACTCCGTGGGATACCAAACAATGCACTCGATCCATTGCAACCATATAGCGACAAAACCCACCTTCGGGGTAAAAGCTTCACCAACCCAGGTATAGACACCCCCAGTGCGCTCTGAAAAGGCACTGCCAAGTTCTGCCGACACGAGCCCTGCAGGAATCAAGAACAGCAATGCCGCAAAGCCGATATAGAAAAACATCGTCAGTTCTTCTTGCGCCATCATCGGCAGGGTACGCAAGCTGGTAACGACCGTTGCGGCAGTTAGGAGCCCGAGAGCAGCCACAGAAAACATCTTTCTGTTGGCAATATCCGGGGTGCTCGATGCACTGCTCCCTTTTGGTCGCACTGATGGGACCTCCCTGGAGTGCAATATTTTTGCGGCAGTACAAAGAAGCAAAGCCTATCGTGGGGGTCTGCGGGATAGATGGGATAACAGAGGTGCCGCTACCAAGGCATAAGCCGCCCTTTTGGCAACGGACTTATGGAAACATAGAATTCATAGCAAGTCGGTGCCCACACCATCTTTCACCCAAGGAGAAATCGGCCAGGGCAGCGGTATATGGCAGTTAGCCTGGAACCCCATGTTTGGTGTAGATATCGAAGCGGCCGGATTTCCCCTCCAAGGAAAGGTTGGGCTTCATATCAGCCAAATAGGGGGCAAGCTTAGGGCGCTTAACTACTGTGCGGTAGTAGCAGGCCGCCAAGGCAGGGCTCAATAAGCTATCTGCATCCTCATCAGTCCCAACCAAATGATGGAAGGCAGCCATTTCCTTTTTGACCTTGGCAGCTTTCCCCCGCGCAGGGAACATTGGATCCAGATAAATAACAGGGATGGATTCCTCCGATTGCAGCGCGAGCCACTCTGACGCCGCCGTACAGCAATCCACCAAGCTCATTCGCTCAGAAATTGCAGCCAACTCAGCATCCCCGATAGACGCCTGTCGCAGCCGGCGTATTCCATCTTTCAGCAATTGGAAAACAACCGGGTTGCGCTCCAGCATCTGCACCTCACATCCCAGCGCCGCCAGAACAAAGGCATCTCTACCCAAACCAGCGGTGGCATCGAGGACTTTGGGGTGGAAGCCAGAACGCAGACCAACAGCTTTTGCTACCGGTTGAGCTTTACCGCCGCCATACTTGCGGCGATGAGCAAGTGTTCCAGCAACAAAATCCACCCATACTGGCCCGGCTGCTTTGCGCCCGGTCGCACATAACTGCAGTTGCTCTCCGAGACACAACACTTGGGGAAAGTCGACCACATCAGCAGGAGAAATAGCTCCAAGGAGGGGGTAATCTAACTGAGCGGATAGTTCTTCCGCTGCGGAAACATATTCTGGCGCCGCAGCGACAATAGCCAACGATGGACTCACCTGCCCTCCAGGTAACATTGAAAAAGGGAGGCGATGCTAACCCGGTTTTTGTAACCATTCCAGAGCTTGAGCGGACTCCTCTTCGGGAAAGGGACGCACCTCAGCACTGATGAAGTGACAGGCAAGGTTGGGCATAAAGCGGAGGATAGGATTATCGGTAACCACGGCTATCCGGCGGATATGTCGTTGATGCTCTCGAATAAAGCGAAAATGAGAGATCATTGCGACGAAGCTCTCCCAGCCAGCAAAATCTCCCGCATTGACTAGCAACCCTTCTATACGTCCCCGCTTACTGATGATCGGATCAACTTGCGCGGCTAGCAACTGGAAGTCCTCAACGGTTAACTTCCCAACTGGTCTAACCTCGAGTATTCGATCACCCTGATGCCAGATATGCTCAATCATATTTTGAGAATGCGGCAGGGCCACACTTCTGTGCGGCCCTGCTTTTCGCTTAGCTCGATGTAGCTGAGTCATTACTATTGGTCAGTTATCATTACTTTCCATTCCCTCATCCTGACCGGTATCTGCCTCTGTATCTGTTTCAGTGCCATCGGCAGAGGCATCCATATCGTTAGTCGCTCCCTCTACAGCATCATTGGCTTCCTTCGTAGCATCATCTACGACCTTATCCGCTTGCTGATTTAGGTCGCCGCCCGAGTTATTGCTCGCGTCTGGCATGGCGCTAGAATCATTAGCATCCGGGCTCATGTTGCCATCTGCACCCATATTGTCGGACCCAGACATAGTAGCGTCAGGTGAGCTCCCGTTATCTGAAGACCCCGGAGGAGCGGGATCGGTTGAGTCAGAGTCCTGGGGCATTTGGGAATCGGGATTGCCCATACCATCAGGGGAATCCGAGGTATCTGCTGGGGCCATTGAGCCAGCGCTACTTCCTCCACTAGAGGGGGTAGAGGATCCCCTCATCTGTTCACTCTTCTGCTCCTGCTCCATCGAGTTATAGGCTTCTTTAGCCTTATGCTCGCCGCTGCGCGACATAAAATAACCGATGATCAGTAATAAAATGATCAGGGGAATCAGTAACTTCTTCATATCTGGACCTCTCGACCCCAGGCAAACTCAAAAGAAGACATTAATCATTAAAATCGAGCCGGTTACACAGTGCTGGTCGGTGTACTTTCTCGATAACAATCCCAAACCCTGACACTCCAGCCTGTTTACAACGGTGCGCAACTTAATGAGATGCAGCGCCTGTAAAAGAAGGTCGCGCCAATACTGATAAGAATAACCCTCCTTTGGGGTTCTTCAAGGAGGAGAGCCACTTCGTAGCAGGTTGGATTGCTGTAAAGAAAGAACCAGTTACAACTGATAGTTCTAACAGGTCTGCAAGAAAGCAACTTCTTAGCCCTGTTTAATAAACTTATTAAGTTGGGCAAGTATCGCGGTGGCGTCTGACTCAGCAATAACCGCCTCACAACTCCTCAGGTGTAACCTTCCGTAGCTATCCAAATTCGCAAAAATCAGATAGTTTTCACCTTGCTCCAGCTTTAAATCGCAGGATTCAAATCCCAGGCGGAAGGTGATCTCTCCACCCATTGGCCCCTTCCAAACCTGGCTGGGAACGGCAGAGTAGATATAGCCTGATATGGCTGTAATTCCCTCCTCAGACAGTGCGCTATCCACATCCCTGTGAACATCAATAATTTCTACTTGCGCCACAACCTCAGCTTGGGCAAAACGTAATTCCAAATGAGCAGTAGATGCCGAAGCTATGTCCTCAGTCGCATGCGCCGTGCTACTCACTAGGAGATATAAAATAACACTCACGATTTTGGAAAATGTCTCACAGGATATTTTTTGCGTCACAACCCTCTCCTTACTTATGCTCTTATCGCAGTAGACATAGCACAAGTAATTAGGATCGGCTTACTCTTTTTTACAGAGTCTGAAGGATAGCTAAGAGGTGAGGAAATTTGGCAGAAATTCCTCTAGCGTGAAAACCAATACAGTGGATAACCAAGCGGGCTGCTCAATGAGCAGCCCTGATAGCTATACAATCGGCCATTTAAATACCGGTATAGGTTAAGCGATAGATTTTATGGGCAAAATCATCAGAAATTAATACGCTGCCATCAGGCATTTCTAAAAATGCAACAGGGCGCCCATAGGTGGTTTCATCCCGCATAAAACCAGTGACCAGCGGCTTGTAATCCGTGACCTCACCATCTTTAACTGTCGCCATCATTACTCGGTAACCTGATTTTTTGCTTCGATTCCAGGACCCGTGCTCAGCAACCAACAAGTTCTGTTGGTATTCCTTGGGAAACTGCCCACCGCGATAAAAGTGAATTCCAAGAGGCGCCACATGGGCATCTAAATTTAATACCGGCTTGGAATAATCAGCGACCTTCTTACCCTGACCAAATTCCGGATCCGCAATATCGTCACCGTGGAAATAAGGATAGCCAAAATGCTCTCCTGCAAAGCTTACCTTATTGATTTCACAGGGTGGGATATCATCACCCATCATGTCCCGACCATTGTCTGAAAACCACAATTCATTAGTTTGCGGATGAAAATCAAAGCCAACGGAGTTTCTCACCCCATTTGCAATCACTTTTGTTTTCTTAGATTGCAAGTCCAGCGAAAATATTTTTGAGTAATTTTCGTTGGCATCACAGATATTACAAGGTGCGCCGACAGGCACTATTAGCTGCCCTTCACTATCAAAACGCAAAAATTTCCAACCATGATGCCTGTCCGCTGGAAACTGATCGTAAACAACCTCAGACTTCGGTTTGTCAAGATTTTTATCAATCTGGGGGAAGCGAATAATCTTATTGACATCAGCCACATATAAATCGCCATTTTTATAGGCAATACCTGTCGGCGCTTTTAAATCATCCATCAATAGCCAACGCTGATCAGCTACACCATCATTATCTGTGTCCTTGAAAGCATAAACTTTTTTCGCGCTGAAAGAACCAGAAAATACTGTACCCGACTCAGAACGTGCCAATTGACGAGCCGTCTCAACATCTTCTGCAAAGTAGCTGAGCTTAAAGCCCTCGGGTACCTTGAGGTAATCAAGGTCTATCTCAGCACTTGCAGAAGCTGCAAATAGCAAACTGGTCAAAAGTAAGTATTTCATATTTATATTCTTGCAAAATATAAATATTAACTAAAAGTGAAGATGTTGATCAACTCAGAGGTTCAGACATACACGAGCATTCATGCTTAAACCCTGAAAAGCCGCCCCCCATGTCGAAGATAAGCCAAAAATCAACGAAATCCAGTATTTTCAAGCGAACTGTTTGCGGTATTTACTGGGAAGAATACCTTTCTGCCGGAGAAACGCCCTTCTCATTTGTTCCTGCGACGAAAAGCCACACTGGGTTGCCACTACATCCTGACTAATCCCTGCCTCCAAGATTAACTGACAGGCCTTCTCAACTCTAACCTGCTCCAAATACCGAGCCGGAGTTACACCTATCTCGCTTGTGAAGCAGCGAGAAAAATTTCGGGGACTCATTGCTTGCTTTTTGGCCAAAAAATCAACACTGAGAGACTGCTCTAAGTTAAGGTTTATCCATTCCAACAACGGGGAGAACCTATTATTTTTTAATTGTGCCTGCAAATAACTACTGTACTGACTCTGATCACCATCACGCTTCAGGTACAAAATCATTTCCCGAGCAACTAAAAGGGCCAGTTTTCGACCGAAGTCCTCCTCAACCATAGCTAAGGCCAAGTCTATCCCTGCACTTCGCCCTACAGAACTGTAGATTTTCTTATCTCTCACAAAAATCGCTTTGTCATCTACTTCAATATCTTTATATTTTTTTAGATCACCGATGTATTTTTCATGGGTTGTAGCCCGATGCCCTGATAAAACTCCAGCCTTGGCAAGTACCAATGTACCACTTCCGCTAACCCCTATCCTCTCAACTTCCTTTGCCTTAACTTTCAACCATTCAAGAAACTGACTGTCATCCGTTAAGTCAAGGCAACTTTTCGCAGTACCACCACCAACTAAAAGAGTATGGATGGAATCGGCCTCGTAAAAACATTTATCTGGATGTACTTTCAAGCCAGTAGTTACTTGCCTCGGCTCCTTGCTTGCAGCCAAAAATTCAATTTTATACAGCTGATCTTCGCCATACCCAAAATCGGCCATTTGTTTATTAGCAAACGTAAACACCTCAGCTGGACCTGTGATATCCAGGCACTGGGCACCGGAACAAATAATGATCGATATCGTTCTCTTTTTACTTTCTTTAAGGCCCTGGTATGGCGATAGAAGACTACTTTTCACGGCAAACACCTACAACTAACTTATCAACCCAGAAGGGTTCTTTATGTTTTCTCGCAAATCTAACTTGGCGTAAAAAGGCAAAATAACTCGATGGAATTAAGTGACTTTGCGTTAGGATGTACTAACCTTGCATATTCTGTAAAGTGATATTGATATTACCTTAAAGAATAACCAGTCACCCAAAATTTGGGGCCTTTTAACTGATCAAATTTCATCCCACTTGTACTAACAAGCTGTACCAATAAAACTAACAACCTCAATTGGTACAGATGAACCAATAATTATTTCACTTACACAACGATAAATAGTATTTTCCACCCTAAAAATTTTGGCGTCTTTTGCATGCACACCAGCAAATGATTGAAGACTGTTTTTTTTGACACATCTAAATAAAATGCCAATTAAGGACCCACAACACTGCCTCAATTTTTCCACCCCGCCCCACAGACCGGGCCTGGGTGTAAAACAATCACCCAAAATTAAAAAAACTCCAAATCACAAACAAAAAAAGAACAAAAACCTACTATAAAAATTTAAATGTAATAAAATTGCAATAAAACACTAAAGCCAAGAACTATTTACCAACTCTAACATCCAACCACTCAATCAATAGCTTTACGATCGATTCAGCAATTAGGCGCAGCTACTACATCTACCGCATGTTAAGTGAGACCCCTATCTTTACCTGAGCCACTAAAATTCTAAACTCTTCCCTTAAGAGGAGAGTCAAGGCTTTAAGTTAAGAACTCATTGTGTACTCTTCTCAGAACCTACTTTTAGCCAACACCTTCTGCCAAGATCACCGCTACCCCTTATTAATTACCAACCAAAAGTTATCGAGATAGCCTTTCCATCTTATGGATAAAATCTTTTAGTGAAGAACTGAAAATGACATAGACCTTCATGAAAAGAGCTTGAAGCCCTCAGCCCCAATATGAATCTCACAAAACATTTAAGTAATGAAGCTTGACGATCATCACAGGCCCACATCTTAAGACTCATCATTTCCAACCAAAAGGACAAGCTTCCTGCAAAATTTTACTTTATCGTCTCTTAAAACCAGCCAGGTTCACGATCACCATTATTATATTTCTGCAGCGCATAGATCAGCCATTTACAGCAGTGAAACCATGAAAAACAATACTTATGAAATTCTTTACCCACCTAAATGTGTCGAATTAATTCTCCGACGAGACAGACACAAACATCCATCCATCCATCCATCCATCCATCCACCCAACAACTAAATTACCAATCGAAGTGGCGAATGAGGGAAGGAACAACCTCCACTATTAACACAACCCTAAAATCTGGCGCTACACCCTTCGAATTAGAAGTATTTATGCGATCCTTTGCCTGGGGGGTGCTAATCAAACTGATTCCACCAACTAAACACCTAAAAATATCCGCGACAGAAAAAACAATAAAAACTTACGACTCACACCACCTCAACTTGCACAGGTGTACCAACATAAAAAGCTGGCCAAAAATATAAATCACATAAAATACAAATCCAGAAAATAATAAAACTAAGAAATTATTATTAGCGCCAACCCAACCCTAGACAACTTAATTTTCGGACTTTCCTGCTTACTTGACGGCCAATGCTCTAAAAATTAAAAAGCAAGCAAATCTATCTCTGCATACATGGCCACAAAATCAATTATTCATAGGTAGAAAATATGATTGGCAAATGATCTCTATAAAAATGTTGGCACGTCTAATTTTTAGCAGTCGAACAAACTGAGACATCAAAGAACTGATAACCACTCTCGTTTGGCTCACAAAACATTCTCTAAAAATTTACTGAAATCAAACTAATGCTAAATCTTAGGGTCGCTAGATTTATATAAGTCTGAAAATAAGACAACACGGAAATCCAAAGATGAGCCTTGATCTAAATAGAATGGTGTGAGCGGCAACTACAAAAACAGTTCGGGAAAGATTCTGAAGATGGCAAGAGGATAAGTGAGAAAGCTTTCTCTCAATACATCATCCGCCGAGTAACCAGAGATCAAAGCCGGAAACTCTTTGTAGGGACAAACAAATAGCTGCTTAAGGGATTAGTTAAGAAATTGAGTAGAATAATAATGGGAATTTATGAAGGGGGGTAGTGCCCAAATCGAACAATCTGGGCACTATCAATAAAAGAACGACTAAAGGTAGAAAATATCTGACCTGATCGTTATAAAGGCAGTAGTTCCAACTCAACTCGGCGATTGGCCTGACGCCCAGCTTCAGAGTCATTGCTGGCAATAGGATAACGCTCACCGTAACCTACAGCCTGTACACGACCTGCAGAAACGCCCTGACCGCTGAAGAAGCCAGCAACGGAATTAGCACGCTGTTCGCTCAAGCTCTGGTTGTACACATCTGAACCAGTGCTATCGGTATGGCCGCTGACTCGAATTGCAGTTTTATCAAACTCCTGCAATACAACAGTGACCGATTCCAGAGTGTCATAGAAGTCTGTACGAATATCTGCGCGGTTAGTGCCGAAGGTAATGTTACCCGGCATGATCAGGCGAATATTATCACCTTCACGCTCAACACGTACGCCAGTACCTTCCAGGCGCTGACGCAACAACATTTCCTGACGATCCATATAGTAACCAATGCCACCACCGATCGCCGCGCCACCCAGGGCACCAGTCAAGGCTCCCTTACCACGGTCTTTCTTACTGGCAGTAGCGACACCAACGATCGCTCCAGTTACAGCTCCAATTCCAGCCCCCTTGGCGGCATTACTGGTCTTACTTTCACCTGTGTAAGGGTCCAATGTGGAACAACCAACCATCGAACCCAGTGCCAGGGCTGCTACCCAATATTTCATTATTGGCTCTCCTAACGCATTTTTAAGTAACGGGTATTGAGCTACACATGTCTTGTGCAATCTCTGTATTGTTCAACACACTATCTGACTGGCGGCTGAACCAACCCAATGAAATTTTCCATAGACTAAAGCGAATTTATTGTCAGTTCTACTGACTAGTCCCCATTACGTACTAACTATTCATAACTACGTACCAATGACGGACAAAGTAGCGAGCAAGAAGTGATCAGCTTCCCGGTCTTCCACAAAATCTGTGGATAAAACTGTGCACTAATACGCTATCCATGGCGCCAGCCGGCGTAAACTCTCGCCTACAGCGTTTTGCACATTTTTTAAACTCTTCAGTTTTCCTTTTAAAAACAACAAGTTAGAAATCTGCCTTGACGTCAAATAGCGGTGGATATCTTCTTGTTTGAGGGCAAATTTTACCAACTGCGTATGTGGAAAAGTTTGTCAATAGCCTCACGCTCCACTGAGGCAATTTTTTTAGACGCTTTTGTTTTTAAAGTCACCCCCAAGAGGCAGCGAATACCTCTATGTCTGTCACTTAGTAACAAAAAAAATTTCGTGCCAGCCCCTGTGGACTTCTATAAAAACCCTTTTGTAACCACTGAATTAGTAATGCGGAGGTTTTTCATCCAGCGGCTTGCCGGCCCCCTGCATCTCAAAAGCAATCGTCCGATACTTTTCGCCCAACTCGCGCATATGTGCGAGTAGAGTGCGAATATCCGTATCCTGACGAGTAATCACATCATTTAATTGGCTTATAGTGTCTTCCTGAAAAGCCAAACGGCTCTCCAGTTCATCGACCCGCTCTACCAGAGCCTTTATTTCTTCAGTCATCACAACAACCCGTAAAGAACATCTACCAGACCGACCGCTCGACGATCCATAAATAAGCTCTGCCCCAAACGAGTTGTCACGTATCCGAATCCCAGCCCTCTTTCCGGATCAGCAAAGCCGACACTACCACCCGCTCCCGGATGTCCAAAGCCCTGGCTACCCCCAAAGCGCAAGTCCGCCGCGGAACTGCTGCGAATAAAGCCACAACCAAAACTCACCTCAGCCTGCAATACTTTATCGTGGCCATGACTCTGCTCCTTTGCCGCTTCATCTATCAACCGCTTGGGCAAAATAGTCGGCTCGTCACAGGTGAGTTCACCGTAAACCGCTGCCAGGTCTCTCGCACTGAAGTGGCCATTGGCTGCAGGAATTAAGGCACCGCGCCACTCGGAGCTATTGGTACCCATCATCAAGCTCACCGGGTTGCTAAATGCCATCGCAACAGGCCCTTTGCGGTCTTCTTTTATGGCGCGGCCAATGGCATTTTCCCGAAGCTCTGGTAAGGGTTGTTTCAGCGGGCTGACATCGGCAATTCTCTGCGAACGATGTCCGTTTGCCCCAAAGCCCCCATCAAGATTGAGGGGTTTGGCTAGCAATTCCCGATAAAGTTCCAACAAGGGTTTTTCAGCAACCCTTTCAATTAATCCACCCAAGCTCCAGCCGTATAAAAATGGGGCGTAACCCTGTGCACTTCCGGGCTTCCACCAAGGCTCGCTGCCAGCTACCTGGTCGCAAGCGGCCTGCCAATCGTAAATCAAACTGTCTTTTACCCGCTCACGGAAAGCGACAAGTCCGCTGCGGTGGCACAGCAATTGGCGTGCGGTGACAGTTTCCTTGCCTGGGGCAAATTCAGGCCAGTAATCCGCTACCGGGCGATCCAAATCCAGTTTGCCTGCGGCAACTTGCTGCATCGCCAAAACTGCAAGAACGCCTTTGGAAGATGAGAAGACATTGGCCAATGTGTCTTCAGTAAATGGCCTCTCTGCACCCCGATCCGCACTTCCCGCCCATAAGGAACAGATTAATTCTCCATGCTGGCGCACGGCAAAGGCCGCTCCTGTATCACCGCACTCGCGAAAATTTCTGGCAAAAGCATCGTAAAGAGCCTCTAAACCAGGGGCACAAAAGCCGTATATGTCCATGTATTTACGTCCAGATAATTCGGATAACTCTGTTGCAAGCCCGCAAGGGTAGTTTCTTCCACTCTGCGGCGCAAATCGGTAGTATTGCGCGCTCATAGCGAGGGATAAATATGACTCAGGAAAGCGCAATTCAAGATCAGATCCAGGGCAATCATTGCTTCGGCTGTGGTCCAGACAATGACCAGGGCCTGCGTATTAAAAGCTACTGGACCGAGAAGGATCAAACCCGCTGCGAGTTCCTTCCCAGCTCCCATCACAATGCTGGACCTGCTCAATATTTAAACGGTGGAATTATCGCTACGGTTATCGACTGCCATACCGTATGCACAGCCATCGCCGATGGTTACCTGCAAGCCGGACGAGCTGTCGGCACTGGTGACAAGATCTGGTATGCCACCGGCAAACTGGATATTAGCTACCTGGCACCGGCTGCCATCGATAAACCGGTCATTCTCGAAGCCACTATTGTTCAGCGCTCCTCCAAGAAAACTGTTCTGCACTGCAATCTCACCAGCAATGGACGCCTCTGCGCCAAGGCAGAAGTCATAGCCGTCCGCGTCCCGGATGAGTGGTAAAACCATAAGCTGATAAATGGCTGCCGGCCCTGTTTTGGCCGGCGGTGACAAAGGGCGAATAACTTACAGCGCTTCGCTCTCTTCCATATCCTCCAGGCGATGGCCGCAGAATTTGCAGTATTCCGCATCTGGGTCATGGGCACTACGGCTGCAGTTATCACAGCGCTGTTGCACTCGCTCCCGATGCATTTCTCCAGCCAATTCCGCCGTTAGAATGCCGGTAGGCACTGCAATAATTGAGTAACCAATCAGCATGGTCATTGCAGCAATGCCCTGCCCCAAAGGCGTTTGCGGAGAGATATCGCCATAACCAACGGTTGTGATGGTCACAATAGCCCAATAAACACTCGTGGGAATACTGGTAAATCCGTGGCCTGGCCCCTCCACCACAAACATCAGGGAACCAAAAATAATGCACATAACCAAAACACTGGAGTAAAACACCAGGATTTTGCGCCGGGCCAGCCCGAGGGCTCGCAACAAGACGTTGGCATCACGTAAGTAGCGAACCAGCTTCAGGATTCGGAAGATCCGCAGCACCCTCAACAGGCGAATCACCAAAAGATAGGTGGCGCCAGTATAGAGAAGCGCCAAGTAACTGGGGAGAATTGCGAGCAGATCCACAATCCCATAGAAACTGAAAATATATTTGCGGCGATTCACCGTGCAATATATCCGGGCGATATACTCAATGGTGAAGAGGCCAGTAAATACCCATTCCAGGCCGATGAGTAAGTGCTCATAGCGGTCGCGCACCGTACCTATGGAGGTCAGGAGCACCAAACCCACGCTGATCAGGATCGCCCAGATCAAAAAAACATCAAAATTCCGCCCTGCCCGGGTCTCGGTTCCGAAAATTACCTCATTGAGCAGTTTGCGACGTCCCGTCAACGCCATCTATCACCTCAACTACGCTGCTGTTTCATATTGCGGCAAAATTCTAACCTCTCAGGCTTCAGGGGTCGCCCCATTTTCAACATCGTTTACAGCGGCTTTGACATCCTGCGCACCTCGGGCACAATTCCCGGCATTTTCAGCAAATACCAACGGAGTATTCCCAGCCATGGCTAAGGAGAATCGTCTCGTCTATTCAACTGACCTCGGTCGAATTAAAGAGGAATCCAGGACAGAGAAGCGCCATGATGGAGATGGCATAGTTCGAATCCAAAGGGAAACCAAGGGCCGCAAAGGAAAAGGGGTGACTTGCGTGCGCGGGCTGCCAGGCACTGACAGCGAACTCAAGCTGCTCCTGGCAGAGCTCAAGAAGCGCTGTGGCTGCGGTGGCGCCCTCAAAGATGGGGTGATTGAGATTCAGGGTGACAAGCGTACTGAGATCAAAACATTCCTTGAATCTCGCAACCACACGGTAAAGCTGGCCGGCGGTTAGCCGGCTTTAAGCAGTCGCAGTGGCTTTAACTGCAACTGCTTTTCCCGCTCCAAACACTGACTCAGCAAGGCGGCTAGCTGGATATGATAGTGCTCCAGAATCGCAGCGCGAATGTGTTTGCAACGCGATTCCATAACCTGCAGAGAATCCAGCACTTCCTGTCTCCCTTGTGGCAGCTGCCTGAAAGGCTCCTCCTGAGCTTTCAAATTTATTGCCGCAGCCACCCCTTGCTCTTTTAATAGAGCCGAACTTTCCACTGCCGCTACTATGGCATCTATCTCTCGCAAAGACAGCGCTGTATATTTTTGCAGCAGCTCCCTTTCATTCAATTCTGGTGATAGGTGCTGGGCAAATATTGCCAGCGAGTGGCTATAACCGGCGAGCCGATCCAGATGCGGTGCCAAGCTATCGTAGGCGGCCAAATGGCGCAGCTGATTCCTGGCTGTCTGACGCTGATCCGTGGGCATAGTTACCAGGGATAGACACAGGCGCTGATAGAAAACACCATAAATCTGCTGTAATTGCTTGTGTGACTCCTCCAGTTCAGCGCGCTTAACAGCGATCTGCTCTTGAGCTCCTGCAAGGCTGGCCCCCTTCAAGCAAAAGTCTTCAGCGGTAAAAGGGATTTTGCCGCGTATCAGCGCCGCTCCCAGCTGCATTGTAAAAACCCTGATCTGCAAGTCCTCCCGGCGTCCACGCAAATCACGCAACTCCACCAGTTTACTGCGCAGCCAATCGATAGTGCCCTGCAGATCCAGCGCCTGCATTTCCGCAGAGGATGGCCTGCGCAGAGGCATCAGGGTCAAGGGCGCCAGGCGATTGAAATACTCGTCCAGTACCTCAGCAGACTCCTCTGACTCCTTACTTGAACTCAGTAAAAGTCGGTTTTCGACCATCTCACAGTCTTTGCCAGCAACTTCAGAGGTCACAGCGGTTGCCAGCCCGGCAAAGTCCACAAACATGGATTGCAGGGGTATCGCAGATCTAACCTGCCCCACAAATTCCCGCTCAATCAACACCGTTACACATTCACTGTCGATCGCCTGCTGAATATCCCAGGGGTCCCTGGCCTGCGTCATAGCAGCCTCAACCACATCGCAGGTATCAACATCCAGGTTCTCCTGCATCCAGCGGACGGCATCGGGAATATTTGCACAACTGCGTCCCAGCACCTGGGCTTCGCGATTAATTTCTGTCACTAAGAGATCTGCGTGCACTAACCGGTGCCACTTTCTGGCGAAGTCTGCCAGCGCATCACTACCTATTATCTGCGCCGCAACACCATCAGCCCTCTCCTGCAGCATTACGGCGCTGCCTGCGGTTAAGCGGCAATGCAGTGCCTCCAGGCGCTGCAAGATAGGGAGCAAAATATATCCACCAGTCACTAACATACGGTGAAAAGGCGCGGCCAATGCTCCCGAAGCATTATCCGGGCTAACAATACTGCGCTCATTTTCAAAAGCCCACTGCATCAGTTCCAATCGCTGCACGGTGCCGTAAGTCAACCAACCAAGTGCGCCGAGCAAACGGCCGCGATAGAAGGCGAGTCCCCGGCCCACGAGTGCCAGGACCTCCTTTCCGTCCAATGAGGCAACGCTGGCAAGCCCTACCGTAAGTGGTAAATTCTGCCTAAAAACCTGGAGAAATCCCGGTTGGGACAGAATATGGGAGTCTGCACTTACAAAGACCTGGCTGATCTTTGGCAGCCCCAGCTTATCGACCAGTGAATTAATTAGCTTCAAGGCCTCCTTACCTTCAGAGGGCAACAGCTGACGGGGCTCCGATGAATCTCGCAAACGGGAGGATAAGCAGAAAAATGGCCAGACAAACAGCAGACCAACAAGCAGGGCGAGAAGTACGGTTAAAATACTCAGCGACACCCCCACCCAAGTAAGTTCTCCCTGCCAAACAGCCATAGGGATTTGCCATAGGGCATATCCACTGAAGAAAACACAAGCGAACAGTACCAACCAGAATATTGAAGGCACGATTACTGCTTTGACCACTCCCCAAACTGCCTTGCCCTGACTGGTGACACTGTCAGCCTGTAATCGGCCTGCATCAGATAAATACCACTCAACCGAATCCTGGGAGCCTTCCGGCTTTATTGCTGGATTGCCTGCGGCAGGAGTGGATGAAACGACTTTCTGGGGCTCGTCTGCTTCGAGAGTTTTCTGGCTAACAGGAACAAAAGGGTCAGTACCAGCGCGCGCCTTATCCGGCGCATCCACCGATGCAGCATTGACCTGGGCCTTGCGCCGCTGGGCGACTTTTATCTTTGCAATCAACTCGCGGTTATCAAACCGTCCCGCCGGACAAACCTCCACTCGCAGGCCAATTTTCTGCAGACTGGTGCGAAACTCCAGCGCCTGGTCAGAAACCAACCGATCTTTAATTACCCAGCCTTTTAGTAGCAGCCTGCGCGCCTGGGGCTCCGAGATAGAGAACAACTTCGCCACATCCCGGATAACCGGACCCGGTTCTTTGGCGTGAAGTGTCCTTCCCGTGGAAACCACCTGGTACAAATCCTGGCCCGCCATCTCCCTCTCCTGTCACCAAGTGACGCAAATTGTCACATTTATTACATCTTGCGCGGAGAGTAAAAGATTCAGAGAAAATCAGTTGCGCACCAGTTCTCACCAAGCCAGTTCAAAAACAAAAATGGCAGGAAAGAAGGCAAAGTTCACAGTTTTTATGGCACGCTTTGCCAATTTAGGAAGAATTCAGGGAGTGAATATCGCTAGAACACGCGCCGCCAGATCTGGAATAGACAACCCCTTATCTCTCGGCTTATACCAACTGTATGTGTGACTCAAGGCACCGACCAGCAAACGCCTTACCAGAGCGGGATCACCACCGGGACACTCGGCGGCCTCAATAGCGTCCAGCCATATCTGCTCATACTCCTCCCTTAGGCGTAAAACCTCCTGCTGACTCTCTTCGGATAGGCTTCTCCATTCCACCACCAGGATAGAAAAACCCGGTACTGCCAACCCATGAATAGCCTCTAATTCACACTGAATACAGGCCTGAAGCCTCTCTTGCGGTGTTCGACTCTGTTCCGCTGCGGTTCGCATTCGCGCACCGGCAAATATCGTCACCTCCCGCATTACTTCGCAGAGAATCTGCTCCTTACTAGAGAAATGATGAAAAATACTGCCAGACAAAATACCCACTTCAGCAGCGAGATCCCGCACTGTTGTCCGGGCGAACCCTTTTTGCTCAAACAACCGCGCTGCAGCATTCAGCAAACGTCCACGGGCAGATTCAGGATCTGTTAGCACTCCCTCTGCCACCAAAGCACCTACCAGCTGCTGCGGCGATAACTCTTCGGGAACTCTCACTAAATCCTGCCCACTTTCAATCACGAACCACTCCCCGTATTGATCAATTTGAGTCAAGCATCTTAACGGCCCTGAGAATTTTTAATCAAATAGGCGCCAAGTATTGAATACCAAGCGCTTGCTTGGTAGCGTTAAGCTATTCTGCGTTTTCCCACACGCAGGCGCAAGCGCCGACAAGAACAATAAAAACTGAATAAGCCGTAAGGCCGTAAAAAAGGAAACTTTCATGCGCTATCAAAGCCAGCTGCGCTCCGGCAGCTTTAGCGAGCAAACCTATATCGTCACCGGCGGCGGCAGCGGTATTGGACGCTGCATCGCCCACGAACTGGCCAGCCTCGGCGCCCATGTAGTATTGATCGGGCGCAAACTGGACAAGCTGGAAAGGGTTGCCGGCGAGATCAACAACGATGCTGGCGAGTGCAGCTTATTCAGCCTGGACATCCGCGATGAAGAAGGGGTGCAGGAGACAGTGGGGCAAATAGTCCAGGCCCGGGGCCAAATTCACGGATTAGTGAACAATGCCGGTGGCCAGTTCCCCTCACCCCTTGAGCAGATCAACACAAAAGGGTTCGATGCTGTTGTACGCAGCAACCTGCTCGGTGGCTTTTTAATGTCCCGAGAAGTTTTTGTTCAATCTATGAAACAGCACGGCGGCAGTATCGTAAATATCACCGCAGATAACGCCGGCGGTATGCCAATGATGGGCCATTCCGGTGCCGCTCGAGCAGGCATGGAAAATATTACCGAAACCTCCGCCTTAGAGTGGGCACCTTTTGGGGTTCGAGTTAATGCTGTAGCGCCAGGCTATATTCTCTCCAGCGGCTTTGATACTTACGACCCCAAATTCCTGCGCGAGCTATTACCGGGCTTCCGAGACAGTATTCCCCTCTATCGATTAGGAGAGGAAGCGGAAATTAGTGGGGCCGTGTGCTTCCTGCTTTCCGATGCCGCCAGCTATATCACCGGACAAACGCTGCGTATCGATGGTGGCTCGAGTCTCAAACATCACTCTCCCCTTTGGCACCCTCAGGCGGCCCGTAACTCTAAACGCTTCAACGGATTCCATCGCAAACGCCGGCCGCAGGTAGTGGAAGAATTGGAAGCGGAGGGCAAGCTCTAATGCAGCCGATTGATTCCCAGCTCGACAACCGCTCAGCAGAGTTCAATGACAACCAAGCTGCCATGCTGGAACAGATCAACCATTTTCGTGAAGCTGAGCAACGTCCGGTACAGGCAGAGAAAAGTAAGGCTGCGCGCTATCGTGACCGGGGCTGGCTGCTGCCAAGGGAGCGCCTTAATTTATTGCTCGACCCCGGCGCGCCTTTTGTAGAGTTGTGCTCCCTTGCCGGCTATAAACTTTTTGACGACCAGGATGGTACCGGTGCGGGTGGCGGAGCCATTTGTGGCATTGGCCAGGTCAGCGGACAACGTTGCATGGTTCGGGTGGATAACTATGCCGTAAAAGGTGGCACCATCTCACCAGCCGGGATGGATAAAGCCCTGCGAATGCAGAGGATCGCTCTGGAGAATCATTTGCCGATTGTCGCCCTGGCACAAAGTGGTGGTGCCAACCTGATGTATGCCAGCGACACTTTCGCTCCCGGTGGACGCGGATTTGCTAACCAGGCTCGAATGTCCGCTGCCGGTATTCCGCAAGTAACCGTGGTACATGGCGGCGCTACTGCCGGCGGTGCTTACCAGCCAGGCCTGTCAGATTATGTGGTCATGGTACGCGGGCAAACCGGTATGTATCTGGCTGGGCCGCCGCTACTGAAAGCAGCCACCGGTGAAATTGCCGATGCGGAAAGCCTCGGCGGAGCGGAAATGCACTGTACCGAATCCGGCAGTGGCGATTACTTAGCTGAGAACGACGCCGATGGTATCCGCATAGCGAGGGAAATTATTGCCGCCCTACCCTCCCCCATTAAAAGCTCAGTAAAAAAAGATTACCGAGACCCACTACACCCTATCGACGACCTGCTCGGCCTGATTCCAGCAGACAGTAAAAAGCCCTACGACGTGCGCGAAATTCTCGCTCGTGTCGCCGACGGCTCTGCCATGCTGGATTTCAAGCCGGAATTCGATCGACAAACCGTATGTGGCCATATTCGTATTGAAGGCTTTCCTGTAGGAATTATTGGGAATAACGGCCCGATCACCCCCAAGGGGGCCAACAAGGCCGCGCAGTTTATTCAGTTATGCGAACAGAGTGGCTCGCCACTGCTGTTTTTACATAACACCACTGGCTTTATGGTGGGTACCGAGGTGGAGCGCAATGGCATCATCAAGCACGGCGCCAAAATGATTCAGGCCGTGGCCAATGCCAGCGTACCAAAACTCAGTATTGTCGTAGGCGGTTCCTATGGGGCCGGCAACTACGCCATGTGCGGTCGCGGATTCGATCCCCGCTTTATTTTTGCCTGGCCCAATTCCCGCACCGCAGTTATGGGCGCAGCCCAGGCCGGCAAGGTAATGCGCATCGTCACCGAGCAAAAAATGCAACGCAGTGGCAATGTGGATGAGACTGTATTGGACAAATTGGAAAATGACACCAGCGCATTTATGCAGGGCAATTCCGATGCTCTCGCCTGCAGTGCACGCCTCTGGGATGACGGCATTATCGATCCCCGCGATACACGCAAACTTTTAGGCATGTTGCTAGAAATTTGCAATGAGGCCGAGCAGAGAAAACTCAATAAAAATACCTTTGGCGTAGCTAGGTTCTAACGAAAAACCGGGGCAACAAGGAAGTGCGGTTGCCCATTAACACAATCACCGGGTTCACACTTCAAGGCAGGGAAAACAATAATGATATTTAGCGATCAACACCGGGAACTGCAGCGCACTGTACAAAACTTTGTACAGCAGGAAATCAATCCCAATGTGGCGGAATGGGAAAAGGCCGGCCGCTTTCCTATCCACGAAATTTTCCAGCAACTGGCCAGCCTGGGCCTGCTGGGCATCAGCAAGTCCACGGACTTCGGTGGTCTGGGTCTCGATTTCAGTTACGAAACCGTTTTCCTGGAAGAGCTGGGCAGCGCTCACTGTGGCGGTGTACCCCTTTCAATTTCAGTGCAAACCTCCATGTGCACCCCGGCTCTGGCTAATTTTGGCAGCCAGGATTTGAAAGAGCAGTTCCTGATTCCCGCTGTGAGTGGCGAGATGATCGGTGCAATTGCCGTTTCCGAACCCGGCGCCGGTTCCGATGTTGCTTCGATTAAGACCACCGCCAAGAGCGATGGCGACGACTATGTGATTAACGGCAGCAAGATGTGGATCACCAACGCCCCTTGCGCCGATTTTTTCTGCACCCTGGTCAATACCAGTGAGGGCAAAGCCCATAGCAACAAATCCCTGGTCATTATTCCGGCGAAAACGCCTGGTGTACGCATCGGCGAAAAACTCGACAAATTAGGCATGCGCTCATCGGAAACCGCTCCCATCTTTTTTGACAATGTACGGGTGCCCAAACATTTCCGTATCGGCGATGAAGGTGCCGGATTCCTATTGCAGATGCTTCAGTTCCAGGAAGAACGCCTCGCCGGCGCCGCGCTGAACTTAAAAGGCCTGGAGCACTGTGTAACCAGCACCATCGACTATGTGCGCGAACGCCATGCCTTTAAAGCACCATTGATCGACAATCAAACTATCCACTTTGCCCTCGCAGAAATGCAGACCGAAGTGGAATGCCTGCGCTCTCTAACCTGGCGCGCGGTGGAAGCTTATGTGGCAGGTGAAGATGTCACTACCCTTGCTTCAATGGCCAAGCTCAAGGCTGGTCGCCTGTCCCGCTCTATTCCCGATCAGTGCCTGCAGTTCTGGGGTGGCATGGGCTATATCGAGGAGACTGTAATCAACCGCGCTTACCGGGATAGCCGTCTCACCGCTATCGGCGGCGGTGCAGATGAAGTAATGCTCGGCATTATCTGTAAGCTGATGGGCATACTGCCCAGCAAACGCAAACCCACCGCGTGAGGTCAGGCCATGGAGACAATTATTGATGAAACCATCGGCATCGCCCGCCATCTCACACTAAATCGCCCGCAACAGCGCAACGCCATCAGTTTGCAAATGGTAGATGAGCTTCTGCAAAAACTCGCAGAAGCGGAAGAAGATCCGCAGGTGCGAGCGTTGGTACTGCGGGGTGCAGAACACAACTTCTGCGCCGGTGGCGATATTGCCGATATGCTCAATGCTCAGCAGGGCGCGAGCGATGGAAATAGTGATGTGTTTTTTCACCTAAACCGTCGTTTCGGTGAATTGATGGAGCGATTTAATCGCACCCCTTTAATAGTCATTGCAGTACTGGAAGGTGCCGTAATGGGCGGTGGTTTCGGGCTCGCTTGCAGTGCCGATATTGCCATCGCCGATCGCAGTTGCCGCTTTGCCCTTCCGGAAACCCGCCTGGGTTTACCGCCTGCACAAATTGCTCCCTTTGTCGTGGCACGGGTCGGCCTCTCCCAGGCCCGGCGCCTGGCCCTGAGCGGAGCGAAAGTCAATGCGCAGCAGGCCTTGGAAATTGGGTTAATCCACCAGCTGCTCGATAATTCCGAAGCCCTCGAAGGCGCGCTGCAGGAACACTTGGGCGCGATCAATGCCTGCGCTCCCGGCGCCCTGGCAACGACCAAGCAGATCTTGCTGGATGCTGCACGGGTAAGCGATGAGACTGCCCTCGGCCAACTGCTCGACGGCGCTGCGCAGCAGTTTTCCCGTGCAATTCAAGGCCATGAAGGGCGCGAAGGCGCCCGTGCATTTCTGGAAAAACGATCACCGGAGTGGCAGCACTGATGTCGACAACAGAGACCCTGTTAATCGCCAATCGAGGCGAGATCGCACTGCGAATTATGCGAACTGCTCGGGCGGAAGGCTATCGCACAGTCGCCGTCTACAGCGATGCGGACTGCGATGCACTGCACGCACAGACTGCCGATATCGCCGTAGCCATTGGCGGGCAGACTTCGGCGGAGTCCTATCTGGATATCCAAAAAATTCTCGCCGCAGCTAAAAAAACCGGAGCCACTGCCGTCCACCCTGGCTACGGCTTTCTCGCTGAGAATGCGGAATTTGCCAGCGCTTGCGAAGAGAATGGACTGAGTTTTGTTGGCCCGAGTGCCGAAGTCATAGAATTGATGGGCAACAAACGCAAAGCCAAGGAGTTTGTTGCCGCTGCCGGTGTACCCTGTATTCCCGGCTTCCAGGGTGCCCAGGACGACGACACCCTGGTCGCCGAGGCGAGGCGCATTGGATTCCCGTTAATGATCAAAGCCGCCGCAGGCGGTGGTGGACGCGGCATGCGCCTGGCTCACGAAAACAACGAGCTGGCCTCCCAGTTGCGCGCTGCCCGCAGTGAATCCATGAGTGCATTCGGTAGCGACGAGTTGATTCTGGAAAAGGCACTGGTCAACGCTCGCCATATCGAAATCCAGGTATTTGCGGATCGTCATGGCAACTGTATTCACCTGGGGGAGCGGGATTGCTCCGTACAACGACGCCATCAAAAAGTGGTCGAAGAGTGCCCTTCCCCAGCGGTCGACACCCAACTGCGGGAAAGAATGGGGCAAGCCGCTGTCGACGCCGCGCGAGCCTGCGGTTATCTAGGCGCGGGCACCGTAGAGTTTCTACTCTGCCCCAACGGCGAATTCTATTTCCTGGAAATGAACACCCGGTTGCAAGTAGAGCACCCGGTAACAGAAATGGTAACCGGTTTTGACCTGGTAGCTTGGCAACTGGCAGTAGCACGCGGCGAAGCCCTATGCGTTGCCCAGCAGCAAGTCTCCCAGCAGGGGCACGCCATTGAAGTCCGCCTGTATGCCGAAGACCCGGAACAACAATTCCTGCCCCAGGCCGGAAAAGTACTCCACTGGGTAGCGCCAAAGGGGCAAGGAATCCGTATCGACCACGCTTTGAAAAATGGTTGCGAAATTACGCCATTTTACGACCCCATGCTCGGCAAATTAATTGCTTGGGGGCAGGATCGAGAAGAAGCTCGGCGCAAGCTAACTCAGGCCCTAACCCGGCTGGAATTTATCGGCCCCAAAAACAATATCCATTTCCTGCAGAAGATCCTGGCCGAATCACAGTTTATCGCTGGCGATGCCGATACCAGCTTTCTCGACCAAAACAGCACGCTGACATCCGCAGAACCAGTTCCAGCAGTAATCGCAGCCCAAGCCACATTACTTAATCACTTGCACCAAGCCAACCCTCAAGATCGGCGTAGCGGCCGCAGTGACTGGCGCAGTGGTGACAACAGCGTGCCGATCAACTACCGACTGGAAATTGCAGGACAAACCCTAAACTGTGAGCTGCTGGCGTTAGTAGATAATTCTTATCAAATCTCAGTAGACGACCAGCAGTTCCTGATTCAGTGGGTCCATTTTGAGAAATCACAAAAAGAAACTGGAGTTTATAGCGCTGAACTTCTGCTGGATGGCGTTAGCCAAAAGAGACTGTTCCTAGCCAACCAAAGCAATCTGTATGTCCTGTTAGACGGCAGGCAATTTCATTTTGTCGATATCATCCACGCCCCGGCCAAATTGAGCCTTAACGAAGGCAGTGGCCGCATCACGGCTCCTATGGACGGTTGCCTGGTGCAGGTATTGGTTGAGCCCAATCAAAGCGTTCAGCGGGGAGACACTATCGCCTTAATGGAAGCCATGAAAATGGAGCACGCCCTGCGCGCAGACCGCGACGGTACCGTAATTAAACTGGGCGCCTGTGAAGGAGACCAGGTACGCGGTGGCCAGCTGTTAGTTCAGATCGAAGCCGCTCCCACGGAAACCGCCAAAATCCCCAGCGACGCTACTTCCTAAAGGAGATCAGCATGTACGATATTGATGCCTCCCGTATGGCAAGCCCCTTCTATGACGAAGGCCATCAGGAATGGCGCACCCAGTTGCGCCGCTTTGTCGACCGCGAGATTACTCCCTACATTACTCAATGGGACGAAGACGGCCAGCTACCCGCCGAGCTTTGGAAAAAAGCCGCAGAAGTTGGCCTTCTGCAGATGAGTTATCCGGAAAACTACGGCGGCATCGAAACCGATGTCTTCCATATGATTGTTGCCGCAGAGGAGTTAGCCCGCCCCGGCGCTGGTGGCCTCTACGCCAGCCTAATGGTCCACGGCATTGCCCTGCCCCCATTACTGCACTATGGCAGTGAGGCCCTAAAAGATCAGGTTATTCCCTCGGTATTACGTGGCGAAAAGCATATTTCCCTGGCTGTTACCGAGCCAGGCGCAGGCTCCGATGTAGCCAATCTCCAGTGCCGCGCAGAGCGTGATGGGAATGACTATATCGTTACCGGCGAAAAGACCTATATCACCGGCGGTATGCGCGCTAACTGGTTTACTACTGCCGTGCGCACTGGCGAGGAAGGCTTCGGCGGTATCTCCCTGCTCTTAATCCCTGCGGATGCCGAAGGCGTTAGCCGGCAGCTGCTCGATAAAAAACAGGGCTGGTGGTGCTCCGACACGGCCAGTATCTTTTTTGATCAGGTGCGCATCCCCGCGAGTAATCTAATTGGCGGTGAGAACCAAGGTTTCTTGCCCATAGTGCACAACTTCAATCGCGAGCGCCTGGGCATTGCCGCTTCCTGTGTAGAATTCAGCCGGGTCTGCTTGCAGGATGCCATTGAGTGGGCCCAGGAGCGCCAAACTTTCGGAAAGCGTCTCGCCAATCACCAGGTGATTCGACACAAATTTGCCCAGATGCTTCAACGCATCAATGCCACCCAAGCCTATCTGGACCTCTGTGCCTGGGCAGAGCAACAACATCAGCTCAAAGTAGCGGATATCGCACTACTCAAAGTCCAAGCCACAGAAACCCTTGAGTTCTGCGCTCGGGAGGCTATGCAGGTGTTGGGCGGCGCAGGCTATATGCGCGGCAGCCGTGTTGAGCGTATATATCGTGAAGTGCGAGTGAATGCGATTGGTGGCGGATCTGAAGAAATTATGCGGGATCTAGCGTCCAGGCAAATGGGGATTTAGTAAGTGTAAGGCCCCCTGAAAACATTCATATTAATAATTACGAAGCTTTATTTGGGGTAGTTACTTTGACTCAGGCAGCAGCAATTTCTTAAGAGAACAATTAACTACCCACTTTATAACCATCTTAATAACTACCAGAGGAATAAAAATATAGAGATAGCGAAGAGAATTGTGTGATATTTAGAAAATTCATCCCAAAAATTCACTTTCCCAAATAGTATTTCTGCATAAGGATCACCAAAGATCCAATCCGGCCTCTCCCCTCGAGCCAACCTGTTACATACAGCATGAAAGGCATAAAAGGAAGAACCCCTCGGTTTGAAAAACAAAGCCATCGGACTTCCATCCCCAAGCCATTTTTCATGGTACCTCTCAAATTGGTACTTAATCAGATCAGATAACTTTAGGTGACTGATTAAAATCGTAACTGGGAAGGAAAAAACCACTATAGTAAAAAAATTAAACATAGCCCAATTCGGGAACCCAACTTATATAGCGCTGACACTTAGTCAAAAATTAATTGGCACCCAACTGTGTAGCTCAGGCTCGCAATAACACGAGCCCGAGATCAGACTTAAACGCAGCTACCCTTGCTTCTTATCCTGAATGAAATCCCTTACCTGCTCACTTAGTACGGCCATAGGAACATTGCCATTTCTCAGAATGATTTCATGGAAGTCCTTAATATCGAAGTCTTCACCAAGTTCATTTTGCATCAGTTCTCGCAAGGCGAAAATCTCGAGGGCACCAGAATCATAAGAGGTAAGCTGCGCAGGCATAACCGCCATTCGGTCCATCAGAGTCCTCGGGCCTTTTGCAAATGAAGCGCCAGAATCCTGCAAAAACTCCGCAACCTTTTCATCACTCCAACCGAGTACATGCATTGCGGGTCCCGCTACCATACCTCGCGCAGGCCATGCTCTCCTTAGGATCTTGGTTGACCCATACTGATACATTCCCGCTTCTTCCGCTAGATGTTCAGAGTACCTACCCCAACCTTCAGCAAAAGCAGAGTTAGACAAAGCATCTTCTATTTTGTGAAACTTTTCTTGCTCTTGTACGAGAGCAATTTGCATATGATGGCCCGGGTACCCTTCGTGGATAGTAACCTTCTCTGCAGAAGCGTAAGACTCATCCTTGTAAGTTGTCGGATCATATCCAAATCTCGCCTTGCGCTCCTTGGTGCCCGGAATATAGTGTGCGCTGCGACCTGAACCCTGTTCATGCTCAGGGATAGCTTTTACTTCCATTTCAATCAAAGGCATTTCATGGAAGAAGTCAACGGTTAAATCTCTAGACTTATCTACCAGGCGCTCATAAAACTGATGCATCTCATCAGCGCTATTAAATTTCTGAGTTTTATCCTCACTGGCCCTTGCCACTGCCTCAGAATAGGAATCTACTTGATAGAACTCCTTGCCTAAGCGAACCACTTCGCTCTTGTTTGAGTTGACAGCCCTTAAACCCAACTCAAAAACTTCTTCAGGTGTTCTCTGCAAAGTCGTATAAGAACGATACTGAGCCATATAACATTCACGGCCATTAGGAATCGCATGGATACCAAGCTCCGCTCTGGCTTCAGGTAAATAGGCAGACTCTAGAAAATTCTTGTAATTCTCCATTGAGGGGATAACGTGATCTGAAAGCACTTGCTTGAATGCAGCTTCAAACTCAGGGTCCCCAGCTTTCTTCGCTAACCCCAAGAACGGGTGCTCATCGATAGGTACTTGGGTCAAGCCATCAACTTGCTGAATGACTCGCTTAACCACACTCTGAGGTGCGGAGTAACCTTGCTCTAACCCCCGGCGGAGATTGGCTATTTCTTGCTCATAGTAACGAGCCGCGTCAAGCCAACGTTCAATCGCATCTGCCTTTTCTTGGGCTGTTTCAACCGGCTGAACCTCGGACAAAAAGCCAAGAATGATATGAGGCCCAAACATATGATCAACAGACCAGAGTTCAGTCTTACACACCCTTAGGCCAACATTGGACTCTAATCGCTCCTTCAGTTTGAAGTAGAATACCTTCTCTTGATCACTTTTTAGACCATTAAGATCTATCTCTGCCAGTCTATTGAGTATTCTGTCCTCAGATGCCGCTAGAGAGGCAGCGTTACTGGGGGAGTTACTTAAAAAAAGGTTGTGCCTGTCCAGCTCCATATCTGAGAAGTAAGCGTACGGCTGGAAGTTTTCTAAATAAGCTTCGGCATATTGATCCGCTAGATCATGGAGTAGCGCCGAGTTTTCAATAGCTTCCCTACCGGCCACATCAGTTTGGTTATCAGTAACTGAGCATCCCATTAGGACCGATGAAACTACCAATACACCTAAACCCACTCTTTTTACATTAATCATTCTTATAAGACCGCAACATAAAACTCATTAAAAAGGTTTCTACAAAGAAAACTTCAACGTCCTGTTTTATAGTAGGCACTGTAACAAAATGAGTTTCAACACCTCAAATGCGGAATATCGGCGAAGCGAGGATATTTATAGATAAATCCCAGAGATAGAGCGCGGAACTCGTTTAATTGGCAGAGTCATAAATAACAAGCGCTAGCAACTTGACATAGAGACCACCTAAACCTCCCTTAACCTATGCACTTGAAGGGTATGGCGATGCATAAGAAGCCCACTTTAATAAAAATGGGCTTCTTAAAGAACAGCAATTCCTTATAACACCGATGAATGTTACTTCATTTATATTACGGCACTAACTGGTAGCTATTACCTAAGTCGTCTTGTACCACCTCAGCAATACCATCGATGGCGGAAACTTCTAATGGCTCACTTAGAATGCGACTTCTAAATGTCCAGCCTTCTGGCAGATTGAGGCGACTTCCCAGGTCTTTTAAATCGTCAAACTGAAGATCAGAGACCTCAATACGACTAAATGATTGCATAATATACACCTGCCCATTGATATCAGTTAGCTCATAAACACGGCGGCCTTCATAAAACAACCAAGTATTATTCCTTAGTACTTGTCCAGGAATATAGGAAACACTCTCTCCGAGATCAGAACTATAATTCATGGTGGTCAATAAGCGCATTTCTAAGTCACCGAAAAAACGATGTTCATCATCCGGACTAGGTGAGACAATATCGCCACCTAAAATTTCATCCACCACAAAAAAACGCGGCCCATTAGGGATTGCTAAAAGCGCACCATACTCAATTTCTATATCGCTGAAGTTGATAGCATCCCACTGATTTTGGGGACAAAAATTAACACCCGGGGTACCCCAAATCTCTGTTGACTCCTCAGCTCCGTCTAGATAAGACAGTAATATCTCACAATAGCGAAAATTAAAGAGTGGACCGCCAGCTTGCAATGGTTCCTCAACCGTAGTATTTCGCAAGAAATCTAAAAAGTGTATGGCCAATTCCTCGCCTACATCGTCTTGAATAAAGTGGCCTGCAGCAAAGCGCCTATGATCACCATCATCCGAACCTGGTACATGCTCCACCCACTTCTGTTGCGTTTCAATACTCCCCAAGTTGATATCATACTCACCGGCATTAAACATAAAAGGGTTGTGAAAAGCTCCAAGTGTTTTCCAGGCAGAAAAATTCTGCATTTCAATACCTACCATCATCGCAGGAAATGCTCGTATTGCCGCTTTATACTCAATATTTGGGTAGGGGGCGTTATACGCAATTACTTCCTCATCACTTAGCAGGTTAATAGTCAATGTTTGTACCACATCTCCAGCAATTAATTCCGGTACACTAGAGGCATAGTTAATCCATTGTTGGAATCCCTCCACCCTATCAGTCGATTTTGAAGTAAAGAATGTTTCTGCATCACCCAGTGATTCATCAATCTCAAAAGTCGGGTATATATAAGGATTTCCCCCCAATGGAATCACCGGAAGGTCACCATTCGCGACAACTAGCCTTCCGATAACTTGTGGCATATCACCTGCAATACGAAGACCAATAACACTTCCCCAATCTTGTACAAACAGATTAATATCAGTTAAATTTAACTTATCAATAAACGCCTTAGTCCAAGCAACATGTTGTTCATATTGATGAACTGTGACGTCGATCGGCTTGTCTGACCTTCCCATTCCAATATGATCTGGTGCAATCACTCGGTAACCGGCATCAGCAAGGATCGGGATCATTTTTCGGTATAAATAGGACCAGCTGGGTTGACCATGTAGTAACAGTATAACTTCACCATTATCAGGCCCAACATCCACGTAATGCATATTTAAGCCGTCAATTTCTACGTAACTTGGCTCAAACTCATATCCTGAAAGGGAGTCAAAACAGGCATCGGGAGTAACAATGTATTCCAAACCCGTAGCGGTTGCATGTATTTCACTTTCAGACAATTTACAAGCATCGCTATTTGGGCCTGTAACTAAGGGAATCTCTGTCCCAGAGACATCTTCAGAGTCATCCGAGTCACAAGCAACCAATAGGGAACCCAAAAAGCAGATACCGAACAGACACCGGAATAGAGAGATATATTGGGGAGTTTTAGATATAGAGACAAAAGAATAATTCATAATATAAACCTTCCTTTTACATTAAATAAAAATTCCTTTAACTGGAGAGGATATTCATATCACCATCAGAGCATCCACCTATGACAGAATTGTGCGGATGGTGAAAATCTCCGCACGACCAGAACTGTTGGAAGTTTTATCATTAATTAAACAGGGAAAACTCTATAAAAAAGTACATGACTAACTTCCGCCAATTTAAAAACCAGAGATACATAAACTTATGCTTAGATACTTAAAAATTTGCTTGCAATCGAGAATGTTTTGTATGAACGGTGCATATTTCAAGCTCAATGGAGCAAATGGCAAGTTTCTTTCATATGAGATTATCTATATCATTCACTGTTGATATTTTGATATATAAAATCGATATTGAATGCAATATAGGCAAGGAACCTTGTTTGAATTTCGCAAAATAAATAAGATCCAAGCATGGATATTTCTTCTAATATGGCCATGGGTGAATATCTTTATCGTCTCTACTACACTTTATTCACTTGAGTCACTAACCCCCCACCTCTTCCTGTTGGCTACAGCTAAAATATGGGGAACATTTATTTTATGTCACCTTCTTTTCATTTTTATTGAAAACCTTCCCAACAGCCCTCTACGATTGTTAAAAGAAAAACACATTTACTTACTTAGACCAATTGTAGTCATTTTTCTATTTATAAGCATTGCACCGATCGTAGAACCCCCATTAACTTTCAAAGTACCTGACATTAAAATATTACCATTGGCGATAATGCTACTTGAATCGACAGTTTATATTTTTGCCATATATATATTTCAACAGCAAAGTTTCTTCTATCGCTCGCAGCTTCATGCACAACAGGCAGAGCTACAAATACTTAAAATGCAATCAAATCCTCACTTTCTATTTAACACTCTAAATTTGATTGCATCAGAAGTCATTCAGCGCCCATCAAAAGCTAAAGAGCTCATTTACAGCCTTTCCGATTTATTGCGCGACACAATCAACTTAACCAAAACCCAATGGATAACTATTGAGGAAGAACTAAGATTAATCGAGTTATACCTCTTGCTGCAGCAAAAGCGCTTTGAGGATCGATTCACCTTTGATATTGACTGCCCACAAAATTTGAATGGAATGAATATACCTTCATTACTATTAATGCCAGCTGTGGAAAATGCCATAAAGTACGGTATTGCACCCTACGCTAGAAGTGGGCATGTGAGTGTAAATGTGGAACTAAATAATAGCTACATAGAAGTGGAAGTTCAGGATACAGGGGCATGCTTTGATGACAAGAATATCACTTATGGTGAAGGATTACGTATTCTAACTCAAACATTAAGAGTCAACTTCAGTGACAACCACGCCCTTAAGCTAAATTCAAGCGGTGAAGGAGCAAGTTTGAAAATTCGCTTCCCACAAGTAAATTCATCCATAACCCCGCAGGCTGAAAATGGCGAAAATGAATACTAAAAAAGTAATTATTGTCGATGACGAACCTGCAGCAAGATCCAATCTAATAGAAGTAATCAACACCTTCGATGAATTGAAAGTTGTGGCGCAAGTAACTGATGGGAAGTCAGCAATAAAGCAGATCATAACCAAAAGCCCTGATATCGTATTCCTTGACATTGAAATGCCAGAGGTGAATGGCTTCGATGTGGCTAATGCAACTCAACATATAAACTATCAACTTGTCTTCCTAACAGCCTATCAGCACTATGCCCTGCGTGCGTTCGACACAAATGCAATTGACTATTTGACAAAGCCTGCTCATCCAGAATTAATAAAGAAAAGCATTCGCAAGATATTACGGCAAGAGATGTATGCCTTAGGGCAACAGACGTCTTCGACAAGCGGAAACCGATTGGTTTTGAGTGATTATAATCAAATGAAGATATTTGAATATGACCAAATTAACTATATCGACAGTATCGGTCGTTATCGTCGCATCCACCTTACCGAGACAGGAGTTAAATCTCACAATACAAATACCATTATTTCAGATATGACTCTTGACAGTTTCAATGAGCAGCTGCCTAAGGAAACTTTTTACCGATTACATCGAAGCTACATCATTAACAGCCATAGAATCCTTGAATTAAAGTTACAGTCACGACGCCACTTTGTCCGGCTTTCCGGAACAGATACACTTATCCCAGTATCTCGCAGTTTTCTATCCATCTTAAAGGAGAGTATTAAAGTCTCAGCTAGCTCTCTAATTGGGTAATAGATGGCTCTAAGTAATCCCACAAATACAGCTATGAAATTACTCCGAGCCTTCATAATCCCAGAAACCTACATGTTCTTTTCAAGGAAGCTAATGATCGACCCAAAAATAGCTCTATGGTGCTCACTATCAGTAGGACCATGAGCCATTTCTGGATATAGTTTCCACTCATAGTCCTTATCAAACTTACTTAACATCATATTCATGCGGTACATATGTTCAACATCAACAGTTTCATCCTTCTCACCATGAATAATAAATACAGGCCTTTGAAGGTTTTGTGCAAGATATACCGGTGAAATGTCCTTTAGCTTGCCATAGTCTTTAACAGTATCTCCAACATTCTCCAGCAACCACTTACTTTGAGCCTCAGTTGCATAGGGTGAGTTCAGGTAGAGGTTAACATCTGTGACACCGGCCACACTGACTGCACAGCGGAACAATTGCTGGTGTTTAATAGCCATCATTAGTGCAGCATATCCACCATAACTCATTCCAACAGAACAAATTTCCGAAGACAAAATATCGCTTCGGTTACTTACCACCTTTGTTGCTTGAAATATATCTTCAAGCATTAAGTTACCCCACTGCTGAACACCCGCTTCCTCCAGCTCAGTTGAATAACCACTCGATCCTCGATAATTCACCCTTAAAACGGCATAATTATTCGCCACAAAGAACTGTGTATAGTAGTCAAAATACTGATGGTCAAAAACGCCAAGAGGACCACCATGTGGCATAACTATAAGAGGGAATGGCCCGTTACCTTTTGGCATGGTCAATATATAGGGAATATCCAATCCCTCCACTTTAACCTGGTCGTGGTATTGGCGACTCTCAAGCTGATCATTTAAATGTGGAAATTTTGAGGCCACTAGCTGGTCAATTTTCTGGTTTTTCCTGCTAAGGAAATAACGTCCTGGCTGGCCGTGGCTCTCACTATAGTATAGCTCTATAGTACTATCGAGGCTTCTTCCTACTGTTGTTTTTAGTAGACTCGCCATGCCATTTTTCTCTTGTCTATCCTCATCAATATATTGATATTCTAACCGTCCATTATGAACGACTTTTACACCAATCAACTCCCCTGTCGATTGCTCTATTACCAGATCGATAATATCGTAGCTATCAGATCGATAAGCTATGCTCTGTTCTCCACTAGTGAAATTGCAGCGGTAAACTACCCGATCTTTCTCCGAATTAGTATCTAAACAAAAGTAAGTTCCAGACTCCGGACTTATAGATACCGGTATAAGGATTCCATGCTCTGCTCCGGGGGCGGGCTCCTCTTCCAACTCTTCTTCAGACCAACTCTTTATTGGGCCGGTAGAGTGTCCATCAACAACTTTACTCAGATGAAGCTTGCTGTCATTGAAAAACAAAACTGACTTTGGCTGGCCTGATGAATCAAAAAACCAGCGTATCGCATACCCTTCAACTGAAGCCACTTCATTCTGAACTGTAAACTGGCCTCCATCTTTTCGTAAAAGTTTACTTGCTTTCTGTTTAAATCGGTTAAGCTTAGATACGTCAATACTGTATACCTTGGAGTAAATCCCACTTTTTGCATACAGAAAATGGCCCGGCCTGTTTGGCAACGCATGGACCAACCAACCCGGCGTTTTTACCTCAAATATTTCTGGAGGCTGGCCTTCGGAGCCTGAGACATCAAGCACTAGCAGTCGATATGCTGGCTTGGTATCTAGTAAATTTTTAACACCCTTCTTGACTTCCTTAAACTGAGCAACAAGATATTTTGGGCCAACCCAACGGATAAATTGAATTGATGCGTCCCTGGATGTCAATGTTTCGAGATCAATCAGGGTATGACTAGACCCATCTTCACGACTCCAAATATCTAACTTTTGACTAGTATCACTCTGCTTAATGGACGCTACCAATCTTCCATCTGGACTGACTTGTGCTGTTATAGTATCAATCGATTTAAAGTAGCTTTCTGCTGGCATTGCTACTACTGGACCAATTTTCACCAGAATGCACAACAAAACCAATAAAGTCCCTCGAAAAAAAACAATCATTGGTTTATCTCCAAAGGACTTAACCAACTTTGCAAGAATTCATCTTGTACTCCCGCACCAGATACCAGAGGATACAACTCAGTTAATGAATTTATAGCTTCTTGAATTCCATCTAAATCTGTTGCTATTCGATTTTTGAAATAGACCTCTACCGTATCTGACTTTCTTTGCTTACCTATAAACAAGCTACCAATATAATTTGTTTTTTTAGCTTCCACATGAAAACGCCAAGTACGCTGCTTAGCAGTATCTAGCTTGTAGGGAAGATTGAAGTAAGGTGCATTTATTTGGGTAATTTGGTACAGGCCAGCTGGGACTGTCATCAGGTAAAAACCTTCGGACTTATCCTTAAGGCTGACTTTATAACGACCTTTCTTTCGCAGTTTATATTTTTGCCCACTCAGCAGGTATTTATTTCCATTAGCGTACATCTTAGCAAACTCAATTGAGGGCGCAGTACCCCCTACATCTAGCTTAACCAAAACATACCCACGCCCGCCCTCTAACTCAGGTGGACTATCATAGGGTACCAATGACAGTGTCCGAGCAATTACTGATTCAGACACAAGGATTGCCGCAAATATTATGCCTTTAAGAAGAGTATCTACTCCACTTACCTGATAGCCTACCGGCATCACGCTTCTAAAATTTAGTGTCAAAATAACACTTCCATATGTTTATTTATAAATGAGTGACAACGTTTTGAATACTATCTCAGAGCCAAATGCAATACAATTGGCAAGCTTTGGTCCAAATTATGGAGAATAATATGTCAGGGATGAACCCTCTCAGGTACGTTAAGTCTTGCCCACTTCTTTTAGCGGTCTGTTTATTATTTCTACAAGGTTGTGCGGGACAAGTTAATATGCTACCAACATTGAAAGAAGACGTCCCTATTAGCGAACAAGATGGAATTGTTGTCGCTCGAATCATTAACGCCTCTGGAGTTGCCCTGCCGTTTAATCAACTCACAATTAACCCGGAAAACTTGAACGAGTCTAAATCCATAAAACCGGAACGTCTCCTTGCGGATCGACCAAAGCTAAATGGTACAACGGTATTTGCCTCTTCTGTCAAACCAGGGAATTACTCTATTAGTAGCATTCGGGCGTTCTATTCAAACGGTAATGGATGGTACAGCCGTTTCGTAAGTGCAGATGAGAAGCTGGGGACCTTTTCAGTTACGCAGGGTGAGGTCACTGATCTTGGTACTTTGATCTATTATCCAAAGCCACAAGGTGATAGATACCTTGACCTTTTGATTCGCGCGCCTGAATCAAAAGAAGGGGAGGTAATTGCAAAACACTTTCCGTTCATAAAATACGATCCTCAATCAATCAACGGGTGGCATATCGATGAAAATGATGAAGAGCGTGAGTCAGCTTATATATCCATAGCACAGAATCCTCTGACATACAGCGAAGAGTATATTTCTCCTGATAATTCCATCTACTTTCTTGGAAAGGTCGGCGTATTTATGAAACGTACTCCCGACGGGGGCTGGGAGCTTGATGCTGTTGACACCAATCATGAACTAACGGCTATCGCACAAAACAATCATGGTGATCTAGTAGTCGGGGGGAGTGAAGGCGCCCTATTCTGGCGCTCTGCTAAAGGGGATTGGCTAGACATATCATTGGAGCATAATACTCACATTGAAAACCTGAGACTTCTTGATACAGGAGAGATAGAACTTCTAGTTACTCGCGACTTTGAAGTGAATATTTATAGAGGAGTAGTAGCAAATTCACAAGTAAAGTGGAAACTTTTGAATCAATACTCCTCAAGATCAGGTCAAGGATGGAAGCATATTGCGGAAGTAAAAATAGGGGAAATGAAAGCCCACACCAAGAGTGACCAACATATATACAATACAACTATTTTTGAATTCAACGGCCAGAATTACATAACTGTCCGTGAGCAATCAACGTATGGAAGTATTATATTTTCGCCAATCAATAGCGAAATCTTCATCTATGATCCTGAAAGTTGGATGATTGAAAAAACAGTAGATGATTTTGACCTAAATGCAATTGTTGACGCAGGCGCAGTTCAGTTAGGTGTCGAGGAAGCTGGCTTCTGGTCCTGGACAGGAAAGCCAACCTATTACAAAATTGATAAAAATGGCAACCAGGATAAAATAACTACGTATATTAAAGAATGTAAAGAGAGTAAATCTTCCAGAAATCGCTGTATAAATAGAAATTTCACATTTCGATCCGTTCCCTGGTTCTCAACTGACAATGAAGCCGTTGCGGTTGTTGGTTTTTCACAAAGTAACTTTTCCGGCAGGAATCGTGAAACAGAAACCAGAATCTTAACAACAACGGATGGCGGAAAAAGCTGGATATCTACAGACAATAAACCACCTACAGACTATTGTACCTCTATAGTTCCTCTTGTTGCCGATCGTTTATTAGTTTCCTGCGATGGTGCCAATGGTGATTTCTACGAATCAACCGACTTAGGGGCCAGCTGGAACCAGGTAAGACAACAAGATAATTTCTAGAAAAAATAAGGTGGATACAAATATCCAATGTATCCACCTTATTTTAGTTGTAAAATATACTAAAGAATGGTTTTACTATAATAGAAAAAATAGTTATTTATAGCTCAAATCTCTGTAAATCTAGCAGTAAAATGTCGTAGAACTTGTGGCTCATACTCGAAAGCTAACCCCCGCAATTCATTGGCCCGCGAGCTAAGTTCGATAATCGCATCTGCTACATAATCCATATGATCATTTGTATAGACTCTACGTGGAATAGTAAGCCGCATTAATTCTAGATCTGCTTTCTTTTGTTCACCGGTATCCGGGTCCCGCCCAAGAAGTAAAGAGCCAATTTCCACAGCCCTGATTCCCGCTTCTAGATACAGCGCATTGGTTAACACCTGTGCCGGAAACTGCTCTGATGGAATATGGGGAAGAATCTTCGATGCATCTACAAAAACCGCATGCCCACCTGTGGGATATTGAATGGGTACTCCAGCAGATCTCAATCGCTCTCCCAGATAGGCTACTTGGCCAATTCGGTAGTTCAAATAGCTCTCATCGGCAGCCTCATAGAGCCCCCGTGCCAGCGCTTCCATATCGCGACCAGCCATCCCTCCGTAGGTCACAAAACCCTCCATAGGGACGCAGCGGGTTTGTACGGCTTGAAACAGTTCCTCATTGTTTCGAATACAACAAAGGCCTCCAATATTTACCATAGGGTCTTTTTTTGCGGACATTGTCAACATGTCCCCATATTGATACATCTCGCGAATAATTTCTAAAATCGATTTTTCTTGATACCCCTCTTCCCTTTGCTTTATAAAGTAAGCATTCTCGCAATATCGAGCCGAATCAATTACCACTGGGATATCATACTTAGTAGCAATTTCATAAACTGCCTGCATATTTTTCATGGACACAGGCTGACCACCAGAACTGTTACAGGTCACAGTAGTTATAATCGCACAGACATTGTGGCTTCCGTGCTCCTCAATAGTGGAAACCAGGCGTTGTAAATCAAAGTTACCTTTCCAGTCGTATGCTGTCGTGGTATCAAAAGCACGTTTATCCACCACATTAATTGCTTTTCCTCCATTTAACTCTATATGCCCTGCCGTAGTATCAAAATGATAATTTGAAATAAATACAGGCTCCGTCCCTCCACGCACTTGGCGCATACGCTCAATCAGAGCAGGAAACAAAATTTGTTCTGCTCCACGCCCCTGATGTGTAGGAACAACCAATTTATACCCAAAAAAATGCTCTACTGCATTGCACAAATTGTAGTAGTTTCGGCTACCGGCATAGGACTCATCACCAAGCATCAAACCCGCCCATTGATTATCACTCATTGCACCAGTGCCTGAATCTGTCAATAGGTCAATATAGACATCATCACTGCGCAGTAAAAACGGATTTAATCCAGCATTATTGAGTGCAACCTCCCTATCTTTATAGGTTGTCATCTTGATCGGCTCAACCATTTTTATACGGAAGGGTTCAGGGATTCGCTTCATCACAATTATCCTAACAATACCTGCCATACTGCAGGCAATAACAATCCAATTATTATAAGTAAAGTAATTAGCATAAGAGAAACAGGACCGAATTATATTTTAATTAAAGTTAAGCCCTGTAAAACATCTAAAAACTGCAGAAATACATCAACGGGATATTGTTCCCTACTGAGATTCAGGCTCCTCTGTCAAAAATGATTGTCAAGTATTTCACTTCTTAACTTATGGTACAATAGGCTGCATTATCTATATGGCTTTTTCAGTCACTTGAGTGAACTTATTATTGGGTTCTTAGGTTCACATTTCTTGTGACCGAAAGCCACTCTGGATTTCCCAAGTATCGAGATAAAAGATTATCTAATGACAACTTAGCTCACATTTTTAAACATTGATGAACAGAGGTCCCATAATAGAAACATCTAACTTATAAATGAGGCAGAAGATACTAATTGGATCCGAGCTTATCAATTAGTGATTCTTCTGCCCCACGTCATCTCTCTTAGTTACCTTCTAATTTTGAGAGGTAAAACTGAAAAGCACGATGTGCCACTTGATGACCTATCGCCTGCCCTGCAGGTACTGAAGGCTCAAAGTGTACACCTCCCCATACACGACTGTTACCACAGTCCTCTTCAAATGAAGTCCAGGTAGGGAAATATAGATTCAAGTCAGTTTGTGGTGTTACACCAGGTTCAATCTGAGAGCTGCCAGACAGCGCAGTTACAGAATATCCCAAAGTATCGCCTTGAGGTAAAAACAAGCGGCTTGTCTCGGCATGCGCAGCACAAAAGCTAGCTGATGCGGAGGGATACTCGGGATGATCAGCTACAGGCAGATAGCTAGTCCACTGACTGGCGGGTAAATCATCCACAGTTCCCTTTCCAGCACCACCCCAAGCCGTTACAGGTTCATCCTTATAAATATACCGAACAGCAGAAAAAGGTCTTACTGAGTTATGGCGACGCTTTTCCTTCCAGATAGCAATAGCAGTATCAAAAGCTGCCATATTAGTCAGGAAGTCATAGTGTATGAAATCCATCAGGGATAAACCTTGAGATTCAGATGCAAAAACGGCAGCGAAACCTAAGCTGAATATCTTCATATCAAATAGCTCAGCTTTCATCTTCTGCTCATCAGTTAAATTCGCTGATGTAGCCAATACATCATTTACTTGCGCTACGTAACTGGGGTAGTTCCAAATTTTGGATTTAATTGGTATCGGTGAAGTGAACTCATCAGGAGATTCGTAGCTGTAGGGCGTAGTCAATGCAATTTGAGGAGTTACGAACTGCTGAACCCGAAATACGCCTGGTCGCTCCATTAAAACTGCCGGCTGCCATTTTGATGGAAAACGCAGCTTGTAGGCAGAATTAGCAGGTTTAAAGTCAGTATAATCGGCATAAGGCAAGCGATGATAAAGCTGGTTACCTTCATTACCCAACTGATTCATCCCATCATTGACACGTCCTTCCAGAACTTTTCTACCAGCATAATTTCCTATACCAATTGGTGTCGTCGTATCTTCTGAAATATTTTCAGGATCTAACCCTAGCTCAATTAGCATATCATCCCATTCAGATACCAAATGGGGAAATAAACCACTTAGTACTTTGTGGGAAGCATAGGTCAATGCAATATTCAACTCAGTATTATCTGTCGGCTCTGTCATTCGACTAATATCTGAGTAAACGCCCTTTGCTGTCGGATGATAAGGTGCTGTTGCATCAAACCAGGAGTTAGTGATAAGCGTTGTAAAACGGAGTACCAACGTCGCATCATTTGCAGCCGGAGACACTTCGAAGATTGCACAGGCTGCAGCTGGGATTATATTTTGTACCGCAACATTACAAGTTCCTAGCTCTTCAGAACTACATTTTGGAGGTAATGAAACGTCCTCTAACTGAGGACAACTGATGGCCTGCGCTTGCCAACTTGCTGACACAAATACTAATCCTATAATACTTTTTAAAGCTTTTTTATAAGTTACATCTTTTAGCATTGGATTTTCCTTTTTGCTATATCCATGTGACCAATGTAGCATCCTAACTACCGATCACTTTCTAATGATAAACACCTAAAAACACTTTAAAACAAACTGCTCGCTCCCCCCCATTTCAATTGTAAATGACCATAATTCCTGACATTCTTTTAGTGCCGACAGCACTTGCATTATCAGAACCTAAAATTCAAAACCAACAATTAAGGCAAGCTAATGAAATTACTTGCAAAGTAATTACTTGTAAAGATACCAGCTCACAGAAACAGTGATCTTTTGAGATTCAAATTATTGGCGAGCTATTTTAAAGAGCCAACAATCCATTTTTTCTTTTAACAAACTGCAAAGTCAAACAAGTTACACTTTAGCGAATATTTTTTGGATTAAAAGGGGCGCTATCCCAGCATATATTTTCTATAAACACGAGCTAGCCCAACACAAACAGCAATAAAAGTGCTAATGCAGCAGTACTTAATACTATAAATCCAACAAATTTCCATTCAATTACCTAAATTACACTTTCTACTGATATCGGATTTATTTGTCTTATTTTATGAGCACCCAAATAATTAAAGCCCACTTAACCCAAATACGGATAGCGTGGAGCTACCATCATTGCCATATATAACAGCACCAGCTATTTGATTTTATTCTACTAGAATTATATTCACTAGGAAATTACAGGCACTTACCTGACATTTCTTGAACAAGCACACTGAGTCGATCTGAACAACAAACTATCCCCTCAAAGGGAGTAAAAATAATTAGCGAGAAGAGCTTTATGAACGATAGCCTCATACTTTAGTGCCATCCCTGGCAGCACAATGTACTGTTAAACGAAGCTATAAAGGTGAAAATACTACATACACATCTGAAAGACTCAGGAAGAATCGCTTATAGCAATTTCCAGAAATAAGCCAACCAACAGTGGATTGGATTCAGCTTTATCAAGAAATATTATCTTTCGAGTGCGGGCAGCGTTAAATCTAGGAAAAATAATTTCACTCTAATTTGCAATGCTTAACATCTTTTCGACACACCACAACTTTTATACCAACTTAAAATAACAAACATTTAAAATGCTCTTCCAAGAGCTGTGTACCAATTTTTACCTGCAAGCATCTTACCCGCCTCCATTAGGTACTGAGCATCTTTAGTATCTATATATTTCTGACAAATATTGCCTATTTCACTATTTTTCAATTCGTCTGAAAGCTTACCCCAATCACTTGGGTCATTGTGAACCAGGGAGTAAAAAGCAAATGCTATTGTTCGCCAGTCTTCTCTATTATCTATTAGTTGATCAAGGCTCTCTTTCATGAATAATTCTCTTAGTAAATACTAAAATCATGTGCAGATTTAACTATAGCGATAATTATCTTCACACTTTTTACTCGCTAATATCACCGTAAACGGCGATGCACACTATGCCGAACACAGTGCGCCCAGAGGTATGGAACACTCTTTATAGGTATCGCAACACACATTTTTACAATTTACACACCATTAATATACAACCGCCATCGTTAAGCAACTCTATATCTTCGCCTGTATTGTTCAGAAAACCATGCTGCCACCCGGATGATCAAAGTTCATGTCTTCCCCTGAGACAGTTCGCACAATCTACCGGCGGACTTTTTGGCTCAAAATATTCTGTGACATTAATGGCCAAATCCTGTTGGTCTTCCTCCAACTAAAATGAAATTTTATTCACCCTGCGCTCCTTAACAAGGTCCCAACGGAAAACTTTAAACTGCTGCGATTGGCTATCATACCAGCGCTGCACACCACCAATGCACTGACGAGTAAAGTAGCAATGATCCATAACCAATCAGGCTTGTAATTGATGCCAAATTGAGACTGATAGATCAATTGAGCCGTAAGGTGAGTACCTAAAATGGCCCCCACGCTAGCAATTAAAGAAGTCAACAACCACTCAAACAGGCTTAGTTTACAGCATGCAAGGCGTGATTGACCAAAGCTGATCAGTAAAGCGTTCTTTTTACGCTCATCAGCTTCATAGCCTTTGACCGATGCACTGATCACCAACAGTGCCAGCAAAATAATCATCAAACTAAATCCAGATACCAGCTTAATAACCATCGACAAAGTATCATCAAAGCGTTGCGTTAATTCGCGAACCGAGATTAACCGCAAAGTTGGATGACGCAGCCAAAGCTCTGCCAACTGCCCCCAAGCAGTGTCGGCAAGCTCAAGGCTACCCATATAAAGAGGCGGTATTTGAAGCTGGTCCATGGTGCTTTGTGGCACATTAAACCAATAGGTGATGGAACCTTTGCCTGGTACATATTTATGACTGGCTTTGATTTCAAAGTTCAAAGATTGCCCCGCAACTTCAAACCGCAATTGATCGCCGAGCTTCAACCCCATATCGCTCATAACTTCTTGCTCCACTGATACTTGTTGCCAGTCAGCATCCCGATCTTGCCAGCGTTGGCCAATCACGGTTTGGTTGTTGTTTGCTTGCTTAATACTGAAATGCAAGCGGATAGGCTTTTGTAAGCTAGTCAAACTTTCGCTGGGGCCGGTGGCGAATTCCACCAAGGACTGACCATTGATATGGCTTAACTGCCCGTACCAAAATGGCTTTAATTGGCGAATCTTACTGCCAGTTTGCGCACTCCATTGGCGAATGTCTTGCACCTGTTGTTCATTGGCCTGGGTGATCATCAGATTACCATCGTGCTCGCGGGTATAGCCTTCCATGGTTTGACCAATGTCTTTCATCAAACTTAAGGTGAACAGCAACAAAGTGGCACACATGCCAACACCCAGAATTTGAATGGATTTGCTGAGCAAACGCTGTTTCATCATATAAAAACCAAAAGCCACGATGCCCGCTGTACGGCTCGTCACCGTAAAGCCCAACCTCAATACCAACCAAGTCAATACCACCATCAACATCAAGGTGGCCGCCATAGCGGATAGAGTCATGGCCGTAAGCAGACCGTTATCGGAGTAAACAAAGGCCACCACAGCCACACCGATTAAAGCAAATCCATATCGAGGTAATAAGTGATTCGGACTCGCCATTTGGCGAATCAACTGCGCCGGGGTTACATTGGCCATCACTAGCCAATTGGGAATTTGGAAAATCGCCAGTAGGGCTAATAACAGCGCGTAACCGCTGAATAAATCCGTCCATACCCGGGTGGCGGTTAGCTCCGCAAACTGTATCTGCATTTGCTGCAAAATTAGGTATTCCGCCCCCCATGCCAAGGCGGTTGCCGGAATTAGCCCTGCAATGACTGTTAGTAGCCATTGACCAAATGATAAAGCAAACACTTGAGGTTTATTGCTGCCCATGGCTAAACACACCGCAGCAAAGCGCTGCTGGGATAACAACTGACGTCGACCGGCTTGGTCGATAGCAATGGCAGCCATCAAAAACAACAGTACCGATGCTAAACCCACAAAATTCTCAACCCGTTGCCAAAACATCGCCAGCGGATGGCCACTGTGTTTATCATAAAACTGTGCAGTCACTAGCTCAGTAGTGGCCCACTGTTTGAGGGTGTTCAGTTCGCTTTCATCCCCCGTAAGTAAATAGCGAAAGCGGGCATTGTCTGCTTGTATCAGTGAAAGATCATCCAGGTGCACCAATGCACGCATCGCTACGGAATGGCCTTCGAGCAGACGGTCGGGTTCGTGTTGTACCAAACCTGTGAGCTTCAATTGTCCGTGTCCGATATCTAAGGATTGGCCAAGGGTGAGCTGCAGCGAAGCAAACAATCGGCTATCGACCCAGATTTCACCGGATTTAGGCCCATGGCTCAAGGATTGCCCTTGTCCATCCGTCTCAAATGCCACTTGCACTGTGCCTTGCACTGGATAAAGATCATCCACTGCTTTTAATTGAACCGCTTGCCAATGGTGATCATTGGTCAAGGTTACATTCACCAGCTGGCTCACACTCAACTGCTGCGCATACTGGTGCAACTTGCTTAGTTGTGCATCGGTTAGTGCTTGATTCTGAGAAATCACCAAATCGCTACCGAGCATTTGCTGCAAATTATTGGCTAAATAAGTTTGAATGGAACTGCTGGTTAAGCTGAGCGTTAAAATGAAAAACATCAAAGTTGCTTGGGTCCAGCGAATTAAGCGCACATCCGCTTGGTGATATTGCTGGCAGAATAATTGCCACACTAATAAAATCAGCATAATGGGCCCGCCATAGCCGCAGCTTTGTTGCGCGCCTTGACTGCTAATTTGCCTTGGCTCAATTGCAGTAAAGTATCTGCTTGCTGCGCTAATTCCATCGAGTGAGTGACCAGTACCAGCCCCACGCCGTTCTGCTGACAGCAATCAAACATCAATTGCGCGACATGCTGCGCGGTATTCTCATCTAGGTTGCCCGTAGGCTCATCGGCAAAAATAAATTGCGGCTGCATTACAAAAGCACGGGCAATGGCCACCCGTTGTTGCTCACCACCACTCAGTTGCTGTGGTTTATGATACATTCGCTCAGATAACCCTACCTTGTCGAGCCATAATTCAGCTGTGGATAATGCGTGTTTGTCACCTTTTAGTTTTAAAGGCAGAGCGACGTTGTTTAAGGCATCAAGTTCGGGTAACAAATGAAACTGCTGAAAAATAAAACCTGAGTTTTGACGCAGGTTCTTTAATAATTGTGGCTCACCGTTTTTCTGAAATCGCACTTCGCCAGAAACCGGACATTCAAGGCCCGCCATTAACAGCAATAAGCTTGATTTACCTACTCCGGAGGGCCCCACAATGGCGTAAGAACGGCCACTGTGCAGTTCAATATTTAAATCCTCAAACAGGCTGACCTGTTGTTTATCCAAGGTAAAATAATGGTCAATTTGCTTTAAGTGAATGCTACTCGACATAGTTAGTTTCTTTAAATAACTGGTTGAGTAGCACCTTAAAGAAGGAAAGGTGAAATGAAGGTGAAATCAGTAGAAATAAGTTACTAACTGGTCAGAGTACTAATAAGGAGACTTTACATTTTTGATAGCGCCGTGCTCTGCGTAAATTTTGTCCGACAACTATGATCTGTGATGCCGACTTTCTATTCTTATCAATCTTGAGCTTTTTCAGACATCATTTTCCAAATTGACCCTCCGAAATTTGAAGTCAATTGATGCCCTTACCCTAAAATTGACTTTTCATTGCCAATACCTGCAAGCCCTAAGGCTTCTCCAGTACCGCCGATATTATGGGCACCTTACATGATTACCTTGTTAAATTTATACATACGGAACGCCGCAATATACGCAATTAGTTAAAGACCCAGCAGATGCCCTGTGGCCGCGCTCCCAGAAAGGCTGAACCTTATTGCACATAGGGCAACGGCAATACCGCACCAGAACTATGATGTGTACAACGAAGACTGAAGCCATTACTGCCAACGCCAAATCAGTGGCGTGGTTTCCGCCGAGCTTCATTGCTAGAGTAAAACCAATGATAAGGCCGACAATCTCAAGGCAGGAGATTAACCTAATACGGCGCTTATTAGCCTTCCATTTCTCGATAGAACTCACGCGCTCTCCTGGAATTTAACGCTTGCCGCACAGGCGAGTAACTTGTTGCGAATCCAGCGCACTACGTGCGCGCTTGTGCCGGCTCTTGTATGATTGTTCTTGTCTGATTCTGATCTTGAAAATCCTTTTCGTTAACGGGTAAATTGAGACCCACTTTCGGCGGCCACCGAAGGCCTTGTTTATCACAGTTCGCTGCCTGGCCGGTTCATAAAAGACCGATAACAAGTATGAACGTGATAAGCACTCACTAGGCATAACTCGGATAGTCATGTGGGCCTCGAGCCCGAATAGCAAGGTGGAGATAGCTTATCTTATGGAACCTCAAGAGATCAATGTCGGTATCGATACCAGCAGTAAACAACTCGATATTTATGTGAGACCTACTGGCCAGTTTTTTAGTGTTGCCAATGATAAAAGTGGCATTAAGGATGCCATTAAACAACTTCAACCTCTTAAACCTCAAAGAGTATTAATAGAGTCTACGGGAAGACTCGAGTTAGAGTTTGTTTGCGCCGCCGACAAAGCAGAATTACCTATTGTTGTTTGCAATCCTTCTCAGATAAGAAGCTTCGCTAAATCCGCAGGGCGTCTCGCCAAAACCGACAAGCTAGATGCAATGGATATTGCACATTTTGGTGAGGCCATGAAGCCAAGGCTGTCGGTACTAAAGCCAGAAAAGCTTAGGGAGATCAGTGACTTACTGGCGGTAAGAAGTCAGTGTTTAGAGATGAGCACAATGCAAAAGAATAGGCTTCAGAGAATGCCGAAATCAGTACACAAACCTATACAGACCATTCTAAACACCATCAAAAAAGAGCTACAAGGTATCGACAAGCAACTGGATAAACTGGTTAACAGTGTGTCTGAGTGGCGGCAAAGGCGCGACCTATTGTTGAGTGCTAAAGGGGTCGGAAATGTATTGGCTTATACGTTGATGAGTGAACTTCCCGAGCTAGGAAAATTGAACCGTAAAGAAATCGCTGCACTTGTCGGTATCGCCCCGATGAACCGTGATAGCGGCAGCTTCCAGGGAAAGAGACATATTAGGGGTGGAAGGCATCGTGTACGTACGGTTCTGTTTGTTTCCATTATGTCGGCCATACAACATCATCCCAAATTAAAGCCGATGTATAAGCGATTAGTCGACGCTGGCAAACCTAAAAAGGTCGCTCTGATTGCCTGCATGAGAAAGCAGATTACGATTCTGAATACGATGGTGAAAAACAACACCTACTGGGATGAAAGTATGGCTTAAAAACTTGACGAGTAACCATAGTCACTTGTTAGCACTATTAACACTTGAGATATTGTATATTGAAGAAATCCTATCTATTAAGTTTTCTTGTGACTGTACAAAAGCCTCTCTTATAGGAGTGATTTTTTCAGTATACCTTCCATTTAACAGAGCGATATCTTTAACCATTTGGTTGTTCAACTTGCCTAATTCTTCTGGAATTTCTTCCGTTACAGGTTTTATAGCTCTAACAGCATCAAATTTACTGTCGTAATTTGAATAAATTTCATTTAACTCAGCTTGCCACCTCGCGGACAGCGACATCATTTCTGAAAGTCTTGCGTTTGCTTCTCGCCCAAGAAAAAGTAATTCTGATACTTCTGGTGTTGTTTCGATACTAGTCAGGGCTATATGTATAGTTGACTGGGAAAGCATTAATGATCGCAGGTACATATCACTTATAGTTCGATCAGCGCGACCAATATCTAAGAGCTGGTCGTGGATATCAGATTGACTATTATAAATTTCCCTCCCTTGATTTAATCGGCCGATCATCTCATCATGTAACTGAGATTTCTGTTCTTCGATGTTGTTCACAACTTCAGATATATCTTTAACCTGATTCTTCAATTGCTGTTCGGAAATGGAGGTTGATCGGGCCTGCAAGCCTAGCCCAATGATTGCCACAATCGCCATAAATATAGCTACGATATCCCCAATGCTAATTTTTTTCTCTAATACCATATTTGTGCCCGAATAAGAGAGTGCTAACGCCCGGCATCAGCCGAGCCCAATGCGGAAGTTGCCTCGTGTTGAGTTGGGAGCGCAGCGAACCAACACAAGACAACTGGAGTGTTGGGCTTCGCGCTGAAGCCGTTTGTTAAGTGTTTTGTCTACGAAGCTCAATAAACTGTCTTGAAAACTCTTCAGCTAAATCTCTGCTCTCCGTAATTGTAATGCTCTCATTATTATATTGAGCATTACTCGTCCAGTTATATGAGCCATGTATAACTTTGCATAAATCAATTATACAGAATTTATTATGCATTAATTTTTTACCCCAAGGAGAGTTCGGGGAAACTTTCTTATATTCAATGCCTCGAGAAGAGAAATCCAAACCATACTTAGTAGTTGTATCATCATCATTCACAATGACGCGAACATTAACTCCATCATGGTGCTTTCTACGTAATTCATTGCCAATATCCCTATCGGTAAACCAAGCAACAGCTATCCAGATAGTGAATTCTGCCGACTTAATTGAGTCTATTATTTGACTCTTTATTTCTTGGAAGTGTGCGGCTATTTGAACAGGATCAGTAAGCTCTGACCCACTGATTTTAAATATACCTAGTTCATTTTTTTCAAAGAGGTAGCCATCATGCTTTATAATTTCACTAAGCTTAGAGGCCACATCGTCAGTGTTGCCAACCTTCCGGCTATCCGGAATTGCCTCAATCAACCTCTTAAATTCGGGTGTTCCGTTAACCTCTTTTAGTCTCTCGTAAGCATATTCATTTCTAGACCATGAATTAGGCAGGCCTTCGTTTGTATATTCGTCAGATAATCCAAACGCATTAAAGAATTTTATTAGATCTGGCCCCGACATATAGGGAGTTGGAGCTCCATCGCCGGTAATGTATGGCTTTATTGCATTTAGGGTAAGCTCTGAAACTTTCAATTCTGAATTCTCTCCGAACTATGAGCCTTCTGACACTTAACGCCGTGCTAAACGGCGCGCGCTTTTTGCACGTCCAGTGGAGGCCGCTTTCGGCTGGAACGGTGTTTGAGCACCTTGTTATAGGCCTTCACTCTGCAGCCCTACCTACAATTTTAAGCTGTATACCACTAGCTATTTCTATGATTGAAGAAAGACTTACTTGAAACCAATACTCATCTCCAGCTTGGTCATAAAAGCTAAAGCAGAACTCCTGTTCATCTGCATCAAAGCCACCACGAAAAGAATCTGAGTGAAACATATCATCGGATTCGATTTCGGACCACCGGGAGATTGAATGCGGTTTAGCTTTAATTTGCTTACAGATTTTTACGAATTCTTGGGATATAGGTACTTCCATTACTCGAACCCTGCTGCTCTGTAACGCCCACAGCAGGGGCGGATTACCTTGTACGCGTTTTGCGCAAAACTGGGAGCGTAGCGACCTGCGCAAAAAGTGCACAAGGTAAGACGTCCCGCGGAGGCCCGAAGGGCCGTAGCATACTGCCTGTGTTTGTTATGTGTCTCACTCTTGGTATGCATCCAATGGAACCATAGTAAAGGGCTTTTCAAATGAAAATGGTTCTAGTGCATTCAAGTTCTTAGTATTAATGAAGACGATAAAGGTATCTATACTAGGCCCAGATGAATAGGGATACAAAATAGTGCCAACAGGTAATTGACCATTGCCTTTATCTGACTGAAGTACGAACGGAGCCTGGAGCTCCAAGCTGTTCGACTCCAAAATTCGATACTTTTCCCACTTCATACCTAAGAAGAAAGATGTCGCTATCATCGAAACGAGGGCTATGAGGGAAAAAATTAATTTCATACTGGTTTACACATAACATTTATATAGTAATCATTCTGATCACTACTATCCTGATTACTATCTTGGAATCAATCTAGCGAAAAAATACACAAAATCCAAGGAGAATCAGCAAGTTATCCAACTTTCAGAACCGCTGTACCAAATGTAAAAACGATCACTTTGCCTACTATCCCCATTTTATACGATCTCTCTAACCTATTGTAATACATCAGGTTTTCAATCATTTTTACCTCTAGCCAAAAATAACAGTCAAACTGATCGAAAATCCTGATGATTCCCAGTCAAATGTTCATTAAACTGTTAATCCATACAGTATCCGGACTGTAAAAATGGACGACATCCCTATTCCGCTTCCCAAGCGGCCATCCCGCTTTATGGACCGATTTAGGACGTTTATTCGGTCTCGATATTTGGCATACAAAACAGAGAAGACATACTGTTTCTGGGTGAAAGACTTTATACGCTTTCATGGGATGCAACATCCGCAGGACCTTGGAAAGTCTGAAATAGATCAGTGGTTAAGTCACCTTGCCGCTAATCGCAATGTATCAGCAAACACTCAGAGAACGGCTTTGAATGCGGTTGTCTTTCTCTATAAGCAGTTTCTGGATATTGAGTTAGGGCAACTACAGTTCGAACAAAGCCATCGGCCTAAGCGGTTGCCTGTTACCTTTAGCCATGAAGAGGCAACTTCAGTATTAGAGTACCTTAGTGGCCCATATAAGCTTGCCGCTTCATTAATGTATGGCTCAGGCCTTAGAGTTATGGAAGCTGTGCGGCTCAGGGTGCAGGACATTGATTTTAGTGATCAATGCTTGATAGTACGGGAATCCAAGGGGGAGAAGTGGCGAAGAACACTGCTGCCTCGGTCTCTGATTAAGCCCCTCAAGGTGCAGATTGCACATGCGCTCTCTCTACATCAGCAGGATTTGGCAGAAGGCTATGGGTATGTCTATTTACCTTTCGCACTGTCAAAAAAGTACCCACACGCGGCTACAAGTGCCGCTTGGCAATATGTGTTCCCTGCTCGATTTCGATCGCAAGACCCTCGCAGCGATATGATGCGACGGCACCATATTGGTGAGCAACAAGTAAGACGGGCGGTTTCCAAGGCCGTTTCAGCCCTCAATATCCGTAAGAAGGCGAGTTGCCACACATTTCGCCACTCTTTTGCTACCAACCTCTTACGTGCTGGTACTGATATACGCAATATTCAGGAGCTGCTTGGCCACAGCAATATCAGTACAACCATGATTTACACCCATGTTATAGGCGTACATGAGCGCGGTGTTACCAGCCCTCTTGACTGATTTCAGTCCCTGGCAGCTATGCCTTTGGGTGGTAGCTGGCTTTGGGCCAAGCCTTGTTGATTTCATCTGCCTGAAGCTCTGCATTAAAGTGTTCCCAGGTAATGCCATTAATGTCAGTTTCTGCGGTAAATGTATCGGCACCATCTGATTCCCATCCTAGATGCCTAAGCGTTCCGCTTTCACAATTTGGATCATGGCGAATCGATAAGTTAACAACGGCAGTTCGCCATAAAGCATATTCATTGGGGACATGCACGCAGGGAGCAGTATTTAACCTTTTACTGTAATCGGCAACTGACTCTTCTATCTGATTAGTCGACAGTGCGATATGAATTTTATCCATGGGCCCTACCTTTATTGATACTTGTGTTGGTATCTACATTTTTAGTTACTACCACTCGCTCCAGCTTCCAGCTGCTCCTGTACCTTATCCAAATTAAAAGATCCGGGTACCTGGCTGGGTGGATATTCTTTCATAGTTTGCAAAAATTTTGATGCGAGTTGCTGCATGGGAACCAGGACAAAAGCCCTGTCTATAAACCAGTCGTTATAGGTATTCGAGTTGTGTTGGGCTTTTTCGAAAGGATCTTGCCTCAAATTGAACAATAGTGGCACTCGTAATTCAGTAAAGGGCTCTCGCCAGACTTCAAAACCCCGCCCGCGATTTTCCAGGAAAATAGCTTTCCAGGGTTCGTAGCGCATAGCTACAATTTGGCCGTCATCATTTACGTAGATAAATTCTTTTCTTGGTGAAAGTTTTGCTTTGCCGGTGAAGTAATCCATCATGTTGTAGCCATCAACATAATTTCTGTACTCGCGCCCATTGAGCTCGACCCCGTCCTTGAGCTGTTCCTTGATATTCGGATTCCCCCCGGCCGCAGCGAGGGTCGGCAGCCAGTCCTCATGGGAGACAATACCTGTCAGCGTAGTACCCGCTGGAAATTTGCCCGGCCAGCGTACAAAGGCTGGCACCCTATAAGCTCCTTCCCAATTGGAGTTTTTCTCACTACGAAATGGCGTAGTTGCAGCATCAGGCCAGGTGTTGAAGTGGGGGCCATTGTCTGTGGAATAAAACACGATGGTATTGTCGGTGATATCCAGGCGGTCAAGCACACTTAGCAGCTTTCCTACCAGGATGTCATGCTCAACCATGCCATCCATATACTCATTGCTGTTGGGGCCCGCAAGGTTTGTGTGCTCCTCTCTGACATGAGTGCGAAAGTGCATCCGGGTTGCGTTCCACCAGACAAAGAATGGGGTCTTAGCCGCGTGTGCGCGTTCGATAAAGTCGATAGCTGCCGCTAGGGTTTCATCATCGATCGTTTCCATCCGTTTCTTGGTAAGGGGGCCGGTATCTTCGATTGGTCCGCCGGCCTTGGCTTTAATCACTCCTCTGGGGCCAAACTTCTTACGGAATTCAGGGTCTTTGGGATAGTCCCTGTTCTCAGGCTCTTCCTCCGCATTCAGGTGATAGAGGTTGCCAAAGAATTCGTCAAAGCCATGGTTGATGGGCAGGTGTTCGTCCCTATCCCCTTGGTGGTTTTTACCAAACTGGCCGGTGGCATAATCCAGGCTTTTCATTACTGTGGCGATAGTGGCATCACTCTTCTGCCAACCCTCTTTGGCACCAGGAAGCCCCACTTTAGTCATGCCGGTGCGCACTGGAACATTACCCGCTAAAAACGCTGCGCGGCCTGCTGTGCACGATTGCTGGCCGTAGTAGTCGGTAAAAGAAAGGCCTTCTACCGCCAGCCGATCAATATTGGGCGTGGTATAGCCCATCATGCCGCGACTGTTGAAGCTGATATTCCAGATGCCAATATCATCTCCCCAGATCACCAAAATATTGGGTTTGGTCTGCGCGAAGAGGCTACCAGGGGAAAGGAATACAGCAGCCAGTACAACCAAAAGGAACTGTCGGAGACGGGATTGGAGGATCAGGAGCATTACACACCTCAATATTGGCAGGATCAATACACCGCTTTAAGACTAGTCCTGGTAGGCGGGAACTTGAGGAATCACCGGCCCCTGGCTTGATTGATCCTGCGCTTCTGGCGGAAACACCGTCCGCCAGTCCTTCGCCATATCTACCACCAACCAGCCATTTGCCTTAGCGGCTTGTAGCGCTTTGTCCAGGCGCCCCACTGAGGAGTTCTTATCGTATGCCCATTCTCTTTTGGCATCGGTATGGTGAATCAGCATGGCAAAACGCAGCCCCTTGGCGGCGGTGGTCCATTCCAGCATTTGTAAGTCACCATCGGAGTTGCCTGCGGCAAATACCGGCCGCCGGCCAATCACATCATTGATTGCGATAGGCTTTCCCTGTCTATCGGTGAGGAAGGCCAGTTCATCTAATTTCACGATATAGGGGTGACCACCCCCATTTTCATAGCGGGACTTTAGGCGACTGCCGATAACCTGCTCTGGGGGGATTCCATATAACTCCTGGGAAAACACTCGGATAAAATCTGTGCCGCCCCCCGACACAATGTAGGTTTTAAAACCATTTGCTCTTAAGTATTCCAGCAACTCCAGCATGGGCTGGAACACCATCGCACTGTAGTGCTTGCCAGTTTCCGGGTTCTTAGCGCTCCTGAGCCATTGGGCAACAGAGCGCTGGAAGGCATCCGTACTCAATCCCGCATGAGTCGTAGTAAGCATTACTTCCAAACCTTCCCTGCCTTGCCCCAGCAGGTTTGATAAATCGCCCTTTAGGATCGAAGCGAAGGGCTCTTGGGTTTTCCACTCTGGGTGTTGGGGCGCTAGCCTTTTAACTTCATCGGCGGCATAGAGCAGCTGGAAATACACGGGCTTCTCGGACCAGAGGGTGCCATCATTATCAAATACCGCGATACGTTCACCGACAGGTATAAAGTCGGCGCTGTCCTTTCGGGTAACCTTGTCAACAAAGTCCACAATTTGGGCTTTAACGCCATCTTGCCAGGATGGCAAGGGAGAACTGAGTGCCGGTAAGCTGATTGCCAAAACCAGCAATAGACACCCTCGGCTCAGGGCAACCCTAAATTTCCAATCCAGCATTCTGGCCCTCTCACAAAATGACATTTACGGCACATGAACTAATCTTTTGGCCTAGGGGGCCTCTGAATAACTCCCTAAGATAAGATCTCATCACAATAAAAAAACCGTGATAAATATAGCTGGCACTAGCCTCCTCCAAATCAGCCTTATCTGTCTCGTTCTGGTGGCTTGTGGTAACGAAGAGCCGGTTGATACCCAACCTCTCAAGCGCCAGGACGAAGCAGTTAGCTCAGAAGCCACTTTCGTGGGCTCCGCGCAATGCGCCCTATGCCACAAAGATGAGGCCAGTGCCTGGCAAGGTTCCCACCACCAGCTGGCAATGCAGGCCGCCAATAGCAACAGCGTTCTCGGTGATTTCTCCGGGGTGGCATTTGAATATCAGGGGCAGAAATCTCACTTCTATCAAAAGGAAGGGCGCTATTACGTACGCACTGATGGGCCCAGTGGAGACCTCCAGGACTATCCCCTTGCCTATACATTTGGTGTCCACCCTTTACAGCAATACTTGATTTATTTGGGAGGCGGACGTCTTCAGGCACTGAGTATCGCTTGGGATAGCCGGGACAAATCTGTCGGTGGCCAGCGCTGGTTCCATCTCTATCCCGATCAAGCGATAGACCATCAACATCCCCTGCACTGGACCGGCATAAACCAGAATTGGAACTCTATGTGTTCCGACTGCCATTCCACCAATCTGCAAAAGGCCTATAACCTACAAACCGATAGCTACCAGACATCCTGGTCAGAGATCAGTGTCGGTTGCGAATCCTGTCATGGCCCGGGATCGAGACACCTTCAGTGGACAAAAACACAGAATGAGACATTGCAGAATAAAGGGCTTGCCCCCCATCTTATTGACCCAACCCAACAGCTCCGGGAAATGGATCTGCAAACGGGGATTGCCAAGCTTGCGCCATCGGCAGCCATCCAGCGTGAAATAACAACTTGCGCCCAGTGCCATTCTCGGCGGAGTACCCATTTACCGGGGGCGCAGGCTAACAGCGAATTACTGGATCATTTCAACCTCACACTTCTGCAAGAGCCTCTTTACCATGCGGATGGCCAGGCCGATGGTGAGGTATTCGTGTACGGATCTTTTCTGCAAAGCAAAATGTACGCAGCAGGTGTTACCTGTAGCCACTGTCACAACCCTCACAGTCTACAACTGCGAACAGCCGGTGATGCAGTTTGTGCCCAGTGCCATATGCCGGAGCGATTCGCCCGTACTGACCACCATCTGCACCCCACTCAAAGCTCCGGTGCCCGCTGCACAAACTGCCATATGCCAAAGAAAAATTTTATGCAGGTGGATGGGCGCCGGGATCACAGTTTCCGTATTCCCCGACCTGACCTTTCCGAAGCGCTGGGCACCCCCAATACCTGCAACAGCTGCCATCAAGATAAATCGAGCCAGTGGGCGGCGAAGATATTGGAAGACAAATACGGCTCACCTCCCCCTCACTACGGGCAGACATTGCACGCAGCTATGCGCGGGGATAGCGAGGCCGATAAGATGTTAATGGACCTTATTCAGGACAGCAGTCAACCGGAGATTGTCCGGGCCAGCGCAATCCGTTTGTTACCGCGCTACCTGACGATGAATTCCGCTCAGTTACTCCAACAAATTGCCCAGGGCGAAGAACCCTTATTAAACCTGGCCCTTGCGCAGTCTCTGGATGAACTACCGGAGCAATTGCGACTGATGATCGGTATACCGCTGCTTTTCAGTAAAATGGCCGTGACTAGGTCGCTGGCGGCCAATGGCGTTACCGATGCTCAGATCGGGACCATGCCCGCGCAAGTACAGCAACAATACTCCAAGGCCCTTAAAATCTATACCACCTCAGAGTTATTCAACAACGACCGACCGGAATCCCTGGTAAACCTGGGCAACCTCCATTTCCAGAGAGGAAATACGCAACAAGCGGAAGCCTTCTATCGCCGGGCAATAACCAAGGCCTCCTACTACACACCCGCCTATATCAACTTGGCCGACCTTTACCGGGCAAATGGACGTGAAACCGACGCGGAATTATTACTCAGAGGAGCACTATCGAAGAGTGAGGATATCGCCGTAATCCAACACGCCTTAGGCCTTTCCCTGGTTCGTCAGAACCGCCACCAGGAGGCAATGGGTTTTCTAAAGGCCGCGGCTGAGCATGAGCAAACCCAGAGTCGCTACCTCTACGTATATGCCATAGCCGTTCACTCGGAAGGCAACAGCGAACTCGCCCTGGATATTCTAGAAGACGGCTATCACCAGTTTCCGCAGGACCTAGATATTTTGCGGGCATTAATTTCTATTAGCAGGGAATCCGGCAAGCGGGAAATCGCACAAAAATATGAAGCACTTTTAGCCAGCAAACGCTAAAAATCATAATAGAGACTTAACCTAAGAAGCCTTTCAGTAGGCAGCAGACCAAATTCACAGGACTCACAGCCCCTGAAAAACTGGGCTTGCAGTCGAGTACTAAAATGCTCAGTCCAGTTCTGAATCAATTCCAGGTTGTGGTACTGGCTCTTGTCATCCAGGTTATATTGCACACTCTGACGATATTGAAACTTCTTATCCAGCCGGGTGTTACCCCACATCAAAAACAAATACTCCTGCCGTAGTTGTCCGGTAGATAAAAGGTGAAAACTATCGGACAGAAAAGCAATCGCCTCATAAACCCGCGCGCTGTTCAATCCGTTCTTTGCACTATCTACCTGCGTTTGAACCAAACCCCACTCGTCATCATCGAATCCATGCTGGTTATACAGATACTCCGCAGTAACATCCCATCCCTGGTTGAAGCTGAGCTGAGTACCAAGTACCAGCTTCAAATAACCATCGTCCTCTGCTGGAAAATAGGAGAGTTCACCCGGCTGCGGTAACTCCCGCTGATGTTCCCAAGCCCCCTCCAACCTGAGTGTGGCACTTTCTCCAGCCAAAGTACTCAACCCGAGAGCGATATTGGTTGCCTCCCCCTCTATCTGATGTAATACCAAGCGGGTATCCAAGTCACCTTCACGATTCACCACGAGTGCGTACTGAAACTCATGGTCATTTACGCTAGTGTCAAAGTGACCATCCAGATCGTCCTCAACCTGAGCCATATAAATGCCGGTGTTCCAGCGACCATAGCGGAAATCGAGATGGGCCATATCCCAGCCCAGTTGCTGGGTAAGTTCATCGGCATCCAGATTGGGGCGGTCAAAAGTGGCTTTTAATAGATTTGCTGGAGACCAGTTGTAACCGTTGCTCCACTGAGGTTTTATCCGACCGACGTTAATACCAAACCTTCGGTTGTCAGTGTAAGAAGAGAAATACCCCTCTAGCAGATGGGATTCTGTCTCTTTTTCAGATGTTCCAGCCTCATTAGACCGATAGTGCTCTATCGCCGCAAACCGCGAGTAAACTGAGAAGTGTGCTCCCAGGGAAAACTGGCCACTGAGATCCAGAGCAAGTAAAGACTCTTGTTCATCAAAGACAAACAGACCCGGATCGAAATAGGGATCATCCCTAACTTCATTCTGCTGGTGATACCCCAGTAGCGAAGCATCAATATCCCAAACAACTCGAGAAACCCCTTCCTCAGTGCTCACTTCATCAAAAAGTTCCGAGTTGGTCTCGAAAGGGTCCTGATAGTCTTCGGCACTGGCAACTTTTTCAGCAAAAGCGAGAGGAAGGAATATAAATGGGAGAATTGTCCTGATTCTGATAACCATTACCGACTCACCTCAATTCAGCCTGCCAAGGGAGCCTTTTTGGAAAATTGCCGGGTCCAGGCTCTCAAGACGATAGTCATCGAACTTCATCCAGGTATAACTCTCGTCAATGAGTGCATCCACCAAGAGTAATTTATGAAGTTTCAGCTCGCCTTCAAACTGCTTGAACTCTTTATAGTGCGCTGTTTTAAGGAGACGCCCGGAGCGGGTATAAAATTCCCCCTTTAAAGGCAGGTTTCCCTCACCCTGTGCCATCCAAACTTTTACTTTGTCATAGGCAACGCCAGAGGATTTTGCCGATAAATACAGCACCCAGTAATCTTCCCCATCAACAGTTTCCTGCCCTTGCAGCTCTGCCGTGTAATCCCGGGAGAAATTTGCCCCCACTACATCACCGTTACTGGTCTCGCCTATTAATCGCTGTGAGGGCGCAATCCGGATAACCCTGCGCGTACCGGGAATATAGAGCCACATATTGGCGCTCTCTTTTAGCATTGCCCTGCCCTTTTCCCGGGCGGGCGCCAAAAATTGGATCAGTGATTGCTCATTAAATACTTTGACACTGAGCTTATTGGTGCGGGGCTCCTTGTCCTTTTTATAGCTGATATTGGTGATATCAAAGCTAAAGCCCTGATCCCTGAACCCGCGAAAGTCATCCAGCTTATTAACCAGTGACTCAGCCGAAACCGATGCATAACTTGAGTAGCTAAACAACAAGCAGGCTATCGCCAACACCCACCCATAAAAAGAATTCAACTTATACATAGAAGACCCAAATCAAGTAAACCTAAGTGCTTTTACTACCGGCAGCCGGGATGCTTTTATCGCTGGATAAAGGCTGGAAACAAGTGAAATACAAAAACCCAACAGGAATGTTTTCAATAAGATATCCGGCACGACAAACACACGGATAGGATAATCCTGGGTACTGCCCGGTGGCCGGGGCATCATCCATTCTGCATAGGTAATGCCCTTGGCTGCCAGTGCACCAATCAGTAACCCTAGCAAACTTCCGATCAAACCGAGAAATACCGACTCCAGTAAGATCAGGTTTACAACCTGCCGGGGAGTACCGCCCATGGCTCGGATAGTACCCAGCTCGCGGGTGCGCTCCATGACTGCCATCAACATGGTATTGGAAATACTCAGCGCAACGATTACCAACACAATGACGGTAATAAAACCAAAAACCCCGTTAAACAGGCCAACAACCTGATGATAGTAACCCGCCAGTTCTTCCCAGCTTTTTATTTCTAGGTTCAAATTGTTCTGCTCAAAGACACTGGTCAGAGTCGCAATTGAGGGAGATGTAAGTTCGGTCTCCTCCAATAAAACCACTAGCCGTGTAATATCTGACGTATAGAGTAATTCCTGGGCCAGAGGCAAATTCACCCTGAGCAAGCGATCATCCAGTTCCTTAACACCGGTTGTGATTACCCCCATCACCTGTACATCGACAGCATTGATTGCCCCATCCTGGGTGCTTGCCAACAGGGTCAAGTAGTCCCCAATCTGAACATCCAGAGCATTGAACAATCCTTCTCCAAGGTGAGCAGCAGAAATATCCTCAGGAAATAGATCGTCCCCTTGAATAATCTGAATTGCAGAGGAAAGCATCACTTCTTTCTCCGCATCAATACCAATTCCAGTGATGGCTATCGATTGCTTGCCATCACTAAGCAGGCCATTGAAATTAAGGCGAGGCGCTACCACCAACGTATCGGTTTCATTTTCTACCAGCTCGGAAATCTTTTGAAGGTCCCCATCAGCAATCAGGTATTTTTCGGGTTCCGCTTTGCCAAACTGGTTGTAGCCTTTGGCATAGATTTGTATATGACCAAGCTGCGAGCGGATCATACTCTCCCGCATCCCCTCATACATCGACTGTACAAAACCGCCAAAAATAATCAGGCTGGTACAACCGAAAACGATCGCAGCCAAGGTAATCAGGCTGCGGCGCCCGTTACGCATAATATTCAGCAGTGCAACTTTCCAACCCAAGCCCATGACTAAATACTCCGAAGCGCCAGCTTGGCTTTAGCGGACCAGTCGGTATCCGACTCGGCCACTTTTCCCCAAAGAACCCGGGCATCATCGGGCTGTTTGTTGCGCTCGTAAGCCTGGGCAAGGTAGAACTCTACAAAGCCGAGAAATTCTTTACCGAACCGATTGCCCACCTGTTCCCTAACCAGCTCCAGGTCTTCAACAGCGTAGCGCGCTCTTTTTAGAAAGGCCGGCATATTGGCACAGCTGATTCCCCGCTGAAGGCGGGCGCCCAGATTGAATGGAGATTGTTTAACAGCCCGGTCCATCATGCGATTGCCTCGTCTGGAGAACAGCGATAGTTTTGCCAATCGATCAAGGTAGAAGCTGGATTTAAAGGAAGTTGTCGATCCCAATGCAGCATTGAGTTCGGGGTCATCCGGGAGACTCTCCACCAGTGACTGCATCAAAGCCTCTAACTCCTCAACATCCTGCAACTCTGCATCTTCCATCGACGTAAGGCGCGCAAGCTGAGCCAAGTAGGCCTGCTTTCTCTGCTCACTGGTCGTTTCGCCATTAACAGCAGCAAACAGCGCTCCCCTTTCACTATTGGTGAATGGAATCGGAGTTGGATAGACGAAATCTTCAGCCAAAGCCGGTGCAGAAATTAAGAATGCAACTGAAATAGCCAAAGCCGCTCTAGTTAGCGGGTCCCTAGCCAGCAACATTTTTATGATTGCTGTCATGCAAAAGCCTCCTGAACAATACCTTGAGGCGAAGCTGTATCCTCTACCAAATGACCATCTCGTACCGTGATAACACGAGATGCCAAGCTGGTTACATAATCATCATGGGTGGCTACGATAAAAGTGACACCCTGCTCCTGGTTGAGCTGCTTCACAAGGCTCATAATGCTCTCCGACGTGCGCGAATCCAGATTGGCTGTAGGTTCGTCCGCAAGCACCAGATCCGGCTTACTGACAATTGCCCTGGCAATCGCCACTCGCTGCATCTGCCCCCCCGAAAGCTGGGTAGGACGCTGATTAACCAACTTGGCAAGCCCTACTGCTTCCAGAGCGTCTAACGCTAGTTGCCTGGCATTGTTAGCCCCCCGCAGTGTCAGCGGGTACATCACATTCTCAAGTGCTGTAAGCACGGGAATCAGGTTAAAAGACTGGAAAACAATCCCAATATGACGACCTCGAAACAGGGAGCGCTGATGCTCTCCCAAACTCCCAAGATTAACGCCATCAATATGAACTGATCCGGAATCACACTGATCCAATGCGGATAGAAGGTTCAATAATGTGCTCTTACCACTACCGCTGGGCCCTTTCACAGCCAGAAACTCACCCCGATCGATAGCAAGATCTATATCCCGCAAGGCATCGACCCAGAGATCACCCAATCGATAGCGCTTTGAAACACGCTTAAGCTCAACCAACATTAACTTTTACCCAGGGTGACTGCCATTTGCCCCAGTTGCTCACAAGAGGTTTGCATCGTTGCAGGACAAGGAGCCATTGCTATTGCTTTTTGGTAGTAATCCATGGCCACTGCCAAATCTTCAGTGCCCTCTCCAGCTTTCACCCAGTAGGCATTAGCCAAAGACAAATACACCACCTGCTGCATAGCAGTCGGCAATAGATCGGGATCTGAATCCATCAGATTCTTAAACCAGGCTTCATCTTCGAACACCCGCTCAAAGTGGCCGCTTACTTCTCCTACATAAGAAAAAGTAATCAGCCGTATCAGGCGTACATTAAAATCTGAATCGGCACTGAGACCTGCCTGATCCACCTCGTCCATCGCATGCCGCAGACGGTAAAGCTTGTAAAGCCCCATCGCAGGGTCAAACATCGCACCTGCGCGCTTGCCCTCATTGGAGTAATACGCTGCACGTATCAGCATGTCGTCTGGACGCTGTTGATACGCGGCTTCCAGCAAGTGTGCAGCCTTTTCAAGCTCGTTATGATGACTAAATAACTGCCCAAGCTCCAACATCAAGTCGGGGTCTGTACTATTTTCACCAATCTCCTGCTGGAGAAACTCCACCTGCTCCATCTCGCCTTCTGAATAGGCAATCTTGCCAAACTCGATGGGAGCAGCACCTGAAAACCAGGCAACAACATTTCCAATAAAAAAACTACTGATAAGAATGGTAAGTACTTTTTTAAACATTGACTGCTCCCGAAGTACGCTAGACTTCTTCCGAGTTTTCAAGTAGTTGACCATCCATTTCCCTTAGGGTGGTATGTTCGTCGAAAACAAGATTTTCAGGGCTCATCACCCCCGGGTACAACTGCTCGCAAATTAGAATCACCTCGACAATATTCAGGGAATCTACCCCGAGTTCTGCAATGGGTGTATCTGCATCGACAGCATCAACATTCAGCATAAGAGCTATTTGCTCACATAGCTCTTGTACATTGCTTTCTACAACTGCTGTAGACATATTTACTCTCCGGTAACATTTCCTATTTTTAAGTTATTAAATCGCAGCAAGTAGTCCAACGTTAAAGTAAAAACACAAACATGCTGCTCTCGTTCTGAGTATTTTTGCTGCAGTTTTATGGCAGCAGAACTGATCATGGGCGGTATATAGAACCAGACTTTTGCAAGCCAATGGTGTCCATAAAAAAACACCCGCTGAAAAGATTCGTAAACATTACAGATAGGTTTATCACTTATTGAAAGTGCCGGGGGTATTACACCCTCATCTCCCGAACCACCAACAATCTCCACCATCTTGCTGGTATTCATTGCCAGTATATTGAGTAAAAACTGGGCAAAAGGCAGATAGAATGTCTGGAAGATATAATGTTCCCTATCGATACTTGATTCTGAGTCCTGCCAGGCTCGATCCAACTCTTCCTGTACCATATCGGTGTAACTTTGTAGATCGATCCCTTCTACGACTCTATTTTTATGAGCCGTATTAAAGATCTTTGCCCGCTTCTCCTGATAGCCAACCGTTAAAGGCAGGCTATGTCTACCCACTTTTAATTTGGTGCCGCTTGACTCCGCCAAACGATTGGCAATATGAGCATAAAAAGTGGTATCAACAGGCGAGAAAAGCTTAGAGGTTACCTCAGGTAAACTGTTGAAGAGTTTATCGGTAGCTTCTTTAGGAGTTACCAGAGCGGCATCAAATGACCCAGATTGATGATGTTCAGCTGAGAGCCAAATAAGCTCTCTAGCTGATATAACAACATCATCCTCTGGAAAGAGCATTTTAACATTCTGTAAAAGGCTCTTTCTTTCTATGGAGAAACCAAAATACTCTATTTCAATTAAGTAGTGGCAATCTACCGTATCGGCACCAACAGCAGGAAATAGTGATAAATCCTGACCAACAAATAGACGATCGTCCTTCAGGTAATAATAAAGGGGAAATCGAAACGCCTTGCCAACTTGCAAGTGAAAAGTGTTTTTATCACTTCTCTTTATAGTTCCTAAAGATGTCCAATCTTCGCCATGCCCTGCTCCCCAATCGGCATCACTTAAAAATGAACTCAGTGAAACCTCTCCACCGACGGGCAACATTTTTTCTCTCATCAGGGGAGTTTTGCCTTTGCTAGGTCTCATGCAACAGCCTCCTCAGGTTGCCGCATCAAAGTTGTCAACCAGTTGGAAATAGGTTTTGCCGAAGCAGAAATAGCTGACATATGAGTAGCTCTGGGCAACTCAGTGAGTCCAGCCTTAATACTGGGCGAGAGATACCAGCTCAATACAGTGTGGAGCACATGGGTATCAAGTACTTCGTCCTTCTCACCGACAAAAAAGTGGCAGGGTACATTTAAACTCGCAAAGAGATCCGCGTATCTCTTTACGTTATAGGCACTGAGTAAGTTAAACGTGCAGTCCAGAACTCGCCCTTGATTTCCCGCTGCTGATCCCACCGGGGGAAAGCTCAGCACTGATAACTTCCTCAATGGGGGGAACAAAAGTGCCAGCCAATATTTCAGCATTTTTATTTTTGGCAGATTCTGATCACCAGCCGATGCCCTAGGCCGCGTATAGTGACGTTTCCTTCCGTAACGAATGTAATACTCAAAGCCAGATGCGGGAATATCGTACTTTCTTGTTTCCTCTGACTGAGTCAGAGGCGGTGCTATCGCAAAAAAACCTGCAATATCTTTACTGCCATATAGGTGCAGATATTTAAGTGCAACCAATGATCCCGCGCTGTGCCCTCCAAGAACAAAGGCCTTAGCCCCTCTTTTTTTGAGGTGTTTTAATAGATCGGCAAGATCGTCTTGCAGTTGATCGGAATAATCGAGATCCCCCGGAACACCTTCACTCTTACCATGGCCTCGCCAGTCTGGCAGACACACACTAATACCGTTTCGGTGTACCATCCGTCCAAACATTAAATACCACTGGCTACTGAACGTGCTCCCGTGCATGCAGACAAGCACCAAGTCAGATTCATCGCACGGCAACCAGCGAAAGGAGAGTTTTTTTCCATCCCGCGCCTGAAAGAACTCTTGAATCACACAACCTCCGAATCCGCATGAGCAGAGTCTAATTCAGCTGTGCGCATAGCTTCACGCTGGTCAATAACCGAATCCATTATGCTATCCGGCTGACTGCGTGCAAAAGCAAGAAATACAGGAACCATACTAGGGATCGCAATATACTCCTGAGTCTGCACCCAGATAGATTTTGCTTTCTTGTTAACCTCAGCAAGTTCTTTATTGGAGTAGCTACCCGCAAGATCCATAACTTCAATCGTATCTGTGTGGAAGGACTCTTCCGATACAATAACGCTCACTGGATCTGCCATATCCTCATTGACTAGATCTGTAAGCTTGATAGATAACTTCTCAAGCAGCCAATTGAGGTCAGCCCCATTCATATTTGGCTTTTGTAAAAGATCAGGCAGGGTAATAGCCTGCTGAACAACCATCCGGTTTGCCAGTTTAGGGAGGTCGAGTCGCGCCTGGACAACACTCAGGAAAACTTCAACCCAAAGTTTGACCCGCAGATCGATTCGCCAACCATCCCGGCCTTGGGTTCCCATTAAATATACAAAGTACTTATAGTGATCGGCACCGGACTCAAAGAAACCTTCACTATTTCTGCGAAAATATCGATTCTGAGCTTTAAGCTCTTTTGCCGTTTCAACTAAAAGGCGTTGCAGGATTAACTCAAGGGCCATATATCCACGGCGCAGGTAACTTTTGCGTAGCCAGTACTCCTGATCCAGATAATTACCTGACATATAATCCCAGGCACTCTCCAGGAAATAAGCAGCGGTATTGTAGGCAAGCAAAGGAGAACACAGTTCAGCAGAGTCAATAACCGGGTATACATTTGCTACATGAGCATAGAGGCCCTGGTAAAATTCTGTGACCACTTGATTCGCGATCGGCAGTTCTTTTGCAAGCCGCTGCTGAGCTTCATAACGATTACTATCTGAGATATCGGCAACAATGTACTTACAAATATGGTCATTAAACAGGGCTATCATGTCGCCCCCACCACTAAACAGAGGATCAAGGAACATCGAGGAAAATCCGGAGGTAGCCCAGCGGTCCTCAAAGATAAACTCATCCGCTCTATAGGCAAGCTGCCCCCAAGCCTCGAAATCAATAAGCTCGGCGCCTTCCAGAAGCTCCGAAATAGCTCTATAAGCCAACAGAAAATCTAGGAAATCTTGCTTCTTTGTGGGCGGCTTGTCGAATTTACTATTCTCGCCAACGATACCTACACTGGTATAGCCACCACTTAAGGGTATAAACCAAACCCAGTAACCATCTCCAGAAAAATGATTCGTTGAAAGAAAGCGTCCAAAGGCCTTCTTCCTCCAATTCATATCTCCCATGGAGTCGATATCCTGTATATTCTTAAACCTACCCCAGGCAGAGAAGTGTTTAGGGACATTCTCAACTCGGGTAAGCTTCTTATGCTTCTTAGCAACCCGATTTCGACCACTGCAATCTACTAACCAGCGGGCGTTAACCACTCCGCTAGCGCCATCTTCCATAAGCTCTATAGAATGGAGTTCATCACCTGGCTGTATGTTAAGATTTTTTGCTTTTACGCCCTGAATAACCTCTATGCCATTCGTCCTATTCATATCGACAAGATCGGATTCCAATCTGGCCCGGTCAATTTGAAAAGCTGGATGAGGCGGAATACTGGTGGTTCCGTGCTCACTCATCTCTGTTAATGACAGTGTATGCTCAGGGTTATCGTAGAAAAAACGCAGACCATTTTTAGGCAAGTGATTCCTATAGAGATAATTCACCAAGCCCAACTGCTTCATAAAGTAGTGGCCGGTCATCTCCACTGTCGCTTCACCAACTTTGGCCTTAAACTCAGTATTTGCCTCAACAACCAATATGGTTAAAGCATCATTATTGAGTTTAAGCTGACGGGCCAGGGTTAAGCCAGCCCATCCACCACCGATAATCACTACATCGTAATTGGATTCCAGCTGATCAAGCTTGTTCATGAGACAGCCTCCACATTTGACAATAATGAATTCCAGGAGGAAGCGTCCATTTCACAAAAAGAATCCTGATCCTGAAGGATATCCAGCACCAGCTTGGTGCGGGGTAACTCATTGCGAATAAAGAATTTAGCACTGACTATTTTCGAGCTATAGAACTCCTCATCAGTATCGTTCAGGTCCTGACTCAACTTATCTGATGACGCGCATGCAGCCTCCAATAAAAGCCAAGCCAAGGTTATATCACCAAGCATATGTAGAATACGTGTGCTATAGGCAGGGATTTTGAACATTTCTTTTGTCTTCACCCATACCTGCACAGCTTTCAGTGCTGCCTCGAAATGTCCAAACGAGGTCTTTAAGCGCTCAAATTCAATCTCAAACTGAGGGTAGTCCGTGGCCCGATCGAGGAAATTATCAATTTCTGCCTGATAGAATTGGAATAGCTTACTGGAATTACCCAATCCTAACTTATCCCGGATCAAGTCCTGGCTCTGGATATAATTCGTTCCCTCCCAGATTGCCAACACTTTAATATCCCGGGCATATTGCTCTATACCCAGATCCTTGAGATACCCCTGACCACCACAGGTTTGAATCGCCAATTCACAGATACGCCAAGCCTGGTCACTGATATAGGCTTTAACAACTGGAGTTAGCAGGTTCATTAAACCTTGGTAGTGAGCAATGCGATCCTTTTTGTCTTCCTGCCCCTGGTAGATTTTGACTAAGCTCTCTGACAATGTCAGCTTAGCAATCAGTGCTCTACAGCCCTCTACCTTGGATTTCATTTCCAGCAACATACGCTGGACATCGGTATGCTCAACGATATTGACCCGACTTGCGGTAGAGCTAAAGCTCTCGTGAAATCTCTTGCCCTGTAAGCGCTTTGTCGAATAGGAAAGTGCATTGTAGTAGGCTGAGGAAGCCATACCCAAGGCGTAAACACCTGTGCTGATTCGTGCCTGATTCATCAAGGTAAGAAACTGCAACAAGCCTACATTCTCACGATTCCCCAGCAGGTAAGCTCTACAGGGGCCATTGTCACCAAACCGAAGGTGAGTGTTTGCACACCCTTTAAAGCCCATTTTCTCAGCTAGAGAAATGCATTCGATATTATTAAACTCGCCGAGACTCCCATTCTCTTCAACCCAGTACTTAGGCACAATAAAGCAGGACAAACCGTAGGTGCCCGAGCCGCTTTTTTCGCCACGACCCATAACGAAATAAATGGTGTTTTCTGTCAGGTCGTGCATACCGGCACTTATCAGGTATTTTTCGCCCGTTAACAAATAAGTGCCGTCTTCCTGTTTCGCAGCGCGAGTCTCTACAAGGGATACATCACTTCCCGCCTGGGGTTCAGTGAGGCAGAGACAAGATGTCCACTCTGAGGTGGCTAATTTGTCCCTAAACAGGTCTTTTTGCAGATCAGTTCCATATTTTTCCACCAAGGTGGAGGACGGCAGGCAAAAACCACCATAAGTCATAAAACTTGGATTTGCCCCCATAAACATTTCCAGGAGCATTTGCATTACAAAGGGCGGAATAGTTGTATTTTGTTCGCCCTCAAATGAGGAGATATTCCCCCAGTCATCCTTAAACCTCTGCCACATCTCAGAGAATGCACTCGGGAGCTTCACTTTCCCATTCTCTAACTGGCATCCCTCTCGATCTGAATCCTGATATCCCGGCCCGAGAACCTCATAAGAGAATTTTTTAGCCCGAACTAAAATTTCATGGAGAATCTCTGGTGAGCACCCTTTAAACATCTGGTCGTTGAACAGCGTTTTGGCTTCATGGAACTGTTCTTCAATAAGGAATTGAAATTCTCTTATATCAGTTTTATAAATATTATTATCCATGTCTTGCTCCTTGATATTCCAACAGCGTACGCCAACTACCTGCACCTAATACCCAGTCAAATATCTGGTTGTGTCTTCCACGGTAAATCCTCTTGGGATACCTTAATGCCTCACGAATATGCGAAAGGTAATCCTGGCCTAGAGTGTCACCCAGATGCTGGGCGGAACTAAAATCTATATAGGCGTCTTCCAACACCAATTTCTCAACATTTACCAGTCTTGAAAGAAATCCCTGAAAATTGGGCGAAGGAATGTCTATTTTCAGGCAACCTACCCTGCCGCCCCCCCCTAGAGTTAACAGCCATAGATCAGTCACCGTTTCCTCAATGTAATAACTGATCAGTTCAGACAGAGGTTTAATACTCAAATAGTGCCAGCCGTCCTCTTCGATACTGGGTAACCATGAGGCCTTATCGCTGTGCGAAAACCCTTTCAGGAGCCCCTTGGCCCATTTCGAGCGGATATCAAAGGAAACTACTCGAGTATCATCACTAGAGCTGGTTGAGATTACCTGCTTAATACTCTTTACTAAATCTGGTGCGCCAGATAAAGATGGCGCTTGAGAGAGAATATCGCAGCTGGATATTTGACAGAGATGTGTTTCACAATACTCTCGACAGATCCAGGTAGCCGCCACACCTACAAGAACATCTAAGCCATCTTGATCAGGTCCAACTCCAATTCCCAATGAATCCAGGCACTCTTGTTGCCGCTCTTTGCCCAGTTCGAGATTTAAGATCAAAGCTTCGGCTTCACTACACTTTGAAAAACTCAATACTGCAGCATGGAAGCTGGTGCAGGCGCTACCCACAAATCGAATATTATGCCCACCATCTTCAAGGTCTGCTATAAACTCTACAATCCGACTATCCTGTAGAACATTAGCCTCTCCCGCAGAAACCACATAGATAAGTTCTGGTAACAAATCATATTGATCCAGGTGTCCTCTCAAGACATCAAGTAATCGATCAACCTGCCCGCCACTGTCTACCCATAGGTTTTTAATAAACATCTTTATGCTGTCCCGTCCATGGTGTTTATTGTTATATCACCGAAACCGCACTCGATAAGTAATTTAGAAAGCCCCTCAATTAAGAGATCATGGCGATCAACATCCACTGCCAACCTGATTTTCAGCTGGTTTGTTCCCGCTTCAAATGGGTGGCGAACCAAGCTATCTTCAATAGCTATATATCGTTTTCCTTCTCTAACCAATATTGCTTCTTCACCAGCCAGATCATGAAGCATTAAAACGGTGTCTTGTAATAGAGCACTTGGCATACGCCCACCAGCGGGCATCTGCATTTTTATCAAGATTAAGTCTATATCCAGTTCAGAACCTTCAAAGTATCGCAGAATATCCAGCAGTAATTGATAGTGCTCCGAATGATTCAGTAGCACCGGGCTGGAATTAACTGGTAGACTGGATAATGCAAGATAGTCCTGCTCAGTACTCAACGGCAGCATTTGTGCTAAGCAGGATTTCAATGTGTCCGGATAGGGGTTACGTTCGAGACACGTTGATAGCTCAACAGTCTTCATCACGCGGCCTCCATTAGATAGAAGTGACTTTGTTCATCAACGGTAACTTCTACAGTGCAGTAATAACCATTCAATGCAATCGAACAGGCCAGAAAATTTTCATGCTTGTCAAAGCCTTTTTCAGCACCTTGGCAAATAATATTCAGCCAGGGATCACTACCAAAACAATGCCCCCATCGATCATGCAAGTCTGGTAACTTTTGATTGGCCGACAACAATTTGGAGAAAATCTGGCGAATATTCTCTGGAAAGAATGGCAAAGATAAAGTCAGGTCATCTCGTCCAACAGCCATTTTTCGGATGACAGTGGCAAATTCCGGAGTTGTATTATAAGTAATCGTGCAGGATGCATTAAGGTTTACACTGTCAAGATCCCGCACTTCAAACAACAGTGTACAGAGACCAAAACCACTATCGCCCCAATTTTCATTTTTTCGCCAAAACGTTAGATCTAAAACATTGGCGTCAAGAATACTAGCCAGTAAGTAGCGCGATTCCGGATTTTGTGTCAGGTAATGCCGAAGGCTATAACCCCAAGATGCACATTCATAGGTATTAACAAAACTGGTAACTGGCGCTCTTGCATTATCACCGTAATTGAAGTCCTGCTCACTAATCGCCGATGAACTCAAAGGAAGTTCAATCATGGTAGAGCATAAAAAATGGCGATCTATTTGCGAATCTTTTATCTCTGGAGCAGCATCTAATACACTATCTGTCTGTCTTCGGATAATCCTGGCAATATCACCAAAGGCAGTTGATACATCACTACTGGATGAGACAGTGATACCTTCTATAGGGATAAAAGCTGCAGATCGTAAATACAGGCTCATACCCGCAGCCCCTTAAATTTGCTATATATCTCAAAGAAGCACCGATATGAACTGCCTTCCATTTTTGTGAAAGCCAACAGATCGCGCTGTCGATTCACGGATTTGATCTTTCCTGACAAGACCAGGTTCAGCAAAAGCTCATTGCTGGTAAATTTCGTTGCCAGAACACGGTTTACGCTGTGCATAGAGAAAGTGGTTGCAGCTATCTGCTCATTACACAAATAAATTAGATACTCTATATGAGCCTGATCTTCGCTGGTTAAATGAGCTTCTTTACAGTCATGTAGCCAAAGCACAAAGTGCATTAGTGATTTGACAAAGCGCGGGCGAACCAGTGTTAAAAATCGATTGACGCTACCCAACCCACCTTTGCTCAATAACATATCTTTGGTAATTGATACTTTACCCTTGCAATTTCCCAGCTGTAAGGTGCCATTTAAAAACGGCTCTCCTACAGTACTCTGCCGTAGTTGGTTACAGAGTTCTGGCGGCAACATCACTGTCAGGGGAAAAGGCCTTCCCGGTTGCTTGGTAACTACCATGGCAAAGCCAAGCTTATGTGCTTCAATGCCGTGGACCTTGTCGACATTCAGCAGCATGTCGCTATCAGCTTCAACCAGCTCTGTCTTCCAACCCATAAGGCTCGGGCCGCCGGGATCTGTCATAAGGAAGTGGCCGAAAATCCCCTGCTCCACCCATTTATTGACCTGGGCAAGCTGATCATCTGTAGCAGTCAGGCTCAACATAATCGAGCCAAATAGCCCGATCATATTGTGAAAGTGATTATCCAGTCCTTCATCCCGGACAGTGTCAATAATTTGATCAATAACAAAGGTCTGCTCAAACTGCTCTAATGGCTGCTGAACCGAAGCGTCCCTAAGTGGTGCAAGCTCTGTCAAAGGATCTTCGATAATCATTGATGCATCGAATAGCCGAGCACAAGAATTTTCTAACAGCGATTTCAATGTGCTGGGCACTGGTGAAATACTGGATAATTGATTGAGAACAAAACCACCTACAACCGATTGCATTTCCATGATCTACTCCACCAGATAAGAATTCGGAGCCGGCAACTTAAGGAAAGGTGCTACGGTATAACTTGCGTTATAGGCACCACATCCTTCAAATATGACTAAGTCCCCTTCTCGAAGGTCAATATTGTTGACTTCCCCAATCACATCTTCCTTATTACAAGATGTGCCCACTAAAAGGACTTTCTGCCCCTCATCATTCCCTTTTAGAGGAGTCCCATTACGCAAAACATGAGGTTGCTGGAATCGTTTAAAGGTACTTTCCGTTTTCGCCAACAGAAAATTTTGGGCCATTCCCCCATCACATACGGCGTACTTGTCACCGTTAATGGACTTTTTATAGCGAACTTCCGTGACGAAATAACCGGCTGAGCCCATAATTGCTCGACCACTCTCGTGAACTACCTTGATATGATCTGGAAATTCAGCAATCAAATTTCTATATTGCTCAAAATCAAACTCCTGCTCTCGCCAATTGGGGTCAAACCCACCACCTAGATTGGCTAATGACAGAGGGTATCCCAGTATTTCCTCAAACTCATAAACAACTTGTAAAGCCACTTTGGCAGTGTCGAAAGCACCTTTATTAAAGGAGTATGAGCCCCTAAACAAATGAAAACCTAAAACTGGAATCCCATGTTTCTTACAAAAATCCAAAGCCTCAAGACAGCCATTCCAGTCGAAACCAAAATGATCTTTTCTTAGGCCCTTTTGATTTCTATCAAAGTGGCTCAAGATTGAGGGATTAAGCCTTAAAACGACAGGGTTTACTGGCCGCCTTGCCTTCAACTCCTCAACCAAAGCTAATTGATTCAGGTTGTCGATAATTAAATGGCACTTACTCGCAATGGCAGCGCGTATAAAGGCCTTATCTGCCGATGGGTTATTGACAAATCGGGGACTATTCCCTTTGGGAAGTAGATTTAGTTCGCCTATAGATGCAATCTCAATACCGTCTTCAAAGATGTGCCCACAACGAAGTATTAAATCAAGGCAACTATTGGCTTTCAGAGAGTATATCAATCCCGTGCCCAGCGCTTCCTTCAGCTGCTTGTAGTTATCGTGAGCAGTTTTAACGGAATAAATATAACAAGGTGTAGATAGCTGTTTCTTATTTTGGCCCAACTGTTGAACCAGCGCATCTGACAGTGCACCCATAACTCCCCCAAGGGTTAAACGTATCGTTTATATTTTTATTAAGTTAGCGTTTTATGTTTTAGGCGGGATCCCGCCTAAATATACTCAGATCATTAGGCATGGACTTGTAAATCCTGTTCTAAGCACTTCCTATCGACCTTGCTATTAGCGGTTAATTGAATTCCATCAACAAACCTGATATCTCTCGGCATGTAGTCAGTATCTATGTTCGCTTTCAGCCAAGTGCGAAACTGCTTCTGATTGTCAGCGGTATTCTCATGAAGCTCCACAACACAAGTAGCCACTTCATTCTCGAGCTTATCTTTAGTGCCGATGACTGCATTGATATGCACCAATGGGCACATATCAATATGATTTTCCAAGTCTTTTGGAAACAGACAAAATCCACCTTGTTTTATTAAGTCTTTTGAACGCCCTTTAAAATAGAAAAAGCCATCCTGATCACGGGTAAAAAGGTCTCCCGTCGCCAACCAATTGTCGTCCCTATATCTGCCCGAAAAGATTTCTGCACCACCTTGAGCGGCCGGGTTATAGTAGCCTTGCATCACTGCCGTCCCACGAACATAAAGCTCACCTATCTCATCAGCTTTTGCTTCTCTAAATTTACTGACCTCTGAGTGAGGTATAAATACACGTGCATCCAGGCCAGGGATCGGCTTGCCAACTGAACCCATCTTTTCTTCCCAAAACTCCGGCTCCAAGTACAAGGCTCGCTTGCACTCAGTCAAACCATACATAGAGAAAACATTTAGACTTGGGCAGTACTCTTTCCAGGCGCGAATCATGTACTCAGATAAATGGCCCCCAGTATTGGTGATACTGCGCAGGTTGCTGAGGTCAGGTTTAACCAAACCCACCAGTTTCACCAGGGCAGCCCCCATTGCTGGCACGATCGGAAGAACAGATATATCCCGCTCTGAAATCGTTTTAAGGGCTTGTATGGGGTTAAATGGTTTGTCGTAGAGGATGGTTGTACAGTTGCTATATAGCGCAAATAGTACCTGATAAAGACCGTAGTCAAATGATAAAGGGGATAAGCACAAAATTCTGTCCTGTGCTGTCAGGCCCAAATATTGGGATATTGAGGCCAAGGAGGTCAGAATATTTTGATGGGTAAGCATAATGCCTTTTGGCTTACCAGTACTTCCTGAGGTATAGATCACCAGAGCCAGATCTACGCCTGTGACCACTGGAATAGAAGACACTTCAAACTCTGAGCATTCCTGCTGATAATCGGGCAAGGCCTCAATTTTTCCAGCACGCCATATCGCCTTGGCATTACAGTCTGAAGCGATCATTTTAATTGAAGAGTGGCTCAGATCCCCCTTTGCAGGTACAACCACCAACCCCATCTTCCACGCCGCCAACATAATGGCGACCGCCTCTATTTCAGACTGAGTACACACTAAAATGCGGTCGCCAGCACTGAAACAAACTTCTTCATTTGTAAGTGAGAGCCACGCATTCTCACAGTGAGCCGCGGTCAAAACCTCGCCATCCAGATTTTCCAGACGACCTTGCCAACATTTTTCCACAACTTTCTCGAACAGGCTGGCAAGAGAAAACATTTTTAGTCCATTTATTATTCTAAGATTTTTGATCTAGCCCGAATAAGCCTAAAAAAAACTATTCAAACCGGCTACATGGGACGATCATTTTATAAATCGGATGACCCAATAATGACAAGCATTTTCTGTAAAGCTTATGACAACCTCTTTATCAATCCATGAAAAGTTTCATCCTGTTAGAAATTATTCGATCTGACTAAACATTACAAACATTCCAAAAGACAAATAAATCAAGAAGTTAATAAACCCATTTTCTGATCTCGAACCACTACCAAGTAAAAAAATTGGCAATGAAAAACCAATTTATTCAGGATTTAATTCCATCAAATGACCAAAAAAAAGAAAATAATTTTTTTGGTAGTGAAACCCTATAAAGCCCAAAAAATTTGAACCGAATGGTCACAAAATAGGATGGGCAAATATTAAAAATCACTCAAACTTATTTCTGAAGGTGGTTTTTGAGAACCATGAAACCTTGAGAGATTTCTTTTACAAGTGATCGGCTACCTGCACTGAAAGCCAGATAAATATTTGAATGCAAGTTAATGCAATAATTTCGGTTACAGGAGAGTCAGATCAGTAGCGGCGTGAAATTACTGGCTTCAAGTAAACCTTTAAATCCAGGTCTGCCAGACAAAACACGGGCGCCAGCCTAACTGTGATAGACCAATAATTACAATAAAGTTGACCTTTTAAATCACCGGCCTCATCAGATCAAAATTAAGCCAAACTTATCGCTATAGATCCCAAGTTAAGCCTGGGGATAGCCATCTTTATAATCCGGCAGTTAACACAAAAAATTGGCACGAAATAACCCCAATAGAGGAAGCAATACCACACACTTACGTATCACGCACGCCTTGCATATAGAGGTAGCTATTTTGATTCGATTACTTCAGTACGGATTTGGGTCTGTCGGAATTTTTCTTCTGTTAACCAGCCCTCTGCCGCTTTGCGCCGATTTACATCCAGAGACTCTGAAATCAATCAGTACTCCAGATAAGGTGGACAGTAGTATTGGCACCCTCGAATTCCGCGATGGCGCTCCCTACCCCCAGACCGCAGAAAAGCTCTACGACTATTTGGATCATATGCGTGCGGTGGATAGTTTCCTCAAAGGAATTCAGGGAGCATCGGTACATGCTCTGATGAAAGGGGGAAGAGAGCTTGGCGCCAAGTCTGCCAATGAAGTCTTAATTTTCGATCGATTAATGAACTCTGAGTCTCTTTTTCTCACAGGCAATACTTCGACTATCTATACGCTGGCTTTTTTAGATCTAAAACGAGACGGACCAACTGTGTTTCACTCGCCGCCCGACGTTATGGGCGCGTTTAATGATGCCTGGTTCCGCTTTGTTGAAGATATCGGCTCCTCTGGCCCGGATAAGGGGCGCGGGGGAAAGTTTCTATTACTGCCACCAGACTATAAAGGCAATATTCCCTTCGGCTACATTCCCATCTACCCTCGCTCCTTCCGACTGTGGGTGTTTATGCGCTCGCCAAGTAACCAGCCTTTGCCGGAGGCCGTGCAAAACATCAAAGACAACTTGAGAATCTACCCCCTGGCTCAAAAAGGTAACCCGCCAAGGATGGTCTTTATCAGTGCGTCTGGAAAGGCCTTCAACACCATCCACCCTAATGACTATCAATTCTATAAGCACCTTAATGAAGTCGTTCAATACGAGTGGGTTGGGATGCTTAACCCAGAAACTCGCGGCCTCTTTGCCTCAATAGGCATTGAAAAAGGGAAAGCCTTCAGTCCAGATAAAAGAATGACCAAAATTCTTACGGACGCAGTTGCAATTGGTAATGGTATAGCCCGCTCAATTGTTTGGTATCCACGGACAGACAAATCCCTCTCCGATATCAAAATCTACCCAGGCACAGATAGCGCTTGGGTAATGGCGTTTCCCGGCAAGAACATCTTCTTCAATGGCCCCGATGGCAAAACCATTAATAGTGACGCTCGAGTCAGCTACTTCTACCCCTATACCGGTGTCAGCCCAGCAATGACTGCTATTGAACCTGGCAAAGGTTCTGATTACGCCATTGCCTTTGTCGATGAAAATAAAGAACCCTTTGACGGCTCTAGAAAATACAAATTGCACCTGCCCCCCGATGTACCGGTCAATGCCTTTTGGGCAGTGAATATCTACGACAGCCAAACGCGCTCAATGTTAAAAACCAGCCAGCCCTTTCCCGCAGTAAGCAGCCAGTCGAAAGGGATAAGACAAAACTCCGATGGTTCTTATGACGTTTATTTTGGACCCAAGGCGCCAAAAGGGTTTGAGAAAAACTGGCTGGAGACCCTACCCAACAAAGGTTTCTTCGTAATCCTGAGACTGTATGGACCCTTGGGGCCATGGCTGGAGAAAACCTGGCGCCCTGGAGAGGTGGAGCCTACTGAATATTAAAAGAACCGCCCCCTACAGGCTATTACGGAGATTCCGGCCGCCCCACAATTGCGCTGCCTGCAAGGCGCAAGCGATGATTCCGGGGAGTCTCCGCAAACCAACGTCGACAAGCTCGCTGAAATGTACTCTGCTCGGAGTACCCCAACAAACCCGTGATCTGCCCCAAGGCCAGATTCGGATCGGATAAGTATCGAGTCGCCAGATCCCGCCGCACGTTATCCAATAGCTCTTCGAACCTAAGCCCTTCCGCAGCCAGGCGGCGCTGTAAAGTTCTGGGGTGGAGCTTCAGCTCCCCTGCCACAGTGCCGAGCTGAGATCTGCCGCTGGGCAATATTTCACTGAGTAATTGTCGAATTTCTACAGTTAGAGGAACGGGCAGCGTCGCACTCTGCTGCTCCAAATGGTGAATGGCCAATCGCTCAACCACTGGATCGGCAGACTTCAGTGGTGTATCCAGAAATGCAGCTGGGAAATCCATCGCACAATAGCCCGAGCTAAACAGAACCTCACACCCAAAGTAATTGCAGTAGTCACCCTCTACCATTTGAGGACCATGAGGCAGCAGTACGTTTTGCGGGCAACACTCAGTCTCTACCAACATCCGTATCATCGTCAGCGTATTTCCCAGCACCTGCTCCCGGATCTGGCAATAGCTACTGAGAGCTGGGTCCTGCCAATCAAAAACAATTCGTAGTACATCTCCCTCACTTAATGGCTCCAGTTGCATACTGAGGGATGAACTATGAAGAGAAAGAAAGCGCCTAACGGATAGCAAGGCTTGCCGTGGAGTGGCCGCATTGCATGCAACTACACCTATCCCACCTAAGCGGTCCACCCCTTGTCGCGATGCGAGGCACAGCCCCAAATCGGGGCGATCTAACCGGCGTGCTGCAGTTTCCAGCAGGCGCGCGACCTCAACAAATGATACCAAGCGGGAATCCGCCGGGCTGATATCACACGGCATACCGAACTCGGCCAAGAAGGCTTCCCCCCCGCACCCAAGCTGCTCCACGAATTCACTGAAACCGGAAAGAATACTGACTCGTACAAGGCTACCCATAACTTGCTCCCCATCTTTGTGGCGCGGAAAGACAATTATTTGTCGCAATCTAACAATAAATCATGGGCACATCTACCCAGTCTATAAGGCATAGAAATTTGCAGGGATAGGGATTGTGAAATCGACTCATTTCGATGTATTAATTATCGGCGCGGGACTCTCAGGGGTAGGAATGGCTTGTCATTTGAGTCGCGAATGCCCCAGGCGCAGCTTCGCCATTATCGAGCGTCGGGCACAAGTCGGCGGCACCTGGGACCTCTTTAAATACCCGGGCATTCGATCTGATTCCGATATGTACAGCTTCGGCTATGACTTCCAACCCTGGTCCGGCGAGAAAATACTCGCGGATGGCCCATCTATCAAAAAATATATTGAAACCACCGCAGAGCAATATGACGTTAAAAAGAGAATTCACTTTGGAATAAATTTAACTACGGCAAACTGGTCCAGTACAGACCGAGCTTGGACTCTGGAAGGTCACAACACCGAATCTGGCAGCCCAGTGAGATATATCTGTAGTTTTCTGATTGCCTGTACTGGGTATTACGACCATAAAGAGGGCTACTTGCCGCAATATCCAGGTATAGAAAACTATCAAGGAAAACTGATTCATCCCCAACAGTGGCCAGAAAATCTGGACTACCGCAGCAAGCGTATTATCGTGATCGGCAGCGGTGCTACCGCTGTTACCCTGGTCCCTTCGCTCGCAACCACCGCCCAACATGTCACCATGTTGCAACGCTCCCCAAGCTATATCATTTCAGTTCCATCTATCGATAAAATCTCTCGTGTACTATCAAAATTTCTGCCAGCACCCTGGGTCCACAAGCTAGGACGCTGGCGCAATATCAAATTGCAGCGCTGGATTTTTAAAGCTGCTAAGCGCTGGCCTAACTTTATTAGAAAGTTACTATTAAAAGATGTAAGAAAAAGCCTTCCAGCTAATTACGATCTCAGTCACTTCGACCCCAGTTACAACCCCTGGGATCAACGTCTCTGCGTTGTACCCGATGGAGATCTGTTCTCCTCAATCTGCTCAGGAAAAGCTTCTGTTGCCACCGGTGAAATAGAAACCTTCTCAGATAAAGGTATCCTACTTAAATCAGGGCAACAATTAGACGCAGACATTATTATCAGTGCGACCGGATTAAAGTTACAAGTTCTAGGAGGTATCAAGCTCTGTATTGATGGTGCACCGGTAGCAGTCAATCAAAAGCTGACTTACAAAGCAGTGCTAATGGAGGGGGTTCCTAACATCTCATGGGTATTCGGCTATACCAACGCCCCCTGGACTCTTAAAGCCGACATTACTGCTCGCTATATTTGCCGCCTGTTAAAATACATGGACGCACATAACTTTCAGGTGTGTACAGCGATAGATAGCGAAGGCAGTGCTGAGCAAGGTTCGGTGATGAGCAGCCTAGATTCTGGCTATGTAAAACGGGCAAATGGAGAACTTCCCAGACAAGGTAAGCGCTATCCATGGCGCTTGTTAAATAACTATGAGGAGGACTGTAAGATACTCCTTGATTCAGCGATTGAGGATGAATTTTTAACTTTTGTGCCGCACCAATCTGACACCCAGAAAATTCTAAAGGCAAAAGATAAAAACAACACATCCTCTATCGAAGTAAGCAGTATTTAAATTTCAGGTAGCATTAAGAATGCGAGCCTCGGCTCGCATCTATTTTACTTTTCATCAGGTAGACGGATATAGAGGCCGCACAAAATGCCTAACTCCAAGCCCAGACTAAAACCCCATAGTGAACAACCGCTATCAACATAATTTGACCTAACAGTCGCACCTCACAAAAAAGTAACAAACACTTCTAATTAATCCGCCACCGATGACTTCTCAAAATTCGTTACGGGCTTCACGTAACCATATAATCTTGGGGTAGCAAATCCGAATATTAGGTCACCAAACGGGATGGCTTACTGTGAGAGCTGTGATTATTTTTTTAATTTTGTCCTCGCTATCAATAGCTTCAATGGCGTCTTCGGTAAGTATACAACTAGAAAACTGGGACAGAATTTGTCAAATTCAAGTTACCGGCGGAAAAAACCCGTCGTTCACAAATTTCCAAACTTTTAATAACATAAAAAGAGGCTGGTCAATTTCCAAACCCTATCAAATATGCTATCGCCGGAATGAAGAACCTTCCCAATGTAATTCAAAAATGACGATGTGGCGGTGCAAACGGTATGTTCAATCTGAAGACCAGAAAGCAAATACTTTTCCTATATTCTAGGTTTTATCGTCTCCACCTTTACCTTTAAAGGTTTCGCCTAGCACACGACAACCAGGTATCACCCGCGCTACAACTGCACAAAACAAACCTTAAAGTGGGAATTGGGTAAAAAACCCGCACACCTTTAATGAAAGCTACCAAATTATGACGCTTGATCTAATATGCTGAACTTAAGCACCCAAGGATTGATATCAGAGGGAGCAACAAAGTCAACTTGCAATACAGTACGATCATCAGAAAACTGATACACCCATTTATTGTCAATAAACTTACCCTGCCTCTTCCTCCACTCGGGATTTTCTTTCATTTGCTCACTAAACCAGGCTTTTACAGTTTCCACATCACCGGAAAGCTGAAACGCGGTGTACCATTCTTCCAGGCTACCATAGCTATACTCCTTAGAAACAAACTGAATCGATTCAGGCAAGTCACCAAGGTTTGGCATGATTTTATCCGCCATCATCCCCCGGATATAGCCCCCCTCTGGCACCCACAGGTACTCAATCTTCGCTGCGACACTTTTGGCTTTTTCAATCGTATCAACCTTACTTACCAGATATAAAGCGCCGTCTATACCAGATGAAAGGCCAGCTGTAGTAATAAACTTGCCGTTATCAACAAACTTTTTATTTTTTACCAATTCAACATCTGAGAAGTTCTTCTCGAAAGAATCAAATGCTCCGCGAATGGTGGTTGCTTTCTTACCATCCAGGAGTCCAGTACTCGCCAAAATAAAGGCACCGTTACATACCGATAGAACGTACTGAGCCTGTTTGGACTGCTCTTTAACCCACTGTAATATTTCCGGGCTCTGCACTGCTTCATTAATACTGCCCCCCGGGATAATTACTGCATCAAATTGATTATCCTGATCAAAGCTGGTATCTGGAGCCACTTTAAGCCCCATGACTGAAGTAATGGTTCCACCGTCTTCCGAAACCGTTGTTAAACGATAATTGGCTTGCCCAAAAACTTCATAGGGCCCGGCGTAATCAATGGTTTGTGCACCATCGTACAATAATATTCCAATATGAAAGGCATCTTTAGATGTGGAGTGGGCCCATACCATATTGCTTAAAAGTAGCGAGCATAGGGTAGCCCAGATTAAAGGTCGCATGGCTATTTCCTTTTTTATTTTGGTGAGTACAGAAACATGTATAAGCGTTTATCGGACATCTCACGCAAAGCTCAAGCGTATAGACAAGGTATCTTTTGTAGATATAGCTAGAAGTGTAAATTGGTGGGCTTGATCACAAATGACATAAAGTCGACGAATTCTGACATCGATAATTCGATATAAATAATAACTTTAGCGATGACACTTGGGATAAATATGGGCAAAATCTATGTGCTTTTGACTTCTTTATATCTTTCAACAACAAAGCGTATAACTTGAATAAATCTAAAGACCACCCATAGCAAAATGACTAACCTAACTTCCTTTTGGAAGACCACCTAAAGCTCCTGACTCAAGCCTACGAAATTATATCGATCCTATTGCTTCCCCTGAGAGGAGAAAGCACAACAGCCAAGTCACACCTCCAACCCTAAAAATATTTAAATACAAATTTAGACTACTGACTTAAAGAGCTGTCTTTTGGGAAATTCAGCTCTTGGAATTGACAGATCGAGCCGGCTAACATCTAACCTAAAAATCTCGAGGTTATATTTCCGAGCAAGTCCCTCTATCTTTCAAGTAGCCGAGTATCTCACCAGACAACATGTCCTATTTCGATTTTGAAACAATCGACAAGTAGAATAACATCCATTGCAACTTGTATCTAAGTATCCATAAATATAGCACACCTATTCACGACAGAACTGACCAATTAGAGACCACCTCATCCGTACTTCTCTTCATGGATATAGTATTGTTCCGGCATAATATCACTAGGCAACTGAGAGTCTGGCTCCAAAAAGCCTTCCCAACCCGATTTCATTAAAAAAAGTAATAGCTCTACATACTGCTGCTCTAGTTCCTCTTTACACTCGTAATCCGATGCACTGCTCCTCCAGTGATAAGCTAGCATTGATAAAGCACTTTCCAATCTGTCTGCAACATCCTCAGGGATCATATATTTATTCCTCAACCTTAACGGCACCTTTTTTAATCATTGCAGGTATAAACTCCCTTACTTGTCCAGTCTCCTCAGGCAGAGGCACATCACAAGAGCCAAAATAAGTCGCACAATTAAATCGATTTGGAACACCCTCTTTCGGGAATCCATATATCTGCTCTGGAGTTCCATCAAGACCCGCTTTAATTGCTTTAGAAACTTTATCTTTTACACAACCTTCAACCAAAACATCTAACCGATATACATCAATATTTCGTGTACAAAGTTGATCGTAATCACCTCTAGCAGCCTCACGAAATAAAAGAGTATCCTCGTGAATTATCCCAGGATATAGATCTCCATTTAATAAACTATTTATTGCTTCTTGTTTGGTCATGCCGCTTGGTACATTAGGCCCAAACCCATAAATTGTCTTTCCGCCATCTATGGAAATACCTACATGACCAGTATACACCTCTGGCCTTCTTTGTGGGTCCGGGTTTTCTACAAAATTTTTCTTAGCAAGTGGACCTCCGCCCCTAAAAGCATAAATTTGGATGTATGCTTTCGTGCTCCGGGTAGGACTTTCCTTCTCTGAAGTAAGCCCATGGGGGTCAATCCAACCTACTGGATTAGGCACATACTGATAATTATTCACTCCCCCTAGCAGTCCAATTGGATCCTGCTGGGTAAACTCCCCAACCCCCGGATCATAATACCTAAATCGATTGTAATGCAGCCCAGTTTCTTCATCAAAGTACTGCCCCTGGAAACGGATCGGCTGCTCTACCTGATTTTCATGGGCTAAGGCGATACTGCCATAGCTCTTGTAGGCAACACTCCATACCACTTCACCTGCCTGGTTGGTAAGGGTATCTGGGGTGCCAAGGTGGTCCAGGTGATAGTAGTAGACCTCTTCTTTATCTAGCTTACTTTCTTTTAAAGCAACCGGTTTAAAGGTGCCCGGTTCGAAGTAGTAGGTACGGGCACTGAGGTCCTGTTTGGTTTGATTATCGGTATTAGCTTCCTTTAGAAGGGTGTCGCCATCCCAAAGGAAATCACTTTTCTCTTTGTTTACAGCCTTACTAATACGGCGACCCAGCGGGTCATATTGATAGTGAATATCTTGTTGAAGGTGCTCTACACCCTCTTCCACCTTTAGCTTCTCTACATACACCAACTGTTGACGACTGTTGTAGTGATAGCGCGTCTGCAGTTTTTGTCCTTTACCACGCAGCTCCGCAATCCGATTACCATGAATATCGTAGCGATAGTGAGTATCACCGCGAAAAGCGAGACGATTGCCTTTTACCTGGGTAGCGCTGGCTTGCTGTTTGGCTTCGTCTTTTGAGTTGGCAGCGGCAAGGATATTGTGCGCAGGGTCGTGTACAAAATATTCTGGGTTGAGGCCGTCTACCTGGGTAAGGCGGTCCAGGGCATCGTAGTGGTAGCTGCGATTACCGCGCAGGCTGTCTTCAATTTTGGCTATCTGCCCGGCTTTATTGTACTGGTAGCTACGCTCAAGAACTGGGTTTGTGCCTGAAGCGGGATCGGACACTGGTTTGTGATTTACATTACTTGTTTTGCCCAGTCTGAGTTTTTGCAAGCGGCCTTGTGGATCGTAGTCTCTCTGGCTTTCCAGCCCATTGCCGTGTTGACGCAGGCTTTCTCTACCCTGCCCATCATGGCTAACACGGGTGATTAACTCATCAGTATCACTGCCTAAAGGGCGACGGTGCAGGCTTTGGAATTGTCCGGCAGGGTTAAAAGTAAACTTAAGTTCTTCTCCATCGGGCAAGGTCGTGGCAATACGATTACCTGCTGCATCGTATCGGTGGCTAAGCTTTTCTTTGCCCTGCCAGTCGCCGGTAACTCGGCCATTGGCATCGTATTCCCAACGCAATTTGCGGTGGGCATTTTCCGCCTCTATCAATTGCCCACTGCGGTTGTAGCGGAAATTGGTATTACCGTCCGGGGTGACCTCTTCCAACAAGCGGCCAAAGGGATCGCGCTCGAAGATGGTATCGATACCTTTACCGCTGTCCGTATCGGTCACGGCTCTGGAGCTTACCAAATGGCCGGCACGGTTGTAGGCATAGCGGGTAACGCGGCCGTCGAAGCCTACTTCTTCAATCAGGCGTTCGTTGAAGTCGTATTTAAGCTGGTAGCGCTTGCCGTTTTCATTGGTTAGCCCGATTAGGTTGCGCTCGCCGTCATAGTGATATTCCAGGCGGCTACCATCCGGGTTGGTGCGGGTCTTTACCTGACTGAGGCCATCGTAGGCATAGCAAGTGCTGCGGCCTTCAGAGTCAATAACTTCAGTAAGTAATCCATGGGGGTTGTAGCTGTACTGAGTGCGAGCACCGTCTGGAGTGGTCACCGCATGGATACGATCCTGAACGTCGTATTCATAGCGGGTCAGCTGGCCGGGGGCGTGTTGCACTTCCTCCAGTCGGCGAGCACTGTCGTATCGGTAGTGCTGTGCGCGGCCCATAGGGTCTTTTACCGCTGCGAGCTTGCCTTCAGGGTTCCACAGATAGCGAGTGGTATTGCCGAGAGGATCGGTAACACTGCCTATCAAACCAACAGGGTTATAGCCGTATTGGGTCTTGTTACCGAGGGGATCTTTGCTGGCTACAATCTGGCCATTTTCGTTGTAGTCCCTTTGCCAGTTATTACCAGCAGGGTCAGTAACTTTTGCGGGCAGGCCTTCACCGTTGTATTCGATACGGTGGTTATTCCCCGCGGCATCAGTCTTTTGTATCAGGCGGCCCTGGTCATCGTACTGGTAAATTTCTTCGCGCAGGCTGCCATCGTCGCTGGGCAGTTGTACCCGAGTAACCTGCCCCAGGTTGTTGTAGCTGTAGAGAGTCTCTGCACCTTCGGGATCGCGGTGATAGATCGGCAGGGCCCGGTCGTTAAAGCGGTAGCGCTCTTTGCCGCCACGGGTATCAGTAACAGTAACGCCCTTACCATCATCGTCCCAGTCAAACTGGTAATTGTAAGTCGCCTGACCATCGATTGGGTCACCCCACTGTCTCACACAACGGGCGGAGGGGCCTTCGGCATCCCACTCAAAATGGAAACGGTAGCCAGTTTTTAGGGTGCGCTGCTTAATTACATGGTGATGGTATTGGTACTGCTCACTGTAACCATCGGCGTCGGTGGCTTTAATCAGGTCGCCAACATCGCTGTACTCATAGCTTGCGAGTACTTTAATATGGCCATCGCGAGTTTCCTTCTTAAGCTCACCGATACGCAGGCTGTTCGGCTGCCCTTGCGGAGGGCTGATATGCAGGGCTTCACCGAGGCTGCTCTCAATGCATATTAAACGCTCATCGATATAGTGAAACAGGTAGAAATTGCCATAGCCATCACGTATTTCCGCAAGCTTAAGTCCTCCTGTTACACCGGTTGCCTTAAAGTGTTTTTGCACGCCATTGGGGGCCCCGTAAGGGGTAATAATCCAATGATCGTCGTCGACACGAGTAAGTGTTAATTGCTCAACAACATTGTGGCTGCGATCGCTATCCCCCGGAAAGGGAAAATTAATTACCCGACCCTCTGCGTCCATAAACTGAACACTTTTATCAGGTGCCGATATTAGCCTCTCTCCCAGGGTGTGAGTCCAACCATGACCCAAACCGAAATCTCTGGGATTACTACTGCGATAAGTACGCTCAAAAACAAGGGGGAGCGGTCCGTCTAATAGCGCATCGACTAAGGTCAAACGCTCTTCCCCGGTTTTTAAATTAATGGGATCACCACCTTCAATAGCACAACTATTATTAGGAACTTTCTTCCCAGTGTGGGTTGTGCCGGTTATGGTCCCAGCTTTATCGGGCTGGTCAGAGATTGTATTCTGAGAGCTCTGCGAACCCTGGCTGCTGTCAGAACCCGCTTCAGAATTATCATTGGCGGTTCCTTTACCGCTTTGCGACGCTCCTGCATTTGATGGTTGCCCACCGGAGGAAGGTGGTACTGTAACTTCAGAAGAACTCAGATCAGAGAAGCTCGCCTTATTACCCTCAGTACTTCCTGCGCGTTTATGGAAAAATACATTGCGACGCTTTTTGATTTTGGCAAATTCCAGCATTAGGTTACTAACGCCCTGAAGAGACCTCAGTAAGCCCGCATTATCTTTGGAAATCTCGACAGCGTTGGAATCGCTCATGGATGCTACCATGGCGAATGTTAAGATAATCTCAAAAAGGCCATTTTCTGGTAGGGCAACCTCCGATGGGTATAGAGCTTTTAAGTAATCGCGGAAGAAACGTAAACTTGTTTCACGTATTCTCGCATCCTGGTATAAAGTTTCAGCTACTTCAAAGGCTAACTCTAAGTGCTGCTGGGTAACTTTATTGGCATCGAAACCAAGCGCATCTACTAGGGATCTGCTAGAAGTCGGTATAGATTTTTCATCTTGCTTTTCAATGCTCTTTTCATACAGTAGATAGTTCCTAGCGGTGCACCCCTGCGCCATCAAAGGGCGAATAGAACTCACCAAAGTCTCTACTTCAGATAAATCTTTACGCCATATTGCTAGCCCTCCGGCAAAGTCACTCTGATCAGTAGATTCATTGTTCGATAACCTTGAATTAACTCGCCCTAGGTCAACAATATACTGAAGGCCTGTATCGATTTTAGGAATCAATTGGGACTGCTTGTCGGCTAGCACCGCATCAGCAAATGGAGCCTCTTCGATTACCAAGCGGTTTTGAACTAACTCCTTATAAATAGCTCTCTCAACCCAGGAGTAGCTTGAAGGAGCATCTAAATGGAATGAGGCTGATAAATCGCCCCATCTATCAGGCTGCTTTCCTGGTTGAAGAGGATCTGAACAACTCCCTCCCATACCCAGGAAGTAATCGTAAATTTCTTGAAGAGATGAAACACTGAACATTTCCAGGGTTTGCTCAGCACTAGTTGGCAGTGAAGATCCGGAGCTAAAACCGCTCCCTCTTCGAGCCAGGTAAACAATTCCATATGTATTCTCAACAAATAGCTGCATAGCTCACTCTTTATTGATTACGAACCAGCCATGCAACATTCCTTCGCTGCCAGCTCAAAGCAAAATAAAGTCCACTAAAAGTACTCTGCCCTTTCCAACTTCAGTCTTCGCAACTCAGGGAGTCGGAACGTCTGTCACCACTGTTAACGAAAAGTGGTTTTCGGAACAGGAAAGCCGCGCGATTATACTGAGGGGAAATTGGGAAATGGATTACACAGGAGCACAATAAAAAATAATGCACCCAAATGTAATGGCACGTATATCTGAGTTACGAAAACAACTTAAAGAGAGGGAGATAAATTACTACAGATGCACAGGTATAATTTAATTTGGGGCAAGCTTAAGCTCACCCCAAATCAGCGCAATTAATTTACGCTGTCAGAATGATAAACTATTGCCTGCCAAACATTTTGTTGGCCACCTATATAATTATCCAGGGTAGGATTCTTAATATAGCTCCAGGCAACTTTACCATTACCCAAGTACATAGGCTCATCCAAACCACCCCAACCGTAGTCAGTCAGTTTTACTGGCCCCTCAAGTACATTTAAGTCAGCATCAATCTCCATTACATAGTAGGCTTTTGGTACCAGCATACGCATGGCATCACCACTCTTATTGTAACTGCGATTGTACGGGAGGTTATCGGAGATACACTGGAACTGCGCGTAACCAAATAAGTAACGGCCATTTTTCAGATCAACCAACTGAGGATCACTAATTTGACAATCAGAATCCGTTGCCAGCCATTCAATGCCATTACCTTCAATACTGCCTTCCCCATCAACTTTTGCAATACCTACACGTGTCAGAGAAGTAGTATCCAAGGCATCTCCAGAGTAGAGGCCCTGCCTGGAAATTACAGGATATTCACCACTGTCGATATATGAGAAGAAGCAATTGCGAATGCCGTTATCAGCACATTCCTCATCTAAGGGGCCATCACCACTTGTATCAATGCCCAGCTCATCCTGTAAGAACATATCCATGTTCGAATCTTCAATGTACTTTGGAGAGACAATAACTGAGAGATTTGTATCGGCATCAACCGGGACAACCGTATGGCCACCACCGTTGGATATCATTGCACTTGTCGAGGGCACTAAATGATTATAGGTGCCTTCATAAACAGAGGATCCACTGTCCTCCATTTTAATGGCGATCGCATTCAGGCCCGGTGACGGATAATATTTATTTCCATCACTGGTACACAGAGCACCGTACATCTCATTCCCCGGATTATAAAAGGCTCGAATATTCAGAACGTGGCCATGGCCACACGCCCAGTACCAACCCCGGTGATCATCTCCAGAGAAGGACATTGACCAGTCATCCCGATTGATTACCGTCAGCCCTGCCGAATAATGCGAACCGCTAACAAGAACACGAGCAGTCACGGAAAATGCATAACTTGTGCGCCCTTGGCTATCATCCTCTACGTACAATAGCTCCTGAGTCCCCAAATGAGTGCCACCATGCATTTTATTGACAACATAGGCATCTGGAGTTTCTGTTATAGGCTTGTTATCCCACTCCATTAGCCAGATCTGGTCATTATACTTCTCCTCATTATCGGTACCTGCAACACTGTCAAGATTATCTTCAATCTTCATCCAGGTTGTACCGTACTCTTCTACCAGATCTTTCTCGATATCATATCGCTCACTGGCCTTATATTCGGTATTGCATAAAACAGCTACCCTGGAGCAATCCGAACTGGCCGTAATACCATGTGACTCATAACATTGATTCAGAATGGTGGCGTTACCCGTCTGCTCGAAGCTCATGCTATCAGGGTTATATTGAAGCTCGTAAACGGACCCATAGGTTGTATCAGAGGCACTATTCCCCTCTGACAAAGTTGTGGATACATACATTTTTGGCTGGTCAGTATCCGTAGCACAGGAGGCCGTATAGCTACGGATAGGAATATCAATATTTTCCTCATCCTGCTCACTGTCCGTACGGCCAATATAGTGGGCCAGCTGGTAAACTTCCTGAGCATTTACCATTGCGTTAGGCAAAGTGATATCTGTAGCGGTAATTGTTGCAAACCCGAGTTCAGCTGTTGACACATCTCCAACAGTTACAGTCGATGGGTCATTATCAGGCAATGAGGAGTCATCCCCACTTCCACCTGAACCACTTCCTCCACCTTGATTACCCCCGCCACTATCGTCCCCACCGTCGCTCACAGGTGGTGAATCGGTGTCAGAATCTGACGAACCTCCCCCTCCACCACAAGCTGCAAGTGCCGCAGTTAGTGCAAGTACCAATAATTTCTGCCCGAATAACTTTTCCATAATCGCCTTAAGTGCCGTGTTTTTTATTTTGGTGTTAGGTACTGTCCAAAATATAAGTTCCAGACAGTCATGAAATGCAAAAGTGGGCGGAATTTTAGCGGAAACGAAATTTAATTCTGTGCGTAACTTAAAAAAATATGAACACAATAAGGAAGCTTAAAAATGAGAAAAGCAGCACTGTAAATTTTTACTATTAGATATAAACGGACTTAGAAATCAATAACTAAAAAACATCAAGTTTCATTGGTAACTACTTATTTAGCGCTCACTCTCAGAGCTATAAATCAAAGAAGTTGAAATATGCACTAGAAGCAACTAACCAGACATAAAAATACAGTTAAAAATACCACCTATACAGGAGGCCACTTTACCTTTGCATTTAAGCTAAATAGCCCTGAGGCCAAAGTCTAGAAGTCTGATGTCGACATCTTGTCCATCGGTTCAGGCGTAACCAGATTCCACCAGAAATCAAACCGGTCCATTAAAGAAAGTAATGTCTTCAACTCTCCCGCATCGCCCTCAATTTTGATTTTCCCATCCTCCATCTTCTCCTGGATAGATGCACTCCCCAAGATGATGTCATTGAGGTCTGAGCGGTTTATCTGCACGCTACTGCCGGGATTCTTAACAGGAGGACCGTAGTTCAGTACCGCATTCTCAAGCACAAGCGCATACCTTTCGTTTACGTCCGGCATGGTGATATTGATGGAGAGATTCTTGCCAGTTGCCTTTGGGCCGTTGAGTCGAATTCCCAGATAATCAAAAATCAAACCAGCCGGCATGCTGCGAATAGTGTCCGGGCTCGCAGTCAGAGGAACCGGGTATCGCTGGATGCCATCCCGCAATTCCCTGGCACCGCTTAAAAAAAAGTTGCGCCAGGTACCATTTTCCTGCTGATAGCCCAATTGCTCTAATGCATCTGCCAATAGGTCTCTTGCTGCACGATTATTAGGCTCTGCGGAAACCAATCTATCTAACACCTCCGCAACCCAGCGGTACTCTCCAGCCTCATAGTCTTTCTTTGCTTGCTTGATAATATTGGCGGCCCCGCCCATATACTCGACGTACTTTATTCCCGCGGCCGTCGGTGGCATTGGATACAGGCGAGCGGGATTGCCATCAAAAAACCCTAAATAATAATTCCATACCGCACGGGTATCGTGATTTACACTGCCGTAATAGCCGCGATTGGCCCAATATTGTGAGAGCTCTGGAGGCAACTCCATCAGCTCAGCCGTTTGAACCATGTTGTACCCGTGATTGGCTAATCGTAGGGTTTGATCGTTGAGGTACTTGTATAGGTCTCGCTGCTTTTTCAGATGATTCACCACATTCTCAGGTCCCCAGGTTGGCCAGTGATGGGGTGCAAACAGGACTTCGGCTTTTCCGCCCCAGCGCTGCACGGTTTCATTGAGGTAGCGAGACCAGTCACGAGCATTTCGGACCTTTGCTCCCCGCAAGGTGTAGAGGTTGTGCAAAGTGTGGGTTGCGTTCTCAGCAGCGGTTACGGCTTTGAGTTGAGGAATATAGAAGTGCATTTCTGCCGGCGCTTCAGAGCCCGGCGCCAAGAGAAATTCAAAGATAAGTCCATCCAGTTCCAAAGTTTGCCCGGTCTCAACAATGGAGTCTGTCGGTTCTATCAGTGTGATGGTGCCAGTGGAGGTTTCAAGACCGAGGCCAGCCCCTAAGGTACCTTTGGGATCTTTAGGGATCAGGTTCCCATACATAAAACTGGCACGACGCGCCATATGATTTCCTGCAAAGACATTTTCACTAACAGCTTCAATCAGAAAATCTTGCGGGGCTATTACCTTAACCTTGCCTGATTTTACATCTTCTTCATCGATAACACCGCGAACACCCCCATAGTGGTCAACGTGACTGTGGGTGTAGATCACAGCAACGACTGGCTTGTTTCCGCGATGCTGCCGATAGAGGTTTAACGCTGCTTCAGCCGTCTCGGCAGAAATCAGCGGGTCCATAACAATGACCCCGGTATCGCCCTCAATAAAAGTTATATTGGAGAGGTCCGCACTGCGAACCTGGTAGATTCGCGGTATCACCTCATAGAGACCGCCCTCCGAAATTAATTGCAGTTGCCGCCACAGACTGGGGTTGGCACTGTCAGGAGCCTCTTTATCGCGAGCAAATTGAAATTGCTCCAAGTTCCATACCGTATCGCCTTTGCTGTTTTTAATAACACCATTATTTGGTAAAGGAGCAATAAACCCCCGCTTTACATCCTCAAAGTCCTTCCGATTTGCAAAGGGGAGCTCTTTCAGTACAGCCTGGTTTGATTTCATTGTGACGACACTGGCGGGATTGGGTTCTTGCGCCATGACACTTACGATCGTTAGCGAACAGGCAAGGAATACTAGTAACAGCGAAAACAGCGGCAGCTTGTTAACGTTCATCAGTTGTTTCCTTTCCATGATTCGCAAAGTGATGCGGCAGAGTCCCTTGTAGAGGATAGGTAGGAAACTATTAAGCGGACGGGTATTTATGTCGGCATCAGAAGAATAACTGACAAATTTAGGGGGAAAGAAACAAAAAAGCCGGCGAAGAGCGCCGGCTTATGTGTCATTAAATATTATCTGACATCCAGTAAATGCCTTGCAATAATCAGGCGCTGGATCTCACTGGTACCTTCATAGATTGTAGTGATTCTCACATCCCGACTCATACGTTCGAGTGGATATTCACGGGTATAGCCCACACCACCGTGCATTTGCAGAGCTAGATAACATGCCTCGTTAGCCTTCTCACTAGCGAACAGTTTGCCCATTGAAGCGGCAGGGCCAAACGGCATTCCGGCATCTTTCTGCCAAGCGGCTTGCAGCAATAGGAGTCGCGCACCTTCCATCTCAGTATATTTATCGGCGAGCTGCCATTGCAGCCCTTGGAACTCCGCCAGTTTTTTACCAAACTGCTCCCGCTCATGCAGATAGGCCCGGGCACAATCCAAAGCTTCAAAGCCGATGCCCAGCGCCAGGGAGCCAATACCGATTCGGCCTCCAGCGAGTTCACCTGCAGCAATGCGAAAGCCGCGATTTTCTTCACCTAAAAGATGGGAGGCAGGAATACGGCAATTGTCGAAAGAAACCTCATTGGTAACAGAGGCTTTCTGTCCCATTTTTTCTTCGGCCTTGCCAATCACCAGGCCAGGTGTGCCAGCTTCAACCAGGAAGCAGGAAATACCTTTGCCTTTAGGCGCGGAAGAATCTGTCACCGCCCAAACAACAAAAATACCAGCAAACTCGGCACTACTGATAAACAGCTTGCTGCCGTTAAGAACGTACTCATCACCCTGCTTCTCTGCACGGGTGCGCATAGAGGCCGCATCCGAACCGGAACCGGGCTCGGTGAGACAGAAAGAACCCGCAGGGTATTCTCCACTACAGATTTTGGGGAGGTATTTTTGGCGCTGCTCTTCCGAACCTACCGCCTGAATAACCTCTGCCACCATGTTGGTTACGGAGGTGGTCGTTGCAACAGAGGCACAGCCCCGCGCCAGCTCGGCGATCGCCAGGGAGAATGCGACAGTACCAGCACCAGTACCGCCGTAATTGGGATCAATATTGATTCCCATAAAGCCCAGCTCTGCCAATTGCTTGAGCTTTTCCAACAAGAGCTCTCGATTACCGGTCTTGTCGAGTTCGGCAGCAATGGGTTTCAGTTCACTGTCAGCAAATTGCTTTGCCGCATCCTGAATCATCTGCTGTTCTTCGCTCAGTGAAAAATCCATACAGTACCTACTTATAGTTATTACGGACAAATCACACGGCACCCACCTTGGTACCGCATCGCTATGCCGAGCATAATAAAAACCGCGCCGACAATGGTTGCCAATTCCATCTGTTCATCCATGAAATCAGCAATCAATCCCTATGATTGAGGCCTGAGGAGAGAATTCAGATTCCTACCCAGGTTCATAAAAAAGCCAACCAGCAAAATCGCTACAGTTCTCTCACTCCGCACAGGATATTTGACTGCGCTCAATTAGCGCCGCGAACCTTTCACACTGGGTTCTGGGTCCGGTACCGCTACAGCGGTATCAGTCTTCACTTCCTCCATCACCACATAGGTGTGGGTTTCCCGTACTCCCGGTACGGATGCCAGCTTTTCACCGAGGAAGCGGCGATAACCCAGCATATCCTTAATACGAATTTTCACCAGGTAGTCAAAACCACCGGCAACCATATGGCACTCCTGGACCTCCTCCAGTCCAGCCACATGCTCATTAAAGGCTTCCAATGCCTCAGTCGCTGTATTGTTCAGGGTCACCTGGATATAGACCACCAAGCCCGCATGAACTTTGAGCGGGTCGAGTAGCGCTACATAGTCGCGAATAAATCCTTCCCTTTCGAGCCGCTTGACTCGCTCCAGGCATGGGGTGGGACTAAGGTTAACCCGGCGCGCCAATTCCACGTTCGGCAAGCGGCCGTGACGTTGCAGAATTCGCAGTATTTGGCGATCAATACGATCAAGATCTTCCAACTGTCGAGACATTACAAAATACCCTACTGGTAATCACGCAATTAGGCGTGATATTTAACCACAACTCGCAACATTATGGCGATTAATTCTAACGATTTTCGCACATAATCCGGTTTTTTATTCTGACCCTAGATATAGAGCTTGGGAGACGATATGTCGACAAACTTCGCCGGAGACCTCCAGAATGCCCGAGACCGGGCACGCGAGTATTTGCACGCCGACGAAAACCTCTGCGTGAGCGAGCTGCTGGCTGCGCCACGCCCCAGCGACGAGATGCGCAAGAAAATTCTGAACACCTCGCGCGCACTGGTTCATCATTCGCGACAGCAGCGCAGCAAGCGCGGAACGCTGGACGCTTTCCTTCAGCAATTCGGCCTTTCCAATAAGGAAGGGGTTGCATTGATGTGTCTGGCAGAGTCCCTGCTCCGGGTACCAGACGCCGATACTGCCGACAAACTAATCGCCGAGAAAGTGCATTCCGGCAACTGGTCCAGCCATCGTGGCCAGTCCGACTCCCTGTTTGTGAACGCCTCAACCTGGGGCCTGATGCTCACCGGTAGCGTGGTGGAGCTGGACCCAGATATCACCGAGCGTCCCTCCCACTGGATGAAACGCCTGGTGAGCCGTATCGGCGAACCCATGGTGCGCACCTCCATGATGCAGGCCATGAAAATTATGGGTGGCCAGTACGTGCTCGGCCGCACCATCAAGGAAGCTTTGAAGCGCGGCCCCAAAGAAAACCTCCCGGGCACCCGCTTTTCCTTCGACATGCTGGGCGAAGGCGCCCGCACCATGGCCGACGCCCACCGCTACTTCGATGCCTATATGATGGCTATCGAAGAGATCGGCAAAGACAACACCCAGCGGGATGTGGTTGAGGCCAACGGTATTTCCATCAAGCTTTCCGCCCTGCACCCCCGCTACAGTGTGCTGCAGCGGGATCGCGTAATGGACGAATTGCTGCCCCAGGTGAAGCGTCTTTGTGTCGCCGCAGCCCAATACGATATGGGCCTGAATATCGATGCAGAAGAGGCAGACCGCCTGGATATCTCTCTGGATATCTTCGAGGCGCTCGCCCGCGACCCCGAAATTAAAGACTGGCAAGGATTGGGCTTTGTACTCCAGGCCTACCAAAAGCGCGCCCCCCATGTCGCCGACTGGCTGATTGCCCTGGGCCGCGATACCGGCCGCAAACTGATGGTGCGCCTGGTTAAAGGCGCTTACTGGGATAGTGAAATCAAACACTCCCAGCAGATGGGCCTGCCGGACTACCCGGTGTACACGCGCAAATGCCACACCGACCTGTCATATCAGGTCTGTGCGAAAAAACTGTTGGAAGCTGGCGATGCAATCTATCCGCAATTTGCCACCCATAACGCCTACACCGTCGGGCTGATTCTTGAGTTAGCCAATGGCCGCACCGACTTTGAATTCCAGCGCCTGCACGGCATGGGCCACTTGCTGTACGCACAAATTGAAGCGGTACACGGCAAGCGTGTGCCCGTGCGCGTCTACGCACCCGTGGGGGCACATCGTGACTTACTGCCCTACCTGGTTCGTCGCCTGCTGGAAAACGGAGCTAATAGCTCCTTTGTTAACCGCTTTATGGACGAGGCAACGCCGGTTGAAGCCCTGGTCCAGGATACCCTGGAACAAAGCGAAGCCTGCAACCCCTACCGTCACCCGCAAATTCCTGTTCCGGAGAATATTTATATGGGCGCAGAAGCCCTGCCACGGAAAAACTCACACGGCATCGAACTGACTGATCCACTCTCCGTTGATCCCCTGCTGAAAGAGCTTGAACAGCAACGCGAAAAGCACTTCCTCGGTGGCCCTATCGTCAACGGCACCATGGGCGAAGCGGAAGAACCGGTTTACAACCCGGCAACCGGCGAAAAAATTGGACACACCGCAAATACTGATAAGCACCTTATTGAGCAGGCCTATGCCTCCGCCACTGAGGCGCAGATCGACTGGGATCGCCAGGGCGGAAAACACCGCGCGGATATTCTCGACAGAATTGCTGATATCTACGAAGATAAAGCCAATGAACTGGCTGCAATTATTTGCATTGAAGCGGGCCGCACCCTAAATGATGGCATTAGTGAAGTGCGCGAAGCTATCGACTTCTGCCGCTACTACGCCAACGGCGCACGCCAGCATTTCAGTGAGCCCACCGAACTACCAGGCCCTACCGGTGAACAAAATCAGCTGTATTTGAGTGGCCGTGGCACCTTCGTGTGCATCAGCCCTTGGAACTTCCCCCTGGCAATCTTTACTGGTCAGGTAGTTGCTGCACTCGCCGCCGGTAATGCCGTACTGGCCAAGCCCGCAGAGCAAACCCCCATCATCGCTGCACACGCCGTGCGCTTGATGCTCGATGCGGGCGTGCCGCCAAAAGTACTGCACTTGATCACAGGTACCGGTGCCGCAGTGGGCAAACTGCTGATCGAAGATCCCCGCCTGGGCGGTGTAGCCTTCACCGGCTCCACCGAAACCGCACGCCTGATCAACCAGCAGCTGGCAGCGAAAGAAGGCCCGATTGTACCGCTGATCGCCGAAACCGGCGGCCAGAATGTTATGGTCGTAGACTCCACTGCCCTGCCCGAACAGGTAGTAGACGATGTAATTCAATCTGCCTTCCTCAGTGCCGGTCAGCGCTGTTCCGCTCTGCGTATCCTATGTGTACAGGATGTCATCGCTGATAACCTGCTGAATATGCTGAAAGGCGCATGTGAAGAACTGACCCTCGGCGATCCCGGTAAACTGGATACCGATATCGGTCCGGTTATCGACGAAAAAGCCCTCGGCATGCTGGAATCCCACCGCGAGCGCATGGCGAAAGAAGCCAAGCCGCTATTTGCCTTTGAGGAAGCGAAGAAGCCCAGCAAAGGCACCTTCTTCGGCCCGCAGGTAGTAGAGATTGAAGATTTCTCCGTGCTCAAGCGCGAGACTTTCGGACCTTTCCTACATGTAGTTCGCTTCAAGGCAGACGAGCTGGAAGACGTAATCCGCCGCATTAATGCCACCGGCTACGGCCTTACCTTCGGACTGCACTCCCGCATCGAAGGCCGTGCCCACGCGGTATTTAAGCGTATCAACGTCGGCAACTGCTATGTAAACCGCGATATGGTTGGTGCAGTAGTAGGAGTTAACCCCTTCGGCGGCCACGGCCTATCCGGCACCGGCCCCAAAGCCGGTGGCCCGCACTACCTATTCCGTTTCGCCAGCGAAAAAACCAAAACTATTAACACTGTTGCCACTGGCGGTAACACTGCACTGTTTACATTGGGGCAATAAGCTTCGATAAAACAATGAGAGAGCGGGCTTTTAGCCCGCTTTTTTGTGGAGAATCATTTCGCTAACCACCCACAAAGTACCAACTCCAAACTTCCCTTTCCCGTAAATTTTTCAGCCCCTGTAAATTAATCGGATGAATCATGGCAATTAGTTCAATTTCAAGCGCAGTCTTTTGCGGCAACAACCAAGTATTTTCTTTTACAGTTCCACATAAGGTATAGTTGGTCAACCCTAAAAAATGGAATGGATTCAATGAAAAACATAATAGCTGGAATAACAATAGGCTTAGTCGCCGGATACTTAGGCCCATTAATTACAGGATATTCTGCAGCCATCGCTATACCCGAAGCTTTCAGAGCACTCCTTTCAGATGGAGGAGCTGTCCTTTGGGAAATTTTTGTTGTCCATTTAATAGGATATGGACTAATTGTTTTCACACTCATTTTCTTAGCATCTAGGCTGATAAAACTGCATCCATGGGCAACTGCAGCAATTGCCATTATCGCCTGCGAAGCCACTCTGTATTTTTTCCACGCCAGCGAATACACACTTTACGTACCTCATATCCTAGCTCTGGCATTTTGTGCATTCTTAAGCGCAACGCTTTCCAGAAAGAGCACAAATATATCACCTGCCATTTAATTATCTCTCGAGTTAAGATTAATAGAAGATAAAGAACCCTTAATCCATAATCTGTTCAAACTCGAGCAACAGGGTATCTTATTTCTAAAATGAAATTTGATAAATAAGATACCCTACTCTAAATGGCCGCGCCGGTACTAGCGCAAACAGATAAAATCTAAAAATAAATTTAAATTTACGACCATATACCACCATATAAAATTTTCTAACCTGTTAAATTCAAAGTCCCTAAGAACATATAAAAAAGATCAGACTAAACCATAAGCTGCAACAATCCAGCCTCTTCGATTCAGGAACCACAAGCTCTTCACACATTACACAATGCCAGCAATCGTGACTGTATTGGTAGAAAATACAAAGCCCAATGACAAAACTGGTTAACCCGTAGATTACATGAAACTGTTTCCCACGTAGAAAGACTTTTACGCCGCCAAAGGGATAGCTCTTGTCTTGACGCGCCACCGCAGGTGGGAGAAGCTAAGGCCACTCTGGGCAATAAAAACCCTGTCCCAGTATAAAAATGAAGTTTCATGTACACCGATTTTGGGGAGTCTCAATGCGCTCGCTGATACTGATGTGGTTGCTGTCCTTCTTTTTGATTGCCTGTGGTAGTGAACCGAAAACTCACACAGAAAATTTAAATACCGAGATCAAACCCGCCTCCAAGGCAACTATTTCCCACAATAGATCCCTGGCAAAACAACTCCCCTTCGGTGATGAAACTGATTTTTTACTGGCTAAACGAGGCTTTATTGAATCTATTCCCGGCGCCCAAGTGAAAAATACCGAAGGTCGGGAAGTCTATGGGCTATCCCAGATGCAATTTTTACAAGGTACCCCTCCTGATACCGTCAACCCCAGCCTTTGGCGTCAGGCCCAGCTCAACGTCCTGAATAACGGCCTGTTCAAAGTGGTAGATGGTATCTATCAGGTGCGCTCGCTGGATCTGGCCAATATGACTCTGGTGCAAGGAGAAAGCGGCTGGATTGTTATCGACCCTCTCACTTCCGCAGAGACTGCAGCTGCAGCTCTTGCGCTGGCCAACAAGGCACTTGTAGAGCAACCGGTAAGTGCTGTTATTTTTACCCATAGCCACGCAGACCATTTCGCCGGTATAACTGGAGTTCTGACTAAAGAACAGCTCGCGAGCGGTTCTATCGACATTATTGCTCCAGAGGGTTTTGCTGAGGAGGCGATTAGCGAGAATGTGCGCACCGGAAACGTGATGCAACGTCGTGCGTTATACCAATTTGGAAATTTGCTGCCCTCCAGCCCGGAGGGTTTTGTCTCTTCCGGCTTAGGCAACCGGGTATCAGATGGTGAGCACGGAATAGCTACACCAACAATAGAGATTACTGAAACCGGTGCAGAGATGACAGTTGATGGAGTGGACATCGTCTTCATTAACACGCCCGGGGCCGAAGCACCCGCAGAGATTGTGTTTTTCTTCCCTCAATTTAACGCACTCTGCATGAGTGAGATCGCCAACCATACACTGCATAATATTTACACTCTGCGTGGTGCGAAAACCCGCGATGCCAAGGCCTGGAGTCGCTATATTGAATACGCCATGGAGAAATTTGGCGATAAGACCGAGGTGGTTTTCAGCAGCCACCACTGGCCCACCTGGGGCAAAGATGAAGCAATGGATTACCTGGCTAAGCAGAGGGATCTTTATAAGTACATCCACGACCAAACATTGCGTCTAGCTAACCACGGTTACGATATGGTCGAAGTCGCAGAGCGCCTTGAGCTGCCCGAGAACCTCTCTCAGGCTTGGGCCAATCGAGGGTACTACGGCACTGTCAATGTTGGAGCCAAGGCAGTTTACAATCGCTATTTGGGTTATTTCGATGGCAACCCAGCAAACCTCCACCCTATTCCTCAGGAAGAAGCTGCAGAGCACTACATCGACTACATGGGGGGGGGAGAAGCCATTATGGCTCGGGCCCGACAGGATTTTGCCCAGGGCAATTATCGCTGGGTAGCCATGGTGCTAAAGCACTTGGTTTTCGCTGAACCTGAGAACGAGCAAGCCCGTTACCTATTGGCTGACAGCCTAGAGCAACTCGGCTATCAGTCAGAATCTGGTATCTGGCGCAACTTTTATCTCTCCGGAGCCAAGGAATTGCGTCATGGTATCGAATACCGTGAAGAAATACTGCCCGATGAAGAAATAGTAGCGCGAGTCCCTCTCCAGCTGCTTTTCGACGCGATGGCGGTGCGCCTTAACGGTGAGAAAGCGGCAGATGCAGATATCCGCTTAAATATCGATATGACTGACACTGGAGAAAAGTACTTAGTCGTAGTGCAAAATGGGGTACTGCACGGCTACCCCGGCCGACACAGTAGCGAGCCCTCTGCCAGCCTCGCTCTGAACAGTACCGACTTACGTATGATGTTTAGCGGGTTAGTAGGCGCCCCTACTCTAATCAAAGATGGTCGACTCAAGGTAAGCGGAAATCCTTTGGCCCTAATAAAATTCGGGCGGTTATTTGATAAATTTGATCGTAATTTTAGCCTTGTAACGCCTTAAAAATTGAAACGATCAGCCCGTAAAGTTCTAACGAATGACAACTATTAATACGTCTCTTAACTACAGGTATCTGTTTTGCTTGATCAAACTCAAAAAAATACAAGCGATCCATGGAAAATTCTTGGTGGATAAATAATAATCCAGGAACTCAAGCAATCTGACTCATACTAGCCGAAACAATACAGGGCCCTTTGGGCTCTGTGTTTTTATAAAACAGAATACTTCCCACCCCAGAAAGCTATACCACCGATTGATCAAATACCCCCCCCCAAAAAGCATGTAAACTTATCCACCAAACTAACCACAGACTCGCCGACTTCTAAGTTCCACCAGGATTCAACAACTACTCAACTAAGCTACTCCAGTGAAGTCCCCATAAAAATCATAACACGCTGGATATAAAGGCTTACAAAAGCACAATTAAAACACAGCACCAAAAGATTACAGGAGAATTCTTAGCCGGATAAATTTACAAAAGTTATTAAAAACAGCCTCTAAAGCGATTAAGGCAAGCTTGAGACAATAAGGTTACCTTCTGCAGCACCTTACTCAGACCTCAAAGGTAAACCCACCTTAAACAATTAACAAAATCTACAACTGCAGAATCACTACTTAAGCTAACAATATATCAAATTCAACTTAAGAGCTCTCAATTTACTCACAACAGAAATAAACAATACTTATAATTTAAACCCTTCACTGTTTATTGTCACAAAAGACCAAATGACAAACACATAATAGTTACTCTATCCGCCAATGACGGAAATTACAAAACCTTACAACAGCTTGATTGGCCCACATAAAATAATTACTGTCCCCACCGCATTATTAAATCATATTGGACAATGGAAATGGACAATGGAAGACATAATGGAACTTACGGCAGCAACAACGATTGCTGCAACAGATACGACAGCCAGGGACTTTAAGTCTTATCGATCATTTCGCGCTAAAATCCTTGCAGCAACACGGATTGAAGATAGTCTCGCGGTAGATTCAAAATACTACGATGAGTTACTAACTTCCTCCGGGACATTAGACGTCTGGTCGTTGTATATGCTTCAATCACTTGAGTGCATGATTGAAGCGTCTCAGACTGCACTTGAATCTCTTGATCAACTCAAGGAGAGTCTTTCAGAAATTCTAAGGCTTGATGCGGATTCTCTTTTGATAAAGATACGCGCCAATACAGAGGTCGATGAAACATTGGCGACAGCTCTTAAAGAGGGATTAAATAAGTATGGCACTACGGAGAAATGGCTCTTAACTCTTCGACAAGCACTTGTAAGCAGAATAGAAATTAGTGAAGAAGGAAAGCGCCTAGTTGAGGCTATTCAGGAAGGTCGACCACCGGAAAGACCACAGCTGTTTCCCGTCTTAACCTACCTTCACGACGACTCTCTTGCTTTAATTTTTTGTTTGCTTGGCGGCCTCACAATGAAGGCAATCTGCGTTGTTACTCTACTAATTGCCCTCGCACCGCACAGCCCTAGCGAACCACCGCCACCCCCTGAGGACTAGCATAATTAACAATTCTAATAATACATCGAGTTCATTGTGGTATGCAGTTAAGAATTAGAGTACAACTTAATTGCATGAGTTATCGCTAGTGGCAAGGGCGGCAGAGATAAAGCACTGAGCGCCCTTGCTAGTTTCCATCTATATATCTATGCTTCTATTTATGAGATCAGCAATAGATAAATCCACCGAAATACACTGAGGGTTTTGTTAGGATTATTAACCAATATTCAGATAGGTCTTCTGATTGATTTTTGCCAATAGAGAAAAATGTCCTTTAACCTATCCACACCTAGAATATGACTAGCATTTATTACTCTACTTATTTGCCGCCCTATGGACGCATTACAAAATTAAACACTAACCCTACACAGAGTATTCTTTGGCTATCTTTAATTTTCACCCAGCTTAAACCTCAAAGAGTATTAAAAGGAGCTTCAGGAAGAGTTAAATTAGAGTTCGTTTGTGCCGCAAACTAAACTGGATACCTATAATTATACCGGCCACATTACATTATCCAAACTTAAAGCCAATATATAAACGATTGGTCAACACTAGTAACCCTAAAAAGATTACTCCTATCTTTTGAATGAGAAAGCAACTTCCCATCCTAAACTCTATAAAAACCTCTGCCGGGATAACAATATAACTTAAAGTCCTGATAACTAAGCGTTATTTCCTTTTGATCTACAACCTTACAGGCAGAATATTTCGACGCAATGTTCTGAAGGCTTCCAAGTCAAATCTATCCTCATTTCTTAAGGTCATGGATGAAAATTAGTGCAGCCGACCGCTAATGCGCTGACCGTTCAGAATGTGTGGCCCTGAAGACTTATGTACACCAAAACAATTAACATGCAATAATCATATGGGAGTAATAAGACTTACTTACCCCTCGCCCCCAACCTAATAAGAAAATCTACTTATAAAACACCGGTAAGGCAGCACTCAACCATCCCAAGCTTTTTATTTAATTCCCCTTCATTTTCAAACAACCCACTAACAGTAGGGAGGCGCTCAAATCAGAGTTGCATGTCGCCTCCCGACCAAAGGCTTAAGACTCTATACCTGGAGCCTCTTTCGGAATTATAGGATAGGTGAGATTGCCCTCGCTTTAGATCAAGCCCACTTGATCTAAAGCGACCCGAATCCATATAGAAGTTTCGCAGTTCACTTAAAATAGGCTGTTACAACCGATTACAAATTAGATATTTGACAACATCCAAGGGGAATTAGAGTCAGCCCAAATAGGTTGCTCAGCACAAGTGCCACCTTCGTTATACTGTATTCTAATAGCAGACTGCTGCGCAATTGAAGCCAAAACTAATGAATACCAACCCTTACAAGTTTCAGGGGTTACAATATTCCATGAACTGGACATATTACAAATACGCCGCCCCTCAGATGACCCATATAATTCGTTAGAAATAAGCTCAACATAACCGCCACGCGTCAATTGCACTCTATCAACTTCCCCTTCACATATAGAGCTTGCACTGGCATTAACTGCGGTCATTAAAAGTGAAATCCAAAGTATATTTTTCATTCCAACCCTTAAAATTTATTAATTGGATGATGTTATTTATAGATAAAAATATCGGCTCAGGATGCCTGAACAACCAAATTTTAATCTTAGATATTTATCTAGCATGGCATTATAAAATGTCTAACCGACTGAAACAAGAAAAAGCTAATAAGGAAGAATAAAACAACAAAATAGAAACACCTCTAGACCAATAAGAAGACACAAAAATAATCGAGCCCTCCCCTAATACCTGCCTAACCTCGACTAAAAAACAGGGAATACTAATCATTAGCGATTTGGCGCACCCAATAGACATCAACTGAGCTAAATATAAACCGAACTTCAACTCATTACGCCAAGGCCAAATCAACTCCATTGTTGAAAGCACGCTTCGACTAGTACAATGCTATCCCAGATCTCGACTTGCTGTAGCCTGCCTATCTATAGATGAGTATAAATTTCCACGACGAAACTAATCACCTCTACTCGAAGTGTGCCAGTACTTCGCAGCACTCGAGTGTGGCTCTATCCCGCAAAACTTCTCCGGTGTGGATACTATGGATACCTAAGGTCTGATCGACTTTGTCAGCGGTGAGTGTAGCTTTAGCTGACCGTTTTTCAACTCCGGGCTTTCTAGTTAACCTACAGGATCATACTGTAAGTAATTGTGTGTCGACCCCAGTCTAAAAAACCACACATTAATAACAATCACATTAGCCGGCTTTTTACCTTAACGAACACCCTCTTCAGTCTCGTAAGTGATAAAGGTCTCAGCGATACTTCCCCAAAGCGAGCTCGGCAACTTCGGCCACCTGAGCGGATTTCATACTCCTCGCACGATGTGTGGAAGCTCTAATTTTAGCGCGAGGACTTTTTCGATTAAATTAACGGATAAAGAATACTCACAGGATTTGATATCATAATCCCAAGATTAGCCAATACCTCAAAAAAAATGCCACTTCGCATTTGAGCTAAACATAATCAGCAACCGACAAGAATAAAGCTAATACCGAAGTTTACCTGTGAAAAACTGGAAACTTTGATTCAACAGGCTAACCATTATCACACTATCAAGCGAGTCAATAAAACGAATAATCTACCCATACGCAAATACAATAACGTGAACCTAGCCGACTTTGGTAAGCACCTTACACGATTACGCAAGACTGTCGACTATATCCGGAATGAACTCGAGTAAGAGGTTGGCAAGATTGGCCTTTACTCTTACAAGAATGAGGACGAACACCCACCAGTCAATCTTATGGTATATCGCCTCATCAGGCTTTGTTAAATCATTTGCAACTAACTTAAGAGCACCAATGAATACCTCTCAGTATTCATTACTGGAGAGATCACCAGCCTTTTCACTCAACTGTTACCATATCTTTGACCGTCAATATAACGCTAACTAGGACAAATGACCCGAATATAAAAACTATACTTAACGCTACAATACTTGATACTTTCGCCCCTTTCATCTCAATGATGCCATCAGACCGATAGTCAACCACTATAAATAAAAAAGGCAAGTCCACAATAATAGAGAAAGCAATCTGCGGTAGATCAAAAAACCACCAGTTTCTACTGTAGGTTGAACATTAAGACCTGCGACACCGCCTTTGCAACCTATAAGACTCACTTATTTTTAAATCTCGCCCCCAAACACCTCTTATAAGAACTCTTCCTAGATTCAGAAAATGAACCCAACTGTTTATCTACGATACAGTTCAAGTATTTATTTAAAACAACGTTAGGATCAAATTCAATTGATCCAGAAGAGTACAATGGCTTAACAGAGCTCAAACATAATAATTTATACTCTTCCGACTCAGAACCGCACTCGATATCCTCGTCGCTAAAGCATAAAGTAAACAGCTCAGAAACACAAAAATACTCTCCAGAAGCCACTAAATATTCAGAAAAAACTTCTTCAAACTCATCATGCTGGCTCTCAGCATAAGAATTTCCAATTAAAGGGTATATTATAATTAACAAAAAAAACAAAGCCCTTTGGCTAAATAAATGTCGAACCGTTTGGACAATTTTTAACATTTAAAATCCCAACTTAAGAAGCCAATCAATCCCGACCAGAACTCTCAAACTTTTCAACTGCTGGGTACAAAACTATATTTATAAACCCATCCAATCTCGCAGTACTCCCACGAATCGGCACTGCTTTTAATATTTCTTGGTAAAGAGGTGTCATCTGTGCCAGCTCAGGATCTAGATTTGAAACACCCTCAACAGATACCTCCAGAGTTCCATGGTACCTTCTAAAGCGTGCCTGTTCAGCTTTTATTTTCCACTCCCTGACCTTTGTTTTAGTCTCAAGCATTGAAATCTCTTGCCTTAGGTGACGTATCCGCTCTGCGTTAGAAAGAGAGATAAACTCTTGTTTCGAAAGTCCAAATAAGCTCTCAAACTTCATTTGAGCGCTATTTGCATCTTTTTCTCCAACCACAACCACTTCGCCGTCATTATAAGTCTCCCCGGTCACAGTTCTGCAGATATTGCTTGAATCACACTGATCTCCATCTTGCTCTTCCTCTTCCCCCTCCCCTGAGCTATCGGATGAGCTCGAGCCACCACCAGATACGCCTGGTGGAGAACTTACGGGATCCAAAACCCCATCATCGATACCAGGGAGATAAGTAGTTGTGGGCTCAAGCGGAGTCCCCCACACGATTACTTCACCATCATCTTTAGGTCCATCGTCTCCACCACCCTCAGCTTCATAACCACTGGGATCGGTAAAACTCAAAGGGCTATTAAAAACATAGCTATAGCGGTTCCAGCTCTGGCTATAGGTTGGCTGCTGCACAATCGGATCGGGACTTAAGAAACGGCCCAATGTGGGATCGTAGATACGGCCATTCATATGGATTAGGCCGGTCCGATCCAGATGCTCATGGCCGGTGTAGCCCCGTTTACTGGTGATATGTTGCACTGTGACCAATGTTTCCAAAACCTGCTGTATATCCAGGTCAGCGCTCCAATCTTCAGTGCGTCGACTTCCATCCGGATTAAAGGCCATACCCAGAATTTCTACACCACTACTGTCCGTAATCTTCTCGATTGAACCCAGGTGATCACGATGCAGGTACTGATACTCAGCTGTAGAAGTAGAAATTGATGCAGGATCTGTAATAGCAAGATGCTGGACAGAACCGCTTAGAGTGGTTTTCTGCACTCTCCAGATAGATGGATCGTGTTCAGGCCAGATTACCTCGAAGTCACCAATGATATACGCCTTCTCAGTTTTAAGTTGGCCATCCTCCATCCAGCTACTTTCACGGTAATATCGTTGGCCATCCGGGCCGTATTTAAAGCGGTCTCTGGCAGTTGGAGTGCTATCACTCTGGCTAGTACCCAGCACAATTTCCGTAGGCAGCTGCCGAGCATTCCAGCTGATCCACTTATCATCACCCGTTGCGGCATCGTAGCGCTCTATCGCACCATTTTCGTCATAGTACAAATTATGGGCGACATTATTAATGCTGACACCACTAACTGCATTGGGGCCGGCATTACCGAACTCACCATACTGGTAACCCGTCACCTGCGTATCTAGATCAACACTGGATGTTTTAGAAAGGATATTACCCAGTTTGTCATATTGGGTACTGAGGACCCGATCTCCACCAACGACAATAGAGGCATCGCGCAGACGGTTCAGGCCATCATAACTGAAATCCTCTTGCTGCCGTAATACATTACCGGCGCTATAGGTCAACCGGCTTTCCAAAGTGCCATTTGAGCGCCAATGATATTCATTATTTTGCAGCAACCCACTGCCGGTATTAATCGTCTCCAATCGCCCGGTATTTGGATTATAGGTACGATTGGTTACCACACCATTGCCGTAAGTTTCCTGCTCTATCTGGCCCCACGCATTAATGCTATCGAAAGTTTGTAGAGAATTAACACCTGCCGCATCGTTGCTTAGGCTTTCCATATAGCCGCGATCATTATAGTGATAATAGGCTTCGGTACCATTTGGATAAGTGACCCTGTGGATGCGACCATAGCTATCGTAACCGTAGCTATGCTGGTAGCTAGCGCTTGTCCCATTGACTAGCAACTGTGTTTCTACAGAAGCTAACTTGCTATCCGAATCGTAACTGTATTTCTCAAAGAATACTTCACTACCATTCTCGCTATAGCTACGGTTCTCTAAATTACCTATCGCATTCGCGGCATCGTACTTCCATTGTGCCACCCCATCTTCATCCTCCCTTTCGAGCAATCGGCCTAGTTCGTCATACAAATAACTAATACTTTGATTTTTGTTATCTATCTGACGCTCCAGCTCCCCAAAAGCATTGTAACTGCTCGTTACTGTTCCCACATTGGGGTCAGTAAGACTGGTCCGGAAGCCTGCATGGTCAACAATAAAGTTAGATTCGAAATCTCGCCCATTACCGGTGACCTTTACTGTTTCTGCAAAACCACCACCATCATAGGTGTAATCAGTAACAACGGCTTCACCCGTCGCATCATCTATGGTTCTTACCAGATCTCCAAGAAGATCGTAATACTGATCCTTTACTTGGATACTGGTACCACTGTTAGCTACTACAGACTCTGTTACGCTAACTTTCACGAACTTACTACTGCCAGTATCTTCAACACTGTAATCGATTTCTACACTGCCACCGCCAGCTTTGTCGATATATTCGATTCGATTACGCTGGTCATAGTCGTAACTTGTTTTTGGTTTGTCGCTATCAGAGACTACTGTATGCGCAGCAAAGAAAGGAGCAGTCTCAAATTCAAGGCGCCCCTGAGTATCAAATCTATACTCAAGACGGGAAACATTACTGTTTCCAGAAAACGTCTGGATATCTTTCTGTACTAAGCGACCAAGCTGATCGTAATAATATTCTGTTGTCGGCGTGATTGCAGAACTGGTCTGCACCCAGTATGAGGCTTCTATCCCGCCGACCGTTGGGCAAATTCCATGACAAAAATTATATTGACTGGTAAACGCTACACCATCTGAATTGGTTGCCTTCACTTCACGTCCGAAAGGATCAAACTCAATTTCAGTCGACTGCTCATTACTATCCGTTATGTGAGTGACACTGCCGAAACGGCTATCATATTCCGCATAAACCTCATGGCCAAGTGTATTCCTCAAGGTGCTTGGGTAGCGTCGATCCGTCAACGCTCCGATTACCGAGGTGCCACGGGTTTGTGTAGTAACGCCATTAATGGCTCCATCTACCTGCCCAACGACACTTTCATCAACCACATTGCCATAAGCATCGTATTCATATGTGGAAACCACCTGATACTCAGTGTCTTCCGGATATTGGGTTACGGTATATACACGATTAGTATCGCCATAGGGCGTGGCAATTACACTGGACTCCTGATCAGGTGCTCCAGTGACCTCACCTCGGAAATGACGCTGCTCCTGTGCGCTGATAAAACCTATTAACCAGCTTCCATCTGTCCGATTATCTAACAGAGTTGTGCGCTCAACACTACGCTCAACGTTCCCGTACTCTGTCACGGGCTTTGCAACACCCCATACACTTTGGGTATCGTCGATTTGGACGGATTCGACAGCACGCTTGATATTGACTGAGCCACTATGAAGGTCACCATAGTTATCATCGGTTTCTAGCTGAAGCGTATTATCATTAAGTGTATATCCGAGTATTTGGCCCCCCTCTAATATCGCATTCAAACTTTGGGAAACATACGGTATATAGGTAGTGCCATATCCTGTGCTCAGGGCTAATAGATCGTAGCTAAATCGCTGTTGCGTTAGGAGCTCACCAAACTGATAGCTACCATGGTATTGAACCTGCCTGGCAACTTTACCAAAGTATGGAAAATCCTGGCGAAATTGGCGATAAGTTACAATATCAGCCTCTTCGTCATAAATTCGCTGAGCACTGTAGCCAAGGAACCCCCAGTTTAAATCGCTTGTTAGACCAACCCCCTGGTAAGCGTACTCAGTAACATGCCAATCACCGCTATAGCCATTGGATCGATGTACCTTTGTCACCACCGTTCGATAATCGCCATTGTCCGACTGTGTGGCACTGACCCCAGGAATGGTACCCACCTCTCCAAAAAGTGTAACCCCTTCATTAAAGCGGCCTACATCCTCTTCCCCTGGATTATCAGAAATTCTCTCAAGGGTAAACTTGGTTTGGGCACCATAGCCATTAGTAACCGTTTCGATACCTGTTTCAAAATCATCCGGAATAGCAGGATCAGTGTATTCCCAACCGAATTCCAGAGGATTTAGACACTGCCGGTTATTACCGCTCTCGTCATAAGCACACAACTGCACCTGCTTTAAACGACGATAATGATCTTGATCCGCATCAGCAGGCTCTTCTTCAGAGATCAGCTTATATTCTCTTTGCAAGTTTTCATCTAAGTAAACACGAATATGGTGCAGTAGTACCAACTGTTCTTGTTGGATTTCCTGTAGCGGCACTGGTGGAGCATCTGTACGAGTTCCGTACTGGAATTCAATTTTTGCATCCCCCTGATTACCATAAGTGATTTCTAGAGGGTAATTAATTCCCTCAAAAAGATCGCGATGGTATTTGTAGTCCATAGTATTACCGAAAGCATCGGTAACCTTATTAAGACTCCAGGCAAAATGAGTTGACTCCTCCCCCCTGAGGCGACTATCCACAGTAGCTCCATACTCATACACAGAGCCGTTCGGATGATTTACTTCAAACCAAACCTTTCCATCTTCATTTTTATGTAACTCAATTAGACGAGAGCTGTCCCTCAAGGTTCGATATAAAGCTCCCTCCTCCCAATAAGAACCCGACAAAAGGGTGAGGGGCTCGCCATCCAAGCAGAGAGAATCTAAGTTACTCAGCAGAACACTCGCACCATCTGGCCTATTCACTACACAGCGACGAATACTACTTAGTCCACCCAAACGCCAACCATACCCAAGAATATCCTCAGGTAATGCCTCATTCATCCGCTTCTGAAAGCGGGCGCTGGTATAACGCAGAGATAAATTAGGCTGCAACCCATTAACACCAGGCGCAGTCTGGAGGGGAATATTGATTACCGCATTACCGGTAACGTTCACATCGGCACTATATGGCAGTGTTCCAGGAGCAGTAGGAGCTTCGGTACTGACAGCAGGTAGTTCACCGGTATTGGCAAGATTGTGGACCTCTATCCAGGAGCTGGATACGGATGAACACTGGTTGAAATCATTACACGCTTCAAGCTTATACTGATAAGTCCCAGGCTGACTTCCACCTGTAAAATACTGGAAAACTGAAGTTGCTTGTGGGACCACCGTCAACCAGCAATTACCATCTTCCTCTACGATACAACCTTCCTCTTCCCCACCTAAAACCATGCGCTTTAGTCTGTAACTACTTGCGCCCACATCATCCCAAGTAATAGTTTGATCTAACGTGAAAATTTCTTCTGGCAAATCTGCAGAAAATTCGGGCTCTGGAGGTTCCGGTGTGGTCAATTGTTTTATAGTAGACCAATCCCCACAACCTGACTCATTGCAAGCTCGGACCCGGAAAGTATATAAGTCTGAATACTCAGGCTCCTCACTCGAAGTAGCTGGAACAAAAAAAGTAATATCGCCTAACGTAATGGGAACCAAAATATTTGAAGTCTCAACAACATCATCAGGCTCCACTAGCTCTCCCAGATCGATCGTTGTATATGTGACTCTACTAGGATCAATTCCACTTGAATCTTCTTCAAGAGAAATATCCCAATAATTAGAGCCATCATTGCTCCATTGTAATTCATAGTGAGAAACAGGGGCAGATGGATCCGGGTCTGCGACAGAGTCCCATCGCAATTCAAAACTAACACCCGGCAAAGAACTTCCATTAGGTAGTATCCAGTTGGATATCTGTCCGGGGTAATGTTTTACCTCTAAAATTTCAGAGTCAACCCAGCCACTATATTCATAATAATCGTCAACATTTACATAAGCACGGACCTTATACCGATACTTACCATTTGCCATTGTGGATGTAGATCTAGGTAGAGAACCTGTAAGAGTATTACCTTTCTCTTCAGGGCAACTACTTTCGTCCTCCCAGGTGCCATTCACTTCTTCGCACCATTGATAACCAGAAACTACTGATGACCCATTCGATTCTGTCCATTCTATAGAGAATTTTCCATCAGTATCTACATTTACCCCTTCGACTGTTTCTGGATCATAGTTGATGCTCGAGGGAGCATTTGGCTTCAGAGCTACTTTGATCGTATGTGACGCAAGCTTCAAGACCGATGGCTGATGACAAGTGATAATTTGATCATCAGGAGGAGATAAGTCCCCGTCATCCACATCGCAAAATTCCCCCCAATATTCATAGGAGTACTTCCCTGAAGATGTCACACTGATTGGTGCAATATGTTCTGATGATGGGTTACCAGTAAAAAGTGAAACGCTTCGTACAAACGTACCATCTTTAAACTCTTTCAAATACACTTTTGAAGCACTTAATGTCGAAACCGGTGTATAAGAAAGAGAATACTCACCATCCGCATCAGTATCGGGCCCTGTAAGATCGATCCCATGTGCGAATACCGTGAAAAAGATTGCCTGGAAAAAAGCGAACACCCTAAAAAATGGAAGCATTTTAACTAAGATTATCTGGCCTGAAGGTGGCACAAATTCCAACAAATAAAAATGCAAAATACAAGAAAAAATTAATATTTAACGCTTTACCAACCCAATCTAAAAAAAATCAAATAAAAAACAGCCAAACTCTTATTAACACGCCTCTATTACAGTCGCTTATTTCATAAATGACAATTTAGACAGTTACTTTTGGAGGGCAATCATCTAAGTACAATAGTTGAGACTCCCTCATGATCCCAGCTGCCGTCCGCCCTCAACCTTAGTTTGCTCTAGGTACCTCTGTGACTCAAATACTATTTGGATCTCTAATTTGGAAAGCCTCAACCAGCTACGATATTACCGAGAGAGTATAAAAACTTAACCTTAGCGACTATCTAACACTGTCTTCAGGTTTATGTAACTACTGCACATTCTTTTAATGAACAAGGAGCTAGAACTCATTACAAATCAAGATGTACAGCCAGGAGAATTATAGATAAGCAACAATCCATATGACTGGAGCGACAACCAGCCAAACACACAATACTGGTCTTACCTACAAAAAGTAGAAACTCTAACTATGTATATTTACGCTCATGCTATGCTCGACATACATAGCCCAATGCAGGGCGCCTATGAACTCTATTGTAGAAAATCTCAATGTATTCAAATTTCTCAGACCTTACTTATTCTTCGCTTTCGAATATTCCAGCATAAACCTGCTCGACTTTTAGCCTGCTAAAGAATGATCCCATTGCCGTATTATCCCAACAGTTTGCCTGGCGACTCATACTCGGCTTGCACTTGCTTTCGGACAAGAGATCCTGGTATTTCTGCGAACGATATTGCACACCCCTGTCAGAGTGAACTATTGGTCCAGGCTTTATTGGTCGTCGTTCTAGAGCCATTTTCAGTGCTCCACTTGTCAATTCATCTGTCATCCGGGAATCGAATGCCCAACCTACAACACGTCGAGAGCACAGATCCATAACTACCGTAAGGTACAGCAACCACTTCAGAACCCAGATATTCGTAATGTAACTGGTTCAGGGGCAATTTGGTCGATCCCCATCGAATCAACGCTTTAGTAGGTTGCTGGCGATACCTAAAACCTTTGCCGCTTCTCATGCTCCTGCTGCATAAGCTTAGCGACGTAGTTCGTGAGCATGGCTCACCTAACTCTTGAAGCTCACAAGCGGTTCTAGGCGCGCCATAACGGCCTTTAAACTCAGTAAACGTCTCTCAGATTTTCTCGATTGTTCGTATCTTTCTAATCGTGCGAGCAGATGGCAATCGCCCCCGCCTTCGACAATAACCCGATCTTGAGACTTCTAAACACCGACACATCAAGCTAACCGGGGATGACCCTACATACACTTGCATCAGTGCGTATTTACTCTTGCTGATTCGCAAAGTACGCAGCTACCCTTTTTAGAAACTCAACCTCCTGACGAGCTTCATGCAGTTCCTTCTTGAGTTTACGAACTTCAGCGCTTTCCTGTTTGGAATAGTCGACAGCGTCTAAGCTATTGAATTGCTTATCAGACAGTCGATTAAATTGACGACGCCAGTTGTAGATCTGCTGTGCGCTGACGCCTAGTTCTCGTGCCACAGAAGCCGTTGTTGCTCCAGGCTTTTCCGCTCTCTTAACTGCTTCTCTGCGGAACTCCTCTGTATACGCCTGAGTTCTTTTCTTACCCATGATACACTTCCGTGCTAGGTCTAAACCTAACTATATAGGGTGTCGACTAAACGTGGGTAAGTCTTGAAGTTAACGCCGCCGGCAGGGGCGGCTTACTTTGTGCACGTTTTGCGCGAAAATGGAAGCGCAGCGAACCGCGCAAAACGTGCACAAAGTAAGCTGTCCCGCGCAGGCCCGAGCAACCTGCCTGTGATTATTATGCGGTTTCACACAAACCCCCAATACACGCCCTATACTAACCCAAGGGCTGCAACAAGCTGGAACCAGGCGCTATACCTTTTATACAGAGCTATTCCACCAAATAGAAGCCCAAAGCTTGTTGGACCTAGTACATAGCCACCCCAAATAGCCCATCCCTCACAATCCGGTGTACCCTCTGGGCAAGTATATATACTCGCTAAAGACCACAAGGCGCCACCCAATAATATTGATGCAGAGACAACAAGAACAAACGCAACAAAATTTCTAATATTCATTTCCGCTTTGACCTGATAGCCACATAACGCTGCAATCAGGATTGGCCGCCAGCTGCATTGCCTGGTTATGCGTGGCGCACCTCCGGTGGGCTATTGGATCTCTGAAGCCAAAGGCTGTACTTTCCACTCTAGTTCTGATTGTGTTTTACCCAAGCCAATTTCCACATTGCCCAACCTAGCTTCGAGATTTTCAATTTTCTTTTTTAGCTCACTAATTTGTTTCTCATTACTCTTTAATTGCGCCTTAAGATCAGCAACATTATGAGAACTATCTTGTGAAGCTTGAACACTTACCACAACACCAATCGCAGCGAAAGCCAAAGCTGTTAGAATTGAAACATTTTTAGACTTCATCATTGAAGCTCCATTTCACCCTAAATTTATAGACGCATAACGCCCAATGCAGCGGTGCGAAGCACCCGCTGCCTTTACTTATTAACTGCCACCCTCAAGGGCAGCCCTATTTTTATCAGTTTGTATGATAGACCCACCGTATATATCTTCGACTTTTTCGTTTTCAAAATTACAATGATGCCAAATCCAAACTCCTTTGTATCCCATAGCTATATGGGTAACCTGCAGATATGTCTTGATTGTATCTTCTATCGCTTTCTTGTCATGGTGGTCTAATGCTTCAGCTTAGCGTAACACTTTATGAAGCGCATCTATCTCATTCGAGCACTCCACCTGCTCAATGACCCTGGTGTGATCTTCAAAATCTATCGTAACAGTATAAAGGTTCATAATTTCTGAGGGAAGTTAACGCTAAGCTAACGAGCAGTGACGTAGCCTCACAATCGCGAAACGCCGCTGCGTTATTGTTCCAGTGTGGCACGCAGCAGCACACGTGTTAAGCGCCTTGTTATACGGCAAGCTAGCTAATACCTCCGAATATGATGCTTAAACAAGCAAAGAAACTTGTAGTAAAACCTATATACCTAATAATGGTGCTAAACTTTTCGTCTTGTAGTTGCCACTTTTGTGTTCTTTGCCTCCCCATGAAAACCAGTAATATACCTATCCCAATGAGTGCTGGAGAAATTAGGATGGTTGCTTTTTTGGCAAATTGATAATGGGACAAACATACAGACTATAAACGCAAGAACAAACCAAACGCTCGCCACTACATTGTTTGTGGTTCTTTTAGACATACAATCTCCAAATCCTTTTACTGTATAACGTCGCGTTCAGCTCTGGACGCTGCGCTTCAACGCCTTGTTAGCTGTTGCCGCGTTTCCGCATATCTTTATTAGCTTTCACTCTACCAATGCTCCAACCCATATCATTATTAATATCATCAACCGCGTCTTGAGCATACATCCTAACCCATTCACTTTCGTCTTTTAGCGCCTTGAGTAAATAAGGCTTAACTATATTTTTTTCTAGCTTTGAATACGTTTTCGCAGTGTAACTGAATCCGCGAATTACACTGGCTCTAACATTCTCATTTAGGTGTTCAATCAACTTACCACAGATCTCTTGAGAAAATCGCCAACTTTCATGACAAAAGCCTAGCTTCAATGGAATTACTAATAACGAATCAACATCGTCATCACGTATGGCTTGCCAAATATCGGTATCTGTAAATTCATTCCTGTGTATGTCTTGATAAATTGATTTATTCATATTACAGCTAACGTTGCCAGCAAGGGCTGCCGAAGCAACACGTAAGCTATCCAGCCTAGCCCCGAATGGGTTGGGCGAGCTTGCCTAGTTTGGTTATGGCTGGCGCGCCCTGGACCGACTACTAGCACTCTGCCAGCCATAGTTTGGCTGGCCGCTGCCCAATATTTACAAGGGAAGAATACCGTACTTTACCCAACCAATTTCTATATTACTGGCACTCCCCGCGAAACTGCCTGAAGAACAATCAGTAAAATTGCTCAATACCGGATGCTACTTAGTGGCACTACGGCTTCAATTACTACGAAAAATAATACGGCCTACCGCCTCAATAATGGGCCGGAACGCGGCGGCGAAGCTGCGGAGTAGAGGTCCAGCCCAGTAGGGGCGCCATTGATTGATTTACTATGTGCTGCCACTGTGTTGCCTAAATTTGTGATTGCAAGACCAGCATGACTCACTTGGCCAATGCCATTGTTTTATGCTGTTGCCTCTGATTATCTGCGGCTTTTTACATTTAGGACAGTTGAAGCGAAAAACATATGTGATGACGAACAACCAGTATGCGATTGCTACCCACCAATGCCAGCCAAAAGGAGGGAAGCCTGTAGCCTCATTGGAGATGAGACCAGATGAGTCGACCACTCGATAGAGTAGGATCAATACCGAGCCAACTATTAATAGGAAAATCAGCTTCTTCTTATAGTGGTTCATGGCTCAATGACACATAATGCCCGCCGCACAGGCGAGCAACTTGTTGCGAGTCCAAAGTGCGAAGCGCGTATTTTTGCCAGCACTTGTTATAACTCCTGAGCCTCATGGATCTCGATGACCTGATAGGACGCTCCAAACTTGTTCCCCACAGGCAGTTCTTTTAGCGACACTTTAACAGAGTGGATGTCATTCTTCATAAGGGCGTGACGATCATAGATGACATTAAACTGTTTCCGAGTCACACACTCATCCACAGACGCAACTACTTCCATTTTGTATAAGTAGAATGTTGCCCAAGGATGGTAGCTCTCTTCATCGTCTTCATAACAAATCTCGGATGACGTGATTTCTGTATCTTTTAGAAGATCAAGATTTCCAATGACGACGAACTCCTCTGCTGAGGCAAAGCTAGTTAAGAGAAGGAAAAGTGCTACTGCCAATATCTTCATTAGAAGTTATAACGTTTTTGTAATGCATTTTGCTTAACCCTACTATTTATTATCTCATTGCACCTTGAGCCTAACCCTGGCCATTTCTTTGTTATTTCCCTAAAGGCCTCTTTCATCTCAGAGACCTCTTCATATGGAAATATTTCATTCATAGCTAAAGCTATTGAGCACTTTTCATATGACTCACCCTCAAGCCACTTTTTTTGAACAATAGATATTTCTTTGCCATTGTCAGCTACACACCAAATAAGGCGATCAAATACTTCCGCCAGCGCTTCTGCAGGAAGGTTCTCTACCCTAAATTCAAAGAGATATTCCATTACACCTTCAATGTTCATATTTACCATATGCTGGTCTTGCCTACAAAAAGTAGACACTCTAACTATGCGTATTTTCGTTCATACTCTGCTGGACTTACATAGCCCAATGCAGAGTGCCTACGAATCCTATTGTAGAAAATTCAAACACCTTAGATCTTGCTTGCTCTTCGCTTTCGAATGCTCTGGCATAGACTATCTCGACTTTTGGCCTACTAAAGAATGATTCCATTGCCGCATTATCACAACAGTTAGCCTAGCGACTCATACTCGGCTTGCACTTACTTTCAGACAAGAGATCCTGGTATTTCTGTGATCGATATTGCACACCCCTGTCAGAGTGAGCTATTAGTCCAGGCTTTATTTATCGTCGCTCTAGAGCCATTTTCAATACTCGATGTATCAAATCATCCGTCACCTGGGAGTCGAATGCCCAACTTCCAATACGTCTAGAGTACAAATCCATCACTCCTATGAGGCACAACCACTGCTCAATAACCCACATATACGTAATGTCACCGGTCCAGCGGCAATTTGGTCGATCCACATCGAGGCAACGCTTAAGTAGGTTGACGGCGACATTGATGCTCCCATCTACGGGCTGACTATATCGAAAGCCTTTGCCATTTCTCGCTTCAATATGCTCTTGTTGCATAAGCTTAACGACGTAGTTTCGTGAGCACGACTCGCCTAATCTTAATTAGGCAGGGTGTCTACTAAACGTACGTAAGTCATATTTCTCATGCCGAGCAACGCTTCGCTAGCCTCTCGTCAACGCGGAACTCTGTTTTTGTTCCTCGACAGATATGATGCTTTCGATCCATACTACGTAATGAGAAATACGAACGCTATTTCCTAGATCACCGTAAAGTGGGCCACGATATGTACGAAGGTCTTTTTCACTAGAGGCCCACGAAGCAAGGCCAGCAAGATACCATTTCTCATTATCCTTAATGAGAACGGGGCTTCCACTATCGCCACCACCCGATACACCCTCGAGTGGAATAGCAGATTTTGGAGAATCGAATTTGTAGGAAATCCAGCGTGTATCTACATTAGAAATGACATTATAAGCTCGGCGTAAAGTTGTTCGATGGGGACTTTGAGGCTCCACTCCATCATAGCCATTACCCGTCGCCCCCTTGCCGATTATTTGGACAGTCTTGCCTTTCTCATCACGACCAAGAAAAAGAGAGACCGGTTCAACATCGGCAATTGGCTCTTTAAGCTTAATAAGCGCAATATCATCGGACAATGCCAAAAACTCCCTCAAATTTGATCCATCACCCGAGGCTAATGCATCTTCAACAAGAGTTGAAGGTGGTTCCTTGTATCCTGGATGTACAATTACTGTCTCCACCTTACGCGATAGGCCGCCAATCATTATCTCCTCAATACAATGCTGCATACAAGCTACATGTGCAGCTGTAGCAACCCAATGAGGGTAAATTAATACACCGTGCCCTTCACCTGGAAAGTCAACAAGCGCTGGAAAGGTAGATGCAGGAATTTGATATTTATTATCTTCAATATCATGACGAATGACTATGGCATTGGCCGCAAAAGATACTGTAAGTATCAGCGAGAAAAAGTATAGTTTTATATTTTTCATATCCTTCATTCCAACATTTACTTCGAAACAACTGTCGATAGGCTGACGTCCTAAATACGAGTAGTGCAAAGCTAGCGGTTTATTCGAGTATTTTTGCAAGCAAAGTGATAAGCTTGTACTTCCTTATGAGATTTATCTTGTATCGTTGTTCTTCCCCAATTCTGATGTTGAAAGTCCTTTTCAGTGACGGATAAATTGAGTCCCACCTTCAGCGGCCACCGAAAGCCTTGTTTATCACATTTCGCTGTCTAGCCTGCTAATAAAAGACCGATAACAAGTATAAATATGATAAGCAACCACTAGGCATAACTCGAAAAGTCATGTGGGCCTCGAGCCCGAATAGCAAGTCGGAGATAGCTTATCTTATGGAACCTCAAGAGATCAATGTCGGTATCGATACCAGCAGTAAACAACTCGATATTTATCTGAGACCTACTGGCCAATTCTTTAGTGTTGCCAATGATAAAAATGACATTAAGGATGCCATTAAACAATTACAACCTCTTAAACCTCAAAGAGTATTAATAGAGTCTACAAGAAGACTCGAATTAGAGTTTGTTTGCGCCGCTGACAAAGCAGGATTACCTGTTGTTGTTTGCAACCCTTCACAGATAAGAAGCTTCGCTAAATCCGCAGGGCGCCTCGCCAAAACTGACAAGCTAGATGCAATGGATATTGCACATTTTGGTGAGGCCATGAAGCCAAGACTATCGGAGCTAAAGCCAGAAAAGCTTAGGGAGATCAGTGACTTACTGGCGGTAAGAAGTCAGTGTTTAGAGATGAGCACAATGCAAAAGAATCGACTTCAGAGGATGCCTAAATCAGTGCACAAACCTATACAGGCCATTCTAAACACCATCAAGAAAGAGTTACAAGGTATCGACAAGCAACTGGATAAACTAGTTAACAGTGTGTCTGAGTGGAGGCAAAGGCGGGACCTATTGTTGAGCGCTAAAGGGATTGGAAATGTATTGGCTTATACATTGATGAGTGAACTTCCCGAGCTAGGAAAATTGAGCCGTAAAGAAATCGCTGCACTTGTCGGTATCGCCCCGATGAACCGTGATAGCGGCAGCATCCAGGGAAAGAGATATATTCGGGGTGGAAGGCATCGTGTACGAACGGTTTTGTTTGTTTCCATCATGTCGACCATACAGCATCATCCCAAACTAAAGCCGATGTACAAGCGATTAGTCGACGCTGGCAAACCTAAAAAGGGCGCTCTGATTGCCTGCATGAGAAAGCAGATTACGATCCTGAATACGATGGTAAAAAATAACACCTACTGGGATGAAAGTATGGCTTAATATGTATTAGTTCAGACCAAATCTGACACATCCTCTTGAAAAAGAGGGGTTTACCGGTTTTGATGAAGGTGCCTAAACCTAAAAGCAAAACCAAGGATAAACCCCATGATCCATACTAATGATCGCATCATCAAACACAAGACCGGATTGCTAAATCTGGCAGAAGAACTCGGCAATATCTCCAAAGCTTGCAAGATGCTGGGTGTGTCGAGAGACACTTTCTATCGCTATAAGGAAGCCGTTTCAAGTGGCGGTGTGGACGCCCTTCTTGAGAAGAACCGGCGTGTGCCCAACCACAAGAACCGTGTTGACACAGTCATTGAAGAGGCAGTGTTAACTTATGCCCTCCAAGAGCCTGCCCATGGGCAGGTTCGAGTTTCCAATGAACTGCGTAAACGCGGTGTATTTGTGTCCCCTAGTGGCGTTCGGAGTATCTGGTTACGGCATGACCTGGCTAACTTCAAATTGCGATTAAAGGCACTTGAGGCCAAGGTCGCTGAGGAGGGACTGATCCTCACAGAGTCACAGGTTCAGGCTTTGGAGAGAAAACGGCATGATGATGAAGCCTGCGGTGAAATTGATACTCAACACCCAGGTTATCTGGGCTCGCAGGATACCTTCTATGTAGGAACCTTTAAGGGCGTCGGACGTGTTTACCAACAAACCTATGTCGATACCTATGCAAAGGTGGCTCATTGCAAGCTGTACACCACCAAAACGCCAATCACTGCGGCGGACCTCCTGAATGACCGTGTACTACCGTTTTATGCCTTACATGATCTACCAGTGCTGCGTATCCTAACTGATCGCGGTACGGAGTATTGTGGCAAATTGGAACAGCACGACTACCAGTTATATCTAAGTGTGAACGAAATAGAACACACTAAGACAAAAGCCAGACATCCACAAACTAATGGAATCTGTGAGCGCTTCCATAAGACCATTTTACAAGAGTTCTACCAACCCTCATTACGCCGCAAGATCTATGGATCAATAGAAGAGTTACAAACGGATCTGGACGAGTGGCTCACATATTACAATAATGAGAGAACTCATCAGGGTAAGAAGTGTTGCGGTCGAACACCGTTAGCAACTCTTGAAGATGGAAAAAGCATCTGGAAGGAAAAGCTCGTAAACTGAATTTGACCTGACAGAGCATCTCCTGAGAAACCGGTAACTGTCAGATCAAGTCTGAACTACTACACTTAATAACTTGACGAACAACCATAGTCACTTGTTATGTTTAAGAATCTTGCACATTACAATTGCCCGTTTTTGGCCGAGATTTTTGACGTTTTTCCTTCATTGTAGCCAGCTTAGAATCAATAGCTTCTTGCTGTTTCTCTGCTAGGCGTTTTTGTATTTCATCTAGCCTGTCGTTACGCGCCTTACTAGTTTTTACTGACTGAATGATTACAGCCACAAGTGGCACACCGAAAACTAACAATACAATCCAGAAGAGCATCCTTATCTCCTATTGGGTGAAAACATAACGTTGCCAGTAAGGACAGCCGAAGCGGAGCGTAGGAAGCCTCGAAGCCTCCCCCCTTAAAGTAGACGCCACCTTATATTCATCTTATGCGGCCATTCTTTCATATTCATCTGGGCTTTTGAACCCAAGTGAACCATGTCTTCTTTTAAAGTTATAGTACCTATCAAGATACCAAGCTAAGTTAGCTCTTAGTTCCTCAACGGATTCAAAATTAAATCCTTTGAAACTCTCAGTTTTCAGTGTTTGAAAAAATGATTCTACATACACATTATCATTCATAAATCCTGGACGGTTCATGCTCGGCTCAATACCCAGTTCTTTGAGTCGACTTTGGTATGCATAAGCACCGTACTCAGAACCTCGGTCACTGTGAAATATTAGATCTGATTCTATATTTCTGCGACGAACAGCTTTATTTAGCGCTGACAGTGTTAGCTCAACAGTTCGAGTATCCGACAACTCCCAACCCAACACTTTCCGGGAGTAAAGATCAATAATCACAGCTAAATATTGCCATTGTCCATTGATCTTCAGATAGGTTACATCACCAGCCCATTGAGAGTCTGGTTTACTCGGCATACCATGCTCTCTTTGTAGGTTTTCAACCTTAATATAAGGATTTCCAGGCAAAGGGCGTCGACGATAGATCCTTCCAGCTTTCCCCACGATTCCAGCCTCTCTCATAAGGCGTTCAACGCGTTTGTGATTTATTCGTTCACCATTAGCTTTCAGCTCTGCGCTAATTCTTGGACTTCCATAATTACCATCATGCTGTGTATAGATAGCTTCGATACACCCTAGAATTCGCCTATTCTCTATGTCACGAGTGCTCTCATCTCGATTGAGCCACTTATAAAACCCTTGGGGTGAAACATTCAAGTATCTACATAAGTACCTGACACCAAAGTCTGATCGATTAAGAGCTATGAACGAGAATCTTTCAGCTTTGGATCTTTCAGGTACATTTCCCACTTTTTTAGGAAATCACTCTCCTTTTGCAATTTCTCGACCTGCTTTTTTAGACGTCTTATCTCTTTATCATCGGTTTGAGACCGATTTTTCGTTGTTTTTGTCATACTTATTCTACGACTGGGCTTCTCGACCAGCTTGCCTTCTCTACTTTCCTGTCGCCATCTATACACCATTACTGGATGCAAACCAATAATGTTGGCGATAGTAGTCGTATCTACTTTCAGTTGATTAGTGAGAGCTACCACTCTAACTTTGAATTCTGTTGAATATTCAACAACTCGCTCTTCACTCAGTATTTTCGGCATTTTTTCCTACCCTATTCAAAAGGTAGGCGTCTACTCAACGCCCACAGCAGGGGCAGCTTACTTTGTGCGCGTTTTGCGCGAAAATGGGAGCGTAGCGACCCGCGCAAAATGTGCACAAAGTAAGCTGTCCCGCGGAGGGCCGGAGCTCTACTGCCTGTGTTTGTTATGGTGGCGAGAGTTCATTGTTTCTAGACTCTCTCCTCTCGACAAGTAGATACTTTGTTTTGGATAAACTGAAGATCGTTAAATCCTTCAGGAATCTTCCGCCTCTTCCGGCTGCCACCATCTGGTAAAGTCCTCAAAAGCAGAATCATCACATGCTGTTTGGCAGCGTCCCAGGATGTAAATATCTTCCCACCAATTGAGACTCCATTTTGGAAAATTTCATTGGTACATTGATCTAAGATCGACTTTAACTCCGGATCTGAATCCGGAGCAGTTGGATTACCATCCGGTGTTAGATAAAAAGGTTCGGAGCCTTCATGATTTTGCAAAGAGTGCTTGTCGCTGCTTGCACAAGAAGCCAAAAAGCACGTACAAAAAATTACTATGGAATTTTTGATCATTCTACTTCCATGAACCATAACGAGACTGTAGAAAAACAGTTTTAGAAAAAGCTGTCACTCCTCAGGCTCCTCTAATTTAAATTTCGAGCTAAATTTAGCTATACCACCAAATTTCTTTCATTGTATTAAATTTAGGCGTCTTGACGCCCTTAATTCATCCTCAATCAGTGAATACTGCCACATCTCATCAACTTTTCAATGTTATGTACCAAGCAGAACATCTGCCATTGTCCCTGAACCTTACTTTTTCCTCGTAGCGAGAAGCGATTTAATCGCTTGTTGGTACCAATGTTCCCAAACACAGGCTCAACAACAGACATTCGATGCCCATAAATGGTCTTGCCTTCGATACTATCAACCCGCTTTTTCATCCAGTCAGTGGCTGTCCGTCCGTTTGTCCAAGTTAGGGATACTTGCCTTCCATGTCCTTTTCGAGAGTCAGCAGAATCTGGGTTTCGCATGCACTGTTTTTTAAGGCTGCATTTCCTGCAGTCAGTGAGGCGCCCTTCGAACAATAGTTTTTTCTTACCTTCACTGACATGCTCTTCTTTTAACAAAAGCATGGATTTTCCTGCAGGACAAATACAGGTTTTCTTTTTCTTGTTGAATGTAAATTCACTAGCTGGGGTAGTCTTCTGGACATTAGCCCTACCTTTTTGATTGCGCTTGCCATACTTGGTTTTTTGCGTTGTAAAAGCTTTATCTCGTGAACGGAATTTATTATCAGGTATGTAGGCATTGATGCCGTTCTCTCGCAGGTAGTTGTAGTTAGCGTCGTTGGAGAATCCAGTATCAGCAGTAATGATGACCTGTTTGGCCAAGATGTCTTCATCTATTCCTATATTCTGATAATGGCAACTGATGCCATCAAGAATAGGTTTCAATGTATGATGCTCCTGGCCCTCTCCAAAGGCCTGGGCCTCAACAACTATCTGATGCTTCCTATCAACTGCGGCAACACCGTTATAGCCCTGAATGGTTCCCTTGCTGGTAGTCATCTTAGCTGATTCATTGTCCGTGATATTACTTTTCACTTCTTTAGGTTTTTTACCTTGCCCCATCCTGGGGGAGTGATTTTTTAAGAACTGATCAATTTTATCAAAGTGTTTCTGCAGCGTATCCGCCGCTTTAGCTACCGCTTGCTTTCGCTCTTTTTCTTTAGGTTTCCTGCCATCCAGCCTCTTGTGCTCTTTGAGGCAATCTTTGATCTTCTTGCGAATTTTTTCCTGCTTCTGTTCTAGCTCTCTAAAAGTCCCCGAATGTTCTTTGCTGGCATTGGATGGCATCTTGCATCCATCTATTGCGAAAAGTTCGTTGCCAAGCAGCCCCTGCTGATCGCAGACCAGTAACACTTGCTCAAACACCGACTCAATCGCATCAGGATAACTGCTTACGAAACTTGCAATACTAGTAAAATGCGGAACGGTATCGCATGACAGTGCTTTGAAGAGGATATTATTCTCACATTGCCATTGAATTTCACGGCTTGAGGTAATGCCTTTTGAGTAAGCAAACAATGTGATTTTCAGGAGGATAGCTGGATCATAAGCGGTTCGCCCGCCGCTATCATTTTGATATTTTTTATGGAAGACAGAGAGGTCGATATGGTCATCAATCAAATGATGAAGTGTAAACTCAAAGGTTTCAGGTTGTAGTTGTTCTTCGAAATTGATGACGACCATTGCATCTTGGTTGTAATCGTAACGTTTGAAATTGGGCATATGGATAATCTCGACATCAAGACCTCCATTTTAACAAAAAAGCTACTTTTTAAGAGTTTTTCTACAGCCTGAACGCCCACAGCAGGGGCGACCGAAGCGAAGCGTAGGGCGTCCCGCGCAGGCCCGATGGGCCGGAGCATTCTGCCTGTGTTTGTTAAGTGAGCGGGCTTGCATCCTATTGAGACCCCAACCACATGATAAACACAGCAAAAATAATCACTAAAGACTGCAGTACGGCACCCACCTTGACTGAAACACGCAGAGCAACGCCAGGAATCAATAAGCTTAGGGACCCTAGCAATGATACTGAGGCGATGATCCTACCAATACTATGCGGCTCTTGGTGGATTGGCTCCAGAGCAGTATTTAGGAACAGCCACATGGAAATCAGCGCAAGTATAAAGCCAAGGCCAATTTCGACGTTCGATATATGCTTTAAAGCCTTTGAACTTTGCATCACAAGCTCACATAACATTTATATAGTAATCATTCTGACCACTATTATATTGACTACTATCTCATAATCAATCTGCCGCCACCACTACAGTTTTCCATTAAAAATCAGTTAGTTACACTAAAATGGCACGATCAAACAAACTACAAAAACGATCACTATGACTACTATCTCAATTTCACCCGACTCACGTAACCCCATAATTTATACGTGTTTTTCACAGTTTTTCAGCCGAACCCAGAAATAACACTCACCATGATCATATTTCACTAAGCTGGCACTTACCAACTGGCGTAAATTATAATCTGACCAACATTCAAATGAGCTTAACCGTGAGCAAGCTCCTGAAAATTAATATTTAGAAAGAGGGGGCAACTTGAGGGTAGGCATGTCTGGATGGCTTAAGTAGATTTTAAAGGCTAAGAAACTACCTCTACACAGTAATCTGCTAGACCTCCAACCTATCTTACTGCCAAAACCCTATTTTTGAATATTAATACGCTCTATCACTTCCAATACCGAATCAAAACCCTTTGTATGAAACGCATTCATACCCACCTTATTCGCCACCTCTACGTTTCTAGGGATATCATCCATATAGACAACACTACTGGCTTCAACTTCTAGCTGCTCAAGCGCGTGCTTGAAAAATGCTTCATCGGGCTTTGCCATACCTATAAGGTGGGAAGCGAATATTGGGCCCAAATAGTTATGTGCATTAAATTCATGAGTGATGCGTGGCCAGTGAAGTTCATTGGTATTTGTCAATGCGGCCACTCTGTAATTTTTCTCTAGAGAACTGAGTAATTCAATTGCTCCTGGATAGAATCCCGTAGGCCAGTTTGTGAAATGATCGATTATCGTCTCTATCGATTCCTCTATTTCCAATTGAGACTTTAAAGCGTTTGCAAATTCTTCTGTGGTGATTTCTCCTCTCTCAAACTGCCTTACCGGACCGGAGATAATAACATCAGTCACAGGCGCTTTACCGGTTGGTAATGGACGGCCTTTTAGCTCTATTAGTACGCCGCCGAGATCAAACAGTAATACATCAACTTTCAAAACCCATAACCCTCATATTTTCAACGGTCAGAAACGCGCTGCTCACTCCTCACCATCAGATACACCTCGGTGAGACCAAGGCTAGTGCTATCAAATTAGCCAATATCATTCTTATCGTCCTACTTTCTTCCTCTCTATGATCTAAGATCCCAAGTACAATCAGAAGCTAGTAAGCAAACTATGACGACTTCCCTTCATGAGCTTGTGGAGATGGTGCTCGCAAGAAAGATTAGCGCAGTATCACTGATTGAAGAAGCTTGTGACAATGCAGTTGCTCATTCCGAACTCAATGCTTTTATCTGCCTCGATCGGCATGGCGCCCTTCAAAAAGCCAAATGCATTGACAGGGAATTGGCCTCCGTTAGCCACCGTAGACCCCTTGCCGGTATCCCCATCGTTGTTAAAGACAACATCAATGTAAAGGGTATGCATACCACTGCTGGGACCCTTGGCATGAACTTTCTGCCGAAGTCCTCTGCCCCAGTAGTTGAGCGACTCGAGGGATGTGGGGCCATAGTGGTTGGGAAGACCAATCTACATGAACTCGCCTTTGGCGTAACCTCCAATAACGCTGCATTTGGTGCCGTAAGGAATCCGTGGGACATCGCTTGCTTCCCCGGCGGTTCATCGGGGGGCACCGCTGTTGCTGTAGCCGCGGGGATTGTACCCGCTGGCCTCGGCACCGATACCGCCGGCTCCGTCAGATTACCGGCGGCGTTAACTGGTATTGTTGGCTTTCGCCCTTCAACTGGCAGCCTTAGCAGCCAGGGAGTCGTACCCTCTGTGCCAGCATTTGACACTATCGGCCCTATGGCTGTTAGTGTCGAAGATACCATCTATCTGTTTGAAGTGATGACAGGGGGCTCCGTACCCCAATGCAAGCCAATCAATCAGTTGCGCTTGGGGCTTGCCCACCCTCTATTTGACAACCTCTCACCTGGAGTAAACCAGTCTTTCAGGACTCTAATAAGCACCCTTATTGATGCCGGAGTAGACCTGGTAGAAGTAGACCTTTCGCCAATAGTCAGCGCCGCGCTCGAAATCGGATTTCCCATCGGGTTTCATCAGATGCGGACAGCCATGGGGCATTTTCTGGCGAATTATCAACCACAAACTCAACTAGAGGGTTTGGTAGCAATGATCAAAAGTGAGGATGTGAAAGAGGTCTATCAGGAATCAGTGCTCGGCCCTAAGGCACCGCCAGACTCAGCTTATCAAGCGGCCTTAAAGAAATTGCCTGCTGTGCACGAGAGCTATTCGAAGATCATCCAGCAGCATCAACTGGACGCGATCGTATTTCCAACTGCACCTATCGAAGCGCAACCCCTGGAAACATCCTCATATCAACTGGAGCTAAATAGACAGACACTCCCCACCCTGGACACACTGATATACAACAATGTCTCCGCACCAGTTACCGGTGCCCCAAGCATCAGCATCCCCATCGGTCCTGGTACCAATGGATTACCGGTGGGCCTGGAGATAGATGGGTTACCTGGAGCGGATTTGGCACTACTTGCCGTAGCTAGACAGATCGAACAGGTAATAACACTCCAAAAGTAAGAGGAACTATCCCCCCTCTTCCCCTCGGGGAATTGTCTTCCATATAGCGGTATTACTTGATGAGTAAATTGCTTTACCGTCAGTTGCTACGCTATATACACCGCCGGGAACAGGGTAAAGATTAACCAGGGAGCCGTTCTCTCGATAGTGTCGCAGTCCGTCACCTGCCGCCACCCACAGATCATTTTTGGGGCCAGTAACAATAAAACCATCAGGAATCCCTACTGGTACCGACAACACCCATTGCTTCTCTTCCAATTTTTCCGGGGATGGCAAAGCGCTTACATAAATGTCTTTTGTTTTTTTGGGGTTGTAAGGATTCTTTCCATCGATAGCTGCAGTATCACCAATATAGATTTGGTTGCCTATTGGGGAGATTGCCAACCCATGAGGCATCATGTACTCCGCTGACAAGCGAATTAACTTTTTTGTTGAAGGATCAAAAGCATAGACAGCTGGCGTTAACATTGGCTCAGGCTTGAAGCCTTGGTTGTAGCCATAATCTGGATCGGTGAAGTAGATCCAGCCAGAGGGTGACTGTACAACTTTATTGGGTGAATTAAATGGCTTACCTTTATAGGCATCTACTAGCACTTCTCGTTGCCCGCCTGAAAGGCTTCTGCGGCTGATAGCGCCCGGGGTTGCTCCTTTCCCCTGCTCTGCAACCAGTAAATGTTCACCGTCATTGCTAAGCCACATGCTGTTTGCCATATTGCTTCGGTGTTTCCAGGTTACAACTTCGCCAGTAATAAAGTCGTAGTAACGGATCGCTATCTGTGGATTCTCAATCTCTAAATCTGGAACACTGGTGAAGTAGAGACGTTTCTGGGAGGGTACATAAACAAGCCCTTCATGTGCATCCGTTTCCACCAAGATCGAATGGGTAGCCTGCATCGGGGAATTCCCCAGTAGATAATTGTTGTAAGTAATAGCCAAGAAAAGGACTGAGCTGAAAAGCAAAGAAAAGAAGGCACTGGGGGATTTAGTAGTCATATCGCCCCTAATTAGACTTTATCTGTACGGATAGTTCTGCGACTACTCTACTGTGAGCCGCTGAAGGTATCATCAGGGTCATTCTCTGACCCCACACTGGAAACGGCCTTATCCAGCATTCTATTGATCTCCCCACTCTCCTTTAAGCTCTCTAGAGCGGCATTTAGTCGTTCGAGCAGTTCCTTATTCCCTTTCTTAACACCGATACCAAAGGGCTTTGGCGGGAAGTCTCCACTAATATTCACCAGACGATATAAAGTCGGATAGGCTGATGCCTTACGCAAAAGTACCAGGTTAATAATGTCATTGGAGGCAGCATCAGCATTTCCGCTTTGAACAGCCTCTAAGGTCGCTGAGCTTGTGGGCGCTACAACCAATCTTGCCCCCTCCAATGACGGCAGGACAGCACGCATTCTTTTTAGGGAAAGTGAGCCTTTAGTAACAGCAATTATCTTACCCTCCAGATCGATAAAGCTCTCAATATCGCTATCTTTATGGACCAATAAACCCTCCCCAGTGACGTAATAAGGAATCGAAAAGTCCACTTTTTCTTCGCGCTCTGGAGTGATGGTAAACTGGGATACCACCATATCCACTCTTCCGTCTTCAAGTGCCTTTATACGATCCTCATCCAGCACACGGGTTAGCCTTATATAGCCAGGGCCGCCAAATAACTTCTCCCCAATTGCCCTGACCAGGTCAGGCTCAAAGCCTTCTATAGCGCCAGAAGAGGGTTCTCTATACGCCAACCCTGGAATATCATAAGTAACCCCAGCAACTAGCTCTCGATCCTCAAGATCAGCCCAAACATACCCCACATAAATAACCGATAAAACTAGCAAGCTGCCTATTAGACGGGACACTAGATACATAGCTAAGATCCAGTAATTTCAAATATATTGGCTCAGAGCCCCCTAAGTAATTCTGTAATATCCACTGAGACACCAAAGGCCGAAACCTTAGTCGACTAGCAGAAAGAGGCTATAGGTAAATATAGGCGTATATAAAACCAATACAGGTGATACTGCACTTTAAGCTACTACGGATATTGGCTTGCTGGCGTATCTATAGTTGATAAGCAGACTATTCGTGCCACCAATACAATAAGCGCAATGTTTTTTCATTTTCACGATTAATAACATTGCGCTTGTTGACACCCACTTACTGCTTAGCACCTAACCCTTTCTCTTTTTCAACACCATCAGTTTTGCAAAGGTACGCACGGAGACTGTCTCCACCAAGTAGAAAGGACTATCACCAAACAGTTGATTCCATTCACTCAACGTTCGCTCCCGCCCACGAGTTCCCATCAACATCTGCATGTCCATGGCAGCCAAATTAAGGTCTGCGCCCTTCTCAGGTAATACTGCGTCAACAATGGCGAGCGTAGCATTTTGCCCTTGCATGGCAGAGTAAATATTATTGAGGAGTCGCTTTGCCTTACTGTCATTCAGCAAGTGGAAAACGGCCGTACACAAGTAGATATCCTTATCACTATTAGCTACCGGCAGCCTATCGTTAATAATATCTGCTGGGAAGAAGTCCAATCGCTCTTCAACTGAATCACTCAATGAGTTTTTCCAGTACTCTCTTGCCGCCCCCTCAACATTATTCCTGTCGACCACCATCGCCGTCGTGTGTTTATATGAAGAGAGGACACTCGCACTTTTGCTGCCTTTTGCCCCACCCAAGTCAATAACCCTATCAAACCTGCTCCAATCAAAATCTTGTAAATACTGTAGCCCGGTAAGATTATCAACGGTATCCATAGCGTCCGAAAACAGCGTGCTAACAGATTGATGATCATTCATATAATCAAACATTTCCTGATCATAAACACCTTCAAAAGGCACACTCCCATCTTTAATATGATCTTCAAACCCATTAAACCAAGGCTTGCTGAATTCTGGGGAGTTATGCATAAGCACCATGCTTCTTACGCTGTTACTGGCATCACTGCGCAACACTTCAGAGTTTCGATTGTGCGAAAAGTGCCTTGCTTTTACCTCCTTAAAAATCCCCATTGCACACAACATCCTCATCAATCGATATAGATGCTCTTTATCTGCATTACAATCATTTGCTAGCTTTTCTATCGGGACGACTTCACCGTTGATATGATCAGCTATGTTTAATCGGACAGCCGTATACAAACATCTAGACTGCCAAAATAGCGATCCAATTTGCATTACTCGAAATGGCGGTGGCATCAGAGCATTAGGAATATTACAAATACTATTAATCATATTAGAAGCGCGCTGAAAGACCCAATTTACGGCTCTATTTCTTTGCATTGACTGGGGCATAAGAACTCCTCAGAAATAACATCTGATTAAAAACAGATATAAGAGACCGGCCTCAACTTGCTGAGGCCTTATCGCTATAAGCTTTGCAAACCTGACTTCAGAAGTCGGCCATTAAACTCTGCAAGCTGTTTTAAGAAATCGGGGTCCATAACGTGCCCCATTTGCTCTTCCAGGACGGGTTTGGCCAACATCGGCAACATAGCCAAACTGACAAATGAAATCCTGAGCAAATCATACTTCGGGTCTTCAGGTTCGGCTTCTTCACCCTTAATTTCAGCTAACCGCCGAGATCCCCTTTGACGCCCCCGCTCCAGGAGCTGACGGATCACATTTTTCCCCGGCCCTTGATTAAGTGCCATGACTTTCAGGATCAGAGCCGGAAACTTGGGATTCTCTTGCATGGTGGAGTAGTAAAGGGCAAAGAAATCTCCAAAATCCCAATCGCCATCAAGGCTGAGTTGCTCTACGGCCTCGATCAATGGCAGAAGAGTTTGGCGGATCATATCTTCATAGAGGCCATCCTTGCTACCGAAGTAATACCGAATCATCGATACCGCCACGCCAGCCTTAGCAGCAATCTGGCGAGTTGTGACCCGTTGGTACTCATCGTTCAAAAAGCACTCTCGCGCCGCATCGATAAGCCGATTGGCAACATCCGACTCCTGCATAGGCCTGCTCCTTCCTATCTAGCTTGCAAGAGAGGCTAACAGGGTACCCTACTGCCTTCCAGGCTATTTGTTGTTCAATTTGAGGGGTTTGTACGACGGGTTGAGGTGGCCCTATATCCTCAAACTGGATACGACCCCACTCATTCATATGAAATTGTCTCAAAGATATTCGTAGTTTAGAGAAAGTGGATTTGGATCTGGCACTATTTACCCAGCTAACAAAGCACCTGGGTGATCTCTAATATTCAGAACACAAGTATTGCTAATAACACCAAGATATACATTCGAAAATTGATAGTCATCCTCTACATTTTATCTAGTTCGTGAGTTCGCCCTTCCAGAAATGCCACGAATCAAATCTAGCATTCTGAATCAACTTAAAACCACCTATCGACCTCAAATCCAAACATCGGTATTCTCCCGCGCGGCGGCATATTCATCCTGATTTAACTTGTTGCCAGAGTTAATCAGGCACGCCTCCTACTCGACTATTTATGGATAAAAGTTTGGCAAAACTTTAAAAACATTTTCAAAGCAGGAACATGAAAATGAAACTATTTACCAGTACCGCACTGGGAATTTCAGCAACCCTAACTTTAACTTTTCAGTCTGCAATGGCATACAGCCAGGCTGTAGATATAACGATACCAAGTTACACCGGCAATGAGTTTGCTCAATTGGAAGAGCAACCCAAATCGAGCCAAGTCATTATTGATGGCAAACTATACCAGCTGACCGGAGATATGCTGGAGCCAGTTCAAGAGGATTCCGGTCAAGTTAGCATTATGTCCGCTGTTGAAATATCAGCGAATAAGTGGCCTGATGGAATCATATATTACGACTTTTACGATAGTGTCACTGAAGAAAATCAACAGCGTTTTATCGACGCCACCAAAGTCTGGGAAGAAATTGCGGACTTACAATTTTTAAGGCGCACCGATCAATCAGACTACGTTCACGTAAGAAACGGAACTGAAAACCGCTCCATGGTTGGAAAAACTGGCGGCGGGCAATTCTTCAGCATGAACAACTGGGATACCAAGTACATTATTGTCCATGAATTGGGCCATGTTATTGGTATGAGGCATGAACATCAGCGATCTGATCGTGATGAATATGTCGAAATCATTGAGGATAATATTAAACCCGAGTATGTCCACAATTTTGATATACGGCAAACCCACAACTACAGTAACTATGACTTCCTGTCTGTAATGCACTATCCATCACGTGCATTTTCGGTTAATGGCCAAGAGACAATTATCCCTAAATCGGGTTATGAGCACTTCAGCCGTATAATGGCCCAGCGTATCGACTTGGGCGGCGGTGACCAGGTTGCAGCAGCATCCCACTATGGCGTGGTCAATATTAATATTCCTGACCCTGCATTCAAGTCATATTTGACTTCCTATTTCGACACAAACAATGATGGTGAAATCGACAGCCTGGAAGCAGCAAACATTGAAGAAATTCGCACTCCAGGCAACGGGGAAATCCAGTCACTGCAAGGGATTCACGTATTCCGATACTTAAAGCACTTAACCGCTGTTAATGAAAACCTCACCGAGTTACCCGAATTACCTAAACGTCTAGAAACGTTAAATATTGCCGGCAACTACTTGGACACTGCGCAATTCGAGTGGGTAATGGACCGACATTTCTTAACCGCTATTGATGTTACGGACAACCTCCTCGATGTCTACTCCTGCGAGGCACTTGAGTTAATTGATTCTTATCTTAATGAAGGGAGCATTAGCTTCAGCCCCGCTAAAGGCGGCAATTCATTAGTTTGTGATGAGGAGGCAGAGCTAACTCTTATTCCATCAAAAACGCGAGAGAACTTAAGTAGCAAAGGCGAAAAAGTATTCCATATCGACGTGCCCGAAAATGCTCAAACCCTGACAGTTATTACTGACAATTCAGGCGATGAACTGGGCGGTGAAATGAATATGTACGTGGCCTATAATCGCCAACCGACCACAACCGATTTTGACTTCAGTTCTGAAAATGGCGGTAATATTGAAAGTATTGAGGTCACTTCGCCAGAAACCGGCCGCTGGTACATATTACTGTCTCCTATCGAACGCTCCTTCGAGGGTGTAAATTTAACGGCAACGGTAACTCTGGCTGATCAGTCCGACAATATTCTGGTTAATCAGAAACCTGTCAGCGGTCTTAATGCCAGTGCAGGAGAATCGTTGTTCTACACCATCACAGTACCGGAGAATGCCAGCGACCTTTCATTTGAGATAACCGGTGGTAGTGGCGATGCGGATCTCTATATTCGTTTTGCTAGCAGACCAACTGAATCGGTCTATGATTATCGGCCCTATTTAGGTGGCAATGAGGAGTCCGTTGCTATAGCAAACCCAACTCCCGGAATCTGGCATGTCATGCTCCACGGCTATACAGACTTCGATCAAGTATCCCTGACCGGCTCTTTTACTGAATCATCTACTGATGAATTTTTAATTCCCGGCGAGGTTATCTCTGACCTGAATGGCCATGCTGGAGATCAATTAGAGTTTAAGATTGAAGTTCCTGAAGGAGCGACCCAGCTTTCTGTAGCTACGGGTGCAGCTCTATTCAACTCCGTTGGTGATGCAGATCTCTACATCAAGCACGGTGAACCCGCCACTGAGTCAAATGCCGACTACGCTTCTGAAAACTGGGGCAACTATGAATCCATAGATTTGAATGCTCCTCAATCGGGCACTTGGTATATTACCATCTATGGTTATACCGACTTTGAAAATGTTTGGATTAGTGCTGATTATTGAAGTATAAATAACTAGCGATCGGGCAGTAGGGTTGTCAACCTTTATTGACACTACTGCCCACTCTATTTTTCTGACACCTATCGTTGAATACAAAATGATCGATCCGCAGCCGTATATTTCAGCAGCTACTCAAGAACTTAACAAACCTACATTTGAACTAACAAAGCAGCACTTGCAGGTTATGGAAATCGAACTTGAAAATGGCTATCCCAAAGTAGCGCGAGTGAATTTAAATCACTATGAAGACACTGTGGCTGTGTATTTCCACATTAAGAATGAACGTTTTTTTCTCGTAGTAAATGTTGCCAAATCAAGCATTCCAAACATCAAATGGATATGGGTAGAATCTGGGCATCGTGTCTATTTAACAGCAACAACCGAAACACTCAGCTATGAAGATCTATCAAGTATACTTCCTTATGATAACTTATCCGGCTGGTCAAAAGGTGACTTGCAAAGAAATAACAAATTAAAATATAACTTCACACGGATTTCCTATGAACCAAATATGAACGAAGCTTATGGACTAGAAGAGAAACTACTGGAATTATTAAAAGAACTAGAAAAGGAAGCTGATTCTATCCGGGAGCTCACAAAAAAAACAAAGGCATATATTTCAGCTTGCAAGCATCAATTTATAAGTGCCAACGCGGGTATACACTTGGATTTAGAAACATTGAGCAGGCTAAGTGCGCTTAATCTAGCACTAGATATTGACACCTATATTTGTGGGCAAGAGATTGAATAATAATATAGGTTAATAATTATCTTGCCCCTCCTTAAGAGATACAACTTTACCAAGACGGCAATTATTAAAGTAGCAACCGAATAGTAGCTTTAATACGTATAATTTACCCCCTTTAACACTACATTCCCAAATTTGGAGAGACTAGAACCTCTAGAGGTATTTTCATCTCGAACTTACCTTAGCCTGAATAGTAATAATAGTTTTAAAACTCGCGATATAGAGAGTGGCAAGCAGCGTTACCCCCCCGGAATACAGCAGCCAATTGCAGCCCCTTCAAACAAACAAAAATATAGGCACTAAAATGATCTTATTGGATTTTATTAAGTTTGTTTTAGTGTCAAAGCTGCGTTAAATTGATGAATATTTATCGGAATTAGAGTCTTACTAAGCAGTTTTTTAAGGATCGTTGATCCAAACAAATCCAAGACTCATTTCTTAGAGGAGAACAGTAGCGTGACGTAAAAGTAAGTAAAAGGCGCTGACCCAAGGTGCGCCAACACCAGGGGCCAGCTAACCAACTTGATAAACGCACTATCAAAGTGGCTATATGCATAGTACGCTAGAAACCCGCTCGTTTTCAATAAAGCTGAGCGCAATCAGAAGCTTGAAGCGATTACCCAAGCTCTGGGAGCGTAGTGCCCGCCTTTTCTTCTTTCATGCTTACCGTTCTCGCGCCCCACCCTGCCCTTCCTGCAATCATGACTTTCTAAGCCTTCCGGTTTCGGAGCCAAAAAAATAGCTTAAAATTCAGTAGGAAAAAATATGTTGATCTTGAAGCGTCGGACTGGTGAAAACCTAAGAATTGGAACAGACATCTCACTCAAAGTACTGGAGGTTAAGGGCAACCAAGTAAAGATCGGGATCCATGCCCCCAAATCCCTAGCAGTTCACCGCGAAGAAATTTATAGACGTATTCAAAGGGAGCAGAAACTCAGTAACAGAAAACGCTGAGGATCAACTTCCCCTTAAATGAGGGCCCAAAACGGGCCTCAACCACAATCTATCGGCCAAGGTTTTCCAACTCTTTCACAAAGAACAACTCACTAAGCCAACCCAAAAGAAATCCATAGGTTCCTTGAGTGTCCCCCCTAAGTTAGCGCCCATACATCCTGGCCCACTAAATCTAAAGCCACTAAAACTACCACCTTTGCTCGCTTGCCACGCAAATGCGAATCATTATCATATTCGGTAGTTTACTTGCTGGAAATCCTCTCATGTTTCGCAAAACCCTGCTAGCTACCGCACTCGCAGCCGCAGTACCCGCCTCCCTCGCCAATGAAACTCCTTCAGACCAGCCCACGGTAATGGAAGAAACCGTAGTAGTCGGCGTACGCCAGCGCCTCTATGAGCGCGGAGCCTTGCTGGATGCAATCCAGAAAACTGAGGTTGTTGATGAAAGCCTGATCAAATCCCTGCAGGCAGTTAACCTCACTGACGCTATTGAAAAGTCCCCCGGTGTTCGGGTTTCCAATGAGTGCTCCATGTGCGGGGTCAAACGAATAATGTTGAACGGTATGCGCGGTGAGCACTCCACCATCCTCACCGACGGCGTTCCCCTTCACACCATGATGGCTGGCTATTACGCAGTGGATGCACTGGCCACAACGGGTGTCTCTCGTATCGAAGTGGCCCGCGGTGCGGGAGCATCGCTGCTCGCACCCGAAGCGATCGGCGGAACCATCAATGTCATCTCCAAGGAAGTCGAGGAAACCGGCCTCAACATCAATGCCTCTATAGAGGACAACGACAGCTATTTTCTAGGCATGATGGGCGGCTATGTAAGCGATGATGAACGCACCCGTACATCGCTGGTCATTCAGGATGATAAGCACCACCAGATGGACAATGATGACAACGGTGTTAGCGAAGCACCGCTGCAAGAGAACACCAGTTACGTAGTCCGTCTCTCCCATGACCTGGGTGAGCGGGACAACGTGGTACTGCGCACAGCCTATACCGACTCCAGTATTTTTGGCGGTCCCCAGGGATACAGCATTGGTTCCGTCCTACAAGGCTACGATGGTGTGGAATCTGACCACTTGTTTGTCGACGACGATGTGCGGCAGCAATACATTGGCAAACCCTGGGAAACCACCGAATGGATCTCCACCACTCGCAGTGAAATTTCCTCAAGTTGGCTCCACGAATTCAGCGAATCCTATAACACGCTGTTTACTGTCGCCTGGTCTGAGCACAAGCAGGACTCCTTCTACGAAGGCTTCGATTACACCGCTACAGGCACACTCAACTACTTCGACCTGCGCAACAATTTGATCCTTAACGATCAGCACATACTCACATTTGGTGTCGATCTTCGCGATGAATCCATGTGCTCCGACTCTGTCGCAGGAGAGGAAAGCGATAATTACATCGAAGATAGTTTCGACTACCAAACTACCGGCCTCTACATACAGGACACCTGGACCGTTTCACCGGACCTCGAAGTGGCACTGGCCATACGCGTAGACAACGCCAAAGCCGACTTTGTCGCCGAGCAAAAACCCGGTACAGAAATAGATGAAACGGTGGTCGCCCCGCGTATAGACCTCCGCTATCTGCACGACGATCAGTGGACCTCCCGGGTAGCGCTGGGACGAGGATACCGAGCCCCCTTATCCTTTTTCGAAACAGATCACGGCATTCTTGATGCCGGTGATGGCTTTGCCATCGAGATCGAAAACCTTGAAAAATCTCTATCCGCAACTTATGCATTGAGCTTCGAGGGAGAACGCCTCAACAGCACCCTGTCACTGGCATTTACCGAGGTAGATAACCTCGCAGCACTAAGCGAAACCGAGGATGGAGTACCACTGCTTACCCAGATGCAGGAAAGCGCCTCCGTAGGTGCTGCCGATATCACTCTCGGCTACGCGCTCACTGAAAATTTGTCTATCGGTGGCACACTGGAGACCTATGATTACGACGATGTTTTCCGGGAATCTTTTGCCATTGCTCCAGTAGAGCAGCGTGTACTATTTAATCTGGATTACAAAGCCGACTACTGGATGCTATATGCCAGCGCTACTTGGGTAGGCTCCCGGGACCTGGATGAATTTGGCTACGAAGGTTTCAACCAGTTGGGCGACTCCAGTTTAAAAAGCACGAGCGCAGACGCCTATTGGACAGTAGATCTTAAATTAACCTTTGACGTCACTGAAAACCTGAGCCTTTATCTGGGCGGAAACAACCTGACAGATTACACCCAGGTTGAGGAAGGTGAGAGCCCTCTATTCTGGGATGCCAGTGGTGCCTACGACGTAGCCTATATCTACGGCCCGCTACGAGGGCGTGAATATTACCTGGGCTTCGACTGGAACCTATAATGCGAACCTGGCTCGCACTAATCACACTTCTGTTCGCGCCTGCTGGCGCGACAGAAGCTGCCATTTCCCTTTACGATTTTGAACTGCGCAGCCTCGCCGGCCCCGAGCGTATCAACCTGCAGCAATTCAAAGGGAAACCCAGCTTGATAGTACTGGTTGAACCGAACTGCCCCTGGTGCTTTCGCCAGGTTCGAACACTCAACCGGCTTGCTAGCGAGTGCTCCCAACAGTTTCAGCCCATCGCTCTGGGTATCAATGGCTCCCGAAAAGCCCTACTGGCTGAATATCGAAAGCTACGCCCGGAATTCCCCATGCTTCAAGCAAGCACACAGTTTCAACAAGTACTGGGCGAAACTCCCGGCACTCCATTTAGTTTCCTTATAGCCTCCAGCGGAGAGCCTCTCAGCTGGCTAAGGGGGTATATTCCAGATAAGAAACTACAACCGATTTTGGAGAGGAGCTTTGGTTTTAAATGTGAAAGTAGCTTTACGTTTCAACCTGGTTAAGCAAGAAAGATGAATTATAGACTTGAAAAACCCCGTGATTGGAGCGACCAGCCAAGCTTGATAGACACATCTATCGCCCCCTAATTATTGACATCAAAAACTAGTACTTATCACCTCCGAACTTCCCCCCAAAGAAACCACAACTAAATATTAGTACGATCATGCTTATTAACTGAAAACAAGAGGAGCACCTCTTCTACATCAAAACACGAGCCCCCACTAATAAGTTTTCCCAACAGATCCTTCTACGAAGCCTATACAATAACGCATAATTTTTCCTACTTAAGAAAACCAATACCAGATCAAGTAGCAGTTTTTGATGGTTACTTTAGTAGTCAAGCCCAGCGTCGGCACGAAGACGAAGCAAACACTCAAAGCCAAAGAAACCGTCTTGTTAAGATGTTAAAACAAATACAAAAAAGATATGAAATGAATAAAATGGCTCTTAATGCCGACACAAAAACAGCATGCTCTAGAAAGACTCACAAGGTTAGAAACAGGTTACTATTGAACCTGCCTGTACAGACTAGTGATTACCTCAACCCCGTATTACCTGAAATTAACTATTTACACTGACAGAGTGAATTGATCAGCCCCCTGAAAGGGTCAAGTGAAAATATCCAGGGGGTGAAGTGTCAAATAGGATTAATTGCCGGAAACATAAAAGTAACCAAATGTTGGGTACCCTCCTGAGTGGCACGTATCAGCCAAGTAAAAATTAACCTTCTTTTTTGCATGAAAAGCAGCCATCAACTGAGCTAAAGTCTCTTGCCCATTTACTGCATCACTACTCCAACGAACAGAATTCTTTGAACATTCTTCCGGCCCTACCACCTCATCAATTGTTACATAACAAGTTGAATCATTAAGGTGGCAGCCCATCCTTATAATCTCTTTTTCACCTGACATATCAGCGAGAGTTGAAGCTGAATAGCCCACTCCAAGGATAGAGACTAAGAAACCAATGAAAAAATCCTTCTTAAACATATCTGTACCAAAATTTAGCAATTTGTTATACACGGACATCGTGTTGAATAGCAACCAATGTAAGATGGCCACCAGCCATCAACTTATTAAGCACTATCGATTTTCACAAATATTCTTTGAAAAGTACACAACTACAACAGGGGAATTGAGGCTTATTTACTGCTTAAACTGAACAATTAAAAAGAGGACAAATAAAGCTAACATCAGCCTCTAGCCCAACTTTTACTATCTGTACAGTTAAGACCGCTACCAAATCCCTTTTTAGTCATATAATTTTATTTGCAACATGGAGGGGGTAATTTCATGTTTAAATTACCTACTTTTTTATCAAATCAATCACGACGGAAAACTGCACGCTCGTACTTAATTATAAGCCGCAACACTTCCCTAAATGTCATTTCTATACCGGTATCACTCTCCTGAATCCCCCCTAAGTACCGTGTGTTATTGCCCACTCCCTTCGACTCCCATCATTTAATGAAAGAGAGTAATTCATAAAACTTCAAGGAAGCTATAGAGATATGCTACGCCCCCCCCTTTCAAATACCAGAAAGCACAAGTTTTAAACGCTAACAACGTCATTTCTCTCATACACCAAGTAATAATTCTTGTCTAGGTGGCAACCATTTAAAATTTAATCGCCACCCAAATAGAATAACGTATATTATTCTATATGAAATACTAATCGATCGACAAAATTTGCACGAACTAACCATTGGATCAAACACCTATTGTATATTTAATCTAAAGTTCCATATCTTCACTGAAGGAGAACTTTGACTTCGAGTGTGAAAGTACTCCTGGAATTGCCCCATAAATTAGAGAGCTGAGTACTACGATTTTTGTTGAGATAGGAATCCTGCTTACCCTGAGGTACTTATAGATTAAAGACATAGCCAGCCAAGACTTTGAATATCAGCTCACTTAGCTATCCCCCCTAATTTAGAACTGTGGCAAGAAGATCTAAGGATAATTTTAGGCTCACTAAGTCAGCGAAAGTTTACAAGTTGATATCATTATCAAGCCCGCGCCTACTCCCTTTTGGCGGTCCCCACCTAACACAGGCGCCATCTTTTTCCAAAGTGCCCTTCAGTACATCACATCTAATTTGAGGCGTTGTTATTTGCTGTCTGCAATAGGCTAATGATTTATCTGGATGAGAATCTTCACAGTACTCAGCAAGTAACTCGCTCGCTTTCTCCGGCCTGCTTAGATAAACAACACTAACTAGCAATAACACAACCAGTATCGCAACTCTCATGGATTAAATCCTGGGTAATATAGAGCTACAATAAATAGCATTGTTCACAACACAACCCTTTTCTTAAAATTCCAAACTGTATTAGCAATGTAGGGCACCCAACAAAGCCACAACGATACATGTCAGAAATATTGACACAGAATAGAATAAGGAATCAAACCCTGTAAAACTGTATAAATTACACACAGCCAATATTCCTGCCATTTATAGTCCTGGCTTTCTAAATAATACGCCTTACAATCGTTATATCTTTTCCTGGGTGTGAATCAGATATTCTATCGATATAGAGACTCGATATAGTATTCACTACAATGCAATTAAAGTCTGGATAAGTATACTCATCACACTACCAGATAATTCACTGAAGGTTAACGTGATTAAAGACGAAGTGGAGGCTTCGCTTTCTGCCCAGAAAAACTGATTAATTAAATGAAAAGAATTAACAGGTTTCCAGACTATCAAGCCATAAAAGTGTTGGCTGACTTTTCTTCAACAAAACCAATAGATGGATCTTGGTTTTTTAGCGTGCTTAGTAACACGTCCCAATCGGAGTTTTTCTCATAGAACTGCTTACTTAAGTACGCAGAAATTACGGCCTGCACAACTGATACATGGGCAGGGTTGTTTTCTTCTTCACTTATAACGCCATACCCATTAATTCCACCCAGTAAATGCTTTGCCCCCACAAGGGTCAGCAAGTACTCTGCACCAGTTCCCAAAGTAAAAGCATCAGTAAACCAGTCTGGCCCACGGGTACTCAGTGGGGAATTATCCTGATCCGCTGCAACAACTAAGCATGGAGCAGTCATTTCCGTAAAACTTGGATTCATAAATGGGAAGAACTTGGCCGCAAAAGGGGATAGGTTCTCTCCGCCCGTTCCAGTTGCACAAAGTAAAACACCCGCTCTCACCCGCTTATCTGATAAATCGGGGCCAGGGATATTGTCTTCATTTAATACCCGAGCCCCTAGTAACATACCTACAGTTTGTGCTCCATAGGAATGCCCAATAGCAACTACCTTTTCTTTATCTAGACGGCCGCGCAACATGGAAACAGCTTTCTCGATACTGTCCAGCTCATCCAGAACTCTCTTCATGTCAGATACTCGATACTGCCAGATTTCAGGCACTCTAGGGTCATCATCTGGCACCTCAGAATCTAGGAAAACTGGTTGCAGAACTACAAAACCCAAAGAGGCGAGAAATTCAGTTATTGGAGCGTATCCATAAGGTGGTGATTTGTATCCATGGGCGAAGATAACGATTGGTAAGTTTTCACCATTCACCGGTGCGATTACACGAACCTTTAGCTCTTGCCCCCTGACCGAGTCAGGCAGTAATACAGCATGATGTATAACAAAAGGGCCTTGTTTTTTTACTGATGTGTGATCTGATATTGTCATAAATTGTTCTCCTTCAACTTTAATTTCCCACTTGATCGATGGGGTTAATAGAACTCAGTAAAGTGGCCACTGGTATTTGCAATCAGTACCGAATTACCATGGCATAGAACCATTAAAGCTAGTAAAAGTACCAGAATCCCCTTCTCGGCCCAGAAGGGCGACACGCACAATTTCCCTCGCACCCTCTGCTACAGTTTGCTCACCCTCGTAATTATTTAAGCCAGTGCAAGTAAACCCAGGGCATACGGCATTTACCTTTATGTTTGATTTTTCAAGATCAATTGAGAAAGCCATAGTTACAGCATTTAGCGCAGTTTTTGACATGGAGTAGGCACCAAACATTTTTCGTGCCGGATTGTTGGGATTTGAATGGCTCATCAACGAGCCAGCACCGCTAGAAACATTAACCACTTTGGCAGAAGGAGAGAGTTTTAGAAGAGGTAGCATTGCCTGTGTAACCGCTACAACCCCGAAAACATTAGTTTCAAATATCTCACGTAATTCAGCCAAAGTTACAGCGCTAACCTGAGTCTTTTTGCCGATTTCCGCCAGAGTTACTCCAGCCTCCCCTGCATGGCTAATCGCCGCGTTATTAATCAATATATCGAGACGGCCAAAGTCTTTTCTAATAGTGTTGGCTGCAGCTCGGATACTGCTCTCATCAGTAACATCTAGCTGAATAGGCCAAACGCTTTCGCCTATGGAATCAGCGGCTTTTTGCCCCAGCTTCAAATCACGAGCCCCAACTAAGACAGAAACGCCTCTAGCACTCAGGTCCCTCGCAACTTGTAATCCTATTCCCCTATTAGCACCAGTTATCAATGCAATTGGTCTACCGTGCATCGTCAGTCTCCACATAGATACAGCACATGGGCCATTGGCTCCAGCACATGGCTATGGCAAAATCGGAACAACGTTCCGATTAAATATACGGAACAATGTTCCACTTAGCAAGGGGTAGATATGCCAAAATCTGATGACACTAATTCGAGCCAACGCAAGCGAGCAGACGGCAAGCGCAACCATGACGCCCTACTCCAGGCAGCCAAGGAAGTATTCGCCACCTCCGGCGTAGATGCCCCAGTGCGGGAGATTGCGGGTAAGGCCGGTGTCGGTGTAGGCACCCTTTATCGGCACTACCCGAAGCGGGCAGACCTGATCGCGGCAGTTTTCCGCAGGGAGATCGATAGCTGCTCTGAGGAAGTGATAGAACAAGCTAAACACCTCCCCCCCTTTGAAGCCCTGGCCAGCTGTATGCAAATACTTGCGACCTTTTTTGCCACTAAGCGAGGACTATCCGAAGTATTGCACTCAGGCGATCCAGCCTTTGAAACCCTTCCAAGCTATTTTGACCAGCACTTAAGGCCTGCCCTCGCTATGGTGTTAGGTACAGCAATAGAATCAGGAGATGTTCGTTCAGATATAACTGCAGATGAACTACTTGGAGGAATTGCGAGATTGGGGATGTCCTCATCTGAAGACTCATCTGGGCAAGTAGGACGTATGGTTGCACTTTTAGCCGATGGACTGCGATTTAAAGAGTGAAAAACTCTTTTATCAAAACGGCTTTAAGGATTAATGGCAGTCAGAAAATGACTGAAGCATCCAAACCAAAATGGTGAGAGCATTTATTCGATGATGCAGATGAATAGTTTTTATCTGGGTGCTTTTTAGATCTGGTAATTAAAGATAAATACAAAATGTGCCTCCAGTGGACATTTCATATTCTGCCGCTCTCTCCATAGGGCTTGAAACTGCTAGGATTGTTAAATCAGATTGATTCTAATTCTAATTCTAATTCTAATAGTAGCAGTTGGCCTGGATAGTCTAGACCATACGTACAGTCCTGAATTGGGAGGGAGTCTACCTTTACTTTTATTCTTAATACTTGGAGGACTTCCGTATGTGGTACTTCCGCCAAAACCCAGATATTTTAGGAGAGAGATAAGATCTTGGGCAAGAAGCAAAAATATAGAAATTGTAGAACTCAAAAACTACTATCTCCTAAAAGGAAAGCTGTTCTGGAGGACATCAGATGTCCAAGATATTTTTATTCTAAAAGAACATAATGCTGAATATTGGATTGCCTGTGGCTCATGGTTTCTCTGGGCATTCAATAACAACTTAAAGATATACAAGCTAATTGATAATCGCTTAAAGCTGATAAGCTCCACCTGAGATCCAATATCTATAAAATAAGTACAAGGTTATATAAATCATCTCCAGCACCTGAATCTATTGGTGCCTATAGCATAAACTTATTGACCGATTTATCTGATACAACAAGCAAATAGATTAAAAAAATATTTACATTTAAATTTTTGCCCGCCACCTATTTGAAGACCAAAGCTTCTCAATTATTAGTTTGTCATTGTCACTCCCCTCTATTTCGGCCTAACCCCCTATCAACTATACCCAAATAAACTGGCATTCACTAAAAGAATAGATAGAGACTAGACTATCGAAAGTGCGTTAAATTTACTTTGCAATAGTTGATGCTGCTATGAGACAAACCTCCCAGCACCGGCGGGGTTTTCCATAACCACCCCAGAAAACCTTCCTACTCCAATACAATTTAGGAAAGCTAATGAAGCTAGTGTGTATTTTACGTTTTCATTAACCCGTGGTGCCCTCTGTATTGTATTTAGCACATAAACTTCAGGCTTTTATACCGCCCTTCATACTTTATTTTCTTTGACAGCCATCACATTGTCACAAAACACCAAAAATGACTTCATTTTTTGACCCACTACTCAAGCAACTATTGATTAATGGAAACGTAAATTTTATTAAAACATGTTAATTCATGTATGGCATGGAACCCATGTCCACGTGAAAGGTCTGTCTTATTAGCAATTTTTAACGGGTAATTATTTATTTACTAACTGAATTTTTTGATCCTGGTGACAAGGAAAGAATGACCGGCATTCTCAAACACCAACTTATTTCACAGTATTCACCAGGAAATTGAACTTAATATTCCAGTCGTTCTAAATAAATCGACGAGAATAATGTAAACCAGGAGTAACCTTATGCTTTTAAGAAAAAAAAGCGCGCTTGCGACAATGTTGCTGATACCTTTCAGCTTACAAGTACACGCTCACGGCTGGTCTGAATTTCCAAAAGCCAGGCAAAAAATTTGCTATGATCAAGGCAATATCTGGTCTGGAACACCATCCAATCCAGGCTGTGCCCTGGCAAAATCCATTTCCGGATCTTATCCTTTCCAACAACACAACGAATTCTCTATTAACATCCCTGACTACAATAATTCTGCCGCTGTAAAAAGTGCCATTCCTGATGGAACTCTTTGCTATGCAAATGATTCGCAGAAAAAAGGGATGGGAGCAGCAACTGATGCCTGGACCCGTGTAGAAGTCAATGCGGGAACATTCGAATACGTATTCCAGGCAACAGCGCCACACAATCCATCTTTTTGGGAGTTTTACCTTACGAAAGCGGATGCAGACCTGTCACAACCACTGGCATGGGATGACCTCGAGCTTATCCAGGAGGAAGGGGACGTACCTGTCGTCAATGGTCAATATCGCATGAATGTCACCATTCCAGAAGACAGGGTAGGTAATGCAATTTTATTTGTACGTTGGCAGCGAGTAGACCCAGTTGGTGAAGGCTTCTACAACTGTAGTGATATCACTATTGTAAATACTGATGTTGAACCGCCTAGCGAACCTGATCCCGGCACCACACAGCCCCACCTGATTCAAGGTAACACCTTTATTCCTGAAGGTATCAGTATAGATTCGGTTAATGTAGGTGATACCGTCAATTACAAGGTGTTCAATAAAAATGGTGAGGAACACTCATCATTTTCGCTGGCAATTACCGAGGACAATAAGAATGACTGGGATAGGCTTTTAGCTTCACAAGTCACTGGCTGGTACCAATCAAACCACAATGGAAATGTTTTTATTGGTCGCTGGCATGAAGAAATGAATCATTACATGTACTTCCAGGGTGATTTACATGGAAACTACTTCAACTCCAAAGACTCACGTGCCTCCGGTCAATTCACTATTACAAGCAACGGAAGTGAATTAATAGCTGCTATCACACCCAAGGTTTTAAAACCGCTTGATATAGCTAGAGTAGAACATGGGGATTTAGTGGTACTATCATCGGGAGAAAGCGCCGGAAATATCAATAATACGGAATGGTCACAGGTAAGTGGAAGCCCTGTTGAAACCGCAACCGGGCCCAGTGGTGCACTGGTTATCGACACGTCAAGCTTAACAAATGAACAGCATGAATTAAGTTTCAAGTTAACCGTAAGCGGTGACTCTGCTGTTGATGACGATATCTACTCATTTACTGTTGAACCATCAACTACCACAGATCCCACAGATCCCACAGATCCCACAGATCCCACAGATCCCACAGATCCCACAGATCCCACAGATCCCACAGATCCCACAGATCCCACAGATCCCACAGATCCCAGTATTCAAGCTTGGGATAGCAGCGAAATCTACACCGCAGGTGATATCGTTAGCCACAATGGTGAAACATGGACTGCCGGATGGTGGACAAGGGGAGAGGAGCCGGGTACAACCGGCCAATGGGGTGTTTGGCGTTAAGTTAAAGGTCACCAACCAAAACAAGTAGCTAGTAGAAAATTATCTGCTAGCGCTTATCTGAAAGGCCTCAATAATCCTGAGGCCTTTCATTATAAAAGCTCACCCCAAAAGAGTTACCTTTCAACTGGATCAATATTTGGAGATTGTGGACTGGAGTAGTCGACATTTAGATCCCAGAAAGCGCGGCGCCTTTACTGAGAATACTCCCCTATTCTCCAGCAGCTGGAAATTCCATCAAAATACTGATCAATCTCAATCGAAATTTTGAAAGCCACTATAAAGATAACGTAAGCGTTGAAGAGGCTGTGTGACATGCTTGAAGCGAGCGCGATAAGCGCTGGGTACACAGCATAAGGACTGTCGGCACAACCTTTCTCCAGCGCCCTGCTAGCTCCACTCCGTCACCACCATCATTACTTCCAGCTTTCACCTAAACCACAATTTTTAATCCAAATCTGAATTCTTGATACTTTCATTACACCTTAGAAAACTAACAGACTGGGAGAGCACCTGCTTCACCACCAGCGCCTCTAGCACCACTCTTCAATCTGTTGGCATGCTGGTTTTCTGATGCACCGAATCAGGAAAGGATTGGTTATATCTAGCGGTAGTGATCGACCTATATAGTTGGCTAGTTATTGATTGGGTGACGTCGAAAACGGGTGGCTAACTTATGACGCTTTTCAAATGACTATATGAAGATGTAAGAAGCCTACGAATATTCTCCTGCATACTGACAGGAGAAGTCAGTATTGCTCTAGGAATTATCAATCTTTAATTACAGCGTATGATCTGCAGTACAGTATGAGCGCCAAGGGTAATTATTACAATAACGCCTTTGCAGGTACCTTTTTCCACTCACTTAAAGCAGAGCTAATCCATGGTATCCGCTGTTGATGGCTAGGATCAAAAATTGCCAATTTCAAATAGTAATACCTGTTATCTCTTGCACTTCTAGCTGCCTATCAAACCCTCTACAGCTCAACTAAATAAAGGTCGAAAGCACTCCTCATCGAAGACAGAGTTACATGTATATTATACAGCAACCCCTGTTAGAGCCAAATAAACCTTACTTTCTGCCAAACCACTATTCTACTTATTTCTAGGTGAGATGGAAAATGGTAATGACTACCCATTCCTATTATTTCTTATACACAAATCAGAACTCTCGGTAGAATATTTTAAGTATCTCTGTGTATTTTTTAGAAAAGTCTTAACCTTCTTATTCAGGCAATATTCACATAGAAAATTTAGAATCACTTTTCTAGCGAAAACATTACTTTAAATGCTAGAAGGTTAACCTTTGTTGTTAATGGGGAAGTATGTATGAAAGTGAATTCTCAAAAATTAATTATATGCCTTGCAGTTACTGCTCTGCTCTCTGGATGCGGAGGTAGTTCTGGAAGTGACAAGTCAGCGAACAGTAATTCTGGAAGCGGACCGGTTAGTGGAGGTGGGAGTGGCTCTGGAAATGGGACAGGGAGTGGATCTGGAGATGGAGATGGAGATGGAGATGGAGATGGAGATGGAGATGGAGATACCACTACACCTCCAACGGACGACCCCGATGCTGGCAGCTCGCGCTTTACAGTTAGCTTTACACCTTTAAGCGGCAGTACTATTGGCAAAGATAAGGAAATCTATTTAGATTTTAGCGAAGCTATTCTGATCGACAACATTGTCATATCTGGGAGCATGGGAGAGGCCGGTGAACTTTCTCAACTCGATGAAGATACGCTTATATTGCATCCCAGGGGAGACTGGACCAATTCTTCGAACTACTCCCTAACAGTTAACGCCACAGATGATTCCGGCTATGATATCGAAGCGCTAACTGCCACCTACTATATTGATACGCTCTCCCCTTCCATTACTAGCTTCGAGCCAGATATCACTCGCCTGGAGAAAGATGACACGATCAATGTCCTCTTCTCTGAGACCATGGATATCGAGAGCCTTGCCCTATCTGGTACTCTCGTAGAAGATGACTATACAATCAACTGGTCAAAAACAAATATACTCAATGATACCTTAACGATTAGTCCTGTAGATGGCTGGAAATCAGCTCAAGATCGTAGCATTCAGATTGATATAGACGATCTTGTAGGGATCCCAATGGTCACTTATGAGAATAGCTTTACTGTTCCCTTTTACTTTGAGAATTTTGATCCCGCACAGGTCGTTATAGGGCAAGATAACTTCTCCAGCACAGATTTGGGAATAAATGCTAAAAATTTTGCCTTTCAGCCATCCGGTGATGTCAGCATCGATGATGAGGAGAAACTATTTATATCAGATACTTCGTCCAATCGCGTCTTAGTTTTTAATTCAATTCCTATTACAAATGGCTCACCTGCAAATGCAGTAATAGGCAAGGACGGACTGGACACTTTGGCTTTATCAAATCCGGAACAGGAATTATTCGGTCCCTCAGACATTAGTTTTGACGGAGAACACCTGCTAATTTCTCAATACCGGGAAAGGCATATTTCTATTTACGATGGTGTGGTATCCGGAGCAGGAGCAGCGCCTACACTGACTTTAAATATTGGAGATTATGACATCTCCCCCTGTAAAAGCCTGGCACTTTGGATAAACTGGGGAGCCACCGTTGCTGATAGCAAAATAATGGTTACTGATGCAGCCAATTCCAGGGTGTTAATATGGAGCCAAATTCCTGAAAATAGTTATGCCTCTCCGGATCTCCTTGTTGGTCAGTCAGGGTTAGAAAACTGTGATCCAAACGATGTAGACCAAAGTGGCATATCATATCAACTATCAGCAAGCACCCTATACACTCCAACAGATGTTTGGAGTGACGGAGAAAAGCTGGCCATTATTGACAGTGGAAATAACCGAATTCTTCTTTGGAATAATTTTCCTACCAGCAGTTTTGCCCCTGCTGATGTTGTTCTCGGACAACCCTCATTCAGCGAAAGAAATATTGAACTACCCGATGTGGACGGTATTGAATGGCCTGTAAATAGTAAGACCCTAAATCGCCCAGAAACTGGCATCTGGTCAAATGGCATTCAACTCTTTGTTGCCGACGCGAAGAACAATAGAGTTTTAGTCTGGAATAATTGGCCAACCAGCAATTTCGCCCCAGCAGACACAGTGCTTGGACAAGCTGACTTTGTAAGCTTCAAGCCAAATGATGCCAACCAAAACGGTATTAGCTATCCTGATGAACCTGAATCACCTACTGCTTCGACTTTAAAGGAACCAACGGGAATTTTTGGATATAAAGACCACTTATTTGTTACTGATTCTGGGAATCATCGAATCCTGATTTTTAAATCTAGATAAAAAGATCGCTTGACAAATGGCTGTATAATCCGCAAGGAACATGTGCAGCCATTTATTAATTTATAGCTTAAATGCTAACTCTGCTTATATGAGTATCTTAAACATATATACGATCTAGAAAAAAACAAAACACAAACAACCAACCCAAGCCCTTACCAACCCCCATTTTATACTAGCGAAACAATCGACTTTTATTTATTCAGCAGGCTCTATCCAACCATAGTTTTGAGCCAAGCGTGCCGCTTCAACTCTATTACTGACATTCAATTTTTGGCAGCTGCTATGGATATAATTTCGAATGGTACCTGGGGAGAGTGAAACTTCTCGTGCAATATCCTCAGTAGTTTTCCCAGTATATGCGAGCTGAAGAATCTTCTGCTCTTTAGTGGAGAGCGGATTGTCCCCACAATTGAGTGCTTGCTGCACTAATTCAGGAGCAACGACAGTTTTACCTGCTGAAACTTGGCGGATACAGCTTGCGAGCTGGCTCGGCGGAGCATCTTTAAGAAGGTAGCCGTTAACCCCTGCATTGAGTGCGCGACGAATATAGCCACTCCTTGAGAAAGTTGTCAGCATCACAACCTTGGGAGGATTTATAAGGCGCTGTAATTGCTCTGCGAGTTCAAGACCTTTCATCCCAGGCATTTCTATATCACTAACTACCAAATCCGGCCTGCAATTATCGCAAATCTCAAGGGCCTCTCGCCCATTGCTCGCAGTTGCGACGACCCGAATATCTTTCTCCAAGTCAAGTAATGCTCTCAATGCACCGAGCACCATCGCTTGATCTTCAACTAAAAGCACTTTAATCATCATTTTATACAACTACTTATTTAAGAGGAATTGTGGCGTAAATATGACAACCTCCTTGGAATTGTATTTTCAAACTGCCTCCAAGCTGGTTCCAGCGATCGCTCATACCACTGAGGCCATGTCCCATAGATACCTTTCCCACAGCCTTTCCATTATCACAAACATGTAGAGAAAGAAGTTGCTTATCAAGCCACAGCGAAACTTCACACATGCTCGCTTGGCTGTGTCGTAGAATATTCGTGGTGGCTTCGCGAATAGTCATTGCCAATGTATTGTCAACCTGAGGGGGTATTTCTGTGGCCTCGATATGATGTATACAGGTAATATTCACTGATTCCAGCGCAAACTTTGAACTCGCCAGCTCATTGGCCAGTGTACTGATTTTATAATTCGATACAGTTTCTCGAACCTCGGTAATCGCTGTTCTGGATATTTTTTTAATATCAAGAATATGCTGCAGTGCCGTTGCTGTATCAACTTCGAGAAGCCTTTCGGCAAGCTCCGCCTTTAAAGTGATACTCGTGAGACTCTGACCGAGGGAATCGTGCAAATCTTGCGCAATACGCTCACGCTCAGAAGTCTTTGCCATAGAGGAAATTTCCTTTTGGCTTTGTTTAATAACCAGGTTAGATAAGTACTTTCTCATTTGAAATAGAAAGTTCAGGCCGTTGATAGCTGTAAAAAATAGTCCCGTCAAAACAGCATATAGTGATTGTCCAGTTAAGTAGGCAGTACTCAAATAAGAAAAAGTAACAACAAACAGCAAAACAAGGGATGCGTAGAGTTTCCTGTACGCTGAGCAAGCTGCAGCTGCAAAGGCAAAGAAACCGATACCGGCAAGTGAATAGAAAGAAGTGATAACACCTAAGAGGTTTAACACCAGGATAATACCAGTAACTTTGGTTCCTTTACACCAAAATACGCGGAAGAACAAGGGAAAGAGAAGCAAGTGGCAAATCACTACCACCCCAAAAGCAACTTCACTAAAAGTATGAAAAATAAAGGGCAATTATATAAGGATCTGAAAATAAGGAACTAAGTTCAGAGCACCTCTCAGATTCTCGGGGAAACTATAGAACCTTTGTAAATAGTGATATGCCGACATTAGTTATTAGCTTCCAAAAATTGTACTTCATGCTCCATCCATTCTTTCACATATACAGGTGCCATGGCATGGCCCATACCTTCTACCCACAACGTTTTAGCACCAGGAATGCGAGCTGCATACTTTTTGGCTTGAGCAATACTTAACAGGGGATCTCTATCACCGTGGATAACCATAGTGGGGACCTCTAAGTCTTCCAATCGCTCTAACCGCGAGCCAGAAAGAGAGATTGCTGTAAACTGCTGAACTGGCAGATTATGATCAAATCCTTGCCTATGACGTAGTTCGTAGAGAGTAGTGTGTGCAATATGCTCAACATCAAAGCCTCCCTGCCCCTGAAGACTGTGATAAGTACTTACCATCAACTTAGCCATACCCTCATCGGAGCCACTGAGTCCATAGCGAAGAAATAGCCGAAGCATATTGTATCTGAAGGTTTTTCCCTGGGGTAACTCGGGGTCGTCGAGAAAACCTGAGGACATGATTGAAGTAAGGCTTTTCAAGCGATTGGGGTATTGCAGGGCCATTTCTTGCGCAATCATCCCTCCCATTGAGGCGCCCATAACATGAACTTGCTTAATCCCCAGGGAGTCCATAACCGCAAGGTTATCGCGCATCATGTCGGAAAGGTCGTAAGCAGTCTCCTTAGTCCAGTTGGTAACCCAACTCGAGGCACCGCAGCCACGATGATCGGTGAGTAGTACTTGATAGCCAGCAGCTAAGAGTGGCTCATAGACTTCAGATGGCCAATACAAAGAAGAAGAGCCCATACCGTTTATCAGTAACACTGTGCCACGAACAGGTATCCCCTCTGAGCTTTTAAGTTGATACCAAATTTTAAGGCTCCCTGAGCGAACATATCCGCTCTGACCTGAGATCAGTTCGGGTAGTGGTTTCTCAAGACTCAGATTTAGCTGTTTCTGGATATCTTTGGGTAGCGGGGGCGTTGTAAGGACCCAAATAGTACAGACTACCACCAGAAGGAATACTATCGCGCCAACGATTAAAGAAACTTTCTTGATCAATGTAAGCCTCCATAAACACCGTAACAGCGATGCAGAAATAATATTTATATGTAATATCAGGCAATAGCGGAAATTGGGTAAGTCATTTCTGTCATCAAATTTATATGACACTTGTCATCTTTTGTTGATGATTAAACAGTCTAGCCACAACTGCTGGACAGTAAATGTAGATATATTTGAGTTAAGCCTCCAGCACGGGCATCTAAGGGCGAAACCCTAAGTGTAAGGTTACCTGCAGCTCATCGCTTCTAGGATCGCTCAACAGAAGCTTAAAGGTAAACAAACTTGTCTAAAATCGCTTAAAGATGATAGCTTCTACCCATGATCTAACATCTACAAGATCAAATGGTGCCAATAATGTACGAAGCTGCTTTACTTGTATCCCTCACGATCATATTTTTATTTTTTGCTGCGAAAACTTTTTTATATAGAGCATCAGTAAAAAAACACCTAAAATTTGAACACGAGGGCACGTACAAACAACTTCTCATGTCTGAGTCCTTTGACATCAATGAGATCAAGAAACACAAACTTTTTGATAACTTTATTAGAGAAAAAGAATATTTGAGGCTGGAAGACTCCTTTTTAACTCGCACTTGTTGCCGCGATGTTTTTTATGGACGCTGCTTTCTAGCATTTGGATTATTATTGTTACTTGTATCTATTTCTATCTAGACTTGTGGATACTTGCTTAGGATTTAAAACAGTAGGACTTTGGACGCTCTTTTCTTTGACATCGTGGTCTGAGCACAATATCCCTCTACCCTTCCTGCGACAAAACAATCCGATACTTAGCCTTACCAGATTTCAAATGCTCAAATGCCGCTTCTATCTGGCTCATTGGGAAAATCTCTATCTCAGGTTTAATCTTATGATGCGCCACAAACTCAAGCATAGTTTCGATGGTACCAGGGCTGCCGACTGGAGATGCTGAAATTGAGCGCTGCCCAAATAACAAGGGGAATAGAGTAAATTGGATTGGGTTAGTTACAGCTCCAACAAAGTGTAAACGCCCTTTTGGTTTCAAAGCCTGGATATACAAATCCCAATCAAGACTGACATTCACAGTCGACAGAATAAAATCAAAGCTCATTGCCGCCGCTTGAATCTCTGCGGGATCACGGGAGTTCAGTGTTTTATGAGCACCCAGAGCTAAGGCTTCTTTACGTTTTTCCTCGCTGGATGTAAACGCGGTAACTTCACAGCCCCAGGCATGGAAAAACTTCAAGGCAAGATGGCCCAAGCCACCAATACCAATCACAGCCACTTTGTCAGTGGGTTTGATATCAAATTGGACCAATGGATTGAATACGGTAATACCCGCACATAAAAGGGGGCCGGCTGATGCATAATCCACACCATCAGGGATCACAACCAGGCTACTCATGTCCGCCCTGGCTTTATCGGCAAAGCCTCCATTGGTGAGTATGGTGAACTTTGCCTCTCTACATAAGTTGAGGTCACCAATTCGACAAGTATGGCATGTTTCACAGTAGCCTGAATTCCACCCCAACCCAACCACCGTGCCCTTTTTAAGATGAGCTACTTGCTCCCCCATCGCGGTGACACGGCCGATGACTTCGTGACCGGCAACCATAGGGTACTGTCCAATACCCCATTCATTTTCAATCATGCTCAAGTCACTATGACAGATGCCACAGTACATAATTTCCAGTTCAACCTCTGTTGCACCCAGCTCTCCTGCTGCAATTTGGTAGGTTTTAAATGGACCGCCGGCCTCTAAGACTGCATAGGCATTAATAGTTGATGCAGTAGACATGGCGGGCTCCTTGAAGAAAAGGAAATCACAAATGACCTTAAAAGTTTAGACGCCATTCTGCTGTAGACTTTATTGCATCCTTACAATTTTATTTTCTAGAAACTAGTGGCCCTACTATCTAGCACAGAAATTAAAAGTGTTAACCGGGAGAAAGAAAAAGATTGAAATTAAAGCTGTAAAACAGAAAAAAGGCCGGGGGTACTTCCCCCGGCCAGTGCCAAGTCCTGTGAGGTTGCTGAATAGCAGAGGACTGATGAGAAATTGGACCGCAGTTTTTCGCAGAAGATCAATTCAACACTCGATATCCGCGACCAACCAGGCAATTCTTGATGATGTAGGTTGCCTCAGAGCTCGCACTACCCGCCCCTGACAAGCCCCCAACAAGCGCGCCGGCACCGGCTCCGGCTACCGCAGCACGCCCGCTGTCACCGACTATTGCACCGAGCGCACCACCAACTACAGCACCACCCGCAGCACCGGCAGCTGTTCTGCGCCCTTGGTCACTGTACGTGGAGTAAGCGATTCCCTTGCACTCTGCAAGGTCCGCTTGATACTGATTCATGTTAACGCCCCAGGTATCGATAACGATTCCACCGGCACCGGGAACCTGCTCTGGCTGATTCGCACAACCATAAAGCAGCGACATCATAATTCCAGCAGTTGCAGAAATAGCAGTCTTCATCAAACACCCCATATCGCTTTCGCCACAGGATAGTGAGCTTGTCACGCTTTTCTTCTTTAGGTTTAGCTGCTGGTAGAACTTGACGCCAGTCCGGCGCCTAAAAATGAATGACCCGCTGGGCAACAAATCCAACAGGCGTAAATAGTGTTGTAGCTATTAGTGGGGGCGCCTTTTATCTATGGAACTGCAGGCTGGGTTCCTACAGGCGGAATTGAATATTGGTAAAACACTTCTAATTCTTGAGATTTCGCTTGTGGATCGAGGATATTTACTATGCCCTTAAAACTCTTTAATCGCCGACTCTCCGTATCGTAAGTGAGATTTAAGTCCTCTACGAAAAGGCGGATAAGAGGCTGGGCAACATCTACTCGTATACAAGTATTTTCACTTGCCGCTTGATTACAGGATACTGCCTTAGCGCGCAGCTTTATCGATCGACCATGCAGTGGTGAAGCAAAATTGAATTTAAGAGCTTTTCCTGAAGACAATAAGTCCCAGTGGTCACGCACATAAGTATCAAAGCCTGCATCAACTACATCAACACTTCGTGCCTCTCGCAAACTTACTTTCCAGGCTTCGTCCTCGTTGGCTCTGTAGCGCATCATCCACTGGCCGTTATCCCAAAGGACTTCACGGACTTCGCCATGCCTCCGATCTATTTGAGTTACACTAGGTAAGGCACTGCGACCAGCTGCGGGGCCATTTCGCTCTCGAAGGGTTTTCTCTGCTATCAAATCACCCTGGGGGGCATAGTAGAAAACAGTTATTTCGCCATTATCTTGCGAAGTATAATATTCGCAGTACTGCAACTGTTGATTATCCGGATCATAGGCCAAACCTTTTACGAGGAAAGGCCCTTCATAGTGACAGTTAGTTCCGGCAATAGCCGACATCGCAATAAATTCAAGCATTGCTCACCTCTTTTTGACAAATCTTTCTTGCCAAATAGGCAAACAACGGCAGGATGCAGGCCCAAATTACACTTAATGTTCCCAGGGATTGCCACAGGGGCCTGTGCAATTCCACAGTGCCATTTAGGAATGCACCGGTAAAGTAACTAAATGGTCCGAAAAAACCACCCAGGATTACCGCCAACCATAGATTTTTCTGTAAGAAAACCAAACTGTATCGTAAGGTCATGGCAAAGTTCAACCACAGGCAGATCAGCCATAAGGGAGGCCAGGAGGAGCCGCTGTCATTTCGCATCACCCCCAAATGAAACAAGATAGAGTCTATAGACACACCAAAGATAAACACCCCTGCTAACCAAAGCGGTTCCCTGGGCAAATTGGCGATATAGCGCAGATGTACAAAAAGGTTCAACAGAGTAAAGGGAACCACCAACCATACCTTGGCCACTATGACGCACAGTGGCCAGGCGATATCGAAGAGTAAGGCATTAGCGACAAAACGCCACATGCAGGAGAGCCTCTGGTTGATTCCGTAATATCCTTGGATTGCAAAGCCTTAAAAGGTTTAAACAACTCCCTGAAATCACGCATTGATCCTGAGCCATTCTGAAAGCCAAACACATCACAACAGTAACCGGAGAGACTTTAGAAATTACCCAGAAACCGAGGTTTGGCGAACACAAATTGGGCGGTACCAATCACTCGTTGCAAAAATCCCCCTTCGCAATAGCATAAATAGAATTCCCACATACGGATAAAGCGCTCATCAAAACCTAACTCGCGCACTTTGGAAATTCGCTCAAGAAATGCTTTGCGCCAGTCACTTAATGTGCGGGCGTAATGGGCGGTGATGTCTTCGAGCCCAACAATCTGCATATCTGTTGAGTTGGCAATATGGTCCGCGATAACCTGATTAGACGGCAGGCAGCCACCGGGGAAGATATATCGCTGAATAAAGTCGACCTCTTTACGATACTCGTGGTAGCGCTGGTCGCGAATGGTGATTGCCTGCATCACCATCAGGCCATCTTCTTTGAGTAATTCGCTACAACCAGCGAAGAAGGTCTTGTGAAATTCGTGCCCTACTGCCTCCACCATTTCAATCGATACAATTTTATCGTACTTACCTTTCAGGTCCCGATAGTCCTGTAATAGCAAGGTTATCTGACCCTCTAAACCCTCATGCTTTACCCATTGACGGGCGTAGTCATATTGCTCTTGGGAAATAGTAGTGGTTGTTACTTTACAGCCATAGTACTTGGCAGCGTGAATGGCCATACCACCCCACCCAGTACCAATCTCAAGGAGGTGATCAGAGGATTTTAACTTTAGCTTTCGGCAGATCAGTTCTAATTTATGATTTGAGGCTTCAAACAGGGTTGCGTTTTCAGACGGGTAGACCGCAGATGAATACAGCATGGTCCTGTCCAAAAATAACCGGAAAAATTCATTGCCCAGGTCATAGTGTGCAGAAATATTCTTGCGTGAGCCATTGCGGTTATTCGCATTCAACTGATGTAACCAGCGCAGGCCTAATCGGGGTAAATAGCTCCAACGACTATCGATACCTTCCACCAATTCCATGTTGTCCACCATCAGGCGAATCAGGTCCACGGTATTGGTTGAGGTCCAGGCGCCCTGCATAAAGGCTTCTCCAGAACCAATGGTTCCGTTTAATAGCACCTGTATATAGCTGGATGGATCATGTACGCAAATATGTGCCGAGATCTCTGCTTCTTCTGGCCTCTGGCCAAAGTGGTAACACTGCTCCCCCTCTTCAATTAGCAAGTGGCCACGATCAATACCCTTGAGTTTTTCCAACACCAGCTTGCGGGCCAGGCGAACGAGCCAGGACTGTGCCGATACTTCTGATTTTGACGACGAAGCCTGATCAACTTCCTGAACTGCTCTCATAGTTGTTTATCTCCTGCCTGAACCTCGGCGTCATCGCGAGGGTGCGAAAATACCGGGATACGCTTGACCCATAATTTCAGTGCCTGCCAATAAATGGCGGCTATAACTTTTACGGTCATCAAGGGGTACTGGATCAATATTGAATTAAGCGATCGGCCGCTAATTTCGCAACGCTGTAAACTCAGGGTTGCATCAAACATTGGGCGAGTGCCATCTTCTGTATCCTCGGCACTCGCATCAAAATTTTGCAGGTAAGCTGTCAGCTTTTCTCCAGGTTTTGTCCCCCTCCATCGATACCCTTGGGCCATGGGCATAAAAGGCGAGACATGAAATGTTTTTGCGAAGGTCGCTTTTTGCAACTTGGTATTATTACGGCAATCCAAAACATAGCTGTGACGCTCTTTCCAGGGTGTGTTGTGTACATCCAGGAGCAGCCAATCCACATTCTGGCCCTCAGCATCGAAACAATAGTAAACACTGAGTGGATTCATGTTGTAGCCAAAGTAGCGCCAATTGGCCAGCAAACGAATAGGTCCCGCAGGCTGCTCTCCCGCTTCCTCCTCCACCCGCTGTCGAACTGCCTCATCAAGACTGAGGGATTCATCGCCAAAAAAATCACTGCGACAAAATCTCGCAGGTGCTCGCCGCTGGGAGGACCAAAGAGGTGAGAGCTGACAAATGGCTTCCACCTCTGCCAAATCGACATACATCATAAAAACCTGGTAGCGAAACTGATGAGCTCTGGGCGCAAAGCGCCGGTGCTCCAACCACCCGGTATAAATCGCACTTTCCATGATACCGGCCTCCTTACCAGTCAACACCCAACCCCCGAGCCACTCGCAGCGCACTCGTTACGCCGTCTTCATGAAATCCATTTGCCCAATAAGCACCGCAGAACCAGGTGCGGTTAACGCCATTAATACTATCCCACTGCTGTTGCGCTCGTGTTCCAGCCACAGAGAACTGGGGATGGGAGTATTCAAAACGACCGAGCACAGACTTGGGATCGATACGCTCTTCGGCATTCAGAGTGACACAATACGTTTTCTCTGTATTCAAGCCCTGAAGTATATTCATGTTGTATGTCAAAACAGGCAGTGCATCCTGTTCACTGCGCAATTGGTAATTCCAACTCGACCAACTACGACGGTGACGGGGTAGCAAGGTGCTGTCTGTGTGCAGGACCACGGCATTTTTTGCATAGGGTATAGCCCCCAGGATTTTTTGTTCGCTGCCGCTAGGGTCTGTCAAACATTGAAGGGCCTGATCGGAGTGGCAAGCGAAAACAACGGCATCAAACTCTAAATTTTCCCCTGCAGCAGTGCGAACATTCACACCTTCCCGACAGCGCTGCACCGCCTCAATGGGCGTAGATAAGCGAATTTTATCTGTGAAAGATTGTATTAACGGATCAATATATTCACGCGACCCGCCCTTAATCACTCGCCACTGTGGGCGGCGCACCAGGTTGAGCAGGCCGTGATTGACAAAGAAGCGGACAAAGAAACTAACAGAAAACTCCAGCATTTGCGCCACACTGGCAGACCAGATCGCAGAGCCCATAGGTACCAAATAGCGATTGGCGAATTCCGCAGAGTAACCATTCGCAGGTAGATACTCACCCAGGGTCAATGTCTCGCTCAGCCTCCCCTCCTGCCAGTCGCGGAGGGCATTGCGGTTAAAGCGCACAATGTCCCAGAGCATACGCCAGTGCCCAGCGCTTACGATGTTCGAGCGCTGTGCAAACAGGCTGTTGAGATTGTTACCCGCATATTCAAACCCCTCCTGATCGCAGCGCACACTAAAGCCCATGGAGGTGGGTTGGGATTGAACTCCCAGCTCTTTAAGCAAGCGAATAAAATTCGGATAGGTCCAGTCGTTGTAAACAATAAAGCCGGTATCCACTGCTAACCGGCGCCCCCCATCATCAATATCAACCGTAGCGGTATGCCCTCCCAGGCGCGCCTGTGCTTCAAACAGGGTGACATCGTACTTTCGATTCAATAGATAAGCGGCAGTAAGACCGGCAATGCCGCTGCCAACAATAGCGATTCGCATCAATTCTTCCTTAGAGTGCGGATTCTTGTCATTTTGGGTACGCAAAAACGGAACCAGATTGAGCTGAAAAAACCCAGAAACCGCAGAGGCCAGCTGAGCCGTTTGGGGAAATCAACTGTATGCCCAACACCACAGAGCCCGCGTTCAATGCGCTCGGCAGCTTGCTCTGGAGTCATTAAAAAGGGCATATCAAAATCATTGCGCTGGGTAAGGCGGGTATCGACAAACCCCGGGCGAATTTGAACTACTCGAAGTGGAGTGAGGCTGGTATCGGCGCGCACCGACTCTAAAAAATAGGCCACCGCCGCTTTGGAGCTGCCATACGCTTCGGCGCGGGGAAAAGGCACCACTGACGAGAGACTACCGAGCGCGGCAAAAACCGGAGTCCGGCTTGCGGCTAACAGTGGCTGCGCGCATTTCAAGGTATTCACCAAGGCAAAGAAGTTGCCACCAAAAACCCGCCGGTACATGGTGATATCCAATTGAAGGTCGTCGTCATATTCACAGGTACCAGCGCAAGCAATCACCATATCCAGGTGATCTGTGAAGTCCGCTAATCGCCGAGCAACTCCCGGCATTACCGCATCATCACTAAGGTCACAGTCCAATACCCTGAGGCGACTGGGGGCTATGTTCTGTAACTCCGTCAGCGCATCCAGCCTGCGACCGCTGGCAATCACAAAATTATTCTGCTCCACCAGGCGCAATGTGAGCGCGCGTCCAATACCCGAACTAGCACCTGTGATCCAGATGGTTTTATCGCGAATCCCCTGGGACACTTAGTTGCGCTCCATTCGCGACTTGATAAAACCAATGCAGGAGCCCAATACCGGCACCTGCTCATAGACCATGGCACCCATATCGTAAAAGTCCTCGTGGTAGTGAATCTTATCGGTGTAACGCAACAGGCTACAGCCACGAAGTTGTAATGGGCGTCCACCTTTGAGTGATTGGTGTCGGTAGTGCATGGTCCACGAAAGGCAGGCGCTGCCCTCGCCCACCACCGGCAGATCATCAAATTGGAAGCGGCACTGGGTAAGCCCCCTGCTCATTCCCGCAAAGTAACTCTTTAAAGCAGGCAATCCCTCTATCCGATGCAACGGGTCACAAAAAATGACATCGTCGCTATATAGTGATCCAAGGCTGCCAGTTTCCTGCATCAGGAAGTCTTTGTAGTACTCCTCTAGCTCCTCAATCAACGCGCTCATCATCGGATTCCTTACTGTTCAAGCTGCAGATAAATACGCCACACCCCATTGGTTGGATCACCGCTTAATAAAAGGTAGGCCAGGGAGATCCAGTTATGCCCCCTCTGCGTAAGTAGTTATCAGACAACTTGGAAGTCTCCCCCTGAGAGTCTGTTGCAGAGTGTGGTACACGGATGTACCACAACAGGTCTCAACACTAATTTCCAGACATGCTTGATTGCGTGAGTATCGACAACGACAGAAAGACCGTTAACATGGCGCATAGCCCCCAAGCAAAAAGTGAAATACGCCCGGTGAAACTGCCACAAAGAGAGGACCAGGACTGGAGTGCCCTGCTGACGCGAGTCGGTGCGGAGCGTGATCGCCAGTCCTTTGAGCAGCTCTTTCACCACTTTGCCCCACTAATTAAGGGTTTCCATCACAGCCGCACCACCCAGGCAATTAGCGCTGAAGCCGCCGATGAGCTAGTTCAGGAGACCCTGTTTAAAGTCTGGCGCAAGGCCCCCAGCTTCGATGCCAGCAAGGCTTCTGCCAGCACCTGGATATTCACCATTATGCGCAACACTCGTATCGACATGTTGCGCCGCAACGGGCGTCATCAAAACGCCGAGATTATTGAAGCCATGGATGTTTGGGATGAAACCCCCGAACACCAACCGTTGATATTTCTACAGAGAAGACGCAACGAAAAGGAAGTTGCGGAAGGCCTGCGCAGTCTGCCGGCAGAACAGAGCCACGTCTTGGAAAAGGCGTATATGGAGGGAAAATCCCACAGTGAGATATCCAAGGAGCTGGAATTACCATTGGGCACGGTAAAGTCCCGCGTGCGACTGGCCCTAAAGAAGTTACAAGCGAGGTTGGCCAAGTAGGTTTAGTATGATTCGCCACCACCCCGATAAAAATTTACTCCTTGAATACGCTTCCGGCAGCCTGCCCAAAGGCGCCAGCCTGGTCGTTTCTGCCCATATACAAATGTGTGCCGAGTGTCGCGCTCAATATCAAACCATGAACACCCTGGGTGGCTCCATTCTGGAGTCCTGTGCACCACAGGCCGTAAACGATGAGGCTTTCCAACGCCTGATGGGACGTATTGATCAGGCAGCTGAACCGGAGCAACAAGTGGCTCCCGAGAGATCCAAATCCACAGAGCCCATGCTGGCGGATGCGCCGCCAGTCGTGCACAAGCTGCTGAAAAAAAATCCCCCAATCAAATGGAAAACTATCGCGCCCGCCTTAAAAATGTGTCGACTAAAAACCGGGCAGGATCAATATGAAGTGAGCTTTCATCGCCTGAGTTGTGGCGGCAAAGTTGCAGAGCACGATCACCGGGGCTACGAACTCACCCTGGTTCTGTACGGCAGCTTCTCTGATAGCGATGGTGTTTATAGTCCAGGGGACTTTTTGTTGCGAGAACCCGGCGACGTGCACCGCCCGACGGTCACAGAAGATCAAGAGTGCCTGTGCTTCTCTGCGGTACAGGCACCGGTGGCGATTACCGGTGTCAGCGGCTGGTTGCTAAACCGCCTTATCCCGTTTCGTCCGGGCTGACACCGATTAAAAGAGCTGCGGCGTCTAGGACGCCGCCAGAGAAGTCGGCTCTTGCTCCCCGTCCACAAATACTGCAGAAAGCTCATCCCAACGATCGCTGACCGCCGCGAATTTTTCCTCGCGCACATGGCCATAGCCTCGCACTTGAAGGGGGATTTCGAGCAGCTCTTGTGCCTCTGACAGGTTTTCGCCGGACAGATGCGCGGCCACGCTATCAACTGCTTTGGCCACCTGTTGGGCCCAGCGGCGTTCAGCACGGCGCTCCTGGGTGTAACCGAAGACATCCAATGCAGTACCGCGAAGAACTTTACCCTTAGCCAACAGCGGCATCAGCTTGCCCATCCAGGGGCCAAACTGCATTTTGCGCACGCGACCACTGCTATCGGGGCGCGCAAGAAGCGGCGGCGCCATATGGAATTTCAGGGTGTAGTCGCCACTGAATGTCTCACGTAGCTGTCGCTTGAAATCTTCACCGGTGTAGAGGCGCGCCACTTCGTACTCATCTTTATAGGCCATCGCTTTATAAAGGCTGCGCGCACCCATACGGGTAAGATCGCCCCGAGTAGCTGGCAGTGAGGATTCTGCTTTGCGCAGCGCCTCTATATGGCGAAGGAACTCTGCCGCATAGGCCGGGCTTTGATAGTCGCGAAGCTCTGCCGCCAATCGCTCCAGCAACTGCTCCACCGACTCCTCAGGCTCCACCAATTTCACCGGCTTGGCCGGGACTGCCAATTGCTCGATCGCTTTAGGGTTTTCCGCCAGTAAACGGCCCGCGCGGAAAGCGCGCAGGTTGTTCTCTACCGCCACACCATTGAGTTCAATGGCCCGTTCCAGGGCCGCTTCTCCGATTGGCAGCAGTCCTTTCTGGCAGGCAAAACCCATAATCATCAAGTTACTGGCTACGGTATCGCCAAACAGTGCCTGGGCATATTTATTCGCATCAAAGGCAAAATACTCCGCACACAGGGACTCAATACTCTGTTGGGTCGCATCGGCGGGGAATGCCAGCTCGTTGTCGCGAACAAAGGCAGCTACCGGTACTTCAGCAGTATTTACCAGGGCACGCATTTCGCCGGTGGCAAATTTGGTCCGCTGGCCAGCGGCGGTGACCATATCGCAGCCCAGTAACAACTGCGCCGCGCCATCGCGAATACGAGCGGTGGTAATCGCCTCGGGGTTTTCTCCCACTTTTACATGAGCCACCACGGCACCATTTTTTTGTGAGAGACCGGTAAAGTACAAAGTTGTACTGCCCTTCTCTTCCAGGTGCGCCGCCATGCCCAGCAGTGCCGCCACGGTAAGTACACCACTGCCACCAATGCCGGCCACCAAAATACTGAGTGGCTGGGCCGGAGTCGCGACCGGCGCAGAAGGTAATCCGGCAATAGCCACGTCTAAGGCATCCGCCAGGGACTGCACCGGGGGCTTTTTCAGTTCTCCCCCTTCTACAGTGACAAAGCTCGGGCAGAAACCATCGGCACAGCGCATATCCTTGTTGCAGCTGGACTGATTGATCTGACGCTTGCGCCCCAACGGGGTTTCCAGCGGCTCCACGGCAATACAGCTGGACTGAACACTGCAATCGCCACAGCCTTCGCAGACCCGGTGGTTAATCAGCAGTCGCTGGGATGGATCGACCATCTGTTTTTTCTTGCGGCGGCGGCGTTTCTCGGCCGCACAGACCTGCTCATAAATAATCGCCGTCACACCGGCAGTTTCCCGCAGGCGACGCTGCACGGCGTCCAGCTCAGAGCGGGGAAGAACTTCTACGGCAGTGGGCAGTTGGCTGCGGTGTTCACGCCAGTGGTCGGGGTTCTCTGTCAAAAGAACGACTGTGCCAACTCCCTCGGCCAGCAACTGTGCAGCCAGGGAGGGAGCATTAACTTCGCCATCGGCGGGTTGGCCACCGGTCATGGCCACCGCATCGTTCAGAAGAATTTTGTAGGTGATATTCACCTGGCTCGCCACGGCCTGGCGAATGGCCAATAGCCCGGAGTGGTTGTAGGTTCCATCGCCCATATTCTGGAAAATATGCTCGGCGCTGGAGAAACGGTGCAGTCCTACCCATTGGGCGCCCTCGCCTCCCATATGGGAATAGGTATCGGTGCGCAGGCCTTTACCCAAAGCCATAATATGACAGCCAATACCGGCACTCCCCAAACTGCCTTCTGGCAATTTGGTGGAAGTGTTATGAGGACAACCTGCACAGAAAATGGGTTCACGAGCCAACAAGCCCTGAGCCTTTGCAGCGACATTGCCCCCCAGTTTTTCTGCCAGGGGAATAAGCTGTGGCGCCAGTTCAGTATCCACCAGCCAGCGGGCAATGGCCTTGGCCACCTGATCCGGGCCAAAGCCCCACACTGCCGGCAACAGGTCCTTGCCATCCAGGTCTTTCTTACCGACTACCTTCGGACGATAACTATCTTCCCAACCGTAGAGCAGGTTTTTCAGCTGATCCTCCACCAGGGGACGCTTCTCCTCGACTACTAGCAAGCGCTCCATGCCCTTGGCGAACTCACTGATGCCCCTAGGCTCCAGCGGCCAGGACATCGCCACTTTATAGATGGAGATGCCGGCTGAGTTCAGATCTGCCTCTGATAAGTTGAGCAGTTTCAAAGCCTCAAGCAAATCACCGTGGGCCTTACCCACCGTTACAATGCCGAAGCGTTTTCGCTCCGCACTGTGGGTGGTTTTATCCAGGCGGTTGGCATAGGCGAATGCCTTGGCTGCAGGCAAACGCTCCTCCAGCATACGGCGCTCGTACTCGAGGCGCTCGGCAGGCCAATTCAGGTGGGGATCGTAGTTCAGGCCGTGTGGCGGGATTGGGAAGTCAGCTGGAATTGTAAACTGGGGCAACTCCGGCACAATCAAGGAAGCACCGGCCTCTACAGTTTCAGTAATTGCCTTAAAACCCACCCACAAGCCCGAAAAACGGGATAAAGCAATGCCCGCGAGGCCCAGGGTCAGGTACTCATCAATGGAGGACGGAAATATCAGCGGCATCATTACCGACTCAAAAATCTGGTCGGTATTGTGGGAAAACATGGAGGATTCTGCTGTGTGGTCATCCCCACACAGCGCCAAAACACCGCCCAATTTTGAGGTACCCTGAATATTGGCTTGGCGGAAAACATCTGCGGTGCGATCTACACCGTGGCCCTTGCCATACCAAATAGAAAAGACGCCGTCTTTCGTTGCCTGCTGGCGATAGTGATCCAGCAACTGGGTACCCCAAATATTGGTCGCCCCCAGGTCTTCATTAATGCCCGGCTCAAAATGGATTTCCCGCTCGGCCAACAGCTTCTTGTGCCGCCACAGGGCCTGGTCGTAACCGCCCAATGGGGAACCGCGATAACCGGAAACAAAGCCAGCTGTATTGAGGCCCGCCAGCTCATCCATGCGCTTTTGCATTAAGGGCAAACGAACCAGGGCGTCAATTCCGGTCAGGAATACACGGCCGGATTCACGGGTAAAAGCCGCTTTCAGCGAATACTCGCTATCAAAGCCCAATTCCTGATCGCCTTCGACCATTGCCATGGGTACCACCTATTTTATCTTTATTGCTTTATTGCTTTCATCACTCCAGTTCTCGACGCCAGTAACATGTCGCGAAAATATTCGCGGCATCTCCCGAGTTACAGCAGAACAGACCAGAGCTGTTTAATAGCGCTAAAATTAACACTGCCCGGCAGAGCAGGTCATACCAAAATTGGCCCAACTCAGGCATAATGCCGCCATAACTCGCTAAAGATGACCAGCTACTGGCAACAAATCACTCAAAATGAAGTATTTTGGGGGATACAACGGAAAGGACATGCCCTCTTATGGTGCTCGCCTATGGCCTTCACACCCTGTGTGACTAAATAAGCGCCAAAGGTTCAGCTTTTTGAGAGGTATAGCCTGGAACTGATCAGGGGATATCAGTTTCCGCCCGTTTACAGCTAACCAGTATCAACCGGTTGGGCAACGTACCCATTAGCGGGAAATTAATAAAAAACGAGAAGGTCTCACAAAAGATGCGCAGTATAGGAAGCTACTGCCATAACAAACCAAAAAAAACCATGTACGCAATGCACACAATTTACCGGAGAACGCTGGGAAGCAAAGGTTCACTGGCAGGTTGATGATTAGCAGCCGGCGATACCGGCGTACGTTCAGAGAGATGAGATACGGAATATAACCATGGCCTATTTACTGGATGCCATCGACAAAAAAATTCTGGAAATCCTTCAACAGGATGCCACCATTCCAAATATTGAGCTTGCAGAAAAAGTCTGCCTCTCACCCTCCCCCTGTTCACGGCGGGTTAAAAACCTAAACGAGCAAGGGTTTATAAAACGCGCAGTTACCCTGCTTGAACCGGAAAAGGTTGGGCTACCGGTAAGTGTATTTATCCAGGTTACTCTTAACCACCAAGTGAAAAAAGAGTTACAGGACTTCGAATCAGTTATCGGCCAATGGCCGGAAGTGATGGAGTGCTACCTGATGACCGGTGATTTCGACTACCTGCTGCGAGTTGTTGTACCCAATTTGCAGGCTTACCAGGAATTCCTGGATAAAAAACTCACTGAACTCCCAGGCATCGATCATATTAAAAGCAGCTTCTCTTTAAAGCAGGTACGTTACCGCACTGAGTTGCCCCTGGATCAGTTGTTGGAAAACCAAAGCTGAGCCTTTTTTGACGCCTGCATTCTTGCGGGCGTCTATTCACAATCTTGCCTTTAGCCGTCGCAAAATTGTGCGGGTTGCTTAAGCCAATTAATTGGAACTCTATTAGCAACCCGCCCCCATTAATTATCTAAAAGAATTACTTCTCAGATAAGCTTGATATATCAACTTCAAGACCAGCCAGATGCGTGGCAACTTGATCCGACACCAATGGGCTCACCTCCCCACCTAAGTGTTCTGCCAGGAAGTCTTCTGTTTTTATTAAAAGTGCCAACTTGTTAATGCGCTTGCTAAATCCATGCCCTTCATCTTTTGCCAAGATATACTCAACTTCCAACCCGTTTTCATACATTTTTTTGGCGATTTGATCAGACTCCACCTGGGTAACACGAGGATCATTAGCCCCTTGAACCAGCAGTAAAGGTGCCTTGATTCGATCGGTATAGTTCAACGGAGATCGAGTTTGCATTTCCTCCCGATCACTTTCAATCAAAGGATCTCCAACCGCTTTAAACCAATTGGAAATAAAGGGGCGATAATACTCCGGAAACGATTCAATCAAAGTAATCAAGCTAGAGGGACCAACAAACGATATTGCTGCAGTATATGTATCAGGCGTAAATGTTAGTCCTGACAAAGCCGCATAGCCTCCATATGAGCCCCCCATAATTGCTACTCTATCGCTGTCAGCAATTCCCTGCTCAATCAAGAACTCTACTCCATCGGTCAAGTCATGCTGCATCGCACCTGTTCCCCATTGGCGATTACCCAGAGCGATAAAAGTCTCACCAAAACCCGTGGAGGCACGGAAGTTTGGCTGCAATACCGCATAACCGCGATTCACTAAAAACTGTGCTAGACGCGTCATAAATCCATCGTTGAGCTTCCAGTAATCCCTCGACCAAGGACCGCCATGGGGCAGAACAACCAACGGCAATTGCTTGCTCTTCCCTTTAGGTAAAGTGAGGTATGCCTGAATAGTAATACCATCACGCGCGGTATAGGTTATTGAGCGCTTTTCTGACAAAAATTTAGGGTCCAACTGGGAATCTTTGTCAATTAAACGTACCAGTGACTGGTCTGATTGCTGATATCTATAAAACGCACCAGGATCGATATCGCTGGCAACTTCCAACAACCAAACTCCAGTTTCTTCATCCATGGAAACAACGTCTATTTCCACCCGACGACTAAAGTTACTGGTGATATTTTGCCAGTGCTTTTGGAAATTCTTATCAACAGGATAGTCTTCTCGATAACCATAATAATAGGAAACCAGCTGGAGCTCACCATCCTTATTGAACAGAGTTTTATACACGTCTGACCGTTGATTGGGATCTTGGTGAATGGCTGCTATTTTTCCTGAAGTTAAATCTAACTGTTTTACCCCAGAGGTATCAGCTGCACCAAAGCTTGATTCAAAATACAGACTGCCAATTTCTGAGTTATAGCTCGACAGAGATAGTATTTCTCCCGGCTCCGTCTTTAGTGCCCCCTCCCAGGAGTCGCCTTTACGAACAAATAACTCTTTTGACGTATCAGGATTGGGTCGCACACCAGCAACCGGAACCCCTTCATCATCAATTAAAATTTCGTTAAATCGATGAGTATTTTCCATCAAAAATGTTAGTTCACCCGTCTCAGTATTAAGCTGATAAAATTTCAAATCATTCGGGTCATCATGATTGGCCATTAGCGTCAGTGAATCCCGCTTTTCCGAAGCTTGCCCAAAAACCATGTAATTTGCAGAATCGTTTGGGGTTAATTTTTCGGTGCCAATCAAGTTTAAGCTTTTGCCTTCAACATTCAGGTCCAATCGATAAACCTGGTGTTGCTCATTCCCATCCACATCTTTTAAAACGAATAAACCAAGCCGATGCTTATCCCAGAAAAAAGCATCAACACCATCTGTAAACTCTGTTAGCGCAAATGCATCTTTGCTTGCCCCATCAGCCGACATCACATATATATTTGGCGCTCCATTATGCTGCTGAAGCCAGGCTAACCATTGTCCATCTGATGACAGATTAACGTCCTTGATAGCAGACTCATTAAAGAGGCTCTCGACAGAAATCAACTCCTGCTCGTTAACTTTTGTCGTCCCCTCTTCCTGGGAAGCATTCATACTGCAACCGCTAAATGCAATCGCAATACTCAAGCTGCAGATAGCCTTCTTTATTGAACTGTTACGAATGTGCAACTTCATATGCTTTAACTCCTTGTTAGCTGTCAGTGTCGACTGTTGGAAATACTGTAAAGCAGCTATAAATTATTGTAAAGCAATAATTTATAGCTGCTTTAGATAAAACTCTTATTGCACTATAATGTCGACTCTTTCCAATGGAGCAAACCTGGTGAGCCAGAAGATTCAGGTATTAAGCACTCGCCTGCGCTGGAGTGTATTAATAGTCAGTTTGGCCGCAGCCTGTTGGCTGCTTATCAACTTTTTTCTTTTCGACAAGAATCTTTTCAATAGCAGTAATCTCCTGTTCCAGGAACTGTGGGCAGAAGAAGGAGGCAGGTACAAACCTCTGCTTTTGCTTGGCCAACTACCATTTTTTTTACTTTTTGGGTTATTTACCTACTGGCTATGGCGGCTCTTTGGGCAGTATGCAAAAGGTGACTATTTTGGCAAAAAAAGCGACCGCTGTTATCTGTGGCTAATATGGCTTTACGGAGTATTTATACCATTGCGGGAGTTGGAATCAGTATGGGTTAGCTACCTATCCTATTTGCACGGTAATGAGCTTACATTAATCATTAGGTTTGATATAGGCAGAGTATTTACTCTATTTGTTTTGGTGAGCATTCTTTATGTCTTGCGCGCCGCAAAACAAATTGACCAAGAAAACAAAGAGTTTGTTTAGCATGGCAATTATTGTCAATTTGGACGTTATGCTGGCCAAACGTAAAGTCAGCTCAAAATCACTGGCTGTACAGATTGGAATCACCGAAGCCAACTTATCCCTATTGAAGCGCGGCAAAGTGAAAGGAGTAAGGTTTGATACTTTGGCGGCAATCTGTGAAGCACTTGAGTGCCAGCCTGGCGATATTCTTGAGTTTAAACCAGACGAGTAAGATTATTGCGAGAGCCCATTGGGCTCTCTAACACCAGGTTTAACTTTGTTCAGTAGTAAAGTAAGCCATTCACTTCAAGGTAGAATTCGCGTACTGAGCTAGAATACCTGCCCAGGTCTTCTCAATTTCCGGCAGTAAATCCTGAAACGCAGCTTTTTCTGTTGCAACACGCAAATCATCAACCGCATCTGATGTGCTCCAAACACTCGCACTCTTACGGTCTGTAGCTGTGGCTTCAGAAATACCAAACAGATACTCTGTGCGAACATCGAAGAATGCTGCCGAGACTGTGGTTGTCACCGTTACCTCTTTATTCTTTAAAAACCCCAGGGAGATAACATTGAGCGGAGCAAATTTCTGCTCACCAGCATGGAAAGACGTATCAAAGGTATACACCAGCAAAATATCAGCTTTTAGCCGCGCCGAAGCCTCCCTAAGTGACCGTACTGAGTCTAGATTAGTCGGCAGTAGAATTTTATTAAGCGGCGCTACATTGGATACTGCCGGTAGCTGCGATAAACGAAGAAAATCCCCCTCGGTCTCCACCTCGCGGGTAGTAACAACACTGTAGCGGCCTGTGCCAAAGCTATTGAGTCGGTAAGATTGGTACCCTGGTGCCTGGACTCGTGCAATCGAGATATTTGCAGGGAATGGCGTTGCTGGCTCTTTAGACATCAACTCATTGATATCGGCACCCGCCAGCTTACTCAGATGTACCGAGCCTCCTGGAGTAGTATATGAGGCACAGCCACCCAGAGCGAATAAGGCAGTCAGTAGTAGCACTTTCGTACACATATTCATCGGTTATCCCTTTCGAAATTAGGTGAGATATAACGTTATCATAAGGTAACAGGTGGCTATATACTTACCTGTTAATTCAGGCTAATCCCCAAAACTGCTCTTCCCGCTACTCGCCAAACCCTATGCGCACCGCCTATGCACAAAACTCCAATCGCCCGATTTAAAAGGCTATACACCCAGCACTTTACGAAAAAGCCTGTCAAACTCTGGAAGATCCAATTTTGGCCTTTCCTCTATAGAATTGGCACCAGACCTATCCAGATTTTCCTGTATCCAGCCATCCAGTTTGCCATCAACGGCTATCAAATCACCCTCTTCAAGCTCCTTCTTTTTCAAAATCAAACTGGAAAGAATATCCAGAAGCCACTCATTTCCTGAGGAGAGCAACAATTCGTTGTACATGCAACTAAAGTCCACAGGAGGAATTTTTGTAAGCTCTTTTATATACAGGGCATTAAGCAGTGAACGCAGAACATAAAGTAACTTCTTGACCTTAATCTCTTTAAAGCCTCGATCATCCTCGCGAATAAACCTGGAATAATTATTAAATCCCATGCTGACATAGTGATGAGCTAATGCTCGCGGCTGCCAACATTTTAAAGCCAAATCCTGCAATGACTTCAAAATATCTTCATTTCTAAAATAGACCTTTGGCGAAAATAGCCACTCAATTAAAGTGGGGTTACTTGCCCTCATTAAAGTTAAAGTCTTCTTGATATCCCAGCCGACCAAGTCCAGTTCATCGCCAAGTTTCTTATCAAATGGAACCTCAACAACATCTCTGGGAGTACCTATAGTGAGATATTGCTGAATATCACGTTTGTAGATAAACCTTACATCCCAGTCACTATCAGGGGATTCAAATCCCCATGCGCGGCTTCCTGACTCACAGGCATAGATAATTTCAATATCTCGCTCTACTTCCAGTGATTTCAGGCGGTCCTTTATCAGCGATTCCATATACATCTACCTGCTACGTCAAAACAAATCAACTATACCCGAAAAACTCGTTGATTACCCTTAGGAGACCTATCGGTTTACTCTCATAAGAGAGCCATTAGGGCAGCTGTCTCTCTCTCCTAACAACTGGACTAGAAAATGTTAAGCATAAAGCTCCTATAGGCTATGATAAGCGCTAAGAAGTGGCTCCCAGGAAGCTAGCCCCATGGACAGAAATCCAAAAGACTCTATCTCTGTAAACAACCACTCTATCTCTTATTTCCAGGAGGGACAGGGAGAACCCATTGTTTTTGTACATGGTGCACTGGCCGATGCTCGTATGTGGCAAGAACACTGCAAAATTCTATCAAGTGAATTTAGAGCGATTTCATTCACCCAAAGGCATTTCAGTAACCCGGGTAACCCTTCAGAAGGCCCCTTTGGAATTGATACCCATGCAGCAGACCTGGTAGGGCTGATTGAGGCACTAGATATAGGTCCTGTCCACCTAGTAGGATGGTCCTATGGTGCCGATGTGAGCTTAAATGCTGCTATAAAGGCACCTAAATTAATCAAAAGTCTGTACCTTTATGAGCCTGGATATCCGGGATACATTGAAAACAATGACATGGAAGAGTATCGCCAAGATGCTGAATCTATGTTTGCAGAAATTTTTAAAACAACAGCTGAAGGTGAGCTGGATACTGCCGTTAAGCTACTAATCGACGGCTCTGGGAATCAAGCAGGCTACTTCTCTCAGCAGCCTCTTAAATATCGTGTACAGCAGCTGGATAATGCCTACACCCTACCTCTGCAGCTTAATCAAACTGAACAACCCGCACTGAACCCAACTAGTCTTTCAGGCATATCTATTCCAGTTTCCGTGGCCTACGGCAGCAATACTCGCCAGCTATTTAGAACTGTATCGCTTGCGGCAGGTACATTGATTCCAGATGCTCATCCACAAGAGATAAGCTCAGCAAATCATATGCTGCCTCTGGAAGATCCTGCACACTTCTGCCAACTTGTGAGAGAAAGCATTGCTAATTGCTGTGACCAGCAACCTGTAACTTAATAATAAAGAGCAGGGAAAGAATACCTATAAGGCATGAAAACCGATTGTAGGCTTAGTCTCTCGAGTATTCTTTCCCGCTCAGCAGTTAAAAGCCTCTTATTGCTATTCACTACCAATTAAACGCAGGGGGTGGAAATATCCCCCCCCAAAGAGCTCTAGTCAGCTTTACAAATCCTTGCGTCTGAATACCAAACTCCCGCTTGGCAGCTGGAACCCTCCTCACAGTGTTCATCCGTTTGACAATAGCACTGACCATCGGGATTGCAGCCAGGAGTTAAATAGTTTTCCAAAGGATCAGCCCCACTTACCCGATTCCAAAAGGGGTTGGAAAATATATTGTTTGGGTCCAACTCTTCTTTAACATCCATAAACTGGGACCACTTGGGGAATCGCTCAGCCATGTCCTCAAAAATAGCGACTGAATTCTTACCCCAGTGAGGCCTGGCTCCATACTTCCGGAGGGACATTTGCTCAATTTCCAAATTGACAAAGTAGTTCTTTGGCACAGCTTCACCTCGTTGACGAAGGGTATATTCAATCCCTACAAACGCTGTATCGCGGCCTGCTGTCATCCCTAAATAGCTATCGGAAGCCTTGCCAAAACGGAAATAAATACCATTCAGCGGAAAACAGGTTTTTTCACTATTTGCAATAATCTGGCGGACATCCGCAATCCAGTTGGGCAATTCTTCAAATGGAATCGCGACTTCCTGAAGTGCAATTGGAAGGTTATCCCAGACACATTTGTCTGGCTCTTTACATACGAAATGTTGCATCAGGTCCGCATGTCCAGTGGGCTTAATAAACTTTTTCAGGCCTGAATCAACATCCCTGAAATAGGAACTGGAGCGAGCAGTATGGCGAAGAGAAGCTGCAAAACACTGCAATGCGGCACTATCGGCTTCATGAAGGCTATCAAATATCAGTCCAAATAAATATTCGGAAAAGTCCGATACATCTGCCTGGGCATTGTAAGCATTACCCTTAGTCGACAAAGGTACCTTGTTGTAAGTTGTTACAGTATAGCGCCCTAATCCCGGGAACCAGGCAACATTAGCTGAATGATTATCTCGAGCTAAATCAAGAACAACCTCCTCCAGCTCGTCATCGCTGTGATACCCCTTTACTTTTGCTTGTACCTTATAGCCAGGCTCAACCTCTATGGTCACTTCAACAACTACGCCCAAAACACCTAGGTTTACCCTGGCGGCATTGAGCATCTCACCATTGATTACTCGTAAGTCCCCATTGCCATCAACCAACTTCAATTCGGTGACATAATCAGAGATCATGCTGCTTTTTTGTGTAAAAGTTGAACCGTGAGTACCGCTTCCCAGCATACCGCCTATCGTGAATATGGCCAGCTCTGTCACCATGGGCACACTTAGCTCATGCTCTCGAAGATAGGCGGTCAAATCCCGGAATCTCATACCAGCCTGGACAGTAACCAACAGGTTATCTTTGTCCAGGCTAACGACCTGATCCATATTTTCCAGAGTAATTTGCACCTCTCCATTACCTGCACAGGCCGCATCAATCTGACTATTGAATCGGCGACTCCCTGTCATCACTTTACGGCCTTGATCCGCTGCATCACGTACTATCTGCTGAACTTCATCAATACTGGTCGGATCATGGATAACACCAGGGAAACAATCCTGAGTATCCTGGTAGTTTTTTAATACCTCAGGCACTTCAATTGGTGGCGGTAGCTGTTCTGCAACACTTGTAGCAGCCATGAAAACGCCTGCTACACAAAGAGCTTTTTTACACCACCTCAATAAATGTTTGGATTTGGTTATTATTTCTGCACACATACCTAAACTCCCTTTATTGCATTAACGTAGACTGGATAAATCAACCAAAACGGGGAAGCAGCTCCCCATCGATAATGTCCCGAACATTACTGCTGTGATCAGGCGCTTTACTGCGAAGAAAATCAGCATAATTTGACCGGTAGGCTGATAAAGGGCGACGACTAATGGATGGCACCCACAGTGCATGATTCGTTGTTGCAAATTCCAGTGATCTGTTAGCTAGGATACAAATTGGCCCACCGCTGAGACGTGCCGCATCAAAAATCCAAAACTCTTTACCATTGGAATCGGATGTCGTTGGATATTTGCGTACAACTGCTGCAATCACATAACCGTCGTTCTGGGCCGTGGAGCCCGGGCGGGCCATAAATTGCGGTGTACGCATTACGCAATCTTCTGGGAACTGAAAGGCATCCGCAATTTTCATATTGACGCAGTCCATATGAATCAAGGCAGAGGGACGACTTTCTTCAGGCATATTCCAATAGCCGTAGTGGCGCTCAGGATAATCGCGATATGCCCAGGAAACCCGCATAGATATATGGTCAGGCCTGTAACCCACAGCAGCCCAATAAAGGTGCTCAAAGGTTTCAGGGAACTGGAAGTGCCCACGGTAAGCCGGATCATTCATATCCCAGGAAAGCGCATCATCCCGAATAACCCGGTAATCTTCTTTTATCTCAATAGCTGAATTTGAGTTAACTCGAATCCGGGCACGTACCAAACCTCCAACATCCAGCGGTGCAGCAGGGTATCCGGACAACCACTTGGGTACCAAACCTCCCTTCTGCAGGATTTCAAAGCGGAATAACTGCTCAGATTTATCCATTGCCCCCATATATTGGCCATACAGGGTAATCTCACCCGCATTGTCATCGTAGTTGCAGACAATGTCCGACGTATCAAAGCCGAGCTCCAGGTAATCTGCGATAATAGTATCAGCACCCGGCACCATATCGGCCTTCCGAATAACCCAACACCGGGTCCGGTGTTCTTGAGGCAGAACTATTCGTGTTCCAATAATTCGGGTAGATTCAACTCTCGCTGCAGTTTCAAAGACAATGATATGATTTCGCGTTACGCCAAGAGAGTGTGAGCTTGCAGCAATATAGACGTTGTTACCCTGACGATCCCGAATGTTCCAACTTTCAAATGCACCCTCTCGATCCCAGCGAATTAATCGAATAAATCCTGAGCTACCAGAATCACCAATATTTCCACCATAGTTGATGGTGATACAGTTACCTGTTTCCAGATCAAAGAAAGGGTGACCGGTAGTCCGAACCTGGGGAAATAGCCACTTTTCTGGGGTTAGATTTTCAAGCAGCGGGGGTAAGCTCGATTTCCATTCATCCACTTCTCCAATAGGGGTTACCATCTCTAGAGTTGTAGCATCAAACTCATAGGGCATACCCCCTTCATAACTCATTGCAAAACGGTTATCTCCCATATAGTTGGGGGCCGTATTACAGTAGTTCATAAATCCCAGATTCGGGCTTGAGTATATTGTCCCACCTAACAAATTGAATTTATCAAAACCTGTTAAATCCTGCTCCTGCATTATCGCAGACGCGGTACGTATCATTTTTCGGGTATAGGGAACTTCACTGTTATTGCTCCGCCCAGTAAAGTCGAGCCGGGTCAAAGCTCCCTTTCCATTAGGTGTAAGATGGTTGGACGCCAAAGGAATACCCTCAGCCATAAGAAGATGGCCAATAACATCATCAGGTAAGATTCCCTGTATTACACTGAGTACTCCGGAGGAATCTGATAGATCACCAACCATTATTGACTCTGGGAAACTAGAGCCATCCAAAGCATTACTTGTTCCAGCCTTAGCTGATGCCACTCCCATAAGCGGTGATGCAGACATTACACCTGCAGCCTTCAATAGATCTCGACGCTTCATTTTTTATCCCTAAAAAATACGGCCGACAGCTTAACCTGACCATAAAATTAAATTTTTTAATTAAATAATTGGCGCAACTTACACCCAAAGTAAACCTTTAAGCGAAAACCATTTATTATTTTTTATCAAACCAAACCCCCAGAATTTTAACCTCATAAAATTCACACCATCAACCTATATACCACAATAAAAATAAACCAAACCAGAAAATAAAACCTATTAAAAAGAACAAAAAACAAATACCAGCCAGTCAAGCAAAAAAATATCGATAAGAATTTCGATATCGCCCGAATTAGCCACCACATTATTATCAACAACAGAATTTAAAATAAATATTAATGATCATTGAATCGCACAATATTTAATATATCTGTGAGGCATCTCATATATAAACCCCAACAGGTAGAAAGCTGCACCAATCCACACACCCTGAGAAGTACAGCCTGGAGGTAACGGATATACGAACAATTCTATTAGGCAATGAGTGAATGATTATTCATTGATGTTTAATAGTATTGGTATACAATCTTTCACGCACAACTACCCTAAAATTAATTTAAGGTGACATCAATGTTTAGTCATATTATGGTCGGGGCCAACCATATCGAGGAATCAAAGGTATTTTACGATTCCACTTTTGGAATATTGGGTTACAAACCCGGCACTATTGATGATCGTGGCCGCTGCTTCTATTTTAATGACAACGGTATTTTTGCCATCACCAAACCCATCAATGGGGAGCCCGCAAGCCATGGCAACGGCAGCACTATTGGCTTTACAGTAAACAGTTCTGAAGAGGTTGATGCCTGGCATGCTGCAGGTATTGCCAACGGTGGTACCAGCTGCGAAGAGCCCCCAGGCGTAAGGGATAGCGCCGTAGGCCCAATCTACCTCGCCTACTTACGAGACCCTGCTGGCAATAAGCTCTGCGCACTGTATAGAGCAAGCTAATTAGGGTTCGCAATCAGGCGCCTCCCCTTACAGGGAGGCGCTTTATAAGTGGACTAATAGAGCAATCAGTCCCAGCGGTTGAAAATAACGTGCATGCCGTGATGATCGTCACTCACGAATACGAAATAGCCGGCTCCAGTATGTGCAGTTGCGCACACCTTCGTCCCCTGGGAAGTCTCAGTACACTGCATTTTGTAGGCTTCAATTCCCGAAGTATCGTACTCACACTGACTGTATTGGCTGTCAAGAGTTTGCACTAAATCGCGGCTGCTCCTTGCCAATACATAGCGGTAATCACCAAAGTAGCGATAGTTATAGGCATCCAGGTAATATGCCTGGGAATCAATACCCCCTTCCAGAAGCTCGCTATAGCAGAGTTCAGGTCTGGCCATCCACAGAGTTTCCTGATCATTCGAAGAATGTATTCCTGGCCAGTTCTGTTGATCATGTTGAGAGAGTACTACGTTGGTTGAATCAACATAGTCTTTCACAATGACGTAATCACCTTCATCACTTTCTATTCTGCAAACCGGCGCACCGCCAATAAAATTATCACACTGAACCATATCCAGACTGACTTGAGTTGTCTCCCCGGCACAGTCTTCTGCAAAGCTTTCAGCCCAGTATTGCACAGCCTTAACTGCATACTCTCGAGAGTCTTCTATTTCATAATAGAAGTCTGAAAAGATGCGATAAACCTCGCGATCATTAGTATTACTTGCAGAAGCTGCTACAGAACACTGACTAAACTTAGGCAGTTCAAAAGTCTGTTCTGCTTGAGCGGGAACCGCACCGGCAATAGCAATCGCTGCTGTAAAAGTGGCAAGAGTTTTCATTAGATGTCCTCCGTGAACAATCATCCTAAAAGGGACGCGGATTCTAGCAGAGGAAAAATAACTATCAAAAGCAGTGTAACGATATGAAAGTTCAGGTACAGTCTTCCAAGATTGTGAATATCTGAATAATATTAATTATCGGCATGAGTGAGTTAACTCGATAAAACGTTCTAACTGAAATCCGGCCTCAGTCTTCCCTCCATCTTTACTTTCAAGCGGCCAACCACAATTCACCCGCACACAATCTCCGTAGAGATCAAGCGTGCTGAAATCTGCACCGCCCAACAAGGCTATATTTTCTTCGGAAGCCAACTGACAAAGACTCCAGCTATCCAACCCTGGGATCTGCAACCAAATTACCATTCCTCCATGGGGATCACTGATGCGCGATTCATCGGGCAAGTTTGAACTTAAGTAGTTGCGATAGGATGCGACCTGGAAGGCAAGCTTTTGCCTCAGCCCCTGCACATGACGGGAGTATTGATTGGTACCGATGAAATCGGCTACCGCTAATTGGACGGGCAAGTTCACACCGAAACTTTCGGTAAATCGATAGCGTTCATATTGTTTTCGATACCTTCCTGGTAAGCACCACCCCAGTCGATAGCCCGCGCTCAATGTCTTGGAGATAGAGCCACACCAAAGCACATACCCGCTCCGGTCCCAGTAGCGCACGGGCATGGGCAGACTTCTTTGAAATCCGAGCTCCAAATACACATCATCCTCGACAATTGGAATCCGATATTTACCAGCCAGTGCGGCCAGGTTCTCTTTCTGCTCCGAACTCAGGGACACGCCCGTAGGATTCATATGACTGCTACTAAAAAGACCCGCTTGGACCAATCCCTGCTGCATATAGCGCTCTAGCTGTGCGAGGTCTAAGCCGTTTTCAACAGTCGGTATCTCAACGACTTTTCGTCCCATCAACGCCAACAGATTAAGAAGACCGTTGTAACAAGGAGAACTGATCGCAACCGCATCACCGGGCTTAGTCGTAATGGCAATCGCTGTGCGGACGGCATCCATACAACCATTCGTCACTACTAATTCATTGGCAGAGAAATGCAAATCATAACTGGCAAAGTGTGCGCTAAGCGCACTGCGCAAAAGCGGCTCCCCTGAGGAAACCGGATAGCCATGCATACTGGCGCCAGCCTCTCGGGTTGCCCGCCGCATACTGCGCTCCAGGGAATCTAACGGCAATAGCTCTGGGGATAAAGACGCAACACCCAATGGTCCTGTTCCCAACCCCCGGAAATAGTAATCGTGACTTTCTGGATCTGTTGTTCGGCAGGTGAATGCGGGCATTAAGGGAGGCGGGTTACTGCTGGGAGGAACTGAGGCAAAGAATCCAGATTGCGGTCGAACCTTCGCCCAGCCGAGCTCCTCCAGCAAGTAGTAGGTGCTTTGGGCTGTTGTCAGGCTCACTTCGTTTTGTGCAGCGAACCGCCTGAGGGACGGTAGCTTATGACCGCTTGGTATTCTCCCTGACTGAATATCCTCTATACAGCGTTCGGCAAGCTCTTTATACCGCACCTATCCCCTCTCCGATTCCGTCTCCGCCCAAACTGTATACCTATTTTATACAAAAATTGCATCTGTATACCTTTTTTCATTTCTTGGATAGTTAGCCCCGAGACAAATTGGAGGGGCTGATGCGGTACTCGGATTTATTACTTGGTGTGCTACTAATGGCAATGTGGGGCTTCAACTTCATCGTTATTCAGATGGGAACGGAAGATCTGGACCCACTCCTTCTGGTGGCTTTACGCTTTTCTTTGGCAGCCTTTCCGGCAGTGCTTTTTGTTTCCAGACCGACAGCCAGCTGGAAGTACGTTCTGGCCTACAGCCTGACTTTTGGCTGTGGGGTTTGGGGGATGGCCACCTGGGCAATCTCTATCGGGCTCTCTGCGGGAATGGCCTCACTTCTTTTGCAAGTAAATGTTGCGATTAGCTTACTATTCGGCTGGGTATTCCTGAAAGAAAAGATTATCCCGCAGAAAGCTCTTGGGGCTCTACTTGCCCTGGGAGGGCTGTTACTAAGTTTGATGGTTGAAGATGGCACTGTGCCCCTAATCAGTATTGCACTTATCCTAATAGCGGCTACCAGCTGGAGCATCAGTGGGCTCATTGTAAAAGCCAGCGGCACACAGGAAGTATTTAGCTTTATTGTCTGGGGGCTATTTTTTGCACCGTTACCATTGTTCGCTGCTACCTATATTCAAAATGGTGCGGATATATTTTATGAAATTCATAACAACCTTAGTGGAAAGTTGATTTTCTCCATATTGTTTCAGGCCTACCCAACCACTCTGCTGGGATACTGGTTCTGGAACCGGTTAATCGTTAAGTACCCGCTGTCTACTGTTGCGCCTTTAGGTTTACTCTGCCCCGCTTTTGGACTCTTTTTCAGTTGGTTATTAACTGGCGAATCGATTGGTTCAGAAAAGTTAATGGCCGCTATTATGATTTTCTCTGGGCTGGCACTTGGTATTGTTCATTTTCGCCAGAGCTTTAAGATTCTAAGAAACTCACGGATTTTTGGCATGTTAAACATATCGCGATGAACAAGTATCCAAGTTGAGACTTGCCAGCTTTCAGGCGTAGGAATCTCAATAATGTCTTCAAATTTTGAAGCCAGGATTCTCGGCATGGCGCCAATACCGCAGCCTGAAAGCACTGCCTGGTTAAGAATTTGCTGACTGGAAGCAGTCAGCACAATCTTTTGATCGGGAATATGATTATAAATCCATTCATTCCAGCCAAAGTGTAACGGACGATCACCTAGAGCCAGAAACCTGTGCTCTTGGAGATTACTTTTATCGGGAAGCCCATACTCTTCAATATAGGATTTGTGTGCATAGAAAACGAATTCTGTAGTGAAAAATGGCAGCACGATATTATCGGGTGTCGTTGGTTTCTCGCCGACACGAATCGCAATATCAGCTTCACCGTACTCTAGGTTAAAATTGCGCAGGTCCCCGATTAAATTGACAAGCATCCCTGGGTGCTGGGCCTGGTACTGCCTAATGAGCGGCATCAACAGGTCTACCATTTCGCCGACAGAGGTGATGGTGAGGTTGCCTTGCAAATTCTGCTCTTTGCTTTGTAACCGCGAGGACAACTGAGAAAAATGGCTGTCCGTCACCGCTCCCAGTCGCATAACCTCCAGCCCCGCCTCCGTTGGAATATAGCCTTTGTCATTGCGCTGAAATAGTACAACCCCAAGGCTCTCCTCCAGTACATTAATATGGCGCATCACGGTGGACCTATGAATACCAATCTCCTGGGCCGTTGCACTCAGAGTGCCCAGCTTGGCCAGCTTATAAGCGGTCCTTAACTCAGTCCATTTATCCATTATTTACCTCAAGCCCCCAATGCTCAGCATGTGCAAATATGCACATCAGAGTCTCATAATCACACATTCACAGCATATTCGCTACGCCATAAAATGGATTCAAATGACCTGTACACCCTCTAATGGTTGAAAAATATGGTAATTAAAGCGGAAGTATTGATAGTAGGCGGTGGTTTCGCCGGTGTGTCTGTCGCGCAATCACTGGAAAGACATGGGCTCCATACCATTCTGGTAGACAAAAAAGATTATTTTGAAGTCACTTTTGCCACCTTGCGCAATGTAACCGATCCATCCAGTACCGGGAACCAAGCGCGCAAGTACTATAGAGACTTTTTCTATGGCCGCTTCATTCAGGGAGATGTAATGGAAATGTCTGCGAAATCAGCGCGTTTGGCAGATGGAACAGAGTTACATTTCAACAGTGCCATACTCGCCTCCGGCACCCGATATCCGAGTATGCCAATGGCCAAATCCCTTTGCGCAATGGATATTCAATCCAGAAACCAAGAACTGTTGAACGAGCATCAGCGACTGAAACAAGCAAGGAAAGTCATGGTGATAGGTGGAGGGGTCGTTGGAGTCGAATTGGCGGGAGAGATCGCACACGCTATGCCGAGAACTCAAGTAATTCTGGCACACAATAAAGAGGTCTTATTGGACAACTTCAAGCCTAAAGCACAGATCAAAGCCCAGAGACAATTAGAGAATTTAGGTGTAGAAATTCAGTTTAACAGCCGCTACCAAAATCAGAATGGCCGCTATATAAATCTCAACAATGGCCAAGCCAGCGATGCAGACCTGGTTTTTGAAGCAATTGGTGCGCTGCCCAACAATGATTACCTAAAACCGCACTTAGCGCATATCCTTAATGAGCAGGGATTTGTGAAAGTCGATAACAGACTTCAAGTTATTGACGAACCGAGCTTGTATGCACTCGGAGACATTGCCGATATTGGTGAGGCCAAACTGGGCTACCTCGCCTCTCAGCAAGGTGAATACCTGGCAAAGGCCATCGCTAGAAATAGAAAAGGAAAAAGTATCAAAGGCTATAAACGAAACCCACTAATGGCACTAGTTCCCATTGGCCAGAAGCAAGGATTAGTGCAGCTACCTTTTGCAGTAACAACCTGCAACCACCTTGTGCGGTTGAAGCAGAAAGACCTATTCATTAATAAGGTTTATCGTGAGTTTGGCACTCAGCCAAGTGCCCGGCTCTCTTAGTTCGGGCTAACTATTGTAAGTAGCTATTAATGCAGTTAACGATATGATTCTATTTTAGCCAACTGTATAAATACAAAAAATAAAATCATAAAGTGAGCATTATCAAGGACAAAAACTCACAAGTACTAACCAGGTTTATTACTTTTTTCCCTCACCAGCCAGTAGGAAACTCCCAGAGCGATAGTCACCAGGGCAATACCGACTATTTGCTCCGCGTTAACAAATTTTAAGTCGAGCACAATAACCTTCCGAGCTACAGCCATTAAGGCTGTAGCCAATACCAATTGCACCGGTATCACATTTGTACCCAGGTAGAGTCGGATATTGGTGAAAATTTCAATGGCAATAAGAACGGCAAGAAAGGCCCCAAAAGTCTCGAGGATATCTTCCATTTCCAGCAATAGGAATGGCGTCTCCATTAGCCTTTCATAAAGTACATAGACGACATCCGCAATGGTCCAGAATATGACCAACACCATAAGAATGGCGAGAAATTTAACGGCATATTTTATTGCTCGATGTAATTGGTTGATCAGGGGATCAGCATGATCCTCATGTATCTCGTCATATTTCATGGGCTTCGCCCTGCCGATTGATACCGCACATTGCTTGAGTTCGACTATAGGCGAAATCCCCGTATTCAGCCGAGAGAGCTTCCTTTAGTGAGCGAGTAGTAAGAGGAATCCCGGCAGCATATTCACCGCCGGGATATTGTGAGTCGTTAAGGTAGGCAGGCTGCGTTAGAGAAGAAATACTTTACTTCGTAGTCACTACAATCCTCTGTTGCACAAAAGAAGCGGTAATTAGTGCCGATATCGCCTATATGCATGCTTTCGCCGGTTAAGGAATAATCCAACTTCGTATCAACAACCCTTGCCTCAATACCAGCAACATCACTGACAGCACAGCTATTGCTTATATTTCCCGCCGACTTGTGTTCGTTAAAGCTCTCATAATCAATGCCACCTGAGGAGGGATCATCCAGGTCCAGCCACTCGGTTGCGTAGTACCCTGGATTTACCAAGCTGTTGGACAACTTGTGCACACCCAAAGCATTGATTTCATCACCGTGGCGCCCGTGGAAAGCAAAAATTTGCTGGGATGAAGTGGAAGAATAAGTTGTACAAGTCCCCTGCTGAGTGCCTCCGGAAATAGATGAGCCATTGCTCGACGTCAATTTAAGGTAGTAAACACTACCTGTTTCATGCTTTTCATCGTCGACACAAATTTTAACGTCATCCAAATACTCGCTGCTGGCGGAGTTGAAACTCAGTACACTCCCCATCGAGCCCCCATCTCCATCACCATATTCAATACAGTATTCATGATCACTGGCTGTGGCATGGCTTAGGGATTGCTTAAATTCATAGCAAGCTTTAAAACCATCAATTCGGCCACCGGAACGAATCTGGACAGATTTCAGATTCATAGTACCGCTGCCGAGTAGCTTACGTTTTACCAGGTCGATTGAATCAAACGCATCACCTCCGGTACCACCCACAACATCTTTTTTGATATAACCAAAATCCGAGTAGCTGTCTTGGTTGGCGATCCAGAACCCATCAAATGGTTCGTAGTAATTCACCCACACCGAGGTAGTTACACCTTCCGAATTCCTCTTGGCATAGAGAGCGGCATTTTCCAAAGCGTTATAAGGCATTCCATAGCGATAGCCATCGGCTTCACAGGCGGAATAACCTTCACTCCAGGCTCCCGATGCACTGCTGATGTGCCAGTTTCGCTCATCGTCTACACAGGCAAACACTCGCTCCGTACTACAGCTATAGTCGCGAATTTCACCGTCATTACTTAACCAGGCGCAACTATTGTTACCACTGGGAGAGTCATTCCGCCAAGACCACGTAAAATCTTCAATCTGGGGTGCCTTAGAAGCACCTATAGTGGTCGCATTGGCCTCCACCAGCGCCAACTCAAGCATGTTATACCCAGATACTGCTTTCTCCAGGATCTCACTGCCGGAATACTTGATGTCATCCTTGCTATATTCGGTTGTTGCATCCAAGGCGACACTTAAATTCCCATTGTTGTAGTGGCTGGTTGCGCTGGCATTACCGTCGATATCTGCTGTTAACTGGCTGGAATTTTGTGCAAGTGGCTCATTGGAAGTGAGGTTTCCAGATGCATCCATCTCATCCACACCGATCCAGACATTGCGTCTGAATTTCGATGTGTTTGACTCGTCATGGTAATCACACAGATTGTTATCACCAGTGTGCGGATACTCTCTGGGCACCTGAATAAATAGGATAACGTTGCGTCCCGCATCCAACACATCCTGTTTAGTCAGTGTTTGCGCCGGCAGGGAGGCGCAATCATCTTCTGTATAGCCCCAGTCGGTAGGCTTAAATACCAGATCCCCCAACCTGCTTTCAATTTTCTCACCAATCTTATTGCGGAAGTTCTGGTGGTAATCAGAATCGTAAGCCTCAAACTTTAGGAATATGACTTCATCGTTATTATCTTCAAGAAAATCCTTAATTTCATCCAGCCCATCCCCCAGCGTTGCAGCTGTACCAAACATATATATACACATAGTGGCCTCTTCCAGGCCCATATGACACAGGTGCGGTGTTGAACTGAAATTGGAAGCGGGGTAAGTATCATATTCGACCAGACGTATTCCCCGACTGAATAATTTCTCCGGCGCGTACCACTGGTTTACATCGGTATATACACCCTGATCCCACTGATAGGATGCATAGGCATTATGCGCTCCCGCCCACAAGGTCTTTGATAAGGGAGCCTTTGTATCAATCTGCCCCTGTAAATCCAGGCGCTTCACTTTATCATCGCTAGCATCAATTTCGCCGACAACAGACATCGAAAAACTCAAAAGCAAACTTGATACCAAACCAATTGTTTTATGCATTATTCTTTTCCTGATAAGTATCTTGATAGTTACCGCTAAAATAAAAATCCCAGTAAGTATTTCCCCTCAGTTGAATTGACCAATTGGAACAAGCGTACACGCCTGTCGCGAACCGCTAAATTACAACAGTACTGGCTGGTCAATTTTAGTCATTTACCCTACTTTACATTTTCATAATTTGCGCACTTTTCAGTACTGACAAACATCCATCTCCGAATTAAACATTCATAAAACTATCTGCTAGCGGGGGGGCGCAAAATAGTAGCTACAGAGCATGACCAATCAGTTACGAGCTTAAGGTAGTTATGTAAACATCTGCCCATTTGTAACAGGGCCAACATAAATGACAGACCAAATGTCCCTCCAGTATTTAGGGTTCAATCACAACCTTGGAAGTAATATCACGCACGTTAAATCTTCTGGTTTAGGAGCAGAGTTTGGGCATCTAATTCATCTTTTCAGATTATTGATAGTTTCAAAATATAATTGGGACAAACCTTAATAGAGTCGGCATCACACTCTTCAGCTAACATCGATAAAAAAATAGACGACAAGAAATCTTCTCCTTAAGGCGTAGAGTTGATTTAAAGCTAAGCCGGATTCAGGATATAAGAAGAGTACAACTTAGATATTTATACTTACCAAACAATGAATTGAGCACCCAAGGAGTGGTAGGCTTATTGAAATATTACATTCATAGAACAAATAGAAACTTATAATTTCCGCCCCAGGAAAGCAGCCTTATCAAGGAGAGAGAATGAAAAGCAAGGCACTTATCATACTGAGTAGTATTCTTATCGCCTCATGTGGATCTATGCGACCGCAAAATGCAAGCAATTATCAGCAAGACCTGATCACCCCAGAAGAAACAGATAACTTTGTACTCACCGAAAGCAGCACCTTCGATGAACCCATGCTGGGAATTGCCCTAAAGTACGATAATAAGCAGTATCCTACCGATATTATCAATGTCTATGTATACCCTATCGATAGCATCACATGGGAAAATACAGATGAAATCATCTCCACTGAAATGGGCGATATTATAGATGAAGTTGACTTTGCTATAGAGCAAGGGCATTACAAGTCAAGATCACCAGAGACTATTGAAAACTTCAGCTTTAAAATCGGTGAAAAGCTATATTCTGGAAAAAAGTCATCTTTCACACTTACCAACAGAAACGATGCTGAATACTTCTCAAATAGCTATGTATTTGTCGATAAGGATAAATATATAAAGTTCAGAACCAGCTTCGACAGCAGAGCGACCGTAGAATGGAATGGCGACTCAGCAGTGAAAGAAATACTGCCTGAAATAGTTGTTCCCGACGAGTCTGCGTACATGAAGAACCTGAGAGCTGAACACCAAAAAGAAATCACCAAGAATCTGATAAAATCACTATTCCAAGCTTCTCAAGAATCACAACCTAACACAGAGTAATTTCTCAACTAACTTAATAGCAATTGCGACAAATCCGACTCTGTAAGAGCTGATGGCTACTAGGTGCCGCTTAGCACCAGAGAATTGCAAGCGGCACGCTTTAACTGAAGTCTCCTGTACTTCAACGGCATGAAAGCACACTTCTTCCCCCATTGGCAGGAGATTAGCCCTAGACATCTCCAATTCAGATTTTTAAACAAATCTCACTAAAACCCACTCCAACTGGCGAATAAATTTCTCAGGTGGTTGAGATAATACTGGCACTTCGGCGTCTATGATTAAGGAGGCACTAAGGAAAGGAAATTCGAATCATGAGCAAAATCCTGCCTCCAATTCTTGCTCTTCTGCTCGCCGCATTTGTTTTAGGCGCGCAAGCCAACAACTATGTCAGTAAGGATAGTCAAGCCACTTCGCCTCTCGGATGTATCAGTGCCACATCAGTACAATCTACCCATTCACCGACAGATATTACTTCTGCCGCCAAAACATGTACCGAACAATCCAAATTTGATGAGGCAGCTGAGCTGTTAATGGTTGCCAGTGCCTTTGCTTATTTCGACACACAGAGGGTTAGCGACAAAACCGGGCACAATGTATTAAGAGTGATTTTCAATAAAAAATTTAATTCGATGCCAGAGGGAGATCGAAAAAAGCTATTCTCCAGCATTAACTCTCTTGATCAGGGCGGCGCAAGGAAGCTGGAAGTTTGTAACTATTTGACAGCCGCAAAGCCGCCATCCTATATACCAAGCTATATGATTTCCCATGGGTTAAGAAAATTTACAGGCGTTACTGAAGCCCCCCTGATCAAAGATTTTGACGCCGATAAAAGCTGGTTAAACTCAATGGTGTTTGTCAAATGCCGCAGTTAATCGGTATCTTGTTGCATAGAGAAGAAATACCTATATCAGGCTCACCTTTGGGCTGAATATAAGCATCTAAGGCAGTAAAGATTCCCACGACTTAAATACTAGCCATCTAGATGGCCTCAAGCATATTCGGCCACCGCAAGTCTGGTATTTCCCTGATGCTTAGCTAAATCGCCACTTCATGAGCTCCCTTTGCCACTATTTACCAAGCATAAAGTTTCAGGCATTATTTTCCCATAGTCGAAATTTTCTCTAATCAGATTAATAGGGAAGAACTGTGAAAGAAAACGGAATGCTCTTTTTATTTTGTGGAAAGATGGGCGCAGGAAAAAGTACAAAAGCTGCGGAGATAGCACAAACTACAGGAGCTATTCTTATTTCCGAAGATGAGTGGCTGTCTAATTTATATCCCCATGAGATCTGCTCACTCTCCACTTACATAGAGTATTCTGCAAGATTAAAACCAATGATCAAGTCACATACTCAGGATATCTTGAGGAGTGGCATCTCGGTAGTACTGGATTTTCCCGGCAATACAAGAAAACAAAGATCTTGGTTCAAAGAGATATTTCTGGATAACCTCTTTCCCCATCAATTAATCTATCTTAAAGCCGATGATAAATTATGTTTACAGCAAATTGCCCAAAGGCAAAAATCACATCCAGAACGAGCCGCCTTTGATACCCCTGAGACCTTCAAACAAGTTAATAAGTACTTTGAAGAACCTTGCCAGTCAGAGGGATTCAATATTGAGGTAGTCCATCAGGGAGGCATTTAAACGTACCCACTCCCTCTAATAATTGGGAGTAACCTCTACTGGACTCTCTTTCCGTTTGCGCTATCTCCTCCAGTGTTGGAGAAACTAAAGGAAGCCTAAGTCTCGATGCTGGCTCAGTATTTTGACTCCCTGTGAACCCGCTATTCGACTAGCCGGTTCCAAGCGGATTCAGAAAGGCCCGACTGAGACTGATGTACCTTTGCTTTGCTCTATATTTCGATTATTATAGAAATATAGAAATTTGGAGGTAACTCATGATGCTACCGAACCACACCCCCATCAATATTCTTAATCGCCTGGTGGACTCCCCTCCCAATGGTGACCCTACCAGGATTCTGGTGTTGTACGGATCCCTGAGACCCAACTCCTTTTCGCGTCTATTGGCCAACCAGGTTGTTGAAATATTGCAGCATTTTGGTGCTGAGGTTCGCTTGTTTGACCCTGTCGACCTCCCTCTTTACGACGGCACCAGCCAGGATCACCCCAAGGTGCAGCAACTGCGCGAGTGGTCTGCCTGGAGCCAGGGTCAAGTGTGGATTAGCCCGGAAATACACGGAAATGTCTCTGCCGTTTTCAAGAATCAGATCGACTGGCTACCACTGGACCAATCTGCGAGCCGGGCAACCCAGGGAAAAACCCTGGCGGTCATGCAGATTTCCGGTGGCTCACAGTCATTCAATACCGTCAACAATTTGAGGGTTCTCGGCCGCTGGATGCGCATGTTTACGATTCCCAACCAATCCTCTATTGCCAAGGCCTGGCAGGAATTCGATGAACAAGGACACCTCAAAGATTCCCCATTCCGGGACCGGGTGATTGACGTTCTGGAAGAGCTGGTAAAAACCACCATTTTGTTGCGTGGACAGGGCAACTATCTGACCGAGCGGTACAGCGAGAACAAATCAGAGTTGCAGTCAGCTTCGACAACATCTATTCAGACCTTGGTGGCTGAAAGCGGTGTCGCAGAACCCAGCTAAAAGTATTGGCATTTCGCTGCCGAAGGTCCACATTTAGCAAAGGTCCATATCTAGCTATGGACCACTAGCTGATAGGAACTCCGATAAGGATCTCGTCAATGAGCTTTTCCCTGGACCCGGACTTTTCAAGCGCCCTTGGCAAGTTTGGCGACTTGCTGGATACCTTGGCAGAAGCGCCTATTGGGGATGTGGATACTCGCCGTAAGAATGGAGCCGTGGTCACTCAAGCACTATTTCAGGGTCGCAGTTTTCCATCAGATGTGTCTTTTCGGGACTTTACCCTAAAGAGTTCAGACCAAGAGGAGATCCAGTTACGCTGGTACCAAAAGGAGAATAGCAAGCCAGGCTCCGCCATTCTCTACATTCATGGCGGTGGGCTCATCTGCCACGATATCTCACGGTACGACTTGGTCATCGCCAAATATGTAGCTGCCAGCGGCGTGCCATTTTTATCAGTAAATTACCGAAAGGCTCCGGAGTTCCCCTACCCTATACCGATTGATGATTGCTATCGGGCATTCATTTGGCTAGTACAGCACTCACAGGAACTCTCCATAGACCCCACGCGAATTGGCATCATGGGAGATAGTGCCGGAGGGGGTCTGGCTGCAGCCCTGACAATTGTCGCTCGCGACAAAAAAGGCCCGTCCCTGGCACGGCAGATATTGTTATACCCAATGCTGGACGACAGGACGGTTACTCCCGATCCTGAGTTATTGCCATTTATTATCTGGACCTATGAAGATAATCTCACCGGCTGGACCGCTTACCTGGGTAATCAAGTGGGCAGCACTGCGGTCAGTCCTCATGCAGCCCCTGCCCGCCTGCAAGATGCCAAGGGTCTACCGCCAGCATTTATCGATGTTGGCGAACTAGATATTTTTCGCGATGAGGACATGCAATTCGCCCAATTACTCACCGATGCCGGTGTTAGTACAGAGCTCCATGTTCGACCTGGCGTGATTCACTCTTGGGAGCTATTCGCCCCGGACATTCCCGTCTCACAGCGCGCTCTTGCAGATCGAGTGAGAGTCATCCAGGAAATCTAAGCGAGCACGGTACACCCGACTATGGAACAGCAAAAACAGAGACTATTTGATAGTCACTTCCACATCATAAATCCCAAGTTCCCCCTATTCCCAAATCACGGCTACTTGCCGCCAACATTCACCGTGGATGACTATCAACTCAAGTTACAAAACTACCAGCTAGTGGGGGGCGCAGTAGTTTCCGGCTCATTCCAAAAACAGGATCAAACCTACCTTATTGATGCCCTGGAAAAGCTGGGCAAAAACTATGTTGGGGTCACACAGCTATCCGCCGGCACTCCCGACAACACCATTTTGTCACTCCACAAGCATGGAGTCAGAGCCCTGCGCTTTAATTTGGTACGGGGTGGCTCGGAACAGATCGGTTTTATCGATACCCTTGCCCAGCGAGTTTTTGACTTGGCAGGCTGGCATGTCGAACTATACGTTGAAGCCTCTGCATTAACCCCTCTCTATAGTAAATTGATCGCGTTACCAGCCGCCTCTATCGATCACATGGGAATCACTAAGCAGGGTTTTCCCACCTTGCTCAAACTGGCAGAAAAAGGGGTAAAGGTAAAAGCGAGCGGCTTTGGCCGCCTGGATTTCGACCCCGCAGCGGCAATTGTCGACCTCTATCAGGCCAACCCACATTGCCTGATGTTTGGCTCCGATCTTCCCTCTACCAGGGCACCTCGCCCCTTCAAACCTGAAGATATTTTGTTAATTCGCGACACCCTCGATGAAGCACAAGCAGAAAATGTCCTGGTAAAAAATGCCTATCAATTTTATTTAAAAAAATAATGGAATGAGGGGGCAGTATCAGGAACTGAGTTCTTCTTCTGCTGTCACTCACTACGCTGTATTTTCTAAAAGCGCAGGATATGCCTAAATTCGTGCACTTCTCTATACCCACTCAATTCATGCTACAGCAGTGTAATCTCGGGTCATCGATCATCTTTATAAATCACTGGCAATTAAAACATGCGAATTGTAGGATGCGCCGAATATTTCAGGCCACAGGGAACCTGGAAGATACAGTGCAGGAGGTTGTAGTGAAAGGACTGGTAACGGTTATTTTTTCCCTATTTGTGCTATCTGGATGTACCGGTATTGGCACAAAACCCCTGGGAGAAAAAGAGGTAGCGTTAGGCGTGGATACTGAGCAATCCATTAAAGAGAAGCTCGGTAAGCCTTATGAAAAAGGCATGTTTGTAAAAAACAACCAACAAATTTTAACACTCGCTTATGCTTACCCCACTACTGGCAAAAAGGCGGTTAGCGAAAATATTAGCGGCACCCGTAACCAGGGTTTCTACTTTTATAACGATAAATTAGTTGGGCAGGATTTTGTCAGCTCTCTCGCTGAAGATTCCACCGATTTTGATGAGTCAAAAGTACCACTTATCAGCGAAGGCCAAACCAGTATTCTCGAAGCTCTGGATTTATTGGGCAAACCCTCCGGCGAATATCAGTACCCACTGATCAGCAATAAATCCGAGAAAGCCAAAGTGTATATGTATAGCCAAACCAATAAGGCTATTTTCCAACCGGTCTCTTATCAAAAAGTATTGATTCTCAGTTACAATACTGATGGCATCATCACGAACGTGAATTTTGCAGAGTTAGGCAATAGAAATTTAAGCGAGCAATAAATCATTTCTCAGACAGGGGAGTCTTATCCGCTGGCTTTCCTGAAACAAATAAAAGGCACACCACCAGTCCCACCATCGCCAGATAGGCATTAACCGTAAAAGCGCGATTGATCCCAGTAGAAATATCGGGAGCCATTGCCACAATTGTGGTATTCATACCCAAGCCTATTGCTCCCCCACCAATCTGGAACATATAGAGAATTGCTCCCGCCAAGCTCGCTCGCTCCGGCGCTACAACCGTAATTGCGGCAGTAGTAATAGCAGAATAAAACAGGCCAATACCCGCCCCGAGAACCACCAGTCCCGGTACCATTTGCAAAAAAGTTGTTTCCTTATGTAAATGAGAAAGCATAAACATACCGATACACATGGCAATGGTGCCCGCTGAGACAATCGTTTTTGCACCGAGCGTTTCGTAGAGCCCACCGGCAATAAAAGACACCAAACCAAATGAGACCATCATAGGAAGTAGCCCCATTCCCGAATACATCGCCGAGTGATTATGGACCTTACTCAAGTATTGGGGAACGTATACAAGGGCTGCAAAGAACACCACAGACAGCAACAAGGTAGCTATACCTGCGGCAAAGAAACCGTGATTCGTTGCTACATCTACGGGAATTAACGCATCTCTGCCCACATGGCGCTCAACCAGGATAAACGCCCCCATAAACAGCAAGGTGGCTAGTGCCAAGACAATAATCACCGGGCTCTTAAAGCCGATATCCACGACTAAATCCAGCGCCAGTAGAAGGCAAAACAGCGATGTGGTCAGGGTGATTACACCACCGTAATCAATGCGCTCGGTGACATTTTCCGGTGTGTCATCCGGGATAACCTTCCAGCAGACCCAAAATGCCAATGCAGCCACCGGCAAGTTGATAAAGAAAATCCAGCGCCAGCTCAATAAGTCTGTAAGAATGCCCCCCAATACCGGACCAATTGCATTCGCAGCGGCACACATGCCCATCACCAAGCCCCCGGCAAAGCCCGAGCGGTCCTCCGGTAACATCCCGTAGATCAGCCCCAGGATTGCCGGCCACATAAGGGCACTACCGATCCCCATCAATCCCCGCGCCGCCAACAACATTGGAATATTGGTAGCTATACCGCCGAGGAGGGAGAAAAATGCAAAGGCGGCCATGCCGATGAAAAAGATTTTGCGCCGGCCAAACATATCCGCCAAACGCCCGCCCGAGATCAGCAGTACCCCAAAAGCCAATGTATAGCCGTTGATAATCCATTGGGTGGTGGTGATATTGGAGTTGAAGTCTTTTTCGATGGCTGGAATTGCTACGGAAAACGCAGTGAGGTCATTTCCGATCAGAAAAATTGCCAAGCTTAGGGCAAACAGTCCCAGTACCTGAATTCTGGTCAGTTTAGTTTTCTCATCTACCATGTTTCGAGTCCAGCCACAGAGTTCGGTTTTACAAGTGTGGCTCAAACTCGGGAAACGGCAGGGACACTAACTACGCCCCTGTTGGCAAACAAAATGGTGAGAGCCTGCGACTAACGCTCACCTGAAGTGTCTTGAAAGAACTCCTCTACAGGCTGGTAATCCGGATTGGCACCACAAGAACCCCGCACGACCAACTCGGTAGGTAGTACATCTGGCATCGCCGATTTTCCAGAGAGGAGTTCCATCATTTTCTCCACCATCAATTCACCACCTCGGTGGATGTTCTGGCGAACGGTTGTCAGAGGAGGGGTAAAAAACGGGGCGATTGGGATATCGTCAAAACCCACTATGCCGACATCTTCCGGCACCTTATAGCCACGGGCCTGTAGCGCTTTTATCGCCCCCATAGCGATACTGTCACTGGCGGCGAAAATGCCATCAAAACTAAGCCCTTCCTGCGCAACCAGGTCGATAATGGATTGATAACCACTTTCACTGGAGAAGCCGGCGGTCAACTGCCTCGTCGTGCCAGACAGATCAGCTTCATTGAGCGCGGCACAGTAACCTTCAAAGCGCCCATTGACCTCCGGGTGAGCCGTGTCGCCGAGAAAGAGAATTCGCCGCCGCCCCAAGTTCATTAAGTGCTCTGTGGCCTGACGCCCACCCATTTGATTGTCACTACTGACGATGCAATATTCGGCCCCCTGCCTTGAGGTCCCTCCCCAGACAACAAGAGGGTCCCCCTGCTGCTGCAGATCACGAAGTGGGGTATCGTCCACCCCCTGGCCAATCACAATAACGCCATCAGCCCGCCTGGAGCTCATCAGATAAGAATGCCAATCCGAGCGGCTGGCGATACTGCTGGAAAACAGTAAATCGTATTTATGCACCGCAAGGCGATCAGCAATTGAACCAATCATATCGATCATAAATGGATCAGAAAATGTCTGGCCGCCACTGCGCCCCGTATTAATCACAACCGAAATTGTATGGCTGCGTTGCAGGCGTAAGTTTCGCGCGCTCTCATTGATTTTGTAATTCATGGAGCTCGCGATTTTTTGAATACGCTCGCGAGTCTTTTCGTTAATCAATGGATTATCGTTCAGCGCTCGCGAAACAGTAGATTCAGAAACTCCCGCCAACCGAGCAATATCGGACATGGAAACGGGAGAGGAGGACCCCTTGGGCATGGCGTACTTCACCTTGTTCGCGGGAAAAATGCCATCTTAGGCCCGTCGCCCAAGTTTGTAAAACCACCCCGCTACCCAGCCAGGGGGGCTGAGGCCTCAAGCGTCTCATCCCCCCGCTCTACGGAGCGACGGAAAAAGAACAGAGTAATCAGAATCACTGTGATGGGCACTAAGGATAAGTAGAAAGCCACCTGGCCATCAAAAGCCTCGAAAACCGACCCGGTAATCAGGGAGCCCGTTGTACCGCCCAGCGCAGAAAAAATCACCAGTAAACCTGTCATTGCAGAGTGCTGATGGGTGGGCAATGAACTGAGCATCACAGAGTTGATAGCTGGATACACTGGTGCCATAAACAAGCCAATCAGCGGTAAAACAAAAGCCGCAACTGGGGCACTAAGCCAGTTTACATCGGGATTCGCCACAATATTACTCGCCAGGGGCAAGCTAACGACCACCAGTACTCCCATCGCAACTAAGCACACATTCAGCATCGGGTACCAGTGTACTTTACGCATCATCACACCGGCACCAAGTCGCCCCAACGCCAGCCCTGCGGCAAAGATACTTGCAGCCTGAACACTCATTGCAGCGGGCAGCTTAAGAATTTCATTATTAAAGGTCGGCAACCAACTTCCTATCCCCTGCTCAATCAATACATAGAAAAATACGGAGATCACGTAGATGTATACCAGGGGTTTGGCCATCAACTTTATCATCGCGATAAAGTCCTGTTTCGGGCTAGCCTCTTCGATTCGCGCCCCGGATTCATCCAGCTCTGTGCACCAGAGCAATACAAATGCAATCACACAGACCACCGCCAACACCCAATAGACATTGAGCCAGGCAGTCGACCCTTGGTTCGATGAATCAATAAAAGCGCTAAACAGCCAGTAACCACTGAGAACCCCCACCATAAACACCCCCTCCAGGGTGTTTAGAAGGCTCGCATGTGCGCTGCGGCCCTGCGCTAGTAATCCCACGGTGGAGTATGCGGCAACCTTTACCAATGCGAACGCAACACCCACGGACAAGAACAGTAACTTCGCCGTCCAAAACCCGGGTAACAGGGGCATAGCTGTACAAGCCAGGGTGACGATTGCCAACCCCGCCAGCATCGCCCGCTTAAACCCCAGTCGGGGAAGCTGGGAGGCAATCAGGAAAGACACAATACCGATGGGGATATCCTTGAATCCCTCCAGCACACTCGCAGCAGACTTACTCACCCCATAGGTATTGATTACCTGCAGGATCACAGTACCCACGCTGTTCAACAAAATGGCAAAGACAAAGTAGATAGCGAATAGAGATAGGAGTATGCGCTGATTCTTCATAGTGGATTCTATCTGGCTCTGTGGTTTAGGCAGTCAGCCGTACCAACCTGTTATTGTACATTTTTTACCCAGACTTTGTGGAGAAAGGCGACTCCGCCCCAATGCCTGAAGATACCCAGTATGTATCAGTCAGGCAAAACATTGCAATCGTTTGCATAAAAACCAATGAAAATTTGGGAATGTCTTATGCCGATCAGTCACAAATCAACTGGCAGTTGACCCAGCAAAAGAAAATAACCTTTATTTTTCAGCAACTTACAGACTTTTCGGAAATGAAAATCAGGTCTATATTCTAGTAACAGCCAGGCTTAACCCTAGATTTGCAATCGATTGCAAAAAGACATCAACTACGGATAGACTGAATGCCCGTAGCCGGAGGCCCAGCAGACCCGGCCCTAGAACCCAATCTCCAATCCAGTGAAAGTGGTATGAAGCAAAAACAACAAATCAAACACAAGATCCACCCCTGGGACTTGGTGGAGGACACCTTCCAGCCCGAAGATTACAGCCTCAATGCCACCCTATTCTCCCTCGGTAATGGCTATATCGGCTTGCGCGGTACCTTTGAGGAGGGTTTCGATCCAGAACCCTTTACAGATGGTTGCTACCTAAATGGAGTCTACGCCAGCGAACCTATCACCTATGGTGAGTCTGCTTATGGCTACGCGCGCAACAACCAGAGGATGTTGACGGTTCCCGACGGCAAGACCATTTATATCAGCTTGGATGGAGAACGCTTTAGTCTCGCCCAAGGCGAGCTACTCAATTACGAGCGCCGGCTGGACATGGCCGCGGGGTTCAGCGAGAGAAAACTCACTTGGCGCTCCCCAAAAGGAAAAACCATTGAACTCAAAGTGCAGCGCCTGGTTTCCCTCAGTGAGAAAAACCTATTAGCTCTGCAACTGGAACTCACTCCCATCGATTTTGACGGAGAGGTACACCTGCAATCCTGCCTTGATGGTGACCTTGCCCAGGCAGAACGCAGTGAGGACCCACGCCTTGCCTCCCCTATTGACCGGGGAGATATCGAATGGCTGGAAAATACAGCTGAAGATGGTTACTTGGCCCTGCCTCTATCCGTTAAGAGCAGTGGCTTCTCTATACGATGCGCAGCCCTGCACCTTTGTGAGAGTGACAGCGATTACACGTCCAACAACCTCCGCAGTGAAGACTGCGTCTCGGTTGACTATCGCTTTGCTGCCCGCCGCAACACCCCTATTCGCCTAACCAAGTACGTCGCTTACTTTGCACAGCAAAATGCTGAGCCGATATCAGCTGGCGAATTGCATCATTACCTGGAGCGCTGTGCGGCTAAAAGTTTTGCGAACCATATCGAAACCCAGCGTGCCCAAATGGACAACTTCTGGCTTGAGTCCGATATTCAGGTCAGTGGAAATGATGCCCTGCAGCAGGGAATACGTTTCAACCAGTACCACTTGTTCCAATCCCTAGGTCGGGATGGCAATACCAATATTGCAGCCAAAGGACTTTCCGGTGACGGCTATGACGGTCACTATTTCTGGGATACAGAAATCTATGTACTACCGTTTTTCCTCTACACCCAACCCGAATTAGCGCGCGGTCTACTGGAATACCGCTACTCAATCCTCGATGCCGCACGAAAAAGGGCGAGGGAAATGTCGATTCAAAAGGGAGCACTGTTTCCCTGGCGCACCATCGGCGGTGAGGAGTGCTCAGCCTATTACCCGGCAGGCACTGCGCAATACCATATCAATGCGGATATTGCCTACGCCGTGCGACATTACTGCCGGGTTACCGGTGATGTCGATTTTCTGCGCAACAAGGGCGCAGAAGTCGTGATAGAGGGCGCGCGTATGTGGTTGGAGCTTGGCCACTTCAACGCACTTCGCGACAACCAGTTCTGCATTAATGAGGTTACCGGACCAGACGAGTACACTGCCCTGGTTGACAATAATTTCTACACAAACCTGATGGCCAAGGCCCATCTTGAATATGCTGTTGAAGTATTACAGTGGTTAAAATCATTCGATCCTGCAGCATGCGATGAGTTAACCCAGCGTATTCAACTCGACAAACAGGAAATTGATAACTGGGCCAAGGCCGCAGAAAGCATGTATCTGCCCTACGATGAAAAGCAGGGTATACATTCTCAAGACGATAGCTTTCTAAACAAACCCCGCTGGAATATTGCCGAAACGCCTGCCGATCAATTCCCGCTGTTACTTCACTATCATCCCCTGGTGATCTATCGACACCAAGTTTGTAAACAGGCCGATGTCGTTCTTGGCCTGTTACTGGAAAGTTCAGAATTTTCAATTGAGCAGAAGCGTCGGGATTTCGACTTCTACGAACCGCTCACCACACACGACTCCACTTTGTCCGCTTGTATTCACAGCATTATTGCCAGTGAAGTTGGGTATCCGGATAAAGCGCTGAACTACTTCCAGCAAGTTGCGCGAATGGATCTGGATAACCACCACAACAATACCCAGCACGGCATACACACTGCCTGCATGGGGGGTACCTGGATGTGTATGGTCCAGGGATTTTCAGGAATGCGCCTGCACGGCAATGAACTCAACTTCAATCCATATCTGCCCAATGGAATGGACGGCTATCGTTTCCGGTTGCAATTCCGTGGCCGCACGATCGCAGTCGATGTCGATTCTTACAGCGCCAGGTACACCTTGGTGAAAGGCGAAGCGCTCAGCCTTCATCACGGCAAGCAAATTCTATTCCTGGAGACACCAGGGCAAACAGAAACCATTCAAATAGCACCGATGGAGGAGGTATCCTGATGATCTATCGTGCAGCAATCTTTGATCTCGACGGCGTTATTGCAGACACCGCTCGTCTCCACCTAATCGCATGGAAACAGCTGGCTGAAGGGCTCAACCTTCCCTGGACAGCGGATACTGAAGAGCGCTTAAAGGGCCTGGAAAGAATGGCTTCCCTTGAGGTGATTCTCGGGGAAAAAAGCAGCAATTACACTGAAGAAGCAAAAATCGCACTGGCTGCTAGAAAAAACAGCCGCTACCAGGAATTAATTCGCAGCCTCTCTCCCGCAGACTTGTTACCGGGCGCCGGTGAACTGCTCGCATGGTTAAATTCTCAGCATATTCCGGTCGGCCTCGCCTCAGCGAGTAAAAACGCGCCGGCGGTACTGGAAGCCCTGGGAATATCCCGTTGCTTTTCTGTTATTGCAGACCCAGAAAAATCTGCACCTAAACCTGCACCAGGTATATTCCTAGCCGCCGCCAAAGGTCTCGGAATTGATCCAGAGTTTTGCATTGCTTTTGAAGATGCGCCCGCTGGAGTCAGTGCAATTAAGTCCGCAAATGGCATGACGGCTGTAGGCATAGGTAATCCAGATTCGTTAAAGGACGCAGACTATACGCTGGACAGTCTGGAACAATTTGTGCCAAATGATTTCTTTCTATCAGTACTAGCAGAATCGGGTATGCGCCAAAATAAAGGCTTGGCTGTTAACGAATGAAGTGAGATAAGCACAAGAGTAAAAGCCTATTTATAGAGCAAGCATTTAGCTCAGATAGAGTCTTTCTACCAAATTGCTATTCCATTATTAATAGCTAAAGGCTGCTACTCCTCTACAACTTACATATTGCTTTGGAGATGTAAAAAGTAGCAGCCATGCTTATTAGAGACATTCAACCTCTAATTTTCAAAGCAAGCGCCCTCAACAGCATCAGCCGTATTCCCAACCCAAGAGTTCACACATGGGAAGTTATTATCGCCAAGGTCCGCATTATTATTGTTAGTCGCTTCATTACTAACAATGGTATTGCCTTCTTGACCGTCATCGCAAACAAAAGTATCTCCCGGTAAATAAACACCAGTTGCAGTATTAGTAATTTCCACTCCATTGCCTTCTACAACAGTTTGCGAGATAACATTCCTATCACTACAAACAATCACTCCATACTGATCAAAACCAGATACCATATTCGACAAAAGATAAGAGCTGTCCGCACCCACTTGAAGAATCACCCCCCAAGCTCCACTAGCACTGGTAGATGTAGATACTTCATTTGCAATAAGTGTAGAATTACTGCCGTTTATAGCTACTCCAATTTCCGTAGTTTCAGAGATTACCGAGTTAGACAATGTATTATTGTCTGACACAAAAGCCACTGAAACGGCATTGCCCTCAAAGGCTATACCTGTCACCGTATGCGCCCCGTTTCCGATTGCCTCTACACCGAACCCACAACCTTGCACCTTGCCATTTGATAAAGCTCCCCCAGTGACAACAGCTCCAGTGCCATCTAGAAATACCCCATCAACATCAAAATCACACTCAATAGTAAATCCATTTAAATCAAGATAACCACCAGGTCCGACGACTGTCAGTGCAAGGTCAAACGCTGATGAACAAGACAAATCCTCAGTGAGAACTTCAGCTGTAGTAATGATATCACCGCAGGAGACATCAGCCTTTGCGCCGTAGGATGTAATCAATACACATCCTGCAAACAACATACGAATCAAACCTGAAGGCCGTTTGATGTATCTATCTTTCATAAAATCTCCTCAAACGAAATTATAAATGCCCACCTATAAAGTAGACCTAACCCATATTGGTCTAAATTTGAGAATCAACCATGAGAAATTATTCTCAACGAAAAAGTTATCAGCTTAAGGGGCCTTACTTCGCCTGATAAAACGGGGGCGGATATTCTTTAGTTACCAGGGAATCAGCAATACCAACAACTATTAAATACATTGCTATCACGACAATACTTGGCTCAATGAAACAGCACAACTTTCATCATAAGTGCCAGTTATATTTTGAAACCAGCATTTAGACAAGAAGGTTGTTTTCATGCCCTAGACATCAGCAGAAAACAACTCCAAGCTAAAATAACATTGCCACTCGATACTATTAGATAATCTAGTGGCAGATCGATAAAATCCTATTGTTCAATAAATCTTATCAGGGAGGGATCTATCTTGCAGATACAATCTGTTATTGGATCTCCAACATCAATCAATTTAAAGTCACAAAACTCGAACCCAGGCCCCACCGAACAACCCACAAGCACAGGGCCTGAAATTGGCTCTGCAGCCTGCCAAGCGCCAGCAGGAACAACACAGCAAAATGTATTATTCTCTGCAGAAATTTCAATCTTTTGCAAACAGCTATCCTCCTCAGTCCAAATATAGAGAAACAAGCCGTCCCCCTGATATAAGTTCCAAATCTCATCAGATTCGACCCGGTGAAATTTCGACACTTCACCTTTCTGTAGGGAGAAGTAAATATGCGTCAATGCGCTTCGCTTCTGCCCATCCTCTCTTGTTACTATTGAGTTCGACTTAAACACCTGAAGAAATTTCCCGCCTTCAGGATGATCAATTAAGTTATCAGGCTTCATGGACTGATCAGCACCTTGAAATTAGAATTAGAAATATATTTATACTAGATTATCTACATAATATGTCAGTGAAATTCAATTCCTATGGAACAATAAGTATAATATTTGAGCAGATACTAATTTAAACACAGGCTCACCCAGTTAAAATTAGGGTGAGCCTTTTAGACATCCTTACCTTAAGCAATCAGGATTGGCATTAGTAAAAGTATTTCCAAGCCAAACATTGGTATTACTACACGCATTTGCATTTAGTTCTTCCAAGTCAAAATCCGTGTTACTCTCAGATGTATTGTTGAGAATATAATTAAAAAACTGATTATCCGCTTCCATATAGATACCCACTGAACCATTCATCTCAGAGGTGTTCTGGCTATAGTTCCCGAAGCTGGAATCAGCAATATAAATTCCATATCGATTATTATCATATATATAATTTTGGGTTAAATTTGGGGCATCACCATCCAACTGAATCCCATCTAGTAAGTTACTTTCGATAATATTTGAGATCAAAGTATTTCTTAGCCCCGTAACTAATATACCAGTATTACCATTACCATTAGCACTTGAATTAGTAATTAGATTAAAGTCGCTCGATACCGCCAACCCTACAAAGTCATTATTGTTAGCAGAAATATTGGTTACATTATGAAATCCATCACCAGCCAATCTAACGCCCGTCTGGCAGAATGATATAGTACCTGCGCCCTCCAAATACCCCACAAGACCGACAACATCTATGCCTATTGCAGAATTATTGTCACAAGTAATGGTATGACCATTCATATCCAGGCCACCAGTTGGGCCAACAATGGTTATCGCGATATTATCTGTACATACCAAATCATCATCCAAAACTTCTCGGGTGTTAATGGTATCACCACAATCAACCGCCGATGCAAGCCCGGATATTAGCAAGCAAAAAGCACCTGCAAATATAGATAAAGTACACTTCATACCTTGTAATTGCCATATAGCCATCTTACTACCCTCTATAAAATCAGTTAATAATGACCTTCTCCTGAACAGAGTGTGATCCAGCTTGCTAAAAGGGCTATAAGAAATTTCTCTTAAAGAAATGGCAACTAAGTACGGAATCTAAACATCTGTGAATGGTAAATAGTGGCTATCTACGCCAATTAGATAAAACGCAAGAAAGCAGTGTTGGATATGAAGCCAGTGGGCCTTTACATGGGAAGTTTAAGGGGGCGATACTCATTACCCTCCTTTTCCCTTCCTTAAAAAAGGCTCTGCACAAATCTACCGCTAGCCTGATTACTGTTATTGCTCTTTATCTCAAGTAACTTTGACACCTTTAATAGTATAAATTAGCGGAATCTCATGTCCTTTAAAAGACAGGTAGTATTTCCCCTTCTCACGCTCCTCCATGCCATCAAAACAGTTGTAAGGGCTATACGGGTATTCTTTTAGTTGAGTGATTTGAATACCATATTTTAATAATGCACTCACAACATCGCTAATCGGATGTGACCAGGTGGCTAGGGTAGACTTGTCACCCCGATCATTCTCTGTATAGGTACCCTGCTCTTCAATATCTGGGTCGGCTCGATGAAAGTATGTGTAACCAGAGAAAATATCATAAAATGGATGAAATTCCGCGATGTAGAAAGTCCCCCCCGGCTTTAAGCATTGAGCAACAACTGATGCCCACCGCTCGATATCCGGCAACCAACAGAGTGCGCCGTAGGAAGTAAAGACGACATCAAATTCTTTATTGTTTGACTCTCCAAAACTGTAGATATCGTTGCAGATAAACTCTCCATGTAAACCTGAACGATCAGAAAGAACCTGTGCTTCAGCAATGGCTATAGAAGAAATATCAACTCCCGTCACCTTCGCACCCAATCGAGCCCAAGACAAGGTATCCAATCCAAAATGGCACTGTAAGTGGAGTAAACTTTTTCCAGACACACTACCTATATCTGAAAGCTCGACTTCATTTAAAGTAGATTTTCCGCCTAGAAATCCATCAATATTATAAAATTCAGACTTAACATGAATACGGGTGCGGCTATCCCAGGAGTGTCGGTTAATTTCAAAAAAATCCATGACTCACCTTCTAATTACTTATATTTATCGATTCTATTTAATTATCAAGGGTAAGAAATTTAAATTTACTTGTAAGTCCTATTCCGTTATGCCTTGAGTTCAAGAAAACTAAGATTGCCAATCATTCTAACTATATATTTACAGTAATGCTTCAGCTACAAAAGGCTCTATTGAACTAAATTGCAAGTACAAATCATGATTTACTATAAAGCAGGCCAAGAATCTTTGAGAAAAGCCCTAAATGGGGACAATAGAAGATAGAATCCTTAATCTACGATTGATTATCCTCATCATATCTTAGGCGCGCTTTACGAATCTCAGGATGATGTTCATCTGCCCAAGAGACTAACTTCCACACAGCTGCAGATAACCCCCTTCCCAGGTCAGTTAATTCATACTCCACTTTAACTGGAACCTGCGCAAAGACAGTACGGAGTACAAAACCATCGCGCTCTAAGTCACGCAGGGTTTGCGTCAACATTCGCTGTGAAATCCCTTCAATACGCGACTTCAGGGAGTTGAAGCGATCTGGACCATCAACAAGGGCAAACAATATCAGGATGGACCACTTGTCACCAATTTGAGCCACTACATTACGAACGGGACATTCATCATCATTCACAAACACGCGCCTCTCACTATTTTTATTCTGCGTCCCCACCCTTCCACTCCATAGGTTATCAAAAAGTAACTTAACCACTTAATAGTGCCTTATTGGCAACCAACTCTCAAGTGAGTAACCTAGTATAAATAAGTAACTTAACCAGAAATCACCTATAGACCCATATAGATATATACCCTGTTATGACCCAAGCTCTCTTAGACAAGGCCCTCACCCAATACGCCTCCAATAGACCCTCAACCGTTGACGATATATTTACACCGCAGTTTGTCTCTGTAGGGAAATTTAACATTCGCTTTCTACGCAAGGAAAAACCTCAGGCTCCCAGCCTCTTACTGCTGAATGGCCTACCCCAAAGTATTCGTATGTGGGAGTCATCTATTGAAGCATTTAGTGAAAAGTTTGATGTGTTAGCCTTTGATATCCCAGGATTTGGCTTATCAAAAGCAGAGGAAGGAGATATGTCTCCAAGCAGCCTGAGCGAAGCCCTTGTTCAAATAATGAACCATTTTGGCATCAATCAGGCCCACCTAGTAGGGCCGGATGTGGGCGTGCCTATTGCTTTAGCAGCCGTCATTAACCACCCTCAACGATTCTTGAGTCTCAATATCTTTGACGGCCCAGGCACCTTCCCTCCAAAACTCTCTCCTATTCTTATGACCGTTGTCAGATCCCGAATGGTTCGCTGGCTAGCAAAAGGCTTAACCAAGAAGTCAGTAATGAAAACCAATTTCCTGACTGCCGTCAAAGATGGTTATCACAACTACAAGCCCAGCAAACGAGCTATCCAAGAGTACTATGACATAGCCTTTGATAGTGACAGTCACAAGTGCGCCATCAGTTTCTTTGGAAGCTATTCGAAAGAGCTTCCATGGATTGAGAGAAAACTAAATGGTATTAAAGTTCCGACATTGATCACTTGGGGCAAGAGAGATCCATTTGTTTTAGTAGATAATGCGACTGCCTTATCCAAGCACATCCCCAATAGCAAGCTAGTTATATTTGACAACGCATCTCACTTCTCATCGGAAGATGCTGGGCAACAGTATGTTGACTTGATAATCAATTGGGTAGATGGCGGCTCCCTTGAGCATCGTGACGCTTGAGTTTTTCAAACCTTCAAGTATCAGATACCTAATCACTAATTGAATTGAAAGTAACGCTACCTAATCTCGCCACTATTAAATCAGGGGGCACTCTACAACCATCATTAGAGAGCCCTTTTATCAAATTGGTTTTTTTAACTCATTAACTTTGATTCTGATTCAGCATCATCCTTCCCCTTTTTGGCCTTAATCTGCGAAACACCAATCAGTGCGCGGCCTAAGTCTGAAGCATAAAATCCCGCAGCCAATATTACTAAGGCGCCAAATAATGTAATTCCATCAGGCAGATCTCCGAAAATTACAAAGCCAATAACAATAGCCCAAAATAGTAAAGCGTAACTAAAGGGCTGCAAAATCGAAGCTGGAGTAAGTGCCAGTGCCCTAATCAGCAAATAGTGGCCCATTGCACCTAAGAGTCCATTCAAAATCAACAATTGCCATCCTGATACTGTCGGCTTTACCCAATAAAATGGTGCTAAGCTTCCAAAAATAATAAGACCAATGGTCGCGGTATAGAAAACGGTTGTATCGGCACTATCAAAGTGTGAAACACGGCGTGAAAGCACTTGATATACGGCCCATAGGATAGCTCCTAAGATGGGAATCAAGGTTTGCCAACCCATCATTCCCATTCCAGGCCTAATGATAATAAGGGCACCTATAAATCCAGCCGTAACACTGACCCAGCTCCTTGTGTCTATCCTCTCCCCTAAAAACCATCCAGCCATTAATATTGCAAATAATGGAGCTGTCGCAGCTATAGCATGCACATCAGCCAACGACATCATACTAAAAGCAAAAATAAATACTGAAACCTCAAGAGCGAGAACAATAGCGCGCGCTAATTGAGTGCCAAATATTTTACTTTGTACTATGTCTAAGTTCCCTTTGAGTCTCGCCAAGCTTATAACTATGAAGAAAAATATCGCGAAACGAATCGCCATTATTTGAACGATAGAATAGTTCTGAACGAGTAGCTTACCTGTTGCATCCATACCAGCCAAACAGAGCATTGCCAAAATAGTCAGAATAATTCCACGACTGTCTTTAAACTTCACTTTAAACTCTCTAATAAAGACTACAGATTCTATAAACAGAGCCACCGATTATAAATTAGTTATGAAATGTAAGAGCAGTCTGAATGCCTTGGGCTACCTGAGAATAGAAGCCGGAATATAACTTATCCCGGCACTAGTACGCCCTTAATTTTCAGTTACTGTAGAGGAAAGCTTGAAGTGACTGAGCGCCTTTTCAGCAATTTCTTTACCATATTCCTGCACAAAGTGGCCCGCCTCCGCTAGTTTGAGAGGCTCTGGGCAGTTTTTGATGGTTCCCCTCAGCAACTCCATCACTTTCTCACCAAGTACAAAGTCCCTCATTCCAATCGCCATAAAGCTCTCACCACCCCAGCTCCTAGACCAGAATTTTCGAGCCCTTACCCCTAGCTCTGCTCCCTCCATATCTGGATCAACCGGTACAATTGACGGGAATCGACGAACGCCAGCCTTATAGCGGTTGTCTGGAAAAGGCGCATCATAGGCTACTATATCGAATAAATTGACCTCAGATTGAGCATCATTGGCAATGAGCCCTCCCACAGGGATTTCAGGTACATTGACAGAGAAGTTCCGCCAGTGGTAGAACCCCTCTGATGCACCATCCCCTGCTGCGATAGCTGTATTCATTACCAGTAATCGGGTAAATCTATCCGGCATATCCATTGGGAGTGTCAATCCCAGAAGTCCACCCCAATCCTGGCAAACCAGCGTAATATTCTTAAGATCCAAATGCTCAATCAAACGCATCAGGCTGTTACGATGGAAGTTAAAAGTGTACACATCTTCATTGACGGGCTTATCTGAGCGGCCAAACCCAAACAAATCTGGAGCAATTACCCGGTGTCCTGCCTCAACAAAAACTGGGATCATTTTTCGATATAAGTAACCCCAACTGGGCTCTCCATGGAGGCAAAGAAAGGTAGTATCCGCATCCTGCTCCCCCTCATCGATATATGCCATACGCATAGAATCATAGCCTTCCAGGCTATCAATATAGTTGGGAGTATACGGAAAACCCGGTAGTAGGGAAAAGCGCTCCTCAGGAGTTCTCAATCGTTCAATAGACATCGGCAACCCTCTTTTAGTTGAAAGTTAAGTAAGCGCCTTACCTCTGAAAGCTAGATCAATGGGAATCCAAAGATCATCCATTGTGGCGCTTTTATCCGTGCTTCATATCTGAAAAGGTAACTGTAAAAAATACCTATTATCCTACTAGATAATAAGGATAAATATGCTCCTAAAACATGGCATGATCTCTAATTTTTACATTTAGAAACCTTAATAGGCGCCAGATCACTTAAACTACCCCATAATGCCAATCTGGCAAGTCTGAAACCATTGGGCTAAGTACAACCGACCCTGTCAAAGCCGATTAATCAAACTTCTTACCATTAAAAACATGTTAGATGTATTGAAATACCCATCTGGATGTATGCTGTCTACCAGCAATACATCTCAATTATCAGTGAACAGGAGTTGGAGCCTAGGAGAAATTAGGCTCCAAAAATCACTGGGAGGCATATATCACTGTAAGAACAATATCTCTCATGACTATGAACCATGGACAAAACCTCAATACACTTTACCAAAGCCCGCCAAGATCCAGCCCCTTTTCACTGGAGAATCCATTTCTACCTCCCTGGCGAACAGGGTTTTGGGTGCTGACTCCATGATTTTATATCCCCTATTATCAACATAAGTAACTAAAGCAACATGGGCGATATATCCTTTTTCAGTCTTTCTATAGAACACCAGATCTCCCAACTGCGGCTTATAAGACACTGGTTTCAAAGATTGAATTGACTGGAAATAGGAATATAGATTTCTTGCTCGGCGATGGAAAAATGGATTCTCTGGATTATTACCATTTCGAGCATCATAAAAATTTGGATTTTCTACAAAACTATCTCTCAATAAGACCTGAAATGAATATCCAGCCATTCCGTAAGCGATATTAGGTACATCACTACAGACAATAAATCCAAGTTTCCCTCCTATATTATTATACATCCCCATCAGTGGATCATAAGGCGTAAACCAAAGAGAATATGCATTATCGACAACCAGATTAACATTTGGAAGGCCATGATGATTGGTAAAACTTCTTTCCCCCTTATAGGTAGAAAAATAGACGAGCAGTGGTATTGCCAAAACAACAACAAGAAAGCCAATAAATTTTTTCATATTACCAAAAATGTACCAACCCAAAATCACTAATACATATGAAACATTACTAAACTAATAATAGGTGGGGGAAAAGAGTACAGCTAACAAACCCTTACGCCACCTTAATGCCACTTTTTAGTCCGAACGTCAACATACAGCTAGCAATAGGAATTGGGGTAACTTCTCATAACTTAATAGAACTATCTCCCACTGCCAAATTAAATTTGTATATGAACGTTAAGGTTTCACACCTGCAATGACCTTAGGGCTCTCAACCTCGACTCTAATTTCGCTTCATGAATGCAGTTTAATCACATACTTTATTGGGGAGCCTCCGGAAGGATTTGGGTTAGACCACAAAGATCGAAGCTCCATTATTTGTATGGATTTGAAAATAGATTGTAGTTAAATTTTTCAGGCAATAAAAAAGCCGCACACTGGAGAAGTGTGCGGCAAAGCTTGGAAGCCTATGGGAGAGGCATGAGGTTAAAAATCGTACGCGAAGCTAAGCTTGATATTGCGCGGTAAGATGTAGCGGACATTAGACGCTAGCGGATCGCGGGGATCACCTTCGGTGATACCATCTTCATCAGTTAAGTTGTCCACAGCCAACTGGACAGTAATATCATTGATATAAGCCACCGCACCCAGGTCAACTTTTGTATAGGCTGGCAAAGTTACTTCATTATTGCTTCCATTAAAGCGATCACCTACCCGACTGATATCGGTATACACAGCCATATCAATGTCATTCAGTGTGAAATCATAATTCTGGCTCAGGCGCACCTGGTATTCAGGCTGACGCATAACCTGGTTGCCTTCATATTCACCACTCGTGATTTCTGGCCTTTGCAGGGTAGTATTTAACCCAAAGGTAAAATCTCCCCAGTGGACTTTACCGTCCAATTCGAGACCAAGCGCCTCAGTCTCCAAACGAGTACAGGTACTGCTGCCGATGATACAGTCAGGCATACCCTGGGTTTCGTTGTAGAACAGCGTCGCAAAGAGGGAGTAATCTTGCTCCTGTAATTTATAACCCAGTTCGTATTGGTCAATGTCGATTACAAGGTCAGACCCAGCAATGAAGCTATCACCGAACTCACGATAGTTGTCAAAGTCTGCGAACTTAAAGCCGGAGTTTATACGGAAGAAAGTGCCCATATTTTCGGCAAAGGCCCAGTCCACTGCGGCAGTATAAGCAGTGCCATCTTCGTCCGCTTTATAAGTGGTAAAATTGCCGTCTCGCTCACCATGATCCACGGAGTAATTGGTTTTACGGTTTGCGGAACGCACGCCCAGATCGAAGGTAAAGTCCCCTAAGTAGAACTCACCGGCGACATAAAGCGCGTTTTCACGGGCATCACCCACGGCATCCACATCATATTTCCAATCACAAGTGGAAATATCTGCGGATGTATTACAAGCGAGATCACCAGTTAGCTCAGAGCCATCAGCAGTTCCTGTGATCAGCTCCCCATCTTGACCCAGTACGTAGTATTTCTGGTTACCCAGGGACCACCATTCATCAACTTCCCAGCTTGAGGTGTAATAACCGGCTGTTACTTTAAAGTTATCCCACTCTTTTGCCAGGCTAATGTCATTTGTCGTAGCCTCGATATCTTTGCGTACTACCCAGGCACCAAACTGCTGTACCACAGTACCGCCACTAAGTTCGTTTCCAGAGGCGGTTACTACTGCTTGATCAGTAAGAGAATTCAGCGATACAGGCGCACCATTAGGAACAAAACCCAAAGTATCAGCGTTACCTGCTGTAAGTCCAAAGCGTTCGGTGAGACTCCAACCATCCCCCAGGTCTAGCTCCAGATAAGCACCGGCTACATTGCCATTCCAACCGCGCCCTTCGCCCATATCGAAAGTTTCCCAGGTAGTTTCTGAGCCGCCATTACCGTCAGCCTGAGTAATGGGTACAGAAACCTTGCGATTACTGGGGCCTACCTGGGTGTAATCTGTTTCCAGAAATGCAGCATTGGGCAAATACCAGGTACCAGTATCTTTTGTATCCCGGATGTAAAAACCCGCTTTGCCGTTATCCATCTCTTTGGTGATGTGCAGGGTAAATTGATGCCCTTCTTCCGCATCAAAACCCGCATCGCGAATACCCGGGGAGGAAGATACGTAGCCCCCGATCATATAATAAACATCATCTGCGAGCTTACCAGTCATTAGGGCATCTGTTCGCTGCAGATCATAGTCAGATAAAGTGTACTTAAAGCGCCCCTCTGTCTCTTCAGTACCTTCTTTTAAGATAAAGTTGGTAGTCAGACCTGGCTGGCCATTGGAGAAAACCGGATTGGGTCCACCGCGCAGAGCTTCCACTCGCTGAATAGTTTCATCGACACGAAATAGAGAAGAGTTTTCTAAAAATGAGAGTGTTGGCGCTGGATACAGAGGCAATCCGTTCATGGATACCGTGACAAAGGGTGCATCACTACCGCCAGGGAAACCGCGAACATCGATATTTGCCCCAGAAACACCGCCAGAGCTCTCAACCCACAGGCCTGGAACGGACTTCAACAGGTCTGCAGTACTTGAAGGAGAGGCTTTGCTAATCTCATCATCACTTAAAGTTGTGATAGAAAAGCTGGCATCCAGCTTACGCATGCCTGCACCGCCAGGGGTGCCTGTTGTGATGACTTCCTCCATCACCATATCGTTTTCAGGGCTAATTTCTTGGGCTGCGGCATAGCCGCAAAGACCAACGGAGAGCGCGGCCATGGATACGGCCTGCGCCAATGGTTTCTTGCTCATCAACTCTTCCCTCTCGTCGTCATTCTTATCTGTTCTGATACTTCGGTGCTATTTTTATAAAGCTTTATGCAATCGATTGCATAAAGAGTTGCTAAACGCTACTTGATGCACCGTGCTTTAACTATAATGCGCAAATGCAATCGATTGCAAATTGAATTGATGGCTAGATTTGAGTGACTAGTCATCCGTAAGGCCATCGCAGATCAAGATTTGAGGGGTAGGGGCAGATTTTCTGCCATTGATAGAAGATCATATTTGGAAACTACACCCGGATGTTCTTAGATTTAGTATGTAGGGCTGTCCAAGTGTGGCGCCAAATTATTGATTCTAGAAGCATTCGGCGACGAGTGCTTCCATGCAAGTGCCAAGCGGCCGGGAGAGTTATCGTGGAAAAAGGCAAGTGCCAACAGGCGGAGCATCATTCACATACACATAACAGCCACTGTGGCCACACAGCCATTCGCCACGGGGACCATATCTGCTACCTCCATGACGGCCACCTACACCATCCCCACAAAGACCACTACGACGAGCACGTCTTGGAAGTAAGCACCCAAAACCCGGAGGGTTGCCACCCTGTTACAGGGGGCTACGACAGCTCCCATGTCCACGGCAAAAACTGTGGCCATGAGCAGGTTCCCCACGGAGATCATGTTGACTACCTGGTTAACGGGCGACTTCACCATGTTCATGGTGATCACTGTGATGACCATGGACCGGTCGAATTGGCTAAACATCAGTAAGCCTGCTAGCCAAAACTTGGCGAGGCCAAGATTTATAGCAATCCAAAGTTACCTGAGCGCCGATCACATAAGCTGAGATTTTATTTCTACTGACGGCGCCCTTTCATGTTCAGATCTCGTTTTAGCTGCTCTCTATGCCTATGCCGTTAATCCAACTGCTTCGAATTTGAGACTCAGATCAACTCATTAACACTAAAGACTTTTGCATTAAAAACTCCTGAAATAAAAATATCTGGGCAACCTAAATGAAAGCCCCACCGAAGAGAAAGAAAAGTACATTGGCCAACCTGTTTTCTAGCGCTGAAGACGAAAAGGAGTTGCCAAGCAATTCCTTTTTGGCGAGATCTTTCAAAAAGGGGCCATCCTTTTGTTCAACGCAAGGGGAATTATTAAAGAAGATCTCTTTGGTGATCTGGAGGTAAAAGACCTGGAAGTGAAAGCCGGTAAATGCCTTATTTTCTCACCCCTAAATATGCACACATCCTATGCAAACACATCAAAAGATAAATCTCGATTTTCGTTTGCCGGGAGGTATATAGCTAATTACATAAAAGTTGTTCCTTATGGCAAAGACAACATTTCAACCATGGTGGGCTTGCTGGAATTCACATTGCCCAAAGTAGGTAATTTTCAGGTGTTTGGCAAAGATTCTTACGGCTACAATAAAATTCTGGATGATAATGAGTCTACTTCAGAATCGGTGTTACCCCTTCTACTATGGGGCAATTAGCAGTAAAAGCGTTATTTCGGTAAGTTTGGTAATATAGTTTAAAGAAATATAAGTAATGTAGCTTCCTCTCAATATCCTAAGAAACTAGTGGCAGCACTAGCTTGAGCAGCCCCCCACACGACACTTTATCTTTAGCACTAAACTGTATATATTTCGACGAATATAGAACTTATGACCAAATCATGATGGAAATCGAAGAAGTAGCCAAATCGCTTAAAGAGCTGGGACACCCAACCCGCTTGTTGATCTACAAAAAAGTAGTCAAAGCTGGCCTACCGGGTATTCCTGTAGGCAACATCCAGGAGCAGTTAGATATCCCCGGGTCAACCCTTTCCCACCATATTTCCAGTCTGATTTCGGCGGGATTGATCTTCCAGCGTCGTGAGAGCCGAACCCTGTTCTGCGTAGCCGAATATCAGCACTTAACTGAGGTTATTCAGTTTTTACAAGATGAATGCTGTCACGATGATTTCAATACACCGATAAAGTGTCCTGATATCAAGTGTGCGGTACCGGATCAGCACTGAACAATGTCGCTCCTGCTTTGGGCGACCTCTATCGATGAAGTCCGAACTTTCCTCTCTTCACCCCGATAGGTACATGTAGGCCCTAAATTCTGCATTAGGTACCGCTAGAATGACCATTCACAGCAATAGCCAGCTTTAGTTGGCTCCCTTCCCTTGATACCTTTCTTAGATACCTCGGAAATAACTCGAACACACACCTTTACTTAACACCTATATTTCCATTATTCTAGAAATATCATATAATTTGAGTTGTGTACCCCAGCATACAAAGGCCAGAGGAAACCATGAAAAAGAGCCATCCAAACGCCATTCAGGCAGCCAATGAAGCGGTAGAGTGGGGGCTTGCCCATGGCTTGGCTTTCAAATCTAGTCGTGGCTCAGCGAGCCATGTTCCTTTTAGCCTTACCCCAAGTACTATCGCTCTGGAACGGTTTGAGACGTTAAAGAAAGCAGTACCCCTATTGGGAAAGCTGATCCATCAAGTCTCAGAAGATCACCAATTTCTTCACGAAGCTATCAGTCCTGTTGCACATGGAGACCCGTTTTTCGGTGCCTTACTCGCCATGCATGGTCAAATAAAAAATGCGCCCCGCCTCCCCCTCCTGATTATGAGAAGTGACTTTATGGACGATGTGAGCCAAGGACCAAAGCTTATTGAGTTCAATGGAATCGCAGCAGGAATGGGGCCCTTTGGGCAGCGTATTTACGAGTTGCACCAATTCATCCGCTCGCAAAGTCCTGAGACCTATTCCAATTGGTCCAATACTTCGAACGGCCAACCTATAGAGAACCCAGCAATTGAGCGACTCTCCCAAGGCCTTGCCGATGCGACAAGAGCCATCAAAAGCGAGTTTGGAGATGGTGGCAACCCAACATTTCTAATGGTGATACAGGAGCATGAAGACAATGTCTTCGACCAACACCTTCTTGAATATGCCTTAGCTGAAAAAGGCATACGTACGGTACGAAAGACCTTTCGCGAACTAAAAGCGGGCCTGGTAACAGGCCCCAACAATAGGCTCCTGCTGCAAGGAATAGGCCCTGTAGATTGCGTGTATTTACGAGCCGGCTACAACTACTGTGATTATGTCGCCAAAGACCTGGATAGCGAGCGCTGCTGTGAAACACTGATGCAATCGCGAATTTTGCTTGAGAGCCATCGGATCGCAATTAATGCAACCGTAAGCCAACAACTGGCTACCAGCAAGCGTGTACAAATGATCCTTTCGTCCATGTCAGTAGAAACGCTAACCGGATTCAATGTATCCCAAGATGAAGCGGTTCTAATCAAGTCATTACTTGGCGACATGCAACCAATTTCATCAGAGACGATAGGATGGTTCAGTCAGCAGAACGCCTCTAAGTGGGTGCTCAAAAATCAGGGAGAAGGCGGCGGGCACTGTGTCTTTGGCCAGGATATCAAGCTGAAACTCAAACAGCTCTCAGTAGACGAATACCCTGCCTGGGCACTAATGCCACGCTTGAGCCCGCCCCCTAGAAGCAATCCCGCCCTGGTAGTCAAAGACTCTGAATTATATTTAGTAGGCGATTTAATCAGTGAAATAGGTATGTTTACGGTTCATTTCAATGGTCAACCAGCTACTTCAGAACAAGGTTTTGCCGGCTACTTAGTTCGAAGTAAATCCTCTCAGGAAATGGAGGGTGGCGTGCATAGCGGCAAGGGCGTTTTAGATTCACTGATATCCAATGTCGCCTGACAACATCACAAGCAATCCGTAAAAAGGATCTCTTGGCACCATAAATCACACTTCAAAGCTAATGAAAACACACTGACAAAATTCATTATTTCTATATTTCTAGTAATAACAAATTTAATTAAGGAGCTAAAACAATGCCCCCAGAGTTCATATCCATGCTAGAAGAAGCTCTCTCTATGTTTGCTTTTCTTGCAGTTGAGCTGACAGTATTATTTTTAGCTATCAGCTACCTCGTTGGTGTATTGCAGCAGTACATTACACCGGAAAAAATCCAAGCGACCCTAAGCTCACGCAATGGCCGAGGCTACGTAATAGCCGCATTACTTGGCTCCATTACACCTTTCTGTTCATGCTCTACTATTCCATTTTTGAAGGGACTACTTCGCGCCCGCGCTGGTTTCGGACCAATGATGGTGTTCCTATTCTCCAGCCCTCTACTTAATCCGATTGTTATTGGCTTGTTGATCTTTACATTTGGTCTCAACGTAGCGATTTTTTATTTCACTCTAGCGATGACTGTGTCAATTTCTGCGGGATTTGCACTGGAAAAATTTGGATTCGAGCGTTTTGTCCGCGATGGTGTCTACCGAGACACAAATAGTAAAAATCCCCCTTCACCCAGTGAGAACAAAGGGATAGCCAATAATTTGGCATTTAATAATGGAGTCTTGGCTACAACTGGCGCAACCAATACAGCAACAATATCTTCTCTATCATCAGCTGCAAAAACTGGAGAAACTACATCCTGCTGTATCAATACTCCGGCAAATAGCTGTGATTCTGAGGGAGGAGTAGAAACCCAGAAACTAAATCGCTGGGTCATTATTTGGAATTCCACCTGGATAGATTTTAAAAAAACACTCCCCTATTTACTGCTCGGTATTTCTCTGGGATCATTCATTTACGGATTTGTTCCTACTGATTTGATCGTAACCTACGCAGGAGAAAACAAGTGGTACGCGATTCCAATTGCAGCTGTAATCGGTATTCCACTCTATATACGTGCCTCTGCTGTTATCCCTCTGAGTGCTGGTTTGGTGCAAAAGGGCATGGCTCTCGGATCGGTAATGGCACTAATTATCGGCAGTGCTGGCGCCAGCCTGACAGAAGTTATCCTATTAAGGTCCATCTTTAAAACCCAGATGATCGCAGCATTTTTAGTGGTTGTTTTAGGTATGGCTATCACAGCGGGTTACCTGTACACCCTTCTGTTTTAATTCCAGGTATTTTGGAGGTAGAGACTTATGAACAAGATACACGACGCGATTATCATTGGCGCAGGGCCTATTGGAATTGCTGCCGCTGTACAGCTCTTGTCGAGAAAACTGAAGCCCTTGGTTTTAGAGAAAGGCATATCGGCCGGCAGCGCCATGCTGGATTGGGGCCATGTTCGGGTTTTTACACTCTGACCTTATATCATTGATAAAGCAGTTGCTAACCTCCTTGATATGAATGGCTGGGTATATCCAAATAGGGAATACTTACCTACAGGCCGTGAAATAGTGGACGAGTATTTAGGTCCATCAGCCAAAACTTTGGAGCCAATTAATAAAAGTACTCTTATTTTATTTAGCTCCATAAAATTAATTGGAGATGATTTCCTTAATCAATTTATGGTGATAGATTTAGAGATGAAAGCTGGGGAGTGTTTGATCTTTTCTTCATTGAACTTACATGCTTCCCATTCCAATACCAGCGATAATAGTAGAAGGTTCTCCTTTGTAGGAAGATGCACTGCCAACCACATAAAGGTAGCCCCCTACGGAAAAGATTTATATTCAACCTATGAGGGACTTGTCGAATATGATACCCCTAAAATCGACACTTTTCAGGTTTTCGGCAATGATACCTACGGTTACAACGAAATCCTTAAAGAATAAACGTTCATTTAAAGCTTTGTCAGGTTTTGGGTATATGCTTGTCGTACCACCGGAAAAGATACGGCGAGCTTTGCCAACATCCGCACCAATATTTTATTTAGCAAGGAATTTGAGCTTATAATCCGCCTAACAATTTCTGTCTTTCGAATCGTCGCCGCGCCTATTTTACGCCTTTCATCGGAATAACTATCTACTGTGCCGTTTATAATCGCATCAACTGCAGCTATCGCATCGGCAATACCCAGATTCATACCCTTGCCACCTACGGGAGAATGGCAGTGAGCGGCGTCTCCGACTAAAAGTACGCGCTGGGAGCGATAACTCTTCGCCTGCCGAATTGAAATTTGAAAACTACCGGAGCGATGGATATTCTTAATTTTTAGCGGCACATCTAGTGCTCCCAACGCATCTGGCTGGGTAGCAACTACTCTTAAACGCTGTTTACCCATAGGTAAAGTAATTGTAAATTGATTGCCGGGCCGCTGAATATCCACGCTAACTAAATCGGGATCACACTCTCCTTCTATATCTACATCAGCGACTCCCCAAGGTTCCGGCAAATCTGTACCAGAAAATGGAATACTCAGTTTCTCACGAATTGTTGAATGAACTCCGTCAGCAGCAATTAACCAGTCAAAGCATTCGACACTGCCGTCAGACAGGGTAACTACCACCCGGTGATCACTAGAATCCACTTCAGTAGCAGCCACGCCATATTCAACTGAAACGCCTTGCTCAAGTAAAGCATCTCGCAAAATTTCCTCGGTGCGATTTTGCGGCAGCCCAAAGCCCACATACTCTTTATACGCATCGCCCCGGTTATCCAAAAATAACAGCGGCCTACCCGCTTGAAGATATTGAACTTTGCAGAGTCGCATCGCCTCAGAGACCAAGTTATCTGAAACGCCCACCTTAAGAAGGCGCCTGATGGTGCAGGGAAAAATACCGACTGCCCGAGAGAGTTCACTGGGCTTGGTACGGCGTTCAACTATTCGGCATTTGATTCCATAGAAAGACAAAGCACAAGCTGCCGCCAACCCCGTTGGGCCCGCACCAACCACTAACACCCGGTCTATATGGCTCACTGGTAGTGTTGCACTCTGTCGTTGAACTCACTTCTATTGTAGAAGCCCGGGAAAAAGCAAGGCACGGCCATCATAGAAGTAAACACACCTGCTGTGATAAAATCGCAATTTCAGGGCACCCCTCATATGATCGACCTCAGTATTTTACCCGCCTTCTTGATCGCAGCGATTGTTCTAGCGGCCTCCCCTGGTCCTGACTTACTGTTAATATCTGCTTACTCTTCGGCTCGCGGATTTACTGCTGGAGTAATGATCTCGCTGGGCATTTTTACTGCTGGGATAGTGCAAACGGCGCTAGTTGCTCTCGGACTCGGACATATCATGCAGACGATGCCTCTGGTGGCAATGGTAGTAAAACTGGTGGGAGCCGTATATTTAGCTTGGCTTGGATTGTCACTCCTTCGCAATTGGCGTTCAAATAAAGTGGCACAAAATAACCAACCAGATACCGTGGCACTGTCGGCAGCACAGCTGATGGCCCGAGGCTTGCTCAACAACCTAATGAACCCCAAAGCCCTACTTTTCTTTAGCCTTTTCCTGCCTCAATTTACCGTGTCATCCCAGGCAATCACGCCCCAAATTCTTGTATTGGGCATACTCTTGAGCATTACAGCGTTGGCTTTTAACACCCTGGTATCCCTATCGTTTAGCAAGCTGGGAAAATCTCTTGCTACACAGGCCAATATTCAGCGGCACCTGGATGGTTTTCTTGGAGTTATTTTCCTCGGCTTGGCCTCTCGCCTGGCTTTTGACCGCTGATTTTTTATAGTTTTATGGACGACAGGAAGCTTTCTGTGAAAATATAGCAGCAGTCAAAGTACTTTCAGCAGTCCAGCGGAGAGCTCAATGCGAATAGCGGTCCTGTCTGACATCCATAGCAATGTTTATGCCCTCGATGCCATTGTTGCTGATCTAAAAAAGAGAGGCGCCGATCTAACGGTGAACCTGGGTGATATTTTATATGGCCCTATTGCGCCACGACTCACCTATGAACGCTTAATGGAGCAAGGTTACACGACAATTCGCGGTAATCAGGACCGGCAAATATATGAAGCCACATCTACCGAAATAGAAAGCAACCCAACCCTGCAATTTATTCTGAAAGACCTTGGTGTTAAACCACTATTATGGATGAAGCAGTTACCACCCAGCTTACAAATCACCGATGAAGTCTTTCTTTGCCATGGAACACCCAGTAGTGACCTCATATATCTGCTGGAAGATACCAGCAGCGGCCGCCCCCAGATACGTTCCAACCATGAAATCCTCAACCTCCTTGGAAAGATTTCCTCAAAAGTCATTCTATGTGGGCATACACATCAACCACGCTGTGTCTCTGTCGGTAGTGGCCAGCTGGTCGTAAATCCAGGCAGCGTTGGGCTACCGGCTTACACTGACAGTGAACCGCAACCCCATATAATGGAAACCTTCAGCCCCCATGCGAGTTACGCCCTGATAGAGAGAAGCAAAAATGGAGCCTGGAGCGCAGAATTTTTTAAGGTAAGTTATGATACAGATAAAGCTGTTCAAGCTGCTATTGCGCAAGGGAGAGATGACTGGGGTTTCTATCTGTCAACCGGACGAGCTAGCTAGGTAAGTCAGCTTACATAGGACATTGAATCAAAAGGAAAGTCGCCAAATGGAAGATTATCGCCCTTGGGATATGGAACTAAATACCTTCCTAATGTTGCTTCATCTAAGTCAATTGGCTTGGGTCGTGATTCCTGGTGCTGGTTTTGTTTTACCCATTATTATGTGGGCGACAACAAGGGACCGCTCTCAAGAAATTGACAAACACGGCAAGATGATATTCAACTGGATGTTAAGCCTACTTATCTATTCTATTATTTCCGCCATACTGATATTTTTTATTATCGGTATTTTTGGACTGATTGCACTAGCAATAATCAATGTAATATTTATTGTGATTGGAGCAATCCGGGCCAATGAAGGCCAATTTTGGCGCTACCCACTCAGTATTCGATTTTTTGGTTAAATAGTTAACCGTTTTTTTCAGATGGAAAATCGGGAGAGCACCTCCCGATTTCCCTTGGCTATAAGCCAGTAATCTCTACAATTACTTTCAGCAAATTAGCGCCGATTAGTAGTAACCAGAGATATCATCAGTGATAGGACCGAGAGCACGGTAAGCGTTAGAAATGTCTACGCCGTTTGAGCGCTCACCACAGGCCAAGCCACCACACTCGTACCAGTCAGGATCAGAGAACCAATCGTACTGGGTAACGTTTTCGCCGTATTTCCAAGGGTAAGCCATGATGGTAGAGAACTTGTTATCTACACCGTGACCCATACCGTAAGAGTAAACGCCACCAGAGGTATCACCCTGCTTGGTTGAGTGAAGCAGACCCATATTGTGGCCCAGCTCGTGAACGAAGGTGTTATAACCACAGTCAACGCCAGTTACGCTGTAAGCGCGCTCTTTTGCGCTGGAGTACATGGTGCCATTGCTTCCCTGTCCAACCCAGGCAATACCACAGGTGATGTAGGTGTTGCCGTCGATTACAGTTTCTTCAGCTTTACCCAGGAAAACCACCATATCCGCCTTTTCAGAGGAACGCCAGTTATTCACAGTGTCGTGGAAGGTAATCAGGTCCAGGGTTTCTTCGTTAACACGGAGATCGGAGCTGGTAGCTTCCCAGGTGTCTACCAGGTTCAACTGGATATCAATACCATTCCTTGAAAAGGAATTGTTCGCATAGCTGATATAGCTATCGATCTTGGCTGAGATATCACCGGTATACTCCGCAGCTGGTGCAGTGTACATAATAGCGATATCGACGGTATCGGCACTCGCAGCGCCAGAAACAGTCAGTGCTGCAATAGCAGCGGCCAGGCTTTTCTTCAGGTTCATTATAAGACTCCTTTTATTATAATAAGTAGTGCACACTCCTCCCCCAGCAATTAATTAAAATTGCTGCCCAAAGGAGTAACAATACGCTTTTAATACCCTGACTCGATTAAAAAACTATCCCTAGTCTTTTAACCGCCTGAGGAGACGAGCCCCCGGTATCTGCAGGATTTACTTGGGCCTTCCTTTGCCTGATTATTAATTCAAAGCATAATTACTTTGAATCAATTTCTTCTTATTTGAAGTCGTTTAGCGGTAAATCGTCATCCGACCAGGTCTTTTCACGAGGTGCTTCCGAGGACATATCCTTATCGTGTTTCTCTACGTGGTTTTTAATTAATGCACCATTAGGCGCTATCCACGCATAACTACCCTGACCTTCCATAGTGTATGACCCGGAAGGTAAGTTTAGCTGTGCATAAACAGAGTTTGCTCCGAGAGTAAAAGTTACGCCATGCAGGCGAGTCATCCCCGGGAGATTTAATTGTACGCTTTTGTTGCCACTGGCATGCTCTTCGATACTGCCAACCTGAGCATCGTAATCACCTTCAATACCTGGCAAGTCAATGTCGACGTAATCACCAACAGTGAGATTCCGGAGCATATCAATATCCAGCTCGAGATAGGTTTCACCATTGAGATCTACGGGTAGGCGACCATTTTCATGAAGAGCTTCCCTAGCCAGCTCTGACTCAACCCAAAGTGCTTTTTCTTCATCACTTTCGAGGAGTTCTTCTTCACCCACCTGAACCTCCTCAGGTTTAAGCGGCTCTGCTTTTTGAGTAGATTTACTGATAGCTGGCTTGGGCTTTTCCAGCTCAGCGACTGGTTTTTGACCTTCAGATTGGCTTTTGGACCAAACGAAATACCCTGCTGCCACTGCAATGGCGACGAGAGGAATTATTTTTCTCACAAGCTTTTCTCTCAAAATAATGCTACGTGCAACGGCAAAGCACGTCCTATCGACAGCTTAACCAGCCCTACCTCATGTTGGCATCTTTACGATTCTTAACATTCGATATTTAGTTGAGACGATCGATCCTAATTATCACGCAGCTTTTTTTTGGGAAATTTTTCACATAATTTTCATAAAAATTGAACAGAATCTAAATTATTTTTCAAAACTGTGGGGAACGTCGGAATTAAAGCAGACATATTTCACGAAAACCCTTTTTGCACCAAATTAGTTCAAGCCAAATACCTATGGCGAGATTCCCCCAAATACGGTCAGGAGCACCTGCAAAAACCAAAAAATAAGTTTCACAAGAAACAAATTTGGTAGATTTTTAAGCAGAATTAACAATTTCAGTGTACGAAAGGCAATAGAAGAAAAAAGCTGAATCTCAAAATTTCTCTTCGATTTTAGAATGGAATTTTCTGTTAGAAAAAAGTGAATATAAGGACAAACTGGAAAATCGTAACTAGGTAGGCAATTCAGACAATCTGGTTATTCTTGATTGGGTAGAGATAAAGCTGTACGCAGTAACTTCAGCGCACAGCAATTAATTGGCCAATGGTGACACCGTTACTCAACTCGATAGCGCAACAACACCAAATTATCCAGGACTATGTTTTTTGACCAGATAAATTTAGCACCACTGCCATAAAACTGTTTCCGAAAATTCATATACGCCGCTTTATTGTCCACACCTATCTGCTGCTCCGTGTACTCTGTCGCATAAGGCCAAGAAAGATAGCGATCGTCGACTTTCCAATTTTTCGGAATATCCCAGTGCAGAGAATAAACTTGTGCACCTGGTTTTGGGGGCCTCTCAGCACAGTCCGAGGAGGTTCGCTCTTCTCCCCGCTCTTTCAAGCACCCCAAATCATAAATAGGTGCTGTATAAAAAGTTTGTGCATGCCACTTTGAATTCGTCTTGGTACCATCTGAAAAGCTTGCAATAAAGCCACCGTCACCGGCATGGGTGCGGACACCTCTGTTACTCTCTGTGCCTTCCCCTAAGTTCTCCTCCCAGTCAACCGCTTTTACAGCGATATCGTAGGGTCTCTTCACCCTGAACTTAACCACACTGGAGTTAAACGGCGTAAATGGAACCGGATCAACAGCAACTAACTTGCCATTGATATATAGCTCAAAATAATTGTCGGCAAAGATATAACCGGTAACCACCTCACCTTCTTTGTCGATATCGACCACCGGTACCTTTGTAAGATCAATATCATCCAATGAGGATGGAGTAACCCCAGAGCACTGGTTATAGAGATCCGCAGCAAAGTACCGCTTGCTGTAGTTCACTTCAGCCGGAACGGTAAAGGCTTTGCCCTCTACCTGCTTCACCCCCATTGGCGACAACCGGGAGCGACCGGAAGCACAGGAAAACAGGTTCTCTGTTTCTACTTTGGCAGAACCCTCAGCCACCGCCCCATTGCTCGAGTAAGGGTTTTCCAGAGACCAGGCATTTGCCGTAATCGATATAAGGCCCAGGAAGGCCGCCTGATATCGTTTTCCCATCGTTCCAACCTCCTTTCAAGAGACAGCTTTAGTCAGAAGCTCACCAAGCTGTAGCCCTATTAATCTGACAAGCTGCAAGCTTAATGATTTACAAAGTAATCAAAATGCACTTTTCACCTTCTATATAGAAAGCTAACACAGTAAGAGAGTAATAGTTGCCGGGGTCAACAATTCTTAACCCTGTAGCCGAGGCAGCTTTAAGATTATTTACACGAAAGGGGTAAAACAGAGGGGGGTTAACGGCACCCGGCCTTAAGCAGATCGGGTGCCGTTAAAGAAGGGCATTAAGCGGGCTTGGTTCGCACCCACTTATGATCAAAGAAACCGCTGACAAAGCCAGCCAACACTATAGCCATCAACAGTAGCCATATCAGCTTTTCCGGCTTATCACTGGGAGTCGGCTCTGCAACCTGCTCCAGCTTCTGGCCACTGACCTGTTGCGCAGCATTGGCGCTGCTAACCTGAGGGTTATCCAATACCTGGGCATTGGCCAGGGCCGCAAGGCCGAACCCTAGTGCCTGCTGATTGACGAATTCCTTGAACTTGTCATTGTCGGTAGCCACATCAAACTGATTTGCCAGCTCGGTGTAGGTCTCTACCATTTTCTCCAGGGTTTCAGGCTTCGCATCCCAATATCCCTTGCGCACCGCTTCCAGCATTCGCTCCAACATCTGGGCCAGGGCCTCGGCATTGTGCTCTTCGAAGAATTCGCGCATGTCCATTTCATATTTGTCATCCACGTAGACTTCAAACATTTCCTGCCATTGGTCGTCGCGAATGGTTTCCGGGGTCATTACTTCCCAGCCCCACATATTGTTGACGCGATCCAGGATAGCGGTAGCGCCTGCGTAGCCGGAATCCTGCATCGCCTCAATCCAGCGGGGGTGGAAGTAACGGCTGCGCATTTCCTGGTTGACGAACTCCGCAAGGGTTTGCGCTTTTACGTTATCTTTGCGACGCAAATTGGAAACATACATTTCCGGCGTGGCGCCATCCAGATTGCGAACCGCCAGACCGATACCGCCAAAGTATTGGAAGGGATCGTCATTGGTCATCATGGCGTAGAGGTTGGTGGAGCGGGAAAAAATCACCCCATCAGTGCCAGACAGCACTTTGCCGTACAGCTCAACACTGCGCTGATCCTCGCTCCAGCGGGATTCATCTTTACCATAGGCAAAGCCCATACGGCGCATATAGAGGTCAGCGAGCTTGTCATCCCCCTCCCAACTGTCAGAGGCCAGACTGGCGGCGGCAAGGCCCGTTCCATAGTTGCCGCTTTCATTGGAGAAGATACGCACCGATGACAAATAGCGAGCATCCTCTTCACTGTTGCCGTCTTCCAGCAGCTGCTGTTGCAATGCCTGGCTGTGGCGGTAGACAAAGTTATTGTCTTCTTTCATCTGCGCCACTTTATCGATGGCTTCTGCCAACCACAGCATCACGTTAGGGAAGGCATCCCGATAAAGGCCTGTCGCAGAGATTACGACATCAATACGCGGGCGCTTTAATTCCGAATAGGGAATAACTTCTGTACCGGTAACATTGCCCTGCTGGTTCCACTTGGGTTTTAGGCCCAGGGCGTGCAGGATCTGGGCTTCCAGGGCTCCCTGGTGGCGCATGGTTTCAAGGGACCACAGGGAAAATGCCAACTTGTCCGGGAAGCGGCCATGCTTTGCATGGTAGTCAGCAATGGTCTGGTCCATCAGCTGTACACCAGCTTCATAGGCTTCCTTCGACGGCACCTTAGCCGGGTTAAAGCCAATCAGGTTACGGCCGGTGGGCACCGCCTGTGGGTTGCGAATCGGGTCACCCCCATGGCTTACAGGAATGTAGTTACCATCGAGTGCCGACATCAGGTTTTCCAGCTCGGCAATTTTGGCAAAGTTATCGGAGTATTCCCGGGCCTGGTCCAACTGGGCCTGCAAGGGCTCAGGAACCTGCTCCAGCTCACCGCCCTCTAGGAAGGTATCCAGCAACTGGAACCCCGCCTGCGCTTCCAAAGCCACAACATTGCGCTCGTCCCGGGTTTGCTCTTCCGGCAAACGCAACCCGTGCTCCACCTCATATTCATCCGCTGCGGTGATAAACCCTTCACCCAACATTTGCAGGATGGTGCTGGTGAGGTGTTCAGTTTTGGGCAGCTGACCAAAACGATGGATGCCCAGCGGCTGGCTCATCTCTGCCAATTGACCCAAATGATCCTGCAAGCGGCTCAGTTGGCCATCAAAATCCGCACTTAAGGCTTCAGCACTGATTTCCAGATCCTTGAGCATATTGAGCTCTTCGGCCAGACCGATAATACGCTCTTGGGTATTGGCCCGGGTCTGCCCCTCAGACAATACCAGGTAATTGCCAATTAACTCGGACAACTCAGCCACTTCCGCATATAGGCCCGCTTTCGCAAAGCCTGGGGTTAAGTGGCTGATCATGGTGGCACGGCCACGGCGCTTGGCCTGCATAGCCTCTCCCACATTATCGATAATGTAGGGGTAGAACACCGGGATATTTCCCAGGGCCAAACTAGGTGCATCGTAAACCGACAGGCCCCGCTCTTTGCCACTGAGCCACTCCTGGGAGCCATGGGTTCCCAGGTGAATATAGGCATCGGCACCAAAGGTTTCCCGCGCATAGAGGTAAACCGCCAGGTAGGCGTGATTCACCGGGGTTTTCATATCGTGGTATAGGGAAGAGTGATCCTTGGCATTGTCCGCGCGAACGCCTTGCGGCAACACAATCAAATTGCCGAGGGTCATCCGGGGAATAACAAATGCAGGCTCGCCGTTATGTTCGGCCAACATGGCATTGTCTTCTGGCTTGCCCCAACGCTCTACAATAGGATCCCGCACAGTTGCAGGCAGTTGGTCAAACCAGGCTTGATAGGTGGACAGCGGCATCCAATCAGCCAGCCCTTTATCGATCAAGGCTACGCTGTCTTCGCGACGATAATAAGGGCGCAACAACTGCCCGGCCCAATCGATAAGGGTTTTTGAATCCCTGATATGTACCTCATAGCCTCTTTCGCGCATTGCCTGGGCAATCGACTCAATTGAGCTGGGCACATCCAGGAAAGCCGCACCGATATTTTTTTCCCCGGGCGGGTAGTTCCAAATAAACGTTGCCACCTTTTTATTGGTGTTGCTTTGATAAACGAGGGAGGCGTGATTCCAGGCGCGCTCTATCAAGGCCTGCATCTGTACATCCATCACTACTTTATTGCCGTCTTTATTAGCAGCGATAATCACCGGATCGATGCTGCCAGTATCTTCAGGCATTACCAGGAAGAATGGAGTCAGGGATGGAGATACACCGCTATTATCAGCAAAATATTCTTCTTCACTACCCTCGGTGTAATTGAGCGCGTGAATAACCGGCACTCCCAACTTCTCAAATTCAGCGCGGCGCTTGCTGACATAGTGCAGGGAGCGGTAATTAATCATCAAGTCAACACGGGTATTGCCGCTTTCGGTTTGCAATAATTCTGGATAGGAAAGCGGCAAGTCTTCGCCTTCAAAGAAGAAGGCGAAAGCCTTGGCACCTTTAGCCTCAAGACCATTCAACAGGGTGTCGACAACCTGCTGCTGCTCGTAATCCACCACGGAGCGATGGATGGCCACGGCAATCACTGGTTGCTGCTCAGCGGGCTTTAACCAGTCAAAGAAAAATTCCTCTTTATCGGTGACAAGCTGCTCCAAGCGGGGATGATAAAAACCCACCTTGGGTACAATTATCGGTTCCGGTACTGAGCCACTGGAAAATTCAAATACCTCTGCCGACAAAAACTGCATCATATGACGGTAGTTTTTGCGGCCCGCATTATTAAAATAAGCGGCAATCGCCCGATGCTCGAATTCTGCCAACCCCTGGTTCATGGACTTATTATCTGCATCCCCCAGGGAAATCACCGGAACTTGCGGATGCTTGGCCAGCATTGGCTGGAACTTGCCAAACATAAAAGCAGAAAGCGCCGGGTTGATGCCATCCAGCATTATCAGTTCAGCGGAAGACCAGGCCAGGTCAATTTCCTCATCGCTCTTACCTTTGCTGTTAAAGATCTCCAGCTCAAAGGGTTGGTCTGCAGAGAGATCAGTCAGCAATGTACCTTTTGCCTTGGCCGTGTGGCTCGACATCATCAAGAGTACTTTGGGTTTATCGCTGGCCTGGGCAAAGGTTGCAAAAGCCAAGCTCATCAACAGGCACATAAAACGTGCCCACAGTTTATTACGCACCACTAATTCCCCCCCGAAGCTTTTTCACCGGCTGGAGTATCTTTACCTTCCCCTTCCGGTACATAAACCAGGCTGCCATCGGCCATCTGGTAAGCCACTCCCGCACGGGTGCCCTCCCCTGAGCCAATTTCCCCGGTGGATTTGTATTGTTTGATTTCCTTACCGTCCTTGACGATCACTTCCATATTGGGTTCGCCGGCATTTTTAATCACCGTGACCTTTTCATTGGAAAAAACGTTCAAGGGATTTTGCGCAATGGCAATCAGCAGCGCGGCGATAATGACCAGAAACACATCGATCAGGTTCACCGCACTCAGAATAGGATTCAGTTCTTCATCTTCGTCGAGGAAGCGCATCAGTCGGCCTCCTTCAGCTTGCGGATATTGATCAGCTCAGAGGCAAACCAGCGTTTTTTCACTGAGGCGGGCCAGAAGGTAATTGTGGAGATTACCAAGCCCCAGATCACAGCGGCGAAAGCAATAATCAGGTTTTCACTAATTCCCTGGATATTGCCATCGGCCAGCGCGCGAAGTGCCGGCCCCATAGGAATCATGGTGGCAATCAAACCCAACATGGGCGCGATTCGGGTAGCCATGCGAAGAAGTTCCAGTTTTCTCAACGCAAAAACTTCCAATTCGTCGTCACATGCCAAAGGGTTATTCACGTAAAAGTTGTGCACCTGGTAGCCCGGCAGGCGCTCAACCCGACCTTGCTTCAATGCCAACCGATAGGCTCCGGCATTTTTACGGCGAAGCATCCACAGTGAAATAAAGCGCCCGGCGGCATAAAGCGAGTAGATAAAAAGTACCAGGATCGCCAGTAATACTGGGGCCATAAACAGGTCGGCCACATCCGCCATTAAGGTCTCAATTGATTGAATATTCACTGCAAGCCTCCCAAGCCCCACTATTGATGCCGTTCACAAATTTGAGCGGAAAGTACCCAAAGAAACTTTTAAGGTCAAATTTAATCTAATTGATATTGATTCGCATTTACCTTTACATTTTGATAAGTATCCATATAATCTCGCTCCGAACTGGTCGACAAGACCAAGCGAAAGGGCAACCAGAGACCCTTAACGAGCAGACCGAATCAACGACATCAAGGAATTCACCATGAAACGTCGCCCACTAGCAGCAGCCATTTTGGGCTTAGCCTCCGCCTCAAACCTGTGCGCAGAGACCCCGACCTCTCCGTCCAGCAATGAACTCGAGCTGATCGTCGTCAGCGGGCGCGCAGAAAAACCCCTGAAAGACGTTGCGGGCAGCGTTTCCGTGGTGACCAATGAAGAAATTGAGCAGCTTCAGCTCAATGACATGAACCAGCTGTTCCAATACGAGCCCGGTGTTGAAGTAACCGGTGAGGCTGGCGGCGCGCAGAATATTCTGGTGCGCGGCATGGGCGGTGACCGTGTACTGATTATCAAAGACGGTATGCGGGTGAACGAGGGTTATGGCGCCAATGGCCAAAACGACATTATTGGTCGCGGCTTTATTGAAGTGGACACCCTAAAGCAGGTTGAAGTTGCCAAAGGCGCAGCCTCCTCCCTGTACGGTTCAGACGCCCTTGCCGGTATCGTAGTGTTCACCACCAAAGATGCTTCCGACTACCTGGAAGATGGCGAGCAGTTTGGCGGATCTATCAAGACCGGCTACAACGGCATCACCAGCCAGCACAATGTTTCCCCTACCCTTGCCCTGCGCACCGGCAATTTTGAGCAACTGCTGCACACCACCTTCCGCGATGGTGAAGAACAACAGAACTACGACGAAACCCAGGACCCCTTCGAGATTGAATCGAAGAGCATCCTGTACAAAGGTAAGTACAACCTGGGTGGCGAAGACTTTATCAGTTTCAGCATCGACCACTGGAACCAGGAAACTGTCGGTGACAGTGCCGATGGCCTGCTGTATTACTTCCGCGGACTGGCCGACTACGGCTACAACATCGTCGCTGAACAATCTGTTTCCGACAAAGAGACCACTGCATACCAGCTCCGCTACCACAGCGAGACTCCAACTGCGATTTACGATCAGGTAAATATCAGCTTGTACAACAACAAGTCTGAACAGGAAGACGAGCAGTACGGGCAACTGGACATCAACGCCCCCATGTTCGGTGTGATTGAAATCCGCGACATGTGGGAAACCGGCCTCTACCGCCAGGACACTATCGGCCTGCTGTCCAACGCCAGCAAAACCCTGAATGAGACCCACACCCTGGGTTACGGTCTGGACCTGGAGCAAACGGAGAGCGAGCGTACCGTTCACCAATACCGTGAAGTTGCGGGTAGCTCCACCCTGGACTCCACCACCGAGAAATTCCCAGAAAACGAAGTGGCGCGCGCCGGCCTGTTTATCAATGACGAAATGTCATTCGCCAATGGCCAGCTGACCGTTACCCCGGGCCTGCGCTACGACTGGTACGAAATGGACCCCAACGGTGCATTGAAGTCTGATGACACTCCATTTGCCACCATTGAAGAAAGCAATGTTTCCTTCAACCTGGGCACGCTGTACCGAATCAATCCGAAACTGTCCGCCTTTGCCCAATACGGACAGGGCTTTAAAGTGCCGGCCTACGATTTAGCCTATATCGAGCATTACCTGCAACCTACCTCCGAATACATCTACGAGGTTCTGCCCGCCGACGATTTGTCACCAGAAACCAGTGACACCTTCGAGCTCGGCCTGCGCGGGCACCTGGGCCCTGTAGCTTTCAGTACTGCAGCGTTTTATACCGAATACGATGATTTCCTGGAAACCACTTTAATTCACCAAGAATCTGTAAATGGTGATGACGGCAGTTTCTCCCATGTATTTGAACAGTACCAGTACCAGAACATCGAATCTGTCACCATCAAAGGTATAGAGGCGAGCGCCAGCTGGTACCTGTCTCCAACAATCGAGTTGTTTGCAAATGCCAGCTACCAGCGCGGCGAAAACGACACCACCGGTGAATACCTAACCAGCATCAGCCCACTTTCTGGCGTGGTCGGTGCAAGCTACAGCGGAGCCAAACTCTCCAGCCAGATACTGGTGCGCTGGGCAGACCGTATGGAAAAAGTGAACGACGGCGCTACTGAAACTGCCGGTTATGGCACTGTAGACTGGACCCTGGGTTATCAGGTAATGGACTCCATGTCTGTGAACTTGGCGGTTAACAACCTGATGGATAAATACTACGTTCCCTACCTGAATGTTGCAGGCTGGGATGAAGGTAGCGATCTTTCTGTCAATGCGGCGCCGGGACGTACTTTCTCTGCGTCAATCAGATACGATTTTTAATTAACGAGTTTTACACTCTCCTATCTCGCAAATAAGTCCCTTGATGGCCGTACTCCCATGCGGCCTTTTTTTATTTTGCGGCGTCAAAAAATACAATTAATCCGTGTAAATCTTCTCCATCATTTCTTTCACTTCCGCCTGGTATAGCCGCAACGCTTTTAACAGCTCAAGTCTGAACAGCGGCATATAAAGCAAGTACACTAGCTGATAAATTGGGTTCGCAGAGTGCATTTTGAAATAACACTGTCTCTCCCAGTGACTTGCCCCACCCTTCATTTCGGTAATGGTGTAACTGAAATGGCCGGTGATGTGTTTAGTAATTGGTAAAAATAATAGAACCAGCGCACCACCGTAAATCGTCTTCCCCTCCCAGGAAATTTTGTTGGGCCGCTCATAATTTATTAATTGATGCTTCATTACGTGGTAGCCAGTAATCCCCCAATATTTTTCGATCGCCACGCTACCTACAGTAGACTTATCGCCCCCCAGATTGTATTCCGCAAATAAAGTGTTCGGATATTTGCTTTCCCAATTTCGCAGGTCTACCACATAATCAAACAAGGCTTCGGGTGGAGCTTGTATAATGGCCGCATTTTTGTAGAAGTAGGACTTGTCTTTAAAATACAGCACCAGGCAAATCAACACATACAGAATAATTACCGCATATATGATGTCTAGTATCATCAACTGCCTCCACCACTAAAAAACTTAATACCGGCACTGATATAAATGAACTAGAAAGTCACAAGTCTAATTATAGAAGAATAAAAAAATGCCAGAGCTTTACGGCCTGAATTCAAAATAAATAAAGATAACAATCAATTTGAGAGGGGCGATTAAATCCTCGCAGAAGTGGATATAAATTTCATGGCCAAACGGTCTGCAAATACCGCCACCCGGCGCGGCTGGGCCCGGCTTGGAGGGAACAACATTTGAAGCGGTACCGGCGGTGGAGTGTACTCTTCTAGCAGGCGAACCAGCCTGCCCGCCTGGATATCCGACCCTACATCCAATTCCGATTTTAAAATAATGCCACTTCCCTTCAGGCACCACTGGCGAGCCAGTTCCCCGTCATTGGTCACCCGGTCGCCGCGTACCACCACAGTTTGCTCACTCCCCGATCCATCGCGGCTGTCGAGAAAGCGCCAGTGGCTATCCAGGTTTTCACCGAAACGCATTACCAGACAGTTGTGACCCTTCAGGTCCTCGGGCCTTTGTGGAGTGCCACGCTCTTGTAAATAGCTGGGAGAAGCGCAGAGGATGCGCTGCTTTTGGCTCAGAGTCCTGACCCGAAGTGAACTGTCGGTGATTGCGCCGAAACGCAAGGCAATATCAATACCCTGACCAACAATATCCACAAAACCATCCGACAACAGCAATTCAATAGACATAGCCGGGTGATCCAGTAAGAAGCGGTCAATTTCCGGGGCCACAATCGCACGCCCCAAGTCGCAGGGGGCACTTACGCGAATGCCACCTGACAGGGTCTGTGCCCCTGATCGAATACGGCTTTCAAGGTCATCTACTTCGCCCAGAATCTGTTTAGCACCCTCAATCAGGGTACGCCCTTCCTCTGTCAGGCTAATTGCCCGGGTTGTTCGATTCAGTAACACCACACCGAAGTGCGACTCCAGTGCCGCAAGGCGCTCGGAAACCCTGCTGGAAGATAGGCCCGAGTCCCGCGCTGCGGCAACCAGACTACCTTTATCAACAATTTGCAGGAACAACTTGAGATTATCTATCAGCATTGATCGGAAATATCGAATATTGATTTCTATTAATTGCAGTTTATCCGGTAAATCAAAGCAACCACAATACTCCTATCGCAGTCACTACTGCACAGTCACAAACTTACACTAGGGAGTTTCGGTATGGATAACAGTATTCGCATCGGACACATTGCGCTCTCTTTCCACGAGGCCAGCGCCCGGGAAGTCGCCAAGGTTCTTGAGGCTCACGGCCACCAAACCAGCTTCAAGTCCGCCCCCCATGAAGCGGCCTTCGAGCTGCTAAAGAACGGAGAAATCGACCTTTTAACTTCCGCCTGGCTGCCCTCCAGCCACGAGGTCTACCTGAATCCCCTGCTGGACCAGGTCGAAAAAGTGACCGTGCTGTATGAGCCCTACTGCATCTGGGGCGTGCCGGATTATGTGCCCGAAAATTCAATTGCCAGCGTTGATGACCTACTCAGCGAGCCCGCCCTCACCCGTATGGATCGCCTGATCCAGGGAATCAATCCCGGTGCCGGTATTAGCCGCTTTTCCGCTGAAATGATCCAGGCCTATGGCCTCGATAAGGCAGGTTACGAATTCCGACCGGGAGCAGAAGCGGACTGCTTCAACCGTTTTGAAGACGCCGTAGCGCAGGAGCGCTGGGTAGTGATCCCCTTGTGGCACCCGCAATTTCTCCACAACCGCTACACCATCCGCGCACTAAAAGAGCCCAAAGGGCTTCTCGGCACTCAAGATGAAGCAACGCTCGTCGTGCGCAAAGATGCCAAACAGAAAATTGGCAGCGCCGCCCTGGCTGCGCTGTCCCAGCTTTATATCAGCAACAAAAAGCTCAGCGCCTTGGAAGATGCGCTGCGCAAACAAGCCAAAAACTAAAACACCGTAAAATTTAAGGAAGTCGCAATGAAGTCCCCGAAAATACTATTTGCCGCACTGGCTCTTGCAGGTGTTGGCAGCTTAGCCACCAGCGTCACTCACGCAGCTAAAGCGGAGTCCCTGCAAACAGTCACTGAATTCAGCGAATCCCGCGCTGCCGGTGTCACTGTCACCCCCAATGGCCGGGTACTGGTCAGCATGCACCCACTGGATGCGCCAAAACTAAAAGTACTCGAGGTAATGGCCAACGGCTCCAAGCAACCCTTTCCCAATCGAGATTGGGCGGATGGGCCCGAACAGGGTGAAGTGGGCTTTGGATCAGTAATTGGCATTCACTCTGACAGCAAAGGCATCGTCTGGATCTTGGATATGGGCAGTGAAAATACACCTGTCCAACTTGTCGCCTGGGACAGCGTCAATAATAAACTGCACCAACAGATTGAAATCTCCAAGTCCGCATTAGTGGAAAATTCATTTCCGCAGGATTTTGCCCTGGATGAAAAGCGCCAAAAAATCTACATCGCCGATATGTCCTTCGGTAATTTTAACGGAGCGACCAAACCGGCAATTATTGTCGTCGACCTGAAAACCGGACGCTCTCAGCGCGTACTGGAAAGCGCTAATGAATTTATGCCGCCAAAGCAGGATCTCATCATCGGCGGAGTTTTGCTAGCGGCTAAAACTGAAGGTGATACGAATAAAAGCCTGCACTTTGGTCTCAATCCCATTGCCCTGGACGACAAGTCTGAATGGCTCTACTTTGGCAGCCTCAGCGGCGATAAAATCTTCCGCCTTCCTGCGGCGCAGTTGGCGGACACCGATATTTCCGAGAGTAAACTAACCGCACAAATTGAAGAATTTGGCCCCAAAAACCCCAGTGATGGCATTGCAATGGCACCGGAAGGTGGCGTGCTGGTTACCGACCTGCAGAATAACGCCATTGGACTGACCACCCAGGGCAATTACCAAATCCTGTTACAGGACAAACAGCTCTCTTGGCCTGACAGCCTCGCTATTAGCAATGGCTGGGTATATATCACCCAGGATCAGCTTCACCAGCATCCTGCTTTCAGTTCTGGTCTTGGTAATGCCAAGCCACCCTACAAGCTGATGCGCTTCCGCTACACTCCATAAACTCCCTCTCACCGCCAGGAGATAGTTGCCCTGGCGGTTTTTTATTAACGTCGAAATAAATTCACCAGTAAACTCAATACCAAACTAACGATAATCATCGATACAATTGGAAAGTAAAAACGGGTGCGCCCCGACTCCACACGAATATCTCCCGGCAAGCGCCCGAACCAGCTGAATAACCCTGGGGAAAAGTGCAATAGCACCCCAACCAACACTAAAATTATTCCTGCGATAATCAACCAGCGGGACATCTATTCACCTCCCTACAGAGTGATTTAACGCCCTGACAATTACCCTGGCGCACTGCCTGGACATTCCCCAGTGACTACTCTATCTATGCTCAATCCCGAGACAAATCGATAGAGGCCATGTGGTGAAATACCTCCTTAGTGTAGTTGTCACAATCTGCATCTTTTTTAGCACTGCTGCCAATAGCCAGGGTAATCCTTTGATTTCCCGGGGCACTATCCCGCTCGCCGAAGAGGTTACCCTTACTTCAATCGCCGGCCCACTTGAATACCCTTGGGGTATAACGAGCCTGCCTGATGGAAGTTTTCTTATCACCCAGCGCAGCGGACAACTCAGAATTGTAAAAGATGGAAAATTATTGGCGGACTCTATCAAGTTTCCAGCAGAAATCTTGTTTCTTGGCCAAGGGGGCCTACTGGATATCGCTGTGAGCCCCACCTTCCCTCAAGACCAGATGCTCTACTTCAGTTATGCCATTGGCAATATGGACAACAACCGACTTGCCATTGGTCGGGCTAAATGGAATAACGGCAAGTTGGAAAACTTTGAAGAGATATTCAAGTCCGCGCAGGGTAAAAATAACGGCGCACACTTCGGTTCCCGGCTCGCCTTCCTACCTGATAAAACATTGCTGGCTACCGTTGGCGATGGCGGTAATCCCCCACAAGAATTCCTCGATATTTTTGCCCGGGAACAGGCCCAAAACCTACAAACCCACTTCGGCTCTATTATTCGTATTAATGGGGACGGTTCAATTCCCGACGACAACCCATTCAAAAACCAAGCAGATGCCCTGCCGCAAATCTGGAGCTTTGGCCACCGCAACCCCCAAGGATTGGTGATCGATCAACAAAGTGGAGAGATCTGGTCCTCCGAACACGGCCCCGCTGGAGGCGATGAATTGAACCGCCTCAAAGCTGGCAGTAACTATGGCTGGCCAAGGGTCACTTTTGGTCGGGACTACCGGGATGGTTCCAATATAGCCTTCAAAATCGAGGATCCAGAATTTACCTCGCCCGCACTGGCCTGGCTCGATACCCACGCCCCTGGAGGACTGGCCTTCTACACCGGCAATGCCTTCCCCGAATGGAAAGGACGGCTTATTTCCGCCGGATTAGTTAGCGAAGATTTACGGGTCATTCAGATAAAAGATGATGCCGCTATTGGCGAGCTAAGGATACCTATTGGGGAGCGCGTACGCGACGCAGAAGTTGGCCAGGATGGCAGTCTTTACATATTGACCGATGGCCCCAAAGGCCGTTTACTGCGCATAGATCCAGCAAAACAATAACTCGAACTTCAAGATATTCGACTAGTTGGGGCGAGGTTCAAAAGTCGCCCTATAAGGCAAGCTATCTATGCGTTTTTTCCTCCCCCTTTCAGCCACTCTACTTATGGCCACCTCACTGTGTGTTCAGTCCACCACTCTGATTCACAATGTTTCCGGCTACCAAACTACTGATGATCAACTACTTACGTTCGATGCTTTAGCCTTTGATCAAGGCAAGGTACTGGCAACTGGAAGCTATCAACAGCTGGAAAAGCAATTTCCTACAGCCGATAGAATTGATGCGCAGGGTAAAACCCTACTTCCAGGCCTAATTGATGCCCACGGCCATATGCTGGGCCTGGGCCAACTCACCGGGGAATTGGACTTACGCGATCACTCCCTTGCAGAAGCACTCTCAGCCATCAAGAAGTACGCCCGGGATCTGGGGCCCGACGAATGGCTATCGGGCCGTGGCTGGAACCAGGTTACCTGGCCCAACAAAGCTTTCCCAACCCGTAAACAACTAGATAAATTGGAAATCAAGCAGCCAATTTGGTTGCGCCGGGTCGATGGCCACGCAGGTTGGGCCAATTCCAGGGCCCTGGAGTTAGCGGGGATCAACAAGGAAACCCAATCACCAGATGGCGGTGAGATTCTACGGGATGAAAACGGCAACCCGACAGGCATCCTGATCGATAACGCCATGAGCCTGATGTACAAGGCGATACCCGCACCTACTTTAGCCCAGGAGAAAAAGAGTCTACAAAATGCATTTACCACCGCTCTCTCCCTGGGGTTAACCAGTGTGCATGATGCGGGTATCAGCGAACAGACCCTGAACGCCTACCGAGACCTGGCAAATAAGAAAGCCATCCCGTTGCGTATTTACCCCATGCTTTCAGTAGATAGCCACAACTATGCCCAGTTACTTCAGGCGGGGCATATTGGAGAGCCTTCGGACCGGCTGTATATGCGCAGCATTAAACTTTCCGCCGATGGCGCCTTGGGAAGCCGAGGCGCTGCCCTGCTGGAGCCCTACCACGACCGTCCTCAGGAAAAGGGGCTGCTGCTCTACCCGGAAGACAAAATGTTGGCTTTGCTCAAGCTGGCTACCGACAATAACTTCCAGGTTAATGTACATGCAATCGGCGACAGGGCTAACCATATCGTATTGAACCATTTGGAAACCCTAAACAAGGCAGAGAGCCAGGCTGGCTATCGTCATCGCGTGGAGCACGCCCAGGTTATTGAGGTGGAAGATATTCCGCGCTTCGCCCGGCTCAACCTGATTGCCTCCATGCAGCCCACTCACGCTACCAGCGATAAGAATATGGCCGGCGACCGCCTGGGGAATGAGCGACTGATCGGCGCCTACGCTTGGCAGACGCTGCTGGAACAAGGCACTCCCATCGCCGCAGGCTCCGACTTCCCAGTAGAACCAGCAAACCCGCTTTTCGGTCTACACGCCGCAGTTACCCGCCGCGACCGCCAGGGAGCCCCCAGTAAAGGATGGCGCACAGAAGAAGCTATGACCCTGGAGCAAGCCCTGCGCGCCTTTACCCTGGATGCAGCCTATGCCAGCCATCAGGAGAAAGTCATCGGCAACCTTGAAGCCGGGAAGTTCGCCGATTTTATTTTGCTGGATAAAGATATTTTTACGATAGCTCCCCAGGAGATCTGGAAGGTACAAGTTCTGGAGACCTGGGTTGAAGGAGAACAGGTCTACCGTAAACCCCTTTAGCCAGTCACTAACCTTCACTTTTCCCGCACTTCAAACCGCGAATACCGGCGAAAATCGGTATTCGCAGAAACAACGACCGCCCCATAATTCACCAAGAGCCTTGTATTGCGGTATTGCTATACTACTTTTTGTGAATACAAGAAAACCTTATTGATAAAGCGCATATAGGTTAATGCCTGAAAGAGAAACAAATAGACCGCGCTATGAAATACATCCAAATACCCGTAAGCGATGCACCTTTATATCTTCTACTCGAAGCAGATCCCTCTAAGAAGAAAATAGACAGCTATTTACCTGAATCCTGGTGTTTCGCAGCAATTGATGCTGGCGCTGTGGAAGGTATATGCGTAGTAAAAGAAATTGATACCGCAATCGCTGAGATTTTCAATATCTCAGTTTCTCCTGAGATGCGGCAGCAAGGCATTGGATCAAAACTGTTAAAGTTCTCTCTATCAGAGCTCACCAACAGGGGGGTTCACAGAGTTGAATTGAGCACCGGCACATTTGGTTACCAACTAACTTTTTACCAACGCCATGGGTTCAGGGTTGAAACCGTCATTAAAGATTATTTCTTGCATAATTACGATCAGCCCATTGTTGAAGATGGGGTACAGCACAAAGATGCCTTAAGGCTACTATTAGAAATTACAAGACGTACAAAAATCAACAAAACTAAAACATAACAAATCTTTCGACTAAGATTTATCAGTCAAATTGGTACATTCTTACTTTCTAAAGAAGATCCCCACTCACATCTTCACCAAGGTCAAAGCCCCAATATTGAATTTTTCCAGGAAAGCTTAATTGTCGCAATTGTCCTGAAATTATTAAAATAATGTCAATCTAAACTATCACTCTAACTTGATAATTTTGAAAATAACTGAGATTATCTTTTAGTAATCTAGACTATTGAGAGATTACAGAAAACCCACCTCATATAACGATTATCGAGCATACGGAATATGCAAGCACTAAGAAAATTCTTAAATGGATTATTTTTTGGGTTAGGATTTAGCATAGTATGCCTTGGCACCGCTACTCCATTGAGTGCTTTCGCCGCAGAGAGAAAATCTTCTCTTTGGAAAATGGGTATTAATAAACGTATAGAAACCGCAACAGCAATCATTGCCACCGAATTTAAAGAGGGAGAAAATGGCTATTTGACGGAAATAGTCTCAGAAGTACTTAAATTGGACGATGGTGTCGATTTATATTTTAAAGTGGGTGATGTGTACAATGAAAAAATAGAAAATGAGGCCGGCATTCGAAGAAATAAAATTAGCGGGCAAATCATATTTATGGCTGGCAACCCTGCTAAGATGGTGATAGCTGGCTCCTATGCAGGTGATAAAATTGGTGGCATGTCGGGCCTCCCTATCAAGGTTCTCAAACAGAAAATAGAAGCGGAGCGCAATTAATCTGTAGAAATTTAGCTCTGTCTTATGGATCGATACTCACAGCATAAGCTCAGCAGAGATTCACAACCACATCTAATAATCACATAAGGGCAATATTAACGGGCCAGCATATCGATCGTGTATCCGCCCCTCCGGTGACGATCTAGATGGCTCTAGTTAAAACCACTTTACTCCCCTGTCAAGGTAATCCTTTCCAAGTTGAATACTAGCGTTAGGCTCCAAGTCGATGCATATGCGATCGGCGACGGAGCTAACCTTACCACCTCGATATAACCTACCCATGTTACTAGTAATAGTATCGCCCCACTATTGAAGGCGAAGTCCAACACAAAGACATGTTGCGACTCTTACTAGATCTAACAAGTAGACGGTAGTAAAGCTATCGGCGGTGTAATAACTACCCTAAATAATAAACGTGCGCCTTTCAATCATCACTCTGCACACCGAGCTCCAAGTCGTCGTAAAGCCATTCAGCTATAAGTGAAAATTTCCTTTCACCTAATCTAACTTTACCTGCCAAACATCGACATTAAACCATCCACCTTGAATACTGTATTTATAAACAGTAAACTTAAAGCAACCTAAAAAGAACCAAAGGAATGCTATGCCAGTAAAGCATGAATGGCGAAAAAAAGAAAAATCTCTCTATATCCCTAAAACTCTACCTGAAGTTATCGATATTCCTAAACTCAATTACATCACTATTCATGGAGAGGGCAGCCCTGCCGAGGAGGCATTCACAAACTGTATCGGCACTCTATATTCCTTGGCTTATGCGATCAAGATGCTTCCCAAAAAAACGGATGAGAAGCCGAGGGGGTACTTTGATTTTACAGTCTACCCATTAGAGGGAGTCTGGGACATCAATGAAAAAGCCAAAGAGAGTTATTCTGGGGAGATCAAAAAAGAAGATTTAATCTATAAGCTGATGATACGTCAGCCTGATTTTGTCGAGCTACCCTTTTTCAAGGAAATACTTAACTACATTAAGAACAAAAAACCAAATCCACTACTGAATCAAGTTAACTTTGAGACTATTTTAGAGGGGAAGTGTGTACAAATGCTCCACTTAGGGAGATTTGAGGATGAGCCTATCAGCTTTGAGAAAATGGAAGCCTTTGCTAAAGATCAGGGCTTAAATCGCCTATCCAAGGTACACAAGGAAATTTATCTTTCAGACACAAGAAAAATTGCACCGGAAAAATTGAAAACCGTATTAAGGTTTCGGGTTAGCTAAATAATGGCTTATTTTCACCCCCACAGCCAACTTTTATCGTCAGATCCCCCCAGTATCCCAAACCCTATTTTAGTACCAGCTATACACTAACTATTATCAAGAAACCCTCCAATTATGAAAGCCATTTATTAAGTTATACATCGGGAATATATTCAAGGTGATTATGTTTCCAGCTAAGTTAATTAGCGCCTGCGGCTAAACAAGTAAAAGAACTTCACAGAGGGTGAGATCAGAAACCAGCTGAAATACTCACAGACCAAGTTAAACCAATAAAAAAAGCCGCACCCAAGGATGCGGCTTTTTCGTCACGGGAACTATTGCTAATTAGTCCTTAACAGCTACAGTGCTTGCTTTCTTTTCAGGGATCGGGAAGCCACGATCGCGCATTAATGCTTCGATATTGGCATCGCGACCACGGAAAGAGCGGTAAGCGTCTGCCGGGTCCAACGCATTGCGAGGAGCGAACAAGTATTTCACCAGTCTCGCCGCCACTTCCTTATCGTAGAAGCCGCCTTTGGACTCGGCGAAAGCCTCAGAGGCATCGGAGGTCAGCACGTCGGCCCACATGTAGCCGTAGTAGCTGGCCGCATAGCCTTCACCGGAGAAGATATGACCAAAATGAGGAGAGCGGTGGCGCATCACCAGTTCATCCGGCATACCCAGCTTCTTCAAAGTTTCACGTTCAAACTTGTCTGGATCGATACCTTCAGGATCAGCAGTGTGGAATTTCATATCCACCAGTGCAGATGCCAGGTACTCAGTAGTGGCAAAACCTGAATTGAACTTAGCCGCCTTCTTGATCTTCTTCACCAGATCCGCGGGAATCGGCTCACCAGTTTTGTAGTGCACCAGGTAATTGTCGATAACCGCATCGGTAGACAACCAGCGCTCCAGCAGCTGAGACTGGAACTCGGTGTAGTCACGCACACCGCCATTTAAGGTCGGGTAAGTAACGTTGGATGCGAGGAAGTGCAGCGCATGGCCAAACTCGTGGAAGAAAGTCTCTGCATCGTCCCAGCTTACCAGCACAGGCTCACCGGGAGCGCCCTTGATAAAGTTGGAATTGTTGGAAGAGAGGACGTTCTTCTTACCATCGAAAGTGGAGTGATCGCGGTACATGGTTGCCCAGGCTCCAGAACGCTTACCTGCACGAGCAAATGGGTCCAGGTACCAGAGGCCGATATGATCGCCGCTCGTCTTATCGGTAACCTCCCAGACCTTAACATCTTCATGGAATACCGGTACTGAGCCTTCCTTCACTGGAGTAAACTCAAAATTGAACAACTCACCAGCCACATAGAACATGGCTTCACGCAGGTTATCCAGCTGCAAGTACTGTTTAACTTCATCGGAGTTCAGGTCGTACTTGGCCTTGCGAACTTTTTCTGCGTAGTAGCGGTAATCCCAGGGCTCAATAGTGATATTGGCTTTCTCGGCATCAGCCACAGCCTGCATGTCAGCCACTTCTTCCTTCACGCGACCAACTGCCGCCGGCCAAACCGCTTCCATCAACTCCATGGCGCGCTCAGGTGATTTGGCCATACGATCACGCAGACGCCACTGGGCGTAGTTGTCGAACCCTTGCAGGCCAACACGTTCGTCGCGCAGCTTCAGGATTTCAGCGATGATAGCGTTGTTATCGTGCTCATCACCATTGTCACCACGGCTGTAGTAATTGGTCCAAATCTGCTTACGCAGCTCGCGATTGTCAGAGTAAGTCAGGAAGGGGTCCATGGAGGAACGGGTATTGGTAATCGCGTATTTACCTTTTTCTCCCTTCTCTTCCGCCAGAGCCGCCGCAGCAGCGACAAAGGAATCCGGCAGGCCGCCCAGCTGATCTTTAGTCAGGAAGATGTCGTAGCCTTCCTCATCAGCCAGTACATTATTGGAGAACTTTGTATAGAGTTCCGCCAAGCGCTTATTGATTTCTGCATAGCGCTCTTTCTTTTCCCCTTCAAGGGTGGCGCCATTAGTTGCGAACTGGGTATATACCAACTCGACTACGCGCTTCTGCTCAGCGTCCAGATCCATCGATTCACGCTGATCATAGATAGACTTGATACGCTTAAAGAGGGCCTTGTTCTGGTAAATCTTGGACTCGTAGTCAGCCCACAGAGGTGCCAGTTCGCGCTGAACCTCTCGGAATTCCGGGGAGGACATATTACCGGCCCAGATTCCATAATAAGAAGATGCACGACCCAACTCTGCACCACTGCGCTCCATCGGAACGAAAGTGTTGGCGAAAGTAGGCTTGGCAGGATCGGCGGCTATGGCGTCCAGCTCTGCCAGATTCATCTCAATACCCTTCTCAATTGCGGGCTTGAGATCTTCAAGATTCATCTTGTCAAACGCAGGAACACCACCAAAAGGACCTGTCCACTCCGCCAATAGCATGTTGCTGGCGTGCTCAGGACTTACAGCCATGGACTTCTCGGCATTCACGGTATCTTTGACCACCTCAGCCTGTTGTGTCTTTTCACCACAACCGCCCACTACCGCAAGAGCTGCGGCCACGGATAGTGCGATCATTGTTTGACGCATCGGTATCTCCTCTAGGATAGAGCTTTGTAATAGTTTTAAGAGCGGGAGTTTAACCCCAGTTGGCCTATGCCCGCCAATACTACCGCCATTCTCAGCCAAGGCTGCGACAGAGTGAAAGAAATACACGACGACTTCCTTCGACTTTGACCATATGGTCTAGACGCTCCTGCTGCCCACACTTCGGCCGCTTAATGGTCCTTTTCTAAAGTAACCAAATCAGTAAATTCGACCCAAATACCCTACCCGGTCAAAGTCAGCGTATTTCCGTCACCGCCGGAATCTCACTTAAAACTCAACATAAATAAAGCCTTCAGCAGCCAGCTAATACAACTCCACACCTTTGTTTACTTTTGAAAATAAAAGTGCGCTGTCTTGCAGCTAAAACTGGGCCTTTAAATCAGAGGAGTTTTGGAGCAGCAATCAAAATTTCACTTACAACACTAAACGACCTATAAAGCCGCACCTAAACTCAACACAAACAAACACATTTAAATATATTTAGAAAAACCTATTCCCATTCATAATTAGATGGAAACTTTTCTTCTACTCAAAAAATCCTCTTCAACATAAAAGTCACGATTACTGGAAATATTTCCCCATAAGAAAATGCAATGAGTGACAACCCACAAAACCATCAGAATATTTACCATATATATCAATGAAATTCGGAAATAAAGCTGGAGGCGCCAAATAAAATCACCTTCTTTATGCAATTTTTTATAATTATTTCCATTAAAAAATACTATCAAAACTTCAAAACAATATTTATCTAATCAAGACAAGTCGGGCAATATTTAAACGAAAAGCAGGTGCCCTTTTTCAGGCACAAATAACAAGCCCGGAAATCCGGATTTTTATTTTATTAACCCACTCATTCAACTGATTAAAAGTTAGGGACAGACTCATGCAAAAGAAATCCATTTTATCACTTAGCACAGCTATAGCAGTCTTATCAATGGGTATTGCCACAGGCTCTCAAGCTCAGGCAGTTAGCTGTGGAGACGTAATAACCACACCGACCACTCTCGACAGCGATTTAGTGTGCACTATTGCTGATGAATTTTCTGTCGCAATAGCAATTGAAGGACCATCTGGCAGCCTTTCAATGGGAGACTACAGCTTAACCTGCTCTACCAATGAATTTGGCACTGGTATTATTTTGTTGGAGAGTGGCGCCAGGCTTAGCGGGGGCAGTGTAATCGGTTGCGGCGATGCAGTGACAGTTGGTGGAGATGGAAGTCATTTTGTTACCGGTGTCACGATTACTGATTTTGGCGATGATGCTGTATATATAGAAAGTAACGGTAACGTAGTTAGCAATATGCATATTGTCGGTGATGGTACAGATTCCGATGAGGGAATTGATATCCAAGGGGATAATAATCTCGTCAATAACAATATCATTGAATTTGCGGGTGATGAAGGTATCGAAGTTGCAGGAGATAGAAACACCGTAACCTCTAATGAGGTTTACTACTCCGATAACGATGGCATTGAGATTGATGGTACCTATGCAAACGTCACCAATAATATATCTGCCTTCAATGGTAGTAGCGGCATCGAAATTGATAGTGACAATGGCACTATCTCGCAAAATGTAGTTGCAAACAATACAGAAGGGGGGATTGACCTGGACCAAGGAGATAGTAACGTTATCGCCAACAACAATGTTGATGATAATGGAACTTATGGAATATTCATCTTAGACGATGAACCCACCAACAATACGATTTCTGGAAACTTCTCTGAGGGCCAAACCTACGACTTATTTGATGCGGTTGACCTTGACTGCACTGGTAGCAATACCTGGCAGAACAATACATTTACCACTTCTGACCCTTCCTGCTTAGATTAAATGCTTGAAGAAATTTTTAAGCAATTAATTTAAGAGCGAATAAATAGTTAACCCCCTTACCAACCCACTTTAAACTTTAAGGCGATTCTCTTTCCCAAAAAGAGGATCGCTATTTAATTAAAATATTGCACATCCGCAACCATTAACAAATAGTTTTACAGTCGACATTAGCAGACAACTCAAACCCGCCTCAACAAAAAGAGACTATATCCGACAGATCAAAAGATACAGACACCTGAGATTACCCCGCCAAATACTCTTAATGAAAAATATCTACACTTGTTAAATCTGTTAAAAGGAGTTAAACATGTTGTACCCCAACCATTACCTTAAAATTCTATCCGCAGCGCTACTTTCTTTAGGTTCCTCTCTATCACCAAGCATTAATGCTGTAGAATGCGGCGACATTATAACAGAGCCCGCAACATTAACAGAAGATCTAACCTGCTCAATCAACGACCCAAATAGCGCAGCCCTTACTATTCAAGGACCAAGTGGCAGCCTATATATGGCAGGGTTTTCACTTACTTGCTCCGGACTGGATCAGTCAAACGGTATAGTCCTTACAGGCTCATCCGGTGAGCTATCCACTGGCACAATTAACGGCTGTAACGACGCAGTTGTGCTGTCAGAAAGTGGGTTTCATACCGTATACGGCATCAACATATTACTTCCACTCGATGATGGCATTGTTGTAAGCAGTAACGGCAATACTGTTATTGGGAACTTCACATTAGGCGATGGAAGTGATTCAGATGATGGCATTGACATTAACGGTAATTACAACTTTATCTCTCAAAATATTATTGAGCTTTCAGGCGACGAGGGTATGGAAGTAGATGGTATTGCCAATACAATAATAGATAATACTATTACCGGCTCGGATAGTGATGGGGTCGAATTAGACGGAGACTTTTCTATTTTTATATCCAATACCATCCTAGGCAATGACAATACAGGCATTGAAATTGAAGGAAGCTCATGTACTGTATCAAACAATACAGTAACCGGTAACGGATCTTCAGGGATCACATTACAAAGTTCAGCATCCAACAATAACATCACTCAAAACAACAGCAATGACAATGGAGCTTATGGTATTTTTGTAACCAGCATGAACGCCACCGGTAATAGCATAGTTTTTAATACTGCAACAGGAAATGGGCTATTCGATCTTATCGACTTATTCGAAGATAGTGACTGTAGCGTTAACAGTAATCTGTGGTCAGGCAACACCTTTTCGACTTCCGACCCAAGCTGCCTTGAATAACTAAATAATGATGAAGCTCGGGGTTGTTATTTCTAATACCCATCCTGTTATTTAGGGTAACAACCCCAACTGGGAGACAAGTTTTTAAAGGAAGACTGCAACACCACAATCAATTGTGCGACCATCCAAATTAAGAAACACCAATGACAACCGCATCCATCTCGACCTCCACCAACCAGTCGGGATCAATAAAACCTTTGACCTCCACAACAGTGCATGCAGGCCGAATATCCGAGAAAAACTCTCCATGTGCTCTCGCAGCTTCTTCCCAGCACCTAATATCAACCAACATTATACGCGTTCTTATCACGTCAGACAGGTTTCCACCAGCCTCCTTCAGCGCAGTAACGGCAATATCCAGACAAAGCTTCGTCTGACCACGAACATCACCAATAAAGGCCGCTTTTCCATCCAATATAGGCGCCGTGCCAGAAACGGCGACTTGATTTCCTATTCTACAGGCCCGGGAAAAGCCTATAGGTTCCTCGAGATATGAGCCTGAACTCACCAACTTTCTCATTTCAATCTACCCTGAAACCTTACGTGTAAATATGGCAAGTTTATTCCCATCCAAATCCCTAAAATATGCACCGTAAAAAGAGCCTGAATTTCTATAACCCGGATTACCTTCTGACACTCCCCCAAGCTTAAGGGCTAGGGAGTAAATTTTATCAACGTTTTTCATACTCCCAACATCCAGGGCCAGCATAGTGCCATTACCAAAGCTTGCGGCCTGCCTATCGTACGGCACAGTAATTGCCAGCTTTGTCAGAGAGCCCTTAAACTGCAAAAAAATACTGAATCAGAACGATAGGCCTCCTCAGCAGATAAAATCTCGAAAACCTGCGAATAAAACTGGCTTGCCCTGTATAGATCGTTAGTACCAAGTGTGATGTGAGAGATCATACTTTATTTTTACTCAGTAAAAATCTGAGCCGCTGTCTCGAAGACCAAACGAAAGCAAACATCTAAATAGTATTTACATTTAATCAACTCAGGAAGCTAGAAGACTTTCTGCGCCGGAGGTGATGCAACTTTTAAAGCAGCGCAGTTCAACCTCTATTTTTCCCAGATCCAAGTGGGCACTCCTCATATTGGCATAACTGGTGATCTGGGCCGAACTCAAAACGCTCCTTGATGCTCAATAAATAGTCCAACAAAGCCGAGACTCGCTTTGGCTTGTTGACTCCGGTCCGATAGACCAAGTAGATAGGCATATAGATCGCATGCCATTCTGGAAAGATACGAATCAGCTCCTGTCTCTCCAACTCACAGATCATGCTATTGACAGGAATTTGAGCGATACCCACTCCCCCTGCGGCAGCTCTTTTAGCCATTTCCGGGTTATCGCAATGAAAATTACTGCGCACCTCGATTGATTCTGCTGAACTTTCGGATACCAAACTCCAAATGGCAGACTCCTGGGCCACGCCAGCAGTAATACAATTGTGCTGACGAAGGTCATTCGGTGATTCAGGTATCCCGTGCTCCCTTAAATAGTCTGGGCTTGCAACCAATACCTGGGTCGTATACCCAACCTCTTTTGCTACCAAGCGGTCATCTGCAATTTGCCCAACACGAATTGCCAGGTCTATCCCCTGAATAAAAAGGTCATCAAAAGCGTTGGAGAGCTCCAGGGATACCTGGGCTTTAGGCCACTGCTGCAAAAATGGGGGAAGGATATACTGGGCCAAATAACTTCCCATGGCTGGAGGTGCTGAAATACGCAAAAGGCCCTGAACCTGCTGCTCTATTTCCCGCACATCTTCACGTAAAGACTTGAACTCCTCTACCAATAGAGAAGCGCGACGCAGAGTAACTTTACCTGCATCAGTAATCTCAATTTTCCTGGTAGATCGCTCCAACAGCTTGGCCTGTAACTGCTCTTCCAACTTCGATATGGCCTTGCTCACCGTAGATTTGGGTAATCCCAGCTCTTCGGCGCAGTGAGTCAGACTCATCAGTCTACAAGTGGTCACAAAGATAGATAAAGTTCGGAAGTCTATAGTTTCCAAATCGCGAACAATCAATTTCCAAACGCCTTATTGTTTCAAATTACCCAAGAGAATAGTCTGTGCGCCATCGATAGACAACTGCATTTAGCGACAACATTTAAGGTGAGCAAGATGACTGCGACACAAGACTTGTTTTCAAGCATCCAATTAGGTGATGTAAAACTGACTAACCGTGCCGTGATGGCCCCCCTGACCCGCTCTAGAGCTGAAAACCATGTACCTACCCCTTTAATGGCTGAGTACTATGCACAGAGGGCAGGCGCCGGCCTGATTATTGCCGAGGCAACCATGGTAGCCGAGGGAACCTCGGCCTTTATCTCTGAACCAGGCATATACTCCCAGGAGCAGATTGAAGGCTGGAGACGAGTCACTGATGCCGTGCACGAGAGAGGCGGCAAAATATTTCTGCAACTTTGGCATGGCGGACGAGCCAGTCACCCAGACCTCAATAATGGTGCAACGCCTGTAGCCGCAAGCCCAGTCGCCATTGATGATACCGTCCATACACCGGATGGAAAAAAGCCATACACCACCCCACGATCTCTTGAGATAGAGGAAGTCCCAGGAATTATTGCAGCTTTTAAGCAGGGAGCTATCAATGCTAGAGATGCTGGTTTCGACGGGGTAGAAGTTCACGGTGCGAACGGCTATCTACTGGATAATTTTTTGCGGGATGGCTCAAACTTAAGAACAGATGAATACGGTGGGGCGCTGGAGAATCGTGCACGCCTACTCTTCGAAGTTCTGGAGGCCGTCATCGGGGTTTGGGGCTCAGGCAAGGTCGGATTGAGAACATCCCCCCTGAACGGATTTAATAGCATGCGAGACAGCGACCCTATCGGACATACCCGCTGGCTCGCCGATAAGCTTAATGAGTACAACCTGGCATACTGGCACCTGATGCGAGCGGATTTCCTGGGTGAGCAACTTGGAGATGTATTAACCCCAGCCAGGGAGCAATACAAGGGCAACTTAATTGGTAATATGGGTTATGGGCGAGATGAGGCCAATGAGGCCATTGGTCTGCAACAGGTGGATGCAGTGGCCTTTGGTGTTCCATTCCTGGCCAACCCGGATCTACTTGAACGGTTTAAGGCGGGGGCCAGCTTGAATGAAGCAGACCCGGGCACTTTCTACACAGGCGGTGCAAACGGTTATACCAATTATCCCACCATGTCCTGATCTCTTCGTATTTGCAGATAGGTCGCCTTAAGCGGGCGACCCACCCTCCTCACTCAGATTGGCTACCGCCACAGGTCGGATCTTTATATTACTTATCAATGAGACCAACACAAAACTGAGCAACATTAACAAGTACCACGAGCTGAGCTTCGCCAGAGATACCATTTGCCATTCATGGGATTGATTAGGATAAATCCATATATTTGCAAAAGTAGCAATGTTTTCAGCAAACCAAATAAACAGTGCTACCAGCAACCACCCCAAAAGAAGCGGCATAGAGCGATGCTTTTCAACGACCTTGAAGTAAATATTGGTTCGATAAAACATTAACACTGTTCCCGCTAGTAATGCCCAGCGGAAATCCCAGATATAGTGATGTGTAAAGAAGTTGGCATAGATAAGCACAACCAGAACAACTGTCAGCAATTTTGATGGATAGTGAGAATATTCAAATTCAAAAATTCGCCACACTCGAGCAATATAACTGCCCACTGCGCTATACATGAATCCTGTAAACAGTGGCACATTACCAATCCCAAAGAAATACTCTTCCGGGTAACTCCATGAGCCAATAGCGTCAGATGTCTTAAATATCTCCATGACGGTCGCAACGACATGAAATACGACAATAACTATTGACTCCCTGAATGTTTCCAGTTTTGTCGCTAGAAGAAAGACCTGAAAGGCTATAGCAGCCAAAAAGATAAAGTCATACCGGTGAATCGATTCCAGTGGATACCAATAGTTGGTAACAATCATAATTCCCAGCAAGAAGCCACCAAAAATACAGGCATAAGCCTGCCTCAAGCCAAACAACCAGAACTCACGAATATATCGTTTCAAATCCGCACTTGATAACACTGCAAACAACACCTAAGAGGAAAATTTCTGTGGCTTCAAGCCTACCGATTCCAATACCTTTCTATCTTTAGAAAAAACTATCTGACATTTATGTTTTTAAATCCAAACTCTTTACTCCCGGCCTTAAAGCCGAGATTCAAGATTTCAGTATAGTTCTCAGGGACTTCAAAAAACACGATTTCCAGCTCGGCCTCAGAACCGCGGGGAAGCTCCAGATTTACCATTCCCCTCACTTCCTGCCCACCCCTAAATGCCTCATACTCCTTGAAGACAGCGCCATCTTTCATAATCAGGCGCCAGGAGGAAAGCCTTACTTTCTGCCGACTTCTCCGATTAGTCACTGTCATACGGCACTGCACTGTACCGCCCTGTCTTACACAATTATTGTGATGAATCTCAACCCCTTGCAGGTAAACAACACCACCTTCAGAAGTCGTTTTTGGAAGACCTGCAACAAAATCCGGACTGTGATACTCCTTCCCCAGAATAAAAAATGAAAAACAAGAAATCGAATAAGCCAAAACCACAACCACACCAAATAGGTAGCGATTTTTTAAGTAGCTCCAAATACATAGAGATAGTGAAGTGCACACAATCACAATAGCCATAAAGGCTACAAAATACTCAGGGCGCCATATGCCGTATAGGTAAATCATGGGCTCAGGAAATAGATACTGGGTAAGTGCCCATAACACTGCTACTAATGCCGACAATACGCCCAATATTTTTGCAGCAAAAAACTTCCTGCGACTGACTGAGTAATGTCCCTTTACCATATCTGTCATTTTGCTTTATCCCTATACAACCAGCGTCAAGCTGGTTAGCCAGCACTGCTGACAAGTCACTTAAGCTTCAAGTCAGCGCAAAATGGTACATGATACAGATTTAAAGACCGAAATCGATTACACCTTATTTCTAAACCTATCTTGGCATAATCGATCAAAATTTAAGCGCCACACTCTTCAACAAGCTTGTAGCGCCCTTCTTGGAATTTGAACATGACTTAATTATATTGAAAATATAGTCATACTAGTTATAGTGAGGAGAAAAGTCAGGGAATTCACCAGAAAGGGAATGGCGGGAAGCCAAACCCTTTGTCAATAAAGAACTCGATCTACTGAGCCCCTACCGCACTCTGGTAGTCCATATATGCAGGTAATGCGACTGCAGCAAGAATACCCAAAATAGGAATTATCAACAAACAAACACCCCAAACAGACCACCTTTTCTGGACAGAATTAAAATGCTCAAGGCTTTCCCATTGCTTATTTTTCCAGGCGAGTTCGCGCCCCTTAATTCCCAGGTAAATAGCAACAATTAACCCTATATAAGGAATAAAAGCCAGCAAACCGATATAGCTTTTGTTAAATATAGCCCATATCCAATTTAAGAGAAAAGCACCCCAACTCCAACCTTTAACTCCCTCTGGAATAACGTCGCTTTTCTGTCCAGAATTATTAACAGCATCAGTACTCACATCCGAGGTTGGTGCCACATACGGATTGGTCATAACTTCCCCCAACTTTCACTTTATAAATAGAATAAATACAGCAAGGTAAAATCACCCAAATAAAGGAGGGAGACAGCCTCTCATCAGATTATTCAAGGCCCCTGCACAGGCCATGAATTCTAATTGGCGGGTATTAACAGCGCAATAGCTCATCCCGATAAATGCGAGTCAGCGCACGCACAACTAGCTAATATAGCAGCCTCCAAGAATAGCTTGTCAAACAGAAACTAATCATCGCTACTGCAAGAACTGCCACTCGAACTACTGCCAGAATTACTATCGTACCAACCATCATCCTCATCGCTACTGGAGGAACCGAACCATCGTGCCATCAAACCTATACCAAATACGACTAGCATTATCGCGTAAACATCGATTTCTACTGTAATTCCCCGGTAAATACCAAGGCCAACAAGACATAACCCCAACAAAAACTCGATAGTTCGCACCATTACCCCACCCTACAATTTTACTTTTACAAAAATTGACAGAATAAACTATCAAATATTATCAACAATGTCGTTTAAGGGATATCCATCCCCTAATCTAATAAATGAGGTGGCTTTAATTGATACTTAAATACTTTCAGTCGAAGTAAAACCTGGAGAATGTTCAGCTTGAATAACTTAACTGTAACAGGAGCAGCTCCTCACATACAGTCTGACAAATATAGAATACTGATTTAGAGGGAGTTTCAGTCGAGAGAAATGAAAACCTCTTATTCGAGCCAAAGGCTCAAGATAAGAGGTTTTACATTCAGAATTTCTTAATTAAAGAGAACAGCCAATTAAGCGATTCGACCAGCGCGCAACCATTCAGAAACACAAAACGCCAGTTCTAACACCTGATCGGCATTTAGTCGCGGATCGCATTGGGTGCGGTAGCAACTGGCGAGGTCTGCTTCAGAAATTTTCCAAGCTCCACCGGTGCACTCAGTGACATGTTGCCCGGTCATTTCCAGATGGATACCGCCGGGATGGCTTCCCTCGGCCCAGTGTACCGAGAAAAAGTCGCGTATTTCCCGCAGGATTTTTTCAAAATCGCGAGTTTTATAGCCGTTACCCGCTTTAACGGTATTGCCATGCATGGGATCAGTGCTCCATACCACCGAGCGCCCCTCCGCTTGAATGGCGCGCACCAATGCAGGCAATTTTTCTCCCAAAGTATCGGCGCCCATACGGGTAATCAGTGTAAGGCGACCTGCATCGTTCTCGGGGTTGAGCTTATCGATCAAACGCAGCAGCTCATCCGGTTGCATCTTTGGACCAACTTTCACCCCAATCGGGTTGCAAACACCGGAGAGAAACTCCACATGGGCGCCATCCAGTTGCCGAGTGCGTTCACCAATCCACAGCATATGTGCGGAGCAGTCATACCATTTGCCAGTAAGGCTATCGGTTCGTGTCAGTGCCTGCTCGTATTCAAGCAATAGCGCCTCATGAGAGGTGTAGAGTGAAGTCTCACGAATTGCGGGAGAGTTCTCTGATGTAACACCACATACCGCCATAAACTCTAAAGCCTCCTGAAGGCGTTCCGCCAGCTGGGCATATTTTTCCCGCTGAGGGTTATTTTTCAGGAAGCTGAGATTCCATTTGTGCACCTGATGCAGATCGGCCAACCCCCCCTGGGCGAAAGCTCGCAGTAGGTTCAGGGTGGCAGCCGATTGATTATAAGCAGTTACCATCCGCTGTGGATCAGGTATGCGCGCTTCAGCGGTAAAATCAATGCCGTTGATAATATCGCCACGGTAGCTGGGCAGCTCTACTCCGTTCACTGTCTCGGTATTTGCTGAACGGGGTTTGGCATATTGGCCGGCCATTCTCGCAACTTTCACCACCGGCAGGTTACCGGCAAAGGTGAGCACGACAGCCATCTGCAACAATACCTTGAAAGTATCGCGAATGCGGTTTGCATTAAAATCGGCAAAAGATTCAGCACAATCACCGCCCTGCAAAAGGAAGGCTTTCCCCTCGGCAACCTGAGCCAGCTGACGGCGCAGCTCGCGAGCCTCTGCCGCAAAAACCAGGGGCGGATGACCAGAGAGCTGTTTAGCCACCTGGGCAACATCTTCGGCAGACGTGTATTGGGGCTGTTGATGTGCGGTGAAGTTTCGCCAGCTCTGGGGGGTCCAAATTTGGGTGGGGGATTCGGGCACTGGAACTCCTAGCTCAACTTCCATCTTTCACTCTTACTTCTAAAGGATAAATCTTAAGGGTGAGCATATTGCTCACCCCCAAATGTGCCGAATTTACAGCACGCTGGCAACAGCCTTACAGAAGTATTCCATATTATTGGAACTCAGGCCGGCAATACTGATGCGACTCGAGCCCACCATATAAATGGAATAGTCCTTTTGCAGCTGTTGTACCTGTTCGGGATTGATACCCAGGAATGAGAACATCCCTTTCTGCTGGCGGATAAAGCCAAACTCGCCGGCAGCACCCGCTGCGGCGAGCCCTTCTACCAATCCAGCACGCAAACCGTTAATACGCTCGCGCATTTCGGTCAGCTCAGCTTCCCAGTTCGCTTTCAGTCCCGCATCAGTAAGAATAGATTCTACAATGGCAGCACCGTGGGAAGGTGGCATGGAATAGTTGCCACGAATAGCGCTCAGCATCTGGCTATGGCCTTTATCGGCGGCTTCGCCATTCGCATAAATCACCATAGCCAGGCCGACACGCTCGCGATAGAGGCCAAAATTTTTCGAGCAGGAAGCTGCAACCAGCATTTCTGGAACAGATTCAGCCATCAAGCGCAGGCCGTAGGCATCATCTTCCAGGCTCTCGCCAAAGCCCTGATAGGCCATATCGATAAACGGCGTGAAGCCCTGCTTTTGCGCCATCTCCGCCAACACTTTCCACTGCTCACGGGACAGATCCGCACCACAGGGGTTATGACAGCAGGCGTGGAAAAGAACAACGTCGCCCTCACCCACATCTTTCAGGGTCTCGACCATTTTGTCGAACTGCAAACTGCTGGTAGCGCGGTCGTAGTAGGGGTAGCTCTTGATTTGCAAGCCCGCATTACCCAGAAGCGGCACATGGTTAGCCCAAGTGGGGTCACTCACCCACACGGTTGCCCCAGCTTTGGCGCGATTAATCAATTCCGCCAGAACTCTTAAAGCACCACATCCACCGGGAGTTTGAGCTGAGCGAACGCGACCGCCCACCAACGCGGGGTGCCCGGCACCCAGTACCAGCTCCTGCATGGCGGTGTTGAAACCCGGAGTTCCGGCCGGGCCGATATAGGCCTTGGTTTCCTCACCCTGTAATAAGCGGGTTTCGGCTTCCTTGACGGCTTGCAAGACAGCGGTATGGCCTGCCTCATCTTTATAGACGCCCACACCGAGATCAATTTTGCTGGGGTTTTCATCCGCGCGGTAGCTGGCCAAAAGGCCCAAAATCGGATCTGGCGGAAGGCTGTTTAAATGCTCAAACATCTGAAAACTCCTCTTAGTTATCTCATTTATTCATCAACGAGGCCGCGCTCAGACCATTCCTTCGCGCGCACCATTAACTTATCAATAATGCTATCCAGTTGTTCCCGCTCCTCAGTGGATAGGGATGCCATCAAGTCATTCTCGTACTGATGGGCCAGCGGCACTATGCGAGCATAAATATCACGCCCCAGCTCTGACAGGTTCAGCACTTGCCGGCGCCGGTCACCGGGATCTTCACTGCGTGTAATGTAGTCATTCTTTAACAGGGAAGAGACGGCCCGACTGATTGCCACCTTGTCCATCGCCGTCTGCTCAACCAGCTCGGCGGCGGATAAATCGGGAAAACGACCCAGAATTGCCATAACCCGCCAAGCGGGAATGGTGAGGTGGAAGCGCGCACCATAAGCTTGCGCAATAGCATTACTCACTCGGTTGGAAAGTACCGAGAGGCGGTAGGGTAAGAACTTTTCGAGGCGCAGCTCGTCGTTCTCAACAACGGTGGGTCGCGTGTTTTGTTCGATTGTCATAGCTGCCCTCAAACCTGCCTGCTCGGGTGTCCCGGTTGTACCTGATACTCAATTTAACTAACATTGGTTTCAATTGTAACCACTATCGGCACAAATACTTTCTGGAAAAGTTACCGGGCCATACGAAAAAATGGCCGGACAGTATAGGTTTTTTTGCGCCATATTTGCGAACTAATTGGGTCTATGGCGCAAGAAATTTGCGTGTAAGTGGCGCTGAGATGCTCAATTTTTCGCCACACCTTCGAACCATCCGCACAGAAGCGAGGCCACGCCATGAAACAGTGGATCAGCTTTCCGCGAACGGAAGGAAATACAAGTCGCCAAGCCCATGCAGATTTCCCACCCAACAGCTTTGAAAGGGAAATGGGCAAAGAGGGTTTTTTTGGGCCCTGCACCCACTTCTACCATCGTCATCCCCCCACCGGCTGGAGCCAGTTCGAAGGTCCACTGCGTCCCCACGCTTTTGATGCCACGCAAATGAAACACAAAGGAACAAGCCCATGGGATCAAAAGCCGATCCTGCGAAACCAGGATAGCCAGGTCGCCCTCTGGACCTGCCGGGAGCCTATGGATCATCTGGTGCGCAACGCTGACGGCGATCAACTCCTGTTTATACACAATGGGAGCGGCGACTTGTTCTGTGATTTCGGCCATCTCTCTATTCGCGATGGCGACTATATCCTGCTGCCCCGCGGCACCTTATGGCGCCTGACGCCGACAGAGGATGAGCCGCTGGAACTATTGATGGTAGAGGCGATAGGTAGCCATTTTCAGCTCCCCGAAAAAGGCATCCTTGGCCCCAATGCAATTTTTGACCAGGCGATGCTGGATGTGCCTCGTATAGATAAAGCCTTTCTCGATCAACAGGGCGATGATGAGTGGCGGGTTGTAGTTAAAGCCCGGCAACAGCTGTCGACCATTACCTACCCCTTCAACCCACTGGACGCCTGTGGTTGGACTGGGGACAACCTGACCGTTCGTATCAACTGGCGCGATATACGCCCGCTGATGAGCCACCGCTACCATCTACCCCCTTCGGCTCATACCACCTTTGTCGCACAAGGTTTTGTTGTAGCGACTTTTGTACCTCGCCCGATTGAGAGTGACCCGGGCGCACTCAAAGTCCCCTTCTTTCACAACAATGATGACTTTGATGAACTCATCTTCTATCACCGCGGTGACTTCTTTAGCCGCGACAATATTCATCCGGGGATGCTTACCCTCCACCCCATGGGATTCACCCACGGCCCCCACCCCAAGGCATTTGCTACCGGGGCCCGGCATGCGCGCAAGGAAACCGATGAAGTTGCTGTAATGATCGACAGCCGCACCCCCTGGGATATTCTCCCGGATGCCCATGCCGTGGAGCTAACAGATTATGTAAACTCCTGGAAGCCAAAGTGAATACAGCGCATCCAGACAACACCAAAAAAGGCTGACATTCAAACAGCCAAACGCCAAAACAAAGAAAAGGAAAGAGAATGGACCTTTACGGATACTTTCGCTCATCCGCCAGCTACCGAGTGCGTATCGGGCTCAATTTGAAAGGCCTGGAATACGAGTATCACCCGGTAAACCTGCTCAAGGGAGATCAGCACGGAGACGACTACCGCACGTTGAATCCACACGGGCTACTGCCAACCCTGAATGATGGCGAAACCAGTCTCACCCAATCCCTCGCCATTTTGGAATGGCTGGATGAAACCCACCCAGAACCAGCGCTACTTCCAAAAGCGCCTGAGGCCCGCGCACATATCCGCGCGCTCGCGCAAAGTATTGCCAGCGATATTCAACCTATACAGAACCTCAGGGTTCTGCAGTACCTCCAGGCTGAACTCAAAGTCAGTGATGAGCAAAAAATTCAATGGATTCAGCACTGGATACACCTGGGCTTCTCCGCGCTGGAGAAGCAATTAAGACCCTCGCCTTTCGCCGCTGGAGACAATCCAGGGTTGTTCGAGTGTTGCTTACTCCCGCAAGTATACAGTGCGGAACGCTTTGGCCTGGATATGACCCAGTACCCCAAAATCCAGAAAATCACAGACGCTTGCAATGAACTGCCGGCCTTTATTAAGGCCCACCCTTCAGAACAGCCAGACTGTATTGTGTAGTACCCTTTTATGGATGCCCGGTCGCATCGGGCATCCTACATACACTCGAAAATTTCACTACTTGCCACATTTCATTGCCTGTGGTTAATATCTCTATCCAAACTTGAAAATAACTCGAATAATAATATTCCCCACTGCTGTAGCTAATCAGCCGAGGTCATCAATATGAACTCCCAAGACCAGATCTCCCCCAAAGAAAAAGAAGTCATTAAGCATGTCAAGAAGCTGAAGAGCTTTTACCAACACCTAATCACCTATTTATTAGTTATCTCGGGACTAGTAATTGCCAACTTAATACTCGCCCCCGGATACTTATGGTCACTCTGGGCGGCATTTGGCTGGGGTATAGGGCTCACCTCCCATGCAATTAGCACCTTCAATTTATTTAATTTCTTTGGTGAAGATTGGGAGAGAAAGCAGATAGATAAGAGAATGGGGCGTAAATAGCAATAAATCGTGCGCGATGGAGCATCGCCAAATACAAGCATATGCTTTAGATGTTAGAGTACTTTCCTTAAAGTACTCTTCTCCTAGCCTCTCACTGTCAACGCAAAAATTCCAAACACTTGCCTACTTACGAACAATTACCTGTAATCTAAATAAAAATCTACGCATACCAAGCCGTTTGAAAAAAACAGTTAATTAACAGGCTTAAATTATCGAGCTCTGGTAACAAAGTATTAACACACTTTTTATATAACAAATAATAAATATACTATTAAAACGATAACAGGAACCCCAATGTCCTTCCTCAAATTCTCTTCAGGCGCTCTATGTCTATCACTTTGGGTATCTATACCCAGCATCAGTAAAGCTGACACTTTTCACTGGCCCGATTACCAAGCAGAAGCGGCCACCAGTGAGTATCGTATTGATGAGCTTTATTACTTACAGCCCCATAACAGCTATGAGCGGCTAGAAAACGGTGAAACACTGACTGACTGGCTCGACAAAGGCTTTCGATCACTGGAAATCGATGTCGTAGATCACGGTGCCTGGCAAGGTAGCAGCCATGGGCCCTATGTTGCTCATGGACAAAACGACATCGGTAATCACATGTGCAATAGCAACGGAGACGATGATCGTCTGGAACACTGTCTGGACGATATCAAATCCTGGCTCTCCGTTAACACTATTGAAGCGCCAATAATGCTGTATATCGATATGAAAACCAATTTAGATTGGTTTAACGCCTGGTATGCAGATGAAATTTATTTGCTTGACCAGTATATCCAACAAGAGCTGGGCGACCTTCAGTACAGCTACCAGGATATGCTTACATATTTACAACAGATTTCTTCCTCAGAAAATTACCGTACCACGCTTACAAGTACGGGATGGCCTAGCGTTGGCAACTTATTAAATAACGGCAAAAAAGTAATCGTTATTTTTACCGGAGGACAATCAGGCAACGTCAATAATCGAATGGAATCCGCATTAGACTCTTACGAGATGAGCGCATTTTTATGTCCTGATATAGATACCGCAGATCCAGAAGAATTTACCGGCTCCATTGATTCAATAGACAGCAGTAGTTCGCAAAGAATATTTTGCGGCAATGTCCAGGCTGGCGATCATTACCAGATAACAGCCAACGCAGCCGCTGAAACCAAACAGCTGATGCACCTATGGGATAGTTCTGGCGATTTTAGCAATACCGACTACGGCTACATATTTACAGCAATCGCACATGGTGCCACTGCAATTGGGATAGATCCTGATACAGTCGCAACCACCCCCAATTATACTGGCACGGCAATTCCTTTTGTAGGAGTAAGGAGAAGTCTTCCCGGCTATTTGAGAATCCGTTCTGCCTCAAATGCTGACTTGTGCATGACCGTCTCCCAGGGCTATAGCAATGGTTCAAACCTAAATATGAACAACTGTGGCTCCAGCAGTGAACAGCAGTTTGTTTATACTGCTGAAGGCCAACTCCGCCCCAAGGGTAATAATAAATACTGTGTTGACTTCAACACTGGATCTGCTGATAACGGCGATAAAATGCACCTGTGGGATTGTGACGGCGGCAATTCGGAAAAATGGCAAATCCAGGAAAGTGGAATCATTCAGAATCGCGATAAGAACTGGACCTACTGTATAGACGCACCGGGTAGTTCAACCCAAGAGGGCGAGCGTCTTCAAATTTACAAATGCGATAAGAATGATATGAGCCAGCAGTTTGTTTTAGAAGCAGTCAATGATTGGGGGCAAAATAGCTTTTAAGGTTTGATTACGATTAAAAAAGGGCGCCTTATTAGGCGCCCTTTCTCAAAGAGATCACAATGCTATAGAACCTCAGCAATAATATGTATTATTGCAGAAGTAAACTCTGAAAGATTAATTTAACTCCCCTGCTTCACACTGTCTCCAGCCCTCGCTAAAGATACCATCATCTATGGCTACCCAGGTTTCGTAGGTGAAGGTCAACTCCGGGATTTCTTTAATATTAAATGAGAAATGGAAGCCTTCTATTTTTTCATCTGTGCGCATACAGGGAACAGAGGGTACCCATGTCTTGAAGTCCAGAGACTCTCCCTCGCTAATAACCTGTCCCTCTGCAACACCCTCGAACCATGGTGTAAGGCTAGCCAAATCGCCATTGATATGCTTCACCTGTACATTCTCAATAGTGTAATCGGCATCAACTGCAGTCAGAGACCATTGTAGGTATTCATCTTCGGTAGGGGATGTATCCCACCGTAAATCTGACGGAGTACCGTAGCTTGGAATATTTTCGTACGGCATGGGCAGCCAAAGGTTCTCTTCCCAGGAGTTGATATTACGCAGACGCACGCCCTTGGCTTCGCTCATGGGCTCAACTTCTACAACAAAATCGTATTCCGGCGCATCATCAATCAAATCTGTAGCGTAGTAGCGGAATACGTAGGTGCCCGCTTTCGAAAATACGGTACCAGTTGTATTTTCACAATCTTCACTATCTGGATAGCTGGTAAATTCACCACCTTCCGGCGCGCTGATCAGCTCTTCATAAGTGAATACTTCATCACCGTCGGCATCTACCACCACAGGGCGATGCAGCAGGGACATACAGGGCAGGATTTGGTAATAATCTTCACCAGTGGATAAGCTACCCCAGTTGCGCGCCCAAACTACAGAACGGATTTCTGGTGCCGTGTTGGAAACTTTGGCAAGACCATCGTCTTCAGAGTAGGTTTTGGCATATAGACCACGATCATCACTGACGATCAGGCGAGCGGTATAGGAACCCGGTACATCGGTAACTACCTGAGCACGGCGAAGCTCCCCACTCTCCGGTTCGGTAACCGGTTCAATCACTGCATCACTCCCATCGGGCCGGTCAACCAGCTCCCAGTGGAAGGTCATTTCATCATTATTAGGGTCGCTACTGGAGGCATCAAACACCAAAGCATCGCCAACGAGCACAGACTTGGACTGAGCTTCGACACTACGGGTAGAAGGATAACCATTTACCTTGCCAATCTTGGCTTCCATAGTGGCTTCTAGGTCTATCTGGTTGGTTCCGTCAGATACGGTCATGCTTACGCGATAGGTACCTACCACATCCAGCTCTTGGATTTTCTTACCCAGCGGTTTCCAAGAACCAATATCAACCAGTTCGGCAACACTACCTTCAGGTTTTTCAATTAGCTCCGCTTCAATAATTTGCAGAGCATCACCCTCAGGGTCATAGCCAACAAAATTAAATTCAGCGCGAAGCCCCAGCTCTTGCTCACCAATACTGTAGGACGGGTAGTAACCAGTCGCTTCGATTTCACCAATTGGAGCGTCATTGACTTCCGCTTCGGAATCGGCTTCAACTACGATAGTAACTTCACGCTCCTCACTCTTTCTTGCGCCATCAAAAACAAACAAAATTAAATTGTAAGTATCTGCCGCAATGGGAGTAAATTTAACGGTAGAGGTTGTCTCTCCCTCTAACTCGGGAACCGGAACACCATCAGTTTCCACTGGACTATAAGCCCACTTCCACCGGTATTGCAGAGAGTTACCTTCAGGGTCATAACTCTCGCTCGCATCCAGTACAACTTCTTCTCCAAGAGTAATCGTCTGGTCTTCTGTTACGGCAACAGGTGGAGCATCACCGGCGGAAACTGTTACCAGAACTTCCGCAGGTTCACTGGCAACTCCATTATAAGTAACAACTAATTCAAGCTTGTAGTCACCTTCGATATCCAAGTGCAATGTAGCTTGGCTAGAGTCACTGTTAGTCAGGTACGCAGCACTGTCGAGAGGCTTTTCAACCAGGGCCCATAAATATTCCAGATCTCCAGTCTCACCCGTTGGCGGAGTACTCAAGCTGCCATCAAGGCCCAGGGTCTGAGTACCCAGGATAACACTGTGCACCGGCTCAGTAATTGCCACTGGATTCGGGCTGGTTGCAGTCAACGTTATACGGGATGCTTCACTGGTTTCAGTACCGTCATCCACAATCAGGCTCACAACATAGTCGCCTGGAAGGTCAGCTGTAAATTCAGTGTAGGCATCCTCAGTACTGGCCAACTCTGCCAGGCTAAGCTCAGGCCACTCAATTAGCTCCCAACGATAAGTCAGGCTTGCATCTCGCGAGCTGCTACTGTCAGTACCGCTCAATTGAACAGTGACATCACCGCCAGCCAAGGAGAAAGTTGTGTCTACAGGGGACAACAAACTGATACTGGCGGTAGGTTTATTATTTGAGCCGTCGCCCGAACCACCGCCACCACAGGCGGACAGCACGAGAGACAAACATAGCATGCCGATAAGGGCTGCTGCTCTTTTCATCTGTGGAACTCCAAATGTTTAATATTGATAAGTGAGACTGAGTCTTGCCGTACGTCCCGGTGCAGGCACCAAGCCAAGACTCAAAGCATCGATGTAATATTGATCGGTTACGTTGTCGACGGTGAAATCCACCGAAAAACTATCGTTAAATTGGAAGCTGGTATAAAAATCTAACAGTTCGTAGCTCTGCCACAGCACCGGCTCAGTAAATCCAGCTTGATCGCCGTAATAAGGAACAGGGTTTCGCTCCCCCATAAAAGTACCGCGCAACCCGAATTCCAATTTTTCCTGGAATAAACGCAAGCCAATATGCGCACTGGCATGCCAGTTAGGTGGGACCATATTATTGAAATAACTGTTTTCTATACCCCAATCCGTGCAGTAAGTACGCACATAGCTGGCAACATCACAGACTTCAATGTGGCTGTATTTGGTAGCACTCAGCTCAACTAACCACCAGAGGGCATCGTATCCAAGGTTGAACTCAAAACCTTCAAGGTCGAGGCTATCGATATTTCGCATACGGAATAAATCGGAGATACCGCTACCTTGCTTTTCTTCATCGGCGTTGACCCCGGTGCGAGTCAAATAGTCGTCAACATGGTTTTCGAAGTAAGCAATTTTCGCTCGGAGTTGATGATGAGTTTCAAATAACTGGCCGTTAAGATAATTAATCCCAACCTCATTATTTTTTGCATGCTCAGGCTCAAGGGTAATATCCAGTGCGGGGCTTGATGAGAAACCAGTGGTACCTTCAAACAGACTCGGCATACGCAAAGCCTGCGCATGGCGGGCATAGAATTGCAAACCCTTGATCGGCTCCCATGTCAAAACCACAATAGGTGCAGTACCGGAGCGACTATTGCTGTAGTAAACGTCCTCACAGCCCCCTTCCCTATTATCTACACAAAAATCGGAATCAATGCTCAACGGGAGGGGATTATTGTCTTTTGAAGAGAAATGGGTATAACGAACTCCAGACTCCAGCGTCCACTCCGGCCACGGTTGCCACTCAATACCGGTGAACAAGCTGTACTCATCGCGCCCACCACTGCGGGAACCCGCATAAATACCTTCAGCGGTCTGGGTATCGCTATCCAAGTCTTCCCACTGTGCAGAAACACCATAATCCCAGCGCAATTCACCCATGGGGTAGAAGCGCATACTGTTGGTGATATCAAGGCCAAAGCGCTGATAATCGTCATTTCGCGCAATATTATCCTCCAGCTCGATAGAGAATATATTCGGTGTGTTCAGATCAGTGACCGCATCGGTGTGCCAAAAATTGACACGCAAGTCGGCCCAATCATATTCCACCGGCTGCCAACGATATCGTGCAGTGTAGGTTTGGTTGAGCACTTCACTATCGAGCCACTCGCGCGCCTGACCGAAATTTGAAAGAACTTGCGAGGGCATCATCTCACCAAAGATACTGTTATAGCGGATATAGCCCAGCTCAAGACTTTGGTCTTTTGGCAAATGGAGACTGCTTTTTAACAACCAGGAATCGCTAGAAAAACTAGTATTCGGAATCCGCTCCCCGGCGCGGTAAGGGATGCTTTCTCCCAGTTCACTCTCCAGCTCAACCTTAGTCTCGGTATACCAAGCCATTTCTTGAGGCTCACCAATAACCACTTCCGGCGCGGGGCCATCAGTACCCGCATAGTAATTTCCCTGTTCGCGCTGGGCGTGAGCCAATACCAGATCACCCCACTCAAAACGCTGGGCGCCCGCAAAGCTCGCCGCGTAACCCTCAAAATCCAACAGGCTGGGCCTATCCATTCCATGGTCCGGCGCAAAGCTGTCCGGCATTGTATAGTCAGCGGTGCAATCACTTGCAAAACGGCAATCGGAGCGATAAACAGGGCGCGGCAAGTGGTAACCAGCGTAAGTACCAGCCTCTGGAGCCTCGCTATTGTTTCCAATACCACTGACACGAACACGGAAACCCGACAATTCGCCGGGTTTTACGACATCTTCCGCTCTCAGGGTATTTACACTGACAACGCCACCGGTAGCGCCAGTGCCCTCGGCACCCATTACTGGGCCTTTATCAATACGCAAGGACCCAATCAGATCTGGGTCAATATAACTGCGACTGGAAACCCCTGCATAACCGCGATAAATCGTTGTTTCCTGGCGACTGCCATCGATTAAGACAGGAACCCTACCCTGCCCTTGCATACCGCGAATATTGACATCCAGACCACCGGAATTGCGGTTTTCACTGATAAGTACACCGGGGGTGCCCTGAAAAATATCGCCAACACTGGTACCGCGAAAGCGCTCAATATTTTCCTGGGTGAGAATATTTACTGAACCGGACTCGCGAAATACCTGGTCTTTTTCACCGCCATCACGAGTCTCAACCTGAATGCTGTCCAGCACCATCAGATCCTGCTCGCCAGCGGACTGGATCAGCCAGGCACCACTACCAACGGGAACCGCTTGCAGGTTGGTACCGCGCAACAAGCTCAACAGAGCTTCCTCTGCACGATAGCTGCCAAATAGTGCTGGAACAGAAATAGCTTCCACCAGGTTCTCGTCGAAAGAGAGCGTTACCCCGGCCTGGCGCGAGTAGAGGTTGAGCACATCTCCCAGATTGCCCGCAGGCAAACTGAATTCGATCAACGCTGTATTGCCCTGCTGGGCTTGCGCAAAACTCGATACGGGAACTACGGCCAACAACAGTGCCAACAAGGTGGGCAAAATATGTTTTGGGGCGCGGGACTGCATTTAAGCGGCTTCCTATTCTCAGGTGTATAACTAGGAAGCCGAACGAAAATCAAAAACCCGTAATCTAAATGAGAATTATTTTGTTTTTTTTACTTCGGAGGGAAAACTAGCAATCAAAAGCGTCATCAAAAATAAAAAATGACACCTTCGGATAACTTTTTTGTGGTCATCTGGCAATAAGAGCAGGAATTAAAGGTTGCCCGTTCCGAAAAAACCGTCGGCCCGGACGAACAGGGGAAGGCAGGGAGCGATGCGACTTACTATCAGCCCGGCAATTGAATCGTTGCCCACCACCGCGTGGTATAGCTCAGTTCAGCTCCCGCCGAACGCGCCAATATTTTTAGGATGGTATCGATATCGTGAAGCTGGAAAACCCCGGAAACCTGGTGATCTCTTAATGCCGGATCGCAGCGTAAAAAACCAACACGATAGCGAGATAACTCTTCAAGCAGCGCTCCTAATGGCATACTCCGAGCTGAAAGCACCCCGTCAATCCATCCGCTGTAATCAAACATCTTGCTGTCCAGAGCGAGCGAACCGGCTCCAGTAAGGCGATAAGCCTCACCCGCTTTAACTGCAAAGGGCTCTATATCCGCACTCGGCTGAACCTGCACCCCACCTTCCACAACCTGCAAAATCGTGTGGTCATCGCCATTGCGGACAAAAAAGCGCGAGTCACGGGAAATCAGCTGCCCCTGAGGCACCGATACCTGCATTGGCCTCGGGTCAGCGGCACTGGTCAAGTGCATTTCACCTTTAGTCAGCACAAGGGAACGGATTGCTTTGCCCGACTCCCACTCAATGGCACTACCGGTGTTTAGCCAGACTTGGCTCTTATCATCCAGAGTATATTGGGCCGGCTTAGAACCAGAGGAATAGTCAGCAGACATATACTTCAGCAAACCGGTGTCATATCCCACTAGGCCAACGGCAAAAGCCCCAAGAACACCACCGCCCATGGTTTTAAGAGCAGCCCTGCGATTTAAACGGCGAATTTCTGCATCGGTTTGATTTAGGGTGGAATGGGCCAAACGCGGCGCTCGGCGAGCCACCGTATCTAGAGGCGACTCCATCCGCTCAAAACGCTGCCACGCCAGTTCATGCAGAGGGTCCGCCGAACGCCATTGACTGCAAGCATCGCGCTCTGAGTCAAGCGCCTCGCCGGAACCCAGGCGAACGCGCCAGCTAACGGCTTGCAACAGTACTGCTTCAGGAATTTTTTCTCTATTTTTTTCTGGGGCGTTTGACATCAGCAAGCAAGTTCCAAGTCCATAGAAAATTATTCGTTATCGTACGCAGCGGCATAGCACTTGAGCATGGCTTTTGCGATGTATTTCTCTACTGAGGAAAGGCTCAGCCCCTGCTGCTCAGCCACCTGGCGGTATGTTAAGCCGTCTAGTCTCGCCATTAGAAATACCGTTTTCTCTATCGGGCGCAGACCACTGAGCAATTGATCAATTTGCTCCAAAAGCCCCAATAGCTCCCACTTATCTTCTGGGGAAGGACATTCCGGTTCCGGCAAATTTTCCAGCAGCGCTAAATAATTTTTCTCCAGCACTTGGCGACGGGCTTGGTCGATCAGCAGGTTCCCGGCCACTTTGGTTAACCAGGCCCTCGGACTTCGAATTCCCGCAGGCAGGCTCGGCCTGTCCAGCAGACGAATAAAAGTGTCCTGAGCTAAATCCTGGGCATTATCAACACCGGAAGTTCGGCGCGCTATCCAACGGACAAGCCACTCGTGGTGCTCTTGGTAAAGCTCATCAAATCCTGGGGTTGAAGGGGTTTCCGGGGCCAAAACTCAGACCTTGCGCTGTAATCTTTTGAGGGCGGGGACTGTAAATGATATCTATTCTCATTTAAAGTAGCTGAGCTGAGAATGTTATATCAATTTGGAATAACCCGGTGAATTTTTCAAAAAATATTGATCAACGGGATGGGTTAATTTGAATTTGGTCCGTCACCCATTACAAAGCCACCGGAATAACCGGGCGGTTATTGTTTAATTTGTTTTGGAAAAAACCCGTGAGCAATCCAGCAGAATGCCAATCCATTGAACCGACAGAGCCCACCTTTTCCGCTTGGCTGAAAGAAGGCACTAATACGACCCACGAGAGTCTTGATAAACGCATTATGTCCCTGTCACCATTTTCCAATCGCGAGCGGTATGCACTGTTTGTTCGCACGCAGTCGCGACTGCATCAAGCGGTGTCTGATTGGTTTCAAAGTGACGAATTAAATAATTTTTTGCCCGGCCTGAAAGAGAGAGACCGCTCTGAAGCAGTCCTCCAGGATTGTGCTGATTTCGAAATGTCCGAGAGCGACTTGAAAGCTGATCAGCAAGCCGCAACAGAAGTCACAATTACTGATTTCCACTCTGCACTGGGCTGGCTCTACGTGGTCGAAGGCTCCAACTTGGGAGCGGCATTCCTTCTCAAGTACGCACGCAAACATCTGGATTTATCAGAAGAGTTCGGCGCACGCCACTTGGCAGGACATGAAGACGGTCGCGGGTTACACTGGCGCCAATTCAAAACTGCGTTAGATGCTCTTGAACTCAACCAAGAGCAAAAAGAAGTAGCCCTCAATGGGGCCAAACAAGCCTTTGCTTTTGCACGACAAAATGTCGAACAATTATTAGCGCCCACTACACCCTAATTTATTTTTCACCTGAAGCCAGGAGTCGGTAATGAAAATCTGGACTGTAATTTTATTGTGCCTGCTAGGCAGCACATTGGGACCATTACCGGCTTTAGCGCAGGAAAATAATTCCAACTCAAGCGAACAAAGCAATACAGAAATAGTTCTCGAGGGAGATATGGAAACCTCCGTGGGGTTGCAAGAAAATCCAGACAATTCTACCTCGACTGCAACCTCCAACGTCGGAGATACCGCTTTCAGCGCACACGATTTATCTCCCATGGGAATGTATCACGCTGCAGATATCGTCGTTAAAAGCGTAATGATCGGCCTGCTGTTGGCCTCTGTTTTAACCTGGGCGATCTGGCTTTTTAAAACCGTGCAGCTGGTAATAACACGTCGCAAGGCCAAACAATTATTGGCAACCCTGATCCAAAGCAAGACGTTCGCCAATGCCGAATCGAAGCTTTCAGGCCAAACCGGCGGTGCCCTGCTATTGGTAGAAGCGAGTCGCCATGAACTCGAGTTATCCTCTGGTGGCCCAGTGTCAGATGACGGCTTAAAAGAACGTGTTCTGGCTCGCCTGGAAAGAGTCCAGGCTTCTCTCGCTACCGACATGAACCGTGGCACCGGAATTCTGGCAACCATCGGTTCCGTCGCCCCCTTTGTCGGTCTATTTGGAACTGTTTGGGGCATCATGAACAGTTTCATCGGTATCGCAAAAACCCAAACCACAAACCTGGCCGTAGTGGCTCCAGGTATTGCGGAAGCCCTGCTGGCAACTGCGATCGGCCTGGTTGCTGCGATTCCGGCGGTAGTGATCTACAACTACTTTTCCCGGGCTATCGGCAATTATCGCGCGGTATTGGCCGATAATGTCACCGCCTTAATGGTACTGATTAGTCGGGACCTGGATCGCCACCATCCAAATGCGCGCCCGCTCGCCGAACTGGTTAGCGCGAACAAAAAGCGCGCAGTACCGCAGGTTCAGGGCGTCAACTAATGGCATTCAATCTCAACAGCAGCAATAGCGAAGAACTGCCAGAACAGCACGATATCAATGTCACACCTTTTATCGATGTGATGCTGGTATTGCTAATTATTTTTATGGTTGCGGCTCCGTTGGCCACTGTAAGCGTGCCCGTCAATCTACCCTCGGCGACAGCTCCACAACAACCCCAGGCAGAAGATCCGAAATATCTCACCCTGCAAAAGGACCTCACCCTGACTCTCGGTGAGGACAAAGTTATTGTGCGGGAGAACTTGGCTGCTGAACTCCAGGCAAATGAAATTGGCACAGAACAGCAAATCCTGCTGCGTGCCGACAGCAAAGTGGAATATGGGGATTTGATGGACCTGATGAACCGCCTTGCCAGTGCCGGATACCAGAAAATCGCTCTGGTAGGTCTGGATAAACCGGCGACCGTAAACCAATGAGCCTCTTGGCCGGCCCGAAGGTAAAATCTGCGAAGCGTCCGCGATTTTTTCTATCGCTCAGCGCCTTTTGCTGCGCCCTAGCCCTTCACGGACTTATTGCCGCCTATTTTTTATGGCAGCCCAAATCCGAACTGGCGCTGCCGCCCGCTGCAGCACCACAGGTATTTGAAGTCAGTATGGTAGCCGCTCCAGTGGCACCACCCACGTCGCTACCGGTAGGTCCTCAACAACAGGAATCCTCTCCCGCAAACCAGCAGAGCAGCGAGCCACAAAAAACCTCTGCGCAGTCAGAGCCTGTTATTTTGCCAGAAGCCCCCTCGGAAATTGCCATTGAGAAGCCCGAAGAGGAGCCCCCCACGGAGGAAAAGGAAGAGACCCCTGAACCAGTGGAAGAGAAGGAAATCGCACAGCAACAAGACTCCAGTGGAGAGGCTACTGGAGAAACTGTTGTTGAAGAAACATCAGCCCCTCTCGCGGCAGATGTAGCAGAAGCAGAGCAAGCTGCGGCACCGGAAGTGGGCGCCTTGAACCAGAGGGAATCACAAGCCAGATTAACCTGGCAGAACCAATTACAGGCTCATCTTGAGCGGCGAAAACGCTACCCCCGTAGCGCCCAAATACGGCGTCAACAAGGCATTCCCTGGGTACAATTCACGATGGACAGAAAAGGCAAAGTACTAAAGGTTGAGCTGCACCGAGCCAGTGGCATATCGTCTCTCGACCGAGAAGTCGTGGCCTTGGTGCGCAGGGCAGAACCACTGCCTAGACCACCAGAAGAGGTACCCGGTGATCCTCTGACAATGGCCGTTCCGGTCGAATTTTTTATTCGTTAACCAAAATAAATTGCTTTCTCAGAACTGGGAGGCCTGGTTTCACATAAACCAGAAAGTCACCTCCCTGGACAGAGGAAATCATCCACATAATCCGTTACCCTGCACTAGCGACCTATCGGCCTGCTGACTCTATTGACTAGGTGCTGGGCAAACTGCTTATGAGCAAGCAGACCAAGCGGATAAATATTGTTACTTTTGATGCACGACTACTGCAATAAGCTAGAAGGTAGAGGTACCGAATGAAAGAATCCACTGAAGACAGCGTAATGTCCTACACCCCGCCGTTGGCAAAGGGCTGGATGCGCTGGCTGTGGGGCGCCGCTGCTTGCTTTTTTATCGCCCTTGGCATTATCGGAGCCATTCTTCCCGGCCTGCCGTCGGCTGTATTTATTGTCCTCGGTGCCTGGGCCGCATCACGCAGCTCCCAGCGCCTGCACCAATGGATCGAAGAACACCATCTATTTGGGCATCTATTGCGGACTTGGCGCAGTGGTTATGTAAGCCGCAGAACCAAGTTACTGGCCAGCCTGACAATGGCTATATCCCTGGCTTTTGCCATCCTTCATATCAGTAATATTTACCTTCTTTGCTTTACCATTGGCGGCATCAGCTGCGGCGCCTACTGGATTTGGTCCCGGCCGGAACCCAGGGAGTAGACAACACTACTTTCTACCCCTATTTGGCAGCAGACACCCGTAGATTTTAGCGCTATAGTCCCCCAACAAGGATTTGTCTGGGGGACAGGATGTACAACGTAGTACTTTTTTTTCACCTTCTAGGTGCAACAATTTGGACCGGTGGGCATCTGATACTTGCCTGCACAATACTACCCAAAGTTTTACGGGATAAGGATGTAGCTTTTCTTTCCCGGTTTGAAAGCAGCTACGAAAAGATTGGCATCCCCGCCCTGCTCATTCAAATACTCTCCGGGCTATATCTCTCATATACCCTACTGCCTGACTTATCGCAGTGGTTCAACTTCTCCAATCCAATTTCTCGCCTGGTATCCTTCAAACTGATTCTTTTGGCATGCACTTTCTTACTGGCAATTGACGCAAGGCTGCGAATCATTCCAAATCTTTCTGAAAAAAATCTCACTGCACTGGCATACCATATTATCCCAGTTACAGTACTGTCCGTTCTCTTTGCTTTTGTTGGAATTTCATTTCGAACGGGATGGTTGTTTTAGATTGCGCCCCAGCGCACATACTGCTGAATCAGAAGGAAAAGCCAAAAACGTCCCCACTGGCTTGCTTGATCGATATACTAAGCAAAAATGAGATATGACAGGAGTTCGGGGTTTGTCTATAGCTGAATACTATGAAGTGATTTTCGATACGCTGGAAAAAAACGAACCCATCCAAGACGGCCTTGAAAACCTTTCTTTTTGGGCTGATGGCCGAACCCCCAATTTGGCATGGCTAAAGCTGCCCACTATGCTAGGAACGGATGAACTTGACCTAGCCCAAACATGGTTCGATACAGAACTGGTAGCTGCTGGGGACTCGCTTCCTCCTTCAGTCCTATATTTCGAGCTGCGTGAATTCAGAGATAGTATCGGCCGGGAATTCCCGGATATCAGCTTAACTCTACTTCCTCAACTATTTAAAAGCAGAGAGGATTGGGTATATTCAAAATCTGATTTGGGCTCGAGATATTTGAGAAATATTGCAGCCTTGTGTAAAGGAGCTAACAAGCCGAAACACCTAAATAGAGACGGATACATTGGTTTCAGCTTATGCTATACATCCCTCTTAGCGCGAGAACTCTGCAAAAACGAACAGCTTCTCCAATACAGTGAAGAAGCACCTATTAAGATTGTTGTTGGATTTTCTTCTGGAGACCTTCTTGAGATTATGCGCATATCCAACGGCTTGATTTATTACGAACGTCGCTTTGCGCAACTAGAGAGCCTGTAAATAGTTCGCTATATTTCTGTAGACTTTGAAGACCCGTCCCATGGAGCACTGATGATATGAGCATCCTGGCTTCCCTCAGCCGTTAGATAGTTTGTATACCAAAAAACAAACTGGCACAAACAAGCCAACTATCACAATAATTTTATACTGTCCCAAAATAGCATCTATTACTCAAGGAAAAAACTAATGGAACTAGCAATTTATCAAGTAGATGCCTTTGCCTCCGAGGTATTTGAAGGTAATCCCGCTGCTGTATGCCCTCTTGATAACTGGCTTGCGGATGATACGCTGCAAAAGATAGCTGAGGAAAACAATCTCTCTGAAACCGCATTCTTTGTTAAAAATGAAGATTCCTTTTCTCTGAGATGGTTTACTCCTGAGGCAGAAGTAGATTTATGTGGCCACGCCACACTCGCAGCTGCCCACGTTCTATTTACTCATTTAAGATACTCAGGCCAAACCATCCAGTTTGATACAAAAAGCGGCCCACTGTTAGTCCAGAGATCGGGAGTTGTCTATAGCATGGACTTTCCGGCTAGCATTCCGGTATCCACAGAAGCACCTGATGCTCTTATTGATGGCCTCGGCATCACTCCGCAAGAAGTTCTGTGTGCATATGATTATATAGCTGTGTTGGGTAGCGAAACCGATCTAAAATCTGTAAATCCAAATTTTATAAAACTCTCCCAGCTGGATAAACGAGGAGTTGTCATTACCGCTCCTGGGGCAAGTAACGATATTGATTTCGTTAGCCGATGCTTCTATCCAAAATTAAGGGTAAACGAAGATCCTGTGACAGGGTCAGCGCACTGTCAACTGGCACCATATTGGAGCCAACAATTTAAAAAGGATGTACTTTTAGCTAAGCAACTCTCCAAGCGGACTGGACTAATTCACTGCGAACTGCATAGTAACAGAGTCTCTCTCAAGGGAGGCGCTGTAGATTATCTTCACGGTAGTATTAAGATTTAATAGCTTGGAGAGTTAAATTTATATAAGGAGCCTCTAAATAAATCCGTGATGCTTCTGGCTCACAGAGACATTACGGAATTGTTCAGAAGCTCCATAAGTCATCTTGCTACATATTCTCATTGAAAGCTCTTTGGCTTTGCTTAGTGGTAACCTTCCCCCCAAAAAAACAGAAGAGCCACTATCCGAACCTCCAGTTACAACCTGACTCAACTCCCTAGCTTTTTACTTATCTCAAAGTGAGAACTTAGAGCCTATAGATGTCTTCCCGACCCAGAATATGGATTCAGGGCAATAGTTAAAGATTGTGCGCCCCTTGTAGTACATCAGTGAATCACCTAACCTTCAAACACGCCCACCATTGACCGCAAGTTGCACAGATAGCCTATTGTTTGGACAAAGTCATATAGCTGTCAGACAGGTGTCGCAAGAATATCGTAACCAATAAGGACTGCCCCCTGAAAATGGAGCTCAATTTTCAGAGGACAGAAGTATGGAAGTGAAAGTTAACTCAAAGAAAATTATTAAACTGAGAACAACTAGGGCTTGGAGTCAACAACAACTAGCCGATGTTGCATCATTAAGCCTTAGAACCATTCAACGGATAGAAAAAAGTGGAAATGCCTCTCAAGATTCAATAAAAGCAATATCTTCAGCATTTTCACTGAAGCCCATAGATATAATCCTTCAGGAAAACCCAAAAATATCGATGGCCAAGCAGGGCAGAAAATATCTCACCGCAATATTGGCCCTGGGTACGACTTTACTCTTGTATACCTCCTTATCATCAGCTTCTCCAATAATGCTTAAGGTAGATGCCAGCACCAGAAACGAGAACCTGGCCTCCGTCCGCCTCCTCAATAACGAAGGAGATGAAAGCGAAATCCAAATCGAAAACACACTTAGGTTCGAGGTATCTGCCGAACAAGTTTCTGAAAACTAAATTCGATTGCAGACAAAAATATATGAATTTGGGGCTTCTAGTGGTTACAAGCAGATAGCAAGTCCCATTCTGGTGACAGGGTTCAACCAAGCTGCAGAGGTAGAGTTTAAAACTTCAAACGGAACTCCGTTTAAAATCCAAATTACCCCTGAAATTTAGCCAGCCCAACAAGGCTGGCACCCCTGCCAACGCCACCAAAAATATCTCTTGGGCCTACCTTTTTTGGGTGGGACTGAGAGGTATGCGGTGAGTGACATATATCCTAGCAAAAACTGCCTGCAGCTCCACCCTGTGAAAACAGCCTTCCTGAGGACACCCAATAGTCATTGCAAATAAGTGCACACTTACATTTAGGATAGAATTTTGAAAGCGCAAGAATGCAAGGCTCAGACATTAATCCAATTGCCAACATAAACAATTCTTTACATAGGAATACATCGCATATTGCAACAATATTTTAAGCCGTAAATCATTAGCGGATTAAAAAACAGGAAACGACGATCATCACGACCAAAAGGTGCTACAAGTCACACTTTTAGCATGCAATCCGTGCTAAATTCAGCGCATTCAAGTCGAGGTCAGCTTGATTGATTGCCAGACCGAAAACGCTGGTAAGCTCGCTGTAGGTAGTATTCCAATCATATATTGTTTTGTGCCAATAGGCTCGATACCCATCAGCAGACAATTAGAAGTATGCCCTCCACAAAAGAAAGTAAATATTTACTTACAGGTCGAGCCTGAAGCAAATAGCGGGAATATAGCGATATTAACAGCAATCGCAAAAATCGATCGTAGCTTAAGGTCAGAAGAGACTCTTCTTCACCTTGATGCAAGCACGAGAAAACGGGCATTGCAACTCTACGAGAGAGACGAAAACTGTAAAAGGACAAAGGAAGTCGTTCTTAAGGTATGTGCACAATAGGGAAAAGGCAGAGACAGGGATATTTTAGGTGACCAAAAGCACTGATAGTCTAATTTTCTTTTTTAGCAAAACACTCACAGCAAAGAAAAAAAATTGACATAAATGTAGGGACGTTTGTTTTGATAGGTTTTACTCAGTATCAAAATAATCCGTACCCGCCATTAAAAAGTGCCTTATCACTTTTAAAAATTTTGATTTTCTGATTTAACAAAAACCCAACGTATCGACAACCTTGTAACCACGGTTATCGGTGCAATCGACGCAACAGCTGACTTTTCTAAACAGAGAGACTTATTTCTATGAGCACTGACAAAAGCAATGACTCCACACCATTTTTAGCGGGCATGAGCGCTGTTGAGCAGCAATCATCTCTTTCGGGCTCAGGCTCCAAGTCAGTGCTGGGTGAAGGTATTAACTTTCGTGGCGAGCTGATCGGCACCGAAGATCTGCACGTGGAAGGTACTGTTGATGGTACCGTGATCATGGTTGGCCACAATCTTTCTGTTGGCACTGGCGGTGCAGTTACTGCCAATATCCACGCAAAAAATATTGTTGTAGAAGGTACCTTGGATGGCGACGCCCTTGCCGATGAGTTGATCGAAATCCGCAACACTGCACAAGTTAATGGCAATCTGATTGCACCGAGAATCAAGCTGGACGACGGCGGTAAATTCCGTGGTTCCATGGACATGGTTGATACCGATTCCGAAATGAAAGAGCGCCACAAGGAATTCTCTGATCGCCTGGTACACCCCGACCTGCCCGCAGCAGAAGAGAAGCCCGCAGCCCGTACTCGCGGCAGCTCTACCTACTCCTCCAGCAGCACTAGCACGAGCGATTCCTCTCGTCTGTCCGACACCAGCGACTACCTCTTCGGCACTAAAGAGACCGAAGAAGAAGCTGAGGAAAGCTAGGAAACCTTCTTAGTTAATCCTCAATATGGGCCCCGGCTAATGCCGGGGCTTTAGTTTTGGTGTGGGAAATATGTTGCAGCATCATTCATTTGGTATTGCTGCTTTGGTGGATGAAGTCATTCAACCAGGTAGTAAAGTTTTAGATTTGGGATGCCTTTCGTTTGGCACCACACAACCTTTATTGGAGCGCTCCTGCCAGACATTTATCGAAGATTTACGCAGTCTGCTACTGGATACTTCTGCCCTCGATAAAGAAGTCAGGGCCGTTAAGCTTTCTGAATATCTCACCAAAAAGCCCCAACGAATCAAGCTTGATGTGGTGCTCTGCTGGGATCTATTCAACTTTATGGAGCCTGAGCTTATTACCAAGCTCATTGAGGAAATCCGACCCCACTTAAAGCCACGTACCATTTTCCATACAATGCTGTACACCGGCACTATGCCCAAGGGGCCCGCGGATTTTAAGCGCCTTTCTGGCTTTACCTTCAATACAGAACCGCTCCACCTGGAAGAACCACTGCCCACCTATAGGTACTCATCCCTGAATTTAATGAAGACTATGGGCAACTTCTCCCTGCGCTCCTCCCTGCTACAAAGAGAGGGGATGCGTAAAGACCTTATCGAATTAATGTTTGAGTATGGCAATGTAAAATCGCCAACTTCAGTAATGGCCAGTGGATCATCAGCAGCGGTATCCGCTTTCCAGAAAAACCGCCTTACTAATATTTCGCTAACCGCTCTGGACACCGCCCTGACTCACATCAAGCGCTCACCGGTCAGCAAAGTTCTGGATATTGGGCAAAAGGCTGGGAGAAATATGGAGCACCTCCAAAGGGAGGTGGGCGAACTGTTTATTTCTGATTTTTACTCATCGCTCGCTTGGCAAACCAGCAGAAAAGTGCCATTTGAAGAAGCCGTTCAGGCCGCGTTGCGACAGGCAACTCTGCCAAAGGATCTCAATTGCATCCTCCTCTGGGACCTTCTCAACTTCTTTTCCACCGAGCAAATACAATCGATCACTAAGGCCCTGTATCAATATCTCAGTGATGGTGGCGTGATGCACTTTTTGCTATTCAAACAAAACAAGCTTCCCGTTAACTGTGGTGTATTTGAAATTCAAAAGTCGGGCCAGGTTGGAACCTATATTCACGCTTCGGGTAGTAAGCAGCCCCAGCTCCGCACGATCACCGATGTTGTGAAATCTCTACCAGAAATGAAAGTACTCAGCCAGGGAACCGGGCGAATACCCAACGGACCTTTTTATCACGAAATAACAATGCAAAAAGTTGTAAAGGATAAATAATGACCCAGTTTTTCTATCACTGGTTAACCAAGTTGTCTGCGGAACAGGTTACCGACACCTTTCTTATGGTCATGCTTGCCATTGGTGCTATAGCCATAATCCTCTACCCTTTAGGCAAGTTTCCCCGCTTTGTAAAGGAAACGCCATCACTACTGACTGCCCTCGGTATTTTAGGTACTTTTATCGGTATCATTATCGGTATCTATGGGTTTGACCTAAACGATATTGACACCTCAATTTCAGAACTGATGCAAGGTCTGGAAACCGCCTTTATGACCAGTATCTTGGGACTCTTCCTGTCCCTGATATTGCGAACTATTTTTCAAATATTCACTAAAGAACAAGCCCCTAAAGCGACAGCGGATGACATACTGCAGGCTATTAATGGTCAGCGCGAAGATCTGGCAAAATTCCAGCGACAGATTAGTGATGAAGTCCTACAGTCACTCACTGCGGTTGTAGAAAAGTTTAATAGCGGCCTGAATGCCCAGATGGGTGAGAACCTACAGCAGTTTACCCAGCAATTGGAGGCCGTATCCCCTGCCCTGCAGGCCCTAATAGATCAGCATCAGCAGCACGCAGAACTCGCAACTATTTACCGCGACCAAACTGCAACTCTTCTCAATGAAATTAATGGTGCTCAGGAAAACCTTCTGCTGTTACACCAGCGTATTACTGAGCTGCCAGAAATTTTCAACGTGATTCCGACCCTGGTAGAGCAGCAGCGCAATCACGCAGAGCAGATATCAATCATGCTGAATGAGCAACAAGCTTCTATTGAAGTTCTACAGCAATCGATCCCCGATATTGCGCCCAAGTTTGAAGCGCTCACCCGAGGAATTGACCAAGCTCAACAGCAACTGGGGGCCCAGGTTTCCAACCTGATCTCCCTGAGTAGGACCCAGGCGGAAGTATTCGACCAAAGAACCAGTAAGGTCGTAGCCCTGGCCGATGTGGTTACCAGTATGGACCCCAACCACTTCTCTAAAGCAATTCACGAGCAGGCTACCAGTCACCGGGAATCCATGGCCGAGCTAGCTCAGTTGATCGCCAAAACTCACAACCAGATGATTACCGAATTGTCACAAGTGATTACTCGCGATCTTAGTAATGCCGATGTCAGTATCAAGCGCCAATATGAACTCCTGGATGAACGTCTGCGCGATGAAGTAGAGAGTGTTATGGCAGCGATGGGCGATGCCCTTGGCACTTTAAGCGGTGAATTCTCCAGAGACTTCCGTCAGCTCATCCAGCAAATGAAGAGAATCGATGCGCAAGCTCAGAGAGTCACTGGAGAGGCGCATGTTTGAAAGCACGCAAGCCAGTAGTGAGTCCAGCGATAGTCAATGGATTAGCCTATCGGACATGATGGCTGGCCTGATGATGGTATTTCTCTGTATTGCCGTCTTTGTAATGCGCTCCCTTATCGACGAACGCGCCAAGATCCGCGAACTCGCAGAGTCTTACCGGGACACCCAGTTGGCCATCTATCAAACTCTGCAACAGGAATTTGCCCACGACTTAACTCGATGGGGAGCGTCTCTGGATAAACAAACCCTGGCCATCTCCTTTAATAACAGTGATGCCTTATTTAAAACCGGCGATTTTACTCTGAGCGACAATGCCCGCGAGATTATGTCCTCCTTTGTACCTCGCTACATCGAAGCACTCACGCCCTATATGGATTCCATTGCCGCAATCCAGATCGAGGGGCACACAAGTTCTGAATGGGGAGATCAATCCGCACCGGAAGCGGGTTATTTCCACAACCTACGACTTTCCCAACAGCGCTCCCGAGCCGTAATGCAATATGCCCATTCATTACTGCCTTCGCAGCAAGCCGTCCTGGTACGGGCCAAGGTAGCAGCTGTCGGTTACTCCTCAGCTCGCCCAGTCTTGGATGAAAATGGGGTAGAAGATCCAGATCGTTCCCGCCGGGTAGCATTCAGGGTAGTTAGAGACTCTGAAAGCCATATCCTGCAAATCCTTGAGGAAGCTCTGTGAACCTCACAAAATTTCAACCCATTCAAAACCGTCAGGCTATCACAGCATTCCCAAGCGCCACACGAGCACTATCAGTACCTTATGTCATTAACGATGGGGATTCATTCTCAGCCGGCAAACGTCCGTTAGCACAGCGCTTGTCTGAAATGCCTGATCGAAACAGCTTAGCCAAAGCCATCCGTACTGGAATGCAACTCGATTCAAGTGATCTGGACAGCGTACCTGTGGCTTGGCGCTACCGGGGTATACCGGTTTTTTTATTTGGCCTAGAACAAAACCCGGACTCTTTTGGTCAAGTCCATATTTACCCCAAGTGCCCAATAGTGAATAACTATAAGGGTCCGGTTTGGATAAGCAGTGACTATAGCGAAGCGCGAAAGGCATTTCCCCAGGATCAACTAAAGCCATGCCCTCACTGCTTACGTCATCTTTACAGCCACAATATTCCCGATGTTGTACACAAAGACCGTTTCGGCAATGTGACCAATATCGACTGGCTGACCTATACCCGATACTTTGCCAGCAATATTTTTAAAAGACACTCTCTCATCTGGAAAAATGGCGAACGCCCCCAAAAAGTTAGTTCTGTATTCACCCCTGAAAATCCGAAATATAAGTGCTCTATCTGCCAATGCGATATCAAAGCCGGTGGATGGGCACTCAACCAAGAGCTTGCAGAAAGTAGCGGTCTCCCCAAAGAGATTTGCTTACTCTGTGCAGAGAGAAGGGCCCGTGCCGTCATACTCGCACCACCCCAGGCCTCACTAAGAGCCGCTACATTGCGCTACGAATCCCTGGCAAAGCAACTGGGTAGTGATCCCCAGGCCTCATGGATGATCGCAGAACAGGTAGTCCCCGCATCCTGGCTACCATTAATACAGAGACTCAAATCCCTAATGGGGCCACCCAAAGTCTTCCAAGTAATCGCGCCCAGGGTATTGGCCGTACTATGCTGGCCAAACCTCGGCCGCGCCATCCTTGCCGATGGTACCAAAGAGGCAAAGATACCAGCCAGTTACTCAGTTTGGAGAAAAGCTCAGATTGAGCGGGAATTAGGACTTAGCAACTAGATATATTAAAGTGCTGCCTCCGGGCAGCTTATTTTTGTTACTTATCGGCCAAACTGGCAACTCTATTTCATCTTGTAGCTCTCTACATCACTAGAACAACCCAGATTAAAATCTATTCTCTTCTACCCCACCGAGAATTAGCACCTCCTCCATTTATGGATCCAACAAAACCATTCCAAGAACCTCAAGACTTTTGACCAAAAATGCGGTTACAAATAAGCCACAAAAAAAATTAAACTTTTTAGCTCGGAGTGCCGTAAGGGAATACAGTATTAGATAATGTGATCACACTGCCCCTTCATTCTTTACACATGTAGAAGATTTTCTACTATAGATTACTTTTTTTCACAAAAGCTATCCCTATAGAAAAGAACCAATAGAAAACCAGAAAAAACACAATTAGCCCAAAATATCTATCACAGAAGAACCGATTTTAAAGACCAAAAAATCTACCCTAGAAATCATACTCGATACGACCATCTCCAAGATTGCCAATATTAATAAAAACTACACTACAGGACATTAAAAGGGAACCTACCTCACAAAGGACACAAACCCCAGAGCAATAAACACCCCCGAAAGAAATAACTCACAAACTAAGACAAAATTTGGAAAGGTGTTGCATTTATTTCTTGAACCTAAATTTCATGAAGAGTAACTTGATTAGCAATACATGCATTACAAAAACCGAAACATGATAACTCCTGCTTTTGCAGTTGTGTCCAAGCCAAATAAAAAGGTACTACTCGACGATAAATACACCGAGCACATTCGACGCTAAACCAGTCGTTCTATAGCAAGATGGAGATATAAAATGCCAGTAAACAATATAACCCTGCAAGACGCAAAGGCTCGTGTTCGCGCCACATTGCAAGCCGGAGGGCTAGTGATTATCCAAGAGCCGCACAATGATGTACCTCACGGTTTCTCCTTTGCAGCTGAAGCTATAGCTGATAATAGCGATCAGCCTCACTCATTGTTCGTCGAAGCACCGCATGAAATAAAAGCTGCAGGAACTCTCTCCGCTTACCCCAATAGGATAAAAGACTATTTCGCGGGTGGCGTAACTGACACTGAAACATCAGCGCTATTAATCAATATAGCTTTTCGGAAAAGTTGGGATATAGCCTGTGTGGATTCATGGAGAGGAAATGGAGAGTGGAAATCTTCAGAAAAACGTCAAAAGGGAATAGCAAGAAGAATTATCCACCACTTTAATATAGGCGGACGCCCAGGAGGAATAATCCCTATAGGCTCTGCGCATGTCACAGGGTTAAGAATGGGAAGAAACATGATTGGAGGCCGACGTGTTGCTCGTACTATAAGCACTCTTTCAAACCAAATCCCCGATGATCAAGCCATTAACTATCAGGGTTACTGGGGATTGGGAAGGTATATTGCCGGACGGAACTTACAAATGTATAAATTCACAGCTACCGGAGATTATTCCCATATCAGTGCACCGAATGTTTCTCGAGACCTGCACATTCAGTTTGTCCCTCGCGACAGAATTTTTCGAGCTCGAAATCTTGCCATCTAGAAATCCCAAAAGCTCTTGCTTTTGTAATGCTTAACATTCATCTGATCCCAGATGATAAACTCAGCCATGATCCAAATTTTCATTTTCCGTCAGCAATCACCATCTACCCGAATTGCTGACGGGCTTCTCTCACAATGACGCCATTTCTAATAGATAATAAATATAACCTTCATAGGTCGCATACACTAAAGAATCAAACTCCAAAAGAAAGATTATTGAGAAAATACTGTTAGCATATATTCCAGTCAACACCCTAAAGTAAGGAAAGATTATTACTAAGGGATATCAAAGTTGACTTGAAATTGAACAAAGGATGCCCAGATCAATACGATTATCAGGTGGCTGTTATAGCCTATAATTCTTCGAGCAGAAAGACCTCACAAAACACCCTTCTCTAGCACTTACCTGAAAATCATTACGAACAATATTTAAAACAACCATTTGGCAACAATGTACCGAAACCCTTCATTGCATCGAAGCCTCAGAGTATACCAATCGACATAAAATGTCTGTATAAATACAGATCCAGCACTTGCTTTATAAAATCATTCGGGCTTATTAAAATGCATATAGGATATAATAAAACTCTACCAAGAATTCTCCTGGCAGTCACGCTTCTAATGTCACCCTTTATTGCACATGCCGACGATTCGTTACAAGAGTTTCTCGAACAAATACTTACTAATGCCCGAGATAGCAACAACCTTCCAGCAGTCGGTGTACTAGTTCAAATCGATGGCGAAATCGCTGCTATGGCGGTAGACGGAGTTCGCGCACAGGGCCATAATGAAATAGTAACTATCAATGATCGCTGGCACATAGGTTCTAACACCAAAGCGATTACAGCAACAATGGTAGCGCGCTTAGTCGAGCAGGGTATATTACAATTTGAGGATACACTAGCTAACTCATTTCCCTCTTTTGCAAAAGATATAGACCCCGCTTACCGTAATATTACGATCACACAATTGCTCAGTCACACTGCCGGCCTACCCCCTTTATCCAGCTGGTATGAGCTTCCTACATTAATGAAAGTAATCGAGCCGGAACACAGTATTCGAGCGCAACGCATGGCAGTAGCACGCCATTACCTCACTATACCTCCCAGCTCCGAGGCTGGCTCAGCTGAATATTCTAATCTCGGCTTTATCATTGCTGGGGCTATCGCCGAAGCTCGAACAGACAAGACCTGGGAAGTTCTCATCAAGGAGCAGATCTTTGCTCCACTTGGTATCAAGAATGCGGGTTTTGCAGCTCCCGGCTCTTCGACCACATTAGATCAACCACGTGGCCATAAAAAATCCTGGCTGGGCAAGTTCACCCCGCTAGATCCTGCCGACAAAAATAGTGATAACCCACAAGTAATGGGTCCCGCAGGAACTATCAATATATCACTCCAGGATTGGACTCTTTTTTTAGAAGATCAACTCAATGGCGTACATGGTCGCGGTAAATTGCTAAAGACTGAAACCTATCGCAAGTTACATTCACCGGTGACAGGCAATTACGCTCTCGGGTGGGGCGCAGTGTACGACTCTGAGTTATCACTTCTTGCGCATACTGGCAGTAATGGATATTGGTTTACTGATGTGCGCATCATGCCCAAGCATGACATAATTTTTCTAATTGCTATAAATGCAGGGCACAAGACTGCGGAAAAGTCGATGAAAGATATCCGCAAGCACCTTACAAAACGTTTGAAACCATTTGAGTGATCCATTGGAGTAAGCGGGCTTGATTGTTCAGGTCCGCAGCAGTTTCTCACTCTCTCCTCCTATAGACGTCCATATTTTGTGAAAAATAGCAGCCGCATTAAAGAAAGTCGCCCACCTTTAAATATATTAAAATAAACAATTCTGAAAATTAATTTTAAAAAACCACACCTCAGATCCTTAAACAGAATAAGCCAGCATAATTATCAACCCATACGGACACATAGTAAGATCCTATTAACAACTAGTGGGCCAGCTTAAATTTAGCAAACACCGAAATTCGATTCAAAAAGGATTTAACACCAAAATATAGAGATACCTCCTTGTAAACAATGGTGTGATTGGCCATTATTGAACTACCGCTGAGTAATAAGGCACAAGTAAGTAGCGGCCTGTGAATTGACTCTCTATATTCTGACTAGAATAGAAAACCATCGAAACCAGACAAAAATACTAACATTACTGACGAAAACAGCTATTAAAAAGCTCCACCCTAGGCAATCAATGTTGCGCCTGGTATAACCTACAAAAATAGATAATACTCATGAAAAAGCTGATTTTCTTTCTACTATTTTCTAGCTATGCAAATGGAACATCTATAGAGCCTGCAACACTGGAACAGCTTCTAGAAAGCACCGATCACGTTCTACATGTTCTGGTTCAAAAGGTAGATATGATCACCTCAAGCGGAGAAGTTACCTTTAATCCAGATGGGAGAACCAGTCCTTTATCAGGGAATAAGATTAGGCTCCATGTTAAATTGATGCCAAATGGTGTAATTAAAAGCAACCTTGATCATGTCCCCCCGGAATTTTACGTAGAACTTTGGGAAATGTGGCACTATCAACTCGGTAATATCCAAGGGTCATCATTAGGCGAAGAATTTATTTTTCTGCTGAGAGGTCCAGACTTAAACAAGGTATACCCCCGGTATTTTATGAGGAAAACAGATGAAAAACCTAACATTATTGAACTACTAAAGAAGCTATCTGACTAATTAATACTACCTCTAAATTCACCCTTAAGTTTTCAGTCAGTATGAAAGTCTCAGTATAATATTTAGACACTAGATTCTGTATACTCTATTCTAAATATCGCGAAGGGAGGCAACATATAGCTTCTCGGATACTCTTGAATACCCTGCCACTTTCTCCAGCAACACCAAAAAGGAGTACATGTTTTGAAATTAATCACAGGCACTGATTCCACCTGGTCCTTAAGAGTCTGGATATGCGCCCAAATCGCAGGCCTTGACATTGAGATCAAAGCCATAGACCTCTCCAGCCCTAACTACAAAAACGAAGTACTTAAATATTCCCAAGCTGGACTTGTACCTGTATTATTGCTTGAAGATACTTACATTCATGATTCACTGGCAATCGCTGAGTATTTTAATGAGCTCTCCAAAGGCATCTTGTACCCTTCATCAAATATTGAGCGAGCACAATCAAGAAGCCTATGTGCTGAACTTCACTCCGGTTTTATCGCCTTAAGAAGCAACTGCCCTTTCACTTTAGATAAAAGCAACTCCTCTCCAGATATGAACCCTGGAATTCAGGCTGAGTTAAAAAGGATTGAAGATATTTTCTCGAAAGCAAAACTGCCCTTCATGTTCGGCTCTGCTGGGGCTGTAGACGCATTTTACGCAATACTCGCTTATAGACTATATGTTTATAATATCTCATTAAGCGAGAAAGCTACCAAATACCAGCAAAGTCTTTTGGAATGGCCAATCTTGCAGCAAGCAATTGACCTGGCTGCAGAGTGGAGAAACTCATAATTAAAGCTGTCACCAAATGTCGCTTTGGAACTTTCTTATCAACTCATCGATTACAAGGTTGGCTGTAGCCAGCCTTGTATTTACAACAGCATCAACACGGCGAAAATTTGTAAGTTATTTACCTAATTTGCCATAATCACTAATAAGGCAATCAATCTTAAAGGGCCTCGGATAAGATACATGCTTATATCCAGCCTACACTTGAGTACTGAGCAAGCAAGAAGCGCCACATCTCAAACTACTTGGCTAGCCATTATCAGCCTCCTCTTAGGCGCAGCCTGTATTCAGTTAGTTATCATGCGCTTTTTTAATGGGCAAATGGCACCGGATGTCTTCGCAAGTTTATTACATCAGCTTGTACAGACTAAGGGCACACCTTCACTTGTCAAATCACTGGTCAGCTACCTTATCCCCTACTCAGCTTTTATGACCTATACACTCCACCTGGCACTATTGCTTGCTGGGACCCTCTTGATATTGCGTGTTTTTATTGTTTTGGGCGCGACACTCATGTTTTTCGGCTTTATCTTGCTGTGGGGGTTGACTTACATGGGAGAAAACAGCTGGTACTTCGAGTTATTGTCACCTGCGTTATTTGCCTTAATCTTGGCAGTTAGCATTTACAAGCTCCATAAAGACTCTCAATACAATTTTCGTTCTCGGCTTTTAGGCGCGGTGATAGCACCGAGAGTAAGCCTATTAACCTGGGGTTGTGCGATTGTTGTAGCATCTGCTCTCTTATTTGGGGTCTTTACTATGTCACGCAATGGTGGCGATTACGCATTCACTGTAAGCGTCCTATCCAGCATTACCATTGCCATTTTATCTATAGCTTCAAAGTATTTAGACAAGTATCGAAATACTCCCCCCAAACAGAATTCAACTCAAATAGTAGGGCGCTGGATTGATCTTTTTACCTTCACCATCGGGGTAATGTTAGTCTTTCAGGTTTTTGAGGATGGGCTATTAAATTGGTTTACTGTAGAAGGGTACCAAGGTCTCATTAACTCCTATGTCGAATACGGGAATACACCGTATTGGTATCGGGGAGCCTTGGCTTGGGTAGCGGATCACGCCGAGATCTTTATGCCAACCCAGAGACTATTCGAGACCTTTGCTGCAATCTGTATGGTAATTTTAGTATTTCGATTTCCAGTTGTACTACTGGCGACCGGTCTCTTTGCCATCCTCTCTTTTACAGAAATTGGAGTTACGAATGCTTGGCCTCCCGCTCCAGGCAAGCCTCCCGCCTGGGTATTTGAACTACTGCTTACAACATTGGTTAGCTTTACCTGCGGTCTCTATTACTTACTAGATGCTATTGCGCACAAATCCTGGAAGCATTGGATATTGGGTCCCAAAACATTTGACTCAATATCAGATTTCAATAAATGTTTTTTATTTATTTTCTTACTTATTATCGAAGTAATTATATTTTCCTCCACGCCCATACAAGAGGAGACCAAATTCATTGCACTACACTTCTCAGTACTGTCACTTATTCCTTTATTCTTCATTATGATAATTCTGGATAAATACCGAGCAATCACACCCAATAAAGATTTTTATACCAACCCAAACGGGAAAAATCATAACCAACTACCGTAAGCTCCCACCTGCTTTGGCTTTAAGCAATTAACCCTATAAAACGGACGTTTGTGCAACTTATATGGCCGGCAATATTGCAGTAACAACTAATAGGAGTAATTCCACGGTACAATGTGGGCATAAGCGAATATTGGTAGCCGAAGCCCCTTCGCCTACGAGCTTCCTCTGATAACATTATAGAAATTTTATTGGGTTAATTTGCGTCATGAAGACTCTTCATCTGGTAATTTTATTTAGCATCCTGTCTATTTTTTCTACTTATGTGGCAGCAGAGAGAATCAAGATCGACAACTCTCTCACTATCCACTACGAACAAGCGGGTAATGGCGATACGACAATCATCTTTATTCCCGGCTGGATGATGTCTACAAAGGTTTTCGAGCATCAACTTGCCCATTTCAAGGACTCCACCCAGTATCGCGCGCTAGCTTATGACCCCCGTGGCCAGGGCATGTCATCCAAGCCTGTTGAGGGCCATACTTATCAGCAACACGCTCGAGACTTAGCTGCACTGATTGACAAGCTGGGGCTTGATAGCGTGATTCTCGCGGGTTGGTCCTATGGAGTGACCGAGCAACTGGCCTATCTCAACCAGTTCGGCACTGACAAGATAAAAGCCATGATTATGATCGACACTGGCCCGGATATTTCTGGGGCCAGCCGGGACGAGTGGGTCTGGTATCTGAATGATGATTCAGACGGATACTCGCGCTCATTCACTGAGGGGATTATTGAGGATCGCGAAAATGTGATTGCAGAGTTCGTCAAATGGATGCTTGAAAATTCCACTGCAGAAAATATTGCCTGGGTGTCTAATATCGCCAATCAAACCTCTAGCAGCGTCGCCGCAATTACCAACGCTACTGGTTTTTACCTCGACTACAGCAAAGACCTTATCGGCCTTGAAGGGAAGATTCCCATGCTATATGTGGTACGAAATGAAGCTAAGGAAGTGGCTGACAAATGGATCAAAGCTAATACCCCTTCCGCCACTACCGCTTATATGGGAAAGCATATGATGTTTTGGGAGAGGCCCGATGAATTCAATGCAGTGGTCGATCAATTTCTGGAGAATATAGAAACTAAGTAGCATTCACTATTTTGTTAAACTTAGGGCAGACTGACTTCAGCCTGCCCTAAGCTTTAAGTCTGCAGGCCCTACTTCTTCGACTTACCCCCGCTCAACAAGGCGTATCTCCTAGTTAAGGCACTTGACATCTAAAGGGTCAATAAATAGATTTAAGTCATATAACAATAAATTGGCAACTTCTTTCGGCACAAACATCGGTGCACGTCGACACGAGTACCCTCTACTGAAAATACCTGACAAGCAGGCAAAAGCAGCTTTCTTCAACCAGTTTTAGCTGGTTAATTTAACCCGAACTTTAGTATTACACCCTAAAATAATACCTACATGGAGAGTGGAAAATGAGAGTTCTATTTTTAGCCTTGATAAGTGTTTGTTCGCTGATAGCAAATGCTTCAGATTTTATTCTCGCACAAAAGACGGAAATCAAATCAGATTTTCTTGGTGAAAACCGAACCATCTTGGTGAAACTTCCCGAACAATATAAGGATAATGACAGAGAATATCCTGTACTTTACGTATTACATGCTCAGTGGGACATGCTTTCTACCTTATCTACTGTCGATTTACTTGAAGGCCAAGTGCCCAATTTTATCGTGATTGGTGTAGAAGGAATGGGCAAGGAGTTGCGCCCGGATCAAGGTAAATCGACAGCATTTTCTCAGTTCCTAGCGAACGAAGTTGTGCACTATGTCAATACAAACTATCGAACCGCAGATTTTAGTATTTTGTCTGGGCACTCCAACTCTGGCCGCTTCGTACTGGACTACTGGCTAAACGACAGAGCACCATTTTCACAGTACTTTGCTTTTAGCCCATCATTAGAGGATAAATATATAACCGGGCGAGTTTCCAATTTAGCACCTAAACAACTCAAAGGGCTTCCCCCGCTGACCGTAACCATCGCTAACGAAGGGAAGCATATTCAAGTCCCATTTGACGAATTGAGCCAAACTCTCGCAAATGTACCGGGCGCAACCTTTTCCTTCCAGAAATTCCCAGAGCAATCCCACAGAACGACTAAACATCACTCTATGCAATTTGCCCTTCAACACACCTTTACAGGGTGGGAACCTACTTACGAACTTAAAGTAAGTGGGTTTGATGGACTGACAAATCACTACCGTAATTTATCAGATAAATTTGGCTTCAAAGTAGTTATTCCCACCAATACCCTGCAACGCTTGATGGCCCACCATGCCATTTCCGACTCTGAAAACGCAGCTAGCGAATTGGAACTCCATATCGCATACACCATTAAAGAAATTTCGAGCGGGATCAATGCCACAGTCGAGACAGCAGACTATCTGCTGAACAATGGCTATGAAGAGGCGGGGGAAGCCATATTGAAAGAGATGTGCAACCAGGCTGAAGAGCACGCTCGCTGCAAAGGCTGACAAAATCTACTCGAAGGCCAGACACACTCTTAATGTGAAGCGAGTCCACTAAAACTTTAAGTAAAGCTTGCAAAGTAAAAAAGGAAGCTGCCCGCCCTATCATGATTTAGGCGCGGGCTTCCATAAAGGCAGGCTCTCGTTAGCGGCGTGCGGCGAAAATGCCACCGGTCATTACCGCTAAAGAAGATAAAAGTCCAACACCTACCAAGCTATACAAGCTAATGGATTGCTTGGCCATCTCGGCAACTACCTCACTGAAGGGGAACTGCCAGGCAATGATCCCTAAAGCAGCTGTTACCGCGATATACTGAGAGTAACTGGAACGACGCTTTGAGCGTTTAGACTGCACAGGGAGCGCGGCCATTACGCGGTCACAAAAACCATCGTTATCCAAATGGGGCTCATTGAACTGGAGCTGTTCACTTAGCCAGGCGTCAAACTCCCGGTCGTTGCCCTCTAAAGCCATTTCACTCAAGGCGTTACCTTTCGTGTTGCGCTGTTCAAAGTTAACCATTTACCACCTCCTCACGCCAGGGCTGTAGCAAGCTACGCAGCTTGGCCCGAGCACGGTTGACATGGGATTTTACCGTACCAAGCGGCAATTTCATAATACTTGCCGCCTCCTCGTGAGAAAAGCCCCTGTGCATACACAGATGGATTGCTTGCCGTTGCGGGCCACTCAGGGTATCTATCGCGGCAGTGAGGTCCCTAGCCATCCCTAACTGCCGGGATTCTTCAATAGCCTCATCGGCCTGAGCCCTATCCACTGCCTCTTGATCCACATCGGGCATATTCTTACGCTTGTGGCTCATGACGAGATTATAGGCGATACGGTACAGCCAGGTGCTGAAGCGGGCATCCCCCCTGAACGCCGGCAACGCCTTATAGGCCTTAATAAAGGCCTCCTGCGCCATATCGTCTGCCAGACCCTGGTCACCATCACACAGCTGTCGGAGCGAGTATCGCAGCTGAGATTGATAGCGACGAACCAGCTGGGCGTATGCCCGCTGGTCCCCGTCTTTGACGGCCCGCCTGATTAATTCCTCGTCATTGAGGTCCATACTCGCCTTTCCTACACCTGCTTGTTATCAAGCTTCCAGTTCACATAGCGAGCCACACCGATAAACAGAGGGATCAAGCCGAGACTACCTACTCCAATACCCGCAAGAGCTGAGAGGGAGAGGAATACAGCAGCGCCTATTGCAATCAGGTTGATACCGCGATCATTGGAGCTATTTGGCTCTCTCTCATCCAAAAGATCTATTAGCTCCGGGGGCACATCCCGACCATCAGCAACCATCTGGTTGATATTACTCATTACCAGTTGTTTCTTGCGATAGCTACTGCGTGTCACTAGCCACACAATAAACACTGGCATGCCAAATACACAGAGCAGCGCTACTATTGGGATTACAGATGAGTCGTCACTTCCAGAGTGGTGTGAGTCATGGTGATCCCAGTGCCTACCCCGGTAGTCACGACTTTCCGATAACCTGATTCTGACATTGTCCGGTACGCTATTCAGGGTATCTTCGGTAACCTTTCCGTCTACATCCAGAATGCCCTTGCTTTTCAGCCGTTCGATAATTTCCTGGCTTAGGGGGCCGCCAAAGTCCTGCCCCAAGTCAACCCGAACTTCACTTTTCTCACCATTCTCGCCTTCGGATTTGATCGTGAGAACACCATCTTCACGCAATATACGGACGCGGGTTTCAGATTCGGAGGCCTCCACACCTGGCGGCGGCGGGGGCTCAGGGACAAATGAGTCCTCCTCCTGGGCCCAGCTGCCCATGCTTATGCTGGATGCCGCAATGGCCACCCAACAGCAGATGACTGCCTGGAATGATTGTTTGTTTCTCGCTCTCATTACTTACTCTCTAATCATTTTCGTTATCAGTGGTGTGAACCGTCATTGGGGGGGGTGACCTACATCACCATCATTCGAGCCTTGGAGTAGGGGTAAGCCATTCCTCCTCGGGGCTCTTTTTCCTCAGCAATACGCACTGGAGGTAGCCGGTTAACTTCCTCACTCTTATCAGTGCACTCACCAAGCTTTTTAAGTATTTGCTGATCAATTTTCTGGGTGAGCTCTCGGTGAATCCCATCCTGGGAAAGCGTCAGCTCGGAGGCATTAACCTGACCCACTTGCAGAGCCGCAACTACCAGAGATAGCGCGACGCAAAATTGTACCTTTTTAGTTGATCTCGCAGTAAACATTGTGATCTCCCGATTTTCCCTTGTACGCCACTATGACGATTCGGGTAGCCCAGTTGGATGCAGCTGTATAATTTTTTTTACGCCAACACTTGGAACCACCTTCTAATGGTCATCACTGGGCTGGAACGATCGGATAAACTCGGAACACAATACGGAATGAGAACTTCGATATGACAACCCCTAATGATGTCCTGGTTTTTTGGTTTGGCAGCACTGATATTCGTGGCAACTCTGTTGCTGCGGAGAAGCAGGGTTTATGGTTTGCCGCTACTCCGGAAGTGGACGCCGACATCAAGGCAAGATTTGGAGCTATTGCCGAGTCAGCGCAGCGTGGAGAGCTGGACCGTTGGCAGCAAGCTTTGGAAGGCGAACTCGCCTTGCTACTGGTTTGTGACCAATTATCCAGAAACATTTACCGGGGCAGCCGCCAGGCATTCGCTGCAGACTCCCGGGCTCTGGCAATTACGATGTCACTGATTCAGCGCGGAGAGGCCCCGAATCTTGGGCTCTACCAGCAGGTATTCCTGGGCATGCCGCTAGAGCACAGCGAAGATCTCGTGACCCAGCAACACTCGGTAGACTACTTTCGGCAGTTGCAGCAAACCTTCGCAGAAGACAAAATTGCCTCGCCCTATCTCGACACTCATTATCGATACGCCCTTGCCCATCAAGAGGTCATCGAGCGATTTGGGCGCTTCCCTCACCGCAATGCGGCTTTGGGTCGCACTTCCACTCAAGCAGAAAAAGAATGGCTGGCTCAAGGGGGCGGCTTTAAATAATGGATTTAATCAGTTGGTTATCTCTCGCGGGGATCTGTGCCCTCGGCGCTATGTCTCCGGGACCGAGTCTTCTTATCGTCTTACGCAGCGCCTCCTCAGGCCTACAGCAAGGCCTGGCCAGTGCTATTGCTCACGGAGCCGGGGTCGCTATATACGCAATTCTTACCGCATTTGGCCTGGCAGTGCTGATTACTAGCTCTCCTCTTCTATTTAACATTCTGCAGTGGGCCGGTGCAGCAATGCTGGTCTACCTGGGCTGGAAAGCCCTCAGTGCCCCCGCACCGGGTACCAGTACTGCAACCGTACAACCTCCACACCAGAGCCTGAAGCGCTCTATCGCTCAAGGTTTTGGTGTTGCCTTCTTCAACCCCAAGATCGCCGTATTTTTCACCGCCCTATTCAGCCAGTTTGTGTCAGAACAGCAAGCCCTGAGCACCAAGCTGGGCATGGCGGCGCTGGTTTCAGGAGTGGATGCAATTTGGTACTGCATCGTTGCCCTGGCGGTTCACGCCAGCCGTAAACGCCAGCTGGTCAGCAAGCATATTGGCCATCGCATCCAACAGGTTTTCGGGATCTTACTGATAGGACTGGCTGCCCGGCTGATCCTTAGCATCTAAAGCCACAGGCCTGCAGAAACCTTCACTACCTCAGTTTCACCACACCCCAATAAAAAACAGGCCCGCAAGCGGGCCTGTTAAATGATGTGAAGACAGCCAGTCGCCCCGGGGGGAATGCGTCTGGCTGTATGCACATTATGACAGTGTTCACGCTTAATGGCGGACCAATCATCGCACCTGCTGGTCTTTTGACCGCATAGAGCCCTTTCTTCACCCCATCGTTGACACTGAATATTTATACAGTTAGGGTAGCGGCATACAAACTAAGTGGACAGTCTAATAGACGATTGGGAGGCACACGATGGCCGTAGTAGCTGTTTGGAAATGCGATAGAGACGGAGCAATGTTCGACAACAAAAAAGACGCTGAAGAACACGATAAGATGCTGGAACTCGCAGCTAATATCACGTCGCTGATTGAGCGCCACATCGACAGCATTGATGAGCAAGTGGGCGAAGAGATCGGCCTGCTGTTGGCCAAACGCCGCGATGCCCTGGCTAAAGCCTGTAAAGGGAAGCCTGAAGTACTACTCGAAGAAGACGAAAACATGGTGCAGGAGAGCGAAGATGATCGCGTAACTCCGCTCGCCGCCAATCAGTAAACGCTTATAGATTCATCCCTGTACTCTGCCCGGTTCTACCGGGCTTTTTTGCGTGGGGCTCATACTGAGCCTCACCAATAAACTTCAAAGATTAATTACGGCATTAGCAATGTTAATGACCGCTAACACAACGATAACGACCCAGCTGATTAAAGTTCCCCAGAAGCGCCCAAAGTGCAGCCCGCCTTTGCCCTTGGTCAGTCCATAGGCATGAAATACCCGTGAGATAAAAAAGAGCGCCCCGAAGAGGTGTAACCACAGTGCAGGCAAACCGCCCAACTCTGCAGCCAGCAACAGAAGCAACGCTATCGGAGTGTACTCAATCGCATTAGCGTGAACTCGCACCCTAATCTCATTGAAACGATCATCTCCGGTTCCAATTCCCACTTTCTTTGTGCGACGAAACTCGACTACCCTGAATGCCAAGTAAATAATCAGAAGCGCACAGAGGCCGGTGTAGAGTGCTGTGATATTCGCCATGTTTTTTCCTTGTTCTTATCAATCTGGCCAGGGAATATATCCCCGAAAGCAAGTATTCCGCCACACAAATCCTGTACAAGCCAATGGACCTTTCAGATCAATAGGCGGAAAAAGAAAAGCGGGCTAGAAGCCCGCTCTTTGCATACTAGTGCTTGTAACCAAATTCATGGCCCTTTGCGGGCTTGAGGTGTCGATCTCTGAGGCGCGTTGAGCGATTCACCAGGGATTGATTCTCACCCTCAATCAGGATCTGCTCAGCGTAGCTGGTAACTTCCAGGGGATCACCGCTCCAGATCACAATATCCGCAACCGCGCCCTTCTCCAACGTACCGCCCTCAAGGTTAAAAATCTCAGCAACATTGCTACTGATTGCCTTTAGCGCTTCCTCATAAGGCATACCATGGGCTACAGCGTTGCCCGCCGATTGGCGCGAGAGGTAAACGTTGTGGCTAGCCACCATATCTGGGCCACTGATAGCTACCGTCACCCCAGCCTTGGCCAGAAGTGCAGCATTATCCAGGCGTGCGCCCAAACTTGAGAATGATGCTGGAATGTTGTTGATTGCATCGATCACAACAGGCACTTGTGCTTGCGCCAGTTTATCGGCAACCATCCAGCCCTCAGCTGCACCGATTATAATGAGCTTCACCTTAAAGGTTTCACCCAGTTCTAATACTGCGAGGATATCACTGGCCCGGTTGGCAGTTACCATCAAAGGCTCCTTACCATCGATCACCGGCTGCAGAGCTTGCAGATCTGCCAGATCGTAATCCAGCTCTCGCCATTCTCCACGGTGGATCGCTGCACGATTATCACGATACTCCTGAGCTTCACGCAGAGCACTCTCCACCTTGGCATAAGCGTTGGCACGGCTACCACCGGCCAGCTCGCCACCGGACTCTCCCAGATAAGCTTTTTGCGCAACATTCTTTGCTTCGACGCTATCAAATTCACCATTCAACTTGATGGCAAAACTGCGCCCTGCAAATATCCGTTGAGCATCGATAGCACCGCTGTCCCAAGTGCTGATTCCCGGTGAAACAACAGCACTGGTGACTCCACCCGCCCGGTTGAATGGGATCAGGGTGGACTTAGGGTTGTAAGCAGGTACCGGATTGAAGGCACTACCGATACTGTCACCGGTCACCTGGTGATCATTGGTGGCGCTGGCCGCACTGATCTCGACCAACCCCAGTTCAGAAATGGGCGCTATCACACCGGGCGTCACCACCTTGTTGCGCGCATCAATTACCTGATCTGCATTCACCTCCAGTGAGGGGGCTACCTGCTGGACCTTGCCATCCACAACCAGAATATCTGCGGACTCCAGGCTGCCCTGTCCCGCCAAGGTGTGTACCTTGCCACCCTTGATCAGGATGGTCTCTGCCTGGCCAGCGGCTGACATCAACCCCAGGGCCAGCGCACAATAAACAGCTACTTTTCTCACAGTCGCTCTCCCTCTGCATCGAGAATACCCAACTCGAAATCGGTGCGTGGCTGACGTTTCTTGTCCGCACGATCGAACATCAATTCCCCATCGATGAAAACTTGATCTACATGGGTGTAAACACTGAAGGGGCTGCCGGACCAAACAACGATATCCGCCATCTTGCCGCTCTCAAGGCTGCCAGTTTGATCGGCAATACCCAGAGCCTTGGCGGGGTTCAAGGTCATCCAAACCACTGCATCCTTTGGCTGAATATCGAAGCCCGCACGCTGTCCTGCAGTCATTGCCTTCGCGGTCTCCTCGTGCAAATGCTGTACGCCAACACCGGAGTCCGAGTGAATCATTGCGCAGGCTTTGGCTTGATCCACAATGGCGATATTGGCCTCGGTCATATCGTAGGCCTCATGCTTAAAGCCCCACCAATCAGCCCACATTGCCGCACAAACATTGTTTTCAGCCAGCAGGTCAGCAACCTTGTAAGCTTCCACTGCGTGGTGGAAAGTGGAAATTTTGAAATCAAACTCCTTGGCAACGTCCATCATTACCGCCATTTCCTCGCCGCGGTAGCAATGGTTATGAACGAGAATATCTCCATTGAGTACGCCCGCCAGAGTTTCCATCTGCAGGTCGCGCTTGGGCTCATCCCCTCCGTTCTCAACGTAATCCTCCCACTCCTGCTTGTAGGCACTCGCCTTAATCCAAGCATCGCGATAACCGGCGACGTTACCCATTCGAGTTGAGGGAGAGCTACCTTTACCACCGTAAACCCGCTTGGGGTTTTCACCACAGGCCATTTTCAAGCCGTAGGGAGCACCGGGGAATTTCATATCCTGAACACTGCGGCCGGGTACATTTTTCAGGGTGACACTGCGGCCGCCAAACAAGTTGGCCGAACCCGGCAGGATTTGCAGGGTTGTTACACCTCCGGCAAGAGCTAAGGGAAACTGGGGGTCTTGGGTCCAGACAGAGTGCTCCGACCAAACCTGGGCAGTGTTTGGCGAGGTCATCTCATTGCCATCCTGGGCAGATTCAATCCCCGGAGCTGGATAATCACCCAGATGAGAATGCACATCGATAATGCCAGGAGTGACCCACTTACCTTTGCCATCGACAATCAAGGCACCTTCAGGGGCCAGTAACCCCTTACCGATCTCCTTGATCTTGCCATTTTCAAACAACAGGTCCGCATTTTCTTGCTGCTCCCCTGTACCGGTTAGCAGGGTAGCTCCCTGAATCAACACAGGGCGGGACTGGGTTACAGAATAAGTGGAAGGGAAGGCGTCCACACGAGCGAAGTCGAGAGATCTCGGCTCACTGTCAACACGCTTCTCACCGCATGCGGACAGCAGTAGCGAGGCACTTAACAGAGCCGCGATACTGCGCCCGAGAAATCGGGGTTGCAGCTGCATAGTCATTCATCCAATCGTTTTGAATATGGCGGTGAATGCTACCAGTTTGTGCTGACAGCGCCACTATCCAAATTGTCACAAACGACTGTTTAGAGATATGCATCTCCCAATCCAAGGGGCCATAACAGAGCCTGAGAGTTCCCCCAGTACCACCAAAGCACACTTGATAACAATACGAACTAAAAATAACAGCCAGTCAGCAAAGAATGTCTACACGGTCAAAATACGCCGCCCCGGCTATATACTTTTGTACGTCTTCATGGTGGAATTTCTGGCGGAAAAACAGGCAGCCGCACTCAGGAGGAGAAATAGGTGATCAAGGAAAGCAATATGCCCATTTTTCCCCTCTCACCGTCTACTGCTACCACCTCTAATCAAGACTCGACCCAGGTCTATGAGGCCTTACGCAAAAGTGAAGAGCGCTATCGGGAACTGGTGGAGCATGCGAACTCAATCATAATGCGATGCGATCAATACGGCCGTATCACATCTTTTAATGAGTACGCTCAACAATTATTTGGATATACCGAAGCCGAGATAATTGGCAGGCATTTAATTGGCACGATTGTCCCCGCTAGTGAAACAAGCGGCCGAGACCTGCGGCAATTGATAGACCATATTTGCCAATCCCCAGAGGAACACCGTTACAATATTAATGAAAACATTACAAAGTGCGGGAAACGAGTATGGATCGCCTGGACCAATAAAATCATTTCAGATGAAAACGGAAACCCTGCGGGAATTCTCAGTATTGGTTCGGATATTACTAAACAACGGTTGCTGGAGGAAGAGCTTCGGCAAGCTCAAAAAATGCAAGCTATCGGTGAGCTTGCCGGCGGTATTGCCCACGACTTCAACAATATGATTCATGGAATCAATGGCTATGCTGAAGTTATTCGAAAAATTTCCACCGATGCCAGAATCAACGAGTATACCAACCATATACTGACTACTGCCCGCCATGCCGCAGAGCTGACCAAACAGCTACTCACTTTTGCCCGCAAGGGAAATTATCAACTTAAGAGCTGCAATACCCACGAAATCATTCGCGACGTTTGTGCAATGCTAACCCGCACTATTGATCGAAGAATCCAGATTGATCAGCAATTAGATGCAAATCGTCCACATATTGTGGGCGACCCTGCTCAACTCAAGAGCGCTTTGCTAAATATCGGAATTAATGCCAAGGATGCTATGCCCTCTGGTGGCTCCCTGAGCTTTGTCACAGCCAATATCGCCATAGAAAAATCGGCTTCTATCGCCGATTTTGAGATTCAGCCAGGCCAGTACCTATTAATAACTATTACCGATAATGGCACTGGTATGTCTGACGAAGTGCGACGCCGTATCTTTGAACCATTTTTCACTACCAAGGAAAGTGGACGTGGTGCTGGACTGGGCCTTGCCGCAGTACACGGCACCATTCATTTACATAAGGGCGCTATACAGTGTCAGAGCCGTGAGGGAATTGGCAGCAGCTTTAAGCTATACCTGCCAATTTCCAAGCCCCCAATCAAGAAGAGAACTTACCAGGCCAAGAAACTGGCTCGCGAGCGCAAATTGCGCATTATGGTTGTCGACGATGAGGCAATTGTCCGCACCTACTCTAAAGCCCTGTTCGAAATGAACGGCCATAGCGTCGTTACCTTTGCGACAGCAGAGCAAGCAATAACTTACTATCGAAAATATAGTGATGAAGTAGATTTGGTCCTGCTGGACATGATTATGCCCGGCATGGATGGGCAAGAATTGTTCGCTTTTCTAAAACGGATTAACCCCGAAGTGAAGGCTATTCTCTCCACCGGTTACAGCGTGGATAGTAAAGTTCAGGAAGTAATTTCTGATGGGGTACTGGATTGCATCCAGAAACCATTTACATTCGAGCATCTCAGTAAAAAGATTGAAGAGATGATTGCCAGCGGAAAAATAACTCTCCCCAGGTAACAAAAAAATTCTATCTAAATCGCCGCAACTAGCCTAGCTGACAGCTACGTCACAGAGTTCAGATACCAATTAGTTAGCTAATGGAATGACCCCTATGATAATCGGTTGTAAAAAAGTGAAGTGATAAAGTAATCAGGATAAGGCTACACAAAAGCAGCTCAAGTGGAATTTCCCATTATTTTACTGTTTGCAGACTCCCACAAACCAAAATCAATCGATATGTCATTACCTTCCTGCTCGGTGCAATCTCGATAGTTTTGAAGCCGATACTTTATTAGTGGTATGTCACAATTTTGCCGCTACGGTCCCCTTCCCCACCAATCTTGTCAGCTTGGTGTGCTCGTCTCCTATTTCAGTGGACACAGTCTCCACGAAGCGTACCATGCCCGCTAAAATTGCTGCGTTATAGTGCTCTCCACTTGCCTCAAGCTCTTCAACAGCTGCGTTCATATCCTTGAGAGCCATGGATGCTTCCAGATCCCACTCCTGCAGCTTGGCGAGACTCGCCCTCGCAGATGCCACTTGCTGCTCATCCACCCCGTCTTGAGTCGCCGCAAGACTCTCTGCTCGAACGGCCTTTATCTCAGCATCGTACTTACGAATAGTAGCCAGGGAACGGCGAACAATACTGTTCAACTTGATAACTGTATCCCGCTCGAATGCAGCCTTAATGTCGTTGCTAGCCAGTGCCACTGAAGCGGGTGTTTTTGCAGGGTGGATAACGCTTTCAACATCCGGTACCGACTCCTGTTTACTTACCCAGACCTTCTCGTTTTCGACTGGCTCTTTGAGTGTGTGCGTAGCTATAAACCCAAAAGCGATTATTCCGAACACTGCCACTGCAATATATCGTTTGCTATTCATACGGTGAGTTACCTTTGGTTTGGCCGCCCCTTGCGGAGCGGCACCTGATAGAGAGCGAGAATTTAGCTCATAGCGTAAAAATAGTTTACCTGCGAGTCCTTGATCTACTAATCAGGCTAAATGCTTCGACGTTGTTCATTAAATTCTGCGCGATCTGCTCGCCCATGACTTGGCCTGCAATATTGTCAAAGTCCCAGTGCACTCCGTTATAAATGCGGCTGAGGCCATTTTCCTGTTGAGCGGCGGTATAGGATTCAAAACGGACAGGTACCAAAGGCCTCGGTGTGTCCGGCGTGAAAGGGTCGAAGCCTTCCCCATTGTATTCTTCCGATACAAAAGTAAAGGGCTGATCTCCAAACATACTGCGCATAATCTCGAAGGTGGAAGCACCGAAGGTAGCATGACCCGATGGGTAGGAGGGGAACGGCGGTGTTGGCCTAATCGCAATGGTGGTATTGATGACTGACACCCCTACCGGCAACCATTGCTCATCCTGCAAGGTCGATGGGTTGTCGTCATCGATGCGAATACCGGTAACCGGTCTCCAGTAATTGTAATAGTATTTACTGTCCCACGCAGCGATACCAGAATCCGCCAGCCCCACATTGATCAAAGCAAAATACCGGGCCAGATCCAGCTCATTCTCGACTTTGTTATCCAGTGCTGCCTGCAGGGCGATAAGGTTATATAGTCTCGGGGGAATGCCCAATAACGGTACACCGTCATATCCCCAGTAATTCCCGATAAATCGTGTCTCTGCTGTGGATGTCGATGGGGTAATAGTATTGGCTGGGGACCCGCCGAGGGCCGCCACTTCCTCATAGGCTTCGGCATATTCCTCAGACGTAATTGTAGGCGGAATCGGACTGCGGAATTGATCACCTGAACTTAGTGAAAAAGGTGTCACACTGCCCCAATAGGCTCCGAGAGCCACGGAATCGTGGCCAACAGGATCCACGGGATCAGGCTGCCATTCTCCCGGTACCGTAGCACCCGTGTTGACCGATGTAGAGTGATAGGTGTCATCCCCATCCGCGACAGCGCCGCCCTCACCATAAGCGGGCTCCAAGTGGTCGGCCTTATCGTTGCTTCGCACAGCGAGCATGGCCGCAGCGGCGGCTTCGCCGATCACTTGGCCCTTGGCAATTCTTTCGGCACTATCTCTTGACTGGTCGAGGTCGGATTGCAGTAATTCCTGCAATCGCTCTGCCTGATCGGGGTAGAGTGCGCGCAAGGTTTCGTAAGCGGCGTAAGCGATAGCTGCATCTTTGGATGCATCTCTGGTGTCGAGCACACCGAGATCATTATAAGGTTGGTATTTACCGTCAAAGACGTTCAGAGCGTCAAACACAGCAGTTTGTACAATGGCGAATGCGCGACTGGACCGGGTAGGCCCCCCCTGGTAGAAATCCACTTCACCGGTATCAGGGTCGGGAGTATGATCGATAGCCGATGAGTCGAGCATCGTGTTAAACCAAAATACAACACGATCTCTAGGTCTATTAAGCTCACCAGACTTCCCCGATGTCCGCTCAAGCCGATCAAGTACACCTTTGGAAAGAGTTGATCGGCTGGTTTCTCCTAGATAAGCACTGGTTTGTCCCTTGGGCTGCTTACCCTTCGTCTTCTGAGCCTGTACAACATCCGTTGCCAGTAATAAGCCGGCTGCTAAAAAGCAGGCTGATGTTTTTAAAAAGATATGGTTCATTGTATTACGTCCTTAGATATTAAAGGGCGCGCTGAATCAGTACATCTATCAGTGGCCGTAAGTATGCTTTCGTAAATCGCATCAGGCTGTAGAAATCATGCCGAGTAATATTTCTCGCAAGTCTCTGCTTGCAAACTACAAACCTGCCCCCTATGTTGATCCCTACCGCTTCATATCGATTAATTTCATACATCCCTATAGACATGGTGCCGATAATGAAGAGAAGGCCAAACATCAAAATGGTTCTCTTATCAGGTAGTTATTTTTTAGATGCTGAGACAAGCTGAATACGGCTCGCTCTCCCATTTCCTGCTACTAAGGGAGACAAATTTCTCAGCAAATCGCGGACAATGGACCTGCATAAAAGTGCTAGATAAAGGTTTTTCAACCAGAGCGAATATAATTTTAAAATTAGCGATCAGACGCTGTTTCCCGCACCGACAATTTACCCATCGGCAGCCTCTTCATCACTACCACTAAAAGTCTTTAATCTAACCTCGAACAATACTCCAGCCTTAAGCAAGCACATAAAAACGGATTGATTGACTACCGATGCAAGTTTGGATTTTTGTAAATTCATCTCTTCACCTGTTATTCAACCTTGTCTAATTTCCCCATTTGAAACAGGTTAGTATTACCTGGCGAGGCAAACCTCGAATATAATAATTATTACAAATCTATAGACCACGGTTTATCAACACGGTTCCTGACAATTATTTTCATAAATTTACACACCCATTAAATTCAAACCAGTGAAATTTCCCACCACAAGAAAAACTTAAACAACCAATTCCCAACCAAAAACCCAATACTAAAAAATATTAATAAATACGTAACTACAATTAAGATCTAAACGCGAAAATCATAGTCAGCACAACAAAAACAAAGTCGTCATACGCAAGGCCCTGAGCATCCGAAACAATTAAATTGCCAGTAGATGACAATTCACAGACAGTGCTATGAGAAATATACTCTTGAGATCACACACATACAGAACCTATAGAAGCACCCTCCACTCTCACGCTATTAAGGCAGTAAAATAATAAAATACACTGCACATTCACTATGACCCAATGTAAACACCGCTTAAGGGATTAACAATTTTCTATGCAGACAGTTAGACTTTTAGATCAACACTTAGACTAGGCAAATAGTTTATTTTCCAGTTTCAGCAACTATTGCCCCTGAAATACTCTATCTACTCAACTAAATTTTACTTGGAATGACAGACGATATAATCCAGCATTTAAATAACCAAGCCTAAAAAAGCAATTGCTATTACTTATTTATAGCTCCATAGCTAGACGGTATTATTCGATCGCAAATACCGATATGGAGATAAAACATCAGGCGTGCAAGCTAACTGTTGAGCCATTTTTGACCCAATAAAGCGGACATAGTGCAGAAATGGAGATTGATCATTGTTCGTGGAGCCATCCACTAACAACGCTTGATTATCTCAACCCAGGAGCAGAGAGCTGATTAGGAGTGGAGAAATATGCCTGTTCATCTAACAGGAGAAAGCGAGATTGGTGTATCACAAGAAGTAATACACCAGATAGGTTAATAAATCTTTCCGACTTCAGAAAACCATGCTCTTAGATTTAACCCAGTTCAATCACCTACCTAAAGGTAGGTGATTGAATTTGCTAGTTACTGACAGGAGCTCTCTTCCCAAAACTGCGGAGCAGCAGATGGAGACCACCAATTTGGTCCATGGGTTGAGACATAAACTTGGCCGCCGAAGGTCACTCTATCTCCAACCTGGTAACCGTTATCACCCGCGTAAGGCTGCTGGAACTCAGGGCAGGAAACTGCAGAGCTATCGTCTCCACTATTGCTATCAGAGCTATCATCGGAACCGTTATCAGAGCTATCGTCTGAACCACTATCGGAGCCATCACAGGTAGTTTCATTCCAGAATTGCGGCGCGGCACTCGGCGACCACCAGTTTGGCTCATGTGTAGATTCATAAGCAACATTGTCATAGATAACTACGTCGCCAATCGAGTAACCTGGATCACCGCCATACTGCTGCACAAACGCTTCACAGCTGGAATTGCCGGAATTTCCAGAATCGCCATTGTCTCCACTATTATCCGAACTATCATCACCGGAATTATTGTCGTCATCGGTAGAGTCATCATCCTGGTCTTGAATAAGCTCATATCCAATTTCAACATTTTCTAAACTGCTACCTTCTAACAAGTAGATACTGTTGATGCCATATAGAGGCTCAAAGCTGCTGCTACCATCATAATCACCAGCGCGGATGCTGCTCTGTTCCTGGTTAATCAGCTCAGCCAGATCGTGAGACCAGTTTTCAGCGATACCCTGTTCATCTGAGGCAATTTCCAGAACAGTAGAGTATGAGGAGTTCTCACCGGAGCTATCAAATACACGAGTGTAAACTTTATCGCCCACATTCAGGTCTTGAGTTGGGTTAATAGTGCCCCCAACACTCCAGTCAGTATTGACAACATTATCACCATCAAACTCGACATCGATAACGTTATAGAAGGCATTAACCGTATCACCTACATCCCACACAGCAAGAATTACATGGTAGCCTTCACGCTCCGGCACCTGACACTCGTGTGTCGTATTTACCGCAGGCTGCTCATAGTTGCCATCAACCTCACAGAATGGATCCAGATCAAATTGGTCGCGGGTCAAAACCGCATTTGGATTCCAACCTTCTTTGGTAATGTAATATTTCCAGTCCCGGGTTACATGATTGGCCGTAAAGCGCCATTTAAAAGTTTGCCAACCGGAGCTAATATAATTCTTAACCCAGCGATCTGAGGATTGCTCATTTAATTCTGACCAAGAGCTATCTCCTGCACTGGCTATCTGCCCATCAGCAGGACCACTTTCAGGAAAACCTTCATTCCCTTCAATACTTTGCGGTTCCCATTGAACAGCACCGCAGTTAACATTCATCTCTCCTGTATCGAGAGCATATTTACACAAGGTTCCACGAGCGGATGCAACACCACCATCAGCGGCCTCGACATAGCCGTGGCTAAGTGCATTTGAACTCATACCGGCCAGTGCTATTGCCATCAGGGCGCTATTTAATACGGGTAGTTTAATTGCAGATGCTAGTTTGGTTTTTCGTAAAATCATATCTATGCCTGTTATTCAATTTCGTCCAACCTCCTTCCCCAGCTGAACCAGGTCCTTATCCTGATTACACATGTTCGATGTGTAATGTTGGCGACAGAATTATGGACCGCTACTTAACAGCACGGTTCCTGACAATTATTGATATAAATTTACAAAGTTCAGAAGATCACCAGCGCACCATTTTCCCTTAAAAATAATATTAAGGGGTATTATTTTTCAATAAAGAATAATCAATTAAAAAATAGGACGAAAAAACTACAGCGACTCCTAAAATAGAGAACAGGCAAACCTTTAACAGGATGAGAAATTTCACAGACGATTTTTAACTTAATTCAAGTCCCCACACTCATTAATTATCAATAGATGACACCCCTCTCTCATGAGCAACCCCCTATTACAATTCAAAATAGATAAGCCTGACTGCCTTAAAACCATAAACCTCTCGAGGTTACCTACCCTCAAAAGTTGCCAGTAGGGCGGGAATTGGCAGCTACCCCAACCTGCGAACACGTATTTCATCCTGAGAAAAACCTCTTTTCATATCGGAGGACTATCGCTGTCACCGCTTTTTTTAAACTGTCACTGCAAGTGTTTTCCTGGCAACAAATACAACTGCAGACCAGTAAATTATTCCCATGAGTAAATTACCACTGGGATAAAAGACCTATATTCGCTCACCTCTGTCTACACTGGAAAAGAACCCGGATGATTTTGAGTTTCCCTAACCAATCATTTTCTTGTAGTCACCATTCGTAGTAGGAAAGGTAGGATCAGGGATGATGTTGTACTTGATTATCCGCAGGCTCGGCCTGTGTCTGTTATTTTCTTCTCTTTTGCTTCCAGCCTGGTCTTTGGCTGAAACGGCAACAAACCCGGATAAACGGTGGGCTGCAATTGTTGGAGCCGGCCCGGGATTTTCCAATCGCCGCAATGAACTCACCCAATATCGCCTTGCCATATCCAAGGACCTGCCCTGGCAGTGGTCCCTTGCTGAGAAATGGACGCTCAAAACACGACTGGAGACCAGTTACTTTGAATGGCGATCCAGCCTGGACGATGGCGATCCAGACGTCTCCAAACGGGGAGAGGATTTAGTTCACGGTATGTCAGTGAGCCCGGTATGGAGGCTTGAGTACCTGCCCCAGTGGGACAAGCCTATCTTTCCCTACTTCGAGTTTTCCGTGGGGGCCAGTTACATTACTGAGTCCAATATTGTGAGTAAAAACACAAATCACACAACTCTGGGATGTCATTTCCAGTTTGAGGATCGAATTGGATTGGGCTCTGACTTTGGGAGTGAGCGCCGCTGGGGAGTCACAACTTACGCACTGCACTACTCAAATGCAGGAACCTGTTCTGAAAATTCCGGAGTGAATTTTTTTGAGCTGCGGCTGCACTATAACTTTTAAACAAGAGGATTGAGCAGGCGCCAGCTTGATGTCAGCGCCTGCAGTCGTTAGCGGGCCCTAGAGGATGATATGTGGCAGATAACGGCTCATATCCTGGGTAATCAGGTTTGAATCTTCCCGGATGGACATCCCCGCTGCCAGGTCATCAACGAGCCAGCTTCCCACCAGAGTATGGTTCTTTCCAAACTTGGGGAGAGGATGCAGAGCCTGATAGATAAATCCTTCTTGCCCATAGGGGCCATCGGACAGCAAAGTGGTATCCGCCCCTTTTACTACCGAAATATTCGCCCCTTCTCGTGAAAAGATTGGCTTCTTAACTAATTCCGGGAAATCCGCAGCCTTGTCCAGCTCATCCTCAAAAAAAGAGGGAAGCAGATTCGGGTGCTCTGGAAAAAGCTTCCACAACATTGGCAGAAGCGCCTTATTGGAAATAATCGCCTTCCAGGGCGGTTCCAACCAACGGACATTGCTTCCTGCCAACAGGGTCCCGAACTCCTCTCGGAGCATAAATTCCCACGGGTACAGCTTAAACATCCAGGTAATTACCTGATCATTTAAATCGGTAAACTGACCCGCTTCATCCCGGCCAATATCTTCGATAAAGACAAAATGATTATTGATCCCCGCTTCGGAGGCACAATCCTGTAAATATTGAACCGTGCCCCGGTCCTCTTCCGTATCTTTACAGCAGGCGAAATGCAACTCCCGCCCCGGGGTCAGGAATTGTAAATCATGGAAGCGGTTAACCAGTTTTTCCTGCAGACTATTGAACTGATCAGACTGCAGCGGCAGAGACCTGCGATCGACATTGTCCTGCAGCCACAACCACTGCCAGAAGCCGGTTTCATACAGAGAAGTGGGAGTATCAGCATTGTTCTCATAGAGCTTTGCCGGCCCCTGTCCGGAATAGGCAAAGTCCAGGCGAGAATAGAGACTGGGGTCGCCATTACGCCAGGATGTTCGCACAAAGTCCCAGTGCTGCTCGGGTATACAGAACCGCCTCAGCAACTCCTCATCCTCAAGCACACGGGCAACGACATCCAGGCACATCTGGTGAATTTCTTCAGTGGGATCTTCAATGTGCTTTTCTATCTGCTCCAAAGAGAATTGATAGTAGGCACTTTCATCCCAGTAGGGTTCGCCATACATGGTATGGAAGTGAAATCCAAACTCCTGCGCTCGCTCTTGCCAACGCGGGCGCTCACCAATCGGCAACCTCAGCACAAATCAACCTCCCCAGCCGCGCGAACCACCACTGCTGGAGCGACCCCCTCCCCAGTTGGATTTGGCCGATGCCACTGCTCCAAAGCCTCCACGGGAAACAGTTTTGGTAACTTTAGGCTTAGGCGCCGTAGCGCTTTTATCCACCTTATAAGATGAACGGCCATAGTCGCCAATAATGCCGCCGTCAGCTGTCATCAGCTTGTCGCGGTAACGGGAGCCTGAATAGCGGTAGACCGGGTTGTAGTAGCCATAGTTGTAGTGGCGATCCCTGTCATTGAGCATGGAGCCAACCATAAAGCCCGCCATCAGAGGCATCCAGACGCCGCTACTGGTCTCTTGGCAGCTACCGAACTCAGCCTCACACTGAGAGAGACGGGAATACTTGGGCCCGGTGCGCTCCGCTTCCTCAACCGCGCGCTGATAAGCTGCTTCACATTGAGCTTCGTCCAGCTGGGTATTGGCCACACAGTCATCTACTGAAGAGACAACTTTAACTTCCTCATCTGAGGAGCAACCGACCAGGGCAGCCGCTACACCTAAGGCAAGTGGGCGCAGTAAAAAATTGGAGCCACCGCCCTTTCGCATCCTTGCCAGGTTAATATTCTTGGTACGCTTCATTACCACCCCCAATTAGTAGCTCATGCAAGCCGCATTCAATACGCCAACAGCGATTGTAGTTGCAGCCAACATAACACCGGCACTCACCTCTCCATCTTCGATGCGCTCAACAATACGCGGCATAAACCCAAAGCGGATAATGGCAAAAGCAATTAACTGGGCGATCAATGCAACCAGGGCCCAGATGGCGAAATCGACAATAGAAATAGAGTTACTTGCAGCACCACCAACGGCAATTGCAAAACCCAAAACAGCACCACCAAAACCAATAGCGGCAGCCGTATTCTTATCTTCGCGGATCAACTTCCACTCATCGTGAGGGGTCACCAGTGCGTATAAAAATTTAAATGCGATCAAAAGTACCAGCGACAGGCCAAAGTAGGCCGCAAAATGCAAGATACCAGTCAGTAAATCATAAGGCTGGTCCATTAAATATCTCCTTATTATCCGTGTATTGTTATTTGTGAGGGGGTCAGAGTAATACCGGTGCTAATCACCAGGCTGCGGCTTAGGTAGCCTGCATCCTCTTCTTTCTCTTCAGCTGAGAGAAAAAGGGATTCGGTTTGCTGATCAGACAATTCGCGTTCGAAAAGCATGGTGAATTGATCCGTTACTGAATAATCACCATCTTCATCGTAAGTCTTCTCGGCCATATGCACAGGGTTGTGGTAGTCCCCTGCAGCGGTCCATACACGGCTATAAGAGCGATCTTGAAGGTGATAACTGGGTGCGCCAATATCACTCTTTAACAATTTATTCCAAGCCTGCTCCGAACCGACATCCAGAGTGTCATAAAAATGGAACAGCTTTACATCGACAACATGCTCATCCCGCTGACCGCCCTCAGCAATCACTTGCAGCCAGGCATCATCATCAGTGTAAAAGCGATAAATCCAGGTACCATCTAGTTCGACAACACCGGCCGCTTTAATGATCTGGGTCGGTGAACAGGATTCAATGGTCAGTTCATCGAGTATCAGGCGAATAGCCAAAGGGTCCAGCTCAAAACTCGCCCCCATTCGCAAGCCCATAATTTCTGGAGTCTTGACCTTTGGAGCGTCCTTTCCCTTTATTTTATTTATCAGTTTGGTAAACATGTACCAACACCTTCTTCATTACTTTTTATATCGAAACAGCTTTTTTCATCGAGCCGCTTTGCAGAGATATAATACAGCATGTCGCCCTCGGTGACCTGATCGGTAAGCCCCGGGTTCACATCAATTTTAACCACGCCCTTTCTACGTACCGCAATTAAGGTCGCGGAGAGATCCCGCTTAAAATGGTCAAATAATTCACCGACAGGAAGAGGCTTCTCACCCCGATATTCAACGCTGTATTGGGTCATGCCGTATGTGCTATCGAGCAACTGTCGGTGCAACCTTGCGGAACCGGGGTCAAGCGAGGATTTTGCCAACATCTCTACAGCGACAGAGGGAATACATTCAATATTGGGACAGTGGGCACGGAGCAATTCACCCACATTTTCATCTTGGAAATAAGCCGTTTTATGGCTGTTCGGGCTGAGCTTGTCGCAGAATAAGGCGGTTGTAAGGGTTACATCATCCAGAGGGTTGTCGATAATAATTCGAGCGGCATCGGCCAACCCTGCCCTCTGCATACCTTCCCCGTGGGAAAACGATTCCACCCGGACAAAATCAATCTTACCCGGCATCGGATTTTCGATATCGGCTTCAACACAGAGGACAATCTCTGCTGCGCTACCGTTAGTTTTGGAGAGTAGCAACTCAATCAAGCGGAGCGTTCTGGTACCGTTCCAGCCGATAATTACTGTGTGATCAATATGGTTTGTCATACGCAAGCCCTTCTTGCCGCGATGCACAAATTCTGAAACCGCAAAGCCAATTCTTGTGACCACCATGGCAAACAGGCTGAGGCCCACTGGGATCACCCAAGCGGCAACTACGACTTTACCCTCAGGGGTTACCGGGGAGAAATCGCCGTAACCTACTGTCGATGCGGTAACGACCAACCAGTAAAAGAAATTCTCGCCCGCGACAATATCAGCTTCACCGGCAATTTTGAGCAGCCAATAGGAGATGAAAACATAGCTGCCTACAGCTATGAGAATGGTGGTTACATTGGCCCGAATGAAAAGCGACGCCAGAAGGCGTCGCACTCGATAAAGCAGCACTGTGTTAAGCCTTTTCGCGGCCCGCTAACAGTTGAGCCAACTTATCGCTGCCACTTTTCTGGCCGCCGGGCTTGATGCCTGCCGCTTTCAGCTTGGCATCCAGGCTGGAACCGGTTTCCTCTGAAGCCAGCTCTTCCGCAGCTTCAAGCTCAGCGGCACGCTGCTCCTGCTTGTTTTTGATGCGATCCAGGCTGTCCAGCGCTGTTTTGATCTTGCTGTTCGCACCCATGTGGCGGGAAGAAACCGCTACCTGTGCTTTTTGAACAGACTCAGTCGCTTTGATCTGGTCAATCTGCTGCTCCATACGGCGCACATTGGTTTTTGCCTGGGTAATATTACCTTTCAGGGTGCTCTCTGAACTCAGGAATCCATCCAGGATACTGCGCTCAGTTTCCAGCTGGCTTTCCAGCTCGGTAACACGCTCTGCACACTCAAGAGCGAGTTCGTTATCGCCCTTTTCACTCGCGTTGATTGCGTGAGTGCTATAGGTTTCAACGTCGGCTTGCAGCGCTTGGACCTTACTCTCAGTAAGTTTGCGCTTCGCCATGATTTTGGTCAGGTTTTCATCGCAAGCTTTCAATTCTTCCTTCGCCTCGCGTAATTCTTGGTCAAGAATACGAATCGATTGGCTATCCGCTACTGCTTCTGTTCCTTCGTTAACTGCGCCTTTCAAAGCAGTCCAAATTCTCTTAAGGCTCATGCTACACCCTCCGTTTCAAAATGATCGGCAAATAAATCCAGGAAGTCACCCACATTGGAAAACAGGGTCTCAACCTCCTCGATAACAACTTCGTCCTTGCTGGACACCGACAGAGCACCGAAAGCGACGTAGTAGTTCTCACCACCAATATTCTTGATCGCAATGGCTGTCAGGGGCACCAGCTGATGTGTTTGCAGAACCATTTCATTGAGCGCTGCCACATCATCTACCTGGCTCACGGGAAACAGAATGCTCTCTACAACTATCTGCTTCTCGCCAACATAGACAAACGCATCGACGCCTTCATCGTTGGAAATACTGAGGCAATCCCCCTCAGATTCGACCACCCATCCGGAGTGGTTTTCCGCCAATTGGCGCAGGTTCTCATTGTTCCAGGTCATCTCAACTCCCTCGCTGTGGAATATTGGTCACAAATATAGCACCAAAAAATCTGCGGTCAATAACTTATTACAAACTAATGTTGCAAATAATACACACAAAGATAATATTTACCACATTGGTGATAGTGAATAGGACGGAGTAGAGCCCATGGACCACAAGCAAAGCCTGAGCAACCAGCAAGCACTAACCCCTTACAAGCAGGCAATTGCTCGCTATGTGCGCGCATCAATGGCACTAAAGGGCATGCGTTACGGGGATCTCGCCCAAGCACTGGCCGAGAGAGGAATTTCAATGACACCGGAAAACCTGCGCAGCAAAGTCAGCAAGTGCATGTTTTCAGCAGATCTGCTGGCAGCCATCATCGATGCCATGTCGGTGGAGGACAGCGCCATGCTTGAAATCCTCAAACAGGCCCGTGAGCTGCAAGATCGAGGACTCTATGCCGAGCAGGAGAAAAGCTAACACGCCATCTCCTTGGACACCAGTACACGCGATCACACTTTGACTCCGTCGTCAGTAATCAAGCTTACCCGCTGAAAAACCGGGGTATCCACGACTCACCTGCATAGCTTCTTTACAGGTGAGTTAGTAGTGATGCAATTTGACGACTGGCTCACCATTACCGCACTTTCCGACAACCTCAGGCTCTGAAAGCTTGGCCCCTGCAGGAATAATCTTATTCGTTGGCCACCAAACAAAGCAGGCATACCTGAAATTGACTGCCCAGTTACAGTAGAGGCGTCCGTCCTCTTCCTCATAGAACCGCGCCTGGCAGAAACTTAAAGTGGGACTTCGCACCCCTTGAACCTGCTGGGGATCAGCCAAAGAAACTTGCACTCCGGCAATTGCAACCACAGAGAGGGAGAGAATCAGCAACCAGGATTTCATAGATCTACTCTGGAATTTTGCTCAAATCTCCTTGAAGACTAGCAGCTGCGGCGTAACTTTCATCTCTGAGCCCTATGCAGCGGCACTAACCGTCAGGAATAGCAGCTTCAGATACAGGCACTTTTTCCTTCCTGCTGAAGGATCGTCAATAACTGCTCGATGCAGCCCTGCCGGTCTTTTAGCCAGTTAATATACGGCAGGGGAAAGACCGGAATGCCCGCCCGATACAATGCCTTGTAGACCTTTACACTAAAGTAAGACTCGTAGTCGCCGGGATACCCAATCAGGTCAATACCGATAAAACGCCCGCTCACAGCACAAACCACATCTACAATCTGCCCAGCCACAGGAAAGCCTACCCAATGGGGAATTTCGTGCTGGGTTAATAAATGGCTAACTTCACTCGCAAAACGACATACGATTTCATCACCCTGCAAATGACTGCCAACGGAGTGTGGAAACTCAACATATTGACGCAAGAGATGATCCGTAGGGAGAGCTTGGGGCTCAATCGACAACGCAACCAACTGCTTTTCTTTTGCCCTGGTAATTGCAACATTAAACACATCCGCCCGGTTTAAGTAGCTGGCTGCCCGCAACGATTGACTATCAATAGCCATGGAGATAAGCATTAAATCTCGCTCCTCTCCTTGAAAACCATAGGGCGTGGCAACGCGTACAGAAAAACTCTGTAACTTCTGAGAGGAGAAGACCTTAATCAACTCCCCTTCCAAATAATCGGCCTGATCCCGATAGGGAGACAAAACACCGACCGACGGCCGAATTGCAGCATCGGCATAGCGCTCGAAATGCGCTTTCAATTGCGCAATAACCCAGTCGCGCTCTACAGTGTTTCTCCCATTTTTTCTCCGGCGCCCTGGAAGTTGATAAAATTCTAGCGCCGACTCTGGTAATGGTTTGGGCCTGGCCCTCATAACTTTCAAGCGGCCGGAGTAAAAAGCATGGTTACTGAATGCGATCAGCTCTGGATGGCTGCGAAAGTGCTCATCCAGCATCACAACAGCTTGTTGAGTGGGAATCACGTCTGAAGCCAAATCCAAAAGTGATTGATCCCTATAGCTCAGTTTTGGCGGCACCCCGGCATCTTTTACCACTCCCTGCCAGATACTTTGCTGCCGCTTGCGGGAAAGAAATGAAACATGCCGCAGTTGTTTACTGTCACCGACAATCACTGCCCGCTCAGCTCGAAACAGAGCCGGCAGTGAACTCGCAATATCACACTGGGTTGCCTCATCAAAGACTACCAAATCGAACATGGCGGGCGATAACGGCAGCACTTCATTGAGTTCATCTGCCTCCACCAGCCATATGGGGAACGCCTGCATTACCACCCGCATATCAGTTTGGGCAAAGCGCTCCGCCTGTACTTTTGAAGTTCGAGATCGCAAGGCTTGATTGAATTGGCTCAGGGTACCTCGATTCTTTTCCAGCAGTCTGTGCAATGTATCGCGGCGATAAGTATTCAAATACTGACTTGCCAGGCTTTCAAAGTTGCGCCGACAATCATCAATCGCACCTTGTGATTGCCACAGACTTTTAACACTCAATCGATTTGCAAAGAAGCTCCAGGCATGTCGTGCTACCCACTGAGCAAACCGACCTACACCAACAGCGCGCGCCAATCCCAGCTCTTTGGAGAAGCGCTTCTCCAAGCCCCTCAAGGCTCGATAAGCCCTCTTCAGTTCCCTCTTCACCTGGGCAGGCTTTCTCTCTGGAAGTTCCACCCCCTCTTTCAGCAGCCTATCCAGATGAGCTTTTAAGCTGGGGATAAAACCCCGCTCCTCTCGATGTATATACCCCTGAGTCAGCCCGTACTCATCTCGCAACTTATCCCGCACCACATCCAGTGCTTGCTGGTTTTTCGATACCACCAAAACACTTTCACCATGCAGCACTCGATCGAGAACCATAGCGGCGATTGTAAAACTCTTTCCCGTGCCGGGCGGACCTGAAACAAGACTAAGACGAAAGCGAGCCGCATTTTCAAGTGCCCTCTCCTGAGCCCCACTCAACAGACCCGGCAGCATATCCGGCTCACACGCTTTCTGTGCAGTTTCCCAGTGGCGCTCTCCCAGTAATGCCTGTAACGGAGGAGATAATTTTTTTTCCCTGCCTAAAAGTTGTAATTCGTGCAGTACTCCACGAGAGCCCCTCGATCTATCCGCAAGAATTACCGCACCCGCCGAGACCAAGGACAACTGAGAACCCTTCGATGCACTTTCAACAGCTGCCTTACCACTCAAGTTAGGCCAGCGCCCCAATTCCTCTACATTTTCCAAAATAGTGTAATGGGTTAGCCAGCGGCCGACGTCAGCCAGCTGTGTCGAAGAAAGCGGCGAAGCAAGCACTGAGAAACTATCTGTTATTGAGGACTCAACATCAGGTTTAAGCAGTTGACGTAAAACAGGGAGATTAACGTGAATGTTTGCAGAGTTGATCTCTACAAAATAATCCTCATCAAAATGTAGCTTGGCGGGAAAATAAAGTAGTGGTGCACAGAGCTTGCGCTTTGCACTTAGTCCAGATTGGAGAGCGTAGTTACCACAAATAAACAGGCAACCATAAATCAGCCGCCGCTCCTTTCGGTAAGCATCCACTTGTTCCAGCAGTTTTGCTCCCGCCGTAGCGGAGACAGGTACACGTGGTAACTCATCAGCCCCCAAATAGTCCCGCTCATCTAAGAACAGACGCCGATTCGATTTGAGATTTAGAATATTGTTGAGGGAGAGGTCGTAACTGTCAGCTTGATAGCAGCGTCGAAAGTATTCGATTAACTTCTTGGGGTTGTGCTGCATTTCAAATAACTCCTGGAGGACAACAAAATTCTAACGGATGCCGGAACCTTGTTATACCCCCCAGAGATTACTTGTCCTCAGCCATCCGTCATTAGCGATTGATATTTGCGGCGCTCGCCCGCACTTAGCTGAAGGCCATACTTATCTACGATTGCCAAAAACCGCTCAAGGTAAACTTGCTTGACCGGTCCATAGGGCGGCATCCACTTGTCCGGCCCTTTGTGGCCTTTACTTTGGTTACGACCGTCATCAACCAGCCATAAATTCTCAATGTCCTCAGCAAACCGCTGCTTTCGCTTGCGCGTCCAATCGGCTCCCCCGTGATCGTGTGCCCACTTCAGCGGCACAATATGTTCCACATCAAGATCTGAAGCTTTTACAAAGAAGCCTCCTGTGTAGGGATCCAGCCACAAACCGGTGTCTACTTTGCAGTGATTGGTGCGGGTATAGGTTACCGGGGATAGTGAATAGCGAATTAACAACTCATGGCGGGTATCCTGACAATCCCGATCGGAATCAGACCACTTGGGCAGCCACTCCGCCCGATCATAGGACGCTGCAAAAGCGGAAAAACTGAAAGAGAAAACTACAGCAATGGAAAAAAGCTTAGAAACTGACCGAACGCTCATACATCAACTACCAATCAAACCAGAGCGCTAGGTTACAAGAAAGTGTGTACCAATTGTATGCGGCGGTTCAAATCAATAAGAAATGGTTCAAACGTTATACAAAACACCCCAAATGAAAAAATAGGGCTATAGCAAGGGTAATGAAGAGCAGGATATTTCGATCAATTTTTTTACACCTGATAAAAATGCCCTGCCTGATTAACGCTTGACAGGGCATAATTTATCAACGATAAGTTTTGCTACTTGTCCAGCCCTACTGCTTGAGGGATATAGATTGCGTGCAACTGTCCTCCGGCCATCATTTCCTGAATCAATTGTGTAGAGGGACCATTTTTTTGGTCACGCACATTAAAGGAATTCAGGTAACTATCCACTCGACCTTCAAAATCATAGTGAAACTGGGTTGAACTCAAGAACCAACCATCACCCAGAATATCGCCCACATAAATAACCCCGGATGCTTCAGCATCGGTAGAGAGCGCAGCCTCTATCCCGGTATCATCCAGCCCACTGCGAACCTTGGAGGATTGTGAGTAGTATTGACGGTAGGGCTTACTCTCCACATGCTCTTCCAACAGCATTTGGTATTCTTCGTCAGTAGGCTCAGCTTCCAATTCTCCACTTGCCAGCTGTTTCTCGATCTTCAGATCGAGCTCGTCTTCACTATCGCCGATAATTTCCGGGTTAAATTCGGCAACACGAATCATCTCTCCGGTTTCAGGGTCGAGAACGTAGATTGGTGAGTAATAATTAGATTTATCAAATTGCAACACCAAGCGAGTCTTATTATCGACACCAGCAACCGCTGCCATATTGTCGAAATTTTCATAGTTATCAGTTATATCGCCATCGGATTTGCTACTCACTACTCTCTTGATGATTCCACCATCTATTGGATTGGTGATATCCGCAAACTCAAGCTGGTATACACCGTACTTGGCTCCAAAATAAAAGCTATTGGGATCTAATGGGTCCCAATCACCATCTTCCGGGGAACGCCACTGGGAGACATCCATTCCAGTGGTATGAATGCGGAAGGCCTGCTGGCTCATATCGCGAATATCTTCTGGCTTCCCATCTCCGTCGGTATCCCGGCTGGAGAGTTGTACCAACTCAAACATCAATTCGTTATCGTCAAACAGCGCTCGATTGTTACTATCACTAAAATCAACCACCGGCGCGCCATCGCTATCCAGAACCCGAACCGCATACAGCTCACCATTGGTCAAGCCAGCCTTATCAACTTCACTGCCTTCATTGGTTTTTTCACCAACATAAACTGTGAGAAAACCTCCATTGCGATAAGCATCATCTTCATCACCCCGAGGCCGTTCATCATCGACAGACAGCAGTATGGTTTTATCCTGTGCTTTATAGTTGGGTACGATATTCTCAAAGCGAGATTTACCGAGTAGTGGCAATTCATAAGCATCACCAGCATTGTCTCCGGTTGTCAAAACAGCGATACCGCGACCGATATAAATTTCCGATTTGTCGTACTCGTAGACAGACTCGATCTCACTCTTGGCTTTCGCCTCACCACTGATGCTACCAAAAACATCAAATCGAAGGCCTTCATAACCACGCTTCTCAACCAAACCATCATAATAAGTTTTGAGGCTCTCGCCACCGTCACTCTCTTCGCCGGTCAAGAACATCCGCACCTGGGTGCCCTTGCCGCTTTCCGCATTATAGAAAGCAGTTTCAGCTGGCAGAGTTGCGGAGCAGAAGCGTTCGAATGCTCCCGTATTCACAAGGTCCCCATCCGCATCAAAATAGGGTTTCATTTGTGTTACGTAGATATATCCTGGAGATTCAGCAACCTCACCATCCGTGTCATACAGGGTACGCCGCCAGGCATAAACACCTTTAATCAGGTCCTCACCACCCTCAATTTCCCCGGTGGTTTTATTGATTACCCACTTTGAAATGAAGGTGCCTGTCGATCGGAGACTGCGATTTGAGTTCTCCAGCACCACCCCATCACCGCCAACAAAGTTGTAGTGTTCTTGGTTCATAAACAGGGTAAATGTATCGTCGTCATTATCCAGATACCCCAAACCATCGGGTTCTCCAGACAATACATAAAGACCATCCGTATCCGCAGCATCGAGACTCGGGTGCTCCTCGAATATAGGAAGCATATCCTGTTGGGAAACATTTTCACTGGAGTAATCAGTAGGGAGATAACCATTGCTGAGCAGATTAATTACCTTGACGTTTTCAGCCGTAGCGACAACATGTGGTACCTGCATTGTTGAAGGACCAATATGCGCAGCAGCCTCAGAACCAGCAACTGATTCAAATAGACTGACTTCCTCAGGCACTTCCGGATCTGGAGTTACCACTACCGGATCATCATTATCGTCACTGCAACCAGCCAAAATTGCCGGTATAGCGATAGCTAACGCTGCTCTTTTGAAAAATTTATGATTTTTCATTGCCACTCCAATGCGTTGATTCCCCACCCGAAGGCAGTTCCAGTTATAAAGGCGGCATAGAGTAGTTGTGCTAAATGACAGACTTAATAAGGTTTGATTACAGACGAAAAATAATTTAGTTCAATAAATTTAATTTTCTGCACAAAGCTCTTCATATGTTTCAATGAAAATCTCTCTCAGAAAACAACCTGGTAATTAATGGATGAAAAACGAAGACAAAAAAAATCCCGTACCAAGCGAATAGCAACTTGGCACGGGACTCTTAGATCAGCCCCCAATTAGGGCAAGCATGTTTTAAACGGATACAGGTTCGCTAATAGCCGCCTCTTTGCGTTTCTCTTTGGTTTCAGTTTCCCCGCCGATTACTTCGCTAGGTCTCACTTTGTGGAATACCGCATAGAACACAGGGATTGCAATCAGTGTCAACACCGTAGCAAATCCAAGCCCACCCATAATTGTCACCGCCATATCCGCAAAGAAAGCGTCGAATAGAAGCGGGGACATTCCTAAAATAGTAGTGACAGCGGCAAGGAATACCGGACGCAAACGGCTAACGCTGGCCCGCTGGATAGCTGTCAACCTCGGCAGGCCCGCATGGGTCTGGACCTCAATCTCATCCACCAATACCACGGCATTTTTAATCAACATACCAGACAAACTGAGGACACCGAGAAGAGACATAAATCCAAATGGTAATCCCGTCGCCAACAACCCGACAACAACACCGACGAGACACATAGGAACAACCAGCCAGATAATCACCGGCTCCCGAACAGTACCGAACAGCAGTATCGACACCAGGATCATAATCAGGAAGCCCAAGGGTAAACCTTTACCTAACGACTTCTGCGCATCGGTAGAACTTTCGTACTCACCACCGAATTCAATCTTGAAGCCAGGTGGCAACTTCATTTCTTCAACCCAGGGACGTATACGGCCAAAGGCTGACATTGCTGTAACACCTTCAGGCGCATCCGCACTGATGGTAATAGTCGGCACCCTGTTGCGTCTTTGAATCAATCCTTCATCAGCGGTTAACTCGAAATCAGTAATCAACTGTCCTGCCGGAATATATCCCTGCTCATTGGGGCTCCACACCAAGCGGTCTTCCAGTGAACCCACCTGATTGCGATCTCCCTCTGGCATACGGGCAACAATAGGGATAATACGGTCACCGCTTTCAAAGTCGCCAACGGTGTAACCCGCAGTGGCAAACTGAATCATACGGCTGACATCAGCATTGGTAACGCCGGCAACTCGCGCCCGCTCATCATCCAGATGTGCGTGCAGAGTAGGCTCTCTGCTGCGCCAGTTGTGACGAATATCTTCCAGTCCTTTTTCACGGAACTGCTGTTCTACACTGACTGCCAAGGTACGCAGTGTCTGGTAATCCGGACCTGAAATACGCACTTCAACATCCGATCCGCCACCGGGACCAAACACCAATCGCTTGAAAGTAATCAATGCTTCCGGCTGCGCTACACGCAACTTCGCCTTGGCGCTCTCAATCAACTGGGGGATTTGCTCCCGGTTTTCAGTGCGAACAATCAACTGGCCATAAGACGCATTGGGTGGCTCGGGAGCATAGGTCAGCATAAAGCGATCGGCTCCGCGACCAGCTACTGCCGTCACGGAGACAACTTCATCCTGTTCCTGGAAGAATGCAGTCGCTTCCTGAAGCGCCTTATCAGTACGATTAATATCACTGCCCTGAGGCATGAAATAGTTAACATAAAAAAGTGGAGCATTTGAATTGGGGAAGAACCCCTGCTTCACAAACCCGAAAGCAAAGTAGCTGACCAGAGTCACCACAATAAGTACTGCAATGGTCAGGCCCCTGCGCTTCAAAGCTCCTGATAGAGCACCGGAGTACATATTGTAGAAGCGGCCATCGTAAGGATCTTCCGAGTCGGCTTGCTTACCCGGCTTAAACAGGTGATAGCCCAAGTAAGGGGTAATAGTAATCGCCAGTATCCAGCTGAGTAACAGGGAGATACCAATTACCGCAAACAGGGAGAAAAGGAATTCGCCAGTAGCATCATCGGACAGACCGATACCGGAGAACGCCATAATACCGATAATGGTCGCGCCCAGCAGTGGCCAGAAAGTCTGGCAGACTACACGCCTGGCAGCACTCTTAGGCTCTTCTTTTCTCTGAACCCCCATCAGCATCCCTTCGGCAACCACAATGGCATTATCAACCAACATACCCATGGCGATAATCAGGGCACCGAGAGAGATCCGCTGCAAATTCAAGCCAAACAGGTTCATGATTAACACGGTGCCCAAAACGGTCAAACCGAGGACAGTGCCAACCACAACACCGGAACGCCAGCCCATAAATACACAAAGTACTAGAGTAACGATCACGACAGAAGAAACCAGGTTAAAGAGGAAACCGTCAACACTCTCCTCTACTACCTGGTGCTGCTCGTAGATAGGATGGATTTCTACACCCAGGGGCAATGCCTGTTTAATCTGCTCCAGCCTGGCCTCTACCGCCTTGCCAACGTTCACGATATTGGTATTTTCCGCACCGGCCACACCCAGCAGAATGGCCTGCTTGCCATCAAATCGGGCAATAAAGCTGGGGCTCTCATCGTAACCGAGAGAAATATCGGCGATATCACGGACGGCCAGCATCGCGGTAGAGCCGGGCACGCCGACGAGAATATTACGAATGGATTCCAGGTCACTCGCAGGATTATCGACCAGTATACGGGTACGTAAATCCTGGCCTCCAATCTCGCCGACTTTCTGGGTCGAACTTTCAGATTGCAGTACCTGCGCTAAGTCATCCAGGGAAAAACCAAACTGGGCCAGGCGGGACTCGTCAATATCCAGGTAAGCCACTTCGTCGATAATGCCTGAGCGGGAAACCTTGGCAACCCCCTCAACTCCCAGTAACTCCCGGCGAATTGCTTTGGTAATTTCACGCATTTCAGTCAGCGAAAACCCTTCTCCGGTAATCGCATAATAAATACCGTAAACCTCACCAAAGTCATCATTCACGATAGAGGGTAAAGCACCGCTGGGCAGATCACTTTGAGCATCGTTAACCTTGCGCCGCAATTCATCCCAAACCTGGGCAAGCTCCTGCGAGGCATACTGATCCTTGATTTCCACCCGAATTTCAGACATTCCCGGACTTGAGGTGGAAGAGACCTTGTCCAGCTGTCCCATTTGTTGGATGGCCACCTCAAGCTTTTCGGTGACCTCCTCTTCTACACGCTGGGCGCTGGCGCCTGGGTAGAAGGTGTAAACACGGGCTTCCTTGATCGTAAACGCAGGATCTTCCAGGCGGCCAATATCTGAAAGCCCCCAAAGACCACCGATTAAGCAAATCAACATCAATAGCCAGCTATAAACTGGCTTTTCTATAAATATGTCAGAAATCTTCACAACATTTTCCCTACTGTTAACAGGGCCAGAGCTAACACACTAATTAGTGCTGCGCGTAATTGCGTACTTTTGCACCGTCATAAAGATGCTGGCCGCCGGTAGCAACCAGTTTCATAGCGGGGCTAATGCCATCTTTAATCTGAACCGACTCACCATCAGTTCGCCCGAGGGTGACGGAAGCTTTGGAAACAGACTGGTCTGCATTAATTTGCCAAACATAGGGCTTACCTTCCGGGCCAGTCTGCACTGCTGAAAGGGGAACCCACAGGTCACCACTCGCTTTATTCAACTTCACACTAACGCGAGCGGTCATGCCGGGAAGGATCTGTACATTTTCGGGGCGGGGCATTCCAAACTCGACAACGTAAGTCTGGGTAACACTGTCTGCCTCAGCCTGGTGCTCACGGTAAGTAAGTGGGAACTCCTTGCCCGGCAAAAATTCAAATTCGGCGGTCATGGAGTTGACTTGCTCTTCATTAACCGTGGCCAACAGCTTTTCAGGCACGGAGATTTGAATTCGAACTTCAGAAATATTCTGCAAACGGACAATTGCCTGGCCGGCCTGGACGTTGGTGTAATTCTCTACCAGCTGGCGGGTCGCCAAAGCATCGAATGGAACCCTTAGCTGGGTATATGCCAGGTCCTGCTCAGCACGTTCCAGGGTAACTTTAGCCAAGTCAAAGTTACTTTTCGTTTCATCCAGCTGCTGCTGTGAAATAACTTTTGACCCTGCCAGAGAGCGCTGACGATTGAGGGTTTTTTCCAGCAACTCTACATTTAATCGGGCTTCTTTTACCCTGCGCAGGTAATCCCGCTGATCAAGTTCTGCAATCAGGGTTCCCTTTGGAATAATTTCACCCTCGCGAATTGTGAGCTTGTCCAGCTTCCCACCAACCTGGAAAGATAGATCGACACTCTGCACTGCCTTAACACGACCGGCAAACTGTCGATCTTTGACCTGGTCATTACTGGCAACGGTAGCTACTTTCACGGGCCAGACGTGCTCTGCTTGCGCTTGCTCCGTCTTCGATTCGGAGCATCCTGCCAGAACTGCAACTGCTGCGATCAAAACAGCCAATGAGAAACGCGATCTTGGCGATATATTCATATTCATCATCCACAAACTGTATTAACTGGGGCTGACCTTTAGTTCAGGTCGGCAGAGAGCGCCAGCAGACGTCCCTGTAAACGTTCAATAATCGGGTCTTCAGACTCAACCACACCGAGTACGCGACCCAGGAACATGCCCTGGGCCGCCAGGATTAGCAGTTCCGCCATTTCCGGGTCACGATACGCATCGCAGATATCGCGACGCTGCTGCTCCTCTTTGTCTTTTACCGGTCCCAGCAACATGGGGTCTTCGGCCACGGCGGCGATCAGTGAGCGAGGCAGCCCCTTGTCGTCCTCCATCAATTCAAAAATGCTCTTCAAGCGCGACACCAACAAGCTGTCCCCGGAGGACACAAAAGTGGCAACACTGTCATCTTCACGAGCTATTGCCGCCTCCAGCATCGCCTTCAGGAGTGACTGCTTAGTTCGAAAATGATGAATCAAACCGCCCTTGCTGAGCCCGCACTGTGCAGCCACCGCATCCAGGGTCAACTTGCGCGCCCCGCGATCCCGGACTACTTCTTCTGCTGCTCGGACAATGGCAGCTTTGTCGACTCTCGACACATGACCTCCTGGGCATCACCAATCAAAACCAACCGGTTGGTCGGTATCTTAGCGGCAACAATTCAAAGGTCAAGCTATGCTACGCTCCCTCACCAGAAAACATGGTTAAAAAGTGTTACGAGAGCGTTAAGTTCACGCTGGAGAGATGATTTATGACGGATCGGTACTGCCCCTGTGGATCGGGCAAGCCCCTTGATACCTGCTGCGGACTCTATTTGTCGGGAAAGGCTTACCCCAATAATGCAGAAGCGGTTATGCGCAGTCGCTATACGGCCTTTGCAACCGGAAATTTTCGGTACCTGAAAAAAACCTGGCATCCCGACACCTGCCCAGAACTGCAAGCTGAGGATATTGAAACCCAGTGGACACAATTGGAAGTTATTAAGAGCAAGGCGGGACTAAAAAAGTCGATTGTGGAATTTAAGGCTTGGTATACAGAAAATGACCAAGAACACCTGATTCACGAAATTTCACTATTTAAGTTATTTAAGAAGCGCTGGGTATATTTGGAAGCTCTACCCAACTGGCCTGATGGGAAATAGGCTAGCAGAAAACACGGCTAGTAAAGAGGCGATATCAAAGAAAAAATAGCAGCAAAAGCCTGAGGGCGGGAGTCGCACTCCCGCACCTCTTTACGTAGTTTCTGCTTGCTAGCGAAACGCCCCGAAGATTTTGCCCTTACGTGGGCACCGCCCTTTCTCATTAGCGGATTACGCGCAACGTAACTACGAATTTTTTCTTTCTTTTTCATAAAACTTCACCTTTTACTTTTAGTAGATCCACTCTTCCAAGTATCTTCTCACTCAAAACTTGTATTGATACCTCCATATTTACCCCTTGATACAAATTACCTGGCGTAGCGTGTGCACCACTCCCACAAGATCCGACTGGTTCTCCATCACCTGGTCAATATCCTTATAAGCAGCAGGAATCTCATCCAGAACACCCTTATCTTTACGGCATTGCACACCTCGAGTCTGATCTTCCAAGTCCTTTCTGGTAAAACGCTGGCGAGCCGCTGTACGACTCATTTTTCGACCAGCTCCGTGTGCACAGGAACAAAAAGATTCCTTATTGCCAAGCCCACGCACGATAAATGACTTAGCCCCCATAGAGCCGGGAATAATTCCCAACTGATCTCTCTGAGCACTAATAGCCCCTTTGCGAGTCACGAATACATCTCTATCAAAATGGCGCTCGCGAACAACATAATTGTGGTGGCAGTTAATTGCCTCTGTGGTCAAAGTAAACTTTGGCAAGCTTACCTTCAAGCATCCAAGCACAAGCTTCATCATTTCCTGCCTGTTCCAGCGCGCATATTCCTGCGCCCAATTAACCGCCTCAATATAATCGTCAAAATTCTGGCAGCCTTCTGAGAAATAGGCCAGATCCTTATCCGGAAGATTGTGCATATGCCCAGCCATATCCCGTCGGGCCAACTGGATAAAATGCTGACCAATAGCATTGCCAATCCCTCGACTCCCTGAATGCAACATCACCCAGACAGCACCACTCTCATCAATACAAACTTCGATAAAGTGATTGCCACCCCCTAATGTACCCATTTGGGTCACTCAGGTTTTTTGTGGCTGATGCAGTTTCTTCAGTAGCCCTGGATGCTTTGAAAACAATCTATCCACACCGGGAGCTAAAAGTTTGCAGGCAGATTCCCTGGCGCTGATCAGTTTATGTCGTCCCTGACCAACCGGCACTTTCACCTCAATGGCGTCCCGCAGTGCTTTCAGATTGTCTGGCAGCTGATGGGCATGTAGGGAAGTTCGCACCGCATTCATTCCACAACCAATATCCACCCCAACGGCAGCAGGAATTATCGCACTTACCGTTGGAATCACCGATCCTACCGTTGCCCCCTTTCCCAAATGCACATCCGGCATAGCAGCAACATGGGAGTGCACAATAGGAAGCTGGGCAATATTCTTTAACTGTTGCATTGCCTGGGGCTCAATATCATCGGTATAGATTTTTACCGGTACCGTGCCAGGCGGTGCATTTCGATTTAACACTGTTTTTACAGGCATATTTTATCCCTGGATTAATCCACTTAACTGAAACGGCAATCCAAGCTAAAACAAAAAAGCCCCGGCATTTGCCAGGGCTTTTGGAAGGTCTGGCTTGGAAAGCAATATCACTTTCCAAGCTCAAGCGCGTGAAAAGCAATTAAACAAATAAACTCTTGATATCTACATTTCGCATTTCACGGCTCCTTAGTGGTGCGATCCACTTCAAAAATACTGCCAATTAGAATGCTAACCTTGAAACTAGATCAGCAATGGAATTTAGGTGCAGTTTATTCTCATTTGGTACCATGTCAAGCCTGTTTTTTGCCTATCGATAAAAATTCTACCCTGAATTCACTAACCAACTTTTACTTTTCAACATAGCTTGAGGGCTCGCTATGCCATAAAATCGTGTTACCGAAATTACAGTCCAGTCGCCACACCCCCAAAATGACCACTCAAGAACCAACCATTCTCTTTGAAGACGACTACTTAATTGCCGCTTATAAACCAGAGGGGTGGCTTGTTCACAGATCAGAAATAGACCGCAATGAAAAGTGTGTACTTTTGCAATATTTGAGGGACCTATGTGGTAGCTTTCTTTATCCAGTACATCGACTGGATAAGCCTACCTCCGGTGTTATTATTTTTGCGAAAAGCAGCGAGATTGCTGCGCAGGTACAGCAGCAGCTGGAAAGTGATTTATCATCAAAAAAATATATTGCTGTATGTAGAGGGTATAGCCCGGAAGAAGGTGTCATTGACTATGCCCTCCCCCCTGTTGCCGACTTCAAACACCAGAGGAAGCGACCAAAAACGGACCTGCCGCGTCAGCAGGCTGTTACATTGTACCGACGCTTGGAGACTATTGAGCTACCTTATGAGGTTGACCGCTACCCAACCAGCCGGTATTCCCTAGTAGAAATCCAATTGAAAACAGGGCGGCGCCACCAAATAAGAAGGCATTTCAAGCATATCCACCACCCTCTAATTGGCTGCCCGAAATATGGAAAGTCAACCCATAATCGTTTCTTTGCCAACAGGCTCGAGTGCTCTCGACTGCTTTTGCATGCATCTGAGCTCAAGCTTGAACATCCGGTGAGCGGTTCTCAGCTGAAAATACAATGCGAAATACAGGGAAATTTCTTGCAATTAATTCAGCGATTTAAATGGAAACTTTAATTTATAAAGCCTCTGAGTTACTCAGAAACCCTCAAGCCTTACATAGTGCATGGGGCGACCTGCCCAGGATAGGAGCACAATGGCGCTGAATTAATAATTTCCGATGTACAGCAGGCTGAGCTTCCGCCATTTAATTGGCCGCACCCAGGGCCGCCACAGGCCCCACACGAGCTGGAACAGCAAGCTCCCGACCCATTGTATATTCCAGCTTTCTCATTTTCGCATACAGCCCCCTTAAGGCCATATATCTTTCTCCCTTGCTTCACTGAAATATTGTCAAAGTAGGCATAGACTTTTTTGGAGGGTGACCACAAAGCTGAACTACCGCCATGAAAAGTACTGAACTGAAATTTATCAATAGCTACCCTATCACTACCAGTCAGCCGTAACCCTTGTTCCTCTACAATTTTGTTGCCATTTATAAATAGCTCGATATATCCGTCAGCATTATTTGCACTGCTATTTAATTGCACAAACAACTCAATCCGATACCAAGTATCCCGCTCAAATCTAAAGCTGTCATTCCCTTGATACCCATCTCCACACCGAGCGACTCTATCCTGATGATAGGTATAGAGCCCGACCCTACCCTCCGCACCAAACTTAACCCGCACACTCCAACTCTTCGGATCAATAGGTACGCATCCTGAAGCCTGCCCCCCACCAGCAAGGCCGTGTAGCTTACCTCCCTTAACAAACTCGAAGTTCCGATGAAACTTCACATCGTAAGCGAGAGTTGCCGATGAAACAGATTTGGCTAATTGGGTTGATGTACTAATTCTCTCAGAACCCTTTTCATAAGGAATATACTGAGCTTCCAGAGCATACCCATCACCGGGCATTGGAATTAAATTTAAATGCTGATCATCAAACGTAGCCAGTGGCTGCAAATCAAAAGTTCTTCGCAACAAGGTAATATCGGTATATTTCATATAGGGAATCCCAACCCGATATCTACCAGAATTTGAAATTGCACTGAATCTACCTTGATTTGATGAAAACCCGTATACATAGATCTTCTTTCTTACAAACTTTTTCATTTCCTCATAATTCAAATAAAACTTGAATCCATGGGGAACGCCCTGGGTATCACATATATTGGCAATTCCCTTTGACGACTTCTGATCAGCTCTGGAAACTTTTAATGGAAACCCGCTTCTACTGTCTCCACCTAGATAAAGGCCAACAGAAACTGACTTGAATACTCCTTTCTGACACGCCCACCCAGAAACAACCAAGCCTCCCCCCAAATATTCAACCCGATCAACCCTACCGATCATCTGGGCGAAATCCTGATTACCTGTACTAAATGAAAAAAGAGTCACGAGTAAAAACACAGAAAACATCTTGAATAATACCCGACAGCATTGACATCACTATTAAATATAGAAGCTACTTGTTCGGATGAGTGAGGGCACACACAGCCCGAGAAAATCATAAGAAAGCGCGAAATTAAATGCTAAAGGCTTCCGCCGTCTTGGCGGAACAATATTGGATTTAAGGGCGTTTAACGCCCTTTAGAAACTTGATGCAAAAACATTCACTGAGATGAAAGGCGGTAGTCACGCCAATAAGGGGCGCAGAAACTAAAGTTAGTGTTCAGAATTACCGTGAGAAGCCTCTTCCTGAGATTTACTGCGAATCCCAAATAGCCCCTTGCGCTCAGTTTTACCTTCCGGCTCCGGCTGTAGAAAACTGCGCAATTTATCTTTTTCCCACATGGCATCCTGATAGCCGAGATCGATAAGTTCTTCGATATATGGCCTTTCAAATAATAGATAACTGGCTGCGGAAACACCGCCACCGGGATTGGTCGCACCCGTTGAGCGGAACAACCAGCGTAGCGCCGAGGGGAGGTGACCAAGTTTTCTGCCACTAAGACGCCCTAAACTCTGCGAGGGCTCAATAACAACCGACTCTACCGAACGCAACAATTTCAAATCCGTGTGATCTGTTGGATCCACATAGTCAAGTAACATATTTACTCGATCCAGATGCTCCAAGTCTGCCTCCAAGCTATCGATAAATGCGGCATTGAATAACTGAGCAGCTATTTGCGCCATCGAAGGGGACTCCATCTGCGCAGGACTGTTGCGACTCCCCCAATGGGCTGGAGAACGGTTGTCCGACACACCCACCACAAAGACACGCTTGGCACCGAGATGCAGAGCCGGGCTAATCGGGGCCATCAGACGAATGGCACCATCGCAAAAATAAACTCCATCCAATTTGACCGCCGGGAAAATGGCAGGAATTGCTGCTGACGCCAATAGGTGGTCCGAGGTTAATTGAGTAGGCACTCCAAAGCGACGAAACCTCTGCCATCCTTTAACATTCTCCGCTCCCTGAAAAAAGCTGACGGACTGCCCTTCACTATAAGAAAGCGCATTAACACTTGTGGCATGCAAATGCCCAGCCGAAATATTTTTTTGAATATTGTCAAAGTTTATCTCGCGCTCAACCAAGCTGCGTAACGGACTGTTATCCAGGAGTGCCAAAGGTTTTTGTCTACCCACACCTTGGTTCAAGAGCGAACGACTGATAGAAAACAGGTTTCCAAGTAAACTACGCCAACTGGTGCGATAAACTTGCTCAACACTAAGCTGCAACCAAACTGAGCACATTCTGTCGACAGCTTCTTTAAAGGTGCCTGTATGAGAGGCGAGAAGCATCGCGTTCATCGCTCCTGCAGAGGTGCCACAGATTATTTGAAAGGGCCGAGGATTATCTTCTGGCACCAGTTCCGCAAGCGCCCTTAAAACACCTGCTTGATAAGCAGCACGCGCACCGCCCCCAGAGAGAACCAGAGCGTTACGCTGGCCAGGTTTGTTACTTTCACTGTTACTTGTCGACAAAGTTTTCTTCCAATACAACAAGCCCGCAAACAACAGAGTCCGCTTAAAGGCTATTGAGAAAAAAGCCCATATACAACTCAGATTCAGAGTTGTCGGGGATATTTGGTAAGATAAATAGAATCTTTTAAGTGTACTTATTATTCTAAATCGATAGATCTATTAGAGAGCCATATCTACAACGTAACGACCTATTCCATGCCCTCTATTTAAGCGCGCAAGAAACTCTGGAGCCTGATCAAGGCTAATATTCTCCGCAATACTGTCGAGCTTATCGCCGATATACCACTCACTGGCCAACCGCTTCCATACTTCTGCCTTCTTTTCTATTGGCAAAACAGCGCTATCCACACCCAACAAACTAATACCGCGCAAGATAAATGGAAACACATTGGCGTGAAATTGAGCACCTGAAGCCATACCACAAGCAGCCACTCCGCCGCCGTAGCGCAGGGATTTAATGACATTAAAAAGCGTTTCCCCGCCCACAGTATCTACAGCCCAAGCCCACAATGGCTTGGCCATCGCTTTATTGGCAAAAGGGGCCAGCGTATCCCGGTCGAGAACCTTCCATGCGCCCAATCTCGCCAAATAATCAGCAGACTCCAACTTTCCCGTCACTGCTGCGACACGAAAGCCTAGCTTCGCCAGCAAGGCGACGGCAACAGAGCCGACGCCCCCGGTTGAACCTGTTACCAGAATCTCTCCATCCTCAGGAGATGCGCCGGACTCCAGGAGCTTTTCAACACAAAGTGCGGCGGTAAAACCCGCCGTACCCAGTGCCATAGACTCCCAAGCTGTTAGGCCCTCGGGGACTGGCAAGGCCCATTGCGGAGGAACGGCAATACGCTCTGCAAGTCCACCAGAAGTATTCATGCCCAAATCGTAGCCATTGACCAATAATTCGGCACCAGGTTGAAACATCTTGCTCCGATCGAACAGCACTTTGCCCACCGCATCAATACCCGGGGTATGGGGGTAGGTATTAGTAATCCCACGATTGCCAAACGCAGATAAAGAATCTTTGAAATTCAAGGATGAATAACTTACGGCCAACAGCAAGGGGTTATCGGGAAGCTCAGAAACCTGACGCTCAACAACAGACTGGTCAAACTTTCCCGAAGCTACTTCGGCAACCTGAATTGCCCGAAATTTTTCATCCCTATCTATTTCCATGGGGTGTATCCCGCAACACTATCAACCTGTAGCGTTACAACTATTGAGCCTGATGACGCAGAGCCGCCAGCCGTGAAAAGAGACGAGTGACCGCCGATTCCACACCGGCTTCTGCCGCCAACCCTATTTTCTTAGCTATATTTTTCCGTTCTTTGAATTCCACCTGATATAAGTCGCAGTCCTTAGCACAACTGGTCAAGTATTCATCTGATGTTTTCAGTTCATCGACCAGTCCCAAGGATAGAGCTTTTTGCCCGAACCAAACCTCGCCCGTGGCAACTTTGTCGACGTCAAGTTTTTGACGGTACTCCCCGACAAAGTGCTGAAACAGAATATGGATCTCATCTAAATCCTCTTGGAACTTCTGTTTACCTTCCTCAGTATTTTCACCAAACATGGTTACAGTGCGCTTGTACTGACCCGCAGTAAACAGTTCGTAATCGATATCATTGCGCTTCAGCAGGCGGTTAAAGTTCGGCATCTGAGCTAAAACACCAATAGAGCCCAACATCGCAAAGGGTGCTGCCAGAATACGGTCTGCAACACAGGCCATCATATAGCCCCCACTGGCAGCTACTTTATCGACAGCAATAGTCAAATGGATACCTGCACTGCGAATCCTGGTTAACTGACTGGCGGCCAAACCATAGTTCGCCACCATGCCCCCAGGGCTTTCAAGACAAAGAAGAACTTCATCTCCGGACTCTGCCACTTGAAGAATGGCCGTCACCTCTTCACGCAAATGGGAAAGCGCACTCGCCTTGATATCCCCATTAAATTGCATAACAAAGACACGCTTGCGCTCGGAGACCAACTCCCCTTTTATACTCTTGGACTCATGCTCTCCTTCCTCTTTAGCAACGTCGGAAGAAGTAGCAGCACTTTTTTCAGGTTGCTTTTTGCTCTCAGCTTTATGTTTTTTAGCCAGGGCTTTTTCCTGAGTCTTCTTTTCTTTCGCCATTTGCTTTTTACGACGGGCGAATTCGTGCTTATCCATCACAGCTTCAAGCAGTGTTTCTTTAAACTGCTCATAGCGATCATTCAAATGTGTAACTGTGATATGCCCCTGAACACGCTCTTTCAGCTGCTCTCGATTTGCAAAAATAAAACCTATCAACACCATTAAGGCCACGACAACCGTAACAATTTTGGCTAGAAAAAGGCCGTATTCAATTAAAAATTCCACTTAGACTCCATTTTCCGTCTTAACTAATTTTTATTTAGCTTCAGTATTTTACTGCCAACCTTCCAGGGCGGAAGTTGCTCGCTGATTAAGAGGGCGAGCCAACAAACCGCTGTGGCTAATACGCACCTCGTAAACCGCACCGTCCTCCATAGGCAGAAATGTGGCACTGCCATATACCGCATCAACAAAGGGCAACTTGCGATCAACACCGCGTACAAACTGCCAAACATCCACGCCATAGTTCGCCCCCTCTATTTCATGGACAGAACGCTCGCGAGCTCGCTCATCCTGTAGCGTGAGATAGCGACCACTCAACCTGTCCAGACGATAAGCGGGCTTAATTCCCCAGCGGGCTAATGGACCCTGCCACTTGAGCATTCGGGCATCCAACTGCCACTGATCCCCAAGCAGTTCAAACTTTTGCGCTATACCATCCGCATCAGAAAACTTGACTTCAAATTGCTGCTCGGCAATTTTTCGAAACGAAACAATGCCAACACTGTGCTCTTCAGCCAGGTTTCTATAGCTGTAAACATCTGCAGCAATCAGAACAATCCAAAGAGCAGTTGCAAAAAGAAAAAGACCGGCGGAACCACGTATAAACCCCAGGAACCAATTTCCCGATAGCAGGACTCGCGCCCCCCAAAACACAAACAACAACGCCAGGATGGCAATAGTAAAGGTAATCGCTATATACATTATGATTTCTACTCCCTGATACTGCGCAACATCTTTAAACCAACCTTACGGGCGGTTCTTCGCCGCAGCCTTTTCGACAAAAGTGTGGATCAAGCGGCCGGACAGGGTTTGTATGGGCGGTATAGCTGGCAATGAGCTGTAGTGGAACCAGTCTGCCTCTTCTATCTCATTGGGGTCCAAGCACAATCCCCCACCTTGCCACTCCGCCAAATACCCGATCATCAACTGCCCGGGAAAAGGCCAGGACTGGCTCCCCACATACTCCAGGGCACCCACTTTGAGCCCCACTTCCTCATAGACTTCACGCACCAGCGCTTGCTCTGCACTCTCACCGGGCTCTATAAACCCAGCGAGGGCCGTATAAGTTGCATTTCGACGCGAGGCGTGACGAGCCAAGAGACACTCATCTCCCCGGGTAACAAGCATAATTACACAGGGGGAGATTCTGGGGTAGACAGTAAGATCACAAGCCGGGCAGGTGCGAGCGCGATCATTAGAGTGATAGATGGTGGGAGTGCCACAACGACCGCAAAATCGATGCTGGCTATCCCAATGGGAAATCTGTAGCGCCCGCCCAGCCAATGCAAACATCGGCTCCTCAACCAAAGTCAGCAGGCTGCGCAGGTTTCGCCATTCATAGCCGGCAATTTCAACCTGGCGAGACAAAACGTGGACACCACACGCCCGCCCACTTAACTCTCCCAAGTAGTGGCTGGATTGAACAGCCTCCGCTACCAACACCTGGGCGTCGTGGAGGAAAAAATCTCCTCGGCAGAGAATCAGCCCATCAGCAATCAGGATATGCTGGGAAAATTCCGGGACTGCCCACACATTACCCGCTGGGACAAACTTATCTACCAAGGAGACCTCCTTAATTATGCGGCCTCAACGGGATAACCCAGAGCAGTCAAGCTTTCGATAGCGAGACTGAGGGATTGAATATCTGCTTGCCTATGCAGCTTTACCTCTCCCAGATAATACTCAAGGCTGATAATCGCATCGGCAAAAATATGCAAAGATTGCTCTACTTCAGGACCGGCATCATGGCGGTCGATAACAGTCTCAACAAAGTTCAGCAAGCCTTCAACTACGGCCGCCGCTCTACTTAAGTTGAGAACGATCAAGCCTCCGCGCACTGAGTTCAAAGTAGTGGAAACATTGCGAATATGGCCATGATCAAAGTCGGACTCTGCATAGGCCGCCAGCGCTCTCTTAATCAACGCCAAACCGGCTTCTGCCTCTTTCAGTACAGCCACTTCCGCTTCTGCCAACTGGCTGTGCTCAAAGGCAATATCCGCATGACCGTATTCATCCAGATCAATAGAAGTACTCTGCTTGAGCGCTGTTACCGTGCTATCGACCATCAACACCTGGCCTGTCAGTTTCTGCAGTGCGCTGTCCGCTATGGAACCACCCGCGCCGGAGGCACTCTGGTATTCCGCAACTGCGCTGCGCAGGCTCTCTCCAACCCGCTTGAAGTTGAGCATCTGCAAGGTACCGGCCACTCTCTGTAGAGAAGAAGCGAGGCCATCTTCTGCATCCAAGGTAGTAGTACCAATTAACTCAGCGTCATCCAACATCCGGCGCACACTGGACAACTCCTCCTCTAAGGCGTTAGCAACTGCGGTAATTGCCGTGGCGCCGGGGCCTCCAAGGGTGGCTCGCTCCCGCTCTAATTCCTCTTCACTGTAATCAAGTGGCTCTGCGGAGAAGGCCTCCAGCAACTTGCCACCAAAGCCCTCGGGCTTGGAAAGAGTCAGCCAATAGAGGCACTCTTTCAGCAAAATCGGTGGCGCAGGCTGATCTAAAGCTGTATCACACTCTTTTTGTAATGCTCGCAGCCAGCGATCAAACATACTGAAAACCATCACCCGGGATCGACTGATGCGCATTTCCTGGGAGGCCATGCCTGCAAGTGCCGCCCCTGCTACCACCCATAAACGCCCATTTGGGCGCCCCATGGTGATGCTTGCGATTCTCTCAAGGGCGCGAGACATCATCGTGTACGCTGGGCCCCGAGGTTTACCTCGCAACAGAGCCAACAAACCAACCTGGTACATATGGCGGAATCGGCGAACAAAACTATTCAAGTCTTCCGACATTACCGCAGAAGCCCCTGCACCAGGCACAGCCCCCTCCAAGTTACAACGGAAAAAATGACTTTCCGGCACAGGGGGCTGAGACCGGGCCGCACGCAAATTATTGATATAGGGAATCAGCAATTCTGGACGGGCAATGGCACGACTTTGGACAAAATCCAAGTAGCGTCCCATTACGTAAAAACCTGTGCCCAGCGCTTCCATCAGTTCTTCTGAGGCGCTCTGTCTCTCCTCTAACACCTCTGTAAGCGCTTTGATTTTCTCTTGGGCGAGGAGCTCAGCTGCCTGGAGCTGCACCATCTGCAATACTCCACTAACCTGCCTGAGTGCAGCCAAACTCTGTTCGAGAGCCTGCTTTTGGGAAGTATCCGCGGCAAATTTATCCAAGTGTGAGGCGGCATTATCGATGGTAGCTACCAGCTCATCCTTCACTACATTGACAGAAGTGATATTGATCTTGCGCAATTCAGTCTTTGGCTGCACCGCTGCATTCTTCCTATAATCGAACAAAAAACAACCAGATCAGGATGATTCTGGCCTCATTAAGGGCAATTTACCCCAATAAATAAAAGAGTCCACCTTTCGCCAAACAATTTCTACCGAATGATCGACAAATAACCTAGCGGCGGGGCTGAAGCCCCTAAATTACTTGAATTTTCCAGAAAACCCAGTAGCGTTTGCTACTTTCAAGTTTAAAGCTGTACGTTTTTTTGTGTTAAAGAACAAAAACCAATCAATCTGTGCACAATAAACCCGGGGAAGCACGCAGCGATAATTGAGCTCAGGTATCTATTTCGCATACACCGCCGATTCCCAAAGATTCCATTTTGACCCACACCAATATGGGTTAACCAAGGAAGTAAATGATGAACACTTACAACAACACCATTGCAGCATCCGGCGGCGGATTTGGTCGCGCCTTTGCCGAAAATTTTCTCGGCGAAGCGCCTGATTGGTACAAATTGACCATAGCCGCCTTTTTGCTTCTCAACCCATTAATACTGTATGTATCGGGGCCTTTTGTAACAGGCTGGGTCCTTATTGGTGAATTCATTTTTACCCTGGCAATGGCCCTGAAGTGTTACCCACTTCAACCCGGCGGACTGCTCGCAATTGAAGCCGTATTGATGGGTATGACAAGCACCGATGCCGTCTACCACGAGGTAGTTGAGAATATCGAAGTTATTCTGCTGCTTATGTTTATGGTGGCCGGCATTTACTTCATGAAGAGCCTGCTTCTATTTGTATTCACTAAAATTTTGATTAATGTGAATTCAAAATCTCTGCTGTCACTACTTTTCTGCGCTGTATCTGCAGTACTGTCAGCATTCTTAGATGCCTTGACCGTAACTGCTGTTCTGATTGCGGTTGCCGTAGGCTTTTACTCAGTCTATCACCGGGTCGCTTCCCAGCAGCCACACCACCACAATGACCACGACCACTCCAACGATGAGCATGTCGTGGAGTATCACCGCGAAGACTTGGACCAGTTTCGAGCTTACCTTCGCAGCCTGATCATGCATGGCGCCGTAGGCACTGCTCTCGGTGGTGTTTGCACCTTGGTTGGAGAACCGCAAAACCTGCTGATCGCTGAGAAAGCTGGATGGGAATTTGTACAGTTTTTCCTGCAGATGGCCCCAGTGACCATTCCAACATTCTTTGCCGGCCTAGCTACTTGTTTCTTTTTGGAGAAAATTAAAATGTTTGGCTATGGAGCCCAGCTCCCTAGCGCCGTACGTGAGGTACTGGTTAATTTTTCCAAAGAGGAAGAAAAGAAGCGCACCTCGGCACAGGTTGCCGAGCTGTGGATTCAGGGCATTGTCGCTGTGGTTCTGGTTTTTGCCCTGGCATTTCATGTTGCCGAAGTCGGTATCATTGGCCTGATGATTATCGTACTTCTGACCTCGTTTAACGGCGTTGTTCAAGAAGCTAGAATCGGCCACGCGTTTGAAGAGGCACTGCCATTTACTGCACTGCTCGTGGTTTTCTTTGCAATTGTTGCAGTGATTCACCAGCAGCACCTATTCGAGCCTGTAACTAACTTCGTTCTCGCACAAAAGCCCGAACAGCAGCCAGGATTGCTATTCATGGCAAACGGTATTTTATCGATGATTAGCGACAATGTTTTTGTGGCAACGGTTTACATTAACGAAGTTAAAGCTGCCCTCACCGCAGGTGACATTACCCGAGAACATTTTGACAAGCTGGCCATTGCCATCAATACCGGAACCAACCTACCCAGCGTTGCCACTCCCAATGGACAAGCTGCATTTTTGTTCCTGCTGACATCGGCCCTGGCACCTCTCATACGCCTATCTTATGGCCGCATGGTGATCATGGCTCTGCCCTATACCATCGTACTGAGTATTGTTGCTTTGATTTGCGTGGTCTACGCGATCTAAAGAGAACTTGTATAAGAGACTATCTGGATGGGTGGGGATTGATAATTCCCACCCGCTCAGAAAAAGAAAAGCGCAATAAACATCAAGGTTAAAGAGAACACCTCTTCATTGATGTGCTACCAGAAGTGTTTGCCCGCTGATTTCTCCAGCAAACCTAGCATCGATTGATGCGCTTCAGCTTCCTGTGGCGTAGCACGCGCTACTAGCAGGGGCGCGCGATCTGCCGATAGGCGACGAATAGCTTCACCCGCCGCATCATTTTCCGCCTTCTTACCTTCCTCCCCTTCCGAGGAATCACCCTGTGCCAACACCAAATCGGTTTGGCCACCGGTCATCATCAGGTAGACGTCGGCAAGAATCTCCGCATCCAGCAATGCGCCGTGCAAATCCCGCTGGGAGTTATCGACAAAGTAGCGCTTACAAAGGGCGTCCAGATTGTTTTTCTGCCCGGGGTGCTTTTCCCGGGCCATTGTCAGGGTATCCAAAACCCCACAATGCGCATTGATATTGCGCCAGCGCGGATTACCCAGCAGCCTCAGCTCAGCATCAATAAAACCGACATCGAAGGGCGCGTTGTGAATAACCAGCTCTGCACCTTCACAGAAGGTCATAAATTCATCGGCGATCTGAGCGAATACGGGTTTATCCGCCAGGAATTCATTAGTGATTCCATGGACCTCAATAGCCCCATCTTCCACTTGTCGCTGCGGGTTGATGTACTGGTGATAGTGACGGCCAGTCAACTTCCGATTAACCAGCTCTACGCAACCAATTTCAATAATACGATGGCCGCTTTTGGGATCGAGACCTGTTGTCTCTGTATCGAGAACCACTTGACGCATATGCAATATTCCCCTCAGGACTCCAGCTCATCGACGCCACGATTTGCCAACTGATCGGCCCGCTCATTGCCCGGGTGGCCGGCATGACCTTTAACCCAGTGCCACTCTACATCATGCTCGGAGACGCTCTCATCCAACTGCCGCCATAGGTCTGCATTTTTGACAGGCTTCTTACTCGCTGTCTTCCAACCGTTCTTTTTCCAGTTGTTAATCCAGCCGGTAATTCCCTGGCGCAGGTACTGTGAGTCAGTATGCAAATCAACTTTGCACGGCTGTTTAAGAGCCTCCAAAGCTTTGATTGCAGCTAACAATTCCATACGATTATTGGTGGTATGCGCCTCCCCACCAAACATTTCTTTCTCCCGCTCACCGTACACCAACAGAGCACCCCAACCGCCGGGACCAGGATTACCGCGACAAGCGCCATCTGTATAGATAGTAATTTGTTTCAAAACTTACGCCAAAATTAGATATGGGGCCGATTTTCAGCGAAATCAGCGCTTTTGATGCTTCCCGCGTGCTGCAACGCGAGGGCTCGACGGGGTGGCAACCAAAGCGGGCTTTCTCTCGGCCCGCCAATTGATTTTAATAGTGCGAACACGTGCCACTTCTTTGCGGGCGACTATGATGTAAAAGCCCCCCCATGGCAAGTGCAAGCGGGAGCCAAGGCGCTCCATCCAAGCCGTCTTGGATAGCAATTCCTTTTGCTGTAATGGCAAGCGGAAGAAGCCGCGATCTACCCTCTCAGCCTGCAAGTCCAACAGATTCATCCAGTCGGCAATTCGAGCAGCCCGCAGTTGATTTCCGCGCTGGTAAGCCCCTCTGGAAAATAACAGACGGGACAAGCCAAGCAAGGAAAACGGGTTAAACCCGATTAGCAGCATATGACCACCGGGTATCAAAACCCTGGCCGCCTCTCTCAATACTTGGTGGGGATGACTGGAGAAGTCCAAAAGGTGATGCAGCAGTACTACATCGATTGAATCGGCAGGGAGGGGCAGTTGCTCGAACTCCACTACCGCAGCCCCGCCCTGCTCAGAGGTCGCCCCCAATCGAAAACGATGATTGATACGACTGAAGGCGCCAAAATCAACGGATTGGGTCACGCTGGCCTGTAGAAAGTGATAACCGAAAAAGCCCTCCACTAAGGGTTGGGCCAATGCCAGCTGTTGCGAGAGAATCTCCTCTCCCAGCGAACTGGAAAACCAATGGGATAGCGCTGGGCAGACCTTGCCAAGAGGGGATTGCTCCTCATCATTACCAGGCCTGCTCTTTCCGGTCATCATATCTCCATTGATCAATTTAACAGCTATTCAATTCTACACTCGGGCGATGTTTCCAGGGCCTTACTCTAAGTAAACCAGTCCTCAGGTAACAATTCACACCGTCTCACGCCTTCCATGATATTGTTCTGCTATTCAGCGAAAAGACGATTCGATTATGCTATCCATCACGCCAATCCCCGCCTTTAATGACAACTATATCTGGCACCTGCAAAAAGATGGTCAGCACTGGGTAGTCGACCCTGGTGATGCTGTGCCAGTAGAAAAGGCCCTAGAGGGGACCATACTCAGCGGCATTCTCATTACTCATCACCACTATGACCATACCGGTGGCATCGAAACGCTTTGCCACCAGTACCAGTGCCCTGTCTATGGCCCCGAGCACATACCCGGTGTCACTCACCCCATTGCCGGTGGAGATTCCTTACAGGTCCTTGGCATGCCCTTCCAGGTACACGCTGTTCCGGGGCACACTCTAGACCACTTAGCTTTGGTTTTGAATGAAACCACAGCAGCAGGCGGTGAACAATTACACCTTTTTTGTGGTGACACTCTTTTTTCCGCTGGCTGCGGCAGGTTGTTCGAAGGCACTCCAGAGCAGATGTACCATTCTCTGCAAAAGCTCAGTAAATTACCCGCCGCAACTTTTGTCTATCCTGCACACGAGTACACACTCGCCAACCTGAAGTTTGCCCAAACGGTAGAGCCTAACAATCAAGCCATTGAGGCAAGGGCTGCTCAGTGCAAAGCCTTGAGAGTAGAAAACAAGCCAACTTTGCCTTCAACTATCGCCCTTGAGCTAGACACCAACCCATTTCTTCGCTGTCAGTATCCGGAAGTTAGGCAGACAGCTATCAATTCGAGAGCGGAGTTAAATGACGGAAGCGATAACGTAGATATTTTTGCGAGCTTGCGCGGCTGGAAGGACAACTTCTAAACGCCCAACTTCACCTAAACTCCTCTCAGGCTGGGTGATAAACTAGCAATTCGCATACTTTTTAACCGTCAATATTGACCGAAACTAATTTGCCTAATTAGAATCAAAAGTAATTGACCAAATGCCTGGCGCTTTACCAATAATTGTTCTGAAATGCGTCAGGATGAATTACAAGAAAGACTCGCGGATATCACACATGGTTCACAAGAATTTTGCCGTAGCATTACTAGCCGCTACGGTAGGGGCCTGCTCGCAATTACCGGAACAGGCCTCTGCGCCTGAAACTGAAAATATCCCTGCAGAGGAAACCTCTGTCGCGAGTGACCGAGCTGTTAAAAAACACGACCCCTCTGAAGCGGTCCCTCCCCCCGTAGACATCTGGGCAAGACTTCGTCAGGGGTTCGCCCTGGATCACCACACCAGCGACCCCAAGGTTAAGGAATATATTGCTTACTTCGCCCGCAATGAGGGCTATATGGCTCGGGTAACCGAGCGCTCTCGCCGCTATATTTTCCATGTTGCAGAACAGCTGGAACAGGCAAATCTCCCACTTGAATTAGCGCTGCTCCCCATTGTCGAGAGTGCATACGACCCCTTCGCCTACTCCCACGCACGGGCTTCCGGTATGTGGCAGTTTATCCCGGCCACCGGGCGCTCTTTCGGGCTCGAACAAAACTGGTGGTATGACGGACGCCGCGATGTCCATGAATCCACCCAGGCTGCGGCAAAGTACTTCAACTACCTACACGATCGCTTTGATGGGGACTGGGAGCTGGCACTCGCTGCTTACAACGCCGGTGAGGGAACGGTTCGCAGAGCCGTAGAGCGCAATCGTCGCAACGGGCTTGGCACCAGTTATTGGGATCTCAAACTACCGCGGGAAACCAAGCGCTATGTACCCCAGTTGCTGGCTCTGGCGGAGGTTATATCCCGCCCGGACCATTACAAAATCCCACTGCATGATGTCTCCAATGAGCCCTACTACGCCCGTGTCGATGTAGGCAGTCAGATCGATCTGGCCCAAGCTGCAGAACTTGCAGAAATTGAGATTGAAGAGCTGTACCTACTGAACCCAGGCTATAACCGCTGGGCAACCGACCCCAACGGAAACCACCAACTACTGATCCCAATAGAGACCCAGGAAAAGTTTGAGAGCGCCCTGGCACAACTTCCCAAGGAAGAGAGGGTAAGCTGGCAGCGCTACACCATTGCCCGAGGCGACACCCTCTCCACTATCGCTCGCCGCTACCAGACCACCGTCGGAGCGATACGCGAGACAAACAAACTGCGCAGCAATAATATTCGCGCCGGTAAAACACTCTTAATCCCCAGCGCATCGGGCCCCGCGGGACAGTACGCCTACGCGCTCGATCAGCGAGTTAAACGCAAGCAGTCTTCCGGCAAGGGCCAGAAAGTTAATTACACTGTACGCCCTGGCGACAGCCTTTGGGGGATTTCACGCAAGCTGGATGTGACCGTAAAGCAACTGGCCAGCTGGAACAGCATGGCACCGGGAGACACCCTGCGCCCTGGACGCACCCTGGTGGCTTACAACGGCTCCCCCGCAGTATCAGAGAACAACCGCACTACCCGCAAGGTTTCTTACCGGGTACGCAGCGGCGACTCTCTATATCGGATAGCCAATAAATTCAGTATCGAAATCGATGATATTCTCCGCTGGAATAAGATAAACAAGTCCAAGTATTTACAACCCGGACAGCGCTTAACCTTATTTGTGGATAGTGCCAGCAACACTTAAAGCGCACACTACCCTACAGGGAGTTAGCCATAAAAAAACCCGGCAATTGCCGGGTTTTTTTATGGCTCAATAACAACCGTTACTCGGCAGATGAGGCCAGATCGATTTTTGCCTGATCGGACAAGTAGCGCTGGATAGCTGCTAACTCGGCCCCACCATTTACAGAGGCCAATTGCTGCATCAGTGCCTGACGCTGCTCTTTGCTCTGCTTGGACAGTTCGCCCGGGCGCACGCTGCGCAGATCGAGAACTACCAGATCACCATTATTTGTAGCGAAGCTGGTCACTTCATCTTTGCCAGCAGATGGTGCAGGCAATGCAAATGCCTTGGCATTAATCTCACCGCGCTGAGCAAAACCACCGCGACGAGTTTTATCACTGGTCTCCAGGGTTAAACCTTGCGCTTCTGCCAGTTCTGCAAAACTAGTACCAGTAGCGAGCTTCTCTTTAAGCTCTTCCGCTTGCTTAGCCAATTGCTCACTGGCCTTATCACGCTTCAAACGGTCAACAATTTGCTGGCGAACCTCTTCCAGAGGGTAGGTACCCGCGGGCTTGGAGTCGGTGACCCGCAAAACGACAGAATGCTCATTGTTCAGGTTGATCACATCTGAAGTATTGCCATCTTCCTTCACTTCCACAGAGAAAGCAGCCTCGATAACCTGCCCGTTAGAAAGGACGCCAGATGCGCTCTCGCGCGAAAACAGATTGGCAGTCTTCAGGGGAACACCCAACTCTTCAGCGGGCTCAGCCAGGTTGTCCGCGTTGTATGCCAGATCGGCAAGACGGGACAAGGCGTCAACAAACTCGCGCTCGGCAACGGATGCACGCAGTCGCTTTTCGATCGCCACTTTTTGCTCTTCGAAGCTCGGCGGTTCACTCTGCTCTACTTCCAACAACTTGATAAAGTGAGTTCCACTATCGGTGGTCACTGGAGCAGAAACCTGACCCACTTCCAGCGCGGCCAAGGCCTGCTCGAATGCCTCTGGGAATACATCACCTGTGGTGTAACCCAACTCACCGCCTTCCTCCGCAGAGCCTACGTCTTGGGAGTAAGTCTTTGCCAACTCGGCGAAATCTTCGCCGGCATCCAGTTTGCTCTGAATCTCAGCAATTTTTTCTGCGTCAGCTTCTTCAAGCAAAATATGTGCAGCACGACGGCGAAGTTCCGATGCGAAACCTTTCAGCTCTTGCTCGTACTGAGCGCGAACATCGCTTTCAGAAATATCAATGTTACCGGCAAATACTTCAGGAGTTAGCTCAATATACTCAACCGCCACCTGCTCTGGACGCTGGTATTGCCCTTGATTCTCCTGGTAGTACTGTTCTACTTCAGCATCCGAAACCTGAATCTCTGCTAGCAGGCCTTCAACTGGCATCACCACGTAATCAAAATCACGCTCTTCCATAGAGGCGGCAACAATCTGTTCTGCATCCGCCTGGGTAGTAAAAGCACTTTCAACCACACTATTTGCGTACTGCTCCAGCGCCATATCATTTTCCATAATCTGGCGGAAGCCTGCAGGGCTATACCCCATACGACGCAAAGCATCGCGGTACATTTGCGGATCAAAACTGCCGTTCACCTGAAAAGCCGGAATTCCCACGATCGCTCTGTCGACCGCCGCAGAGCTCATCACCATACCGCTGTCCTGAGCAGCTTGGCGCATCACAGCACTGGAAACCAACTGGCGTAAAACTGGCTCACGCAACTGCTCATCGCTGATTAAATCAGCGGGCACATCTTCGCCGTACTGACTAATGATCATATTGCGGCGATTTTGAATTGCGCGTTGCAAATCCAAGTTTGTAATTTTTTCGCCATTAACCTCGGCTACCGCATCGGCAGCACCTCCACTGGCACCGGTGAAGAAATCAATTCCCCCAATGACCATAATAAAACCGAAAAAGGCTGCGACAATAATCGCGGCTGTCCCTTTCAGGTTGTCACGCATGGACTGAAGCATGCTCAGCTCCGAAAATTAATTGTTTTTAACTACTATCAGATACAAAAAAGGCGCATCCCAACTGACACGCCTCTTTGACATTCAGACTCTTTTACAAAGTCTCAAAGCCTGCTGAAAACTTAGTTTACAGCGTCTTTCAGGGCTTTACCGGCCTTGAAGTTAGGAATTTTTGCCGCAGCGATTTCAATGGGATCGCCAGTGCGAGGATTGCGACCAGTACGAGCTGCACGCTCTTTCACAGCAAAGGTACCAAAGCCAACGAGGGCAACTTGATCACCTTTTTTCAGGGCATCAGTGATGCTATCAACCATTGCGTCCAAAGCACGGCCAGCTGCTGCTTTTGGAATATCTGCAGATGCGGCAATTGCTTCAATCAGTTCGGACTTATTCACGCTTAATCCCTCTGTTCTTTTTAAATATGCTTCGGGTGGTCTACAAAAGACACCCATACTTTAAATTTTTTAGCCTTCGGCAATTTACGCGCCGGGCAATAAGCCCCGTTTTATACCAACTGCCCAGAAGCGGGTCAAGGAACCATGCGGGTTTCCGGGCAGATGCACACTTTTCAAGCAGCGTAGATAGCCTGATTGGCGAAGTTTTGGCCTTGCAAGTTGTAAAGGGGCGACAAAAGTCACCCCATTACAAGAGTCAGTGAGTTTGGATTCCTCGCTGCGAGCGCTCCTCTGCCTTTTTCTGTAAGGCGGAATACTCTTCATCAGACAGGGATTCAGGCTTGTGTTCGAGCGCCAGCTCAAGTACCTGATCGATCCACTTAACGGGCCTAACTACCAAGTCCTGAAGAATATTATCGGGAATATCCTTCAGATCTCGCTCATTATCAGCAGGAATCAGTACAGTTTTTATACCGCCCCGATGCGCTGCCAATAACTTTTCTTTAAGACCACCAATTCTTAAAACTTCTCCACGCAGAGTAATTTCTCCAGTCATCGCCACATCTGAGCGAACGGGAATATCCGTTAACACAGACACCAAAGCGGTGCACATGGCAATACCCGCCGAAGGGCCATCTTTGGGGGTGGCACCTTCAGGCACGTGGATATGAATATCCCGGGTCTCGTGGAAGTCCGGACCTATTCCCAGCGCCTGGGAGCGAGAACGCACAACCGTCAAGGCCGCCTGAATGGACTCCTGCATAACATCGCCAAGGGAGCCGGTTTTGATCATGCGCCCTTTACCCGGCACAGCTGAAGCTTCAATGTTAAGAAGCTCACCACCCACCTCGGTCCAGGCGAGACCGGTAACAATTCCGATTTTGTCCTCTTCCTCCGCACGGCCAAAATCAAACTTGCGAACACCGAGAAGCTCTTCAAGTTGCTCTGGCTGTATTACAGCCTTCTTCTCTGAAGGATTGCGAACGTGCTCCGTTACTACCTTGCGGCAGATCTTGGCAATCTCCCGGTCCAGGCCACGCACACCCGCTTCACGGGTGTAGTAGCGGACAATATCTCGGATGCTGTCATCGGAGAGATCCAGCTCATCATCTTTAAGGCCGTTGGCCTTGCGCTGCTTCGGCACAAGATAGCGCTGAGCAATATTCAGTTTTTCGTCCTCGGTATAACCGGGGATTCGAATAACTTCCATACGATCCAGCAACGGGCCTGGAATATTCATTGAGTTAGAGGTGCAGACAAACATCACATCGGAAAGGTCGTAATCCACTTCCAAGTAGTGATCATTGAAGGTTTTATTCTGCTCCGGATCCAAAACCTCAAGAAGCGCTGAGGCGGGATCGCCCCGCTGATCCATCCCCATTTTGTCGACTTCGTCGAGCAGGAATAGGGGATTCTTCACTCCAACTTTCGAAATTTTCTGAATCAGCTTGCCCGGCAGTGAGCCAATATAAGTGCGTCGATGCCCACGAATCTCGGCTTCATCGCGAACGCCGCCCAGGGCCATACGCACATACTGACGATTTGTTGCTCGAGCAATAGATTGACCGAGGGAGGTTTTACCCACCCCTGGAGGCCCAACCAAGCACAAGATCGGCCCTTTCACTTTCTTCACTCGCTTTTGTACCGCGAGGTATTCCAGAATCCGCTCTTTAACCTCTTCCAAGCCGTAGTGTTCTTTCTCGAGAATTTCCTCGGCTTTAACCAAATCGTGTCTCACCCGGCTGGCTTTTTTCCAGGGCAGGCTCAACATCCAGTCGATATAACTGCGTAAAACCGAAGCTTCCGCAGACATAGGCGACATCATTTTCAATTTAGCCAGCTCAGCGCGGGTTTTCTTCTCTGCCTCCGCACTCATGCCGGATTCGGCAATTTTGTTTTCCAGCTCTTCAATTTCATTGGGCTCTTCGGTGATCTCGCCCAATTCTTTTTGAATCGCCTTCATCTGCTCATTGAGATAGTACTCGCGCTGGCTTTTCTCCATCTGCTTTTTCACACGCCCACGAATGCGTTTTTCCACCTGAATCAGGTCGATTTCAGCATCCATAAGGCCCAGCAAATGCTCCAAACGCTCTTTAACACTGAGAGTCTCCAGAAGCTCTTGCTTCTGAGCCAACTCAAGGGACATATGCGCAGAAATGGTATCTGCCAAGCGGCCAGGTTCATCAATTCCCGACAGAGAGGTAATAACCTCATTGGGGACTTTCTTACTTACAGAAACGTACTGTTCAAACTGAGACATCACAGAGCGCACAAGGGCATCTGCTTCGCCTTCCGGCAACTCCTGCGTCTCCATCGGCGAAACGGTCGCCTCGAAATGGTTCTCCCTCTCCATCACTTCGTGGATATTTACGCGCTCTCCCCCTTCTACTAGCACCTTCACAGTGCCATCGGGGAGTTTGAGTAACTGCAAGACACTGGCAATAGTGCCCACGCGATAGATATCGTCTGCACCTGGGTCATCCTCAGATGCCTTTCGCTGCGCCACAAGCAATACCTGCTTATCCCTGCGCATGGCCTCTTCCAGGGCCTCTATGGACTTTTCCCTGCCGACAAAAAGCGGGATCACCATATGGGGGTAAACAACAACATCGCGCAATGGCAACAACGGATATTCAAGTGTGGTGTCGGATGACTGATCCATAGAACTCCTCTCGGCCCTATCACTGGGTATTTGGCGCGGCATCATGCTGCTGTTGGAATTGACAGCTTAACCTGGGCCACCGCCCTTCAGATGCTAGTAATGGGGGGGAAGGGCCCGAAATACAAGTCTAATCTCGCGACCAATTTGTGCCGAGCTAAGAGTGCTATTCGAGCCAGGAATACCCAGACAGGTAGTTAGATACCCGGGTAATCAGAAAAAACTATAAAAAAAGCCCCAATATTGGGGCTTTTTGAGGTGGCATTTGAGCTACTCTTCCGGCGCCGCCTTCTGCGGCTGGGACTCACTCTCATAAACCAGTAACGGGGCTGATTCGCCTTTAATGACCGCCTCGTCAATCACAACTTTCACCACATTATCTGTGGATGGGATGTCATACATGGTCTCCAACAATACGGACTCCATGATAGAGCGCAGGCCACGGGCGCCTGTTTTCCGCTCCATTGCCTTAGTGGCAACTGCATCCAACGCATCGGGGCGGAAATCCAGTTCTACATCTTCCATCTCAAACAGTTTTGCGTACTGTTTAGTCAAGGCATTGCGTGGCTCGGTGAGAATCTGTACCAGAGCCTCACGGTCCAACTCTTCCAAAGTTGCGGTCACCGGTAGGCGTCCAACAAACTCCGGGATCAGCCCGTAACGAACCAGGTCTTCAGGCTCCAGGTCGCGCAGGATCTCACCAAAATTACTGGTGCCATCCTTTGATTTAACCTCGGCACTGAAACCAATTCCACCCTTCTCCGAGCGATCGCGGATAACCTTATCCAGCCCCGCAAAAGCGCCGCCACAAATAAACAGGATATTGGAGGTGTCGACCTGCAAGAATTCCTGCTGCGGATGCTTGCGTCCACCCTGCGGCGGCACAGACGCCACAGTGCCTTCAATCAACTTCAGTAGCGCTTGCTGCACACCTTCACCGGACACATCACGGGTAATTGAAGGGTTGTCTGACTTGCGCGAAATTTTGTCGATCTCATCAATATAGACGATACCCTGCTGGGCTTTTTCTACATCGTAATCACACTTCTGCAAAAGCTTCTGGATGATATTCTCAACATCCTCACCCACGTAACCAGCTTCGGTCAGGGTGGTTGCATCGGCAATAGTGAAAGGAACATTGAGCAGGCGGGCCAGAGTCTCGGCAAGAAGGGTTTTACCACTACCGGTTGGGCCTACCAGCAAAATATTAGACTTGCTGAGTTCTACTTCATCCTTACTTTTAACACCAGACTTGGTGCGCAGTCGCTTGTAGTGATTGTATACGGCGACAGCCAGCACACGCTTGGCTCTCTCCTGCCCAATCACATACTGATCGAGGATTTCAGTAATCTCACGGGGTGTCGGCAGGCGCCCTTCAGGCCCCTCCGCAGTCTCTTGTACTTCTTCACGAATAATGTCGGTACACAGCTCGACACATTCATCGCAGATAAAGACTGACGGCCCAGCGATTAACTTCCGCACTTCCTGTTGGCTCTTGCCACAGAAAGAGCAGTACAGCAATTTTCCGCTGTCTTCTCCGCTGCTTTTGTCGGTCATCAAAATACTCCGTCGTCACTGGCCGGCCAGGGCCCTAAATTCAGCTTACCCAGCAAGATGCTGCCTTTTGGCGTGATTTTCAAGTCCCAACGAAAGCCAGCCTGTCAAAAAAACTAACTTTCGCTGAAATCCGCCTCCGGCAAACTTTTAATGTAGAAAAATCTACTTATCGAATGCCTGTCGGCGAGACAATACATCATCGACCAAGCCATATTCCTTGGCTTCATCGGCGCTCATAAAGTTGTCGCGCTCTGTATCCCTCTCAATATCACTGACTGGACGTCCAGAGTGATGCGCCATGAGCTCATTCAAACGATGACGAATCTTGAGGATTTCCTGGGCGTGAATGTGGATATCGCTCGCCTGCCCTTGGGCCCCACCGCTGGGCTGGTGAATCATCACACGGGAGTTTGGTGTTACGAAGCGTTTGCCTTCAGCACCGGCAGTCAACAAGAAGGCGCCCATACTACAGGCCTGCCCAATGCACATAGTGCTGACGTCAGGCTTAATGAACTGCATGGTGTCATAGATAGACATGCCGGCAGTTACCGAACCGCCCGGTGAATTAATGTAGAGGTGAATATCCTTATCCGGATTTTCTGCCTCGAGGAAAAGCAGCTGCGCAACAACCAGGTTGGCCATGTGGTCTTCTACAGGCCCGACCAGGAAGATCACACGCTCTTTTAACAGGCGAGAATAAATATCAAATGAGCGCTCCCCTCTGGCGGTTTGTTCTACCACCATGGGAACTAAACCTGATGCTGAGGGCTCTATCGAAGCTTTTGGAAAATCAATTCGTGCCATAGGTACCATTGCTTCCTTTTGTGGCGTATTCGGCAGGCCAGCGAATAGGCATCGTATGCCCATGCTGAAAAATTTGGTTTTCAGAGCTTAACCGGTCAGGCGAGAGAAAGCCAGCCGGTAAAAAGGAAGGAGATGTAGGGGCGTCACGCTTGAGCGGACGCCACCTTACACCTGAATGAAGTGAGAGATTAGCTTTGTTTTTGCGGCTTAATCACTTCGTCGTAGCTGCTGTCAACTTCAGATACTTTAGCTGAAGCCAGTACGTGATCAACAACCTGGTCTTCCAGTACAACAGACTCAACACCAGACAGCAGCTCACGGTTGCTGTAGTAGTAGTCAACCACTTCTTGCGGCTGCTGGTAGGTAGAAGCCAGCTCTTCAACTTTCGCCTTTACGCGATCGGCATCAACAGAAAGTTCATTCTGCTTAACAATCTCACCGACTACCAGACCGAGAACTACACGGCGCTTTGCCTGCTCTTCGAACATAGTGTCAGGCAACATACGCTCGGCATCTTCAGCCTTGATCTGACCACCAAACTGCTGAACCATTTGACCACGCAAGGTAGTTACTTCACTGGCAACCAGCGCGGACGGCAGCTCAACTGGATGCTTTTCGAACAGCTGATCCATGATCTGGGTCTTAACTTTGTTCAGAGCGGCATTTTTCAGCTCACGCTGCATGTTGTTGCGAACTTCCTCACGGAACTTCTCTTCGCCACCTTCCTGAACACCGTAAGCTTTGAAGAACTCTTCGTTCAACTCGGGAAGTTCAGGCTTCTCGGAAGAAGTCACCTTGATATTAAAGGTTACAGCAGCACCGCGAAGCTCTTCTGCCTGGTAATCTTCCGGGAAGGTCAGATCAATGTCTTTCTCTTCACCGGGCTTCATGCCCAGAATGCCTTCTTCGAAGCCAGGGATCATCTGGCCGGAACCCAGTACCAACTGGTGACCTTCGGCCTTGCCACCTTCAAACTCTTCGCCGTCTTTACGACCAACAAAGTTGATAACAACACGATCGCCCTTTTGAGCTTTGCGCTTGGTATCTTTCCAGGAAGACTGTTGCTTACGCAGAACATCGATCATGTTCTTCACGTCAGCATCAGTAACTTCTGCAACAGGACGCTCTACAGCGATCTCAGCCAGATCAGCGAGTTCAACTTCCGGGTAAACCTCGAAAGTAGCAACGTACTCCAGGTTTTCGCCAGCAGCAGTCTGCTTAGCTTCGATGCTAGGCTGGCCGGCAGGTTTAACCTCTTCCTTCTGTACCGCTTCGTAGAAAGAACGGCTCATTACCTCACCCAGAACTTCCTGACGAACGCCGGCGCCAAAGCGCTGACGAACAACCTTCATCGGCACCTTGCCTTTGCGGAAGCCATTGATGCGAACAGTCTTAGCAGCCTGCTGGAGACGCTTATCCACTTCTTTGTCGACAATTTCTGCCGGCAAGTTGACCGTTAAGCGACGCTCCAGACCGGAAGTAGTTTCGATGGAAACCTGCATGTTTATCCTCGTGAGACTATCTCTGTAATCGCGCCGCAGCGCCAACGAATACCGGGTCACCGAGACTTAGTCAGTAACCTCGTAGGCCCAGCACCAAAACAATACTTTTGTGCTGCTGCCAAATACACAAGAAGCCCGCACCTACCCCTCCAGGGCAAGTCACACGGACTTCAAGGCTTTTAATTTGGTGGGGACGGGGAGACTCGAACTCCCACACCTTTCGGCACCAGAACCTAAATCTGGCGTGTCTACCAATTTCACCACGTCCCCAAATCGAACCTGCCGCTAACTCTTTGATATTTAAGCGCTTTCGCTACTTTTTTAGAGCCCATCGCGACAAGGGGTGCAGATTGTGCCACAGCATTTTGGGGGCTTCAACACTTTACTGAACACTTTTCTCATAAAATAAAAAAAGGCGCCTCAAAGGCGCCTTTTTTCGGGGTCTAATTTCCTTAGACTCGCTCTACAACAGTGGTAATACCCTGCCCCAGACCGATACACATGGTAGACACGCCCAGGTTGCCGCCCTCATTCTGCATAACGCTCAGCAGGGTGCCAGTAATGCGCACGCCAGAGCAGCCGAAGGGGTGGCCCAGGGCAATAGCGCCACCGTACAGGTTGACCTTCTCATCCATCTGCTCGAGCAGATCCAGGTCTTTCAGCACCGGCAGCGCCTGCGCCGCAAATGCCTCATTCAGCTCAAACTTGTCGATATCGCCAACAGTTAGACCCGCTCTCTTGAGCGCCTTCTTGGTAGAGGGCACCGGGCCATAACCCATAATGGACGGATCAACACCAGCCAGCGCCATTTCTTTCACGCGGGCAATAGGAGTCATACCCAAAGCCTGAGCGCGCTCAGCGGACATCACCAGCATCACAGAGGCACCGTCGGTGATCTGAGAGGAGGTGCCGGCTGTTACCTGACCGTGCTTCGGATCGAATGCCGGCTTCAGCTGAGCCAGACCTTCCACGGTGGTGTCCGGACGGATGGTTTGATCCGTCTCAACCAGGAAAGGTACGCCGTCATCGTCATGACCTTCAATAGCGATAATTTCGCGATTGAACTTGCCAGCCTTGGTAGCTTCAGCAGCGCGATGGTGAGAGCGTGCACCGAACTCATCCATCTGCTGACGTTGGATACCGTGCATCATCGCCAGGTATTCAGCAGTCATACCCATGGAGCCGGCAGCTTTAGCCATATAGCGACCCAGCATTGGGTTGGGGCTAACATGCTCCATCATGTTCAGGTGACCCATGTGCTCAACACCACCCACAACGTACACATCGCCAACGCCAGCCTGGATGTTGGCAGCTGCAGTATGCAGGGAGGACATAGAAGAGCCGCACAGGCGGTTGACGGTTTGCGCCGGGATAGTGTGTGGCAGACCAGCGCGCAGCAGGATAAAGCGAGCTACGTTAAAGCCCTGCTCATCGCGCTGCATAACACAGCCCCAGATCAGGTCATCGATCTCAGCGGGATCGAGCTTATCATTGCGCTGCATGAACTTTTTCAGCAGCTCAGCGGACATATCATCGGCGCGAACATGGCGATATACACCATTCTTCGAGCGACCCATGGCCGTACGCGCGTAGTCGACGATTACGGCATCTCTAGGATTTAAACTCATCGCTATTCTCCTTACTTGTCGCCGTAGTAGGTTTTGCCACTTGCGGCCATTTCACGCATGCGATCGGTCGGCTTGTACAACTCACCCAGATCGGCGTACTTATCGGCAATCTTCACGAATTCATCCAGACCAATGCTGTCCAGCCACGCGAAGATTCCACCGCGGAACGGAGGGAAGCCAATGCCGTAGATCAGCGCCATATCAGCTTCAGCTGGGGAATCCACGATACCCTCTTCCAGGCAGCGAGCCAGCTCGGTTGCCATAGGCACCATCATGCGCTCGATAATTTCGTCTTTTTCAAACTCGCGACGTTCAGCAACGTGCGGCTTAAGCAGCTCGTAGGACTCTTCGGTAGCCACTTTCTTCGGGCGACCTTTTTTGTCCTGCTCGTAGTTGTAGAAGCCTTTGTTGTTCTTCTGGCCGTAACGACCCGCTTCATACATAACGTCGGAAGCAGCGGTAAAGGTTTTACCCATGCGGTCGGGGAAGCCTTCAGCCATTACGCTCTCTGCGTGAACACCGGTATCGATACCGACAACGTCCATCAGGTAAGCGGGGCCCATCGGCCAACCCCAACGCTCCATCACCTTGTCAACGGCCTGGAAGTCAGCGCCATCGCGCACCAGCATGGAGAAACCGGCAAAGTAAGGGAAGAGAACGCGGTTAACCAGGAATCCAGGGCAGTCGCGTACAACAATAGCCTTCTTGCCCATCTTATTTGCGTAGGCAACAACGCGAGCTACAGCTGTGTCGGAAGTTTTCTCTCCGCGAATCACCTCAACCAGCGGCATTTTGTGCACTGGGTTGAAGAAGTGCATACCGAGGAAGTTCTCCGGGCGGGAGAGCGGCTCAGCCAGCTGGTTAATAGAAATAGTGGAGGTGTTAGAAGCGATTACAGTGTCTTCGCTTACTTTGGTTTCCACTTCTTTCAATACTGCATGCTTCACCTTGGGGTTTTCAACCACCGCTTCTACAACAACATCGATATCGTTGAAGCCGTCGTAGCTCAAGGTAGGCTCGATACGGTTGAGCACTTCACCCATTTTAACGGGGGTCAGGCGCTTGCGATCAACCAACTTGGACAGCAGCTTGTTCGCCTCATTCAGACCAAGATCGATACCCTTCTGGTCGATATCCTTCATCTTGATCGGAGTGCCTTTGTAGGCAGACTGGTAAGCGATACCGCCACCCATAATGCCAGCACCCAATACTGCCGCACGCTCAATCGGCTTATCGGCCTTCTTCTCCCAACCTTTGGCAACTTTACCAATTGCCTGGTCAGCCAGGAACAGCCCTACCAGAGACTTCGCAGTGCCGGTCTGCGCGCAGAAAATGAACTTCTCCTGCTCGATTTTCAGCGCTTCATCACGGCTCAGCTTGTAGCCCTGCTCGATTGACTCAACCGCAGCTACGGGAGAGGGGTAGTTTTTACCCGCCTGCTGACCCACAAATGCCTTGGTGGTAAAGAAGGCCATTAGCGCTTCAGTATCATTCAAGGGGATTGGAGATTTCTTCAGCTCGCGAATGGCTTTGTAGTCCAGCTCGCCATTAATAGCGCGCTCAAGCAGCTTGACCGCTGCATCTTTGAGCTTGGCAGTGGGGATAACCGCATCGACAGCGTGAGCTTCCAGAGCGGCGGCAGGCTTCTGCTCCTTACCCGCTGCAATCCACTCAGCAGCAACATCAACACCCACTACACGCGGCAGGCGAACAGTGCCACCCCAGCCCGGAATCAGACCCAGCTTAACTTCCGGAAGGCCAACTTTGGCCTCTTCGCCCATCAGGCGGAAGTCACAGCCAAGACACACCTCAAAACCACCGCCAAGCGCGTAGCCATTAATTGCTACCGCAGTCGGTACCGGAAGGTCTTCCAGGCGGTTGATATTTTCGTTGTTCTGATTCATCAGATCAGCAACGCCCTCTGCACCTGCAGAGAAGGCACCACCAAACTCAGTGATATCAGCACCAACAATGAAGACGCCTTTACCGCTGGTCAGCAGTACACCTTTTACACCATCCGCTGCTTCGATAGCATCCAGCGCTTGGGAGAATTCAGAAACCGTCTGACGGTTAAATTTATTGACGGATTCGCCTTGCAGGTCGAATTTGAGCTCGGCGATGCCGTTGTCCAGCATCTGTACCGTGAGCGCTTTGCCACTAAATAACATTGATTGACCTCTTTTATTCTGGGCCGCGATCCTGGGCCCGGGGTCGGAATTTTTGTGCAACCAAGGGCCGCCCCGCACAGCGCGGTGACACTTAGGCCCAATTTGGTCAGCCGTAGTATAGCCAGATTCAAACGATTGTTTGAATACTATTTCTTACAAATGGAGTGGCACCAGGAGTGCCAAAGTACAGAAATTCGCCAGTTTGCGAACAGAGAGAAATTAAAGCTGGGCTAGTCTATCTCGGATCGTGCTGCCTTATCAGCCACTTGGCACGAACTCCCTCTTTTCTAAACCATCTTTCAGGAATTGGGCTCTTGAAGGTCGGGATGCCCATAAGCCGGCATCATTGCGCTGACAACTACACAGTCACAGCGACCTGTATTTCGAAAGCGGTGCGGACGCTGAGCATCAAAATAATACCCATCACCGGCACTCAGCAGGGCAAAGTCGGAGCCAACCGTAACCTCCAGGTCACCACTGACAACCACCCCACCAATCTCCCCCTCAGCAGATTCGAGAGAAAAGCCGGTGTCATCCCCAGCCGGAAATACTTTCCACAATAGCGACATGCCGCAGTTTGCTTTTGCCCCTCCAAACAAACGGCAGGACACAGAGCCGTGACCGATCTCAGGCACTTCATTTCCGCGAAAAAAAATTTGCTTTGCGCCCGATATTTCCAAGGAAAAAAAATCGGTTAGCGGCATAGGAATGGCGCCCAATATTTTTTTTAAGGAGCTTACGGAAGGGCTAACCTTTCCCAATTCAATAAAAGAAATTGTTGCGTTGGTTACCCCAGCCCGTCTCGCCAACTCCCTCTGTGAGATACCGTAAATGTGGCGCACCATTTTCAAGCGGGCGCCAACATCCTCTTCAGGATCATCCATGCTCCCCATTAGCTCCTTTTGTGCAATCTCCCTTCAGGTAAAAATCACCGAAATTGAGGCATTATGTAAAAGCCAATCACACCATATCTTCAAAGGGATTTCCATTTGGCAGCTTCACCGGCGGCATTCCGGGCAAACAAATTTCTTCTTCTGAGATAGTGATCTCACTTTCATTGATCATGCCCTCACCAAATCGATAAATAACATCAAGCTCACCACGAGAAGCCTTGGTGTTGTACTTTTCACTCTGCTCTACAACCTTCTCGTTCAACGCTTGAGACGTCACAATGGCCGATTTGCCATGACGCTTTTCCATCATTGATTTTGTGATCTGCGGGGACAAAATTGTTGCCGTCGCATTATTTCCGCCAAAACCTTTCGAGTTTAAGAACGCTAAATCAAGCGCACCCCTGCCCCTATCGGTATGTTCAAGGGAAATATCCAAATGCTTACAGTGAACATCATCGGCGATGTGATCAACGGTAGTCACTCCCGGGAGAATGCCGCGATCAAATACACCTAACGCTGTAACTAACTGATCTCCACTGGCTGAAGCGACGGTATGCCCCAAAAAGGCCTTGACCGCACAAATCGGCCACTCGGCAATGCCAAATGCGCCGGCCAAACGATCAAAAATAGCGGACTCAGTAACCCGATTTTGCGGCGTACTGGAGCCATGGGCCTGCACAAAGCTGCGACGCCGCAAACTATCCTCACCCACAATTGCCCGCGCCTCCGCCATTGCTCTGGCCATCGTCAGGTAATTCCCGGGACCCGGCGCAGAAATCGATTTTTTTGTACCGTCGGCATTGGTAAACACACCGGCAACCGAACCATATACGGAAGCACCCAACTCAAGCGCCAGAGCATCATCCATTAAGATGACCCACTGGGTACCCTCACCCAAGGTAAAACCACAGTTCTCACCGAACGGGCGACTAGTGCGTCGATAATCAATTTCACCAGGGAAAAGCTTGCGTAAATTCTCGGTAGTGGCAAGAGCACCCATCGTTGAATAGCCATCGACAACTTCAGGCACAAGGGGCGCCTCAGCCGCACCAATTACAGCGACCCGCGCTCTACCCGAGCGAATATCTTCAACGCCAGCGCGAAGGTTGTACAGGAAGGTTGCGCAAGCACCGGCAACAGCGCCAGTAGAACCGACATTTCCGAGCACATAAGCGTTAACAAAATCCGCTGGCATACTATTTAGGCCAAGCGCTAACTGTTTAGAGCTTACGCGACCACCTCGCAGGCGGGACTGCAATAGACCACCGTTGCCAAATGGGTCCAGTTGACTCATTGCCGAGGCGGCATAGAGTGAAATATTTCCCGGCCCAGCCGCAGATACAACGGTATCCCAATCAACCCCCAAAGACTGCACAGCATCTGATGCGCCCAAGAGGGCCAACTGCAGTCCCCTCGGGTGAAATCGAGAGTTATATTTAGTGCCCGGTTCAAATCCGGTTGGGAGCTGGCCGGCAGCAGCCACACTTATCTCGCGGTGGCTATCCAACAAAACTGACAGCTCAGCTGTGGTGACCCGAACCCTGCCGCCCTGGATATGCTCCAAGTGCCAATGAGCGGGCACAGGCTGCGGAAGCTGCCGGGTGGAAATTTCGAATGTCAGGCCCTGGGGGTTTGCGAGCTGGGCAGACTGATGGAAATGGCACTTGCGGTAGTCGTAATAGCGACCCTCTAGTTCGCGCACCAAAGTACCATCCAACACCTGCTGCTCAAGGGCAGGGTCCAAAATGCCTTCAGCGTTGTCTCCGGTACGCAAGCCCATCAGGGCGGCCAGGTCGGAAAGAGTGCTATCCCTCTCTTCCTTACCCAGTTTATCTAGCACGAGGCGAGAGTACCCTCTATGGAAAGAACTACGTCCAGCAGGGTTGAATCCACCGAATGCGGTGATTACGGGAAGGCGCTGCATCCTGACCTCCAGCCAAGCACTTAACACTATAAAAATAAGAGATGCGAGTGTAGGGGGTGGCGATTCTGTCCAGTTATGGGCATACTGGCCAGCAAAATTGAGTGTTTTGGCCAATAGCGCAAGTGCGCATAGATGTGTAATGCGAACAGTAACTTTTCTACTTATCGACCAGATGCTGGCAACCGGTACCGTTCTCCCACTTGAGATGCTCCGCGGTGCGGAGAGTCGCGCCAGGGTTGAGGGCATCAAGGGCAGCCTAAAACTGGTGACCGCCAGTTTGGATGGGGCACCAGTAAATACCCGCTGCGGGTTTACCCTTCAACCGGACGTCGCTCTTAGCGATGCACCAGATAGCGACCTAATCTACATCCCGACCATGTGGCGCAACCCCCGCCCCGCCCTTAAGCGAGGCGGAAAAATATTGGAATGGCTGCGCCAACAGGAAAAACAAGGAGCTGCAATTAGTGCTGTGGGTACCGGAGTTTGCTTTTTGGCCGAAGCGGGCCTCCTTAACGGAAAACCTGCAACCACCCACTGGCATTATTTTGATCAATTTAGCTCAGACTATCCAGAGGTAAAGTTAAAACGTCAGTATTTTATTACCCAGGCAGACAAACTTTTCTGTGCGGCCAGCGTCAATGCCCTCGCCGACGTAACGGTTCATATGATCCGTCAACTGTATGGACCGGCCATCGCCAGTCATGTGGAGCGCAATTTCTCTCACGAAATTCGCCGCCCATTTGAAGAGATAGCCTACTCAGAAGGATCTGTTCACCTACACCCAGACGAAGATATCGTTCAAGCCCAGGCCTGGCTCAAAGAACATTGTAATACCGAGGTACGCCTTAGCGAAGTGGCACAACTTTTCGATATGAGTGTGCGATCGTTCAATCGCCGATTCAAACTTGCTACAGGACAGACACCGCTGCAGTATTTGCAAAATGTCAGGGTTGACATGGCGCGCGAACTTTTACAATCAAGCAATTTATCGGTCAATGAAATTGCTGAAAAAGTTGGTTACCAGGATATGGGGCATTTCACAGCGCTATTTAAAAAATTCCTGGCAACAACTCCAAGTGAATACCGCACCACGGTGCGAGCCAAGCTATTCAGGGTCAATACTTAATTTTCTTAGAAAAATAACATCGCTGTGAACAAACTGGAGCTCGGCACCGAGTGACCGAGCCAACCATTCAAATGTCTTCACGCTAAAGAAGCAAATATGTGTAGGGTCTCTGATGTAGTGCCAATTGGCGAAGCGCTCTGCAGAAATAACCAGTTTCGTCATCAGGGCCATAACCCCCCCCGTGCGAAGCCTTTGCCAAAGGTTTTCAAGCTCCTCTCCCGGCCTCACAAGATGTTCGATCACTTCTGTAGCGACAATAAAATCGTAGCTCCTATGCAGCGCCTTTCTGGCCGGCATGTAAAAGTGATCATACAGGTCCACCCGGTGCCCACTCTCCGCCATAATTCTGGCCAATAAAGGCGCCGGGCCACAACCAAAGTCCAGGCCATGACAGGCTCCATTCAACTCTTTCAGTAACGGCTGCGCGCAACGACTGAGAAACTGATGATAACCGTCATCCTCCATCGAATTCTCATGGAGGTCGTAATAAGCTCTCTCTTTTTCAGGTGTCAGATGGTATTGCGGCGGCACAAAAACGAGCGCGCAGTTATCACACTGATGATAACTGCGGAATTTATCCTGATGGTAAAGCTGTACCGCGCTTTGGCGGCACAGCGGGCAATGAAGTGACAACTTACGCTACTGCGGCAGTGGACTTAGTCTCATTCTCTCTGTGCTGCAGCACATTACCTTCTGTAATCGAAATTTTTCGTGGTTTCATCGCTTCGGGTATTTCGCGTACCAATTCTATATGCAACAACCCATTAGCCAGTTTTGCATCGGTCACTTTCACGTGATCGGCAAGCTGAAAGCGTCGCTCAAAATTTCTTGCGGCGATACCCCTGTGTAAATAATTTCCCTGGCTATTACTTTCTGGCTTAGTACCGCTAATCACTAAACGATTTTGCTCCACATGAATATCGAGTTCAGACTGCTCAAAGCCAGCGACAGCCATGGAAATTCTGTAGCTATCCTCACCAGTCAGCTCTATATCGTAAGGGGGGTAGGAAGGCTGCTTTTGCTCGCTTGTGGTCATTGCATCGAGCAGACTGGCCATACGGTCAAAACCAATTGCAGAGCGATAAAGTGGAGAGAAATCAAAATTACGCATTATCATATCCTCAATTCAGAGCAATATTTAAAACCACGTCCGTCAAATGACCGGACTCTATTCAGAGGCACTTTTCATTGAAGCTACCACCTGTACTACAGAGATATGGGCAGAGGTTTCTTATTCAAGGGTGACAGATAAATTTTATGCCAAAAAATTACAAAAAACCTAAAGAGCCCACTTGTCGAATCTTTATTGGCATCCAGCTGGATAAAACAACACAAGAATTTTTGAATTACTTAGCAAGCCTCATCACGAACAAACTAAGCGTCCCATCTTTAGCCAGCGCCCACTGGATAGCCTGTAAGAATCGTCATATCACTCTTTGTTTTTTAGGCCAGGTTCCAATAAAAACAATACCGCCGCTAAAAACCGGCCTGACCTCAATCGCTCGAAACACAACTGAGACGAAAACTCGCCTATTTAAACTTGATACCTTCCCAGGCAATGATGCTCATCTAATCGCCGCAGAAATCACAGTCACCAAACAATTGGCGACCTTGCATATGTCCGTCAAACGCCTCGCAGAGAGCCTATCGATACCGACAGAAAATCGGTGCTATCGCCCACATATCACCCTGTGCAGAAACAGGAAACAATTTCACGGATTTTCTCCAGTCGACCTAGAACACCCAATAACAATTAACAATATTACTCTCTACCAAAGTCAACCAAGCCCGGCTGGAAGCCTTTACACCCCCCTACTAACAACTATTCTACAGTCGCGGTAAAACTCCCCCCCATTGGTAAAATCTATTTTCTGGAACCCCAAAAGCAAAAAAGCGAGCCTAAGGCTCGCTTTTTTATTTACTTGTTCACTGAACAATTAATTCAACTCTGACAGCACATACTCCGGATACATAACCAATCTTGGTCGAGACAGACGACGCGCATCAAAAATAAAGACATAGCGAGCCCCATCATCCTCAGCCGGAATTGTACGGCGGAATTTCCAAGTGTTAATTTTATAAGTTTGGCGACCTGACTCAACGGTAGTCACCAAGCGATATTGATTTTCCCCCAAAAACTCAAAGGGCACTCTTTCCCCCCCAATTGGCCGCAACTCAAGATCCCGGAACGTTTTTCTATCGTTACCTTCTTCGTCAGCCAGGAGATCACTCAGGCGTGCTGTTTCCCGCTTTACATAATCCAACAAGTCGGCATCGATCTCTCGTTTAGCAACAGCTTCCACTTTTTTAGCGGGCTCCTCGCGCTTTGGCGGCTCGACCTGAGCTTTAATTTGCGGGGGTTTTGGTTTCTCATTAGTAGCAGCAGCTCGCGCCATAGCTGCCCTTCTCTCGGACGCCTCAGCCTTTGCCAGCATATCCTCAACCATCTTGCTAATTTTATCCTGCTGGGCAGAAATCTTAGCTTTGGCATCAGCAATTGCCTGTTTCTCTTCAGCCAGTTTTTGTTGAAGCTGCTGATGATTTTCTTTAATAAACTCGAGACGACGTGAACGGCTATCGACACCTCTCTCCGCCATAGCGAAGGCATGCTTAGCCTTCTTCAGGCGACGCTCAGTATCTGAATTGGGGGTTGACTCATGAGCCCGGGTCGCTTGATTGAGCTCCTGGCGACTCGCTTCGTATTCCAAGCGCAGGTCATCGAGAGATTTCTGGGCCTGCTCGAGCTTATATTCATAGGAGAGCAGCTCATTTTCGACATCCTCGAGCCCAACACTCCTATTTTCAAGAGACTGCTCCAATCGCGCAAGACGGTTCTTCTCCGCCGTGAGGGGCGTCTGTGCTTGTGCCACTGCCCCACCCATAACTACTAAGCCCGCCAAAAGGAGCGAGCAACACCGCTTTACCGCCATCGTCGTGAACCCATTTCTCGAATTGATGTGTTTCGTGTTTTGGAAGCGCAGCGACTCTGAATCTACGACAGAGTGAAGCTACTGCGCAATATGGTCAATTTTACGCAGGGAGCAAGCTATGAGCAATGACCTTGCGTTCACCTGAGCCAACTAGCTGATCAATAAACCTTCAAATCCACAATATTGAGTCACCACAGTGACACCACTCCAAAATTTATATGAAATTTTTCTGCGATAGCGCTTGATTTTTTTTTTGGCGGAAGCATTATGGATACCAGGGAGAAGATCGCTGGACTCAGCGGAAACCCGACCCGGACGTAAAACACCCTAAGCTGCTTTGTCAGCAAACAATCGTTGCGATTCCGGCAGCTCGGCGCTTCAACTGCAGCCTCGAACCCTCCCACTAGGGCGCCCTACCTTCTTTACAGCAAACCGCAACAGCGGCCTGCATGGTTTCTTTTAACCGGAGGTATGTGCCCATGAAATCAGCGCCTAACGATAACATTGTGTTCCGCGACATCGACAAGTCAGCCGCCCTGGCGACTACCGTATCCAAGAAGTTAAACAAGCTGGAACGTTATTGTGGCGACATCATACATAGTCGCGTAGTCCTCGAAGCTCCCCATCAACACAAAACTAAAGGCAGACACTTCAAGGCATCACTAGAGCTTGCGATTAGTGGCAATCCCGTGACTATTAGTAGTGAGAACGAATCCATACACCGAGCGGTAAACGACACATTCGCCTCCGCCGAGCGCTGCTTGAAAGAGCGTAGTGAACGCAAGAAAACACGGCGGCACCAAGCCCTACAAGAGGTTGTAGAAGAACCCAGCTAAAAACTGGGAGTCACAAAAAAGGCGGCAAAATGCCGCCTTTTTCATTATTCACAACTGCAACTTATATCTACAGCGTAACAACAGCACCTAACCTGCAACTGGAGTTCTCATAGTTACAAACTCCTCAGCAGCGGTGGGGTGAATTCCAATCGTTGAATCAAAGGTGCTTTTGGTAGCTCCTGCCTTAAGTGCTACGGCCATCCCCTGAATAATCTCCCCTGCGTCATCGCCAACCATATGCACGCCAATCACCTTGTCGTTGGACGCATCTACAACCAGCTTCATCAATGTCCGCTCTGTATTCCCACTCACAGTGTGACGCATTGGTCTGAATTCCGACTTATAAATAGTGACGTCGAGTCCAGAGTCCCGCGCCTCTTCTTCGGACAACCCCACAGTTCCGATATTCGGTTGACAGAATACCGCTGTAGGAATGTTGTTATAGTCAATTTCAGCCGTCTCTCCAGTGCGCCAATGCTTAACCAAGGCCATAGCCTCCGCCAAGGCAACAGGAGTAAGCTGAGGCTCACCCGTTACATCTCCCAGTGCATAGATTGACTGCACACTAGTTCTAAAATTATCGTCCACAGAGATTGTGCCATCCTTGTGCAAGACAACACCCTGCTCCTCTAGCCCCAACCCTTCAACATTTGCTACGCGCCCAGTAGCGTAAAGCACCATATCTACATTAATACTGGAACCATCATCGGCATGAGCGAGCAAGCTGCCATCCTGAAGCTTCTCAATAGAAACAACGTTGTGGTTAAACTTTAGATCGATATTTTTCTTCTGCATCTCATCGCGAACAAAAGTGCGAATATCTCGATCGAATCCTCGCAAGAATAAATCTCTTCGATAAGAGAGGTGCACGTTCGCGCCGAGACCAGCAAAGATGCCTGCAAATTCGACGGCAATATAACCCCCACCAACAACCAAAACTCGCTTGGGAAAGTTTTCCATTGAGAAAACTTCATTGGAAGTCAGCGCAAATTCCCGTCCCGGAATATTCGGAATAAATGGCCATCCGCCTGTCGCCACCAAAATACGCTCTGCAGTAATTTCTTTGCCGTTAACAACAACACTGTGAGGACCTTTGATGCTGGCTCTGCCATTTAGGGTTTCCACCCCAGAGTTATCCAGCAAATTGCGATAAATCCCATTGAGTCGAGCAACTTCTTTTGCGTTGTTATCCCGCAGCGTTGGCCAGTCAAACTCAACTCCCGCGCTATTCCAGCCATAGGCTCGAGCATCAGAAAAGCCTGCGGAATAGCCACTCGCATAAACAAATAATTTTTTGGGAACACAACCTACATTTACACAGGTCCCCCCCATATAGCGGTCTTCAGCCACAGCGACCTTCATTCCTTGTGCAGCAGCCATCCTACTTGCACGCACGCCACCAGAGCCGGCACCAATAACAAACAGATCAAAATCATACTCAGCCAAAATAAACTCCCACTCAGCTATGCTTCGAATAATTTTTAAACAGCCCGACAATAAGTTTTCTGTGAACAACCATCTCAAGCTGACAATTCTTACTTAATAACCGTTGACACTTGACTTCGCTTTGGATATTCATGTGACTGCTGTCACAGATATCAGCCCGCCAGAGGAAATTGCACAACAAAAAAACCTGAGGCGGATAAAATAACAGTCATTAATAAGAGCAAAACCTATGGGCAATAATATGAAATACCCAAATGCAGTGATGCAGCGCGCCCTATTGCTTACCTCTCTACTGCTCATCAGCAATTTAAGCAGCGCAAAGTCTCATCCATCCTATCTGTCAGAAAAATACTGTGGCGATGTGGTTGAACAATTTGTCGGCTCGGGCATGCGTAGCCTCGACAAGTATATCAACCATAACTTCAACCCCGAATACACCGGGGGAATTCGCAATACAATACAGTTTCTCGAACAGAGGTTGGACTGGCTGAGCGAGTGTGATGATTACTTGACAGACACCACAAAAAGCTCAGTATTTCACAGCAAAGACGATACACAAAAGATCTTCACCGCCATCAGAGAGTTAGCCAAGGAACTCCAACACGTCCGGTCTGGTGTTGAATATCGGGATGAATCGGGAAATAACAACCCCGCCCCCTTCATACAGCGCCGCTATGAAGCCCTGGCCCGGCTGGTTGATCGACATCACACCCGCATGTTGATGAAAAAACAGTTTCAATAAGTTGCTGACTAAGGGGGCAGATTTTCGCCCCCTTACATAAAATAGGCAGCCCAAGAGATTTGCTTACGATCCCAGTAGCTACTCGGTACCCGCCTTCCGAACCCTTGCTTCCTTTCGCGAGCTAAGCCCAACCATAGAAAACAACTCGGGCATCCTCTCTTTAAGGCCACCCCCAATACGGGCCATAACTGATCTCAGGCGAGGGCGCTGCTTTTCAGTAAAAGGGATTGGCCGACAGCTTTGCATTGTCGCCAGGCCGATACGCGCAACAAATAGACTGGCTCCGACCCCCTGCCCCAAACGCACAGATACTGTGCTCAGCATGCTATCGCCAACAAGTTCCGGCCACATTTCACTGATCGCATACTCACTCGCGCCAGTGTAGGCGACCAAAGACAAAACCCTCTTGAACAAGCGCCATCGCACCACAAGAGACGGCTGCACACCATAAATCTGCGCCACATCATCAATCATTCGCAGTGACTGCCTCAGGGCAACCAGAATATCGATACTGGCAAAAGGGCTCAGCCCAACCAGTGCACCAGTGCTCGTTGAGTGGCGCACGACTCTCCTTAGAGCCTCTTGGTCAAGGGCATTTAAGAAGGTAACCTCTAAATGCTCTAACAACTCACTGCTATCGTAATAGTCAGCTGCCTCATCTAGAACTCGATTGAGCAGTACACCTTGGGGCTTACCGGCAAAATGCTCCTGCAAATTGCGCCTGAATACTTGCGCCTCTTGGTGACTGCGGCAGTCTCGGGCCTCGGCAGCCATTGCCTGAGTTTTTTCAAGCTTGTTCAGTGGGCGCCCCGCTCGGAAAAACTCCCACACGGAACTACCAATGATTGCACTGAAGCCCGCCATCAAAACAGCCACAAAAAGTCCCAATCCCCAGTGTTTATCGACCGCCCATTGATAAAGTCCATAAAACTCCCATCCGACCACGACCACCACTACTGCAAGCGCAGAGAGCACTGCTGGCTTTAGCCACTTAAACCGGAAAGTGGGTAGGCGCAACTCGGAGAAAGCAATCCGATCAGGAAGAGACTCTCCAGTGGTTATTGACCTAGGAATCTCCACTGACTCATCCGCAAGCGGTTCCACCCGCGTCGCATCTCTGTGCGAGACCTCCTGTCCAGGCTCATCTAGCGACTCGATACGTGTTTCGCGACGGTACTCAGTATTTTTATCACTGTTAATCAAACCTTATCTCCCAACAGAAGGTTCAAAAGAGCATCCACCCGTATATGTGGAATATGTCCTTCCTGCATTCCCACTGGAGGCCGCAGCTGTGGTGGTGCAGCTCCCGCATAGTGGCTCCACCCCTGCTCTTCATAGGGCGCCTGGGCAAAAATTTCCGCATTCTCAAAACCCAAATACTGCCCTTCGAGGTCATAACCCATCAGCATTCTCCGTCCATTCTTCTGCCCCTCTCTAGAGCAGCGAACCGCGGCAATCGCCTCACTAAATACCGGCAAACCCCGGTGACGGGCATCGGAGAAAGTCTGTTGTAACTGCTGGCCTAGAAGCTGCCTCAAAGCATCGTGGTCGGCAGCAAGTACCTGATCGACTTTAGTCGCAGCAAAAAGGAGTCGATTAACCTTTGGGCGCCATAGCTTGCTTAAAAACCCCGATTCGCCATAGCGGAATGTATCGGCAATATGAGCAAATGCCAGACGCATATCTTCCAGGGACTGTTCACCAGCAAATAGAGTGCCAATCATATCTACCAGTACCAGTTGTCGATCGATATGTCGAAAATGGCTATCTACAAAGGGTTTTACCTGCGCCCGCACATAGCGTTCGTAACGCGCCTGCAAAACCTTAAAAACACTACTCTCAGACAAAGCAGCTAACTGCCCAGCATCTAAACCACGCAAATCCAGGAGTGGGACTACCCCGTACGCCTCCTCGTCTAGCAGCGCTCTACCAGGCTGTAAATAACTGAGATTCAACTTGGTTCGGCAACTCAGAAGATAAGCTCGGTATTCCCCCCATAATTCGTCCAAATTTACTTCACTGGCATTCGCCTGGGGGGACAGTGCTGCCAGCTGAGCTATCAACCGGGGGGCCAGCATTGATCGCGCATCTGTAGAAAATAGGTGTGCTTGATGACGACACCACTCTGCGTAATCCATACGCAATAGCGGCAAGTCCATCAACCATTCCCCGGGGTAGTCACGCAACTCCACTACCAACGTCTTTCTACCATTACCCCGAAAACGGCGCCGGCTGCGTAAATGGATGTGTAACTCCATAGCCGAAGCATCTCTAGTACTCTGTGGCCAACTAGGTGGCTCAGCCATCAGTGCCGACAGGCAGGTCTGATAGTCAAATGGCGCCAAACCAGAGTCCAGCGCTGGCTTCAACTCTGCCCCCAACAGATCGCCATTGAGCGCAGGGGCAAAACCAGGTAATTGAGACTTCTCCGGATTGCAGAGTTGGTATATCAGACTGGTGAGAAACGTGGACTTGCCAGCACCACTGAGCCCAGTGATACCGATACAGATGCGTCGGTCCAACAAGCGCTCGGCGGCCCAGTGGGATTTATCCTGGGCCTCTCGGCTCCAGCGCCGTAGTTTTCCTTTTAAATGTGGGCGAGATTGACTCTCGCGAGACATAGAATCTTCGCGGTCCAGCGACACACACTCTGTCACTTTGGGCTCCATATAAAGCTGACTTCCAGAAATGGGGATAGAGAGGATGATGGAGGCTCAAGAATACCCCCAAAAAGAAATAGGCGCACAGCCCTCTGGCCGAACGCCTTAGATGCAAGGGGGCTCAGGAGCCGCCACTTAGTCGACCAGCGCTACGTCTCCCGACCCCATCACTGAGAAGGAGTCAGTTCCCGGCCGTTTCAAGACAATATCACCCGATCCCATTATTGAACCGCTGGCATTATCGGCGCGCAGACTGCGGCCAATAAAATCACCTGAACCCATGAGGCGAACGTTCACATCGGCAACTCGCCCGCCAACCAACATATCGCCGGAACCTTGTATCTCCGCAAGTAAACTCTCACCGGTAATAGTACTTATCTTCATGTCGCCAGAGCCTGTCACCGCTACTTCCCCTTTGACAGTCAATGCCTTGTTGAGGAACAAATCACCGGAACCAGTAACATACGCTTTCAAGGATTCTGCGGCGACCTTGTCGATATTGATCATTCCTGAGCCCGTCACCCCCAAAGTTAGGCCCTCACTCTCAACACTTGAAGATCTAGCCTCACCAGAGCCAGTCACCTTAAGAGCCTCAATTTTAGGCATCGTCACGGTGAAGTTAACTTCATCTCCCTGCCCTCGGGATATGGTGACAAATCCAAAAAGATTCTGGGTGTTTTCCTCAACGGATAACTCCAACCTTTCCCCTTTTACCTCAACTTTGACGTAGGGCATTGTGCTGACAGGGCCGACAGCGACAACTTCAAAACTGTCTCCCTGAATCAACTTCAAGTGAGAACTCCCCTTGAGAGACACCTGAGTGAACCCTTCCATATCGAAACGCTTAGTTTCCATTTCTTCTGCCTGGGCATTAGTGCAAAACGCAGCGACTGTGGCGAGGACTACTACCAGCGGGGCAAAGAGTGTCTTCTTCAAAATCATCATTAGAGGAATCTCATCGTTATTACCAGTTCATACCTATGTGACTCAGTAAGCGGGGGACTTGGATGCAGTGTCCCACAAATATTTTGGGGACACCATATGACCGATAAGTCTAAAAAATCAATCTTAACGACCTAGCCGCACTCCGCCTCGCTAAAGCCCAGCTCCTTTAAGGATTGTCGGATCTTTTCCGCCTCATGTGCCAACTGCTCTGAAGAAGCAGGCTTTTGCTTAGAGAAGTCAAAGTCTGACAATTCATCTACGGGTATCAGGTGGATATGGGTATGTGGCACTTCAATCCCAGCGATCATCACGCCCACTCGCTTCGGTGAGTAAGTTGCTTTCAGCCCTTTCGCCACCTTTTGCGCAACCAGCATTAGATGACTCGCCAGCTCCTCCGGAACATCATCCCAATGATTAATTTCCTCAACAGGGATGACCAAACAATGACCAGCCTTAATGGGTGAAATGGTCAAAATAGCTACGACCTTTTCATCTCTCCAAATAAAATTGCCAGGTAAATCGCCATTAATTATCTGAGTAAAAATACTTGCCATAAATTATCTCAAAAGGTTGAAATTTATTATTTGGTGCAAGCGTGCAGTCTAACACCAAGAAGAAAAAATAAAGTGTAAAGGCTTAGAAAATACTTGCGCAAACATAGATTTTCTTCTTTGGCGAAATAAACCCCCAATATGTGACAACCTGTCGAACAGAATGACAATTTTCTTAAACCAAGTTGGCATACTGAAAGAATATGTCTTAGGCTCGACACCAATTAATGCAGTACCGCCATTGAGCCAATGCACATTGTGCTTCTCGTTACCAAAATACTTTTTCGGCTCTGCGGATAAACTTTAAATCAGTGCCAACTGCTCACCGGGGGGAGAGATATGGAAAGCCTGTTGGATCAGGTCGGTGGTACTAAATTTGTCAACCGTACAGTCAGTGAATTTTACGGTGCTCTCAGCTACCACCTTTCAGCCTACGAAACTTGTGATTTCCGCAAACAATTAAGTCGTCAAGCTCAGTTTTTGAGCCATGCGTTGTCATCTACACCGGAACCAGACCGGAGTAGTCGCGCCCGTTTTTTAGCCAGGGGGTTAAACCCAGAGCTATTCGATTCAATGCTGGAGTATTTCGAGGGTCGCCTATTGGAGTTGGGCTATCGCCCTGACTTCAGCACACAACTGGTTGCGATCGTAACCAATCTCTATGGCGGTTGTGAGCAGGACCTGTCAATCGCTTGCTAATCTTTATCAGCGGCGCGCACGCACAAGTTGCGGCGCGCCCGCCCTGTCAATACAATTGCGCTTCACAGCCTTTACCCCCCGTTTTATTGCGCAGCGGTAAGCGCTCATTCACATACTCTTTTATATCAGAGATTATTCATGAAGATTGCCAACCACACAGTTGTGGAGATCCACTACACCCTGAAAGATGCTGACGGAACAGTCATTGACTCCTCAGCCAATGGAGAGCCGCTCAAATATCTGCAAGGGGTTGGTAATATCATTCCTGGGCTTGAGCGCGAGATGCTGGAAAAGGCACCTGGTGATAAATTTACTGCGGTAATCGCACCAGAAGACGGTTACGGCGAGCAAAACCCGGAGCTGATCCAAACCATGCCGCGCAGTGCCTTTGGTGGTGTTGAAGAGTTATCTGTAGGCATGGCATTCCGTGCAGAGAGCACCGAAGGCCACCCGATTGAAGTGGAAATTATCGACATCGACGGCGACGAAGTCACTATCAATGGCAACCACCCCCTCGCCGGCGTTGAGCTGCACTTCGAAATTGAAGTTGTTTCTGTACGCGAAGCGACTGCCGAAGAAGTTGATCACGGCCACGTGCACTGATCCCATGATATGAAGCGCCGCCAGCCGCGCGGCGTTCCCCCCTTCCCCAATGTCATTGCCAAACAACATCATCCTGTTTGATAGCATCTGCAACCTGTGCAATAGCTGGAGTCAACTAATACTCAAGCGCGACAGAGAGCAGCGCTTTACCCTGTGCCGAGTGCAGTCCAATGCAGGCCAGCACTTCCTTAAACAGCTGAACCTGCCGCTGGACACTTACCAGACCATGATTTTGCTGGAACGACATGGTGGCACTTACCAATCCTTTTACAAAAGTGAAGCGGCACTGAGAATTGCCAGCCGCCTACCACAACCCTGGCGTTTATTGGCCATTTTGCGCTACATTCCCCGCCCGGCAAGGGATTGGCTCTACGACTTGGTTGCTCGAAACCGCTATCGCTGGTTTGGTCAACGGGAAAGTTGCCTATTGCCGTGTGACGCTGACAAACAGCGGTTTTTGGAAGATGTACCTGAAGAGACCCCAGATGAGCTTGTCTGACCAGTATTTACAGCGATTTGGCGGCATTGCTCGCCTGTATGGCGATAAGGCCCTCGAAATTTTATCCTCTGCTCACATATTGGTGATCGGTATTGGTGGCGTAGGGAGCTGGACCGCAGAGGCCTTGGCGCGAAGCGGCATTGGCCAGTTGACGCTAATAGACTTGGATGACGTCTGCATCACCAATACCAATCGTCAGAGCCACGCACTCGCCGATACTGTAGGCCATATCAAGGTCGAGGTGATGGCAGAGCGCCTACGGCAGATTAACCCGGAGATTACAGTTCATACGGAAGAGGACTTTATCGCTAATGACAATTTCTCAGAGCTGATCAATCCTGATATACACCCTATCGATGTGGTGATTGATGCAATAGACTCCGCACGGGTAAAAGCCGCCCTGATCGCTTACTGTAAAGCCCGAAAAATACGCTTGATAACGGTTGGTTCCGCAGGAGGTAAGCGCTCCCCCGATCGCATTGAGTGCGCCGATCTCGGCCGTACAATTAATGATCCGATGCTGGCAAAAGTCCGCCAACATCTATACCGCTTTCACAACTTCCAGAAGAGCCGCAAGCGCCAGTTTGGCATCGATGCGATCTTTTCCACTGAAGCAATGGTATACCCGCAGCCAGATGGGCAAGTATGCCAACAGAAGAGCGCTATGCAGGACGGTGTTAAATTAGACTGCAGTGGCGGCTTTGGTGCGGCAACTATGATTACCGGCACCTTTGGGTTTTTGGCCGCCAACCGGGCCATCGAGCGACTTCTCCAGGCAAAAAACTAAGCCGGGGTTAATTGAGCCCTCAGCTGATCGCGGTAGCGCCTGCTCACCGGGATCAGCTGGCCACCAACCAAGTGAATACGCGCATCACCGCTCTCCAGGGGTTCAATCTCCGCAATAGAGTCCAAGCGCACAATATAGGAGCGGTGGATGCGAGCAAATGATCCTGGATCCAAACGCTCCAGTAACTTGGTCATAGTCTCCCGCAGGGGGTAAATTCTATCGCCCAAGTGCAGATTGACATAGTTGCCAGCAGCTTCTACCCATTCGATATCCTGCACATTAACCAGAAATTCTTTTCCCAGCTTTTTCACCAGAAGACGCTCTGGCCTTTCTACTGGCTCAGCAGCATCTCCCTCATCTGGCTCTTCTAGTAAGCGCGCCTCACCCTGTAAACGTACCAATAAGAAGCGGTACAAATAAACAGAGCTTAAAAGAGCGGCATAGGTTTGAATATCTTTGAGATATTCATAGAAAAATTCTACAGGCCAGTTACCAAAGTTATAGGAACCGTCATTAAGGTGGTAAATGACCGTCCTCATAAACACCATGCCGGAAACGTGGACCAAGGACCAAGGCAAAGTGAAAAATAAATGTATGGCCAAGTTCTGCCGAACTATCCCCTTGCGCAGGGGAAAATAATGATCAAGAAGCAATATCAACGGAAATAAGATTGCGATCATTAGGATACTGGTTCCCTCCCACACCAGAAATTCCCATGGCTGAAAAATAGAACCCCAGCGGCGGTGATCAAAGTATGCCAAAGCGAACTGAACAAGCCACTGGCCGACAAAAAACAACACCCAGAACCCCACCTCAAACTGTCGCCGGTGCGTCAAATACTGCTGAACCGTCATTGCTCCTGAACCAGTATAAAAATTCATCGGCAGTCTACCCCCGATTCACCCCCAAAAACCACCACTGGCCCCTAATACCCTACAAATCGGCACTTTGGGATAGCTAATGGCAAATACTAACGGGAGCATAGCAAGCGACTAAAACAGCCTCGAACGACGAAACCTATGCATTCAATAACACAGAGACGCCACGATATTGACGCCCTTCGTGTACTAGCCTTTGGCCTACTTATTCTCTACCACCTGGGAATGGCCTATGTCGCGGAATGGGGGTGGCATGTAAAAAGCAGCTACCAAAGCGAGCCACTACAACTGGTAATGCTAGCGGTTAACCAGTGGCGGATGCCGTTGTTGTTCCTGATTTCAGGTGCAGCCAGCTATTTTCTCTTCCACAAGCTGGGCACTGGGGGTTACTTACTGAGAAGAATGAAGCAGCTATTGATTCCGCTGGCATTTGGAATGCTGGTGGTGGTTCCACCCCAGGCCTACTATGAAGCGCTAAGCAACGGCATTATTGAGCCTGGATACTTATCTTTCCTGCTGAAGTACTTCTCGTTCAGCCCCTGGCCAGAAAATGCCTTTGCTGGAAGTGAGTTTGGCCTGACCTGGAACCACCTGTGGTATCTACCCTATCTGGCATGCTACACCCTGGCCCTTATTCCTCTAGCCCTGTGGTTTAAACACCAACGGTGGCTGGGCCGATTCATGGAGAATATTAAATCTTGGCAACTGCTAATTCTGCCGCTTGTACCCATGATGGTATACGGCCTGGTCCTATTTCCGCGCTTTGGTGGGATAAACTATGCCGTCGTCGACGACTGGTACACCCATGCCAGATTTTTTACTTATTTCTTCTGCGGCTACTTGCTGGTCAGCAGTAACGCCCCCTGGGAAATACTGGCAAGATTGCGCAGTCACTTGGTTATTGCAGCGCCCCTCACTTTCGCCCTATATCTATTATTTGATCGAGTACTACCTGATAGCAGTATGCCCGCCCAAAAAATACTGCTTTTTATTGTTATCTATACAAATCGATGGGTATGGATCCTGGCTGTTTTAGCCTGCGCTTATCAATTTCTCAATAAGCAATTCCGCTGGTTACCCTATGCCACTGAAGCGGTTTATCCCTGGTATATCCTCCATCAAACCATTACCGTAATCGCTGTGTATCAATTAGGGCAACTCGCCCTGGGGCCCATCCTGGAGCCCTTACTAGTATTATTAATCACTATTTTTGGCTGCTGGGCTTCATATGAATTTATCATCCGAAGAAATCCAGTTTTGCGGCCGCTGTTTGGTTTAAAGCCTATTTCCAATATCGGGCCTATTGAGGTGGAGGCCCCCATACCCCGCTCCAGTTAAGTTAATGGGAGGTCTGCTCCACCAGATTCAAAGCACGTTGCAGCAATGCGTAAAAACCATTGCTGCGCGATTCACTTAAGTGCTTACCGAGTCCCAGCTCAGCAAATAACAGAGAAAGATCTCTCTCTCGAATCTCAGTAGCCGTGCGGCCATCAATTTGTGAAAGTAATAACGCACCCAGGCCTTTTACAACCCGGCTGTCGCTTTCCAATCCAAAATAGTGCCTACCACCCTCTGTCCGGTGCGCTAACCAAGCTGCAGACTCACAACCCCGCACCAGGTTTTCTTCGGTACGTATCTCGGGCTTTCGGGCAATAGTTTTACTCCACAGCATTAATTCTCTATAACGTCCCTGCCAGTTGCGCTGGGAAACCAAACTCTCTAGCAATAACGAGGAAAAATCATCCCTGGCCCATTCATCACTCTGAATACTATCCCCCTGTTCAATTGACTTCTGGATCTCACAGTACTCTTTCAGGGCCTGCAAAAAAGCCTGAATATCACTATCGGTATTGTAGGCTGCGACTGATGCTCGGACCGTCACCAAATCACCGCTCTCTTTACCTAACAATTGTGCACAGTGATGGCCTACTCTCACTGCAATATCGCGCTCGTCCAGCCAGTGCATTAAATCGGCAGCGCTACCATGAATAGGCACAAAAGAGACAATACCCAGATTGTGGCGCACTTGGCTGATAACCCTAAAATTGGGGGACGCTATCAGTTCGCGATGTATCCATCGCACCAATTTCTGCTCATGCGCCGCTATTGCGACCCTATCTTGCTGCTCAAGAAATTCCAGTGCCGCTCCAAGACCCGCTATTGCCGCCAGCGGAGAAGTGCCTGCCTCAAATTTGTGCGGCAAGCCTGCATAATGACTCGTTTCAAGTTCAACGTCGGAGATCATTTCTCCACCACCCAGCCATGGTGGCATAGATTCCAAAAGTGTTTCCCTACCGTATAAGAAACCAATTCCTGACGGGCCGTAAAACTTATGTGCGGAGGAAACAAAAAAATCACAGCCAATTTTCTGCACATCAATCACTTCATGGGCTGCCAACTGGGCGCCATCAACAATCCACATCAAGTGCTTTCTGCGCAGCAATTGCCTCACTGCAGCCAGGTCCGGACGCAATCCGAGTGCGTTGGAACCGCCGGTCAGGGATACAATTCTTGTGCGCTCATTCAGCACTTCTCCCAGGCGATCAAATTCCGGGACACCCGCTACATGGGGTACATAGCGTAAACTCAAATTGAATCGCTTGGCCGCCATCTGCCAAGGGATAATATTTGCATGGTGCTCCGCTGTTGAGATGACAATTTCATCCCCAGCCTGCAACTCACTGCACAGGCTGTGCGCCAACAAATTCAGTGCCTCAGTAGCACCGCGACAAAATACAATTTCCCTTGTGCTGGCAGCATTAACAAATTGTGCCGCTTGGCGACGCACTCGCTCCACCATCTCTGTAGCCTTACGGGCTAGACGGTGACTAGAGCGGTGCGTATTGGCATTGCTGTGCACATAGTAATCGCGTACAGCATTAATCACTTTCTCTGGTTTCTGCGTCGTTGCAGCATTATCCAGGTATACCAACTCCTTATTCTCCTCTTGAGCAAAGAGGGGAAATGACTGCCTGAATGATTCAGCGGAAAAACTCATAGGGAAAATAACTTCTCAGTATTTCGACAGGTAGCATTGGCGATTTCCCGCACGGAAACTCCCCGTAAATCAGCCAGTGCTTGTGCAATTTTAGAAAGGTTTTCAGGGCTATTACGCATACCCTGCTGACCTGAAAGAGGCATATCCGGGGCGTCCGACTCAAGCAGTAAACTCTCCAGCGGCGCACGTGACACAGCCCGTCGGGTTTTCGCTGCCCGTGGGTAAGTAATTGTTCCACCGATACCCAGATAGAAGCCGCGCTTCCAGTACTCTTGCGCCGTTTGCTCACTTCCACTGAAAGCGTGGATCACACCTCCCCGCGGGAGCTTGAATTGCTTTAACAGCCTCAGGAGTTCATTGTGGGCCCGGTGAACATGCAGAATAATCGGCAGTTCATGGTTACTAGCAATCTCCAAATGAAGCTTGAGAATATCTTCCTGCTTATTCAAGTCAGTGCCGATAGAGGCATCCAAGCCACACTCTCCAACAGCGACACATGAGTATTTCTCAAGGCTCTCACTAAGCCGTACTCCCAACTCCATCAGGTTTTCCCGCCAACGGGAATCTTGCGGGATTTTCTTCACCCACCAAGGGTGAACACCAGCAGCCATCATCCAACCGGGCTGTTCCGATACCAGAGCGCCCAACGACTGCCACTGAGCCTCGCAAACGCCGGGGATAATGACCCTATCTATTCCGGCATTGAGACATCTTTGCCACACCTGGTCCCGGTCCAGAGAAAAAACCTCAAAATCAAAGTGGCAATGACTGTCTATAAATTTCACTTGTGATACCCATTATTCGCGCGCATATTAGCATGAAGTCGCCTTTTCCTCTGGTACACCTGTGATTGAATCTCTTTTGCCGATCGCCCTTTTTGCTTTCTCAGCCAGTATTACACCGGGCCCTAATAACCTGATGATTATGTCCTCAGGACTCAATCACGGCATCTACAGTTCAACACCTCACCTACTGGGAATTTGGCTGGGATTTCCCGCCATGGTGGTTGCCATTGGCTTGGGACTGGGAACCGTCTTCAATCACTTCCCTTTTCTGCATGAAGTTATTCGCTGGGCAGGCATTGCCTATTTACTCTACCTGGCATGGATAATTGGTTCGACCCGGGAAATGGGTTCTGGAAATTCAAGCCAACCCCTGAGCTTTACTCAGGCGATGGCTTTTCAGTGGATCAATCCTAAAGGCTGGATTATGGCCACTGGAGCACTGGCTGCTTTCACCAGTCCCGGCACAGAAATATGGTCGGGAGTTGTTAAGGTTGCACTGGCATTTATCACCATTGGCGGGCCTTGCGTTGCCATTTGGCTATTCTTTGGCGTTGGGCTAAAACGGTTCCTGACTGAACCACGCTACTTGCGAAGCTTTAACATTGCTATGGGATTGTTGCTTGCTGCAAGCGTTATCCCCTTGGCCCTCGAGGGGCTTACCCCCTTTGGCGCAGCCACCTGAAAGGTCTCTTCTACAGCTTAAGCTCGGGAGCCTTCAACTCCCGAGGCGCTCAAAGCTGGGAAAAACTAGCGAGACGCAGCCTGAAAACGGCTTACTGCACGAAGCTCGGCTGAGTCCTGTAACCAAACAATATCTTCAGCATCTACTTGCTGCCCTGTTATCCCTGACAACTGATCACTGAGTACTTCTAGTCGGGTATTCTCATCGACGCCCTCCACCGGAAGTCGGATCCAGACCTGCCCCTCTTCGTCTGTAACCTCCGCAGGTGCCCCCTGGTCAGTACTGCTTAAATGGCGATCAAAAACCGAGCTATGCCCTGGCGGCAAATAAATGGTGCCATTGGTAATATCGACAGCGAAAGCCACTATGCCCGGCAGCAAGCCAAATAGCAGGCCTGCGCCGTCCAAGATTACGACCGCAGGATCAACTCGCCCACCCGCCTGCCCTTTGCGCTCCGGGTACAGGAAATAGCCACAGGCGCTCAGATTCATCACTGTTACAAGCGCAGCGGATGCCACGATACTTCGTTTAATCACTCTATTCATGGTGTCACCTCTCACGAAAGCCCCCTATGCGGAGCTATTACTTGTTCTTTCTATTCCCACTAATGCCATGGGACCTATTCTCTATCTGTACAAATTCACGTCAGATAGCCCTGAGACAAAAAGATCATCAAATTTACGCCGATCGAAACGTTCGTACAACATCAAGCAGGCTCGATTGCCTAAACTTTAACCAGCACTTGCTGCGGGATGTTAAGGAGATTTACTAATTTCTGACAGTGTGGAGTGACGCACTTGTGATCTGACCGGGCAGTAAGCAGTCGCCTGGGGTCCGACACCGGAAATTTCAGGGAGCAGTAGTCGTAGCAGGTGCCGCCAGGGATTGGCTAAAGCACGGTATCCTTATCGATACCGTGCTTTTCTATTTCACTAAATAAAGGAGATTTCGTCCTATCGCACCCAAAATTGGCGAGATCCCCTACCTTTCTTCCTGGAAAATTCCCCCTACCGCTGTATCCTGCGCCCAAGAACAAGAGTGGAGCTCTCTACATGTATATCAGCAGCGCCTTTGACAGCGGCAATATCGAAGTTATCAATACCGATAGCAATCCAATTGAGCTAGCAATCCGTCAGGACAACAATTCTGACTTCTACCAATGGTTTCACTTTCGTCTGGAAGGCGATATTGGCACCAGCTATCCCTTGCGCATCGTTAATGCCGGCAAATCCGCCTACCCGGAAGGCTGGGAAAACTACCGCATCTGTGCCTCATACGATCGTCAAAATTGGTTCAGAATTGGCGCCAACTACGACGGCAATACTCTGGACTTCACTGTAACCCTGGATGAACCCAGCATCTATCTCGCCTATTTCGCCCCCTACTCCTGGGAACGCCACCTGGATCTGCTCGCTTGGGCGCAGAGCCACGACCTGGTCAAACTGCAAACTCTCGGTAAAACCCTTGATGAGCGCGATATGACCATGCTCACGGTTGGCAATGCCGACACCGCGAAACATCGTGTTTGGATGATTGCCCGCCAACACCCAGGAGAGACCATGGCGGAATGGTTTGTTGAGGGCTTCCTGGAAACCTTGCTCGACCATGCCAATCCTACTGCGCAAAGCTTGCTGGCAGATACCGTATTTTATGTAGTACCCAATATGAACCCCGACGGCAGCGTTCGCGGGCATCTGCGCACTAACGCTGCGGGCGCCAACCTGAACCGTGAGTGGCTCAACCCCACAATGGAGCGAAGCCCGGAAGTCTTTTTGGTCAGGGAGAAAATGTTGGAGCTAGGAGGGGATATCTTCCTGGATATTCATGGTGATGAAGCCCTGCCCTATAACTTTGTTGCGGCTTGTGAAGGTATTCCCGGCTATGACGAGCGCCACGCCAAGCTGGAAGAGACATTTAAGCAAGCTTATGAGGCCGTCAGCCCCGACTTCCAAACGGAGCATGGATATGAGCTGGATAAACCCGGCGAAGCAAATCTGACAATTGGTACCGCCTGGGCTGGACATCAATTCCGCACCCTGGCTCTAACATTGGAGATGCCGTTTAAAGACAATGATGACCTGCCCGACTTGATCGAAGGATGGTCCCCGGCGCGAAGCCAACAACTCGCTCGCGATATTCTTTTCCCAATTCGCGAAGTGCTAAAAACACTCAAATAATCTCTATCCGGTGAACTAAATCACCGTTACCGGTAAGAGAAATTAATTTGAGCTGGGCTGTTTCAAACGGCAGCCCAGTTTTAGAGAGACTTTTCTTATTGCAATTATTTATTTATAAAAACCGAGTAGGCGTTTATTTTTGAGCCAAAAGTCACAGGACAGCCTCTATATTTCAAAAATTGCAGAGATCATCAAAACAACATCTCTAACTTTTCTTATTACGCTGTGATTTCTTCAATAATACAGCTACAGCAACCAACAAAAGAAAAGTAAATACCACCAACCCCCACATCACCGACTGAAAAGCCTGGGCAAAAGCCTCATTAAACATGTTAGCGATGCGACTGTGCAGAGCAGCAGACATCCCCATTGCGCCACGCTCTATCCTTTCAGGATTAATCAGCAATGCATCGATATATTTTTCCAGTGCACTGGTAATCTGCACCCCACTTTCCTGCAATTGATTTAGCAAACTCTGTTTTTCCATTATTCGAAATACAGTACCCACTACAGCCAAACCAAGTGCTGCGCCTATGTTTTGTATGCCCCACAACATACCGGTTGCTATACCTGCACTATTAGGCGGCAAAGCGCCAATAGCGATTGGGGCTGTCGCACTAAATACAAACCCCCAAGCCACACCGAAAGGTATAAAAGCCAGCAAAAGCATCGAAAAATTGGTATCCACTGAGAATTGTGTCATTACGATTGCCGCAATCAAAATACATATGACACCAATTAAGATTGGAGCCGCAGGTGCGGAATTAGCTGCCATTCTGCCCGCCACAGGAGATACCAAAGCCATTACCAAGGTAATAGGGAGCAAAATCAAGCCGGACATTACCGTTGTATCCTGACGCACAATATGCAAATAAAATGGCAATAAAAAGAAAGCAGAAATGAGAAATATCAACAAGCTGAAATTAGTTAAAACACAAGCGGAAAATAGCGAATTCTTAAAATAGGCAAAATGGATCAACGGTTGCTCCAGTTTTCGCTCAACACGAAAAAGGGCAATAAAACTTAATATAGAAATAACCAGTAACAACAGTATCGGCCAGCTCAACCAACCCACTTGCGCCCCTTCAACTACTAACACCACTAGCGAACCCACACTAAGCGCAAGGAGCATCATTCCACGCCAATCAATATAACTTTTTTCTTTATCTAAATTTTGCGGGCTCCGCATCACAAAAAGACCAAGCACCATACTAACCAACACAAAGGGGATATTAATAAAAAAGATCGACCTCCAAGATAAATACTCACATAGGACCCCACCCAATACCGGACCAAGAGCAAAGCCGACAGCCAATACCGACATCCACCATCCCATTGCAAATCCGGCTTCTTTTTCTACAAAAGTGTGGGACAGCAAAGCAATATTATTCGGCACGATTATGGCAATGGAGACACCTTGAAAGGCCCGCCAGACAATTAACCAAAGTGGATCCTCAGCCAATCCCGCGAAAAGGGAGCTAACTGCAAGTAATACCCATCCAATATTGAGCATCTTCAGGGAGCCCACAATATCCCCCAATCTCCCCATACTGGCCATCAGGATACATAGCATCAACATAAATATATTCATAACCCACTGGGCTTGAATAAAGGATGCACCTAAACTTTGCTGGATTGTCGGCAGTGCAATACTGACAATGGTGTAGTCCAACCCCAATATAAAGGTGGCTGGAAAGGAGCCAAGCAAAACAACCCACTTATTCATTAGTCGCATAATTCCCCTTATGCAGCTTGTTAATTAAAGCAAGGAAAGATCCTGAATAATTTATCGGCATTTATTGCTGAGAGAGCTACACAATCCATCCATTAACAATAGAATTAAGATGTCGCCGGAAAACAACAAGAAACCAACCCTCATCACATAGACAAAAAAGTCCAATTCGTAGTAAAAAGCAAAAATAATAAAACGGTACCTTAAGGCACCGCACACCAATAAAAATTAAAAAATATTCACTAGCGTCTACTGCAAAGGTAGCGCATCTACTCAGTCCGGAGAAAAATAATGAAACACACTATCAGACAGATGATCCTATCGATTCTATTTGTACTTTCCTTCGCCTCTCCCCCCCTTTGGGCCGATAGCATTTCTGATTTCCAAAACAGCTGGACAGGCACAGCCTTGGATCTACAGCGTCAAATAGACAACCACACTCCCATGAGTGAAAACAATATTTTGGGGACACACAATTCTTACAACTCAGAAGTGTATCGCGCCTGTAACTTCTCAGTGGGATGCCGCTACCTGGACCCTCAACAGGAGCATTCCATAAAAGATCAATTGCGCATGGGAGCTCGCTTTATAGAGCTGGATGTCCATTGGACAACGAAAATGGAGAGCCTTTTTTCCTACCCCAAAAGATTACTTCTGTGCCATGGGCTCTGCAGTATCAATGACAAGTATGCGACTGAAGGATTTAACGAAATAAAGGATTGGCTAAATGACAGCGCCAATCAGGACGAAGTCATCATTTTATATATCGAGGACCACTCTGACGGGCGCCATCAAGATCTCTACAACCAAATAACCGATCGATTCGGGGATAAGATTTTCTACAGCGGCGGCTGCCAGAGTATTCCCAGCAACCTGACAAAAAATGATGTGCTTGCTGCCGGGAAACAAGTCGTCGTATGGAAAGATAGCGGCTGCTCTGGAAATGGTGATATGAAGAACATGGCCTTCACCGGATTAGGGGAAATCGGTCGAGTGTGGGAAGACAGCACCACTATTGGCACCATAGGAGAAATTTTTAGCGGTGGTATTGAACGAATCACAGCCGACGATGTGCGCAATGGCTTTGCTGTAGGTCACAACATAATCAACCTCGATAATATGAATACGACCGATGGCCGCATCGCTGCAGCTATTTGGTCATGGGATCAGAATGAGCCAAATAACTTGAACAATGAGGATTGCGCTATGCAGTGGGGCAACGGGCGCTGGAATGATGCCAACTGCAGCAACCAATATAGCTTCGCATGTAAGAACACGGCTGACGGTAGCTGGCTGGTCAGCGCCTCCACAGGCCCATTCTCTTATGGTGCCGGGGTGTGCCAGGCACTGGGCAATGACTATGTGTTTTCCGCCCCCACCAATAGCCAGGACAACCAAGCCCTTAAAAGCGCCAAGGAAACCACTGGCTATGACAAGGTGTGGATTAACTATCAGGACCAGATAACTGAGGGCCACTGGCAGCACAATTAACCTCAAAAATCTCGACTTGGGGATTTAGGCTGGATAGGAGGCTAAGCCCGAGCCTCCTATCCAAGGCGAGTTTTATTGAACCCTCTCAAACACAAACCCTGTCACCATATTCAACTAAATTATCAAAACGGGAATATAGCTCTGGGCCTAGTCACACTCTACTCTCAACTGATCGCTGATATGTCGTTAGTTAAGACAAGATCAGGCATAATCTGCCTCCTAACAAGACTGTCAGGACAAAATTATGCGAATTCCTACTACCTGGCGCCGCCTTGGCTTGGCTATAGCCATCGGCGGTGTTATCAGCGGTTGTAGCAAGGGCAACGAAGAAGTCAGCTCACAAGCGCACTCCCATAAAGAACATATCGAGCACGGCACTGAAAAGCTCAATTTGGAAGCCGCTGAGAAGGCTCAAATTGATATTGTCGCTGCCGACCTGCACAAGCATGTCGCCGTATTGGCCTCCGATGAATTCGAAGGCCGCGCTCCCGCCAGTAAAGGTGAGGAGCTGACGGTAAACTATCTGGCAAAGCAATTTAAGGCGCTCGGACTTACCCCTGGTGCTGTAGATTCCGACGGTAACCCCAGCTGGTTCCAGGAAGTCCCCATTGTAGAGATGGATATTCAATCCACCCCCCTTACTATTCAGGGCGAAGGTGTAGGCCAGGTTCTAAAACCGATTGACGACATGGTCGCGTTTACCCAGCGCCAAACCAGCGCATCCAGCCTTAATGAGAGCGAATTGGTTTTTGTCGGTTACGGCATCGTAGCTCCAGAAAACAACTGGAATGACTACGCAGGTCTGGATATGGAAGGCAAAACCGCAGTCATTCTGGTGAATGACCCCGGCTATGCCACCCAAGATGAGGCTCTATTCAATGGCAATGCCATGACCTACTACGGTCGCTGGAGCTACAAGTTTGAAGAAGCTGCCCGTCAGGGCGCCGCAGGGGCCATTATTATCCATGAGAATGGTGCTGCCGGTTACCCCTGGGAGGTAGTGAGCGGCTCCTGGTCTGGCGCCCAGGTAAGCCTTGAAGCAGAAAACAAGAATATCGATCGCGTGGCGATTGAGGCCTGGATCACCAACCAGGCAGCGAAGGATCTGTTCCAGGCAGCAGGTCTCGACTTGACCGAAGAAATGGCAGCGGCAAAGGCACCGGGATTCAAGCCTAAGTCACTGGAACTCAAAGCCAGCATCGAACTCAGCAACAGCCTTGAGAAGTCCAACTCTCGCAATGTTATTGCTAAGTTACCCGGCAAAAAGTACGCAGATGAAACCATTGTTTACACTGCCCACTGGGACCACTTAGGGGTCAACCGAAACGCTTCTGGCGAAGACCATATCTTCAATGGCGCAGTGGACAATGCCACCGGCACCGCTGGACTACTTGCTCTTGCAGCCCAAGCAGTAAAAGAGGATCAAGCTGATCGCTCCCTGGTATTCGTTGCAGTAACTGCTGAAGAGTCCGGTTTACTCGGCTCCAAATACTATGCCGCTAATCCAGTTGAACCTCTGGAAAAGACGGTTGCCGGCTTTAACTTCGACGCTATGAATGTCTTGGGCCCCACCAAAGACATCACCGTCGTAGGCTTCGGCAGCAGCGAGCTGGAAAATCTCTTAGAAGCAGCCGCCAAAAAGCAGGGCCGCTATCTGGCTGCTGAAGAGCACCCGGAACGCGGTTACTTCTATCGTTCAGATCATTTCAGCCTGGCAAAAGAAGGCGTGCCAATGCTGTATTTTGATTCCGGTAGCGAAAACCATGAGCACGGCCGGGAGTGGGCACAATCCAAGGACAAGGAATATCTCAGCCAGCACTACCACAAGCCGGGAGATGAATACGACCCCAACTGGAACCTGAAAGGCGCCGCTATGAACTTGCAGCTGGGCCTGCAATTGGGCCTGAAGTTGGCAAACAGCCGCGACTGGCCCAACTGGTATGAAGGCAATGAGTTCCGAGCTATTCGCGACGCCAGTGCCGAAAGCCGCAAATAACTAAGCAGGATAAACATCCCGCTTTTCCTTGGTGGCACCTCCTCGGTGCCACCAAACTTCCCACCCCAAACATCAACCCTGCATTAGCTGCAGGTGCCTCTCCCTGAATCGAAACCAATAAAAAAGCCCCACTGTCTCCAGCAGGGCCTTTTATGCGAATGAGCTCTTTAGCTAAATAGCGACTTAAGCAGCGCTAGTAGCCTCAAGCTTTTTCAACTCTTCATCGCGAAGTTCGCGGCGTAAGATTTTACCCACATTAGTTTTGGGTAAGTCCTCACGGAACTCCACATGCTTCGGCACTTTGTAAGCCGTCATATGCTCACGGCAGTAGGCGACAACTTCATCTTCAGTCAAAGATGGATCAGCCTTCACCAGGAAGAGCTTCACCTGCTCACCACTTTTCTCATCCGGGATACCGATAGCGGCAGCTTCAGTGACCTTCGGATGCGCGCTGATCACGTCTTCAATTTCATTGGGATATACATTGAAACCGGACACAATAATCATGTCCTTCTTGCGATCTACGATTTTGATGTAACCATCATCCTGAATAACAGCCATATCGCCGGTATTCAACCAACCCTCACTGTCGATGGTATCCGCTGTCGCTTCCGGACGCTGCCAGTAGCCTTTCATCACCTGAGGTCCGCGCACGCACAGCTCGCCAGGAGAGTTGTTTGGCAGGTCATTGCCATTCTCATCGACAACCTTGACCTCAGTACCGGGAACAGGAACACCCACTGTGCCCAGCTGAACACCATCAGTAGGGTTAAATGAAACAACCGGGGAGGTTTCAGTCATACCGTAACCTTCCATGATCATACAGCCGGTCATTTCCTCCCAGCGCTTAGCCGTATCGCGAGTTAACGCCATGCCACCAGAAGCTGTTGAGTGCAATTTGCTGAAGTCCAGTTCAGCAAAATCCTTGTTGCGCATCAGGCCATTGAACAGGGTATTGAGCCCAACAAATCCGGTGAAACGCAGGCCTTTCAGCATCTTCACAAAACCCGGAATATCCCTCGGGTTGGGCACTAACAACGAGTGGTTGCCCGTGGAGAATAGGCACATGCAGTGGATGGTAAATGCGTAGATATGGTAAAGAGGCAAAGGTGCAATATAGAACTCCTCACCTTCTTTCATACCACTGGCAAATGCGATACGAACCTGCTCCATATTCGCAACCAGATTGCCATTTGTTAGCATTGCCCCTTTGGCAACCCCGGTAGTACCGCCGGTATACTGCAGAACCGCAATATCTTCTTTGGTGCGCTCAACATCCTTATGAGGACGCTCAGCGCCTTTTGCCATGGCATCGCGGAAGCTAACTTCATTGGCAAACGAAAATTCGGGCACCATTTTCTTAACGTACTTCGCCACACTGTTGATCAAGGTACGTTTCAGCGGGCTGTGCAGATCCGCAATTTTGGTAACAATAACTTGTTTTACATCAGTTTCAGCAACCACGGCAGCAGCGGTATCGGCAATATTCGCCAGTACGATCAGTGCCTTGGCCCCTGAATCATTCAGCTGATGCTTAAGCTCGCGCTGCGTGTACAGCGGATTGGTATTTACTACAACCAGACCTGCGCGCAGTGCACCAAAAACAACTACTGGGTACTGCAGCACGTTGGGCAGCTGGACAGCGATGCGATCACCGGGCTTCAAGTCGGTATGATTTTGTAAATAAGAGGCGAATTTTCCACTTAGCGTGTCAATATCATTGATTGAAAGTGTACGCCCCAGGCATGTGAAAGCCGGCCGGTCACCGAATTTGGCGCAAGCGCCTTTAAAGACATCAAGTATGCTGCGATCAATGTCCAACTCTCTTCTCCCATTCCTGATTGTTGTCGTCGCTTGCCCACACCTTCCGTCTCCATAGGCGAAAGCTGCCATATCTCTTGGCGAGCGAGAATTTATTTATTGTTTGTAGTATCTTTGAGACGGTGAAAAAGAAGGGTTTAAAACCTCTCTTTACCGATCTCCCTCTTCACTATTCGCAGGAAATAAACCTGCCAATGCTGCGGCCAACTCGCGATTTCCAGAATATTGAACATCCCCCAAAAGGAAGGCGTGACGCCCACTTAATTGACCGTCCAATATAGCACTGAGAGTGCTGTTTTCCATTTCCAATGTTAGTTCTGGATTATCAGTCTGACCAAATTCGGAAATCACTTTGTAATTTTTAGATACTTCGGTGACATAAACATAGAAGTCACAGGCATCTGGCAGCCGGAACTGTACCCGAGCCAGCGGGTACGAACAAGCTAAGTGACACAGGCGCTCTTGAACCGAATCCGGCAATTGCATCGGAAATTCTCCGTTTAAGCCGCTTTATTACTCACAAAAAAACCGCCGGCATTTGCCGGCGGTTTTAATTTCAGAGCGGGATCAGAATGCAAAATGCTCGGCATCCAATTCCATCAAGTTGCCTGCTCCACTCAACATGGACGTTGCGTGGCTGGAAGTACGAGGAAGGATACGCTCGAAGAAGAAACGCGCGGTAGTAATTTTCGCCTTGTAGAAATCTTCTTCTCCAGTGCCCGCTGCCAGTTTTTCATTGGCAACTTTAGCCGCCTGTGCCCACAGGAAGGCCAGCACGGTGTAACCGGAGAACATCAGGTAATCTACAGAAGCAGCACCTACTTCATCTGGGTTTTCCATAGCTTTGCCGCCAACGTGCAAGGTCAGGTCGCCCCACTGTTTGTTCAGCTCTTGCAACTTAGCAACGAAAGGCGCCAGTGCTTCGTTATCAATTTCCGCCTGGCAGAATTTGTGAACCTGCTTGGTGAAACCGCGCAGCAATTCACCCTGGGTCATCAGAACCTTACGGCCCAACAAGTCCAGAGCCTGAATACCAGTGGTGCCTTCATAGATAGTGGAGATACGCGAATCACGTACGTTCTGCTCCACACCCCACTCGGCAATATAGCCGTGACCACCGAAACACTGCATACCCAGGTTGGCAGATTCGAAACCAGCTTCCGTTAAAAATGCTTTTGCAATCGGCGTCAGGAACGCCAGCATATCGTCAGCGGCTTTCTTCGCATCAGCATCGCCTTTATGAGTGATATCAACCAGCTGTGCACACTTAACAACCAGCATACGACCACCTTCAGAGAAGGCTTTCTGGGTCATCAGCATGCGGCGCACGTCAGGGTGAACAATAATCGGGTCAGCCGGGCCTTCCGGGTTTTTCACGCCCGACAGAGAACGCATTTGCAGGCGATCTTTTGCGTAAGCCAGGGACTTCTGGAAACCGATCTCGGAGTGAGCCAGGCCTTGCAGAGCAGTGCCCAGGCGCGCAGTGTTCATAAAGGTGAACATGTAGCTCAGGCCTTTATTCTGCTCGCCGATCAGGAAGCCTTTAGCACCGTCAAAGTTCAGCACTGCAGTGGCGTTGCCGTGAATACCCATTTTGTGCTCGAGGGAACCACATACCACACCGTTGCGCTCACCGGCAGAGCCATCAGCGTTCGGCAGGAACTTGGGTACGATAAACAGGGAGATACCCTTGGTGCCAGCAGGTGCGTCTGGCAGGCGGGCGAGTACGATATGAACAATGTTGTCAGTCATATCGTGCTCACCGGCGGAGATAAAGATCTTAGTGCCGGTAATCGCGTAGGAGCCATCTTCATTCGGCTCGGCCTTGGTGCGCAGAATACCCAGATCGGTACCGCAGTGAGGCTCGGTCAGACACATAGTGCCGGTCCAGCTACCTTCAACCAGCTTGGTCAGGTAAACCTGCTTCTGCTCTTCAGTACCGTGCTCTTCCAGGGTGTTCATGGCACCGTGGGACAAGCCGGGGTACATGCCCCAGGACCAGTTGGCGGTGCCAACCATCTCGCTCATGATAGTACCGAGCGAGGGCGGCAGGCCCTGGCCACCGTACTCAGGATCGTGAGGCAGCGCAGCCCAGCCACCCTCTACAAACTGCTGGTAGGCTTCTTTAAAGCCTTCCGGGGTAGTAACTTCACCGTCTTTCCAGGTGCAACCTTGCTGGTCGCCAATTTGGTTCAGTGGTGCAATAACGTTTTCACAAAACTTTGCACCCTCTTCCAGGATGGCATCCACGACATCAGGAGTAGCCTCCTCATATCCAAGTGACTCATAATGCTTTTCTGAGTCCAGCATCTCGCGCATTACGAAACGCAAATCACGCAGTGGCATTTTGATATCGGTCATCCTGATAACCTCAATTCGCTTATGTTTGGGACCGGAGGTAAAACCATCCAGTCATATTTATGACTAATTTCTAAGATTGGTTCATCATAGTAGTAAGCGAGCAGCCCCCTCTATGGCCAAACCCGTCCAAAGCGGTGACAAATCGAGGCGAGAGGATGAAAAAAGGTGACTGGCCCAGTCAAATATCCAGGCCAGCTGCGGCGCGACCACCCCGGCGATACTCGCCTGGCGTAATTCCCGTCCACTTTTTGAAGGCGCGGAAGAAAGCACTGGATTCATCGAACCCAAGCATCTCTGCGATCTGCCCATTGGAAAGATCCGGGCAGCTCAGGTAGTGGAAAGCCGCTTCCATCCGACATTCGTCTTTCAGCTTCTGGTAGGAGGTGCCCTCCTGTTGCAGGCGACGACGCAACGTGGTGACCGACATATTGAGCCTCTCCGCCACCGCCTCTGCGGCAGGCATGGACTCACTCACGTCCCGGTTCAAAATGGTTTTCACTTTGGTCTTGATACTATTGGCACTGCCGTCGCTAATTACCAGGTGGTAAGGAGCGGTGCGAATAAAGTCCTCGACCATCTGCGGGCTTTGCACCACAGGGTATTCCAGGTAGCGGGTATCGTATTCGAGCGCATTAAACGGCTGCTCAAATAACAACTCATTGGCCTCACTCTGTGCGAGACTGCGAAACTCTTCCGGGCAAGCAAATGAAAAGTGCAGCCTGGCCAGCGGAATCTCCCGCCCTGCCAGCCAGCAATAAAACCTGTGCCAAACCGCTAGAGTTGTACGCACCACACTGGGGCTTGTGTTATTCAGCAGCTGCTCAAATTCGCCTTTGCCCAGCGAACTGATCCCGCAAATTTCAACCCGCTCGCGCCCATGGCCACCTTCTCCGAGTACCGGCTTCACCTTAAAACCTCGGCAGATTTCCATAAATTCGGCACAGAGCGTAATCGCCTGGCGGAGGGTTGCACAGTTCACAACCGCCAGACACAACAAGCGAAAAGACCCGGAACGGACCCTTCCACCACTCAGCATGCCAAACCACTCATTTTGCGCCAGCCACATCACGCGCTGGTATAAGCGGCCGTACTTCACTGCTGAAAATGCGGATACGCCCTGCAATTCAGACTCATCGATATCGACAGAAGCCAAAAGCTCCTTGCGATCACACCCGTGTTTGGTCGCCTCTTCGAGCAGTCGCTCGAGGTACGCGATAGGGATGCGAATATCCTCTTCCGTTGACGCCATCTATTATTTACGCCTGCGCAACCAATTCAATAAAGCCCCGCACCCAAACGCCAGAGCAATGATGACAAGCAGTATCACCAACAGAAGAATGAAATAGGTGACAACATCCTTAACGGGCAGGTCCCAACTGTAGACTGCCGCCACTACAAAGGCGACACAGGCGAGGACACTGGTAATAAAGGAGCGGCGACTTCTTTTAGCCATGACGATCTGGATACATTGATTTTCAAAACAGGTGAGACTGCCACATTTTGTGACGCTACCATTGTATTGTCGGCACCCAGTACCGACGCGGCGTCGAATCGTGAGGGATTGGCCGGTTCCTGTCAACGCCGCAGGAGGCACCAATGAGCAGAAGAATGCTGGAACCAGAGGATCGAGCCACGCTGTTAAGGCTTTTGCACTGGCTTATGTGCCTGACCGCCATTATATCGTTAATACTGTTGGGAATCGCCTTTTTTGCCCCTAGCTAATCAGCCCACCCTTGGCCAAATGGGCGGGATCTAACAATTCCTCAAGCGTTTCTCTATCCAGGTCCGTCATTTCAACAGCAACATCCAGCACTGGCCTACAGCTGGCATAGGCGGCCTTGGCAATCTCCGCCGCTTTAAGGTAGCCAATCACTGGGTTAAGGGAGGTCACTAAAATGGGGTTGCGGCCCAGGGTTCCCTCAATATGCGCCCGATTCACCGCGAAACTGGCAACGGCTCGATCAGCCAGTAGGGTCGATGCATTCGCGAGCAGGTTAATACTTTCCAGCAGCGTACTGCCCACTAAAGGCAACATAACATTCAATTGAAAATTGCCGCTCTGTCCCGCCACGGTCACTGTGGTGTCATTACCCATCACCCGGGCACAAACCATAGTAACTGATTCGGCAATAACCGGGTTCACTTTGCCCGGCATAATGCTGCTCCCTGGCTGCAAGGCCTCCAGGGCGATTTCGGAGAGGCCAGCAAGGGGACCGCTGTTCATCCAACGCAAATCATTGGCAATTTTCATCAGGGAAGCTGCCAACACCTTGAGCTGCCCGGACAACTCCACCGACGTATCCTGACTGGAAATTGCGGTAAAAAAGTTCTCTGCCGGGCGAAACTGATGAGATGTGTGGGCGCTGATTTTTTGCGCGAACAGCTCGGCAAAATCCGGGTGAGCATTGAGCCCGGTGCCAATCGCCGTACCGCCTTGAGCCAGCTGGGCAAGCCGAGGCATTACCGCGCGAATCCTCTCCCGGCACGCCTCTATTTGTGCAGCCCAACCTCCAACCTCCTGCGCCATTGTCATAGGCACTGCATCCATCAGATGGGTGCGGCCGGTTTTTACAATACTTTCAAGTTCCGTGGACTTGTCGCACAAGCCAGTGTGCAAATGGCGCAACGCAGGCAGCAGGGTGTCGCGCACTGCAAGCAGGGCGGACACATGAATTGCGGTGGGAACCACGTCATTACTGCTCTGACTCATATTCACGTGATCATTGGGGCTGATGGTTTGATCACTGTGCTTTTCTGCGAGGTGGGCGAGCACCTCATTAACATTCATATTTGAGCTGGTACCAGAACCTGTCTGGTAAATATCGACGGGGAAATGAGTGGCATACTCCTCATCACCGAGACTGTCGCAAGCATTGATAATGGCCTCAGCCTGGGCTTTATCCAGCAACCCCAAGTCCCGATTGGCCTCCGCAGCAGATTTCTTTATCAGCACAATGGCGCGGATAAACTCTGCCGGCAAGCCGTGACCACTGACAGGAAAATTCTCCACTGCGCGCTGGGTTTGCGCACCATACATCGCCTCAGTCGGCACCTGAACTTCGCCCAGGCTGTCCTTTTCAGTGCGGAATTCGCCACCCATTTCACTCTCCCCAGATGCGTTTAATGCATCGACAGAAGGTTATTTAGCCGCTGCAGCCCTACTCGACCACGACGGTAATTTTCTTGGACATCACAGGCTCTTTATGTGGCACATGCATATAGTTGCCCAGAACCAGTTGTAGCGTATGCTTGCCGGGTGGCAAGGTAACTTGAGTCTCGGTTTGCCCGCCACCAAAGTGAATGATGTTCTTACTCGCCGGCAAAGGCTTGCTCATATCCGGCATATCATCCACATCAATCAGCAGATGATGGTGGCCGGTATTCTCTTGATTGGTACCCGCCGGTGCCACACCCATACCAGACAAACCAAACTTCACCGTAAATGTCTGGGGCACCTTCTCTCCATCCTTCGGCGAGATAATATAGACCTTGGCATCTGCTGGGGCCTTACTGCTCATATCCATTTTGCTTTCGTGCTCAGACGCATGTAACAGCGGCGACAACATCAGTGCGCTGGCAAACAGCAGAGAACTGGATTTAATCATGTGTATTCCTTCCTGATAGGGCGCCCAGATCGCGCCAATTCTTATAATCTGGCTTTACAGCTTCTCGGCCGCGGCACCTTGGTACCGTTCGGCAAAGACACTTTAACAGACCAAAGTTTCAGTTCCAGAGACTATCAGGGAATATAGTTGCGGAAAGAAAAAGAGAGATAGGATTTGTGACAGGGCTGCTTATTTAAATCTGCTTTGCGGCAATTAGGCAAGAGAGGGCCCGGACCAACCGGGCCAGAAAAATCAGATACTCACCCGACCCTCTTGGGTCCATTCGCAGCGAACCTGCATATCGCCGCTGCCAGGCTCGTGATAGAGGCCAGCGGACTCCCAGCTGAAAGAGTGAACGCCGGAAAGCTCAGTTTCCAAATGCACAGTTGCTGAAACCCAATACATACTCTTCAGCAACTCTTCAAACTTCTGTATCCACAAATCCCACTCGTATTCTACCGCCCGATAGGAAGCGCCAAAGTGGATTACATCGGTTTGGTACTGGGATTGCTTCACCTTAATGGTGGGAATAGCAAACATATCCCGGCACAGGAATGGCCATTCGTCAGCACTGGGCAGAGCGAGCACAGCATTGCGGTTCACCCTGCGCCGATCGCTGCCGCCAGCGAGGCTATTGCTGTCTTTGATACATCCGTAAACGATGGATTCCTGATCGCCCTGAAGCATTAATTCCATTCCTTACCACAGTGCCACTGGACATCAGGTACCCAGGGCAAAACAGATCTAAGGCATCAACTTTAACGGCGAAGCGACCAGAAAGCCACAAAACAAAACACGAACCTGCAAAGTGCTCAAAAGTTCGGCTATTCAGTTACTAATGGTGCCCGCCTAAAATACCAGGACTAAATCTCAAAGCCCCTTTCGCGCAGCATATCCAGAAGCGCCTCTTCATCCATAACCGTGATACCCAGTTCCTGTGCTTTGGTCAATTTTGAGCCGGCGCCTGGCCCGGCAACCAGAGTGCCGGTCTTGGCGGAAACACTTCCTGCGACTTTCGCACCCAGCCTCTGTAAGTAGTCTTTTGCTTCACTGCGGGACAGGGTTTCCAGTTTGCCGGTGAGCACCCAGGTTTCCCCTGCCAGGGGCTGATCCTGCTCGTCACTCTCTTCCGCTTGCCAATGCACACCCGCCTGCTGCAGTGCCTCCACCTCTTCTTGGGCATGAGGTTGCTGAAAAAACTCAGCAACAAAATGAGCGACCACTGGGCCCACATCTTCAACTTCCTGCAAAGCCTCGACATCTGCCGACATTAGCGGATCCAATTCGCCAAAGTGCCGCGCCAAATTGCGCGCTGTAGCCTCACCCACTTCCCGGATACCCAGGGCATAGAGGAATTTAGGCAGCGTGGTCTCTTTACTGCGCTCCAGCGCATCAAGGAGGTTCTGGGCAGACTTTTGCCCCATTCGCTCAAGTCCCGCCACCTGCTCCAAAGTGAGGTGGTAGAGCCCGGACACCGAGTGTAACAAGTCCTCATCTACCAGCTGCTCTACCAGCTTGTCTCCCAGACCATCAATATCCATCGCTTTGCGCGAAGCGAAATGCTTGATGGCCTGCTTGCGCTGGGCACTACAAATCAGGCCGCCGCTACAGCGGACCACCGCCTCACCGGGCGTGGATTCCACCGGCGAGCCGCATACTGGGCAATGTGTGGGGAATTCAATAGCGTGGCCACCCGGCTTGCGCTTGCTCTCCACTACAGAAACCACCTGCGGGATAACATCTCCGGCACGGCGAATAATGACGGTATCACCCACCTGTACGCCGAGGCGCTCGATCTCATCTCGATTGTGCAGAGTTGCATTGGAAACGGTAACCCCGCCGACAAACACCGGTTGTAGGCGAGCAACCGGGGTGACCGCACCGGTGCGCCCTACCTGGAACTCAACATCCAATAATTCAGTCATTTCCTCCTGAGCGGGAAACTTATAGGCCATGGCCCAACGGGGTGCGCGGGCAACAAAGCCGAGACGGCGCTGCAGGGGAATACTGTTGACCTTAAAAACAATACCGTCGATATCATAAGCGAGGTCCTCGCGCTTCTCGCCGATTTCCCGGTAGTAATCGATGCAGCCCTGAATATCCTTAGCGACGCGCATCTCCCGATTTGTACGGAAGCCCCAATGCCCCAGCAACTGCAAAGTCTCAACGTGCTTTTCCGGCAGCTCGCCGTCCTCTACAAGGCCGGTGCCATAAACACACAATTCCAGCGGTCTCCGCGCTGTTATGCGGGAGTCCAATTGACGCAAACTACCGGCAGCGGCATTTCGAGGATTTACGAAAAGCTTCTCACCCGCCGCAGCCGCTTTGCGATTCAATTCGGCAAAGCCCGCTTTCGGCATATAGATTTCACCGCGCACCTCCAATACACCCGGATACTTTTCAATACCATCTGCTTGACGCAAACGCAGAGGTACAGATCCCACGGTGCGTACATTCTGGGTGATATCCTCACCCGTCGTGCCATCCCCTCGCGTTGCCGCTCGCTCAAGTACGCCGTCGCGATACAAAAGGCTAATAGCGATACCGTCTAACTTGGGTTCACAGGCGTATTCCACCGGCCCTTTACTGTTGAGGCGCTCACACACCCGGCGGTCAAATTCCAGCAACTCTTCATCATTAAAGGCGTTATCCAAAGACAACATCGCCACTTCATGGCGAACCTCCTGAAAAGAGGAGAGCGGCTCTGCGCCGACCCTCTGGGTGGGAGAATCCGGTGTCAGTAGCTGAGGGAATTCACTTTCCAGGTCCTGCAACTCGCGCAGGCGCCGGTCGTACTCAATATCCGGCAACTCGGGATCATCAAGCACATAGTATTGGTGATTCGCACGCTGGAGGATTTCGTGTAATTCCTGGACACGTTCGCGCACTTGAGGGGAAATAGTTTGATGAGTCATCGGCAATTCGAGTGAATAAAAATAATAGTTAGAAAATTATTTCGATTTTACATGCAAATACGGCCCGAGCTTACGGCTAATTTCCAAAATGAAAATCAGCCGGCATCCCGGGCCGCATTAAAAATGGCAACAATTATTTAGAGATTGCGAGCTAGCTTTGCGCCATCGCTAAAGTCCTGCGACGCTGGTACTCCACAACCCGCTGACGATAATGCTCCGCCGTTTGCGCGGTAAATACACTGCGATTCTCATCCTTCAATTCGCCACCGAGCAGCTCAGCAATTTTGTATGAGGTGGAAAGCAGTTGATCGAAAGCTCTAATCGCCTCGCCTTCCACAGGTAGTGTCAGGAACAGGCTAACACCCGGCGTGGCAAATTCTTCCATCTGGGCCAGGTCGAAAACGCCGGGCACAACAATATTGGCGAGACTAAAGATAATGGCCCCATCAGCACCGCCGTGCTCATGGTAGTGAAAAATATTCATTTCACCAAAGCGCATGCCACAGGCAACCATTACCCGAAGTAAGTCATTACCCTCGAAGTAATCCCCTTCTGGCGCCATTACATTAATCACCAGCACCTCACGGGTGGGAGCGCCTTCACCAACACTGCCAGAGCTTGGAGACTGAGAAGATCGCTCGGGTTGAGAATCCTCATGCACAGCTTCATGCTCAGGACTGTGAGCGCTATCCATCGCATTTAGGCTTTCAGCCTCATCTAATGCAGGCTCATAGCGTTGCTCTTCACCGACCGACTCCATCAGGGTGGGGACTTGCTCTTCCAAATCGAGGATACCCTGCTCTTCCGGGCTCCTCTGGGGATTGCTGCCAGCGAGCGGTTTGCGCGAGGAAATAAAGCTCTCCTGTACCTGGCGATTCACATGTAGCGCATCCTCTAGCGGACGGCGCTGAACAACGCGAGCCTGCCCGGGCAATTCGCTGTTTGCGGGCTTGGGCTCTCGCGTCTCCAGGGGTTTGCGGACCGGGGGCTCTTCTTCAGCCTTCTCTGAGACCGGATCAGCTTCATTTTTTACTTCAGATTGCATGGCCCGCGACAGATTGCGGGAGACCTTAACTGCCGCGCGCTGTCGCAAGATCGCCCGGCGTATGCCATCGACCACAACGACCAGCAGAACGACAACCAGGATTGTAACCAGCCAGTTATCCATTTTTTAGCGCCTCTCCCTTTACGCCCTTATGCAGAAGCCAGCTCGGCTGCTTCTTCCACATTCACCGACACCAGTCGGGATACACCCGGCTCGTGCATGGTAACCCCCAGCAACTGATCCGCCATTTCCATTGCGATCTTGTTGTGGGTAATATAGATGAACTGAACGTGTTCTGACATTTCTTTAACCATTCGTGCGTAACGACCAACGTTAGCATCGTCAAGGGGAGCATCCACCTCATCCAACATACAGAAAGGTGCTGGATTCAGACGGAAAATCGAGAATACCAAAGCGATCGCCGTCAGCGCTTTTTCTCCACCCGAGAGCAGATGGATTGTGCTGTTGCGCTTGCCCGGCGGGCGGGCCATGATCGCGATACCAGTATCGAGCAGATCTTCACCGGTAAGTTCCAGATAGGCATTACCACCACCGAAAACTTTCGGGAAGAGTTCCTGCAGGCCCGCATTTACCTGATCAAAAGTTTCCTTGAAGCGGGTTCTCGTTTCCTTGTCGATTTTCTTAATTGCATTTTCCAGGGTCTCCAGCGCTTCCATCAGATCCCCATGCTGGCGATCCAGATAGTTCTTGCGCTCAGACTCCTGCTTGTATTCATCGATAGCGGCGAGGTTAATCGGCCCGAGGCGCGAGATACGCGCGGCTACCAATTCCAAATCTTCCTGTACCTGTTTAATCGTCAGATCGCCAGGTAACTGTTCGAGCAGCTGATCGATGTCGTGCTCGCTCTCGCGCAGCTGCTCTACCAATCCGTTTCGCTGCACTTCCAGAGTCTGCGCAGCGAGACGCTCCTGCTCAAGCTGGGCGCGCACTCCCTGAAGAGCCGCCTCCACTTTGTGGCGCTCCTGTTCCTGCTCACGCAGGCCGGTCTCAACCTCTTCCAGCTTTTTGCGCGCATCGGCGAGTTCCGTTTCCACCTCAATACGCTCGCCGAGCTTTTCTTCCAACTCAGCCTGAAAATCCTGGGAGGGGTCCTGGGTCTCCTCCATTTGCTCCTGCAATTGCTGACGACGACTGCGCAACCTTTCCAACTGCTCGCTCATCACCTGCAAGGTGCGTTCGAGAGACACCATCTGGGTGCGCACTGACTGCTCGCGCATAGCCAGTTCATGGGCGCGATCCTTGTCCTCCCGCGCGCGCTGGCGCACGGCATCCAAAGCTTCGCGCAATTCCTCCCGGCGTGCCATTAGCGTTTCGCGACGATCGGTATCATCGCTCATCGCCTCGACAGCTTCCTGCAGCATTAGACGAGCTTCCGACAGGGACTCCCCTTCCAGCTCCTGCTGCTCACGCACCTCATCGATTTCCTGCTCAATTCGGATACGGCGCTCATTCATCTGCTCCGCACGCGCCCGTCGGGCGGACAACTGGCTGCGCAGCTCTGCCTCGCGACGCCCGAGCTGGTCGGACTCATTGCGAGCTTGTTCGATGGAGCGCTCGAGATCGACCGTTTGCGTGCGCAGGGACTCACGTCGCTCGGCAATACTCTCTATCTGCTCCTCACACAGGGCCAGCTCCTGCCCCAGGGTTTCAAGATCCTGCTTGCGCGCCAGGACCCCGGCCTCTGCATCACTGGCGCGATTCACTCGCAACCAGTTAGGACCGAGCCAGAGCCCATCGCGAGTCACAATAGACTCATGAGCTTGCAAACTCGCTCGCCTGGACAGTGCCTCAGTCAAATCCTCTGCAGTATAAATTCCCGCCAAGATGCCGGAGAGAGAGGCTGGCCCCTGAACCATATCCTGCAGCGAAGGAAGTGCTCCTTTCGCACTGCTATTTACAGCACTGTTATCGATTAGAACCGCTTGACCGCTTTCCAGTGCCGCCAATCCTTCAGCCACGGATTCGAGCTGCTCAACACATACCGCCTGCAATTGGGGGCCGAGGATAGTTTCAACTGCGGTTTCCCAGCCGGGCTGGGCTTTAATCTGGTCGGCGAGCCGGGGCTTGTCAGCCAGGGCTTGCTGCTGCAGCCAACTCTCAACTGCCTTGCCTTGCCCTAAAGCAGCTTGCTGCAAGGCTTCCAGAGACGCCTGACGGCCTCGCCCGGTTTGCAGCTGTAAACGTAACTGATCGAGTTCGGTGGCCAACTCCCGCTCCTGCACGCGGAGACTGTCCAGAGACTCGCGACGCTCTGCCGCTTCCTCGCGGCGCTCTTCAGCCTGCATTTCCAGCTCGGCCATCTGCTCGTTCAGCTGCAGTGTCTCTTCATCGTCGTCAGAGACCTGGAGGCCGGACTGCTCCGCCAATAGCTTATTGATCCGCTCCAGCAGCCGCTGGCCAGAAGTTTCCAAGTGCTGGATGCGGGATTGTTGCACTTCAGCTTTCTGACGGGAGCCAGAGGCACCCTGGTTAAACTGGTCCCACTCGTTCTGCCAATTGCGCATCTGCTCTTCAGATTCGAGCAGCGCCGCAGCAGATTCCTCTTCTGCTGCCAAGACCATCTCCAGGTCCGGCAGAATAATCTCAAGTTCCTCCTCAAACTGGGCCGCTTTTTCGCGATCCACTTCGAGGTTGGTCTCCGCCTCGCGATATTCTTGTTCGGTTTGCGCCAAATCGGAATGCAGGCGAGTAGAGCGCTCACGAGCGTGGGCAATGCTCTGCTCCAAGCGGGCGATATCTCCACCGACGGCGTAGAAGCGCCCCTGGACTTCATTAAAGCTGTCAGATAGCTCGTGGTACCCCACGCGCTTTTGCTCAATGCCTGTGTCACAGGTGACCTGGCGGGTAACCAGCTCTTCAACGGTGAGTTCAAGCTCACCTATTTGTTGCTGCTTGGCCTTGGATTGGTCATCCAGTTCGCGGTATTTGAGTGCCTGTAAGTTAGCCTTGTGGCTGCGCTCTTCCTCTTTAAATCGGCTGTATTTTTCCGCTGCTGCGGACTGTCGCTCCAGTCGGGACAACTGGCGATCCAGCTCATCGCGGATATCCGTGAGGCGCTCAAGGTTTTCCGAAGTCCGTCTCATCCGGTTTTCGGTATCCCGGCGGCGCTCCTTGTATTTGGAGATACCGGCGGCCTCTTCGATATAGACGCGCAGCTCTTCGGGCTTGGCTTCGATCAACTTGGAGATCATGCCCTGCTCAATAATGGCGTAGCTGCGCGGGCCCAGACCGGTACCTAAGAAGAGATCGGTTACATCGCGGCGGCGGCACTTCTCGCCATTCAAGTAATAGGTGTTCTGTGCTTCCCGGGTTACCTTGCGCTTGACGGAAATCTCCGAGAAAGAGGCATAGGCACCAGAAAGCTTGCCCTCAGAGTTATCAAATACCAACTCAATCGAGGCCTGCCCCACGGGCTTGCGGCCACTGGAGCCGTTGAAGATAACGTCCGTCATCGAATCGCCGCGCAGGTTCTTTGCGGAGGATTCCCCCATTACCCAGCGCACCGCATCGATGGTGTTGGATTTACCACAGCCATTGGGACCCACCACCGAGTTGAGGTTTGTCGGAAAATAGACAGTGGTAGGGTCAACAAAAGATTTGAAGCCCGCTAGCTTGATGCACTTCAGACGCATGTATTTATAAACTCGATATTTTTCTCTGCCGGGCGGGACACCAAACCTTCAATCTTACTTGGTGTCGCCAGAGCATTCAGCGCTATTCTTCACAGTAATGTTCAGTCGGGATTATCAATCCGACCAAGCAGCGGTCAAGTCAAACATGACGATCGCTACCAAATGCCAACTTGCCCCAATAGAACTCATCAATATCGGGGCAATGTGAGCTTGAGGCCAATTAGACGCAAGAATGCCATCCGGCCGCAAATAAAAATGAGGCCACAGCTTACACTGTGACCTCATTTTCGACAGTCACAGCCAGTTACAGCTGACTATCGATGGCTATTGACTGAGTTTCACTCCAGCGGGATTTAGGTAATTCACTAATCACTCCTTGCCAATCCCCTGGAGCTGGACGCGCATCCCCCTTAATGGCCAGTCGCGCCACCAACTGTACAGAGTCGACAGTGGCGATGGAGCTTCCAGGCATCATTGCTCGGGACTCATCCAGCACAACCTCTGCCGGTAACTGCCCAGCCGTGAGGCGCACAATAGCCAGAGGCATCGGGCTCGCAGCACTGCGTGCATAGATAAATACCGGGGTAGATTCTGGAGCTTCAACTCCCTCCCCCAAACTGACCTGAACTCGAATCTGCGGGCCTTTCTCTTTCGTTTCTACCTTTGCCTGCACCGCTACAGCCTCACCGCTGTCTGCCAAAGCGCTCTCGGCCCTGGCAACGCCAGCCTGAAGCGCCTCTGCTGCTGCAGATCCTGGGGGAAGCTGGCTAAGTGCTAGCTGCCAATGCTGGCGAGCCTTGCGGTAGTCCCCATCTTCAAAAGCGGCAATACCCGCCAGGCCCAGCACAGTGCCATTGGATGGCTGCACCTGTAACACCTGCTCAATCAAGGAGCGGATTTCATCGGTAATCTTGGAACCGCCTTCAAAAAACAGCGCTTGCGCCAGCTCAGCTTTAACATTGGCCGCCTGGGGCTCGCGAGCCACAACATAGCGATAGGAATCTACCGCCCCAGCCAAATCGCCACTCACCAGTAGCCGCTGCGCCAATATATAGCGACTGCTAAGATCATCTGGATGAGTTTTAGCCCGCTCCTGCAACTGACGGGTGATTTTTGCCTCTTCCTCCGAAGAGGTGTGCCCACCTTGGCTCGCCACCATATCGCGATACAAAGCTACTTCGGACGGTCGGTCGGAAAACCCGTAGGCAGCTGCTGCAATTGCAGGCACCAAAACCGCCAGCCCGATTAGCAATCGGCCGCCACCCTGCCTGGCTTCACCAGATTGACTTTCCTGCTGAGCCGCCAGCAGTTCCCGCGCGAGATCTGCCTCCAGCTGGGCAAACTGCTTTTCATCCATCGCACCGCTCTGCACCGCAGCGCGAAGTTCTTTACTGCGCTCCCGGTAGAGCGCTGCCATAGCCTCTCGCTTGCTACTACCGCTGCGACGTCTGCCTGCAGCTCTCAAAGCAGGAATCAGAAATACAAAAGCTACCAACAGTAGCAGTAGGGCTACACCAAACCAGATATCAATCATTTACCTTCCTTCCCGCTATCACCTTCATCTACAGCTCCTTCTCCCAACAACTGCTTTAATCGACGCCGCTCATCATCAGTGAGTTCCCCACTGCCGTCATCTTGGCGAGCCCCGGTACCACTTTTTGAGCGCATCACGATCACAATCAAGGCCAGAAGCCCGAAAACGGCAAAGACTCCCGGAGCCAACCACAGGATCAAAGTATTTTTCTGAACAGGTGGGCGGTAGAGCACAAAATCCCCATAGCGGGCCACCATGTAGTCAACGATTTCCTGGTCCGTAAATCCCTCCTCCAGCAAACGGCGAATTTCACGGCGCAAGTCCGAGGAAATAGACGCATCGGAGTCTGCCAGGTTCTGGTTTTGACATTTGGGGCAGCGCATCTCTTCAATAAGCACGCGATACCTTGCATCCAGCTCGGGAGAGGACAATTTTTGTGTCTCAACTACCGCATGTGCAGCGATGGACAGGCAAAAAATACCGAATACCAGTACAAGTTGGGCCAGCCAGGTCTTCTGTGTCACAGCTTTTCTCACGCTCTAACTAACGGGAATTGGGGCGATTATAACAGTGTCACCCCCCGGCGGACACGCCCACGAATTCACACAAAAGCGCGTTAACTCATTGAAAGACAAAAAAAAATTCAAAAAAGGCGTTGACGCCACGAAGAATATCATTAAGATACGCAGCTCCTGACACGGGGTGGTTAGCTCAGTTGGGAGAGCGACGGCCTTACAAGCCGTAGGTCACAGGTTCGACCCCTGTACCACCCACCACTTCTCTTACTCTTGCCCGGCAAGAGCAACCAAGAGAAGCAGGAATGCGGACCGGTAGTTCAGTTGGTTAGAATGCCGGCCTGTCACGCCGGAGGTCGCGGGTTCGAGTCCCGTCCGGTCCGCCATATACAAAAAAGCCCTGCTCGCAAGAGCGGGGCTTTTTTGTTTGTGCCTCATATCTTTTCATTTTTCTCATATTTTATTTTCAGTTGCTTACGCTGGAAATTTGAAAGAGCCACAAAAAAATAACCAAATCTCAGCGTAAAAAAATAGTGCGAGCCCCGTGCTGGCAAAATTTTTCTGCAACAATTTTCTCTAGCCTGAATTTTTATTTTCTGAATTTCTACGCAGCTGATTTTGATCGATAAAAACAGCTTAAAGAACCCTCAAAAAATCCTCTAATTAATTAATTTTTAAACAATTTTTGGATGTTTTTTATTCTTAAAAAAATTTTTAAAAATCTCCCAACAAAATTGTTGACCGCAAAAAAAATATCATTAAGATACGCAGCTCCTGACACGGGGTGGTTAGCTCAGTTGGGAGAGCGACGGCCTTACAAGCCGTAGGTCACAGGTTCGACCCCTGTACCACCCACCACTTCTCTTACTCTTGCCCGGCAAGAGCAACCAAAGAGAAGCAGGAATGCGGACCGGTAGTTCAGTTGGTTAGAATGCCGGCCTGTCACGCCGGAGGTCGCGGGTTCGAGTCCCGTCCGGTCCGCCATATACAAAAAAGCCCTGCTCGCAAGAGCGGGGCTTTTTTGTATATGAAAAATTCAAAACCACTTTTCAATACACAACCACCTCCCCACTCCCCACCACAAACTGTGCAGACCGACTAACAAAACTAATAGAAAACCGGGGCAATGAAAGTAGCACCCTGTTTTATTACCAAATATTGCCAATAGACGAGCAGCAATTTCTTCAAATACACACCCACTTCTCACACTTAAAGCCAGACGCAAACTTTTTTAGAAAAACTTCCCTAAGTTGTTGACCTAAGTAAAAAAATCATTATGATACGCAGCTCCTGACACGGGGTGGTTAGCTCAGTTGGGAGAGCGACGGCCTTACAAGCCGTAGGTCACAGGTTCGACCCCTGTACCACCCACCACTTCTCTTACTCTTGCCCGGCAAGAGCAACCAAGAGAAGCAGGAATGCGGACCGGTAGTTCAGTTGGTTAGAATGCCGGCCTGTCACGCCGGAGGTCGCGGGTTCGAGTCCCGTCCGGTCCGCCATATACAAAAAAGCCCTGCTCGCAAGAGCGGGGCTTTTTTGTATGCGCTAATTAGAAAAGAGTTTGGTTTTTTAAACTTCAGCTGAAGCCGCCTGGCTCTCCTCCCATTCCCCATCCACTGCTTCTTCGCCGCCATGCAATAGATGCATCAATCGCTCCAGCTCCGGCATTTCGTTAAAGCACTCCGCCTCACCAGAAATTTCATCCCAGGATGCTTTGGATTCAGTGCAAAGATGGGCCACGACCTTCCCATCGATATCCCCCTCCAGCAATCCAGCAGGCACCCAGAAGTGCGTTGTATTACTCATTAAGTGAGGAACTGTACTTCCGCATCCACCGCAAAAGTCAGATCGATAGCCCGTAGGAGTCCGGAATGAAGAGATTCTGTCTAAGCCCCGCACCCAGCGAAACTGATCCCGGCTAATAAACATGGCAGTATCCGAGGCGGAACCACTCAATTTGCGGCAGAGCGAGCAATGGCATTGGTAAAGGTTTGGAATTGGCTCTTCCAGCTGGAACTCAACCCCACCGCATAGGCACTTACCATTCATCCCTTTCTCCTTCCGCAAAACTGTTATTCGAAGTCGTCCATGAAATCGCAATAGGTTAGCAACAATATCTCAGTCCTACCCAAGACTCCTATAGACACACAGTGAAGTAAATGCCATTTGGCGCCTCATTCAACGAATATCATTAAATATCCAAGGATCTGGGGTTTAGCTTCGCCGTGAGGATATGATCCTCCCAACATCCATTGATCTTCAGGTATTTTGCCGCCCTACCCTCGACAACGAAGCCCAACGCCTCCAGTAGGGCTGCCGACCTATCGTTACCAGGCATGTAGTTGGCCATCACTCTATTCAAATTTAAGGTGTCAAAAGCATAATCAACGACATGACGACACAAGCTCCCCATTAAGCCCCGCCCCTCGTGGGACTGGTCAACTGCATATCCCATATTACAGGCCTGAAATGGGCCTCGGATGATATTCGTCAAGGAGCAAACGCCCAGTAACTGATCACACCCGGACTCTAATGCAGCAAACTTTAAAATTCCTCCAGAGCTGATGCGTCGAATCCAGGACCCGGAACTGTGAAAACCAGGCTCACGTATGGGCTCCCAGCGCTTCAGGTGCTCTTCATTAGATAGATAAAATGCAGATATGGCGGGCGCATCTGTCACTCCGAGCAAACGTATTTCCACCAGTCGATTACCTCACCATTCACATTCTGATTAAGCTCAATCAACCCATTCATACCGGCACTACTATTCAATTGACGGTAAAGAGTCCCGCTGACCGGGAAGCTCACGAAGAAATTCCCAACCCCGGGTCCTGCCGCTCTCATAACCTTCCTCGAGCAACTCTGCTTCCTGGGTAAAACGCTTAACCGGGAAATTGTCTGGAGGCGCAATAACCGAAACCTGGCACGCCTCTGGAGGCACCTCGATAAACTCCAGAGCCCGATTATATTTCTCCCCCCTCTCCAGCACGGCCTCAAATAGCCGGGCATGATCACGGAAAAACTGTTTGATAAACTTTGGAGCAGGCCCCTTAATTTTCCGATACCCCAGAGGGCGCGAAAGAATAACAGTTATATTTCTGGCCCCCTGCTGATAGGCCTGAATAATCGGTATCGAATCAGCCAGACCGCCATCGGTCATAGGTTCCCCATCCACTTCAGGAAACCCCCGGTAGGCAACCGGAATTGCGCAAGAAGCCGGGAAAACCTCGTGCATATTTTCCGGAGTTACTTTCAGGTATCTAGCCTCACCGGTGTTGATACTGGTAGTCACGGCATAAAGCGGTATTCCATTCTCAACATAACTATCGACACTGAGCGGAATATCCTGATATGACGCATGCCACAACCAGCCAATATCACAAAAATGACCGCCCCGGAGATAGCGGCGCCAGTCAATGAAGTCTGCCCGCCGGGCATGGTCCATTAGTATTTGCCGACTTCGCCCATGGTTTCCGGCCAGATAACCAATCAGGTTGGTGGAGCCTGCGGATACACCGATCGCAAAATCAAATGGCCGATAGCCCGCCTCCAAAAATGCATCCAATACGCCTGCAGCGAAAATCCCCCGCATAGCACCCCCTTCAACCACAAGGGCTGACTGGGAATTCTCGTTAATCAAAATACAGTCTTCCATAGCGAGCAACCGTTAAAACCAAACTATCTCTACCTTTGCCAAGCAGATTCCAATAGCACTATGATTGAGGCATTCAGGTAATCCGTTGAGTTAAACCAAGTATGCCAACAATCGCGTTCAAAGCGCCGTGGAGCCGCCAGCTCCAAATCATCAGTGCCATATGCACATTACTCCTACTGGGGCTGCCGCTCTTCCTGGCATCGAGAGCACCAGCTGCTCCATCTACCCTCTATAGCATTGCCATAGCACTTCCGCCTGCAATACTGGCTCTCAGCGCCTTCTTTGCCATCCGTGGTTACGCCATCAAAAATGGCAACCTCTTGATATTGCGCCCCGGCTGGAAAACCACCATCTCCTTGGAGGGGCTATCTGAAGCATTCCCCGACTCAACCGCCATGCAAGGATCAGTCCGCATCTTTGGCAATTCCGGCTTATTTGGCTATATAGGCCTGTTCCAAAACCAAAAGTTGGGGCGCTATCGTGCATTTGCCACCGATCAGCAAAAATCTGTCGTACTGCGCCTGACCACACAAACTATCGTGATCACCCCCGATAAACCGGAGCGGGCAGCGGACATTCTCCGCCAACACTGCCAACTTCAACCCAATCCAAATTAATTGCTCCGACAACAACGCCACACGAATAGGCACGAGAAGTCGACAGGAAGTTCAAACCGATGAAAAAGTTCGCTTTTATAATTGCCGCCGCATTTACGCTGCTATCAGCAAGTGCTCACTCCGCTTGTGTGATTTTATTGCATGGATTGGCCAAATCAGATAGCTCAATGGAGAAACTGGCAAAGGCCATAGATGCCGAAGGTTTCCAAACGGTCAATATTGATTACCCTTCGACCAAGCACTCCATTGAAACCTTGGCCAGCATGGCCATAGCGCCTGCTGTCGAGGAGTGCGGTAACGCGCAAGAAATCAATTTTGTCACTCACTCCATGGGCGGCATTCTGGTAAGGCAATATCTACATTCAGCTGAAATCAAAAACCTGAATCGCGTTGTCATGTTGGGCCCACCCAATAAAGGCAGCGAAGTAGTTGATAAACTGGGAACATTCCCCGGCTTCAAATTTATGTTTGGCGATGCTGGGCTACAGCTGGGTACTGGTGAGATGAGCGTCCCCAACAAGCTCGGTAGTGCAGATTTTGATGTAGGTATTATTGCCGGTACTCGCAGCATCAACCTGATTCTATCCCGCCTTATCCCAGAAGCCGATGATGGTAAAGTCTCCGTATCCAGCACAAAACTGGATGGCATGAATGATCATCTGCAAATGCCAGTGACCCATGTGTTTATGATGAAAGATAAAAAAGTTATCTCGCAAGTTATCCATTACCTCAAGCATGGATTCTTTCATAGAGCCGGCAATCAGGCATCCAATTAAAATTAATCGATCTTATAAATAATCTATACCTTTTAACTCCAATCACAATACAAAATTAGTGACAATAATTTGGAATTCACCTTTATGCAGTGGCAATGGTGCAGCTTTAAAGAGCTTACGCTCAGTCAACTTTACGAAGTTTTGCGAGTAAGGCAGGAAGTTTTTACGGTAGAACAAGACTGCCCCTATCAGGATGCCGATGGCAAAGACCAACACTCCTGGCACCTGATCTGCTGGGAGGGAGACGAAAATAACCCGCAGGTTATGGCCTACCTGAGAGTTGTTTTCCCAGGCCTTAAATACCGGGAACCCTCGATAGGAAGAGTGTTAACCGCAGAAGCCAGTCGCGGAACAGGCCTGGGCAAGGAGCTGATTCGCCGAGCCGTAATGCACACATGCGAAGAATACCCCAACACTGGTATTCGCATTTCAGCTCAACAACATTTGGATAGATTTTACGGGGAGTTTGGTTTTGAGCAGGTGTCTGAGCCGTACCAGGAAGACGGCATCCCGCATATCGAGATGTTACGCCCTGCCAAGTAATTGAAAGGGATCTTATAGGTCCGATGGAAGTTTTGGGGCCCTGCAGAGGCACTGCGGGACCCCAAAAAATCTAGTTGCTACCCAGTGGATTGGCACCGGCAGATACAGTCTCACTATCCGACTGACGCGCCCTGCTATAAAGGCAAGAGGCCGCGATTCCAGCAGCAATTAGCAACCACACAACATTAACGATCAGTGATGCTCTCACAAAGGAATCCTCACCAAACTGAGCAACGTGCACTACAACTGCCCCGACGCAGGCGATAATTGTGGCAATACGCAGAGACATAGACCACTTGGCCACTGTCCCCATGAAGGCAGCCGCAACGCTTAACGCCAAGGTCACCAGCCAGAACACCTGCGCAGCATCTAGCTTAAACGCCAGATAAGTCACCGCACTCAGAGCAATCGCAAATGGTACACCCCATACCTGAGCCATCCAGACTCGCTCCAAACGTACGGCGGGATTGCCGCGCTGACGCTTGCGAACAAACCAGATATTGATGCCGGATACCACCAGCAAACACATCCCCACCCCCAGCAGGAAGTAAGCAATTTTCACAGGGAAACCGGAAAAGTGGCCAAAGTGTAAACGGTACGTAGAAAGGTAAACCTGCTTAGCCGCGTCTCCCTCAGACCAACCCTCTTTTTCAATCAGGCTGCCATCGGGATTAAAGTGGTAACGCTCACCCCAGACCAAACGCTCTGGAACCCGGGTCCACACCTCAACAACCTGGCCGTCACGTCCAGGAAATGCCACTTCTAAACGAGTGCGCTCTTCTTCCGGTGCGATACGATCCATTGTTTCCAGAATTGCAGCATAATCCGGAAAATCAACTTCAGGGGCGTTTTCCTCCATCACCGGATGATCCGCGTAAAGCATGTGCTCTACCTTTTCCGTATCACCCTCAAAGAATACGCCGGCAATTGCAAAAGCGGCTACCTGGGACAACCCGATAAAAGCCCCAGTAATGGCTATGGCAAGATGAAAGGGAGAGGCCCAAACCCCCAGGCGATTGTGCAAATCCACTTGCTGAAGACGCTTAGAGCCAGAAAGGCGGAAAGAGAAAGCGTCTTTAATAATTCTGGGATGGGCCAACAAACCGGAGACGATCAGAGCGGACATCACCATCCCGATCAAACCAACCAGGATGACCCCATAACCAACGGGAAGGTTGAGCGCGTAGTGCAGGTAAGCCAGGAAGTGGGTCCACTCATGCTCCACCTTGCCCAACAGGGAACCATCTTCAGCGACATATCGCTCCATATCGCCGACTTCAACCATCAATCTGGGCTTATCCTGATTGGGGATGGTGAAGGTAATTGAATCGAGATCCTCCTTTTCCTGCTTGGCTAACGCAATTGCATTTTCTGTAGCCGTCTGATACACAGAGGCTTCAACATTGAGGTTCTCCAACTCGGAGGCCTGCTCCCAGCGTTCGAACTCATTGTAAAAAACCGCCAGTGTTCCGCTGACACAAACAATATATAAAAGAGTGGATACCGCCAGGCCGAGAACTGAGTGTCCATCGGTCATATCACGGACAAAGCCAGGGGTCGGTTTAAAGGAAAATTTCACGTTAAATTCCTACTCAAGTCCGTTGATCTATGCTGCCGAAGCGGGAAGCGCAAAGGTCAGCAACAAGCCGCTGACCACCGAGAAAGCCAACATGGCAGCCGAAGGACGCAGAAGCTTTTTATCGGCACAGCACCAAACCATCGCCAGGGTCCAGATTATCACCGACAGGAAGGCTCCACCGACCAAGCGGACAGTTTCAGAAAACCCGGTAAAACCAAAGAAAAGCAAACCGGCGATCAAACCACTGGCCGCGGGCAAAAGAAAGGCAGCCATAAAACGCAAGAAGCCCCGCAACCACAATGGAAGCAGGGCTTGAGATTCGGGTGTTCCCGAGCGCTGTTTTTCAGCGGGCCTAGGGCCACTGGGCCAGTCTCCCTTAAGAGCCAATAAAGCAAAGGCTCCGAGCATCACTATTAAAGTGGCAATACTGATTCCATATTCCAACCCAACTATCGAGCTCCACCCAAAAGCCGACAACACCATGGCTCCCCAGCCACCCCAACGGCGCACAGGCTCTGCCCCTCTGCGGGACCAGGCGGAATAAAGGAGCAGAATCCCGGCCAAAGCAAAGGCGCTGGAGACTCCTGCAATCATATAAAAAGACATTGGCATAACCATAACAGCGAGAGGCTCGCCTCTCGTCTGATTGCTTAAACGTAAAAAAGGGAGCCCGCCCACAGACTCCCCCTGCGGACAGGCTCCCAGTCTACACTAACTTAAAAAATGTAGCGTGCTTCTGCAGTGACGTAACGACGCTCACCGTAGAAACAGTCACCGCGACTCAGGCAAGCTGTAGTATGTACTTCATCAGACAAATTTTTTCCTGTCAGCTGGAAGTACCAGCTATCCAAGGTATACCCGATCGATGCGTCGTATAGGGTGTAAGAGGGGTTGTACGATGGGAAGGTTCCCGTGGGATCTTCAACACCGGTGTAGCTCTCGCCAACATGACGAGCGCCCATGCCAATACTCAGCCCCGGAAGCAATGCGCTCAGGTCATAGTCGCCCCAAATAGTCACTAACTCCTCTGGGACTGCCTCAATCGCAACATTACTCTCGGTGATCTCTGTGTTGGTGGTACTGTAGCCAGCTACCAAACTAAGGTTGCCTAATTTACCAGTTACCTCTAGCTCAACACCATCAATTGAAACCTCACCGGTTTGAGTGTCAAAAGTGATATCAACCGGGTCTGTAGTAAGGCGGTTTTTCTGCACAATATCGTAAGCTGCAGCGGTAACCAGCAAGTTGGTTCCCTCTGGCTGGTACTTCACACCAACCTCTACCTGCTCGCCCTCAATTGGCTTGAAGGAGTCACCGTGGCGATCTGAACCGCTTACAGGCTCAAAGGATTCGGAGTAGCTGATGTAAGGAGAAATACCCATATCAAATGCATACATCACACCCAAGCGCATGGTGGTAGCATCATCATCCACAGTAACCGGGGAACCCTCAGTTTGCGACTCGGTGGAGTCCCTACGAACACCAGTAGTTACTATCAGGTTTCCAATTGTCATATGGTCTTGGAAGTAAAAACCCAGCTGCTCGGTATCTGTCTCCGGCCCATTCGCAATCACTATGTCTTCTGGAATATACCCATACTCCGGCTCGAAGATATTGATCACACCACCATAAGCGTAGCCATAATCATTATCCGTAGTAGCATCCTGGCTATCCAAGCCGAATGAAACTTGGTGATCGACAATGCCTGTAGTTAACTCACCAGACATACGTAAATCAAAAATCAACATGTCTGTACTGGCTTCACTGGAAAACGCAACACGTTGCATCTCAGTAATATTAGGGTTGAGGCGAGAGTAGTCGAAGCTGCCATACATGGTGTTGTAGTCTACTTCACCTTTGGCATAGCGGATGCTGGCATTTACACCCCAGCTATCACTAAAGCGGTGATCAGCCCAAATGCTGTAAGCGGTCTGCTCTGTATTATATTTATCCCAGCCTGGCTCACTGAGGAAAGTGTCAGTTGGGATATCACCGTTGGCGTTATCAATACGGGTACCACCCCAGGGCAAGAATGCTGTAGAGGTACCACTCTCATCATCCTGGTAAGTAGTCTGGAAGGTAATCTCGGTGTTCTCACTCGGACGCCATGAGATAGATGGCATCAGCAAAGTGCTGTCATTATTGACATAGTCTACTTGGGTATCTGCAGATCGCTTATAACCTACAACTCGGTAAAGCCATACACCATCACTATCCATGGAACCAGTGACGTCCGTAGCAAATACCTGATGGTCATAGCTACCAGCTTGAACCACCACTTCACCACCAAACTCTCTCTGCGGGCGCTTGGATACTAAGTTAACGATACCACCGGTAGAACCCTGTCCATAAAGTGCAGAGGAAGGACCTTTGAGAACTTCTATGCGGTCATAGGCATAGAGATTAGCGCGGGCACTTGTGTAGCTACCGAAGATAGACTGAAGCCCATCAATAAAAATCGCAGGATCAACACCGCGCACTAGAGACCAATCACCACGGACATCAACGCCGTAGGTTCCGCCATTCACCCCTGGCGTATATTGCAGAACATCTTGAACCGTTTTCGAGCCGATATCGTTGAAAAAGTCATTGTCCAGTACAGTCACAGAAAAAGGGGTTTCGTGTACGGAAACATCCAGCTTGCCCACAGAGGTCTGACGGGAAAGGTTCAGATGTCCCGTAACATTAACCTCTTCAATACGCTCATCTGTGTTATCCGCAGCGAACGCCACAGAAGAACCGCCCGCAGCAATAGCCAGCGCCAATAAAGAGCGGCTGATTCCAGAAATTACAGGAGAAGCTTTTTGCATACTTTTAATTCGAGCGGTACTCATGGAGATCCCTCAACGCCAACTGAATTTGGATGGATCACAGTCTAACTGTGACCCAGGTAACTGGGCGCGAATCCTAATAGGAATCGTTATCATCTACAACATTATTGGAACATTTTTTTATTAAAAAGAGCGATGACATGATTAGGGACAAGAAATACGGCATTAAAGGACAGTATTGCAGCCTACAAGCTGCACTTTCGTGCCATCAGAATGACTTGATGAAATGAGTAAAAGCAGATTCTAAGGCAGGAAAAAGACTAAGTGGCTGCTCAACAGCAACCACTTAGATTGGGACTATATATATCGGGATTTGATTTAGAGAGTTCTAGACAAAGATCCCTTACCTTTTAAGGGTAGGTATAACTAGCCTGCACTCCCAAAGGCATCCCCAGTGTCCAGTAAGCCACCAGGAACAGTGACCAGCAAATCAGGAACACAATCGAGTACGGCAACATGATGGATACAAGTGTCCCAATACCCGTTCCCTTCACATAGCGCTGGCAGTACACAACCACCAAGGGGAAGTAAGGCATCAACGGGGTAATAATATTAGTGGAGGAATCACCTACCCGGTAAGCCGCCTGGGTGAGATCAGGGGAGAAACCGATCTGCATCAACATAGGCACAAAGATGGGGGACAGCAGCGCCCACTTGGCAGAGGCAGATCCCACAAATAAGTTGATAAAGGCTACCAGCACAATAATGCCCATCAGGGTAATCGGGCCCGGCAGCTCCATCGCCGCGAGCAAGCTCCCTCCCTCTACCGAAAGCAGCGTACCCAAACCGGAGCGGGCAAATTCAGAGATAAACAACGCACAGAAAAAAGCCATCACGATGTAATAAGCCATGGAGCCCATGGTTTTGGACATCGCATCAATAACATCCTTACTCTGGCGGAAGGTGCCGGCCGCATAGCCAAATACCACACCGGGAATCACAAACAGCAAGAAGATCAGCGGTACAATCGACTTCATAATTGGCGCAGTGAAGGAGGCTAATTGCCCTTCTGCATCGCGCAAAGCCGAGGTTTCCGGCAGCATCCAGGCCACAAGCCCGACGATACCCGCCACCATCACAGTTACCGCCAGGTACATGGCTTTTTTCTCGCGGGCGCCCAGTTCCTGCATTACTGGCATATCCGCTTCATCGCCATCCACCTCTACATTCTTGAGGCGGGGCTCGATGACTTTATCCGTCAACCACCACCCCAACAGGGTCACAAGCAGGCAGGATGCCGAAGTAAAGAACCAGTTGTTAAGGGGGTTTACCTGCATTTCCGGGTTGGCGATTTGTGCCGCTGTCTGGGTAAAGCCTTGCAGTAAGGGATCAATCGCTGAAGGAACAAAGTTGGCAGAGAAGCCGCCTGAAACTCCGGCAAATGCGGCAGCGATACCCGCCAAAGGGTGGCGCCCTGCCGCATAGAAGATCACCCCTCCGAGAGGAATTACCAATACATAACCTGCATCTACGGCTGTATGACTGACGATGGCCACCAAAATCAACATAGGTGTCAGAAGCATCTGCGGCGTTACCGCCAGCAGCTTTTTCAATACCGCATTGATAAAGCCACTCTGCTCAGCCACACCGACCCCCAGCATGGCTACCAGCACTACCCCCAGGGGCGCAAAACTGGTAAAGGTAGTTACCATACCAGACAGGAAGCGAGCCATTTCACTACTGGAAAGCAGGTTGGTTACCTGTATCGCCTCGCCGGTAGCGGGGTGTAAGGCTTCGAAATTAACACCAGAGAGAAGCCAGGAGAGTACCCAGATTCCCACCATCAAGATCAAAAACAGAACAGCCGGATCGGGTAATTTATTACCGACAACCTCAATAAAATTGAGCGCTCGATTAATCCAGCCATTTTTATTATCGGCACTATTGCCGGCATCAGGATTTGCCTGAACGTTTTCCATGTTTGCACCCTGTACATTTATTATTTTTTATTTAAAAGGAGGCCGCTACTCCATGGCCTCCTGCTTTTTCAGGAAAAGCTTTAACCTATCTTGCGGATACCAACCGCGTGACGCAACTTCTCGATAAAGGGCGCAGAGTAAGCGCGAGCCTTAATAGCCCCCTTCTCCAGCTCCGTTTCAATTTGGTCCGGGTTAGCCAGCAGCTCATTGTAGCGCTCGCGAGCTTCACCGATCTGGCCGTTCACCAGCTCAAACAACTGCTTCTTGGCCTCACCCCAGGCAATGCCCTCCTCAAAAGCTTTGCGCATTTCTGCTGTCTGTTCTTCGCTGGCAAATGCCTGCCAAACCTGGAATACAGTGGAAGTATCCGGATCTTTTGGCTCACCCGGCTCCAGCAGGTTGGTTTTGATCTTATTAATGTGCTTTTTCAGCTTCTTCTCAGGAAGGAACAGTGGAATAGTGTTGCCGTAACTCTTACTCATTTTGCGACCATCCAGGCCTTGCAACACAGCTACGTGGTCGTCAACTACCGCTTCTGGTAAAGCGAAGTGCTCACCGTAGTGGTGGTTGAAGCGCTGGGCAATATCCCGAGCCATTTCGATATGCTGTACCTGGTCTTTACCCACCGGCACCTTATTGGCGTTGAACATCAGAATGTCGGCGGCCATCAGGATCGGGTAGCTATACAGCCCCATGGTGACCCCAAAATCGGAATCTTCGCCATCGGCGCGGTTGGCATCTACCGCTGCTTTATAAGCGTGGGCACGGTTCATCAGGCCCTTGCCGGTCATACAGGTGAGCAGCCAGGTTAATTCAGGAATCTCATGGACGTCGGACTGACGGTAGAACACCACATTGTCGGTATTCAGGCCCAAGGCCAGCCAGGTTGCAGCGATCTCCAGGGTGGACTGATGGACCTGTGCCGGGTCCTGGCACTTAATCAGTGCGTGGTAATCGGCCAGAAAGTAGAACGATTGGTTGTTTTCATCCTGACTCGCGGCGATCGCCGGGCGGATTGCACCCACATAGTTCCCCAGGTGTGGAGTACCGGTTGTTGTAATACCGGTTAATACGCGCTGTTTCGTCATAATTCCTTCGTAGTCTGTACTGTCATCAGGCAATAGAGACCGAATCATACCCCTTTAGTGCCCGGGGGTGTATCAACCAAAGGTACCGACTCCCCATAGCCGTACCAACACGCAGCCAACGTTAAGCCTCAACCGCCACTTTGGCGGAACCCTGGAATTGGCGCTGATATTCGCTGGGTGAAATCCCAAACGCCCGACGGAAATGGTGTCGCAAGGTCGCGCTACTCTCAAAGCCAGCCAGTTGGGCTGCTCTGTCTACAGACTCCTTACCGGACTCCAGCGCCTTCTGCGCCGCCCGCAAGCGCTGCTGAATCAGCCACTCCTTGGGAGCAATTCCCATCGACTGGCGAAACTTTCGGTCAAAACTACGGCGGGATAAATGAGCGCGCTGCGCCATATCATCAATTTTGATAGCGCCATCCAAATTGCCAATCGCCCAATCTAGCGCGGCGGAGAAGTGGTCTGGCCGTTTGGCAACGGGCATCTCCACATATTGGGCCTGGCCACCCTGCCTATGGGGTGCCATCACCAACCGACGAGCCACCGAATTGGCTAATTCATAACCGTGATTGCGCCGCAAAAACTCAATGCCCAGATCGATGGCCGCACTACTACCCGCAGCGCAAGCCAGTGCATCCTCCCACACATAGAGAACGTCCCCCACATACTCCACCGCAGGAAAGCGCTCACGAAAACGATCCGCAAACAACCAGTGGGTAGTCGCCTGCCGACCATCAAATAGTCCCAGTTCCGCAGGCAGAAAAGCACCGGAGCAAAAAGTAAGAATTTGGCGGCCGGCAGCGGCAAACTCAGCCACCCCCCTATGTACACGCTCCAAATAAGCATCTTGTGGTTGTGCATTGGTCGACCAACAGGGAATCACCAGCAGATCATAATCCATCAAACTCTCTACCCGCCGACAAGCCAGAGCCAGACCGCCGGTCGCCAGAGGGTTTTCCTCAGCGAAAGTCACAATTTCACCGGTGTAGAGCTCGCTAAGTTCAGGCCGGGGTAGGCAAAAGAGTTCGGTAGCGCAACCGAGTTCGAAGAGTGAGACCTGCCGGTGGGCGAGAACAGCCACTTTCTGGCTCTTATTAGGCTTTTGTGCCAACGTCGACATAGGTACCCCTAACCCTCAGCAGTTAATTAAATTAGGTTAACGAATAAATCCAATCCAGCATACCCAGTTGAGCAGTTATTGAAAGCAATGCCGGGAATAAAACCCTCAACCTTTGAAGCATTATTTAATCGGTAAATCATCATCATCCTCAAATAAGTAAAGCCGAACCCCACTAGCCAAAGCCGACCCACAAGTTTGCACGCAGAATTGGCGCAAAATTAATGCTATCTGGCTCAGAGGTAGATCGCCCGGAAGCAACCCAAAAGGGACACTATCGCCACTTGGAAACCTGACGAACCACCGAGAAATCACCGGGAGTAATTTATGAGTTCAGCCGTAAGTAGAGTGCCCGCTGCCAGCAGCCAAGATGCGCTAAACCACTTCCAAAACCTCCTATCTTTTGAAACAGACTGCTGGGATGTACACCACGCAGTCAGCCAAAATCGCAAGGATTTCGTACTTCTAGATGTGCGAGGTGAAGAGGCTTATAAAAATGGACATATACAAACAGCCGAATCCTTACCATACAGCCGTATCAATAAAGACAGGCTGAGCGAATACCCTTCAGATACTTTATTTGTCGTCTATTGTGCAGGCCCACACTGTAATGCGACAGAAAAAGCAGCTATCAGGCTGGCCACACTTAACAGGCCGGTCAAGAAAATGATCGGCGGCATCACCGGATGGCTAGATGAAGGATTTACCCTCACCCAAGAAACAGCAAAATCGATTTAATTCCTATTGTTAGCCTCTTACAGGATGACATAGCTTGGCATAAGGATGTGCCAAGCTATCAAACGCCGATTCAAAGAAACACTGATTAAATGGTACTGACATGTTTGTTCGCCACGCCCATCCCACCGACTGTTTTTATCTCTACAATATGATGCGCTGCTTAGCCAGGCATAATAATTCAACTGACTCTTTCCATATTACCCAACTTGAATTGCAAAATAGGTTGTTTCAGAGGAAAGAGCATCAAGTGCTGGTTGTGGAACAAGACCACAACCTTGAGGGGTATATCAGCTTTAATATTATTCCAGAAAATGAAAGCTCAGCAGCCTGGGCTATTATCAGTGAGCTATATATCGGGGGTTGTGATACAAACCGAAAAGAAGAGATTACCCAAGCCCTATTGAGTGCAATTGCGAAAGAAGCTCGGAAATATCACTGTACGGATATAAGATGGAAGGTATCTTCAAAGGGGCATAAATAAAAACTGGCTTTTTAGCAAGGATTGCAAGTTCAACTTGTAATATAAAACAGATGGAGAATTCTAAAACTCACCAGGCAAAAAACAATTAGCCCTTCCGCCACCTAACTAGCTTTGATATTCAAAAGAGCCCTTTGGCAGCAAAGAGACACTCGAACCAGAGTGCGTATATCGCCTGCAAGCCAAAGGCTAAAACTATATGCTTGGAGTCTAGCTTCTTAATCGCCTGCCCCCCAGAATTGTCCCCCTTACGACATATTCAAGCCTCCAATTTCTGCTTCTTTTTGATCCTCATATAGACTTCTTCACGAAGGATAGGCAGTGACCTGGGTGCGCTTATGCCTATCTTAACTTGATTACCTTTTACCTCCAGCACTGTGACTGAGACATTTGCTCCAATTCTTAGATATTCACCTGTCCGTCGCTTTAAAATCAACATACTCATTTCCTTCAATAATCAAAATTTGGGCACTTCCGGGATGGGGAACTTGTGATTCAACGTTTGGAGGAAATATGGGGTGGTGCGCGAGGACAGTAGACACAGAAGAGGAAAAGGCGGGCGCTAGACTTCCAGAGCTTGGGAATTGGTCCCAAACTGCTGAATGTACTCCACTTTATTGAATACGAGCGGGTTTCTAGCGTATTATCCATATAGCCATTTTGATAGTCAGATTATCAACTTGGTTAGCTGACCCCGGGTGTTGGTAGCACCTTGGGTTAGCGCCTTTTACTTACTCTTATGTCACGCTACCGTTCTCCTATAAGGGAATGGGTCTTTTAGAAAGTTCTCGATTCTCTCTGGGCTTTCAAGCCTGTAAAGCCTCTTTAACCGGCTCACTCAATTACGATCAAAACACTAAAAATATCTACCGATTCTACGCAGCTTTGACATTAAAACAAACTTAATAAATTCCAATAAGATTATTTTCGTGCCTATATTTTTTAATGTTTCGGATCTGGGAAACTATTACCAAAAACCAACAGCAGCCGTTTAAACTGGACTTTACCTGTGCCTTTTCGAAAACAATAAAGAATAAAGTTCTCAACCACATAGCTACCTGGAAGAGGAAGCAGAAGAAAGTAAGCGTTACCGAAAAGTTAAATAGCTCATCATTTCAATGCACATTGCGAAACAGTGAAGAGTAAGACTGAAATCATCAAGCAGTAAGTCATCGCCCACATTAGCGCTCCTGCCTGGTTATTTTTAGGTTGAAACTAATCGTAACGGCAATGCCTGTGATGACTGATTATAATTCGATTCAATAGCGTATTCGTGCGTCGGCTTCAGGTGAGAAGCCCAAAGACTTCTTCCATTTACCGAGTCTTATAGCCAAAAACATACCTACTATCCAAGAGCGGCTCATCATATCACCTCAACACTGGCGATATCTCAACCAGAATTTTGTAAGCCACCTTAAAGGTGAGGAGGCGTCAGCAGGTTTAGCACAACAATCTTTTAGCAACTTCAATAATCGTCAGGAACTCGGTATTGAAGTGAGAATACATATCTAACTACAGAGAAATAAATTTAAGCAAAATAATCTTAAAGACACGTGAAAACATTAAGTGTAGTAGTTCAGACTTGATCTGACAGTTACCGGTTTTTCAGAAGGTACTCTGTCAGGTCAAATTCAGTTTACGAGTTTCTCCTTCCAGATACTTTTACCCTCTTCAAGGGTTACCATCGGTGTGCGACCACAACACTTTTTACCCTGATGAGTTCGATCATTATTGTAATATACGAGCCATTCGTCCAGATCCTTTTGTAGCTCTTCTATTGATCCATAGATCTTTCGTCGTAACGATGGCTGGTAGAACTCTTGTAATATAGTTTTATGGAAGCGCTCACAGATACCATTTGTTTGTGGGTGCCTGGCTTTTGTCTTGGTATGTTCTATCTCGTTGATATTCAAGTACAACTGATAATCATGCTGCTCCAGCTTGCCGCAATATTCAGTACCGCGGTCAGTCAAAATACGCAACACCGGCAGATCATGCATGGCGTAAAACGGTAATACACGATCATTCAGAAGATCTGCTGCTGTGATTGGCGTCTTAGTGGTGTACAACTTGCAATGGGCTACCTTTGCATAGGTGTCGACATAGGTTTGTTGGTAAACACGCCCAACCCCCTTAAATGTTCCTACATAGAAGGTGTCCTGAGAACCTAGATAGCCGGGGTGTTGAGTATCAATTTCCCCGCAGGCTTCATCATCATGTCGCTTTCTTTCCAAGGCCTGAACCTGCGACTCCGTGAGGATTAGCCCCTCCTTAGCCACCTTGGCTTCAAGTGCTTTTAATCGTAACTTGAAGTTAGCCAGGTCGTTCCGTAACCAGATACTCCGAACACCACTAGGGGACACGAATACGCCACGTTTACGTAGCTCATTGGAGACTCGAACCTGTCCATGGGCAGGCTCTTGGAGGGCATAAGTCAACACGGCCTCTTCAATTGCTGTGTCAACACGGTTCTTGTGGTTAGGCACCCGTCGACTCTTTTCAAGAAGGGCGTCCACACCGCCACTTGAAGCAGCTTCCTTGTACCGATAGAAAGTGTCTCTCGATACACCAAGCATCTTGCAAGCTTTTGAGATGTTGCCAAGCTCTTCTGCAAGATTGAGCAATCCGGTCTTGTGTTTGATGATACGATCATTAGTATGGATCATGGGGTTTATCCTTGGTTTTGTTTTTAGGTTTAGGCACCTTCATCAAAACCGGTAAACCCCTCTTTTTCAAGAGGATGTGTCAGATTTGGTCTGAACTAATACACATTAAGGCCGCACCTCCTTTAACATAGAAACCGGAACTCACACTCCAAAAACATCTAAACTACGCCCTTTAACTTTCCGACCAAAACTGTGCCGACCAATTAAAACTGACATCCAAATTTATAATTAGATTCTTAAAAAGTAGTATTCAAGAGGGATTTACCTGCTTCCCATAATGGTATCTACATCAATGGGAAACAGGCATATATTTATTTTGCACTTCAATATCATCCACTTTTATTCTGATTAGCTAACCTCACTCATTACGACACCTTTCAACCCTTTACCTCTTATTCTTGCCAAGAACTCTTCAGAAACAATTATGCCGTCGAGGCAATCAGGAATCCGGAAAATATTCACATCATCCGGAACAAGGTTAGAATGAATGTATAGTTCGGTAATGATGTCCTCACCTCTAATCCCTGGAGTCACCAGGGATCTGCTTTTATCTACACAATCTACTAAGCTTAAGATATTCAATAAGCGATACCCTTTTATCTCTCCACCTGTAGCCTGTGAAAAAAGAGGAAGATCTAAAACTTGCACATCAGAAAAGATTATATCTTTAATCAAATTAAAAAACTTATCTGACAAAGTAGGCCAATCAATCACACCTCCCATAAAATCAGCAAGCTGAAGATTCGTATCCTCAATACAAATCTTCACCCTGGAAAGCTCATCTTGATTACAACGTTTAGCCTGAATAATAGATAGTCGGTCAAAACCCCCTAAATAATAATTATCAACATATGAATAACCTTTTAAGCCCGCATCAGGCATTAGCTCAAAAAATTTTCTCATGGAATAAAAACCTACCTAGTGTTATGTGGCCTTACAATACCATAAGTAATACCTTATTGAATTGCTTGCACCGCTTGATGTACGCCCTAAAGAGTAACCTACTACCCCTAACCAGCACTGGTTAGCATTCTATTTACACCCCTGCTGTAAATACTAGAGTTTGGACCAGAGTGATTCCCTAACATAAATTGCTTGTAAAGACTTGCTCTTTAATTTACACCAGGCACCAAAGTGAGCGGGTTTTACTGATGGCTGTTTCATTTTGGTCAGAGATACTGTGGTGGTTTTGCAATGGTATACGCCCTTGCTTAGTCAACCCTAAATAGCATTGACCTATCTAACATCGAAACAGTGTCACTTGTAACTGCTAAACTCCTACATTTGAGTAGGGAGCATGTACACCATAACGATAAAATAGGTTATAAGCTTGTATTTTTTGAATATGACTGCGCACCAGTGCATTGATTATCCTCTGTAGAGAATTTGTAGTCGACGCCGAGACTCCCCCTCCTGCTCAAGCCACCTGAACCAAAGCACGCTACTGGATTGCTAGCTACATATGCATAGGCATTCGGCCCATCATCCAACCCAATCGAATCACTCTGGATAAACCACCCAAAATTCGGATCATAATTCCATTAGTAGCTACAATAATACTCAACCTCACCACCCTTTATCTGTGCACACTCGCTGGCTAAACGCAATATAGTATTAGGCGCCTTTAAATACGCTGCTTTCGTTATAGGCCTTAAAGCGATTGGTGCTGGCTTCATAACTATAAACAATACTGCTCTCATAATATTCGTGCTGGTCGCATCCTGCTGGGTGCGATTGCCCACCGAATCGTAGTAATAGCTGTTTTCTCCCTGGGCAAAGCCCTCATTCATAAGCCAGTTTAGCTTGTCGAAGATAAATTCCCGATCCTTTAGGTACTCACAATTTCCAGCCGGTAATCCAAACCTAAGCTGTAACTCTGACTGATGCCATTGCCATAATCCATAGAGCTAAAAGCATCGAAGAACAGATGAGGTATAGTTGGACCCACGAACATGAGTCCAACTGATATAGAAGTATTCTTATAGATCAAGAAAGGTATCGTCTAACTAGTAGACATAAATAGCTCCCGCAGCATCCGCATCATTCAAATCTGGATCAGCCATAAGTCCAGTATCCGAACCCTGCTCCTCTGGAGCACCCACAACTAGGGTATCCCCGTCACCACTTAAAGCGATTGAAGTTCCAAAGTAGTCACGCTCATCGGTGTTATTGGCTTTCAAGTAAGTACTCTCAATCCACTGCCCATCAACCATCGAATACATATAGGCCGCGCCCGCCCTAGATGCCGAGTTGTCAGTGCTATCAGCATAGAAACCTACACCAGCACTACTCTCCTGAGCACCTACCGCAAGCAATGAGCCGTCATTGTTCAGGCTAATAGACGTACCAAAAGCATCATCTTCATCGGTGTTACTCGCTTTAAGGTAGGCACTTTGGTACCAAGAATCCTCCTCATATGAAAATAGATAGACAGCACCATTATTGAAGCCATCGCGATCATCGGGGTCCTCTGAAGCACCAGCCTGAAGTGGGGCGCCCACAGCAAGCAGGCTGCCGTCGCCACTAAAACTAACATCCCAACCAAAGCGATCGCCCACACTTGCACTATCTGCAGTAAGCAACTGTTGTTGAGCCCAGCCTCCATTATTGGAGAAAATATAAGTTGCTCCCCTGCCACCACTCCCGCCAATGGCACCAACCGCGAGAATGGAACCATCATCACTCAAGCTAACGGATGAACCGAAGTCCATATTTGAATTACTATCACTTGCCTTCAAATAAGCTTCTTGACTCCACTCAACCCCAGAATACTGGAAGATATACACTGCACCAGAATCTAGAGCTTCGTCATTATCAGGGCCGCTATTAACACCGGTAGCACTACTATCTTCATATGGGGCTGCTACTGCCAGGGTTGTTCCATTACCACTTAAACTCAACGCCCGACCAAAGAAATCATAATAGCCATGATTATCTGCTCTTAATTTAGCGCTGTGAGTCCACTCCAAATCCTCACGGGTGAATATATGAACTGCGCCAGCTGAAAAGTTATCATCCTCACCATTTTCTTTATAGGCACCAACAGCCAAAGTATTCCCATCGCCACTAAGGCTCACTGCAGATCCAAATGCAGCTCCACTTTCAACCTCTAAAGCTTTTAAAACGGCTCGGTAAACCCAACCATCTTCACCATAATCAAAAATATATACAGCACCTGACCCGCTAGCTGCATTATTAAATTCATTTAACTCATTACTATCTTCGCCAGTCGCACCAACAGCTATGGTAGAGCCGTCATCACTAATCGCTACGGACCAACCAAACTGGTCACCAGCTTCGGCATTACCAGCCTTAAAATAACCAATACTATCGACAACTTCCTCATCAATCGATATTTCAGTTGAATCCAGGCAAGTTGTATCATCACAGCTTTGCAATATATAGCGAGCATTCAATCGCTCAAATAGAGGCACTTTAATTTCTACGACTTCAGAACCTGCAGAAATTTTATCACTAACCACTTCATAGCCAGATTGCCCATCTTTGTTCTCAAGAAGTTGATAATAGGTAGCCCCTTCAACATCCGACCATTCAAAAGTAAACACTTTTGCTGAATTGAAATATAGGTAGGGAGTCGCCGCTTCTGAGATCGAGGGACCTCCGCCACTATCATCTCCTCCACCAGATGAGCCGCCCCCACAAGCGCTCAAGATCACACCACATGCAACAACTACCGAACTGCTTTTAAACTTCACAACATCCCTCCCCAAGGAATATGGATTGAATCGCGCGCAACCCTACCAAGCTTCAATGAAAAGAAAAACCAGAAATAGGATAAAGTGAGAGACGGAGGAGGTTAACAAGTAAAGTAACAGTTACAATGGTTAGTGTCGCGATAACTTGGGAGGCTACCTTTCAAGAAAAATAGTTTCCTACAGCCCCAAAAAAACACATAAAGACAAAAACACAGCAAAAAGAGACACATTATTGAAGGCGAGTAATAAACCAGAGCAAATTAAAATAGAAACGCTAAATAAATTAGATCATTCATAATCGAAATGTAAATGCGTAAAAGTAAAACGATTGAGATGTGATTTTTGGCCTTTGACAACTTTTTCACACTCTTAAAGTGGTGAACCAGCTCTTTTATCAAGTAAAGTGGCTGTGACATTTATCAATAAGCAGTCCTCCCGTTCATTAAATATCAGGTCGGGTATACCCCAACCTACATAATACCACTGCATTGACCAAAATATCCGGCCCCAAGCCATCAGTTAGCAAGCCCTTACAAATACAGGCAACCTCATTAGGGTTAATAATATCCATGGAAATGATCCAATAACCATATTCAGCACATGGAAATTCAATATAGAAATCAAATACTGAAACACTATTTTTACAAAATAAATCGACTATGGAGAGCGTAGAGCTGAGTGCCCCCACAGCATTGCGAATTCCTGCCATCTTAGCCTTGGCAAACCACCCATGACTCCTACTCATAAAGCCACTTGAAGCTACCAGTAGTAACCTGAGCTACCCGCTAGTTAATTTCTGCAGAAAATCCACTGCTTCACAATCCCACACAGGAAGCAGTGGATAAAAAATAGTCAGCGCCATAAGCTAAAGATCAACGAATCCCCAGGCTTGGAAGAATACAAATCGCCACTTCACCAAAACCTCAAATGATAATAATTTTTATTTGCGTTTAGCGCCTAACTGAGGTAGCCTAGCGACCCATCATTACTTCTTCTTAAAAATTAATATTGGGGATAGACCTGTCTATATTGCTCAAGCTTAGAAACACAGGGACTGTCATTACTGCTGTCATGAACTCAAATTTATTTTCATTCACCGCTCCAATTCTTTTTGGGCTTGGCAGCCAGCCGCAGAGTTTGGAGGTAAAGAAGCAATGGATAGGCAGCTATCGCCTAATTCACATTGATGATAAGAATCAAATGCGACACCATGGTCGAACAAACAACCTATGGGTTACCCACTATTTCACAGGCAATACCTTTGATAATTTTAGGGTTATTATTCTAGATAAAATACTTATCTCTATGACCGAGACTCTTTATTTTTTCTCTGCAACAGTTGGTATTGTTACCGCTAGCTCTCTAGGATCAAATGGCTTAAAGAGTGCTGTATATGAAAAAAATCACAGAGAAGAAGCTACGACATCATGAACCAGGACCCCTTTAATGATATTTATAACCCTATATCCACGTTTTTAGGTGGGTTTCAAAATATCGAGTCCAATCACTTTTCTGGTTACCTAGTAGAAAGCACCTTTAGCGTGAAAAACTATTGTGACTCATTTTTTGAGCAGCTCAATGTTCCTTTTTCAGATGCATTAAACAACGCTGTCCCGTCCCGACGGGCCGAATTTCTTGCCGGGCGGGCCTGTGCTCACTTTGCTCTCAGCAAGCTGGGTACGCCGGTAAAAGAAATCCCTGTAGGAAAAAACCGCTGCCCAGTTTGGCCGAAGGGTGTACAAGCTTCTATTACCCATGCTAGCAACCGAGCAATCTGTGCAGCCAGCACTACTTCTCAAGGGGTTGGAATTGATTATGAAACAATTATCACAGATAAAACAGCCGAAGAAATCAGACACAATATAGTCAGTAATTCAGAAGTAAGACTACTATCAGAGAGCGGTTTTCCTTTGGAACAGTGGCTAACAATTGCTTTCTCAGTGAAAGAAAGCTTTTTCAAGGCGCTATACCCAAAAGTCGGAAAGTACTTTGACTTTCTGGAGGTTGAAATTACTTCAGTATCGCCCCAGCAACAAAAGTTAGAACTAATAATTTTGCAGGACCTCTCCCCCAGAGTTCTTAGTGGCAGCACCTATACGGCCACCTATCAACCCTATCAAGGCGGCATATTAAGTATCGTTGAATATTAATCACTACCGACTATACCGACAGCACTTCCGTTAAGAAGAGAAGGACCATTTTATGTCTGACGTTCCAGCTATTCTGAGCGCACGGACTCATATGAAACTCCCGGGTAATGACGAGCTGATCCAAAAAATGCCCTGCCCGTCTGATACCGCTTTAGCGATCGAACGAACTCGCCATCAGGTTGCCAGAATACTAAGCGGTGAAGATGACCGTCTGCTGGTTGTGGTCGGTCCGTGCTCAATTCACGACCCTGAAGCTGCGCTAGACTATGCGCAAAAACTGTCCGAAATTCAAAACCAGTTTGAAAGCAGTCTTTGTCTCGTCATGCGTACATATCTTGAGAAACCGCGTACTACTGTAGGCTGGAAAGGTTTTATTTATGATCCTCATTTGGATGGCAGCGCCGATATGCATACCGGGCTCAGCAAAGCCAGGGAGTTATTGCTCAACGTCAATGCACTGGGGTTAGGGGCTGCCACTGAATTCCTGTGCCCGCTGAATGCACTCTACATAGCAGATTTGATTTCTTGGGGAGCTATCGGCGCTCGTACCACGGAATCACAAACACACCGGGAATTAGCCTCTGCACTTCCCTGTCCTATCGGTTTTAAAAATAGTACTGACGGAAATGTCAAAGTTGCAATGGATGCGATTCAGGCAGCTCAATCTCAGCAGGTATTCTGTACCACAATCCGCAATGGAAAACTTGAAGCTGTTCAGTCTACAGGCAACCCCAACTGCCACTTAATTCTTCGTGGAGGAAGAAGGCCCAATTACCATGCTGAGGACATAGAACAGGCGATATCTCAGCTTGATTATGCATCGCTCCCCACCGGCATTATGGTGGATTGCAGCCACGGCAACAGCCAGAAAATACATAGTAATCAAATGATTGTTGCGGAGTCTCTCTGCGATCAAATCAGTACAGGGCAAAGAAATATCTCAGCTGTAATGATTGAGAGCTTCCTCGAAGAAGGAAGCCAAAAGATTTGCCCCTGGGACAAGATGACCTACGGACAATCGGTTACTGATGCTTGTATCGGCTGGAAGGATACTTATCAGGCGTTAGAGATGCTTTCTGACGCCGTTGTCAGACGTCGCCATCTATTCACCACCTCCCACAATATGGGAATGGAATTAAATCAAAGTGCTATGTAATAGTACTTCAGACATATTTAAGCTGCCATTACTTCACTGGCATGGCAGCATTCCAAAATACCGAAGATTGCGTACATCTCCACTAGATTCATAAACCATTAGCCGTAACAATTTGAATTCTCTACTTCCTGCCTGCCACTCTTCAGGTGAAATTACACTAAACTACCTTAGCCATAAGATAGACATCAGCATACTCACCATTTCGAAATGCATAATTTTTTGCAGTGCCTTCGACCTCAAATCCATACTTCTTATATAGACCTATAGCCTGTTCATTATCAGTATAAACCTCTAACTCTATACGGCGAACGGCAAGCCAGTTAATAGATAGGTTGAGCATCGCCTCCAAGAGCTTTGAGCCAACCCCACTCTTTTGATGCTCTTCACTTACTGCCATACCTATATTTGAGACATGCTTTCGCCTTGGATTCGAGAACACCTCCATTCCAATTTGGCCGACGATCATCCCATCCAGGACAGCTACGATGCTATAAAAGTTATCGGGGATATTCCCAAGAAATTTTTCCCATTTATCTATTGAAGGGTATGGGACTTGGAGTGTTCCCGCATAGCAGGAAGACTGAGCATATATATCTTTAATTTCAGGAATATCTTCTTTTCTACTATGTCTAATTTCTATACTCATGGACCCACTCTCGTATCACTTAATATAAATTCCACCAGCTTATTAAATTTATAAATTAATAATTATCGAGAGTATACTCTCAATATTATGAATTTCGGTAGAGATAACTTTCCTATTATGACTCATCTCCACAACCACGCCTCAATCTAAATAAATACAGCGTCTATCAAAATCCGGATGCATATTTGCTCGTATATTCATTATCACGCCTATAGAACATACAATTTTACTCGTCCACCCTTTTCTATCTGTAAAACGGTGGAAGGTCCATCGCAGTGCAGCTGGCAGTTAAGCTCGTGCCGAGAATGCTTTGTGATATACAACCTCTCCACTCGGAAAGTCGTCATCAAACGACAGTGCCTGGAAATACTCTACGGGTACATCGGGCAAAACCAGCCCTTTGACAACTTTGAAACCAAAACGCCCGTAATAAGTAGGCTCCCCCAGTACAACGCAACCTGCCGCACCTTGTTCTTTGAGGTCAGCCAGGACGCTCCGAACAAGCTTTGAGCCAACCCCTCTTCCTTGATACTCAGGTAGTACTGAAATCGGCCCGAGCCCGAACCAGTTGGCTGAGCCATCAGAAATAACAACTGGAGAAATGGCAATGTGACCTACAATTTCTTCATCCACTTCAGCCACCTTAGATATAAATAATGCATCAGCTTGGCGAAGGGCCTTCACGATAAATTGCTCAGAGTGATCTGTATACGGAGCATCCCGAAAAGCCAAGGTAGTGACTCTGTGGATTGGCTCAATATCTCTTTTACTCTCTTTGCGTATCTGAATATCCAAATTTTGTTCTCTCTAAACTTCTTAAAATATTTTCCCGGCTTTGTTGTATTGAAATTTTTTCTTTAAATTGACACTCTTTCTATCTCCCACAAGTAGATTACTTTTTGAGTAAATTCCTACGATTCTTGATTCATCTGATTTGATACCTTAACGCATTACGCAACAGGCATTGAATGTGACGCAACTTGTCCATGTACCTTCTTTTTGGCCGACGATGTAAGCTGATAAGCTGCCAGGCCATACCATATCAAAGTAACGGCCACCCAAATCCTTTGTGTAACTCCTTTGTATCCAACAGGCATATATCCGTAACTAAAGAACCAAAAGAAAACAACGTGAATCAAGGTTACAAGTACGCATAAATCCTGGAATTTCTTTGAGATATAATAATTGCGCATCTCTAAAGCAAATATAACAGGAACAACCATTAAGATACTTGTTAGTCCATATACATCATGTAATGGGCTATTCATAATGAAGAGCCCCGCAAAAATCTATGTTACACCAAATGCAAACATCGTTAAAAAAGTAAATTTAGCCTTTGCGAGTGACAAACAAACCAGTGAAAATATACACATAGAAAGACCAATCAATATATCTGTAAGCCTATGTGAATATGAAAAGAAAGGTGATTCCAGTGCTAGCTCACTAATATGCTGAGTCACAATACTATAGCCTGGCAAAAACAACCCCAAGAAAATATTATACAGTGCAAACACAGGTATCAGCATTGCCTGCCTAATGAATATCAAATCCCGATTACCCAAAACTCACTCCATCTTGTAGAAAAATTAACATCCACATCTCAGACAAGCCAGCGCTACCTGACTGCCCAATGCAGGCTCATGTGATCGAAAAACACGGCATCAGCTTATCAAGTAACACCCTACATTGTGACGTAAAGTTGCCGAGAATACGCATGACAGCGATTTATAGCCAATAAGGCATTTTCCAGGATACTCTCTTCAACACTATTGCCAAATAAGAGCGCGTACCTAGAGTTCTCCGAATCTTGTATTTTGAACTCGTACTCAATATCGAAGTGCTCAGCTAAAATATCCTCGATATAATCGAGATGATCCCAACTGAAAAACTCTAAACACATGCCAAAATCTGGATCACAGGAAATTCTAAGTTCTTTCAATAATGTCGATCTATCAACCATAGTCACTTAATGCCAATCACTCATGGAGAGGCTCGAAGCGCTGCCCCCAGAAAGCATGATAGCCTTAGTACTTACCAGATGCATTCTTCTTAACAGGCACTTCTGATCTGTAGCACTTCATATGTATATTTATCTAATTCATCTTCATTTGAATAAATATCAGGGTAAACTACCCTGTGCTCTTTTATCAATTTGAAAATCTTACACGTGGCTTTCTTGCTTTCACTATCTACAGACGGTAAGCACCCATCACTAATCATGACAAATGTGTCAACTGACATTCGCAGCATCTCTGAGTCACTGCATAACTCCCTTTGTCTGTTCCTACCTACTGAGTTAAGATATTTATCTTTAAGGGTATACAAAGAAGCTATTTGTCACTTTGTACAAAGGTACCCCTAAAGACATCTTACAGCCGCACAATATACCAACATTTTCCTCGTTTTGACGACATACGTAAATCTGCATAAATCAATCCGTTTACACAGATTTTACAATTGATGTAACTATTCCCTTGAAGTATTAGCAACAGGCGGGGACGGTACAGCCACTATTTAAAATAGTGTAAGCAGGGATATACTAGGATACTCTTTTCGATCCATCGCTATACTAGAAAGCTTCTTGAATTTTACTACTTGCGCTATACCACTCTCGACAATCCAGAGTAGGAAAAAAGCGCCTGGCTAGGCTGCGAAATCAGTATCCAGCAGCCTTATAGGGACCAAAGTTCTTACGATAAACAAGTAACGTTCGCTTGTAGGCGCAAACCCATTCACCATGTTGATTTTGAGCGCGGGAATATATGCTAAGCAACCCCTGTTCAGGCCTTGATTTTGACTCCCTTTTGGAAAGTATCTCAGATTCGAAGTATAAAGTATCTCCCACATAAACTGGCTGCAACTCACAGTCACTCATCTCCAAGTTGGCTACAACCTTTCCAAACGTCCTAGTTGTATGCGCCATTGCGCTTAAAACAAATGTCTCCAATACTCGTTGCCTATCACCATAAACTCGACGCGCATATACCTTATCAGTGATAAACGGGCTGAGATCGAATGAGCGAAGTGCATAGTCGACACAGCTAGCTTCAGTGAAGGTTCGACCTGGACGATGCTCGAATATTTGCCCCACTTCAAAATCTTCAAAGTCTATTCCGACCGTTTCTATATAAACGTTATCTTCTACTTCCCGCAAAAAATTAAATGACTCTTTCATTGAGGTCACCTAAATATGGAAAATGGAAACTTAGTAGCCGTTCGCAGAGAAAGGCAGGTGATTGCGCTTGAAAATCAACATATCACACTGCATTTCGCAAATAGTCTTCTTGTCTTGATTCTTTCCATATATAACAATTTCTACTAGCCCCGCGTCGTCATACTCACTACCTGCCTGGACTTCGAGAACCTTACTCTCAGAATACAAGGTATCACCGCCATAAGCTGGTGCCACCATGGAAATTTTTCTCCAACCAACAATTTTTTTCCGTCGATTGTAGGTCTTCCAGATCAATCCCATTAGCTGTTGAACCGCTAAAGTAGTATCGATTAACGGCTTACCGAATTCAGTTTGGGCGGTGTAACACTCATCAAAATGCAGCATGGCTTGATTTAAGGTCTTGACGCACTCTTCCTTATTATCGTGCTGGCTAATGGTAACGCCGGGCCTATGGTGAAAAACCTGGCCTACCTTAAAGTCTTCAAAATCGAGACCGTAACGCTCTCGGTAGCGATTTTTACCGGCCTTTATATATGCGGGAAAATGATAGCGGGGCATAGAAACCTCTTGCCTTACCGAAAGGCTCCGGTGAGTTTGGCTCTGCTACAGTACGGTCACAATCCCTTCGAGGCCGCCACAGTTTTCAGTGCCCGCTCAACCACGGGCATATCCACCATCTGTCCATCAACTACAAGAACTCCACCATGATTCTCTTTATAAGCTTTCAGTACTCGCTGAGCATGAGAGAGCGCCTCACTAGATGGTGCCAATCCTTGGTGAATCGGTTTAATTTGCTTTGGATGGATGGCTATTTTTCCAGAAAACCCCAGGGCAGAGACCCTCTGTGTTTCCTCAATTAGGCTTCTTTCATCATCCAGTTCCAAATAGGGGCCATCTACAGCATCAATGCCGGCAAATGCAGCAGCCTGAACCAGCCGCCCCCTGCCATATAAAAGAGCATCCCAGCTCATATCCGACCCCACTGTTGCACTGTAATCAGCCGCACCAAAGGCCAAACAAACCACCTCCTCTACCTGGGCAATACTCAACGCATTCTCCAAACCTTTTGGGGATTCAATCAGGGCTATTATTCGAATCGTTTTATGGGAGGGGGCCATAACCTGGCAAAAACCAATCACTTCTTCTGCTGATTGAACCTTGGGAAGAATCACAACATCTGGCAGTTGCGGCAGATCTAGCAGCATCAACATATCCTTGATACCGCAATCGCTATCGAGCTGGTTGATTCTCAACGCGCGCTGAGTGGGAATAATATCCTCTCCTGTAAAGAAATTGACCACCTGCTCTCTTGCAGTATCTTTATCTTCCAGGGAAACGGCATTTTCCAAATCCACACAGGCAATATCTGCTCCGCTGGTCATTGCTTTTTCATAGCGATCCGGCCGGGTCGCAGGGACAAACAGGACGCTGCGAAAATACTTGCTTCTCTTAGTCGCACTACCCATCTGGCGGCACCCTCTCAACAATTTGACACATAGCCGGATATCCGTTTCCGGTGCCCTTCTCCGCACCCGGATTCTGAACAATCCAGTAGCTCACCAAAAGACTAGCAACTCTGTATTAAATCGCGACACTCACCTTCAGTAAGCCCTGCCTGTCAGAGGGTCACCAAAATACGGGTGACCGACTATTCCCAATATCTACCAGCCAATCCCATCTAATTTACGACTCTTGCTCTATTCTGAGAAATACGGCGTATCTATATTTAGTGGAATATTCCGACATGTTACCTCTCGCAGGCTTGCGGATTGTCGCAGTAGAACAATATGGTGCCGGCCCTTTTGGTACCTTGTATCTGGCAAATCTTGGAGCGGAAATCATTAAGGTCGAAGATATCTCTCGTGGAGGAGATGTAGGCCGTACGGTTGGCCCCTACTTCCTGGAAGGTGAACCCGGGGACAATAGCAGCCTTTTTTTCCAGACTTTCAACCACAACAAACGCAGTTTATCCCTCAATCTTTCCTCTCCCCAAGGCCAGCAAATCTTGCACAAGCTAATTCTTGGTGCAGATGCCCTGACCGACAACCTGCGCGGAGATGTTCCAGACAAGTTGGGTATTACGTACAAACAACTGGGAAAGCTGAACCCAAAAATTGTTTGCGCCCACTTGACTGCCTACGGCCGCAGCGGCGATAGGGCCAAGTGGCCGGGATATGATTACCCCGTGCAGGCAGAGGCAGGCTATTTCAAGCTAACTGGTGAACCTGACAGTCCACCCACCCGATGCGGCCTGTCCCTGGTGGATTTATCCACCGGGGTGGCTCTCGCGCTGGCCGTTGTTTCCGGTGTACTTAATGCCAGGGAAACTGGCAAGGGGCGAGATATCGATGTCAGCCTTTTTGATAACGCTTTATATAATTTAAGTTATGTGGCCATGTGGCAGTTAAATGCGGGGCACAATCAAAAGCGGGTGCCGCGATCAGCACACTTTTCCCTAAGCCCTTGTCAACTTTATAAGACAAAGGACGACTGGATTTACCTGATGTGCAATAAGGAAAAGTTCTGGAAATCCCTGTGTCAATGTATTGAACATCCGGAATTAGCTGACGCACCCAAGTTTGTAAATTTCAGGGAGCGCAGGAAAAACCAATCGGAGTTAACCGAAATACTGGATGAGATACTGTCAAAAAAAGATACTGCAGAGTGGCTGAAAATTTTAGCTGGTCAGGTGCCGGCAGCCCCGGTATATGATGTTGAGCAGGCGCTAACAAATCCCTTTGTTTCCGATACTGACCGCATCCAAACAATGCCCAGTGATCACGGCAAGGATATTAAAATATTGGCGCCGTCAATTCGCTGTGATGGAGAGATGGTTAATTTCAAGCGGGCACCTACCCTGGGAGAAGACACCAAGGATATCCTGGCTGAGCTTGGCTATTCCGGGGCTGAGATAGCCAAGCTCGCCAAGTACGGCATCATTTGAAAGAACTATTGATCATCGAGAAGCTGAAAGCTCTCCGCCAATAGTTGCGCCTGCAATTGCGACCACTGATCCTGGGGGATTGAAACTGGCACGGTGACGTCACTGGCATATTCCGCCTGCCCACAACTCCCCTGGTGACGTCCCACCAAAAAGCGCAGGCGGGCTTCCTGGGAAAAATCACAGCAAACCGAAACATGCAGCAGGGGAATAAAAGGCTGTAAAGGAATATCTTGCAGCGCTGCACCTACCGCACCGCGATAGGCGCGCATCAAGCCACCCACCCCAAGCTTGGTACCACCAAAATAGCGGGTCACGATTGCACCCACATTACCGACACCCTGCTTCAGCAACAATTCCAACATTGGCCGCCCAGCGCTACCGCCGGGCTCGCCGTCGTCATCTGCTTGCATAACTTCCGGATTGGAAGGATTGCCGATTACCAGCGCGGTACAGTGGTGGCTTGCATCGGGATATTGAGCGCGGACAGTATCCAGCTGTTGCTGAAAAGCCGCTTTATCCTCTACTGGCCCCAGCCAACAAATAAAACGGCTCTTCTTTTCTTCTGTCTCACTGACAACGGGAGATGAGGGAATCTGATAACTCACCGACAATATCGTCCCAGCGCTGGTTTTTTAATTTTTCGTACAAAGGCTGGAGCTTGGTTTGCCAGACTTTATTGTCGACAACGCCTACGTGCTTGCAGCGAATAGTCCCCTCGGAATCCACTAGGAAAGTTTCCGGCGCACCGAAAACACCGAGGTCCAGCGCCAAACGGCCATCTCTATCGGCGAGGCTATACAAGTAAGGATTGTGGAATTTCTCCAACCACTTGATTGCTGCGTCATCCTCATCTTTGAGGTTAACGCCAACGATCGGCACACCCTGCTCAGCCAGAGCATTCAAATAGGGGTGCTCTACCCGGCAAGCTACACACCAAGTGGCCCACACATTCATCAAATGCGGGCCATTCGGAAGATCTTTCTTCTCTACAATTTGGCTGTTATCCGCCACTTTTTGCAAAGAGAATTCCGGCACCGGTTTATTCAGCAAGGCCGATGGCATTTCCTGTGGATTCAGGTAGAGGCCCCGCCAAAATAACAGGGCCAACACGACAAATATTACCAGGGGCAAAAAGAGTTTGAGTCTAGACATTATCCTTTCCAACTATTACGCCGTAGCAACATTGCCTGTAACTTCTACATCTACAGGTTTAGCGGCTTTCGCTTTGCGATAGCGCTTATCCGCTACAGCAATAGCTCCACCAATCGCCATCAGAAGCGAGCCCAGCCAAATCCATACCACAAAGGCTTTGTACTGAAGTCGCACAGCCCAATCACCGCTTGGGTTAGACCTGTCCATCGGCTCACCGAGGGCCACATAAATATCGCGGAAGAATCCAGTATCAATCGCCGCCTCTGTCATGGTGTTGCCACCAGACAGGTAATTGCGTTTCTGGGGATGCAGCTCTGCAACCGGCTTCCCGTCCTTACTGACATGCAATACACCTTCAAAGGCTCGGTAATTAGGCCCCTGAACCATACGAACACCGTCAAATTTGAAGTCGTAACCGGAAACCTGGAAACTGTCCCCAGCACCCATACGCACATCTTCCTCAATGCTGTAAACGGTAGTCAGTACTACTCCCAACACAGAAACCGCCAGGCCGATATGTGCGATATGCATACCGTAGTAACTGGCTCTCTGGCGCTTAAGGCCGGCAAAAAACGAGCTGGAGTTACGAGTCTTGGCCACGATATCTGCGATGCTGGAAGCAAAGACCCAGATACCAATAAAGATTCCCAGCGCCGCTCCCCAGTGGAAATCTCCCAGAGCCAGGGTCCACAGCAACGCAACTACCAAGGAAGCGACAAATGGCAAACGCCATGCGCTCAGCAGCTTGTCCCAGCGGCTGTCTTTCCAGTTAGCTCGTACCCCCATCCCTACCAGCAGACACAGAACCACCATCAGGGGAACAAAAAACAGGTTATAGAATGGCGGGCCTACACTTACCTTGCCCCAGTTCATTGCATCGGCCAGAAGCGGGTAAAGAGTACCGGTCAAAACCATGCCCATAATCAGCATCAACAGGATGTTATTGCCAAGCAGGAAGGTTTCCAAAGAGCGGAAAGAGAAAACACTGCGAGCGCTGACTGTCGGTGCGCGCAGGGCAAATAACAGCAGCGAAGTGCCGACAATTACAGCCAGGAAGCCCAGAATAAAGCTGCCTCGCAGTGGGTCAGTAGCAAATGCATGCACCGAGGTAATCACCCCTGAGCGCACCAGGAAGGTGCCGAGCAGGCTGAGACTGAAAGCGAAAATCGCCAGCAGGATAGTCCAGCTCTTAAACAGCCCACGCTTCTCAGTTACCGCCAAGGAGTGCATCAAGGCAGTCCCTACCAACCAAGGCATCAGGGATGCATTCTCAACCGGGTCCCAGAACCACCAGCCACCCCAGCCCAGCTCGTAATAAGCCCACCAGCTACCCAGGGCAATACCCAAAGTCAGGAAGCCCCAAGCCACAGCCGTCCAGGGTCTTGCCCAACGGGCCCACACCGCGTCCAACTGGCCACCGAGCAGTGCCGCAATGGCAAAAGCAAAGGCTACCGAGAAACCCACATACCCCATATAAAGTAAGGGCGGATGGAAAATCATACCCGGGTCCTGCAACAGCGGGTTCAGGTCAGAACCTTCCATCGGCGGGAATGGCAGGGTGCGATCAAATGGGTTGGAGGTAAACAGAATAAACAGGAAAAACCCGATCAGTACGAAACCGAGTACGGATAAAACCCGCGCGGAAAGCTCTGGGGGCAGCTGCTTACCAAACAGCGCTACTGCCGCAGCCCAACCAGCCTGAATCAAAAGCCACAACAGAATGGAGCCCTCATGCCCACCCCATACAGCGGTAACTTTGTAATAAACCGGCAGGATACTGTTGGAGTTCTGTGCTACGTAATTAACCGTGAAATCACTTTGCACAAAAGAAGTGGTCAGGCAGGCAAAAGCGATCAGAACGAACGCAAAAATACCCAGAGCCAGCGGACGCCCCGCATCCATCCACACAGGGCGCGATGAATAGCTACCGGCCATCGGCACTGTTGCGAGAGCAACCGAAAGCAGCAAGCCGACAATTAACGCAAAATGGCCCAGCTCAGGGATCATATTTTCGCTCCATCGGAACAACCTTCATGGGAAACCATGGTGTCGGCTACTTCAGGTGGCGTATAAGTTTCATCGTGCTTGGCCAGAACCTGGTCCGCACGCAGAACACCACTCGGCATCAACTGGCCGGTAATCACTGCTGCTTCGCCTTCGGCAAATAGGTCCGGCAGGATTTTGTCGAAGACAACGGAGAGTTGGGCCTCACCATCAGTAATCACAAACTGTACATCCAGGCTGTCATTGGACCGCTGAACACTACCAGGAACAACACACCCTCCCGCACGGATTCGCTTCTCCATTGGAACTTCACCCGCTGCAAAGGCCTTGGGGGCATAGAAATAATCGATGTTGCCGCGCATCGCATAGGCTACAAAACCTATGGCTGCACTGGACAAAACCACCAGGACAAGTACGAGTATCAGGCGTTGCTTGCGTACAGGGTGCATTTTCTTAGTCCTACTCCATAACTATTTAATTCTATTGCGCCGATAGGTTCTCCATCGCCCTATCCGCTGGAACCCGGCAGATTGAAATTAAGCCGGCTCCTCTGCTATTTCTTTCTTTGTGGTTACTGTGCGCTCACTCACTGCCTGGCGACGGCGTTGGGCAATTTTCTGCTGTCGCACCAGCTCTGCCTTCAGGCCGCGGCGTGCGATGTAAGGGTAGAGAGCCATCCCCGCGAGACTCAGGAAAGTCACCGCGTAGGACACCCACACAAATACACCGTGGCCGTCCATCGTTAGGAAATCAGCCAGGTTGGCAAATTGAAACTCCATTTTATCGACCTCCCGCCAGTTCTTCCTGTACCCACTTGGTGCGCATCTCGCGCTTGAGCAGCAGAGTGCGGGTGTGAGTCAGCAGGGTCCAGGCATACATACAGTAGAAACCGATAATCATGGTCAGCAGCGGGTAGAACATACTCGGATCAATACTGCTGGATTCGGTCAGGCGAATGGTCGCGGGCTGGTGCAAGGTAAACCACCAGTCTACGGACTTGTAAATAATCGGGATATTCACGGTGCCCACCAGTGCCAGCAGCGCAGAAGCTTTGTCGGCGACCTGCTCCCGGTTCACTGCGTGGGTAAGTGCCATAACGCCGACATAGAGAAACAGGAGTATCAGCATTGAAGTAATGCGGGCGTCCCATACCCAGTAAGCACCCCATGTAGGTTTACCCCACACAGCACCGGTAAATAGCGAGACAAAGGTCAATACCGCACCGATCGGCGCGGCAGCGCGCATCACGGCAAAGGAGAGCTTCATCTTCCAGATCAAGCCGATAGCACCGCTGATCGCCATAATGTAGTAACCGGCCAGAGCCAGGAAGGCGGCGGGTACATGGATAAAGATAATGCGGTAACTATTGCCCTGCTTGGCATCTTCTGGGGCAAAACCCAGGCCCCAAACACTGCCTACAGCGAGCAATACAACACTAGCCAGCGCCAGCCATGGCAGCCAGGCTTCAGTTTTTTGATAGAACCAGCGGGGCGAACCCAGGCGGTGAAACCATTGCCAAGCCAAGAAAGACCTCCAAATCAATTATCCAGGCTAATACGTATTGCACCCGCAGCAGCGAGTGGCGCCAGTGCCGCAGCAGCCGCTAGGAGTGCTGCCAATATCGCCAGTTGGGCGCTGTAGGCATAGCCATCAATTGCCGCCTGTACTGCGCCGGTGCCGAAGATTAGCACGGGCACATACAGCGGCATAACAATTAGTGCCAAGAGCAAACCGGGGCGGCGCAAGGCAACAGTGAGTGCTGCACCAATGGCTCCGATCAAACTCAAACTCGCAGTTCCCAGCAATAGGGAAACCAGCAAACAAACATAACCATCCACGGGCAGATTCAGCATTAAGGCGAGCAGCGGCGACAGCAATGCCAGCGGCAAGCCTGTGGCAATCCAGTGCACCAGGGATTTTGCAAGAACCGCAAAATAAAGCGGTTGTGGTAACAGGGTGAGCTGCTCCAGGGTGCCATCTTCGAAATCACCTTTAAAAAGGCTTTCCTGGGATAGCATGGTGGACAGTAGGGCCATTACCCAGATCATGCCCGGAGCCATCTTTGCCAGAAGTTCGGGCTCAGGTCCTACCCCTAACGGCAAAAGTGCTAAAACCGTCACAAAAAACAATAAGGGGTTGGCAATATCTGCTCGTTTTCTCAGCGCTAAGAGCATTTCAATCCGGAACAGCGCCATAAAACCGGGGCCACTGCGCACTTCGCTCACCGGCGTTTGGACATCAACTGTCGACATGCTCTCCCCCAAAATCCTCAAAAGGCTCAGAGACTGAATAGTCAGACAAATTAACCTCACTGAGTCCGGCTAATGACAGAGGTTGGTGCGAGGTCAGCAGAATTGAACCACCGCTATAAAGATGGACCGCCATTTGCTCTTCCAATGCAGCAACACCCACAACGTCGAGGGCGGTCAGTGGCTCATCGAGTATCCACAATCGAGGGGAATCAGGTAGAAATAATCGCGCTAGGGCAACACGGCGATTCTGGCCGGCGGAAAGGGAGTGGCACAAGCTGTCCTCAAAGCCGGTCAGGTCGACTTTATCGAGCGCATTGAGCGCATCCTCATGGTCAGCACCATACCAGGTGAGGTTTTCCAGCGGAGTCAGGCCACTGCGCACTCCGCCCCTGTGCCCGATATATAGTAAGGATTCACGCATCGCCGAGAGCGATTGCGGGTAGGCGGTATCACACCAAAGGATCTCCCCAGTGAAATCACTGCTACTGCCAATCAAAGTGCGCAGCAAGGTCGTTTTACCCGCGCCATTACTACCTTTGATTTGAATTGCAGCGCCGGCTTGAAGAGAAAACTGAAGGCCCTCAAACAAGCGCCGACCATCCCTTTCGCAGGCGAGATCTCTCACTTGCAGCACAACTTGGGACTTAGGGGTCACAGACATTCCAGGATAAAACCGCTCTGACAAATCTGAACGGCATTATACCGGCACCAGCGCTAATTGCATTGTCTCAGCGAGCAACATTTTAGCAACCCTTGATCTTTCGCAAGAATGCCCACTGATTCACACTGAAAAGCGCTATTTAAATTGGCACTGAATTGTAGTTTTGGTATTTTCACACCGTCGTGAGATTCAGTACCTGTTTCTCGCTGTACCCTCAAGGAAGTGGGTAATCTCAGAAGTCGACATAAAGCTGGACCCCCAAAAGGGCCAATTCTTCTGCTCGTAAGGATGCGTGTCTATGAACAATCTCGCCACCCATATCGATCCCTGGCTCGACGCTACTACTTTAATTGGCCAAGAAAGCCAGATTCACCAACAGCCATTTCCTTTCTTCGTTGCCAAGAACTTGCTGGCCGAGAACCTGATGGCATCCTTTATCAAAGACTTCCCAAAGCTTAAAGGGGCCGGTTACCTTCCCTACGATAGAAGCAGTTGTGGCACCACAATAAATGAACTGATTGAACAGTTTAGGGCTCAGGAATTTGCCGATGCTATTGGCAACAACCTGGGTATTGAGAATCTTTCTCAATACCCAACCTATGTTTCCATTAGCCGTACACTCAAGAAACGCCACGGCCGCATCCATACCGACGGACAGTCAAAAATTGCTACCGCCCTGCTCTACCTGAACCCGGAGTGGTCCTTGGACGGCACAGGCTGCCTGCGCTTCTTAAAAAGCGGCGATAACTTTGAAGATACCGCAGCCCCAGAGGTAAAACCTTCGTACGGTACCCTGGCCGCATTTAAGCGAGCCGATAACTCGTTCCACGGACACTTGCCTTTCGAAGGTAAAAGATTGGTTATCCAGGTAGCCTGGTTAGTCAGCGATGCTGACAAAAACAGAAAGGCCAAGCGCGGCAAATTAGCTTCAAAACTCAAGCGTCTGCTGGGCTGGTTTGGAGGCAACTCTGCAGCCACACAAAATATGTAGCTACAGCCAATTCAATACCTACGATAGAGCCCGCATCCCTTACGGGCTCTGTACATACACACCTTCTTCCCTATCTCCATAGCACCCATTGCAAAAATAATAAGCCTAACAACTTTAATTAGTGGAAAATACAATACGGGGAAACAGAGCCCAGCGATTTAAAAGCACAGAGAAGAGCCAGGGAAAAATAGAGGTGACTTGGGCAGGAAAGGCAAATTTTCAATAAAATCTATTAACTACGCAGAGTACAGTTTAAGCAACCCTATTTTTAGATTACTTTTATTTATTATCTGCACCCTGCATAGCTGGCTGTAGCCGTTAAAGTTTCAGCATATTTCGTTAGTCGAAATCATAGTCCATTAATTCACGCCTTAAACGCTTTTCCTCCAATTTGTCTTCTACCATTCGACGTGCGTCGCGTGGTGGCTGAGAGGTAGCTTCCTTCAGCACTTCAGTTGCAATTTGTGGAATACCCACATTATCAAAATCTAGGCGTCTTTCGTTAACGTGGCCGCTCATACGAAACTCCATAATCTTGATTAGAGAAAGCAGAAATATCCTTATCGCACCAAGGGTGCAATTGCAGGTTATCCAGCTCAATCAATCGTGGTCAAGCAATAATTTATCAAGTGGAAATGCGGCTTTCACATCAAAACTTTCCAGCTGATCGCCGAACAAAGCTATCCGCAAAAACCGCCATTTCGAAGTCAAAGTAGCGAAGAAAAAAGACAGATTTATGAAGGTTTTTCGAAAATTTTAAGAAAAGGGAACGACGGGAATAGCAGTAACCGGGTGGCGCCAATGTTACCCTCAGTGACACAACAAATTGGTACGATTTGATGGAAGGTGAGTTAATGGTGAAAAGCATGACATGACACAGGGCTTTCCACAGGCTAGAATAGCGCCCCTCTTCAGCAGTGCTGACACCCGCCCCCGTCGGTTAACAGGATAAACCACGGACCTCCTAAGTCCGGACTGGTGGTTCGAGTCCACCCGGGGGCGCCATACATATCAAGGCAAATTAACAAACGACTGCCTTTGCCGAATGCATAAACAGCGCCAGGAATAACCCAGCCAACAGCACCCCACCCCAGAAGAGCCTGGTAGAACGGCTAATTGTTCTCCCACGCCTGGCTTCATTTCTTACAATCTTGCCCATATCACAAATCCATTTGCCTACTTTTCATCCATTCACCACAAATACTAACCGAAACCATTTCGCTGGTGAATCTCCATCTCAGGATAGACAAAGCCCGGCACAAGCCGGGCCCAGAACAATAGCAATGCAAGTATTGACGAACAGCGCCTACTGGTTAGTCCCGTTTGTGCCACTGCCACCATTACTATTGTTCATCTGAGTGCCATCCTGCATTTTTTTCTGCATCTTCATCATCTGCTTTTCAGCTTTGTCCTTCTTGTGGTGCATCCCCACCTTGTGCCACTCATCTTTGAACTTAGCCCAGAAAGATTCTTTTGGCGCTTTGGTGCAGGCGGTAATCACCATCGGCGTCACTTTTTCTGTGCCTTCAATATCCAGCATATCCCCCTCTTCCGTGCCTTTCTTGGCGTAGGCGGCAGCCCAATAAACTGCTTTAGGTTTAAACTCATCGTCGATAGCCAGGAAATCCGCACAGGTCCAGTCTTTCGCCGGCTTCTTGGGATGGTTATCCGCGAAGGCAGCAGAAGCAGCAAGACTGGCAATTACCAAAGGAAGAATGAACTGCTTACTTTTCACAATTAGATCTCCAAAATATCCAGGGTTATCACCCCGTGAATCAATTGCAGGTAATGTGCAATCCGCTCGCTACCCACGGGCCGGGGAGGACTGGCCGGCAAGTCACTAAAATGACTGCGACAAACAGCGAGGCAAGGAATAGCCCCGGATTCACCAGCCTTACGACAGCGGAAACGCAAGCCAAGACACTGAATCAACGAATGCTTGGCCCATTGAAAGGATAGACGCATTTTTCATTTTTTGGGAAAAATCAAAAACACTTTCTTACCCTCTTGTATACAAACTTTATTGTTCTGACACATTCCATGTGAAGAAGCAGGCTTTTCCCATATACACCTTTAGCTATTAGCGCTCGGAATAGAGTTTGCTGCCTCCCATTTTTGACTGTGCCTACCCAGCCTTAGCAAAGAGAAACCTAACCAAATAAACCAGACTATTTGGGAAATTCCGAATATTTCTGTAAAGATATCGTCCGGATAGATAGTCGCAATTCCCGCCACTCCCACTAACACTCCGATAAAGTTTAATGGCCGGGAAAAAAGTCCAATTTGTAATGCAGCAATGCTAATTAGCAGAACCCAAAGTCCACCCACCAACTCATTGCCACCACCAAGACTCTCAACCATCAAGTATATTATTCCCCAGGTATCGAAAGCCTTCTGAACACTGACCTCCATAAGCCCCAAAGCATAGGCGAGCCCTATATTTGCGATCATGCCGCTCGCTATGACAAGGCCCACCCAGACTGCTCCAAACAAGGATGCCAATGCAGCAATCTCTCTCCTCTTGCTTTTTAGCTTTTCATATAAGCTAACTACCACACAGCCTAGTAATATCGCAAAGACCAAGTACATTAGGGTATAGGCAATATTAAAAATCAGTTGATTTTCTGCCAAGAACGTCATTTTTTCTATGGAGCTCCCATCCGATGGAAAAGACCAAAAAGCACCAAAGAATACAAAAGCACTAATATAAATTAACCCCATGCCAAACGCTGAGATACCCGCAACTCTATCCATAGCTCTCCCCTATCATCCTTGAACTCAATTCAATGCCCGTAAATATCGCTTCAATTATGTAACCCAAGGAAGCCAAATTCGTAACGCCCCACCCTATCTAAGCGGCAAGTAATCGCAGAAATGAATATTCAGCAACAGAAGAAAATCACAGTGCTTTAACTGAAGTGTACATTAATGCCATTTCTGACTAGCGTTCATACCAGGACCTGTAGGTTAGGTGGATAGCTAAATACCACTATTGTTAACTAACCCGAAGGAGATAATAGGATGGGGAGCAAGGAGTGAAGGATCTAAATAATCCGGAGATCAGTAATTTCCATTAGGAGCCGATTTACTTAAAAATCAGCTCAATGTCAGCTCTAACGGTAGAGTGTCGTATTCAGTCGCCAAGCCGATACTTACGGGCCACAACCTCAAACTGACGAATATAAATGGCTTGGGCTGGCTTATAGGGCGGCAGCCACTGATCGGGCCCTTTATCTCCCTTACTGCGATTGTGGCCATCATCAACCAGCCACAAATTTGCAGGGTCTTCTGCAAAAGCTCTGCGCTGCTCCTGGCTCCAGCTAGCACCACCGTACTTATGAGCCCAAGATAGCGGTACTATATGCTCCACATCCAGATCCGAGGCTTTTTCAAAAAACTGTCCCGTATAGGGGTCCATCCACAGGCCTGTAACCACTGTACAGCTCTTCTCATTGCTGAAGGCAACAGGAGCCAAAGAGAGACGGATCAATAGCTCCTGGCGAGTATTCTGGCAATCACCATCGACATCAGACCACCGTGGCAACCACTCACTGCGATCATAAGATTGAGGGGTTACTTCATAACACCCGCTGAGGGTCAGCATGGACACTATTAATAAAGACTTGAGTCGCATAAAGCTAAACTGCGGCTAATTACTGCTGGGGGAGCATTTTGATTGTAGTTTAAGGGCGCGTCAACAAGCACTTTTCTTAACACAAAATTTATTCGAGGATATAAATAATAATCGAACCTGACAGAGATACGGGTTATTTAGCATGTGCAAACCTGTAGTAGTAAAAATATACAAATAGCGACAATTTATCGATACTGTATATACTTAAATCAATAAAATTCGTTAGCAGAACAATTCAATACATCTCAGCAACAATAGGGAAATGCATGAAAACAATAACAACTTTAATCGCAGGATTTTTCCTTGGGGTAGGTTCCACTACCACCTTCCTTAGCTTTCGAGATTCCGGTACATCTGAAGTCTGGACTTTAACAAAATCGCTATAGACTAACGAAGGCATGATAACCCCAAGTGGTACACATCTTATAGTACATAAATACATGCCTGAAGGCTATGTATCCCTAGAGATTAACGTGAATGTAGAAGGAGTGATTCTAAAAAACTTTCACAAAAAAACTATAAATAAAAATCACTTCAGATCTCCTGTGTGGGCTGAAGAAGCGGTAAACAATTGAATCAGCATCAGCCAGAGGGAAACTGTGGCGTACCATATAATATCTTTATATCAAAGCCTAAAAATACTCCAACAAAGACTTATATAATTCAGTTTCAATAGAAGACCCTACGTGAGAAGCGAAGTAGAATGAGTGATATTGAAAAAATCATAGAATTTGTTATCGAAATTGAGAAGCTTAAAGCTGTCCTGAGGCAAACAAAGCCAGTCGGTATAAATCGTTACGAGAACTCAGCAGAGCATAGCTGGCATGTCTCCTTAATCGCACTTATGCTCAAAGACTACACCAATGAACGTATTGATATTAGCCGCGTTGTTAAGATGCTATTGATACATGACCTGGGTGAAATTGGAGCAGGTGATCAAATTGTGTATCAACCACTCACCGACGAGCAACAATCAAGTGAGACCCAAAGTCTAGCGCAAACACTATCGATACTACCGGACAAGCTCTCAGCTGAATTTATAGCTTTATGGGAGGAATTTGAGGAAGGCGTTTCACCTGATGCTAAGTTTGCAAAAGCGATTGATAGAGTACCTCCACTACTACATAACATTTATGGTAACGGCCATAGCTGGCAGAAACACAATATTTCCAAGGAACAGGTTTTCACTGTCAACTCAGAAAAAATAGCAAGTGGCAGTCATAAATTGTGGTCTACTATAGAGAAAAAGCTCCATAAAGCAATTGAGAGTGGAGCTTTAAAGTGATCAGAAGGCATCCATAAACTTGTATACAGTAATGCTACGAGTAGAATACACTACTCTAACAGTGAGATAATTATAAAATTTTACATCTAGCTGGTACAAAGGTGCATATTAAATTAAAAATAGCAAGCACCTGAAATTATACCTTTAAGAAGAGTTTAACTTTTTACTACTTCTACTGTACTTACATCCCCTCAATTTCACCACCCTCTTAAACACAGATCAAGCATAGCTGGTAGGATATATATTCTCATTCAAAAGTTGACTTCCACATGAAAAATAATACCTACCCAGTAAGCGGTTGTTAACAAAGACACCTCGAGCTGCGCCTCGAACTACCAAACAAAATAGGCCTACCTAAAGCTAGACTCTTTAAGCCTACAAAGATTGATCAATATCTTTGGATATCTCACAAAGGATACCGTTAATCGAATCTACAAAAAGATGCAATGTGTCGTCTGGTAGACTTAAAGCAGCCAAGCCAAATAAAAGGTCAATAGGTATGAGTTCGAAAAGCAGTTAATAAGCTATTCCTTCTACATTTAGAATAGATAATTTAGAGAGTGTAAAATTCACCTAGCCTCAATAACAGTACTCTGCAGGGCAACCTTCAAAACCTTACGCCTCTTGTAATCCCCGCTCATTAACAGTACAAGAAATATCCTATTTCGCACATAGACATACTACAGATTAGCCATTTTCAAGATAACACGGAGTTAACGATCTAGATGAAAGAATCGCTGAGTTCGCTCAAAATTATCGCTGTTTTTTTAATTCTCATAGCGAGCCTCTACCCTATCGGATACTGGCTAATTTTTCACATGGAAAGCGCAGTACCCTTAATGCTTTCTGTTGGGCTTGCCACGGTCACAACATGCTTGATATTCAAGAAGAGCCTGGGCTCCTTAGGATGGTCTTGGGGAAGCTGGAGATATCAGTGGTTAAGCTACTTGGTACCCTTGGGTTATGTAGCAGCTGCCTACCTCATTATGTGGATCTTAGGTTTCGGGGAGTGGTATAACTCAGAGTACGTTACGGCACTAAGAGAAGGGTATAAAATAGATGGCTGGAGTGATACCAGTGTAATCATCTTTAGATTCTTAATTACTGCAAGTATCAGCTTTTTATTGATACTGCCTGGAGTTTTAGGAGAGGAGATTGGATGGCGTGGATTGCTTGTACCTGAGCTCTCAAAGCTTATGTCCTTCTCAGGGATCGCACTAACCTCTGGGTTTATATGGGCCGCCTGGCATTGGCCCATGATGGTAGCAGGTGTCTACGGGAATGAAACAGCCCCTCTCAGCTATCAGTTGTTTTTCTTTACGCTAGGCTTAATGTCAATGTCAGTCATCATGACTTACGTAAGATTAAAAACTAACAGTGTTTGGCCTGCCGTTATTTTCCACATGAGCCACAATGCATTTATTCAAAAATTCTTTAATCCATTGACCCTACAAAGCACAGATTCAGGTTGGTATCTCAATGAATTTGGTATGGTTTTACCTGTATTTATTTTCTGTATCAGCATTTATTTCTGTAGAAAGGGCCAACAAGAGTTCGGCTCCGCTCAATCTGCAAGCGAACTGCTGTCTCCACAAAAATCTTGACGTAGCGCCATGAATGTGTGACAGAGGCTTGGATTAAGCACAATCATGAGTTTTGGGCAATTTTACCACAGGCATATAGAAATACATTATGGATAATGAAGTAGATATTTTTGCTCCAGTTACTGATCTAGGAAAAAGAGATGCCCTTGAATGCTGGAGATGGCTAGTTGGCAAAAAGGCCTCCATGTGCCTTCTGACCTCCATGGGGGATTTATTCTTCAAAAGGAAGGAAGGCCTACTGAACAGGGAACGTGTCTATTTCCTAGATACTGGCACAGGAGAAATGGAACTTGCCGCTAAATCCTGGAGTACATTCCGAGAGATGATAGCAGCAATGAAAGATATTCCGGGCCACTGGTTTAAATACAGATTATTACTTGAGTTAGTGGACCAACCATTAACTCAAGGTTGTTGCTATTCACCAATCCGACCACCGATAATGGGCGGGGAGTACATTACAGAAAATTATCAATCTATATCTTGGGAAGTTCATTTGGATCTGCTTGGGCAGATATATGAACAGCTTAATGGCCTTCCCCCAGGAACACCAATAGCTGGTGTAAGCTTAAAAATTGAAGAAGATTGAGAAGTTACTATTCAAAAGGGTTATCCCTAAATCCAGCATTTAAATCTATAATTTCACGTCAGGACTTGTCCTTATGATAAGCATTGAGTTTTTAATTACCTCTTTTATCGTTGTGTTGATACCGGGAACGGGAGTTCTATATACAGTTGCAGCGGGGCTATTCAAGGGTAAAAGGGCAAGTATTTCTGCAGCGTTAGGTTGTACGCTAGGCATCATCCCCTCCATCTTTGCTTGCATCATGGGGCTGTCCGTAATCATTCATACCAGTGCATTAGCATTCCAGTTTGTAAAATATGCAGGAGTCGCGTACTTATTGTACTTAGCTTGGTCAATGCTTAAATCTAGTAGCTCCCTGACTCTGGAGGAAAGTCAAAAGAAACAGAGCTTAACCTCAATTGCTTTCAAGGGATTTATGATTAATATCTTGAATCCAAAGCTAACCATCTTCTTCCTGGCATTCTTACCCCAGTTTATTCCCTCTCAAATACAGAACCCCGTAGATAGTATGCTGATTCTTGGACTTGCCTTCATGGCTATAACCTTTCTGATTTTCATTGTTTATGGCTTACTAGCAACAGTCATTCGAAATTATGTTATTCACTCAGAAAAAATTAGCATTATCATCCAACGAGTCTTTGCTGGCAGCTTCGCAGCTTTAGGACTCAAACTCGCCTTTACGAGCAGGGAGTGAGCCCCTCATTAGCAAAAACAGTAAAGCGATTACTAGTGTTAGGTGTAATGTTACTTCAGGCATACCCTATTCAAGCTTCCCCCTAAGAATCTCAATCGTAAAAGCATAAGCACAAACAAGCATGAAAATTTTTTTGACCCTTTCGGTACTCGGATTTTTCTTGACCCAATCACCTGTAGTAGCCGCTTCAAAGGCAGACCTTATGACCAACAGCGCTATTGGTCAAATGCCCTCCCGGTCCTTTCCCTCTAGCGGCTCCGAATATTGGATAGAGCGAGAACAAGCAGTAAGTTTCGCAAAAACCGATGACTGGGAAAAAGCTATTCCCTTGCTCGAAAAACTAACCGCCCAATATAAAGATGATGGAGACACTTGGTTTTTACTCGGGCATGGATACATCAAGACGAACCAATGTAACAAAGCAATTCCCTCACTCAAACGAACCCTAGAACTAGGGACAATCATGTCGGGGATAAGATCAGCTTCATCCCCCTCTAACGATATAATGATTAAAATTGCACAATGTCATTCCAAAATGGAAGAGAAAGACCAAGCACTGGGCTGGATTCAAAAAGCACTCGACTCCAGATGGGATGACCGGAAAAGCCTCATTGGCAGCAGCGATTTTCAACACATATCTCAAGACGACATGTATAAGGAGCTTTCAGGGGAAAGCCAGCTGGAAAATTTATCGAGAGATGAACGCTGGATGACAGATTTAAACTTCCTAGCTGATGAAATATTACGCCTACATGTTAACCCCTACCATCACTCATCAAAGGAAGATCTAGCATTAAACATAAACGAAATTAAAACAGAAATCCCCCACTTAACCGACCAACAAATCGTATTTAGAATGATGGCGCTACTTGCCAGCTTAGGGAATGGACACAACTTTATTGTCCCAACCCACTCTAGGAGTGGCTCATTCAGCAAGTTACCAATCCAGTTCTATTGGTTTAATGATGGGATATTCATTGTAGGTGCCGATACTGAATATAAGCATCTTGTAGGGAAAAAACTCCTTTCTGTAGCCAACCAGCCGATAGATGCAGTAATGAAAAAGATTGCCACTGTAAATGCCCGCGATAACGAAATGCAACAATACTGGCTGGGGCCTTACTATCTGGCCTTACCGGAGGTTCTCGAGGGTTTAGGCATAGTAGAAAGTGCATCCAAGATCCCACTAACTTTGGAAGAAAAGTCAGGAGTCAAAGAGCAAGTAGTTCTATCAGGAAAACCTTTCAACTTTACAGGGTTTCCAACCTTACCCGCACCCAACAATAGTGACAACTTACTTTACCTAAAGAACAAGAAAGAAAACTATTGGCTTGAATACAGTTCTGACAATGATCTCCTATATTTACAATTTAATAGGGTCGCACAAGATAAGTCGAACCCGCTGGGCGTATTCAGCAAAGAGATTACAGCATTCACCAAGGGTAGAAAAGTCAAAAATCTTGTTCTAGATTTGCGTCACAACAGTGGCGGCAATGGTTCAATTATCCCTCCCTTAACAAGATCATTAATTCATTTTTCAGAAAATAGCGAAGAGAATAATCTATTTGTGATTATTGGACGGAATACCTTCTCCGCGGCACATTTGTTACTTGCAGACCTCAATCGCTTGACTGACATCATCATTGTAGGCGAACCAAGTGGGAGTAGACCCAACCATTTAGGTGAAGCGGGATGGTTTAAACTTCCTTACAGCGGTGTCTGGGGAATTATTTCATCTCAATATCATCAGGCCTCAAAGGCCGAAGATCATCGTATCTGGATTGCACCACATGTTCCCGTAACACTCTCATCTGAAGAGTATTTCGCAGGAGAAGACCCCGCAATAAATAATATAAATAGAATAATCAGCCGCACACAGAGGAGATAGCAGCAGATTACTCAACAGAATCAGCTAGCATAGCTGAAATCAAGCATTTTAAGGTAAATCATAAAGGGCGGCGAACCAATATGACTTTAACTTGGGTTGTTATTGGTTCATTTCTCCAGCTATCATTTTCCGGCTTTCTTTTTATGATGGCTATATTTGCTGTAGGCGGCATTAATAATAGAAGAAACTTATCAAAGATCTCATCATTCATACTTGCGGCCTCCCTGTATTTCTTACCCTCAGTAAGCGTACTTGCTACCGGCATTGTTATATACCAATACAACCTCGGAGGGGGCGCCTCCTCTTATTGGTTGCACGTTATGCCTGTTTTCGTGGCTGCTTTATATATGATTTATATAAACGCACTATGGAAAAAATAGCGCAATATGAAAGAAATCAATAGGAATTTCATCTGTGAGTAAATGCCTACTTTTTGATAACGATGGCACCTTAGTTGATAGCGAGCATCTCTCCAGTATTGACTTAGCTATGATGTTCGAAAATCACAGAATAAAACTAGATGCTGATGAACTGGTCATAAGATTTCGGGGTTGGAAACTGGCAAGCATTCTATCCCTATTAGAAGAAGAGAATAATATCAAACTGAAAAGCAATTTTGTTGCAGCTTATCGCGATATAGTCACAAAACTCTTTATCAGAGAGTTAAAACCTATTGAAGGTGTAGCAGACGCTCTTGATGGTGAGAAAGCGGTAGTATCTAGCGGCCCCCTGCAAAAAATCAAGCATGCATTAGATATATGTGGACTATCTAAGTATTTCGGAAATAATTTATTCAGTTCATATGAAGTAGGCATATGGAAGCCTGATCCAGGCATATACCTACATGCCGCAAAAAGTATGGGCTACCATCCTGAGAACTGCTCCGTTATAGATGATGGGCCAGTGGGAGTTCAGGCTGGCATAGAAGCAGGCATGAAAACTTACTTCTTTAATCGTCTTAACGAGGAATCTAATACCGTTGGCGTAGTGTCCTTTCTAGCGATGAGAGAGTTACCAAAACTAATAGGTAACTAATCCCCCAAGAACACTATACCTTTAGTTTATTAACATCATTCATTCAAGCTCATGCGACAACCGGTCATCATGGGCGGCAGAGAAAAGATGGTTCCCGCCAAGCAATATCTATTTGGCTCTTTGCCCGTGGGAGGTACAGTTTAGTCATTAACAATAGTGCAAAATATAGACAGAAAACCCATCATTCCATGTCTAATAGCATGTCGGTTTCACTCGATACCTCTAGCACTAACCCTTGTAGCCATCCTCACAAAACCTACATCTGACTACAGTAAGAATGTTCTCAAAATTATTTAAAAAGAGTAAACCACGGGTCTATCTGGATAAAATGATTGTCGTCTCACAGAATAAATTTAGCAAGATTAGTGCTTGGAGGGGCTTATCAACCCCATACCCTTTCGAACTTAATAATATTAAAAGACCCACTAGAACTGGCCTTGAAGTAACAATTAGGCACGGCTTGTGAAGGGTACTGCACTAAATCGTATACTAAACAATAACCTTAACTTTCTGGTGATTGTAATGCTCAATATCAAAGAAGCCGCCGCTTTTATTCTAGTCGCGTCCCTGATGGGGTGCTCCTCAGATACTCCAGAGGATCCCAAGCCCACCACACCGGTCGGTTCAGACAAGGATGCCCACGGGTGTATAAACTCAGCCGGCTACCTTTGGTGTAGTAAAACTAAAGAATGCGAACGACCATGGGAACTTGCAGAAAAGGCTGGCTTTGCTAACACTCCCAGCAATTTTGATGAGTATTGCGGTAATAAATAGGGTCTCTGCCTAGCAGCCTCCTCCGTCTATAGGAGAAAGCAGTGGCAACTAAGGTCTTTGATACTCAAGACTAAAGAACAAAAGCTTCAGAAATAAAAAAGCCCGGCATAAGCCGGGCTTTTAGAAGATGGCGGTGAGGGAGGGATTCGAACCCTCGATGCCTTTCGACATACACACTTTCCAGGCGTGCTCCTTCGACCACTCGGACACCTCACCAAATTGTCACCCTCTGCGAGGGCATTCCGCCTTAAAGCGGCCTCTCTTACCAGCAAAACCCTTAAGTAAATCAATAGGATAGCTGTTATATCGTCGAGAGAGTGCGCACTTTACCCAAATGTCGAAGAAAATTCCAGTGGAATCTGGGGTGAATGTGTACTTACCTTTTCTTGGTGCTCATGCTCAGCTACTAGCGGCTTCCCTGAGAGCCCACATAAGCCATTGAATGGCTCCCCAACTGCCTCCTCTTACACCGCCGCCAAACTGGCCAACTATGCTTGGAAAAAGCTTTGCGCCCGCCCCTGTTAGGGTTTGTTTATTGCGTTATAGCTGATAACTCGGCGTAGTGAGTTGATACTAGCAGCGTAACTCTCACTGCCTCCAAATACTTTGTAGGCAGTTCTGAGACTATTGCCATTATTTAAATGGCCGATAGCGCAAACTTCCAACAAACCACTCTAAATGAAAGAAAAAATAGGAAGTAGAGAAGATTGCTGAATAAGAAGTTTTTACTTAGTAGGTACAAATTTTATTTAGATAATTTGCCTCAATAAGAGCCAAAATATAAATATGTATGACTTTAACCCAAAAAAGTAGACAGTGGAGCTGCAGGCAAAAGCAAGAAGAAGAGCTAACTCACAGTTAATATTCCCTCAAAACTAACTTAGCCCACAATTTAGACAGCAGGGATAATAGCAACAAAAATGAGGATCTATATAAAATACTACAGCAGAATGAGTAAAGAGGCCTTTTTGCCCCCCCCCTTAAATCGAACAGCTCATCAATTATAAACGCAGTAATATTTGGCAAACCCCTCTAAGATGAGATCCCCCCCTTAGCAAAGCCCAAAAATCTCTGGGCTGACGAGTAGAATCGCCAAAAAAAACATAGAGAAACCAATCGAAAGGCAGAAACAAAAAAGCCCGGCATAAGCAGGGCTTTTAGAAGATGGCGGTGAGGGAGGGATTCGAACCCTCGATGCCTTGCGACATACACACTTTCCAGGCGTGCTCCTTCGACCACTCGGACACCTCACCAAATTGTCACCCTTCGCGAGGGCATTCCGCCTTGTAGCGGTTTCTCTCTTCATAGAAATCTTCAAGGAAATCAGGAAGATAGCTGCTGTGTCGTCGAGAGAGCGCGCACTTTACCCAAATGTTCCTTGTTGTGCAAGCACTAATGCGAAAAAAGTCTCTCTGGCTGTTAAAACAGGGCATCATGAGGGAGCTCAGACTATCCGCTACAAGTCACCACGGCTATTTGCCCCTTCAAATGAGCCCCTCAGCTATCGCAGGTTTGGTGGCTAGACTCTGTGAGTCGATTGATCCAGGCTCTATATTAGTCCGACCAGCATTAGTTTTCCGGCCTGCTCTGCCCCTTCAGTTCTCCAATATAAGGGCTGTACAACTTATGTAACCCCTTGACTCAAAGGTGAATATAAGCCCGGCTTTATCTGAGGCCAATACCCAACCCCTTAAAGCAACTACAGGAAAACTTGCCTTTTGCTGACACCTCCCTTTTCCCTTCACCTGGTACAAGTCGCCCGGATTCCTGAGCTCAGATTGATCTAGGTTAATAATGTCGGAAAGCACCCTGTCATAATCCTTGGCCTGCTGTAGAGTCAGTGGTCGCTATCTATATAAACCTTGATACGCAAAGCCCTAAGGTACCCTCCCTGCCTAAACTGCAAATCTGCCATGAAAATTGGGAGGTTCTGAGGCTGGAGGTGCGGTAATATCACTGGCAACAACAACGAGAAAAACATCACTTGCATGCACAGTTTTTTCGCATTCTGTTCCTCGGAAGAGTAAACTGCGCTGCTGGAGTCACGGCGTGGCTATACGGTGGATGGGGAAATCGGAGCCACCCTATCGCCAACGCGCAAGGTGTTCACTTTCTGCTCAAACGGACAAAGAACAACACAAATGCAGGACCAGCTTGAGGAGAGCACGGGGCGGAATGTTAACCCTCGCTACTCCACCTATTTTCGCACCCTGATTTTATTTGCCGCTGCCGGTACCCTGGCAAACGCGGTGAATTGGGATGCGCCATGGCAATCAGACAAGCTGGTTATTACCGGATCTGCTCTTTTTATCATTGCTTATACCGCTCTCGCCCAATTTATCCTCTACAAAACTGGCGATAAAAAAGCACTGAAAACCCGCCGCTGCCTCTCTTTCCTGGATACAGTACTGATCGGCATCACCATATCCCTGGCAGACTTCAGCATGCTGCCCTCGCTGCTGCTGGTTACCATGGTCCAGCTGAATGCCCTCACTGGGGGCGGCGGTGGTCGCGCTTGGTTTGAGCACAATACCGGCTTATTGGTTGGGGTCGTTATCGGGTACCTGATGCACGAGCCATCTCTGCTAGTGAGCGCTGACCTCACTATCAGCACCGTGAGCCTGATCTGTATTCTGGCCTATTTATGCGCCTATGCATTCTTTACCCACCGCCAGATTGGCCAGCTTAAGGAAGCCAATCACTCCCTGATGGTTGAGCAACGCGTTAGCAAGGTTCGCTCCTACAAACTTTCCAAATACCTGCCACAAAAGCTGTGGCGCTCTGTCACTACCGGGGATGAAGAAGCTCTGGTGACCCAGCGAAAGCTCCTCACCGTTTTCTTTTCTGACATCAAAGACTTCAGCCAGCTCACCGAGGAATTAGAGGCAGAGACCTTTACCCAGCTGCTCAATAATTACCTCTCCGAAATGGCACGTATAGCTGGACAATACGGCGGCACTATCGATAAGTTTATCGGCGATGCGGTAATGGTTGTTTTTGGGGACGATGAGAGTAAGGGACCCAAGTCAGACGCTCTGCGCTGCGTAGCTATGGCCCTGGCGATGCGTAAACGCGTACGTGAAATGAAGCAGGAATGGTACAACAAAGGTATCTCGCGCCCCTTGCAGGTTCGTATGGGTATTAATACCGGCTACTGTACTGTCGGCATTTTTGGTACCGCTAACTACCAGTCTTACACGGTGATGGGTACCCACGTTAACCTCGCTTCGCGATTGGAAGGCGCCGCCCAGCCGGGAGAAATCTTGATTAGCCACGAGACCTGGGCCATGATCAAACACACGGTAATGTGCCGGGACAAAGGGCATATCACCGTAAAAGGTATTAGTACCCCGGTGAAGGTTTACCAGGTTACTGATCTGCGTAAGAACCTGGGTGGGCAGCAGAGTTACCTGGAGGAGCATGCCCCCGGATTCTCAATGCATTTAGACCTGGATAAAATCCGAAATTACGATAAAGAAAAGGTTTTACAGTCCCTGCAAAAAGCAGCATCCAACCTGAAGAGCAAAGTTATTATCTAATTTTATAAAAGGTGCGTAAGCGTAAAACGCTACATAGTTGTATGCATACGCACCGCCAGGTTCCCCATAATCCAGACTGTACCTAACACAATAATCAAAAGAATTAAGCTAGAGAAAAGGATTAACGCCAGGTTATCCCTCCGGTCCCGTTGGGTCGTTACGTTCAAGAAATATTTTAATTGCACCACCAGCTGCGCAACCCCTAGTAACGCAACCAGAATCAAGACACTTTTATTCTCCCTTCCGATCGTCAGCACTGCGGCAAAAGCCGCTAGAGTGAGCACAATAGACAGGATATAACCTGTGATATACAGCCGCAGGTGTTGTGCAAAAGTCGGTTCTTTAGCCATAGACCCAGCCACCGAAATAAACCACGGAAAAAATTCCGATCCAAATCAAATCGAGGAAATGCCAGAATAATGCCAGGCGCAGAAAGCGCAGCTTTACGACATCCCCCAATCCCATAGTGAAAACCTGAACGATCAAAACGATCATCCACAGACAGCCGAAAGTGACATGGAGACCGTGCAAGGGCACTAAACCAAAAAAGGCTGACAGGTAGCCACTGCGCTGAGGCACCCCTCCCTTCTCGGCCATCCCGGCAAAGTCGTAAAGTTCCAGCGCCAGGAAACCCATGCCCAACAACAGGGTAATCACCACCCAAAATAGAAAGGCAGCGCGACTGCGTTCATGCTTAACAATAACTGTCGCAATACCCGCAGTGAGGCTGCTGGTTAGAAGAAGCATCGTTTGGGCGAACAAGCTGCCGAAATCAAAAAGCTCCTTCGGGCCTGGCCCTCCGGCGGTAGCGCCCACCATGGTGATATAAATCGCAAATACCACCCCAAAGAAAATCAGGTCGCTCATCATGAAGACCCAGAAGCCAAAGATCACCATATCGGGATCTCTGTGGATGGCTTCGTGGGGATTGATGCTGCCCGGGCTTTTCGGTGAAGAGACGGGATTCATTTAGATCTCCAGCTTCGCAAGGCCGACATTTCGCGGGGAATCTTCCAGGTCCCGGCTCACTGCCTTGCTCTTCTCGACCAAGGCCAACCAAGCTTCCGTATCCTTCTCTAACTGACTGGCAGGAATAATATATTCCGTTTCTTTGCGGAAGGTGGCCGCGATAACTGCAACCAAAATGGTTAATGCGGAGATCAGTGCAAGCCACCAGATGTACCAAACCAGGGCAAACATCAAAATTCCACTGACAACGCACAAAATAAATCCGAGAGGATTATTTTTAGGGAGCTCTATGTCTCGATAGACTTTAGGCCGCTTATAGGCTTCACCATGCTCCTTAGCCTCAGTAAATGCATCCCGATCAGTAACCTTGGGTATTTCAACAAAGTTATAAGCCGGTACTGGAGCGGGAGAGTTCCACTCCAGGGAGCGTCCATCCCAAGGATCACCCACAGGAACCTGGGTTTTCTTTCGGTCCCTGATACTTACGATAAATTGAATAACCAGCGAAATTAAGGCCGCCAGAACAATCATTGCGCCGATAAAAGCAACGATCATATACGGCTTGAATGTAAGATCGGCATAACTGAATGATCGTCTTGGCATCCCCAATAAGCCGGCGCCATAGAGCGGGAAGAATGTCACCATAAATCCTGCAAACCAGAGATAGGCTGAGCGTTTGCCCCACTTATCATTAAGGCGGAAACCAAATGCTTTGGGGAACCAGTAGTTGTACCCCGCCAAAATTCCAAACAGCACGCCGGGAATCAAAACATTGTGGAAATGTGCCACCAGGAACAGTGTATTGTGCACTTGGAAATCGACAGTGGGGTTAGCCAGGATAACGCCGGACAGACCACCAATCACGAACAGGATTAAAAAGCCGATGGCATAAACCATTGGAGTGGTAAAACGTATTCGACCGCGATACATGGTCGCCATCCAGTCGTATACTTTCACCCCGGTCGGCACCGCGATCAGCATAGTCGCTATACCAAAGGCAATATTGATCGTCGGACTCTGCCCCATGGTGAAAAAGTGATGTAACCACACAGTAAAGGACAGGATCGCAATACACATGGTGGCAATCACCAGGGATTTATAACCGTACAGAGTTTTGGCCGAATAGGTGGAAAAGACCTCGGAAAAAATACCATAGGCTGGCAACACCAATAGATAGACCTCAGGGTGACCAAAGAGCCAAAACAAATTGGCATAGTTCATCATATTTCCACCGAGGTCATTGGTGAAGAAGTGGAAATCCAGGTAGCGATCCAAGCCCAACATCAGTGCGGCAACGCTGAGAGGCGGCATTGCGAAAATCATTAGAATGGAGGCGCAGAGTACGGTCCAACAAAACAGTGGCATACGGAATAAGTGCATTCCTGGACCACGGCATTTATACACGGTGACGGTGAAATTAATTCCCGTTAATGTGGTCCCCGCCCCAGAAAATACGATCGCCCATATCCAGTAGTCAGGCCCAACCCCGGGACTAAAATCCGCCCCCGTATAAGGTGGATAAGCCGACCAACCCCCAGTAGAAAACTGCCCCACCACCAGAGAGACCATCAACAAAATACCGGAGGAAACTGTCACCGCCAGGCTGATTTGATTAAGTACCGGGAAGGCCACATCACGGGCACCAATTTGCAGCGGCATAGCGAAATTAATAAGGCCCACCAAAAACGGAACTGCCACAAAAAACACCATTATGGTGCCGTGTGTACTGAACAACTGGGCAAAGTGATCTGCATAGAGGAAGCCTTCCGGTGCGGCGGCTTGCTGAGCACGCATTACCATCCCCTCCAGCAACCCTCGAACCAACATCACGATCGCAAAAGCGATATACATAATGCCGATTCTTTTGTGATCAGTGCTGGTCAACCAATCCCGCCAGAGTGTTCCCCAGACTTTAAACCAGGTCAATAAAAACAGGATTCCCACTGTTGCCAGTATTACTATCGAGCCCGCCACACTGGCAACGGCCTCACTGACTGAGGGCCGCTCAAGAAACCCGCTAAATACCAGAGAATCCCAATTGAGCTTACCCAGCCAACCGTAATCCAAATTGTTCATGGCTGCGCTCCCTCGGCATCATCCTCGCCCCGGCCGAATTTTCGGGTGCCGGGCTGCTCTTCTATGCTCAGCGGTTTACCGGAGTGATAACGCATTACTATTTCGTGAAAAAGGTCTGTGCCCGGCAAGTTAAAATACAGTGTATTTTCTGGCATCTTGCTATTTCCCAAGACTTTGTATGCTTGTTTTTTGGTATTTCGCTGTGCCAGGCGGTTATAATTTTCTGGACTCAGGACAATCCCACCCGTCCGTACTTGCTTTACCCAGGCTTCAAAGTCCTCATCAGTCACAACCTTGACTGCAAAATTCTGGTCGACAAAACCATTGCCGGTATATTGGGTATTCTCCCCTCTGGTGTCGCCGGTTTTTGTACCGATAAAATTGAGCTTTGTCGTCATACCCGGCATTACATAAATCTGCCCAGCCAGTGCAGAAATAAAGAACGACTGCATTACCGTATCGCTGGTCAATATCATTGAGACTGGAGTGTGTACTGGTACGACCAATTCACCGACTGTTGCAATATCCAGCTCCGGATAGATAAATAACCACTTCCAGTCGAGCCCCACCACCTGCACTTTTACCGGGGGGACAACGCCCTGTATTTCCTTGTAGGGGTCGAGCCGTGCCGTTGCACGCCAGAGCATCACTGACAACACAATTATGACCAGGAATGGCACACCCCACATAATTACTTCGAGCGGACCATAGGTTTCCCATTTTGGCGCATAGAATCCGTGACCTTTTTTTCTTCGGTATTTAAAGAGGATTACTGGCACCAGGATAAATACCGGGAGAACAGCGACCATGGTGAGTGCCATAGCCCAAAAGAAGTGTACTTTCTGCTCCTCTGCCACTGGTCCCAACGGCATCAGAAAGGTTTCAGAAGCACTGGCTGAATAGGGGATTAATAAAATTGAGAGAAAAACTGGCAGAATAAATAATAATCGTGGAGCGTGCACATCAACACACCTCCAGTACCTTAGATACGCACGCCAAAAAACCACAGGGGCTTTTAGATTCCAATCCATGGTAAAGCCTACCGCCAAAAGTAGTTAGCCGGCATCTATTCCAGCTAACGCTTTGAATTCCCTTTCGAACCATTGAACGGGCACTCTTTGATAGTCCCATCAACGGTTTGTCTCACCAGAATAGCTGAATACAACAGTTCTATTGCCCTGGAGGAAGGTTCGATAAAAATCACGATAAATTAGCGGCTATAAAACGCCATTGCCAGACATAGTGCGAATCATCACCTCTACAAACTCACGCAAATCTCTCTCATTGGGATGGCGTAGCTCCTCCCCTGAATACTTGTATAAAAAAGTATCCGACTGAACCGACCAATAAACTTCGTCACTAGGCGCTGAATATAAACGTGTCTCCACAACAGCAACCTGGGAGTTGCGGATATTCGGGTTGATCCGTTTTAGTGCCAACAATTGGGTAACCAATAAAGTGTCAAATCCCCTCTCCCGGAGTAAGGGTGCAATCTCCCCCATTGAGGGAACGCCAGTTATTGCCCCGAGAGCACTCCAGGAATGCGCATCAATACCCGTATCCTGCAGTTGCATGACCCACTCCCTTTCTACCTGCCCACCGACTATCGGCCTCGGTACCAGGGTATATGCGAGTACCAGGGTTTTTCCTAAGCTTTGAATACCAATATATGGGGACTGCCATACCCGCGTAACCACGGTACTGGCTGAAGTCCATCCGAGCAGAAGAGAAATCACTGAAAGGCTGCATAACAACCGAATAACTCGTGCTTGAAATAGCTTCTCTCGTTTGACTCGCATATACCTGAACACCTCTTTTAAACACTTTACTTTTTTAAAATGTCATTCGGGTCGTAAATTGTGTCCGCACCAAAGACCCCCTATCTCCATCTTTGTCTTTGCGAGCGCCGTAGAGCACCTCGATTCCAGTCAACCAACGGGGAAAGGGTAACCAGACAATATTGATACTGCGGTATTGGGTTGCTTTGTAGGCCTCACCGGGTTGGAAGTCCAGATTATCCTGCCTTACCCTGCCGTAGGTCGCTACGGTATACAGGCAAGGAGTCCACCAGTGCTGGTACCCCAGATACCAGGCTGTAGTGTTTAGTGCCTCTACGGAGTTATCAAAAAAATCATAAGCTGCATCTGGTGGCGCGTCATTAAGTAGACCGCTATATCCCGCACCGAGGGACAAAGAGTAATAAAGAACATCCTTGGAAAGTACGCCGGGCATATTGAAAGTGCCGCTTAAATTTAATCCCCAGCCGGTAGTCGATACGGCTGAATCCGGATCGCCACTCGCGCGCAAATCCCTTAATACCAAACCCGCTTGTACCTGGGACCTAGGCAAGTCCGACTCCAGCGCAAATACCGCATCGGGCCAGCGGGCAACCTCGGTTGCATCCTCGAATATTTGTGAATCCGGCGCTTCAATAGCCACCTTAAAGTAATACTGTGGCCCGTACCTCTTAATCCATCGGACCATTGAATGGCGCAAGCCAAATGCCGAATTAGGCCCCTGGAAATCCAGGGTATTGGGGACCGCTTCCAAGTTCGCAAATGTTGACCACTGCTGCCCCACAAGAATACTGCCCCCCCATAGCGCATTGCTCACTTCTCCATAAGCTTTGCGCATACGGGGATTGGGAGTGGTAACACTGGAGTCCTGCAGGAAGTCCATCGAAATCAGGGTTTTAAATTCACGTCCCTCCCAGTGCTGCAGGGTCTCAAATACCAACCTGGAGGTTTGCACGGTAAATTCTGTCTGCCCGTCTGCTCCCTCTGCAGCCGTTTTGTCGAAAGTCACAATATCGGCAGGTACAAATTGTGCGGGGCTGATGATCGCGTCGGTATCATAATTGACATCCAAGTCCGCAAAGCCACTGATCTTCGCCTTCATCGTATTTCCCAACAGGGGAATGGAGCCAGGCCACTCCGTTGTCGCATTGGCAATCACATCTTCGATGTCACTGGGGTCAGGCACCGCCTGATCAGACTGGGCCCGTGGCGGAGGCAGCGAACCAGGTGGAACTTCCTGGCGTATTTCCTCAATCTGTCGCTGTAAATCATTCATATCCTCCTTGCTCACCGGTGCTTCGACAGGCTGTACAGGAGTTACTTCCAGAGACGGTCGAGATGGTGATGCCCGTTGCATTTGCTCAATTTGCCGACGCAGGGCTTCGAGGTCTGCCTGTTGTTTCTGAATCTGAGCCTGCTGCTCTTCCAGCTGCTGTTGCTGGGCCTCAATCACCCGTATCAGATCATCAGCTTTAACATAAACTTCTGCAGTGGAGGATTGGGAAAAAAGAAGTGGGGCAAAACCGATTACTACGGCAGGAATTACTGGGGACTGGGTATTAATCTCCATCTGTCAGCCTCAACTCCACCTCCTGTGGGGCGGCCAACACAACTACACTGTCGGTTTCCCCGGCCTATCTGGAAAGCGTAGCTTAAGAGTCCGCAGCGCCAACCCAGGCCGGCACCAAGCAAAGATTGAAATTGAAGGACTGTACCACCGGGGACTCCGGTGGCACTTAAGAAAGGAAATTATTGACGGGCAAAACGCGGAGGCATACGTTTCTCAATGCGAGTCGATCTCAGCGGATTAATATCCAAGCCACCACGACGGGTATAGCGAGCACATACAGTTAACTCGGTAAATTCCGCCAACTGTTGCAAGTCGCAAAAGATACGCTCGACACAGTGCTCGTGAAAATCCTGGTGTTCGCGGAAGGAAACAATATAAGCCAACAGTGCCTCTCGCTTCAGTGCCGGCCCTTTATAGTCCACAACCACTGTCGCCCAATCCGGTTGTCCCGTTACCGGACAATTACTGCGCAGCAAGTGGCTATAAAGAACCTCACTCACATCTTCCTCACCGCCTTCGAGGGCGAGAAGTGCATGGTCCGGCTCGTAATTATTCACTTCTATATCGAGATGATCCAGACAATAGCCCTCTGGCTTCTCAACTGCCAGCGCTGCATCTTCCACATCCATCAGGGTAACGCCGACATTTGCCCCCGCCGCTGCAGAGAGGTCCCGCACCAGGGCATCCTGTACCAATCTCCAGGATTCAAACTTGCTCTGGTTGAAAGAGTTTAAATACAGCTTGAAGGATTTTGACTCCACCATGCAGGGGCTTTCTGCAGGAAAACTAAAACGAGCCACCGCCACCTGTGGTTTACCCCTGGGGTTCAACCAGGAAAGCTCAAAACCCCACCATTCGTCCTCTCCAAAGAAAGGCATTGCGCCGGCAGAGAGCCCCAACTGGGCTCGGGATACTGAGCGCTGAATTGGATGGAGCAACTCGGGGTTGTAAGTGGATTCGTAGGTGGTCTCCTGCCCCAGGGGGAGGTTTTGCCAGTCTTCTCTTGTCATAAATTTCTCAATGTCTCAGTCGCTTACCGTGGCTCATCAGATAAATGGCCCAGGATGCCAAAAGCGCAATAAATACCAGGACGCCAAAAAATGCCCCGACAACATTAATATCGGAAACACCCAAAATGCCGTAACGGAAGGAGTTCACCATATAAAGAATGGGGTTCAATTTCGACAACCCCTGCCAAAAAGGCGACAGCAGGTCGATAGAGTAAAACACACCTCCCAGGTATGTGAGGGGAGTTAATACAAAGGTCGGAATAATAGAGATAGCATCAAAACTATTGGCAAAAATAGCATTGATAAACCCTGCCAGGGAAAACAGCACCGCCGTCAAAAATACAATCGCTACCGTGACAAAGATGTGCTCTACCGTCAGTGAGGTAAAAAACATCGCTACGAGAGTCACTATCAACCCCACCATTAATCCCCGTGACACGCCACCGAGTACATAGCCCGCCATAATCACCCAATTCGGCGTTGGCGAAACCAGAAGCTCCTCCACACTGCGCTGAAATTTAGCGCTGTAAAAAGACGAAACTACGTTAGCGTAGGAGTTGGTAATCACCGACATCATGATCAAACCCGGCACAACAAACTCGATATACGGATAGCCCCCCATATCACCAATTCGCCGACCAATCAGGGAGCCAAAGATCACAAAGTACAGTGACATAGTGATTACCGGCGGTACCAGGGTCTGTGGCCATATACGCATAAAGCGCCGGACTTCCCGACGGTAAATAGTGCTGAATGATATCCAGATTAATCTGCCCTTCACTCTTCTAGCCCCGACATTTTTTCTTCCGACAACATGGACAGGAACAATTCCTCCAAGCGATTGGCGCGATTGCGCATACTGGTGACTGTGATGCCCTGCCGCTGCAATGACGCAAATACCTCGGTCAGAGATTGTCCCTTTTCAATAGTGACTTCCAGTGAGTGGTTGTCTCGCAAGCGCCCTTCATAACCGGACAAGTCCGGGCACTCAGTGAGAAATTCTGCGCAATCCAGGATAAAGGTTTCCCGGTTCAGGGTTTTCAGCAGTGACTTTATCGAAGTGTTCTCGACAATAGTGCCCTTGTCGATAATCGCTATATTGCGGCAGAGGCTCTCGGCTTCCTCCAGGTAGTGGGTGGTGAGAATAATTGTGGTGCCCTGCTGGTTTATTTTTTCCAGGAAACTCCACATGGAACGCCGCAGCTCTATATCCACACCGGCTGTGGGTTCATCCAGAATCAGTAATTTCGGCTCGTGAATCAGCGCGCGGGCAATCATCAATCTGCGTTTCATACCACCGGAGAGCATTCGCGCCTGGGTAGCGCGCTTATCCCACAGACCCAACTGTTTCAGGTATTTCTCAGTGCGTTCTTCAGCCAGTTTGCGCGGCATACCATAAAAACCGCCCTGGGTAACGACAATGTCGAACACTTTCTCAAACTGGCTGAAGTTAAATTCTTGTGGCACAACACCTAACAGGCGCTTGGCCGCAGCAAAATCGACGTCGATATCCTCACCAAAAATCGACACTGAACCACCGCTTTTGCGCACCAGGGAACAGATGATACCGATGGTGGTGGACTTCCCCGCCCCATTGGGGCCCAGCAGCGCAAAGAAGTCTCCCGGCTGCACGTCAAAACTGATGCCTTTCAGGGCCTGGAAACCATTGTCGTAGGTTTTCTGTAAGTTATGGATCGATAGCGCAGCGCTCATCTTGCACTCCTATAGTGGGGAGCGTTATTCAACGCGCTTGCCCGAATAATTTCAACCTGAGGGGAGCTAGGGTTTTTCATACACGTCACTTGGTGGGATGAACCGGAACTTGCAGGAGCCCCGGGCAAAAGTAACCGTGCAGAAGATAAGAATTACTATATCGGAAAAACAAAAAGCCGCTCGATTGAGCGGCTTTTTATTTTTGGAGCGGGAAACCGGGTTCGAACCGGCGACCTCAACCTTGGCAAGGTTGCGCTCTACCAACTGAGCTATTCCCGCAATTGACCCGGTAGCATTGCTACCGGGTCGTATTGGCATCCCCAAGGGGAGTCGAACCCCTGTTACCGCCGTGAAAGGGCGGTGTCCTAGGCCTCTAGACGATGGGGACAGAAACTTGCACTTCGACCTTTCGATCCGGTGCTGCCATGCTGTCCATGGCAATGCCACTGATTTCTCGGTGGCGTGCTCTCCGAGTTGACTAGAGATCATCTCGCAAAGCAGAAAATTGGAGCGGGAAACCGGGTTCGAACCGGCGACCTCAACCTTGGCAAGGTTGCGCTCTACCAACTGAGCTATTCCCGCAATTGACCCGGTAGCATTGCTACCGGGTCGTATTGGCATCCCCAAGGGGAGTCGAACCCCTGTTACCGCCGTGAAAGGGCGGTGTCCTAGGCCTCTAGACGATGGGGACAGAAACTTGCACTTCGACCTTTCGATCCGGTGCTGCCATGCTGTCCATGGCAATGCCACTGATTTCTCGGTGACGTGCTCTCCGAGTTGACTAGAGATCATCTCGCAAAGCAGAAAATTGGAGCGGGAAACCGGGTTCGAACCGGCGACCTCAACCTTGGCAAGGTTGCGCTCTACCAACTGAGCTATTCCCGCAATTGACCCGGTAGCATTGCTACCGGGTCGTATTGGCATCCCCAAGGGGAGTCGAACCCCTGTTACCGCCGTGAAAGGGCGGTGTCCTAGGCCTCTAGACGATGGGGACAGAAACTTGCACTTCGATCTTTCGATCCGGCGCTGCCATGCTGTCCATGGCAATGCCACTGATTTCTCGGTGGCGTGCTTTCCGAGTTGACTAGAGATCATCTCGCAAAGCGGAAATTTGGAGCGGGAAACCGGGTTCGAACCGGCGACCTCAACCTTGGCAAGGTTGCGCTCTACCAACTGAGCTATTCCCGCGTGGCATCCCCAAGGGGAGTCGAACCCCTGTTACCGCCGTGAAAGGGCGGTGTCCTAGGCCTCTAGACGATGGGGACCCAGAAACCTTCTGTCGTTTCGCTCCACCTTTGAGTGTAGCCCTGCGTCAGAAGTGGGGCGCATTCTATGGACCACCGCTAAACCTGTCAACACTCTTTTTGATTTTTTTTCTTTTGTTGTCAGACACTTACAAAACCCAGCCATTTCTGGAGTGCATTCTAGTACCGCTCTGTGCCAGTTCCCTCGAGCACCAGCGCATGCAGGTGCAACTCTTCCAGAAATTGGCGGATACGCTTCGCATTGGTACCCAAGTCACTGACCCCGACTCGAGAGCTGGAACGCACATCGACTTTGGAGCCACCACCCACGTCAGCGCTGACCCGTACAACGATATCGTCCGTAAAACCGAGAATCGGTGTTTTCGCTACAGCCTCCAGGTGGCCCCGCTGAGGCTCATAGGAAACCACTTTCCAACCCAGGTCTTCGGCCACTTCAGCAGCGATCTCAGTGGTACGAGCTATCGGGAAGTCCACGTGCAACGGCATTATATCGGCATATATATCCGCCTCCCGCTGCAATTCGGCCACCTTCTCTCCACCGTATTCGGCACTGTTGTCGCCTTTCTGGCGCAACTTCAATACCTCTTGATACTGGGGGGGATTGCGGGTATCGGTACTGATGTCGTGAATTCTTGGCACATCGAAGTTGCCCTTGCCTACGGTTACCAGAGGTATTGCCACCGGCAGCAGTCCGAGCAACGCCGCCCACAGAGCATTGCTGCGCACCAACGGCTTGCTCTTGCTCACTCCCCAGACAAAAACAAACAGGCTCAGTAGCGCAATTGCCAAGGCTGCACCGCCAGAAAACACAAATATTTTGAAAACCACAGAGAAGTGCAGCAGCCCGTAACGCAAGGCGGCAGCCGCAAGGACGATCAGCAGTAACAGAATCCACTGCACCCGCAATAGCCAATTACTCCAGTGTGATTCCGTCACTCAGTGTCATCCTCCGTTTCATCACTGCCCTGGTCCAGCTTCACCGATAGAGAGTTCACACAGTAGCGAAGTCCCGTATCGGTGGGACCATCGTCGAACACATGACCGAGATGGGCATCGCACTTACTGCAGCGAATCTCTACACGCTGCATACCGTAGCTGCTGTCAGGCAGCTCCTTCACCGCACCTTCATAATGCTCTGCATCAAAGCTGGGCCAACCACACCCGCTCTCAAATTTTGACTGCGAGCCGAATAAAACCTCGCCGCAGCAACGACAACGATAGACGCCATCGTCAAAAACATCCCAATATTCGCCGCTAAACGGCGCCTCTGTCCCACCTTCCCGGCAGACCTCAAACTCCTCATCTGTAAGCTTATCCCGCCAGTAGTTCTCATCCATCTGTTTTGACATACTCTAGTGTTTCCGTAATCAATTGGGGTTTCCGGTCAGGCGTCACTTTGTGGCAATGCCTATGTGTATCGGTTCCCGGTTTCCCGCAGGAGTGGTACCTACCGCTGGTGGACATTACCCGGTTTTCGCGCACTGAACTCGCGGCCCTGGGCCGCTCCTGCTCTGCAATAGAGCTTCCAGGTCACCATGAAGGACATCAATAAATCAGAAAAACTGCACGGCGTCTGCTACGAAATTCGCGGCCCCGTGATGGAGCAGGCCCAGCGCATGGAAGAGGAAGGCCACCGCATCCTCAAGCTGAATATTGGCAACCCTGCCCCCTTCGGTTTTAACGCCCCCGACGAGATTATCCAAGACGTCATTCACAATCTCTCTGAGGCACAGGGCTACGTCGAGTCCAAAGGGCTCTTCGCTGCGCGTAAGGCCATTATGCAAGAGTGCCAGACCCTGGGTATCCCGGGCGTCGAAATTAACGATATTTACCTGGGCAATGGCGTTTCCGAACTGATCTCCATGAGCACCCAGGCCCTTCTCAACAATGGCGACGAAATGCTGTTGCCAATGCCCAACTACCCCCTGTGGATGGCCGCCACCAACCTCACCGGTGCCAAGCCAGTTCTCTATCGCTGCGACGAGGAGTCCGGATGGCTGCCAGATATTGAGGATATCAAAGCAAAAATCACTTCAAAAACCCGCGGCATAGTGGTTATCAATCCCAATAATCCCACTGGCGCCGTTTATCCCCGGGAACTACTGGAGGATATTGTCGAGGTTGCCCGCAGTCACAACCTGGTGATCTTCGCCGATGAGATTTATAGCAAGATTCTCTACGACGATGCGGAATTTACCCCGATGGCCAAGCTGGCCCCGGACGTGCTCTGCCTGAGTTTTAACGGCCTGTCCAAGTCCTACCGGCTGGCCGGCTTCCGCTCTGGCTGGATGATTATCAGCGGCACCAAACACCGGGCCAAGGGCTTTATCCAGGGGATGGAAATACTCGCTTCCATGCGCCTGTGCGGCAATGTACCCGCCATGTTCGCAGTACAAACCGCTCTCGGTGGCTACCAGAGTATTAACGATTTGGTCCTGCCCGGCGGGCGCCTGCGCCAACAGCGAGATATGGCCCACCGCATGCTCAATGACATTCCCGGTGTGAGCTGTGTCAAACCTAGCGGTGCTATCTACTTGTTTCCCAAGCTGCATCTGGATCATCATAAGATCGAAAATGACGAGCAGCTGGTGCTGGATTTCCTGCGCCAGGAAAAAATACTACTGGCCCAAGGCAGTGCCTTCCACTGGGATGCACCGGACCACCTGCGCATTGTCTTCCTGCCCCGTGCCGACGACTTATCGCATGCGATGGAACGCCTGGGCGACTTTTTGGAGCGATATTCCTGCTGATGCTGGACGATTTACATATTCATGATTTTTACCGGGATGCCGGCAGGGTTCTGCTGGCAATGTTTAATCAATTCCCGGTACCGGCAACCGTTTACGTGGAAGATATTTCCGGCCCTGACTCACCGGATGAGTACGGGCTGCACTCCCCCCGCCATTTAGCCTGCCTGGGGTCCATGACCTGGCTAAAGCAGAGTGGCTATATCAGCTTTTCCCAGCTGGTGCGCCAGGAGGCGATGGAGGATGCGGTATTAACCCACAAGGGTTTCCTGCTAATGATTAATGCCGGAGCTGAGTCCGGGCAGAGCAACGCCCAGTTGCTCAACAGCGCTGTGCGCGAGGGATCATCAGGCCAGTTGCAGGCGCTGATGGAGCGCTTGATGCGAGAGTTTGCCGCGCTGTAAGAGGCTCCTTAATGCGCGGCATTGGCAATCGTCATTACTGGGATTGGCGACGATATTTAACGTGCAACATTTTTAGGGCAGCATCCGGGTCCCGATCAGGGAAATCCGGGTTCTGCTCCAAGCGAGCTACAACTTCATAACCGCTGTCAGATCCGAGGATTAACTCTCTAAACTGGGCTTCGCTGTGCCGGGGCGAGTTGATCACCATCAGCAGATCCGCCTCAGCGGCGAGACAAGCGGGCAGCTGCCTCAGCAACTTTTCATAATTCTGGCTGACATCGAAGCGACCTTTTTGTCGTGTCGGCGGATCGACAATGCCCAGGTCAAAGGGGCCGCGACGGTCGAAGCGCTTGAATTGACGCAGTGCATCGAATTGCAGGAACTGAACCCCTTTGAGCGACAGCCCATTAACCTCGTGATTTTCCCGTCCGCGATTTAAAACACCGCGATTGACATCCACATTGACAATATCGATATCACCTGCCGCTCGCGCGACCGCAGAAAAGGCACAGGTGAAAGCGAAAAGGTTGAGCATTTTTGCCGACGCCTGCCCGGCTCTTGCACGCACCTGCTCTTCAAGCCAGGCCCTGCCCGGCTCAATATCCAGGAAGAAACCAACATTTTGGCGATCAAACGTGAGGGGGAATTTAAGGTCTCCACGCTGCGCGACAGGGTCTGTTACCGGCTCTCCGAAGTGCCACTGTAAAGGTGCCCCAGGGAGATAGCGTCGCTGCGCAGCGACCCCCTGATAACCTCGCGCCTCGGCCATTTGCCAGAGCTTTTCACACAGCTCTACTTCATCTTCATATTCTTCAAAAAAAGTCACCAGCAAAGCGGGGAAAAAGCTGTCGACGCAGACTTGCTCCAAGCCCTCATAGCTGCGACCCCGGCCGTGAAAAAAACGACGGCTGTCGCCAACATTTTGTCCTAGTTTATTTTCTACCTGCTCCAGCAGTAACTGCCAATCTGCACTCATCGCTTATTGAATATCCCCGTTACTCAGTGGATAAAGAATGGTATCCCGGTAACCGGTAACCACTCGAATAAAACCACTCCACCGTTTATCAAGCTTGGGGTTACCGCTATCGATTAATAGCGGGCGCCCATGCAATTCCGTAATTTTTGTTTTAGTTGCAACCACGATTAAATTATCGCGCCCAACGCGCCGCAGTACATTGGCTGACAATTGTTGGTTACCCCGGCCAATTAAATGACCCTGGCCACCAATGGCGGTGAGAATGATTTTTACCGGCCCGCGGTGATCGGCAATGGCCTGTTCAATTTGCGGCGCACTGACATCCAACTGCAACAACTGGCCATCCAGTAATAAATCCACCCCCAACAGTGTCCCCTCACAGCCCAACTCGCTGAGGATTGCCAATGTAGTAGAGCCTGGGCCAACGACATACAGGGTTTGCGGGTCCAGGTCTTCGGTAATCTCTGCGGCGATATCCGCAACTGCCAGCTCTTCCACTTCGCGGCCGGCATTTTTTACCGCCTGTAAAAACTGGCCTTCCTGGGGCACCAGCAATTCGCCGTAGTAACGCGTGGTTACCCGCCCACTGCGGAATGACTGCTCATCAATATCCCGCACTTCACGCTCAGCGAGGTCCACCAGCTGCCCCGCCATCAGACGGCGCAAAACCTCGCCACCCGCTTTAGGGGAAATCGCAAAACAGGCGGAGTGCATTTTCACTCCGGCGGGAATACCCAGTACCGGGAAATTATCCCCCAGGGCATTGACGATATTTCTCGCAGTGCCGTCACCGCCAATAAAAACAATGAGGTCTGCACCATTGTTGCGGATAGTGGCTGCTGCACGCTCTGTATCTTCTGGGGAGGATGGCGAGCACTCGGCCACGCCCACTTCACAGACAGAAAAACCGAGTTTACGCGCTGTACTGGCCCCCATATCGCCGGCAAAGCACAGGATTTCCAGCTCATCCTTATAGGGTTTTAACTCCTCAAGGGCCAGCGCCGCACGCTGATTTGCCTGGGGCTCGATACCTGCGTCCAGCGCGCGTTGCACCGTTTCGGCACCATCGCTCCCCTTGAGACCTGCCGGGCCGCCAATGCCAGCCCAGGGGTTAATGATTAAACCAAGCTTTTTTACTTGTTTACTTAACTGCACGCCAACCCCAACACTTCCAGTTGCCGCTTCTCTTCGTCACCCAAATTCTGGGCTGAAGTTTTGCAGTGACTGAACTCCAGGCGCTCGGGGTACTCTTTACGCAGCAAATCAAAAGCCTTCTCCATCGGCACATCACCTACTGCCGCCGCGCGCAGGCGGCGATCGTCCGCGCGGGGGTTGTACATCTGCAACAGTAATTCTTCTGCTGAGTCTCCCGTGATCTCTTTAGATGTAACAGCCGGCTGACATTCCGCAGACATAGGTGCAATACCCAATTCCCGGCACAAGGCCTCGCGAATCATACGGGTGCCAGCCAGCTTCCCATCCAGGCTGTAACCGGCAATATGCGGTGTACCCAGGTCAACATGCTGCAATAATTCAATATCGATATCCGGTTCGTTCTCCCATACGTCCAGTACAGAAGTAAAACGCTTGCCCCGCTGGATTTCCGCCAGCAGTGCCCGGTTATCTACCACCCCACCCCGGCCGGCGCTAATCAAGATGCTGCCATCGCGGAGCTGGCGCAACTGCTCTGCTCCAATCATATGGAAACTGGGGTAGGTGCCGCCCTTAACCAGCGGTGCGTGAAGGCAAACAATATCCTGGCTCAGCACCTTTGCCAGCTCACTCGCATCCGGGTTTTTCGGTAGCCAGGGATCGTAAACTGCGCAGGAAACCCCGAGGGCATGCAAGCGCTGTTGCAATAATCCGCCCACATTGCCGCAGCCCACTATGCCGAAGCTGCGCCCATGCCAGTCAATTTCCAGTGCGGCCAGGGTGCAGAAAACATACTCCACCACGGAGTTGGCATTGCAGCCAGGCGCGGCGCTCCAAAAGATCTCATTGCGTTCCAACCACTGGGTATCCAGGTGATCAGTGCCTATGGTGCAGCTGCCAACAAAGCGCACCCGGGTCCCCTCCAGCAGGCTTTGATCAACCTGGGTGACCGAGCGCACCAACAAAATATCCGCATCAATTAATTGTTCTCGGCTCAAGGTGCGGCCGTGGTAGCGCTCCAGCGTTCCCAGATCACCGAAATACTCCTCCAACGCAGGAATATTCTCATCGGCGACAATTTTTAATCCCGCACTCTGTGCAGCGCTATCCGTCATGTAAGTTCTCCATCAACACCCGCTAAGGTGCGTTCAATCTTCTTGCTCAGGCCGCCGATACCAAATTCCTCCGCCAGGGCACGGGCCAGATAGACATCTACCGGCTGTGGGCGCAAATCTGCCAGCTTTATCCCCAGCGGAACCCGCTCCTCAAGACTGGTCAGGCGCTTGGCGAGGTGCAGCTGCTCTTCGTATTCCTCTATCCGGGCCACCAATCCCTTGGCTCCGCGAATGGGCATTGTGGCAAGGGCATCGAGCTGCTCCAGCAACATTTCTATAGTGTCGAATGTCTCTAACAGGCGTGCCGCTGTCTTTGGGCCAACGCCGGGTATCCCGGGAATATCATCGCTGGTGTCTCCCACCAGGGCCAGATAGTCGGGAACCTGCTCCGGGCGCACACCGAACTTTTCCCGTACGCCTTCGCCATCCAGGTGCCGGTCGTTGGCAAAATCCCACAGGGATACAGCGCCCCGAGCCAGCAGCTGCCCCAGATCCTTGTCCCGGCTCACGACCACTGGGTTATGCCGGTGCAGCTTCCGGGTTAACGTGGCCAGTATGTCATCGGCCTCGTAGCGCTCACTGGAAAAGCTGGCAATACCCAGTACCTCAGCCATTTCCCGGCACGCCGCTAGCTGGAAAGCCAGGGCTTCATCTGGCAGTGCGCGACTGCACTTATAGTCCGGGTAAATCTCATTGCGAAAACAGCTTCCCAATGATTCGTCGAAGGCGCAGGCAATATAGCCCGGTTGTCGCGCCAACATATCCAACAGGAAGTTAGTAAAGCCGTAAACGGCTTCAGTGGAGTAGCCACTGCGACTCTCCCAGTTGGGCGGCAGCGCAAAGTAGTAGCGAAAAATATATACCGATGCGTCTATGAGATAACTATTCAAGAGAGATCCGCCAATTGGTAGCTGCCCCGGTCAAAAGGATTGGGACAACCGAATTCCTTCATCAGGGCTTCGGCGAATGCACAGGCCCGAGGGTTGGGCCGGCTATCACAATAGTCCAGAACTTGCTGCCAGATGGCCTTTTTAAACGGGTCGCTGGCGCCCAATCCATTCTCCAGATTGTCGGCGCTCACGCGGAACTTGAGTCCGCAAGCCCGTGCAAAGATCCATTCAAGGGCCTGTGGCTTGACCTCTACCTGCTCGAACTCAGCCTGCTGGTCGGCACTGCGACCATCCGGCGCATACCAGTAACCGTAATCTGGCAACTGCCGCCGGGCCTCTCCGGCGACACACCAGTGCGCGACTTCATGCAAAGCGCTGGCGGCATAGTCCAGGGTGAACTCTACCTGGTGGTAGGGTTGACCTTCCCCCCTGGGCCGGTAATAGGGCTCGCAAAAGCCCCCGCGAAGTCGGGTATTGAGCCCATTTGGGTCTGAAAAACAGTGATCGAAGACTCTGACGATACGATCAGCAATTGGCAGTTTCGTAGGAACAGAAGCCATTTCTGCGGTTGCAACAGGCAAGGCGTTCTCCGGGATACCTCAAAGGCGGGGACTATATCAACGCCTGCGCCCCGATCAAAGCGCAGGCGCTTGCGGGGCGCAAAAGGCGCTGGTTGTATTTCGGCAAATCAACATATACCTTTAGGAACAGGGATGCCGCAGAGGGCGTGTCCTTCTAGCGTCTCCCCGAGGAGGGAATTAAAGCAATCAAACACCCTCCTGCCCCAGTCTTCCTTCAGAGGTAGGGCATTTCGCTGTCGCACCTTCATCTGACGTGGAGATGGTATACAACCGGCCCTGCAAGGAGGTGTTCCATGACAGACCACAGTATCAACAATGTGGTTGACCTCTTCACCGGCGAGCCCATCGAAACTTCTGCGGACAGGCGCTTTATTCGCCTATCGCCGGAGCTAGACGGCTTGGAAATGCTCTACTCCAACAACTCCAGCGGCACAGATCTATATAGCCTGAAAGTTTTATGCTGGGGTCTCAAAGCAAATGGCGAGGTCGTAGGCCTCGTTCCCTGGTTAAACACCATAGTGGCCTGTCCCGACATCAAGGACCCTCTCGACGGACGCTTTGAGGGCTACTATGACCCCGGCATTGAGGAAATCTTTCATCAGCCCCCCATTCACAAGATCGTCGAGCTGGAGACTGCGGCGGAATACTTTGAATACGAGAGCAATAAAGCTGAGGAAGTACTCCAGGAGATCCCCGACACCATCGGCACCCACGCTGTGTTTATGGATGAACAGCGCGAGAACCTGACACTGATTGAGGTCGTCAGCTGGAGGTTGCACGCCGACGGGGAGATTCACGGCATGCTAATAGACCACGATATCGTTGAAACCACTCCGGTTTTACCGGGGGATCACTGCCTGTACCCCGCGCAGGAGAGCGAGGGATTCCGGTACTTTTTCCAACACCATATCGCTAACAAAATTAAATCCGAGGACCCCGAAGCCCTGGCCGCTATCGCTGCCCTGGTGACAGCTCCCTAGGGACTGTTGGGTCTTAATATTCAGGAGTGTGCCAGCCCCCGCCAATGGCATGGGGGCTGGAGCAACCGCGACCCGCTATTCCGCTTTTTTAATCCAGTAGACAAATTCGTCATTTTCCTCTGCGTGCTGCACCAGCTCATATCCAAGAAATTGGCAGAACTTGGGCACATCCCGCTGAGTAGAGGGGTCGGTAGCAACCATTTTCAACACTTCACCATCGGCGACATTGCGCACCGCTGAATGCAGCATCATGACGGGTTCCGGGCACAGGAGGCCACGGGCATCTAAGGTGTGATCTGACTTCATAAGTATTATTGTGCGCAATTTTACCGCCGTCGTCATCTCCAGAGGCATGAGGGCCACGCGGTAATTCCCCTGCGCCCGCACTAAAATCCTCATAGGGCTTACGCAATTCGGGCTGACAATGATCTATGTGTTGATAGAACGGGAAATTGCGGCAGAAATGCAGGGCAGCTATGAAGAGGCCGCCCGCAAAATCCTCACTTGCGCCTACCGCACCGTAGGCTTTATCGAGGGGCAGACCTATATCGAGAAGGGCAATCCCTTGCGGCGCTTCACACTCTCCAAATGGCAATCTGAACTCCATTGGCAACACTGGTATACTAGCCAGGAGCGCCGTGCACAGATGAATCTACTCAACCCACTGATGGTGCGGGAAGAGCGCATTACTGTCCTGGAGATCGCAGCATAAACTGGGCAGCCAATTCTACTGCGGATTGCCAATGCTGAAGTTGGTTAAAACCGCTGGCGCGACGGGGTTTAAAGTCGTGATCGCCATCTTCCAGCCACTCGACCTCAATGGTGTTCGCCAATCCGTAGCCTTCTACCTCAGCCCGACTGCCTAATGGGTCCCGATCTCCCTGTATCACCAAGGTCTGGCAGCGAATATCCACCAAGTGCTCGGTACGCAGCTTTTCCGGCTTGCCCTGGGGGTGAAAGGGATACCCCAGGCATACGGCACCGGCAATCGTCTTCTGCCCCCAGTATTCATCCGCCAATAGACTCGCCACGCGCCCGCCCATGGACTTACCACCGATAAACAGGGGCAATTCGGAGCCTAGCTGGACGATTTGCTCGCGAAAAGACTCTTGCAGCTGGGGCATGGTATTGGGTGGCCGCTTACTTCCCCCGGTGCGCCGCTGCGCCATATAGGGAAACTCAAAACGGACAACTTCCACACCCTGCTCACACAGCCCCTGCGCCAGGAACTGCATAAACTCACTATCCATCGGCGCCCCGGCGCCATGAGCAAACAGAAAGCGCGCACGGGGCTCACTCGGGCTATCGATTAACCATTCAGACATCGGGGGGCAGGTCCTCGGCCAGGACCAGGTTTACGGTTTCTTCACCGGGCTCAAACCAGATCACCACTTGGCCGGATTGCAGCTGGCGACGCAGGCTGGCAACTTTGTCCACCAGTTCCACTTCACGCTCACCGTATTCGGTGCCCTCGCGAGTGGCGTACTCTTCCAGCAAACTTTGCAGGGTATCGGCTTCTAGTTGTTCGAAGGGAATAATCATACAGCGACTAATTCAGGTAGGCTGGGAGCAGCCATAGCCACCCCCAGAATATTGTAAAACGATCAGGACTTGGGTTTGCGGAAGCGCAGGGTCATACGATCGCTCTCGCCGATAGCGAGATACTTTTCACGGTCCTCTTCACCCAAGCGCATTACCGGTGGTAAGGTCCATACGCCTTTGGGGTGGTCAGCAGTGTCTTTGGGGTTCGCATTTACCTCGCTGGCCTCTTCGAACTCAAAGCCCGCTTTTTTAGCCAGGTCGATAACATATTCCTGGGTGACATAACCACTTTTCACCATATCTTCCATGCTGGTACCTGGCTTGGCACGGTGCTCAACGATCCCCAGAACACCACCGGGCTTCAGCGCGGCAAAAAAGCTGGCAAAAGCTTCATCGGCATAATCGCGATACATCCAGTTGTGTACGTTGCGGAAAGTTACTACGGCATCGGCACTGCCTGCCGGAGCAATCTCGCGACCGGTTTGCGGGGCAAACTCAGTCACAATCACTTTCTTGTAGGCCTTATCATTGGCAGCCAGCTTCGCTTTGAAGTTCTTCAGGGAGCGCTTGAAGTAGTCGGACTCACTATTCTCGGGGAAGTGCGCCGCATATAAGGTCCCTTCCTTGCTCAGGTAGGGCCCCAGAATTTCGGTGTACCAACCGCCACCCGGAGTAATTTCCACTACCGTCATATCCGGCTCGATCCCCATAAACTTCAGGGTCTCCGCTGGATTGCGGTACTGATCACGGGCGACATAATCCTTGTTGCGATGATCCCCCTTAATGGCAGCAGAGAAATCTGCAGCCTGGGCTGTGCCCGCCAAAGCCAAGGCACCGGCCAGGGCCACCAGGGATTTCTTAAAATTGCTCGTCATAGTTTTTCCTGTGTTGTTATCGTTGGTCCAACTTCGTTTGCACACTGTCGATCTTATCCTGCATAGATTGCTCGCGATCAATACGAGTTCCCAATTTCAGACTGGAACTGATTCGGTCGGCGCCCATTTGATGTACCCGCTCGTGGCACTCTTTAACTGCCGCCATCACCTTATCCCAGTCCCCCTCGATATTGGTACCGTATGCGTGCAGGCGATAGGAAAGCCCCGCCTCTTCCAGCACCCGCTCACACTCAGCAACGTATTTACTGACGGAAACACCAACGCCGATAGGGATCACACATAAGTCCGCAATCACGTTCATCAACAGTCCCTCGTTAAAGTACTTGGATAATGGTTTCAAAATAACGCTTTTGAGATTGGCCGATAGAGTTATTCGACGAGATCCTATTACAATGTCAGCTCAACGTCTCTCGTGAAGCAAAGGAACCCTATATGCAACAGCATCTCGTTATCTCCATGATCTCTGATGACAAGCCCGGTGTCGTGGAAAAGCTTTCAGCAGTTATCGCAGATAACGGCGGCAACTGGGAAGACAGCCATATGGCCCACTTCGCTGGGAAGTTTGCCGGAATCCTGCGGGTGGCGGTGCCCGCAGATAAAAGTGAGACACTAAAAGAAGCGTTGTCAGCCCTGGCAAACGCAGGCTACAACCTGGTTATTGAAGATGCCATTGCAGTATCCGCCAAACCCCAGCAAACGCTGACGCTGAAACTGGTTGGCAACGACCGTCCCGGCATAGTCCGCGAGATCTCGCGCGCCCTTACCGCCCACCATATCAATATGGAGCACCTGGAAACCACTTACGGCAGTACTCCCTGGAGCGGTGAGCCCCTGTTTAATGCCGAGTGCACTATCAGTGTGGCCGAAGACATAGATCTCGACGGCCTGCGTGACGATCTGGACCAGATTGCCAATGAACTCGGGGTCGAGATCGATTGCGAGGAGATCGCCACCCCCATCTAATTGTGGAATAATCCGCAGCCGTACAGGGCCGGGCACTGCTGTCCGGTCTAGCTAGAAGTCTCTCCAGCGCAAACGCCACCTCATGTTCAAGATTGTTCTATACCAACCTGAAATAGCACCAAATACCGGCAATATTATTCGACTTTGTGCCAATACCGGGGCAGAGCTGCACCTTATCGAGCCCTTGGGTTTCGATATGGATGACAAACGCCTGCGTCGCGCCGGCCTCGACTACAGCGAGTACAGTCGCGTGGTGCGCCACAAGGACTGGCAGACCTTTATCGATAGCGAACAACCCGCCAGGGTGCTGGCGCTCTCCACCAAGGGAAGCAAAAGCCATACCGCGATCGAATTCCAGGCGGATGACGCCATTGTGTTTGGCCCGGAGACCCGGGGACTGCCCGCAGAGTTCCTGCAAGCAGTAGGGGCCGAAAACACTTTGCGTATCCCCATGCGTGCCGAGAGCCGCAGTATCAACCTGTCCAATGCCGCCGCCATTGTTATCTACGAGGCTTGGCGACAATTGGATTTTAGTGGCGCCGTGTCCCAGCAGTAAGAAGTTCACCTGTTATGCAAAGTTCCCAAGCCCCAATCGGACTCTTTTACGGTTCCAGCACTTGCTATACCGAAATGGCTGCGGAGAAGATCCGCCAGTGTATCGGTCCTCAATGGATTGATATCCACAATATCGCAGAGGCGGATATTGGCCTCGCCGAAGACTACGACTTCCTTTTGTTCGGCATTCCCACCTGGGACTACGGCGAACTGCAAGAGGACTGGGAAAATATCTGGGACGACTTGGCCGCGCTGGACCTGCACGAGAAAAAGGTCGCGCTGTTTGGTCTGGGTGATCAGGAAGGCTACCCCCAGTGGTTCCAAGACGCCTTGGGCTATTTGCATTCACAGCTCCTCGCCTGCGGTGCCCGTGCAGTGGGCTATTGGTCCGCAGAAGGTTACGAGTTTGAAGAGTCCAAGGGGCTAACCGCCGATGGCAGCCAGTTTGTCGGACTGGCCCTGGATGAGGAGAACGAATTCGATCTGAGCGAGGAGCGTATCCAGCGCTGGTGCGACCAGGTAATGCGCGAGTTTGGCTTGCAGGATGAGGGCTGACGGAAGTCTTATTGTGAGCGAACCGGACAAGAAGTACGCAGAAATTGAATGGCGTGAAGACGGCCAGCCGCTGTCTCGCACCTATGACGATATCTATTTTTCCAGCGCCTCCGGCCTGGAGGAAACCCGCTACGTTTTCCTGCAGCAAAATGCCCTGGCTGAACGCTGGCAACGGCTCGCAGAGAACGGCACCTTTACCATTGCCGAGACAGGCTTCGGCACCGGCCTGAACTTTCTCGCCGCCGCAGAGCTTTGGCAGAAAACGGCCCCGGAAAGTGCTCGCTTGCACTTTATTTCGGTCGAGAAGTTCCCACTGCGTCCCAACGACCTGCGCCGGGCACTGGATCTCTGGCCACAACTGGCCCCGTTCGCCCAGCCCTTGATTGATAGCTACCCCCCCCTGCTGGCCGCCGGCATTCACCGGCTGCACTTTGGCCCAGTCAGCCTGACCCTGATTATCGGGGAGGCAAGTGAGGCCCTGAACAGCTTGCGCCTGCAAAGGGACAGCGATCACCAGGTAGACGCTTGGTTCCTGGACGGTTTTGCCCCAGCCAAGAACCCGGATATGTGGACACCAGAGCTGTTTAACAACATGGCCGCTCTGAGCAGTCCCAGCGCCACTTTCGCCACCTTTACCTGTGCCGGGCTGGTTAAGCGCGGACTCCGCGATGCCGGTTTTTCCCTGCGCAAGGTTCCCGGCTTCGGACGCAAAAGAGAGATGCTGTGTGGCACTCTGGAGAGCCCACAAGTGAGCGAAACCAGAGAAACTCCGTGGCACCTGCCTCACCAGGAAAGCAAGCCTCCTAAAACCGTCGCTATTGTCGGCGCGGGAATAGCCAGTGCCACTACTGCCCGGGCACTGGCAGAGCGCGGCATTGATGTTCAGGTATTTGAACAGGGTGAGGAACCCGGCTCTGGTGGCTCTGGGAATGACCAGGGAATTCTATACGCCAAGTTATCTCCCAAGCCCGGCCCCAACGGAGACTTCAATCTTCACGCTTTAATGTTTGCCCAGCGCTACTATCGCAGCCGCTGCTCTAAAGTGAGCCACTTCAGCGGTCTACTGCAATTGGCGCAAACTGAGCGGGAACAGCAATTACAGAGTCAGGTTGCCGCCACACTGGCAGAGAGCGATGGGCAGCTATTGGCTGAACCTGTCGATGCCCGAGCGGCCAGCTCCCTGGCAGGCGTCGACCTACCCGTGGGTGGACTGCACTTTCCTCACGCCGGGTGGATTGAACCGCGCAAAGTCTGCGCCACTTTATTGCAGCACCCAAATATCAACCTGCACAACAACAGCTTGGTAAAAGAATTAGAGCGAGAATCGAGCGGTTGGTCAGTAAAAACAGACCGCAGTGACTTTCAATTTGATGCGGTAGTTCTGTGCGGTGCCAATGACATTCGCCAGTTTGCCCCTGCGGCGGTACTCCCCTTGAGGCCAATTCGCGGGCAGGTATCCAGAGCAGCCGCCACTGAAAACTCTTCGCAGTTGCAAATGGCTCTTTGCGGTGAGGGTTATATCACTCCAGCGTATCAGGGCCGCCAGAGCTTTGGTGCCACCTTTAAGCTCAAGGAGACCGCCACCGAGCTGCGGGATAGCGAGCACAGCGAGAACCTGCAAACCCTGGCGGAGCTACTGCCGCAAATAGCAGATGAGTTCTCACAACAGTCTCTCTCTGGCCGAGCGGCTTTGCGCGCAGCGACACCCGACTACCTACCCTTAGCCGGCCCCCTACCCATCTGGGACTCTATCAGCGATACCTATGTCGCACTGCGCAAGAACCGCAAGCAGTACGTCCCCGAGCGGGCTGACTACCAGCAAGGTCTCTATGTAATGGGTGGCTTGGGTTCCCGTGGCTTTACCTACGCACCACTAACAGCCGAGGTACTGACTGCCTGGATGCTCAACGAGCCTCTACCGGTCAGTGCAACCCTGGCCAAAGCACTGCACCCAGCTCGCTTTGCCATTCGCGATCTGGGTAGAAACCGGGATATCAAGTAGAAGGGGCTCCAGTCTCCTTCTTCTCTGAAGACAGCAAGTTGGCACTGCCGGAACCACAGGCGACGATCGTCTTCATCGCCGCCTCAACACTCACGCCGGGCAGTATTTCTACGCACTCTGCCGGCACGTGAAACACAAACCCGGAGGTGGGTACCGGCGCTGTGGGCACATAGACGGTCATATCTCCATTGGGGTGTTGAGAAGTGACAATTGCGGTGACAGTGAGCGGATTATCAATGCCATGAATGCGGACCTTGGCTACCGGCCCCGCCAACACACCTTCACCACCGCCACCAATAAACTGGATCACCACATCTTTGATGGTGCTGTAACCCGGCGCCAGGCGTCCCAACCAGTGATCCACATGGCGGTGCAACCAGCTGCCAACACTGGTTTTCACCAACAAACCAATCGCGAAACAACCACCAAGGATCAGGGCTATCACCACGAGCCTGGCAAGGGTATTCTTAAATTCTGTATGCGCCTCAAGCCACACCACAGCGGGAGCTACAAGATCACTAACTTGACCGAACAGCCACTGAAACAGCAGGACAAAGATAGCTATAGGCAGCACCACTGCGAGTCCACCCAGCAGCGTCAAAGTGATAAAAGTTTTAATTCTGGTCATAGGCTATTGATGAACCGACTTCTCGTGAACAGCTGGATACTGTTATTGCTTTACGCCCCGTGGCCGCAAAGTGCAGCTGTAGAGACACAACTCCAAACAATCCCTTTTTCCATCCTGGAAGAGCGCCAGCGTGGAGGGGACCATTTCACCCAGGGGCTTTTCTACGATGGTCAACGCTGGTGGGAGAGCAGTGGTCGCTACCGCCGCTCCTGGCTCGCCGAGTATACCGACCCTGGGGCCAATCCAGTAAGACGCAAATGGCTGGCTAGGAATCGTTTCGCCGAAGGGCTCACAGTTCTCAACGATAAACTTTACCTGCTGACCTACAAGGCGGGAGAGGTCCATGTCTACCACACAGACAAGCTCCAACACTTGAAGGTCATGCACTACCGAGGCGAAGGCTGGGGCCTCACCAGTAATGGCCAGCAGCTGATTATGAGTAATGGCAGTGGCGAACTGGTTTTCCGCGACCCCGATACTTTTGAGGTAGTGCGACACCTCAAAGTTCAAGGCGGAGGTAAAAATTGGTCCAGACTTAATGAATTGGAATTTGCCCAGGGCCTGATTTGGGCAAATATATGGCAAGAAAAACAGATTATTGCCATAGATCCGAAGAGTGGCCAGGTGCGCGGCATTATCGATCTCAGCGCTCTAAATCCGGCCGGCAGAAATCATCCTGACACCGTGGCCAATGGGATCGCCTGGGACAAAGCCAAAAATGGGCTCTGGGTAACTGGAAAGTACTGGAAACAGCTCTATTTAATTCGCCCTGCAGGACTGGGCTTTGAGCGTACCAGTAGAGTTTCTAACGCTGATCCGTAACGGTCAGCACCCCCCCATCCCGGAGATAGTCCATCGCAGACAACTGCAACTGCAAGCGATAGCCGTGCCCCCGGCTCTGTAGGCTGACGCCTTCCAAACTCGCCTCCCCGTCATACAGCGTGGTGAATTTCCCTTCTTCATTTTCCCACTGAATATTTTCAACTTTTTGCATGCCGGGTAACTCAAGAGTGACCACTGTGAACTCTTCCGGCAAAGGCTGTAGCTCAACCTGGGCAACACCCGATGCGGTCGCAAGGGAAAATGCCAGTTGGTTTTCCGGTGCTGTTTGCCACCCCAGGTGAGTGTCAGCAACAACAGATTGAACCAGATTATGTGGGGAGGTGGAGGCGCACCCCAGAAGTCCGGCAGGAACCGTCAACGACAACACAGTTGACAAAATCAATGTGCGCATAGCCCTATCCTTAGCTTGCCGCTGTGATGGCGTAGGATTATAACCCGCGAAATATGTCACAGGCGTAAAGCCGTCAATTTCATTCAATTTCAGCGGCATACTCATCAATAAACATACCGCGCGCGATCGAGCCACAAGGTATACTCCCCGCCCATGAATTCCCCACAACATATTCTCGAACACGTTTTTGGCTATACCGATTTCCGCGATCCTCAAAAAGCAGTTATCGACACACTGGTAGCCGGCAATGATGCCCTGGTATTAATGCCCACCGGCGGTGGTAAATCCCTGTGCTACCAGATTCCCGCCCTGGCGCGCCCCGGGTGTGGAGTTGTAATCTCCCCCCTGATTGCCCTGATGCAGGACCAGGTAGAAGCTCTTCAGGAAGCCGGCATCCGCGCCGCTTACTTGAATTCATCAGTGGCCTACGACGAAATTCAGGCAATCGAAAGCCAGCTATTACACGGTGAGCTGGATCTCCTCTATCTAGCCCCGGAGCGGTTGCTACAGCCACGAACCCTGTCATTACTGCAACGGGTAGAACTGTCGCTGTTTGCCATTGATGAAGCCCACTGTGTTTCCCAATGGGGGCATGACTTTCGCGCCGACTATCTGCAACTCAACTGCCTGCACGAGCAATTCCCCCGGGTACCCCGTATTGCCCTGACAGCGACAGCAGACAAGCGCACCCGTGCAGAAATTGCTCGCCGCTTGGGCTTGGAAGAGGCCCGCCACTTTGTCAGCAGCTTCGACCGCCCCAATATCCAGTACCGCATTGAGCCCAAGGACAACCAGCGCCGCCAACTGCTGCAATTCTTACAAAACGGACACCAGGGCAACGCCGGGGTTATTTACTGCCTGTCCCGAGCCAAAGTGGAGAACACTGCGGAGTGGTTGAGCCAGCAGGGCTTCACTGCCTTGCCCTATCACGCCGGGCTATCCGCCGAGACCCGCGCCGAGCACCAGCGCCGCTTCCTGCGTGAAGAGGGCGTCATTGTTGTCGCCACCATTGCATTTGGTATGGGGATTGATAAGCCGGATGTGCGTTTCGTTGTTCACCTGGACCTGCCCAAAAGCATAGAAGCCTACTATCAGGAAACGGGCCGTGCCGGCCGCGATGGTGGGGCCTCAGTTGCTTTACTCCTCTACGGTCTCGAGGATGTGGTAAAGATCGGCCAGATGGTGGAATCCTCAGAGGGCAGCGAAGAGCACAAGCGCCAGGAACGCAGCCGCCTGAATGCCATGCTTGGGCTGTGTGAAATCACCAGCTGCCGCCGCCAGGCCCTGCTGGACTATTTTGCGGAACCACTGGACGAACCTTGCAGCAACTGTGACACCTGTCTGGAGCCGCCTGCCACCTGGGATGCCAGTGAGGCAGCGGTAAAACTACTCTCCTGTGTCTATCGCACCGGACAGCGCTTTGGCGCCAGCCACGTGATCGATGTACTGCGCGGCTCCGAGAACGAGAAAGTCCGCAAATTCGAGCATGACCAGCTCTCCACTCATGGCATCGGCAAAGACCTGAGCGCAGCCGAATGGCGGGCAGTCGTGCGGCAGCTGATTGTTCGCGGCTACCTGGAGGTCGAGGGGGAATTCCAGGGGCTGAGGCTCACTGAAATTTGTCGCCCGCTGCTGCGCCGGGAGGAGGCTCTCAACCTGCGTAAGCTTCCCCCGAAAGCAGCGCGCTCGCAGAGCCGTGACAGTCGCGGCCTGGATGATCTCAGCCCAGAAAACCAAGTGCTTTGGGAAGCCCTGCGCAACTGTCGCAAACAGTTGGCAGAAGAGCGCGGCGTGCCGCCTTATGTCGTCTTCCACGATGCGACCCTGCGCGGCATGGTACAAGCCCACCCACAAACACGCAGCGAGCTATTAGCGGTCTCCGGCGTTGGAGACAGTAAGCTCGAACGCTTCGGAGATGCATTTTTGGCGGTTCTCAGGGATTTTCCCAAACACGAATAACTCCGAACAGTCGGGAGCTTTTCCCCAAAACACAGAGCTGTGTTACAAAGGGGCAAAGCAGTAGAACAATAATTGATAAACCCGACTGAGAGAGAACTATGAAAGTAATCGGCCACCTGATTAATGGCAACATGGTTATTGACACCGGTGCCGCAGGTAACTCCGAACTCCAAGAGGTCACCAACCCCTCCACCAACGAAGTGATCGCCCAGGTTTCGCTAGCCTCTAAAGCGACGGTTGAAGAGGCCATTAGTGCAGCTGAAGCAGCCTTTCCCGCTTGGCGAAACCTTCCGACGGCCAAGCGAGTACGAATTATGTACCGCCTGCGAGACCTGCTGCAGGAGAACGCCGCAAAGATCTGTGAGCTGATTACCCTGGAACACGGCAAAGTCCTCGACGATGCGATGGGGGAATTACAGCGAGGCATCGAGAATATCGAGTACGTTTGCTCTACTCCGGAAATGCTAAAGGGCGAGCACAGTAAAAATGTCGGGCCGGCAATAGACTCCTGGAGCGAATTCCAACCGCTGGGTGTTTGTGCCGGCATAACCCCCTTTAATTTCCCCGCTATGGTTCCTCTGTGGATGTGGCCCATGGCAATTGCCTGCGGTAATACCTTTGTACTAAAACCCTCCGAACGCACCCCCTCCTCTGCCCTGTTTATCGCGGAGCTGGGTATAGAGGCCGGCATCCCCACAGGGGTATTAAATGTGGTCAACGGCGGTAAAGAGGCCGTCGATACGCTCTTGACCGATAAGCGCGTCCAAGCGGTGAGCTTTGTGGGATCGACACCGATCGCAGAGTATGTCTACACCACAGGCACCGCCCATGGAAAAAGAGTGCAAGCGTTTGGTGGCGCCAAGAACCACGCGATAATCATGCCAGATGCCGACCTGGACAACGCTGCCGCTGCCCTGATGGGTGCAGCCTATGGTTCCTGCGGCGAGCGCTGTATGGCTATCTCTGTCGCTGTAGCGGTGGGTAATGAAACCGCCGATGCCCTTGTTGAGAAACTCAAAGTGCAAATTGCTGATCTGAAAATCGGCGATGGAATGGACAGCCATAACGATATGGGGCCACTGGTCACCCGGCAACACTTACAAAAAGTTGAAAACTATATTGCCGCTGGTATCGAAGAAGGTGCGGAACTGGCTGTAGATGGACGCAACCAGACCGTTTCCGGTTTTGAAAATGGTAATTACCTGGGCGCTTGCCTATTCGATCGTGTCACCCCGGAAATGTCGATTCACAGCGGCGAGATTTTTGGCCCGGTACTCTGTGTGATGCGTGTCGAAACCATGCAGGAAGCCATGGATATTATCGATGCCCATGAATATGGCAATGGTACCTGCCTGTTCACCCGTGACGGCGAGGCAGCACGCTATTTTAGCGACAATATTAAAGTTGGAATGGTCGGTATTAATGTACCCCTGCCGGTACCGGTAGCCCACCACAGTTTCGGCGGTTGGAAGCGTTCATTGTTTGGTGACCTTCACGCATATGGACCCGATTCAGTGCGTTTCTACACCAAACGCAAAACCATCACCCAGCGCTGGCCTGCCAGTGGGGTGAGGGAAGGTATTCAGTTCAGTTTCCCCTCAAATCAGTAAGCACTGGGGTGGCAGCCCCCCAGGTTTCCCCTTCAAAAAAAGTGCCCGATTTTGTCGGGCACTTTTTTCTTACTATAAAGAGTTCCCCTCCTGATCTACCGCATCCAGCTGATGGCCATCCGGACCTCCATCTCTCGGCGGAATCAATACATCGATTTCTGGAGTCCCCGGTAACGCACTGGGATCAGTCAAAGCCCGGAGGAACTCAGCCAAAATTTCGATTTCGTCATCGGACTCGCCACGATTTGCTGGGCTATCACCAACCAAGTCCATGGTAAGCTGATAACCATTGGGTGCGACAATATCAACACAACCACTGCCCAAATACTCGAACTGCTCCAGCTCACACAAATCTGCAACAGTATCGGTCAAGGGTGTGCCAGTATCATCAACACCAAAATAACTTTGGATGGAATCCAAAGTATTGAAGTAATGAGAGATATTTCGCTCTAAACTGCCAAACTGTCCCGCGTGCCCCCATGGACCGGAAATGGAAACATTGAGAAGCGACGGCACCCTATATCTTTCCAAATCGCTACCATCTTCATTGGTACCGACTCCAATTTGTGGATAGCGAAATCCCCTGGACGTTTCCAAAGTAAAAAATGGCCCATCATGGCATTGTGCACAAGCAGTGTTGGTGTAAAACAGGATTCCACCACGTTTCTGCATCTCAGTCATGGCATCATCATTGCCATCAAGGAAGTCAAAGAAAGGGTTATCAATAAATAGCTGGGAAGCCTGGTAGGCAGCCAAGGCTTCAGACACCCGCAGGAAAGTTTTTTCGCTATCCCCAAAAGCGTCTTCGAAAAGTGAATCCCACTCATCACTCAAACCAGACGCAATGTTCTCGCGATAATCGCTATCACTGGCAAAGCTTCCCCGCTCACCCATTTCCCCTGCTGTAACTACAGGAAAGTGGGCCTGGGCCATCAACAGTGTCAGGGAATTACTGGCTATCTCTTCAGAAAAACTATTTACGTCATCAGAGACATCTCCATCATCAGTTCTGACCTGATTGGCTAAATAAGTAGCTTTGTCCTCAATGTTGTTAATACCTGTTCTGAAACTGACTCTCCTATCCCAAAAAAGGCTATCCGACCAAATAGCAGAATTACAGGTGGGGGGCGAGTTACGCGGTAATAGCGGCATCAGATTACCATCGCTTCTACCGGGCCCCAATAAATCAGGATTTACCGTATTTACACCAATCGGTAACGACAAACCATCACTGCCACAACCCAGTGTGGGGTGGTGACAAGATGAGCACGAAGAATCGTTATTTAAACTCAGGGATTTACTGTGAAATAAGCGCATTCCCAACTCAATAAGTGCGGGATCTTCCTCTCTGCGCAGCCGCGCCACATAAGCTCTTAATGCGCCTACTCGATCTCCCAGGCTGATAACCTCTGCGGCAGCCCTAAGACACTCATTCAGGTTTTCTGTAGCTATATCCCATACATCGCTAACTCGCTCACCCGCCGTACATTCATCGAGACGTGCAATTGTTGTATTTACTTCTGCAAAGGTTGTATTGACGGAGGTGCCGTTATACCAGTCATCGTCTCGATCGCTATCCAGTGTCCTTGCAACATCCTCATTTGACGGCTCACTATAGCTACCGTCACTGACTTTCACCGCGGCGCTGTAGCTATATTTTGTACCGCTGGACAAACCACTATCTTCGAACCGCTCAGCCTGCGTCTCCGCTACCTCTTCACCATCGCGATATATTAAATAGGAAACATCACCACTCTCATTTGGCTCCCAGGAGATACGGATAGTGGAAGCCGAAGTCGTGACGGCTATTAAGTTAGAGGGAGACTCCAAATCTGTAGACACCTGCCCCCCACTGGAACCCGAGCTATCATCACCTCCAGAGCTGCCACTGCTCCCTCCACCACTACACCCCCAAAGCAGCAGCACTGTAAAAACAGCCAAGATACGCGTATTTACAGACAACAATAATTTTAAATACTTTTTAAAAAACAAATTCATCTTTAGTTTTATTTATTGGTTAAATAAACGAACTCCAAATTTCTCAACAATCAAGGAGCCACTTGCGCGGGATTATCAATTCACAAAAAACAGAGTCAACAACAATATTAAACCTCCACAAAATAATGAGAACCAATCGAGCATTATTTTTTAAAAAAACCCTCCAAAAATAAAAAAGAAGAAACACACTTCGAAAGTGACCAAAATTAGACTTTCATCCACAGAACCAAAAATTCAAGCAACACAAGTAGTTACACCAAGAACAATCAAACCATTAAGAAAACACTTACCACACAGATAACACCTCCAGACTTCAAGTTATTTACTTTATATTTGGAAGATGGGATCATCTGCGTACCAACAAACGAGAAAAACAATGAAAATAACAGACCTCACTGTCGCACTAATTGCTGCACTTTTCTCTGCCAACCCAGCACATGCACAGGAGGATGCATCCTTTAAGAAATGTAAAAAGTGGCAACAAAAAATTGAGCACTTCCGCGAAGAGAGAAAAGATGGCGGATCAGGAGAGCAGATGGAAAAATGGAAAGACAAGATAAGAAAACTGAGAGAGAAATTTAAAGAATATAACTGTGATCAATATAAGCGTCACTTGTAACCAAGTGATTGATAACTGCAGCACCCAAGAAAGGTTAAGCGCCTTCCCCTGAACATCAAATGTGCGTTAAATAAAAAAAGGACGCCGAAGCGCCCTTTTTTGGCTGCATGACTGATTACCAGTGGAAATCAAACTTGTAGCCTACACCAATATTGAATGACCAGGGGTCAAAGAGGTAATCACCACCGAATCTGTGGCGATAAAACTCATTGTCATCATTGGTATCGAACCAGAATACGTCTGCCTCAATATCGGTATCTACATCATAGTAAATAGCCGCGAGGTTAATCAGCCAGCTACTATCATGACCGAAATTAAAGTCGACACCAATCTGCCAAGTGTATCCCCAGTTGTCACCCAGGTTTACACGACCATCCCAAGGCCGGAACACTTCAACATCATCAACATCATCCCACCAGCCCCAATTCCTCAGGCGCTCATCGGTAAAGTCGGTATAGTTGATACCTACTCCCATATAAGGCTGAACCATGCAGCTGGGATCTAACGGATAATAATTCAGATAGGCGGCCGTGATCTGAGGCTTCCACCTAGCGAAATCGCGGCGGCGATGGAACTCGTCAAAGTCCGGATTAAAGCGACGTAGCCAGGGCCTATTGTCTCCTCCAGTATGGCGGTCACCCTCGGTGTAACTCAAGGATACACTCATATGGTCAGTAGCCCGCCACTCTACATTGATAAACCAGCCCCACTCATCACTAGGATCAACATTGGAACGGAATGAACCCCAGTCAAAAAACTCATCATCCGGCCAATCAAAGAATCTATCACCAAAGGTGACATTATCCGAGTTGGGCGAGATATAGGCCCCACCAATTCGAACCTTAAACTCCTGGGTCTTTGGTGGGGGAGGGGCATAGCCAGCCGGTCCTGCCGAAGCGACACTAGAGATTGCTAAGGCGAGGGGCGTCATAACGGGGATCAGAATACGCGTCATCTTCATTTGTGGTAACTCCATTGATATTCAGCAGATCAAACAGCAATCAGCCCAATCAATGGTCAGTCTAGTCGCACGAAGTAACAGGTGTAGAAAAAACAAACAAATGTTGGCGTGTAAAAAAGTATTTATTGTTTTCTGGCACTTAAACCGTTTTTTGGCGTTTAATTTTCCCGAACAAAGTATGATTTTTAAAATGGATAGGCGCCTCTTGGAATTCTAGCGGCCACCAGAGCAAGAGAGATATGAAGAGATCTAAATTAACAAACAAAAAATAGACGCCATTACACTACTGATTCTTACAACCAGTAAAAGCTTATGAGGGCTTTCATGACGCAAAAAGAAACTGAAAATTTTTGAATGGCTGTTTACATGAAAAACGCGACAGGTCCCAGAACTGGAACCTGTCTGAGTTGTTTTAAATAAAGCGCTGAATTACGACTTTTTTCCACCACCCTGGCATTCAGGACTCTGTGGGGCCTGTCCCTCCCACTCTTCCGGGCTGTAAGTGTGCAGAGCAAGAGCATGTATTGGGCCAGCCATTTCTTCAGATAAAGCCGCATAGACTTTTTGATGGCGCTGCACTTTTCTTGCCGAATTGAACGCCTCACTCACCAAAACGACCCGAAAGTGCATTTCAGAGCCAGCAGGCACATTGTGCATATGACTTTCGCATTGCACTTCAATATGCTGAGGGGAAAATTCCGCAGTCAGTTTATGTTTAATTGTCTCAGCAAGACTCATCTATCAACTCCTTTATTTGCGATACAGCAAGGCTACTTTCCAGAACCTAGCTGACAACCTTAGCCTGTTGCTTTCTCGCCTCAACAATCGCTTCATAGGCAACAGTAATACTTTTCATCTGATCATCAGCATGACGCATAAACTCTTCAGGCAACCCCTTGGAAGCAATTTTATCGGGATGATACTCTGCTGCTTTTCGGCGATAAGCTAATTTAAGCTCTTTATCGCTAGTCTCCGGAGTACAACCCAACACTGCGTAATGCTGCTCCAGATTTGCAGCCGTACTCCTACCCCCGTGCACAAACTCATTTTGCATTGCCGCAAATAAAGATTCATGCAACCCAAGATCAACAGTGATGCGTTTTAAAATATCTTCTTCTGCGCTATGTAATTCACCATCGGCATAAGCAACAGCAAATAATAGGCGATACACCATTTCCCGCATTGCTTGATCGCGAACCAGCTGGCGATACTGTTTTGCGTAATCGTAAATGCTGTACTTATCACTCTTGGCATTTTCAAAAATACGGATTGCATGCTTGCGCTCCTCAGTGCCCAGACGGAGGTTATTTCTAATAAAGCCCTCTATAAACTCCACTTCAGCTTTGGAAACCAGGCCATCTGCCTTAGCCATTTTTGCCAGCATCGAAAATAGAGTCACGATGAAGATTGTCTGGGCTCCATCCCTGCTCAGGGCCGAAGCAGCCTTCCCGAGGCGTTGCTGCAAACTGGAACCAAATGAACTGCCGATCCAGGCTCCCAATGCCGCACCAATTGGGCCGCCAAACATAAAACCAAAGCCTGCACCTAACCCCGCCCCTAACCAGGACATACACTCTCCTAGACGCTAAAAGTCGCGCCCGCTATATAAGAATCAAACAAGTAAAACGCGCCTATCATACCACGTACTACGGCGCCTTAATCCCCAAATATGAATCTCTGGTCACAACCCAATAGAACTGAACCCGCCAGGTCTATCTTTTGACGCGGCAATCAATCTCGAAACTATCACTAGTCCTCAGGCCCAATTATGTTTGAGAGTGAAAATCGAACTTAAAGGCAAGCCGAATGAAAATGCGGCCAGACACAGCTCTCTTTCGCCCCCTATTGGCTTTGTGTGCCATAGCACTCCTCACGTTAACCGGTTGCGATCAACATCGAGGTGCATCCCAGCAAGAGGAGGCCAGCAGCACTCCAGGGCACCAGGAATGGGAAACTATCGTAGAGGTCCTTCTGCACCCCCGCTGCCTCAATTGCCACCAGTTGGAGATGCCACTTATAAATGAAGGGTCTCCCCATGTTCCTAGAGTGGAGCGCGGTCCAGATAATATGGGGGCAGGTACCATGCGTTGCAATAACTGCCATTCAAATAAAAACAATCCTGTTACCGGTGCGCCTGGAGCTCCAGGGTGGGTTATGGCACCCATTGAGTTGAACTGGTCACAAAAATCCTCAGCTCAAATCTGCAAACTGCTAACTACTCCCCAGGACAACGGCGGGCGAGCACCAACCAGTCAACTGGAGTTTGTCAGTACCAGCCCACTGGTATTGTGGGGCTGGCACCCCGGTGACAGCCGCCAGCCGGTAAATATCCCCCACGATAAGTTCATTGAAGCAATGAAAGGTTGGATTGCAGCAGGTACACCCTGCCCACCAGAGAGGGCATCAAACTAATTATGTATTTGCTAAATCTAAAATTATGCGGTTTACAGTGAGATGAAAATTCTTGAAAAAATATAATCTTAGTAATAAAAACATCGAAATAAATAACAGTCCGGTATCTAGGGAGCCTCTGAATAACTCCGTAATGCCTCTGCGGGTCTTGAAGGCTGCAGATGTTAGGCGCAGCTCGCCGCGAATGGCCGTAGCCCTTTGCAAGAGCTGCAACGCAGCAGCTGTGGCCTTCAAGGCCCCGCCCTTCGGGGCTTGCAGAGCGATTCACACTCCGCGTTGCGACTTCTTGAAAGGTCTAGACATTCCTGCGAAGCCGCGCCTTGACTGTGAACCGCTCTGCATGCCAGAGGTATCGCGGAGTTATTCAGAGGCTCCCTAGTTGAAGATATTCTCGGAACCCTTTTATGGCCCACGATTTAACGCTAGACCATCTAAGAAACACCTACTCGCAAGGTATTACGACACCACGTGAACTCATTGGCAGTCTATTAAAGCAGGCACAGCAGCAAGCCAATTATAACGCCTGGATCACCCTATTAACGCGAGAAGAGCTAGAGCCCTATCTAGATTCATTGGACCGAATAAGGCCCAGCGATCTGCCTTTATACGGAGTGCCCTTTGCTATCAAGGATAATATTGATCTTGCTGGAGTACCTACAACAGCAGCCTGCCCAGACTTTAGCTATATCCCTAGCGAAAGCGCATTTGTTGTGAAGCTATTGATTGAAGCAGGAGCCGTGCCGCTCGGCAAAACCAATCTCGATCAATTCGCCACCGGCCTAGTAGGTGTTCGCTCCCCTTACGGAGAAGGTAAAAACTCTTTTAACCAGGAGTATATTTCTGGCGGGAGCAGTGCGGGATCAGCTATTGCCACAGCACTTGGGCAAGTCAGTTTTGCTTTGGGAACAGATACTGCTGGCTCTGGTCGGGTACCTGCGGCACTCAATAATTTAATAGGCCACAAACCCACTCGGGGACTGCTGAGCACTACAGGGGTTGTCCCCGCCTGTAAAAGTCTCGACTGCGTGTCAATATTCGCTCTAAATTGTCAAGATGCCGCCAAACTACTTGATATTACGACGAAGTTTGATTCAGCCGATATCTATAGCCGTACCACCCCATCTTCAAATAGGCTGCGGTACTTCCAGGAAAGCTTCCCTAACAATAAGATCAATTTTTCTTTTGGTATACCTGAGCAACTTGATTTTCAAGGGAATAAAGAAACCCAGGCACTCTTTAATCAATCTATCAAAAAATTAAAAGTGCTGGGCGGACAGGCTGTAACTGTAGACTTTAATCCTTTTATAGAAGCGGCAAAGCTACTATACGAAGGTCCCTGGGTAGCCGAGCGCTGGATTGCAACTCAAGGTGTAAAACCGAAATCCATGCTTGAGGTAATCCGGAAGGTTATTAACTCCGCGGAAACAAAAACTGCAGCTGATGCTTTCTTGGGACAATACCGCTTACAAGCACTAAAGAGAATTTGTGATAAAACACTGGAGAATGTCGATTTTATCATTATTCCCACTATACCGACTGCTTACACCCGCCAGCAAATAGCCGAGCAACCCATTCAAAGAAATTCTATTCTCGGAACCTACACAAATTTTATGAACTTATTAGACTATTCTGCGACCGCAGTGCCCGTTGGCTTTCTTAGCTCCGGAATTAGCTGGGGAGTCACTTTATTTAGCCAGAAACATTGCGATATGTCCCTGCTAAGTTTTTCTAATAGTTTACACCAGGCCTGTAATCTCCCATTGGCTGCTACAGGAGAACGCCCAGGAGAGACGTCCAACCAAGACAGCGGCTCTCGCCATTAGCTACACCGGACAAGCTGGTAAAAATTGTAGTCTGTGGTGCACATCTCAAAGAGTAACCTCTCAACTGGCAACTCACTGAGCGGGGAGAACAGTTATATCAGAAAACAACAACCAGTCACCAATACCGACTCTATGTCCTCCCCGAGGAGGAGCGCCCCACTCTAGTTCGAGATGAATCAGGAGATGGGCAAGCCATCCAGGTGGAAATATGGCAGTTACTAAGCGAATATTTCGGCAGTTTAGTTGCTGCAAAACCCTCTATGGAAGCTGGCTTAACTGGCTCCAATCCAAACACTAAGCCCACTCGGCAAATTTACTTAGCCAGGAGGCATTCGTTTTCCTTCCTACTACAAAGAGCTCTTCACTAGATTTTATATCGCCATCCTCCACCCTAACGATCACCCCACCCATTTCAGTTATCAGAGGCTCAGGCAGAAAAGCGAGCAGCCTACTATTTTTTACTAGCTGGCAAAGAACCCCATAATCATTTACAACGACCTGCACCTTACGAGGATAATTAATTTCTGGCCACCCATCGCTACCTATCCCCCGCTCTTCACCACAGAAGGGTGATATCCTCGGTGCGGCAAATGGATATTGCAAGATATCTGACAGTGAAGCCTTCACCTCAGCCCCCTGCTCCACTATCAAAGGGTGGTCAGGCCCTGCAGCAATACACATTGATACTGAGCCAAGTGGCCGAGCATCCATTGTGGATGACAACTGCCCCAAAACCGCCCCGGTTATCAGGGCCAGGTCTACCTCCCCTCTGGATAACATCTTCAATGCTAAAGCTTCATAGGCCGATGTAAATGACAACCGCGCTCCTGATTCCTCACTAATAATTTTGCGGTGAATAAATGTACCCCAGGCTAGTTGCAGCATGGTCGGAGCAGCAATTCGGCACTCCTGATTTCCCTCTAGCTCACCAACTTCAGAGCGAATTCTTCTGGCAATCGCCACCATCTCAACCGCCCGACTTTGCAGTCTGCGGCCTGCATCATTGATTTTCAGTTGCTTGCCAACTCGGTCAAACAGGCGAGTACCCAGCTCTCCTTCCAGCCGCTTTAGGGTTTTACTCAGTCCGCCTGGACTCGTATCCAGCCTGTCTGCGGAGCGTTGCAGGTTCTCCGTCGCTGCAATAACTAGAAATTTCTCAAGTGCTTCTATTTCCATAGTGGAATCAAATGTCTCCATTATTGAATCGATTATTCACTAATGTACGCTTAGAATCCCCTGCATCCAAGGTCATAGCTACACAAAACCGATGAAAAATGTTCTTCTCTTTTTGGCTCTGATAATCAGCTCAAACGTATGCTTCGCACATCCTTCACTAGAACAAAATGACACTTCGATCGGAATTCATGGCATGGCCCTGTTTACCGTCGGCGAGCAAGTTATTGCCACACACTTGCCACTACATAGCGGAAAACACAGTCATCAAGTTATTTTGGAATTGGAGACTGATGACCAGGAGGAGGTGCAAAACCTCCTCAAGCGAAACGAGTTAGTTACATTGCTTCCAGAGGAATTTTCTTTACGCGAACTACGCGAGGGAAAACTTAATGCCTTTAACGCCAAATTGTTTACAGGGCATTTTGAACGAGGAGGAAAACTTGCTCTGCAAGCTGTTGCTTTCCGGGTAACCTCTCGACTAATGGACAGCCCCCTTACCCGAACAGAAAATGGGCACTACCAATTAATACTCCTTAAAAATTACACTTTGCTTGTGCATGAAATTGCATCCACCCCCAGCTTCGACCAAATACTGCTGGTCAGCACCGACCATAATTTTTCCAGCGACATTTATAGCAGCAGTTTAAAACCGCTTTCGAAAGATAGCTGGCCAAAAAGCCTAACTAAAGCCGGCATCCACTATAAGGAAGAGCTGTATTTTGAAAGTCAGGATTTCCAGTAAATGACCAAACCGATACTGATTATCCAACATGAGGAGACTGAGGGCCCGGGGTATATTTATGACTGGGCTACAGAGAAGCGAATACCGCTTTCTATCATTAACCCCCAGAAGTCACCACTTCCTCAAAGCGGCTTTAGCGGAGTTATTATCCTTGGTGGGATGATGAACGTTTGTGAGCGCGTAAGGCTCCCCTGGCTTGCCAATGAGATTGCATGGGTAAAAAACTGCATTGAACTTCCGATCCCAATATTGGGCATCTGCCTTGGGGCACAGATTCTTGCACATGCATTGGAAGCAGAGATTCGCCAGCTTCCTCAAGAGGAAATAGGCTGGCTACCTATAAGGTCTACAACAGCACTGAATTTTAATTTAGAGAATGTGTTCCAGGCACATAGTTATTTTTTTGAAATTCCGGAGGGGGCAAGCTGCTTGGCTGAATCTGATTTGTGCCCTCATCAGGCCTTTTTATTCAGCGAAAGAATAATGGGGTTGCAGTTTCACCTAGAGTGGTCCAGTGAAGATATTGCCCAACTCTTTCCTGAATACTTTAAGACCTACGGTTCCTCAGAGAAATTCCATCAGCAAGGGCGAGACTTTTTATATAAGATCCTAGACACTCACTTCTGTAAACAAGGCAACCTTAGATTAGATAAGAAGCTTAAGTATGAACAAGTGGTGCAAAGCTGTACACCCACCTAATAGTTATCAACCTTACTTTGTAAGGGGTAGCCAGGGGCGCAAACTCACTCAAGAGTAGCCGCCCCATATTAAACTGACAATTAGTTACTACTCATCGGAGCATTCAATTCCACTCTCAAAGCAAAGGCCACCACGTTGGGAGCAAATTTCAAGTAATCTCCCCTTCGCTTCAATACGACTAAAACCTTTAGAGTGAATACCGCCAGCTTTTACATCTGACATATAGCAGGCCCACTTAGGGCGCTCCTCCACCGGAACTGGATGTGCCAATTCAGACTGAGCGTCAATACTCGCCTGCAACTCCAAAATCAAGTCCTGAAGCCGATGGACATTTTTTCGCAACTTAACCACTTCTTTTTCTAAGTCACGAACATTTTCAGCTCCAGCACCGTGCTTGTGATCAGAGTGTACTTCTTTACGGAGCTTAACTACCTCTTTCTTTAACAGGCGGACTTCTTCCGCAGTTTGATGATTATCATGTGCAAATGCACTGGTGGAGAAAAGAGCTAAGGCAATTAAGAATGGCAAACTACGCATTGGGGTTACTTCCTAATGAATTTTTATTCCAGTAAAAATTTTGGGAGGAATATAGCGCAACTAACCTTAACTCAAAATGAATTCTATCGATGGAGATGCTCTGTTGACCGGATTAACATACCTACTCCAGCTATGACTGCCTCTTCACATTATTTAAATCAGAAGGATCTGTTTTAACCAGCAAAAGCGGACAAAATACATTTGTTTTAGGTCAACAAAAAAGGGCGAACACTGTTCGCCCTCTCTTCCAAAGCCATGGATTTTGGTTACCCGCCAGTAAGGCTCCGCACCATACTGATCATCACACCCGCAGCCACCGCAGAACCGATAACACCAGCTACGTTGGGGCCCATTGCGTGCATCAACAGGAAGTTGTGAGGATTGGATTCGAGCCCCACTTTGTTGGACACCCGCGCGGCCATAGGTACGGCAGAAACACCGGCAGAACCAATCAATGGATTAATCTTGTGCTTGCTGAATACATTGATCAACTTAGCCATCAACACGCCAGCCGCAGTGCCGATCGCAAACGCCACAATACCCAAAGCCAAAATACCCAGGGTTTTAGGGTCTAGGAATTTGTCTGCCGCCAATTTCGAACCAACGGAAAGTCCCAGGAAAATAGTGGTGATATTGATCAGCGCGTTCTGAGCAGTGTCCGACAACCGGGAAACGACCCCGCACTCACGCATCAGGTTACCAAAGCAGAACATACCCAATAGCGGTGCAGCAGCCGGCAGGAACAGGGCCACCAAAATCAGCAGCAACATCGGGAAGGCAATTTTTTCCCGCTTGCTCACATGGCGCAATTGCACCATTTCAATTTTGCGTTCCTGCTCAGTGGTCAGGGCTCGCATAATCGGCGGCTGAATCATAGGCACTAGCGCCATATACGAATAAGCCGCTACAGCAATAGCCCCCAACAGGTCCGGGGCCAATAGGCTGGAAACATAGATAGCTGTAGGGCCATCTGCTCCACCGATAATACCGATCGCAGCGGCATCGGCGATTGAGAAGTCCATGATTCCCGCTACCGAGAGACCCACAGCACCGAGCACCGTGGCAAAGATCCCAAACTGGGCCGCTGCACCGAGGAACAAGGTGCGCGGATTGGCTAGTAACGGACCAAAGTCGGTCATAGCCCCTACGCCCATAAAAATCACCAACGGTGCAATGCCGGAAGCAATAGCTACGGAATAGAAGTTATACAACATACCGTTATTGAAACCGGCATCCCGGGCAAACTCAGCTGCTTGTACCTGCACGGCTGCCGGCGCACTGGCCAGAGCTTCCTTTAGCGCGGGTAAAGCTGAAGTACTATCAAGGCCCAGGATCTGGGCCATTTGCGCCAAAACAGCTCCATCTCCCTGGGTAAGGGCTGTCTCTGCGGCTGAGAGTGCCAAATCAGCGCCGGGAATATTGGCCAGGATTCCGCCGAAACCGATAGGCACCAAAAGCAGGGGCTCAAAGTTTTTGCGAATGGCCAAAAACAGCAGGCCCAGGCCCACCAAAATCATAATGAACTGGCCCGATGCCATCTGCGCGACACCGGAGGAATGCCAAAGAGTAATCAGATTATCCACGTGTGACTCCTACCTTTGGCTATGCAATAGACAGCAGGGCATCACCCACCGCCACTGAATCGCCTTCTTTTACTGCCACACTGGCGACGTTACCGGCACGAGGGGCACTCACCACAGTTTCCATCTTCATCGCTTCCAGTACTAACACCGCCTGACCTTCGCTCACCTGGTCCCCAGGCTTCACCATTACTTTGAAGATATTTCCAGCGAGAGGCGCATTAACCGGCTCACCGCCGGTGGCGGGCACGGAAGGTGCACCAGCTGCTGGTGCAGAAGCACTACCAGACACCGGAGCAATATTGGTTAAGTCGCCACCATCGGCCACAGTGACGGTGTAGCTCTGTCCCTCTACAGTCACGGTGTAAACTTCTTCACCTTTGTCGTTCTTGACTGCAGCACCTTCATTACCGGTAGGTACTGGCTCGAAAGCTTCTGGATTACCACGGTTTTTCAGGAACTTCAGGCCAATCTGCGGGAAGAGTGCATAGGTAAGCACATCGTCGATCTCCCCCTCACCATCGGTCAAGACTACATCCTGTTCACCGGTTTTCTCTTGAAGCTCCAGAGTCAATTTGTCCAACTCCGGTGCCAATAGATCCGCCGGACGGCAAGTAACCGGATTAGCGCCATCAAGCACCCGGACTTGCAGCTCCTGGTTAACTTCAGCAGGCGTCGCACCGTACTCACCTTTCAAGACTCCGGCAGTCTCTTTAGAGATCGACTTGTAACGCTCTCCAGTCAGGACATTGAGCACCGCCTGGGTACCCACAATCTGGGAGGTGGGGGTAACCAGCGGGATAAAGCCCAGGTCTTCACGCACCCGCGGGATTTCCTCTAGCACATCATCCAAGCGATCCCCGGCGCCCTGTTCGCGCAGCTGGCTCTCCATATTGGTGAGCATGCCACCCGGCACCTGGGCCACCAGGATGCGGGAGTCCACGCCTTTCAAGGAGCCCTCAAACTTCGCGTATTTCTTGCGGACGTTACGGAAGTAAGCCGCAATTTCTTCCAGCAGGTTAATATCCAGCCCGGTGTCCCGCTCAGTGCCTTCCAAAATGGCCACCAACGCTTCGGTTGGGCTGTGACCATAGGTCATGGACATAGAGCTGATCGCGGTGTCCACGTTGTCGATACCCGCCTCGATACACTTGAGAGCGGTAGCCGTAGATAAACCGGTAGTAGCGTGACACTGCATATGGATGGGGATGTCCACGGCGGCCTTCAAACGTTTCACCAGCTCGTAGCCCTCATAGGGGCGCAGCAGACCGGCCATGTCCTTGATCGCGATGGAATCCGCTCCCATATCCTCGATCTGGCGCCCCAGATCCACCCACAAGTCCATGGTGTGTACTGGGCTCACGGTATAGGAGATGGTGCCCTGAGCGTGCTTCTCTTGTTTCTTCACCGCAGCCAGTGCGGTTTTCAGGTTGCGCATATCGTTCATCGCGTCGAACACGCGGAACACGTCTACCCCATTGACTGCAGCGCGCTCTACAAACTTCTCAACCACGTCATCCGCATAGTGGCGGTAGCCGAGAATATTCTGTCCCCTGAACAGCATCTGTTGGGGCGTGTTCGGCATAGCTTTCTTCAGTTCGCGAATACGCTCCCAGGGATCTTCGCCGAGATAGCGAATGCAGGAGTCGAAAGTGGCACCCCCCCAGGACTCCAGAGACCAGAAGCCAACTTTATCGAGCTTCTCAGCAATCGGCAGCATATCGTCCAGTCGCAGTCGGGTAGCGAACAGTGACTGGTGGGCATCGCGCAGGACTACATCGGTAATCCCCAATGGCTTTTTAACCTCAGTCATGGGTTATCTCTCTCGGCAGAAATTATTGGAAATTGTTTGGAAGCGATTGGTGGTTAGCGTCTTTTGCGATGCTGTTCGATCGCCGCTTTAATCACCGCATGTAAATGGGCCTTATCATTCCCAGCGGTTGGGGAAGGCGCGTGGGATACGGGCTCCGCTTCGGGGAAATAGCGGGAGATGACTCTCGACATAATACCGGTACCGATCACCAGCAATAGCAGAAAAGTAAAAACAATTCCCATACCAAACAGGGTGATATCTAGCCCCTGTTGCAAAAGTGTTTCTTGCACTGTTTATTCCCCCTGGCGCCAGGCAATAAAACCATCCATCCTGGACGGTTTCATCTGTGCCCGTAACACTATGAATTTACGTATCTATTTATTCAGGACAGCTGAAACACCCCAATTGATATTTTGTGCGTATGTAAAATCTTCGCTCACAATTAAACAAATTTATGTCGTACAACCAATAAACTTGCCCGGGAAAATCTCACTTAGCCCAGCCGTCCCAAATTTCTGCACATCGGAATCTTATTCCCTAGACTGGTAATTTCAACCGCCGCTGCACCTGATCCTCCCCCAAAAAGAGCGGGCACACAGGAAAAAATTCGTTAGTTCCAAAATGCTGATATTTTTCTATTATCAATACAAGTTGCTTTTAAAATCAAACACTTATTGGTTTCAGGGGCAACGGAGGGGTCTAAATTACCACGCCCAATTTTGGTGCGAAACATCAATAGGCTGAGTTTATTTCTCCTACTTTTATATACTGAAGAATGATCGTTTTTGCGCCATTACAATAACTTGCTGATAGAATATGCGCCTTTAGATTTATGATTTACCTCTCAACTGACTTATGACCGACAAGACACCTACCCCAGAACCTACGATTTACCAGGCACCAATGGAGGGGGTAATCGACCATCACGTGCGTGCCCTGCTCTCCGCCATTGGAGGGGTCGATATCTGTGTTACAGAGTTTGTTCGTGTCACTAATACTCGCTTGCCTCGCAGAGTATTCACCCGCTTGTGCCCAGAGGTCGACAAAGGTGCCAAGACCCCAAGCGGGATTCCAGTTCGGTTACAGCTGTTAGGCGGCAACCCCAAAGCAATGGCAATTAATGCAGTAAAAGCAGTTGAGTTCGGTGCTACAGCAATTGATCTTAACTTCGGCTGCCCTGCAAAATCAGTAAATAATAGCGACGGTGGCGCCTGCCTATTGCAAAGCCCTCACAGAGTGGAAGCTATTGTAGGAGCGGTTCGCCGCGCTGTCCCGGAAAACATCCCGGTCACCGCAAAAATCCGACTGGGCTTTAATGATCGCTCTAGCTATATGGATAACGCCCAGGCCGCAGCAGCTGGCGGCGCAAATGAACTGGCAGTACACGCTCGCTCCAAAGTCGATGGCTATAAACCCCCAGCCTACTGGGAATACATCGGTGGAATTCGCCAAAAACTCGAAATCCCAGTCATTGCCAACGGGGATATCTGGACACTTGAGGAATTTCAACGCTGCCGTGAAGTAACCGGATGCGAAGCATTTATGTTTGGTCGCAGCCTGCTAGCCAGGCCAGATTTGGGCAAGCAGATAAAAGCCTACTGCTCAGGTGAGAGCTATATAGCAATGGGCTGGCAAGAGATTATTGAAATTCTTTGGGGTTACTATCAAACCACCCGAGAAGTTTACCCTTCCAAGTATCTGGGCAATCGTATTAAGCAATGGCTCGCTTACTTGAAATTGGCTTTTCCTGAAGCCCAATTGTTCTTTGATAAAATAAAACGTCTCAGGGAGGCAGAAGAGCTTGGTAGAGCTTTTTCCGAAGAGCGGAAAATTCAAATAGCATCAATTGAGACAGCCTAATTTTCCGCACCTCTGCCAGTATCGGAATTGATACTGGCAGAGGCAGTTACCCGCTCAGATCCACTCTCACAGATCCATTTTTGGCTGCCGACTCAAGTAAGCCGGATTGTAAAATTTTTCCGCTAACTGATGCGCAGTGCTACTTTCGTAGTGAACTCTGGTTTCAGTGGTAGCTTTGATGCTATCAACCAAAACCATCTCCTGCACAAATAGCTCTTCATCCTTTATCCCCGATACAAAATGCGCAACCTTAGCCAACTTTCCAGATTTCAAGTAAAGCTCCGCTTGGATTGGGAAGAAACTCTCACTATCAAGCCACAATTTTATCTTTTGATAGCTGGCTCCTTTGGTTTTTGCCTCCAGCTGAAGTTTGTGGGTCAATTTATCCTTTAGAATTTCACTTGCCTCGAATTGCCCCCGATAGTCCTGGCTCCAGGTCAAAGTGGCGATATCACCAATTGAAGCCTCCCCCAGCAATCTTTGCATCGGTGTTATGCGGATAGGGCGGCGGCTGCGGGGCATCAATAACCAGTAGTTATCCTGCAGCATCAGCATTTTTTGCCCCTCTTCACCAACACCTTTAAATACCACCAATGATTTTCTCTCAGGGCGAGTATAAACATGGTAGCGATCTTCGCTTTCTAACTCTCCCTGTTTAAAAACCTGGATGTTGGTGACAACTTTTGAAGATGACTCTCCAAGACGATAGGAATCGGCTTTGGCCAACATGCTTTCTACCTGTACAGCGGAAAAAAGACTTTCCTTCTCCTCAGTCCCAGCTAAAACAAGGGGAGAGAACATCAGCAACAAACCAATCGCCAAGCTAACTCTGCCTAATCTTAATTTATACATGGACCAATGCCTCAGTAATCGGTTTATTGACACCTTTCCGCGCCGCAAGGAAGGATGAAAAAACACATATCGCAGCTATTGCAACCGAAATCATCCAAGCCAAGTTAATAGAGAAATAAACAGTCAAAGGATACCCCGTTGTTTTTCCCGGAGGTGGCGGCATAGTAATGTCAAACATCATCAACCCAGCGCTTATCAGACCAGCCAAAATAACACCTGCTAAAGAACCCACTACAGCAAGTACTAAAGCCTCCAATATAAACCCAGTTATCAATTCCACTTTGGATGCACCCAGTGCGGACAAGGTACCTATTTCCCGTGTTCTCTCTGTTACCGACATTGCCAGCGTATTGAAAAGCGAGACAAAGATAACCAGTGCCATAATGATGCCCATCAACCCAAAAATTCGATCATAAAGACTCTTCACTCCCTGATAGAAAAAGGCACGATCCTCCCAAGTTGTAATTTCCAACTCTGGAACTAACTCACGCAGTCTTTCCTGCAAGCTCGATGTCTTATCAAGGCTGTAGCCATAGATTGCCATGGTTGAGACCCTGTCACTATCTAAAAGGAACTGCGCAGCCTGAACAGAAATATATACTTGACGCTTATCCATATCTGGAACACCAGTCCCGAAAACTCCCCTAACCTTAAAATCTATTGCATTGAGAGCCCCATGAACTGTAGAGGACATTAAAGTAATATAATCCCCAGGCCTTACATTAAGATTTCTTGCGAGATCTTTACCCAGCATAATCTCAGGATCACTGATATCTTCACGGTTTGATAAAATACTGCCCTCAGTGACATTTAGAAAAGGCCCCTTCACCCGAAATTCACTTGGCAATATCCCCTGACCTAAAAAAATAGAAGACTTATCACCATTGGAAATTAACCCTTGCAGATAAACTCTAGGCTGCACGGCCTTCACATTTTCCTCAACCAACAAGTCCCTACGTAATTTATTGGCATTATCTAAACCAAGCTGAAGAGGAAAGTCCTCATCAGAAGAGAAATATCCCGGCTGTGTTAGCACCAAATGCCCCTCACTGCGCGCCGCGCTCTCTTTAAGGGATTGATATGTAAATAGGCCAAAACCTCCGGAGGTCATCAAGGCCGTTACCACAATGGAGATAATGGCAACAGCAAGAAAGCTTCTGCGGCGATTGCGCAATAAATTTAAAACCGCGACTTTTAAGCGACGCATAAAGCACTCTCCTGCAGAATTACACCATCTTTCAACTCAACAACTCTATCGCAATGACGAGTCATTCGATCATCATGACTGGCAACAATAAAAGCTGTTTTTTGCTCCACTCCCAAATTTTTCATTAACTCAATAATTTGTTGTGCGGTAACACTATCCAAGCTGGCCGTAGGTTCATCAGCAATTACCAGTTTGGGCTGATGCACCAGTGCTCGAGCGATTGCTACTCTCTGCTGTTGTCCACCTGAAAGTCGATCTGGCCTGTAGTTGGAAAACTGGGACAGCCCGACATGATCCAACATGCCCATTACACGCCGCCTTACTTCACCTTCTTTCATTCCATTCAAAAGAAGTGGAAAGGCTACATTCTCAAAGGCTGTCATTACCGGAACCAAATTAAACTTTTGGAATACAAAACCCAGCTGGGTACGACGGATCTTCATTGACTGCCGATGGCTTTTTCTCAGCACCTCGCCGGCAAAGCAGACTTCTCCGCTGTAATCATGATCCAGTAGCCCGCAAATATTTAACAAGGTACTTTTACCAGACCCTGATGGTCCACACAGAGCTACCATAGTGCCTGCTCGAATATCCAGATTCACATCTTTTAGGGCCCTAAGTTGAACCTCACCGGAAGTGTAAGTCTTTTCAATATGAGTGAGCTGTAACATAGATTTACTACCTGTTCGCACTATTAGTCAGAGTTTTTAACATCACCACATGGATTTGATATGCCATGACTCTCAGCCTTTGCTCCCCATAAATTCACTAACTCCTTGTCACCCTCAAGCTCTGCAGCCTGCAATGCGCCACAGTAAATCCAGCGAGTAGCGTCTGGCGGCATATATCCTATGCGTGGATCACCCATCAACTCATGATAAAGTTCAAACCCACGGTCAAAAGAATTAAAGAACTTTGGCACCTTAGTAAAAGTTGTTGCAGCAATTCCTTTGAGCAACAAGTCTTGAGGCATCCCCTGAGAGGAACGACCAGGGTTATCCATTTCTTCAATTATGGTGAGCGCCTTATCCATACGGGCAATTCCATTCTCTGCATAACTGACCTTTCTCCAGGGCAACCAGCTTTCTTTTGCCATTAGAGTCTCACTAGCCCCCAGGTAAAAAAGTACAATAGGATCAGAAGGGTTATCTTTCTGTAATGTCTTAAAAGCCTCATAGGACTCCTCTATCGCCGTCCCACCCTGTGCTGCCGCTTTTTGGTACAAATCTTCCATTTTTGCGTCCTGGGCAGCAAAGGATGAAACGCTCACCCCAAGATTTAAAGCCATTATTACAAGTAACCTTTTCATTACACTTCTCCTTGCTTCTGAATTTTTAATAGATTACCTAGCATCCAAATATCATTCAGGACAGTGCGATGAACTGTCTCTGGAGAGGATAAGAGGCAAAAACTTATGCTGAATGGCTCTAGAGGATGGATAGGTGGAAAATTACTGCACGCGAAGAGATGCTATCGTTAAAGCGTCTAAACTCAGGAGAGTGTACCAATTAGTAAAGACTGCATAATCGCCAAAATATTGAAGACCTGGTATCTAAATTGATACTAATAAGAGTGCGCGATGCACATAGAGTGGATACAGACCAAAAGAGCAGTTCCTTTGATCTGTATAAAATATCAAATGAAATTTACAAAGACTAATCCACCATTGCAATATGGGTGATCATTTCACCGACAGACTGCCCCAAATTATTTGTAGCTATAGTACGAACAATAAAAACATCGTTTTCAACATCTAAGAGTTCTACTTTTATATCTACATCTTGTCCTGCCAGCGCTAAGTTGTCCGCACACAAATCCGCAGAGGTAACAATAAATCGAGCACTATCTTCACCTGTCAACCGCCTCAAAAATATACAACATGACTTAATAAGGCTCTGCGAGGCAATAGCAACGGGCAACGCTTTCACCCGATCAAAATGCCCCATGCACATTTCTGGAGTAACTCTACCGATACTTGCCGTCAGAGACATTAGATCAATATTATGTACATTAATATCAATACTTTTGGAGTAAGGATTAATATTGCTAATAACAGGAGTGAAAGCATGGATGCTATCACTATATATCTTATGGAAAGATCTCTCCCGCATTACATGATATTTCACGTTAAGCCGTGCCGCCACTTCACCGGCAGGGTCTAACAATTCAGCCTCAGCAACCAACTCTCTCTTATTGGTAAATACGGCTTTGGTTCGGGCCAGAAGATGATCAGGGCGCATATCAGAAACAAAGCTATCATAAGTTTTCAAATCAGCTTTGCGCGCCAGGTAATAATGCTTGGATCTCACTGGATTGGCCAAAGCGCCAAAACAAGAGCCCAAAATTGCCAAGTGTCGACCAATCTCCGCGACATCCATTAAACTACTTTCATATGTACTTTGACATTGCACAGGCACTTTAGCAACAAGCCAGCCGTCAGCGTCAAAATGTAAAGCCTCTAGTGCAAAGTAGGGAGATTTTACCTCAATTAGATCCTCAACTCCTTCTACAGAAGAAGAATCCAACTTATAACTATCCAACATAATTATTCCATTAATTATCGGAGAAAATTTACACACAGGTACTCACAGCAGAATACCTGCCATTACAAGAGGGAAAATAGATTAGGCACTTTCGGAAAGAAGGCAGCATATATACCTTCCCAGCCATTTAAGAAAGTGGTCTAAAACAGAAAAACCATAAAGAAAAATCTTAGCCTATTTAACAAGTCAAAAGAGCAGAAAATAGACCTCCAGATAGAATCTCAAGCACCAGGCATGAACAAACTCAAATCCACCAAAATAGTTAATCTACAATTAAAAAAACACTCCAACCCTCAAGTCGCGGGCAATTATGCCAATCAAACTCCTAAAGTAAATTACCGACAATTACAAAAACAACCCCCTCAGCTCACACAAGATTAATAGTCAAACTATATAGCAATAGCATACAAATATATAAAAAAGCGTCCAAATTCAACCCCAAAAAGCAACCATCCTAAAGTCTTAGCAATTAAAATCACATTAAGTTTCAAGCACGGCTTTAATAGCAATTCAATAAAGCCAATATCATCTTTAACGCTATACTCTCTTATCGTAACCCCGCCTTATCACCCTTCCTTTGATCAGCGGCAGTTTGTGCATTTAGATTAAAGATCTATCGATACCAAACCAACCTGAGTGTCCGGCCTTCAAAAATAAGGGGGGGTAAAGTTACTAAATCTTAGGTAGCAGATATGAATCTCTGACATACATATCAATTTAATTAGAGGGATCACCCCCTAAGTTAAGATAATTATAAATTGTTGATCGCTACATTGTTTTAAACAACGAAGCAGCCCTGCGACTCACTGTATATTGACGCCCGTCATCCATCACCACAGATACACCGCCAGTTATTCCACGGCATACTTTTTGAATGCGCTTCACACAGACAATTGTAGAACGGTGGATCTGCCAAAATAAATCTGGTTCCAACTGGGCTAACAGCTCCTTTAGTGGGGTTCTGATAATATGCTCACCCTGACCGGAGTAAACCGTCGTATATTTGTCCTCTGCCACAAATGCCGAAACCTCATCGCAGGCAATCAGATGAATATCTTCTCCCTTGCTTGCCTTAATCCAACGAAGGTACTCAGGTCTGCTTAAGGAAAGCTGCCTCAGTAACGCCTCAATATCAGGTCCTGACTTTAGGTTACCCTCTTCCCGGTCTCTCAGGCGCTGCCGAATACGATCACAAGCTTTTTCCAATCGCTTGTCATCAATAGGTTTTAGCAGATAGTCGGCTGCCTCATGCTCAAAAGCACTTACAGCATACTCATCATAGGCCGTGATAAAAACAACAATAGGATTTGTTTGTAATTTGCCAAGAGCCTCAGCAACAGCCAAACCATCCATTCCAGGCATACGAATATCGAGAAAAACCACATCAGGCTCCTCTCGCTGGCACAGAGCTAACGCTTCGTTACCATCACAAGCTTTACCAATAACCTCAAGCTCAGGAAAAATATCGGCTAGCATTTGGTCGAGATGGTGACGCAATAAAGGCTCATCATCTGCAATTATGGCACGCATGGAAACTCCAAACGGGCAGTTACTCCGCCCTGATTATTACTTTGAATCAGTAGCTTACCACGCTCTTGGTAAAGGGTAGAAAGTCGCTCCCTAATATTGCTTAGCGCAATCCCATTGTGTTTGCTGGGGCTAAGTTTATTAGCTCCAGCAGCGAGCCCCACACCGTTATCTTCTACCTCAATAACCCACTGGTTTTCTTTCTGTTTCACCCGCAACCTGACCAGCCCACCTTTGGCTGCAGGCTCAATGCCATGAAAAATTGCATTTTCGACTAAGGGTTGCACAAGTAACGGGGGAACAAATGTCTCTAAACTCACATCCTCTGATAAATCAACTTCATACTCTAACCTTTCCCCCAGGCGTATCTTTTGAATCTCTAAATAGCATTTCAAACTGCTAAGCTCAACCTTTAAAGATACCTGGTCGGAACGGGATTTTTTCAAGCTAATTCGCAAGAGATCACTAAAGTTATCCAGTAGGTCTTCTGCCTTTTGAGGGTCGTGACGAATTAGCATTTTTAGATTGGCCAGAGTATTGAATAGAAAATGAGGCTCTATCTGGCTTTGCAGCACTTTTAGCTGGCTTTGAGCAAGAGTCTTTTGTTGTTCAAGCTTTAACAATTCAGCTTCCTGACGTTCCCTCTCAAGCTGGTGAGATTGCTCCCGGTTAAGATGGACTTGATAGAGAAAAATGGAAAGAAGAATGGCAATAATTAAAAAATCAAGTGCCCGAAATTCCCCAAAACCCGATACCCACCACCAAGCATGTAGAGTTCCCAGGACAATTGCCGCTAAACTCACTACCGCATACTTTACTTTTGAGGGCCAGGTGGGCTTGAAAAACTCGACTACCTGCCTCGTGGATGTCGCTATAAATCCGTACGCCAGAGAAATTACGCCGTGAACTGCATAGCTCCCCCCCCAGATAGCCTGGGTAATTACCGCCACCACCACACAAATTATCAATGTACGTAAGCACTCTCTTAACAGATTCACCCTTAACTCCACTCAAAAAACAATAGTCGTACTCAAGGTAAATACAGCCTGGTTTTGGAGCTGCGCAAAAGCAGACTCATCAGGACCAGCAAAATATCTTACGGATGTTCCAAGTACCCAATCGTCCGCAATCTCCCTCTCACCCCCGATAGTTAAAATAAGGCCACCATCTTCAGGCGTGTATATTAAATCTACTTTTGGATGGTACTCATTATTGGTAAGCGTCCAATGTAAAAGTAAATTGTGCCTCAGGGTATTATCACTTAAAAAGGCCATCGCTGAGGATTGGCGAAGGCCATCCCACTGCACTCCCTGATTTTGGTACCACAGGCTGTTATCAAACACCTGCTCCCATTCGCTTTTCCCCCAGGCCCGACTATCAAACCAGTACTCTAAAATAACCGAATGCCCAATGCTGTTTGCCCATGTCATCCCTATAAGAGCTTGCCAGCCATCATCCATCTGCTCCTGTTTTGGCATAGCCATCAAAGCTGGGGCTCGCCAGCGCCAGTATTCTTGCTGGTAGCGCCATTCTGTATGGATCTCCCATTGCTCTCCATAAGTATTAACCCAGCTTCCCCCTAAGTTCATACCTCGCTGATCATCCATGTAACCCAGTAACTGCCACTCTGCACTAGTTCCAAGCTGATACCAGCGCATGGCAAATCCCTTTGGGTGGTCACCCCCAGAGGCCTGGCTGATACCGGCATCCACCAGCATTACACTTAGCTCTCCATTCTCAGTGAAACGACTGGCAGACACCACCCCAACTCCTTCGCTCACTTGAAGTGATACCGGATTCCGCTCTATGGGTAGAAACCAATCCAGCGGACGATGACCATAACCAACACCAAAGTCCAGGCGGCGTTTGCCCAGCAACCAATCCCAGTCCTGCCAGCTCCCCTGCCAGAAAAGCTCCTCAACTACCAACTCTAAGTCTTCACTGCCACCGCGCTCTGCCTGGTGGAATGCAGAGATCTGCACTTCCCAAGCTTCATACTGTAGTGCCCCCTGTAGTAAAGCTTGCCGAGACACACTTGATTGCGCCTCAAAAAGTGAGCTATCAGAAGCGCGATCATAAGCGGCTGTCATCGCCAGCTCCCACTGTGATTCAAGGGCTTCCGCCTGGCTAGTAGCACTACCAATCAGTAGAGGTAGCGCCCAAAGAGAATATAGTTTCATAGTTGCCTCCATTCGTGGGAAGCACACTACCAACCTTCCAGGCCCATACCATCGGATAAGACCAACGGTACTGGAATCAGATAAATGGCTTTTGACCGAGATTAATGGAGGGGGTTATCCATTAAATAACCCTCTGAAAAGCTGATCACTCTTTGCGCAACCATCCGAGAATACGGTTATTCTCTACATACCATTGCCCTGGGGGCATGAAAATAAGTGGGTAACGCTCTCGGGAGGGAGAAAATGGACCCGCGTTCTGCTGAATAATCTCCAGGGTAGCATTCTCTATATCTACCATAGAAACGATAGCTACATGGCCATAAGGGTTAAAAAGGGAGGGGCTATAAACAACGATATCGCCAATATTCGGAGGGGTATTACCTTGGTTGTGAAACTGCCGTAATCCTCTTTTGGTATTCACACTCCCGTGCTGGACTGTCAGGTCAAAAAAATCTCTAGCATGTCCAAATGTATCCGGCATTCGATGCCCAAATCGCTCGTAATAATAGCGCTTAACAAACTCAACACACTGGTACCTTAGGCCAAGATTATAACCGTCTTCCGAGGTGTTGCGCTCTTCAACATTATTAACTCCTCCATTGTAATAAACTTCTACCCCATGAAGTGAGTCTATAATCTCTCCGACAGAATAAGCTGTATTAAGGTTTAGGCGAGTAGCCAGTTGATATATCACGGCGATCAAAAGTCCTATACCGGCCACAACAACAATTAACCTACCCTTCCTTCCACCTTCTTTGATTGTTTCAACGAAAGACAACATCCATATTTCCCTCTAATCAACCCCAACTATAAACACCCCAATTTCAGACTCCCACCTGTGCAAAAAAGCTAATGGGGTTAAGTGCACTCTACGTTCAAATATAGGTCTCATTCCTTTATCCTACTCATTACACCTAGTTAACTTTTTGAACCCTGTCATCAATTGCTCAAACGGGGTTCACACTACTTACAGACGCTAATAGCAATTGATCCAACACCGTCACAACCTGCCAAAAAAGCGATAGCTATTTTGCCTTAGGTGACCCAGAATCCAAATATAGACATTTAACTAATAATCAGCAGGAACCGGGCCACTGAGCAGCTGTCCATCAATTACAAATCGCCTTGCTCAATTAGATTAAGAAATACGTCGAGTTTGTCATGCCTGATACCCTAAAATTCCTTACAGCATTCAGCTTATCGGTTCTCCTTACAGCTTGTGGAGGAGGGTCCAGCAGTAGTAATTCCAACGATGAGACTACTGAAACCGAAACAAGTACCGACAGCGGAGACAACAGTGGTTCTGATGATTCCGATAACGGGGACGACGACAGTGATGAAGAAACGGGGGGCTACACTTTTAACCCCAGTAATCCCCTGGCATCACTTATCGTAGGGACACAAGAGTATGCCAGTGGCACTCTCACCCTTGAGGATACCGATAGCAATAGCCCCACCTTTCAAGCCAGTAGTGTGGCTGGAAGCTATGGAGATTTCACTCTCTATGAAAGTGGAAACTGGGAATATCAATTAAACACTAATTCCCAGAATCTGAATGATGGTGACTCCGTAGAGGACACAATCTCTTTTCAGCTCACCGATGGTAGTGCCCTCTCTGTAGTGTTCTCTATTCAAACCATCGAAGCCACTGAAAGCAGCATTGTCTTTATCTTTATGAACTTCTCAGATGCCGCCGTAGGAGATGATCTCAGCATTACCCAAATTGCAAATATGGCTTTCAATGACACAGATTCTCTTGATAATGCCTACCATGAAAACTCCCTGGGACAACTAAAGTTCAGCCGCCATCTAAGCAATGACACCTCACTAGATCAATACTGCTACGGTGAAGACAATGATGAGAGCACTTCTATAGACTGCTTTACCTACAACATTGCCGACAGTCAGAATGGTGGTGTATTGAGCATCGAAGATGCAGAATCTCGCTCGGGCAGTGAATATAACGATAGCGGCTATACATGGAGAGATAGGGCAACCAGTTGGATCGAAAGCAATTACGTAGACTCCAACAACCAACCTGTAGAACTCAACGATTGGCGTCATCGGGTCTACATTTTCCCGGAAGCTGCGGCCAGTACTGGGCTGGTTGGCACGGGAGTCGCCTCTGTCGGAGGCCGCTGGAGCATGATAATTGCAGATAGTGATCAACTGATTATGGGCCATGAAATTGGGCACAATATTGGCCTGAGCCACGCCGGCAATGACGATAATAATGATGGGGATACCAACGATAGCGGTGAGAGTGAATATGGTAGTGACGGCTCCCTAATGGGCAATGCTTGGCAATCACGACTCTTTGGGAGCGGTCATCGTGACTATATGGGCTGGTATGACTCATTCCCCGGATACACTGAAACTATTGAGGCGGTCGCAGGCAGCACCACTAGTATTGAGTTTCAAGCCATAGAACTTACTGCTGGTGAGCTTAGTGGCGATCTACCTCAACTCTTAAAGGCCGAAAGTATTGGTAGCAGGAATGGAGAAAACTACTATTACATCGAATACCACGTCGAGCACGACACCCTCAACCCCCGTCCACACCACGAAAATGCGGTAACCGTTCACTATCTTAGCGGCACCAGTAATAACAATGTTACCGCCAACCAGGTAGCCACACTGTCAACTACCGGGGACAGCTTTACTGACTCATCTGCTGGGATCACTATTGAATTCCTAACCACTGACAACAGCAACAACTCTGCAACTGTTTCTGTAACTTACGATGAATAATTTAATGGGGAGTAAGACCGCAATGAAAAATCTACCCTTAGCCCTACTTCTCGCCCTTTCCCCTTCAGCGATTGCCGAAGAGACTGTAACTGGCGTGTTAGAGGAAGAGATCTCCGAGAACTTTCAAACAGGAGAAGTGGATCACCGCTTCTCCGTAAAAGACGAAACTACCGGTGACTACTACTTTATCGACGCCAAAGAGGCAAAGCAGAAAGGTATGCAATCTGGTGAGCGAGTACGTATTCATGGAGAGCGAGAAAACAGGCGGCGTTTTCGTATACGTGAATCTCAACGTCTGGAGTTAAGACGAGAGGAGTAACGCCCTTTCTAACTATAGTTTTAACTCCTACCTCACAAATTCCGCATAGATCAAGTCGGGTGTACAGAACATTATCAGTGCACCCGCTTTACATAACACCAATTAACCTACCATTTGGCCATCTCAGACCTAGATACATTTTACTTACCACATTATTAAAGTTAATTATTTAAGTCCTATAATATCGGCACATCTTTACCATTTAGGTAAGTTACAAACAGATCTATTCAAATTACGCCGATAGAAAACCCGAGCAGGCAAGTCACTCTAAAATTCACAACGCCACTCCCGCCGTCATTTCCAGCTGAGCATATAAGCGCTGCAATATATGCAGTAAAACCTAGTTTTTGGCGCCAAAGACATCCATTGTGAAAGTTGACATTTTACAAAATTCTAAACATGAACAACTCACCCCTTGTAGATTTCATCTTACCGCACCGAGATTGCAGCAGATAGCTCATCCAAATACCTTTTAGTCAAAAATAATACTAAAGGCACTACAGTCTCTTTAATTTTTAATACCAATTACCGCTCTTAAACAATTAATTCAGAAACAAAACCGACCAGAGCCTCAGGATGAGAAACAGTAAAATTAAAAAGCTCTTTATGGGTAGCATCCCACCTATTCTGTTAATTATTGGCTCCAATAGCCTTGCCAACGATAGCCGCACAGTACTAGTAGAAGCAGCGCAACCCTGGGAGCAAGCTATTAGAACAAAGTTATTTTGCTCTGTATCATCCCCTGCCCTACATCAAATATCTAGTCACTCAGATGCTGAACTTATAGAAATAAAGCCTATTGGCTCCATTATCAAAGCTGGTGAACTAGTAGCAGCCCAGGATGACTTTTATCTCTCCCAGCAAATGAAGATCATTCGCACCGATATTGAATTAACACAAAGCCAGCTTAACTATGCAGAAGAAGAACTAGGTAGACTGGAGAAACTTCGCTCCGCCGACATGGTTTCTCAGTCTCATTTAAATAACCTTAAGCTCAATGTGGACACCTATCAATTAACCAAGCAAAGACTCGAACAACAACTAAATACAGCTGAATATCGTTCTAAACGACTACTGCACTACGCAAAAACCGATAGTCAAGTTTTAAGCATAGAAGCTAATCCTGGAGAAAACCTCAACCCAGGACAAAGAATTATGCAGTTACTCCCACTAACTGAAAACCAAATTGAATGTAGTCTCCCTGAAGAACACATAAATAAAGAAAGTCTGCTAAGCAATAGCACCTTCAAAATTAAGGAGCAAGATATTGAACTCAGAAATATCAGCCATATAGTAAACCCAGAAACACAGAACTTTAATCTCTACTTTAAAGTAAACAGACAAAAATTCAAATCCTTACTGGTTGGGCAGCGATTTGAAATAACTATGTTTACCCCTTTCTCGGGTCATAGCGAGCAAGAATACATTACTAGAATTCCTAGTGACGCCGTAATTCTTGAGAATGGGCGACAATATAAGGTTTGGACTCTAGACAACGACCAAAGAGCAGTTAGTACCAGGGTGCAAATAATAGATACTCTCGATAATTACTTTGTTGTACGTTCAAGTATTGCTCCTGGCGATCTTTTGATTGTACTGGGTTACGAAGGATTACAGCTCAATGAAGCCGTTACTCCTACAAAGAGGGAAAACACATGAAGTCCCTGGAGAAATACAGCTCAATTATCATCTGTTGTACCTTTACTCTAATAATAGCCGGGATTATAACCGGGATAAATTTACCAAACGCCCTACTCCCATCCATTAATCGCCCACAAATTGCACTCGCAACCTCCTGGCCAGGAAAGACCGCAGAAGAAATAGAACAAATACTAATTGCTCCGCTAGAACAGGAACTCTCCAGCCTAAGCCACCTAAAAGAATTGCAAACCAATGTTAATAGTAGCTGGGCTTGGACCGTAATTGACTTCCATTCGGAGGCAAATATGGAGAAAATGTATATTGAGGTCCTCTCCAAAATCAACCAAGTACCCAATTGGCCAACACAAGTTCGCACACCGGATGTATTCAATTTTGCAAATGGTGCAGGGGCTACGCTTGGATCCTTTTTCCTATATTCTGAGAAGCCAGCTAGCGAACTTAAATTAATCGACGCGTTTATAAATCATGTAAAGCCAGCCTTTAGCAAAGTTCCTGGTGTACAGTCCATTGAAGAGGCCGGCACACCCACTGCCCAAAGGGTCGATATTGAGTTCGATCCAGAAAAGATGACTCGGTACTCTTTAACCATTAGTGAGATAACCGAAAATCTAAACAATTTAACGGATCGCTCGGGAGGAAATCTAAAAATTGGATCAAAAGATTATGCCCTTCATTTTAAGGGGCAGATCCCACTAGAGGAACTTTCAACGCTACCTATCGCAACACGAGAAAGCCAAATCATTCAACTCTCGGATATTGCTTCGGTAAAAGAGCGTGTAGCTTCAGATTGGTTATATTTTGCCCTCGAAGGCAATAGATCTCTATACTTCTACCTACGCCCTACCGAAAATGTCAATGTTCTAGAAACTATCGCCCAGCTCAAATCAACAATAGAAGAATTAAATGACGGAGAGTTAAATCGATTGGGGATGAAGCTCGCCATAAGCCGGGATGACTCCACGGGTATTCGGAATTCCCTCAGCCTGGTATACGGAAGCCTCTTGCTGGGATCACTACTCGCCTGCCTGGTCATTTATTGGTTTTTACGTAACCCCAGAACTCTAACCCTAATATTTCTAAGCATTCCCATTTGTATCTCTCTGGTGGTTCTGGGAATGTATCTTGGAAATAGAAGCATGAACGTTGTTTCACTTGCAGGGATTGCACTTTCTATCGGGTTAATGGTCGATGCAGCAATTATTGTCGTAGAAAACATTCAAAGACTGCGCAAGCAGGGTATAAATATTCAGGAAAGTATCACGCGGGGAACCAAAGAAGTTTCGGGCTCATTAGTTTCATCTACAATCTCCAGTGTTATCGTGTTCCTGCCCATTATTGCTATGCAGTCAGCAACAGGGCAGCTTTTTCAAGACCTGGCCTTCACAATTTCAAGCGCATTATTAGCATCACTATTGTTTGCTCTACTAATACTACCCTCATTGGCCAGACACTTACTTGTAAAAGCAGCAATTTCTGAGGAGGGATCCAGTAGTATTAAAATCAATAAGGTGCTTGAATGGTGGGTGAAGCTTTCTATCCGTTCTGCAAGCAATCCTAAGCTAGCCTCCACTGTGATTTTGTTAGGATTACCCGTCGCACTCATCGCTACCTTCTTTTCCAGCCCTGACATTGATGTCCTCCCAGACCCTAAACAAAATATGGTCTCTGTTTATATCAACTTTGAAAGTCCTTTATCCACAGAGACCATAAGAAATGAAATTGGGGAACGGGTCGTAAATAGAATCACAGCCAATAGAGAAGAAATAGAGAACCAAGTTTCAACCTATGGAATAATTTGCAACCCAAATAATTGCAATCTCTATCTATACACAAAAGGGGACTGGGATTTTGAAGAACTAAAGAGTTGGCTAAACGAAAAAGCTCTCTTTGGATTAATTGGGACTCGAATACATTTCAGACAAGGTGGTTTACTAAGGTTTGCCCTACCCAATAACCGTATTAGCCAGTTAGATATCAAAGGGGCAGAGCTATCTCGACTACAGATGGCGGGGAGTGAGCTGATGAGTCATTTACGCTTAGAGTTTCCAGAGGCGCAAATTCAAGAGGGAAGCGCACTTCAAAATAGAGCGGTTCGTATTGAATTTCAACCCAAGCTAGTACAATTAGCTCGTTTAGGTATTACGATATCGGAATTAAATCATCATCTGATGGCTTTAACCGATGGAATATATATTGGGCACTTCTATACGGGAACCAACACTCTTCCTTTTTACTTTAAAGCAAGAGAACCGCAAAACCTTGAGAAGCTCCTAAATACAGAGATACTGATTAACAGTCACGGCTTTATTCCTCTACGTGAATTGACTGACGCCAAAATCACTCAGGCGCCAGCCAGTATACTTCGTGTCGGCCAGGAAGTGAGTGCATCAATAAACTTAACTCCTCCCGAAGGGGTTGCTATGAAGTCATTTGTCGAGGATGTTGATCAATCTGTGACAGATTTTTTATCAGAAAGTTCCTACAATGATCTTCATACACAGTTTAGAGGTAGCGCCAATGAACTCAACTTGTTCCTCAGTGAGTTCCTAAAAATTTTTGCAGCAGCTATCGCAGTATTGGCCTTATTAATGTATTTCGCCCAAAGGTCCGCAAAGTTAGCAGCAGCAGTACTCTGTGCTGTACCCTTATCATTTGCAGGCGGAATGATTAGCTTACAAATTTTAAATCTATTTACCCCCCAAAGCCTGGATGTAATAACCATGATCGGCTTTGTAATCTTAATGGGATTGGTAGTTAATAACGCGATATTACTCGTCAACCAATTCCATAAGTCATTACAAAACGGAGCCACTCAATTAGAGGCGATATATATGGCTGCCAGCTTGCGTGTCCGCCCTATTATGCTTACAACAATTACCTGCATCTTTGGCAATATCCCTTTAGTGCTCAACCCCGGAAGTAGCGCAGCCATCTATCGCGGTCTAGCTACAGTTATTACCGGCGGAATGGTGTTTAGCGCCTTATTTGTCTTGGCATTTATGTCTGCTTTGCTATCACAGAAACTGTTTAGTCCTCATACATCTCAAACTACTCATAAGGATGACCTGAAACTGCCAGAAGCCACTACTGCGTGATATCCCTCTTTTGACCTCGATTTATTCACGCCCAAACTGGAAGCCTTATTTTGGTGCCAGAATGGGCGTTAATACCCACTCCGAAAAGTACTTTGTGACGCAGTGCACCACTTATTCAAGTGACTTTATTTGCTATAGTTTTATAGGATGCAGTTAACCAACATGGAGAGTAAAGGTTTAATTACCACTTATGAATTGGTAAGGAATCAAGGATGAAGTCTCTAATATATTTACTTTTGAGTATCCCATTTGCGCTGCCACTTATCAGCGATGCCGCTTGGACAGAGAAGGCGCAAATTTACTACTTAAAAGTACACTCGAATGGTGTAGATGTCAGACTTAGAGGATTTGTCAATCCAGAGACCGAGGTGAGCTGCGTGAGCAAAAACACCTTTTTTCTTATCAATGACGACTCTGCCATATACAACACCAAAGTATCTTTTCTGCTTTCCGCTTATATGTCCCAGAAAACTGTAAAGTTCAGTTACTACGGATGTGAAGATGACAGGATTCGCTTAGGCTCAATCCGGTTTCATGATGAATAGCCAAATCTCATATGATTGACTGGCCCTTTATAATTTGGGCCAGTCAATTCTTATCAATATCAATCTAGAAAATATCCGGATCATCTATCAAACTTGCATTTTCCAACCCATAGTACTCGATCACCCAAGCATAACTCTGGTATATCTCATAACGAGTCGGAAAGGCCCGCCCCACTTCATCCCAGCGTTTCCGCGCATTGGAATAGCTGGAACCTTTGATAACTCCTGACAACTCGAACTCATCACCATTATGGGGATTCATGACCGTTGTGGTATAGGGAACTTCAACCTCGCTATTTTCCACCATCATCCGCGCCATCATCAGTCCATAGGCGGGTACATTAGATGGCATGGCATCTTTAACAGTTTCCTGGTTGCTTTTGGTCGATGTTTCCCCAACGGTCGTTGAAACACTAAAAGTCTCAGAAAAACTGAATGTAATGGAGCCACTATTTTCAACAGTACCGGGAACACCGACCTTGTAACCCTCGGTCAAGCTAACTCCAGCAGTAACCGAAATACCCATAGTATTAGTCCAGGTATCTGTTTCACTCTTCCCGTCGGTATACCAGACTTCTGTACTGTCGTTTTGGGCAATACTGCCAGAGTTCTCAAGTAATCTCTCACCAAAGAATGTCCTGGTATTGTTGGGGGTTTCCACAATCTGATCCCAGTGAATCTCTACGCCAGATTCCACCAATTCCAAACGATCCGCAACGCAAGGGTAAATACTCCAAACTTTACTATCACTCGCAGTACCAGCAAATCCAACTACTGACCGGGTTCCAATACTTAGATGGTATTCCTCCCACTTATACCAGCCATTATTACCTCCAAAAGTAATATCACGGGTTGAGTTATCAGCCATGTCTTTCAAGTAGACTCGAATCCTGGAAATATTGCCATCGCGCTTTTTATAGAAGCGCCAACCCTGAATATATTCGGTAGCACCAAGCAACTTTCGATACCCGGAGATAGTGGTTTTGCCAACCTCCTCATCTCCTGCATATAAGTATTCGAGTTTTAACCCTTTGATTCTCTCATCACCGCTAAAACTGGTTATAGCGGTGATCTTGTCTCCAGGGATTCGGGTGGTAACATAGCTATCGCACATATCGAAATCGCTACCATTCCCACTCTTACCATACTGAAATATTGTATCGTACCTTAGGGTCCCACCATTATCTGATGTATTGAAGTACTGATCCAAAATATTTTCTGTTGCACTAATCTGCACAGAAGCCAATAAACCTAACATCGCTGTGACGAAATACTTCATAGTCAACACCTTCTTTATAAGATTATTCTTTTAAACGGATACAACTATCTGAGTACAACCTTTTGTCAACTTCGTCCGTGTCCAGCCCTCCTGTATTGCCTTTATTGTTTAAGTTTTCCATCCTGTGGGGTGAAAAATAGAAGTAATCTGACTTCGCGCTACCAGAACGAGCCCACCACCAACGCAGTAGCGACAAGCAGTAGCACAGATAGAACTCGATAGTTCTGCCATAATGGCTGTGCTTTTAGGGATACGGTCTCAGTATCAAAATCGCTTTTAGACCAAGTGAAAGACTTGGCTTCTTCGCTAATCTCAGTTGGATAAAGCAGGCTGGCAATCACCAATACCAGTGAACAGAAGACAAATAAAATTGGAGCAATATAGAGGAAATGTAAGTTTGTCCAGTCGAAGACTTCATTGACAAAAAAGAGGCCAACACCGCCCAAGGTGCCTAACAGCAAAGTAGCTATGGCTCCCTTGGAGTTAGCACCACGCCAAAAGAATCCGATCAGGAAAAGTGCCAGTACAGGGGGAACTGCATAGGAAAGCACCTTCTGCAGATACTGGAATAAGGAACCAAAACTTTCAATTTGTGGTGCCCAAAGTACGGCAAGTATCATAAAGATAAAGGTGACCAGCTGACCTACACGCATTAACTGGTGCTGGTTTAGGCCCGGAAAAAACTTCCGCACAAAGTCCATGGTCACCAGCGTGGAAGCTGAATTAAGCGTGGAATCAATTTGCGACATTAGTGCAGCAACAAAACCTGCCAACACTAGCCCCAGGATACCAACAGGCAACAGCTCAAATAACAGAGTGGGATAAACCATATCTGCGCGCTCTAGCTCGGGGAAAATAACAATCGCCATAGTGCCAGGCAGAACCATGATAAACAGCACGGGAAGTTTGAGCAGACCGGCAAATAAGGCTCCCCAGCGGCCGTGATTAACATCTTTTGCACTGAGTACCCTTTGCACCATAAATTGGTTAGTACACCAGAAATAAAAGCCCAGCAAAGTGACTCCCGTAATTAGCCCCAACCAGGGTACGCTCGAATCACCAATGGGCCGTATCAGACTCAATTGTTCCGCCGAGACCTGGGATACAACATTTTCCCAACCTCCTGCGCGATCCAGGGCAAAAATACTGATCAGGACTGAACCAAATATCAGCAGCAGCGCCTGAATGGTGTCGGTATAAATAACGGCCGCCAAACCTCCACAGATGGTGTAGATACCCGCGATCACCGCCAAAATTGAAATCGTGGTCCAAATTGGTAATTCAGGAAATATCAATTTCATTACCAGGGCCCCTGCATAGAGGCTACCTGCAGTATCAACCACAATATTCAGGAAAATAGTCAATCCCGAAAAATAAGTGCGTGCGGTGCTGTTAAAGCGACGCTCAAGCATTTCCGGCATCGTGTAAATGCGCGAGCGAAGAATTGTCGGCAGATAGAAAACGGCAAAGAAAACCAGGATAACCGCCGCCATCCACTCATAGTTGAAGACCGCTATGCCAGTGCTGTAAGCATCTCCGGCCAAGCCGATCAAAGTGGTACTCGATATATTGGAAGCGAACAGGGATAAGCCAATCAAGGGCCATACCATTTTCCTCCCAGCCAGGAAGTAGTCCTCTGCAGTATCGTGGCGGCGACTTAGGAAGAGCCCAAGGGCGATGGTGAAAACGAAATAGACGACCAGAATGGTCGCATCGACTGGGTGGAGACCAAAATCGACCGGCATAACTTCCTCGTTCACTGCTAGCAGCGTATTTTTAGAATGATTTGCTTGAACTTGGCCAAAAATTAAATCACAGTGATTTAATTAAGTAAAGCCAAGCTTCAATAAACAAAAAAAGCTTTATTAATCAATAGCTTACATAAACACTGATCTTAGTGCCAACGAAGTCAATAGACTAAGCAAAGGCTTTAAAGTTACACTTTTAACAATAGAACCGGACAATCAGTGGCCGGATCAGATCACGTTTCATCTCAGGGGGCACGGATGGGTAAAGGTAGCAATTCCAGTGGTTTACGCCGTTATAACGAGCGAGTGGTGCTTACGACCCTGCGGAAGACTGGCGCAGCCTCCAAGTCCGACCTAGCGCGCCAAACTGACCTCACAGCTCAGGCGGTTACCCGGATTGTCGATGATTTGGAAAGCGCAGGGCTGGTAATGCGAGAGGGGCGGCGACTGGGCGGCAAAGGCCAACCCTCGATTATGTACGTTATTAACCCTACTGGTGCTTACTCTGTCGGTATCAAGGTGGGACGGCGCAATATCGAGCTGCTACTAATGGATTTTGGTGGCACAGTACTAAAGAAGATTTGCCACGAGTTTGAATTCCCGGAGCCCGAATTTTTATTGGCAAAAATTGAATCGGGCCTCCAGGCACTTACTGATACCCTACCCGCTAAAGACAGAGGGAAACTAGTGGGCGTTGGTATCGCTATGCCCTGGTTTATCGGCGCCTGGACTGAAGAGCTCAATATGAGCGAGGAACTAGCGGCCCAGTGGAAAGAAATTAATTTTGCTGAAGAAGTTGCTCAGCGAACACATCTGCCGGTCTTCTTCGAGAACGACTGTTCCGCTGCTGCTGTTGCCGAATTGCAGTTTGGCAATGGCCAGGACATATCCAATTTTCTCTACGTTTATATCGGGACCTTTATCGGTGGAGGCCTGGTATTAAATGGCAGCCTGGAAACCGGCGTCCATGGCAATGCGGGCAATCTGGTTTCCCTGCCAGTGCCCCCCTCAAAACTTAGCAGTACCCCTGAAAATCAAGGGGCATTTGAGCTACTCCTCAATCGCGCTTCACTATTTGGGCTGCGCAGACATTTACGAGAGTGCGGCATCGAAATTACCAGCACTTCCGAACTTGAAACGGTAATGGACCAGGCCCGCCCTCAGATCCAGGAGTGGCTGGACGACTGTGCAGATGCGCTGGTTTATGCATTTCTATCGGCAAACAGCGTACTGGACCTGGAGGCTATTATTGTCGATGCGCATTTACCCCGCTTTTTATTAGACGAACTGGTCGAAATGATTTCTCGCAGGATAAAGCAGGTGGCGCCTTCAGGCGTATTTGCGCCCAAAATTGTCAGTGGAAAAATTGGAGTCGATGCCATCGCCACAGGCGGTGCGATTCTGCCTTTTTACTCAATTTTTGCACCGGATAAAACAGTTCTATTAAAGGGCGGCATACCAGGAAGAATATCTACCTGATTGCGCCTTAATTGGAACCCCAGAAAAGCATAAAAATAACTCTGGGCTCCTTAAGAATAATCAAAGCAATAACTCACCGGAAAATTTCCAATCAGCACTAATGAGGTAAATATCATGGCATTTAATCTCGATAATAAATGGGTATGGGATTTTTGGTTCGCGCAGGACGGCGACCAGTACCATGTATTTTACCTTCAAGCCGATAAATCACTGGGCGATCCTGAGCTGCGCCACTGGAATGTATCTGTCGGTCATGCCGTTTCTACGGACCTCATTCATTGGACAACGCTCCAGGATGCATTAAAACCCTCACCTCGAACTGCAACCGCCAGTGAGGAAGCTGCAGACTCTTACACTACCTGGACCGGCTGTGTACACAGAGAAGGCGATACCTGGTATATGTTTTATACCGGTACTAAATATTCAGAGAAAGGTCTGGTTCAGCGGGTCTGCCTGGCAACTTCCAAAGACTTATTACACTGGGAAAAACACCCCAACAACCCCCTGGTGGAATTAGATCCCAATTTCTACGATGGCCTGAACCTTGAATATTGGCACGATGCATCCTGGCGTGACCCATGGATCGTTAAAGACCCCTCGCAGAATCTCTACCATATGTATCTCACTGCGCGCTGTAACCAGGGCAGCCCTGATGGGCGTGGCGCAGTTGGCTATGCCAGTTCAACGGACTTAATTCACTGGAAAGTGGGGCAACCGGTATTGGCTCCCGGTTGGTATGGCGAAATGGAAGTACCGCAAATTGAATATATCCATGGCCGCTACTACTTATTCTGCTCAGTATCGACAAAGTTCCACAGCACTGCCCATCGACAATCCATGCAGGGCACACCACTGACTGGCACAAAATATTTTATCGCCGATGATCTGAATGGCCCATACGAAGTGGTTGGAGATGGCTTTATCGGCGCAGACCAGCAGGGATCACTCTATTCCGGCCGGGTTATCCAGGGGCCGGACCAACAATGGTATCTGCTGGCTTTTAATAGGGACGATGCCGAGGGCAACTTTATCGGCGGTATCTGCGACCCCAAGCGCATCGAGTTTATGGACGATGGACAACTGGAATTGGCCAAAGACTAGCAGGCAGGAGTCGCAACCAAATCCTTAGGTAGATGCTCACCAGAAGCATCTACTGCCCCGTATCCCCTTCTCCCGCAGCCAGTGCTACTTAGAAAGACAAGTAGCGCTGTCACCAAAAGCAAAGATGGATACCGCGAAAATCACTACTTCCCCTTGGTTTACTTATCTATTCGCTGATTCCACTACGTAAATTCCGCAAATTTTCGTATTGCCTTTATTAAATCACAGTGATTTAATAAATGTGTTCGCGGGGAGAGGTCCCACCCATGCGGTAACAGGAAGAGAGTCTCGAGCCCGCAGAGAACGGGCCGTGAAAAATCTAATAACCATAAGAGATGATTGAGGAGAGCGCCGTGATTGCAGAGGGCTTCCAAGCAGGTTCAGAGACACAGAAACACTTTAAACCACACTCCATAGCCCTGGCAGTTGCCATGGCCTCCAGCGTTGCGGTAACGGCAACAGCTGAGGAAATGCCGGAAATTGAAGAGGTGATGGTTACCGCAACCGCCCGACCGGTTACCAAGATGGAATCCAGCGTATCCGTTAGTGCACTGGACACTGAGGAAATGGCGAAGTACGCCCCGCGTTCTACCGCAGAGCTGTTCCGCAGCTTACCCGGTATTCGGGCGGAATCCTCCGGTGGCGGCGGCAATGCAAATATCACCGTTAGAGGTATTCCCCTGGCAACTGGCGGCTCCAAATATATGCAAATCCAGGAAGACGGATTGCCTGTATTAGAATACGGCGATATTAATTTCGGTAACACTGACAACTTTGTTCGCACCGACTCCTCTCTCGCACGTATAGAAAGCGTACGCGGCGGCTCTGCCTCCACCTTTGCCAGTAATTCACCTGGCGGTGTGATCAATATGATCAGCAATACCGGCGAAGAAGAAGGTGGTAATGTAGGACTTTCGTTTGGTGCGGACTACGATGAATCCCGCCTGGACTTTGGCTATGGCCACCACTTGAATGACACTTTGCGATTCTATGTCGGCGGATTTTTAAGAGAGGGAGAAGGCATCCGCGAGACCGGCTTTGATGGGGATTCCGGCGGCCAACTCAGGGCCAACCTCACCAAAGAGTTTGATAACGGTTATGTCCGCCTCTATTACAAACATCTCGATGACCGGGTAACAACTTATCTTCCTGGCCCTGTAACCTATAAGGGCGATGGTGAATTCGGCACGGTTGCCAACTTCGATGCCAGCAGCCAAACCCTGCATTCCGATAATTATCGATACATTTCCACTTTTGATGCCTACGGCAATCCGGTAACCCGCGACTTATCCGACGGTATCGAATCTCTGGTGGAAGCCTATGGCTTTGAAACCAAATTCGAATTTAATGATGGCTGGACTGTTACCGACAAATTCAGAATTTCTGATGTTAGCGGCAGCTTTATTTCCCCCTTTACCGATACTTTCGGCGATTACGGACCACAATCCACACAGGATATGGCTGATACCATTTGTGCAAATGCCGTAGGCAGTAGCGGAGAGGCCATAGACTGTAGCGCCGGCACAACGGTGACTTATGCCAATGGTGAAGAGGCCGAAGGCCTCGCCTATGTCGACCTGCTCTTTGATACAGAAATACACGATTTGGGTCTGATAGTTAACGACTTTAAAGTCGACAAATTAATTGGCGATAATATTGTTGTTTCCGGTGGGTTCTATTACTCCAACCAAAATATCAAAACCAGCTGGAATAGTTGGAATGCCCTAGTTCAAACTGTTGACGGCAGCAATTCTGAAAACCTCACCATAACTGCCAATGCCAACGGAGATGTACTGGTAGATGATGGGGTCTGGTCTGCAAGCTTTCTTTCCTGGGCCTGGGACCTGGAATATGAAACTTATGCACCCTATATGAATGTGGCGATCGACATCGGCGACTTTACCTTCGATGTCAGTGCCCGCCACGATATGGTCAATGCCAAAGGCTCCCTGGTTTCCAGCTGCTGCGGTGGTGATACAGACTACGATCTGAATGGCGATGGTATTATCAGCGATGTGGAAAGTGCTAGCGCTTCCGATGCCTTTGGATTCACCGGCGGCGTCATCACAATGGCCAATGGATCCACCCAGCTCGTTGACTACGATGCAGACAACACCTCTTTCTCTCTCGGTGGAAATTATATTCTCAACGACAGCATGGCTATTTTTGCCCGCTACAGCGAGGGTGGTCGAGCAATTGCCGATCGGCTTCTACAAATTAGCGGCGCCCTCAACAGTGACGGAAGCCTAACCGACACCACCGATGGCTTCGACTCTGTGGACCAGCTGGAAATTGGATACAAACTCTCAACCGGCGATCTGGATTTCTTTGCAACTTACTTCAATACGGTCACTGAAGAGACCAATGCAGAAATCACTAGCGGCTTAACGTTTGTACGCGAGTATGAAGCCCAAGGAATCGAGCTGGAAGCAGCCTACAGTTATGGAGACTTTTCCGTAAATGGAAACCTCACCTGGACCGACGCCGAAATTTCAAAAGATGCCAACGACAGTTCTGTCGTAGGTAATACGCCGCGCCGCCAAGCAGATTTCATTTACACGATTACACCGCAATATAACTTTGGCGATGACTTTACATTTGGTGCAAGCCTCCAAGGGTCTACAGAATATTTTTTTTCTGACTCCAACCAGTTGAAACAGGAAGGTTATGTCCTGGTCAATCTGTTTGGTTCTTATTACCTGACAGAAGACCTTACCGTTTCCTTTAATGTAAACAACCTAACCGATGAATTTGTTGTTACCGAAGTTGAAGAGTCTTACGCAGAAGTTGGAGACATAGTACGCGGACGGGCTATCAGTGGCCGCTCCACCAGCGTCAGTTTCAATTACGCTTTTTGATCGTTGTTCTTCCCTACTCTAGTAAGTGGTTTGCAGTTCTGCCCATAGCTTTGCAAACCCCGAGCGTCTGGCCCCCACCGGCGCTCGGTTTTTTTCTTTAAGAAACAATATAACCAGCTATAAACTATCAGTAGTGTAATTTCGGAAACCATCAACTGATAATACGAATAACTTATGTAACCCGGGGAGCGGATTAGGATGGAAATGCAAGGCAATGCGGTAGATACCTTGCTCGGCGGAATTGAAGCCGGTGGTACCAAATTTAACTGTGTGGTAGCCGCTGGGATTAATGACATCCGTGAGCGAGCCAGCTTCCCAACCACCGATCCAGAACATACGCTATCCAAGGTCGCTCAGTTTTTTCACGAAAGCAGTCAGCGCCACGGCACTGTTTCTGCGCTGGGCATAGCCAGCTTTGGTCCGGTAAACCTGGACCCAGAATCCGCCTACTATGGCTATATCACCCAAACACCTAAAGCTGGCTGGTCCAATACCAATATGGCTGGCTACTTCAGCCAAGCCCTGTCGGTACCAGTTGCTTTCGATACAGATGTTAATGGCGCCGCCCTTGGAGAGCACCTCTGCGGCGCCGCTACAGATGTAAAGAACTTTGTCTACGTCACCATCGGTACCGGTATAGGCGCCGGCATTATGATCGACGGCCAGCTAATCAATGGATCTATGCACCCGGAAATTGGGCATATGTTGATGCCTAGAGACAGCCAAAAGGATTCTTTTAAAGGCAACTGCCCATTTCATAACAACTGCCTTGAAGGACTGGCCTCAGGTCCTGCGATAGAGGAGCGTTGGGGACTGCGTGGCCAACACCTGGAACAACACCACCCGGCCTGGGACCTGGAGGCGGAGTACCTGGCCACTATGTGCGTCAACCTTACCAGCTGCTACTCACCACAGCGGATCATACTGGGGGGTGGAGTGATGATACAGGCGCACCTATTCAATCGCATAAGACAAAAATTCCTAGCCTTAGCCGGTGGTTACTTTCCCCAAGTCTCAGAAAGTAATATTGAACGGTATATCGTTGCACCAAAACTAGTGGGAAGATCCGGTGAAGTCGGCTCTCTGCGGATGGCCCAGCACCTATACAACACTAAAAACGTCATTGCCTAAACCAGGGAGGGGACATCCCCTTCCCGCCCATCCTCTTCTCAGTGGGCGTGGTTCCCACGTGTAATATCCCTATTTCTGTGATTACCACCACTTCTTGATCAAAAACTTGCTATGCAGAGTGATTCCTGCGGCAGTAATCCCCTCCCCAGCTAGCGATTCCCTTTATCTATCTGTTAGGCTTCCATATAGATACCTCTAGTAAGCAGGGCGATAACAAGTAAGTTTCAGCGCCCCTCAGGGATAGCAATGAAAATAATTAGATTATTAGTGATAGGTATTCTTAGTGCCTGTTGCCAGCTGGCAGCAGCCGGCAGTGCCGAACCCACAACTTTCACCCGCCCAGGGATACTGTCATACAACTTTTACTCTGATTTACTAGAGCGTGAGTACGTTATTGACATAATGCTGCCTCTCTCGTACACCCCGGAAAACACCGAACGCTATCCAGTCATTTATATGACCGATGGCTTTCTGCATTTCCCTATGACAGCCCCTAACCTTCTTCAGGAACAGGTTCCCGATGAGTTTGGCAATGTCAAAATGCCCCCTGTAATTCTGGTAGGTATCTCCCACGCTTTTGACAGCCCGAATTTCGCCCAGCGAGTAATGGATTTCACCCCCGTGCCTGGTGTGATCAAAGGTGCTGAACTAGGTGGCGGCGCAGATCACTTTCTTGAGTTTATCGAAGAGGAACTCAAACCCTTTATCAATAATAATTTTAAAGGTAACGAAGAAGACGAAACCCTAGTGGGCCATTCCCTGGGTGGGCTTCTGGCTCTCCATGCACTTTTTAACCATACCAATAGCTTTGACCGATATGTCATTGGAAGCCCCAGTATTTGGTGGGCCGATAAGCAAATTTTAGATAGTGAATTGGCCTATGCAGAACGCAATGCCGATTTAGGAAAAAGTGTGTATTTATTTATTGGTGGTGAAGAGACTTGCAGTGAAATCGACTCAGTTTGCGCAGTAAAAGACTTCTCTCAACTAGTAAAAAGACTTAAGTCCCGTAACTACAATAGCCTTACTCTAAGAAAACGTGTATTTGATAACGAGAATCACGGTAGTGTTGTTAATCCAGGCTATGATCGAGGGATAGAGAAAGCCTTTAAAGCAAAGCTTATTCCCAGAAAATACTCCTTTTAAACAATGAATTCAAATTCACTTAACTGAGGGTTTTCAGAGACATCTAGTTATAATCAAGTACCAGTCTCTCAAACATGCAAGTCGACTTATCTTAAGAAGCACTTCTAGCCGCTCGCCACTTAATATGATTCCAATAGGTGGTCTGAAGCTTTTAAGAGGCACCTTAAGTAAAAGGGCTTGCAGTCAAGAATACTATGTAAAAACGTAGATATTTTTTTAGGCTGATACAGTACACACACCGTTACTTGTGACTTACAGTATCTCTGGAAGCATGAGCAACACATCAGGCTCATCAACTAATCTCACTTAAAGATAAGCTATTACATCGTCAATGATTAAAAATAGGAATAACCCTAAATTCTCGTCAAAACAATAAAACGCATGGGGTTCTCAACCCACAATATACTCTAAAAACCTTCCTCAGTTAGCTTTGAGGGCCACGCCCTAAAGCAAACCCTCAAAACTTAAACCTTACCGAAATACTAAGGCCCTTTTCTCTGCCCAGCTATCAGACAAGGGATATACACCTATAGAGAGTACACATTCAACCAACCTGAATGATTCATAAATGCAAAATAGGTAATCAACAGATAATGCAAAGCCGCAAGGACCATAACAATTTTTATATTCATGGTTACAGTGACCCCTGTGGTTCGAGCTGCCATAAAGCCTCCCCAAAACATGTGCAAAGGTATGAAAACAACACTCGCCGCTATATATGCCAGGTCAAATGGAATAGCAGAAAACAGATACAACAAGGAAGCCTGTTCTGCGGCAACTGTAAAAAAAAGATATCCCGCAAGCAGCTGGGCTTTACGGTATAGCCCGCCTTGTTCCTGCTTGGTAAAGTCCAAACAATATCGCCAGGGGAATAATAATAAAGAACATATTAAAAACAACCCAATAATTCAGTTGTTTTACAAGCGTGACTAGCTGATAAAAATAGATAAGGGAAGAGCGGGAACGTATCCCCGCTCCAAAGCTAAGCTTTTCTCAGGCGGCGTAAATGCTCGTCATGGGTCTTACGCATATTAATTACATAAGTGCGACTTAATCGATCGTGCAGGAATTTGCTCCCTAAAAAGAAATTGATAATCCATGTTACAAGCCCAAATGCACTAGTGATTGCAAAACTCACAGTCCTCCAAAGCCCTCGCAAGTATCCTATCCGCTCGAATTTTTGACTGGTTACCCGATAGCCCATTATATACTTGCCTGGTGTTGCCTGAAGTTTTGAACACTCAAACATCCAAGCAAATACCAAGTAGGCCCCCAAACAAAAAGGGATTACTTTTGCGGCTGCTATAGCTTCCGGCAAATCAAAGAGCTTCATCATCGCAGCTGTAGCCGGAGAACCTACAACCATATAAGTCATGACCAAGTCTAAAAAAAGTGCAACACTTCTAGGCAGGAAATCCCCAAAATAATACTTTTCATAGCGCTCTTCAAATTCAGCCTCACTTTGTGCCTCTACCTTGCCCCCGCCACGAAGCCCTTGCAAAGGATCAATACGGGACTCATGGGTTTCCAAGCTATTAAATATGCTATTGCACAACTTCTCGTCAAGCGCTTGGTAGAGGTAAGACGCATTCCCTCGCCAATCGAACAGCTGGTCACAGTACTGCAGGATGTTCGGCGTTACTTGCGGGCGAAACCTTGCGGACTTCCCCCCCTCTACAGCATTTTGATTAAATTGGGCAAAGCGTTCAAATACAGAAAGACCTAAGTTCCAATTATACTCCTCATCCAGCATATAGGGACTATTGGTAAGAAAGTCCCAACTCCTCTCCAGGCTCATTTCCAAGTGATTATTGAGCATCTCATCAACTTGCTTAAGCACCCGCCGAAATTCTTCAATACGCAAATCTCTATCCGGATCTTGCGCTTCCCGAGATTCACTTGTCTGCGTATCAGGGGATACACCTTCGCTCTGTTCCAAAGGGTCTGAAACGCCCTCTTGCTTCGCTGGGTGTTCTTCAGCTGCAAGCGGAGTTGACACTTCATCAGTGGAAGGCCGCACTTCTACTTCCTGCGCCCCTTCTAATACAGCTATCCTTTCACTGTTAACCTTCTCATGGCTTGTATTTCCTGCCTGCCCTAGTGAAGGAGTTTCCAAGGAGGCTTCCGCATGCCCGGCAGTCTCCTCTTGCAATTGCTCAGCCAGTTTCAATGCTTGCTTATAAGCTGTATGAAGTGCCTGGAATTCTTCCGGCTTTTCATCTGGGCGGGTTTGCTTTAGTTTTTTTGCATAAGCGCGCTTAATCGCCCGAGCATCAGTGATGGGGTTAATTTCAAGAATGGCCCAGGGATTCATCAAATCCAATCCTCACCATCCAAGCGATCCAGAATTTCACTAACCTCAGTTCGAGCCTTAATAATTTCTGTAGGGTTTTGCCTTTCTAGGACGCTATCAAAGGATGACAGTAATTTGGCAATATACTCACGCTGCTCGCCAAGACTGGATTCATACAAGCGCTCACCACGAGCAATGATTGCCTGGTTTTTTTCATCTTCACGGGGGTGAAATTTCAGTTTTGCCAGTTTTTGCAGGGCTTCAGCCTTTTGTACATCGGTGAGAGCTCCCGGCGTAAACTCGATTAACTTGTTGAAGGTTTTACCCGTGGAGACCACGGTCACATCCACTTCCAAAAGCCCATTCATATCGTAGGTGTAGCGAATATCTGCCGCTTCTTCCCCTTTAGGCTTTTTCGGCACAGGAACCGTCATCTCACCCAGGTACACATTTTTAGATACCAGGCGATTCTCTCCTTGGTATACGTCTACACAAAGTTGGGTTTGATCATCCCGAGCAGTCCACACTCGCCTTACAACACTGACTGGCACAACCGTGTTGCGCTCGATAATAGGCATAAAGTAGGCACCGAGCTGCGGATTATCTTCATTAATAACACCAGTTCCCAGGGTATAAGGACATACATCAGTCAGGACAATATCATCCAGTGCTGAGTTCTTTTCTTTTAAGCCAGCCTGAATAGCCGCCCCCATCGCAACGACAGTGTCCGGGTCCAAATGACAAGATGGCAGACGGCCAAACATTCGACCAACCATTGAACGAAACTGGGCCATGCGCGTAGAACCGCCAACCAATACCACTTCATCAATTTTCTGTGGGGGCAAATCTGCATCGCGCATTGCCCGCTCAATTGGCCGTTTCGCTCTTAACAACAGGGGGGTGCTGAGTTTTTCAAACCACTCTGGGGTCACCTGGAACTGCAGGGAGCGCCCATCAAGTTGTAATTCAAGTTTTTGCTCAGGCTGCTGGCTAACTCGACGTTTGGCGCTTTCCATTTGCATATATAAGTTTTGCAAATCGCGAGGGCTTAAGGCTTCTTTCTTAATATCAAACTCAGCCAGGACATCATCGATCATTGCCTCAACAAAATCCTCTCCACCGAGGAAGTTATCTCCGGCACTGGCATGGACTTCCATAATGCCATCGAAAAACTCCAGGATGGAAACATCAAAGGTGCCACCCCCAAGATCTAAAATAAGGAAGTTTCCTTCGCGCTTATCGTGTAAACCGTAAGCAATGGCAGCCGAAGTTGGCTCGTTAATAAGGCGCTCTACTATTAATCCCGCAAGCTCTCCTGCCAACTTGGTGGCATGGCGCTGATTATCATTAAAATAAGCCGGGACACTGATTACCGCCTCGGTTACCTCTTCACCAAGAAAAGTTTCTGCATCTTCTTTGAGCGCACGTAAAATTAATGAGGAGAGTTCTGTTGCACTAAATTTCTGTTTCCCCAGGGAAACTTTGTGGTCAGTGCCCATTAAACGCTTAAACGCAGCCACAGTGGTACTACTGTGATTAATAAGACGTTCTTTAGCCGTTTTGCCGACTAGCAATGTGCCAGAATCATCAAGCCCCACAACTGACGGGGTCAAAATTTCACCCAAACGGTTGGGGATTAGTTTTACCCCCTCATCGGTCAGTACCCCGCAAGCACTATTAGTGGTTCCCAAGTCGATACCAATAATGGCCATATTTCCCCTACCTACCCTTGGATTCGAATTGCAAAAACGATCGAATCTATAGAATTTTTAAGACAACAGTTTTAGCTATATTTATGGCGCAATATTCTAAGCGGCCTTGACCACAAATTGCCAGACAAGACATCGCTATAAAACAATATCAGGGGATAAGCACTCACAAAGTGAAGCGTGATTAAGCGGTTAGTTGTGGCCCAAAGGGCTGGGCCACGAAAAGATAAATATAATAATTAGGGGGCGCGACGTTCTATATTCCAGCTTTCATTTTCTTCACGGCGATAAATAAAACGATCGTGCAATCTATTTTCACCCCCCTGCCAAAACTCAACAGCGTTGGGCACTACACAGTAACCGCCCCAAAATTCTGGCAATGGAATTGTTTTACCGGCAAAGCGAGCCTTCTCTTTATCAAACTGCTGCTCCAGTTCCTCCCTGGACGAAAGCGGCCGGCTCTGGTGCGAAGCCCACGCGGCCAACTGGCTATCCAGGGGGCGCGACTGGAAATAGGCCTCTGCCTGCTCGCGGGAAACAGGTTCCACCTTCCCATTAACAATCACCTGCCGCTCGAGACGGCACCAGGGAAACAACAGCGACACCTGAGGGTTAACGGCCATATCTCGGGCCTTGTCACTCTGTAAATTGGTATAGAAAACGAAACCCTTCTCATCGAAGCCTTTCAGCAAAACAATCCGCTGCGAGGGGTGCCCGTCCGCGTTAGTGGTGGCAAGACACATGGCGCTGGCATCAACTAATTCTGCTTCAACAGCTTCTGCAAGCCACTTGCGAAACTGCTCCACGGGGGTCGGCTTCAATTCAGAGCGCCTTAAACCACCCATTTGGTATTCCCGACGCCATTGATCGATTTCCATGGTGATACTTCCTCGGTTGTTCTAGCTCAAAGTTTATTCAGCGAAGTGCCGGAAGGCTATTGTGCGGCAGCCACCTCGTCAAATTCCGCAAAATCTACTGACAGGTAAAGTAACCCAAGCGTACAAAGTTTCCTGCCGCAGTGCCGGGTGAATCTCAATTTTCCTGCGATATTGCCTGTGAAGGTGCAGACTCTGCGGGTGCTTGCACGGCTTTTGGTGGGCCGCTAGGCTCACTGCATTTTTACACGAATAAGGAAAATGGTGCTTATGTCCTCTGCGCCCACATGCGCCCAGGTGCTGATGCGCCTGCTGCGCGAATACCAGGTAGAAAAAGTTTTCGGGATTCCCGGCGTACATACCATTGAACTGTATCGCGGCCTGCCCGGTAGCGACTTGATGCATATCACGCCAAGGCATGAGCAGGGCGCCGCCTTTATGGCAGACGGTTATGCCCGCGCCAGCGGCAAGCCCGGTGTCTGCTTCCTGATCACTGGGCCGGGGCTGACCAACGCAGCCACGGCGATGGCGCAAGCTTACTCAGACTCAATTCCCATGCTGGTTATTTCCGCCGTCAATCGCCGGGAAGACCTTGGCATGGGCCGTGGGCGCCTGCATGAGCTACCCCGCCAAAGCGATGCCAGTCGAGGCTTCTGTATCTGGCAGCACACCCTGACCCAGGCAGAACAATTACCGGAAGTGATGGCACGGGCATTCCAGCTATTGCAGTCCAGCCGCCCCGGCCCTATCCATATCGAAATCCCTATCGATTTATTCCCGGCGCCTATGTCCGGCAATCTGGACGATTACCGCGCGGCTCCCAGTGCCATGGTACCGGCAGCCAACGCGACAGCTATCACGACTGCTACCCAGTGGCTGCAAGCTGCCGAACGCCCGGTGATTCTCCTGGGCGGTGGCGCGCAATCTGCTGGAGAAGCGGCAACACAGGTATCAGAAAAAATTGCAGCTCCAGTCTTCCTGTCTCTGGCCGCCAAAGGCGTTGTCGATGAAAGGCATCCTCTGTGTGGCGGAGCCAATCTCAGTTTTGATTGCGTGCGTGAGCGAGTAGAAGCTGCCGATGTGGTCTTGGCCGTTGGCACAGAGCTTTCGGAAACCGATCGCAATCTGGTGAAAGAGGATTACGCTTTCTCCGGCAAACTGATCCGCATCGACATTGATCCGGCTCAGCTGGTATGCAATGCCCAGCCGGACCTGGCCATCTGTGCCGATGCAACAGAAAGCCTTCAGCAATTAAGCGAAGCCCTGATTCAGTGCGAAGAGAGCTCAAAACAGCGCGCAGAAGAGCAAGTTTCACAATTAATCAGTAACTGCCGCAAAGAGTGGTGGGAAGGTTCTGAGGAGCGCTTCCCTTGGGTTGAAGCTCTGCGCGAAGCCCTGCCTGATGAGGGAATTCTGGTTACCGACTCCACACAACTGGCCTATAACACTAACCACGCCTTGCCGCTGTACCACCCTCGCAGTCATATTACCTGCACCACCGGTTACGGCACGCTGGGCTTTGCCCTGCCCGCCTCGATCGGGGCTAAGTTGTCCAGCGAGCGGGATGTAGTTGCCTTGATTGGCGATGGCGGCCTGATGTTTACTCTCGGTGAACTGGCCGTTGCAGTAGAACAGCAGCTGCCCCTGCCAATACTGGTTTGGAATAACAGCGGGTATGGAGAGATTCGCGACTTTATGGATGCCGCAGAAGTACCTCAAGAAGGTGTTAATCTTCGCACTCCGGATTTTGTTGCACTGGCAAAATCTTTTGGCGCTGAAGGTTGCCGCATCGACAAACCACAGCAATTAGCTACGGCAGTCGCAGAAGCCCTGCAACGCAAAACACCAACAATTATCGAAATCACCGCCCCTTGAACTGGCGCGAAGCAAACGGAAGCGTGACATGACAGATTTCAGCAAGCTGCATACCGACAAACTGTTTATCAATGGTGAGTGGCGCGAGCCCCTCGGCACCAGTTCCCATCCTGTGATCAACCCCGCCACTGAAGAAATGATTTGCCAGGTGGTGGAAGGCTCTGCTGAGGATGTGGATATTGCCGTTGCCGCTGCCCGCAGCGCCTTTCGCAAGTGGCGCCATACCAGCGCAGATCAGCGCTCAGCCCTGCTAAATGCCATTGCTGACGGTATGGAAGAGCGCAAGGAAGACTTAATCCAGGCGATCTCACAAACCCTGGGTTGCCCCGCCCATATCACCCGTTGGTTGCATGTGGATGGCCCTATCTACGCCATGCGTTACTACGCCGGTCGCACTTCAATCATGGAAGAGACCGAAAAGGCGGCCCACTCGGTATTAATCCGGGAGCCGATTGGCGTTTGTGGCTTTATTACCCCTTGGAATTACCCTCTGCACCAATTTGTCGGCAAAGTGGCCCCGGCTCTCGCAGCGGGCTGCACCATGATTACCAAGCCTTCGGAAACCACTCCGCTACAGGATTTCGTCATGGCGGAGATTATCCAAGCAGCCGGTGTTCCTGCGGGCGTATTTAACCTGATCCCCGGTGCAGGCTCAGTCGTCGGCGCAGAGCTGTCATCGCACCCGGGAATCGATATGGTGTCCTTTACCGGCTCCACCCGTGCAGGTGTTGAAGTTGCCAAGGCTGCGGCGCCCACAGTTAAAAGGGTTACACAGGAGCTGGGTGGTAAATCGCCTCTGATTATCACCCCGGACGCGGATCTTAAAGCAGCGGTTCGCTGGGGCTGCGAAGATGTATTTATCAACAGTGGCCAAACCTGCACCGCACTCACCCGTATGCTGGTTCCCGCTGAGCACTATGAAGAGGCGGTGGAAGTTGCCAAGCAGGTGGCTGAAGAAGTGGCCATGGGCACCGATGCCAATGCCTTTATGGGCCCCCTATCCTCCGCTCGCCAACTGGAAATCGTGCGCGGCTACATCAAGAAAGGGATCGAGGAAGGTGCCCGCCTTGTGACTGGCGGCCTCGATCTACCCACCGAGCTGGATAAAGGCTTCTATGTGAAACCCACGGTATTTGCCGACGTTCACAACGATATGGCCATTGCCCGGGAAGAAATCTTTGGCCCGGTGACCTGCCTGATCCCCTACAAGGATATGGATGAAGCCGTCGCCATTGCCAATGACACCGAATACGGTCTGTCCAGTGGCGTATGGGCTAAAGACGCCGAAAGCGCCATGCCTATCGTTCGTCGCATTGAAGCGGGCCTGTGCTTTGTCAACGGCGGTGAGTTTAACTACGACGCCCCCTTCGGCGGTTACAAGCGCTCCGGCAACGGACGCGAGTTTGGTGAGGCCGGTCTCGGTGAGTTTATCGAACTAAAATCCGTGCAGCTTCCCGCATAAACTTCTGCACCGCCCTCTAATGGGGGCGGTACTGTTGACTGCTAATCCCCTCCCCGTTATCTTTGCTCGCACATCACGAGAGTGGCTGACGCCAACGCCAACCTGCCGACCGGGGCAAGGTGGTTCTCTCTCTGCGGCACACAAGGCCTGCGGGGAGGATGGGGCTCTACCAGAGCAAACCAACCGGATTAGCGAACATCATTTCGCCGCTTCCACGTCAGTCCTCCATAGTTTTACCATTGGAGGGACCATGTCCGAATCACCGTTTTCCAGTAAAGACATTATCGAAATTCAAATTGCCAGCCAAAGAAGCCACACGGCAGTACGCGCGGTGAGAAGAGGTGATCGTCAGTTGTTGTGGCAACTACTGTTCGACACTGCCGAAGAGGCATTAAAATTTGCCACCAGTTGCCGCGCCAGTGAGCACCCTATTTCGGCCCATGAGGCCTGCGAACTGGCGGGATAAAGTAGAACCAACAGGCGCCGCGAGCTCGCGCCCGTTACCCTGTGCCAAGAGCACCCGACAGGAGCTAAAAACAATACCATGTCAAAGCCAGAACAATTCTTTGAGCACCTGCGCAGCGAACTCAAACAGATCGATGCAGACGGCCTGTACAAACGCGAGCGGATTATTACCTCCCAGCAGGCCGCTGAGATCCAGGTGAACAACGACACCCAGGTACTGAATTTTTGTGCGAACAACTACCTGGGCCTGGCTAACCACCCGGACCTGATTGAAGCGGCCAAAGAGGGGCTCGAACAGTACGGCTTCGGCATGGCATCGGTGCGCTTTATCTGCGGCACCCAGGACATTCACAAAGCGCTGGAATCGCGCCTGTCTGAGTTCCTGCAAACCGAAGACACCATTCTTTACACGTCCTGCTTCGACGCCAATGGCGGCCTGTTTGAAACTCTGCTGGACCCGGAAGATGCCATCATCTCCGACTCACTCAACCACGCCTCCATCATCGACGGCGTGCGCCTGTGTAAAGCCAAGCGCTACCGTTACGCCAACAACGATATGGCGGAACTGGAGAAGCAGCTACAAGCCGCAGACGCCGCTGGCGCCAAGACCAAGCTGATCGCCACCGACGGCGTTTTTTCTATGGACGGAGTTATCGCCAACCTCAAAGCCGTTTGCGATTTGGCCGACCAGTACAATGCCCTGGTAATGGTGGACGATTCCCACGCAGTGGGCTTCCTCGGAGACCACGGCCGCGGCACCCATGAATACTGTGATGTGATTGACCGCGTCGATATTATTACCGGCACCCTGGGCAAGGCCCTGGGCGGCGCTTCCGGCGGCTTTACTTCTGGCCGCAAGGAAATTATCGATATGCTGCGCCAGCGTTCGCGCCCCTATCTGTTCTCCAACTCTGTAGCTCCGGCGATCGTCACCGCCTCCCTGAAGGTGTTGGATATGCTGACTGAAGGCGGCGAGCTACGTGAACAACTGCGCGACAACTCCGCTTACTTCCGCAAGCGCATGTCTGAAGCCGGCTTTACCCTTGCTGGTGCTGACCACCCGATCATCCCGGTGATGATTGGCGATGCTGCCCTGGCGCAGAAAATGGCTGACAAGATGCTGGAGCGCGGCATCTACGTAGTGGGCTTCTTCTATCCGGTAGTGCCCAAGGGCCAGGCCCGCATCCGCACCCAGATGTCCGCCGCCCACACCCGCGAGCAGCTCGACCAGTGTATCGATGCCTTCATTGAAGTTGGCCGCGAACTGAATATTATCTAAACCAAACAGCGGTGTTGATACGGTAATTCTCACAAGGAATTCACCGGAGCGGCACCGCGCCCTGCCATTTGTAGTTTTAAAAACAATGAAAGCACTATCCAAGTTGAAATCTGAAGTGGGAATCTGGCTTACCGATGTGGAAATCCCCACACCGGGCCACAACGACCTGCTGATCAAGATTCACAAAACCGCGATTTGCGGTACCGACATGCATATCTACAACTGGGATGAATGGTCTCAAAAGACTATTCCTGTCCCTATGGTGGTAGGCCACGAATATGTGGGTGAAGTCGTCGGTATGGGGCAGGAAGTTGCAGGTTTCCAGGTGGGCGACCGTGTTTCCGGTGAAGGCCATATTACCTGCGGCCACTGTCGCAACTGTCGCGCGGGCCGCCGCCACTTGTGCCGCAACACTTACGGTGTCGGTGTAGACCGCCCCGGAGCTTTTGCAGAGTATCTGGTAATCCCCGCGCTCAATGCCTTCAAGATCCCGGATAACATTTCTGACGATCTCGCCTCTATTTTCGATCCCCTCGGTAATGCGGTACACACGGCCCTGTCTTTCGACCTGGTGGGCGAAGATGTACTGATTACCGGCGCCGGCCCTATCGGTATTATGGCCGCAGCAGTCGCCAAACATGTTGGCGCACGCCATGTAGTTATCACCGATATCAATGAATACCGCCTGGACCTGGCACGCAAAATGGGCGCTACCCGTGCCGTAAACGTTGCCAAGGAAAATCTCAGCGATGTGATGAACGAGCTGGGAATGAGCGAAGGCTTTGATGTTGGCCTGGAGATGTCCGGCGTACCCGTCGCCTTCCGCGATATGATCGCCGCAATGAACCACGGGGGCAAAATTGCTATGCTCGGTATCCCCGCAGGTGAAATGGCGATCGACTGGGGGCAGGTTATTTTTAAAGGCCTGATGATCAAAGGCATTTACGGCCGTGAGATGTTTGAGACCTGGTACAAAATGGCCAGCCTGATTCAATCCGGCCTGGATTTAACCCCAATTATTACTCACCAGTTTTCAATCGATGACTTCCAACAAGGCTTCGATACCATGGGATCTGGTGAATCCGGTAAGGTTATCCTGAACTGGAAATAAGTCCCAGTGGCTGCGGAATCATCCGCAGCCATTCTCTCTGCCCTCAATTTACTACTCCCCCTACCCCAAAATATCTTTGCGTTACCTGCCAGCTTCTACACATTTGCAGTTGCTACAGCTTAAATAGTTAGCGACTGAAATAGATCTTCTAAAACTTCGATTATTTTTCCAAAATCCTGGATCATTAAGTTCCAGCCGACCTAACACACGATTCATTCAGCATCCCTGAAGCCTTTTTTTAACTGTACATCTTAACATTTATAGCGCATAAACCTGGTACGATTGGACCGGATCGCTACCGCACTCTACTGCTGCAGTAGGTCTTCAGGTTTTTACTCCAATTGATTCCAAGATAACAATCGGGATAATAAAGATCGGTTTACCGCGGCACAAATATTAAAAGTAAGAACATGAAACTTTATTTAACTTTGGCATTACTTCTTTTTACACCATTTGTCATAGCAGACGAAAACCTCTTCTATGTGGGAACTTGGCAATCAAATGAAAAAAAGACTTTAGCCAGCATGAACAACGTGGAGGACATACCCGAGAAAACCCAAATGCTCTTCCGCTCCAATTTCTTTGGGCGTCTCGTGAATGTAGTTCGAGTAGATTCGTTTGCAACTTATATCATAGGGGAAAAGCCGGAGGTATTGACATTTTCACCACATACGATCGAAGTCTTGAGTGCCGATACGATTCGTATCACATATTACGACGAACTCTCCACTTCTAATGAGACACGGATTTTAAAATACGAAAATAACTGCTACTCATTGCCAGTAACAAAATGGGAGTTTAGAGAATATTTTTGTCGTGTTGAATAAGACTCGCAACAAGCAGAGGTATACTCGTGTACTTCGAGTAATCGATCTCAGCTTCACTCCGCCCCATACTTTGGGAAGTTACACTTAGGGAGACTCTGAATAGCTCTATAATACCCTTGCGGATCTTGAAGGCTGCAGAGGTTAAGCACAGCTCACCGAAAATGACTTGGTTGAAACGCAGCAACTGTGGCATTCCCCCCCTTTAGGGCCTGTAGGCTTGTTCAGAGGCTCCATAAGTAATCACCCAGTATGATCAAATACAGGAAGCTTCGAACGATATTCCCATTTAAGAAATTCTGCTTATCGATTTATAGATTATTATTTGAGCAAACATGGTAAATTACTCCGCATCTAATTTTTTACAGATAGCCTTTATCACCCTATCGATTCTAGGTATTGCATTACTTTGGGCGCAAAACCGTTTTACAGCAATGCGATACTTGTTAGGCGCCACTGCATTATTGATGACATTTAATTTTGTAGAAGAAACGAAAGTGGTTAATCTTGGCTATTTAATCACGCCATCGTTCTCATTATTGATGGGCCCATTATTTTTTGCCGTAGTTGCACAATTAATATCCGCCAGTTATCAACAACAGCGTAAACACTGGGCGCACTTAGTACCAGCAGCAATCAGTTTATTATTTAATCACTGGCCCCAGTGGGTTTTAGCGGCAGGTACTTTAAGTCAGATTGTTTACTTCTCATTAAGTATAAAAGCGCTTATTCGATATCAACATATCTTGCCCCAGAACCGCTCCGATGCTAACAAATTGAGAGCTGATTGGGTTAAGCGTATCCTATGGGTTCTGGTTGGCGTTGCACTGGTGGATGCAGTGCGGCATAACTTGCAACCTTACTTACCCATTCCTCTTTTGCTCAGATGGTATCTTGTTATGCAACTGAGCTATTTTTTGATTGTTGCTTTGCTTGTAATTCGCGCAGTTAGGGAACCGCAGCTATTTGCGGGTTTAACAGATGGTGAACAAGCGCTGGGCTCATCAGTAATAGAGGGTTGCGATAGGGGAAAGTGCAAAGCTGACGAAGCGACTCAGGCGGATGCGCTTTTCGAGGAGCTTAACAAACAGGTTCATAGTCAACAGCTCTATCGCCTACCAAGGCTATCCCTCCGGGACTTGGCACAGCATACAGGGCTTGGAGAGAAAGATATTTCCTGGGCCATCAATCAGGGCTATGGCGGTAACTTTAATGACTATGTTAATGCTCAGCGTTTGGCAGATGTAGTTTCGCAACTTGATTCAGCAAAAGAGAGTAATTCGGACAAAAAAGTTCGTCTCCTCGATATTGCACTTGAAGCGGGCTTTAACTCTAAATCCAGCTTCAACAGCCTGTTTAAGCGCCACCTTGGGATGACTCCTAGTCAGTATTTAGCAGCAAAACCTCAATAATGGTTGCTTTGGACGTGCAAAATCTGGATTTCGGACGCTAGAAGCTGATAATTTTGGCATTTTGGCCTCTTTGATACACAAGAGGTCATTATGAAGTTTTCTTCCTATTTTGCTCGTTCATGGAAAGCAGCGGTAGCTATTTTAGTGTTTATTAGCGTTGCTGCGCTCGGATCTTGGGGATGTGCATGGTACATCCCTCCCTCTTCCTACGGGTTAGCTGAAAAGAATGCTCGTATTGTAGTTACCGATATCACAGTCATCGACACCCAGCATAATACAGCCGTAAGTAACCAAAACCTCGTCATTCAAGGTGGAAGAATTGCCCAAATAACTAGAGATGTAATACCTGAGATTGAAGGCGAGCTGAGGATTAATGGCCTGGGTAAATATGTGATGCCAGGCTTAATCGATATGCACAGCCATGTATGGGGTCGATCCGATCTATTAGCTATGTTAGCGCACGGAGTCACTCGCACAAGAGTTATGGCTGGCAATTCCCCTCAGCGTATTCTTAAAAAATGGATCGATACTGGGGATATAGCCGGTCCTCATATGGTGTTATCCGGTGCACCTGTAAATCAACATTCCCACTATGCTAGTGGCCGACACCACAAGTTTATTGGTAGTAAAGAAGAGGCTCGCCAGCTGGTTCGCCAGCAATATCAACAGGGGTACCAGCAAGTTAAAGTTTATGACGGTTTATCCCGTGAGGTTTTCTTCGCTGTAGCTGATGAGGCGAAGAAGCTCGGCATGCCTTTAGCTGGCCACCCGCCTTTTGGTATTACTCTCAATGAATACTTATCGGCTAAACCGCAGTCATTAGAGCATGTGGAAATGATCTTTCAGGCACATTTGAACTACGACTATCAGCAGGAGAGCTTCGATGAAATTGTGCAGCAACTACTAGATAGCAACGTACCAGTTAGCCCTACATTAATCGTATATGACAACGTAGCACAGATCGCGCAGCATGGGCCAGACTACTGGCACAGCATAGCTGATGATCTCGAGCTCAATCACCCCGCGATAAAAGCAATGGGTGAGCTGAATGTTAATAAGATACATAGTGCTAAAGCGCAACAGGATTGGCAGGGTAAATCCAACATTTTCGGGGATATGGCCAAGCAGCTAAACCAAGCCGGTGTTGAGATACTGATAGCGTCAGACGGAGGAACCTTCTATACGCCCAACGGCTTGGGCACTATTCAAGAAATGCAACGATTAGTGGAGGTGGGGATCCCTGTTAAAGATATATTGCGAGCAGCAACCCATCAGCCAGCAAAAGCACTGGGCATTAGCAATAAGGTGGGCTCAGTTTCCACAGACTTTAATGCCGAACTATTATTGCTCGAAGACGATCCACGAGAAAACTTGAACACCCTAACCAATCCCCTAGGTGTAATTTTGGATCAGAGCTACTACGATAGACATAGCCTTAGTGAAATGAAAGAGCTAGCTAAAAGCACAGGATCGAAAAGAAAATTCTATTTTTGGTGGATTGTGGATAATTATATTTACTAGCGACCATGCCAGTTAAATAAACTACTAATGTATCCCACGAAAGAAAAGCCCAGCCGAAATAGAAGGATATTACTTGTAAATGGGTAGAGTCACCCCACAAATTTAAGGTGTCCAAACCTACTAACATCCGCACTCAGAACCATCTAATTCAAGTAGCAAGCCATACAAACCTCAAACCCAAAGTTTAAAAGTAGATTTTTTAACCTGAGGTTCACTACCAATGATTCAATGAGTTCGAAGTGCGAATTTACAAAATATAGGCACAAAAATGATCTTATTGGATTTTATTAAGTTTGTTTTAATATCAAAGCTACGTAAAATCGATGGATATGTATCGGCATATAAAGATTACTTGAATGAGTCTCTATGAGGTTCAAGTAAGCTACAAGAGAGACTTAAGATCTCTGAAAAAGACTCACCTACTTAAAGGAGAACGCTAGAGCAATATAAGAATAAGTAAAAGGCGCTGACCCAAGGTGCTACCAACACCAGGGGCCAGCTAACCACATTGATACGCAAACTATCAAAATGGCTATATGCATCATACGCTAGATACCCGCTCGTCTTCAATAAAGTGGAGTAGATTCAGTAGCTTGAAGAGTGTCCTCAAGCTCTGGGAGCGTTGCGCCCGCCTTTTCTTCTTCTATGCCTATCGTTCTCGCGCCCCACCTCTTTCAAATCCCACACATTACTTCTTGAGTCTTCCCACCACGGAAGACCATCTTCTATTTTGCAATTCAGCAGGAACGAAATATGTTAATTTTAAACCGCCGAGTTGGTGAAAACCTCAGAATTGGAACAAAGATCTCAATCACAGTATTGGAAGTTAAGGGAAACCAGATAAGCATCGGCATAGACGCCCCAAAGTCAATATCCGTGCACCGTGAGGAGGTCTATCTGCGTATTAAAAAGAACAAGCGGTAATAGATAATAGCTACTGATCACAAGTTTGATTTTGTACTACTTAGTGAGGCTTTAGCTCGTAAACCCTACAACGGGAAGAGCTGAAGCAGCTGCTTTGTATGAAGTATTTCAAATCCTATGCTTGATTGAACTAACAGGCTTTCACAGCCAGGAAGATCTATCGAAGTCTACATCGTGCGTACAGCAAAATCATTAACACTCAAAAATAGATTTTACCTAAGTTCAATAATGTACTCACATCGCCACTATAGAAGCTAGCCGCTCAACCAGCTCTCAATGATCAGTGTCAAGCAACAATACTGCACACAGCCCAGCCCTTTAGCTGCTCCACGTCCTTAACTCGGTTAAGGAGAGCCAGAACCTCTCCTTAACCGCCTTAATACTTTGATCTTTTAAGCAAATAACCCCACCTAAATTACTACTTCAATCAAAAATAGTGCCAATTTTCCCCACTAGACTTCTACTACTCAATCGTCAGCTATTCAGAGCAACTGTTCCTAGGATTCCACTCTGTTTATAGCCCACTTTCTGTATGTTTTTAGCCGGTCTAACCTATCTTACACGAGGTCCAAATAAAGTTAGCAAGCGCTAGCTCTCCAGGTTTTCGATCATCATGACCGTTATTTTCTTACTAGCGATTAATAACGCTGAAATAGTATATGATTCAACAAGTTAAGAGCTTTCTGATATTGCTTGATAGTAGTCATGATGATCGTTTTTCCATTTTGTACGATTAGCCCAAATTCGTATAACCTTCTGATTTCAAATGAAAATTGATCTCTTTCTAACTAGATTGATTCCGAGATAGTAATCAGGATAATAGTGATCAGAATGATTACTATATAAATGTTAGTCATATAGAGAGTCGTACCACATGGGGTTCTCAAGTAAATTAGAAGATGAACTTAATCGTTTTCACTGTGAAGTCCAGCATTTTCGAGAATCAGTTGATAGCAAAACCGGTCAAAGGCTGGAGGGGATGTTTAATAGGATTCATGATCATTTAAGCAGACTCGATGAACTGACTTCCTCAATGAGCGAAGATGACAAGTTTTCCGCAAGTAAAATTGTTGACTTAGAAGGCGACCTAGAAGCAAGGAAGGCAAGAATAATTTCCTTAGAAGAGCAGTTGGCTCAATGTAAAAGCGAGCTTTTACAGGAGCAAAGGAGACTTAGGATAACTCTTCAAGAGAAGTCGGAGTTGAAGGAAGAGTTGAGTGTCTTTCACTCAAAAAGTCCAAAAAAGAGAAAGCCCAAGAGAAACGTTAAGAAAAAAACTCATCTAAGCCTGCAAAGAATAAGGCTATGGCGGAAGCCTTAAAGGCTGCCGGGGTAACAACTGACTAACAATTCGCTGCTGAGGGACAGTCTACTATATGCTCCTTTTGTGTGGCTCGCTGCACTCGTATTCTCACACAAAACGGTGCATATAGTAGACTGCCCCAGAGTTCGGCATTAAGCACAATGCAAACTAGAATCGAGAGCGAATCATAAATTGTTTTTCTTCCCCTATAGATTAGACCTGCCATACAAGCAAAGGTTAAAGCTAGCCGGTTCTCCATTTTTTACCTTGTTGTTTGGAGTTGCGTGCGTATTCATATTCATTATGCAAGCTTATAGCGATCGGCAATATGAAAAACGGACTTTGAACTACTGTCAGTATGAGCTAACCCAAGAAGTAATTCCGGTACTAAAAAAGCTATCACCAGAAGGTCTAGTTGTTGGTTGTACAGATTTTATGTTCGAATGGGACATAAATTCAGACAACAAGAGCTTTGATTACTTTGCTTATAAGGCCCAAATCACTCCTTCAGAGCAGAAGTTACTCACAGATGAGTTGAAGCGTTTTAATGCTATCGTTTTAAATGATCCGCTAACCGTAGAGTGGTGGCATGACCCGCTTAATTCAGAAGTGAGCCAGTACATTACATCATCCTTTTTACATGCAGATTGGGAGCACTTGTTCTTCAACTTGGTGTTCTTTTTCGCCTTTTCGCTAGTAATAGAACAACTACTAGGGAGTGCAATCTATCTTCTTTTCTTTACGCTCTGTTGTATTGCGACTGGTATTTCCTACGAATCAAACCTGTTTGGAGTTTATAGCCATCTTCCGACACTAGGGCTTTCCGGTGTCGTTATGGGATTAATGACATTAACAGCATGCATCTATCCGTTTAAAAGAATGGCTGTATTTGTTTGGTTTCTTATAGTTCTCACGACGGTAAGAGTTCCTGTTATTTTACTAGTGAGCTTTTACGTTCTATCAGACATCTATGGCATTGCGTATCTTATAGGAGAAAATAACGTTAATTATGTTGCTCACTTGGCAGGCTCCGCAATGGGCATAGCTTTTGCGCTTCTTGTCTGCCTCTATAATCATGTGTTTCGCAGCAAAGAAAGTGCTGCTAAATCCGAATGCGAAGGAGGTGCTTAACAAGTTGCTCAAGTACACTCCGCCGCAAAGGGCGCGGCCTCCGCGGGACAGTCTACACTACGTTTCGGCTGCCCCTTAGCAAAGCGTTATAGCTCAGTTGGAGCAAGCAATGCTTGATTTAGATGAAAGTTACTTCAAACTAGAAAACCTCCCTAATGAGGTGGATATTCATACGCTAAAGGAAGAAGAGCATCGAAAAGCTTTTTTGGAAACATTCTCTTTATTTTTGTTTGCAAACGAGCCTCTTTTCGAGAAAGCTGAAAAGGTTGAGGTTGAATCTAAAGAGCCTATTAATTGGGAATTCAATCGCACCTCATGGAGGCTAAGTCTAACCCGGCTTGCTGAAATGTCTTACGATTCATGGAACGATGAGGTAATCATAGATGTCGACGGAAAAACCAAAATCCTTTTTGTTATGGACAACCCGTATTACGCAAAGCTATAACAAACTACTCAAAGTTCAGCCGCTGCGCGGCTTGGACCTTCGTTCCGGCGCGCTGCGCCTCTACTTCGGCCCTTTAGTAGGGCGTTAGGGAGCTTATGAAACTATTGCTCGCGTTCATATCAGCAGCGGCATCTCCTGCCTTACTAATGGTCATATGGTATCTGTACGAGCAATTTCAGATATTTGAGGTGGATGATCCATATATCTGGGTTCGCACAGGAAATTTTGCTGTGATTTGCTTCTTTGTGTCTGGTGCATTTGTGTTGTTACTCGGGCTACCTGCCTATTTTCTTTTGCGTAAGTTTCGGTTGGTTCGCTGGTGGTCGACTTTGGTTGTTGGTTTTTCTTTGGCTGCAATCCCAATGGCAATTTTCACATGGCCTCTGAAGTATCCTGAGCTTAAAACAAGCGCTTCCGTAAACGGTGTGCAAACAATGGTAGATGGTGTGCCCACAGTAGCTGGCTGGCTTCAGTTTACGCAGGGAGTGCTTTTTCTTGGGGTGTGCGGCCTCGTGGGCGCATTAGCATTCTGGCTGACCGCCCCTAACAAGTTTAGGCAAGGGACGCAGTAAACTGCGCCCCAGCTAAAAGCGTTATGTGTAAACCATGATTGACCGAGAATCTAGAAATAAACTTGCTGAGCTTATTCGTCACTTGGTTGCTGGCATAATTACAAATGACGAGTTTGAAGATGCTTTACCTCAGTCAAAAGATGATGCTGTATGGGAGGTTTTTCATCACGGGGTTTGGTGTCTGTACAGCGATATGAAAGAGTATAAACTTAGAGGCAAAGAGGCACTTTCCAATGAAGAGCGGTCTGTTGTAGCGCGTTGGATTCTTTTCCTAAAGTCAGATATTGAGTATAAGTGGCCCTCTGCTCGTTTCAGAGACAGATTTCTTAACTCAATCAGTTTCGGAGCTTTCGGGCAAAGCACTCTCGAAAAGTGGCAAGAACATAGTGAGTTGGCATATTGGCCTTTCACTGATATCGCTCAGTACAACAAGGCAAAACTGGGTAAAGGGTATCTCGGTGCCAAAAATACATAACAAATCAATCAACTTCGCGCCTACGGCGACGGACAGCTTGCTCTACGCTTCGCTTCGTTCCAGCTGCCGGTTATTGAGGCGTTAAGTGGCAGTGGAAGTTATGAGTGACTATCAGATAAATGTAATAAGGCAGGTATGGGTTCTGTTGATATTCTACCCATTCATATCTGCTTTCTATTACGCTAATTCGAAGTCATTCTTACAGTCAGCACATGGAATAATCGCGCTTATTGGCTTTGCTTATGCAGTGGTGGCCTGTGAATTTACTGATTTTGGCCCGCCAGACTATTGGTACTGGCCAATATACTTTTGTTTCATGCTTTCTTTTGCTTCTATTGTGTACTCTCTAAAAGCATTCAAAGGTAAAAAGTATATTCATGTAATTCATGGGGTCACAATTATCGCTAACCTACTTACTACATTTGTTGCATTAATGGCTGTTGCCCATGACTGGATCTAAAGCACTTAACAAGTGCCGGCACAATCGCGCACTTCGTGCGCTGGACTCGCAACAAGTTGCTCGCCTGTGCGGCAGCCGTTATACGCAATCACTATGAAGATACTTAAATTTCTGGCAATATGCCTACTTTGTTTTTCCATCTTTAATGGAGCTGGAGCTCGGGCAGAGGAAAAACCTGAATGCAATGATGAGTATAAAGTTGCAATAAGTAAGGCTAGTAGGTTACAGCAAAGCAATGAGTGGGAAGAATCCAGATCTCAATTGATTATTGCTGAGAGCAGCAATTATTGCTTTAGTGTTATCGATAAGTATTCGGTCTTCTTTCTGTGGTCCAACTACTATTTAGCGTCCGATACAAATGCATCGGTTGATAAGGTAATTGAGTACAGCTTGAAAAACCTTGGTTTAGCCGTAGATAATGGAAACATTGATCCTGCATTTGCTTGCGCAACGATCATATTTAAGCTTAAAAAGCCTGAAATCTTAGATGCTAATGCTAAGTACAAAGAAATGTGCATCAAGCGTCTTTCAAAAGGCGTATAACAAGGCGGCGTTGTCGCCGCTGAAAAGCGCGGCTGGGACGGCTACGCTGTCGCTTCACCGCCCCAAATCTTGTCGTTAACTTTACGAGAAAGCTATGAGCTACGACTTAAATTTCTGGAATGAACCAGCAGGCTTTAAAGCAGAGCCTCTGGAGGTTTATCGCAGTCTCTCAGGTGGCGTACCTGTTAACGGCCTTAGTCAGATTGATATTGATAGCTTTTATAAAAGGATTATTCAAGAGTTTCCTGGCACTGAAGAAAGAAATGGATTTCTTGATTGGGAAGGTGAAAGCAACTCTTTTCAAGTATCTTCAAGTGCACAGCATGTAAGAATTGATTGTTATGGTGAGCCTGGAGAATGGATGAACGTATTCATAGATATTGGCAAAGAGTTTGGGTGCCTATTATATGATCCACAAACCAATGAGCGGTTTACGGGATAAAAAGTTAACAAGCGCGTCACTTAGGACGCTCGCAAGCTCGCGCCTATTACGTGGGCGTTATGTGGTTACTGGAGTTTGAGAAATGATAATTAACAATTATGTACTGATTAAAAGAGATAATGCCAATATTGGCTGTTTCAAAAAGAGTATTGAAATGCCATGCGTGCCTCCAATCGGAACCAGGGTCTTGTTTAACAAAGCTATAGGCAGTTTATCCTTCATAGTGGAAACGATCACTTATTCAGAGGACTCTGCGGAGTTTAGTTTGCATTTTGAGTTAGACGTTAGTGAAGAAGAAGTTCGCACAGAGCTGCCTTTAAATGACAGTCATTTCCCTAAGCGCCTTATAAAACTGGGTTTTGAGCTTGAGTGGCTTGAAGAGGGCTACGAAGATCTAATAACCACATAACAAATTGTTCAAGCAGACAGCTAACGTTTGGCAATTTTGGTTTGGTTGGGTTTAGTGATTACGGTGGCTTTGTTTGAGTGTAGTGGTAGTTAGCTGCTGCTTGACAATGCGTTAAATGACAACACATAAAGTAACATGAAGTTAGTTATCCCTGTAGTTTTGATATTTTTGGGCGTTGCTATGTGCCTTTGGGGTGGCATGGAATTACTACAAGTTGAAGAATTTACTGGTAACAAATATACATCTGAAGGCAGAGATTCACACTCTGGGTTAATTGCAGTGTTAATCGGCCTTGCCACATTGGGCTATGGCTTGTTCGAGCTTCACTTAAAACGTGGCACTAAAAAGTAGATGAGAGCTAAATTGATAGTTCAGCCATTTAACAAGTCGGTGTTGTCGCCGCGAAAGACGCGGCTGGGACAGTCTACGCTTCGCTTCGGCTGCCCCAAACCTCAGCGTTATGTGTAAGGAGAGCTGAGAGTGCGAATTATTTTTCTGGTGGCTTTATTCTTTCCTTGCTGGAGCTTGGCAGCAGAAACGATCAACTGCAATTTTGATAAATTTCATCAAGTAAATCATGAAGTACCCGAAATGACAGGGTATGCTGCCATCGACCAAAGCCTTGAAATTGTTACAGGTAAAACCTCAGATAAAACTTTAAAACTAGATGGCAAGAAACGAGGCGCAAATAGTATCAACTGGGTACTGCTTGAGCGCAAAGGGTGGGAAACGTACTCAACCACTTATGCTGGTGATTTCGGCGAGCTACTCACCATAGAACATAAGCTGGGCGAAAATTCACAAGGCTTAAATGGCTGGTACAAAGCATCGCTTGTTAGTTCACGAATAGTTACCACACATACATCTCTTGGTAAGTGCTTAATAAAGTGAAACACATAACAAGCAAAGTCAGCATCGCCCTGCGGGCTGGACGCGCTAACGCGCGCCGCTGCTTTGGGCGTTATACCAACCAAATGAGGCCTTCCTAGATCGATGTTGAAATTAAGTGATAGCCTTGAAAGTTTAATTGATAATGAAGTGCCTCCTATAGTAATCGCTCTATTGGCTAGCCATGAGATGATTGAAAAGGATGATCTGAGTATCTACGACGTGATGTCTGATGATGTGCAGTCAGAGATAAGGTCTTTAGCTAAGACTTACGAAGAGACAGGGGAAGTCATTCTTGTTGGTGGAGGTGGGCCTTTCGATCATACTGAGCTGGCTAAAAATATCGTATCTTTCTTTCAAAGTAAGAATGTACAGTTTTAGCGCATGGTATAACAAGGCAATGGTGCGTCGCAGCTACACTACGGCCGCACATCGCGGCGTTATGTGTAGGCGCAGACGGATGAAAGGGAAAATTAATGTACGGTAAGGGTTACATTTATGGTCTTGGAATCGCTATCATCTTATGGCTTGTTATCTGGCAGATAGATAAGCGCTATTACAAAAGGAAACATGAGTTGCTGAGAAAGCAGCTATAGAAAAAGAAAGCGCGATCGGGCGAATCTGTCGAAGAAGATTCGTCCAGGACTGAGGATTCAGACAAATGAGTATGGCTACACATAACAAGTGGCGGCAATACGCAGCCTTTGGCTGCCGGACTCAGCACTGTGTGCTTCGCCGTTGCGCCAGGCGTTAAGTGCAGGAAGAATATGAAGAAAATTTCAGGCTCGACATTTTATTTTAAAAAGCTATTCCCCTCCGTGTGGTTTGGGTTTCTGGTTTTTTTTATCATTACAGCGGCATTGTTAGGTGCAATGGCTAAGTCTTTCATGTTCGTTGTTGTCCCTGCTTTTATGATGGTGTTTGGTTTCTTGTTCTTTAAGAAGTCGCTTTGGGATTTGGCTGATGAGGTCTACGACGAAGGAGATTCGTTAATGTTCCGAAAAGGGGATAAAGAACAAAGGGTGTACTTAAAATACATCATCAATATTAGTCATACTCAAATGCAGGCACCAGAAAAGGCTGTACTTCACTTGCGGAAAGAAGGAGCAATTGGCAAAGAGCTGGCATTTAATCCTCCCATGCGCTTTAATATGTTCACTAAAAATCCGATGGTGAATGATATTATTAAGCGGGTAGATCGTGCTAAAAGCACTTAACAATCCGCAGCAATCGCTCCCGTTGGTCGCTGGGACAGCCAAAACGCTGCGCTTATTTGTCTGCCCCTGTGCGGGGCGTTATGGCTATAAGGCTGCATCGTATGAGTAGGCGAATTTCTATTTTTCTAATAGCTTTGTTTTTCTTGTCCATTAACACTGCGGCCACTGTTTATAAGTCGCCCAAAACCTATGGGGTTTTCAGTGAGAACACGGAGTTCATGTCGAGGATCATCCCTGCGTGGCCTGTAGACGATAAATATAAGCCCTATGCTAAAGCTGAGATATATCAACTTAATGGTAATACTTATGAACTTAAAAGGACTTTTCACCTGCTAAATGAGGTTTCCCCACAATCAGCTTACTTAAGCAATGAGGGGGTGCTAGTTACTATGCTAGACTGGGCAAACCCTTTTGCGGGTCATGATCTCGTTATCTATTCTGTTACTGGTAAAGTTTCATTTGAGTTCTCTGGGCTCAATTTCTTCAGTGAGTCAGAGCTAAAGAAAATTCAAGATGTGGGCTCCGATGTTTTAAATGGCCCGCGCCCCTGGATATGCTGGCAAGATGAACCATTTCAATTTGAAAATGAAGTTTTTGAATTTACTGATTCCACGGGCCGTTATATATCGATTGATGTAAACACCGGAAAACACACTACTGAATCATCGGGCATAAAATGTAGCGAGTAAAAGCCATAACATGTAAAGGCACCCGACATCAAAACCGCCGCTTCGCTTTGGTTTTGTCGCAGGTGCTTTAAGCGTTATGTAACTCAGGAGAGTTCATTTGAAATTTATAATGATATACGGCCCTTCAGGAATCGGGAAAGAGAGTGTTGGGCGTGAGCTTGCTAAAAGGAATGGCTGGCATGTTTTTCCACAACATTTAGCTTTTGATGTTGCATGCGCTGTTATAGGCTTCGGTAACGATGGTTTTGAGGTATATCAACGTAAAATTTGTTTAGATGCTTTTAAAGCCTTTTATGAAAAAAATGTTAAAGGTGTTGTTTTTACTTTTTGCTATGCTCACCCTTTCAGTAATTACTTTGTTGAAGGCCTCTTAGACTTTCTCAATCAGTTTGGAATAGATTCAAAATTTGTGCGACTATCTTGTGAATACGAAGAACATGTGCTGAGAATTACCAATCCAGGTCGCCAAAACACAAATAAAATCCAATCAAAAGAGTCTCTGGACGATTATTTAGAAAGGTTCAATTTCTCAATTGATATACCAAATGTGGAAACATTCCACATAGATAATACAGCAATGGGCATTGAAGTATCGGCAATAGAAATTGAGAGAAATATCGTTACATAACAAGAAAATTACATCGGACTAAAAACGCTTGGCTTTGGTTCGTTTCACTCACAAGGTACAGCGAAGTATTTTTAGCTGTTTATTTAAGCGTTATTGTGGCGGTCGGTTTTATTGATTTTTCGTAGTGAGTAGAGATTTAGTGCTACTAAAAAGCACCCGGTATTGAGAATTTTACTGATTGCTATTCGAGCAGTTTCGCTTCTAGAGTGTTCGCTCAGGTGCTGTAAAGAGGTGCAGCCCGGTGCAATTTCGCGGATTGCCAGTAAGATAGGAATTTGTTGGGGAAAGTGCGGTATTCTTTCCTCATAAATATTGGGCAGTGGCCAACCAAACGGTGGCTGGCAAAGTACTGGTAGTCGGTTCCGGGCGCGCCAGCCATAACCAGGCTAGGCAAGCTCGCCCAACCCCTTCGGAGCTGGATTGGACAGCCTACGCTTTACTTCGGCTGCCCTTGCTAGCGGCGTTAATGCGATAATTGGTTTCGTTGAAATATAAAGAGAAGACTATGAAACAATTTAGTATCCAAATTATTCTGCTTTTTTTTATCCTCATTATGAGTAACAGAAACTATGGTCAAGATGAGTTATCGGTCCTCGAAGGGCCCCACCTTGGCCAACAACCACCAGGCTTGATACCTAAACTATTCGCACCCGGTATTATTTCAACTGAAAATCTTGAAATTGAAGGTGTCTTTGCTCCTGGCATGAATGAGTTCTATTTTACTCGGCAGGTTAAAGGCAACGAAGTTAAAACCCACGCCTTTCAATATGAAGATGGTGTGTGGAAAAAGTTTATGGATGAGCCCCGCTCGGGTGAAGTTTTCATATCGACTGACGGCAATACGATGTATCTGGGTAACAAATATAGAGAGAGAACAGCATCAGGATGGTCGGAAGTCAAAAGCTTAGGACCAATTTTCGAAGAGTTTCCTATTATGCGCCTTACCGCTTCAGAGGATGATACTTATATTTTTGATGAACGAGACGAAATCGGGACCATCCGATACTCCCGATTGATTGATGGGAAACGTGAGGAGCCGAAGGTGCTTAGCAATGAATTTAATACAGGAAAACAAACAGGTCATCCCTACATTTCACCAGATAAAAGTTACATAATCTGGGATAGCATAAGGGAAGATGGGTACGGAAATGCAGATTTATACATAAGTTTTCAGCAAGAAGATGACTCGTGGGGCCCTGCTATTAATATGGGCGAGGATATAAATACTGAGCATGAGGATAGATATGGCAGTGTTACGTCGGATGGAAAGTATTTCTTCTTTCACAGAATTGAGTGGCAGGAAGGGAAAATAGAAAGGGCCAACATTTACTGGGTCGATGCACAGATTATCGAAGATATCTCGCCCAAGCATTAACAATGCGCAAGCATAGGGACGACCAACGCTATGCATATTTTGTGCGGTCGCTACGCTCCCATTATTGCACAAAATATGCATAGCATTGCCCGCCCCTGTTGCGGGCGTTCAGACTGTAGAAAAACTAAATTATACTTGTGAGAGATTAAGGTTGATCAAATATCGATAAAAAAATCGTGATCCTACATGAAATCTGGCTGAGTTTTCACTGACAAAGACTCAATTTTTTACGTACAACCATAATATGAAAAGTGGGGTGAGTTTTTCTACACCCTCGTTATACATAATGAGAAGGTTATGGGTTTTAAAATATCTGGAGCACTAAATTTTCTTTGCGCCTTTTATTTTCTTGCTATCTGGGCAATTCTATTACTTGTTGCCCAACCAAAGGCACTAAGCACATACGAAGCGGCAAAGGGTAGCTTGATCTATGTACTTACAGAGGAAGGTTCAGAGTTTTTTTATTTGAGTATTGCATCAATGCTTGTTTGTTTTGTATGTGGCGTATTTCTCTTCCTAAGAAAATACCCTGAACAAACAATGTATGTTATAGGCTCTCATGCTCTAATAGGTTTTTATTTTTATGACTGGTCGTCAGCATTATCTATTGGCCTGCCATTGTTATTCTTTAATAAGGTGCGAGTAAATGCATAACAAGGCCATCAATCAACGTCACTTTGTGGCTGGACAGCCTAAAGCGCGCTTCACGCATGGCTGCCGGTTATGGCGGTATTAAGTGAATATGAGATATCTGATAGTTCTGCTCCTAATTTTTCCGCTACAAGCTAGTGCCGTCGAAGCGTTTATCTCGTATTGCAAGTACGAAGACTCTATTCTGGGTATTATGTATCCCCAAAAAACGGGCTCAAGCACCTACTACTTATTTGAGTTGAAAGATGGCGAGTATGTTGATCTTGGTAGCGGTGACGCTGGAGGCGACTATTTTCAAAGTGGTATTGCGGCAAACAGGGAAGAAGGCGAGGCACTTTTAGCCAGATCGAAACACCTCGTAAGCTATTTCAAGGGCAAGGCATTTAAACTAGTTTCGCTGCCCGATGACCATACAAAAATAAAACTGGAAGCCACCAATGTTTGTGCCATACCGTAAAAATCACTTAACAAATTGTGCAAGCGGGACAAAGTGCTGCGCACTTCGCCCCTTCGCCCTTCGCCCCTTCGCCCCTTCGCCCCTTCGCAAGGCGTTATAATTTTAGTGAGGTTATATGGAAATAGATAAGGCAGCTGATAGCCCCTCTGAAAGCGACAGTTGGGTTGAAAGTATCTGGATATTTCTTGGCTCTAGAAAATATAGGGATATCAGTATCTGACAATGAAGGCGTGATTTGTGAAAGATTTATATCTCATTTTAATCACTTGATGAGCTCAGGAATGATATTAAACTCAGGCGGTAGAAAATCTACCAGATAGTTTTGGGGTAGGTATCGGGCTTAATCAGCATTTAACATATTGGGATTGTTCCGAACAAAAATAATCTCGCTCTAGATTTACTGGACCGCCTATCCATGGGCGATTCGCACGGGCAAGAGCTATTAAAAGAATCAATACGACAAATTCAGATCGCAGAGCCTTCATTTAAATCAAAAGATATTGAGCGTTGGAAAAAAGAAAGGAAGATTTCCGAAGGCAAAGAGAAGCTGTTTACCCAGTTTTCCATAGACGCGGAGTTAACTGCGCCATAACAACACAAAGCAGCCGATGTCTTACCTTATGCATTTTTTTGCACAGTTGCTGCACCCCCTTTTTTGTGCGAAAAGCACTCAAACCAAGCTGCCTTGATTCCGGTATTAGAAAACAATTGGAATAAAATAGAATATGAAAATTGCTATATCAGGTTCACACTGCACAGGAAAGACAACTATTTTAGACGATCTCGGTGGTTCGCTTGATAACTTTGAAATTATAGAGGAGCCATACATTCTGCTTGAAGAGAAGGGACATGTATTCAGCGACTCACCAAGTGAAGATGATTTTATATCTCAGCTAGACTACTCCATTGAATTGATAACAAGTAGTCAGAACAATAGATTGTTTGAACGTTGCCCATTAGATTTCGTCGCTTATATAAATACTATAAATAATAACTCGGTATCACTAGAAGAATACCGCGAACAAATTCTAGAAGCGATGGAGCTAATCGACATTGTCATTTTTGTCCCGGTGGAAAACCCTGATAGAATTAGATGTCCTGAATCGGAAAATCCAGAACTGAGAAAAGAAGTCGATATTCAACTTCAAGATCTAATATATGAACTTGAAGATTCTAGTGGCTTTCGAGTTATTGAGATTAGGGGAAATCCCAAAGAAAGAATCGAGCAAATTACGTCATTTTTAGACTCAATCTGAATTTTTCTAACAGGTCGTTCCTGCTGACCCAAATCCGCCGCCGCTTCGCGCCCCTGGATTCGGTCAGCTGAACTTAGCGTTAGATTGAAGACAAAGAGGTCCAGTATGGAAAATCAAGTCAAGCTAGGTAAATATGCTGTTCGTTTTGGAATTATCTATTTGTTATTGTTGGTAGTCATGGCAATAGTGTTGAGCATTCTTGAAATTGACTCAAATTCAGGCGCAACAATGGGGGCACTCATGGGTTCGGCTATGGCGACAGCAATAAAATTTGTTCAGGATAATAAGCGTCCACCAACTAAATCAGAGAAGAATAGACTTGCCTTAATATCGCTACTAGCATCTTGGATAGTATCATTGTTACTGATGAGCATATTACTTTTGGCGGGTAGCCAGGGTGCTGAAATACTAGAATCTATAAAATCAGCAAATCTAATGATCATCATCGCTATAGTTGTAGTACTGTCACTTATTTACTTTCTCGCCCTATCATTTTCCTATGGTTACTTAGTAAAAAAACAGTATGAAGCAATGCTTAAGCAAGGAAAAATCTAATAAGTCAATCAATGTCACCTTATCGCTGGATCGTAATAGCATGGCTTCGCCATATTGAGGCATTATGACGCATACGCACTATGAGAGATAAATTCGGTGGTACAACCCTGGCTATAGCAGGCTTCTTGCTATGCATACTAACTGTCATAGATTCAATTGATGGTAGCTATACTTATGTAAGTAAAATGAATGGTATCATCGAAATCACACTCACCCATGGTGCTCTAAATTTCTTTTTTAGTCTTTTTGTTCAGGTTTTCATTAGTTTGGCTGTGGCTGCACTTGGCTTAGGTATCTACTTTAAACCCAAGTTTTAGCCTCATAATAGAGCCATCAACCACCGTTCGCATGTGAGCTGGACGGTCACTGCATTGCTTTAGCTGTGCTTTATCGCTACGCTAGCAGAACTAAACTAACTCCGTTCCCGACGGTTATAGGTGCTCATGAGGCTACTCATCATCTTATTACTATCCTTACCTGCAATATGTATCGCAGACACTAAGGTTATGTTTTCTTGTGAGCCCATTGAAGGTGAGACGAGTTTCCGGGTAAAAGGTTACTTTTATGAAACAGCCCAAGGCGACAATATCGGTATGGCTCATAGCTATGCCATATTTGGAGAGTTCGAAGCTATAGAAGGTTGTCGCGCCCCTTGGTATGAGAAGTTCCCACTTAGTGGATCAACAAGTGTTAAATTCATGCTCCACTGGCGAGAATACATGCCAGATTGCATGCAGAGATTCATGATCCCTCAGGTTTCCACTACCGGCCACATGTGGGTTTCTAGAAAAGGGGAGATGAATACAAAAAGCAGAACTATTCGGGCCAATTGTCATGTCAGTAAAATTACGGAGTAAGGACCAAAAAATTTACGCAATCGGGACAAAATGATGCGCACCTCGCCCCCTCGCAAGGCGTTGGGTGAATACACGAGGGAAGAATGAAACTATACCCAAAAACGGAAAACCGCTTCAGCTATCCGGCGACAAAATTTATGGTCGATCAGGTACTGCTGTCGGAAGAATTAAAGGGGAAAAGATGTTTGCCCCTAATGGACGTTATGTCGAAACTATTGTAAATGATCGCCTCATTTTTCGTTCGACTCATAGTGCATCTATATACAGCCATTTCGTATCAGTAAATCGTGCTGGCCCAGCTGCTTGGGATGATGAGTCAACCATACCAGATTAAACATTAATTTATGAGGCAAGTACAACTACCTATTTCTTACTAGTTATTTTCATAGCTTTAGTTGCTTCAATTATCAAAGGCTGGCAGAAAGGCTAAACACATAACAAACAGCAACCGGAACAGAACAGCCGCTCAAAAAATATGCGGGCTAGGCGAGCTATGCTTCAATTCGAACTCTCTTTTACAGATCTTTAGGCGTAGATAGTTACGCTAACACCATTTACATACCTATTTAACAATATGATAATAAAATGAAGAAATTGCTCTTTTTTACAATTGCTTCTTTTTCACAACTATTTTACTAAGCTATGATGCGACCTCAATCGCGAGGTCCGATCCTAAAAAAGTAAACTTTGACACATACAATCTAAAAATTTTCGTTGGGGACGCTTGCTTTCCTATAACCCGATATAAATATATAGTTAGGTTCGAGAAAGCCGCATATCCCAATATTTCGATATAAAATAAATAAGGCCAACCCCTATCTTTAGAAGCAAGATCCATATATAGAAAATACAAGGCATCTAACTATGAAGTTCACCAATGCACGAAATATCCAAATCATAGCTTTTCTGCTGTTGGCGCTAGTAGTTACACAGGCACTCTTTACCATGCTGTATGTTGCAGAGATTAACCCCTCACGGCAACTTTTCTGGGGGCTGGAGGGCTTGCTATTTACCATTCTTTCAGCTTTTGCTGGAGCGGCCATGGTGCAGACTAAAAACCACTATGTAGGGTGGTCCGCTATTGCATTCAGCTCTGTATTCAATGTGGTGCAAGTTAGCATTGGCGCCACTATGTTTATGCCATTTCGGGAGGTCGCTAGCCAATTAGAGGCGCTTGGAGCTGCAGCGGGGGCCGTTGTGGCTTTTTCATTTATGATCTATTACGCGGCGAAATTTTTGCTGGGCTTTGCTGCTCTTATTTTTGGAGTTGCCAAAATGAATGGGAACTCCAAAGTGCTGGGAGGTTTGACTGCCTCAGTTGGCGTTATTGCAATGTTTGCTAATGCTATTTCGATTACGTTTGGACGTGATTCGTATTTACCCTCATCTGTTGCTGGAGCATCGGGTGTTCTTGCAACCTTACTCTTGGCGATTTGTCTTTTGACTATTGCCCGAGAGGACTAATATACGAAATTCAATCTAACAATCAAGTCAAGCGTGACTTCACAACAGATTGCTCGGCCGCCCATTTAAGACGTTATAGAAAGAGACCTTTATAGTGGATGAACTAATATATAGTAGAGAAGAGATCCTGTCGGTTCTTAGAGATATCAATGAATTCGTGGTCTCACTGGATCAAATGAATAAAGTACACCACGATTTTGGTGAAGAGGCATGGAAGGACGAAATTATTGATTACTTTCAGAGTGCAAGAGTAAGTGATAGGCTAGCGCAAGTACGCTCGATGCTTTCAAAACCGTTTCCGAGTGAGATTGGACCCGATGACATGGATGAGCTGGAGAGAGAAAAGCAGAGGGTACAGTATTGGACTTTTAAGGAGTACCTGGTAAAGAAAAATAGCAAAGGGTAGCGTAGATTCGACTACACTCCCCCGGCAAAGAACAACTCACCCTACTTTTCAGAAGCCGCTTATCTAAAGTATTAAATTTCGGCAAGGTATTTGGCTATTAATATATATAAGAAAATCATTCCCAGCCGATCATAGGCTTTCCTAAGGAGCCATCTACAAAAAAGAAGGACATGCTCGTAATGATATTCTCAAGTAGCATCGTTACACTTTACAAGACTAGTCAACGCCACCTACTATGAGGGTTGGATCTCCATTCTTGGGCTTCGAAGGCTTAAATTAAAAATTTGCCTCTTCACGGAGCTCAAAATTATTGTGTTAAACGACATGAATAAAATCCGAAGAAAAACCCTAACCAAAATTACTTTAATTATTTTCCTAACAGGCATAGCCTTCTATATGTCAATTGTATTTAGGTAGAATAAACCTGTAAGTTACATTAGGAAAAATCAATTTCGAGCTTTCCCAACAGATAACTTATTAGTAGATGAACTAAAATTATTTGGGCGAGATGAATTGCCAGTCTTTATTTATATTTCCTCTGCTACAGGTGATCCTGTGGTACTGGAAGCTTCTGTTAAATATGATGACTCCGAGTATTATAGATTGATCAGATACAGATCAGGAGTTTATTCAAATGGGAAGAAATATGCCTTCGTTGAGGAGGGTAAAGGTGGTTGGTTTTCTTTGGACGGAACAATGGTTTCAAATCCTGGCTGGTACACGGGTAGGATAAAACCAGTGAGCTATGAAGTAAGAATGGGCAATTTATATTTCGTAAGGTAAATGCTTACCAAACAAAGGCACTCGACATCAAAAGTACCACTTCGAACCTCTCCACTATTCAATTGTTACACACCCATCTGTAACTTTGCCTTACCACCCTTTCTTTCTGTAAAGTAATGGTTATTTATCATACGAGGGTTATCAGTGCGAAAGGAATTCTCTAAGGCTTGGCGAAGTCCGAGTTATTGCGGCATAGAGCTTTTTCACGCCTACTTCCATAAGTTTTCCTTTGCCAAGCATTGGCATGATGAACTCGCTATTGGAATCTTCCTTTCTGGCGTAGAAAAGCTCGATTATCGCGGTGAAACAGTGACTATTCCTCAGGGAACCCTTGCTGCGCTTAATCCAGGGGAGATTCATACCGGTTTTTCCGGAAGTGACTCCGGTTGGTACTATCGTATGTTTTACTTTGACACGGCGCTCATTGAGGAAACCCTCAGAGAGCACACTCAATTCAACCAAACACCAGTACCATTTTTGAAAGGGCCACTATTAGATGATCCCGAGCTTTTTCAGCTCCTTTACAAGCTACATAGCAGTCTTGAAATGAACGCCTTATCCCTTTCAACAGACTCTCTACTCACACTGGCGATTAGCCAGCTCTTTGCCCGTCACGGCGACCAAAAGATCTACCCGAAGCCATCCTCTAACAAACAGGGAGTCTTGAAGGCCCGTGCTTATTTACAGGAAAACTGGCAAAGAAATGTGACACTGGATGAGTTGTGCCAATTAACTGGCATGAGTCGATATCAGCTAATTCGTAGTTTTAATGCCCAGTTTGGCGTTCCTCCACATCAATTCCTAATCCTCCTAAAAACCCAAAGGGCCCGCGCATTATTTCGTGCGGGAGCCCAGGTGGCCGAGGTGGCTATCGACTGTGGATTTTTTGATCAGAGCCACTTGAGTCGAAATTTCAGGCGTGCATTCGGTATCACACCTGCTCGCTACTTGAAGTCTGCTCAGCGCAATTTTGTACAAGATCCTTCCTTCTACTCTCTCTAAGCTCACCTATCTCTGGGAAAACAAAGCGCACCGTTAAACAGTGTGAGCTACTTCTCATAGCGATATCTCTTCTATGACATGAGTAATATATATGAGCTTAGAGTTTCTATTAGCCTGGTTGGCAGTAATGTTCCCATTAATTTTTAGCCCAGGACCTGCCAATATCACCTTTGCTGCAGCCGGAGCCAGCTTGGGTATTCGTCGCTCCTTACCTTTACTGGCAGGCATAGACATTGTATTTCTAATGAAGGCCTTATTGGTTGGCTTCGGATTTATGAGCTGGCTAATTCACTACCCTATGGTAATGACCATCTTACAGTGGACTGGTGCCATCTACTTAATTTACCTTGCTTACGTTTTTATAAAGCCTAATAAAGAGCCTGGAAAAACTGCCACCAAATCGGTAAGTATTTGGCAGGGAATGCTAATTCAAAGTATGAATATTAAAGCTTGGATGATAGTAATTACTATGTTCTCTGTGTTCGCACCAAAGCAAGAGGAGAGCAATGAAAGCAGTGTTATCACCTTGATTATTATGATCACCATACTCAACTTTGTGACACATTTCTCATGGATTGCTTTTGGTCGGACCTTATCGAAAGCACTTATCAGCGATAAAAATAGAAATCTGCAAAACAAGCTTTTTGCACTCAGTCTGCTTCTTGTCGCTGTGTGGTTAATTGCTGATAACCCAACTGCTATTAGCCTAAATGCTGTATGACTTGGAACCTTAGCTCAAAGGTTTAATTTATGGATCAAGCGGCCACTGGTAGTCCCCTGTACCAACAAGGAGAAAAGGACCACGCCAAATACCATAGATTGAATTGTCCACCAATAGGGCAATTCAACTGGAAGAGAAAGCACCAGAGCGACCGCAATAACCCCTCGCAGCCCGCCCCAACTCATTAACAGACGCCAGGATTTCGGTATCGGGGGGCCAACAAAGCGAGTCAGAGGTGCCACTAAGAATACAGATAATGCTCTAGCTCCTAAAGCAGCCGCTGTAGCAATAAGCATTGCCAGCCATTGGTGGGTAAACATCTCAAAGGTTATCACCAATCCCATAATCACAAAAATAATGCCGGTAAAAAACAACCCCATCCACTCCCAGGTTGGACCCGCATGAATCAAATAGGTATTATTTTGCTTGCTTAAGCACGCTCGAGCAACAATTGCACATATCATTACCGAAATGATACCTGATACATGAAAGATACTTTCCGCCAAATAGAAACTACCAAATGCAGCGATTACTAAAGTCATTAAAGCCGCACTGGGAGATCGTAGAAACAATATGACAAGAGTGGTTATCAAGCCAAAAATAAGCCCAATCGCAACGCCACCGAAAAATACCATGCAAAAATATAGTGTCACTGAAGTCGCGTCCAACGAAGGGGCTGCAGCCCCCATCGATGAGCTTTCAACGATACCATAGGTAGCTAGCCCTAATACTAACGAATAGAGAACTACAGCTGCAGCATCATTGAAGAGGCTCTCTCCATCCACCAAGGTTAAGAGATCTTCTCCTGTTTTTTCCTGACGCAACTTATTAACTACAGAAACCGGGTCAGTAGCCGCTAAAATAGCCCCGGTCAGCATGGCCGCCACCCAAGGAAAACCCTCAGGATGACCAATGCCGTAATAAGTAATTGCTGCAATAAGAACTGCACAAATTACCAAACCGAGTGTAGAGAATAACAGTACAGGTCCAATCCAGCGCTTTAAGACTTTGGGTTCCAACTGCCAGGCGGACTCAAAAATTAATACCGGTAAAATAACAAAGAATACCAGCTCTCTGATACTGGTTGCACGCAAACCTGTATCATAGTCAATTATGGGAAGTAACAAAGCCGCCAGCACTCCTGCGACAAGGCAGCCAAGTGTATTATCAATACGTAAGATCCTTGCAATGCCCAATCCAATAACTGCAGCGGCAGCGAGATATAACCCCTGCCCTACAACAGTGACTATATCATTCACCTATCCACTCCCATTACCAGTGCATTCTAACTTCGAATACAGACACATTCTCACTGAACACGCCCATCTACAAGTAGAGACTTTACAAGTTTTATATAAGACTCCACATACAAGTGCGCACTCTCATGGCTAGTTAAGGGCTCACAGTATCCAAATACAAAAATAGCGTTTCTACTGGTGGTATACGTAATTACCATTAGCGGGTGTGCGGCATGGGTTTGTACGACCATACCTGACTCAATTTCAAAGTATCGAAGCTCTCCGGCTAGCCGCTGCATATTGCCGGCATTAGAAACACAAATACCAGATGGAAATACAGTGCCTTCTGCTATCAACATTTTTGCAAAATTTTTCACATCAGAAAATTCGTAATGAGTATCAAAGCTTATTGCAAATGGAGCCTCTTTATTCAAAATCAAACGCAGCTGTTTATCTAAGCCTTTAGCTAAAGACTTTAGACTTTTAGAAAGCATCTCTTCTGTAACACATAAATTAGCTGTTGCTGAAAAGGATCCGACTTCATCCAAGCTTATTGATGGCTTGCATAGGCCACGAATATCTATCGTTACAACTATTTCAGTCTCCCCTGGGAAAGTAGGCATACTCTGCGCAGCGAAAACGGCTAGAGCTCTAAATAGTGAACTTAGTGAAACTCCCCAATTTTTAGCAGTTTGTGATAGAACTTCTGCTACTTCAGGAGGCATCAATTTAAGAATTGAGTTTCCTTTTCTGTCTTCAATAGGTGCCGCTTGCTCTACTTCCCATCTTCTACAGCTATTGGATTTCTGTATGCTAAATAGATCGACATCCTTAAACCCTGCCAAGTGAAGATATTCACCCGCACTTTTTCTTAACGGCTTAGGTTCTTGGCTAATATAGCTTCCCTCCCCCTCCAGAAAGCTGTCTAAATCACGAAAAAGTGCCATTATTGACCGGCCATCCAATGCAGCATGGTTACTAACAATGATGACCCACTTAACTTCACCATTCACATTAACATGCAAGGTAACCCCATAGGCGCAGCTTTCTATGTCAATAAATTGATTTTGCTGCCTAAGGTATTCACTTTCGTATTCTAATGGTTCATTTAACTGCTTTATGCTTAGAGGCACCTTTTCAAAGCTGACATCACAAACCCAAAAAGGCTTGGCGCCCATTTTGATCCTCGCCCGAAGCATTGGGTGTTTTCCATGTAAAAAGATAAAGCCTCTGCATAACTGTTCGACAGTAACAGAATCGCAGAGACGAACAAACGATATTAGCTGAGTTCCACCACGAGACTCACTGGTCAATTCAACAAATAGAGCTTCTTGGGGGCCCAACTCACGTGAGAGTGGCTCATTCTCCATGCAGGCCTCACATTTGCTAATGGGTAGATCACCTGTGATACAAGAAGCACTCTCCTCAGTATAGGAAAATAGTTAGAAACTGTTTGTTGATATTGGCTATTGATACAGAGAGCGTATCACTAAGACAGCCAGCACAATCACAATGTAGTTAACAATCGATTGATTCCTTCGTCTATACAGATTAAAAGGTTAAAAATACATTGCTAATGTATAGATATCTTATTATTCCTTACTTAAATAGGATTCAACTAATCTTCATATGAAAAGCAATTCTTAATGACCTCTACAAGAATTTCTTTCCACCAAACCGTCATCACTACGATGGAGAAACTCACCGCAACCGAGTACGAAATAGCAAATACGCTTAGCAATTTATGTATTTAAATTAACAGCTTAAACAACACAAAATAAGAACAATTCAATTCTCTTGTGAAACCCTTACATAAAAACAAAAAAGCATTCTAGAAACCCTGAATAAAAATCAACGAATTAGACTACCAATAATATCCATATACCGCTTTACATACAGAAGAACACTATTTCGACTCAAAAGTGGTTCACAGTAACCAAATACAAAAACTGAATTCTTATTGGTTGTATACGAAATTACCATCAATGGGTTTATTCCATTAGTTTGAGTCACCATTCCTTTTTCGATATCAAAAAATTTCATCCTCCCACCTAATTTGTTCAAACTCCCTACATTAGATATGCAAATACCAGCAAAGAAGGATTCAGAGCCAGAGATTGTCTCTCTTGCCATAGCCTCCACCTCAGCAACAGTGTATGCAGACACTATTTTTTTTGCCAATGGACGTTGTTTAGTTAATACCGTGTATATTTGGGACTGTAAATCTTCAGCAAAATCTATAATATCAACCGATGTAGGATCTTCAGGAATAGATAACTGAATAGTTTGCGAAAAGGAACCAATGTGCTCTAATGGAATCGGGGGGGTACATAAGCCTCTTCCATCCAAAGCTAAAATAATCTCCTCTCCCTTTTTATAGGTCGGTAGGACTACTGAAGCAATGGAAGCAATTGCACAAAGAATTGCGGTTAACTTTACTCCTCGGTCCTTACCTATTTTTGCTAGCTGATGGAGATCTTCAGGACACAATAGTCTCGCTATTGCACCAGCCTGCCGTTTACTTGCCGGTGCAACCTTCTCAACAGGCCAGTTTAATTTTTGATCATCCGCATCATGAAATATATGTTTTTCACCTGCATATCCAGCAGCTTCTAAAATTTTAGCGATACTTTCTCCAAGAGGTTGTGTTTCATTGCCTTTAAAGGGTTTATTTTTTTGCACTAACTGATCCAACTGTAAAAACAGAGTCATAATAGAACGACCATCCATAATCGCATGAATGTTGTTGACAATAACCCACTGCACTAAACCTTCATGATTGCAAAATATACTTAGACAATATGCATATCTATCACTATCTATATATTTTCTGGCTTGATTTGAGTATTCTCCCTCAAAATCCATCTCCTCATCTAGCCGGTACACATCTATAGGGATTTCGGAAAAATCCACATCACAAACCCACCGATATTTATTATCTTTCTCGACTCGAGCTCGCAAGAGAGGATGATACTGATGTAGTATTTCAAGGCCAGAACGTAGCGTATCAATTGCTAGAGGCTCACAAACTCGAATAAAAGAAATAAGTTGCAGCCCCCCTTTTGACTGCCTAGACAGCTCTACATAAAGAGCTTCTTGGCGCCCCATCTCCCGAGAGGGTATCTCCGATTTCATGGCTGAAACTACCGTACCTAATAGGTATTCATACCAATTATAGAAAATAATAAAATTACATATAATTCAAACAATTACGGCATAATAAGAGAAGTGACTCACTATCTCGTAGCTATGCACACCTAGCGGCTTTGTAGATAAGCTCACTTTCAGTTGATATCATAATGACAGCGTTGCATCTGCTCACTAATGATAGCGCTAAATATTCAAACAAGTCGCCATGGGTATTTTCAATATACAAAATAGAATTAAATATTAACCCAGGGTCACCAGCTAGATAATCAAAGTTCTCAATTGAAATTAGACAAGGATAGCAATATGAAAGATAACATGGGAATACAAGAGGTTATTGACGAACTATATAGTGGAATCTCTGGCCCTTCAGGTTTTCAACGCGACTGGGAAAGACAGGCATCATTATTTTCCTCTGATGCGAAAATGATTCGCACATTTGTGGATAGCAATGGCAAGCCCCAGTCTACGATCCTCAGCGTCCAAGAATATCCAGAAAATTTTGAAAACCTAATTGCAAATCGCCCTTTCTATGAAGCTGAAATACACAATATTATCGAGCAATTTGGAAATATTGCTCACGTCTTCAGTGCTTATGAGGCCTGGAGCGATAAGGAGAAAACCCAATTCCTAAAAAGAGGGATAAATAGTATCCAACTTTTGAACGATGGCGAATCCTGGAAGGTAGTGCATATGATTTGGGATGACGAAAGACCCGGGCTGACAATGGAATCGAAATATAACCCCGCAGTCACTGCCTAAGCAGTATTTACGAGTACAATTAGACCCTAAGAGGCATTGCCTCTTGGGGAAACCAAACCCAGACTTATTTTCCTCTCCAGGTAAATCCGCTAAGGCTTGCAATCCTTCAAAATTAAGGCGTAAACTGTACATTAATACAGTTATCGCTAAAAAAATGTCAGATCATCCTTCCACTAAAGCGCCATCCCCATGCAAGGGCCGAGGAACCGCTTCTAACCTCCCTGGGCGCTTTGCTGAACTATCCAGCTCCCGTGAAACTGATGGCTGGCAAATGGAGCCTGATCAGCCGGTGAGACTAATAACCTCATCCATTGAGGAAAAGGCGAAAACTATTATCTCAACTAATCAATCACCAGACATCCCTTTCTCCCAATCGATAAACCCCTACAGGGGATGTGAGCATGGGTGTATCTATTGTTATGCCCGCCCAGCCCATGCCTATATGGATTTATCGCCAGGCCTCGATTTCGAGACCAAGATTTTCTACAAGCCGAATGCTGCTGAGCTTTTAGAGAAAGCGCTACGAAAGAAGAGCTACCAGTGCAGTCCCATCGCTCTGGGAGCCAATACCGATCCCTATCAACCTCTGGAACGAGAGAAAGAGATAACCCGTAGTTTGTTGGAGCTTATGCAGGAGTTTCGCCAGCCGGTAACCATTGTCACCAAAAGCCAGCTAATCTTACGAGACCTCCCACTGCTGGCAGAAATGGCACAAGATAACTTGGCCCAAGTCGCCATTAGTGTGACCACGCTAGATAATGCCCTTAAGCGTAAGCTTGAGCCAAGGACCGCTGGACCTGCTGCTCGTCTGCGAACAATTGAACAGCTTAGTACAGCGGGCATTCCTACCGCAGTACTCGCTGCGCCTATGATCCCCGCTCTCAATGACTGTGAGCTGGAGTCGATTCTTGCAGCTGCACGGGAATCAGGGGCTGTAAGAGCCGCATATATCCTATTGCGCCTCCCCTATGAAGTTGCCCCTCTATTTCGGGAATGGTTAGAGGTACACTACCCAGAAAGAGCAAAGCATGTCATGAGCCTGGTGCAGCAAAGCCGTGCAGGTAAGGACTATCAAAGTGAATTTTCCCAAAGGCGAACTGGCACTGGCATATTTGCTCAACTACTCCAAAGACGCTTTCAAGTGGCTATGAAAAAGCTGGGTTTGGATCATCGGCGCCTTACCTTGGATTGCTCCCAGTTCAAGCCGCCGCCTCGCACTAATGAGCAGCAGGATTTATTTTCTTGAATCTATGGGCCATATAAAAAAGAAGGAAGAGCTGAGCGTGAATTGGTTTCTCTATCTTGTTCGAACGGCCAGAGGAACACTCTATACCGGTATAACCAATGATTTGGAGAGGCGTTTTGCTGAGCACTGTAGTGATGGCCCAAAGGCGGCAAAAGCACTACGAGGTAAGGGGCCCCTTACGCTCGTGTTCTCTGTGGGGCTACCCGATAAATCAACCGCCTTGAAAATGGAGATAGCCATTAAGAAGTGGCCAAAATCAAAAAAGGAAAAACTAATACTTGGCTCTCATTCCCTGCCAGAAATTTAACCTGCAGAGAAAGCCATTATCACTTTGGTGTTAACAACCATGCCTCTTCTCTTGCAGGAACCTTGCCTTTAAGTCCACCAACAACGCCTCTTGTCGCTAATACTTGTAGGCTATAATCGGCATCATAATATTCGTAAATCAAACGGCTCCCAACAGAAAAAGGTGGGCCAGGCATCTGAGTTTGTTCATACTCGAAGGATACGAGGAGTTGAGGTGCGACTTGGGTAATAGCCATTAAGTGTCTGACATATTGCTCACGAATATCTGTGGGGAGGGCTACCAGTGCAGCCCGATCATAAATCGCTACAACCGGCCCCAACTCCTCTCTACCCAAATCGAATATATTGCCAACAAAAATATCGATGTTGGCACCAGAGTAGCACTTCAGATTACCAACCTGGCTTACCTGTGGGATTACTGCCATTTCACTGAAGAGCTGCTTCACGGCCTCCTCATTGAGTTCACAGCCAGCGACTGAGATATTCTGCTCTAATAACCAAGCAATATCTTTGGTTTTGCCACATAGCGGCAAGAAAATCCGATCACCCGGAGACAGGGAGAGACTGGAAAAGAACTCTGTCAACAACGAATTGCCGGCCGCCTCGTGAAAGCCAATATCATTTCTTTTCCACTTATCATGCCAAAATTCTTCCTTCACAACTGGCTCCTACAATCCAAGGTAAAAAAATAGATAAGAAACGAATTACATCAATGAAGAAGTGTCCTGTAGTATTCCATTTCGATACTACTTTCAGACTCATAGGGTTCAGTAAACGCCAAAGCCGTAACAAATACCATTGCTGTAGATAGCAATATACGTTTTAACATTGAACTACACCTCTATTCAATCTTACTGACCCCCTTACAACCCTTTCCCTCAAGCACTCAGATTAATCTTTCAACAAGTCCTTACTGCTCGTTGCTGACGCGGCCATAAAATATCAATCAGGCCGGCAAATACTGCACCGATAGATACCGTTGCAATCAGTTGAAAATAGGCATCCAAGGTAATGTCCAACTGCGCAAGAAACGCAATAATGATACCAATGGCATAGCTGGTGACATTCCGAATACCGGTCACCATTCCCATTGCCCATACACTGATAATTGAGAAGAGAAGTGCAATCGGCCCAACCAGAATACTTGGGTCAATTTGCCATTTATGTGCCGCTGTTTGAGCGCCCAACCCCAACCCCAGCCCGGTCACCACACATGCGAGATTGTAGGCACCTGCCCGCCAATCACGCCCCCTGGAGTAATAGGCAATAACACCCAACACCGCTACCCATATTGGCATTCCGCCCAGATAACCGACGAGTGCCGCAACAATGAGAATTGCAAGGATTGGTGACTTCAGTAACTGGGGGGACAAGCTTTTACGCTTGGTTAAAACACTGGGCCACTTCATGATTTCCACTCCTTCGAGGACACCCTGATAAGAGGTAAGATTCCTTGCCTAAAACGTAAAACCCGCCAACACTCTGAAAGGATCTATCAGAACCATTCCTTGATATGAAGCTATTTTCAGGTAGTTCCCACTCTGGGGGATAGAAAACTTCTTCCGTATTCTTGCCCAATCTTGCAATCAGCAGGCAGTAGCACGAAGCAGACAAAACAGACTCACCCGCCGGCCAAATGCAAAAAAGTTGAAATGCATAAATTCGACTGATCAAGGCTACTCAAACGACCGCGTATTCAGGCCGGCAGAGTGTGGGAGCTGCATTCTATTAGATTCTCAAAGGAGTTTTGTCACAGCCCATTACAAGCTTTACCAGGGAATTTCTGTCCCGTCATAGTTATAAAATCGACCCGTTTTTGCTGGCGTTGCTGATAAAAGCAGCTTTTTTAGTCCGCCGACACTTTCCTCAGCAGAAATCAGTGCTCCGGGGCCGCCCATAGCCGTTTTTACCCACCCCGGATGCAAAGCGAGAACCGTGATTCCTCTCGGCTCTAAATCGATAGATAAGCTTTTGACGACCTGGTTTACGGCTGTCTTTGAAGTTCGGTAGATATATCCCCCGCCAGAGCGATTATCAGCGATACTCCCAACCTTGCTGCTCATCACCGCGATTAGCTTGTGCTCGCTGGCCGCAACATTGTCACAAAAAGTTTCTGCCATCATATAGGGGGCGATAGTGTTGGACTCTAAAACTCGACGCCACTCTGCTCGGTCAACAGCGCCAAATCCCACGCCCTTCGGCCCGTAGTAACCTGCATTGTTGAGCAATATGTCTATCGGCTCTCCTTGAAAGGCCTTACCTAGAGAGATCATCTGTTCGTAGTCGGTCACATCTAGGCGAATCAACTGTATCGAGGGGTAGCGCTCTTGCAACACCGCGAGCTCAGCGGCTTTCTTCGGTTCCCGGCAACAAGCCAGGACCTTCCAGCCAATTTCGGCAAACTGGGCACACAACTCAAGCCCAATTCCCCGATTGCAGCCAGTAATTAAAATCGTGCCGGACATTGGCGCTCCTTAAATGGTATTCTTGCGGGAAAGCGATCATAGCAACTGTATAGCAATGTATTACACTCTCAGCGACATACTGTGGCTTTCCCTGTTCTTTGTGGTTCTTTGGTATATCTGGGCCAGTATGGCCGCTAAAGAGCACGTCCGGCGAGCCGCTTCTGATCACTGCCGACAGCTCGGTGTCCAACTGTTAGACGACACCGTGCTTTTGGTTCGTACTCGAGTCAAAAAGGATAAGAGGGGGTTTTTCAGCCTTCACCGCAGTTACAAGTTTGAGTTTACTTCTACAGGCGAACATCGCTATTCAGGCACTGCTGTACTTCACGGGAATCGCATCCAACAGTTACAGCTTGCCCCCCACCACGTAAGTTAGAGGTACCCATGCAACGCGGCCTATATCGTCACTACAAAGGAAATCTGTACGAGGTTTTACATACCGCAAAACATAGCGAATCCGAAGAGGTTATGGTGGTGTACCGAGCCCTTTATGGGAGCTATGGCGTCTGGGTACGACCAATAGACATGTTTAATGAAACAGTTTCTAAAAACGGCGTTAAATCTCCACGCTTTGAATTAGTCCAGGCATTTGACATAGCTGCCTGACCTGCCTGAAATATCATTAATTTTGGAGGGGCCATGCTTCCTCCAAAGTCACATTATATGTCTATTATTTTTTCCAATAAGATAAGCAACTTTCTTCAGTTATATTTGCACCCAATCCAACTCGATTTTTTGTCTAATTTGCTGTTACTCAAGTGTACTATCAGCTCACAAATGGCCCCGCCCCCCCCATCATTCATTAATCGAATTACTTATAATTTTGAATTGGAATAAGCTTGCGCCAACTAATCGTTGGATTTTTCAGCCTTTGAAATAAGCTCTTTCATTCTATTCTTCCCGCCTGGTCAAGATTTCATTATTGCGACATAAATCGGTCAAGTCCGTGCAATAATCGATTTGTAACTTGTCGGCATGCGAGGCTTACCGATGAATCTAAAGAGTTTTGATGTGTCCATAGTGCTGTATATGGTTGAGCGGGCATCACGCCCCAGCTCTCGCCGGCGCTATCTGTGGCTATCTAAATCTGGGGATGGGTGGGCAGCCGGGGCACTTTTATTCACCTATGTATGGCTCAATTCAGCCATTCAACTGCTGTACTTGGCATGTACCGCAGTTGCCTTGGAGCGCGGATTGTACTGGGGGATAAAAAACACGACACGACGACTTCGTCCACCTCAAGCAATCCCGGGCATGCGTCCCGTAATTGTGGCGCACGATCGTTTCAGCTTACCGTCGGGCCACACCTCATGCGCCTTCCTATTTATAACCGCGATGTCTATACAGGTGAGCCCCATGTGGAGCTTCGGTTATATCTGGGCCACCGGGGTCGGAGCCGCCAGGGTTGGCCTGGGAGTTCATTTCCCGTCTGATATTTGTGCCGGCGCTATTTTGGGGACCAGTGTCAGTTTAATTGTGAGTGCTGCCTTTATATGAAGATACTTTACGGCGTTCAATCCACGGGCAATGGGCACATCAGTCGCTCCCGTGCGCTGGCTAAGCAATTCGAAAAGTATCCAAATCTCGAGGTCCAGTGGTTGTTTTCAGGCCGTCCTAGAGAAAGCTTATTTGAGATGTCTTCTTTTGGAGACTATTGGTGGCGGGAGGGAATGACTTTTATCCACAGTCATGGCCGCTTGAATAGTTTCGCAACACTGCGAAACATCAATGCAGTAAGAATCATCAAGGATATAAGAACACTGCCGGTTAATAATTTTGATTTAATTATCAGTGACTATGAACCTGTTACGGCCTGGGCAGCGAAATTTAAGAAAAAACGCAGCATCGGTATCGGCCATCAATACGCCTTTGAATTCCCGATCCCTGCACCTCGAAATAAGTGGGCATCCCGCACAGTACTAAGATCATTTGCCCCAACACAAGAGAGTATCGGTTTGCATTGGCACCACTTCGGCAACCCAATACTACCGCCAATCGTCCCTCAGAAACCTGAACTCTCCCAGGAGTTGGGTGAACATATTCTAGTTTACTTGCCTTTCGAACAGCCTATTCCGATGCTGGACGAACTTTCCAGGCTGCCCTATCGGTTTATCGTCTACGGTATACCCCACAATTTACCTACCTCTAGTAATATTCAAGTTAAGGCCCCCTCAATTAATGGCTTTCAGAAGGATCTGGCAACCTCTAAAGCAGTAATCTGCAATAGCGGATTTGAATTATTGGCTGAAACCCTGGCTCTGGGAAAACCCATTCTCAGCAGGCCTCTCGCCAATCAATTTGAGCAGGAAGCCAATGCCAAAGCGCTCGATCAGCTCAAACTGGCCACAATCGTAAAACAGATAAATGCCTATACGATCGACAAGTGGCTAGCCAACTGCCCCCCTCCACTTCGGATAGTTTGGCCTGATGTGGCTCAATCACTGGGCAACTGGATTGCTTCCGGGTGCCGACAAAGCCCAGCTGAACTATCCTCCCAACTGTGGCGCAAGGTGGTACCAAAGCCCGTTGCAGAAGCAGCACCAGTATTTCAAAGAATATCCGAGTAAAAGCACTCTAATAATCGCCAAGTCTATTCATAGAATCAGTCATTGCCCAGTGCACCCTCTCCACGTTTACATATACACTTGAATCGTAGTGTTCCAGCATAAAAATATTCAATGGAAAACTACCTGGAAATTAAACGGATTACCCAAAAAGAATAATGTAAGAGGTAAACATGGCCCATCAGCTGCTCAACGAGCGTGAAATCGATTTTTTGCTTTACGAATTTTTAGATACCGAGGCCCTAATCAATCGCCCTCGGTACAGTGAGCATTCCCGTGAAATTTTTGATGCAACACTGAATACTGCACACACCATTGCAGAAAAGTTTTTCGCTAATCACAACGCCAAAGGCGATGAAATTGAACCGAGCTTTGATGGTGAAAACGTCAGCGTTATCAAAGAAACCAAACAGTCCTGGGATGCTTTTGCCTCTGCAGGATTTCTTGCCGCTCACTGTGATGCTGAGGAAGGCGGGCTGCAATTGCCAGAAGTTATTCTGCGCACAGCACTCGCTTATATGGCTGCAGCAAACGTTGCCAGTGCTAGCTACCCGTTCTTGACCATAGGCGCGGCCAATCTGGTTCGCACTTTCGCCAGTGAGTCGCTTAAAAAGCAATTCCTTCCACAAATGTTGGACGGGCGTTTTGCCGGGACTATGGCACTAACTGAACCGGATCAGGGCTCCGCGCTGTCAGACATTCGCACTAGCGCCGTACCAGAAGAAGACGGCAGCTACCGCATTCATGGGCAGAAAATGTATATTTCTGGTGGCGATCAAAACCTCACTGAGAATATCGTTCACCTGGTTCTGGCAAAAATTAAAGGCGCACCCGCAGGTGTGAAGGGAATATCACTTTTTCTGGTTCCCAAATTCCTTCTGGACGAGCAGGGGAATCCAGTAAAACGCAATGATGTAAAACTCGCAGGCCTGCTACATAAAATGGGCTACCGCAATACCACATCAACGGTATTGAGCTTTGGTGAGGACAGTGGCGCTGTAGGCTACCTGATCGGTGAACCCCACCAGGGCCTGAAGTATATGTTCCAAATGATGAATGAAGCCCGTATCAGTGTGGGAGCTGGCGCTTCTGTACTTGGATACCAGGGGTACACTTACTCTCTTGAGTACGCTAAGGGCCGCCCACAAGGACGTATGCCCTCTAACCGAGATCCTGAATCCAAACAGGTCCCTATCGTCCAGCATGCCGATGTTCGCCGTATGCTACTGATGCAAAAAGCCTATTCTGAAGGTGGCTTAAGCTTGAGTATTTATGCCACCTCACTTTACGAGGATGAGCATACAGCTCCTACAGAAGAGCAGCGCAACAATGCTGCAACACTGCTCGATCTGCTAACTCCCGTAGTAAAATCCTGGCCTTCCAAGTACTGCCTAAAAGCTAATGAGTTGGCGATTCAGGTTTTGGGGGGAGCGGGTTATATTCGTGAATACCCGGTAGAGCAGTTGTATCGAGACAATCGCCTTAACGCAATTCACGAAGGTACAGAAGGCATCCATGCCCTGGATTTACTGGCCCGGAAAGTACCGTCAAAAAATCTTGCTGGCTACCAATTGTTACAGGCAGAGATCCGCAATACGATTATGCAGGCCAGGGATAAACCTAAGCTCGAATCTATGGCCAAAATGCTGGAAGAAGCCCTGGAAAAATTAGATGAGACAAGTTTTGCATTATTCTCCCAGCTTCAGGAAGATGTGGATCGCGGCCTGGGTAATGCCACCCTATACCTGGATTTATTTGGCTGTACCGTAGTCGCCTGGTTGTGGCTGCAGCAGGCAGTTATCGCTGAAAAAGCACTGGAAAAGAATCCTAACAGTGAAGCTCAGGATTTTTACCTGGGTAAATTACACACTGCGAAATACTATTTTGAATGGGAGCTGCCAAAAACAGTGACAGCTATCGCACTGCTGAAATCAGGCAATAGCGTTCCTTTCGACATGCAGGAAAATTGGTTCTAGTTAAACGACTTGTCGAGCAAAACGGAAATTACAGTTGTACCGTAATTTCCGTACCTCCCTGAGGAAGAGGGGCCGCATTTATTTGCCCTTCATAGCTCTCAACAATATCCACTACCACGGCAAGTCCAATACCCTGCCCAGGTTGCTGTTCATCGGCACGAACGCCCCGCTGGGTAACCGCTTGCCATTTCTCACTGTCCAGCCCTGGGCCATTGTCTTTAACCCGAATAGACAGTTTGCGAGTATCTTCCATATTCTCAACGGCAACCGATAATTTCCCGTCACCATATTTATAAGCGTTATCCAGCAAGTTACCCAGGACTTCCATCAGGTCACCTTCGTCACCATAAAACAGGGTGTTTTCAGCACAGGAACTTTCGACATCACACGGCTTACTGCGATACACCTTTTCAAGCGCATCCAGTATTTTATGGAGCAGTGGCGCGACTGGTGTCCCCCGTATAATGGATTTCGGCGAACTGGTTACTGCCCGCTGCAGTTGATAGCTGATAATACTGTCCATCCGCTGCACCTGATCCGTTAGCGTCTTGCCGGCGGTTGTTGAATCTCCAGAAAATTTGAGACCTTTCAATACCGCTAATGGCGTCTTCAGGCTGTGGGCCAGGTCAGCTAATGTATGCCGGGTTTTTTCTCTCTGGCGGCGCTCATTTTCAATCAACAGATTTAAGTTATCTGTCAGTGGGCGTAGCTCCCGAGGAAAATTACCCTCCAATCGATCAGCACCCCCACGCTGCATTTCCTGAAGCGCATTAGCCAGGGCTGTCAGCGGGGCAAACCCCCAGCGCAGAACCAACCACTGTGCAAGGATTAATAACAATGCTCCCAACCCCAACCAGTGCCACATGGTTGAGCGAAACTGCCCCACTTGAGCCTGTAGCGGGGCCGCATCCTCGAGCACTGCAAAGGTAAACAAATTTTCATCTTCCAGCCCCCAGGCAACCCCTTGGCGGAAACTGCTATAACTTCCCTCTTCTCCCGGAACCGATACCTGCGAATAGGACTGCTGCCCCTGGGAAAGCGGATAGAACTCCAGCTGCGGCATTGCCAGGGCTGACTCCGAACGCCAGATAATCTCACCCTCCCGATCAATAACAGCGCCCACCAAGCCGGAATCAGGCTGGTTGAAGCGTTGCTCGGGCAAACGCGGGGGCAGAATCAGGGTTTTACCTTCCGGCTCAGCAACCGCCAGCAGGGTGTAAATGTAGACCTGCAGCTCCCGCTGCTTGGCTTCATTCAGGGACGTGCGGTAGGCGTGCTCAAGGACTCCAGAGATAAGAAGAATAAAGCCGACCAGCACAAAACTGGTAACCAGGGCCAGACGCCCCTTTAAGGAACCCAGAATATAGGAAAGCAGGGGGAAATTGATGGATCTCACTGCGGAATCACAAAGCGATAGCCGCGCCCGCGCAAAGTCTCGATAGGCTTAAGCTTGGCTGCCGCATCAATTTTTTTCCGCAGGCGTCCAATAAACACCTCTATCACATTGCTGTCCCGGTCACAGTCCTGCTCATAGATATGTTCTGTCAAGGTAGTTTTTGACACCACCTCATCCGGATGTAGCATCAGGTATTCAAGTACCTTGTACTCAAACGAAGTCAGGTCCAATTCAACTTCATCCACACTAACCCGTTGCGCACTGGTATCCAGAACGATAGGTCCGGCTTTAATCGTCGGCGATGAGAAACCTGCGGAACGGCGAACCAGGGCATTCAACCGTGCGAGCAGTTCTTCAGTATGGAAGGGTTTTACCAGGTAATCGTCCCCGCCAGCTTCCAGGCCGGAGACCCTTTCCTGCCAGTGTCCCCGAGCCGTTAAAATCAGGATAGGAAAATGCTTCTCTTCACGGCGCAGTGTTTCAATAACCTGGATACCATCAATTTTGGGTAAACCCAGGTCCATTACTGCCACGTCATAGGGATATTCCCTTCCCAGATAAAGTGCCTCTTCTCCATCGGGGGCTTCGTCAACGGTGTACCCGGCCGTGCGCAGGGACTCTGCCAGCTGCTGCCGCAGTAATGCTTCATCTTCAACTAATAGTGCGCGCATAGTAATTACCTTATTGCGGCTCGCAATTATTCTGCTAGCGGGATATACGGCCGCTCTGTTTATCGACAAACACCACATAAACCTGGCTTTTGGCCGACAGTCCCTTCACCCGATACACGGCTCGCCCCTGTTTTTTGGTCTCAGAAATGGCGAGAATTTTTCCACCAAAGCGTTGTTTTACGATTGAAGCAGCCCGATCCCTTGAGATTTCTCCCCCTTGAACACGAAGAAAGTGGGGCTGGAAACTCTCCCGCTCATAAGCGGGGTAGCTGTGTACCGTGGCACTGCAGAGCGCCGGCAAAAACACAGCGGTAAAAGCAATAAAGCCAAGTAAGGTACGATTCAGTTTCACGGCGCGGCTCCTGTGGATATCCAATTTTCCACCCTTTATAAACTCCCTGCCGCCCTCAACCGGGCTCAAAGAGCCGGTGAGACGTCGACATGGACCCGGATTCTATCGCCCGGATGATGGTCAGTGCGAGTCAAGTAAACTTGCCCATTATACCGATAGCGGACATCGTATCCGACTAATTCCCTTCTTGTAGAGTATTCATCTACAACATGGCAACGGGACTCTGTTGCATAGTGGACTGGAGCATTGGCACGGCTGATCTGGTTACCTACCAGGGCGCCCACCAAAGCCCCTGCGATTGTGGCGCCGCCACGATTGTGACTGCGATGATAACCGTAGCGTCCACGGTGGCCGTGATCGCCTAAGTTATTGCCGATTGCAGCACCTATAAGTCCCCCCACTACAGTACCTGCCGGGGAAGTCGGCTCGCGATAGGCAACCTGTTCATCGCGACACTGAGTCGTCGGTGTAACAACCTGAACATCGGTGTAGACGGGAGTAACCTCGGTAACTCGCGCATAATCATAGCCACCCGCAGCATAGCCTCGGGGGCCCGCGCTGGCAGTAGAACTTAGACCCACCAGTGCCGCAACTGCCGCACCCGCGATTAGCTGTTTGTATAGTTGCACGATATATCTCCCGCTAGTCATCAACGGGAGCCAGATTACTTAAGATGATCTGAATAGACGCTGAATTACACTGTCGTACCAGCGTAGCAGCGAGGTAAAACGATAAGCCAGCCTCTCAGGATTGGAATTTGAATGGCAGGGCACTATTCAGGAGCCCCAGATGAACTATCAGTCTCCTCATCACCCTCTCGTCGGTCACTGGCCTCTCGATCACGCCTAGGCCGAGAATCCTGGTGCCTTCTCCCCCTTTCGTGCTCCCTTCTGGGCCTATCTCCTCTCGCCCGGTCGCCCCTTGGTCGGTCTTCTCTGTGCCGGTTTCCTCTAGGTCTATTCTCATCGGACCTATCCCTCCTAGGCCCATCTTCCCTGAGTCTATCCCCTTGCGCTCGCTCTCCCCGAGCCCTATCACCCCTGGGCCTTTGCGGTTCACTCCTATCGCCCCTAGCTTCCCGCCAGCGCTCGCGCACTTGCTCTCTCTGTTCGGGGGACATCTGCCGATATCTCTCACGAGCCTCACGGATACTCTCACGTCTGCCTTCCGGCAGGGCACGGTACTGTCGATAAGATTCCCGCAGCTGATTACGGCGTTCCTGGGGCAGAGACTGCCATTTTTCATAGCGCTGCCGAGCATTGTCACGCTGCTCAGGGCTCATTGAGTTCCATCGACGCGCACCCCGCAACAACCTCTCCTGCTGGCTATCAGACATGTTGGGCCAGCGCTCTTCCATGCCCTGTAACAGCTTGCGATCACTATCACTTAGGCTTTTCCACTCCACCGACCACGCCATACCAGCCCAAATCAGAGAGGCTGCCATCAAACAAGTTGCGACCAGGGTTTTAATCATGACTGTCCCCCAGCCATATATCTTTGCTTTTGGTGCCTTCTTGGGTTTGCCCGGGACCTTGAACCAACTCGGGATCTTCAGGGATAACGACATCACCTTGTTCATCGACCCACTCTTCCAGGAATAACAGGAATTCCTCCGGCAGAGGCTCAGCTTCCTCCGCCTCGGTAGTACCTGGAAATACGAGCGCACACATAGATATGATGAATAAAACACTACGAAGAGTGCCCATCCAACTCCTCCGCCAACCACTGATAAAACTCCATATCCTCAATCATCTCGATATCCATATCTTCATCCAGCAGCCAATCACCACTCACTAGCAGCTCTGTACGACTTTCATTATTGATAACAGAACTGGGCCACCATAGAGCAAGAAATAGCACTGCGGCAGAAGCCGCTGCAACTGGAAGGTATGGATACAAGGTATTGAGTGAAAAGTACCGTTTTTTATTATTTTGATCTTGCGCTGCGGAGCGGATTCGCCGCAACTCAGCCAGGGTTTCCGTATCGAGCGATCTCTCTCTACGTATAACAGCGGCACTGGCCGCTCCGAGTATACGCTTCTCGTTAGTCGATGAATTGTTTTCTAAATTACTCATTCCATCGCCTCCAAATGAACCCGCAGGCTGCGCAATGCTCGAGAGAGGTGAGTCTTCACACTTCCCTCGCTACAAGCCATAGCCCCTGCTGTCTCACTGACATTAAAGCCTTCAACGCAGCGCAACAAAAAAGCCTGCTGTTGACGCAGAGGTAACTTTTCAATGGCGCGGTCAATGGCATCAATCGTACGTTCACCGATTAGGACACTATCCGGGCTGCGGCCGTTGGGGTCGGGAAATTCACTCAGATCCCATTCATCGCCTTCGCTATTAATAGGAAGTTTATCTTTCAACAGCTGCCAACGGGACAGGTTTTTCTTGCGACGATGCCAATCGGTTATGCGGTTATTAAGAATGGTAAAAAATAATGGGCGCCACTCCGCACGGTCTCGGCAGCTATAGCTTTTGACGAGTGCAAGCATAGAGTCCTGAACTATATCCAGCGCATCATCACGGTCCCCTACAGCATATTTCGCCATAGTGAATGCCCGCTTTTCAACTGAAGCGAGAAACTGATCCATAAAAGCCGATTGAGGTCCCTTGACGAGGATGCAATCCTTCTACGGCTATTGCGGAGCCTCTAAATAATTCCGTGATATTTCTTTGCCTGTCAGGGCAGCTCACAGTCTAGGCGCAGCTTCACAGGAGTGTTTAAACCTTTCGAGAAGTCGCAGCGCAGAGTATGAACCACTCTGAAATCCCCGTAGGACAGACTTAGAAGGCCCCAGCTACTGCATAGCTCTTGCAAAGGACTAAGGCCTTTATCAGCAGGCTGCGCCTAGCGACTGCAGTCTTCCAAGACTATAGAAATATCACGGAATTATTCAGAGGCTCCTTAGTTTGCCGCAACCCACTAGATAATGCCTGCTACAACCAACAATCACTAATCGTTATTGTTGTCACGGGATCTACGATGGTGCTTTTTTGTCCGCTCGCCGCGTTCGTTCTTCCGATCGTATCTATTATCTATTCGCTCGCCTTTTTTATCGAGGCGCTCGTTTATTTTCTCACCTTTGTTATCCAGGCGCCTATCGATACGATCACCTTTTTTATCTAAATGTGCAGCTAATTTGTCTCTCCCATTAGCGGCAGCCTGCTCAGACCGCTGGTCCAAGCGCTCATTAATACGATCACCTTTATCATCAAGGCGCTCTTCAATGCGATCCCCCTTTCTGTCGAGACGATTTTCGATACGGTCGCCGCGATCATGTCCATCATCCTCACTGCTTTCAGCTTGCAGCGAGAGGGGAAAACCAAGGCTAAGCGCCAGTACTGACAGTCCTATCAGTTTATTCATAAGTTGCTCCAGTTCCGTGAACAAAAAACTCAATGCGTTAACAGCACTGACTATAACGTCAGGCACTAGAGCTGGTTGACAGGACTCCTATGAAAAATCGGCAAAATCAGAAGACAAAAATAATCGGTGCGCAAAGTACCGTTCTCTGCTCAACCCTCTACAACTTCCGGGCCGGGCACTTCATCACCGAGCCAGCGTTGTGTCAGGGTGCCAGCAGTCATAGCGCCGTTAACATTCAGCGCGGTTCGCGCCATATCAATCAGAGGTTCAACAGAAATCAGCAGAGCCGCGATAGTGACTGGCAACCCCATCGCCGGCAATACCACCAAGGCTGCAAAGGTCGCCCCGCCACCAACGCCCGCTATACCGAAAGAACTGATCATTACAACCGCCACTAAAGTAGCGATCCATACCGGGTCCCATACATTGATCCCCATCGGCACTGCCACCATCACTGCCAGCATAGCCGGATAAATGCCGGCGCAGCCGTTTTGCCCAATAGTCGCACCGAAAGATGCAGAGAAATTGGCAATTGCTGGAGACGTACGCAGCTGGTCTACCTGAGTCTCGACATTCAGGGGAATAGTTGCAGCACTGGAGCGGGAGCTAAAGGCAAAAACCAGCACCGGCCATACCTTGGTGAAATAGTGCAGTGGATTGATACCATTAATCAGTAGCAGCAGACCGTGCACCAGGAACATCAAACCAATAGCCGTAAAGGAGGCCAGTACAAAACTCAATAAGTTAAGAATATCCCCCATACTGGATTTAGCGATCAGGCCGGTAACCAAAGCCATCACGCCGTAAGGGGTAAAAGCCATCACTAGTCGCACCAGCTTCATAACCCAGACTTGAGCCACATGAACGAAGCGCTCAATCGCTGCGCCCTCTTCGGGAAATTCACGGCGAACCGCCAAGGCTGCCAACCCTAAAAGCACCGCGAATATAACCACCGCTATAACAGAAGTAGAGCGAGCCCCGGTCAGGTCCAGAAAAATATTGCGCGGCACAAAAGAGGTAATAATCTCAGGAATGGAAAGGTCTGTGACCTTGCCAATGCGCTCATTCAGCACTTCCACTCGCGCAGCTTCCCTGGAACCCTCAACCAATCCCGCAGCCGACAAACCAAATAGCTCGGCCATAGCCACGCCAATTAGAGCGGCCACCGCCGTTGTTCCCAATAGCACCCCCAGGACTGAAATACTGATTTTGCCCAGCGCCTGGGTATGGCTGACTTTAACTACCGCCACTAATATGGAAGTCAGCACCAGGGGCATCACGAGTAAATACAATAGATTTACGTAACTGTCCCCTATCATCTCTACCCAAGGTATCACCTCTGCGGGTGCAGCCCCCCATCCGCGAGACAGTTGCAGGGTGCCTCCAAAGATAACCCCAAGAATAAGGCCTGCCAGCACTGCTGGTGCGAGGGAGTCACGGCCTCGCTGCCAGCGAAAAAGTCCGTATATAAAAACAATAAATAGAAGCAGGAAAGCAAATGAACTGATATGCATAAGGTCTGGGTCCCACCCGGAACGAAAGGGGAAAGTGGCGGCATGCTATCAGCGATCCGCCACAAGCCTATAGATGTGTTAGTTATAGTTTTATAAAGTTTGGGAGCTTCTAATAATCCACTGTTACCCCGCCGGCTTTTACCAGCACTCCATTAGTACTCGCTATAGATTGAGAGCCGAAATGAAGTCGTCTCTATCCTGCGGCCCAACCAATGTTTTATGCCAGCGACCATCGGTACCAATAATGAACGTAGAAGGCAGCACCTCCGGCTTCTCCTGCCCCCAGCGCCCTTGCGGTTCGGCCACTAGAACGGGAAAAGTAATACCCAACTTATCCGCCTGTTTTTGTATTTCCGCAATCGGTAAATTGTCGAAGTTCACCCCAACAACAACGACATTGTTGTTACCGTCGGCCAGTTGGTTAAGGACCGGGATCTCCTCTCGACAGGGCTTACACCACTCTGCCCAATAGTTAACCAGCAAAACCTTACCCGATACATCCAACTCTTCCCCATCAATGGCTAGAAGCGATTTATCGTCTTTAGCGCAGGCGCTTATTCCGCATACCAACAAAAGAAAGGTGACCGCTGCTGCTCTTGCCATCTTCACTTTGACTATTTTCATCAGGCCCACTTTCTCCCCCGCTTTCAGAGTTTGTTTGCTTATCATCAGTCCCGCCGTCGTGGCCCAGCTCAAGGGGCTTATCTTCAGCTTCCTTTTGCTCGGCCTCCAGGAACAACTCTCCAACAGTGATACCTAATTGCTCCCGGGTTGACTCTCTGGCATTGGCAAAGCGTTGCTCTACCTCTCCATACCAGGGCAATCCATCCAGACTCGCAGGAATTCCACTGGGCATCCAATCCGAACTCAGCCAACCTGCCAATTCAACCAGGGACACCGTATTCAGGTCCCTCAGCAAAACATAATCATTGCGATCAGTCTGGGTCACCATACGATTAGCCTGAAGGATATTCCGCAACCTTCGCCACTGAACAAACTTGATTCCCATACGGGAAATATCTCGCTCCTTCAGAGGCCTCCCCTTCGCGCATTTCTTATACATCTGCCAGAGAACAATAAGGAGGGCAACCAGGTCAGAATGCTCCCGCTCCTGGGTCGCAGCTTGATAAACCGATAGTGTGCGCACCAACACACAGCCGGCCAATACCAGTATCCACATCAAATAAATCCAAAGCAGGAACAGGGGAACAACAGCGAATGCCCCATAGATTGCCTGGACCGAACTCCGCGCTACCAACAAGCCGAATAAGTACTTCATAACCTCGAAAACAATCGAGATTATGATCCCCCCCTCTATTCCGTGGCGCAACGGGACATAGCAATTGGGCACAGCTATGAACAATAGGGTAAAAACTATGGAGCTGAAAACAAACGGTAGAATCCTGAATAACAACGAAGTTACCTCAAAGGAATCCGCTCCACCCAAGAAAAATTTTTGTGAAAAGACAAAAGTACTTGTCGCCAGTCCCGCCCCTAATAGGATTGGACCGAGACTCAATATCGCCCAGTACAAAAGAAAACTCGAAACGCCGCTGCGGCCTTTTTGGACGTCCCAGATAGAATTAAAGGTCCCCTCGATACCGCGAAGGGTCAAACCCGCAGTAATAATCAGCATCGCGATACCAACGCCAGTCAAACGCTGTGCCTGTTCGGAAAAACTGCTGATATATTTTTGGATCTCGCGCCCACTCTGAGGCAAAAAGTGGGTGAACAGTTGATCCTGTAACCTACTCTGCAAGCCGGCAAAGTCGGGAAACAGTGACAACATGGCGTAGCTCACCGTCACCAGGGGAACTATGCCAAACAGTGTCAGGTAAGTGAGAGCAGCCGCGCGTTGCCGACAATCCTTTTCATCAAACAGTTTCCACAGTGACGTCGCAAAGCGCAGCCAGTGGTTTCCCCAATCCTTTACGGTGCTTCTCATTGTGATCTCTCTATGCCTGAACATCTCGCCCAGGCCGCAGTATTACTGCCCCAAATAGCCAAGGAGCTCCCGAAAACCCCGCAGGACGTTGGGGGAATTATTCAGAAGCGCCTTAGAACTCCGCAACATTCTTCGGTTAGAATACGCCAAACAGTAACAGGATGCCGCCACAATGTGGACGATTTACCACAACCCCCGCTGCTCAAAATCCCGCCAAACCCTACAGCTATTGCAGGATAACGGTATTGAACCGGAGGTGGTTCTCTATCTACAAACCCCACCTTCTGCCGAGGATATTCAGAAGTTACTGCACAAACTGGATATTGATGCACGACAGTTGTTGCGCACTGGTGAAGAGCCCTACAAGCAGTTAAACCTGAAAGACAAAGATCTGGCCGAATCCCAGTTAATTGACGCAATGGCTCAAAACCCTATTTTGATCCAACGTCCAATCGTTATAAAAGGCGACAAAGCAGTGATAGGACGGCCCCCTGAAAATGTACTGGGGCTGATCTGATGGATCGGGACAACGAAGGCTATGTCCTCATCCTCTACTACAGCCGCACCGGTGCCACGGCGCGTATGGCCACCGAACTGGCTCGCGGCGTAGAGGCCAGCGGGATTACCGCTCGCCTGCGCACCGTGCCCGGCGTATCCCCAGACACTGAAGCCAGCGAGCCGCCGGTACCCACCGAAGGTGCCCCCTACTGTACAATCGAGGACCTGCGCAATTGCTCCGGTTTACTGATGGGCAGCCCCACCCGCTTTGGCAACATGGCCTCTCCGCTGCGCTATTTCCTTGACCAAACCAGTGATATTTGGCTCGATGGCAGCCTTACCGGTAAGCCGGCTGCGGTATTTACCGCCACTGGCAGTCTTCACGGTGGTCAGGAAACTACGCTGGTATCCATGATGCTGCCCCTGCTGCACCACGGCATGTTAATCGCCGGCATCCCATACTCCGAAGCCGCCTTAATGCGCACCCGCACTGGCGGCACACCCTATGGTGCCTCACACTGGTCCGGTGAACATGCCACATCGCTTTCCGATGACGAAGTAACCCTGTGCCGGGCACTGGGCAAGCGAGTCGGCAGCCTGGCACAGACGCTGGATAATTCGCATAACGGCGACAACTAGAGGATAAAGTGTGAACGATTCTGTACAGCGCAAGCTCAAGATAGCGCTGCGAATTAACTGGATTTGTTATATCGGCATGCTCGTACTGTTTGTCGTCTGGAATCTATTCCTCGAAGGCGGCTCATTGTTCCTGTGGTGCTTGCAGACCATACCACTGCTGTTGGTACTACCTGGGTTACTAAAGCAGCACTATCGCAGCTATCTGTGGCTCTGTTTTATTCTTTTGCTGTATATCACTGCCAGTATTGTCGACGTAATGATGCCTACACGCGGCTGGCAGGATGGCGTACTGGTAGTCCTTAGCCTTATCCTATTCTTTTCATCAATGATGAGCAGCCGCTGGCATCGCATGCAATAGCCACCGGCAATACTCACATTGCTAATGATTTTGTAACTGATAAATAGACAACGCTTGCCCCTCAGCGCACTAAGGAGTTTTGAGGTTTGACTGATTCATCCAATGAGAAAGGACTGTTCCGCAGCTTTTTTGGTGCCATTGGCGGCTCAATTACCTGGCTGAGGCGAGTGTTTACCAACCTGGTATTCCTGTTAATACTGGTATTCCTGGGTATCGCAATTTTTGGCAAGGACGAACAGCTGGTAGTCCCACAAGGCGCGGCCCTGCGCGTGGCTCCGAGTGGATTTCTGGTAGATGAGCTCAGCCAGCCCAGCGGATTACCGATTTTCTTCGGCGGCTCCCAGGGGCCAGCGGAAATCAGGGTTAAGGATCTTGTCGACTCTATCGACAAAGCCGCACAGGACAAACGCATTTCCGCACTGGTGCTGGAGCTCGACAATATGGTCGGCGGCAGTCTCAGCAAGCTCGACGAGATTGGCGCAGCCCTGCAGCGCTTCAAGGCTGCCGACAAGCCCATTTACGCGGTGGGTGATAACTACACCCAGGCGCAATATTTCCTCGCCAGCCACGCCGACAAGGTGTACCTGAATCCAATGGGTTCCGTGATGCTCACCGGCTTTGGCGTCTATCGGAATTACTATAAAAGCGCACTTGAAAAGCTCAAAGTCAATTTCCATGTGTTCCGCGTTGGCGACTACAAGGATTTTATCGAACCCTATACTCGCGACGACATGTCTCCGGCTTCCCGTGAGAATAACCAGCGCTGGCTGCATGAACTCTGGAGTGAGTACACCGAACAGGTAACCGGCCTTCGCAACTTGCCAACTGAGAGCATCGATCTATTTATCGATGAGTTACCCCAGAAACTGCAGCAGCATGAGGGCGACTGGGCACGTACTGCTCTGGCCAATAAACTGGTCGACCAACTCGCCAACCGCAATATGGCAGTGCAGGAATTACGCAAAACCATCGGTGAAGATGAGAATGATGAGCGCAGTTATAAAGCCATCGATGCCCTCACCTATTTGCGCAGCCAAAAGCTCAGCGAAGTCACCGCCAAGAAAGAACCCAATAAGATTGCCTTAATCACGGCAAGCGGTTCTATTGTCGATGGCCGTGCCCCCGCCGGCAGAATCGGCAGCGAAAGCCTGGGAGAACTAATCGCACAGGCGCGCAAAAAAGAAGTTGATGCACTGGTTCTGCGCATTGACAGTGGCGGCGGTTCTGCCTTCGCGTCAGAAGCAATTCGACAAGAGTTACTCGCCACCCGCGAAGCGGATATCCCTGTCGTTATCTCCATGGGCAGTCTGGCCGCATCTGGAGGCTACTGGATTGCTACCGGTGGCGATCGAATCTGGGCCTCTCCCGCAACCCTGACAGGCTCCATTGGCGTATTTGGCGCCTTCCCGACCTTCGAGGATTCGCTTGAGGCACTGGGTATTTATACCGATGGTGTGGGCACTTCAGACTTGGCCGGCAGCATGCGCTTGGATCGTGCCCTACCCGAGGCAGCCGCCAGTATCCTGCAACAGGGAGTTGATAATACCTACGCCAGGTTCCTGAGAATTGTGGCCGAGTCCCGTGGCAGCACTCCCAAGGAAGTGCACAAAATTGCCCAGGGCCAGGTCTGGACCGGTCGCGCGGCTAAAAACCTGGGGCTGGTAGACGACCTGGGCAATCTCAACGACGCCATTGCCGACGCCGCACAGCTTGCTGAGATCGAAGAATACGATGTAATAGAGATCCAGCGCGAGCTGACTCCCGGCGAAAGATTCCTGCGCGCCCTGAGCGATAATGTGGATGCACGTATCGCCGCCAGCCTTGAGGCAAACCTGCCACTCGGCGCCTGGTTAAACAGCTTACAACCGGTTTTGGCACCAATCGGCGAACTGCAGAGCTTCCGCGACCCACGCGGACTCTACGTGCGCTGCCTGCCCTGCCTAGCCCCCTAAAAGACTTCATCGCCTCTACCCTGCGCCGGCTCAATGCCGGCGCGGACGCCCATAAAGCTCACGCAATTCATTTTTCGCAGCCTCCAGGATTCTGCGCCTGCGCGCAGGTAGGTGGTGGCCCGCACGGTTGATATAAAAAGTGAGCATAGACATGGCTGAGCGGAAAGGCTCTGATTTGCGCTGCTGACTGGCCTCAGCTGCACTCTTCAGGGATTTGGCTATCGCTTTGGGGTCATCCAGGCTAAATACCCCCTCCTCAAGATGAAGTGCATGGCTACTGGACGTGACTTTCTGTGACCACCTGGCGCTTTTCGTTGAGACCAAACCTCACCTCCACAACAGCGGCTCCTTAAATATATGGTGGTTCAATGGGATTTGGTCATTGATGGGCAATCCAACCTATACCTCACTATCGGTAATTTTCACCTGCCGCAGGGCGCCGCTCAGGGCAACCAGCGCAAAAGCCAGCAGACTCAGGATTCCCGCCCACAACAAGGTGGTCAGAGGCGCCGCTACCTCACTCAGTACTCCCGCTGCCAGCGCACCCAGAGCCGCAGATCCAAACAGGGCAAACTGGTAAATAGAGATAATGCGACTGCGATATTCTGCCGGCGCCAGCAACTGTACAATTCCTCGCCCCAACCCTGCGGAGGCTGCCGCAACCGCCCCCCAGCACAGGCACAGCAGGATCAGCCCAAACTTGGTGGGCCCCAGGCTGATAGCAATCAAGAGTGCAGCGCTGTAAAGCAAGCACATCAAAATTCCCCGCCCAGGCTCCTGTCCCTGGCCCCGTCTCAACATGGTCACCGTCGCGATCACCGTGCCCGCTATAAATGCCAGCTGCAGGGTCGCGTAGTAACCAGCACCGCGACCGTAGTCTTCAGCCAGTAACGGTAAGACCACCAGGAAAACCCCAATATGCACAAAGCCATTGAATGCCATCAATGCGGTCAGCTCTCGCAAAACCGGATGTTTCCAGGCCTGACTAAGGCCATCCAGAATCAGGGTGTGGGGTCGCTTCTCTGGTGCCTTTTGACGCTCTAGAGGCTGGCGCAAGGAGAGAAGCAATAATGAAGCCACTAGCACAACGGCAATCTGTACACCCAGCAAGTGCTGCAAGCCCCACTGGTCAAATCGGCTCGCTAGCAGCATACCCACTGCCTGGCCGCCGTACTGCGCCAACATCATCCAGGTTACGGTTTTTTGCACGCCTCGCTCAGTGGCCTGCCCCTTGCGGTTGCGGGCACTGCGCTGCACCAGGTTGTCCCGTGCCGGCTGTAAAAAAGCACTGCACACCCCCAGGCAAATTCCGTAAACCATCAAGGTGGATAAATTCAGGACATGGAAGGTGAAATACAACAACAATGCGGTATGACAAAGCGCCAGGCCCAAACAGGCCAGAGCCGACACCAGAGCCGGGTCTCGCCTATCTGCCAATGCACCGCCAAACAACAGGAATACCAGGTTTGGCAGCAATACTGATGCCTGAATCCACCCCAATTGCAGGGCGGGAAGATCCACGATCGTCAGCGCAATCCAGGGCAGTAATATCACCTGCAACCCGGTTGCCAGGGAGGTGCCGCTATAGCCCAGCAGAAATCTTTGCAATCGGGTTGGCATTCTAAATACGAAATAACTCAATGATTAATAACCTGCCAACTCACGCTTGTGCGGCGTCAAATTTGTCGAGTGCCGCAACCAGAAATGCCAGCTTGATAGCTTCCGAAGTATTCTCAGCCCAGAGCCATCACCACCATAGGCGGCAGACTCAAAAGCCTCTGTCACTGCTGCGGCATAACCAGACATCTCCGGTTTTTCCTCGGCAATCCGGCGGGCATAGGATCCTGCAGTCTCACCGGAATGCCGCTGGACCCCATTGCGGGCCATGCGCCGGCAAAAGCGCTGGTAGAGCTTCTCCGCAGGCGCCAACTTGGGGCCTCCAGCGGAGCGGGCCGCCCATAAACTGATACCCAACAAAAGCACAAGAATCGGCGCCCCCAGTAATAGGGCGATACGCATTGGAGACAGATCACCAAATAGCCGCTGTAACAAATTCTGCTGTCGATCGGCATCGAAGCTCACTACGGTTTGATACCAACGGTAGTTGATCATATCCCACTGTAAGCGCAACTGGCTGAGAATACCGATACGGTGTAGAGGAAATAGGGAGTCCTGCATAAACTCCTCACCGGCTGCACTCTCCAGACCGTCGCGCACCCGCTCCGGAGCTACTGCCGCTGTGGGGTCTACACGTTGCCAGCCTTGGCCGTCGAGCCAAATTTCAGCCCAGGCATGGGCGTCGTACTCTCGCACCAATAAGTACTCTTCTCCACTGACCCACTCACCGCCCTGGTAACCAGCCACTACTCGCGCCGGTATCCCCGCTGCGCGCATGGCAAACACATAACTACCGGCAAAGTGCTCGCAGAAGCCCTGCTGGCTATCGAAAAGAAACTCATCAATAGTATCGCCGCCCAGTGCTGGAGGCTTCAGGGTATAAGTGAAAGCACTGTGGAAGTGCGACAGCAGCTGGGAGGAAACCGCCTCAGCACTGAGCCCCTGGTCCCGCAGGGAAGCCATCCACTGACGAGTACGGCTATTGCCGAAACTGGGAAGTTGCAAATTCCTGCGCCGCTCCGCATTGCTGAGAGTAGCACTGAGCGACAGGGTTTCTCTCGGCCAGGAACTGACTTGGTAAGAAAAGCGGTTGAAAACCGGGGTCCGTTTTACCAGGCGATCATCTGTTGTCTCTCCCACACCCGCGCTCTCTGAAGCCGGTTTTGCCATAGCGAATAGCCAGGGGCTGCGGCTCGCTTCCTGGATAACCTGGTAGCGATAACGAGGACCCACTTGCGGAAGCACCTGCTCACCACTTCGCCAATACACTCGCCCGCCATTTCGAGGGTCAACACCATAGCCCTGGCGCCAGGTACGCCCATCAAATTCCGAGTACACCAAGCCCCTCCAGTAGCGCTGCTCTGGCGGGGGGACAGGTCCATCAAAGGAGATACGCAAGGTCGGCTTGCTGGATTTGGAAAGCTCAGTAAAGTCTCCCGGGGCCATCGAATCACTGACACCGGTACGCCCAGCGGAGGTATTCTGCGGCACAGACCAAAGGGGCCCCAGCCGCGGCATCACCAAAAACAACAACACCATCAACGGCGTGGCCTGTGCCACCAACCGCAGGGATAACCCCAGAGCCCGGCGCGGGCGCGCACTAAAGTGTCCCAGCTGCGCCGCCAGGGCTGCAGTAATTACCAACACACTCAGTAAACCGTAAAGTGCATAGGGAATGGTCTGCTCTTGCACAAACAGAGTGGCGGCTACGAAGTAGGCCAGCAGCAGACTGACAAAGGCATCCCTGCGGCTGACCAGCTCGAGATTTTTCAGGGTGAATGACAGCGCCAAAAGTGCAATCATCGGCTCCAAAGCAAACAAGCGCCGATAGGACAGAGCCAGTCCCGCCACCGTCAACAGAATCACTGTCAGTTTAAGAGCCCGGCCGGGTAAATCCCTGCGCCCGCGAAAAACTTCCAGGCGCCAATAAACTGCAAAGGCCCAGGCAAAAGCCACCCACAGTGGCAGCATTGTGAATTGCGGCAACAGGGCGACAAACTGGGCAGCAAAAATCCACAGTAAACTTTCCCTGGGCAATAAATCCTTATTCGCAATCATCACTGGCCTCGCCCTGGGTACAGGGCCAATGCCTGCAAGACCTGCTGCTGATGCTCGGGACCGAGCGAAGGCTCTATTGAAATGCCAGGCAGGCACAAACCGTATGCAATGCCTTGCTTTTCCGCTTGTAGGGTCCAGTCACAGAGATTGCTCAGGCGCATCTCTATATCCCTACCATCGAGTAAACCCCAGTCGAGCCACAAGCGCGTGTCAGTTTTGCGCTCATAGTCCTTGCTGTAAAGATCGCGTCCGGCCGCGTATTGCTTCCAGGCTACATGGCGTAACGAGTCACCCGCTTGATAGGGTTTTAGCGCGGCAAAACCATCTCCCCCCCGCTTCACCTCACCAAACTCCCCCTCGGCAACAGTCTCTCCTAGCGGTAGAGGGCCCGCAGAAATTGGACGGGGGTAAACCAAAAATTCAACATCCAGGTCAATGCGGCTCCAGCAGCGAAATAACCCGAGAGGGAAACGACTTTCAACCCTCAACCGAGGTGCCTGCACTCGCCCACGTTTTACTACCGGCATAGAGATACAAATATCCGCACTTTTCTGCTCGCACAAATCCACGCGACTGCCCTGCTCCGGTGGCCAACTAAGCTCGAGCCATTCCCGCTCCCGCTTGCCCTCACAACTGACATTAATTTCCGCCTCGGCAAAATCACCAGCAAAAGCTGCTCGGGTATCCACGAGGCGCAAGTGCACGCCACTTAAATTGGCAAAGGTGTGTAGTGGTAGCACCGCCAAAATGCTGACCAACAAAAATGTCAGAGCGAAAACCAGATTGTTTTCATAATTGGTGCCCAGCAACCACAATAATGCCACCACTATTAGGAAACCTAAGCCTGCGCGCGTGGGCAGGATAAATAATCGGCTGTGGTTCAAGGTAATCGCTCGGGCCCGCGGTGCCCGGCGACTAAGCCAGCGCTGCATAAGGTTGCGCCAATATTCCACCAGTAGGTGTATCGGATTGCGGGAAGGGTTCCGACGTTGGGGGTGACTTACACTCATCGACTCAGGCCGCAATCACATCCACTTGGCGCATCAGACGCTCAACCAACTGCTCGCCGTTGCTGCCATCGCTCTGTAATCGATGTCCTGCCACCGCCGGCAACACAGCCTGGATATCCTCCGGCAAAACATGGCCGCGATTGTGAATCAACGCCCAGGCTTTGGCTGCGCGTAAAAGGGCCAAAGCGCCTCGGGGTGATAAACCCACTGCGCAATCCGGGCTCTGGCGGGTTTGCAAAACCAGTCGCTCAAGGTAATCCAACAGGCTGTCAGAAGTTTTCACCTGCGTAACCAGGTTTTGCATTTTTCCGAGTGTGGCGACATCAATTCTGGGTTTTAACTTCGCCAGCTGCTGCCTGGGATCGGCCCCCAAATACAAAGCTCGTTCCGCCTCCCGGGTGGGATAGCCGAGACTGATACGCATTAGAAAGCGATCCAATTGGGATTCCGGCAATGCAAAGGTGCCCGATTGTTGCATCGGGTTTTGCGTGGCAATCACAAAAAATGGCTGGGGCAGTGTGCGGGTCTCGCCATCGACACTCACTTGGCGCTCTTCCATGGCCTCTAACAGCGCACTCTGGGTTTTTGGCGATGAGCGATTAATCTCGTCCGCCAATAACACCTGACTAAATACAGGTCCCTCGTGAAAGTGAAATTGGCTGGACTCCCGATCAAAAATCGAAACACCAAGAATATCCGCCGGTAACATATCGCTGGTGAACTGTACCCGCTTATACGTTAACCCCAGCACCTGTGCGAGTGCATGGGCCAAGGTGGTCTTACCCATGCCCGGTAGGTCTTCAATTAACAAGTGGCCTTTTGATAACAAACAGGCCAGCGCCAACTTCACCTGGCGCTCTTTACCCAATAAAACGCTGCCGATATCAGACACTATGGCGGAAACTATTTTTTGCACGGCAAATCCATTACTGCTCAATTTTTCTCAAGGGGGCTATTTCTGCACACCGGCAGGGGCGCGACAAAATGCAAACGCTACCGGTAGCAGCGAACAGTATTTCACTGTCCGCTAATAATCATAGGTAGCTGGGCGCTTACGCCAGCGCTTATAACTGGGATAATCCACGCATCAGGTCGCGCTTGAGGTCCTCAACATTTTCCAGCCCTACCGAAACACGAATTAAATTTTCGGTAATTCCGGCGCGAGCCTTATCTTCATTACTAAGGCGGCCGTGGGTTGTCGTGGCAGGGTGCACGATAGTGGTTTTCGCATCCCCCAGATTGGCGGTGCAGGAGAGGATTTTACAATTGTCGATCACTTTCCAGGCAGCTTCGCGACCACCGCGCACAGTAAAACTCAGCACTGCGCCAAAAGCGTCTTGCTGTTCCCGCGCTAGGCGGTGTTGGGGGTGTTTAGGCAAGCCGGTGTAATTTACCTTCTCAACCATCTCCTGCTCATCGAGCCACCAAGCCAAGTCGAGTGCATTGGTGCAATGCGCCTGCATACGCAACTTTAAAGTTTCCAGGCCTTTGAGGAATACCCAGGCATTAAACGGGCTCATGCTCGGTCCGGCAGTGCGCAGGAAAACCACCAACTCATCCATTACTTCCTTGCGACCAACGGCAACACCGCCCAGGGCCCGGCCCTGGCCGTCGAGGAATTTGGTTGCGGAGTGCACCACAATATCGGCGCCCATGGATAGAGGTCGCTGCAGTGCCGGGGTACAAAAACAGTTGTCGACCACCAGCATGGCACCAGCGCTGTGGGCGACCTGTGCCAACGCGTGGATATCGGCCACTTCACACAGCGGGTTGGAAGGCGTCTCCATAAACAGCAGCTTGGTGGAACCATCTACGGCCTGCTTCCAGGCATCCATATCGGTCAAATCGACATAGCTCACCCGCACGCCGAACTTTTCCATATAGCGGCCAAATAAAGCCGTGGTGGTGCCGAAAACACTGCGGGAACAGATAACGTGGTCGCCACTTTTCAGTAGCGCCATACAGATACTGAGAATGGCAGCCATTCCGCTGGCAGTAGCTACCGCAGCTTCACCGCCTTCGAGAGCAGCGATGCGCTCTTCAAAAGTGCGCACTGTGGGATTGGTATAGCGGGAATAGACGTTACCGGAGCTTTCGCCAGTAAAACGCGCGGCAGCTTCCGCAGCGGAGGGGAAAACATAACTGGAGGTAAGGTAGAGTGCCTCGGAGTGCTCTCCTTCTGGTGAGCGAACCTGGCCGGCGCGCACCGCCAGGGTTTCCAGAGCGTAGCCGTCGTCTTCAAACATATACCACTTCCCGGTCAGTATTTTTGGAAGCGGTCATCTTAACCGAAACAATCTGAGCTGGCGCCCTCTTCTGCCGCGAGAAAAGGACGCTTACGCTTTTTTACTATCGGCAGGCCACAAAACTGATTTTTTACCGCCAGCCAATCAGAACAGGAATATTTAGAGATTCCGTTCAGCGGTTAACTACAGAGCGCTGACATCGGCCTTTTTACGCTTGGCCGTATCATTGCGCTGAGCGTGCAGATCGTTCAGGTATTCCTCGTCCACATCACCGGTGATGTAATTGCCGTCGAATACAGAGCAATCAAAGCGATCAATTTTTTGCTTACCGCCGCTGGAGCTAACTACCAGATCTTCCAGCTCCTGGTAGATCAACCAGTCTGCGCCAATCTCCTCACAGATTTCCTCGGTGGTGCGACCGTGAGCCACAAGCTCAGTGGCGGAGGGCATATCGATACCGTAGACATTCGGGTATTTTACCGCTGGTGCAGCACTGGCGAAGTACACTTTGGCAGCACCGGCATCGCGGGCCATCTGGATAATCTGCTTACAGGTAGTACCGCGCACAATGGAGTCATCTACCAGCAACACATTCTTGCCACGGAATTCCAGCTCGATGGCGTTGAGCTTCTGGCGAACCGACTTCTTGCGCTGCTTTTGACCGGGCATGATAAAGGTCCGACCGATATAGCGGTTCTTCACCATACCCTCACGGAATTTCACCCCCAAGCGGTGGGCTACCGTCTGACCTGCCGTGCGGGCAGAATCCGGGATCGGGATAACCACGTCGATATCGTGATCCGGGCGCATACTGAGAATTTTGTCCGCCAGATGCTCACCCTGACGCAAACGCGCCTTGTGTACCGATACGCCATCCATAATGGAGTCAGGACGGGCAAAGTACACATGCTCAAAAATACAGGGAGTCAAAGACGGGTTATCTGAACACTGCTCGGAGTGCACAGTGCCATCCAGCTCGATATAGAGCGCTTCGCCAGGAGCGACATCGCGCACCAAGGTGTAACCCAGTACGTCCAGAGCCACGGACTCGGAAGCCACCATATATTCGGTGCCCTTCTCGGTTTCACGCTTGCCGTAAACCAGTGGGCGAATTCCGTTGGGATCGCGGAAAGCAACAATACCGTAACCGACAATCAGGGCAACGCAAGCGTAGGCGCCGCGCACGCGCTTGTGTACAGAGCGCATCGCACTGAAGATATCTTCGGCTTTCGGCTGCAGCTTGTGCAACTTGTGCAGCTCGTGGGCGAACACGTTCAGCAAAACTTCCGAATCAGAATCTGTATTGATATGGCGCAGGTCCTGCTGGAAGATCTCATCGACCACCTCGTGCACATTGGTGAGGTTGCCGTTGTGAGCCATGGCTATGCCGTAGGGAGAGTTCACGTAGAACGGCTGAGCCAGCGCCGGGCCGGAGCTACCGGCAGTGGGGTAGCGGACGTGACCAATACCAAAATTGCCTTTCAGACGCTCCATGTGGCGCGCGCGGAATACGTCGCGAACCAGACCATTGGCTTTCTGCTGGTTCAGGCGATCATCGTCACAGGTAACGATACCGGCGGCATCCTGTCCCCTGTGCTGTAGCAGAGTGAGCCCATCATAGAGCTGCAGATTGACGTCACTCTTACCGACGATACCGACGATACCACACATATATTTGACCCTATTGACTCGAGAAGAGCGCTTTTGGCGCTCTATTTAAAACAACTTTACGAAGAATTCCTTAACGGAGCCCGCCAGCTCCCGCGCACTATCCTCAAATTCGAGGAAATGGGGAATCAAAACAGACTGACTCCACCAGCTGTCCTGTTCCACCGGCACCAATGCCGGGGCCAGGATCAACAGCGCCATCACGACAATGGCTCCCCGCACCAAGCCAAACGCCATTCCCAGCACTCTATCTGTACCGGATAGCCCAGTTGCCTCAACAAAGGCAGAAAGCACCATGTTGAGACCGGCGCCAGCGAGTAAGGTGCCGATAAACAGGATGCCAAAAGCTGCAATCATTTGGAGAGAAGGGGTGTCGACGAGGTTGGATAGCATTGGCGCCAGCTGGTCGCGAAACATCATGGCGACGATAAAAGCGGCAATCCAGGTAAGCAGAGACAAGGTTTCCTTGATGAAACCTCGACTAAGGCCGATAAGCGTGGAGATACCCACAATAGCCAGAATGATCCAGTCAGCCCAATTCATTCAATCCTACCTGCGTGGCGGCTGCTGCCGCGAAGAGCGCGCATTCTAACTGAAGGGACTAAGCGCGTGAAGCCGTAGGCCAACCGATTGGAATTTATTACTTGTAGTACCGCTTTCCCTGGACGTTTGGCACAGTGGCAATCGGTTAATTGCGAATAAAAGTGCAAAGTGGAAGTCTGCCAGCAAGTTGCCACCATCCGCCTCGGGCTGAAATGGTGGCAACCTGAAGTCAAAGGCCCGATCAGGCCTTGAACTGAAGCACGAGAGTCTGGGCTTTCAGAAGGGTATCCAGTTCTTTTTTCAGCTGATGGGCATCGGCCTTGTTGACCTTTGGCCCAACAAAGACCCGCACCAGGCGACCCTTGTCTGTATCCACTGCCCGAGTATAGGCACTGTAGCCCTCGTTCATCAGGCGCAAACGCAGCTTGTCCGCATTGGACTCATCCCGGTAGGAAGCCACTTGAACCACCCAGGCCACAGGCAGGCCATAGGCATCCACAAGGGGCGAGGCCCCCTTTTTCGGCGCGGCCAGTTTTTCCTCCGGTTCATCACTCTTAGCGACCTCTGACCGCTCCTCTCCCTCATCAGCTACTGGAGCCTTCGGGTTGGAGAAGTTCTCTGGCAAGTCCGGCTGGAAAGCCTCACCCGGCGCCGGTGCAGGCACAGCATCTGCCACCGGTTGCGGCTCGGCAATTTCAATAGGGCGTATATCCGGCTCCGCCGGAATCTGGCTGGTTTCACTGATATTGCCTGCGGCCTCCCGGTCCAACAGGCTGGGCAAGAAAATAACGGCAAGCGCAGCCAAAACCAACGCACCGACAATGCGCTGCTTAAATCCGTCGTTCAATCGCCCTCGGCGGGAGGGTTTACCCTCGCAATTCTCCATTACCTTCGTCTCGCATCTGCTGCAGAACCTCAGCCACAGTAAAGAAGGAACCAAATACAAGCAACCTGTCTTGTGGACCAATGGTCGGCAGCAGCTGTTGTAAACCATCGGCGACAGTTGGACAGCGACTATTGGCGTTCGTTGCCTCAACACCTGCTGCGGCCAGACCTTCCAGCAAGGTCTCTCCGCTCGCAGCGCGGCTATTGCCCGGTAACTCTGCGGGGTGCCAGGCATCCACCACATCACGCAAAGGCGCGAAGAGTCCCACCAAATCCTTATCGGCCATAGCCGCTACCAGCGCATGGGTCTCACCATCTACAGGGTGATCTGCAAGCCATTTAGCCAAGTGTTCCGCCGCTGCCGGATTGTGCCCCACATCCAACAGCAAGTTGCGCCCCTGCCATTGAACCTGCTGACAGCGCCCAGGCAGGGCAATTTCAGCCAGTGCAGATTCGATCCCACTCTGGGGCAATACATTGAGCAGAGCCAGCGCGGTAATCCCAGCAGCGATACTTGGGCGCGGCAAGCTGATCGGGGGGATCACAAGTTCCAACTTACCAAAGCGGTAAAGTTCTTTTTTACCCTCTCCCAAATTAAGAGAGAAATCCTGACCTATAAAGTAACTGGAACTGGATAATTTTTCTGCCGCAGACAGCACAGATTGGGTGGAATTGCTATCAGCACAGACAAAAGGCGCCCCGGCACGCAGGATACCGGCTTTTTCACGGCCGATTATTTCCCGGTCACTGCCAAGCCAGTCCTCGTGATCAATGGCAACACTGGTGATAATGGCGAGATCCGCATCCACCAGGTTGACTGCATCCAGGCGTCCACCCAGGCCAACTTCCAGAAGTGCAAACTCGACGCCTGCCCTTTGAAATAACCAGAGCGCCGCCAGGGTGGTGTATTCAAAATAGGTCAGGCTGGTCTCACCGCGAGCAACCTCGATAGCCTCAAACGCCAGCACGAGATCTTTATCGGCAACCTCTTCACCCCCGATACGCACCCTCTCGTTAAAGCGCAGAAGGTGTGGGGAACTGTAAGCGCCTACGGAGCGCCCTCCCTTACACAGCAGCGCCTCCATAGTCGCCACGCAGGAACCCTTACCATTGGTGCCCGCCACAGTAATTACTGTCGGTGCCGGTTTCTGGATACCCAGTGCATCGGCCACAGACGCGACGCGCTCAAGACCTAATTCAATTTCGGAAGGGTGTAGCTGCTCCAGGCGGGAGAGCCAATCTTGCAGTGAAGGCATAGTTGAAAACATCGATGATGGGGCTGCAATCAGCGGAAATTAAGCTGATCACAGCATTACCCCAAGGGAATGGAAATCAGTTGCCGGTCAGTTTACCCAATATGCGGGACACTGTAGAGCGCATTTCCTTGCGAGGAATAATCATATCAATTGCGCCGTGCTCCAGCAGGAACTCACTGCGCTGGAAACCTTTCGGCAATTTCTGGCGAATGGTCTGCTCGATAATATTCGGGCCGGCAAAACCAGCGCGCGCTCCGGGCTCCGCCGCATTGATATCACCCAGCAGGGCCAGGGATGCGGAAACACCACCGTATACCGGGTCAGTCATAATGGAGATATATGGCACACCGGCCATCTTCATTTTTTCCAGCACCGCCGAGGTTTTGGCCATCTGCATCAGGGAGATCAGGGCCTCCTGCATCCGGGCACCCCCGGTAGCAGAGAAACAAACCAGCGGGATACGCTGCTCCAAGGCACGCTGAGCGGCACGGGTAAAGCGCTCGCCGACCACATAGCCCATGGAGCCACCGTGGAAAGCGAACTCAAATGCTACCGCTACCAGGGGGGCACCATTCAGGCTGCCCTGCATGGCGATCAGGGCATCCTTCTCACCAGTCGATTTTTGTGCCTGTACCAATCGGTCTTTATATTTTTTGACGTCTTTAAACTTCAGGCGATCAACCGGCTGCACATCGGTGGCCAGCTCTTCACGACCTTCCTCATCGAGGAAGATATCCAGGCGGCGACGGGCGCCGATTCTAAAGTGGTGATCGCACTTGGGGCACACATCCAGATTGCGTTCCAGCTCCGGGCGATAAAGCATCGCATCGCATTTGACGCACTTCTTCCAAACCCCCTCGGGGACCTTGCTGCTGCCGGTGCGACGCTCTGTGCGAATTACCGCAGGGACAATTTTTTCTAACCAGCTCATCTCGTTTCCAAATCCGGAGGCTTTCTTTGGGCCGGCACATTTTACCGACCAGTGGGTTTCAGGCTAGGAATTAAAACACTAAGCTGAACAACAAACCCGGCCAGATCAGCCGCTATTTTTGGCTTTCTGGCCAGCTTTGTGCTTAGACCTATAGCTGCTTTTAGCGATCCAGGGCTTCGCGCATCTCGCTGACAATAGCTCCAACCGCCGTTTTAGCGGCTTCCAGGTCTGCCGCCGCATCTACTGCCGACACCAGCACGCTACCGACTACAGCACCGTCGCCATGGGCACTGACCTGGCGGGCCGAGGTACCATCTTTAATACCGAAGCCAACACACAAGGGCAGATCGGTAAACTGGCGAATATGGTCCAGATTGTCACGCACTGAATCCAAATCCAGGTGGCCTGCTCCGGTAACCCCTTTCAGGGATACATAGTAAACAAAGCCACTGGCAACATCGGTAATTTCACGAATACGCTCTTCAGTGGTGGTAGGCGTCAGCAGGAAGATATTGCGCAGGTTGCGCTCCGCCAAAAAGGCATTCAGGGAACCGGACTCTTCAGCTGGCAGATCTACGGTCAGGGCACCATCGACACCCGCAGTGGACGCCGCTTCAGCAAACTCCAATTCACCCATACGCTGAATAGGGTTGGCATAGCCCATCAGGATTACCGGGGTGTCACTATCCGACTGACGAAATTCTTTCACCAATGCCAAACATTTGCGCAGCGAAGCCCCATTGGCCAGTGCGCGCTCATGCCCTTTCTGAATTACCGGGCCCTCTGCCATGGGGTCGGAAAACGGCACCCCCAGTTCAATAACATCGGCCCCGCTGGCCACCAACTGATGCATCAACGGCACAGTATTTTCCAAGCCGCCATCGCCAGCGACAATATAAGTTACCAGTGCCTTGCGGCCCTCATCGCGCAACTTGGCAAAGCGGCGATCAATTCTATTTTGTTCTGTCACAGTTTATTCCCTGAGCTACTCCTGGCAAAAAGCCAGCTCAATTATTTGATCTTCACCCATTTTGCCCGCCTCAGAGGCGGGCGGTGATATTGCTACACCTCGATACCGTCGATAGCGGCAACGGTGAAAATATCCTTATCGCCTCGGCCGGAGAGATTTACCAGGACATTCTGCTCAGGGCTCATGGAAGCCGCCAACTTGAGCGCGTACGCGACTGCATGGCTGGATTCCAATGCCGGCAAAATGCCCTCAGTGCGAGTGAGTCGACGGAAGGCATCCAGGGCTTCATCATCATCGGCGGTGACATATTCCACCCGGCCGATATCTTTCAGCCAAGAGTGCTCAGGGCCAACACCCGGGTAGTCGAGCCCCGCAGAAACCGAGTGAGTCTCGATAATCTGGCCGTCGTCATCTTCCATCAGGTAGGTGCGGTTACCGTGCAGAACACCGGGAATACCATCATTCAGTGGTGCAGCATGCTTACCGGAAGCCAGGCCTTCACCGCCGGCTTCGACACCAAACATTTTCACTTCAGCGTCATTCAGGAACGGGTGGAACAGGCCGATCGCATTGGAACCACCACCGACGCAGGCCACCAGCGCATCGGGCAACTGGCCAAAGCGCTCCAAACTCTGGCGACGGGCTTCACGGCCGATAATAGAGTTGAAGTCGCGCACCAATTGCGGATAAGGGTGAGGACCAGCCACAGTGCCTATAATGTAGAAAGTATTATCGACATTGGTTACCCAATCGCGCATGGCTTCATTCATGGCGTCCTTTAGGGTCTTGGAACCGGATTCCACCGGCACCACTTCTGCCCCCAGCAGCTTCATACGGTATACGTTGGGGGACTGGCGCTTAACGTCTTCCGCACCCATATAAACCGTACACTGCAAACCGAGACGCGCCGCCACGGTTGCCGTAGCCACACCGTGTTGACCAGCGCCGGTTTCGGCAATAACACGGGTCTTACCGCTGTGTTTGGCCAGAAGTGCCTGGCCCACCGTGTTATTTACCTTGTGCGCACCGGTATGGTTCAGGTCTTCCCTCTTAAGCCAGATTCGCGCACCGCCCGCCTGCTCAGTCAGTCGCTCAGCAAGATACAGCGGCGATGGCCTGCCTACGTAGTGCGCCAGATCGTGATCAAAGGCAGCGACAAAATCCGGATCATCTTTCAGGCGGCTATACATTGCCTGAAGCTCATCCAATGCGCTGATCAGCGTCTCCGATACAAAGCGACCGCCGTAGGGACCAAAATGTCCGCTCGCATCCGGGAAGGTGGAAAAATCGATAGCACCTGGCTTACTCACACTCATACTCCGTGGGTCACGTGGGGTTAAAACTTTCTTTTTACCTACTGTTTGAATAGTTCTTCCTGAACTATTCAAACGTCGCCAGAAAATACTGGCGCAGATGCGTCGATCTGCTGGTATTTACTGGCTCGCGCCGGCCAAGCCGGCAAGCGGCACTTCCCTGTGTCGCCTCAATACTATTAGCCGTAGTTCTTCCCGAACTATTCAAACGTCGCCAGAAAATACTGGCGCAGATGCGTCGATCTACTGGTATTTACTGGCTCGCGCCGGCCAAGCCGGCGGGCGGCACTTCCGGTAACGCCTCTAAATCTATCTCTTCGCCGCGCTGACAAACGCAAAAACTTTTTCTCGATCCTTGCGTCCCGGCTGACGCTCTACACCTCCGCTCACATCCACCCCTTGTGGGCGCGCAGCTTCTACTGCTGCAGTTACATTCGCGGGATTCAAGCCACCGGCAAGAACGATCGGGCGACTGCTATCCTGGGGAACCCTGTCCCAATCAAAGGTCTCTCCGGTGCCACCGGGGATACCGGGCCTGTAAGCATCCAATAGAAAACCCCGGGCTTTGGGGTGCTCAGTCATTGCGGCTTTGACATCGAGGTCATCTTTCATCCGCAACGCTTTGATATAGGGGCGCCGGAATTGTTCGCAGAAACGGGCTCTTTCATCGCCGTGGAATTGCAACAGGTTGAGCGGCACCGATTCCAGTACAGCGTCCACCTCACTCTGTGCCGCATCGACAAATAACCCCGTCAGGGTGACAAATGGGGGAACTGCTGCTGCAACTTTAGCTGCCATATCAAGATCGATATAGCGCGGGCTCGGCTTATAAAATACCAGGCCCAACGCGTCGGCACCCGCATCTACAGCCATCAGAGCATCTTCTATACAAGTGATGCCGCATATTTTTACTTGCATCGTGTAACCTGGACTCAGCCGGCTGGCCGATCAAAAGAGGGAACGACGGATACTAGCAGATAGTCAGAAGGCGCGAAATGCACGCCCTCTCCCAGATTTGCTTTAGCCTCGAAAAATTCAGCAGTCTAACTGGAAAGCAAAGCACCCAAAGGCTGTGGCACCAGCAGTGGCCCAGGCTCACATTGGGGAAGCTGGAAATGATCCGGATAGCGCACATCAACGAGATACAAGCCAAACGGCGGTGCAGTCACGCCTCCGGCGGAGCGGTCCCGCTGATCCAGCACCTCTTTTACCCAAATTGGTGGACGCTCACCTCGCCCCACAGCCATCAAAACCCCGGTGATATTACGCACCATATGGTGAAGGAATGCGTTAGCACTAATTTCCAAGGCAACCAGCTGACCCACTGGAGCAATATCCAGGCGGGTAATTTCACGCACCGGGCTCTTGGCCTGGCACTGAGAAGCACGGTAGCTGGTGAAGTCGTGGCGGCCGATCAAGTAGCTGGCTCCCTCACGCATCGCTTCCAAGTCCAGTGAGTGCTGGGTCCAGGTTACCTCAGCGGCGCTGTGGGCTGAGCGGGTCGGCGCACTGTGAATCAAATAGCGATAACTGCGTGCGTGAGCGGAAAAACGTGCATGGAACTGCGCCGGCATTTCCCGCGCCCAGCGCACCCGCACAGAATCCGGCAACTTGGTATTAACTCCCTGCACCCAGGCGCGGTCCGGGCGCTGCGCTCGGGTATCAAAGTGAATGACCTGGTTGGTAGCATGAACGCCCGCATCGGTACGCCCGGCACAAACCAGGGTCACATCCTCCGCTGCAATAGTGGATAAAGCCTGCTCCAGATGAGCCTGGACAGTCTCCGATGCAGACTTCTGCTTCTGGAAACCGTGCAGTTTGGCTCCGCAATATTCAACGCCCAGGGCTATACGGCGCAGCCCTTCGGGCAGCCCCTCACCTTCAGGGACCTCCCCATTTGGCTTGTAAATATATTCCCTCTGCGTCACCTGACTCATATCACCAAAACCACTTGCTCTCCCCGCTGCGACTGCGCCGGGTAAAAATCACTGCCGGAAACTTCCCGGTAAAAATAAAAAAACCTCGCAACCAGTGCGAGGTTTTTTCAAAAACGGAATACGCTGCTAGCTTACACCATCCGCTCCAGCATTTCCTCGGCGCGGTCTTTGTGTTCACCGCCACCATCCTGGGCGACCTCTTTGAGGATATCCTTAGCGCCCTCTTCGTCACCCATATCCATATAAGCTTGAGCCAACTCCAACTTGGTCGCCATCTCATCGCCGCCTTCCAGCAAACTCAGCTCTGAATTGAGGTCGCTTTCCAGGTTGAAGTCGAGGTCACCAAAGTCAGAATCTGACGGCTTTTCGACAATCGCCTCAACCTGCTCTATCGCTTCAGGCTTAGCTTCAACCAGGGGTTCTGGCTCAAGAGTCAAATCACCCTCAGTGGATTCATCGATGAGAGCCAGCTCATCCTCCAGGGAGAACTCCTCTTCGATTGCATCCGCATTGAAGTCCAGGTCGCTAGCCCCGGCCAGCTCCATACCTGCCGCATCGAGAGTATCCAGGTCAGCATCGAGGGATAAATCTGCTGCCGGCTCACTGCTGGCCGCGGCTACCTCTGCCGAGGGCTGCTCAGTTGCGTTGAGATCCGCAGCAATATCATCCAGATCGATACCGTCGAGATCCAGATCGGAATCCAAGTCGCCGCCGATCATCTCCAGATCACCCTCAGAGAAGTCATCCATAGATAACTCTTCTGCAGGCTCTTGGGCAGAGGAGACTCCTTCTGTCAGGGAGATCTCCTCGCTCAAACCGCTGTCAACGGAATCCAGCTCCAGAGCATCATCCAATTCAAAGGCCGTATCCAGCTCAACCGAAGTCTCTTCTTCTTTCTGGGGCTGAATCTCTTCCTCCATCATGGAAAGATCCAGCTCAAAATCCAGGCCCGGAACGGAACCACCGCTTGTAGTTGCCTTTTCTTCCAGCTGGGCCTCAACTGAGGCCTCAGAGTTTTCTTCTGCCGCCGGCTCCAAGTCGAGGGAATCCAGATCCAACTCAGAGGTATCGAATTCTATTGGAGCATCGACACTCTCTTCTGTGTTATCAGAAAGCTCAAGCCCCAAATCGTCTTCAATCAAAGCGGGCTCTTGATTACTTGAGCCCAGATCACCCAGGTCCAACTCACCCAAATCAAGTTCATCAAGATTTAAGTCGTTTTCAATTTCTGGTTCCGATACTTCAGCAGTAACTCCCTGGCTGTCTCCATCAAGGGCACTGTCCAGGTCCAAATCATCCAGATTGAACTCAGTATCCAGCGACTCGCTTTGATCTGCGCTCGCCTGCAACGGCTCTTCAAAGCTGCTATCCAACTCCAGGTCCAGGGACAGCTCTTGCTCAGAATCAGAGCTTTCCTCACCCAATGACAGATCCATGGTCAGGTCATCGAGAAGAGAGGTATCGGGCTCCAGCGCGTCACCGCTACCAACCAGCCCCGGCTCGGCGCTGGTGAAGTCATCGTCCAGGGCCGCGCCGATATCGTCGAGCTGCGCCGCTTCGAAGGACTCATTGGAAAGACCCATAGCTGGGGCTTCAAAATCCGGCGCACCAGCAATGGATTCACGCAGGCGAGCAGCGCGATCGGCAGCAGGACCGTCGCTGATGCTAAGCAGCTGGCGGTAGTGATCGTCAAACTTTTCAACGTCCTGGTTGTGGGCGTAAACCTCCATCAACATCAGGCGCGCGTCGACTACCTGCGGGTCCTTTTCCAGGCCCAGCAGCAGCTTGCTTTCCGCTTCCTCATACTGTCCCAGGGACAGGTGAATCTCCGCTTCAGAAATTGGGTCATCAGTGCCTACATCGCCGAGATCGCCCAGATCGAAGGTATCGTCTGCCTCCATGCTCTCAACTGCAGCGAGAGTTTCATCGGGTTCGGCGATATCCTCAGGAATATCCAGCGGCTCTTGTTCCATAGCCATCTGCTGTTCAAGTTCCTGCTGCGCCTCTTGTTCAGCCTTGCGGCGACGCCAGGTGAACAATCCAAATATAGCGGCCAGCAGACCCGCACCACCCAGGCCAATCAACATTCCGTTATCGGCCAGCTGCTCCATAAAGGTTGGCTTGGGCTTGGTTTGAACTTCAACTACACGATTACGCGTCTCTGCTGGAGCCGGTTCGGCTTCAACAGTTTCTTCTTCCGTATCAGCAGCAACATCAAACTCTTCGCTGTCTTCAACAGTCAGGCTGTCATCTAAAGACTCTACTTCAACGCCATCCGCCTCAGTGGGGTCGAGCAACACGTCTGACTGCTCCGCGGCGGCCTGCACCGCAGCCAGTTCCTCATTGGAAACATCAATCAGCGTATCCATGGTATCGATCTGCTCGTCGAGCTCGGCGATACGTTCACGCAATTCAGTGTTTTCGAGCTTGGATTTATCCAGCTCTTCCTCGGCTACGGTGAGATCGCCCTCCAGCGCTTCACTGTCATCAGTGCCGGTTCCAGAACCGGAGGTAACGGACTCATTGTCCCCCGGAGCGGCCAGGCTAACGCGCCCTTCAACCGTTTCGCTGACAAAGGACTCCTCCTCAACCGCACGAGCATCCAGCGGTGCGCCGGTAGCCACTTCCACATCGGAGCGCTGACGCCAGGAGTCATTCTGCTGGGCCACCTCAGAAATCGCCTCCGTCATAGTCAGAGTGCGCAAATCTTCAGTGTTGGGCAGGCGCAGTACGGCGCCTTTCTTCAACAGGTTGATATTGTCATTAATAAAGGCTTCCGGGTTCAGCCTTTGAATCGCCAGCATGGTCTGCTGAACAGAGAACTCGCGACTGGCACGATTTTGCAGCGCGATTTCCCACAATGTATCGGAGGAACTTACCGGGCCATATACCTGGCTGTCGCTTTCACTGGTGTCTGTAGCCGTATAGCGTGGCTGCGGACGAGCGGGCTCGCGAGTTTCTGGTGCAGCTCTTTCAGTTGGGGCTGGCTCGGCCGGTGCCTGACGAGCAGCCGGGGCCGGTGTTGTGCGAGGCTGGGGCTGCTGAACTGGGGCTGTGCGACGCACTTGCTGCCGCTCGCGCTCAGCTGCGCGCACGGGTTGCTGCGCAGCCGTTGGGGAAAACGCCGGCAGGTCCATCAACAGCGTATATTCGCGCAGTAGACGGCCACTGGGCCAGCGAGTCTCAACCAGGAAATTCAAAAAAGGTTCGCGAATGGCTTCGCGACTGGAAATACGGATAACCGGCTTGCCACCGGAGTAGTCCACTTCAAAACTTAAAGAAGTAAGGAGGTAAGAGCGCTCGACACCAGCGCGTTCGAATTCTTCAGGACCTGCGAGGCGAACCCTAATTTCGGTATCTTCCAAACCGCGAGTCTGCAGCAGTCCGATTTCCGCATCGAGAGGCTGGTTAAGGGTCGAGTTGAGCTTGATCTCACCTAGTCCAAGCGCCAGAGCCGCGTTGCTTCCCAGTGCACCGACTAGACCAACTGCAAGTGCCAACTTACGCACACGCATATCCGATTCCCTTTATTGTTAGAACCTTCCCAGGGTTTCCGAAAAGCGCGCCTTCAGAATATCCCCATTACTGAACGGTAATCGTTCAACTAATTAGCCGCCGTTTAGGCAGCCGCCAACTATGGCGAATTTTTCGCCAGTCTCAGCCAGGCCAAAGTTAAGATTACACCTTCACTATGGCCGCTAAGTATTAAATATCAGTAGTTTTTTAGCAACAAGTGGGCAATTTGTGCACAGTTTATTGCTACATCTTTACGCAGGTTGTCAGACACCGCACAAAGATTTAACTGTCGCTTGTTGAGTAGACTTTGGCGCAAACGGCCGATGATTGTCACGTCACTACCCACCGCACTTTCTGCCGAGGGTTGCTCCGCCATTTTGAGGCCAGCGCCATTTGCCAGCAGCGCACTCACTTTTTCCAGATCGACATCTTCAGTTAAAGCGACACCCAAATTAGCTAGCTGACCGTGGAAAACAGAGACCGTATTGATGCTGGCATCGACTGCTACCGCATCTCCGAATAAACGGCGCAGGTCGTGAACTAAAGTCAGCTCACTGAGGGTGTGGCCACTGGCAAGCAGAGCCTCGCAGGCACTGAGCTGGTTAAATGCCAATCGGTGGCCAATTTCAGGATCAATTTCTGCGTCCTGGCCACTAAACATCCGCGCGGTTTGTGCCGCCATAGCATCAATTGCGGCCTTGCCCAGAGCAGACACCGGCTGATTGAGCTGTACCTCTACCGCTTGCAGTTTATCTTTCAGGGGCGCCAGGGCTTCCGCCACCATGGAGGCGCCGGCACTTGGCAGGGCAACAACGCGGCGCTCGACAGAAGCGAGTTCACCGCTGTTAAACATTGGATGTACCAGGGCAACACTTTCATCGCCACGGGTATTGTTGGCCACGTCTACAATCCAGGCGCCATTTTGTTCTGCTGCAGCCATGGCGGCTTCAACGGCTTCGCCGGCGCTCAGCAGAATTACGACCTGCTTATCGTTAAATGTAAATTTCTCCAGGGACTCCACCGGAATATTGCGATTGGCAAATACCTGGGGGTCTACTTCCCGTTCGTCAGTCTCCAGCAAACTCAGCTGCTCGGCGGAAATTACTTCACGCTCTTCGAGTACTTCCAGCAGGGGACCAAAGGCAGCGTTATCAACACCGACAATGACCAGTTCGCGGGTGGCTTCGGACATGGCAAATCACTTCATTGAATTGGAAAGGGAAAATGAGGGGCGATTATACCCGTGGGGAAAATTCGAAAAAGGCGCTATGACAAACAGTAGCCGTTTTTTACGCGAAGAAGTTCACAGCTTGGCAAAAAGTCCTCCACTAAAGTGGCCTATTTCCACTCTTAGTAGAGGACTTACTCAGGTCCGTACCAGTTACAGTTTGCCGAGTAAAATCAGCAGGATTCTACGCAGGGGCTCTGCGGCGCCCCATAGCAGCTGATCCCCTACAGTAAAGGCGTTTAAGTACTCTGGACCAACGCTCAATTTACGCAGTCGACCGACAGGAATATCCAACTTTCCGGTAACTGCTGTTGGCGTCAGATTCTGCACCGTAGCCTCACGCTCGTTGGGCACTACATTCACCCAGTCGTTGGCACCATTTAACAATTGTTCAATGTCGGCAAGTGGCAAATCTTTTTTCAATTTTATGGTGAAAGCCTGGCTGTGACAGCGCATGGCACCGATACGTACGCAAGTGCCGTCCACAGGAATCGGGGTTTCGGTCTGTAAAATCTTGTTTGCTTCAACTTGCGCCTTCCACTCTTCGCGGCTCTGGCCACTCTCCAATTGAGTATCGATCCAGGGCAGCAAACTGCCCGCCAGTGGCGCGCCAAATTCTGCAGTGGGGAATTCTGCTGAGCGCATATCTGCTGCTACTTTGCGATCAATCTCCAGAATGGCGCTGGCGGGGTCGGCCAGCTCTGTTGCCACACCATCGCGCAGCGCACCCATCTGCGAAATCAATTCGCGCATATTGCGCGCACCGGCACCGCTGGCCGCCTGGTAAGTCATGGCGGTAACCCACTCGACCATGCCCGCCTTAAACAGCCCACCCAGAGCCATCAACATCAGGCTCACGGTGCAGTTGCCACCGATAAAGTTTTTCTGCCCGGCATCAATCGCGCGATTAATCACATCGCGATTAACCGGGTCCAGCACAATCACAGCATCATCCTGCATTCGCAGGCTGGAAGCCGCATCAATCCAGTAACCCTGCCAACCGGCCTCGCGCAAGCGGGTAAAAACTTCCTTGGTGTAATCACCACCCTGACAGCTGACAATCGCATCCAGCTGGCTCAGTGCATCAATATCGTAAGCATCGCCCAGTGGCGGCAGGGGCCTGCCGATGTCCGGCGCCGTGCCTCCGGCGTTGGAAGTTGAGAAAAAAACCGGTTCGGCGATATGGGCAAAGTCATCCTCTGCTCGCATGCGCTCCAGTAATACCGAGCCGACCATGCCGCGCCAGCCGATAAAACCTATTTTTTGCATTGCGGTGTCCTGTATGTGAGGTGGTCAAAGTGCGCCGCCGGGAAAGCGGCGCGATAGTGGAATCGAAACTTAAAGTGCGGCTACAACGGCAGCGCCCATCTCTGCGGTAGAGACTTTCTGGCAGCCGTCGGTATAAATATCGGCAGTGCGCAAACCCTGCTCCAACACCTTGCTCACTGCTGCTTCAATCGCATCTGCCGCCTCGTTCATATCGAGGGAATAACGCAACATCATGGCAGCAGACAAAATAGTCGCCAGCGGGTTGGCGATACCCTGGCCTGCAATATCCGGAGCGGAGCCATGGCACGGCTCGTAAAGACCAAAACCGCTTTCGTTCAAGGAGGCGGAGGGCAACATACCAATGGAACCGGTAAGCATGGCGGCAGCATCGGAGAGGATATCGCCAAACATATTGCCAGTTACCATCACATCAAACTGCTTGGGCGCCCGCACCAATTGCATCGCCGCGTTGTCCACGTACATATGGGACAGCTCTACATCGGGATATTCCGGAGCCAGGCGATCCAACACCTCGCGCCAGAGCACTGTCACTTCCAGTACATTGGCTTTGTCTACAGAACAGAGTTTGCCATTGCGCTTTTGTGCCGCCTCAAAGGCAGAGCGGGCAATGCGTTCGATTTCTGATTCGCTGTACACGTAGGTGTTAAAGCCTTGGCGCTCACCATTTTCCAGTGTCTTGATACCGCGCGGCTCACCAAAGTAAATGCCGCCGGTCAATTCACGCACAATCAGAATATCCAAGCCGGCGACCACTTCAGGCTTTAGCGAAGAGGCATCGGCCAGTTGCGGGTAGAGAATTGCCGGGCGCAGATTCGCGTAGAGGCCCAGGCCGCTGCGAATTTTTAACAGGCCTTTTTCCGGGCGAATTTCCCGCTCCAGGGTATCCCACTGGGGGCCACCTACCGCACCGAGCAGCACCGCATCGCAGTCACCCGCCGCCTTCAGAGTTTCGTCGGTCAGAGGCTCACCGTGGGCATCGATAGACGAGCCACCAATCAGGCCCTGCTCAAAACTGAGCCCCAGATTGAATTTTCCCGATGCAACTTCCAGCACCGCCATGGCTTGTTCAACAATTTCCGGACCAATGCCGTCACCCGGCAGAATCATTACTTTTTTCGTCACAGGAATTTCCTTTAATTACTGAACCGCATCAAAAAGCCAGGGGGCTTTCTCTCGGCGCGCCTGCTCATAAGCGCGAATATCGTCGGCGTGCTCCAGGGTCAGACCGATATGATCGAGACCATTTAGCAAACAGTGCTTGTAGAAAGCATCCACTTCAAATGGAATCAGCTCGCCACAGGGCTTGCGCACATGCTGCTGTTCCAGGTCGATGGTGAGCGCATAGCCCTCCTGCCCGTGTGTTTCCTCAAACAACTGATGCACGACATCTTCCGCCAGGACAATCGGCAAAAGACCATTTTTAAAACAGTTATTGAAAAAGATATCGGCAAAGCTGGGCGCGATAATTGCGCGGAAGCCGTGATCTTCCAATGCCCAGGGCGCATGCTCACGGCTGGAACCGCAGCCAAAATTCTCCCGTGCAATCAGCACTGAACCACCCTGGTAACGGGGGAAATTAAGGGGAAAGTCCGGATTGAGCGGACGGCCGGAACAGTCCTGCCCGGGAACCCCCTCATCCAGGTAGCGCAACTCATCAAACAGGTTCGGGCCAAAGCCAGAGCGCTTAATGGATTTCAAGAACTGCTTGGGGATGATCAGGTCGGTATCCACATTGGCCCGATCCATCGGTACCACGAGACCCTCGTGCTGGGTAAACGCTTTCATCAGGCCATCTCCTCTTCCAGCTGTACCGGTGCCATCTCTCGCACATCGACAAAGTGGCCGGCAATTGCAGCCGCTGCCGCCATACTGGGACTCACCAGATGCGTGCGGCCACCGTAACCCTGGCGCCCTTCAAAGTTGCGGTTGGAGGTGGAAGCACAGTGCTCTCCCGCCCCCAGCTTGTCCGCATTCATCGCCAGACACATGGAACAGGACGGTTCGCGCCACTCAAAACCGGCTTCAACAAAAATCTCGTGCAACCCCTCACGCTCAGCCTGGGCTTTTACGGCCTGGGAGCCCGGAACAATCAGCACCTGCTTGACGCTATCCGCCTTGTAACGACCCTTGGCAACTTCTGCCGCTGCGCGAAGATCTTCAATTCGGGAGTTGGTGCAGGAGCCGATAAATACGCGATCCAGTTTGATATCGCTGATATTCTGCCCGGCGTTCAACCCCATATATTCCAGCGCTCGCTCCATGCCCGTACGCTTGGTGGCATCGCTCTCGTCACTGGGAGTAGGCACCTGGGCGCTGATCGGCGCCACCATCTCAGGGGAAGTGCCCCAGCTGACCTGCGGCTCAATATCCTCACCGATCAATACCACGACTTCGTCGAATACCGCATCGTCATCGGAGTGCAAATGGCTCCAGGCCTCAACTGCGCGATCCCACATTTCGTCTTTCGGCGCGTAGGGCTTGCCTTTCACGTAATCGAGAGTGATCTGGTCTACCGCCACCATCCCCGCGCGAGCACCGCCTTCAATGGCCATATTGCACACGGTCATACGGCCTTCCATGGACATGTTGCGCATCACTTCGCCGCCAAATTCAATCGCAAAACCGGTACCGCCAGCAGTGCCAATTTTACCAATGATCGCCAGCACCACATCTTTTGCAGTGACACCTGGGCGCAGCTGGCCGTCGACGCGAACCAGCATATTCTTCATTTTCTTCTGGGTAAGGCACTGAGTAGCCATCACGTGCTCCACCTCAGAAGTGCCAATACCGTGGGCCAAGGCGCCGAGTGCCCCGTGGGTGGAGGTATGTGAGTCGCCACAAACCACCGTCATACCCGGCAGTGTCGCACCTGTCTCAGGCCCGATCACATGCACAATACCCTGCCCCGGCTCATTGATACCGAACTGGACTACATCAAAGTCACGGCAGTTCTCATCCAGGGTCTGCACCTGGATTCGGGAGATATCATCGCGAATACCACTGACGCCAGCGGCGCGCTCGGCCGCCTCGGAAGGCACATTGTGGTCGGGAGTGGCGACTAGCGAATCCTTGCGCCAAGGTTTGCGACCGGCCAGACGCAGGCCCTCAAACGCCTGGGGGGAGGTCACCTCGTGAATCAGGTGGCGGTCGATATAGATAAGTGAGGAGCCATCATCACAGTTCTTGATCAGGTGGTCCTGCCAGAGTTTGTCGTAGAGTGTTTGCCCTGCCACAGCCATTCCTCTCAGTAGTTAAGAGCCTGAGTCTACCCAGCCCCGCCAAATAACACCAATTTATATTTATTATCCAAAGTATTCCTAAATGGAATTCGAAAGCCAAACTGGGGTAATATCCATCTTCTGGCGTCTCTGCCATTTATCCAGCGGCTCAATCTGAGCCTTTATCGACAAACCGCTTCAGGGGAAACAGCTTGGAACTACAGTGGCTGCGGGCATTTCTGGCAATCGCGGAACAGGGTTCGGTATCTGAAGGCGCCGAGCTGCTGCACCTGACCCAGCCCGCGATGAGTAAGCGCCTGGCCGCCCTGGAACAGCAACTGGGCTCCCCGCTGTTCGATCGTATTGGACGGCGATTGCAGCTCACCGATGCCGGCCGCGCCCTGCTGCCCCGCGCCCGCCATATACTTAATGAAATCAGCGACACCGAGCGGGAATTGCGCGCTTTGAGCAACTCGGTCAGCGGCAGCTTGCGTATCGCCACCAGCCACCACGTGGGTCTGCATCACCTACCCCCGGTGCTGAAAGAGTTCAGCTTTCGCTATCCACAAGTTGCCTTGGACATCGATTTTGTCGACTCAGAACAAGCTTACGAAGCCCTGATGGCCGCCAAATATGAATTGGCCGTGGTCACCCTGGCACTTAAGGAGTATCCGCACCTGAATGCCGAAGTGATTTGGCCCGACCCCTGTGTTGTGGTGGCGGCCCCGGATCACCCCCTGGCAAAGCTACCGGAACTGGAACTCACCGACCTCGCCAACTATCCCGCCATACTGCCGGATATGAATACCTATACCGGGCGCCTGATCAAAAGAGAGTTTGATGCCCAGGGGTTAAAACTCACCGCGAAGCTGGCAACCAACTATCTGGAAACCATTAAGATGATGGCCTGTGTCGGTCTCGGCTGGAGTGTTCTGCCCCACACATTGGTGGACAGCAGCCTGGCAGTGCTGCCAGTCAAAAAGCTGCAAGTACTGCGAAACCTTGGCGTGATCAGTCACCGAGGCCGAACATTGAGTAATCCCGCCAGCGCGCTACAACAGATGTTGTTCGAAGCAGCTATTTAAGAGAGGCAGGAAAAAAGCGACCAATTTACTAACAGGCAATACCCAAACGCACCATTTTTACCAGTGCAAAAGGTTAAAGATTTGTAAAAATGTGCAACTTAGCCACGGCACGGGAAAAATTTATCTGTAAACTCCGCGACAAATTCATCACGGAGTGAAGTCAATGAAGAAATCCGCACTTGCCTTGAGTACCCTCCTCGCCTGCGGCACCGCAAGCGCAGATACTATCCTCGGCCTTGATGCTACTGCCGGCGCATGGCTGCCAGGCTATAGCGGTAATATCGGTACCGACGAATACAAGCTGGATAACCTGTCCCTCTCGGAAGATAACATTACCTTCCTGCAGGTTGCCCTGGAACACCCCATTCCCCTGGTGCCCAATGTGCTTCTGGCCCACAGTAATATCGATACCGACGGTGACGATACCCTGGCCACCTCCGTTACTTTTGATGATGAAACCTTCACTGCCAATTCAGAAATCCGCACAGATCTGAACCTCACCCATACCGACGCCACCCTTTACTACGAAATTTTGGACAACTGGGTAAACTTGGATGTCGGTTTAACTGCGCGTATGTATGACGGTGAATTTACCGCAGTGAGCGATACCCAGGCAGAGACTGTCGACCTCACGGGCTACCTGCCAATGGCCTATGGCATGGCGCGCTTTGACCTTCCATTTACCGGCTGGTCTGTAATTGCCCAAGGCAATGCAACGGCCTACCGTGGCGATACCCATACCGACCTGACAGCTAAACTGCGCTGGGATTTTGTACCGGCTGTCGACTTTGCTATCGAAGCAGGTTACCGCGTAATGACTCTCGACCTGGAAGAGCTCGACGACTTGCAGAGCGATATTGAAATCAAAGGACCATACATCGGTTTCAACCTGCACCTGTAAGCAATCCACCTAGGATTGCTGTTCGCGCTCCCCAAAAACTTTTGCAGCAGTAACGCCTGCGAGGTATAGCTACCTCGCACAATCTGCACTAAGGTGGCCCAGAAGGGGAGCGCAACTCACAGGTAGGGCCATGAATCCATTACTCGAAAAACTCGGAATTTCCCATCCCATTTTTGCAGCACCCATGGCCGGGGTATCCACACCCGCTCTCGCCGCCGCTGTATCCAATGCAGGAGGACTCGGCTCACTTGGACTCGGCGCCTGCTCAGTAGAAAAAGCCGCAGATGAAATTCGTTGTACTCACGACCAGACCGAGCACCCCTTCAATGTAAACCTCTTTTGCCACCAGCCCCCAACAAAAGATCCCCAACGGGAGCAAGCCTGGCTTTCCCATCTCGCCCCACATTTTGCCGCCTTCGATGCACCGGTTCCCAAGCTGATCAATGAACCCTACTCAACATTTATCGGCAATAAGGCCATGCTGGAAGTTTTGCTCGAGCAAAAGCCACCGGTTGTCAGCTTCCACTTTGGCCTACCGTCAGAAGAGTTTATCGCCGCACTAAAAGGTGCAGGGATTATCTTGATGGCCACGGCAACTTCCCCTCAAGAAGCCAAACTTGCTGAGGATGCTGGTATCGATGTTTTAATTGCCCAAGGTATTGAAGCTGGTGGGCATAGGGGGGTCTTCCACCCAGAGGGCGACCAGGAAATTGGAACTCTGGCCTTGGTGCGATTGCTGTGTTGCCACAGCAGCCTACCAATCGTTGCTGCGGGTGGCATTATGGATGGCGCCGGCATTCGCGCTGCACTCTCTCTCGGGGCTAGTGCCGTGCAAATGGGAACCGCATTTGTCCTCTGTCCGGAATCTGCGGCCTCCGACAGCTACCGCAGCGCCTTGCAAAGTGAGCGCGCACAGCACACAGAGATCACCGCCAATATTTCCGGGCGCCCCGCTCGCGGTATCAGCAACCAATTCTATAAAGCGCTAAGTAAGGGCGCTCCCCCTCTGCCGGATTACCCGATCGCTTACTCCGCGGGCAAAGACCTGGCTCAGGCAGCTACAAAAGCGGGCAATGACGAATATGCCGTTCAATGGGCCGGACAAGGAGCCCCTCTCGCACGAGCCCTGCCCGCAGCCGGATTGGTGACAGCTTTAGTAGCAGAGCTGGAAGCGAGTCAATGAGGGGAGCTATTGGCAACTACCATTTATAGAGCTGCACAATTAAAGAGATACAATCTCCGAACACCACCCTTCATCATCGCGCTCAACGCAAACTAGTTGGCTGGCTGTATCACTCGCACTGACAATCTCACCTTCGGGGCCCCAAGCTGCACTACAGCCGGCTGTGGAATAACCACCCGTCGGCTGATTAAAGTTCGCAATAGCCACCAATAAATTGTGCTCTAAAGCATAATTTGCCAACTGTTGACTATCCTCCGGGTATCCCATCGGAGTAATCAATACCCCTGCCACATAAACTGAAGCCCCCTGCTTTTCATAGGTGGCAACATGACCTGGGTTACACACATCTGCACAAATAGCCAGAGCTACGGTCTCACCTTCGATGTTCAGTGATAGATATTCAGATCCGGGAACGAACCATTTTTCTTCTCCTGGGTGCAAATGTATTTTCAAATAAACAGAAATCTCACCCTGAGGAGAAAATACGAGCGAACCGATCGCAATACCATTCTTCTGACGAATAGGCGCACCCACAACTAGCCAAACATCACTGTCAGCTGCCAAGTCAGCTAGAGGGCTTAACTGTGGATCGTCGATCTTAAGCGCTAATTGTTCAGCCAGATCCGGCTCATAACCAGTTAAAGAAAGTTCAGGAAACACCACAATAGAGGCCTTTTTCCTTACTGCGACTTTTACAGCATGGATATGTGACTCAATATTGCGTTCTATATTTCCTTTCACTGACGGCAACTGTGCCAATGCCAGTTTAAACCTGCCCATCATCCCCCCCCTCAGATCACCACTTAAATACAACATGAACCGAATAAATTACTGTATATGTTACACCACAAGTAATAAGCATCGATTCTTGATTGTGTTAATTTTTAAGTTACGCTCGCCTCTAGAATCCTTATCTTTAAATAAATAACCTACATTTTCTTCAGGTATCTATTTAAAAATAAAATAGTTGACTGAAAAAATAACAACCAGCCAAGATAAATATTTAGACTCTAATCTTAGAGAGTTTGCATTAAGAGCAGCGGACACAAGAATCAATCCACAGCAGCTAGCACTGACAATTGGGAAACGGCAGGTTACTGAGTCAGCGCTCTTTTCCAGCAAGCGTTGCATCAACCATCTCCCCGCATGATCCAAGATAGTTATGAGGGTCAAGAAGTTGATCTAACTCCGCATCAGAGAGAGCCCCCGACACCTGTCTATCTTCCTTTAACAAGTCAGAAAAAGGACGACCCGTCTCCATTGCCTGGCAGCAAATCTGGTAAACCAAATCGTGGGCATTCTCACGCCCCAGTTTCGGTCCCAGTCCCATCATTACAGCCTCAGAGAGCACTAAACCTCCAGTCATTTCCAAGTTTCGCATCATTTTTTCTGGAAATACCTGAAGTCCTTCTAGCGCAAAACGTGCCTGGGATAATACCGATGCGGTAAGACAGAATATTTCCGGCAGAACAATCCACTCTATCTCCCACGGGCCCGTAGCCCGCTCATGGTCTTCAACCATCGCTTCCAGCAAAGAGGCAACCTGCTGTCTAACCACTGGGACAGTACCGCTGATAAGAACTGCTGATAGAGGATTGTGTTTTTGGGGCATTGTACTAGACGCACCCCGGCCAGATATAAGAGGCTCCGCCACCTCCCCGACTTCTGTCTGTGCCATTAGTTTTATATCGAGGGCTATTTTTCCCAAGGTGCCAGTAATCAGCCCCAATAGACAAGCCACTTCGGTAACGCGATCTCTCATCGTATGCCAGGCGATACAAGGGACTCCGAGATCGAGTTCCTGCATAATTCCTCTTTGAACTTCTAGCCCCTGATGCCCCAGGGAAGAAAGATTACCCGCCGCACCACCAAATTCCCCTACAAACGCCCTAGACTTTATCTCTCTTAAGCGCGTTTGATGGCGATGAATACCAGCCAACCAAACTGCCGCCTTGTAGCCGAACGTTATAGGTACCGCTTGTTGAAGATTGCTGCGCCCAATCATAGGCGTATCCCTGAAACGCTTGGCCAGGCTTGCTAAAGCATCTGCGATTGCATTGACCTCCGTCTCAACAATTTCAAGCGCCGCCCTAATCTGTAAGACGGTTGCCGTATCCGTAATATCTTGAGTAGTAGCCCCCCAATGACACCACTGACCTAAATCTCGACTACACAGTGACACTAGCTGCTCTACAACACCCAGCACCGGATAACCAATCAGCTCCGTTTGCTCCTTAAGCTTTACAAAATCTATCTGCTTGGCGTCACAGTGTTGAGTAATGTCCTCTGCAGCCTCTGTAGGGATTATTTTTAACCGGGCCTGTACTTTGGCCAGCGCCGCTTCAACATCGAGATAGCGCTGAACACGCTGTTCATCCGAAAAAATCTTCCGCATTGCTGAAGTACTAAAAATATCGCAAAAAACGACAGAATCAATCGCGGTTGCTCTCATATCAAATCACGCTTAACAAGATGCCTAGACGCCAACAGGATCAAAACCACAACAACATCAGATTAGCTAAGGAAGAGATATTCTAAAAAATTAACCTAAGAATCGAGGCGCCAAGAATATGGGGAACTAGAGGCGCCGCTAATCAAGCACTGCAATCCAACCTAAGAGAATTGAATACAACAAGCTAAAACATATCCCTGATTACATTACCCCCTACCCAAACAGCATCTTAAAGCGAATTTAATCCATTAAATTCAACCCCAAAAAATTAGTTTTATTTGACATATATCAATTCCAAAAACAAAAGTACTGCTAGCCTGAGCGGCATGAATAATATAAATAAAATGTGAGCTATAAATATTCTATCTGAACAAAAAGACTTTGAGGCTCCTCCTCCAGCTTTGCACACTTAACCAAGCAACAAAATCAAACAATAAAAAACTGCCAGCATGCCCACGCAAAACAAGCTGCAGAATACAAAAAAACACCAAGTGGATTTCCTGGTAACGACTAACTTTATATATTTAAAATGCTAGCCTTATCAAAACAGCAGTTAAACTTAAATAATTAAAGCCGCAAATACCTAAAATTTCACCAGCCATGTAGTAAACACCAATACACACATCACTGCATAGCATACTTTATCCCAAAAATTGAAGGAGCAGTTCGGGATGAACTTACCACTATCAACTGAAACCATCTATAACAAACAAGCTCACAGCTGGAACCGCTCTGAGAAAATCCTACTCAGTGATTTCACTGCTCGCCCCAAAGTTTTGGAAGCAATCGGAGATATCTCCGGGAAAAACATATTGGATATGGGCTGCGGTGAAGGCTATGTATCCAGGATGCTGCTCGACAAGGGAGCAGGTTCAATCTTTGGTGTTGACTCTTCCTCAGAGATGATTTCCCAGGCAAAGGAAACAGCTTCTGCCGGAAATTTGACGAAAGCAGAATATGCAGTTGGAAATGCCGTTACATTTACAGAATTTCCTAGAGATAAGTTTGACCATGCTATTGCTGTATTTCTTTTCAACTATCTAACCATAGAAGAAATGAAAAAGGTCATTAGTAAAGTCAAGAGTCTATTAAATAAAGGGGGCACATTTATTTTTACAGTGCCTCACCCTTGCCTTCCATTCATGAGGGAAGAAATTCCTCCATTCTACTTTCAACACGGCAACTTGACTTATTTAGATGGCATAGATCAAACATTTGAAGGAAAAATATGGCGCAGAGATGGAAAACCAGTTTCAGTGCGATGTGTGCATAAAAATTTTTCACACTATTTTGATGCTCTGGCACAAGCTGGTTTTAAATCCCTACCAACTGTTCAAGAACTCTCAGTGACTCAAGAGCACCTCGACCTAGATCCAGATTTTTTCTCACCACTAGCCGGCTATCCACTACACGTATTATTTAAGGTGCAAGTAAATGACTAACTTAGCCCCAAGTGAAGTAGTTCAAGCTCAAGCCTGGACTGCTAATGATATGAACGCAACTTCCAACTGGAAGTTTCTGTGGCCTTCAAACTGGAAATATGAAGTCGAGGCATTGGAGAGCTGGGCCAAACAACAAAACAACCCGATTGAAAATCTGACCCAAGAATCAGTTGCCACACCTGAGTTCGACCAACTTGCCAACCAGATAAAAAATGAAATAGAGCATGGTAGTGGTGTGGCATGGATACAAGGCGAGGAATCATTAAGGAAGCCAACGCTTAACCTACTATTTCTAAAGCTTAGCCTGGCAATGGGCAATACTATAGATACTTATGGCCGGCTTTATGGGATTCTCGACACAGGAAAAGACTACACTAGCGAAGCTATTCCTGTGTCCCAGACAAATGCACCCACTGGCGTCCATACTGATAGCTCACAACGTACCGTACAACCAAAGATACTTGGATTATGCTGCCTTACTCCGGCAGTTGAAGGTGGAAAATCGAAAATCGTTTCTGCGGCTCAAGTTCATGAAAACTTGCGAAAAACTGCTCCACAAAAACTAGAGATCCTGTATAACAACTATATTAGAGATTTAGTTACTCCAGGCAGTAACAAAAACATAAAAAGCATACTTGAGAACTGTTTTCCTATTTTCGAATATTCAAACGAAAAGCTCAGTATTCGTTATATGCGGTACTGGATTGAGAAAGGCCATCAGCGCGTGAACCAGCCTTTATCAAAAGAAGTACTTAAGGCTCTGGATATACTAGATAAGGAATTAAACAGTGCGGAGAATACATTAAGCTTCTACATGAACTCTGGAGATATGGTCTTCGTTGACAACACCAAAGTCCTACATGATCGGGATGGATTTATTGATACTCCGGATCAGAAGCGGGTTTATACCAGGGTATGGATTGATTAGGCTACATCTAATCAACCCATAAACCATATATTCTTTAGCAGAACACCATCACTTTGTGAGCTAATAATTTGCGAAATGCTGATTGGCAGCCTAAGAAAAACTGGAGAAGTACTTTAAACACTTCTCCAGCTTTAACGGGTGAAAGACTTCCCCGCAGAAATTTCTATTAACTCCCAATTAAACCTAACGATACCGGATACCTACTAAAAGCAAGCTAGTCTTTTTATTAACACCTCAAACACTTGACTTATGAAGTTGGAGGCTTTTTTGTCGGCAAAACGAGGCCAGCTTTTCAAAGCTTCATGCTTTAACTTAAATGGTTTCACTTGCCTGATTTTGACCCATGCATACAGCAAAAAAATAGATTGCATGACATGGGATTATAAGGTATTACAGGCGCTGTATTTGAACATGCTGAATTTTACCGCCATATACAACCACATCTTCCAAACCGGAATACTCTACTTTCTCTCCAGCATGTGTTTCACCTGTAAAGTTAAAGTTGAAATGAACTATCCCGGGTTTGGTTTCTGTAACACTGCATACTTCCCACTCAAGCTTTGAAAACATACCATGATGAAGTCTCTGCATAGACATGATGTCATTCACACCTAAGAATAGATCTCCTTTTCCTGACCTGAATGTGGAGCTTTCACAAAATAGTTTTGTGATTTCATCAAAGTTACTTTCGTTTGAGAGTTTGAAGTAATACTCTGCTACTTCCAAAGAACTCATCATCTTTTATTCCTCTCGATTACACACATCTGAGTTGTAGCATAGAGCTACTCATAAGTGCAACGCTTTACTCAGGCCATCACCGGGATAAAGCTGCTTTGGTCTACAGCACAAAGCGAGCAGAACATAGGATTCAGCAATTTGTTATGCTTTACTCCAAACAATTGAAAAAACAACCCACATGAATATAGGAGTATTGATTCCTAGTGATAAAACACCAAAATGTTGAAAACGTTTAAGCTTGGGTTTCCATCTGCTTTTGTAAATTTTACTAAACCGAAACGGTTCGTCTATTTCCTTACTTGAAATAAACATCGAAGTTATCATTATCAAAGCAGCGACAACCAATATGATTGATTTTATCAAACCACTCAGCTGAGTAAAAATCACAACCCACCAAGAAATCGGAACTACACACCCAACAAAAAACCTACCGCAAATAATGCTCTATATTTCATCCGACCTTTTTAAAAATATAACAATTCAAACACATATGTGCTTTAGCGCGTCTGTTTGATTTGATTTACTAAAGCTTGGCACCATCTACTTCCATTGCTGCTTTCGATAAGCCTTCCAATTCCTGAGCCGCATATTACTGCGATAATAATCATCCCAAGAATTGGGCAAACACTTAGGATGTCGACGCCCTCTAATTTTAATAGAAACATCAACTTCATTTATACCGGAAGCATAAAATTGCTTCATTTCATTTTTTGTATGAGGATAACGAAAGTAGTCGGTGTAGCTCATACTAACCTCCAGTAGCTATAAATTGCTAATGGAAGCCATACACTTTTCTCCAAGTATTATTCTATAATTCACGATCTTATTCTCTAAACAGTTTTAAAGAACCTTTGATCATGCAGGTCTTTTTTCTGAAGAAGTCTCAGCCGATAAAAACGGGCTTTTTTGTAAGGAAAAAGTTAATTTCAGCAAAATACCCCTCTAATTTTTTGCCCAGAGCCCGCTTTAGACAGATTTCAGGCGCACTGCCCCTAGGCGGCTAAGTATCTCCCTCCTATTAGTAAGTTAGTAAAGCCTGCCTGCAAGTGCAGGCATTCTGAATTTTTGCTAATCCACGATATCGTGTCTTAGTATACCCAAACACTCGATATACCAAAGGGGGTGCTCCAGCTTAGCCCTAACCTGGGCCTTAATTTTTTTCCTTACGGAGAGGTTCTCGCCATGGAAGCGCTTTTCACTTGCTAGGATTCATCGCCATATACCAGTCCAATTTTCGATCTTTCAGCGCTTCACAATTTCTGCACCGGTATATCCTGAGTCACCCCAAGCTCTTTTTTCTTAACTATGACGAACCCGCTCTGTCGCCGTTACGTCGTAATCGTTCGCCGGTGTAGCGTCTTCACTATGTATAATTCCTGTCACATCATCGACTACGATATGCATTTTCACACCAAAATGCCACTGCTGTAGTGGTCTACTAAACCCGGACACCAACTTAGGTGGTAAAGTTGCCATCGAAAATAGAGGTATTCAATGAGTAGACAACGTCGATCCTTTTCTCCTGAATTTAAATTAGAGGCTGCCCGCTTGGTAGTAGACCAGGGCTATTCAATTGCTGAAGCAGCCCGGTCGCTGGATGTTGGTACAATGCCTATCCTCCATTGGGTGAAGCAACTAGAGGCAGAGCGGAGTGGAGAGATGTCTGCAGGTAAAGCGCTTACCACTGAGCAACAGAAAATTCAGGTGCTTGAAACCCGCATCAATCGCCTGGAAAGGGAGAAATAGATACTTAAAAAAGCTACTGCTCTCTTGATGTCCGACAAGATGAATCGTACGCGCTGATAGACCGATTGAGTGAGCAGGAGCCAGTGGAACTGGTCTGCAAAGCGTTAAAAAATACCTCGATCATGCTACTACGAATACAGGAAAAAGAAGAACTCCGTTGATGTACCTAGAATGCAGCTCCGCTCCAAAGTCATTGAAGTCTTCGAGCGCAGCCGTGGCTCTGCAGGAAGTCGTACAGTCGTAGGTTTGCTTTATGAGCAAGGGATATCAATCGGACACTTTAAAATCCGAAGACTCATGTGTGAGGCCGGCTTGGTGTGTAAACAACCTGGTCCTCATAAGCATAAGAGAGCAATAGTCGAGCACTTAGATATACCGAATGAACTTGATCGCCAGTTTAATGTTGAGAAACCCAATCAAGTTTGGTGCGGTGACATTACCTATATCTGGGCTGGTTCAGGCTGGTGTTACTTGGCTACCATTATAGATTTACACGCTCGCCGTATCGTTGGATGGGCCCTCTCAGGGAAACCAGATACTGCACTAACGATAAGGGCACTGGAAATGGCCTGGGAGCAGCAAGGAAACCCCAATGGAGTTATGTTCCACTCGGATCAAGGCAGTCAGTATACCAGTCATCAGTTCCGCCAACGTCTGTGGCGCTACCGAATGACCCAGAGCATGAGTCGACGTGGAAATTCCTGGGATAATGCACCAATGGAAAGACTGTTTCGGAGTCTGAAAAGTGAATGGATACCCTCTCTCGGTTACACCTCTATCACAGAAGCAAGCCGAGACATCAGCCATTACTTGATGATTTACTATAATTGGGAACATCCCCACCAACACAATGACGGATTACCGCCCGCAAAAGCGGAAGAAAAACTAAACTTACTGCCCGGAAATAGTTGACCACTACATGCTGACCTTTTTTAAATCTGGTACATCTCAGGATCAAGTGTTCTCTCTTTATTTTTAGTGGAGCTGGGCGCAGCGATAATGGTTTCATCTACACTACTGCCTTTTTTCAGTAGCATAGCCATCTCTCAAAGGTACTGCTTAATTTCCTCAAAGATCTGACGACCAAGCTGGTGCGTCTCAAGTAGATACCGGAAATTGAGAATAGTTGTTTCGTCTGGAATAGGCTTTGTCAGCGTTAGGCCTGCAAAACGGCGCATCGATTCAATCTCGTAGAGAGTATCTCTCCATCGCCGGATCAATGAAATTGTAAAAGAGTTACATGCAGTGAATACTCAGCATAACCCGCAATGGATAAGGGCGGCGGCCTTTTCCTGATTTTGCTTAGAGGGGGGGCAATTTGACTCTCAAGGCGCCCCTAGGGAATTAACGAATCCATTCGCTCAAGGAACATCTCTTTACGAGTTCCACAACGTTTGTATCGGTATTCGGCTTCTACAAAGCTGACTTGAGATATGGTGTGTTACGTTATCTGTCTTGCGTTAGGCTGTTATTCTACCTCGTTTTGGGCACAAACTTATTCAGAGATTCCTTAGATTGTTAAAGTGCGCCTATTTAATATTGAGATATGCTATTGCGCAAAAGGAATAATTATATTTTTTCATAATCATGAAATTTAGACACAATTAAATCAAATTGGTGTTAGTGTTAGAACGCGCATATTCCACCCCTGGATAATTTCATTGAGTAAAGTTTCAGTCAAGGGGATATTAAGTATATTACAGCTTTGTTCAATTGATACGCCTATACCATACGACAACAATCCGAATAGTTCCTTAGTTATTTCCAGCTTCTCAACCTGAAAAAAACGAGATGCCTTTGATTCAATAGTGTAGATATCTGTATACCCTCTTGAAGATTGGAAACAACCCTTAGTAACTACATAGCTTGGCTTAATCGATAGATGTAGAGACTTAATGCCTACAGACAAGGAGCAATTTCTTGTTATCAAAAAATCACCAATAACTAAGTGAGTCAAATCAGTCGTCAAATAACAACTTATAGCGTCATCAATGGAATCCACGATCGGCTCTACATTATTGTTGAAGGAGGTATTGAGAAGAATAGGCACTCCAGTAATATCACCAAAGCACTTTATCAACTTCCAATATTTTTCATTATATTCTGGTTTTACCGCTTGAATTCGAGCAGTTCCATCCACATGGGTGATTGCCCCCAAAAAGGATTGCTTATCCTCCACCACATCTACGACAACATTCATATATTGCAAACTCCTCGACTCCATAGGTATATGGAAAAATCGGTCAGCTTCCTGAGCAAGGACAGAGGGTGCAAATGGTCGATAACCTTCTCTCTTTTTTATCATTTGATTTATACGAGTCTTATTCTCTAGTGGCCTTGGGTCAGCTAGAATACTTCTGTTACCTAAGGCTCGTGGACCAAATTCTGACTGGCCTTGAACCCAACCCACGACAGAATTATTCGCAATAAGCTGCGCCACCTGTGTACAGGTATCATCCATCTTAGAAACATTAAGAAGGGCACCCCATTTAAGGATATATTTAAACTGCTTATCCTGATTTGGTAGATTAGTACCCCAATAAATATGGGACATTGGCTTTGGCGGATTTCGAAATACCAAATGGTATGCATAGTAAGCAGCACCAATAGCACATCCAGCATCATGGGCTGCTGGCTGAACATAGACTTCATCAAATAATCCGCTTTCTATTATCTTCTTATTTAACGTGCAATTATGAGCGACGCCACCAGCGAAGCTCAACTTATTAATACCCGTACTTTTTTGAAAGTATCGAATGCAATGTAATGCGATATCTTCAATAACATACTGAACTGAAGCTGCAAAATCTTTGTGAATCTGAGTAAAAGGTTCACCTTTTCGTCTGGGTGGAATTAATCCAGTAGATAATTCTTTCTTCCATATTTCTAAGGATGGATTTCTGACAATCGTAAATTTCCCATCCTCTTTTAGATCATAAAATTCTTTCATTAGGGGAAGAAATCTATGAGGATTCCCATAAGGAGCTAACCCCATCACCTTATATTCATCAAATCGATTATAACCGATAGAGCGTATTATATTTCGATAAAATGTACCTAAAGATTGGCTATCACTCAACTCACGTATAGTTGTATATTGAAAGCCATCATTAATTCCAATAACACCTGATAGTAATCTGCCATCACCTGATGGGCCATTTCCATCAAACACGACGACCAAGCTTTTATGGAAACCGCTGGGCACAAATGCACTCCAAGCATGAGCCTCATGATGAGAGCAATAAATTAATTTTGACTGTAAATCAGTTTTAAAAAGGAGGCGTAGGTATTCAGCATTTACTTCATCACCAGTCTGCCAAGACTTAGAGCTATTATTATAAACATCAAATGCATTTTTTATCTCTCCATCATATTTTGAACAGTTTAAAGCGATATAATCAACATCCGATATTGTTATTCCCGCAGAATCCAAACAAAATTGAATAGCCCGTCTAGGGAAGAAATTGCAGTGCTTTACACGACTTAAACGTTCCTCTTCTATACCAGATATGATTTCTCCATCCTTTAGTAAAACGGCAGCCGCATCATGTCCAGTAAATTGATTACGATTAAATTCAGCTTCTAACTTATCACCAACATGCAAACCTAATATATACACAATACCTGCCATTCCCAAAAGATGAAAAAAACATTGAATATTTATTAACTAAATATATACACAAATAGTATGGGGGTCATTCTCTATAATTGAATACATCCGAACTGAAGTCAACTTCATAGTTCTCTCTAATGAACTCTACCAACAGCGGCACCGGTCTACCGGTAGCAGTTTTTCTTCCCTTTCCTTTAGCTACGACACCTGCAATATCCAGATGAGCCCAAGGCACCCTCTCCGTGAATTGAGATATAAAGCTGGCTGCCGCAGAAGCACCTGCATTTCGGCCACCGACATTAGCTATATCCGCAAAAGGAGATGATAAGTGCGATTTATGCTCGGACACTAGCGGCAGACGCCACACTAAATCACCTGATTTAATCCCGCAAGTAATGAGTGCATCAGCAAGTTTGTCATTAAAGGTAAACAGCCCTCCAAATTCCTCTCCCAACGCTACTACACAAGACCCTGTTAAAGTAGCAACATCAATCACCAGTTTCGGAGCGTATTGTCTAATCGAGTAAGTTAAAGCATCACACAAAACCATGCGGCCTTCTGCATCTGTATCCAATATTTCAATTGTCTTTCCAGACAAAGACGTTACTACATCGCCTGGCCGACATGAGTTACCGTCTGGCATATTCTCAGCGTTGGCTATCACTCCAATAACATTAGCATTAGTCTTACTTGCAGCCAAGGTGTACAACGTACCGATAACTGCTGCAGCTCCCCCCATGTCAAATTTCATATCACTCATTTGATGACGAACCTTAAGAGATATCCCTCCTGAATCAAAAGTAATTCCTTTTCCTACCAATAGAATCGGACAAGCATCAGGGTTCTTAGCGCCACGATATTCAATGATAGTTATATTTCCAGGGTTAACACTTCCTTTGGAAATAGCCGAAAATGCACCCATTCCCATTGATTCAATTTTGTCCTGACTCAGAACCTCAAAATTCAAACTATTAGATTCACTAACAACAGAAATGGCAGCTTTACTAAGGTAATCAGGCGTACAAATATTACCAGGCAAATTAGAAAGTTCTTTAGCAATCATTATACCATTTGCGGTTGATTGACCTAAACAAACAGACTTTTGAGTTAACGCTTGTGAGCTACTTAATATAACTCCTGACAATTTAGTTGATTTTACTTGCTCTTCTTTTTTATTTAACTGATAACCATATTGGCTCAGGAATAAAGCCTCACTTACCCACTCAACTAATTTATCAGCACTATGACGACATTCCTCCAAAGATAATATTGTATCTATAGAGATGCAGCAAGTAGAGTCTACCCTATGGATTTCTCGTATTACGATATTTAGCAATCTAATTATTCTGGCTCTTGATAGTACTTCATAACCAACCCCAACTACCATAAGTCTTTCAGCTTGAATTTTATTTATACTAAAAAGCGATGCAACTTGACCAAATTCACCTTGAAAACCTGCAGATTCTAGTTGATTAGAAATCTGCATGATCTCAGTATTACTTAACCCATAATATGCATGAGAAGAAAGTAACGGTGAAGTAAAAATGATAGCCACTCCGCAATCAAGAGTCCAAATTAACTCCTGCGTAAGCCCGATTTCAATTTGCATTCTACCCATAAAAACTAATCCTCCAACTATGGTAAATATCTTTTAGATCAAACACCTATATACTTGACAGCAAACTCGCCCAGAAAATAATATTTTTTAAGTTGAGAGCATACCCTTATCAAACCTAGAAAAATCAACCACAAAGTCACTTCAGGGAAAATAAATTTGAATCGAAATTAATCCTACTTAATACGGCATAGTAGCGCCACCACCACAAAACACAACAATTCAACTCTTGAAAGAAACTTCGAACACCCCTACATTTTAGAAAAAATCTAACAAGATCTTGAATAGAAATTTTTATAATAAATTTAAAACTAAGAGCCACTCTCAAAAGAAACCTTGACTACTATTTTTCACCACTTCCTTACCAACTTCATAGGTGGCTTTTCCAGCTCTTCATTCAATGGCGCATGCGATAGCTTCAACTAAAAACTGACTCACATTGTAAGCCAAATTCTTCATATAGAGCTTAATCACGGATCGGACTATCTCAATTGTTTTAACCCACATACCGCTTTGCTCAAGCCTCATAAAATAAAATGCACACTAAACTGAAGCTTGAATTCTTAACGTTTAGTGTTTAATTATCTGCGCTTCCATTAATAAATTGATTACCATTGCAGCTCTTCAAATGTACACAGTAGCGCCCCGTAACCAATGGATACACTCTCATCACTCTCGTAGACACTATCACCCCAAACATCATCGAAACTATATCTATCCAGCAATTTTCATTACTTATGGTCCGTGAATTCCGCCAGAAGTGGCAATGTAATCTCGAATGAAATTATACTCGTTATCCATGCAAGAATTAGTTTTTATATCAACAGAAAACCTAATCACTTCTATTGATTTCAGGGCGCCGAGATCTTCTTAGTGATCGGACTTTAGATTTTTCGCCTATCCTTTTGTGCTTGGTTTATTTTATTATCATTTCGAAAAACTTTTATAATATAGCCTTGGAGGTTATGTGAATCCTTAATCTATAAAAATGGTTATCAAATTCAAGCTAATCAATAATAACTAGAGCCTGAACACCAAAGAGAAGCCCTTTAGATTTTACAGCCGACGTTCTTCTAATATAAGTTACTACAGCTCTTGTTGAATCATTATTATTTGTGGGGCATAAATGCCTAGAACTATTCTCTTTAGGGTGCATCACCGACTTAAACCCAAGTAAATCCAAACAGGCTTCACTAGATTTTATTTCATTCAAAATAAAATGATAGTGAGCAATATTTTAAAATAGAAAAAATCGCCTACAAATTCTTCATGAAAAAACACTTTACAATAAACAAAGAGGATTTGCTAAACTTTAAACCAAATTAAAGTAGCGACCTGGGTGGTCACTCACACCCCACCCAGGTCAACCTAACTATAGTACAGCGTGTGAGCAGCCATCACATCCATCACAACCGCCACAGCTGGTAGCAGACTCAAAAGACGCATCTTCAACTACAGAATTCTCTGCGACTTCAAATATTTCATTCTCAAAAGACATAATAACTCCCTAAATTTTAGGCCTATATTAAAGTTTAATGATTAATTATTAATGATTAGAAAATCTAAACCTATACAGTGAAGGTTCTTAGCAATTAAAGCCAATGGATATATTGCAATCATTGACAACAGCCTAACTACATCATTTCAGTTTCAGAGCATCCATCACAACCACTACAGCTGTCATTTGACTCAGCCAGTATACTTTCTACAGATACCGCTTCCTCTGCCTCGAAAATTTCGTTAATCATGGAATCATCCTATTACATTTTTAAAATTTACCGTCCATTCACTTATGCCTAAAGGGTATCACCCACTGCACTGAAAACAAACGGTGTTCAGATGCGCAAAAGCGCGACTTATCATTTAGCTGTTGATAAAAGCAACCGCCAAAGATAACCTTCACTGAAAGAGGGGCACCCTCTTACAACCTAATTGCTTATATATGATATTGAATGTCATGCAAATTTTATCACGGGTATACTTATAGTTTTCTTTTTCTTATTGTCTTACCTAAATAAAAAATCTATAATAGTCAGTGTTAACTGCAACTCTTCCCGACAGAGATTTGTCTGCTGGACACAAATCTAGCGAGTAGTAGATGAAGAGTGCCGGATGGAGGCTAGTTACAACCCCATCAGCTTCATCTACTATTGATGACTACCTTCTACCCCTTGACTCTTGCTACACTCTCGAGTCATCTATATACATTGAACTCTAATATAATCACTCAGCAACCTAGAGAAAAAGTCTCTTCCTGCAGATTACCTTTTCAGATATCCAACAGGATATAAATAGTTAAATCTCTAAGGAATCAATAAATTTATGAATACGACCCTCCATTTCATCCCCCTCATCCAACTCGAGGCCCTATCGACGGCGTCGGTATCGAAGTGTCGATCCAATCTTCCACCTCAATATCCCAAATCATGCTTTCTCTCGATACTTAGACATAAATACCACGTGGTAACCGCAAAATACTTCAAGCATAGTTAATACTCACGATTTGGCATATAGCTTCCTTATATAGGACCTGCAAGCTCATGGAAGTCATACTTTTAATCTCCCAACCGAATCAGCAGAGTCTTATCAAGTCTGACTACCAGAGGGGGAGACCTACCTATGCGTCGAAAAATCGGCATGCTGGAAAAATTTTAGCGGCTCCAGCGCTTAATAACTAAGAGTTATCATTGAACTTAATTAACCTCAAGCACACACAGTGCCACTTGATGTGCCTGTTAAAATTAACATAAACGAATTTTGACAATGCGGCCAAACTGATAATTCAGATACCTCCCTGATCAAATTCTCAGCATGGGACCAGCGCAAAATTTAATGTCAACACATGCTTACTCCATCTATACAAAATTATTGAGACAAGCAAATAAAAAATGACTATCTGGTTTCTAAAATTATCACACCCCAAAAATTATGCTGATCCATATAATTATCCACACAGCCAACACCAAAAAATTATCCTAATGTAAAAGCACAACCAAAAACTTAAATTCGAAACTCTACACTTACGAAGCTGAGCCCCTTTTGACCACACCCCTCTATGTGTCTAATTTAATTTTCACAATATCCTAGCAACAAATTTCCCAAGAAACTAGCATCATACGATTATGCAATGCAAGAAATATTACTGTATGTTTTTCGTGAGGACTTACTGCAAAAAATTACACTAACGGCTAGTAGTAGTATGCACCCTATAAAGAAATAGATGGCTGTCATAAAAATGATGCGGATGTTCCACGCAAATAAATATCTAGACATAAACAAAACATACTAAGCCGAGTTTCTCAGGCAAAAAACCTAAAATTTCTTCCAACCTTGGCCCCACTAAAGAGTGCTCGCAATATTAAGATTAAAATCAACTTCCAATCAACAGAAAAAACAATAAAAAAACGAAACTATAGTGCAATGTCGCAGTGATACTAAAGAAATACGGCGTACTTTGCATAAGTCCAAACTAATAAAAAATTATAAACCCTAGCAGCACTCAACCGTCATACATGTCATACCTGTAAAATTTTTTTTGTTCCAACTTAAGTCTCCAAAAAAAAATAACAGAATACAAAATGGCACTTGATTAAAAATAAAAATAATAACAATATACAAGAAGACGGTATTTATATTTATAAATCTACTGTACTTGAGGTTGGTTAATCTATAGGTTTAAGTACACTCTAATTTATAGCGCATACGGAACCTCCAGATGCTCCATGACAATAAGTGTGAGTTATAACTAAGTCTAGTGTTTGAAGATTTGAAACAGGAAAACAGGGTATCTGGTTAATTTGTTATCGCCAAACAAAGCAATCAAGAGTGCACAACTATGGACAAGAATACCGTTGTTAAGTTTACAGGTCGACAGGAAACCACTTACCGAGCTTTTGCGCCGAGGCGGACCGAAGTTGGCCCGATAAACCAGGGGCCGAGCAAGGGCGGGGAGACGGTAACCTTCCGCTCAGCTCAGGTGCCGCCGTACGTTCGCAAGGCCCGCTCACTAGAGGCGGCGCTACCGTGGCTATACCTGAAGGCTGTTTCAACCGGCGAGATGGATTGGGCTCTGTCGGTGCTGATTGCGGCCCGGAAGCGAAAGGTATGTTAACCAGCACAGTGGCTCGCCTGAAGGCCTGTGGAAAGGCGAATATGATACTTGGAGAGCCAAATATCTGGATAGAAATCACTGGGTATGCATTTGGACAAACGGCATACATAGCGGCCTGCCCTTGGAAGAAAGCAAGCTTTTGCGCTCTGGTAGTTATTTATGTAAATGAGCCTGGAGGGAAGTACTTTCTGGCGATTGAAGATGGAAAGCGAGAGTCGAGGCTAAGCTGGGAAGGTGTACTGGGTAAGCTGAAAGAGCGTGGCATGAACGCCCCAGAACTGGCCGTTGGCGACTGCGCCTTGGGGCTCTGGGTGGCACTACCCCGAAACCCGCCAGCAACGTTTCTGGGTACACAAGACGGCCAACGTCCTGAACAAGCTGCCGAAGACAAGTCAGCCGAAAGCCACACACTTCCTGCGCGAAATCTGGAAAGCAGAGACGCGGGCGAACGCGGTGAAGGCATTCGACACGTTTATCAGGACGCACAAAGGCAAATACCCAAAGCCTGTTAAAGAATCACGAAGAGTTAATGAGCTTCTACGACTTCCCGGCAAAACACTGTCAGAGTACCCGAACAACGAACCTGATTGAGTCGACATTCGGGACGATACAGCACCGGACCAAGCGTTCAAAAGGCTGTCTATCGAGAGAAGGAATACTGCACATGCTGTTCAAGCTCGGGATGTGTGCGGAAGGAAAATGGAGAAAGCTCCGAGGTTTTGACTGCCTTGCGAAAGTTATCTCCGGAGTGAAATTCAAAGACGGAGAAGAGATGTCAACCGCTAACCAGAGTACTGCCTGATCAAGCCTGCTGAACACCAGAATTGACAGTAACTCAATAAATATTACTTTGAGTAAGCACGATGTTATGTATCAAAAAGTTTATCTGCCAGGCTTTCTAGTCAAGTCATTTAAAGAGTAACGTGGTATCTCTTCGGCCTATAGTTCAGCCTCAGAATATATAGTGCTGAAGGAGTCCACCCAAAAAGAGTTAGAAAGAAGTGGATGTTTATAAAAAAACAATCAGTCGCAAGAAAGTCATTGCTTCTGTATTGTTCGTAATAGCTATTCTATACGTATATTTTCGAGTATTTATTTCATCTAGCGATGAACTTTATGATATACCAGCTAATGAAATGATTACCGGCGTTGTTCAACGAGGTGACCTTGAGGTTCGATTGGATGCCTATGGTATTCTTAAGTCTAATTCACGTCGCCTGTTAACCTCACATAGTGATGCAGTTGTTGAAGAAATTATCTTGAAACCAGGCTCATTAGTAAGTATAGGTTCTACCATTCTTAAGCTACAATCCCCAGAGCTAAAAGAAACTCAACAGAGACTACATCAACATTATCTTAGCTCTATTGCAAATAAGCGTCATCTAAAACTAGAACAAGAACAAGAGCTTCTTGAAGAAAACCTCAATTTAGTCAAACTTACATCAAAGCAGAAGACAGTTGAATTTAACTCTTTAGAGGTAGACAAGCTGGCTGAAAAAGGAATAATTAGCAAGTTCAAACACTTGGAAATGGTAGCTGAACGAGAAGAGATTAAAACATTAATCCAAATTTCCAAATTAAAATTAAATAAAATGAAAGCTTCGCATGAAGAGGCAATGGAAATTGAGGACGTTAAGATTGCTCAAGCCAAGGCGGATTTAGTTGCAATTGAAGATAAAATTGACAGATTGACTGTTACTGTTGATAGCTCTGGTATTGTACAAGAACTATATGTCGATCTAGGGCAGAGCGTAAAAGTAGGTGATAAGCTGGCAACAGTTTCCAAATCTGATGACTTGATAGCTTCATTGAGTATTTCTCAAACCCAAGCTGTAAATTTAAACCTTGGCCTACAAGCTGAAATAGATGTTGGAGGTCAGATCATTCGAGGTGAGATAGTTCGTATTGATCCAGCAGTAAAGAATGGTACCATCACGGTAGAAGTAGAATTTTCGTCACAATTACCATCGGCAGCACGACCAAGCTTGGCTATAGAAGGCCAGATTATTGCGCTTCAAGTTAAGGATACATTGTTTGTTAGTCGCCCCCTCAATTCAAATCCGAATAGTAAAAATTTCATATTTAAAGTTAATAAAGATAATTCTATAAGTCGCCCAGAAGAAGTGGAGTTTGGAGCAGCCAATAATACGTACATTGAAATTATTAAAGGGCTTGAACAAGGCGACAAAGTTATAATATCAAATACCCATAAACTACAAGAAATGTACTAACTAAATACTCCAATATATCTTATAAAAAAAATTTGCCGGAACCCAGCAATGAATATTATTGAAATTAATAATCTTTCGAAAGTTTTTACAGTAAAAGAAATAGAAACTCATGCGCTAATAAATATCAATTTAGAGATTAAGAAAGGAGAATATGTTTCCATTTCTGGGCCATCTGGATCAGGTAAATCAACATTATTATCAATATTAGGGCTATTAGATAGACCTACTTCTGGGACTTACAAGCTAGAAAACTACGATGTTCATGAACTAAATTTAGCAAGCCTCTCAAGAATGCGGAATGAAAAGATTGGTTTTGTTTTTCAGCAATTTAATTTGATTGACCAATATAACGTTTTTGACAATGTAGCATTACCATTACTCTACGGGAAAGAACGATTATCAAATGTTGAGATAAAAGAACGAGTCCTTCAGTGTATAAATACCGTTGGCCTTAGCAGTCGTGTGTATCATAAACCAAATCAACTTTCTGGAGGGCAGCAACAGAGAGTGGCTATCGCCAGAGCGCTAGTTAGAAACCCTTCTGTTCTTTTGGTCGATGAACCTACTGGAAATTTAGACTCGAAGATAGGTGATCAAATCATAGCTATGTTAGGTAGTTTACATGAGCAGGGTACCACCATTGCAATGGTAACTCACGATTCTCGCTATGCCGATTGTGCTGAACGCAAAATTGAATTACTGGACGGAAGAATTGATTACAAACGCGAGGGAATTAATATAGAGCGTGAAAGATATTTGGAAAAGGAGGCATAAATAAATGAATCAAATATTCCAATATTTTCGATTAGGCTACAAGAGCACTTTAAAATCTCCCATTTTCGCTTTGACAATTTCTCTAACTATCGGTTTAACAGCTGGTTCATTAGGTAGTATCTTTAATTTGAGCTACCTACTGATGTATAAGCCTCTTCCTTATGATCAGGCTGATGAACTATATCTAAGTAATCATGCGCGTATAAAAGACAATGAGAGGATCGGGGTTGGATTTCAAAGTTATCCAGGATTAATTGATATTTACAAAAAGCAAGATACTTTTGAGGAATCAGCATTAATTCAATTAGGTAGAATTAAAATTGACCAGGGAATGACCTTACAGAAAAAAGGCAACCTAAGTGTTAGTACCAGTTTTGTAACACCTGAATATTTCTCATTTTTTTCTGCTGAGTTCAGCAATGGGAACGGATTTACTAGCAAGAATGGACTAAATACCTATACACCTGTAGCTGTAATTAGTCATAATTTTTGGATGAAACATCTAGGCGGCATAAAAGAAGTTATTGGTCATTCACTGTTAATTGAAGATAAATCATTTAAAATTATTGGTGTATTATCAAAAGATTTTATTGAGCCAAAATTCGATAGATTACAAAGAAATTCCGAATTGTGGCTGCCAATAGATTTCAATATACATGATAATGAATTTAGAAATGACTGGACAAATTTTTTACCCCATAACTATTTAGTTGGAAAAATTAGCTCTTCGCAAGACAGCGGTATAGTTGATAACCGTATTAATCAATACCTTCTAGAACGTTTTTCACAAGAAACCAAAGGGAATAGTTATTGGAGTCATATGAAATTAACTCATCATATGATTACTCTAGAAGATGCAATCATTGGCGAAAGTCGTCGTACGGCTAGCTTAATCTTTCTTGGTTTGTTAGGAATATTCCTACTTGCCTTAGGGAATGTAACAAATTTATTCGTAGCAAGAAGCATAGAAAATAAGCGGTTTTTTTCTATCAAAATAGCTTTAGGTGCATCTAGAGATCAATTGTTTTTGTCAATATTATGTGAAGCACTTGCCTTACTGTCTATTGCATTTGTTTTCTCATTATTAACACTTGATGCGGGCTCCTCATTAATCAAAAGTTATGGAAATTCTTTATTTCCGAGATTACATGAATTTGGAGTGAATCTAACAGCAATTACTTTCTTATTAATACTACTGGTAATAGTTGCATCAATTTTTTCATGGTTTACAATCAGAAGTCTAAGTTACACAGATCTTATAAAAGAGATTCAAGGCAGCGGTAAAGGTGTTAGTCAACAAATATCAAAAAAAACGATTAATCCAATTTTGATAGCCCAGATAACATTTGCCGGAATTATACTCTGTGCTAGCATTGAAGTAACATTAAGAACAATTGACAATATTAAACGTCCTCTTGGTTTTAACATTGACGACACATATTTCTTAACGTTAGAAACTCGTACAGATAGCCTCTCAGGTTCGGAACTACGCAATAAAGTTTTAGAAGTTAGAGAAAGCCTGAAAAAACTGACTGAAATTAAAAATGCCTCTTTAACTAATGCAACGCCATTACAGGCATATTTACGCCGCTCAGTAACCTCTCTTGAAAAGAACGAGCAGGTCAGAACATTTCTAATTAGTACTGATGAAAATTTTTTTGATTCTACATCAATACCAATCATATCTGGCCGAGCCTTTAATTCTGAAGAATTTAACAACAAAACCAGTGTAGCTATAATTAGCGAGGCTTTGAGTGCATCATTATTTGGAACGGATTATCCGGTTGGTAAAACTATTATTTTTGGTGGTCGCCAGCTGCCCTTTCAAATTATTGGAGTCGCAAAAAATACTGGCCACCCATCACCAACATATGATACAAAAGTTCTATATCTTCCTGAGACAAGAATAGGAACTAAACTTCTATTAAAGGTTAAAGATGGCAAATATTTATCAAAAAAAGAACTTGAGAGCAAAATCACCTCTATAGATAAACGATTAACAGTTTTTCGTCTCAATTCACTCGGCCAATTATATAATTCTTTGACGGGAAATGATTACAAGCTTTTAAGTATTTCTTTGATTCTGTCCATCGTCGCCGCGTCCATAACAATGATAGGAATATATGGAGCGTTAAGCTATGCAATGAGTTTAACCAAGTATGAATTAGGTGTTAGAATGGCTATTGGTGCAAGCCCAATAGAAATAATAAAAAAATTAATTATAGATAACTCCCATATATTAATATATGGGATACTTTGCAGTATTATCCTAGGCGGCATACTCTACATGTATTTAAATGCAAATATTGAAGCCGTAAAATCAATAAGTATCTGGTCCCCCATATTGGCTTTGTCGGTTTTATTCGCTTCTACGGTGTTAGCCATTAGTGGCCCTATTTATAAGCAATTAAACAGACTACCCATTACATACCTAAGGGATTAAAATATGAATAATTTAAAATGTCTTGTAAATGGAGAAGTACTAGGTAAGGGTCTCCCAAAGACTAAAGAGGAAATATTTAAATACGTATTTAGAGGTCTTGATGTAGAAACCTTCTATGCAGAATACTGGGAAAAGAAACCACTCTATATTAAAAGCGACAAACCAAACTACTATAAAGATATTTTAGAGGAATCAGATATAGATGAATTTCTTTGCGGCCGTTTTTTACATGAAGGAGATATACGTGTTTTCAAATGTGAATCACAAGCCCCTTTTAATACCTATTCAAAGCCTTTGCCGGGCTTATATAGCCACCGAAAAGTCGTTCAGGCCTCCAAAGCGTTAGGCCTATATCAAGATGGTTATACATTAATTTTTCAAAATGTTAACAAGTATAGTAAATCATTTGGTTCGCTAGTTAGATCATTTGAACGGGAAGCTCAGTTTTCAGCCAGATCAAATATATATGTTACCCCTCCCAAAAACCATGGATTTGGTAAACACTGGGATCATATGTGTTCCATAATTCTCCAGCTAGATGGAGAAAAAGAATGGCGTGTATATGAGCAAGAGGTAACATATCCTAATCACATACTTGGACCAGATCAAGGGAAGGGCAAATCTTCAGAGTTAATATTTACTAAAGTACTGAAACCGGGTGATTTACTATATATCCCAAGGGGATTCCCTCATGCTCCTCAAACTAATAATTGTCATTCCGTACATGTAAATATTGCTTTTAAACCAATTTATGTTTCGGAGCTATTAAATACTTTTGTCCATCATGCTACTGCAACAGAGCCATTGCTAAGTCGAGGTATTCATCCCTTAAGTTCAGATATTGATGAAGAAACGACGGCCATCGTTACGTCTTTGCTTGAGAATTATGATTGGAAATCGGCACTCCAATTAGCTAGGCAAGATATATTACAAGATCGACCACCGATGTATCAACAGTGGTGGCGTCAGGAAAAATTGCTTTCTCACGTTTCTAATAAGACAACATTTCACTTCAACCCGAAGATGGAATGGTGTTTTAGAGAACTAGAGAATCATATACTTATAGTTACTAATGGAAATAAAATTGCTGTAGAAAAGGAGAATAAGGAGCTACTTTTATTTATACAGGCTTGTGATCACAAGTTTAGTTACGAAGATCTGAGCTTTTTTAATGATAATATTTGTAATAAATTACTCTCTGAGCTTATTAAGCTGGGTGTTATTTTCATCAAACAGGAACAAGAAAAAATATGATTTCATCATTTATAGATAGCTCATTTAGTCAGAAAGTTCTAGAGCCTGATTTTTTAGACTCATGCAAAGCAAGCTATCAAGATAAAGGTTTTTTTAACGTACCTGATATCGTTAATGCCGATCTTTTTAACGATCATATTTACCAGTTTTACAAATCAATAAAATCAATTTTGGTTAACAAAACTATTCGAAAGCATGATGAATTCACATTCAAAGACGTTGAAATGATTAGTAATGCTGGATTTAGCTTTTATCGCCTACTTATGAAGTCACGCTGTATCCCAAAAGAACATCAGGATACTTATATAGATATATGCAGGGAGTTTCAACTTGTCGAACTTGCAAATCTCTTAAATAAATTTACCGGCCCGCTATTGAACTACTGCACTGATAAAGCAATGAAATTAGTTGATGTGAAGTGCTTTATCTACGAAGAGGGTGACTATATTGGAGTCCACAATGACAGACATGTTGAGCATCATATTAATTTTCAGTTTCCTGTAAACATAAATACTATTGGTACGTTTCGCTATATGAATGATGGAAACTTAAAACTTAACTATGATCAAGATGGTGGAGCTAAGGCCATGTGTGGGGATATTTGGCATGATGTACCACCTATAATTAGATCTGGTGAAGGTGAGGATCCTGTACGGATCGTTTATATGTTGGTCTACCGTTAGTAAAATATTGTTTACAGGAAAGCTTTGTGAAAATTTGCCTTATAGGAAAAATTACTCCAATCCAAGGCGGTGTGAGTCGCCAGAATTTTTGGTTAGCCTATGCACTTGCCAAGTGTGGTCATGAAGTACATTTAGTTACCAACGCCAACGAAGTTGAGGAAGAGTATCGCTTAATAGGTGGCCGTATAAATAAAACTCTAAACAACACACCACTAGAAGATGTCAAAGATAATTTAACAATTCATTTCACCCATGATCGTCTGAATTATTCATATATTCCTTATGCTAACCCTTATGTCAGTAAATTAACCTCCAAAGCGGTTGAAATTGTTAGAAAATATAAATGTGATATTATTCTTGCTTATTATTTCGAACCATATGGTGTTTCTGCATATTTTACATCAAATATAACTAAAGTACCTTTTGGCTTACGTCATGCAGGTAGTGATGTTGGTCGTCTACTTCGCCATCCAGATCTGAATTATCTTTATAAAGATATGATAAGGCAGGCTGACTTCATTTTTTGCTCACGCACCACTGGACGTCGCTTTATGGAGATGGGAGTTGATCATGAAAAATTGAGTATTCTCTCGATGGTCAGCTATCCATCACATATTTATAATAATGAGCAACCATGCCTAGACCTCGAAAGCCATATGAAACTTGCGGACGAGGAAATGGAAAGCAAAATATCGAAATTGCTTAGAGAGCATCTGCCAGTTAGCAATTACAAAAAATCTTTACCAACCATAGGAATTTATGGGAAGGTTGCTAAGGAAAAAGGAAGTTTTGACTTAATCTCAGCTTTGGGAAAATTAAAGCAGCAAGGCTTAGAATTTAATTTCCTGGCTTTATGTAGTGGTAAACCAAAAGTACTTCATGAATTCAAGATGAAAATCTTGGAAGCTGGAATACAAGATATGACCACTTGGCTTCCCTTTGTGCCACATTGGGACATTCCTCAATTTATAAAGGTTTGCGATGCCGTATGTTTTCTAGAACGTGATTTTTCTATCCCTATACATAGACCAGGAGTAGCAATGGAAGTCATGCTATGTGGTGGATGTTTAGTGGTATCTAATGAAATTGCTGATAAACAGAGCTTTTGTGACGCATTGATTGATGAAAAGAATGCTCTGGTTGTTGACCCAACTGATATCAATGCACTATCTGAAAAGCTTAAATTTGTCATATCAGATACTAACAGAGCACACAATATTGGGGCAGCTGGTAGGTTGATGTTAAAAAAACTGATGCCAGATTTTGATCAAATTATTGTTCAAATCGGTCAGCATCTAGAATCAACATATGAAAGAGTTAAGTCACAGGAACTTGAAATGAGCATTATTGAATATCAATCATTTATCAATCGTTTATATACTGATGAGATATTCAGAAAATTAAACGATGTCTCACCAGCAGAAGCTGAATCTATATATCAACTAACAACTGAAGAGAAAAATCTACTTAAAAAACTTGACAAAAAAATGATTGCTGTTTATTCAGAATCCCTCAAGGGTAAATCTATGACAAAATTGCGGGGCATGTACCCGCTATTATCCAAATCATTGAAGGATCAGGAATTTGTGAAGCATTTTTCTCGTTACTATAGTATAAATTCCACTTATCCTGGAGAGGAAAAAATATCCCTGAATGACAAATTTGGGTATTTTATGGAACAAAGTGTTATTCCCGAAAAAAACTACCTTTCTGAGCTGGCGAGATTTGAGCGGATCCGGAATAATATTTTACTTTCGACGACGCCAGAGGATAGCTTTGAACAGATAAATGAGCGCAAATCAAATTTACCTATTGATATTAACTCACATATTAGCATCAACCCAAGCGTTAAAATTATAGATTTTGACTGGGATATCGACTCGATTGTAAATGCACTCAATACTGATGATTTTAGATATCTTGAAGAATTATCTCCTAGAGAAATAACTCTAGTTATATATTCTATTCCCAACGAATTTAAAACGAAAACCTTAAAAGTAAACAAGGCAACTGCAAGTATTATTAAACTTGCTAAAAAAGAAAGTGGCATCTCTACAATTATAGATTTATTTGAGACCAATAATAACCTCAAAGACACAACTCAAAAGGTAATTGATCTTATGAACTTCTTAATGGAAAGTGGGATTGTCAGGGTCAGGAAGAAATTAGCATGAGCCAATTAGATAGCATACCATTTCTAGGGGGGGGGATTGGCTACCGTCCCGAATTACATCACGAGATTCTAGCAGCTAAAAATAATATAGATTTCCTCGAGATTATTGCAGAACGTTACGCTTATGGAGCTAAGCAAGCCCTATATAATTTATCTGAAATTTCTGAAAGATATACTGTAATCCCGCATGGTGTTTCACTATCTATTGGTACATGTCAATTACCATCAAAAAGTCATTTGGCAAAAATCAAAAAAATAATAGAAATTACAAATGCTCCATATTTCAGCGAACACTTGGCAGTTACTCAATGTCCAGGTATTGAATTAGGGCATCTATCACCTATCTGCTTTAATGATGTAGTGTTAGAACATGTAATAGAAAATATTGATCATGTACAATCCTTCCTCAATGTACCGCTAGTACTTGAAAATATTACTTTCACACATAAGATCCCAGGATCCACGATGACACAAGAGGAATTTTTCAATGAAATTTGTCGTCGTACAGGTTGCGGCTTATTATTGGATATAACCAATCTTTATACAAACAGTGTAAATTGGAATACCAATCTGGAAGGACAGCTGGATAGCTTTCCTATCAACCATTTAGTCCAAGTTCACCTTGCAGGAGGCTTTTGGTCGGGTGGAAAATTGGTCGACTCTCATTCAGAAGCGATCCCCAAGCAGGTTTGGCAGCTTTTTTATAGCCTTCTGGAGATGACATCGATTAAAGCCGCAATCGTAGAAAGAGATAGTAACTTTCCAGAATTTAGTGAGCTTTTAAATGAAGTTACTCACATTCGTAATGCATTGAATAAGGCTCATCAGCCTTCACAATAGACAGAAATATGACAAGAAAGGATTTTAGCGCTTTCACCTGGTATTGGAAGTATTTGCGACCCTATAAATGGGTCGCTTTCAAAGGTGTATTTTTTTTAACCCTTGCAGTATTATTAAGTTTGTTGCCACCTTTAATGATTAAGGAGATGGTTGATGATGCCCTGCCAAATAAAAATTTGACGCATTTGCTTTATATTTTTACAGTATTGATCATAACATTAATTGTTATAGCTATTTCACAATCGTTGGAAGAATACTACACGGGCATGCTTGGTCTAAGTGCCACCAAAGATATACGTATAGACCTTTATCGCCATATTCAGTTCGTTTCCAATAATTTTTTCTTAGAGACCAAAACTGGTGAAATAGCTAGTAGGTTCACTAGTGACATCTTGAATATTCACAGAGTAATTAGTAAAACTGTACCAGGTCTATTCACTAATTCGGTATTACTCATCGGCGCAGTGGTCATAATGCTCAATTTAAATATTGAACTTACATTGGCAGCCATTTCCACTCTCCCTTTTTACTTTATAGTACTGTTTCTAATTGTTCGTAAAAATACTGAATTATCTAGAAAAGCCTTCAATCTTTCAGACAAAATCAATGGGAATATTACCGACAACTTTAGTTTTGAAGGTCAACTGCATTCTCGAGTAAATGGTCTCCATGGTAAAAATTTAATAGAGTTTTCTTCTTTTGCCGAGGGTATTCGTCTTATACGCTTAAAAATTGGTCTTTTAACTCGAGGTAATGAATCTATTTTTCATATGTTATCAATGAGTGGTATTGCTATCGTATATTTAATTGGAGGAATTATCTTTATCGAGGGTGAAGTTAGCATCGGTACGATAGTTGCTTTTAGCGTATTTGTCACCAGAATGTATCAACCTTTGTCCTTTTTTTCAACATCCGCAATCGAGCTATCAAGTGCATTGGTTAGCATGAAACGTTTAGCTGAATACTTTTCAATCCCTAAAGAGAATTCACATCAAACAGAAAATAAAAGTGAAAATACCAATTTCATTAAGCCTTCTGATATAGCTATAAAATTTGATAATGTTACCTTTTCTTATACTCATAAAACTGAAAGGAAACTCGTTTTTGACCGCCTAAATTTAACAATTTTCAGAGGTAGTAAAATTGCTATTACAGGTGCAAATGGTGTAGGAAAATCTACATTAACACAACTTATTGCTGGGATTTATAAGCCCCAACAAGGCACAATATATATTAATAATAACACTATAGATAGAATGGGCTTTTTGGCCTTTAGTCAAAATGTCAGCATTGTATTTAGCAGCAGCTTCTTTAGTAATGGCTCAATTTTAGATAATTTAATTCAAACCAATCCTGATGCTTCTGAAGATCAAATACAAGAAGCATTATTACTTTCAGAAAGTGATTCTTTCGTATCAGAGCTGAGTAATGGCATCCACACTCAAGTAGGTCAAGGTGGCTATAAGCTTAGTAGCGGACAGCGGCAACGACTCGCCTTAGCTAGGCTCTTTATTCACTCAGAAAATATAGTAATTTGTGATGAAATTACATCAAATCTAAGTGCTGACGTAGAACAAAGAATACTACGGAATCTTTTAGAAAAACTACGGGAAAAAACCGTATTATTTGTATCTCACAATAAAAATATTATGCAATTTTTCGATGAAGTAATAACCCTTGATGCAAGTAATAAGATTAACTCTAAGATACTTTCTAGCAAAATAAGTTAAATTAATTCAAATGACAGTATGTATGTCATGGAGTCTTCTATGTGTGGAATTACTGGAATTATTAATATTGATGGGCAGCCGATATCAGATGGGCAAATAACTACATTTAACAATTCACTTACACATCGAGGCCCTGATAGCGGCTGTATTTGGGTGGATAATTCAGCTCCCATAGGGCTTGGTCATCGTCGTCTTGCTATTGTTGATTTATCGGATAAAGGTAAACAGCCTATGCATTATAACAATCGCTATCATTTAACTTATAATGGAGAAATATATAATCACATTGAACTACGTCAGGAGTTAGAATCTCTTGGACATCACTTTATTTCAGATTCTGATGCCGAGGTCTTACTTATTGCTTATGCTCAATGGGGTGACGAGTGCCTGAACAAACTAAATGGCATGTGGGCCTTTGCTATTTGGGATAGTATTGAAGAAGAACTAACTATATGTGTTGATCGTTTTGCTATCAAATCTTGTGTTTATGTATCCAATGAATTTTACTTTGCATTTGCTTCCGAAGTAAAAGCATTCTTACACCTAGATCGATTCAATTTGGTGATGAATGAGGACGAAATATACCGTCGTCTCTATTCAAAAGAACATGATACCATAGAAACTATTGTTAAAGATGTATTTCGGATTCCGGCCGGACATTTTCTAAAGGTCTCAAAAAAGCAACGCCCGAGATTAGTTCGGTGGTGGAATACACTTGAACATACTGCCAATCTTGCTGAGTATCATGGTTGTAGAAAGGAAATGCTGCGCGATCTACTAGAATCATCAGTACAGCTTCGAATGCGCAGTGATAAACCTTTCGGCATTCCCATCAGTGGCGGTATGGACTCCAGCTCAGTCTTAATGATGGCAGATAAAGTTTTATCCAAAGGTGACATTTCTTATAGCCATATCGACATCTTTCATATTGTGAAAAACGGGCCAAGAAGCGAATTACCTGCAGTTGAGATTTTAAACTCAAAAACCCATTCAAAATTACACAAAATAGAAGAATTTTCACGTATGTCTTATACAATGATGAGAAAACTTCTATTTAACAATGAAAATATTGGAGTAACTTCTGAAGGGCCTTATCGTGTATATCAGCGCATGAGGGAGAATAATATTGTTGTATCTTTAGATGGACATGGTGCTGATGAGTTGATGGCCGGATACCATTTTTATACTCCTGCGGCAATGTTAGATGCTTTATCTGGAATACCTGACCCATTTCGTGCAGCCGATATTTCACAAGTGTGGTACCAGATGGCCAAAAACTCAAGTGCAATATCTACTCTCCAACAGTTAAAATCTAGAGTTAAGTTTCTAAAGCAGTTTGTTGGTTCACAAAAGAGAAAAAAGCAGCAGATAAACATCCCGGATTATATAGTATCACGTCAAATCCGTCCGCGATTCTCACTTTTGGATCAAGACAAACATCTTTTAGGAGGGCTGGATGATAACCTTAACTGTAAGTTGTATGAAGAATTTCATTTCGGGTTTTTACAGAAAATATTGAGGGCTTTTGATTATGCATCTATGGCGAATGGAGTGGAAGCAAGAACTCCGTTTCTTGACTGGAGGATTGTTTGCTTTCTTTTCTCTTTGCCTTCCAAGACAAAAATGGGAAAAGGACTGAACAAATTACTACTACGTCAAAGCATGAAAGGAATATTGCCGCCTGAAGTAAATGGCAACCCAGTAAAAACTGGATTCATCACATCCAACTCAAACTACTTCTTAAATTCTGAAATCTTAGAATGGATAGGTGATAGCCTTCATTCATGTAGTGGAATCCTACCTAACCTGGTTAATATAACCAAGGTACGTGAGAACTTTAATTTATATAAAAGAAAGCGCCTTAGTTATGCGGAAGGGTTGCAACTATACCAAATTGCTCAAATAGTGGAACTTGAAAATATGTATCATGAAATCCATCAAAATAATAATTGGGCTGTAGCTTAGAATTTTAAATGTTAATTAATTATTAATTAATTATTACTGTAAAAGCCTATAGTATTTAAATAAAATTTACTTGCGCCACCAAGAAATATCTAAATGATACTTCTGCAAATTTTTGCTCCTTTGAATTCAAAAATATGGCAGGGGGGGGGAGCCGATAAAATCGAAGGAAATAGACTTTTTAGTGCTGCCCTTATGCCTCCCCCCCCTATATAGGACTATATATAAGCATTATTTAAAAATCAAAAAATAAAATATTACCGATTTTTTTTTGGAAAGATGGAAGCTGGTATAGTTTTCGCTGAGATTGAAATAATTTGGATTGGTTCAGGCCAAATCTGACGCATTCTCTTGAAAAAGCAGAGTTTACCGGTTTTGATGAGGGTACCTAAAAGTAAAACCAAGAATATACCCCATAATCCATACCAATGATCGCATCATCAAACACAAAACCGGATTACTAAACCTAGCAGAAAAGCTCAGTAATATATCCAAAGCTTGTAAGACGCTAGGAGTATCGCTAGACACTTTCTATCGGTACAAGGAAGCGGTTTCAAGAAGCGGCATGGACACCCTTCTTGAGAAGAACTGGCCCGTGACCAACCACAAAAACCGCGTTGACACAGTCATTGAAGAGGCAGTGTTAACTCATGTCGCCCAAAAGCCTACCCATGGGCAGGTTTGAGTTTCCAATGAAATGCTCAAACTCGGTGTATTTGTGTCCCCTAGTGGCGTTCGGAGTATCTGGTTACGTCATGACCTGGCTAAATTCAAATTGCGATTAAAGGCACTTAAGGCCAAGCTAGCTGAGGAGGGACTGATCCTCACGGAGTCACATGTTCAGACTTTGGAGAGAAACCGTCATGATGATGAAGCCTGTGGTGAAATTGATACTCAACACCCTGGTTATCTAGGCTCGTAAGATCCTTCTATGTAGGGACCTTTAAGGGCGTTGGGCGTGTCTACTAAACGTGGGTAAGTCTTACACTTAACGCCGGCCACAGCGGCCGCAGAGCCTGGCACGTAATTGCGAATGCAATTTAAGTTACAGGTTTTGCGGTCCGTTGCTGGCCCTTGTTCAATTCTTTATCTCGTAACTGTTCCAGAATTATTTTTCCTTTATCTATCCAGTCAGAAATCATTTGGCTACCTCCACACCTGGAGATAAGCCTATGTTCTCTGATGAAAAGAATATACTTTGCTCCAGTTCTTACTCCTAGAGCACAGTTATGAAGGCCTTCATATACATGGCCAGTTTCAGAATCATCACCTTTGAATTGCTCAATGACTTGATACTTGATCCTAACCCGTTCTTTATCCCTTTCAGGGTCGTTTTCCAAAGAGGTTCCGACAATCTTCACATGAGCCACTTCTATAGAATCGGAGTACCACTTATCCATATCTCCTGGAACGCACTTACAAGCGAACGTGTAACTAGATACGAATAGCAGAAATATTGATATCAAATACTTCACGATCTTCTTTATAGAATTGAACGCCCAGCTTTGGGGCGGACTTGGAGCCGCTAAGCGGCGGAAAGACCGTCACAGCCCCGCAGGGGCGATAACAGCCGCTTGTTATGTTTCGATCCCCTTTTTTACACGCCAATAGAGGTCCACGGAAACCAAAGGGATATACGCTGTACAAATTGCTAGTATTCTCCGTGTAAGCTCAAACCTTCCCGAAAACAGATCAACTGGCATTTTTCCCTCAAAAAATTTAAACACTACGCCCATCGCGACAAGAGCGATAACCAATGGAGTTTTTGACTCGATAATTCTCAGTACTATCGCTAAAAATAATACCCCATACTCAACAATTTGATACTTCTCAACCGAGACTAGCAAAGCGCCAAGTGTTGGTAATACAGCCAATGCCGTTCCAGGTATGTAGGCTCCGTAATTCGGTTTCACTCAATGTCCTTGCCAGAAACATACGCCCGCCAACACGGGCCGGAGCTGCGAAGCAGCGGAGATCCTGCAAATGCTTGCATTTGCGGTCGTGCTTGACCTTGTATGGTTGTTCTTACCCAATTCTGATGTTGAAAATCCTTTTCGTTAACGGGTAAATTGAGACCCACCTTCGGCGGCCACCGAAGGCCTTGTTTATCACAGTTCGCTGCCTGGCCGGTTCGTAAAAGACCGATAACAAGTATGAACGTGATAAGCACTCACTAGGCATAACTCGAATAGTCATGTGGGCCTCGAGCCCGAATAGCAAGGCGGAGATAGCTTATCTTATGGAACCTCAAGAGATCAATGTCGGTATCGATACCAGCAGTAAACAACTCGATATTTATGTGAGACCTACTGGCCAATTCTTTAGTGTTGCCAATGATAAAAATGACATTAAGGATGCCATTAAACAATTACAACCTCTTAAACCTCAAAGAGTATTAATAGAGTCTACAGGAAGACTCGAATTCGAGTTTGTTTGCGCCGCTGACAAAGCAGGATTACCTGTTGTTGTTTGCAACCCTTCACAGATAAGAAGCTTCGCTAAATCCGCAGGGCGCCTCGCCAAAACTGACAAGCTAGATGCAATGGATATTGCACATTTTGGTGAGGCCATGAAGCCAAGGCTGTCGGTGCTAAAGCCAGAAAAGCTTAGGGAGATCAGTGACTTACTGGCGGTAAGAAGTCAGTGTTTAGAGATGAGCACAATGCAAAAGAATCGGCTTCAAAGGATGCCGAAATCAGTACACAAGCCTATCCAGACCATTCTAAACACCATCAAGAAGGAGATACAAGGTATCGACAAGCAACTGGATAAACTGGTTAACAGTGTGTCTGAGTGGCGGCAAAGGCGCGACCTATTGTTGAGTGCTAAAGGGGTCGGAAATGTATTGGCTTATACGTTGATGAGTGAGCTTCCCGAGCTAGGAAAATTGAACCGTAAAGAAATCGCTGCACTTTTAGGTGTCGCCCCGATGAACCGTGATAGCGGGAGCTTCCAGGGAAAGAGATATATTCGAGGCGGAAGGCATCGTGTACGAACGGTTTTGTTTGTTTCCATTATGTCGACCATACAACATCACCCTAAATTAAAACCGATGTATAAGCGATTGGTCGACGCTGGCAAACCTAAAAAGGTCGCTCTGATTGTCTGCATGAGAAAGCAGATTACGATCCTGAATACGATGGTGAAAAATAACACCTACTGGGATGAAAGTATGGCTTAAAAACTTGACGAGCAACCATAGTCACTTGTTAAGCATTGCGACGCTATAAGCCAGAATAACTTTGATAAACTTCATGATCTTTGTAGTCCCCTTGCTTATTTAAGTTGATATATATTTGAATGGCACATTCATAGAATAGCCAAAGAAATATAGATTCAAATTTACAGTCAGCCTCATTTTCTCGTACTACGGCCTGGTATCTAAAAGAATACTTATCGTAAGAATACACAATGTTTGCTGAGGCTAAATATTCTTCAATTGCTTTCGTACTATCGCCTTGCGATAGATTAGCAGAAATACTTTCCTGTATTTTCTCGACTGTATTGAGACTATTACCCCAAACAGGATTGCTAATCATTACTAGTGCTAAAATGGTAGCTATCTTCAATGCTCCTCCTTGAACGCTTAACGTTGCCAACAGGGACGGCCGAAGCATAGCGTGGGCCGTCCAGCCCAGCCAATAGCTGGGCGAGCCTGCTTGGCCTGGTTATGTGGTTGGGGGTATATCAGAATGCTCGCCATTTTTAATTACCGCACGCATGAAATCAACTAAGTGCACTAATACCAAAGCCATTAAAACGCCTATGAATTCAGCACCAAGAGGTATTATTTCATCTTTCCCAAGTAAGGCGCGAATCAATCCTACAAGAACTATTGAAGCACACAATGTAAAAATAAGCTTAAATAAGTGTCTGATAAAAATTTTACCGCAACCACCTGCTTTAAACCCATCAATGACATCAATCATATTTCCTACTCACTGACACATAACGCCTTGATCTGCGGCAGGCCGCGCGAAGCGTGGACTGTCCGGTGTAGGCCCGCAGGGCCGGAACGAACAGCATCAACTTGTTACGTTTAATACTCTTCGCCTTCATCACCAACTACAACCGCCCCAACTTTACTGGCAATTTCTTTTGCCTTTGGTATTTGAGCATCTTCACCACCGAATGTTATTCGCCCAGAATTATAGCTAAATACATGTGTGCCATTCTTGGAATCAGTCCAATGGCATAAAATACCAGGCATCGAGATTTCTTCACCTGTATAGGGGTTAACACCGCTGATCTCTGTCTCAATTTTTAAATCTTGATCATTTTTACAAATGTTCAGCCATTCCGCTTCTGATATTCGATTTTCTTCAGAATCCCAATGGCCTAGTTTTTCAATGTGCAGGTTATATGCCATAGAGGCTCCAGAAAAAGATATTGAAACAAGTAGAAGTATTAGATTTTTCATCTTGGAAACGTAACAGTTAATTCAAAAGCAGCGCCTATATATCACCCTTCTATATAATTCTACCGCCCTCAATCAAAGTCCGCTTAAAAACCCAATAAAATAAAAAAAATACATTGTGTGTCACGAAACGAAACAAGTAGATATAAAGCAGCGTCTTTTGAATTCTGATATACGAAGCAGGACTTAGTTATCAGTACTGTATTTCATCAGCCTACTATGCACATATGTCCCAGCTGGAGGGATGCGCTACCGCGTAAAGAATTGGCTTGTTTAGTACTCGACCTTACTGAGTCAGGAATCTTTTTTGTTGAGATCAGCAGCAGATTCATTAGAGGAAAGAAAAGTGACGGTCCTTACCTCAAAGACGAAAACGTCCCGCTTCCCTACAAGGCTCTCATAAAATCACAGGGTCGCTGCTGGTCATTCGACTTTCAGTTGATAAGCCATCCATAGTGGTTTGCCCCCCACTCTGCTATTCTGCGCTCCCGATAAAGAAGCCCTTCGAACTTTAGCCTGGACCTTTCTGTTCAGATCTATCCCGATTGCATGCTTCAAGAACATCAGGTTTGGGCTTGCCGTTCATTATTTGATCGAACGCTTCTGCTTATTAAGCCCCCGAGGAAACCTGCCCCCTACCCCAATCTGAGCCGGCCGCCACTCCTGCGGGGCTCTTGGGGTTTGCGAACACTTTTGTAACTTACTGATTTTCTTAGAGAAAAATGCCAAAAACCGCAAACAAGACCAAGGCCGCGAAACCCGAACACACCCCCATGATGCAGCAATACATGCGCATCAAGGCCCAGCACCCCCAAGAGCTGGTGTTCTACCGCATGGGGGACTTTTACGAGCTGTTCTTTGATGATGCCAAGAAGGCGGCAGAGCTGTTGGATGTCACTCTTACTGCCCGTGGCAAGTCCGGGGGTGAGCCTATACCCATGGCCGGTATTCCATACCATGCAGCTGAGGGCTACTTGGCGCGGCTGATTAAAGCTGGGGTTTCCGTTGCCATTTGTGAACAAATCGGTGATCCCGCCACCAGCAAGGGACCGGTTGAACGCCAAGTAGTACGTATTGTTACTCCGGGCACGGTCACGGACGAGGCACTTCTCAACGATCGCCGCGATAACCTCCTGGCTGCTATTTCACACTTGGGCGATGTATTTGGCCTGGCACTGCTGGACCTGGCAACCGGTCGTTTTGTGGTTCAGGAAACAGATACTCTGGAAGCTCTGGCCGAGCAGGTGCAGCGCCACAATCCCGCTGAACTGCTTGCGCCGGAAGACCTTAGCCTGCCGGTTGAAATCGAGCGCCGCGCTGGCGTGCGCCGCCGCGCACCTTGGGAGTTCGAACTTGAGAGCGCTTTGCGTCTGCTCAACCAACAATTCGGCACCATGAACCTGGAGGCCTTTGGTTGTAGCCATATGCACGGCGCTGTGATCGCTGCCGGCTGTTTGCTGCAATATGCACGGGACACCCAGCGTACCGAGCTGCCCCATATTCGCGGCCTGCTGACGGAAAGTGGTGATGAGACAGTCGCCTTGGATGGTGCCAGCCGCCGCAATCTGGAGATTGATCTGAACCTGAACGGTGGCGATGACAATACCCTATTGTCGGTCTTCGATAGCTGTAAAACCGCTATGGGTAGCCGCTTGCTGCGCCGCTGGTTTAACAACCCCTTGCGCCAGCTGACTAGCTTGCGCAACCGCCAGGATGCCATCGCAGCATTAATTGCCGATTATGGCTTTGAGCCTCTGCGTGATGCCCTCAAACCTGTGGGCGATATGGAGCGAATCCTGGGCCGTTTGGCACTGCGCTCTGCACGTCCTCGGGATTTGGCTCGCCTGGGCCAGTCCCTAGCTCAATTTCCGGAAATCCAGCAACAGTTAGCGGAATCTGACGCAACTTTATTGAATGAATTGTGCAGCCAGATCGGCGAGTGGCCTGGAACCGTAGAGCTGCTGCAAGATGCCATTATTGAAAACCCTCCGGTAGTAATTCGCGACGGTGGCGTTATTGCTTCCGGCTACGACGAAGAGCTGGACGAGCTGCGCGCTATCAGTGAAAACGCCGGCGATTACCTGGTGCAACTGGAGCAGCGGGAAAAAGAGCGCACCGGTATCCCCACCCTTAAGGTGGGTTACAACCGGGTGCACGGCTACTTTATTGAAATCAGTCGCGGGCAAAGCGATAAGGCGCCAGCTGAATATATTCGCCGCCAGACCCTGAAAAATGCAGAGCGCTTCATTACTCCCGAGCTGAAGGAGTTTGAAGACAAGGCGCTCTCCGCCAAGAGCCGCGCGCTAGCTCGTGAAAAGGCGCTGTACGAAGAGCTGATCAATCAGTTGAATGAGTCCCTGGCAGAGCTCCAAGCCGCCGCTGCGGGTATCTCCGAATTAGACGTGCTGGCATGCTTGGCCGAGCGCGCTGACGATTTGCGCCTGTGCCGCCCCGAACTGGGCACTGAGCCTGGTCTGCATATTACCGGCGGGCGCCACCCGGTGGTGGAGCAGGTATTGGACGAGCCCTTTGTGGCCAACGATATTGATTTGCACAATGACCGCCGCATGCTGGTAATTACCGGCCCGAACATGGGCGGTAAATCTACCTATATGCGCCAGACAGCATTGATTGCCCTGTTGGCCCACTGCGGCAGTTACGTGCCCGCCGACAGTGCCCAGATCGGCTTGCTGGATCGTATCTTCACTCGCATCGGCAGTGCCGATGACCTGGCCGGTGGCCGCTCCACCTTTATGGTGGAAATGACCGAGACCGCCAATATCCTGCGCAATGCCACCGAGCACAGCTTGGTACTGATGGATGAGATTGGCCGTGGTACCAGCACTTACGACGGCCTGTCCTTGGCCTGGGCCTGTGCCCACTACCTGGCAGGGGAAGTGCGTGCCTTTACGCTGTTCGCCACCCATTACTTTGAACTGACTGACCTGCCCAGCCAATGCTCTGAGGCCGCCAACATCCACTTGGATGCCACCGAGCACGGCGAGGGAATTGTCTTCCTGCACCGCATCCAGGAAGGGCCCGCCTCTAAAAGTTACGGGTTGCAGGTGGCCAAACTGGCCGGCATCCCCAGTGATGTATTGACCGAGGCCCGCGCGCGCTTGGCAGCATTGGAAGCCGGCGCCCAGTCGGTAGATGTGCCAGCTCCTATTGCTACGCCTGCACCGGCCCCCAAACAGGAGCCGGAAGAAGCCGCTGTGCCAATGGCCGCAGCCCCTGGCTCCCCCCAGCAGGTAGATCTGTTTGGCAGCCCGAGCCACCCGGCCGTGGATGCCCTTGAGGAGCTTGATCCGGACGATTTGACGCCACGCCAGGCACTGGAAGCGCTCTATTCTTTACGCAAGTTACTGAAGTAAAAGACCGGGCGACCCTGGTCGCCCAATTCATCCTGTTATAAACAGTGAACTAAATCGACTGAAAAGCCACTACAATTCGCGCCAGTAATTGATAAAATCCGCTGCACGAAGAATTCAGTGGCACTATCGAGGGACAAACATGACATTCGTAATTGGGGAAAACTGCATTAAGTGTAAATACACCGACTGTGTAGAGGTTTGCCCGGTAGACTGTTTTTACGAAGGCCCCAACTTCCTGGTAATTCACCCAGACGAGTGTATCGACTGCGCCCTGTGTGAGCCGGAGTGCCCCGCCAACGCGATTTTCTCTGAGGATGAGGTTCCGGACGATCAGCAGGAGTTTATCGAGTTGAACGCAGAACTCGCCGAGGTATGGCCCAATATTACTGAGAAGAAAGACCCATTACCGGATGCCGAGGAGTGGGACGGCAAGAAGGGCAAGCTGGACCAGCTAGAGCGCTAAACAAGTTCAAAGAAAAAAGCCGTCATTGACGGCTTTTTTTCTATCTGTGGAAACCCTAAAAAATGAAAATAATAATTAATGCTATTTGCATTTGGCTTTTTGTATTTTCAACCTGTGCCCAGGCAATTACCGGCAAGGATAAATGGGTAGCGCTTATTTTTGATGAGGGGCCCTCCCCCGACAAAACCGAACCGCTGTTAAAGCGGCTCGAGTCTTTAGAAGTAACCGCCACTTTTTTCCCTACTGGGCAGGAAATGGAAAGGTACCCGGAGCAGACCCAGGCAATCATTCAGGCTGGACATCAGTTAGGTAACCATGGTTACTCACACACAAACCTTTCCCAGATGCCTTTGAGTAGTGCCAAGGAAGAGATTAAAAAAACCTGTCGGCTACTACAAAGTAATGGCTATACCAGCAAGCCCATGTTTCTCCCTCCTCACGGAAAGATGTCTGACGAGCTGGGCACGCTTTTAAGCGATCACCAGTTCAAGATTGCTCACTGGGATATCGATCCTACTGAGCAACTGCAAGCAGGCGGCGCTCAAGTCGCAGCTGACTATATATCCCAAAAGGCAAAAGACGGAAGTGTGGTTCTGCTGCACCCCATGTATGGTCAGCACCATCAGGTAATGGAGGCCCTGCCCCTCATTACTGCGCAACTCAGGCAAAAGGGCTTCCAGTTTGCCACACTGGAGCAACTAACCCTGATGAAAGCAGGCGACCATTTGGAACCTGTGGAGCGGGACTCTATCAATTAGCGGAACGGGAGCCCAAGGCTCCCTCCACTCTATTGGGAGCCTCTTATGTTGCGCTGGGCTGTCACCTTCCTGGTTATTGCGCTGATCGCCGCCTTCTTTGGCTTTAGTGGCATCGCTTCGACCGCAACTGAAATAGCCAAGATTCTTTTCTTTATTTTCCTTGTGATGTTTGTGCTGGCACTAATTTTCGGCAGACCCAAGTAGAACAGCCGCCCAAGGGCGCCTGTTATTACTTCTTGTGAGGCACTCGGGTCGGCGCCAGGCTGAGCACTTCAGCAATGTGATTGGCCCCCAGTACCATCTCCATTACCCCCAACGCCTCAAGAATCTCATCATCACCGGCACCGAGCTTTCGCGCAGCGGCGATCAGGTGCTCGCGATGGTCATCAGGGGCGCTGTTGGCATTGCGCGCCAAGTCAAACAGGGCGTGCTCTTTTTCAGAAAAGTGCACATGCTTGGGGTCAGTGCGAATCCGCATCACTTCATCGGTTTCCACCCCAAGCATTTGCAGGGACATACTGTGATGGTAAATGCCATAGTCACAGTGGTTATCGGCTGAGACTGCCAGGCCAATGGCTTCTTTCAGCTGCGCCGACAAACAGCCGTGAATCATCACCGTCTTAAACTTGTACCAGTTTGCCTCAAGCAATCCCGGGTGTTGGGCGTAGACACGGAACAGACTGGGGATTCCCCCCAGCTCGTCATCAATCTCAGCAAAAACCCTGGCTACATCATCGGAAGTTGGGTGCTCGACCAACGGAATACTGCTCATTATTCACCTACCTGTCATCGCCGGGTGTCCAAGTGGCATAAATTACTTTCTGGCACGACATAACACTGTATATAATCACAGCATGAGAAAGATTATCCACTGTGATTGTGACTGCTTCTACGCTTCGGTCGAAATGCGTGACGATCCCAATCTTCGTGGACGCCCTTTGGCCGTTGGAGGCAGTAGCGACCGCCGCGGAGTGATCTCTACCTGCAACTATGAAGCCCGCAGCTATGGGGTTCGCTCCGCAATGCCTACCGCCCAGGCCAAGAAACTGTGCCCTGATTTGATTGTAGTACCCGGCAACATGGCTAAGTACCGGGAGGTCAGCGGGCAGATACGGGAGATATTTCTCGACTACTGCGATGATATTGAGCCCCTATCCCTGGACGAAGCTTTCCTGGATGTCACCGACAGTGGCCGCTGCCACGGCAGCGCTACCCTAATCGCTGAGGAAATCCGGCAACGGGTGCGCGATACCCTGGGTATCACTATTTCTGCCGGGGTGGCCCCGAATAAATTCCTGGCCAAAATTGCCAGTGATTGGCAGAAGCCCGACGGATTGACAGTCATTACGCCAAGCGAGGTCGATCAATTTGTTTTGCGCCTGCCTATCAACAAAATACACGGCGTGGGACGGGTGACCGCAGAGAAAATGCATCGACAAGGCATTCGCACTTGCGCGGATTTACGCAATTTTTCGCAAGTTGAACTGAGTAAGAAGTTTGGCAAATTTGGCCGCCGCCTTTACGACCTTTGCCGTGGTGTTGACGATCGCCCGGTAAGCGGCGATGGCTCCCGCAAGAGTGTTAGTGTCGAGCGCACCTTTTGCGAAGACTTATCCAGTTTTGACGAATGGCTGGAACAGCTGACAGAGCTGTATATGCGTCTGCTGGAGCGGCTGGAAAAACTCGGCGATCGTTACGAAGTAAATGGTGCCACCGTAAAAGTAAAGTACGCGGATTTTACTACCAGCACCCACGAGCGCAGCAGCCGTGCCGGGCGTATTTCTGAATTCCGCCAGCTACTGCAGGAATGTCGAGAAAAACGCCCTGCTCCCATCCGCCTTCTTGGGGTAGGCTTGCGACTCACAGACCTCCGGGCGGGACAAGGCCCTGTTCAATTGCCACTACCCTTGCCGGAGCAAGCCTCTTTTTGACGTTTGATTGCTTAATTAGGCGCATCATCACTTATTGATAAATCTGGCGTTGGCCCTTACCCGAGCAACCACCTCTCAAACCAGGGGCAACTATACTTCGCAAGCCCGAAGATTCGTATCTGTCGTACCGTGACATCGGCTGAAATTATAAGTACTGGCCAGAGAATAATTGCGACGCAGAACCATACTACAATCTTCTTTATTGACGCCGCATAAACCAATACTCGGCCAGTGGTTCGAGGCGGGATAATTTGCGTACGGAGGCTCAAGACATTGTCTCTCAAAGAGTTACGCCAGCTATCTGACGAGGCGCTATTCCAATACTACAAGGAGTCGCGCAAACCTGCTGTGTTCCATCAACTCTACGGCCGTCATAAAGATTCCCTGTATCGCTACTGTATGCAAATGGCGCCGTCTTCATCCACTTTACTCTTGCAAAAACTCTGGCGTGGTCTTTTGGAAAATCCGCCAGAATTGCACGGGCGTCTGCTTAAAAGTTGGCTTTACATCCAAGTCAATAAATTGCTCAAGCTTGAGGAATTTTCCAGTTCGAAGAAATCCGCGCAAGAGTCTCCCCAGCAGAATAGAATTCTCGCAGCGATTCAAAATTTACCTTCTCAATTGCGCAATGTTTTATTACTGCATATGGAATGCAAGCTGCCACTGGCAACCGTGGCCGATATCGAGCAGCTCTCTCTCAATAAATGCCGCACCCTATATCATCGCGCCCGAACCGCACTGGACGAAGCGATATACGGTTCGGAGAGAAGACCTTGGCAAGTAGAAGTTATCGAAGAGTAATCGAGTTAATGCTATGAGCAATTGGGAAAATCAATATTTTAAAGAAGCCGAGACGTTGACTTCCCCGCAGCAGCTGGATGACGATCTATATAAAACAGCCCAAACCTATAAGCCGAAAGTAAACGTCAATCATCTACTCTCTCGTGCAACAGTAAGTTGTAGCTTGGTAACCGCCTTGCTATTGCTTCTTCATCCAGCCCAACACCTAGGTGCCTTCACTCACAAGGCAAATTCCACCGAGCAGCATTTGTACGAGCCGGCGTTAAGGGATTGGAAAGAAACTGTGATGGCAGTTACCCCAGCGCCAGATCCCTGGCTCGTACTACGCAATCAGGTAAATAGTGGCGAGTATGTTGCCTTGTGCCACTTTTGGCGGACTGAACAGCAGGATGGAAGTGAAGAATCCCTGCCCGATGAATTACGTAAAAGTGCTAAGCGTCACTGCCGAATTTTATCGAGCACGGCTTCAAGGAGCTAGAAACAACTGATATCAAGTTCAAGCGGCCAGTTCGAATTCTCACTTCCTATACAGTCTCAACTTAGCCACTACACTGTGGTAGGCATCTACGGTGCCGGTGGTCCTTCTGCCGGAGAAAATCCAGTACTAAAGTCAGTAATCAACCAACTTCATGGGCGGATATTCTCCCACACACGAAAGCTCACTATTTACCGTTACCTTAAAAATGGGGTTTCGCGCAAAAAAGCAGCGATATTGTTTGGCTACAGCAGAGGGGGAAATGCTGCGATAAAAATCGCCAATGCACTTGGCAGGCAAGGCATCTCTATACAATGCCTGGTGATATTTGACGCCCACAGCATCAATGACAAAAGAAAATTCAAACTCAAATATGACAATATCAAAAGGGCTTACAACTTCTTTCAAAGAAACCCCAGAACCGCTGGGAAATATGGCTGGTGGGGTATAAACCCCTATTGGGGATGCACCCTATTCTCACCATTTATCGAAGTCCAACAATTTGACTTTACTGGTGAGTACTACAAAAAAGGTATTCCCGCTTCTCACTTGAATATTGTTCGCATGGGTCTCAACACCCTTAAACAAGAAGAAACATTTATGTAAACTCGCCTTAAACAACTCTCAAACAGATCGAAACCACCACTTTCCACCACGACTTAGAAAAATGGTGGTCCGGCCTTATACTGACCCCACTAGGTAATCTGCAGAAAAATCCACTCTGCAACTAAAGCTGGCTTCGCCTCACCCTCTATTTCCATAGTTACCATCAGCTTAATTTGATACTGGGACTCTTTTTTCTCCGTAATATCCAGTATTTTCCCGGAGACGCGCACCCGGCTACCGGTCTTTACAGGGTTGATAAAGCGGACTTTATCCAAGCCATAATTCACCCCCATATAAGCACCTGTAACCGTTATCTGTAGAGCACCTACAAAATAAGGCAGCAGTGACAGTGATAGAAATCCATGGGCAACCGTTCCACCAAAAGGTGTTTTCGCAGCGGCCTCTGGGTCTACATGAATAAACTGTCGATCCAAGGTGCACTCAGCAAAGCTATCAACTCTCTGCTGGTCAACTTCAAACCAGTCTGTGGGCTCTGTTTCAAAACCAATGTAATAGCCGAGGCTATCAGGTGAAATTTCTACAGGCATCGAAGGCTCCTTTTCGATTCTCTATTCGCTTTCTCTGCGACTCCCAACCTCAATAGGCCGAGAGACCGCCATCTACTGCCAGTGCCTGCCCGGTAATGTAAGTCATTTTTGGGGAAACCAGCATCAACATGGCCGCTACGACTTCTTCCGGCTTGCCCAGGCGTTTCATCGGGCATCCCTCAGCGAGAAACGCTTGAACTTGTTCAGGGCTGGCATCTTCAGTTGCAATATCGGTAACCATCGGGGTTAGACAATAGAAGGGGCAAATCGCGTTTACACGGATACCGTACTTGGCGTTTTCCATCGCTGCCGTTTTGGTCAGGCCGATCACACCATGTTTTGCCGCTGCGTAAGAGGCTATCTTGGGAGCACCGCCCAGCCCCGCCATAGAGGAAACATTCAGTACAGCTCCGCTGGTCATCTTCAATAGGGGCAACTGGTGTTTAAGCCCCAGGAAAACCCCCTTAAGGTTAACGTTGTACTGAAGATCCATCATGGCCTCATCTGTCTGCTTGAGAGACATCATCGGAGGCGCGATTCCGGCATTGTTAACAGCGATATCCAGCTGTCCAAACTCTGACTGAGCCAATTGCGCCAGAGCAGCGCAATCAAACTCTTGGGAAACATCACAGCGCTGGGCGCGCACAGCAATATTTTGGCTTCCCAGTTTGTCTGCCAACTGCATCAAGGCCTCTTCATTGATATCTCCCAATACCAAACGAGCGCCCCGAGAACCAAGTTCCTCGGCCAATAATTTTCCAAATCCACTGGCAGCACCGGTAATCAATGCGACTTTATCACTAAAATCGAGAATTGGATCATGCATGGTTAAATCCCCCCACAAGAAGTCAAACCACCATCCACAACGACACATTCGCCGGTCGTATAACTGGAAGCATCGGAGACCAAGTACAAAACGGTGCCCGCCATCTCTTCCGGCTCCGCATGACGGTGCATGGGAATATGGCCAACAGCAGTTTTATAAATATCCTCGTGGGAAAACAATGCCCCGGCGAATTTGGTTTTTGTAAGCCCTGGTAGTAGAGCATTCACCCGGATATTAAATTGCGCACACTCCTTGGCAAACGCTTTGGTCATATTGACCACCGCCGCCTTGGTAATTGAATAAATACCCTGCCCAACACCCGGCTGCAAGGCATTCACTGAGGCAGTATTTACAATAACGCCACCACCCTGCTCTCGCATCAATTTGCCGGCTTCTACCGACATAAAGAAATAACCGCGTATATTGACCTCTACCGTCTTTTCGAAGGCCGCTAGATCAGTATCAAGAATATGGCCAAAATAGGGATTAGTCGCCGCATTGTTGACCAAAATATCCAAGCGACCAAATCGCTCGCGAATATCGCCAATAACCTGCTGGATATTATCCATGTTGCCAATATGGCAGGGGATTGCATCGGCACAGCCACCGGCATCCACAATTGCATCGGCTACGGCCTGACACCCTTCAATTTTTCTGCTGGAAACCAAAACATGGGCACCCTGCTCAGCCAAAAGTTTTGCGATGGCCTCACCAATACCCCGACTAGCACCCGTCACCAGGGCAATTTTTCCCGAGAGATCAAAAATATTCTTTGCCATTTCTTATCCTTATAATTTCACAAGTTAACCGTTAGCAGCGATATCCAATGCAGCTTGTGCGAGGGGTTCTACCAGGGCTCCCAGTTTTGCCGCATTTTTATTGGAGGCATTGCCGTCTTTTGCACGCTTCACCACCCCCTGAACAATCGCTGCCAGGCGAAAGAAGCTAAAAGCCAGATAAAACGGCCAATTATCAATCCCATCAATACCCATTCGCTGGCAGTATTTGGCCACATACTCTTTTTCGGAGGGGATACCCAAGGCCTTTATATCCAAGCCTAATAGGCCGGACATTTTGTCTTTGCCAGCGGGCATTCGCATTTGCATACACTGGTAAGCGAGGTCGGCATAGGGATGTCCCAGTGTGGAAAGTTCCCAATCCAAAAGCGCTATGACCTTGGGCTCCTGAGGATGGAAAATCATATTGTCGAGCCGGTAATCACCGTGCACCAATGCGATACGCCCATCATCATCCGGTAAAACGTCACCCAACCAGGCCATCAACTCATCCATTGCGGCAATGGGCTCCAGCTCAGAGGCTCGATATTGAGTGCTCCAGCGGTCCAACTGCCGCCGGAAGTAATTACCTGGTCGGCCGTAATCCGAAAGGCCTACGGCATTAATATCCAAACTGTGCATGGCCGCCAGTACACGATTCATTTCATCGTACATAGCGCTACGCTGCTCGGCGTCAACTTCCGGCAGTGCCGCATTCCAGAATATCCGACCCTCACAATATTCCATTAAATAAAACATAGAACCGATTAGGTCCCGGTCCTCACAGAGGTGCAATACCCTGGGCACCGGCACATTAGTATCGGCGAGTGCCGACATTACCCGGTACTCCCGATCTACGGCATGGGCAGATTTCAATAACTTGCCCGGAGGCTGGCGTCGCAAAACATATGATCGCGCCGGGGTCTGCAACTTGAAAGTGGGGTTAGACTGGCCACCGGGAAATTTGGTGACCGTTACAGGCCCATTGAAACCGTCGACTTTGCCGGACAAATATTCTTGCAGTCGCTCAACAGGCAGCTCTTCCACAGAGCTGCGCAAATTCTTTACCGTCTCAGTCACTGAGTCCTCCCTGATTTTCTGCGGCGGCATAGTGAGCTGCCAGGTTTCTGCCCAACTGCATCATATGAACTTGATCGGGACCATCCGCCAGACGGATGGTCCGAGCATAGGCATAGTGATGGGCGAGACTGTAATCCTGCCCCAATCCCGCGGCGCCGTGAATCTGTATGGCGCGATCTATCACCTTACAAGCCATCTGTGGCGCAACAATTTTTATCATTGCGATTAAACCTTTGGCCGCCTTATTGCCAAGTCGATCCATTTGCGCAGCGGCCTTCAGAGTCAGCAGGCGTGCCTGCTCGATTTCGCAGGCGGATTTGGCAATATCTTCCCGTACCGATCCCTGCTTGCTCATCGGGCGGCCAAAAACAATGCGCTGCTCCGCGCGTGCCGACATCATCTCCAGTGCTCTTTGAGCCTGGCCAATTAACCGCATACAGTGGTGTATCCTGCCCGGCCCCAAGCGTCCCTGTGCAATTTCAAAACCGCGCCCCTCTCCAAGAATTAAATGGCTGGCAGGCACCCGGACATTTTCAAAAATCACCTCTGCATGCCCTTCCGGTGCATCGTCATAACCGAATACCGTCATCGGGCGAACTATTTTGACTCCAGGCGTATCGGTGGGTACCAGGATTTGCGACTGCTGCTGGTGACGATTGGGATTTTCCGGGTCGGTCTTACCCATCACGATCATCACTTTACAGCGTTTATTCATCAGGCCACTGATATAAAACTTGTGGCCGTTAATAACGTAACTGTCGCCATCGCGGGTAATCGACGTTTCGATATTAGTGGCATCGGAGGAGGCAACCCGGGGTTCGGTCATAGCAAAGGCAGAGCGAATTTTTCCATCCAAAAGCGGGGTTAACCATTGTTCCCGCTGGGCCTCAGAACCGTATTGAGCCAAAACTTCCATATTGCCGGTATCCGGGGCATTACAGTTAAATACCTCCGATGCAAAAAGTACTTTCCCCATTTCCTCAGCCAGGGGTGCATACTCCAGGTTATTGAGCCCGGCACCGTAACGGGAATCCGGTAAAAACAGATTCCAGAGTTCCGCTTCCCGGGCTTTAATCTTTAATTCTGCCAAAATCGCCGGCTCTCCCCAGCGATCCTCCTGCAACTGCTGCATAAATATCGCTTCGGCGGGATAGATATACTCCTGCATAAAATTTTGCAGGCGTTCCAGCAGTCCTTTTACCTTGTCTGAGTATTCAAATTCCATCGTTACCTGCCCAATCAACTGTAAGTGATATATTCGTGACGCCCATCCCGATCCAGGTGCGGCACATGATTGAAACTGTGCAGACTGATATTTTCTGCACTGAAAAATAAACGGCTAACGGCTGTGTTTTGGATTTGCATATTGAGATTGGCGACGGTGGAAATTGAGCCGCCCAATATTTGCGTCAACATCATGGCAATGGCACCGCCCGAACTAACAACCAGGGTTCGGCTGCCTTTGGGGCTATCGCAAATGTTTTTAAGTGCATCTGCGATTCTGGCTTCAAAATGCGACCAGGTTTCCGGTGGACTGATCTCACCGGCGGCCCAAGCCAGCATCCCCTTCTTCAGGAATCGATAAAAATCGGCGCGACTGGCACCTGCTCCCGGTGCCTGACCCGGGTATAGCTCGCTGTAATGCTTGGCAACCGCTAGAAAATCAAATTCATTAAGCTGGGTGAGTACACTGCGGGTATTTTCACCGGGGATTTCCAGCCCCTCGCAAATGCCGTCCAAAGTTTGCCGGTGCCGGGTTAGATTGCCACACAGCAACCGGTCGAAACGAATACCCTTATCCCGCCAGTATTCACCCAACCAGCGCGACTGTTGCCAGCCGGTATCGGAGAGATTGTCATAGTCATCGGCCCCAAATGAAGCCTGTCCGTGACGTACCAGAATAAATTCAGCCACCTATTTCCCTCCCCTTTTGATCTCCCCAACCCTATCTCCAGCATTTGAATCATCAAAGTTTATTATGCGAATATTGAATCATTCATGAGAGTGATGATGGTGACAGCAATGCAATTACAGCGGATCGACATGAACCTCTTTCCCGTGCTGGAGGCGATATACACAACCCGAAACCTGACTCGTGCCGCTGAGCAACTGCACATCACCCAGCCGGCTGTCAGTAATGCCCTGGCGCGACTTCGCCGTACGTTAGACGACCCACTATTCACTCGCAGTCCCACCGGTATGGCACCGACGCCACTGACTGAAAGTATTATGCCGAAGGTCCAGGAAGCTCTTTCTCTACTGGGGGCAAGCCTTAGCGAGCAGCGTCACTTTGTGCCACAGGAAGCCAGAAAAACCTTGCGCCTCTCCATGAACGATATGGCGGAGACTTTCCTTTTACCCAGGCTGCTGGAAGTGCTGGAGCAGGAGGCCCCAGGTATTACTGTCGAGTCTTTCCAGGTCCCAAGGGAGCAGCTGGTCAAGGAACTGGCCGCCAACACCCTGGACTTTGCCCTGGATGTTCCCGTACCCACTTCCCCACACATAAAACAACAGCGACTGATGAACGATCGCTACCTGTGTATGTTGCGCCAGGATCACCCCTTGGCGGATTCCGCCAGCCTTACCCTGGAACAGTACCTCAAGCTGGAACATATCCATGTCTCCAGCCGTCGCAGTGGTCCGGGCCTGGAAGATATTGCCCTGAACAAGTTAGGGCGCCGTCGCAATGTGAAATTGAGGGTCCAGCACTACCGGGTCGCACCGTTAGTGGTATTGAGAACCGACCTGGCACTGACAGTCCCCGCCAGCCTGGCGCGACAGTACTCAGCCCGATTGTTTGAGCTTCCGTTTCAAATCCCACAAATGGACTGGCACCTGCTGTGGCATAAAAATCAACACGACGACCCAGCCAATCAATGGCTGCGAAACAAGTTGGTAAGCTTGGTAGAAGAGTAAACGAGCCTCTGTATACGTCGAGACAGGGAACCCTTAAAAAACACTTTATTTATAGATGAGAATGGGACGCATCAAGGTTAGATAAGGTCCGTAATTGATCACTGAATTCGACCGGTTAAGTCACTGTTTCACAGTGGGCCGTCTTGTTATCCTGCTGGGCAACGATATGCACTTTTTTGCATATACATAAATGAACCCTAAAGGTTACAAGAAGAGAAATTTGCCATGTCCCAAGCCTACCCTAATATGCTTGCCCCCCTGGACCTGGGCTTCACCACCCTGAAAAACCGGGTGCTGATGGGCTCCATGCACACCAACCTGGAAGAACACCCCAATGGCTTCACCCGTTTGGCGGCCTTTTTTGCCGAACGTGCCCGCGGTGGCGTTGGCCTGATTGTAACCGGTGGTATTGCCCCGAACGAAGAGAGTGGCGTATTCCAGGGCGCTTCGAAGATGACCACTTCGGAAGAAGCCCAGCAGCACCGCGAAGTCACCGATGCTGTTCACGCTGAGGGCGGCAAGATCTGTATGCAGATCCTGCACACCGGCCGCTACGCCTACAACGAAAACCTGATTGCACCCTCTCCCATCCAGGCGCCGATCAACCCCTTCACCCCGCGCGAATTGACCAGCGAGGAAATCGAAGGCCAGATCGATGACTATGTACGCTGCGCCACCCTGGCTCGCGAAGCCGGCTACGATGGTGTGGAGATCATGGGCTCCGAGGGTTACTTTATTAACCAGTTCATCGTGAAACGCACCAACAAGCGTACCGATGAATGGGGCGGCTCCTTCGAAAACCGTATCCGCCTGCCGATCGAAGTTGTGCGCCGCGTACGGGAAGCCGTCGGTGAGAACTTTATTATTATCTACCGCCTGTCCATGTTGGACCTGGTAGAAGATGGCAGTGACTTCGATGAAGTAGTGGCTCTGGGCCAGGCTATCGAAAAAGCTGGCGCCACAATTATCAATACCGGTATCGGCTGGCACGAAGCGCGCGTTCCCACTATTGCCACCAGTGTTCCCCGCGCGGCATTTACCGACATTACTGCCAAGGTGAAAAAGCACCTGTCTATCCCGGTAGTTGCCAGCAACCGTATCAATGTGCCGGAAGTCGCCGAAGAAGTTCTGTCCTCCGGCCAGGCTGACATGATCTCCATGGCACGCCCCTTCCTGGCAGACTCTGAGTTCGTCAACAAAGCCGCCGAAGGCCGCGCCGACGAGATCAACACTTGCATTGGCTGTAACCAAGCGTGTCTGGACCACACTTTCCAGCTGAAACTGACCTCCTGTCTGGTAAACCCCCGCGCTTGTCACGAAACCGAATTGAACTACCTGCCTACCGACAACGTGAAAAAGGTAGCTGTAATCGGCGCCGGCCCTGCGGGCATGGCCGCATCTACCGTTGCCGCAGAGCGTGGACACGAAGTAACCCTGTTCGAAGGCAGCGATAAGATTGGTGGCCAGTTCAATATCGCCAAGCAGATCCCCGGCAAGGCAGAATTCCAGGAAACCCTGCGCTACTTTAAGCGCCGCCTGGAAGTCACCGGTGTTGAAGTAAAACTTAATACCATTGCCACAGCAGAAGACCTGCAATCTTTTGATGAAGTGATTATTGCTACCGGTATCGAGCCGCGCACTCCACCGATCCCCGGCATTGAGAGCGATAAAGTCCTGGGTTACCTGGATGTACTGAAGCACAAGAAGCCGGTTGGCGAGAAGGTTGCCATTATCGGAGCCGGCGGTATCGGCTTTGATGTAGCGGAGTACCTGACCCACGATGGCCCCCACTCCACTGAAGATGAAGTGGTCGCCAGCGATAAAGAAGAGTTCTTCAACGAATGGGGTGTCGATATTGCCCTGGAGAATCGCTCCGGCCTGAAGCCTCGCGAAGCAGTGAGCTCTCCACGCCAGGTATATTTGTTGCAACGCAAAACCACCAAAGTGGGCGCAGGCCTGGGTAAAACCACCGGCTGGATTCATCGCGGCAGCCTACAGCATCGCAAGGTAGAGATGATTGCCGGTGCCCTTTACGACAAAATTGACGATAAAGGCCTGCATATCCGCGTTGGTGAAGAGGAAAAGGTACTGGAAGTCGACAATATTATTGTCTGCGCCGGTCAGGAGCCCGCACGCAAGCTATACGAAGCTCTGCAAGAGCGCGGCGTAACCACCCATCTGATTGGTGGCGCTGATGAAGCCGCAGAACTCGATGCCAAGCGCGCTATCGACCAGGGCTCACGTCTCGCTGCCGAGATCTAATTTCCCGGCGATCACAAAATAAAATACCCCCGTCGACCAGAGTTGGCGGGGGTATTTTTTTGCCCTTAAATTCTGTATCCGGTGCTAGGACACATTGGCGACTCGATCCGCGACTACCGTTCCCTCAGGCTCAGGCCATTCAGGGCGAGACAGATACTCGGTAAGGCGATAGAGCACGAACACGACTCCACATAACACCACTAACAAGCCGTATAGGGCCGGGCCACTCCACCATTGGATAATCACGCCACCAATTAATGGCGCCATCGACCAGCCAATAGCATAAAAGGAAGAGGCCCCAAAATAGGTACCACGTAAATGGGACGGTGCCAGCCGATCAATTTGAATACTCATGGTTGGAAACAAAATTGCCTCAGCCAGACTCAAAATAAAAGTCGCTCCGAGCCAACCCCAAAACCAATCTACCGGATTTAGGGCATACCAAAGCTGGGAGATCGACAAAATACCCAACCCAATCACAATACGGGTGTTAATGGCCAGCGGTCCCATTAACTTCATAATGGGAAACTGCAGTAATACTATCGTCGACGCATTAACAAAGATCATGCTGGATATCAGCTCTACCAATCCCGGCGCTTCAGCGCGGGTGAGGTATTGCACCAAGCTTGAATCCATATGCGCATAGATAAACAGCGTTAAAATATTCGCAATAATCACCACCAGAAATACCTGATCACGGCGCAATACCGAGAGCGTATTTCCCAGAGATACGCCCGCATCCCTTTGCTTACTCGCTAAACGCCCGCTCTCGGTTCTGGCAAAACCCCAAACAAAGGCCAGGGCTAAGAGTAAGTAGCTGAGAGAGGTGAGCCCAAAAGTGGATTGCTGCGCACTCAAACCAGCCCAGACACCCACAATCGGCCCCAGCGCGGCCCCCACATTAATCAGGAAGTAGCGGAATTGCAGCGCCAATTCACGGCTGGCTTGATCGTCAATTAAGTCGCCTATCAGCGCACTCGCCGGCGGCTCCCACACCGCGCGACCAATAGCACACAGGGTCATCGCACAGATAAATCCTACCAAGGTTTGCGTCACAGCCAACAAGGCAAAGGAAAAAATACTCACAATACAGCCAAGCAATAGCATATTGCGACGCCCATAGCGATCCGATAGCGCACCGGTAAAGAAGCCCAACACAGCAGCACCAACGGCAGATGCACTTAAGATCAAACCAATTTCAGCCGCGCCGAGGTGAAACTTTTCAAATAGAAGGATGGCCAGGAAAGGCCAGACCATAAAATAAGTTCCACGGCTAAAAAAACTGCCAATTAAAATAATCCAAACTAACGGAGGGAAGCTCCTCAAGCTTCTCCACCACTTCCCATTCATGGTTACTACTCCAATAGATTCACTGCCAACAATTCGATAGAGGCACCTGTCCTGTATGGTTTAAGTTGACTGGTTCCAGATAAAAGAATGGCGCTAAGGCCACTCGGCGAGTGCCCGAAAGACATTGGTACAAATACAAACCCGGAAGGTTCTCTCACTATTCGGCCAAGGTGCCCATCTTTCTGGGGAGGGCAAGCAGCCTACCTCAGAAAATTAAGAGGCAGACAAAGAAGAGTTTCAGTAAGCAAGATGAATTTGAGACAAACAACCTATATTTACCGACAAAAAAACCCGAGATGATAAGATCCCGGGTTTCCTTCTTGGCAGAAAATGCTCCTGCCCTACGGCTAAACCTTGGTATTAACCCACACTGTTAATTACAGTGTTAATAGAGAATAATCTGAGCGAGTTGCACAACAATCATTCTGAATACGGTTACCCAATACTATCCGACAAGATTTGTTTTGAAAACCCAAATTGACAGATAAAACAAAAAAATATTTGCCACACCACCACCCCAGTACAAACCACTAAAAGCAGAATCTTCCCCCCCGTCTATACTCGTTCAGGAAAAGCACCCGAGCCGACCAGCAGAAAAAATACTGCCACGCTTTTTTAATAGAGAGATAAGTCGCGACATGTCCCTATCCAACATGCTCGTTCAAGTGCGTGCTCAGGTTGAGCAGGCACTGGGTAAGCAACGCCCCCCCTATACCTTGTTTTTTTCAATTAGTGATGCCAAGCATCGCGCCATCGTGAAGCATAAAACGGCGGCGGATATTTCGGAAGCCTGGCAAGCCTTAGCAAAGACAACCCAAAGGGCAGCAAAGTCGCACAAGATGGAACCCTGTTGGTTACGTGTCGATTGGGTCACCCAAAAAAGCACAATGACATTTGCAGGCCTGGAAGAAATCCTTAAAGACACCAAGAGGTCGTATTTCCGCTATGGCCTCGCACTTGATATGGACTGCGAAATAGCATTCCTGGAGCAAGAGCTAAATGCTAATGCCATGCTCTATGGCGGAAATCAGATTGATCATGTCATTATTAATGAGAACAATTTTCTTGCCTACGCTAAGCAAAGATTCGGTATAAATACCGAGCTGGATTTTTCAGAAGAAAAGACTGTGCTTCTGCTTTCAACTCAGGGAGTTTTCTGTGAATCCAAACGTCAGCCCGTTTGCCTCTACGGACCCGGTTTAGATGCCGGCCGACGTGTCATAGAAAAATTAGATACTAATACTGTCTCTGAATTGATTAGAAACAGCAGTAACTACTTAAGCTCTCAAGTCAAAAAGAATGGCTCCTTCCACTATGGTTGGCACGCCTGTTTCGACCGGAAGATCGATACCTATAACAACTTACGACATGCCAGTAGTACTTATTCGATGATTGAAGCCTGGGAGGTTACTGGCGACAAAGCTCTAATGAGCTCCATACATCGATCACTGGAACACCTTACAACAGAGCTAATTCAGACCGCCACCCTCCCCTCAGGCGCTGAGGGAGCTTTTTTGGTAGAGGCAAATAATGAAATAAAACTAGGTGGCAACGCAGTATCACTGTTAGCCCTGGTAAAGTACTCTGAGGCAACGAAAACCGACAAGTATTCCAAACTGATGGAGCAATTAGCACTTGGGATAGAGTATATGCAGGACTCAATCACCGGGCAGTTCTCCCATGTTCTTGAATTTCCAGATCTTCAAGTTAAAGATAAACATAGGGTCATCTATTACGACGGTGAAGCTGCCTTTGGCTTGATGCGCCTCTATGGCTTTACTAAAGATTCACGCTGGCTAAATTTGGTTGAAAAGGCATTTGATTATTTCATTCAAGCCAATCACTGGCGCGCCCACGATCATTGGTTAAGCTACTGCGTTAATGAATTAACCCTTTATCGCCCCGAAGAGAAGTACTACCAGTTCGGTATTCGAAACTTCGCCAGCTATTTGGATTTTGTGGAGAATAGGATAACCACATTCCCTACTCTGCTTGAATTGATGATGGCAGCTGAAAAGATGGTAACTCGCTTGGGCAAAGAGCCCGAGTTCCAATATTTACTTGACCAGGTAGACCTAAAACTCTTTTACAGAGCACTACATAAGCGTGCGATGTACCTTCTAAATGGGTATTTCTGGCCTGAATTCGCCATGTATTTCAAGAATCCCAAACGTATATTGGGAAGCTTCTTTATCCGGCACCATGCCTTCAGAATCCGTATTGATGATGTCGAGCACTATCTATCTGGTTTTGTCGCTTATCGAAAGTACCTGCTTACGCCCAAAAATGCACCCGAGGATATTGAGGAGGCATACCAAGAAATGACCGTCGAGCCAACTGCCGGCTCCCACAAGTCACTACCAGTGCTCGCTTGGGGAGGAGATGTTAACTTAGCCCGGAGGCAGCATTACCGTACGGCCCAATTTGGCACCGAAAAAGTACTCGGCACAGTCATTGCCCTAAAAAACGCAGATATAAGCGTCGTTAACTTAGAGTGTGTCGTCGGAACTGAGGGTGAGCAAGGGATCAGTAAAGGCGAATCGTCCCCATACTATTACCGAGCCCGGCCCGAAATGCTTTCGGTATTAATGGAAGCCGGTATTGATGTTGTTGTCACTGCAAATAATCACAGTGGAGACTATGGCACTGCTGCGTTAATGGAACAGCAGTATTGGCTCAACGAAACCGGTATCGGGCACACAGGCTCAGGCATCAATATCGAAGAAGCTCTGGCCCCAGTATATCGCCCGGCAGGCCGACTTAATATAGCCATTTTTTCTCTTGATGCTACACAACCCCGATTTGCAGCAGGTCCAAATACTCCCGGATGTGCACACTTGCCACTAACCATGCCCAGTCTCTGGTTCGACAATTTGAAGCCTCGAATTGAGGCCGCGCGAGAGAAAGCTCATATAGTACTTGTCGCTGTTCACTGGGGAGGCAACAGAGAACCCGAACCCAGCGAAGACGAAATCGCTATTGGTCATGCCATTATCGATGCAGGGGCAGATGGTATTCTGGGTACCAGTGCGCATAACCTACAAGGTATTGAAGTCTATAAGAATCGGCCAATCATCCATGACGCCGGGGATCTATTATTTGATGCAGTTCGGCGAAGCTTGGCAGATAGTGGAGTCTTTCGGCTTTACTTAAGTGAAAAAGGAGTAGAAAAGGTTGTCTTTGTACCTGTAGGTGTCGGATTTGGCTTTAGCAAGCAGTTGAGTGGAGATAGCGCAAAAGAGCTTACCCAACGATTTTCCAAATTCTGTTCAGCTCTGGGAACAAACCTAGTACCGAATTCAGATGGTAGCGGAACCATTTTGCTTTCGCCTCCGGATAGACAATACCGTAAATTACCACATCTCTTTAAAACCCATTACAAACGGGACCCGATTAAGCAGCAGCGTCCATTGAGTCCAAACTGGACAGTAGATCAAGTACCCCTGGATGCGCAGATCCCTCCGCTTGAATGCGGACCGCTTAAATTATTAGGTGTCAGGTTTTATCCCCGTGAAATAAAAACTCGCCAGATGCTGTGGGTAGAATCCTTCTGGACTACTGACGAGAAAGTACAGGAAGATTTTCGCCTGGACTTTCGAGCTATCCCCATTAAGGAAACATCTATGCCTTATTGGGGAAAATCGATGGACCATGATCCCTGTGATTGGCAGGTACCCACCACAAAATGGCAGCCAGGGGTAATCTACCGAGACCTGTATGGAATAAGAGCACCAGCAAAGAATGAACTTCAACCTGTACATTTACATTTAGCCGTAGGCCTAATTTCAAACACCACCCAGATTAAACCCATACTCGTAGGGGGAATGATTACCCAACTGAATCTACTGGGGAAGAAGCCCTCCACACGTCCCAGAGTCCCCAATTATATGACCGAGTTCCCATCGGTTATTTATCAACATCATCCAGGTCAAACTTGGAACGAAGAACAAATTAATGCAATTGCAGGTGGCAGATGGTTGGTCCCTCCCCCAAAGGGATGGTTTGTCCGAAGTGTAATCTCAGGGAGCAGTTTTATAGAGGAGTCTCTCGACCCGATTCTATTCGTTGCACACACTAATCTTGATCGAGCTTACCATGAACAAAGCTCAAAAAAGCCAACCAAATTTTGGGATTTCCACCAGAAACTCCCTTCTTTTGCCGATCAAATTGCCGGAGTAATTGTATCCAAACCCGTTGCTGGACTTCCAAAAGATCTCCCTGTACTCCAGGTAAAAGACCCAATCAAAGTCATTGTCGAATTAGGTTTAGCGGCAAGGGAGCGATTTACTGGTGATGTAATAGCAATTACTGGCACTGCGGGAAAGTCAACAACACTCAAGATGATTACCCAAATGCTGGGAACAAGAGAAAAAATACTTTCCAGCATGGGGAACTATAACTCTCGCGTAGGTGCGCCGTCGATGATGGCTAGCCTGAATCAAGATCATGAAGTCGCAGTTATAGAAGTTGCTCAAAGTGCCCTATGGATGAAACGTGGCCCTATTACACATCAAGTAAAACCCACTATTGCCTTAATAACCGAAATTGGAATGTCTCAAACTAGTCACCACGTAAAATGTGTCGAAGATACTGCTCGTTGGAAGTCGCGAATTTATGATGGTCTTACTGGCTCCGCTATCGCTATTGCTGGAGAGCATCTAAAGTGCTTTGACTATGTATTGAAGAAAGCCAAGAAACATGCAAAGCGAATCATCATCTTTGGGGAAAGTCCTAATGCTGAAGTTCGTATTCTGGGAGTACGTACCGATGAATCTGGTAGCTGGGTCCAACTGAAATTTCCTAAGCGGGAATTGGAACTTCGCGTTCCTGCTCCAAGTATCGGTATGCTACACAATGCTGTAGCCTCCATTTGCGCAGTCTATGCCTTGGGCAGAGATATCGATGCAGCGGCATTAAAACTACAAGAACTACAGTTAGATGACAGCCACCTACAGCGCACCCGTATAAAAGTGCATGGGAAATCCATTAGTCTGATCGATGATAGTTGGAATGCTACTGTCAGCTCAATGCTTAATGCTTTTTCCGTATTTGCACAAACTGAAACTCAAGATAAAGGAAGAAAGATTGCCGTTCTAGGCCGAATCGTTCATTTAGGCGAAAAAGCCAAGGAGCTTCATGAGAGCCTTGCTGGCCCCCTTATTCAAAGCAAGGTAAATTGGGTAATAACCCATGGCGAGGAGATGGAGTATCTTCGCAAGGTGCTGCCTGATGAATTATTAGGCCCTCACTTTTCCGAAGCTCCCGCCTTGGTAAGTTATCTAACAGACTTTTGTCAGGATTCAGACCTTATCCTTTTAAAAGGCTCAAGGCGGGATTCAGATTTTGGCTCTATTCCTGCACTGCTAGATAAACTCCAAAAAACCGGGCAGACTTTGGAAACAGAATAAAATTCAGTCTACAAAATATATCAGAACAAGTAGTCGCTATTGTAAGCTCCACTCAATAGCGACCTTTGTTTGGTCTACATTTCCCCTAAATTCTTTAGGCCACAAATTGGACCACACCCAAGTAAAATCGCGGGTAAGGGTAATTTTACTGAGCTGTCCTCTACCAAATCCATATCCAAATCGAGACTCTTGAGCTAAATTAGGGTCTACCGGCATCCAGCGTCCATTCATGTAGACTTCAGCAGCATGATGATTGGGTTGTTTAAATTGCTTTCTTTTAGTAAAAAGAAACTCAGAAGTGACCCTTGCTGGATAGCCCATTGAACGGGCCAAAGCAACAAAGAGAGCTGCATACTCTGTACAATCGCCCTTTCTTGACTCGAGTGCCGCAAGTGCGCCTTTTGTCGATTGGATTTTATATTCGATAACAGCTTGAGGTAAGAGAAATGCAGCTCGCAATCGCCCCTCTTCATCAGAAAACGTATTCTGAATTTCCAAGGACAATTTTTTTATTGCCAAAGCATCTGATTCAATATATTTTGCTGGCTGAAGATATTGTTTAGCCGGATAAGGCTCACGACCTCGAGAAATTTTGGCATAATCATAAGAACTCAACAAAAGGTCAAAATGAAATTTTCGCTTGACGACCTTTCCTGCAGGTATGTCTAGTCTTACCTCTAAATACTTGGAATCTCCCTTCTTATGATCTTTGATAACAAAATTTTCAGGGTAATCGTATCTTATCTCTTTTAATGACTGCTGCAATCCAGTTTCAACTGGCATCGACAATCTGTGAATATACCCTATGACATCACGCTCAGAGTGATTTTCAATAGTAACTTCTGCGGACAAGGTAACCTTCTTGCTATCAGCTGCTGCACCGCACCAAAAACCAAAAAGGCCGAGAAAAATACAAAACACCGAAAACGCGATTTTGCTACCAAGCATCAATTCCCACCGCTATCTCTCTCGTAAAGCTTCACCTGCTCTGTTAATCGGCTTTAACAGATAATCAAAGATGGTTTTTGATCCTGTTTTGATATCCACCGTAGCAATCATCCCTGGCACAATTGGGAATTTCTTTCCAACTTTATTTATCAAGGAATCTTTTTCAGTTAGGATAAAAACCCGATAATAATACTCCCCTGGTGTAAATTCATCTTGTATTGTATCTGGAGATATAGTCGTAACCTCACCATCTAAGCCTCCATATACTGCATACTCATAAGCTGTTATTTTTACCTTGGCAGCCTGCCCAGGACGGATAAATGCCACATCTCTAGGTGATATTTTTGCCTCAATTAAGAGCTGATCGTCCAGAGGAACTATCTCCATTAATTTTCCATTGGGTGGCACAACTCCGCCTATTGTCGTAACTTCAATAGCCTTAACGATACCCCTCACAGGAGATCGATGAGTCAACCGGGTCAAGGAGTCAGACCGCCCCTCTTTTACGGAAGAAAGTGACTCAACTTCTGCTCTAACATTGGCAAGCTCTTCTCGAGCCTTGACCATATAATCGGACTTGATTTCCAGAATTTTGGTTTCCAGCTCTGACTTCTGTCGTTGCAGACGCAACACATCGACACTACTAGCCGCCCCGGAATCAAGTAAAGAAGTTGTGATAGTTAGCTCCTTGCTAACCAACTCTAATGTTTCTTTTGAACCACGAAGGGATTCCGCCAGACCTCGCTGTCTTATATCAAATAACTTCTTTTCTGTAGCAATAAGTTCGGTGAACTCTGAAAGTTCTTCCGGGAATTTTATTGGTATTCCATTTACTTCGGCACTTAGGCGGGAAACGCTTGCAAGAGCAGCTCTATATCTTGCTGAAATTTCATCTACATTTGAGCGAAGCTTTGTTGGATCCAGTTGTGCTAACACCTCTCCTTTCTCGACAATATCTCCCTCAGATACTTTTAAATCAGCAAGTATGCCCCCCTCCAAAGACTGAATAATTTGTGAACGTGAAGTTGGCACTACTTTTCCACTACCCGATGACACTTCATCCACTTTAGCGAGATATGACCAAGTCACTGACGTTGCGAGAAGTAGGAAAAACACCCAAACAATTCTTCCAGAACGAACCAGAGATGCATCATCAACATCATCGCCATACTGCTTTTCGTCATTTTGTGAGTCTATATCTAGTAGGGCAACGCGTTTTGGTTCTCGCCGAGGGTGTAATAGCAAATCGTGACCATCTGCGTTTGACATGGCTACCTCGCCAAAATTTGTCTATGAAACCTTCTCACCCTGTTGGGTATCTTTGCCTTTTTGTCGTGACAATATGGAAATCGCCTTATCTTTGGGCTCATCTAAAGCAACTCTGCCGCTATCTAAAACTATTACGCGATCCACAAAATTTAGAATACTTGTTCTATGAGTAGCGACTACAACTGTCCGCTCAGCACTCCACTGTGAAAGAGCATGAATAAACCGCTTCTCAGTAGCTTCATCCAGGGCTGACGTTGGCTCATCTAACAAAAGAACATTTGGTTGGCGTAGAAGCAGGCGGGCTAGAAGTAGAGATTGCTTTTGTCCTCCAGAGAGTCCAAACCCTCCTTCCTGGATCAAGCAACCCAACCCTTTTGGAAGCTTGTTAACAAAAGCCTTGGCGCCTGTCATATCAAGCGCCCACATAATTTCCTCATCACTGGCATACGGGGCGCCTAGCACCAGGTTTTCATAAATAGTGCCATGGAAAAGGCCTGTTTTCTGACTAAGCAGGGAAACATCACGCCTGACATCAGCAGGATCTATGTGGGCAAGGCTCACATCATCAAGCCGCAACTGCCCCCTGGCAGGCTCAATGTATCCCGATAAAGCATGTAAAAAGGTTGACTTCCCTGACCCATTTCTGCCCAGGATCGCAATTCGCTCACCTTGATGTATTTTTAGGTCGGAAATAATCAGTGCCGGTTCAGCAGCACTATCTCCGTAGTTATATACCGTTTGCTGAAAGTGATAATTGCCCTGGATAACTGATTTTTGTACTTTTTTTTCATTTTCAGGATTATCAACCGGCAGCTGCATAATTTGATCAATACCCTGCATCGCAAACCTAGCCTGCTGCCACCGACTAAGAACTTGGGTTATATTTGCCATTGGCGCCATCATTCTGGAGCCCAGAATCGAGGCCGCTACCAAAGCACCGGTCGTCATACCCCCTTCCATTACCATCGGCGCCCCAAAAAGAACAACAACAGCAAAAACCGATGATTGAACATTGTGAGTCCAACTCAGTAACAACCCTACCAAATACCGCAATTTAAGACTGGATTCGGCGGTAATGGCATTGAAGTGATTCCACTGCCCCTGAAATCTCTGCTCTGCCTGCATGGCTTTTATATCTTCAAGTCCCTGCACTGTCTCAATTAGCATGGCATTGCGCAGAGCACCCTCTCTGATTGATTCTTTGGAGAGAGTTGCCAATTTTGGCTGAAGTAGCAAACCAGGAATTATCAGTAGGAAGACTGCTACCAAAGGAATTAATGCCAGGCTTCCTGCAATCCACCACATAACAAACAGAAAAAGTATAAAAAATGGAAGGTCCGCGAGTGCCAGTATTGTCGAGGATGTAAACAACTCTCTTATTCTTTCAAGATCTCTAATTTGTGAAATAAAGGTCCCTGTAGACTTTGGCCTTGCCTGATCTTTGACCCGAATAGCATGGCCAAAAACTAAATCTGACATACGAATATCCGCACGTTTTCCCAACAGATCCGTTACCCTGACCCGCATGGTTCTCATAATGAAGTCAAAAACAATGGCAACTACAACACCACTAAAAAGGACATAAAGTGTTGGCAATGACTCGGCGGGGATTACTCGATCATAGACTTGCTTGGAAAAAATGATGCCTGCTAACGCCAATGAATTAGCGATTGTAGTAGCAATCATCACATGAAAGTAGGGTTTTAAGTCCCGTAATATAATACGTCGAAACCAATGTTTATCGTGGGGCTTAATGTACTCATCAATTCTAGAATCAGTCGCTGTACGCCTAGGCCGGAATATTGCCAAACTTAAAATTTGACTCTTCAACTCACACAGAGGCACACTCGTTTTTAGGCCTTTATCGCCACAGTAGGTAACACTCAGTTGCTCTTGCTTGGATACAGAATCGATGACAATCAACTGTCCATCTATCGTTTGTGCTACAACAGGCAATCTCCAAGAATTAATCGCAGACTCTGTGAATGGGCAAAATTTAACCGTTAGGCCTGCTTGCCGCGACATCTGACGAATAACACCTTCTACCGAATCACAGCCCCCCCAATTTCCCGCTATTCGTACTCTCTCAGCCGAACAGTCGATACGATAATGTCGTGCAATGGCAATAATTGCCTCACACCATGGATCAAAGTCAGATGCCATATTGGAGGTATCTAAAGATGAACCCTCACCATCATTAGTACTTTCAATTTGGTTATTATTCAAGGCAACACCTCCACGCCCTGAATTTGAATACCTTCTAGCTTGAAGGCTTCACGCATACCGCCACGACTATGTAAGCAGTCAATTTTTAATAAATGCAAATCAAAAATCGTATTATTTTTTTCCAGACGAGCAAGGTGTAATTCCTGCTCTGAATTTAGCAAATCAATTAAAGTTCTTGTTCCCAAGGTGGAGTATTGCTGCTTATACAGATCCCTTGTTTCTGCAATTGCACTTTCCCTGGCACTAAGCGCCCCCAAACTTCGCATTAACCCTTCTGCCTCCTCTTGTGCCTCCCGATACTTTTGGGTTGCTGACAGCTGAGCTGAATCCCGAGCAGCATCCGCTGACTGTAAGGCATAATTAGCGCCTTCTCGACCAGCAGATATTTTTCCGCCTTGGTATATAGGCATGGAAACATTTAGGAAGATGGCTTTTTCATTTTCATTGAGGGCGTTGGCATCTACATAGTTTTGATCCAAATATTGATTTACATTACCGTCCAAAGTGAATGTCGGCCAAGTGTTTGCTTTCGCCAACTTTAGTTTCGCTTCTGCCTCAGCTCTATCTGCTTCGGCAACCAGAACCTCTGGAACAGAGGACAGATTAAACGATTCAACGTCACAAGCTTGGGCGACATCTTCCGGAACATACATAGCAACTCGAAAAGGGGACTGAAAGCCTGTTAATTTTTGTAGCGTGCTACGCCACCGACGCAACAGGGCTTCAACCTGTTGCTTGGAGGCCTGCGCAGCATCTACTCTAGACTGAGCTTGTAAAACATCTGAACGAGAACTCACCCCTCGTTCTTTTCGAATTTGCACAAGTCTGGCAATAGCAGATACACCTTGAACTTGTGCATCAGAAGTAATTAGAAGTGACTGGTAACGTTGAACTTCAATCGCAGCTTTTGCAGTTCTCCTTGCAACTTCATCAATAGATTGGAGAACTTCAGCTTGCGATCTTTGCACCCCAGCTTGGGCAACAGAAACGCTACTGGATACTTTGCCAAAGTCATAAACCATCTGTGAAACATTCATCTGAAATGCGTGACCATCACCTTCACGCTTATATTCAGAATCATGCCCAGCCACGACACCAGCACTCAACTGCGGGAAATATCCTGACCTTGCGGAACGGACGCCCTGCCTCTGCTGGTAAAGACTACCTATTGCTTCTGCAATTAGGGGGTGCCAACCCACCGCTTGATGCACGACTTCAAGGATATTAAGTTCATTTCGTTTAATTCCCCTTTCATACTCACTAAACGATAACTGCCTAAGTGAATCATTCACTTCGACATCCATTTTACTTGGACTAATTACTTCAGCTGTGGGAGACGAACCAAAGAGGTCAGCTTCAGCAAGGAGAGCCCAAAATGCCAGAGCAAATAGCATTGACATTTTCCATAGTCGTTTAAACACTTCCACTATGTTCACTTTTCACTGATTATTGGAGAGATAAAACACGCACTCACCGCTAGACATCAACGGTTTCGTAGAGTGGCTACGAAAGTCTAGCCAAAAAAAACCGGGCCTTGCGGCCCGGTAAATAAGTTAATGAAAGGCTATCTGATCTAGGTGTCACTCAAGCCATTTTGTTGCCACATATCTCCAACAGGATCTTCAAACGCCGCTGCATTATCTGTCGCTGTCAGGGCATCAGTGCCACCAACCATGCCACTGGAATCTAAGGTCGGGCTCACACCCTCCTCATTTTCACCCGACTCAAATACCTGAGCATCTTCACTCGTTGACTCAAGTAGCTCATCGATTGACAGGTTAGAACCGGCACCCAGCATACCTTCGCCCGCATCTGCAGTAACGTCGATATCGAGGAACCCATCAGATCCAACGGTTGAATCAGAACCGATATTGATGATGGTGATATCAATATCAATGTCGATATCAAGGTTGATATCTATGTCGATATTTATATCGATGTCTACATCGGCATCAGCGTCTGCATCAGCGTCTGCATCAGCATCTGCATCAGCGTCTGCATCCGCGTCTGCATCAGCGTCTGCATCAGCGTCTGCATCAGTGTCTGCATCAGTGTCAGCGTCTGCATCTCCATCGGGCACCCAAGCGAACAACGCATCGGACGACGTTCCAGCTTCGCTATCGAGAGCTTCTACATCGCTGTCTTGAAGTTCACCAGGCTCTTGCGAATCCGATCCGATATTGATGATGATAATATCAACGTCAATATCAATATTGATGTCGATATCAATATCAATATTTATGTCGATATCGACATCTGCATCTGCATCTGCATCTGCATCTGCATCTGCATCCGCGTCAGCATCCGCATCTGCGTCAGCGTCGGCATCCGCATCGGCATCGGCATCAGCATCAGCATCAGCATCAGCATCAGCATCAGCATCAGCATCGGCATCAGCATCAGCATCAGCATCAGCGTCGGCATCCGCATCAGCGTCGGCATCCGCATCGGCATCCGCATCGGCATCCGCATCGGCATCCGCATCCGCATCGGCATCGGCATCGGCATCGGCATCCGCATCAGCGTCGGCATCCGCATCCGCATCCGCATCCGCATCCGCATCCGCATCCGCATCCGCATCAGCGTCGGCGTCCGCATCGGCATCCGCGTCGGCATCGGCATCCGCATCGGCATCCGCGTCGGCATCCGCGTCGGCATCCCCATCGGGCACCCAAGCGAACAACGCATCAGACGGCGTTCCGGCACCGCTATCGAGAGCTTCTACATCGCTGTCTTGAAGCTCACCAGGCTCTTGAGAATTTGATCCGATATTGATGATGATAATGTCAACGTCAATATCAATATTGATGTCAATATCAATATCAATATTTATGTCGATATCGACATCTGCATCCGCATCCGCATCAGCGTCTGCATCGGCATCCGCATCCGCATCGGCGTCAGCGTCGGCGTCGGCGTCGGCATCCGCGTCAGCATCGGCATCGGCATCGGCATCGGCATCGGCATCAGCGTCGGCATCGGCATCTGCGTCAGCATCCGCGTCGGCATCAGCATCCGCATCGGCATCCGCATCCGCGTCGGCGTCGGCGTCGGCGTCGGCATCAGCATCCGCGTCAGCATCGGCATCGGCATCTGCGTCGGCATCAGCGTCAGCGTCAGCATCAGCATCCGCATCGGCATCCGCGTCGGCGTCGGCGTCGGCGTCGGCATCCGCATCCGCATCGGCATCCGCGTCGGCGTCGGCGTCGGCATCCGCATCCGCGTCAGCATCAGCGTCTGCATCGGCATCGGCATCGGCATCAGCATCCGCGTCAGCATCGGCATCGGCATCGGCATCCGCGTCGGCATCCGCGTCAGCATCGGCATCGGCATCGGCATCGGCATCGGCATCTGCGTCAGCATCCGCGTCGGCATCCGCATCGGCATCTGCGTCGGCATCCGCGTCGGCATCCGCATCTGCGTCGGCATCAGCATCAGCATCTGCATCGGCATCCGCGTCGGCATCCGCATCTGCGTCAGCATCCGCGTCGGCATCAGCATCCGCATCTGCGTCAGCGTCGGCATCGGCGTCAGCGTCGGCGTCAGCATCGGCATCGGCATCGGCGTCAGCGTCGGCATCGGCATCGGCATCGGCATCGGCATCCGCGTCAGCGTCGGCGTCGGCATCCGCATCCGCATCCGCATCCGCGTCGGCATCGGCATCGGCATCCGCATCCGCATCCGCATCGGCATCGGCATCGGCATCGGCATCGGCATCGGCATCCGCATCAGCGTCCGCATCGGCATCAGCATCAGCATCAGCATCAGCATCAGCATCAGCATCTGCATCTGCATCTGCATCGGCATCGGCGTCGGCATCCGCATCCGCATCAGCATCGGCATCGGCATCGGCATCGGCATCCGCGTCGGCATCGGCATCGGCATCGGCGTCGGCATCAGCATCCGCGTCAGCATCCGCGTCAGCATCGGCATCGGCGTCGGCGTCGGCGTCGGCGTCGGCATCAGCATCCGCGTCAGCATCGGCATCTGCGTCGGCATCGGCATCGGCATCGGCATCGGCGTCGGCGTCGGCGTCGGCGTCGGCATCAGCATCCGCGTCAGCATCGGCATCAGCGTCGGCATCTGCGTCAGCATCCGCGTCGGCATCAGCATCCGCGTCAGCATCGGCATCCGCATCCGCGTCGGCATCCGCATCCGCATCCGCATCCGCATCCGCGTCAGCATCGGCATCGGCATCGGCATCGGCATCTGCGTCAGCATCCGCGTCGGCATCGGCATCGGCATCGGCATCGGCATCAGCATCAGCATCCGCGTCAGCATCGGCATCCGCATCGGCATCCGCGTCGGCATCCGCATCCGCATCCGCGTCAGCATCCGCATCCGCATCGGCATCCGCATCCGCATCCGCATCCGCATCCGCATCAGCGTCCGCATCAGCATCAGCATCAGCATCAGCATCAGCATCAGCATCAGCATCAGCATCAGCATCAGCATCTGAGTCAGCGTCGGCATCAGAATCAGGAATAAAAAAACGATCGCCGTTATTGTCATCGTCATCACTAGCCGCAACAGCTATAACAACAACTCCAAGGGCAATTAATGCTGGAATCCACCAAGAAAAACCGGGATTGGCCGGCGCTGGTGCGGGATAAGATGCACCACCAGCCGCAGCAAAGGCGGAGATTAAGTCTCCATTAGAAGCTAACATAAGAGGCTCTTCAGCCCCTGTTAGCACTAGCTCACTATGGTCACCTTCTTCATCTAACAGGTAAAACCCTGAAATAATGATGATTTGACCGGACTTTAAAACAATAACAAGGTCTACTCCGTCCTTGGAAAAAGACGCAATATCCTCAGGATCTGCGGGCATTTCGACAAGACCAGGAGAGGTCAAAGATAGCCCTTCCAGTGATCGCTCGTCGATTGAGCCCGTGGATTTGTCAAAGATTTTCGCAATCATGCTCTCACCAACTTCAAACGGTGCAACTTCCTAAATACACAGTTCATGGCCTGAGCTTAAAGACGGAAAATACCCCACTTTGAGCCCATCCGTGACTAGATTCACTAATACATTGCCTTACTAATTTCCCTCCATAAAAAAACAATTACGCCAGTACGTTTTTACGCGCACTACTTTTGTATGGACGTAATTCAAAACGTTTTCAAGGAGGAGTTAGGCTGCGGCAGGAGAAAAACAGTTTTCGTGCTAACTTCAGCAAGATTAGGAAGTTACAAATGACTACAGACCCGGAAATTGGCAGGCACTTAAACAAAAAGCCTACCCCCGTTGTTGATACGCCTGCCGGGCCAATCATCGGAACCACAGATGAAGAAACTGGCGTATATAAATTCTTGGGTATTCCCTACGCTCTCCCCCCTGTAGGGAATTTACGTTGGCTACCACCGCAAGAGTTGGACCGCTGGAAAAATCCTTTCCAAGCGCATAGCTTTGGTTCACCAGCAGCGCAAAACTCATCCACCCTAATGGAAGTTCGAGATCAAAACGGGAATCTTCCTGAAAGGGAGGAATGCCTCTATTTGAATGTATTCTCTCCCGCAATGTCGCAAGGAAAAAAGCTGCCAGTAATGTTTTGGGTTCATGGCGGCTCTTTTTACATGGGATCAGGATGCCAAGAAATTTACAATGGTAAATACTTGGCAGCTAGCGGTCGGACAATTGTTGTCACTATAAACTACCGCTTAGGCGCCCTGGGATTTCTGCGCCTAAAGGATATTAGTGATATACCATCAACCGGCAATGAAGGGCTTTTAGATCAAATAGCCGCCCTACAATGGGTTCGGAAAAATATCTCAGCATTTGGCGGAGATCCAAACAATATCACTCTTTTTGGCGAATCAGCCGGGGCAATGAGTATTGCCTCCTTACTTGAAACTCCACAATGTAAAGGCCTTATACGGCGTGCAATTGTCCAAAGTGGGCACCCAAGAGCCTCTCACTCCCAGCAAAGCGCTAACCATGTTGGTAAGACTTTCATTCAACAATTTGAGAAAATCTCTGGTGGCATCTCACTAAAAAATTGTCCGACCAAACTTCTTCTGAAAACCCAAAAAGCAATACTCTCTGACACGTCTATGACAGCAAAATGGGGGCAACTGCCATTTAAACCTGTCGCAGACAGGGAACTTTTTTCCCCTGAAAAAAAGCTCTCCCCGACACACCAAACATCCCTTTTGTTAGGGAACAATTTGGAGGAATGGAATCTCTTCAGCGCGATAAACCCTCAAAGCTTTAACATGGACTACCGGCAAATATGCACTCATCTCGAATGGCTTATCCCAGAGTCCGAGTTAAAGCCCCTACTCAGACATTACTATCAACTAGCAAAAAAAATGACAGACAATCCCTGGCCAGAGTGGAGTCGAGCCTGGAACCTTTTGCTCACTGATATGGTATTCACCTTGCCTGGGCTGAGACACCTACAAAGTCATCAGGGGGAAAACTATCACTATCACTTTGCACAACCTCTCGCCGCACAGCCTTTACTAGGGGCCTGTCACGCCGTTGAGCTTGGTTATGTATTTGGAACCCATAGCGATCAGTCCTTGAAAACACTATATGGTGCTGAAGAAAACCCCCATTTATTAAGTGCCTCAATGCAACAAGCTTGGCTGAATTTTGCTGAAACAGGGAAACCCGGCAATGATTGGCCAGAGTTTTCAGGAAAACACAGTAAGCGATTTGGCAATCATCCCTCAGCCAGGGCGTTTAATTCACCAGAGCTTCTCAGTTTATGGCAACATATACCCGACGATAGGTTGAATGGTTATCTTTAGGCTGGCATAGATGGCAAGAATTTTTTTAATCAGGCATGGAGAAGCAGCGAAAGGGGAGCACATCCCCGATCCAATACTCACAGACGAAGGTTACAAGCAGGCAGAAGAGCTAGCCCTAAAACTTTCCACACTCGAGAAAGTTCAATTAATAAGCAGCCCCAAACTCCGTGCACAGCAAACAGCAAAGCCCTTGGCCGAAGTTTGGGATATAGAGGTTGTAATTGAAAATGCAGTGACGGAAATACCTACACCAGAGGAAATACCCAAAGCTCAACGCCTAACCTGGTTACGAACATTACTTACTGGAGAGTGGGACCCCTGCGACAGAGAACAAAAAGATTGGCGCGATGGAATAATCAGGTATTTGGAAAGTCTTTCAGAGGACACCTTTATCTTCTGCCATTTTATGGTCATCAATTCAGTTGTTGCACATATCCGAAACCACCAAAAAGTACAACAGTTTAGGCCCGACTACACTTCAATCACTGAGCTAAAAAATGATGGAAACAAGCTACATTTAGTCCAGCTAGGCGAAGAAAAAGATAACAAAATTCTATAAGAAAATGGGGTATGTCCAGCATACCCCAAGCGGGCATTTATTTTAAATCAAGCTTTTGCTGACTACCTCAAACAAATCCTTAGATAGGTCTCCCGAATCAGCAATCCTTTGCAGGGCAACTTTCATCTTCTCACCCAGGCTACCAGAGTATTTTTTCCAACGTGTGATCGGTATAACCAGTCTTGCTGAAATTTGTGGATTTAGCTTGTCCAAGGCCAGAACCTGATCGGCAACAAACTCAAACCCGCTACCATCGCTCTTATGGAATTGCTTAAAATTACGATTAGCAAAACCACCTATTACAGACCTTACTTTATTGGGGTTTTTCATTTCAAAAGCAGGGTGATCCATAAGTGCACGAATATTTTCCAATGTACCGCGCTTGGGACTACAACTCTGCTGACTCAGCCATAGTTCTACGACTTGAGTATCGGTTTTCCAGCGCTCATAAAATTGCTCAATCAACGCCCTGGCTCGATCTTCCGGTGCATGATTAATAATAACAGCGAGAGCCTCCGCACTATCTGTCATATTACTAGCGCTCTCAAACTGAACCTGGGCTATATTTAACGCCTCCTCAGTTTCTGTTATGCACATATAGGATAAACAGGTATTTTTAAGTCGTCTTTGCGCAATATCTAACGCATTCGGGCTATAGGGCGTAGTCGTATTCAATTCTAGATAGCGCGTGCGAAATTCATCAAATAATTCACCTGCAATTACCTTCCTTACAAATTCCCTCGCAACAATTATTGCTTCCGCATCAATAGATGATGACTCTTCAGCGATAAACTGCTCGCTGGGCAACTGCAAGATCTCTGCAACCAGCGCTAGATCGAGATCAACATCCTGTAAAACCTCTTTATAAGCACTAATTAAACTTGGTTGTACCTGTAGCTCCTCACCTTTACGAAAAGCCACCTGAAGCTCACACAAAGCATTTAATGCTAGGCGCTGACTTGCATCCCAGCGGTTAAACGTGTCCTTATCCTTCCTCATTAAAAATTGAAGCTGCTCATTACTATAGTTGTACCTTATTTTTACTGGAGCGGAGAAGCCTCGCAGCAATGAGGGTAAAGGCTTCTCCGCAAGTCCGGAAAACTCAAAAGATTGCTCATCTTCTGTTAACTGTAAAACAGTTTCAGTATCACCCTGCTCATTGAGTACAAGCTCTGCGCCATCAGCCCCCAGCAATCCAATTCTTATTGGTAAGTGGAAAGGTAACTTCTCTTCCTGACCTGGCGATGAAGGGCAAGACTGGCGAATAGTTAGACTATAAGTGCCATCAGTTTCATTAAAGCTATCTGTCACATCAAGTATCGGCGTGCCTGCTTGGCTGTACCAGTTGCGGAATTGCTTCAGTTCAACCTTGTTAGCATCTTCCATCGCCTTGACGAAATCTTCACAGGTTACCGCGCAACCATCGTGCCGCTGAAAGTACAAGTCACTTCCTTTGCGGAACCCTTCTGCACCTAAGAGTGTATGAATCATCCGTACAACTTCCGCACCCTTTTCATAAATTGTCAGAGTGTAAAAGTTTGAAATTTCTATATAAGAATCTGGCCTGATAGGATGGGCCATAGGGCCGGCATCTTCAGCAAACTGGGTAGTACGCAAAAGGGATACATCTTCAATACGCTTAACCGCTCGGGAATTAAGATCAGCGGAGAACTCCGCATCACGAAATACGGTAAAACCTTCCTTCAGACTCAACTGAAACCAATCCCGGCAAGTAACCCGATTGCCGGACCAGTTGTGAAAATACTCATGTCCTACAATAGACTCAATCCGCTGAAAAGCTGAATCCGTTGCTGTTTCCGGGCTAGCGAGCACACAGGCCGAATTGAAAATATTTAATCCTTTGTTTTCCATAGCCCCCATATTGAAATGATCAACAGCAACAATCATAAAGATGTCTAGGTCATATTCCTTTCCGTAAGTTTCCTCATCCCAACGCATCGCATTTTTAAGTGAGCGCATAGCATGATCACACTTCCCAATATTTTTCGCTTCCGTAAAGATCTGTAACTTAACCTTTCTACCAGAGGCTGTTGTGAAGCTATCTTCCACATGCTCCAAGTCCCCGCCTACCAACGCAAATAAGTAAGCCGGCTTGGCGAATGGATCTTCCCAAGTTACAAACTGACGACCATCTTCATATCTACCCCTTTCAACTTCATTGCCATTTGAAAGTAGTACTGGGTGGTCCATCGGCGCGACGATGGTGGTGGTAAATTTGGACATAACATCCGGCCGGTCAGGATAGAAAGTTATTTTTCTAAACCCTTCAGCTTCGCATTGGGTGCAATACATACCATTAGAGAGATATAATCCCTCTAGAGATGTGTTTTCCTCCGGATTTATCCGATTGCGGATTTCCAGCAGAAATTCTGGTTTCTCTACAGGGATAGACAGGCCCTCAGGTAGAACCTGATAATCAGATTTAGACAACAAAACTCCATCCAAAGAAACCGAAAGTAATTCCAGCTCGACACCATCCAGCACTAAAGGCGGCAGCCCTGCACCCGCTTGCGGATTTCTGCGAATATTCAAACGAGATTTGACCAAAGTTGCCTTGGGTTCCAGCTCAAAATGTAAATCAGTAGCATCCACCAGGTAATCTGGTACTTGATAGTCTTTCAGGTAAATGGTCTTTGGCTGGCTATCTTTCATTATTGAAACACCTTCAGTCATTCTATGCCCTTCCGGGGCAGTATGAATTCGATTAATTGGACCAACAATATCGTTACCCGGGCTAATACTATTTATCACCCAAGTTAAAAACCGGACTATAGCTTCCCAGCGCGATTGGTGCCACGCATAGATAAGTTAGATTACTGCTTGCCCTTGCAGCCTTGCCCACAGCCACTCTTGGCACATCTGCCTCCACAAGCACAGAGGTAACATCGACGGAGAAGGCAAAAACTATCAGTGCGCCACCTTAAATAGATTAACGCTATATAATAGTGGTCGATTATATACCCATATAGAGCACTTACTGTCTGCCCTACCCCACAGCACAGTAGATACTGACCAACATGGTGAGAAATTGCAGCCAGTATAATTATCCAATCTGGTAAACTCGTCATAAGGTAGAAGTAAGGAAATAAAGTACTCCTACTTCGCCCTTTCGTAACGAATAATAGATTTAAGTTTGAGCTAATCTCTTGCGGGAATTCCGAGGTTCAGTGTGCGTAAACTCCGTATCTCCATCATAACTCTATCTTGTTTTTTAGCTGCCCTCATAGCAGCTAGCTGGTGGAAAAAGGATATCGTTGCCTCTCAGCTAATCAATATTTTCTCAGGAGAGGTAGTTATTCAGGAGCTGACAGGACTACGACTGGGTTTTAAAGAAGTTTCTATCCAGGAAGTTCGCCTAAAGTCCAGTGTAAATAGTATTATCCTCCTCGAGGGAGTAAAAATTGTCTATCCTTTCCATATTATTTATGACCGAGATAACACTCAAAAAATTGAACTATCAATAGAAAAGCTAACCAGGAGCATGGAAGCTGAAGATATCGTTACCAAAGCCCATATCGACGAGCAGCTCCCGGAAAATAATGTCAAGACAAATAATACATTATCGTTAAGTACCCTAAGCCAAAGTCTAACCCGCTTTTTGCCAGGCAAGATATCTGTTAAGCAAATAGTACTCGATAGCCAATTGATTGGCGGTCCACTAAATATAGCTCGCGACAACACAAAAATTCATGCCGAGACTCCCCTTAAACACCCCCAGTTTGGCGAGCTTAATTTATATTTTGAGGCTTATTTAGGTTTGTCAGAAATCAAACTAAAACCCAGAATACTAACTAACAACTCAAAGATTCTGTCTGAAGCTGATATAACTATTGCTAAACTAGAAACTGACACATGGGTTTTAAACAGTGAACTTGTATCAGAGCTGGAATCTATAGCCCCACTGATAGAGATATTTGAACCTAAAGCTAGCTCCACAACTAAGCCGACAGTATCAGGCAAAATTATAGCTACCACCGCGATTAGCTTGCCAGACAATCTGCTATCCATTTCAAGCTACCGAGAAATTGACATTCAACTTAATGGCAATGATCTAAAGGCCACAATCCCATACGCTCAACCAAACTCCAATATAGAAGCCAAATTATCTATAAGCAATCCAATAAAAATAACACTTGAATCACTATTTCCGTTTAAACCTCGACATATCAAGGGGAGTGGCGAGCTTGATATAGCTTTAGGTACTGATAAAAACACCAATACCCCGCTATTAAGTGCGGACTTTAGCTCGAGCACATCGGCGACATCTCCCGAATTAGATATCGAAGGTACTTTTCATCTAACAAGTGCAAATACTATAGTTAATTCCCCCCTATATCTCAGGCACTTGCCAGCACTACCTATAGATAGTGTTAATGGAGATGTGGCATTTAAGGGTAAACTTCAACTTAGTTCGCTTAACAATATTAACTCTCCAGAAGTAAATAGCTTTCAATTAGAATTGATACCAAACCAAACTATTCAATTGGATATTTCAGCTTCCACATCAGGAAAAAACTCGCCTTTAATTACTACTGGATTACATCAGAGCAAGATACAGGCAAGCATTAAAGATCTTATCTCCATTACAGGTGACCTGACCAATCCCAACCAAAGAGATATTAAGGTCGAACAAGGATCTCTAACTGCAACGATACAAGGCTCCAATGGGGACTCGACAGTACAGTTAACCGCTAGCGACATACAATGTCACTTCTCTGACATCAGTGCCTGTAACTTTGACCTAAAGACAAAAATACCCCAACTTTATGAGCGATCCAGAGAATTAGCAGTTACTAATTTGAGTTCAACTGCCAAGGCAAAGATTGAAAGCAATCTTAAAGGTCAAAAATTCACGCTAGAGAGCATTAAAGTATCTGGAGAAAAAATAGCAACCAAAACATTGGCGGCTGACAGGGTAAACTTAGATATACCAACAGTACACTGCGAAGTAACAGAACCTACAATCTGTACTCTCCCAGAAATAAGCAGTCAGTTTGGAATTATCAACACCGAGCAATTTTCCCTTTCTGGAGACCTCAATTTTCTTGATAGTATTGTTACCATCAAAAATGGTGCTACAGCGCTGGACAGTGAATTTAATAGTAACAATTTAGAGATTGAGACACCGGAAAAGTACAAGGTTAACTCTTCAGCCAAAGGCAAGCTATCCCTGCAACACAATAAGCTAACAAGTCATAGTCAAATTAAAGCAGGTGCAATTGAAATTGATTTAAGCGGCTCTTACGACTTATCAAAATCCTCAGGTGGAGTTGAATTTACCGTTCCTGAAGTTACCTTTAGTACGGATCGCTCTCTAAACGATACGATCCAGGGCCTTCCCCTCAATATCGTCTCGGGTAGACTTTCTGCCGGTGGTTCTGTGTCTTTGCCCTCCCAGTCCAAAGATAGTATCCATGTTTCATTGGACGATATTGCAGCAACCTATAAAGATAGTTTTGCCACCGGAATCAGTGGAGATCTAAAAGTAGAAAACGAAGATGGGCACTGGATCACACCTACAGCATACCCACTATCGATAGAATCTATTAACGCGGGCTTACCAGTGAAAAATGTCCAGTTATCACTGCAACTGGACAAACAGAAAGATATTACATTGCATAATTTTTCTGCTGATTTTTTGCAAGGCAAGGTTACTTCATCAGCCCTTATTTGGAATCTCGCTGAAGAGACTCGAAAAAGCATTGTACATGCACAAGGTATTTCTCTAGGGGCTTTAGCTCAGGAGACGGACTCAGAGAACTTTGAGGCCAGCGGGCTAATTAATTTGGAAATCCCCATTGTAACGGGGCCTGAGGGTATCACTGTGGAAGCCGGCCACCTTCAGGGTGAAGCTCCAGGCGGACGCTTGCGCTACTACGGAGCCTTCTCTCCGCAGATGCTGGCAAGCAACCCCCAACTCAAGTTGATAGCCAATGCATTGGAAGATTATGAGTTTCAATCACTGGAAGGCAGCATAGACTATCCAGCCAGCGGAGATCTCCAACTACAGCTAAAGCTGGTTGGGCGAAGTGAGGCTATCGATTCTGATCGAGACCTGGTGATCAACCTGAACCTGGAAAACAATATCCCAGACATGCTGCGCTCATTGCAAGCCAGTCGTGATTTGACTGAAACCCTGGAAAAGCAGCTGGACCAATAGGTCAGGAGTGAAGTAGCCTTTATTGGTATGTACAAGCCTGCTTGGTTCATTACCGGTTAAGGTTGACTCAATAAAATACTTGGGTCTGCCGGCATCCAACTCACCTGCTGAACCAGGCAGGTAACACGGGCTAGGTACAAAAAGTAAAAGGGTACCAAAGAGGTACTGTGAGGAGTGTCAGATGAAAGCCAGCCGACTGATTCCTATGGGGCTGCTATACGCTATGGTTGCTACAGGGTGTACACCCACTGTAGCGGTAAAGGCTCCCAGTGAGCCAATTACAGTAAACCTGAATGTGAAAATTGAGCATGAAATTCGGGTCAAGGTCGACAAAGACCTGGACAACCTGTTTGAAGACAAGGAAGGGATTTTCTAAGGAGGCAAATATGAAGACATTAATGAAAGCCTTTTTGGCACTGAGCTTATTAATCGCCCTGCCTGCAATGGCAATTTCCCTAAATGAAGCCAAAAGTAAGGGACTGGTTGGTGAAGCCAATAGCGGATACATCGCTATCGTAGATGCCAGCTCACCAGAATTGGAAAAGCTGGTCAAAGAAGTGAATGCCAAGCGAAAAGCTGCTTACGCTCGAATCGCTGAACGCAATAAAATTGATATAGCCCAGGTGGCAACACGCGCCGCTGAAAAGTTGGAAGCACGCTTATCACCTGGAGAATACTACCAGGACAATCTGGGACGCTGGGTCAGGAAGTAACTCGTAGCCCGAAGACTTCAGCTCAGTAAGAAGAGATGATAAAAAACCCCACAGCCAGAAACTGGCAGTGGGGTATTATCAAGGAGTAGAGGCTACAAATTGCCAAATAGTGAATGCCCGTCGAGCCCCTGCTTCTCCATAACCTCTCTTAAACGTTTCAGTGCATCCACCTGTATCTGCCTGACCCGCTCCCTGGTGAGACCGATTTCACGCCCTACTTCTTCCAGGGTGCTCGCTTCAAAACCGCGCAAACCAAACCGCCTAGAGACCACTTCACACTGCTTGTCAGGTAACTCTCCCAACCAGCGGTTGATGCTGTCAAAAAGGTCCCTGTCCTGTAAAAGCTCTGCTGGGTCAGATTCCTGCTGATCGGGGATGGTATCTACCAAGGTCTTCTCAGAAGAGGGCCCAATGGGAGTATCTACAGAAGTAACCCGCTCATTGAGCCCCAGCATACGCTCGACATCTTCGACTGGCTTCTCAAGGAGGGTGGCAATTTCTTCTGCAGATGGCTCGTGATCCAGCTTTTGCGCCAACTCTCGAGATGCACGCAAGTACACGTTTAACTCTTTCACGACATGGATGGGCAGGCGTATGGTCCGGGTCTGATTCATTATGGCCCGTTCTATCGTCTGACGTATCCACCAGGTGGCGTAAGTGGAAAAGCGAAAACCTCTCTCTGGATCAAACTTCTCAACTGCTCGAATCAGGCCCAGATTGCCTTCCTCAATAAGGTCCAGCAGTGCCAAACCTCGGCTAACGTAGCGGCGAGCAATCTTTACAACAAGGCGAAGATTGCTCTCGATCATTCGTTTTCTTGCCGCAGCATCTCCACGCAAAGCCTTGCGCGCGTAATACACCTCTTCTTCTGCGGTCAATAGGGGGGAGAATCCAATTTCATTGAGATAGAGTTGAGTAGCGTCGAGATTTTTCTGCAAATGGCCATCGCCATCCAATCTACAAACTCTACTTTTCTCTGCCTGGGAGGGTGCGGAACTCTTTTTAGCCGCAGATTTCCGCGTGCGACTAACACCTGCTTCAGTTGAACCTAATTTCTGCTCATCATTTTCAACGTCTAACTCAGGAGGAAAGTCTTCTGCCTGGCCAGTCACAGACTGGTCTTGCCGTTGTGCTTCCATTTCCCCTGCTCCTTGTACTTTGCCAATTTCAGCCGCACAACACACTCGTGCATTGATAACACAACTATCAATGCCGCAGGTATGTGGCGACAGCCACTGAATCGGCTGACCCTGGGATGGCCACGATTACAGTGACTACCTCAAGTGGTACTAGTTAAAAGTCCATTTTTATTTGCAGAGCTTTACTGCGGCCGTGAACTTACGGTAAGTAGGCAAGAGGGTCTACTGGCTGACCGTTTTTGCGAATCTCAAAGTGGAGCTTGTTGCGGTCGGTACCACTCGAACCCAGTTCCGCTATCCTTTGCCCCGCCTTTACCCTGCTGCCCTCCTTTACGAGCAACCGGTGATTGTGTGCATAGGCACTGAGGTAAACCTCGTTGTGCTTGACGATCAGCAGCTTTCCATAACCTCTCAAGGCGCTTCCTGCGTAGATCACGGTGCCATCAGCCGCTGCCAGTACAGACTCACCCTTTTCACCCGCGATATCAACTCCCTTACGCAATGGGTCCCCAGAGCGGAAGTGACTAATCACTTTCCCCTTGGCGGGCCAGCGCCAGTTGACCGATCCGCTCCGGCGAGATGCTGTTGATTGGCGCTTTGGGCTTGGTGTTAAAGATTTTTTAGCAGTGGTCGTTTGAGTTGTTTTTGGTTTGGCTTTTGTAACCGGCGCTTTTTGCTTCTTCTGCGTGCTGGCAGTGCCCTTGATTGGCACTGAGCCCGTCAGCCTGATTCTCTGTCCAGGATATATCTGGTAGGGGGAGCGGATACCATTTATCGCCGCCAATTGGCGAAAATCCTTGCCGTAACGCCAGGCTATCGAATAGAGGGTATCCCCTTTACCAACCGTGTGGTGGGTAATTTTGATACTCGGGGGCTGGCGTAGGGAGCTTGAGGGAGCTTTGTGGCTGGAACAGGAGGAAACGGCCTGCAGCAGAACCAGCAAGCCTATTATTTTAAACACCCCCCACAAACAATGACCGATTTTAGGGAGTTTGTTCCGCCAATATCGGCGCTCAAGAGGTTGCAAAAGATGACATTCCATTATTCTCTTTTTACATCAGACCACGGCATTTATGGAAAAAGTGTCTAAAGAAAAGCTCCAAAAATCTCTGGAAAAGTTTGATAAAACGCTGCCATACCGAGATTTTCCAGATCTTATTGCGGAGTGGCGCAAGACTTCTCTCTGTGCACCTTGCCAAAGAAGTCTACAGCGAGAACCAAGAGCGCTGCCCCTAGAGCCGCAACAATTGCGCCCCCCAAATGAGCACTGTCGCCGGTTTGCTCGACATAAGTTAGCGGAGAAGTGTTGGATAGCAAAGGGGCCAATTTGCTTGATGCTTCGATTTCCCCAGAAATTGGCAGTTTCCAGGGCCAAATAATTTTCAGACTACCCAACAAAACCCCGGCAAGAAATGCCAATGTCCTAGCTACATATTTGTGCATCAGCCAAGACAACAAGCGACTGAAGAGCATCAGCCCTATTGCCGCCCCTGCCGCAAAGCACAATAGGTTTGAAATTTGGAGTTCATGAACTGCAGCTAAAACCTTGGGGTATATCCCGATTAATAACAGCAGGAAAGCGCCGGAAATTCCCGGCAGTGCCATCGCACATATTGCCAAAGCACCTGATAAAAACAGCGTAAGTGGAGTTGCCGGTATCTCCGAAGGCCGCATCTCACTCACTGTTACTGCAAGCGCAATACCCAGTGCGAGAAAAACCAAAACAGATGGCGACCACCGGGGGATATTTCTCACAATGGGAACAATTGAGGCGAGAACCAAACCGAAAAAGAATGACCATACAACAATTGGATAATTTTGCAGTAAGCCACTAATCAGGTGGGCCAAGCTAAAAACGCTCAACAATACCCCAAGGAAAAGAGAGAGCAAAAAGCTCCCATTAATATAGCGCCAAGTAGATAGAAACCCCTCCTTCCGCCACACTGTAATACAATGCGGGCCTATTCGACTGAGGGAGTCCAAAAGCTCCTGGTAGATGCCGGTAATAAAGGCAATAGTTCCCCCGGAAACACCGGGCACCACATCGGCAGCCCCCATTGCCATTCCCCGCAGTAGTACTCCGGGGTAGCGACTTTTTAGAACCTCAGCAAATCTCATCGAACCACGCCACCGAGTAAAGGCACGAAACGTACCGCTTCCAACTTTTCCACATCAAACTTATTACTATCCTCACGACGAGTCACCATCGTCAGGTATTGCTGCTCAGCCCCCACCGGAATTACCAAAACCCCATTCGGAGCCAGCTGTTCTCGCAGCTCATCGGGAATCATTGCAGGTGCTGCTGCAGCCAGGATTGCATCGTAAGGACCCTCTTCTTTCCAACCAAAGCCCCCACTGCTGAGCTTATACTCTACATTGCTATAACCCAGCTCCCCCAACCGATGGCGAGCGGTTTCCAATAGAGGTTCGACACGCTCGACGGAATAAAGTTGTTCGACCAAGCGAGCAAGAATGGCCGTTTGGTAGCCAGAGCCCGTACCCACTTCCAGAACCCGGTGTAGAGACTTGGCTCTACTCAGTAAGAGTTCAGTCATACGGGCGACAATGTATGGCTGGGAAATAGTTTGGCCATACCCTATGGGCAAAGCAGTATCTTCATAAGCCCGAATAGCCAGGGCCTCATCCAAAAAGAGGTGTCGAGGTGTAGATGCCATTACATCCAGTACCTCCTCGTTGGATATCCCCTCTTCCCGCAATCGCTGGATCAAGCGATTACGGGTTCGCTGGGAAGTCATCCCCAGACCTTCTTGTCTCAAGCGATCCATATTCTTTTCTTGTCCATGATTTGTACAACAGCGCCAGTCACCTAAATACAAATTTTATGTGCACTGTTTAACATTGACCAGCTGAGCTATCTCCCGTAGCAAAGCCGTAGCAAAAGTACCCGGTGGCAAGGCAAATTCGACGATTAAATGATCACCTTCCCACTCATAGCGAAACGCCTCCGGGGATAAAATCATGGCCCGGCGCTCCTGGCTAAGACCGCAGTGCTCCAGCCAGTTGCACCAAGGCTGCCACGGAGACAGCACTTGCTCTTCCAACTGCCCCAGGGCATCCGTTGACAGGTTTCTGCCACGCCCCCAAAGAGGCCCGGTTGGGTAATCTTCAGGCTCTCCAACGAGGGGGCTCTGCCAGGTTCCGGTGTTGACTCGTTCAGCCAAAACCTGATTGAACAGCCAGCTACGGGCAGCAGACATGGCGAAGGCCTTTTCGCTTTTGCGGCAGCGACCGTCTTCTTCAGCTAAGTTTTTTGCCAAGCTAAGGTTATTGCCATCAATCCCAAAGCGCTGTTCACCGAAGTAATTGGGCACCCCTTTGGGAATTAGCTGAAGTACTTCTTCTGCTTTGTCCCGATCACCTTCTACATTGCGCAGCCGAATCTTGAAGCGATTCCCTACATGCTCGCCGCGACGCAACTTGCGTGGCCCCCGGAAGGCCTGGAGCAATGAAATCTCATCGCTGTTAATTTGCGACCAGTCTGCTTCTGGCTTTTGTCCGAGCCATACACTGAACCATTGAGTGGTAACAGCATGTCGGTCTTTCAATCCATAAAAGCTGACATCCCGGCTTTGCACCCCGGCTAACTTCGCCAATTCCTTGGCAACCCAGGCGGTATTTGCCCCACGCTTTTTAACCTTTAAGTAAACATGCTCACCATCTTTATCAGCCGGTGGCATAGCCAGTTCATCGACAATAAAATCTTCTGGTTCTGTGCGAAAATCGCCAGAAATTACCGTACCCCCAAGCGCTCGGGGCCAATCCAGGTTCCAAACTTCAGACATCTTTGCGCTCTAATAAAACAGTAGCTTGCGCGGCGATACCCTCACCGCGACCAGTAAATCCAAGCTTTTCTGTAGTGGTTGCTTTGACACTGATCGCACCGCAATCAACACCACAGTCAGCGGCAATATTGACTCGCATTCCATCGATATGCGGAGCCATTTTGGGGGCCTGGGCAATCAACGTCATATCCGCATTAACCAGGCGATACCCTTTACTATCGATTAATCCAACAACATGTCGAAGCAGGTTTCTGCTATCCGCTCCGGCAAATTGTTCATCGTTATCGGGAAAGTGTTTACCGATATCTCCCTGGGCCAGAGCACCCAGTAAGGCATCCGATAGGGCGTGCAGTAAAACATCCCCATCAGAATGAGCTACCAAACCATACCCATAGGGGATTTGTACCCCTCCGAGCACTACATGATCACCAGGGCCAAATGCGTGCACATCAAAGCCCTGGCCTATTCGAAAACTCACTATCGCTTATCCTCAGTCGGGGAGTAGCGCAGACGTAAAATAGTTTCTGCAATTATGATATCGGCGGGGTGCGTCACTTTAATATTGTCACTATCACCCGCAACCAATTGCGGTGAATGGCCAAAAAACTCCAGTGCACTGGCTTCATCGGTTACAGCGACCCCTTGTTCCAGGGCTTTACCAAGGCATGTGTGCAGAGTACTGAGAGGGGCCCGCTGTGGGGTTTGCGCCAACCAAATACTTTCGCGGTCAACCGTTTCTTCCACACAGGCTACACCGCCAGTCATATGACTGCGCTTTAATGTGTCGCTTGCGGGGCGCGCCAAAAGTGCCATCGGTGAGACTTCGTCACTGAGTAAAGCGCAAATATCGCGCTCAGACACACAAGGTCGTGCAGCATCGTGGACTAAAACCGGAGTATCGCCGCTTTCTCGCTCCGCCAGGAAATCCAGGGCGGACTGAACAGAGTCTGCTCTCTCAGCTCCACCAATAACGGTGTGTACCAAGGGGTGGTTTGCTTCTTTCAGGTGAAGGAAGTAGGTATCCTGCTCCGATAGCGATACTACAACGCCAGCCAAACCTGGCCACCCAAGAATATTTTTTAAAGTCAGGGATAGCAGTGGTCGCCCGAGCAATGGCAGGTACTGTTTCGGGCGATCAGCCCCCATACGTTTGCCAACGCCGGCAGCGGGTACAATGACCCAATAATCCTTAATCAATTTTCAGCCTCTTCCTTATCCAGGAAGATAAACAGTGTTTCCCCTTCCTTGATCAGTCCCAGGTCATAACGGGCTTTCGCTTCCACACCATCAGTGCCAACTTTCAAACTGCGGACTTCCCTGAACAGTTGACGGTTTTCCCGCACCAGCGCGATATTTTTTTCTTGCTGTTGGGCTAATTGACGCTTGAGACGGGTAACTTCGGCGAGACTACCTTCACCAACCCAAAGTCGGTACTGGGTGGCGAGGAGCATAATGGTGAGTATTGCCAGCAGCCATTTCATACGAGATTACGATATTTCGCTTGTTCGTATTTATAGTACTACAAAGAGGGGCTAGCCCCTCTTTGTAGTACTTGCACGCTAATTCAAATAATGGATTACTTGAATTCAGCGCGGCCGCGATAAGGAGCGGAGCCATTCAGCTCAGCTTCGATGCGCAACAGACGGTTGTACTTGGCTACGCGGTCTGAACGGCAAAGGGAACCGGTCTTGATTTGACCAGCAGCAGTCGCAACCGCCAGATCCGCAATAGTAGTATCTTCGGTCTCACCGGAGCGGTGGGAGATCACAGCGGTGTAGCCCGCATCTTTAGCCATTTTGATCGCATCCAGAGTCTCGGACAGGGAGCCGATCTGGTTGAACTTGATCAAGATAGAGTTACCGACACCTTTCTCGATACCTTCCTTCAGGATCTTGGTGTTGGTTACGAACAGGTCGTCGCCTACCAGCTGTACTTTTTCACCAATTTTATCGGTGAGTACTTTCCAACCGTCCCAATCACTCTCGTCCATACCGTCTTCGATAGACAGGATCGGATAGTTGGCGGACAGATCGGCCAGGTAGCTGGCAAAACCTTCGCTATCGAACTGCTTGCCTTCGCCAGCCAGATCGTACTTGCCATCTTTGTAGAACTCGGAAGAAGCGCAGTCCAGAGCCAGGGTAATGTCATCACCCAGGGTGTAACCGGCCTTCTCTACCGCTTCAGCAATCACTTTCAGCGCTGCTTCGTTGGAAGGCAGGTTCGGAGCAAAGCCTCCTTCATCGCCAACTGCAGTGTTCAGGCTGTTGCTGGACAGTACTTTCTTCAGGGAGTGGAAGATCTCAGCACCTTGGCGCAGAGCTTCGGCAAAAGATTCAGCCTTAACCGGCTGAACCATAAATTCCTGGATATCCACATTGTTGTCAGCGTGCTCACCGCCATTGAGGATATTCATCATCGGCACCGGCATGGAGTACTCGCCCGGAGTGCCGTTTACCTCAGCAATGTGCTGGTACAAAGGGATTTTTTTGGAAGCAGCAGCTGCTTTAGCGGCAGCCAGGGAAACCGCCAAAATAGCGTTAGCGCCGAAGTTCGCCTTATTTTCAGTGCCGTCGGCATCGATCATCGCCTTGTCCAGGGCGCGCTGATCAGTAGCATCCATACCCTTGAGCAGGTCGGCGATAGTAGTGTTGATATTTTCAACCGCTTTCAGGACACCCTTGCCCAAGTAACGGCTTTTATCGCCATCGCGAAGTTCCAGCGCTTCACGGGAGCCAGTAGAGGCACCGGAGGGGGCGCAGGCGGAGCCAATAGAACCATCCTCCAGGATTACATCGGCTTCAACGGTAGGGTTACCGCGAGAATCCATTACTTCAAAGGCTTTAACAGCGACAATCTTGCTCATTTACAATGGGCTCCGTATTGGTACTTACTGAAAATAGGTTTTCGTAAATCAGACTTTACGCACTTTTTGCTACAGCGCTCAGGCCAAATAGCAGAGGGGAAAGTGCCGCGCGCCCAATCAGGGCGCGCAAAAATATTTCTTTTTTATTTCGTATCCAGCGGCTCAAAACCTTTAATCAGGTCATCTACCGCTTTCATCTGCGCCAGGAATGGCTCCAGCTTTTCCAGTGGCAATGCACTGGGACCATCACACAATGCTTTGTCTGGATTCGGGTGTGCTTCCAAGAACAGGCCGGCAATCCCGATAGCCAAACCTGCGCGGCCCAGCTCAGTGACCTGTGCACGGCGACCACCAGAGGCTGCACCGGAAGGATCGCGCATTTGCAGTGAGTGGGTGACGTCAAAAATCAGCGGCGCACCGCCGGAGGCATTGATCATGGTGCTAAAGCCCAGCATATCGACAACCAGGTTGTCGTAGCCAAAGCAGGCTCCGCGCTCACACAAAAGAATATTTTCGTTGCCGCACTCAGCAAATTTCTCCACCACATTTTTTACTTGCGGCGGGCTCATAAACTGGGGCTTTTTGACGTTGATCACAGCACCAGTCGCTGCCATAGCGGCGACCAGATCAGTCTGGCGGGCCAGGAAGGCCGGCAGCTGGATAATATCCACGACTTCGGCAACCGGAGCAGCCTGGTGTACTTCGTGGACATCGGTAATCAGGGGAACCTTAAAGGTATCTTTGATTTCCTGAAAAATCTTCAGGCCTTCTTCCATTCCCGGTCCGCGATAGGAATTGATGGAAGAGCGATTGGCCTTGTCAAAAGACGCTTTAAAAACATAGGGAATACCCAGTTTTTCAGTGACTTTTACATAGTGCTCAGCCACCTGCATCGCCAGGTCGCGGGATTCCAGTACATTCATACCGCCAAACAGCGCAAAGGGCTTATCGTTGGCGACCTGAATATTTCCGACTTCAATTGTTTTCACTGTCAGCTCCCTGTCATCTCACCCCCAGTCCCAGAGACCGGGGGCGGATTACTGATTAACCCTGGTTTTCACGCTGCTTCATTGCGGCGGCAACAAAGCTTTCGAACAGCGGATGGCCGTCGCGCGGGGTTGAAGTAAATTCCGGGTGGAACTGGCAAGCAACGAACCAGGGATGGTTCGGCAATTCAACCATTTCTACCAGGGTATCGTCTGCAGACCAGCCGCCAATTTTCAAACCAGCTTGCTGCAGGCGATCAACGTAGTTGTTGTTCACTTCATAGCGGTGGCGGTGGCGCTCTACAATGACGTCTGCGCCGTAGATATCGCGAGCCTTGGTGTCTTTAGCCAAGCGACATTCCTGACCGCCCAAGCGCATGGTGCCACCCAAGTCGGACTGCTCGTCGCGCTTCTCGATATTGCCTTCACTATCGATCCACTCTGTGATCAGGCCGATAACCGGGTGCGGGGTTTTAGTATTGAATTCAGTACTGTTGGCACCTTCGAGGCCGAGCACATTGCGCGCGAACTCGATAACCACAGACTGCAAACCGAGGCAGATGCCCAGGTAAGGAATATTGTTTTCACGAGCGTAGCGAACAGATTCAAGCTTGCCCTCTAAACCGCGCTCACCAAACCCACCTGGAACCAGGATTGCATCGGCATCCTTGATCAGGTCAATGCCGTTCTCACCCTCAACGTCTTCAGCGTTGATAAAGTCGATATCCACTTTGCAGCGATGCTTGATACCCGCATGGGTCAGAGACTCGATCAGGGACTTATAGGCATCCAGCAACTCCATGTATTTGCCAACCATGGCAATTTTCACTTCGTGCTGCGGGTTCAGCTTGCCATCGACCACTTCATCCCACTCGGAAAGGTCTGGTGCCTGGCATTCCAGCTGCAGTTTTTCCACAACGATATCGTCGAGGCCGTAACTGTGCAGAAGACGCGGTACGCCGTAGATGGTCTTGGCATCGGGCAGCGGTACAACAGCGCGCTCTTCAACATTGGTGAACAGTGCGATCTTGCGGCGGGAGTCCTCATCGATCTCGCGCTCGGAACGGCACAGCAGAATATCCGGCTGCAAGCCGATAGAACGCAACTCTTTAACAGAGTGCTGGGTCGGCTTGGTCTTGGTTTCACCAGCAGTGGCAAGGAAAGGCACATAGCTCAGGTGGATCAACAGGGCGCGATTGGTGCCCATTTCCACACGCAGCTGACGCACAGATTCCAGGAACGGTTGGGATTCGATATCACCTACGGTGCCACCGATTTCAACAATAGCGACATCGACATCGCGGCCACCTTCTACAACGCGGCGCTTGATCTCGTCGGTAATATGGGGGATCACCTGTACGGTGCCACCCAAGTAGTCACCACGGCGCTCTTTGCGCAGTACGGTCTCGTACACGCGGCCGGTGGTGAAGTTGTTACGCTTGGACATCCGGGTACGGATAAAGCGTTCGTAGTGACCCAGGTCCAGGTCAGTCTCGGCACCATCCTCGGTGACATACACCTCGCCGTGCTGGAAGGGACTCATGGTACCCGGGTCTACGTTGATGTAGGGGTCCAGTTTGAGGATGGTAACCTTGAGGCCGCGGGCCTCGAGAATGGCGGCCAAAGAGGCGGAGGCGATACCTTTCCCCAACGAGGAAACCACGCCACCAGTTACAAAAATATAGCGCGTCATGCAAAACCTTGGTCAGTTGAGCGCTCGATGAATGTCGAGCTTACAGGGCTGGCCCGGGCGGATAATCCAGCTTCTCCCGGTGCCTTTTAGACGGGGCGCCAGGGTAGCAGAAACCCCCTTAACACTCAATCGAAAAACCGCCAGCCGGGTGGTTCATCCGGGATGGCGCAGCCTGCTTTGCATGAAAAGAGCCCCGCGACAGCCACCAGATCATCCCCCAAAAATACCAATGGGACACGATCCCTGAGCCAGGGTTCAAGGGTCCACTCCTGCAAGAGCTTCTTAAGCGTTTGTGACCTGGAGCGATTTACCGGGTGCGCACGCTCCCCTCCTCTGCGATAACACACTCGATAATCGTCCTCTGGCCAATCCGACAAGGGCCGAAGAATGCCACCCGCAGGCAGAGCCAGATTAGAGCGGCCATCCCAGTGCCAACTTTTATCGGAGTTATTGGCAATTGGCGCCAGCTCAGGAGTCAGGTAAAGGCGATTTCGAAAACGTCGCACCACTCGCCCACCCAGATTAACTTCAAGCTGTGCGTCCTCTGCCGCATGAGTCACCTGGAAAAGCGCCTGATTTAATAGGGCTGACTCTGGCGGCTGCCCCCCTTGGCCCAATACCCAATGCCGCATAAGGTTTTTACGGCGCCCCTCGCTAAGGCTGAAGAAGCGAGGCAGGGCCAGACTTTCGCCAAATCGCTCCGCCTTTAAATCAGCCTCCTCCAGGTCAGCAAGTGCCAACTCAGACAGCAAGTCCGCAGACTCCCTCAGGTTCTCCGCTGCCCGAGCGATCTGGCGACTCACTCCCCAACGCTGGTTGAGCAGTGGCACAACTCGATGCCGCAAAAAATTACGCTCCAGGGCCTCATCAGCATTGCTGTCATCTTCAATCCAGCTCAATCCGTGAGCCTCAGCCCACTGCTCTAGTTCTTTTCGCCCCGCCCTGAGCAGAGGGCGCAGTAAGTACTTATTATCTCCAATAGTTCGGCTCTCGGACATGCTGGCCAATCCCAACACGCCCGCGCCCCGCATTAAGCGCAGCAGGAAAGTCTCAGCTTGGTCATCCGCATGGTGACCGAGCAGAATTTGATCACCTTCGGACATCACCTGATTGAAGGCGGCATATCTCGCCCGGCGAGCCCCCTGCTCCAATCCGCCATCTTTGTAATCAACAGTAACCTGAATGGCTGTAAAGGGTACCGCCAGACTTTCAGCAAACTCTTTACAGTGAGCCAGCCAAATGTCCGCATTTGCATTTAGGCCATGGTGAATATGAAGCGCACGCACAGGAACCTGGCAAGTTACCAGAAGGTGCAGGAGAACAGTGGAGTCCAGACCACCAGAAAACCCAACCCACAACTGGCCGCTGGCAGGGTGGGACTGCAGTATATTCTTTATCAGAGATGGAAGTTTTTCGCTGGGATTTACATTTTTCACTGGGAGTTAAACAAAGTCTAAGCTCCAAACAGTATACCGCCAATAGGCCAGAATGCAGATAGAAGAAAGCCCCCATAACTTCAGACGCGCCAAGACCGCAATATTAAATAGAGGGTCACTAAAGGTTAAATTTTACACAAAGGCTTTACCTTACACTTTAGGAGCAAATTATCTAACTCCTCAATTGTCCCTGCTAAGACGATTAGCTAGTCGCATATAAAAACCTCGAAAATTAGATGAAATTAATTTTGGAGTAGTTCACTTCAGGATTTGGGGCACTAACCGTAAATTATACCATTGCAATAAAAGTGATACTAACCGCACTACCGCCAATGCCAACCCCATAAAATATGCCTAAAAACTGTGACAAAAGGAGAAGGTTATTTTTTATCAGTCGACTTAAAGCTAACACTCACGACCTCCACCCCACTAACATTTAAGCCCATAAAATTTAACCATTCACTCTAATCTCCGAGCAACTAATGAATACCATCACTTTTCCGCGCTCACCTTTAACAAAAAATAAACCTGTAGACATGTAATTCAATCTTTTCATTCGGCAACTAATTTAAAAACCCAATGCAAGAAACTCAGCAATCGACAATCAAGCACCTAAAAGAACACCCAAGCCACATAGCTATAGCAAATACTTTTAGCGCTATAGCTATGTGAAAAACGCAGTCAAGCCGTTTTAGCTAGAGGACTTATTAGACTTGAGAGATACCCAGAAAGAAGCTGATAAAATTCTTCAGGCTTTTCCAGCATAGGACTGTGCCCACAATCATACACTTCACAATAATCCAAATTATCATTCTGGGAGGTCAGCGACCGCCAGGATTCAGCCGGTGTTATTTGATCGAAGTCTCCCCATATTAACTTGATCGGGCATCTCACTTTCTTCAGACTGCCATAAACATCATACTTCCTACTTATATTCAGCCATTTAACCACTGATTTAAACGTTTCGTTAGTGGAGAAAATAGTATTGATATCGGCGACGCCCTTTTCGTAGTCCGGTTTCGGCAGGCGGTTAATATCTCGGAAGACCCGCTCACAAAGTGTATTTGCTGCTCCAGGTACCGACCCGCGTAAATCAGAAAGGGAAACTCCTGCCTCCAATTCTTCAAGCCCCGGGGCTCCACTGATAACCACCCCAGCCACCAATTCAGGATATTTTGCGGCAAAATCTAACGTAATAAGCCCACTCATCGAGTTGCCGACCAAAATATTATTATCCATATCTCCATTTAACTGGAGACACTCTCTAATCATTTCGTGCGCCGAATCCAACTTACCCATAAAAACCTCGGGGATAGATGGCTCGAAAACAGTTATTTTATGCCCCTGCTGCCGGCAAGCATCTGCAACCTGATTCCAGATCCATCCACGCGCAAAAAGTCCTGGTAAAAAAACGATATGACAAGGTGCCATTAGTTCCTCCAATTCCATTTCAAGTTAATTTATCCGCACCATCCCCGGCACTACCATGACCGAGGACCTCAAAATGCACAAAAATCAAATAGGGAACCAACCCACCATAACCGCCATAATTCAATGGAAGGCCAGGTCTGAAAAGTAAACACTCGAAAAATAACCAGCAATAAGAATGCCAACTATCCAAGAGCCCTAATTTTGAAAGCGAAGCCATACTAACCAGAGTGGAATGGCAGCTTCATTTCAAATCAATTACCTTTCTGTTCCCGAGAAAATGGAATCTGTGCAAAGCCTACCCCACTCCAAAATTTAAATAAGATTAGAAAATAAAATTTATTGAATTATTTATTTGCTTGCACGTTTGCAGTGCCTGACAACTCAATACAGCACCAATAGCGGCAATAATTTTGTGACAAGTAATACTATAAAGGCGTGAAATAGCAAAAATCAGGAGAGGTAGATTTATCGTGGGATAACGCTATCCAATATACTAAAAATGGAGAAGGAAATAATACACTGCGCTCGGAACCCTATGAGGCATGGATGCCGATTAGGAGCTTACAGGGATGTATTCACAGCGTGTCTCGAGTGAAGTGTATTCTTTCCTTCCACCCCAGTAATAAATCTATGGGATAAAAGAAATAGTAATATCTGGAAAGAAGAGATTGGCGGGCAAAGAAGTGCCAACGGGATAGAACATCACACTGGCACCGTTCCTGTGAGAACAAATTGTTTCAGCCGCTAACCGGAACCAAAAAACAAGCTCCGGTTAGAACTGAGGGTAATTAGCCCTTTAAGTGTGTTGTAACTTAACCGTCACAACGAATATCAGCAGATACTCCAGCTTCCGGGGTCAACTTAACGTTGGCAACCGCAATAGCCATCGGAGCTTCACTCTCCAAGCCAAAGGCACTAAACACCTTGCCAAAATCCGCACCGGCTTTTACAAAACACTGCAGATCTACAGAAACCCGGGTCCAGCTTTTCTGCTCCATGGATTTCAGCGCAGACTCCAGCGGTACCTTGGCAGAACAACCATCGCCACAGTTCATGGTCGCTATCACCGGCTTTTCAATTGGCTGATCGACACGGATATTCAGTGTCAGCGCAGATTTCTCTTCCAGATAGACATTCAGGTCTTGCATATATTCAGCAGACAACTGAACTGCGCCAGGACGCAGGCCTTTCCAGGTAATCAGTCGAGCATCTTCCTGGGAAGACATATCGATGGAGTTAACGGTGATGTTTTCATCGCTTCCGCTAACCGCGTAGTTACCGTGTACAGGTACAACGTCCGCCCCAGCTTCAGCAATATTCAACACCCAGGGAGCCTGCGGGCGGGATACCAACAGCCAGGCTTCTTCCAAACCGCCACCGGCACTGGATTCACTGGTCTCTGGCAATTCGTTGCTCACCAGGGATTCCTGTTCAGCAGCCAGGCCATAGCCCAATTCAAACAGTGGCTCGTAATTCTCGTGGTAAGGATTCAGGACATTCTGATAGCTGTGCATTGGCCAGCTGAATGGCAGCTTGCCGGTAAAGTCGTAACGGGCTTCCCCATCGGCGCCTTTAATCAGCACATCCGCAACACCAGCACCTTCAGAGCCAGGCAGCCAGGCAGCAACAAAGGCATCGGATGCATTCAATTCACTGTTAATCCAGAGAGGACGGCCTGAAAGGAAAACGCTCACTACCTGAACACCCTGCTCACGCAGTTTTTTCAGCAACGCCAAATCCTTCTTGTTACCGCGCTGGTATTCCAGGTTGGTAATATCGCCGTGCCACTCTGCATAGGGCTCTTCGCCAAATACAACAACAGCAACCTTGGGCGCCTTACCATTGGCAAAAGTGGCATCTGAGAAACTGCCATCCACACTCAATACCGCTTCACCGCCAGCCGCTTTAACCGCCGATGAAATACCTTCAAAAATTGAAGTGGCACCGGGGAAGTCTGCGCGCGTGTTGCCGGTACCCTGCCAGGAAATCGTCCAACCACCACTCTGCTTGGACAGGTTATCCGCACCATCACCGGCAACCAGAATATTCTGGTCAGCAGCCAATGGCAGCAGCTGGTCGTTGTTTTTCAGCAATACCAGGGATTTGCGTACCGCTTCACGAGCGATTGCGCGGTGCTCCGGGTTGCCCAGGATGCCGTCTTTGCCTGCCAGCGGCATATTGCGGTCAAACAGACCTGCACGGATCTTCACTCGCAGGATGCGGCGAACAGCATCATCGATACGCTCTGCACCGATTTCACCGCTTTTGGCCTGGGCCAGGGTGTTGTTGTACAGGGCTTTCCAGTCCGCCGGCACCATAAACATATCCAGGCCGGCATTAATCGCCGCTGCACAGCTCTCTACGGTGCAACCGGGCACGAAACCGTGGCCATTCCAGTCGCCCACAACAAAACCATCAAAACCGAGACGCTCTTTTAAAACAGTGGTCAGAAGGTATTTGTGGCCGTGGAGTTTTTCACCGTTCCAGCTATTGAATGAAGCCATCACGGTCTGTACGCCAGCCGGCAGAGACGTCAGGTAACCCGCCGCATGGACCTCTGCCAGTTCTTTTTCCGGAACCGCATTATCACCTCGGTCAATTCCTCGATTCGTACCACCGTCACCGACAAAGTGCTTGGCAGTGGCAACCAGGTTTTCGCCGCGCAGGAATTCAGCGCTGGATTTTTCGCCCTGGAGCCCCTTCACCATTGCCTCGGCATAATCCGCAACAATCTTGGGATCTTCTGAGTAGCTCTCGTAAGTTCTGCCCCAGCGGTCATCGCGGACTACCGCGACGGTAGGAGCGAAAGTCCAATCGATACCGGTCACTGCCACTTCGCGGGCGGTGGCGCTGCCAATACGCTCAATCAGCTCCGGGTCTTGGGCGGCACCCAGACCAATATTATGCGGGAACAGGGTCGCACCGATCACATTGTTGTGACCGTGAACCGCATCGGAACCCCAGATCAGGGGAATCGCAACACCGCCATCGGAAGTGTCCATAGAAGCCTTAAAGAAGGCGTCAGAAAGGGCCAACCAGTCTTGCGGCGTGGCAAACTTATCGTTGTTCGGGAAGGCGCCACCACCATTCAATACGGAACCCAGGTGATAGATCTTCACATCTTCAGGAGTAACGCTGCGGATTTCCGCCTGGATCATCTGACCCACTTTCTCTTCCAGAGACATGCGGGACATGATTTCAGTGATTTGGGCTTCCAGCTTTTCATCGCGTGGTAAGGCTGGCTTGAGTTCAGGCCAGTTGTCGATGCCCTCGGCGGCACTGGTGCCAGTATCGGCCTGCGCTTTATCGGCTTTTTGCTCAGTTTGTTGGCTCTCAGAGTGACACCCGGCGAGCACAGAAGCACAGAGCACAAAGCCCAGCGAAAATCGCTTACTAAAATTCACGAATAACTCCCAAAATTATTCCACGCTTGTTAACTGGCTCTACGAGTTGCGCTCAGACAAACTTCAGAGGAAATATCTCCAAAGCCCTACACCCAGCGCGACCTACTATCGCCATATTTATTATGCCGCACATCACCTGCCCCGGCAGTTGTGCACGGTCTGCCTCCACCGAGCTGAAATATTAGAGATAACTCCAGATCCAGCTCTCGTCGGAATCTAGTTCTGCGAATGCCGCATGCACCGAACGGCCATAAAACTAAGTCATGGCTACCCTGTGGGCACAGTTCGCAATGACAACAAGTTGCAGTACTTGTCTCTACAGGCCAATAGAAATCCGATGGGCTGGTCCAAATTGCAGACAAGGCGGAAAGGATAAATGAAGGTTCTACTCCACTGCGCTACCGCGCAGGGTTCGTGAAAAAGCCCCGTAATAAACGATGTAGCAGTAACAAACCAGAGGCACCAAAAATGAATACTGTATACCGGCGCTATCAGCCAGCATTCCCTGGAAAAGAGGAATAATTGCACCGCCTACAATAGCCATGCATAAGATACCGCTACCCTGGCTGGTATGTTTGCCCAGCCCGCGCAAAGCCAGGCTGAATATAGTCGGGAACATGATCGAGTTGCACAGGCCCACTGCAACTATAGACCAGACCGCGATCGGGCCTGACGTCATCATCGCGATTGCTATAAGTACCACCGAACCCAGGCCACAAACCGCCAGGGTTTTTCCAGCAGAGACAAAGCGCAGCAAAAAGGCCCCGGCAAAGCGCCCAATCATCGCTCCGCCCCAGTAATAAGAGACATACTTTGACGCTTCAAAAGGAGCCATCTTTGCCACTGATGGTTCACCAAAGAAACTCACCAGAAAACTGCCAATAGCCACCTCCGCACCCACATAGGCAAAAATACCTACAGCCCCCAGGGTCAAGCGGGGGAAACGCCACAGAGAAAACACATCGTGACCATCCGCTCCTCCACCCTGTTGGTGCTCGGGAATGGCCGGCAACCTAATCCAAGAAAAGAAAGCGACCATCACCAGTAGTAGAACCGCTAACCAGAAATAAGGTGTCTCCACCAAAGCCGCTTCGCGGGCCCTGAACTCAATAATACTCGCCGCTGTATCCGGGTCAGCGGTAATAGTCAGTCCCGCAAAGAAAACTGCGCCGCCAATCACCGGTGCCAAGGTAGTTCCCAGGGAGTTAAAAGCCTGGGTCAGATTCAGTCGACTGGGCGCCGTGCGAGCACTGCCCAGCGCGATAACATAGGGGTTTGCGGAAACCTGCAGCAGGGTAATCCCGGAGGCCAGAACAAACAGTCCCAGCAAAAAGACTTCGTAGATTTGCAGGCGGGCAGCGGGAATAAAGACCAGGCAGCCCGCACAAGCCACCAAAAGCCCGAGCACCAGCCCAAGCTGATAGCCAACCCGCCTCAACAACATGCCTGCCGGCACAGATACCAGGAAATAGGCAGCAAAAAAGTAAAACTGCACCAAGACAGCCTTGGTGTAACTCAACTCAAAAACATTTTTTAAGTGCGGCACCAGCACATCGTTCAGGCCGGTAATAAATCCCCAAATCAGAAATAGGGACGTAAGTGCAATTAAATTGATATAGCGCGGGGCAACGCCGGCTACTACTCCAGCACGGGCATCAGTGTCATATTTAGCCATCTCGCTCGAGGAGAACCCCGATTCGGGCAACATCTGGCTCATCGGAAACCGATCCCCAAATCAAAACTATTTCTTACTAGCGGTTTGTCCATTCACCCGGAATTTTTCCGCCACCACAACATTTTCAACAGAAGCCAATATCACCCCTGCAACTGTGGATTCATTCAAGCCGTTAAAGGCCCTGCACATTTTTACCACAATTACTGGCAACTACCTATCTACTCAACCAAATTTCAAATTACCGTTTTTGACCAGATAGACAATCTACTAGTGTCGAACTGGATAAACAGAAGTACCACTGAACTTTGCTATCAAAGAAGCCCTGACCGATTTACTCGGGTTTAAAAATAGAGAGGAGTTGTCTTCTGAATCGAGATTGCCGAAAATTACTCGACTATTCACCCCGAAATCAGATAGAAAGGACTTTCTCGGGGATGAGTAGGAAGCGTGGCGCTATCCCCCCTAGCGGGTCACGTTTCTGCAAGGTAATATTTCGCGGATAATAATGAACGCGACGATGAGCGTCTATCCCGTCCTTTTCACAATACTAAATATGCGGGAAATCATGCAGTACTCGACCCGTCTGGAAACGAGACCGAACACTGAAATTCAGTCGACCCGCTGGTTCTGGAAACTGCAGCTGGTCAGCTGGCTTGGCATACTGCTGGTCACTTTTCTCTCCCTGACTCTGTGGCACTCCCCGACTGAGTGGCCCCACTTCGAGCCGGTCAATACAGTATTCCAGTGCGCTATTGCATTTTTATTATCCCTGTTTCTAAAACCAATTTTTGATGTTGCCTGGGAATCAGAACTCGCTTTCCGCACCGTAATCTACCTTTTGGCGGTGGCAGTTATTTCTGGAATATGGACCTTGGTTCGCATGGAGGCCTACATACGCCTCAGCGGTGAACACTCGATTTGGTCTGAATTCGGCGGCTGGTATTACGCTTCTTTATTTGTGTTTCTATTCTGGAGCGCCCTGTACTGCGGGGTAAAATATCACTTCCTGCTCAATGAAGAGCACAAAAAAATGCTGGAGGTCGCAGCAGTACATGAGCGGGAGCAGCTCCGCAGACTTCAGGCAGAGGCCATCGCCAATGAGGCGCAACTAAAAATGTTGCGCTACCAGCTCAACCCCCACTTTCTCTTCAATACGCTCAACTCCATTAACGCTCTAATTCGATTCCAGCAAGCTGATGAAGCGCGGGAAATGGTTGTGCGTCTCAGTGATTTTTTAAGGCTCTCCCTAAAAGAAGATCCGATGCAGAAAGTTGAACTTGAACGAGAGATCGAGGCGGTATTGCTTTATTTGGAGATTGAAAAAACCCGCTTTGCCGACAGGTTGTCCGTAGACCTGTCGATCGATGAAACCGTACGCCGCGCACAAGTGCCCAGTATGTTGCTGCAACCACTGGTGGAAAACTCAGTGAAATATGCCATAGCCCCCAACGAAATGGGGGGCACTATCGGTATCCACGCGCACAACACCGATGATCGCCTGGTGCTGGAAGTCTACGACACCGGCTGCCCAGATCACTTTGCCAGCGAATGTGACCCAGAGTCCTCCTCAACGGGAGTGGGCCTCAAAAACGTACGCGAACGGCTATCGACGCTCTACCCACAAGATTTCAAAATAGAACAAAACAAAAACTCTGATGGCGGTATGCAAGTACTCATCAATATTCCACTGGAAATTTCCAACCAATCAACCCACCTGACACAGGGAGAAGTTCAATGAGCAGACTCAGCGTCGTACTGGTGGACGACGAGCCCCTGGCTTTAAGACTACTGAAAAGTATGCTCGAAGAACGCAAGGACCTGGATATTCTCGCCTGTTGTCGCAATGGCCGGGAAGCTGTCCAAGCAGTTTCAGAGCACAACCCGGACCTACTCATTCTCGATGTGCAGATGCCCGGAATGAACGGCTTTGATGTGGTGCGCAACCTGCAGGCTGACACCATGCCCTTGGTCATCTTTGCCACAGCCTACGACCAATACGCCCTTAAGGCTTTTGAAGTCCATGCGGTTGATTATGTACTCAAGCCACTGGACCCGCGCCGACTGGAAACCGCCCTCGACCGGGCCCGCCAGCGCCAGGCACAGATGATGTCCAAAGGAGAGGATGGCCATCAGGAAGAGAAAAATCGCCTGATGCGATCTTTCGAAAGCAGTGCCGGCAAAGCCTCAAGTGGTGAGAGTACTGCTGCGGCTGCAACCCAGCGTATTGCCATTAAAGACCGGGGCAGTATTACTATGGTTAACCAACCGGATATCGAGTGGATCGATGCGGCGGGTGACTATATGTGTGTGCATGCCAAAGGGGAAACCCATGTAATGCGTAGCACTATTAAAGACCTGCAAAAACAACTCTGCCCGGACACTTTTAAACGCATTCACAGATCCACACTGGTTAACCTGAACTTTATTGTACATATCAAGGTTTTAACCAAAGGCGAATACTTTCTCACCCTGAGCAGCGGTGCAAAGCTGAAAGTAAGTCGCAACTATCGCTTACCGATTAAAGAATTTCTCGATTCCAACAAACAGTCTGATCTAACGGCCCCCCAAGCTTCCTAACCCCCAACCTCTCTAAAACTGGCAGGGATCGCCGGTACCCCCTCCCCCCACAGTCAAATACATTTCAAATTGGCCATTTATTCCGGACACAAAAAAGCCGGCATAAAAATGCCGGCAAACGAGCTCAGAAGAGAAGAAAAGAAAACTTAAGCGCGTTTATCTGTACGGTGTCCTGAGAGACCGTAGTAGAGAATATAGAGGTAACAGAAGATCGGCAGAACGAACGCCAATTGGATACCAATTTGGTCAGCCAGAAGCCCCTGTAACAACGGCACAATGGCACCGCCTACTATGGCCAGGCATAAGATTCCGGAGCCCTGACTGGTCGATGGGCCCAGCTGGGCCAGCGCCAAACTAAAGATAGTCGGGAACATAATAGAGTTGCAAAGACCCACAGCCAGTACCGCCCACATCGCCAGATAGCCGCTACCGGTAACAGTAATCAACAGCAGCACACAGGAGCCGATAGAGCAGATTGCGAGCACTTTGCCGGCAGAGATAAAGCGCATAATTAAAGCGCCGGCAAAGCGACCAACCATAGCGCCGCCCCAATACAGGGAAATATAGAAGGCGGCTTCAGACTCTTCCAAACCGGCAATGGAATCCTCAGCGATAAAGTTCACCAGGAAGCTACCGATAGAGACTTCGGCACCTACGTAGACAAAAATAGCGATCGCGCCCAACACCAAGTGACGGTAGCTCCAGGCGGAAGCGGCTTCAGTATTGGAAACAGACTCAGAAGTTGCACTACTGACAATTGCCGGCAAATTCAAAAATGCGAAGACGATAGCCAGGATCGCCAGCGCGGACGCTAGGATCAGGTAGGGAACTTCAATAACAGCAGCGCTGGCAGCACCCGCTGCAACACCGGCAGCGGGTAAAATCAGCAATGCACCAAATTGAGGGGCGATAGTGGTGCCCAGAGAGTTAAAGCCTTGGGTCAGGGTCAGGCGGCTGGGCGCCGTGCGCTCATCGCCCAGTGCTGTCACATAAGGGTTGGCGGAAACCTGTAAAATAGTAATACCGGAAGCCAGAATAAACAGTGCACCGAGGAACAGTGCATAGACTTCCATTCTTTCAGCGGGGATAAACAGCAAACAGCCAACCACTGAAATACTTAAGCCGGTCACAATCCCTTTCTGATAACCAATTTTACTGACCAGGGCACCGGCAGGCAGGGAAACGAGGAAATAAGCACCAAAAAAGCAGAACTGCACCAGCATTGCCTGGGCATAGTTCAGCTCGAAAATTCCTTTCAAGTAGGGAATCAAAATATCATTCAAGCAGGTGATAAAGCCCCACATAAAAAATAGTGAGGTCAGCGCCACCAGGGCAAACCTGTGCCCCGACTGGTCACCCGTCGGTATCTGCGCAGCATCCGTTGCTGTATTACTCTGCATTATTGCCATAATTATTAATCCTGAGACTTCAGCTCACAGGCCTCTCCGGTCGATATTTTTATCCGGGCAAACCTGTGCCTATTGCACCAATCTTTATTGTTGGTACTTTCTATCATGGAGGTAGCGCCGCCTCAGAGGGCTTTTCGATAAGGGGGTTCAAAATGGGGGCAGCGTGGACAATCAGCGGCCGCCAGGCTCCAGACTGTCTGCTATCGGGCCAGCTGAACCGCTTTCTCAAAGGCCTCCATCGAAAGAGTAGATCAACCTGTTTGAGTACTTTATTTCCTTCTAAGACTTCCCGGGAGTCCAATAACCTAGCCACATAGAGGAGACTGACCACAAGGCAGCTCTGTAAATAGTGGTTTTTTTTCAGGCAGAGGGACAGCGAAATGAAAACTCAATCGCGCGGAAAATGACACACAAGCGCAAGTATCTATGAGCAGGGAAAGAAGGGACCAGGAAGGAAACACCAACCGCACACAAGGGCAATACTTTTATACACTTGGCGCGGCAGGAAAGGATCTAGGGAGCCTCCGAACAACTCCCTAAAGCAAAAAAGCAGCTTAGGAAACGATATTGCCGTAGCTCATCAGGCGCTGATAGCGCTTCTCCAGCAGCTCATCAATGGGGATGCTGCTCAGCTGGTCCAGCTGCTCGCTAAGACGGTCTTTGAGGTTATTGGCCATTGCATCCGGGTCACGGTGAGCGCCACCGAGAGGTTCGGGGATGGTTTCATCCACAATACCCAGCTCTTCCAACACGCTGGAGGTCACCCCCATCGCCTCAGCGGCCAAAGGCGCTTTCTCGACCGTTTTCCAGATAATGTTGGCGCAACCCTCAGGGGAAATCACAAAGTAGGTGGAGTACTGCAGCATGTTCAGCTGGTCACCCACACCGATCGCCAGTGCACCACCGGAGGAACCTTCACCAATCACGGTACAAATAATCGGCGTGCGCAGGCGGGACATCACTGCCAGATTCTGGGCGATGGCTTCACTGATACCGCGCTCTTCACTGTCGATACCCGGATAGGCTCCCGGGGTGTCGATCAGGGTCAGAACCGGCATTTTAAAGCGCTCGGCCATTTCCATAACACGCAGAGCTTTGCGGTAACCCTCCGGCTTCGGCATACCAAAGTTACGCGCAACCTTCTCGTTTACAGAGCGGCCTTTCTCTTCACCAATCACCGCTACCGGCTTGCCATTTAAGCGCGCGATACCGGCGATAATCGCCTTGTCATCACCAAAGTGACGGTCGCCGTGCAGCTCATCCCAATCGGTAAATAAACGCTCGATATAGTCCTTTGAATAGGGACGTTGCGGATGGCGGGCTACCTGTACGACCTGCCACGGGCTCAGGTCGGAGTAGATGGACTCGGTCAAAGTTCTACTCTTCTCCCGCAACCGGGTAACTTCATCGGCGATATTCAGCTCGTTGTCATCACCCACAAGCTGCAGCTCTTTTATCTTGCCTTCCAGCTCTGCAATTGGCTGCTCAAACTCGAGAAAATTAAAATTCATGAAATCTGCGCCTTTAACTCTTTTTGTTACCACCGGGCTATCACAGCGGCATAGCTTAACTGTACAGAACCAGCCAGTCGAGCCCGGTAGATTTTAACGCCGTTGTGCGTATTGAAGCGCCACCTGCTCACGTCCCAGCAGTTCCCTGAGGGACTGGACCATCTGGTCGTTTGGTTCTACGTTCCACTGCGGCGGCAGTCGGTACAAGCCCCGGGCATCGTGGCGGGAAACCTCAAGGCTGACCCCGCACTGACCACCGGTATAGGGTTGCAGGCAAGCGGCCAACCGCTTAGCCAACCCCGGTGCCACACTGCTACTATCCACTCGCAAGCGCACCCCGGTCACCCGGCTCTGGCGCAACTCATCGAGCGTGGAAACGCTGTTTACTGTCATCTTCAGGCCGCCACTGTAATCGTCAGTGGCAACCGGTCCATCCAATACCAGCAGAGCATCCTTGGCCAACTTGTCTCTATGTTCGCCAAAGGCCTCGCTGAACATGGCCGCTTCAATACGGCCACTGCGGTCATCCAGGGTAACAATAGCCATGGAATCACCGCGTTTTGTTTTCATTACCCGCATCGCCACAACCAGACCCGCAACTTTTTGCGATTCCCGGCCGGGTTTCAAATCGGCGATTCGCGCCTTCACCAGGTGTTGTAACTCACCGGCATACTCGTCAATCGGGTGCCCTGTGAGATACAGACCCAGGGTATTCTTTTCACCTTCCAGGCGCTCGCGAATACTCCAGCAGCGTGTGCGGCGGAAATCCTCGTACACATCGCCTTCCGATGCCTGGGGCACCACTTCGCCAAACAGGTCCATCATGCCCGCATTGGCATTGGCCTTTTGCTGTTCTGCTGCTTTTACCGCTTCATCCAGCGCGTTAAACAGCACAGCGCGGGAATAATCCAAGCCGTCGGCACCATTGGTATCCGGGCCTATGCTGTCCAGTGCCCCAGAGCGCACCAGTGCCTCCAGCGCGCGCTTGTTCACCTTGCGTGGGTCAACCCGCGAGCAGAAATCGAACAAGTCGGTAAAGGGACCACCCTCTTCCCGCGCCGCAATAATATTTTCAATCGGACCTTCACCCAGGCCCTTAATCGCACCGAGACCGTAGATAATGCGATTGTCGATATCCACCGAGAACTGGAAGCTACCCAGGTTCACATCCGGCGGCACCAGTACCAGCTCCATGGCTCGGCACTCTTCGATAAAGGTCACCACCTTATCGGTCTTATCCATATCCGAAGACATGGTCGCCGCCATAAACTGGGCGGGATAGTGCGCTTTCAGCCAAGCGGTCTGGTATGACACCAGTGCGTAAGCCGCAGAGTGCGATTTGTTAAAACCATAGCCTGCGAACTTCTCTACCAGGTCGAAGATCTTAATCGCAAGTTCGGGGTCAATTCCTTGCTCTTTTGCCCCATTTTCAAAAGTGGCCCTCTGTTTGGCCATTTCCTCCGGTTTCTTTTTACCCATCGCCCGGCGCAACAGGTCAGCGCCACCGAGGGTATAGCCCGCCAACTCCTGGGCGATCTGCATCACCTGTTCCTGGTAAACAATAACCCCGTACGTGGGCTCCAGGATCGGTTGCAGTTTTTCATGCTGGTATTTGGCATCCGGGTAGGCCACCTGGGCGCGACCGTGCTTACGGTTAATAAAGTCATCAACCATGCCCGATTGCAGCGGACCCGGACGGAACAGGGCCACCAGGGCGATCATATCTTCCAGGTTGTCCGGCTGTAGGCGCTTGATCAGGTCCTTCATGCCCCGGGATTCCAGCTGGAATACCGCCGTGGTCTCTGCTCTTTTGAGCATTTTGAAGGTTTCTTCATCGTCCAGCGGCAGCGCGGCAATATCCAGGGGCTCCTCACCCACGCGCATACGGGTCTCATCCACCATGCGCTTGGCCCAGTCGATGATGGTCAGCGTTCGCAGGCCGAGGAAGTCGAACTTCACCAGACCCGCATCTTCCACATCGTTTTTGTCGAACTGGGTTACCAGACCCGCGCCGGTCTCATCACAGTAGAGCGGCGCAAAGTCGGTGAGCTTGGTGGGGGCGATAACCACACCACCGGCGTGCTTGCCCACGTTACGGGAGACCCCTTCGAGTTGCAGGGCCATCTCCCAGATTTCCTGCCCCTCATCGTCGTGGTCGAGGAATTCCCGCAGGATCTCTTCCTGGTCGAAGGCCTTTTGCAGGGTCATGCCCACATCGGGGGGAATCATTTTGGACAGCTTGTCGGCGAGGCCGTAAGACTTGCCCTGCACCCGCGCCACATCTCGCACCACCGCCTTCGCGGCCATGGTTCCGAAGGTGATAATCTGGCTCACCGCCTGGCGGCCATAGTTATCCGCAACGTAGCCAATTACTCGGTCGCGCTTCTCCATACAGAAGTCGATATCGAAGTCGGGCATCGACACCCGCTCCGGGTTCAGGAATCGTTCGAACAGCAGATCGTATTGCAGCGGGTCCAGATCGGTAATGTCCAGCGAGTAGGCCACCAGGGAACCGGCACCGGAACCCCGCCCCGGGCCCACCGGGATATCGTGGTCTTTGGCCCACTGGATAAAGTCCATTACGATCAGGAAGTAACCGGGGAATCCCATCTGGATAATGATATCCAGCTCAAAGCGCAGGCGGTCTTCGTAGATCTGGCGGCGCTCGGCATAGTCCGCAGCAGACTTGTCGAGGATGGTGGCGAGGCGCCGCTCCATACCTTCATAGGAGACTTTTTCGAAGAACTGGTCTTCGGTCATACCCTCGGGAATCGGATATTCCGGCAGGAAGTATTTACCCAGCTGGATCGGTGCGGAGCAGCGCTTGGCAATCTCCACGGTGTTTTCCAGGGCTTCGGGGATATCGCCAAACAGCTCCCACATTTCTTCCGGTGTGCGGAAATACTGCTGCGCGGAATAGCGGCGTTCGCGGCGAGGGTCATCGAGAGCGCGGCCTTCGTGGATACAGACGCGCACCTCGTGGGCCTCGAACTCGCTCTCGTCCATAAAGCGCACGTCGTTAGTCGCGACCACTGGCAAGTTCAGGTTCTGGGCCAACTTCACCGCCGAGTGCAGGTAGTCCTCATCGCCGGCGCGCCCGGTGCGCTGTAACTCCAGGTAGTAGCGGCCGGGGAATAACTCCGCCCACTCCCGTGCCAGCTCCTCCGCCTGAGCGCGGCGCCCCGCCACTAGGGCACGGCCCACATCGCCGTACTTGGCACCGGACAGCATCAGCACCCCTTCGCTGTACTCCTTAACCCATTCGCGCTTGATATAGGCATTACCGTGGTACTGGCCTTCCATCCAGGCTCGGGAAATCAGCTCGGTAATATTGCGGTAACCATCGGCATTCATCGCATAGAGCGTGATCAGCGTAGGCTTGCCCTCGCCGCCTTCGCTAAGCCAAAAATCCGCTGCGGTAATCGGCTTGATACCGGAGCCCAAACAGGCCCGGTAGAATTTAATCTGCCCGTAGAGGTTGCACTGGTCGGTAATCGCCAGGGCTGGCATTTCCAACTCCTGGGCGCGGGCGATGGCCGGCTTGATTCTTACCAGGCCATCGATCAGGGAAAATTCTGAGTGAATTCTTAGGTGGACAAAGGGTTGGGTCATAGTCGCATTTAGTTCCGGGCCCTGCGAGGCCCGGCCCCGACAAAGCGCTATCGATTGTTTACCAGATTCGGCCCATTTGCCGCGCGCGCTCGGTGCAGAGTTTTAACACTGCACGGCGCTCATCATTGTTCATGGAGCCCCAGAGGCTGATTTCGTTACCACTGCGAAAACAGCCCTCGCACAGGTCCTGTTCATTCAGGGCACACACGGAGATACAGGGGGATTTCACCGGGCGTTCTTTCGGCTCCACGGTTTTTACCGGTTGTTCAGACATCTTTAGCCTCAAGCGGGACCAGTTCACTGGCGAAATGTTTGCCGTTGGCCGCATAGTGATCGCTGCTGGCTTTGAGCAGCTCGTAGGTGGCGGGATCGAGAGATTTTACTACCTTGCCGGGAGAGCCCAGCACCATAGAGTAATCGGGGATTTCTGTGCCCTCGGTCACCAGCGCATTGGCGCCAATGATACAGCACTTGCCGATTTTGGCCCGGTTTAAGATCACGGCATTGATACCAATCAGGCTGTAATCACCAATGTCACAGCCGTGCAGCATCACTTTATGGCCTACGGTGACACCGGTACCGATGGTTAATGGCACACCCACATCGGCATGCAGTACCGAGCCATCCTGTACGTTGCTGTATTCACCGATAGTGATCGGCGCACAGTCACCGCGCACCACCGAGTTAAACCATACGGAGCTGTGCGCAAGCATACGCACATCTCCAATCACATGGGCACCGGGCGCAACATAGTGGCCCTCACCTTCCAGTTGTGGCTGTTTATCCCCCAATCTGTACAGCATTTGGCCTCCGGCTCGATATGATTATGAACCGCTTATTATCTCGCGCCAAAGAGGCCGTGGCTAGGGAGAGATGATTGCGCTTTTCCCAATATTACCCGCTAGAGCAGCTCGCCCTGCTGGACAAAGTTGGCACCCTCAAGAGTGAGTAAGCGCGCTTTCAAAGACAGGCCGCCGGCGTAGCCGGTAAGGCTGCCATTGGCTCCGATTACACGGTGGCAGGGAATAACGATGGCAATCGGGTTCGCACCATTGGCCCGCGCCACTGCACGGATAGCGCGGGGCTGGCCCAGCCACTGGGCTTGCTGGCTGTAACTGCGGGTTTCGCCAAAGGGAATTTGCAACAGCGCATCCCAAACCCGGCGCTGAAATTCAGTGCCCTTTGGCGCCAGAGGCAAATCAAAACTTTTGCGCTGGCCGGCGATATATTCCCGCAACTGCTGAGCGGCCAAATCTGTCAGCTCCGAGGCGCCTCGCTGCCAACCGGCCCCCAAACGCAATGGTCGTTCATCGTCATAAAACTGGAGTGCAACTATACCTCGGGAAAGACCCTCTCCCTCTTGCTCGCAGGCCGCGATGGCAACATCCCCCAATTCCGTGGTGTAACTCTCATAGACAATCATTTTTTCTCTCCAGATTTCAGGGACTGCCACAACAAAATGGCTCCATATGCCCGCCAGGGCCGCCACTGCTCTGCCCGCTCCAGGGCCTGCTTGGGTTTTGCCTTTTCGCCATCACTGCCCAGGGCTTGCAGAATACCCAAATCCGACGCGGGGAAAGCATCCGGCATCGACAGGCCACGCATAGCAATATAATGCGCCGTCCAGTCGCCAATACCCGGCAGTGCCGTGGCCTGGCTGCACCAATCCTCCAGGGACTGATCGGCAAAACTCACACGGCCATCTAAAGTTGCGGCGACAAACTCCTGTAGGGTTTTCATCCGAGCCCGGGTCAAGCCCAGATCGGCAAAGTCCGCCTCAGCGAGACGCTCCGCCGTTGGGAATAAAAACCGCTCTCTGCCAGCATCATCCACAAAAGACTCCCCGTAGCGGGCCACGATACGTCCGGCAATAGTGGTCGCCGCCGCGACACTGATCTGCTGACCGAGAATCGCCCGCAGTGCATATTCGAATGGGTCCCAGGCACCGGGCAAGCGCAGGCCCGGATTCTTCGCCAACTGATCCGCTAGCAATGGATCTTCATTTAATACCGTCTGGATCTCTTCAATATCCGCATCCAGGTCAAACAGCCGGCGCAGGCGCTGGTTCAGTAGATATAACCCTGCCCCACCTTCCTGACCAAAAACCTCCACCACCAGGCGATTTCGTTGCGGGTCGTGGGAGACCTCCATCACACCGCGACAAGCATCCAGTTCGAAACTGCGCGAATAGACCTCCCCCTCCACCTGCTCTACCCCGGCCAAAGCGCGAGTTCCCAAAAAAGCCAGGAGTTGTTGCCAATCTAATGGCGGGCGGTAATCCAGGTACAGCCGCACTCGTGTGGCACTCGCCTTCTCCGCGCGCTCTGCGTGTCCCTCCCTGCGCACCTCGGATGGGGTGCGCTGATAGATCTGTTTGAATACGCCGTTAAAGCGCCTCAAGCTGTTAAAACCAGACTCGTAGGCGATTTCAGCAATAGGCAAGTCCGTATCTCGCAGTAAGCGAAAAGCAAACAGTGCCCGCTCGGTTTGCCAAACTGCCAAGGGGCTTACGCCCAGATGCTCAGAGAACAGGCGGCGCAAGTAGCGGCTGCTGACCCCGAGACGCTCTGCCAGTCGCTCCACAGATTGAGGCTCGCGCTCACTGCGCATCAGTTTTAAAGCGCGCTGTACGGTGGTCGAAACCAATCCCCAAGCTGGACTGCCCGGCGCAGAATCGGGGCGACAGCGCAGGCAGGGCCTAAAGCCCGCATTTGCCGCCTCCGCCGCAGTCTCAAAATAAGTGACATTGCGCTCCAGCGGTGGCCGAGCGGGACAGATCGGGCGGCAGAAAATGCCGGTTGTTTTCACTGCGGTATAGAAGCGCCCATCAAAGCGCCGGTCTCGGGCCAATCGCGCACTGGAGCAAACTGCTGCATCAATCTTCATAAGTCTCTCTCGTTTCTGACTACCAGTGTATGGATTGGACGGTATCGGAACTAGTCATAAACGGAACTGACCATTTTGAGTTATAGACTTATAAGTCAGGCAGCCGCGGCCTGAAAGAGTGAAACCAATTAGATGCTCTTGAATACCTTACGCAAAAAGCCCCTCGGCCGATAAGTCTCAACTAAAGATTATTCTTTAAGTAAATTGATAAAACGGAGGCTTTTGACCATTCTAGGGAGGTATTCATAAGTGGATTAAACAACCCTGGAATAGCCCTACTCCCCATCAGGAACGCTAATTGATACAAACCCTGAAACGTAAATGCTCAAGGCAATCGCAACGGAGTCACTCATTCTTTGCGCACCTTGAAAACTACAAATAGTAAGCGCAACTCGCCGCAAATGGACCTAATCCTTTCCAAGCCCCGTAATGCAGCAACTATAACCTTCAAGACACCGCCTTCGACGCTTGTAGAGTTATTAGCAACCTGCACCACGACGTTGTAATGGTCCAGACATTTCCGTCGAACCGCGTCTTGATTGTGAAACGCCCTGTTAGCCAGAAGTATCATGAAATTATTCAGCAGCACTATAGATTTGAAATACTCAGGCCATAGCTGTTGCTCAACTCCGGCCCTATCTGCACTAACGGTCGCTAACAATTAATGGGCATACAGAGATATTTTTGATCATCTTGACTGTTATTTTTGAAGAATAGCTTTATCAGGAAAAAACTTGATGAAATACAATGAGTTACAAAGGTAGTCTTTTTTGGGGATAGTAGCCAAAGTGATCATTTTTACAATTGGTACGACTGACATAAAAGCAAATAATCTTTTGATTTAAATAACATTTTTTAGGCAAGGCGTAAGATTGATTCCAGGATAGTAATCAGGATAATAGTGATCAGAATGATTACTATATAGCTGTTATGAATAAAAACTATGTCTAATCTCAAAGACCGCCGATGGCGTCGAAAAGGCCTCGATAGAAAAATCGAGACTCCTTCATGGGGGGAGCTTGCTTTTGGGAAAAAGCTTTTCAATTTGCGGCATATGTTACTAGCTGTATTTACTAGTGGCTTCATATCTTTTGCAATGCTATATCAGCTTATAACCTATGGGCATTGGGAGGCCAAAGGAGCTAAAGTAGATGGTGCCGTGGGCTATGGTGTTGCCTTTTTCCTTCTAGTAATTTTCATAGCCCTACTTATTGCAACTATTAAAGACTGGCGGAGAGGCTAATGCATAACAAAAAGCAGCACGATTGCCCACAAAATATGTGGGCTGGACGGCCTATGCTTTGCTTCGGCCGCCCGTGTGCTAGGCGTTATAAGGCATAAAGGAGTAACGGTGAGAACTCTAACTTTCATAATTCTTCTATTACTCACGGGTTGTGAATGCGACTCAATTTGCGTAGCTAGTAAAGAAACCAAAAATTTACTTAAAAACTATTCAAATCAAACCGAGGTGGTTAGTTATCTACAAACCTACAATGGCGAAGGGCCTGGTTCTGAAAAGTTTGCAGTATTTGTGGCGTGGGGTGTAGAACACCCAGAAGAGTTCATTTCAATAATGAACCATCAAAATATAACCGAGCAAACACTAGACTTAATCTCCTACACAATATCTGACATAGGCTATAGCAAAGAGTATTGTGAAATTTATGAGCCATCAGTAAATGGTCGTAATGTTGCCACTATCCGCAAAGCCATTTTGGGGTGCAAGTACAATGCCTTATAACAAGTTGCTCAAGTACACTCCGGCCGCAAAAAGCGCGGCCTCCGCGGGACAGCCTACACCACGTTTCGGCTGCCCCTTAGCAAGGCGTTAAGGGGCAAGAATGCTGCATCCAGACTTCCCAATAGTTGAAGGTCATTATCAAATGACTAGAGAATGGTCATTGATGCTGCCTGATCAATTTAATCGCAGGGTAGATAATGACGACCTTATCATTTGGAGGCCGGGTTTTACGATATATGTGGCAGTTTGGGGCAATGATCACAACGTGTCAGCCCGAGATTTATTCCAAGAGTTAAAGGCGGATATCTCTCCGTCGTCATATGACCTTACATCAGAATCAAATAACGATGCATTGTATTTCTCATACCGGCTGGCAGAAGAATCTAATGACGAAAGAGTGGCAGCTTTCTATTGTTACGCGGTGAATGATAATGGTTATGTTCAGATGGCTATCTATTCTGATTCAGAGGAGGAAGTTGAAAGTGCCAGGGAAATTTGGAGATCATTGCGTGCTAAAGCCCCTTAACCAGTGCCAGCACGGGACAAAGTTTCCGCTGTCGCTCCAACTTCGCCCATGTGGCAAGCGTTAAACATCTAATGGATATTATCGAGTTGCATGATTTGATCTCTGAGGTTATTGAAAGTCTCCCCGAACAAGAATCTAGAGAGCTGATTGCCCTTTGTGACTCTTTAGAAGAGCTTGGCCCTAATGAATGGAGTATTAGGATTGCGAAATTCTCAAATAAAATGCTCCTAAACAATATTGGCGATACCGAAAAACTACTGAAGCTAGAGGCTTAGGCAGAGAATGCCGGCTCCATCGAGATCAAACCAATCTACCTGTTGTTACTTTTAGTTCTAGTGGCATTGGTGGTGTATTATGTTTAACAAATCAATGAACTACGCGCCTTCGGCGCCGGACAGCTTACACTGCGCTTCGCTACGTTCCTGCTGCCGGTTATTGAGGCGTTAAATTTCCTAAGGGCAATCTCCAGTGAGTCGTATTGATAACTCTCTCATTGTGATTTCACTTTTACCGTGGTTATCGGCTATGTGGGTAAACTGGTATGTCATTGAGATGGGCTTTGTCCATACAAACGAGTCTCGTGACGTTGCAAGGCTAGCTCTCCATGTAGTTGCCGGTTTTACCGCGACGTATTTGGCTATTTTATTTCTATGGTATCGCAAGCAGCGATTCAGACTGTACAATTGTTTACCATATCTGAGCTGTATCAGTTTTTTAATATGGCTTAAATCGCTGGGGTGGCCTCAATGGACATAAAATTTAACCAGGCCAGGCAAGATCGCCCAGCTTAAGGCTGGGCTGGACAGCCTACGCTCCGCTTCGGCTGCCCTTGCTGGCAACGTTAGGGTTTAAGTAGAATTTATGCCAAGAAAGCAATTGTATATCTTGTTTTCGTCAATTATATGCTTCGCGGTGTCTGTAGAGATATTGAATCGAAGCATTGGGGTTTGTCAGGGCGTTTTTATAGAGGAGCTCCCAGATCATGAGCAAGTTTTTCCTTAAGTGCTTGCCGTTTACTGTAGGAATATTTTTTACAGTTGCATTTGTATTCCTGCTCCATGAATTCGTAAGGGGTTTCGATTATGAAGACATGGAGTTTACTATTGAGGTTCTGCCTTATCTCGGAATGTCATTTCTTTGTGCATTAGTTGGAATTCCTTCAGTAATTTTTGGCATAAATCGTTTGTCTGAGCGTCAACCCTAACAAGGCGCTACAGGGGACGTCTTAGTTTGTGCATCTTTTGCGCAGTCGCTGCGCTCCATGTTCGCGCAAAAGTCACACAAACCAAGCCGTCCCTGAGCGCGGCGTTATGTGTACCGGTAATATGAAAAAGAATATTTTTATACTTTTTGTTTTTGCAATAGTGACAGCTTGCTCTGTAACTAATACAAAACCTAAAATTAGCGTTGAAGAAGCGATCGATATTGCCAAGCAGGAATGTGGCGAATGCGGTTCTGCATCCATTGAAAAAGATGGCAACAATTATATTGTTTCTTTCGCGGGTATCCTGGCGTCTGACAGTCCAATGCTTGGTGGGGACGGCGGCATGGTAATCATAGACTCATTTAGTGGCAAAGTAGTAAAAAAGCTATTTTTAGAGTGAATACTTCGAGTCGAACATCAATACATAACCAGGCTAGCCAAGCTCGCCCAACCCCTACGGGGCTGGGCTGGACAGCCTACGCGTTGCTTCGGCTGCCCTTGCTAGCGGCGTTATACGGATACTACCTATGGATAGAGAACTAGCTGAAAAAACAAGCTTGCTTGCACTTAAAATAGGGGCTGCAATGGATAATAATCTTGCTCTTATTAAGGATGGATGCTCTGAACAAGAGTTTAAAAACTACCAGCAAGCCACAGGAAAAGTGATGGGTGAACTACTTACTAGCTTCATGAACCCCATCTACGAGCAACACCCAAGCTTGAAGCCCAAGGAAATGGGTGGAGAATATGAAGTTGATCCCAAAATCTACAAATAGCCAGGGTATAACAAGTTTATTAAACATCGTTGCAGCCAGAAAACGGCTGCAACTGGACGCGCTGAAAAACGCACGCCGTTTATAAAGGCTTTATGCATCCAGATAGCATTGAGTAACCACGTAAAGATATGGACTTCGCCACATACATAATCATGGCCATATTTGCCCTGGCATCTGTTGCGTATGGTATCGTCTGGGCTATTGCCAAGAATAAGCAGGGCCAAGAAAAAGAAATCTTAAAGGCAATGGATAGATTTCAGCTGGTAGCATTCATTGTATTAGTTGTAGGAGTCGTTGGTGTTACCATATATTTTTCTTAACTCTACATGTGGAGCAAAAATGCATAACAAATTGCTGCAATTCGTTCCGGCGCTACGCGCCTCCACCGGACAGTCAAAGCGTTAAAAGGCTTTGAGAATGTCGAGAAAACTCAAAATCACGATCATTATAGCGTGCGTAGTGGCAGCACTACTTGCTGCCACATACTGGTTCCTGATTAAAACGCTAGAGCCTAAAATACCTGAACCAAAATCTGATGTACCCATAACGTATAAAATTGGGTGGTGGGGCTACCAAGACGACCTAGTAATCGACGTATTAGAAACCAAAGAAATATACTCCAACTTGTACTTATTTAATTCCAAGGCTGTTATCGAGTACAGATTGAAAGGAACTATCAAAAACAAACCAATGTGGAAACCTTATATAAAATCAGTATTCCTTAGTGAGCGCTGGCTTGGTAATCCTGAAAACTTCAAAGGAAATGCCGGGGAAGTTATTTTGACTCCTGTTGTAGGCGTGAAGGAAGATCAAGCGTATACGGGGGAAAGAGTTTCTTTCGATCTTAAAGTACAAGACTATTTACAGGCCGGAGGATGGGGTACAAATACTTATCTTGTAAAAGCACAAGACAAGGAACAAAAAATTGTACTCCAGCAGAGTAAGTAGCCTTCTAACCAGGCCAAGCAACAGGACCCGCGCAAGCGCGGGCCTCTGTTGGCGGCATTAGGTGCCTTATGAGGTTTATTGCAACACTTTTATTACTGGCATTCAGTGAAACTGTTTGGTCTGAGGAAAATAAAAATGAATACGATTTAGCCCCATTATGTAATCAACTCTACAAGATTGCGACTTCAGCACTTATTCACAAAGAAAAAGGTATGACTAAAGAACAATTACTAGCGCCTCTTCCAGATCTCACAACTTTAATTATGATGCCTTTTTCGAAACAAAAACACTTAGCCCAAAATATGCATCGGATAGCAGATGAAATTTATACATTTGAAGATTTGGAGGTGAGATCATACTCAGCTTTTACTGCTGAGTCTTGTCACAGACAACTTCAAGGGTTACATGTTCCTGGGAGCTTCGAAGTAGCTTACCCGAAACTATTGGAGTGTAATAAGCTGCCAACACCACAAGAAAGAATTGACTGTGGCATGGTTGTCTCAGGTTCAACTGTGAAACCTCAGAAATCAGCACCTAAATCGGGTAGCCGATAGTTTCTAGCTACCGGCCCCCACACCACCCATCGTGCGGGTCCGCAATGGGCGGTTCCCTATCCGTAATGAATCTCTACCCAACGATCTCGCAATGAAATCAAACCCATCTCTTCGAAGAACTCATTATTGAGCGCAATATGAATACCCTCAGTTTTTGCGCTTCGCCAGTAACTTTTACCGGACGAGCCGCAGGTAACTGCCAGCGATTCACTCACACCCATACGCAGTAAATTTCGAACTTTCGCTCTCACTCTGCGCCAATTCTTCCAATAGCTCATTCTTAATCGCCGCCGTATCCAGCAGTCTAGATCTATACATTTTTGATAGCCTTGCGCTATTCCAAAATAGTTGATCCAACCACGGAGGTATACGGTAAGTTCTTTCAGTTTCTTTTCCATCGAAATACCACGGGATCGTCCTGTAATCTGGCGGACGTGGTATTTAAATTGGCGCAGTGACTTATCATGCCAGACAAGCTTTGCTCCAAACCCAGAAACTTACAACGACTAACGGGGACTACTTGGCTTTTTGCATCGTTAACTTTGAGTTTAAGCTTGCGCTCAACAAAGCGTTTAATGCTCGTCATAACCCGATCACCCGCGCATTTAGAGGAAACGACAATCACAAAATCGTCCGCATAGCGGACGAAATTGTGTTGGCGTTTTTCCAGCTCTTTGTCGAGCAGGTCGAGTACAATATTGGACAGCAGCGGCGATAAAGGGCCACCTTGTGGCACCCCCTCATAACACGCTTGCCAACATCCATCTTCCACCCAGCCTGCACGCAAATAGCTTGCAATCAGTTTGAGTAAACGCTTATCGCTGATTCTTTGGCCAAGTAAACTCATGAGGAAGTCATGGTTGACCCGGTCGAAGAACTTAGACAAATCGACATCTACGGCTATTCGCTTCCCACCTTCGATATACTTCTGTAGCTTTTTCACCGCATGATGCTGTGATCGCTTTGGCCGGAAGCCATAACTAAACTCTGAAAAAGTCACATCGAAGATGGGGTTGGTGATTTGCGCGATAGCTTGCTGAATAACACGATCAAAGATCGTAGGTATCCCAAGGCCTCGCTGACCACCGCCTGACTTGCGAATGTAGACGCGTCTAACAGGCAGCGGCTGGTAATGACCTTGCCGAATGGCTTCGATAATTTCAGCCCCAACTGCCTTGAAGTGCTGCACAAAATCATCAACGGAAATCCCATCGATACCTGCGGCACCTTTATTGGCTCGAACGTGCTTCCATGCAGCATTGAGGTTTTCTTTGCTGAGGATAGCGTCGAGTAGATTTTCATTTGAGTTGAGTGTCATGGCAGTGCGCTACGTCAATTTTATATCCGGCTGGCAACATATCGGTAGGCTAGCCCTGTCTTTTAACTCGTGGATTTTGGGTTCAGGTCTTCACCCTGTCCAAGGTATTAATCTTGGCATTTGGCTACTATGCCGTCGGCTGACTTCTGTTCAATCACCTTGGCCATCACTGGCCGAGGCGCCGCTGTGTTCCACCACTTTTTTTTTACCCCGCGATGGTGGCTAGCGGGCTGGGCCTACTTATGAGTCAGCGGCCACGCTGACAGCTTTACAGTAGCAGGTTGAACAGATCTGCCCAGATAAGAACGTGAACTTTCACTACACAACTGCATCATTTACTTTACCCGTTAGATCACATGGCTTCAGTGTTCTTGGCCACCTCGCCTCCAGGCTAAGCCTTATATGATGTTTCTGTCCGTCAGCTCGTAGTTTTGCTAGCGGCTTCCTCCCCACAAGACCTCACGGTATTGCAGTTGCCATTCGCTAGTAGTTAGCATTTAATGAAGTCCATTAAACGGTGATCTTCCTACAGGGGACTTTCATCCCATTAGTTCACGCCCATGCTGGGCGTACCAAGCACATGCAATCTGACCTCCGGCCACTGTCACCTTTTGTGCAAAAAGCGCACAAAAGCCGCCAGTAGCCTCCGGCAGTTGATGTGGGCGTTATGCGATATGAATAGAGAAGAATTTTTAGGTGAGCTTAACCAGTCGATTGAGAATGTATATAGGACTGAGAAAAATCACGGTTTCCTCTCTCTCGGTTTCCTACGAGAAGGAGTTGGTTTTCTTGCCGCAGAATATATAGCTAATAGCTCTGACGTATCAGTATTAGAGGAATGTCCTAATTGGGTGGTAGATTATGTCCGCTCATATGGAAATGTATATGAAAAGCATGGAGAGTACAAAATTCTGTACCCAGAAACCCCCGGCGCTGACCATACAGAAATGGCAAAAAAATTGTTTAAATTGCTGGGGTCTCATTTAAATGCATAACAAATCAATCAATGGCGCACCTTCGGGGCTGGAAGAGTCGGTGAATATCGAAGTAAATTTGGTTAGCTCATTTACGGTTAATGGAAAGGGTGGAAACCCTGCAGGAGTTGTCTTAAATGCTGACCATCTTTCGGATAGTCAAAAATTAAAAATCGCGCAAACTGTAGGCTATTCAGAAACGGCTTTTGTTTCGAGTGACGAGGACGCAGACTTCGAAGTCTCTTTTTACACAACAACAGAAGAAGTCGATTTTTGTGGCCATGCCACTTTAGCTACCTTTTCTACACTGTTTAAAAAGCAAATTCTAACCGTTGGCTCTTATATTCAAAAGACAAAAGCAGGAATGCTTTCAGTGCACATAGAGTCAAATGGCAAAGTTGTTATGGAGCAACAATTACCTCAAAAAATAAATTGCTTTTCCTATCAAGAAGTCGCAAATGTTATTGGTTTAGAAAGCAATGTATTGGAAAGAACGAAGCTGCCTATTGAAGTTATTTCAACGGGTCTTCCTGATGTGATTATTCCAGTTCCAAAGGGATATTTAGATCTAATAGAACCAGATGATAAACTAATTGCAGCCTTCTGCAAAAAACATAACGTTATAGGTTTTCATATTTTTGAGCTTTGTGAGCCAGGCAATAAGCTTACAGCTAGCTGCCGTAATTTTGCACCATTGTTTGGTATATCAGAAGAATCAGCTACTGGTAGCTCTAGTGGCGCTTTAGCATGTTATCTTACAGAGCATCTAGCTTTAGGTGATGATTATATTTTTGAACAAGGTAGAGCTATGAATTGTACTTCTATAATTACAGTAGCTGTTAGCTCTAATAATTCTAAGGTAATGGATGTAAAAGTCGGCGGCTTTACAACTAGTATAGGTAAAGTGCTAATCCCCGTATAACAATGCAACTATGTGTGGGACGTCTAAAGCTTGGCTGGCGCTCATTCTTCGCTAATTATAGCCAAGCATACAAAGCGGCGTTATTGATTTTTCGTAGTAACTGAAGCTTTAGTGCCACCAAATAGCCCCCGGTATTGAGCAATTTTGTTGATTGTTATTTAGGCAGTTTCGCTCCTAGAGTGTTCGCTTAAGTGCTGTAAAAATGGGCAGTCCGCTGCAATTTCGCAGAGTGCCAGTAAGATAGGAATTGGTTGGGGAAAGTACGATATTTTTTCCTCGTAAATATTGGGCAGCGGCCAGCGAAACTATGGCTGGCAAAGTACTAGTAGTCGGTCCCGAGCGCGCCAGCCATAACCAGGCTAGTCAAGCTCGCCCAGCCCCTTCGGGGCCGGGCTGGACAGCCTACGCTCCGCTTCGGCTGCCCTTGCTAGCAGCGTTATGAGTGCCGAGAATATTGAGAGTATGGATATATCAATTTCATTAATCAGCTCAGATAGATTCTTTAGTAAGGCTTTTACTAAGTGCCATGCTTTAGTGCAAGCAGTTGAAGATATTCTATGCAATGATATTGAGAGCTCTAAATCTCTTGAGTTATGGTTTGTTGATAAAGATGCCACTTACTGCGAGGTGGTTAAAGAAAACAAAGAATTTATCGAGATTCATTTCGGTAGAGATTTAGCATTTGATTACCGGCCAATGGCTGGTGGTGATATACACTCAAAAATAAAAGAAGAACTTTCATCTCAAGTTACAAAAGCAGTTACTCTGCTTTGTAAAACGGAAGATGAAGCTATGAAAATGAATGAGAAAGTCTCATTGTGGTACAACTCATAACAAGCATAGGCAAGGGATGGACAAACCGCTGGCTTGCCCGCCCCTAATACAGTCGTTAGGCACCTAATGAGAGTAATCGCACTTTTTATAGTTTTATTTTCATCACTAGCAATGGCCACGGAATTTAAGCCCCCTACGTGGTATCCACATAAAGACTATACACCGTCAGATAAAGTAATCCTGGCCTTCGATGTCGCTCAGGAATATTATGTAAAGAATGTAGCCAGCACAAGCCAACTTATTGATTATGAGTTTCATGCTTATGCAACAGATGGTGGCTATATCGTTTCAATTATGGTGCTTTATCGTGAGAAAGATGGTAAGCATAGCGTGGCGATGGATGGCGAGCACTGTATCTTTTTGAATCAGCAATACACAATAAAAGGATCAAGGCAGTGCATGGCAGCAGGCGCAAGTCCTTTAAAGCAGTGACACCTAACAATCAGCAGCAATCGCTCCCGTTGGTCGCTAGGACAGTCAAAACGCTACGCTTATTTGTCTGTCCCTGTGCGGGTCGTTATGAGTTAGCTCTGAGGAAATTACGATTATAGGATCTATCTTCTATTCACTCTTAGTGTTTGTAGTTGTGGGGCCGTTTATCGGCACTATACTATTTTCCATCCAAGGTGGAGCCTCTCCATTGAAAATATTAGGGCTTGGTTATGTCATGGGCTTATTGCCCGCTTTAGTCGCTTGGGCATTTAATTTGGCGTTTACGCTATTAATCAAGCGTCGCAACCTACCGGGTTACACATCTGGTATGCTAAGCGGTGTTGCTTTGCTGCTAGTTGCATTGGTTATAAAGGGTTTTCCATCTGACCCTAAAGCTGGTTTGTTTTTGTTGTTTATGTTAATTATTCCATCATGTATTTGTAGCTGGCTGGTTAATCAAAAGTTGGGGAGTCTTCAAAGTTCATAACAAGGCAATTAACTATGCCACTTGCTGTGCAAGCGGCCGGACCTCCGCACACTGCGCTTGCTTCAGCCCGTTATCGCGACGTCATGAAAAAGGAAGTTGAAATATGTGGGATGAAACTGTTGTAAAGATCTTGCCTTATCTTAAAGGCTTTACTCTCTGGCAGGTAAATGAAAGAAGAGAATATGAAATAATTGATCCAACAGATATAAAATCAATAAGTGAAAATGCATGTTACTTGGCTATGAAAGAGAGTTACCTCCCTATAACACAGGTGTCCCAATAGAAGAATTACTTAATTCCTTATCGGGTGTGGTGGAAAATGATATTTTCAGACAAATAAGTAGAAGTGGACCATTTTTTGGTGAGTACCTTCGGATTGAAAAATCATAACAGCTCGGTGTTTTTGCCCCTTTGCGGCAGTTTTTTATCATAAATTAATAAAAGAGGATATATTTTGATAAAGCTCTCTGTAAGTATTGATGTTTCTAATATTAAACAAGCTGAGAATTTTTATATTGAAGCTCTTGGTTGTAAAAAACTAAGGGATCAAGGTGGAATGTCAGTAATTTCAGTAGAGAACTGTGATATTTATCTACAAGAGAAAGAGGCTCGATCAGCAGCAGTCCCCACCAAGACAGCTGAGCGAATTTATTCTCGTCATTGGATCCCCGTTCATATTGACTTTCTAACTGAAAACGTAGATGAAATAGTTAAGCGAATTGTCAAACTAGGCGGAAAGCATGAAGGCGGAGAAAGAGGTGACTGGGGTGCTATTGCATATTGCTCAGATCCTTTTGGTAATGGGTTTTGTGTAATTAATGAGTAAAACACATACAAAGCACATTAAAAGTCGCTCCACCACGTTGCACCTGATGTCATTGACGCTCCGCCTTTTATATGGCTACTAGCCTCCTTTAGGAATTTTATGAAAAATATAGATTTAAAAGGAATTTTCGTCGGTGGCTTTCTTGGGCTACTCGGTGTTTTCGTTATCATCGTAATCTCGACATTTATTAAAATTATGCTGTTTGGCTATCAACCATACAATACTCCATACACTACCGAAGAGCTTGTCATTTTGGTTTTTACATGTACCTTTAGCTATATCTGGTCAGGCTTTATAATCTCCAAAATATCCCGAAAAGGCAAATTACTTAATCCGATTATCGTCCCTTCAATAATATTGGTATTAGCTTTCTTTCCCGCTCGTGAAGTACCGTTTTGGTATATTTTACTATCTGGTTTTCTAGCACCACCACTTTTCTACTATGGTGCTAATTACCACCTTAAAAGGCTAACCAGGCGCTCAAGCAGGGAAGCCGAAAGCAGCGCTGCTTAGCCCGGCGTTGGCCTTCTAGGACATTACGGAGTACTTACATGTCGATCAATGCTGACTGGGCCTATTGGACGTATATTCTTGTAGACGGAAATGTTGCTACGAGAGGTTGTATTCTAGAGCTAAATTTAGAGAAAAAATGGATCAAATATTCTAAGGAAACAGGAAATTCCCCTCAAGACAACCCCTTTAAAAAAGGAGATCCACGGAGAAGTGAGTGGTATCTTGAAACCTGTGAAGGAACTTATAAGGAGATATGGGTGGACCCTAAAAAGTCTCTAATTCTCTCGCGTGAAGAATTCCGTGCTATTGAGTCTGGTATTAAACCCGAATCTTTTATATTTTTGAATGATACCGATCCGAGAGCATATTTCGAGAGTGAAATCCAAGTTGTATCGACAGGAGTTCCACCGAAAAAATAGCCATGAAAAAAAGTCTAACAAGGCCGATCAGTTTGTTTCAGGCCTGCAGCCTTACGCGGGACGACCAACGCTCCAGCTGCTCCTGTTGTGGTCATTATGCCCTGTTCAGCTCTCTAACATCAGTAAATAATAAAAAGGAATCAACGAATGATTGAAAGTGCCCAAATAATTCAGCCTGTAATTGCCTTGATAGCTTGGTCTATGGTTATGTGGCAGTGGATGTATGCAACACGATTACCTGCTGTAAAGAAAGCTAAATTAAAGCTTGATCCGAATGCACCTCGCGGAGAGCAAATGTCAACCCTGCCTCCCCATGTTCGTTGGAAAGCTGATAATTATAATCATCTCATGGAGCAACCAACTATTTTCTATGCTTTGGCAATATCACTTGCAGTCCTTGGCGCAGGAGATGGCATAAATTTTATTCTGGCATGGACATATGTCGGTATTCGAGTAATTCATAGTATTGTGCAAGCAACTTTCAACAAAATTGAAATCAGGTTTTTAATATTTGCTCTATCAAACATTCCATTAATAGCCTTAACAGTGAGCGCTTTGCGAACCACATTCATGTAATAAAACCAGTGGGCATAACAAGACGTCGGCGTTCGGTAGCAAGCTGCCCGGGACGCCTACGGCGCCTCATAACTTCGTGTTAGCACAATATATGAAAGCACATATACCTTATGAAGAAAGATCTGGAAGAAAGCCGGATTTTGTAGTCAAGTACAAGATAGACTTATCTGAAGAGAATAAAAATGCCAAGCCGGGACAAGGAATGAGAGTGGATTTTCTTTATGACGGGGATGATCCACAAGTTGAAGGTATACACATGATCTGGCCAGAGATTCTTGATGAAAATGGCAGAGTCATAAGAGATACTACTCCAGGTAAAATTTCTAATGAAGGCTTTGCCAATATATGGATATTAAGCGAAGGGCGCCGTGAGCATCACCATAAAAGGCTTAAGATTGGTACAAAAGGGACTTGGTGGCGCGGTGGTCGCATTGCTAATGTCACGGTAGTTCAGATCAATGCTGTTAAATAGTACTTATAAATTGTGGCACAATCGCCCACACAGGATACAGACTGGACTCGCTGCACGTCGTTCCTCTAGCCTATCATATAAGGTGTTAATAGTTATGAAAACTATCGCAGCATTTTTTTGTTTGCTATCTCTTCTAACGCCTTATCATATCAGACACTTTCAACAGCGGTCAGATCTCTATTAGAATCAGGGAGTACAGATAGCTTCGTTCACGTCGGAAACAGCACACAGCCAGAATTCAATAAACGGCGAAGTATTGCTTCGTCATGCGCCCTCAACATTCTAGAAGGTGATGCCAAACAACCAATAGGTGATGGTAGCGCTAGCAATCATGCTCTCATTGTCTGCCCTGGCTTTAGAACTCTCGGAATTCGTTTAAAACCTGAAGAGTCTGGCAAATACCATATATTGGGTTACTGGTCCCAGTAAGCTTTTAACAAGTTGCTGCATCCCACCACCTATACTCCGTTCGCTTTGTGCTGTACGCTACACTAGCACAAAGCGGCACCTGTACAAGACATTATGTGTAAGGAAGAATCGTGGATATAACTACACTGAGAGAAAGCAGGAGCAGTTTTTTCAGTCAGGTAAAATCAACAAGGCTGAATACAATGAGTTCTCATCGATTCACCAGGGGATATCTGAAATATCATCGAAGGCTGAAATGAGCCCAGAGGAAGCTGACAAGATAGGTGAACTATTGCAATCTAGCTCAAATATTCTATTAAAAGATGCTATCGAAACAGATACCACCTTTACTCAAAAGTTAACAAAACGAAGTAATCAAAGATTCAAACAATGTATCACTATATTACTTATATCCACATTTATTAGCATATCAATTATAATTATTAAAGGGCTTTAAACACATAAGAAGTTTTGGGAACGGACTGGCAAACCTGTCACCTAATTTTATTTGCGATTACGTGCCAACTTCATCAGCCCATGTTCACGGCATTATGCGTCATTAAACATAGAGTATTAATTGAAAAATGAGTAAAGATCAACCAAATAATCCGCTACACGGTATTACTCTTGAGAAAGTTGTTACACGTTTGCAGAAACATTATGGCTGGGATGGTTTGGCAGATAGGATCAATATCAATTGCTTTAAGAGCGACCCGTCAATTAAGTCTTCGCTCAAGTTTTTACGCAAAACCCAGTGGGCGCGCGATAAAGTCGAGGATCTGTATATCTCAACTTTTGAAAATAACTCTCCGTGGACTAATCGTAAATAAGCACTACTTGGTAACCACATAGATGTCGCTGTGATTAGGTAGGGATAGGCGCATAAATAGGGTATGCCGGTAGTTTTAGCTACCGGCCCCCACACCACATATCGTGCCAGTTCGCAATGGTGGCTAGCGGGTTGGGCCTATTTATTAATCAGCGTCCACGCTGACAGCCTCATAGCAGCAGGCTAAACTGATCTCTCCAGATAAGAACGTAAACTTTACTAAACAGCTGCATCATTTACTCCATCTATTAGATCGCCCGGCTTCAGTGTTCTTGGTCGCCTCCCCTCCAGGCTAAGCCTTATAGGATACTTCTATTTGCCAGCTCGTAGTCTTGCTAGTCGTTTCCTCCCCACAAGAACTCATGGTGTTGCAGTTGCCATTCACTAGTAGTTAGCATTTAATGGAACCCATTAAACGGTGATCCTCCTGCGGGAACTTTCATCCATTATTCCGTGGGCGTACCAAGCACATCAAAGTAAGTCCCACACAAACACGCGGGCCGGGCAATTTGTCGCACCAGCATTTTGTGCGTTAAAATTATCGAAAAAACACCTTCACAACAAATTGCCCTTTATGCGAGTGTTATGCGGTTAATCATTTAAATATTTATAATATATAAGGAAAACTAAGTATGTCTACAGATTGGATATTGATTTTTCAAGGAATGGCCTCTTTCTCTGCCATGATACAAGCCGCGAAAGCAGGACTAGATATAACCGGTATCACGAAAGATGAATTGGCCGAAAAAGTTCGAAGTGCAGAGTCAAATGCCAGAGCTGTTTACGAAGCCAGTGCTGAAAATAGGAAGTTTGCTTCATCCTTAAGTGAATCAGAAATAGAGTTAATAAATAAAAAATTGGACGAGGCAAAGGAGCGCTGGTATGAGGCAATATCACATAGTGATGATCAAGCCGATTGGGCTGAAGCTACCGATCGTTCAAGGTCTGATCAATGTGCCCTACTAAAAATTGCTAAGCAGTTACATCGAGGCGTTTTACCTAAAGAGTGGTACAAGCTTTGGGTAGATCTCGGTTGCTGCTAGACACATAACAAGAGCCGACACAAGCGCACCCTTCGTACACTGAACTCGCAACAATTTGCTCGTCTGCGCAGTGGGCGTTATGCATCTTAGGAAATTATGAATAAGAGAGAAGATTGTGTACTAGCTTAGACCTAAGGGCTATAGAGCAAAAATTGAGTAAAGCGGACAGAGAAGCATAACAAACAGCAGCACGTACGCCCGGCAAAGACGACAGGCTGGAAGGCCTACACGCCGCTTCGCTTTATTTTGGTTACCCGTGTACTGGGCAGGTTTCTAAAGCATGAATGACACAACACTAACAATACTTGCTGGTAGTTTTGAGTTCGGACTTCTAGCTGCTCTTATAATTATTGCTAGTCAGTTTCGATCTAAGAGGGATTTAGTCATTCCTGCTCTAGGAGCAGCCACTCCACTCTGTTTATTCATGCTTTATGGTTTGTTCCAGCATTATTTCCTAAACCCGCCAGAAAATAATATGCATATGGCAGGCTTCGTTATAGGCTTCATCCCATATATATGGTGCATTGTAGCTGGCCTTGTATTGGGGTTGGTCACGCCTCAACAGGTAAGCCCTATAGCGCGCTATTTCATAGGCCTTATTTTTGGGCCTACTGCAGTGGCTATACTGTTAGCAAGCCTATGAATCAGGTAGCCAGTAGTTTCTAGCTACCGGCCTCCACACCACTCATCGTGCAGGCCCACAAAGGGCGCCCCTTATCCGTTGAATCTCTACCCAAGCGATACTATCGTGCAGCTCTTCATTTGAGCTGAGTCTCATGGCAGTACGTTACCTTAACTTTATCCGACCATCGGTGGACTAACCTTGTCTTCTAACTTGTGGAGTTTGAGTTCAGGCCTTCACCATATCCAAGATATTGATCTTCGCGTTATGCTACTATGCCGTCGACTGACTTCTGTTCAATTAGCTTGGTCATTACTGACAGAGGCGCTGCTATGTTCCATCACTTTTATCCTCGCGATGTGTCTAGAGGGTTGGGCCTATTTATAAGTCAGCGACCATGCTGATAGCTTCACAGTAGCAAGTTAAACAGATCCCGCCAAATAAGAACAAGAAATTCCGCTACACAACTACATCATTTACTCTTCCATTGAGATCTCATAACTTCAGTGCCCTTGGCCACCCCGCCATCAAGCTTAGCCTTATATGATGTTACCGTTCGTCAGATCGTAGTTTTGCTGGCAGCCTCCTCCCCACAAAACCTCACGGTGTTGCAGTTGCCATTCGCTAGTAGTTAGCATTTAATGAAGCCCATTAAATAGTGATCTTCCTATATGGGGCTTTCACTCCATTAGTTCACGTCCATACTGGGCGGGCGTACCAAGTCAAGGCTATCGGAAGCTTCGCTCTGCAGCTTGAGGCGTTAACTGCTTTATTAGCAATTTTACTTGCAAGTGGAAAATCAAGAATACAAAAAGAGGGATTTCATTGAAAACTATATTCTCATTAGTAATATTCTTAATATTTACGACATTTGAAACTGTTGCTGAAGAAGTTGATACAAAAAAAGATTATCACACCTTTGTTTTGGTACATGGTGCTACAGGCGGTGGATGGGACTGGAAAGAGGTTGGTAAACACCTTAGCGCTAAAGGTCATACCGTCTACAGGCCAACACTGACGGGGTTAGGTGAGAGGCACCATCTTTCCTCTCCTGATATTAACTTAACCACACATATCAACGATATCGTTAACCTGATTATTTTTGAAAAATTGAAAAATGTGGTACTTGTAGGTCATAGCTATGGTGGCATGGTAATCACCGGAGTTATCGATCGTATTCCAGAACGAATTCATCATGTTACATTTTTAGACGCGAAAGTACCTGAGGATGGCATGTCAATGATGGAAGGGCAGCCAATATCTGCGGAACATAAAGTGGTAAATGGTCAAGTTCACTTCTCATGGATTGATGTTAATTCCGAATTTCCACGAGATGTTACGCAGCCATTAAAAACACTTACGGAACCTGTATCGTATAAGAATCCTCTGGCAAAAAAACTCAATGTCACTTATGTAGCTTTTATTCCTGAGGGGGTGTCGCAAGCCGATAGAGCTAAAGATCCTTCTTGGCATCGGGCAGTAGAGCGGAAATGGACAATTCGTACATTTAATGGTGATCATGTGATTTATCGGGCCAAGCCCAAAGAATTTTCAGAGATGCTTGAAGAAACCGTAAACGATACAAATAATATTTAAATATTTTGTGGCATGCAGTTAAATCGGGTAGCCGGTAGTTTCTAGCTACCTGCCCCACGCCACCCATCGTATAGGTCCGCAGTGGGCGGTTCCCTATCCGCTGAATCTCTACCCAATGATCGCGTCGAGCAGATACTCATCTAAGTTGAGTACCATGACAGTGCTCAACTTTATCTGACTGGAAACATATCGGTAGGCAAATCCGGTCTTTTAATTCGTGGAGTTTAGGTCCAGGCCTTCACTCTGTTCAAGGTATTAATCTTGGCACTTGGCTACTATGCCGTCAGCTGACTTCTATTTAATCACGCTGTTCATTTCTGACCGAGACACTGCCGTGTTCCACCACTTTTTTCTATCCCCGCGATGGCGGCTAGCGAGCTGGGCCTACATATTATTCAGCGGCCACACTGACAGGTTCACAGCAGCAAGCTAAACAGATTTCCCGAGATAAGAACGTAAACTTTATATACACAACTGTATCATTGACTCTGCCCGCTAGATCATCCGGCTTCGGTGTCCTTTATCCCCCACCTCCAGGCTCAGCCTTTTAGGATGTTTCCGTTCGTCAGCTCATAGCCTTGCTAGCGGCTACCTTCCTACAAGACCTCGCGGTGATAAAGTTGCCATTCACTAGTAGTTATCATTTAATGGAATCCATTAAATGGTGATCCTCCTACAGGGGACTTTCACCCCATTAGTCCACACCCGTTCTGGGCGTACCAACTCGCCTCACAGGAAGCTAGGCGTTATGTGCTAATCGATCCATGAGCCACTATAAGAAGAGATTAATACAGCTTTTAGCGACTGGCGCCATATTAATCCTGCTATATCGAGTGGTCGATTCCTCTGGCGCCATCTCCAATGAGCCAACAAGCTTCCCCCCATTCGGCAGGCATTGGTGGGTAGCAATGGGATACTGGTTGTTCATCGTTACATGTGTTTTGCGCTTTAATTGCTCTAAATGTAAGAAACCACAGATAATCAGGGCAGTAGTATCAAACAATGGCATTGGCCAAGTGAGTCATGCTGGTCTTGCAATCATAAATTTAGACAAAATAGTGACAACACATAAAAAATCAATCAATGGTGCCTTCGGCTGGACTTCCTTACGCTTTACTCCAGTCGACCCATTATTGAGGCGTTAGGATCTAAAAGGATTCGAGTTATGGAACCAAAAGAAGTAATTCAGGCTTGGGTTGAGGCCTTTAACAAAGCGGATGTAGAGAAAGTGGTCAGCTTCTATTCTGATGATGCAGTTAACCATCAAGTTGCTAATGATAAGGTGGTTGGCAAAGATGCTATTCGAGCCAGATTTGAAGAAGAGTTCATTGCAGCGGATATGGTATGCATAGTAGAGCATATCTTCCAAGATGGAGATTGGGTAATTTTAGAGTGGAAAGATCCTCTAGGTTTGCGTGGCTGCGGTTTCTTTCAAGTCAAAGATGGAAAGATCGTATTTCAAAGAGGATATTGGGATAAGCTTTCTTTTCTAAAACAACATGGATTGCCAATCCCGCAAGAGTAATTAGCATGGTTGCCCTAGCAAGCCGCTGTGCTGAACATTGAAGTTGTAGAAAAACTAATGTATATCTTTGCTCCCTTAGGAGTGGCCAAATAATAACTACAAATGGTGATCCTACGTGAATTCTGATTTAGCCTTTCACTGATAAGTAGGCTATTTTTCACATAAAAACAAAACACGAAAAGCGGGCTGAGTTTTCCTGCACCTTCGTTAGCACTAATTTGGTACAACCAATGAAAATGACATTACTTTTACTGGTGTTACTTGTTCTTTGTGGATGCTCTAGTAACAAGGTAATTGATAGAACCGAAAACGGTGTACTCATAAATAGCCGAGAAAAAACAGATGGCGGTGTTTCGCTCATTTTTGCTTCAATCGATGGAAAAAAACTTCATCCCGGACCATGGACGGCGCCAATTGAGGCAACCTTTCCAGTTCCGCCAGGATGGAGAGATATTGGTGTAAGAGCTGTATTTACACCAGAAAAAACCACAGCGCAAAAAATAGGTTTTCAACCCCCTTTTCACTATGTCCTTGAGTCAAATACTGAGCTATTGGCAGAGGCAGGAAAATCGTACATGTTGAAAGCTAAAAGGAGTGGGAGTTTAGCTACTTTCTGGATCGAGTCAGAATCGGGGGATATCGAGTCAGAGATTAAAACTGGCCCAGTGAAAAAAGTAACAATTATTCCAGTATTCTATTAAATTAGAATCTGTAGGTAACAGTACTAACAAAGCACAACAGAAGGACAATTTTCTTTATGTGGGCAAGACCACAGACAATAGGAGCATAGAGTGAAATTAAGAATTTTTATTATATGGTTCATAAGTAGTACTGCTTTCGCAAGTGAACACCTTGAACCTGAGGACTCTCAGTTTTCGAGAGAGCTCTTTGGCGGATATACGCATCTTGTCTTAAGTTATCTTGGTTCAGCATATGAAGAAGATGTAATAGTAAGGCTTATTGGATTCCCTTCCTTTTCTCCTGAATACGTCTTGGGTATAAAGCAAAATGATAAAGAAAATTATATATTTTTTGAGTCCCCCAAAATGCAATTATGGGGATACCAAATGATGCCTTTGATGGAAGAAGGTTCTGTGAAGGTTATGAATGATGAGGGTGAATTCGTTAAAGATGAAGCAGGGCTTAAAGAACTAGAGTCCCAATACCCTAAATCTCCCCAAGAAATTCCACGAATAAGGTGTAAAAAAGAAATTCGTCAAGAGTTAGCAGATAAAATTCAGTATGTTTGGCAAGAAATGCTGTATGAAACAAGGTATCCACGAGATTTTTCTATGGGAGCAGACGGTCAAACTTACCACTTCTCAGCAAAAATGTTTGGAAACTTGAATTACGCTGGCAAGGTATGGTCACCTTCGCCAGAGAGCAAAACAGGTAAACTCGTTAGAATATCTGATTTAATGGTGGACTACTGTCTTGAAGGCAAGAGGAGAATTAGGAAAGAGCTAGAGAAAAAAGTAAGCACTTTTAAAGTAGAATTAGAAAACATTAACAAATCAATCCAACCGTCCGCTAACGCATCAGTTGATTGAAGTGTTTTAAGTATAAATAGGTGGGAAGATGTTACAGGCTGCAATAATTGCTTTGATATTGATAGGCATCTACAAGCTAATTGACAGAAACAAGGCACAAAGTAGTGATCCAGATATTGACTGGTGGGTTGCCTTTACCTTCATTTTTGTACCTATGATTCTTATATTCATAATCAGCTTAGTAGTCATAGGAAATGCTTTTTCGGAGATCATTATTTTATCGGCCTATTCCTTATATTTTATTATTCCGTTTATCTATTTAAAGAAGATTCTAGGCTATTCAGCAAAAAAATCACTAAAGTATTCAGTATGGGCTCCAGTTACAGTGTTGGCTATCGAAATTCCATATACTTTGTTTTTCGGCCTACACAATGTTTAACAAGCTTGTGTTGTCGTCTCCGACTTGAACAGCCTACTGCATAGGTTCTCATAAAAAGGCGTTATGACCCATAGAAAATGAATATATTACCGGGTATTGGAATAGGTGAAATTAGGTACGGCATGATAGAGAAAGAAGTCATTTCTTTCTTGGGCAAGCCAGATCGAGTCGAGGAATCCGAGTATGTTGAAGGCAAAAGTGATTGGCATAGAGAATTATGGTATTCGCATAGAAATTTAACATTTACTTTCAATGATAATGATAACTTTCGCTTAGGAACAATAACAGTTATGGGAGCCGGATATTCATTATTTGAACAGCAACTATTCGGTTTAGGAATCAAAGAAATTTCAAGGTTAATAGCTAAACATACTGGAGAGATAGCAAAACTAGAAGACTGGTCTTCCGAAGAGCTTCCAGATCATAAATGCTTAATTCATGATGATTTAGGTATAATGTTTTGGTTTGATTACACTTACCTTGCAGAAATGCAGTGTAGTTATCTATTTGAGCCGGACAACGAGACTGTTATATGGCCCGTAAAGTCATAACAAGTTTAGCCAGCATCGCCAAGCCAAAAAGTAACTGGGCTGGACCTTACTTCGTTCGGCCTATGCTAAAGGCGTTGAGCACCGACAATATACGGATCAATAATGAAGCCTGATGAAAGATGGAAAAAGATTCGCTCTAAAGGGTCGTTTCATTTTACTTTAACTAGAGGTTTATTTGGAGGCGGTTGTTTACTATTTGTTAATGGGTTTCTATCAAGGCAGATGATCCATAACCAACCCATTCTCACTATGGATGCATTTTGGTCATTAATAGGGTGTTTGGCTGTTGGGTTTCTCTTGTCAGGTGTAATCTGGTCTATTAATGAGTCAAGATACAATGGGCCCAGAACCTAGATCACATAGCTGGTAGCTTCTAGCTACCGGCCCCCACACCACCCATCTTGCGGGTCAGAGATGGGTAGCTCCCTCTCAGTAATGAATCTCTACTCAACAATACTGTTGAGCAGCTCTTCATTTAAGTTGGAACAATCTTGGGCGCCCATAAATTGGTTACCTATGGCATATTGATAGGTGAGTTCAATACTAACCCAGTGATTACATCCAGCAAATAGGGATCGCTAGCAAAGGCATCCTATATCAAAACCACCACCTAGCCATGGTTTTGATATGGATGCTTTGGGAAATCCTTAGCCACAGTGGGGCTATCAACGATCTCCTCTTCCAAGTGCCCGCTCCTTTTGTACACGTATATATATTTCTTCACGGTGAACAGGCAGGGATTTGGGAGCAAGTATGCCTATCTTCACTTGATTACCCTTAACTTCCAGTACGGTAATTGAGACATTTGCTCCAATCCTTAAGTTTTGACCCGTCCGGCGCTTTAAGATCAACATATTTGTTTCCTCTAAGACTCAAACCATTTGTAGGCCGCCCTTAATGGAAGGCTTTATAAGTAACTTTTTGAGGATATATGAGGTGGTGCACGAGAACGGTAGGCATAGAAGAAGAAAAGGCGGGCACTACGCTCCCAGAGCTTGGAGAACCTCTCCAAACCGCTCAATACTCTCCAGTTTATTGAAGACGAGCGGGTTTCTAGCGTATGATCCATATAGCCATTTTGATAGTCTGCTTATCAATTTGGTTAGCTGGCCCCTGGTGTTCGAGCACCTCGGGTCAGCGCCTTTTACTTGCTTTTACGTCACAATACCGCACTCCTTTGACAGGCTGATTTTTAGAAAATCATTGACTCGGGTAAACTTCTTTGTTAACTGGCGTTTTAAAAGGCGGACCTACGCCAACCAAAACACCAATAAATATCCATTGATTTTACGCAGCTTTGACACTAAAACAAACTTAATAAAATCCAATAAGATTATTTTTGTGCCTATATTTTTTAATTTAGCGCATTAATTAATCTAAGTTACGCATAAAATTAACCACTTATGCTGGTGCCTCCATTAAGCTCACTCGAAAGAACTCAGAAGAATAGATCTTCAATACTGCTACTTACCGCAAGCCTCCTTCTGCCGGCAGTCAAAATTGCTTAGGTATTTTTAATATACTGTGAGGATTTTAGGTAATCAGTCTATTAGGAATAGCAATGGTGTTATTTTTATAACCCTTTAGGGTTTGGACTTTTTGATACGACAACCCCTATAAATTCACTTCATTCAAAGGGTGGAACTATAAATTCTAAATGTTCGCAGTGCATCTCAAATAGTGAAGTCCAAGCGAGATATACGCGCAACGATTGAAATCGCTAGGGATGGGGTTGCAGAGCAATTGAGATATAAAGCAACGATTTACGGCTAGCACTCTTATCAATTGATGATGCCAATCTGGTACCGCTCAATCAGATACAGCGAGCTGATATAAGTTCCTATGGAATCCCTGGCTTGTTTGTGTCGGAGCACGCCTGACTACTGCTAGCTTCCTTCATTACCGCCAAGTGTGTCGGTCATTGTGGGAACCTAGGCTGCAATTGATCCTCTATTTGGTCTAGAATTGGCTCCTAAGGAAAGTGCATACCTTTGAACTGTTTGAGCTTGTGAATCAGCTCCTTTGGAAAAATCGAAGCGCTAATCTATCACTCAACTAACCGTGGGTGACAATAGAAATTGGTCTTATTTTTCGAGACATGCCAAATAGTTAAGAGGAGTGGTTTACAATAAAGCCACCAGGCCATCTTACGCTGCGCTCAAAGCGGCACGTTGTAGTAGCGTTACATACACGAGGTTCAAGTGAATATATCTATAGCTGAGACAGATCAAGATATAGTGGGTTGTTATGAGGTTTTATCTCAGCTCAGGCCACATATATCAAAAGATGATTTCTTGAAAAGGATCTTATCTTTAACTCACAACTGCGGGTATAAACTGGCCCGGCTAGACGATAACGGCATAAAAGCTGTAGCAGGTTACCGTATATCTGACTGGCTACATACAGGAAAGTATCTCGAAATTGAAGACCTTATAACCTCAGCAGAGAAAAGATCAAGTGGTTATGGCGGAAAGCTTTTTGACTGGATTTTAGAGCAAGCAAAAGTTGAAGGCTGCAATCAGGTTCGCCTTGTTTCTGGTATCCAACGCGAGCAAGCTCACAAATTCTATATAGAAAAAGGCATGGTATGGGAAGCAAAGTACTTTTCCATTAATGTTTAAAGTCCATTGCCAAGCCAATAACCTAATCTCTACGTACTATCAATTTTACATAGATAACAAAAAACCATCCCAATTAGGGGTGGTTATAGAGACGTTATACCTAAGACTTACCCACGTTTACGAACAACAAGGTGAAACTTATGTTGAATCCATTTCATCTCTCTTTCGTGGTTCCCGACAAAGAGGAAGCGAAGCGTTTTTATTTAGACATTTTGGGTTGTTCTATAGGTCGTGACAACCCCACCTGGTTCGACATTTTATTTTACGGTCATCAAATTACAATTCATCAAGCTTCCGACAAAATGCCGGCCTACCAAATTGACCATTTTGGACCAATTCTAAGTAAAGAGGAATGGCTGTCCGTATTAGAAGTTTGTAAATCAAATGATGTAGAGTTTGTAGCAAGTAGCCTTATAAAGAACGAAGGCGCTGAAGATGAGTCAGGTAAGTTTCTTATAAAAGATCCGAGTGGCAATACACTTGAATTTAAGTATTATATGAACTTTGAGCGTACAGTTGGGTAGCGACATATATCAATTAGCCAGTATAGCGCATCTATTACCCAAAAAACGACCTGTTAGCTCCGTAGATGGGCCCCAACCTATCTGCTCACGGTGGGGCTTCAATATCAAATTCAGGTGAGAACAACTATACAAGCTTGCAAAGACATGTACCTCCTCAACCAACCAGCAAGCCACCAAAGAAAAGCCCATCACTGGCAAGTTGCCTTAGTTGTTAGCCCACACTAATTGGAAAATCGTATTTTATGAACAAGAAGGCACTTGGAATTAATGAAATTATTATCCTCACCACCCTACTGGCAATGCTTGGCTTGCTGGCTATCCGGTTTTTGAATCCTGAGATGCTAAATCTGTCCATTTTCAATACTCGGGCAGGCTCCTTTTTACTTGGCTGCGCATTTTGTTACTTCACTCTAAATGAGTTCAAAACGGCCATAGCTAAAGATGAGTGGGGCCCAAACAGAATTGCAGGTATTATTCGTGTACCCCTAAATCTCGCCGCTGCTTTATTCCTGTTTTACATGAGCGCAAGCGGAGGAATTAATACATAATAAGAGATTATTAGCTTCCCCATCACTGGTGAGTACAAGGCAGTTAAAATGAGCAACCAGAGAATTCCTGACAGAAATAAGAGCTCCTACGGCTGGTGGGTCGCAACAATTATAGAGAGGTTTCAATTTGATGATGAGGAACTCGACAATATGCGCCAGCGCTGCCGGGCATTCTCACATGTTGTGATATTAAATCGCTCTTAATCTATACAGATTTCTGTTGAAATATCTCTACGATGCTTAGCCCGAAACTCTCGTGGAGATTGCCCTGTCCATTTCTTAAAGCTTCTGGAAAAACTACTGGTATCACCGAATCCAAGTTTGTAGGCGATTGACGTGATCGGGGTATCGTTTTGCTTAAGGTACTGCACAGCCTGATACTGGCGTATTTCATCTAGCACAGTCTGATAACTGGAACCTCTTTCTTTTAGTTTTCTATGCAAACCACGGCAACTAATACCAAGCTCCTTGGCCACGACCTCTTGTGAAAAATTACCTGTAGCCATCAGATCAACAAGCACTCTACTGGTTATGCTAACTATGTCATTCTTCTGCAAACGCTCCAAGTAACCAATTAGGGCTTGCTCGTTGACCCTGACCAGCTCATCGTTTCCCGAAGAGAGCTTTCGATCAACAAACTCTTGTTTAAATCTAATCTCACAAGTGTCCGCCGAAAAGTTAATTGGGCACTTATACATCAATTGATGCCGCTCAAGAGTGATAGGTCTGGGCCTCTCCAGATTAATAGAAATCAAATGACGATGCACATCAGGGCATATCTTTCTGATGGACTTTATTAGCAAAGCCATAAAGGCATCTATAGCGTGAATACTTGGATCATATGGAAAATTGTCAACTTTTTCCCAGGATACTACTACTTGTTGCCGCTCATCATGAACATTGATTCGCATAGCGGTGGTAACCACTTCTGAGAATCGAGCAGACCTCAGTAAGCTCTCCCTGATGGAGCTACTGGCCAAGTGGGCATAGCTTAGAGCGTGAAGATTTGTATGATTAACATACTTAGTGACTTGCAGGCCGATACAATCATCACCTGATATGGATTCAGCGAGCCCCCATAGTTTTTTCATATTCTCTAAAGGAATTCTCTGGTTTGCATCCACTATGCATTTAGGGTCAATTTCTGCACGCTGCAAAATTTCTTGGGTGGAACAGAATGGTTTTAGGGCCTCAATAATAGGTAATACCCAGGTTGCAATGGTCGTGTGTCCATACTCAGCCATCTACAAATGTGTCCTAATTGGTCAAGAGATTGGCTTTATTTGCAAAGAAACCTAAAAGCCAAATGATTAGCATCTAATCAATCACATCCTTATTTACCAAGATTATCCTAACGATCCTGACATGTTAAGAGGATCTAATCGCCTAAAAGATAGCCAGCCGACGCTGGTAATTGGAAATATGAAAAATCCCATAAAAAGAATAGCACGTCTGGTAGGGGTTACATTATCCATCACTCACCTAAGTGTTACTGCTAGTGAGCCCACTCAGGTTTTCTGGGGAGATATGCACCTTCATACCTCCTACTCATTCGATGCCTTCTTAAGCCAAAATTATTCGGCAACTCCGGACACCGCTTATCGGTGGGCCAAGGGGCAGCCGGTTATTCACCCCTACACTCATGCAAAAGTACGTATAGACACCCCGTTGGATTTTCTCGTGGTTTCAGATCACGCTGAAGGGCTGGGAGTTATGAGGGCAGTGGTGAATGAAACAGATGAACTCGACAGCGATATGTCCTTATACCAGTCGATGATGCGCTGGTTTGCCAAGCAGCATATTAGATATAAAGTCTCAATAAATGAAGGTATGGATATTTTCAATGAGTTACTGCCCAAAAAGGCGCTAGACACAGTAGCTCCCGCTGACCCTGTCCAGGACCCAGCTAACACTCCCCCTGAGCCCGTTCTTGGAGACCTGGATAAGACCCGGACAAGCGCATGGAGTGCAATAGTCGATGCCGCAGAGCGCCATAATAACCCGGGCACTTTTACCAGTTTTATTGGCTGGGAATGGAGCTCAACACCAACTGGGGCCAACTTACATCGGGTGGTTGTCTCTCCTGATGGGGTGGAAAAAGCTAAGCAGTATCTTCCTTTTGGGTCTGATCAGAGCCAGTACCCAGAAGATTTGTGGCAGTGGTTAGATGAGACATCCAAACGAACTGGCAGTGAATTCATTGCGATTCCCCACAATTCCAATGTGTCCAAAGGTTATATGTTTGCAGAAACCACTCTGCGTGGTGAGCCAATTGATACACAATATGCGCGTACACGCATGCGCTGGGAGCCCCTGGTTGAAATAACACAAATTAAGGGGGACTCAGAAACCCATTCAACGCTTTCCCCGGACGATCCTTTCGCAGACTTTGAGAATTATCCATTCTACCTACAAGCTGACCCGGAGTCGTACCGTGTCGCTAAAGGTGATTTCGTCCGATCCGCCTTACGCATAGGACTGGAAATACAGGAGAAAATTGGTGTAAACCCCTATAAGCTGGGGTTTGTAGGATCCACAGATTCACATACGGGTATGTCAACTGCTGAGGAGAACAACTTTTGGGGCAAGTTTGCTCATGACTCAGTACCAAGCAGTAAGCGAACTAACACTGTCATTGGCGGAACCAAGGCTACAGGTTGGAACATGTCTGCTTCTGGACTGGCCGCCGCTTGGGCTGAAGAAAATACCAGAGAAAGCCTTTTTGCTGCATTTAAACGCCGTGAAGTATATGCCACTACAGGCCCTAGAATTCAGGTGCGCGTCTTTGCAGGCTGGAATTTTCCTAAGCACGCCATCGATGCTGAAAATATTGCTGAACTCGGTTATTCCCATGGAGTACCTATGGGGGGTGATTTAGTGAAACCACAAGGAACTGACCAACCAATTCAGCTACTTATACGCGCGACAAAAGATCCTAAAGGAGCAAATCTGGATCGAGTTCAGGTGGTTAAATCTTGGCTGGACTCAACAGGAAAAAGCCATGAAAAAATATTTAATGTTGCCTGGTCTGGAGAACGCACGCTTGATAACCAGGGGCAGCTAAGGCCTGTGGGGGACACGGTAAATCGAGAAACGGGGCAATACACTAACAACATTGGCTCCATAGAGTTATCAACCCTATGGCAAGATCCAAAGTTTAATATGAACGAAAGAGCCTTTTACTATGTTCGGGTATTGCAAATCCCTACCCCACGCCATTCACTCTACGATGCGATAGCTGCAAAAGAAATCAATAATGGAAATATTCAGGTACCGCCTGAAGGACCCGCCGTTATCCAGGAGCGCGCTTATACATCCCCAATTTGGTATACCCCCTAAGACTGGCAGGAACCTCGACACCAAAGCAAGCAAATAGCATATCTAAAAAAGTCGCTTACATACTGATATCAATACTCTCTGCAGGTTTCAATGGAGGAAGCTTCATGCAGCGGAAATTAGAGATTCTGAAGAGGGAGCCTCTGGTACACTTTTGTATTATCGCTTTATTTCTGTTCGTTTTCGCAGAGTTGTTAATAGAGGAAAATGGAACCAACTATGAAGATACCTTGCTTATCAGCGAGGACATACTAATTGAGCACCTCCAATTCCAGAAAAAAACATTTAACCAGAGTTTTGCACGGCGTTATTGGGAGGGCTTGACTCATCCAGAGAAGTCCAACCTGATTAATGATTACATTAAAGAAGAAGTACTTTACCGTGAAGCCCTTAATCTAGGCCTGCAGAAGCATGATCAGATTATACGACGACGCCTTATTCAAAAGCTGGACTATGTAAATGGTGGCTTTTCCAGTAACACTGATATTAGTGAAGAAGACCTGGAAAACTACTTCCAGCTTCATCTCGAAAAATATCGAATTGAAGCATCTATTACCTTTACTCATGTTTTCTTTGATTTTAGGCGGCACTCTACAGAAAAGTTAGAGGAGACTGTCAAACAGAACTTGAACCACTTAATAAAGCAGTCAGTTCCATTCGAGGAGTCCGCCCTCTACGGAGATAGATTTATCTTTCATCGGAATTATGTAGATCGCACTCCCCATCTAGTGGCCAGCCACTTCGGAGATAATTTCGCAGAAAGTATCTTTCAACTACCATTGAATACCTGGTCCGGTCCATTTGAATCTCCGTATGGTCTACATCTAATTTTGGTTAGTGAAAACAAAACAAGCCGGCTACCCAGCTTTAGAGAAGCCTCCCCCTTTGTACTTGAGGATTATCGACGGAATAAAATGGAGGAAAACAGACAATTTAGGATACAAGAGCTATTGGCAGGATACAGAATAGAGAGGGATGCCTCGATACCATATGTTCCTGTGGACATCACCTATGCCAACTAAAAATACCTACAAGATCATCAAAGCCATTCTATTCTTATTGTTACTTACAACAATTAGTAATGTTAGTTTCGCTCATGACGGAAGACCGATATACATTGAGTTAAAAGAAGTCACGGAAAGCAGATATATCCTTCGATGGAAAATCCCGCCTATCATGCAGCCAGGGACTGAACCTGAGATACACTTAAAGGGCGAATTCTGCCAAATACAACCAGAGATAACAGGGCCTGCCGGACCCAACGTGAAGAGTTACCTATGCAGGAACCCCCACCCAAACAATTTTACAAGGCTATATAATCCCCTAAAAATAAAAATCACATACCCCATTGCCAATCCAGCCTTATCGAGCTTAATTCATTTTGAAAAATCAGACGGTGACACTATTAATCTCTTTAATGGCCCCAAGGTCTCAGAGATAAATTTACCTTCCCGCCTAACTATTTGGGATTGTGTCAAACAATATATTGAAGCAGGTTTCTTACATATATTGGAGGGCTATGATCACTTACTATTCGTGTTATGTTTAGTCTTTATCGCCAGAAATTTTAGAAGCACTTTAATAGCGATTAGCGGATTTACATTAGGCCACTCCCTCACCCTGGGACTCGCAAGTTTAGACTTATTCACCATAAGAGTAGATGTTGTTGAAGTGTTGATCCCATTGAGTATTATGCTGTTAGCCGCAGAAATTGTATACGCGCATAATGGACAGAGTAAAACGAGTTTAACCCGACGCTATCCTGCGATTGTTGCCAGTGGCTTTGGGTTACTTCACGGATTTGGTTTTGCCAGTGCGCTAGCGGAATTAGGCCTTCCTCACAGCAATAAAATCACCGCATTATTTAGCTTTAATATAGGTGTAGAACTGGGGCAGATATTATTTGTCTTGGTTTTGATTTTCTTATCATCTACAGTTCAGTGGATATTCTCGAACTGGAAGATCTCAATTTTGTATCAACACTTTCTAACACAATCAAAATACGCTATTTATCCAGTTGGAGTAGTCAGCGGGTATTGGGTAATTGAAAGGACCGTTGGGCTAATTTCCTAAACAAACAAAGCTTGAATCACAAAAGCTGCTTCAAGACTTACAATCTGCTATCCTCACGCAATCACACAGATCACGGCCTGCAGTAGAGGCCAGATACAAGTATGAATTGACCGCCACTCAATAGAAATTTGTCTAGCTTTGTTAGCCCACACCAAAGTCAGATACAGGCCTTTGTAGAGTTGGAGCAGTTTTCATTACCAAATCTATCACCACTGAAAATAAAGATGTTAAATTTTAGAACAGCACTTATAGAAGACCTTCCTGATTTACTTAAGCTGGAACAGTGTCTTATCGAAGCCGAAAGGCCATACAATTCATCCATTAAAGCTGAATCAGCATTCTATTATGATATGGAAAAGTTGATACTATCTGATGACTCATATCTTCTGGTAGTTGAAATCGAAGGTGAGGTTATTGGAACGGGATATGCCCAGATTCGAAGCTCAAAAATATCTCTTGATCATGAGCGGCATGCTTATCTGGGATTTATGTATGTATCACCAGCGCACCGAGGAAAGGGCATTAACTCAAAGCTAATAGAAAAATTAATTGCATGGGGTAAACAGAATGGAGTTCAAGATTTCTACCTTGATGTTTACTCTCAAAATGGCTCAGCGATAAAAGCCTATGAAAAAGTTGGCTTCCAACCATCACTTATGGAAATGAAGTTAAATCTTAAATAGAAAGTTCACAGCTTATAAACCCAGGTGATGTCGATGCCCTTGGCTCACCTGATTTACACCAGGCGATTTCAAAGAGTGTTATTAAAAAAGCCTTAGCCAATATACTTCGATCTAAATACCTGCCTGCAAGATTTATAATCAACTTGATATGGCGGGGTAATTCCCCATCTTAGTAGCGGCTTAATCAGGCTCAGAATCAGATTCCACTTTAGAAAGAGTCAAGAGCAACAGCAAATCAAGCTGTCAAATTATCTATTCCATTATATTTTATGGCGTAAATTTGTCTTCACTAATTACACGCTTTATCACCCATAAATTATCCCGCCAAAATTTCGCCATTCATCACACTTTTAGTGAGAAAGAACGCATAGTTACCACACTCATAAACGGTTGTGCGCCATAACTTTAGTATTAGAAATATGCACAACCAAAATAATGACATCTATCTAAAAATTAGCCGGAGCCCATGTGCGTCAGCATAAATGATTTATTGCAGGCGTATTTTTTATAGGCCTACTGCGCTTGTCCGACAGATAACAAAAATGGATTTTGTTCGGGAGATTATGACCATGCGTCTACCTTCGCTTATTGCGATACTATTTTCATTGGTGCTTTTAAGTGCCTGCGGTTCTGATGGAGGCCGGGGCGATGCCGCCGATGACTTGCTCCCGCCCCCTGGCGTCACTGACTCAGATGGTGATGGTATCGATGATGATAATGACAATTGTCCGAGTGTTAGTAATTCAGACCAGGATGATTTAGATGGCGACGGCAGCGGTGATGCCTGTGACATTGATGACGATGGCGATTCCCACCCCGACACCTCAGACAACTGCCCACAAACCCCGAATTCAGACCAAGCCGACAGTGATAGCGACGGCATAGGCAATGCCTGTGACAGCGATCTGGATGGCGACAACGTCCCCAACGATTCTGACAACTGCCCTGCTGATTCAAATAGCGAGCAGGGTGATATTGATGGCGACGGCGTCGGGGATGTGTGCGACAACGACCGCGACGGGGACAACTACACCGACAGCTTGGATAACTGTCCGGATGTAGCCAACCCAGACCAATCAGATCAGGACAATGACGGTATCGGCGACGCCTGTGACGAAGATAGCGATACTGATAATGACGGCCACGATGATGGCCAGGATAACTGCCCAGCCGTATCCAACCCAGACCAAGCCGACCTTGACGGCGACGGCATTGGCGATGCCTGTGACAGCGATGACGACGGTGATGGCGTAGACGATCAAGACGACAACTGCCCAACCGCAGCCAACTCCTCACAAACCGACCAGGATGGCGATGGTATAGGCGATGCCTGCGATGACGATGCGGACAGTGACGGCGTCGATAACGAAGATGACAACTGCCCATCCACCCACAACCCAGGCCAAGACGATAACGACGGAGATGGCATTGGCGACGCCTGTGACAGCGACGACGACAATGACTCTGTCGATGATGAGGCCGACAACTGCCCCAGCCATAGCAATACCGACCAAAGTGATATTGACGAAGACGGTGTCGGCGATGCCTGTGATAGCGACCAGGATGGTGATGGTATTGATAACGACGATGACAACTGCCCTGCTACCGCCAATTCAGACCAAAGCGATATCGATGGTAATGGGCAAGGCGATAGCTGTGACAGCGACGATGACGGCGACGGTATAGACGATGGAAATGACAACTGCTCGGCCGTTGCCAACGATGATCAAACCGATACCGACGGCGACGGCACCGGCGATGCCTGCGACAGCGATCGCGATGATGACGGCATTGAAAATGAAAATGACAACTGCCCGCTGGTACCCAATGCAGATCAAACAGATACAGATGGTGACGGTTACGGCGACGTCTGCGATGACAACACCGATGTCGACGGCGATCAGGTACCTGACAGTGTCGACAACTGCGTATTCGTCCCCAACACGGATCAAATTGACCAGGATGGTGATGGTGAAGGGGACGCCTGCGACAGCGACTTGGATGGAGACGGCACCGATAACGATGCCGACAATTGCCCATCAATACCCAACTCAGACCAACTCGATACTGACGGGGATGGCAGCGGCGATATCTGTGATAGCGACGACGACAACGACGGCGTCGATGACATAGCCGATAACTGCCCCACGGCATCCAATAGTGAGCAAACAGATACCGACGGGGATTCAGTCGGTGATGCCTGCGATCCAGACCTCGATGGAGACGGCGTCTTTAATGACGACGATAACTGCCCCTACGTCAGCAATACACTACAGGAAGACAGTGATAACGACGGAATTGGCGATGCCTGTGACGGCGACAACGATAACGACGGAGTAGACAACGCCTACGATAACTGCCCGGATACTGCCAACAGCGATCAGTCCGATATCGATCAGGACGGCATTGGTGATGTCTGTGACAGTGATAAAGATGACGACAATGTGCCCAATACTTCCGATAACTGCCCGTCTATTCCAAATAGCGACCAAGCCGATCAGGATGGCGACGGCATCGGCGATGTCTGTGATGACGATAGTGATACCGACAACGATGGCCACGACGATGGTGAAGATAATTGCCCGACGACCCCTAACCCAGATCAATCAGACACGGATGGCGATGGTACCGGCGATGAATGTGATAGTGATGCCGATGGCGACGGCATAGACAACACCGATGACAACTGTCCACTAACGCCAAACGACCAAACTGATACTGACGGTGACGGTATTGGGGATGCCTGTGACGAAGACCTGGATGGTGACGGCGTTAATGATGACGTCGACAACTGCCCAATGATTCCGAATCCAGGGCAAGAGGACGGCGATAACGACGGTGCCGGAGACGTCTGCGATAACGACCGCGACGATGACGGCCTTGATGATACCGTCGACAACTGCCCGGCGATTCCAAATCCAAACCAAACCGATACCGATGGTGATGGAGAGGGAGATGCATGCGATTCAGACATGGATGGCGACGAAGTAGAAAACGATCTCGATAATTGCCCCCAGACTCACAACCCCGGGCAGGAGGATTCTGATAACGATGGTATCGGCGATGCCTGCGACCTCGAATCAGGCCTGTCCTGTGCAGCGTTTGAAGACTTGGAGATCGTTAACGGTGTAGATGCAGACCTGACCTACGGTATCGAACAGCCCTGTGATGGGTGCTCTATTACTGCAGTAGAAAGGGTATTTAACGGTGTCCTATCTGATGCAGCCAGAATGGAAGTTGTCAGCGGTGCGGGCGGCTCTACCCATATTCAAATCAACCACCACTCGGTTAAAGAGGGACGCCATGTGGTCGGTTTCCTGGTAGAGCACACCACACCACTGCTGGATATCATCTACCTCAACACCATCACAATCAGCACTTACTTGGATGGAGTAACTACTGGGGAGTCCACTAGTGGATATCGTCTCGCTCCATTCAAAGTCAACGGTGCACGCAATCACCGCCTGCTCTTAGTCACCACCAATAGTGATTTTGATCAGGTCAGGCTATCTTTGAGTGGCTTGAGCTTTATAAACAACCAACTGGATGTTTACCTGGCCTGCTCAAAACCTGTGAGCCATCCATAAATAAAAGAAGAAATAAAAAGCCCCGGTACGCCGGGGCTTTTTATTTACAATTAAATTGAAAGGAATAAAGCACATAAAGAAAACTAATTCCAACCTTTAAAACAATAAAGAACGCAGGTCAAAGAACTTATTTACCCCCATCTATTGCCCACACACCAAAAACTACAAAATCAAAAACCCTAAAAAATAATACTTTTTAAAACAATCAAGATAGGACTGATCAAATTGACAGCGGCGCACCTTATAATTACTGACCAGTAAGTTAACCATATATTGGCCGGCTTATTTTTTAGGCATAATTGACAATTAAACTTATAGTCACTCGAACGCCTCTCAGAAACCATTCCAACGGCAATAAGACTTTAGAAAAATATGGGCTTGCCATTATTAACAACATGCAGATGTATCTGTACATTCGGAGGTGAAGTACTTAACGAGGATCTCCATGGCTTTTTTTTATGATTAGCCAACGTCATCAAGTGACTTCCCCGTCATTTCTATCCGGTACTTCCAGGTTATCAGTGCGCCAATCAAGGAAGTCACCGCTAGTGCACTAAGCAACATACTTGCGCCAATGCCGCTAAGTAAAATTGGAAAAAAAAATGCGATTGCGACACCCCCGAACTTTGAGACGGATGCGGCCAATCCCGCACCAGCACCACGATAGCGGGTCGGGAATACCTCCCCAGCGATTAGATAAGTCTGAGAATTTGGCCCCAGATTATTCATCAAATTGAACAACATAAACCCCCCGAAAATGAATGGTAACTGCTGGCTAGTATTTAAAGATTCTCCATAGGCAGCAATAAGAAGGCCTAGTGCACAACCAAGGAAGCCAAGAACTTGCAATCGGATACGCCCCACCCTATCCACAAATATAATTGCTAGAATAACGCCAACTACCAGCATTACATCGATTAATGCTGCCCCTTTCGCCGCCTCGACTTTGTTATGGATTAATTCCGAAATGGAGCGTGCATGGGGTGACGCATATCCCAACACATTCGCTAAAATTACTGGCGTGAAGATACCAACGCCATAGGTTCCCAAATCCTGCAAAAACCAGGGAATAGAAGAGAGTTTGATTGCTTTTCGAGAATTCCTATCCTGAAGTAAATGCTTAACACTCGATAGTTCACCTATCTTTTTCTCATTCGTCTCCGCTGTGGCAACATTCTTCAATAAGAATCTGGACGGGTATGGCGGATCTCTTTTCAACAGTTGGCTGATAGATTTCTCCGCCTCAGGCATGCGACCTTTAGCCAGAAGCCACATCGCACTCTCTGGAATATAGAAACGTCCAACCGTGATCAAAATCGCTGGAACAATCGCCGCAGCATACATATACCGCCAAGCTTCCAGGGAGGGATACCAAGAGAGGACCAAAAATGCGAGGCCTGTACCCACCAAAATTCCAACAGCCTGAAAACTAAAGGCTCCGAGAACTAGCCTGCCCCGCATCCGCGATGCCATACTTTCAGAGATCATCATATGCGCTGTGGGATAATCACATCCAAGCGCCAACCCCAGACCAAATAATGAAATAACAATCACGAGAAAAGAGTCTGCGAAAGTCAATATCACCAGGAAAAAGATAAACATGATCATCTCAGCGATGAACATTTTCCGCCGGCCATAATGATCGCTGAGCCCGCCTAGGGTTATCGCTCCAACCAGAATTCCAAACAATGTCGCCGATGTCACAAAGCCCATACTAAAGGCGGTCAAACCAAATTCTTTAGCAATTAAAATGTGGGATACCCCAGTCATGAAGACGATCATTCCCTCGAAAAATTTACCAGCTGTCGCAAGCCACCAAATTCGCCACTGCATTGGCGTAAAAATATTCTGCGGAATCGAAGTTCCATCACACCAAACGGGAGTTTCGTCAATGTAATAGTCAGCCGAATGGTGTTCGCTGAACCGGGCATTTTCAGTCAATGACGGATTTGGAGTGTCATCGGGCTCATTTTTCTCCATAACTACTTCTTTAAATACCCCAGTGAATTATGGCGAACACTAGCATAAAGTGATGACAACTAAGTGATCGAAATATCAGTATTAAGAAAGATTCGAAACCATGGTCTGTTACTACATTAGACTAAGGCGGTCGGTGATGCTTTTGTAGGTAAAGACATACCATAAGGCAGCTACTAATATCAGCCCTTGAAGTGTAGTAGTTCAGACTTGACCCGACAGTTACCGATTTTTCAGAAGGTGTTCTGTCAGGTCAAGTCAGAACTACTACAACTAATTATATAGTGGGCATACTATTATTCAGGTAATTAGTTAACTACGACAAACTACCAACATTAAGGGTTTTAAAACTTTACTAAAATTAGAGGTGGGCACGGTATGGCATCCGCACTGCTCAACTTTTCTTTTGCCTTCACTTCCGCAATTTACAGTTTCACAAGGATACATGGAAATACCATCAGTGAAATTCGTCCCCATATCAATGACAGTCTCATTTTGTCTTCTCCTGCTATTAGACAAAAGAGGTTCTAATCAGAGCTATATAGCTTTGGATGGCATACTTATTGAGCAAGCAACACGCTATTCTCCCACCAATAACAAGAACACAATTATTTCAAGCAATTTGGGCTAGCAGTATCGAATATGTTACCAAACCAAGTATTACTGGAGAGGCAAGCATCAGGAGTCTCATCTACCAAATCACCTTCACCATTACTACCAGTCACCTGATTTCCAGAAATAATGTAGTTCATTGAGGGTGGATCCACTATATCAAAATCCATCATGATACCGCTATCTGAAGAATTCGATATCACATTCTGCACCACCAATCCATTAACAGTTGGAGGCTCTATAATAATTCCAAAAATAGATCCATCAATGGTATTCTGAATAACCTGACTGAAACTACCCGCAATGACAATCCCTGCTATGGCATCACTATTACCACTTAGAGAGTTCCCTGAAATATGACTGAAATCCCCATTGAGTTGAAAACCAATGCTACCAGGGCCACCTGAAAGAAACATTGAGCCATTAATAGAATTGTTGTCACTCTCCACTATAAAACCCACCCCTGGACTATCAGAAATCAAACCTTGAACTGAATGAAATCCATCGCCTTCTAAAAAGACAGAAATTCCACAAGTGTCTATGGTACCTCCTACTAATACAGCTCCTAAACCTTCAAGAGAGATCCCTGCGCTATCACTATCTTCACAAGTAAGTACATAACCGTTCATGTCCAGGCTTCCGGAAGGCCCTTCTATTGTGACCTGTGTTTCAAGGTCACAGGAAATATCCTGACTGAGAATTTCTGCTGTCGTTATCGTATCTCCACACTGAACATCTGCCAGAGAGAAAATTGGCTTTGAAATAAAGATTGTTAATAATGCCAATGATGCACATACCTTCAGGTTCATCTTTTCCTCTAGAATAAATATTTGTCAAAGAGCTTTGATATACGAACAAGAATAACAGCCTATAAGAAATACTTTAAATGGCTCCGAAGACCAACAGAGGAGGATTTTAGTGAAGTGTTAAAGGCCTTCACTCCCTAACAGACTCCTTAAATTGCCAATGTGTACGCTAAAAATTCCTAGCCAAAAGAGTTCTCCGAAAAATTAAGCCAGGTGATGCGCCACTGAGAATCCCCGGGAAGAAAAAAGGCGCATCAGCTGACTAGTTTGATATAGAGCACGCTATTAAACAAAGTTCTTCACAAGCAGAAACCTACCCACCTCTACACATTGAGAGTAAAACTTATTGCAAGCCGAGCACGGTATTATTGTCCCCAAACTGGACGGCGGTGGCCAGATTACTAACCGTTGCCTGACTTAATCTCAACTGATTGGTATCACCATCCTGTATAGCCACTGCGGTATTAAAACTCTGTAGCTGTACTATCAAGGAATCATTAAGCAAACCACTTAACTGTAACGTTTCTCCAAAATTAAACTCATTGCTTTGCACAGTTTCCGCAGTATTAATCCCACCGCGCTGTTCAGTTAGCGCAGTATTAAAAGCACCAATCTGCTCATGTATCACCTCAAGGCTGGTACCCCTCTGCAGGATATAGCTGTCATGACCAAGATTCTCCTGAGTAGAATCAATAGAATTAGTATTCCCACTTTGAAGGGCAAACGAACTAGATCCCGAAGCAGAGTTTTGTGTAATCTCCAAACTCATAGAGTCACCTAACTGAATCCCTACAGCAGAATTATCTATTGCCGACCTTTGATTCATCTGGAAAGTTAAGCTTTCTCCAACTTGAAGCACGAACACCTCATTCTCGGAACTATTTTGAACACCGCCCTGATTGACGGTGCCTCCGTTAGCAACACCTAGCTGAGTAACCGTCGCTGAATTCCCAACTCCATTATTCTGCCCTATACTGACATCGTTACTTATCCCACCCTGAAAAACAAAAGTAGAGCTATCGTCGACATCACCCTGAACTGAAGTTGCCGTATTCCCCTCTCCAAACTGATACTGTACAGCTATTGAGTCAATTGCTGCCTCCAGCTGTTCCGCACTAGCGGATTGATTACTGCCCACCTGTCGCTGGATAATAGTACTGTTTTCAGCAAAAGGACCTTGAGTTGCAGAAGCCCCATTATTAACACCAATTTGTAGTTGAATAATGGTACTTCCATTTACACCAGGACCACTCTGATCAGCTTCTGCCGTATTACCTTCACCAATCTGTATGAGCTGATAGGTATTATCAGCTGCTATCCCTGCTGCACTGGAAATCGAAAACAGAACGCAGGCCATTAGAGAACTGTACTTCATGAGCGGTTACTCCCTTTCATCTGACAATATTGATTACTGAAGTCCTAAAACTGTGTTGTTGTCACCAAACTGGGAGGAATTAGCCAAATTCCCCACTGTAGCCTGACTCAAACGGGTAGAGTTCGTATCCCCAGCCTGTGTTGCAATAGCAGTATTGAATGCCTCCAGCTGCAAAACAAAAGCATTGTTACGAAATCCACTCAATTGCAGCATCTCTGATGTACTAAAATCTCCACTTTGAGCCAACTCAGCAAAATTTAAAGCTCCAAACTGCTGGACTAACCCAGCACTAAAATTACCTATTTGATCCTGCATGGCGTCCAGACCAATACCGTCCTGAACTCCAACACTTAAATTACCTATATTCTCTTGCCTAACTGCATAAGAGTTTGCGGTATTTTTTTGACTCACAAGTGAGGACGAACTCGCAGCTGCACTCTGAGCTACAAAAGAACGCAATTCATTACCCGACTGCACAACAAGAACACTATTGGCCACCCCTAAATTTTGATCAACATTCGAATCATTTCTAGACCCAAACTGAAAATTAACTACAGAATTCTCAAAACCAATATTTTGTGATACTCCACTTCTATTGGAATCGCCAATTATCGTTACTCTTATAGAGTCACTGACACTGCTATCCTGTGTTAAACTTGAGTTATTGCCGTCACCAATTAAAATTGCGCTAATATCTCCAGCTACCACGCCGGCTTGAGACGAGCCAACATCGTTATTGGTACCAACTTGTTTAATAGCAATACTCGATTGTGCAGTACCCGTTTGACCGATATTTTCGGCACTATTGTTGTTCCCAATCTGTATAATGGTAATGGTGGACGATATAGCTGCGCTCTGGTTAGATTCGGTAGAGTTACTGGCACCCAGCTGTAACTGATAAATCTCACTAGACTCGGTAAACAACTGCTGCTCACCTGTCACCTCATTATCATTACCAATCTGTATCTGGCTAATCTGGCTATTACTAACTGTTAAATCACCTTGCTCACCCGTTGCTATATTTCCCGACCCTAACTGTATCAGGTTATAAGTATTATCAGCCGCTACAGAATACGTACTGACCATCGCAACGAATATGCTCATAGAGAGAGATTTGTATTTAGTCATCACCCAATCCTGAAGAGGAAAATTCAACCCAAACCGTTAATTCCAGATGGCCTCCCCAATTAACGAGGGAGGCCTTATCTACTGAACTTGAAATTATTAAAACTACTGAAGCCCCAGCACTGTATTGTTATCACCAAACTGTGCAGAGGTGGCTAAATTACCAGATGTACCTTGGCTTAGACGGGTCAAGTTAGAAGCCCCGCTTTGCGCCGCAACTGCAGTATTGAATGCATCCAACTGAAGAACAATAACCTCATTAAGAAGACCGCTAAACTGTAATATTTCACCAGTGTTGAAGTCTCCTCCCTGAGCCATCTCAGCAACATTCAAGCCTCCAAACTGCTGTACATAGCCATCATTAAAACTGCCAAGCTGCTCGATCTCCCCCTCTAAGCTGGTACCATTTTGGATGCCCACACTGACGTTACCCAAACCCTCTTGCGTGCCCACAAAAATATTATTGTTATTTACTTGAGAAACAAAAGAAAATGAAGCAAAAGAGGAAGTCTGGCTAAGTGATGCATTTAAAGAGTTACCAAATTGCAACAAAACAATATTACTTTCTGCCCCTCCCATCTGCATGGATAGAAAGTTATTATCTGAACCGGTTTGAACGCTAGTATATGCATTCCCTATCCCATCTCGCTGAAATAACACTCCATTAGAAGTGCCGATACCAACTGTATCTGCAAATGCATCCGCACTATTAACTTGAAAAATAACCATATCGCTACCGCCAACGTTATTGATTGACGCGTAACTATCTAGGACCCTTGTCTGTTCAATTGTTCCGTTATTGCTATCACCGAGCTGCTTCACAATAGCAGTCGATGATATAGCTTCACTCTGATTACTCGTTGCGGTGTTACCACTACCTACCTGAAGTTGAATAATTTCACTGGACTCAGTAAACAACTTTTGCTCACCCATCGCTCTGTTATTATCACCAATCTGAATCTGGCTAATCAGGCTATTACTGACGGTCAAATCACCTTGATCGCCCGATGCCATATTTCCCGATCCCACTTGTATCAAGTTATAAGTATTATCATCTGCTACCGAAAATGTGCTAACCACTACAGCCAAAATACCCACCGAAATAGGCTTAAACGAATTCATCACTAACTCCTTAAAGCAGCAAGCAATTAGGCTTGCCGCCGCTAATTTTTTGCAGAGCAAAAGAATGTGACAGATATGCCCCTTATCACTTCAGCACTCGAACCTATAATTTACTGAGTCAACAGACCCACATTACCGTCCCCTACTTGAGTAGTAGACACAGTATTATTAGCGTTGGCTTGTGTAAGAGTGATCTGATTTGAGTTTCCTAGCTGGGAAGTGGAACTGGCATTAAAGCTAGCCAGCTGAGTGACCATTACAGAGTTTCCTGATCCCCCTAATTGCATAATATCTACACTATTAAAGGCACCTGCCTGATCGATTTCAGCAGTATTGGTGCTGCCATGCTGTTCCGTAGAAACAACACTAAATTCTCCACTTTGAGTAATGTCTACACTATTTGATTCACCAAATTGCTGAGAGTATGCCTCGTTGTAGACACCGGACTGAGAGTGCCAGGCTTCCAGGCCTTCGCCTTCCTGGCGAATTTCACTGTAGTGCCCGATAGATTGCTGCAGAGTATTCGCGCTATTACCTGTGCCATCCTGAACCACAGTTGCAGTAGAATCAAAGGCAAGAATATGACTTATATTTAACGTATTGGAACTTCCATATTGCTCAGTGGTAATACTATTCCCTACGCTTACAGTTTGTGTCACTGCCGCATTCTGCGCACTACCTTCTTGATGCAAAGAGATAGAGTTTGCTGCCGAGCCAGTCTGCGATACATTCAGAACATTAGTATCTCCCACCTGAACAATACCAATAAACTCATTCAGTGTATTTGTTTGAGTAAATGAGGCTTCATGATTATCCCCAATCTGCACTATCAAAATAGTACTTAACTCGGCAAACTCCTGCGCAGGTGTCGCTGAGTTATTATCACCAATTTGCTCTACTAGAATGCTTGAAAAAACTGAGCCGGCTTGGGTTGCCTCAATATAATTACTATCACCCACCTGCGATTGCTGAATCAAACTGAAGGAAGTAAATAGGTTCTGGGTTGCATTCACCTCATTATCATCACCCACCTGAACCTGGATAACCGTATCACCAATAGCAGAATTGTCACTTTGATCTGAGTTAGCGGTATTACCCGATCCTACCTGAAGGACATCATAGGTGTGGTCTGCAGCAAAAGCGGCAGTTCCAATCATTGAAAGTAAAACAGTTGCTGCAACAGGTCTGTACATGCTCATCTAATACTCCTTAAAGATGACAGGTCCAGCTCGAAAGCTTTTACGACGATTTTTTCAAGAACGCAGCATCATTGAGTAGAACAAATATTGAGGTTGTGGCGCATTGCATGGGCCACTTAGGGGCGGGCGGTGACAGTTGAATGACTAGCTTCATAAGTCAAACTCATACTACTTCGCATACAAACAACAATATTGCGATACTTCTTGAGTGATAAAACGATGCTGAATTCAGTATTAATGAAAAAGGATACTTTCTCTATGAGAGAATAGTTGTGAGCGACTGGGAAGAAAGTGCCCTTCCCGGTGGAACCTCCGCCTCATCAAATAGTGGTAAAAAGTTTAGTTGTCAGGCGGGAGTATTTACAGAGCGGAAAAGTGTCTCGGTTTTGAGAGCACCAGTAAGTGTATTTAACTCCCAAAATGAAGCATACGATAACCATGGAAAACCACCAGGCATTGAAACAGGAGGAATTGCACTGTCAAAGCAACTCGCTCTGCAGATAAGTAGGAGTATTATCAGAAATATTCTATCAAATCATTTCACCACAGGTCTTATTGACCACGACAATAATACTTGCTCATCTACCAGCGTACTTTTTAACATAACCATTGATACCACCACTCCCTTTTACCGACAGTAAACCAATAAAAAAGGGCTCTAAATAGAGCCCTTTTTTAGCCAAAATTGTTAACCCGATGCCTGTGGATGGGTATCAGGTAAAGGATCTTGAATACTACTCTCTATCACGGGCTTCTCTACAAACTCAGACCAGACACTGTCTGCTTCGATTTTTGTCTGCCGCTTGCGAAGATGAACCAAAAGTAAAACAAATGATGTACCTATCAGTAACGCAACAAAGTCAACCGCCCATACCTGAGTGGCAGCTCCCAACAAATCACCTTTGATAAGTGAGCTAATTGGTATCAGGAAAATAGTGGCAATACAGAAGGCAAGAAGCTGTCGAGCAGCAGCCATGGGACGACGTATAAATGCCCAGATCAGCGCAAATAAGAACCCTGTGTAATAAGCGGCTTTCTGCCAAAACTCAATATCCACCTGCGCATGGGGCAGCCATTTAACTGCCAGCATACTGGCGGCTATGCCCAGAATAGTACCCAGACCAACGCCCACTGTTAGCCTTGCCATTACCATTGATGAGGTTGTTTGTACCGGTAGAGTCCCCTGCCCTCTGCGTTTTTTACGGCGGCTTTCAATCCACAGCAGATTGCCGGTGAAGAAGATCAGTGCTCCCATAATGCCGAGAATAAAGTACACCCAGCGCACGGCACTTCCACCAAAACTGCCAAAATGCAGGGAAAAAATGCTCAATACCGTGCCACTATAACCATTGAAATTACTGGGCAGAATGCTGCTGTAGGGAACTTCGCTCAAGTAAGGGTTGCCTAGCACATAAGCATACTCAGCACCTCGCACCACCTCACCATGCATGATTCCACCTACACGCATGCGTGGAGCGCGGGTATCCAGATTCAAATAGAGAATTTCCGCCATCTGGAATTTGGGCTCCCCCTCCTGAATCGCAGCTTCCAACTCTGTGACAGGCACCAACTCAGAGAATCTCTTCACCTCTGCTGGCGCCGGGCGAGTGAACATGGGGGAATCTCCGTATACCGCCACGCGCAGAGCACCATAAAGTGGATCATGAAAGGCAAACACGAAGGCGGTAAAAGCGATAATCAGGTGAAACGGCAGAGAGGTGATACCCAGTACATTGTGAAAATCCAGCCAGTAGCGCTTGCGGTTCTTACCCTTTCTGAGTACCAATAAGTCCTTGAACCAAGTGGGCAGGAAAACAATCAGCCCTGAAATCAATGCAACAAAATACAACGCCGCCACAACACCCAATACATAAGTACCAAAAGCATCGTGGCCCTCACCACCGGGAATACCGGCAGTGCGATGTAAATGATCGACAAATTCGCCAATGGCGGAAACCGTAAAACTTTGAGTGATCAGCTGCCCTTTTTCATCGAAGCTGGCATACCAGAGAGTATGGTCATGGGTTTCTTCATCCTCTATTTCCCAACTCACCGGTGCCGCCTGTAGACCCGCCAGTGGCAATTGGACAGTCATCTGTTTTGCTGCTTCCGGATGCGCCTGCAGAACCTCGGAAATAAGGCTGTCATACTGATCGACAGAAATACTTGGCAGGGTGGTCTCTGGCTGCAGAGCCCATTGATTGAGGGGCCCTTTAAACATGGTCAGAGCGCCAGCGACAAAAGCGATATACAGAAACAAGCCCGCAAGAATACCGGTCCAGGTATGCACGCTTTTATAAGTTTTAATCAATTCAACGCGCATATTTTTAGCCTCCGAATTTCGCTACCCACAACAGGGTAAACAGCACCAAATTTAGCCCCAGGTAAAGAGACAACATACGCCTGACACTAATAAACAGGTAAACCAGACTTACCAAAGTGAGCCAGACAGGAGTGATCAACCACATCACGAATTGACTTTTATCATCAACCACTACATCACCGGGGCCCCACAGAGCAATCAATCCAGCAATGGCAATTGCGATGGGCAATCCGAAGAAAACTGCACACAGGCTTTTTACCCACCAGTGGGGCTTGTAGCCTTCTAACCCTTTTTCAATTCGCTTCTTTTTCTTTGCCAAGACTTTGCCCGGCTTGTCCAATACGCCGCTAAAAGGCAGCAGTCCCAGCGCTAACATAAAAGTGCTAAGAAGCGTAAAGGAAGCAGACATCGCTGAAAAATTTTGGTGGAAAAGCGCCCAGGAAATGACAAGGAGCGCGAAGCTGATGAGAAGAGCGGGATAAAACTCGATTGGTCTCTGCTCACGCCACTGCTGATTGGGACACCCTAAATAAAGGACAGAAGACGCAAGGACACAACTCAATAGGCCGAGTCCCGTTAAAACTGAGGAATACATTTCTAGTTTCACTTAAGAGTTAGAAGCACTACCACTAAAGAGGTAGAAAATTGTTTGCCAGGCACTGATCAATCGGTGCAGCTAAGCCGTTCCCAGACGAAATAATAGTGAGAGTTTATTGCGGCAATCCCCTATTTGCAAATAAGAATGATTAGCATTATATTCACCGCCGATCTTCCTTGTCGTCCTGACTTCTTTACCTTGCTAGGGATTACGCTATGTACAAACGCCACCTGCTCAGCAAAGCCGTTTCACTCACTATTCTTACTTCGATTGGAGCGACAGCGATCGCTGCAGATGAGAAGAAAGAAGAGTATGCGCCGCAGGCAATGGAAAATGTCATTGTTATTGGCGAGAAAACAGAGCGCTCCCTCAAGGAAACCACGTCTTCGGTATCCGTGATTACCGAAGAAACCTTAAATAGCATGCAACACCTGAGCATTACCGATGCGGTGTCTAATATCTCTAACGTGGTGGTACTTTCCGGCGCTACTCCGGATATTCGCGGTGTGTCCGGTAACGGTTCAGCCACCGGCTTTAACTCCTTTACCGGTGGTGCCAAAGCCCGTGTCTCCACGTTAATTGATGGTGTCGCCGAGCCATTTGTCGCAGACCTCACGGGTGATTCCGGTATTTGGGATGTAGAACAAATTGAAGTATTTCGTGGACCCCAGTCCACCAGCAATGGCCGTAACAGCATTGCCGGCTCTGTATTTATCAAAACCAAAGATCCCAGCTTCGACTGGGAAGGTGCAGCTCGCGTAGGTTACCGCGACCAGGATGGCTACATCGATACTTCTGGCATGATTTCCGGCCCGATTGTTGATGATACCCTCGCCTTCCGCCTGACGGCCCAGCAACTCACCGGCGACACTATCAGTAATGCCCAAGAGTATGAGGGCAACCCCGCTGACTTCGACCTGAACACTCTGGAAACCGAGCGACTGAAAGGCAAGCTTCTGTGGACCCCCACTGAAAAGTTAAAGACATTATTTACTGTGTCCACTAACAGTGAAGAGGGAAATACCGGGCGTATGTACTACACACTAACCGGTGTTGATGACTACGAAACTTATTTCTATCGCGACATGGACACTGAATCCACAACTACCAGCGTTAAAGTGGATTATCAAATCAACGATGATATCTCTATTGAAGTCCTGGCAGCTTATATGGATTACCAGTGGGGCTTTGATTCCTATGAAGAAGAAGCCACCAGCCAACAGTATGTTCGTATGGACGAACAGAACACCACCATCGATGCAAAATTAAACTTTGGTCTCACCAGTGACACCCTGCACGGCTTTATCGGCTTTGCACACTTCGAAAGAGAGCAAGACTTTAATAGCTCAAACAGCGTTACTTATTTTGGTGACGATGAAAGTACCTCCACCGCTATTTATGGTGAAGTTACCTATGCATTAACTGATAAATTAAATCTGATCAGTGGATTGCGTGTTGAAAATGAAGAGCAAAATCGTAATTTTAACTTCAATAATGGCTTCTTAATTGCAGGTTTGGATACTGATAAAACCATCACCCTCCCTAAACTCGCTTTGCAATACGACTTGACTGAGGACACTATTGTTTCTGCCAGTGCTCGTAAAGGCTACAACGCAGCAGGTGGTGCCCTAGATTTTAGCGCAAGTGACTATTACAACTACGACGAAGAAACCGTTAACACTTATGAGTTAGCAGTACGTAGCTCTTTGGCAAATGGCACCGTCAGCCTAAACGGTAACCTGTTTTTCAATGAATACTCCGGCTATCAGGCACTCAGCTCTACTCGCAAAATTGTTAATATGGATACAGTAGAGACCTATGGCGTTGAACTCGAAGCTATCGCAATGCTGACTCCGCAATGGGAATTACGTGCCGGACTCGGACTACTGGAGACTGAAATCACCGATGCCGGTGCTGATTATGCAGATGCTGACGGCAACGAACTCAATTCCGCGCCAAATGTCACCGCTAATCTAGGCACAAAATACTGGATTAGTGATGCGCTTAGCGTAGGTCTCTCCGCCAACTATGTAGACGAGTACTACGGTGATTTCACCAATACTGAAGAGCGGGTTGCCGGCGATTACACTCTCGCCCGCCTGAATGTTAACTATGAAGGAGAAGATTGGAGCATCGCAGCCTATGTTAACAATGCCTTTAATGAAGAAGGATTCCTCACTATTGAACCGGCAGTAGAAGGTGGCCACTACCCAGATGGCTACGCAGCCATTGTTGAGCCACGCAATGTTGGTTTATCTGCTACCTACCGATTCTAAATAGCGACGTTATTACCCGCTAAAAATCCGGCCCTGAATGAGTTTATCTCACACAGGGACCGGAATTACGATATCGTCCTAAGCCTCGCCCTACTGCACAATTATTACCATATTGCTGTTTCCAATCTGGGAAACATTAGCATTTTGAAAATCGTTAACCTGGCTAACGGTAAACATATTTAAGTTACCCTGCTGTAATGCCGTGGCAACACCATTCGCTCCGCTTTGGATAGTCGAACCCATATTAGTCAAACCGATCTGAGTGGTACTTGCCAAATTAAAGCTGCCAGATTGAGCGTGGATAATAGTGTTAAATTCATTTTGCTGACTAATGGCACTGGTATTATTATTATCTGTTTGATTCACAGTAGCAGTATTACTATTCCCCAGCTGGCTTAATGTGGAAGTGTTAGTGTCGGATACAAATTGCGACACGGTAGCCACATTCAAGTTCCCCTGTTGAGCAGTTACAGCCGAGCTCGTCGTGCTATTGGTTTGAACAACCGTACCGGTGTTGTTGTCACCCACTTGATTAATAACTGCTGTATCAGTAGTACTACTCGACTGTGTAACCGTGGCAAAGTTAACCAGATTGAACTGATTTATAGTTGCAACACTGGTTGTAGATGCCACCTGATTAATTACGCCAATATTAGTATTCCCATTTTGAGTAATAACGGCAGCCACAGTATCAGATGAATTTTGAGCAACAGTGGAAGTATTTAAATTCCCTGTTTGTATCTGATTAACTGTGCTTCCGGTATTTCCGTTTACCTGAGTGGCAGTGGCTGTATTATTGTCTCCAGTCTGGGTTTGGCTGATAAAGTTAAATGTAACGGTTGGATCACTTTGATCCGCTGTCGCGTTATTACCTACTCCATTTTGGTTCTGAACCGCAACATTGTCGGAGGCAAAAACACCCTGGCTTGCAACAGCAAGCAGGACCGCAGCCGCCAACGGGGCACACCTTTTCATATTTATCTCCTTAGAATATGAAATGTCGCTAAATTAAGATTCTTATACTGCATCAACACACAAAATTAATTAGCACCATATGCAACAACATTAAGAGAAAGCAATTTACGATCAGCTGCGCTTAATTTTGCAAAAACAAATACCCGAACTTCAGCATTTATGCTTATAAACTCTTGCTTCTCAAGGACTCAATCCCCAGCTTCCTTCAGGAATCTATGCTTGATGCTGTGTTGAGTCTTATCTCCGATGGCACTTTCAGCAATAGGAGAATAGTGCGGAAAATATAGGAAGAAAGTTCCCCCCCTATTTAGGAAAACAGCCATACTGTAGGCGAATCCATTATTTTTAACGCCATCACTACACACATACAACGAAACCTCTCAAACACACCCTCTCTTAATATCAACCAGGCCACAAACCACTCTAGAAAATCACGCCCTCACTAATTGACACGCCACCAAAGAACAATTATAGAAACACTACGCATATTTGAACCGAAAAACCAACCTTTAAACTCATCTATAAAACACCAAATAATAAAAACCCAACTCCTCCAGCACATATCCCATCAACATAGTTAATCAATAGGAATTATTCTCCATAAATATGAGAAGAACTTCCTATTGTCATCAACCAAACAAAGACCAAAATTCGAGATATTTACACCCTATCAACCACTTCAAATATCAGACAATCACAATAGGAATATATCAATGAAGGCGATTTTAAATATTAAAACATCAATAATCGCAGCAGCAGGTTGTTGTTTAATGAGCGCATCGGGTATAGCCTTATCCGTAAGTTGTGGAGACACGATATCTACTCCCGAAGTATTAGATACAGATATATCTAACTGCGCAGCCTCACCAGCCATCACAATAATGGGCCCTACCGGCAGCCTAGATCTCAATGGATTTTCACTATCCTGTGATGGTCTAGCTGGCACAGGAATTCTACTTGAAGGAACTACAGCCGTACTTATTAATAGTCAAGCATCCAGTGGCATCATTTCATCATGTGATATAGGCATATCTGTAGAGGGCAGCGGCCTCCACAATGTCATCGGCGTTACAACGCAAGAAAATGGATCTTTGGGAATGTCAGTCAGTAGCAGTCGCAATATTGTCAGCGGCTCAATCAATGACTTTAATTTTGGTAATGGCATTATCGTTCTCGGCGACTGGAATAGTTTTTTTGAAGTAAGCGCCACCAGCAACGGGGAAGGTGGCATTATTATCTCAGGAGATAACAATCAAGTTTTCCAAAGCACCGCCAGAAATAATACTTTTTCTGGAATAGCAATCCAAGATGCAAACTACACCAACATTATACTAAACACTACATCAAGTAATAATGAATACGGTATTTCAGTAAGTAATTTTGGGCAAGTAGGGAATTTCGTAACAGGAAATACTGCTGAATCTAATGATATAGATGACCTATTTGATGATAATACTCCTGCCTGTGTAGGAACCACATGGTACGGTAATATTTTCAGCTCATCAAATGACACCTGCATTAACTAGCTTAAAAATAATTGCGGGATTCAAGGCATTAAACTTCTAGCCTTTGAATCCCGCATAAAAACAATTAACGCTTATCTATACCTTACTTCTGAGAATATCCCTCTACAACTGAACCAGCCTAGCAAACCAAACTCTCCTCTCACTACATCAATCCACACTGGCCAACTGGATATCCCTCAGGAATAAATATGAAAACGAAAATCTAAAGGGAGATCAGGCTTTCAGCAATTACACTAGCTGCAGTATCCGTAATACTGTGGCGACACCATTAAACTGCCTGCAAGCCTATCAACTTATCGTAAAACGCTATTAATTTGACGTTACACAATCTCCGGAGGTAGTAGCGTCAGGTGAATTCCCAACCCAGCTATTTAAACAGGGTGAACTATTATTATCTTGCAGATCAAAATCTATATTGCTGAAAACAGTATTCCCAACAATCACATTGCCAGACTGCCCCAAAAGTTCCAGTAAGATTCCAGCGGTATTCGCCCCTCCAATCCCACTCATTGAGACAGTATTTTGGGCAACCGTATTACCATCTGCTTTACCAATTAAGATACCATTTAATGTGCTTCGACTGATCTCATTGCTTACAATAAGATTGTTATTACCCTCTAACTGAATACCATTTTCTAAATTATCTAGGATCGAGCTAGAAGACACATTATTATTATCACCAGTTATAAATATGCCAGTGCCACTGTTTTTAAATATTCCTGACTGAATAACAGAGTTAAAACTACTATTAACAGCGATCCCTGATATATCTGTTCCATCTACTCTGATTGCCTGTATATTGTGGGCTCCAGTTCCATCCAACGATATTCCGATGTCACATAGTGTTACCACACCATTTGATAGGAAAGCCGCAACACCGTCAATCTGGATACCAACAGCAGAGCCATCGCACCTAAGGGTGTACTCTGCCATATCTAGGCTACCTGTAGGCCCCATTATCGTTAGTGCGGGTTCTGTTGAGCACACAAGGTCCTGATCAAGTACTTCAGGGGTAGTAATTGTGTCACCGCAGTCTACTGCAAAGGCGGAACTACCTAAAGCAAAGTATAAAATACCAGGTACCACAAAGTGCCTAGCGGATCCCCTAAATTCATACACCATACAATCCTCCTTGAATCAACTTAACAATCATATCCCTCAGCCAACCAAAAGGCTGGGCTATCTCACGCAGACAAAATAACTATAGAATATATCCCTTATAGCCTTAGGTAACCTCACCAGCAAAAAATCACACACAATAATAAAATCTATGGGAAATAGAGCTAGACGTAAGACACCTTAAAAAGACTTGCGGCACGTCTCATGAAATTTTTGTAGAGTAAAGACATTAACTCTAGAGATCTGAAGGCAAATAATGAACTGCCTTCAGATCCAAATTTGCAACTAAATTAATGTTACTGTGATGTCACACATTCACCAGAGGTAGTAGCATCAGGAGAATTTCCTACCCAGTTATTCTCACAGGGGGCAGAATTATCATCTTGTAAGTCAAAATCCACATTACCAGAGACAGTATTACCTACGATGTTGTTTCCAGTCTGGCCAAATAGCTCCATTAAGATTCCTGCAGTATTTGACCCTTGAGTGCCATTATTCTCCACCGTATTCTGGCTTATCAGACAGCTACTGGCATTATTAATTTGTATTCCAGTTAAAGTATTATCCGATACCGTATTTGACGAGATTATTGAACTGCTACCATCCACCTGTATACCCGTTATTTCATTTCGATTTATGTCATTAGAAAACAGATTATTTGTTCCCCCTGCGATTATAATACCTGTACCTGTATTATCCGATATATTTGATATGGTTAGCGTATTATTACTACTAACAAACTCAATACCAGAAGAAGTATTACCAGAGGTGTTCAGGCCGAACAAATTATGAATACCGGAACCTTCTACAGAAATACCTGTATTGCAATTAGATACAAACCCATCCTGTAACACCCCGCCCGATATTATGGCCGCAAAACCATCGACCAAAATTCCCACTGTAGTTCCATCACAACTCAGCGTATAACCATTCAAATCCAGATATCCGGTCGGCCCAGTTACAGTCAAAGCCGGGGTAACATTGCAGAGCAAATCTTGATCCAGTATTACCGGACTGGTTATGGTGTCTCCGCACTCAACAGCACCATTTGCTAGTGAACACAAAGATGCAGACAATAAAGAAGCCGCCAAAGAAGTTATCAATGCCTTGCTTATCACAGTTCGAGATATAAAGCTCACGAGAGTCCTCCCAAATAAAGCTCAAATACAGAAAAGATATGTCATGCTGATTTTGAGTCAAAAACTGGTAACAGCCATGGGAAATTTGTCCGCAAAATTTAGTAAAATAGTTTAAGCGGGGAATAGAGCATATTGATATACAAGCTACAGGAATATAAATTGTAAAAGATAACACCACTACCGAAGCCACCATAGTGGCACTATCTTTTTATATCCGTATATTTCAATCCAGGCAGCTAGGATCTACAGTATCAAAAGTATTATTTCGCCATAAATTTGTACCATTGCAGGGATCACTGTTTAAATCTTGCGCATCAAAATCTTCATTGAGAATCCCCACATTTAAAATGATCAAATTATATTGCTGATCAAAATCATTCATTAAGATTCCTGCCGTTCCCGCACCTGAAGTGCCATTATTTTCTGATGCATTTTCAACGATCCAGCTATTACTGGAATCATTAATCTCTATTCCTGAGCCCATATTCTCAAAACAGAAATTCTCTGTTATATATGACCGATCACCATCTATCTGAATGCCACTCAAGGTATTTTCTTCAAAGGTATTCTGGAAGACGTTATTCCTCTCTCCAGTAACAATTAGTCCAACCCCCGTATTTGTTTGAGCGGTACAGGCTGTCATATAGTTGCTATTGCTCACTAACTGAAATCCAGCGCTGGCATTTGCCGTGGTCGATACCGCTTGAATATTATGGAATCCATCTCCATTCGCTAAAACACCCACCTCACAATCTGCAACCTGCCCTCCTCGAAGTAGCGCAGCACGCCCCTCTAACAGCACTCCAACTTCACTACCATCACATTGAACCTCGTACCCGGTCATATTCAGGCGTCCATCAGGGCCTATCACAGTTAAAGCAGGGCTGACATCACAAGTGAGATCCTCATCCAAAGTAACAGAGGTGGTAATCGTATCCCCACATTCAACATCATCGGCAATTGCTGGCTTAGAAATGGAAATGTTGGATATCCCGATCATTGAGACAATGGCGATTTTATAGAGACTTGAACGAGGGAGTTTCATCAAATTTATCCTTAGCGCTGTGTTCGTTATTCATAGTCCAGGGTCCTGCCTAGGAGATTTTGATCCAGCACTAAGAAAGAGCCATGAGAAATTATTCCTAATAAAATAGGAATTTAGTTTGGGTTTTATTTTTAATACGCGCCAACACGACTACGAATTTATAGATTTTATTAAAGAAAGGAGAGTTAGAGAGATGACCAAATGATGGAGTAGGCGTCGCCCCTGCTCCATCATTTAGTGGATAAGAATTTAGGCTTTTGGCCGAACGGCTTTGATATCCTGATCTGCAGCCCAGTTAAGAACGTCTTCCCGACGCAGCGCCGTTGCCATCAGGTCCGGGAATTGATCCGGTGTACAGGCAAAAACCGGAGAGCCTATCGCAGCAAAATCTTCCGCCAGCGACTGGTCATAAGATGGACGCCCATCATCACTGAGTGCCAGTAAGGTAATCACATTTACATCCTGGCGAACAAGGTTAGCAACCCGTGCTTTTAACTCCTCTTCATTCCCCCCTTCATACAGGTCGGTAATCAGGATTAAATGTGTCTTGCCAGGCCGCTCAATTTTATCCTCACAATAAGCCACCGCCTGGTTAATGTCTGTGCCACCTCCCAGTTGTACGCCAAACAAAACGCTGACCGGGTCTTCCAAGTCCTCAGTGAGATCGACAATTGCGGTATCAAAGCAGATCAGTTTGGTTTTCACTGCCGGTATTGAAGCCATTACCGCTGCAAAGATTGAGCTGTATACCACCGATGTCGCCATGGAACCGGACTGATCGACACATAGAATGACTTCATCCAGATCCGCAAGCCGGCGGCTTTGTCGCATAAAGCCAATCAACTTCTCAGGCACCACTGTGTGGTAGTCATGTTGGTAGTGCCTGAGGTTTTGCTGGATGGTTCTATGCCAGTCGATATCAGCAAAGCGCGGCCTGAAACTGCGTTTTGATTTATTGACAGCTCCCCTAACCGCTTCTGTGGTCTTTCGCTCCAAGCGCTCCATCAGCTCGTCGACCACTTTCTTGATGACCTGGCGAGCAGTCTCAATAGTCTTTTCAGGCATCACTGAACGCAGACTAACCAAGTCTGCGACCAGGTGAACATCCGCTTCAATCGCTGACAAAAACTCAGGCTCCATGAGCATCTGCTTGAGGCCAAGGCGCTCAAACGCATCACGCTGGACAACTTGTACTACCGAAGTCGGAAAGAACTCGCGGATATCACCCAGCCAACGGGAAACTTGTGGCGACGAGCGAGACAAACCACCTCGACCTTTTTTACCAGACTCCGAGTCTCCGCTGCCATAAAGCGCACTTAACGCTTGGGACAAACGCATATCCCGCTCAGAAAGCCCGGATTCACCTTCATCAGCCCCCAATACCAGGCGCCAACGGCGCTCCTTTTGTTGGTCTTTATCGACCGTTACCTCATCGGGTTGTTGCCCTTCAGACACTTCGTTTACTGCGCCCATGTCTTGTCCTTGTGGATTAATTTGCCGATACGCAATAGATGCTCTGACCACAGCGGAAAAACTTCGGGATTAATGGCTTTGGATACCGAGTGGTTAGATCGGGCACCGAGTACCAGCTCCATCATGCGCCGACGCTCCATCGCATCGAGACTGGAAAATACGCGTCGGAACAAGGGCAGATACTCGATAAATACGTCTTCGTCCAGATGCAGCAACCAGCGCTGTACCGCTCCCATCAATACCGGGTCGTACAGCAGGCGCTCAACCGCTTCAGCAAAAAAGCCCTCAAAAAATCGTGCTGCATCGGCGGCAGCTACCGCTGGAGACAGGGATTTTTCCAGCAATTGCTGTAACCGATATCCATCGAATCTTTCAGCCTGATACAAAAGACGCGCACAAAGACCGCTGACCTGTAAACTGGAAAGAGAGCTGTCTACCAGTTGCTCGAAGGCTTGCCACCAGTCCTCCATAACTTCATCACCCAACTCTGCCAATTGCAGTGCCTGGTGAGCGCTGTGAATACTATTTCGCAGCCGTAGTGACTCTTCATCGTTAAGATTGCGACAGGCGTACGGCAGGGCCAGGGCAGATTGCATGGCTAAGCGTTCTACCAGGCCGGCAACTTGCTCCAACGCTAATTCTCGCGCGGTACCATAGCGTTGTACCTGGATTAACGCCGGCAGGCTGTCGAGAAGCTCGATACCGTCACTGGCCAGAGCCGCTCTCTCGGCCAATCGCTTCAGACCTGCTTCAGAAGCCCGGTGCAACTGAGATTCAAGGGACAGCAAAACCACTTCTGCTAATTTGCCCAAATGACTCTCAGCCGAGATCGCCTCGATAAGTTTATTGTTAGCCGCTTGCTCAATGGTGGAACCGTAAACCAAGTTTTCCACCAACTTAACTGCATACTCCGGCTGCCAGCTGAGCACCCAGTTTTCCCGGAAAGTACCGCGACTTTTTCCGGTATGGGAGGGTTTACCCCAAGGCACTTCCAGCACAGCAAGACGGTGCAGTAACGTAGATTTATTCAGGCCGATATCACTGCGTAAATCCAGGGAAACTTCTTTATCCAGAGCCGTGGGCTTTAGCTTGGTCTTTTTCTGCCAGCGCTGTAGATCCTCCAGCAGGGGCACCAGTGGGGCATCCTCGGGGATAGCCCCAACTTGCTCACCCAGAAGCAACTCTCTTTCTACCTGCTGCCAAATAAGGCGCTCGCCAAAACAGAGGCAGGCCACAGCGGCTTCAATAATTTCTTCAAACCCCGGAGCTGGACGATTTCTAACGGCTGCCAAACTGCGACTCAGACGCACGGCTTCAATAACCGAAGCCGTGGAGACCACTTGTCCACTTTCGCGCAATGCGCGCACCAGCCGCCCAAACCAAAGCTCCAGCCACTGCTCGCCGGTGCCCTCGCGCCAAATATGCTGATACCACATAGGTGCAGCAACCCCAGCCCCGTAACCGGAGGCCATCGCCAATCGCGGCGATGTCCAGGGAATCCAGGTGGTTTTCACTTTGCTCTTGGGCAATTTCGCCGGCAGCTGTTTAATCAGTGCGCGGTCATCTTTTGCTGTGTGCTTTTCACGAAATGCCGGTAAGTGCCAGGCCCCGCAGACTACAGCAACCTCACCTTCCACCCCTTTCTTTTCTTTGGCAATTTCCAGGCGCATATAGGCTTCGCGCAGTAAATCCCTTTGCGATAACGGCGCGGTTTCAGTTATTTCTCCGCGCAGCACGGTCATCGCCGACTCTACCCGGGCAAATATCTCCGCACTGTCATCGTTATTCTGCTCGATCAGGTCATTCCACCAGGCCTCACCATCTTCATAACCCGCCAGCTTCGCCAAAAGGCCGATAGGATCAGAGGTATCAGATGGTGGCTCTGGCTCGCCTGCCACCGCAGGGGAATCAGACTCTCCGCCGTTTTGCTCCGCTTCAGGGTCCTGGGCTTCAGATTGGAGTAACTGCGCCAGCTGGATATTAATGGGCAGATCAATGAATTTAACTTCTACCCCCTGTTGTACAGCCCATAGGCAGGCCTGGTACTCAGGGGAGTATTCCACAAACGGGTAGTAAAGGCTGGAGCCGGGCGACTCTGCAGCATAGCCGAGTAGCGCTACCGGCGGCTGCATCTGTGCGCTAGCCAGCAGAGGCAGTAATTCACTGCAATCAGCGGGGCCCTCTATCAATACTTTTTTTGGCTTCAGCTGATCCAACGCGGCGACAAGGCGCCGCGCAGAACCGGGCCCGTGGTGCCGAATACCAAAATAATGACAATCCACCTTGGACACGGGATATCCCTTACAGTACTTCGTTCATGGTGTGGTAGTAACCGGCAAAGTCTCGGCGCTTTTTCAGGACCGTTTCCAAGTACTCTTCCAATACAGCTTTATCCTGCACTGGATCTTTGACAATGGCACCCACCAAATTACTGGAAAGCTCTTCTGCACTGAATTTACCATCGCCAAACCAGTTCGCCTGGCTCAATCCACCCACCATTACCGCAATTGCCTCAGCCGTAGACAAGTTACCGGACGGTGTTTTCAGAGTTATTTTTCCATCGAGTGTTTCACCGCCGCGTAGCTCGCGGAAAATGGTCACTATTTTCTCGATCTCTTCGCCGGCGTTTGCCGGTACTGGCAACTCCAGGCTCTCACCCATTTCTTCCACGCGGCGAGAAATAATACTGACCTCTTCATTCATATCATCGGGCAGCGGCAACACCACCACATTGAAACGTCGTTTTAGTGCGGAGGATAATTCATTAACGCCCTTATCGCGGTTATTGGCTGTTGCAATCACATTAAAACCGCGCTGCGCATAAACCGCATCATTCAACTCGGGGATCGGCAACATTTTCTCTGACAGCACGGTAATCAATGTATCCTGAACATCAGAACCCATACGAGTCAGCTCTTCCAAACGACACAAGGTACCCTGTTCCATAGCGCGATATAAAGGCGTTGGCACCAGGGCTTCTTTGCTGGGGCCCTTTGCCAGTAGCTGAGCGTAGTTCCAGCCATAGCGAATCTGGTTTTCGTCAGTGCCCGCCGTACACTGGATCACACGGGTACTGTTGCCACAGATCGCCGCAGACAGGTGTTCAGACACCCAGGACTTTGCCGTACCCGGCACACCGAGTAACAGCAGTGCACGATCGGTGGCGAGGGTGGCAACGGCAGTTTCAATCAAGCGTCGATTGCCAATATATTTTGCACTGATCTCAGCACCTTCAGCCGTTGTGCCGCCCATCAAGTATTTCACGACTGCCTGCGGAGACAGACTCCAATTCTCTGGTTTTTTTCCGGTGTCTTCTGCTTTTAAGGCATCCAGTTCTGATTGGTAGGTAATTTCAGCGGGTTGACGAAGTACATCACTCATGGGGAATCCTTTTATTTTACCTGCCCGGAAATTCACTGGTTATTTTATGAATTTTGCCGGGCAACGATCGGTCTTAAAATTAAATCTGTGTTGGGTGTATGGACTAAAGCCCATCCACGCCGGCAAGCTCGCTATTAAATCGAAGACAGTCAGTTGCGGGGTCTGCCCGTAGCACACCCTGCTCAAAAAGCGCTTCCAGTAACTGCCGTGCGGTCTCTCTGGGTAACATCAAGCCCAATGCGGTCAACTCCCGCTGGAGATAAATAGACTGCAAATAACCGCTCTCACTTAACTCCTCGACAACGAGTTTTAACAGCGCCTTCCAGGGCGACGTTTTTTTCAAATCATCCCAGGAAAGCTCCGTTAACGGTTCGGGCAAAAACTTGAGTAGATCCTGAAAATCCACTTTGGCCTTTTTATTGCGCAATAGTCCAAACATCAATTCGGCACGGCGGGACTGTTCCAGGCGCGGCAATAAACTGTGCAAGAGGGACATACCGGCCTCACCGGTATCCAGGTAGCTCTCAATATTTGTGACCAACAGGGCAATAGCCTTATCTGGCAAAGTATCTACCGCATTGGTAACAAAACTGTGGTTATCATAATCGCGATTTTTATCGAGCTGCCAAGCCCCAGCTAAGTCAGTCACGGTGATATCCAGTGCTTCCGCAAGGCTTTGTAGAGATACCTTCTGCAAAAATTCCGAGCGAATGGCTTGCTGTTTTTTGCTCTTGAGCTTGCGGGGCAATAGTTGCAACTGCTTCTTTACCAAGCCCACTTTTTTTAATTCGTAAAACTCAGCCAATTCCTGCGCAGAAGACTCTTCCTGAGTATTGGATTCAAGTTCCGATGACAATCCCAATCGGGATAAATACTGATTGGCAAGACGCGCCACCTTTTGTGAACGATCTTTAAGCAGGGACTGTAAATATTCCCCATCGGACTCACTCAGCCGGATAGCAAGAACTCGCACGATCCTTAAACGTTTATCAGCGGGTTCACGCCCGGCGCAGGTCTGGATCAAATTTAAAGCGGCGGCGGGTTTACTGAAGCGCAACTCCCTGAGCTTTGCCAGGCGACTGGCGGGATACCAATCATCCCAGTTTTCCTCAGTTAACGCTTCAGAATCATCAATACTACCCCGCTCATTCGCGGCCCATTGTGACCAGGGTAAATATACTTCCGGCAAGCCTTCATCATTACTTGAGGGAAGCCAGTCCGCAGGATGGGCAATATATCCCCGCTGTAACAGCAACTTCAGGAGCAATCCAGTTTGCTCCATAGAGCGGGACTGAACGCTTTCAGTGACACGACGAAAATGGGCCCGCATTGGGTAGGGAAGCACGAGCTTATTCAACTCGGGCAACAAGGGGAATTCGCGTAACTCCCCCGGAGCCTGGGGCTGATAGAGTGCGCTTTGGTGCTGGCTGAGAAGCGCTACCGCCGCTGATGCCAAGCGCTCCTCTTCCAGGCCTTCAAACAATGGACGCCAGGACTCAGGTAGGGCGTCGAGCTCTAAGGGCAAATCACTGCCCACCATCCAACGCTGCTGTAGGCGCTCTACCAACAACTGCTCTTCCTGGATTTTCTCAGGCGTTAGCATGCGATTGTCCCCCACTCATCTGTCCGCGCGCTGTGCAGTTCAGCGCTGCTTCCATCCCACAAAATAAACGCCGCCTGTAATCTTGAACCCAGAAGTAGAGAGGGAATCTGTTCATTGTTGAGCGGTAGCGTTTGCTGCCCAGTCGAGCAGCGCCACCAGTAATTGCCGTTGGCACAGCGCAGTAGACGCCCCCCTTCAAGAAGGTGCGGTACCTGCTCTATCCAGGGCTGCTGAGACAACTGCTTTTGGTAGTGGGAGAACACACTCTCTTGCTGGGTTGGCCATCTCTGATTCACACCATCCTGCACCACTTTAAACTCCACAGGGAAAGCTCTCAGGGGCGTACGACTAGGATAAAAAACCAACTCCCCTTCTACACTGGCGCCGATACCAATGCCCACCTCCCGGCGCCCCGCAGAAGCCGGATAGTGATCCAACAACAGGGCAAATACTGGGGTATTACTATCAAGCTTGAGTAACCAGGAAGCGTGGCTCACCAAACCATCGCGGCGGGTGCTCACTTTCTCTCCTACATTCTGCCAAATACCCCTTTGTCGGGGGCTGGCTGGGTTTTCCAAGACCTGGTCACGGTTCTCGGCAACGGCAATAGCTCTGCGAGCATCCACATCTTCCTCATCGGTGAGCCAAGCACTGCTGAGCAACATCAATTGCCCCAGCTCCTTGAATACCACTTCCGCCTGTTTCTGTGGCGCAAGCCCCAGGGCCTTGGCTGGAAGCTCATCAACCCTGGACGCCAGGCCGGCGGCTTTGGCGTCTACCAAGCGCGCAGAGATATAGCGGCAGCGCTGGCGAAGTTCCTTGAGAAATCCCACCATGCCAGTGCGCAATTGATCCTCAACCCACTGCTGGAATTCACCTAGCCCAGTGGCGATACTCTTGTTGGTTTTAGCGCGTGTCTGCGCTGCCCGCTTAGCCCTGGCCGCTTCCTTTTTTTCTTGCTCCTCTTTACTTTCCGAGGTTTCCTCAGAAATACCGTGAATGTTTTTATTGGTAGAAACTTTTGTCTCAGCTTGGGCTTCAGGCTTACTCTTACGCCGCCGCCCCAACCACTCCACTACCCACTCCGGTGTTTCAGCCTCAATAAAGTCATCCGGGCCGTCGGCGAATTGCCACAAAAGGGCTAGAACATGCTTGCAGGGAAACTTACGTGAGGGGCAGGTACACTTGTAACCGTGATCTACTGTATCTGCCATGGTGTAATAGGGATTGGCCCCCGATCCTTGGCATTGCCCCCATATACAATTTACAGAAGCCGCTTTACCGCGCAAAGGCCATTTAGCCGGCTTCAACAGTTTTTTGGCTGCGTTTAAAGAAGCCTGGTCTGGAGCCAGTTCTTGCACAACCTCTAGGGAAATATTCATCTCTTGCCTTATACAGCCCAATACTGTACATAAACACAGCAACTGTATCTATGTAGCTATAGCGGCGCATAAAGTACCACGCAGCTAAGATAGAATAAAATCTAAATTCACAAAATATTAAGTTTGTCGCTACTTTATTGATTTAAAGCAGTAAGTGCATATTCCAACGATTTGGCACCATGGAGCAAATTACCAGAGCGCATAGAACGACAGGAGCAGCGACATCGAAAGGGCTAATTTTTATATTGATTCATAAAACGTCAACAGAAGTCATGTATTTTACTAATACCATCTACATTTTTCGGTAGATTCAACTCAAACCCCGCCAGACCACTCTACTGTAAAATATTTATCAACGGACAATATTGACACCAATTCTCATAAAACCTAGTCTTGCAGAGGCAATATACCCCAAAATGAAATAGCCCGCGGGACGTAATTTGCAAGCAAAAAGTACAACTAAGTTAAATACAGTAATTATCATTATTGCCACCTGCTTAACCATGTCAGCTTGCTCTAAGAGAATCGCCACACTCATAGAAAGGTCTAAAAGCCTTCCCTATACAGAAACAATAACTCCAGAAGAGATAAAGAATTTAGGATTTAAAAAGGATCAGTACTGCACAAAAAACAAAGAAAACTGCGTTAGTTATTACTACGGCTCACCAATAACTGAAAGTAAACTTAACTATTCGGTTAAATTTTATGCGCAAGATAAGGAAAGCACTGTTAACCTTCACATCAGTAGAGAACAGCTTAAAAATAAATGTAAAGGCACCATAATTTTGTTTCATGGATTCCGTGGATCTAAAGAGTATATGCTTCACTCAGCATTATATTTTCGTTTTCTGGGATTCAAAGTCATAGCTCCAGATCTTCTCGGTCACGGCGAATCAAATAACACCAAAAAATATGGTGTAGGCGATAGTAAAGTTATCAGTCAGCTTATCAGCAAGTTAATCGAAAAAGGGGATATCGAAGATAAAAACTTATATCTACTGGGAAGTTCAATGGGGGCGCTAACCGCACTTTATATTTCCACCTTAAGATCAGACATAACTGGCATAATATTATTAGCTCCCATGTTATCTTTTGAACAAGCTTTTCATAATTATGCAAAACTCAACCACCCTATACTTAGTTGGATAATTCCTGACAAAGATATTCGCCATGGAGCAAACACTGCTCTAGAGAGAGCTGGTGTAGTCCCTAATGATACCAATATATTCCCCCTGCTCAGGGCCTCCAGGATTCCGATATTATTAATTTCCTCACCTACAGATCGAATAGCACCCTACAGCAGCTATATGACTCTAGATCAGTCAAATATCGAGCTGGCTGAAGCCCCCAATAGAAACCACCCAAGCATGACTACTATAGGAAATATAGAGCACAAAGTAATTATCAATTGGCTCAATAAAAAAGGGGATATTTGTACAACACCACAAAATCTTTGAGCTTAAGGGAGATCTACATTTGTTAGGTTATGTGCATATGGGAAATGTAGAAATCCATCATTATTTATACCAGACAACAGTAAGGGTTATACAATTAAGCAGAACTAACTAACCATCTGCCTCGGTGAAAACATAATGATAGCCATACCCAGCATTGCTACAGCGGCACCACTCACATCCCAGACGGTGGGTTTAACACCGTTAACCAGCCACAACCACATTATTGAGGTGAAAATATAAATTCCGCCATAGGCGGCATACACCCGGCCCGCTGGAGCCGGATGCAATGTCAATAACCAAGCAAATATCGCCAAACTTATACCGCCAGGTACTAGAAGCCAAATACTCTTGTCCTGCTTTAACCACAAGTAAGCCGTGTAGCAGCCTATTATCTCTGCAAGCGCCGTAGCCAGGAACAAAGCTATAGTTTTTATTTCAAACAGTAGCATGAACGTCTAGGTGTTTAGCTATTTACCGGACAAACATTTTCAAGACGCATTGTGAAGGCTCTTTTCATATATGAAAATTGTTCGATGGTCTCCATATGCTTACTCAGGGAGTTTCTTGCACGCGTAAATTTTTTCTTTTCCGATGCATTCATTCCCTCGTTAAACATATATAAACTTTGCAGTGGCGCCATGGCAGTTTTCTCTGTCCGATAAAAAACATCATCAGACATCGCCAGATCAACCTTATCCCGTATGGAGCCATCCGGCATAATTTGCACCGATACGCTGGGAACGTAATTCGCAATAGGGCCGTCAAAGTTAAGAACGGAGGATTCCTTCTCACTCAACTTCTTCGCCACATAAACCTTAAGCTTGTTATTGCGCACTTCCAATTTTACAAACGGTTTAATAATTTTAAACTTCTCCTTATCCTCCTCAAATAGTTTTACGGATGCTTCAAGCATTACCAGGCTTTGAGTATTGATAAAGCGTTCATATTCTTCCAAGTGGCACGATGCCTGTACCCCACTACTCAACAAGAAACATAGACTAAAGGCTAATCTTTTCATTGATCTAAATATTATCCTTAATATTTGATAAATTGATCGCCTCAAACATCAACTGGCGCACTGGTTAACCCAGCACAGTTTAGACCTCATTGGCATCACTATTAGCCAGTGATTGCGCTTGAAACTTTCTTACGATAAAAAATACGTACCCTGCTTCTTTTTCCGATTAATTTACGCCACTAATAGTAAAAAAGGTGAAGCTGGTTCAGCTTCACCTAACGGGTTTAGTCACTAAAAAATCCTGATCTCTGCGGAAGTTAGTCCCTACCGATAATCCGACAGTACTACCGGCGGCAGTTCAGTGGCCTCTGACATCCACTCTTTTACGCTGTCACGCCCCAGCAACCGCTCTATCCACTGTTTAGTAAGCGGCCAGGGCTGCAAATCTGGGGCGTGGGAGAAAATTCTTATCACTGTTGGTACAAAGGCTAAATCTGCCAGGGACAAAGCACCCATCAAGTAAGGGCCACCACTTTGCTCAAGCTCTCCTTCCCAGGCGGCAAATAAGCGCTCCGCATCCATCTCTTCTTCGGGGGTCATTAGGCGTTTGTCGGGGTAAAATGCACTTTCAAAGGATAGGCGTGGACACAACCCGGACAACCCGGAATGTTGCCAGCTAAGCATGGCCCGGGCTCGGGCCCGCATCAATGGATCTTGAGGTAACAGTTCACCAGAGCCAATGTCATTGGCATATTCCATAATGGCCAAGGAATCAAAAATAATTATATCCCCCTCTTCCAGTACGGGTACTGATCTCGCAGGGGATAGCTCTCCTATACGCTGTAAATTCTGGAATCGCTGTGGCCGGCGAATATCTACAACCACTTCCTCAAATTGAACTTCCTGTTCACGCAATGCCAACCAAGCCCTAAAGGCCCAAGTGGATGCATTTTTAGTACCCGAGTACAGAACACGAGACATAATTAATCCATTGTTATAGTTGAATTATATTGATCAATTGGGAGCTTCACTTATACCGCTTAACCGCCAAACAATTAGAATATAGCATCAAATTTATTGTGCATTAACAGCACTACGATTCATAGCCATCAATGCCTCATCACAAACAGCTATTTTTTGAATCGCCTCACAAACTTAAAGAAAACCAAAAGGCGACTCAAGTTTAGGCTAACTCTCACTATTCAATTGAATCGCCTAATAGACACAACTTACTACTGGGGTGGAAGGAAAGACTACACCGCACTCGAGACACGCAGTGAATACATCCCTGTAAGCTCCTAATCGGCATCCATACCTCATAGGGTCCCGAGCGCGGTGTAGTCTTTCCTTCTCCCTTTTTAGTAAGTTTCGCAAATCGCGAAAAAATTCAATCCAGGCAGCTTGGACTTTTAGTAATGGCAACATTAGCGTACCAAATGTTGGTGCCACTACAATCGGGATCAACCGTATCATATAAATCAAAGGAAAGATTAAGTTCAGAGAAATTTCCAGTTATGACATTATTAGTTGAATTCGTGAATTCCAAAACGATACCTCCACCATCATTACTTGATACTAAATTTTGGGAGATTATATTACTGGATGAGCCCTCGATTAGAATTCCTGCTCCACCATTGAATGTAGATATATTATTGAACACATTTGAAAAGCTATCATCTACCTGAATTCCATCAGAGACACTGAGCGATACAACACAAGAAGAGAGAGTATTAAAATCATCATCCATATCAACACCTACCCGACCACTATCAGTGATTATGCATCCACTAATATTGTTAAAGATACTGTCAATATCAATACCATCGTCAACACTACCAACTAGCTCAGTTCCGACGACCGTGTGATAACCCACACCGTCTATAAAAATATTGTCAAAACAATCATTAATGGCACCGCCAGTCAATACCGCACCTTGGCCCAGGATACGTATTCCAGCACCGCCAAATCCCGCACCTGTAGCACAGGTCACAGAAAAATCTCCCATACTCAAACTGCCTTCAGGACCAACTATCGTAAGGGCATCAGGCTCAGCGGCAGTAAGGTCACAGAGTAAATCCTGTGTAAGCACTTCGGCGGTTGTAATAACATCACCACAGGATACCTGAGCGGATACTACAAAAGAGTATGACGCTGTAAATAGCCCCATTACGCCTAATATTAATAACTTAATAACTGACTGCTTAATATCCATGTAAAACCTCTGTCAATATTGTATAAGAGTTGGAATTCCTAGCCTGGGATACAGACTGCCTCCTTAGTTTGGACGTGACTATTAATTCCGCCATAAGAAAAAGTACCTAAAGTACTAAGCTGCAATCAGCGGGGAAAATTACAAATCGAAGGGGGATAAGCTTTAAGGGCACAAAAAAACCCGGCAGGTGCCGGGTTTTTTAAACTAAAAGATAAGGAAATTACTTCAAACCAAGTACTTCTTTACCCTGAATAAAGGTAACGTCAACCGGAATATTGGCTTCGGCCAAACGATCCAAATCAGCTTGCAGTTCAGGGCCAATTACGCCTTTGGTCTCCAGCAGTGATTTGGCCTCCTCGTAGTCACCATCACCCTGGATAGTAATGATTAAACGAGACAAGTTCGTCATCGCCTGTTGCATCTTTTCAAAATCAACACTGTATTGACCAGTCTTAGGATCGCGAGTGAAGGCACCCTGCTCCTTAAAGTAGTTAAAGCGCATCATGTTGGCTTTACCGTGGGCACTGGCCGCACCAAAACGTACGCTGCGGAAAATACCCGCCAGGAAGGTAACATAGTTATCCATCAGCTGGCCTTCTTCCAGCTCACCTTTTTCATGCAAGCGGGTAACCATGTACAGACCGAGGATATCAGCCTTACCTTCTTCCAGGGCGGAAGAGGTTTCCTTCAAAGCCTGCCGAACATTATTTCCGCCCTCTACGGTCTTTTTAATTCCCAAACCGTGGGCCACTTCGTGGAACATGGTGTTGGCAAAGAATGCCGGGAAGGTAATATTCTTGCGCTGATCTTCTGCGATCAATACATCGCTGATCGGCACCAGGATCTTGTCAAACTTGGCCTGCATTGCATTCTTCAGCTGCAAACGGCGAGTGCCTTTGGCCAGCTGTACTTCCTCATCATTGGGAAGGTTAATGGCGATAGTCTTGGAGCCAGCGTTACTGTGGCCAGCGTAGAAGAGTACATCGTAGGCATTCAAGTCTGAGTCAGTACCGGGCTCTTCAGATTTGTATTTTTCCTCAACCGGCAAACCTTTCTGCAACTCGGGCAACAGAGCGGCAAACTTGGCCAGTTTTTTACTCCACTCTTTGTCTTTCAGCAGGACGTAGGACTCATAAGCGGTACGATAGGCAAACAGCTGGTCTTCATAGTTTTCAATAGGACCAATAACCACATCGATATCATTCTCCTTCATATCCATCCAGGCCATATCACTGGGTCGGAAATTATCGGAGAGAAGTGCGTCGGCACGCATGGTGAGGTAGTTAGCAAATTCCTTGCTCTCAGCCAGTTCAGCTGCCTGGCGCAGAATGCTGGCCGCCTTATTCAGGTCCGCATTGTAAGCTTCGTTGTAAGGCACCAGTTCGAGACTGCCAGACTCATTGCGGCGTACCAGGGAGTACAAGCCGTCTTTTCCTGCCTGGTCCCATTTCTCGAACTCTTCGCGGGTCATATCCGCTGGGTAGAAGTTAGCACCCAGGGGCTTATCTCCATAACCAACAATAAACGGCTTATTGTCGTTCAGGCGATCCCAGGGGCCATAGTTGATATCGGCAAACTTACGAGCGCGGTTGTCTTCAATATCCGGGAGCAATTCCTCAGCTGGACCGTAGGATTGCAACCAGAACAAGCGATCCATAATCTGGCTGGCATCAATCAGCAGGCCAATCATTTTGCGCTGGTTGTCGGAGAGACCGCTTAGATTTGCAGTGAGCTCAACCGGTACATAGATATCAAAACGCTTATCCGCATCTTCTACCTTTTGGCCTGAGGGCACAGGTACAGTCTTGGACTCTACAATCTGAGCCTCAGCTTCCGCTTTGGCAACTTCTTCGGGCTGCTGCTCTTTTTTGGAACAAGCGCCAACAAGGGCCAGTGCCAACACTGCTGCCGCTATCTTGGTAGCCTGAAAAGGAATGGTCATATCGCTCTGCCTATCATTTTTTTGTATCGGCGCCACATTAGTCTGGCTGTAGGGATTTATCAACCGTCATGGCGTAGGCACCTCAGCCGCTTGGGTCTCAGTTCCACGCTCCTGTTGCTGCATACGCCAGAGGGCCGCGTAGTGTCCGTCAGCCTGCATCAATTCCCGGTGGGCTCCCTGCTCGACTATTCCGCCCTGATCCATTACCAGAATGCAGTCTGCATCCACAATTGTGGAGAGGCGGTGAGCGATCACTAACGATGTCTGCTCGCGGGCAATATCCTGCAGGGATGCCACTATGCCCTGCTCTGAGTGGCTATCGAGAGATGAGGTCGCTTCGTCAAAGATCATAATCGGAGGCTTTTTCAGCAGGGCCCGAGCGATAGCAACCCGCTGCTTTTCCCCTCCGGACAATTTGAGACCCCGCTCCCCCACCAGGGTATCGGCCCCCTCTGGCAGTTGCTGAACAAAGCATTCCAGTTGGGCGTGGCGGATCGCCTCATCCACCTCAGTATCTGAGGCATCTACACGTCCGTAACGTACGTTGTCCCGGATCGACTGGTTGAACAACACTGCATCCTGAGGCACAACACCAATAGCCCTGCGCAGCGACTCCTGGGAAACACTGCGAATATCTTGGCCATCGATGGAAATGGAACCGCTGTTAGCGTCATAAAAACGAAACAGGAGCTTAAAGAGGGTGGACTTACCTGCACCGCTAGCGCCAACAATTGCCACTTTTTGCCGTGGTTCCACAGCAAAGCTGATACCTTTGAGGATCTGGCGATTATCTTTGTAGCCAAACTGGACGTTATCAAACTCAATTCGGCCCTCCACCACAGTGAGGGGGGCCGCCTGGGGAAGATCTTCCACAGTAGGTTTTACCGCAAGTAAAGAGAACATCTTCTCAATATTTGCCAGTGCCCCTTTCATCTCCCGGTACACAAAGCCGAGAAAATTTAGCGGTATAAAGATCTGCATCATAAAGGCATTCACCAATACGAAGTCACCGATGGTCATAGTGCCTTTGGTGACTCCTACCGCGGCAAGAACCATTGCTGCACACATTGCGCTGGCAATAATCAGCGCCTGGCCACTATTTAGGCCAAGCAGGGACAGCCTGTTCTTACGCCGGGCCTTCTCCCAACTGGCCAGCTCCCGGTCATAGTGACCGGATTCATGTCGCTCATTGGCAAAGTACTTAACCGTCTCATAGTTGAGCAGACTATCAACTGCACGACTGCTGGCCTGTGACTCTGCCTCATTCAACTCCCTGACAAAGCGCGTACGCCATTCAGTGGCTACCACTGAAAAGCCGATATAAATAATCACTGCGGCCAACACTAATAGCGCAAATAACCCGCTGTAATTCCACCAGAGCAATCCCGCCACCATAGCTATCTCTACCAGCGTGGGTACGATATTGAAGACCATAAACCGCATCAGGAACCCGATGCCGCTATTGCCCCGCTCAATATCCCGAGAGAGCCCACCGGTACGGCGGTTCAGGTGAAAATCCAGGTCCAGCTTGTGTAAATGCTGGAACACTTCCAACCCGATCCGGCGCTGGGCCCGCTCAGTGACACGGCCAAAAATCGTATCTCGCAGTTCGCCAAACAGAGTGCTGGAAAGGCGCACAGCCCCATAGGCCAACAGCAGCCCCAAAGGTAATGCCACTGCCTGGGCCATGCCCCCAGCACTATCCAGGTCATCGACAATATGTTTGAGCAAAAATGGCAGGGTAACACCCGCAACCTTGGCGCCAATCAGGCAGAGGATCGCCAAGACTACGGCGCGGCGGAATTCCAATAGGTAAGGGAAGAGGGTTTTGAGTGCACCCCAGTGCACCTCATCCAAAGAGACAGTGGATTTGGGTCTCGGCATAATCTATCCAGGAGGAGAAAACAGGCGCCCATTATAATTCGTCAATAGAACTTATATAGACGCTTGTCTCTAAAGCGCCGCCCCGAAGCTGCTCTTTAAAGCGCATATTCTCACTCTCACACTACATTGACACTGTCGCCGATACAGCAGCAGTCATCAAACAGCAAAACGTCTGTGCCGTTTAAGAGGACCGCAAAAGACTAAATCGTCGCTAGGCTTTCATATGCTCAAGCATATAGGTCAGCACTTCATCTCGGTCATCGACTAATTTTTCTATCAGATCAAGATGGTCCCGATTATTCGCTAATTTGAAATAACAGGGATTATCCATTTTTAGCATTTTCTCTTGATACTCTTTGGCCTGCCGAAAAAATTCCAGAGTATCAAATTCAGGCACTATTAAGTGTAGCGGGTATCTTGTTGCATCAATACCAGACACTAGCATCTGGGGACTTACCTTTTCAGCAGATTCCATCGACATATTAATGAGATCATTGAAAAAACTATTGACCAATGGGCGGATATCAAATATGCCAGCGAGGGAGAACGCACCTTTAAATTTACATTGAGCAGTTGCCGGAACGCCAAATTGATTCCAATCTGTCTGATGTAATAATGCCACCAGCTGCCCCCCTACCGAGTGCCCCACTAAATATACAGATGGAGATCCTTTTTCCTCGGCCTCTTTCAGTATGGTTGCCATTGCCCACTGCATCTGTAAGACAATAGACTCCATTGGAGTATCATTTTTCCAGTCCGAGGCCATACGGTAACCCGGAATATAGACCGCAAACCCCTCTTTATTAAAAGGCTTGGCCAGAAAAGAAAATTGCTCTTTTGAAAACCACTGCCACCAACCACCGTGAATATAAATTACAACCGGAGCATTTTCAGGGACTTTATCCGACCTGAATACATCCATCGAGCCAGAGTAGTCCCCCTCTCCAAAACTGACAGTTTGTAAACCGTCCTTAATCGCTTTGCGATAAGTTAAACTGCGACTTCCTGTAAACTCTGCATGAGATGGCAAAAGAAGATCTGCAGGGAGGCGACGTGTCCACAAAACGGGATTATATTGTTCGTCCGTTTTCTCACGAGTAAAGCAATTCCAAAATTCACTCACGGGTAACACCCTCACTTTTCGCTAAGATTGATAGCTTTGCGTCTATATAGGTTACATCCGCTAACTCTTGACCGATTGGGCTTTGCCAAAAAAGGTTTTATTTGTTTTCCCGATCTTTGGGTAGGCCAAAGTATTTATGCCTACTCTACATACATAGATGCATACCCAGTGGCATTACCGTTCCAAATTATGGGTATCCTCTATCGTGATAACCACCGTTTCATCAAACACTCGATTTTGAGTGATCACTTCGGTGTTTTAATGTGTTGGTACTGCCTTCCGTATCATGATGGCTTTTCGTCAAAAGTAGGCCAGCCTCCCGTAGTAGCCGTAGCGCATCAGCATCATTAATATCATCTACGGTAGAAGCAATAAGGTTGTACCCTATATGATAGGGGTCCGTATCGACCCCAGCATGCAAGCCTTCCAAATAGACACAACCTTTCCTCGCGACAGGCCGGGCTGCTCGAATAAGTTCACCATCATGTTCGACATTGAATTTCCCATTTAGCGCATTAACAATATTCATCAGGGCCTTTTGTCTCTTATCTGGATCTCGAGTAATGGCGGTCGAAAACTTAGTGCGTATGCAAGGGCCTTTCCAGCTGTCATCGAGATATTTACTGTTAAAAAATACGCGCACCATAAATCTCTCGCAAACACGATTTAAAAGGTATCGGGCAACCCAAACATCGTCTGCTATCGTTAGAGCATCGCAACATTCACCATCAATGCCACGATAACCGATTCGGAATACCCACTGCCCCAGCGTTATAGTCTTGATCTCACTGATAAGAATTCCAGCATCGATACAGGCTCTCGCATGAGCCTCAGCAACTTTTCGCCCATAAACCGATTCACTGCCTACACCACAATAATAAACTCTTTGTAATAAAAAGGCCTCAACCCCTGAAAAACGAAACGGATAGCAATCAGAAATAAGTTTATATTCCTGCTCAAAACCCAGCTGTGGTTCAATAATCGCTCCCAAACAGTCTAGCGTTTTCCTCATTCGGGCACGTATATTTGACAGGTGAATTTTTTTACCTTCCTCAAGCACCTCACAAAGTACGATATAGTCATTTAGCCCACGTAGTGGGTCCCGATAGATTCGTATTGGATTCAGGATACAACCAGAATCACTGTCATCCAACTGCTCTGTCTTGGACCGGTCAAAAGTCCACAACGGGAAATCCGTTACTACCGGACAATCTGGCAAACTAAGAGCTCTAGCCTTCGAACGAATCTGCTGCATCGGACTCGCTCCATCAATCCAAAGGTATTCTACGAAACTGAGTTTACTCATACTGATGAACCTTTTTGAGTTTCTACGTCAGCAGAATATGCCCTGCCTACTCTAGTATCTGGAAAATGTACTTACATAGATAAATTATCGATTAGCTTTAGACCCTACACATAACAGGACTGCCAACGTTATCTACTCACTTCCAGACCGAAAAACACTTAAATCTTCATAGCATCCTTCATATAGAAATTTATTAAAGAGTAAACCTGAATCGTGTTATCTACCGTTTAAACTATCGAGGTATTTTTCGTAATGACTAAACTAAAAACACTGAGAATTTTGAACCGGCTTGATTTCTGCTAGTAGTAACTATCTATGCCCTAACTTAGAACATTCCAATCAAAGCGGGCACCAACCCTCTAATGAATTCGATCAAACCCTACTAGCTCCCTATCGGACACCCCCCGAAATAGACCATGTCAACATGGCCAGTTTCGATATCTATAATCTGAGACACAAACGCGTTCAAATACCACTCTGATTCAAACGATCCCGAATTACTCTATAAATACGACAAACCTCTAAGCAACAACTTGACTTTAAGGTCCTAGCTAGATTCGGAGCCATATACACTATGTAAAACATCTACACAGAGCATAAAATCTGATAGGAAAAGCCTATTCCTGCGAAACTTATTGGTGAGCAGTAGATACAAGTTAGGGCACCTGTTCGCAATTGTATTTTTTCAATTACAAAATTATGGTGACGAAAATAGTAGCCCGCGCTCTTCCCATAAAAAGGGCGCACTCTGAGTCGGCCACTAGATAACCTAGCAACTAACGATAAGTTTTATAACAAACACTCCTCACAGGGTGGGGCCGCGCCAGTTTGGGCGGCCAAATTTTCTATAGTAAAGTACAGGTCACAAGTAGAATATTTTGTGAATAGGCCCTGCACATCAATGGAATCATTTTTTGTGTAAAGCCCCCTTTCCCTCAACACTTACAAACGTTTCAGCAGTAATTCCTAGACTCTAAAATCTCTATCAGAGGAACCTACGGTATCCCCCCCAGCTAGTAATTATAATTTACGATTTTGATGTAATTTGTGGGAGGTTCTTTTTCCATTGTATGAACTACAGCGGCAAGAAGGGAGGCCTATTGATTGAGGGGTAAACTGCTCAGTACAAATACACAACACCCGAATCTTCCACTGAGTCATTTGCCTGAACGCCAATAATACCAACGGCCGAGCTATCTTCATTGGGAGCTCCTGCGACTAAAATATGACCATCCGCACTCAAGGCTATCGACCCACCGAAACTATCACCTATTTCGGTATTACTTGTCTTGATGTATGCCTGCTGGTGCCAAACGCCGTCCGCACGGGCAAACATATAAACCGCTCCAGAACCAACAGAATCATTGTTCACCTGATCGCCATCGATTTCGGTTGTAGCGCTAGCCTCTCCAAAAGCGCCTATGACCAGGGTATGACCATCCGCACTCAGAGCTACAGACCCACCGAAACTATCACCTGCCCCGGTATTACTTGCCTTGATATACGCCTGCTGATGCCAGACATTATCCACACGAGTAAACACATAGACCGCACCGGAATTCCGAGCATCATTATTAGTCTGGTCGCCATCAATACCGGTAGCAGCACTAGACTCTCCGAAAGCACCTACCGCCAGTGTATGACTATCCGCACTCAGGGCTACGGAGATACCGAAACGGTCAAATACATCAGAATTACTCGCCTTAATATACGCCTGCTGATGCCAGGAGCCATCCTTGCGGGCAAATACATAAACTGCCCCGGAACCAACTGCATCATTATTTTCATGGTCATCATTGATACCGACAGCAGAGCTAGCCTCATCGGGGGCCGCTACAGCGAGGGTATATCCATTCGCACTTAAAGCTACAAACCTGCCGAAAAAATCACCAACCCCGACATTAAATATATCATTTCTCGCCTGGCCGCCATCGATACTGGTATCGACGCTGTTTCCCACCCGCGTGGCCGCCCTCCTTTTCGTCTCAACTGCATATTTTAGGGTGTGAGTTCCGATGGCTGGTCCTGCGGCTGGGCTGGCCACCTTATCGACCATACTGGTCGTGGCATGACCCTGACCGTCACCGCCAAAGACTGTGGACAGAATAAAAGCAACCGACAGTGCAAGCCCCAACAACAGGCGTATTAATATCATCGCAGCAGGCTCAAGTTTTGACACTACGTAATACATAGCCATATTTCCTTTTCTTTTTCCCTTAGGCATGGCAAGAGGGATTCCCCGGTTGAAAAGGGAGATAACAAAGCCCCAAAGACACCACCTTCTAGCAGATAACTGGATTCATCAGCAGTGAAACAACCGACCGTGGGATTCAGCGTTGAAAAAAATTGGAGTTTCGGAAATGAGGAGCCAGCACTGGAGTAAAAAAAGCCCGGCAAGCTACCGGGCAAAGGGGCTTGTGCGGGGCCAGCACAAGCAGGGGAGGTTGCGTAAAAGTGCTAAAACATTAACACCCGATACACTATTGAATTTCAACCAGTAAAACAGTCAAACATGGTACTCATCGTGTAACCGACTAAGTAAATAAGTTATATTTTTGTTTGAGTATCGTTTGGATTACTATTCGGCAGTCAAATTGATTTAACTGGAAGGAGCTTCTGAACAGCTCTCTAATATCACTGCAGACTTTAAAGGTTACAGATATTAGGCGCAGCTCACCTCAAATAGCTGTAGCCCTTTGCAAAAGCTGCAACACAGCAGGCGTAGGTAGCCTTCAAGGCCTTTTACCGTATTGACCGCGCCCTCAAAACATCAAACATTGACTTAACCTTTATTACCTTTAGGTTCATTCTCCACCTTAAATTCCTCCCCCATGAAAACAACACCAGCCAATTTGTTTAACTCAACACTAAATCTATGCTTGGCTGTAACGATGGCGACCAACAAAACATGTCGGTCTCCATAGATCGACCTCGCTCGCTTTGGGGTCTGAACAACCAGAACACAATCTTTGGTTAAACCAACGCGCAGCCAACTTTCTGCATGTCCCGGCAGGGTGATTGGAGACGTTACAAAACGGACGCCCTCCAAATCTATATAAAGAAGAGTAAGGTCCGATTTTACGTTTAGCTCTCTCAAATTCATTCCTATTTCCTCATTGAAATCTTATCCTTTATCAAGAAGCATTACCCTATTGGGCTCATCACCAATTAAGATCAGGCAAGAAGTTTTCCCCTCGCCCTGGAAAATCTACCGCTTTAATGTACCTTTTACCCACAATACATAACCAGACTCACTACCAGTGAACCAATAAAACGTGGCACTAAACATGTATACCACGGCAAAAAAACTCTAATCGTGTTTGAATTACGTTTGAATCAAAAAAAATAATAGAGTCAAATTGCCAGATAAAAATACCGGAACTTACAGTCTCAATGTAGCACCTGGAAGTATTAGCGACCTACAAAACACCCACGCACATCACAGAAAGATGAACCCTCAAGCACACAGCTATCCATACTAGAATTGTGACAGTCTAGCCAGCTGAATTCAGAAAGAATCTGTCTGCATAATCCAGCAGTAAATATCACGATCATTTAAACGATCACTCACATTATTGAAATTTAACATCTTGCTCAAACCGCTCATCCAGCCAACCCAGCACTTAGATACATCCTTGAAATTTAATACAAAATGCAAGGAGCTAGCAGTTATCTTGTGCAATCCAGAAAATAGGTTTTCCATGCAGCAAGATACAACAACCTGGAATTTAGATACCTTCAACAACAAACAACTAACCTATAACTTTGCCCGTAGCATTGAAGGATTTTTCTCCATCTACTCCCCAGCCTTAAAACATATCTATGGGGATTTCACAATAGAGCTACTGCATGGCCAGAAATCACGTTTGGTGGCAACACCCTCGATATATGGCCTTGACCGCTATATCAATATTCCCGAAAACACTCTGCGCCCCTCAGGACTTTATATTTTTCCAGGAGATTTTTTCGACCTCCACCAATATCAATTTAGGGCTGCTTTTTTAGCTAAAGATTTAACATTCCCGAAAAACCCCATGATCGGACCTCCCAGCGCAGGCTTCGATCTATTTAGGAAATTCAGCAATAACAACGAATTATTCCCTGTATTCACCAAAAACGACCTCCACGAATTTAGCTCTATGACGCCCTGCCTACACATTCACCTTATTGACCTAAGAAAAATAGACTTGTCTAACCCAGAACGAAAAACCCTTAAATTGATGTTTGAGGAAAAATATACACGCCTAAAAAGCATTGGTTGTTAAGGTGAATGTAGAAGTACCCCTCTGGGATAAAATCTTCACATACCCACCCCGTATTCTGTCGAAAATCTTCGGAGAATTCTCGCTGGTTGACCAGGCGTAATGTAACTGTTGAGAGCAGGCATTAAATGCCCGCTCGCGATATGCATCCAATATAGGGGGGGGAAAGATCTTATTAAGCTTATTGCTCCCCCCAAATAAGGTCGCCCGATTTTTCTATCGGCGGTTCAGATACCGCCTAGATTACAAAGCATTCTCTAAGGAGCCTCTGAATAACTCCCTAATTACCAACGCTTCCTGCTTTATCGCTGTACCACTCTGCACCTGTATATATGCCCGACCTAAGCAGAACGGGCACATGCGTCCATCAATAACGTGCAGTAAAGTTGACGAACCAACCCTTATGGTCGTAATCAAAGTTCGTCAGGTCATCACTAAACTCTGTGAAGTTGTAACCTGCACCGATACGAATGTTTTTTCCAATATCTCGATCGACACCGACCAGGAATCCCTGCCGAGTGCCACCATTATCTACATTGAGCCAACGATACTCAGCCAGCGCGTGCCAATTCTGGTAAAACTCAAAACGGACCTGTCCTGCAGCAAAAGTGGTGGACGAATCGAGCCAGTCACCGGTATTACGCCCAAAGCGAACTTCGCCCTCGCGCCGCGCCAGTTTGGCAGCCAGCTCCCAATGGTGGTCTAAGCGGTATACACCTTCAAATGCCAGCACTTGAGTCTTTTGGTCGTAGTCCACCTCACCCAACTGCCCCGGCGAGGCCAAGTCATAAAGATAGGTGTAACGCCCGAACAGCCCCCAACGACTGTTGCTCCAAGGCCGGTAGGCAAAACCAGCATTACCCTCAATGAACTTTGCTCCCTCAGACGAGTTCAGCTCGTCTTCGGTGTCAGCGTAGTTAAAGCGTGCAGCAATCCTCCAACTCTCATTGAGTTTATGGGATAGGCGATGGGTACTGACCCATTGTGTGCGCCGCTCAGCCCCACTATCGCGCCGCCATTCCAACTTGCTCTGCCAGTCAGTTTCGGGCGAAGTACGCCCGCCGGTCAGGCTAACCGAATTCCGGGATACCTCCTCGCCGATGCTGTTGGTCAGCTCGCCATCACTCAGGATTAAACCCAGGTTCCAACCAATTGCCGGGTAAAAGTCCATACCGAAGGTATGCGCCAGCCCTGACTCATCACGACTTCTGATGTGCTGACTTTCGTTGAACAAATTTACTTGGTTCGACAATCTCCAGCGCTGGCCGAAGGTCCAGCCGTTCTGGCGATTAGGGTTGAAGAGCGAGTCGTATTCGGTACTGTCGGTCGAGTAGGTATAGCCGCCGTAGAAGCTGTGCTGTGAAGTAAGCCGGTATTCGCCGTTGAGCGTCGCCGCATCACCGCGATCACCAGTGGTTATCTCAGTTCCCAGGGTCGACAGGTTGGCGAAATTGTAGCGCGCCGCCAGCGAATAAGCATCGTTGTCGGCGTAGTCACCATCATCGTTACTCAGGGTCATCTGGGTAGTGCCGGACACGTCCAGCGATGTACCGAATCGATGAGAATAACGCAGCGCACCCAAAAGGCCGGTGGCATCGCCTTCTCTGCGCTGCTCCTCAATACCGCGCACTTCAGCGCTCAGGGCACTGTTGTCACCAATACGCAACTCGCTGTTGAGGTGCGCTTGAGCCAGTGTTTCACCATCGCGCTCAGCCTCGCTATAACGGGCGTTGATACCGAGACCCGAGTTGAAATGGCCCAACAGCTCCGCGCCGTGCTCCTCGATATCGAGACCAGTGTCATGCCTTGAGATCGAGTAGCCACCGTCGACCTGCCGCCACCAAGTGGCGGCGCTCCACTCCTGCTCGGTCCAACCCAGCTCGCGGAAATTCACCCGTGATTCAACAGAACTGGCCTCGCCCTCGCGCAAGCCGTCCGGGTTAAGTCGGGAGAAACTCAAGCCGCCGTTGTCGGAGAAGAACACTGGCGCAATAGTGGACTCGGTCCGACTGTGTTCGAATTTCAGATAAGTGCCTTTGCCAAACTGCTGGGTAAGGTCGGCCCCCATCAGCGTGTAATCCTCACCGGCGCGGTTCTCGTCGATATAGGTAAGCCCTATTCCCACATGGTCACCAAACCAGTGCTTGGCACGCACACCTCCAGTGACCTCATCGGCATCGAAGCCCGATGGCACCCACTCGTAGTCCACCAATAGCCTCTGCTCGAATCCATCCAGTGGCGTGTCGCGGGTAATGAAAGGGATGTTTTCCCGGGTAATTTGCGACAGCGCCCGAGTCAGCAGGATACGGCCTTGCAGTTCATCAATCTCGTAGTCAGCACCGCGCTGTAGCTCGATGCGCCGCTCCACCAGCCCGGTTCCCGGGTCGCGCACCTCCAATACGACGTGATCTGAACCGGGCAGCACGTCGGTATGGCGCAGGTAATACAAGCTGCCGCCGGTACCGATGAATTCGCTGTGGCCGGGCGCGGTCTGCGCCTCGGAGCCGAATACTCGCAACTCGGTATCCGCATCCCCCCAAGGGTTGGCCGAACTTGAGCGCCAGTTCAGCCCTGCGCCATACAGCGAGCGCCCGTATTGCGCATATTCAGTGCCAGTGATTCCGGTGTAGTAATTGCCCCACAGCGCTTCGTTCTTGTCCCATTCGGCGCGCAGGTAGAACCGCCCCATAGTGTCGACGTCCCGGGAGGTGGTCGAATCGTCCCCGTAGGTCGGGTAGTACAGGTCCGGGTCCAGGCGCCGGAAGACATCCTGTGGGTCGGCCTGGGTAAATCCGTCGAATAGATCTTCCAGAGGCCGATCCTGGGTGTCTGCCTGGGCGGTGATCAGGTATTTGCCCTTCGTTTTGGCTTTTAGGTAGAACGCCAACCGGCCGTCACTGAGAAGGTCATCATCGCGGCCATCCAGCACCAAGTCGCGGCCGGGGCCACTGGCCCTGTTCTCTCGCACAGTTACATCGGCGATGCCCACACCGAAGAAGTAGCGCCCGCTCACTTCTATCGGCAGCTCGCGTTCGACAACGGAGCCCCCAGGACCTTCAAGCCTGACATCAAAGCGGTACTGGCCCACCGGCATCAGGTACTCGGCAACGAACTTCCGCTCCAGGTCGACCGGGTAGCTGTCGCCGTTGATCCACAGGGTGTGAGCAGCCGGAATATTGCGGCCCTGTATACGCACTCGCGATCCGTAAATCGGGATATTCTGGTAGCGCAGGTTACTCTCGTCGAACACATCGTCGATCAGGCGCTGGGTCTCAGCTTCCTCCTCGCTCAGCGCACTGCCGAAGGAGCGTTCAGTCGAACTTCGCAGGAGTTGTTGGCTGCGCTCAGCTTCGTCGGGGCGTACCAGTTGCAAGCGCTGGGGATAGGTCTCGTCAACATGCCCCTCGACATCAAACGCACGCAGTACATAGACCAATTCATCACCGACTCGAAACGGAATTTCCCGGGGCAACGCGCTATCCCACTGAGCCTCCACCACTGGAGCTAGATCAACCGCAACTTTTGCCAGCGGGCTGATCAAGTCGACGTCGGTGCTGCGGAACACTGCCAACTCCATACGCGAGACAAAGCTGCTGTAATTACTGCGCACGAAAAAACGCACCGGCCGGGTGATGGCGCCATTTTCGAATGGCACCATGGTGGGGGCCGACACCGACAAGTCGCGCCGGCCCAGTGTGGGATCTTCGGTAGCCCAGATTACGCCGTTATCAGGCAATGACACAGAGAACCGCCCCTGCGCTACAGCTCGTCCCGGCTTTTCCAATCCGATTGCGACCCTGCGATCAGGTTGCAGCTCCTCGGATGAGGACTGCTTGCTTGTGCCTACCGTAAGAGGCTCATCGTAACTGCGTGTACGCAGCTGGAATAGCAATCCATCACCGGTACGACAACCGTCGGCAGCGCACACCAGTTCCGGCGACACACCACTACTAACAGCGGTAATAGACGATCCATCAGCCGGTGACGGAGACAAACGCAGGCGCTGACCGGAGTAGATTTTGTAGGGGGAATCGATGCTATTCCAGCGCGCGAGTTCCTTTAAACTCACACCAGCACGGGCAGCGATAGCATATAAATAGTCGCCGCTCGCAACGGTATAAAAGTCATCGTTCATAAAACCCTTGGCATGCGGCGCTGCAGGGGCATGTTCGATGGTGGCGCCTTTTGGAGTGACATCGTTCAAGGCTGTCGCTTGCTTCGCCAGCCTCTTCTGAGGTGACACCGATGCACTCGGCGGCGGCGACAAACGCAACTGTTGTCCAGGATAGATTGTGTAAGGGGAATCAATGAGATTCCAGCTAGCGAGTTCAATTAAGCCCACACCGGCCCGGGCAGCAATACTAGATAAATAGTCACCACTGGCGACGGTATAGGATTCGCCATCCATCAAACCGCTGGCATGGGGGGGCACTATGGAGATAGGTTCCATAGTAGCGCCCGTATGCAATGGCTCGGAGCTTCCCGTCATGGTTACTGGTGTTTGCTGTGCAAGTACCTGTGCTGTACAACTGGCCAGATTACTGATCACGACGGCATAGAGTAATTTCATCTGCATGATCGGCCCCTTATTTATCTTCAGAAGTGACAGGCAAAGTGACAGACGCTGTCGGGTCATCACTGGACTCGACCCGTATCCGGGAACGCACTTCCGGGCTCAACCTCATAGCCAGGGCGTTGTACACAGACCTGGCCCTTCGCAAACCCAGGGCAATGTTGTATTGGTAACTGGCGCGCACATCGGTATGGCCCACCACTGCCACAACGCCACTACCCATTTCCTCCAGGTGGGCAGCCACGTTATCCAACAGCTCCTCAAACTCCGGTCGGATCTCGGAGCGGTCGGTGTCGAACAGCACCGTGCCCAGCAGTAGCTCACCCGCGCTGATACCACCGACCAACTCATGAACCTCGGTGCGCACGGTGACCCTCAACATCTGTGCGTGCTCTGCTTCAACCTGCTTGAGCAGCAGGTCGCGCACTGCGATCGCACGTTGAAAAGCAAGTGCCTGACTTCGTCCATCGGCAGTGATGACAACCTCGCCGCCACCGTAGGCATCCACCTCCTCAGCCATGCGGGCAATCGCCGGCCGGTACTCGGCGCGCACCTCCGCACTGCCCGGCGCAAAGATGACTTCCCCCAGCGCCAGCTCAACCTCCTCGGTACGGCCGGGCAACAGGGTTACCGGCAAATGAACACCGAAGTCGAAGCGCACTGGCACGCCCGGAGTAATCTTCCGTACCAGTGGATTTTCGGTGGTGAAAACTGTGTCTGGAGGCAGCGTGGATGGATCGACCTTGAGGATAAAATTGCGATAGCCGCGTTCGCCGCCTTGCACATCAACCAAGTGGTAACGGCCGTACTGATCCGTTTCAATCAGCACACCCTCCACGGATGCGAGGCGGACACCCGGCAGGCCACGCTCGTCTATGCCGGCGTTACTGATCACATAGTCAACGACCAGCCCCTCCTCACTCTGGAACAGGCGACGCTCCACTGTCGGTTCGGCGGCGTTAAGCCCCTGAGCTGCCTCACCGGATTTCTCAACCCAAGTGTTGCCGGCAGCGTCCATTCGAACGGTCACGCCCTGGTCGCTGGTAAGCACGAAGTCATCGGTAAATGCGGGCTCGACCAGACTATTTCGAATTACTATCTGGTGCCGCTCTACAGGATCACCCTCGGACTGGCGGGCTGTGATACGGCCCAGATTGATGCCCTGCAGCAAAGGCGCAGTAGCACCCGCCACCGGGGGAGCATAGGCACTGGATGCGAATCCACCCTGCACTCGCACTCCCGTCAGCGCAGCACTATCCATCCAGCCATCGGCGTCGCGGTCGTCAAACACCGTGCCGAAAATTAAACTGTCATCAAGCAGTGGACCCGTTTCGACCGTCACCTGCGCGGTGGCCACATTTGAGATTGAATCACCGGTGTCGCTTTGCACCACCGCCGAGTTAATTTGTGTACCGAGCCGAGCACCAGCGCCGACGCGCAGCACATAGGCAATGGTGGCCTGCTCACCCACATCAATGTCGAGGCCACCTATCCTGAGCGGGTAGCGACCGGCTGACAGCTCGAAGGCATCATCACCGTCATCCACGGTGATCGAGCCTTCGACATAGTTGAATCCCGGCGGCGGTGTATCGACCAGGGCTGCATCCGTCACGGGCACCACGCCGACGTTCTCGACGGTCAGCACGTAACGCACCAGGTCGCCGATCCGCGCAGATCCCACGCCCGCAGTCTTGACCAACCGCAATTCCAAGTGGTTGTCCACCGGGTGGCCGGTGTTACAAACGGTGCAATCGGGATCATCTCCGCCCCCGCCCGACGCGACCACGTTGTTGCTGATCGTATCGCCTGCATCGGGGTCCACGAGAGTCTGGTAGCTAAAGAGGTAGACACCTGGCGCAGTACCCACTGCCAAAGTGCACTCGAGACCACCAGACGCGACAAGACAGTTTCCGCCTGGTGGGGAGATGATGGAGTCCGTCAATAAACTCTGACCATCACTCAGGGTATCGGACAGGGTCAGCACTTCGGTGGTCGGACCATTGCTCACCGTCACGTTAAGCGTATAGGTGACTGTGTCACCTACCGTGACTTCAATACCATCTTCCGGATCTGAGGTTTTGCTTATTTGCACTCTCGGAAGTACCGGGTGCGATGTGCTACAGGTCTCGCAAACTCCGGTGTTGGGGACAACACTGTTATCAACTTCAGTGGTTGCGCTGTCGTTTAATGTGGCGGTGTAATCGAAAGTGTGCGAGCCGATGGCCGCACCCGCAGCCAGGGTGCAGGTGATCTCCTGCTCCGATGCTGAACAGCCACTTGGTAGAGGGCCGAGGTCAAGGCCCTCGTCCAGGGTGTCGGTCAGCACCACATCCCCATCGGTGACAGCATTGGCAACATCTACCGTCAGGGTATAGGACACAGTGTCACCCACCAGCACCGCCGTGCCACTGGCAGGGCTCGCGCTTTTGCTGACCAAGATCGTCGGATCGACCGGGTGGTTGGTGGTGCAGGTCCCGCAGTCTCCATTGTCAGTGACGACGCTATTGTCAACTTCGGTGGTCGCATCCTCGTTCACGGTAGCGGAGTAAGCGAAGGTGTATGAGCCAATGGCCGCGCCTGCAGTCAGGGTGCAGGTGATCTCCTGCCCCGACGCCGAACAGTCACTTGGCAGACTAGTAATATCAACGTCAAGGCCTTCACCCAGGGTGTCGGTCAGCACCACATCCCCGTCGGTGACAGCATTGCCGACATCCACTGTCAGGGTATAGGCCAGAGTGTCACCCACCGAGACCACCGTACCACTGACAGGAATCGCGCTCTTGCTAACTGAGATCGTCGGGTCGACCGGGTGATTGGTGCTGCAGGTCCCACAGTCTCCAGTGTCAGTAACGACACTGTTATCTACTTGGGTAGTCGCATCCTCGTTTACGGTGGCGGAGTAAGCGAAAGTATGCGAGCCAATGGCCGAGCCTGCAGTCAGGGTACAGGTGATTTCCTGGCCCGATGCCGAACAACCAGTTGGTAAAGGGCCAAGGTCAAGGCCCTGGTCCAGGGTGTCGGTCAGCACCACATCGCCGTCGGTGACAGCATTAGCGACATCTACCGTCAGGGTATAGGCCAGAGTGTCGCCCACCGAGACCGCCGTGCCACTGGCAGGACTCGCGCTCTTGCTAACTGAGATCGTCGGATCGACCGGGTGGTTGGTACTGCAAGTCCCACAGTCTCCAGTGTCAGTGACGACACTGTTATCTACAGCGGTGGTCGCATCCTCGCTCACGGTAGCGGAGTAAGCGAAGGTGTATGAGCCAATGGCCGCGCCTGCAGCCAGAGTGCAGGTGATCTCCTGCTCCGATGCCGAACAGCCACTTGGTAGAGGGCCGAGGTCAAGGCCCTCGTCCAGGGTGTCGGTTAGCACCACATCCCCATCGGTGACAGCATTGGCGACATCCACCGTCAGGGTATAGGACACAGTGTCACCCACCAACACCGCCGTGCCACTGGCAGGGCTCGCACTCTTGCTGACCAGGATCGTCGGATCGACCGGATGGTTGGTGGTGCAGGTCCCGCAGTCTCCATTATCAGTGACGACGCTATTATCTACTTCGGTGGTCGCATCCTCGCTCACGGTGGTGGAGTAATCGAAAGTGTACGAGCCGATGGCCGCGCCCGCAGCCAGCGTGCAGGTAATCTCCTGCCCCGACGCCGAACAGCCACTTGGCAGGCTGGTAATATCAACGTCAAGGCCTTCGCCCAGGGTGTCGGTCAGCACCACATCGCCGTCGGTGACAGCATTGGCAACGTCCACCGTCAGGGTATAGGCCAGAGTGTCGCCCACCGAGACCGCCGTGCCGCTGGCAGGGCTCGCACTTTTGTTGACTGAGATCGTCGGATCGACCGGGTGGTTGGTACTGCAAGTCCCACAGTCTCCAGTATCAGTGACGACACTGTTATCTACTTCGGTGGTCGCATCCTCGTTCACGGTGGCAGAGTAAGCGAAGCTGTGCGAGCCGATGGCTGCGCCCGCAGCCAGGGTACAGGTGATCTGCTGCCCCGATGCCGAACAACCAGTTGGTAGAGGGCCAAGGTCAAGGCCCTCATCCAGGGTGTCGGTTAGCACCACATCGCCGTCGGTGACAGCATTGGCAACGTCCACTGTCAGGGTGTAGGCCAGAGTGTCACCCACCGACACTGCCGTGCCGCTGGCTGGGCTCGCGCTTTTGTTGACTGAGATCGTCGGGTCGACCGGGTGGTTAGTGATACAAGTCCCGCAGTCTCCAGTGTCAGTGATGACACTGTTATCTACTTCGGTGGCCGCATCCTCGTTCACGGTAGCGGAGTAAGCGAAGGTGTATGAGCCAATGGCCGCACCCGCAGCCAGGGTGCAAGTGATCTGCTGCCCTGAGGCCGAACAGCCATTTGGCAAAGGGCCTGGGTCAAGGCCGTCATCCAGGGTGTCGGTCAGCACCACATCCCCGCCGGTGACAGCATTGGCGACATCCACCGTCAGGGTATAGGCCAAAGTGTCGCCGACCGATACCGCTGTACCACTGGCTGGGCTCGCACTCTTGTTGACTGAGATCGTTGGATCGACCGGGTGGTTGGTACTACAGGTCCCACAGTCTCCAGTGTCAGTGACGACACTGTTATCTACAGCGGTGGTCGCATCCTCGTTCACGGTAGCGGAGTAAGCGAAGGTGTATGAGCCAACGGCCGCGCCCGCAGCCAGGGTGCAAGTGATCTGCTGCCCCGATGCCGAACAGCCACTTGGCAAAGGACCTGGTTCAAGGCCGTCATCCAGGGTGTCGGTTAGCACCACATCACCGTCGGTGACAGCATTGGCAACGTCCACTGTCAGGGTATAGGCCAGAGTGTCGCCCACCGAAACCCCCGTGCCGCTGGCAGGGCTCGCACTCTTGTTGACTGAGATCGTCGGGGAGACCGGGAAAACTACGCTTGCGTTAACACAATTGGCGCCATCATTGGTATCAGCACCCCCGACATATTCAGTGCCTCTGATATCGGAGATCAGCGTACTTACCCCAGTTTGCGTATTAAACCGATAGAAACCTCCGCCATTGTAGACACCAAACACGCCGTTTGTTGCGCCAATCAGGGCACCAAACCCATCCGTAAGGTTCGCCCCGAATGTCCCGTTTCCAACCTGATTCGTCGCCCCTGTTCCAGGATTGATTTTGAACAACCGATCCCTATCACCAAATAAGCTTCGATTGCCGACAGCGTACAAAGAGCCTTTGTGCCATGCCAGATCCGCCGCCAAAAACGCGAAAGTCATTTTAACCTCACGTGCAGTGCGATCAGATATATCTATTCGATAGAGACTATTATTCACGCCATCAGCCCTGACGTAGTAGCGACCATCTGGATCGATTACACCTGAGACGTAGCCCACTGTATTAGTATTAGGGATTGGAAGCCCCTGAATAGGTGCTAGCCCCTGGACACTGCCATCCCGACCAATTCTTAACAGGACATTAGTCCTGCTCCTAATGGCATACAGATAATTGTCCGAAGGATTAAATGCGAGGCCGTTATAGACCACATTGTCAGCTCTTCCCAACGATATATCATCGATCGGTTTCGAACTCGTATCGAAACTTATTAACTCCATTGGGGGAGTGTCCTGCTGCTCAGCTTGTGCATGGTAAAGACTCGAATCACACCCAGGAAATGGCTGCACTTGTGCCTGCGTGCTCGCCGACCAACCCATCAAGCCATAGGCAATGGCCAACACAACACGGAGCACCTGCAAAACCCCTTTACCCAAAGATGCCACCGCCTTGCCGCAGCAAGACCTAACCGTGCATCCTCCCCCCCACAGAAAAGCCAACTGCCCGCTATACACTCTCATCAAACGTCTCCCCCAATCGTTTGCTGTTCAAACCGCGTATTCAGGTGCTTTTGCATTAAATAGCGGTGCCGTAGCACATTTTTATGCTGAGCAATCATGTGATTGAGCGAGGTACTCTCCGTGGAAAAAACATGGGTATAGGAATTCTTGCTATTCACACACAAATTAATACCGCAAATAACCATCTGTTTTAGGCGGACGGATTGTCGGTCTAATTTGATATGAACTGCAGTACCGAAATGATCAAAAAATGACTTAAACAAAAGAGATTGTTACTACCCCGGCAACTGGATATTGCGCCAATACCTACATAAATAAAGGTGAAAATTTCCATTTCGGCTGTGTAAGAAGAGAGTTCTATCTTAAAAGATCGCAGATACCCGTTGGTGCGCTTAAGCTATCAATCAATAAGCAAGTCGAACGATGCTGAAAAGGCCGTACTCTATCGTTTGAATAATGACAACCTGGAATGCCGGATGGCAGTAATCATCTATTCAGCGATAAGTGCATAACTTAATATAAGACCTGTTGGAAAATAAGGTACTGGATCAGCTGAAAACCCCTTGACCCGCAAATTAGCAATTGAACTAGTTAAACAAGATAGGCTAAAAAATGCTAATTCATACAACTCGTGAATACCTGCAAAAACTCATCGAATACCAGAAAACCTGCCAACAAGTAGAGTTGGAAAGTAGATATTTTGATTGGATTCAGTCAGCGGCCTATTAATTCTGCAAAACGTTATATGACTTTGGTACTAAATACCTGATTACATAGCGCCAAAGTTTTCAAAGCTTAGCTGGCGTGACATAAAAGAGAAATCGAACCACTTTATTTATCAGATTTATCTCCGAAGTTGAACTCAGATGAATACCTAAATTGTGACCTGAAAGCTGGAGCCCACAGAGAGAAATCCTCCTGCTAAAATAATTAAGCAGCATGTCGACATCCGGCTTTCGGCTTTCGGCTTTCGGATAGTCAAAAAATATTTCAGCTCTGAAAAATTCGCTGTATATCTTGAATATAAAATGTACTCAAAGGTCACAACATACGAAGCATGCTACATCCCAGCTGCCAGTGTTACCCTACATTTGTCGGGTTGTCCGCCCCGCCCTCCAAAATTAATATCCACCAAGTCACCAAAAGAAAAAACAATCTGTGGGAAATATGTCGAGGTCGGAACTTTCATACCAGAAATCCGTACCACTATTTTGACTAATTACGACATCAACCCCAGGTAAATAACTATTTCTAAGTCTGATACTGGGTCAAAGATTGTACATGGAGAGTTTCCCGAAACACAAAATGAGTCAGCTTAGTAACAAAAGTCACGAATTTCACTACAAATAGGGAGAAAATATAAATTCAGTCAAGACTTTTGCAAGCGTCAATAACGGGATCACGAATGGCAGCTTACCTATAACAGGCAACCCAACACTGGGGTTACTATTAAAATGAAAATTTTTCTGAAGATGCTTGGGGAATTAAGTGTTCTTCGCGATGGCGTAGCTGCGGATTTACCAGCCTCAAAAAGGACACGCGCTCTTCTTGCCTATCTTGCGAAGACCGCTAAACCACATCGTCGCGAACGCCTGTGTGAAGTTTTCTGGGAAACCCCAGATGATCCGCGCGGGGCGTTGCGCTGGTCATTGAGTAAGCTCCGCCCCTTGGTGAATGACACATCCACTGAACGACTAGTAGCAGACCGGGAACGCGCAGGCATTGCGGCTCCTGATATCGAAATCGATATCAACATCCTGAAAGAAAAGATCGTAGCCAAGAATTTAACACCTGTGGAGTTAGCCTCGCTTGCGGACAGCTTACAGCAACCCTTTCTGGATGGTATCGACTTGCCAGACCAGGAGTTATTCCAACAGTGGTTAACAGCAGAAAGACAAGAAATAATTCGTTTGCAAGGCAAAGTGCTAGCCCGACTGTCATCACATCCAGATATTAACCTCCATGAACGACTAAATAAGGCCCGTGAATGGGAAACCTTGGAACCACTCAACCCTAATGCTGCGACTCAACTTCTAACTCTACTGGATCGCCTTGGTCATACTTTTGAAGTCACAGCTTTAACTCATGATTTGGCAAGGCGGTTTCACAATGCGGGAATTACCTGGTCCCCAAATACACGGTCCGAGATCGAACTTACAAGAAAAGTGGTCGAAGAGAACAGTCCAACTACCACCGATGTCGACAAAGGTTCTAAAGCAAGTGACCTTATTGCTCGGCAAAAGATCCATTTTTGCACTTCAGATGATGGTGTACGCATCGCTTATTCTTCAGTGGGGGAAGGGCCGCCCATTATCAAGGCTGCTAATTGGCTCAGCCATCTTGAACATGACTGGGATGCCCCAATTTGGAGCCCCCTATTTCGCGATCTTGCTTCTGACCATCATTTTGTCCGCTATGACAAACGTGGAAATGGTCTTTCCGACTGGAATGTGGACAATATGTCCTTTGAAAAATTTGTGAGTGATCTTGAGACTGTTGTATCGGCTGTCAAAATCGACAAATTTGCCCTGCTCGGAATATCGCAAGGCGCAGCTGCTTCCATAGAGTACGCTGTCAGACACCCGGAACGAGTATCACATTTAATCCTGTTTGGGGGCTATGCCGCAGGCTGGCGAATAGATTCGACAGACGATATTCGCAGAGAGCACGAGGCATTGATAACTTTGACCGAGGTAGGCTGGGGAAAAGAAAATCCTGCATGTCGACAGATATTTTCATCTATCTTCATGCCCAGCGCCACGCCTGAAGAACTTTCTTGGTTCAATGAATTCCAGCGTTTAACGACATCCGCAGAAAACGCAGTTCGGTTTTTATCTATATCCGCTAATATTGATGTGCGTGAACGACTCAAGCAAGTGAAAGTACCAACCTTAGTAATTCACTCATTGGGAGACCAGCGTATTCCAGTCGAAACCGCTCGCGATATTGCCGCTACAATTCCCAATGCCGAATTCATAGGGCTGGATAGCAACGGGCATCTGCTACTGGGGCGAGAGGATGCATCAAAGATTTTTGTAGAGAGTGTACGAAATTTTATTGCTCGCAGCTCACAACAACCCTCAGAAAAAGAAGAGATATAAAGCCTTTAAAGAGGTTGTATAATACTACTTAGCATCAAGTAATAACTCCTACTCTATCATGCTGCAAGTAAATCATCTTGCAGCATGATAAACAATTCATTTGATAACATCCTCCCCCGGATTACCTTTATCCTATCAATCCATTACAAATTAAAAGTTATCCTTGGCGACATCTTATTGCCGCATTCAATAAAGCACGTAACTGAGCTGGTGGGGCAGTCGGAGACAGGGTAATCCAATTGTCCGGCAAATTAGTATCAGAGTCACAGGTGCAGGCTGCCAAGATTTCCTGAGCCAGCGCACTTGCCTCATCTGAAGATAGAGACGAATTTTTGAGAGTGGCATATTCACACAGCAATATGGAGAGGGGGGCGTTGGATTGACAAACATCCTCTACCGAAGTAAATGTCAATACTGGACAGCGCCACTTTTGCAAACAATGAGAAAGCGTATCCTTAAGGTCATCATCTTGAAAAACCAACGCAACTACAGGTAGGTCCTCTTTTGGCTCAGTTTCCTTTTCATCCTTCATCGAAACATGTTCAAGTCTAGGTACGCAAATCGAAAAATTACTCCCACTTCCAGGGATGGATTTAATTTCCACAGGATGATTCAACAATTCAGAAATAAGTTTGACAATGGATAGGCCGATACCAGAACCACTAGAATCCGATGAGTCTCTACCTGACCGTTGATAAATCTCAAAAATTCGCTTCAGATCTTCATTGTCAATGCCACATCCGGTATCCGTAACATGAATAACAACATTATTTCCTTGCCGCCGGCAGCCAATAACCACCTTACCTTCGTCCGTATATTTGATCGCATTGGTAATCAAATTACGTAGCATCCTTTCTAGCAGTATTGGGTCGCTTAGGACCTGTAGGGAGCATGGCTGAAACTTCAATTGAATGGATTTGGCTTCCGCCAGTATCTGCATCTCACTCTGAAGTTGAGAGAAAAGACTTGTCAACTGTATTGATTTAACTTCAGGTATTATACCCCCATATTCTAGTTTGCATAAATCAATGATGGAATGAAAAGATCCACTCATCTGGTGGTGCGTATGTTTCAATTGTTCAAAAATCATTTTTCCATCCACACCATGAACGTGTGGGTTCAAGTGCTCCAGGAAAATACCCATTGAATAGAGTGGCTGGCTCAAGTCGTGACTGCTCTGCGCAATGAAACGAGACTTTTCATGACTAAGCTGTTCCATTTTCAGCTTTTCCATATACAAAGCTTTTATACGCAGTATTAGTGCAATCGCCTGTATAAGCATATGCAAAATCTGGATATAGAGAACTTGAATCATTTCATAATGCTCATTGATATCCTCAATAGAATTGGAAGGCCGATCAACAACTAATGTTATTTCCAAAATAAACATTATCAGCAGAGGCCACCCACAAATATAAATCGTGTAATAATGACCATCACTGCGAACCTTGGAAATACCAGAGATTAGGATAAGCAGCCATACAAATATTGAATTGAAGATATATAGAACTGTACTTTCTTTAAATGAAATCATGGTACTAGCTACTGCAACAGACACTGTTATCAGGACCGCCACCACAAACGCACAATTCCATATTCCAGAACTACGCTTGATTTGTAGGAAACTTGCAGAAAATGCCAATAGAGATAAAAGTGACGAACTAACTAACAACCAAAACAGAGTTGCTTTTTCATAAGTTGACTGCCATAAAATAGCTGGCATACAGCTAAATTCTATGTAGTAGATCAGCATTAAGAGAGAGGAGAGAGACCCCCAAAAGAAGGTCATTTCTGCCATTAATAGCCAACAAAGAAAGCCTAGCAGGATGAATCCAAGAATAATGCCGATCATTATTTTAAATACATAATCCATCTGCAAATTCCAGAGCCTGTATTGTTGTTCTCCCATCAATGCCAAGTATGGATAGCCAGTAGTAAATTTAGCATTCAGCTCAATAACCAATAAATAGGATTCATCCTTTTTTAGCTTGATATTTACTGCACGACCTATAGTACTGATGTCAGTAGAGTCAAGATAGTCAGTATCTCTTAGGGTATGAACAACCTGCCCATCTCTTCCCCTGATCAATACCCTAAATTGCTGAAAGTCGAAATTTCTAATGTGCAATACCCAGTCACTATTTTCTGAATAATTGACTATATTAGCATAGAGCCAAAATCGGTCGTGTTGCTCAAAGTCCGGAGTCTGACCAAATGCTTTCCCCTGGGGAACAAGATCCGGAGCATTTTCTAATAACAAACCTTCTGAAGCGACGATGAAATCAGAAGAATGATTAAGGGAGCCCAATCTGTAGCGAGTATCAGGTTTAGTTAACTTTATAGGTGAGAAGAATTCAGCCGTGTGCTCTGTGGAATACTGCCTGCTTACTTGGGAAGAGCTAAGCCCCATTACCAATACTACCAAGAATATGATCAGGAATAGATTAAGTTTATTTGTAGGTGGACACATTACCTTGCGAGTCACGCTACCTCCGAAAGAAACTGCTAAATAATTCGATGCGAAACTAAGTTGATAAGAGGTGGGCTACCATCTTAAGAGAAGAGGATGGAAAAGTAGATATGTAGTATATTTGGGACCACTTGGCTAATCGGAACTGTCCGTTTTCCACGCTTATAAAGTCTGTATTCTCCGTCGAATGCAGTCGAATGAGATGATTGGTATTTTTATTAGCTCCTCTCTTCCAAGATGAATATACATAGGGGAGAAAGTCATTAGCTTCTAAGCCTTTTGCAATCGTTTGAAAAACTCTGAATTTAAAACGTACCATGTGGCTAATCGGTACTTTAACCAACAATTCTGAATAATTACTTTTTAATTTAACAAAAACAGCAAATAACAACTTGCTCTCAACCATGGTCAGCAACGCCCTTATACATCCCTTACCTGTTACAGTAGCATCTTCCCTATTGCACTTACCATAGACTCTGCAATATGATTTTGATGCAATTCTCAAATTAGTACATAAGTCATCACTACTTGCCCAATCTGAGTAAATTAGCAAGTAGACCATATCGTAGTCTTTATATCTCTTTAAATAGCTTGCTGCCTGTTGGGGACTTAACTCCTTAGAGCTAGTGTATCTATTCGTTGCAGCATACCTTCTGTTACTTTCCGTATCTTATACCCTTACAGGCGTCAAAAATACGTAAGCCTGTGTACTTTTTCTAGACGATTCCGCCCAATTCAACATTGCCTTGTAACTCTAGCCCAATCATCGAATGTTACCTTCCTAGCAGTTCTACTGTTATTCTCTAAAGTTGTCCGGCTTTTTTAGGCTGTAAACTTGATATCGATCATTCTCGTTCAGTGGGTAGTAGCTCATAAGAACCAATCGCATTTATTAACTAAACCAAGAGTATTTCTAATCACGAAAACCCTACTCCAAGCCAAAAACACTGACTGCTCTATAGCCCCAAGACAGAACATCTAGAAGTTCTAGTATCCTCAAGATGCCTCAAGAGTTTATTCTATAACTACAAATCATTCTATCCTATGCAAACAGTAGACAGGCAAAAGTAGAAAGAGCTAAGTAAATGACTTTTAAAGTACTTATAGTCGAAGATCATGAACTCTACCGGGATGCATTGTTCTTTACATTGCAAGAGACATTTCCCAATATCCAGGTTATCAAAGCGGGTGACTTCCCTACAGCCACAACCGCCTTGGAAAATCATAATGATATAAACCTTATCCTGTTGGATATCCACATTCCCGGAACCAGTGGACTCAAAGGCCTTAAAGAAATAAAAACCCGATATCCAGCTCTGCCACTAGTTGTCATTTCCACTATCGATCAACAAGCCAGCATTCAACAGATGCTGCTGTTGGGTGCTGATGGTTTTATTTCAAAAGCAAGCTCTAAAACTACAATAATCAAAGCATTGAATAGTTTTATGGAAGGTGAGGTTGTCATAATAGAGGGACCTAGTAATTCTAGCTCTCCAATACTTTCTCCTCGCCAGATTACTACCCTGGAGTTTCTTTCTCTCGGCCTGTCAAACAAAGAAATAGCTACTCAACTCAACATCTCCCCCTCCACCGTCAGAGAATATGTTTCAGATTTACTAACACTGTTTAACTGTAGTAATCGAACACAAACAGTCCTAAAAGCCCGCCAATTAGGATTTATTTTAGATTGATCTATCTCTTGATGAAGGTAATATGCCCTTTCCATAAAGGAGTGCGAGAGGGTTCTGCACTGGGCTCGCTCAGTGTCACAAAGCTCGTCAAGCAGAGTCCCAGCACTATACAGATAATCGACAATATTCTTTAGAAAAATTGGGAGGAAGCTGTTAAGGCTGCTGCACCACGACACTCCAGCATGTGGAGGGAGAGGATTTTTAGCATCTCATCGAATGAGACAACACCGGCAGGGCATCACACTAGCGTTTTGAACAGCACAACCGCGAAAGTCATTAAATGGCAAAAACGTCAGTGAAGCCCTGCCGGAACAAAAGGTGGTAAGTCGTCGCTAACTTTTCATATGCTCCAGCATATAAGTTAGAACTTCGTCTCGGTCATCTACCAACTTTTCTATCAGGTCAAGATGATCCCGATTATTCGCTAATTTGAAATAACAGGGGTTATCCATTTTTAGCATTTTCTCCTGATACTCTTTCGTCTGCCGAAAAAACTCTGGCGTATCAAATTCAGGCACAATTAAATGCAGCGGGCATTCAGTTGTGTCAATACCAGGCTCTAACAGTTGGGGGCTTACTTTTTCGGCGGATTCCATCGACATATTGATGGCGTCATTGACAAAACTATTGACCAGTGGGCGAATGTCAAATAGCCCCGCCAGGGAAAATGCACCTTTAAACTTACTTTGAGCAGATGCCGGTACGCCAAATTGACTCCAGTCCGTCTGATGCAGCAGTGCTACCAGTTGGCCACCTGCCGAATGCCCTACGATGTAGACAGATGGAGCCCCTTTTTCATCGGCCTCTTTCAGCACGCTCGCCACTGCCCACTGTACCTGCGAGACAATAGACTCCATAGGAGTATCATTTTCCCAATCCGGGGCCATATGGTAACCCGGCATATAGACCGCAAACCCCTCTTTATTAAAAGGCTCGGCCAGAAAAGAAAACTGCTCTTTTGAAAACCACTGCCACCAGCCACCGTGAATATAAATTACGACCGGTGCATCCTCAGCAACTTCGTCTGACCTGAAAACATCCATCGAGCCAGCTAAATCACCTTCCCCAAAATTGACAGTTTGCAAACCACCCTTAATCGCGTTGCGATATGCCGAGCTACGACTGCCAGTAAACTCAGCATGAGAAGGCAGCAGCAGATCGGTTGGAAGGCGGCGGGTCCACAACGTAGGGTTATATTGCTCGTCCGTTTTCTCACGGGTAAAGCTATTCCAAAATTCACTCACGGCTAGCACCCTTACTTTTCGCTAGGATTTATAGCTTCGAACTGGTCATCACGCAGTAGCATAGTTCCGTCCTCCTGAAGGACCCAGAGTTCACGAGTAATGACACCTTCTGCGTTGTTCATTTTCCAATTACTTGAGAGTACGGTTGAGACTTCATCCACTACTTCAATTTTTGCGCCAATATAGGTCACATCTGCAAAACCCTGATCTACCAGATTTTGCCAGAAAGCTTGTATATTCTTTCGACCTTCGAACAGACCAAAGGGTTTGGCAGTCATCTGAGCCCGCTCTTCATACATGGATGCACACCCAGCTGCATTGCCACTATTGAAGTAAGACTTCCACTGTTCACTGGCAGCTTTTGTTTTCTCAATCAGAATGTCGCTCATATCAAAATCCTCTTCTGTAATAGGTAACGACCTTGTGCCTATAGATTGCCCCATGGCCATGGTTGTGATAAACATCCATTAATTGATATTAGTGTTTAGGAAAATTAAACAATGAAGCCAAGCCTGGAGGATATGCAGGTATTCCTAGCTGTTGTAGAGGCGCGCAGCTTCACACTGGCAGCCGACCGCCTGGAGCGCACCAAATCGGCAGTAAGCCAAGCAGTTACCCGGTTGGAGTCTGATATCGGCACCCGCTTGCTTTACCGCAGTACCCGCTCCCTATCTCTCACCGAGGCCGGCTCAGAGTTTTACGCCCATTGCCGGGAGATCAAAGATATTTATAACTCAGCAATAGCGGGTCTTAGGAATAGCGGTGACAAATTGGCGGGCTCCCTATCGGTAACAGCGCCTCACGCACTGTGCGAGCCAGTAATTATTCCTGCAATCATTAAGCTGGCCGAGCAGCACCCGCAACTGAGAATCAGGCTGTTAGCCAATGACTCCCCCATGGATTTGATTGAATCGCAGGTAGACCTGGCCATTCGCGTAGGCAGTCTTGCACTTCAATCGGCTAAAGTTTCAAAGTTAGGATTGTTAGGAGAAAGCCTCTACGCCAGCCCGCAGCTTATTGAAAAGCTATGTGGCATTCCCTCAGACCTTACTGAACTACAAAATTGGCCGCATATCGCTAATGATTGGCAGGGCATGCCATTAAAGTATGAATTGAAAAATGGGATTCAGGTAAAGGCCACGCCTAAGGTTCGCTGTAACTCCTTACACGATATAGTACAGTTAACCGAAGCCGGAATTGGGATTGCCAGGTTGCCCGATATTATCGCTCGAAAAAAAGTGGATACCGGCACACTTTGCCCTATAACATCTGTTGCCGCTGCGCCCATCCATTATATGCATCTGTTTTCCAAAAGGCCGCCAACAAAAGTACAGACTTTTATTAAGGCTATTAAATCCCAATTGCAAACCTGTAGTAAAAATTAATGGTAGAGAAAGGTTTAGTCTATTTATAACTGTCAAGCTAACCTCATAGCAGCCCAAATAGACCTGCATTTGAAACTTTAGAAATTCACTCTATCGGGAGCTACCTGCAGCCTGTTAACTCAATGGGTACAAAGGGGGGGTACCCATTTAACAAAGAAATGCAAAGATGAATTGGTGGTATAGGCTGAATAGATATTTTACCAGGCAACTCCATATTTAAATGACCAGAGCTGCAAGCTCCAGTCATTTAAACAACTGAGTTCTAACCCAGCCTTCAATTCCAATCAATTGCAGCGGAAATACTTAAACGTAGAATCCTGGGTATAACGCACTAGTACCTTTCCGCCAGATGTCAGAGAGTACACCTCCTCTGACTTCCAAGCTTCTCCTTCACCTTGCATATTGAAAACCAGATGAAGATTGCCATCACTTTGGCTAGCAGACATCAACTGGCCTGAAGACTCCGTAAATTGAATACGACTACCTGCCAGAGTCATCGAGTCGGCCGATGAAGAAGCGTTACAGGATTCCTCGGTTCCAGCCCATTGTCCCTGATACTTAGGAGGTACAGTGGACATTGCACAAGCCTGGATTAATCCGATTCCCAGCAACACACAGAAAAAAGAGAGAGATCTCATTCAAGCAATCCAATAACGTATATAATAAGAAAAATTAAGGATATAAGAACCTTACAGTATATCTAGTACTTACGTCTCAAATAAATCCCACCATTAGCTAAAACCGTGAAATAGTCACCAAACGACAAAGGATTTTAGGGCTTGGTATTGCTTCACTTTACACAAACAAACACTTCCCAATTTTATTAATAATTCTCTCAAGGTTACTTACAGGATTCCGGGTTAGATAACAGGTTTTGATTAATACTCAATTAATATCCTAGGTGCGCCCCCAAAAACCATCACTAGAAACTATCCTCTTCAATAGCTACTGGCGATAAAGGTCAAGGTGAAGAAATGGATGAGATTCAACAGCTAAAAGATCGACTAGCGATTAGTGATCTACTCGCCCGTTATACATTAACTATCGACAGCAATGATGCCCGAGGCTGGGCCTCATTATTTACACCCAATGGCCGATTTGAGCATGGCAATATTATGATTCGGGGAAGAGAAAAACTGGAGCGCTACGCAGCGGTTCACAGCAAGTTGGGAAGCCGGCATATTACAAGCTCGCCCCTACATTTTATTTCTGAAGATGGGCAATCCGCCTCAGGGAAAGCAACGACCGTAGAAATCATAGCAACACGATCCGGCTATCGCATTTCTGCTGTTGGAGAGTACCGGGACAAACTCGTTAAAGTCGATGACAACTGGTTAATCGAATGTCGACGAGGAGAAGAAGTTAAACTTCCTGAAGCCCCTGATTTCCCAATCCTCAGCGCCGATCCCGATGCCGGAAAAATAATGAAAATACTAATCGATGCTTGGGATGACTTAGGTGAGCCGATACCAGGGCTTCCCAAAAAATAAAAAAATTCTAATTAGTAAGCCGAGCTAATTAAGTGCACGCAGCGGCACATCATCGCGGCGCCCTATTGATGCCCCTAATATTTTTACTAAAAATTCGGTTAATACGCCTGCAGTAAAGCCCCAAATTTCGAAGTCTTCATACATATACGCCGGAAGGTATATTTCCTGGTTATCAATAATAATACGATCAGTGCGAATACGCGGGTCTGCAAGAAAGAAAGACAGGGGGACTCGAAATACTGCATCCAATTCTCCTGGGTTTGGGAATAATTGGATATCCGGTGAAATTATCCCTACCCAAGGGGTCACATGTACCTGCCAGCGGGTAGTCCGCGGCCAAAGGGGGCCGAGTACGCGTACGTCATCCATAGGTAGGCTGACTTCTTCTTCCGCCTCACGCAAGGCGGTAAATTGAAGCGATGGGTCCGTGGCATCCCAGCGCCCCCCAGGGAGAGAAACTTCACCGGAATGTGTGGAGAGATTTGCAGAGCGCTTAGTTAGAATTACTTGAGGGTCCGGCTCTTCTGTCAGGGCAATCAGTACTGCGGCATGGCCTTGCAGGTCAGGCCCTGCCGGAACCCTTGCTTCCAAGTCCTCAATTTGCCCTACGATTTTCTGTTCAATAATCTCTAGCATAAATCTGTGCCCTGCCCCGATCGCTGCGGGGGCTCCATAACATTCATCATACCGTTTTTCAGCGGTAACACTGAGCGATATGCCACAATATCCATTTGTGACTTACCACCCTACCACACAATCAACAGCTTGGCTCAGGTGGATTCAGACCCACCATTCGCGGTCTTATCCTCATCAATTTTGGGGGTATAGCCCCCTTTCAGCTTTTCCCGCACCGTTTGCACCAAGGCGTAATACACAGGCACTAGCAAAGTGGCGAAGAGACTCGCAGCCAACATACCGCCAAAGACCACTAGCCCCAGGGAAACCCGGCTTACTGCGCCGGCACCGGTGGCGACCAGTAGTGGAATTACCCCTAAAATAAAGGACATGGCCGTCATTAATACCGCGCGGAATCGCAGGCGCGTAGCCGATAGAGCCGCATCCGCAATAGACCGACCCTTATCGCGTTCCACGCAGGCAAACTCTACTATCAGAATCGCACTCTTTGCTGCCATCCCAATCAGTAATACCAAACCGATCTGCGTATAGAGATTGTTGATAGACCCCGCGATAAATACCGTAAACATAGCGCCACCAATCGCAATGGGGACGCACAACATCACTGCAAAGGGGATAGTCCAGCTCTCATATTGGGCGACCAAAAACAAGTAGACAAATATAACGGCCAAAGAGAACAGGATTGGGGCCAGATTACCCGCGGTCACCTCCTGTAAGCTGATGCCCGTCCACTCGTATCCATAACCTTCTGGCAACTTTGATGCCAAGTCTTCCATAGCATCCATTGCCTGGCCACTGGAATACCCCGGTGCCGGTGATCCATTGATAGTGACGCTGTTATATAAGTTGTAACGGGTTATTGTTTGTGGCGCGACCACCGGAGTAATAGTTGAGATAGAAGTCAGCGGTACCAAACCGCCACTATTGGCACGAACATAAAAGCCAGCCAGATTTTCCTCTTTATCGCGAAATTGTGCATCGGCCTGAGCGATTACACGAAAGACCTTTCCATATAGGTTAAAGTCATTGATGTAATAGCCCCCCAAAAAGGTTTGCAACGTTAAATACACATCTGGCAAGGGGACCCCAAGCACATGCGATTTTTCTTTATCCACCTTTAATTCAAGCTGCGGTGTAGCGGCCTGAAAACTGGTAAAGGCCTGGGAGATTTCACTGCGCTGATTGGCATTGCCCAGCAGGTCAAACAAGACCTGTGACAATTCAGTAATACTGCGCCCCTGTAGATCTTCGAGTACAAATTCAAATCCACCAACGGTGCCAATACCCGGAAGTGGTGGAATGACAAACGGCAGCACTTGGGCATCGGGAATTGCAGATAACTTTTTCTGTACCCGATCCATAATGGCAAACTGGCTATCTTCTCTATTCGTGCGGTCATCCCAGGGTTTTAACACAGCAAACATCATTGCCGTATTGGAAGAAACACTGCTGGTAAGCAGGTTGTAACCGGGCACTCCAACCACATGAGCCATACCTGGCTCTTCCATTAGAACATCGGTCACTTGATTGACAATGGGTCCGGTTCGCTCCAGGGAAGAACCATCTGGCAACTGCACGTGCAACATAAACGTGCCCTGATCTTCATCGGGAATAAAACCGGTGGGGATTCGGGTAAAGAGTAAATAACAGAATAGTAAAATCAGAATAATTGAGGCAATACCGATGAGCGGTATTTTGATACAAGCCCTCACCATTCCCACATAAAAACCTGTAGAAATATGCAGAGCTTTATTAAAGAAACCAAAAATACCGGTCTCTTTAATACCGGCTACTTCCCCGTCTTTGCTCGGCTTTAACAAACTGGCACAGAGGGCCGGACTTAATGTCAGTGCATTCAGGGAGGAAATGGCCACCGCCATTGAAATGGTGACAGCAAACTGTTGATACATTTTCCCCGTAATTCCCGGCATCAACATTACCGGGACAAAAACTGCAAACAAAACAAGGGTAGTAGCAATAACGGGGCCGGTAACTTCCCGCATCGATTCCAGCGCGGCTTCCTTTGGCGGGAGGCCATCAGCCATTAACCGCTGGGTGTTTTCCACCACGATAATCGCATCATCTACCACTATGCCTATCGCCAGGATTAAGGCAAACAATGTGATGGTGTTAATCGTCATCCCAAATGCCAGCATTAAGGCAAAGGTGCCTATCAGGGATACGGGAATAGCAATGGCTGGTACCAGCGTAGAGCGCCAATCCTGCAGAAACAAAAAAACCACCAGGATTACCAGTATCAACGCAATAATCAGGGTTTCCACGACTTCTTTAATTGACGCTTCTACAAACAAGGTGGTGTCGTAGAGAATCTCTGCTTCCAATCCATCGGGAAAACGCTTAGACAGTTCCGCGACTTTAGCTTTAATACCATCGGCTACTTCAATCGCATTTGCCTCCGGCAGCTGGTACACCCCAATCACTGCTGAAGCCTGGTTATCCAATTGCCCATAGGAAGAATAAGATTCACTTCCCAGCTCCACCCTCGCCACATCCTTGACTTTTACCATGGCGCCATCGGGCTTGGCGCGGATGGTGATGTCCTCAAATTCGCTGGGAGATACCAAGCGCCCCTGCACCAAAATATTGTATTGGAACTGCTGATCTTGGCGGATCGGTGGCGCCCCGATCTGACCGGCGGCTACCTCTACGTTCTGTGCCTGCACAGCAGAGATAACATCCTGGGCGGTCACATCTAACGAGGCCATCCGGTTGGGGTCGAGCCAGAGGCGCATGGCGTAATTGCGCGAGCCAAAAATAACAACACTGCTCACCCCCAGCACCCGCGCCAATTCATCTTTTAAATAAATCTCGGCGTAATTTGCCAGAAATAATTCATCAAACTTTTCATCTGGGGAGAACAAATTGACTACTAGTAACAGCGTGGTGCTCTGCTTGGAAACTACCACCCCATCTCTTTTCACATCCTCAGGTAGCTGGGGAGTGGCCTGCTCCACCCGGTTCTGAACATTAACCTGGGCGATGTCATCGTCGTAGCCAGGCTTGAATGTCACCGTGAGACTGTAGGAGCCATCATTGCCACTGGTGGAAGACATATAATCCATGCCCTCCACACCATTAACTTGCGACTCAATCGGCACAGCCACACTATCGCGCACTACTTCGGCGCTGGCACCGGCAAACGTGGCGGCGACATTGATGGTCGGTGGCGTTATTTCAGGGAATTGCGACACCGGTAATTGTGGCAAGGAGAGTATCCCAGCGAGGGTGATCAATATGGAAATAACAAAGGCGAATCGTGGCCGCCGGATACAAAAGGCGCTAATCATGGGCAGCGACAGCTATTTGTAGTCATCGTCATGCCCCTCAGATTCAGGGCTTGCTGGTGCCGCTTCCCCATCAATTACCGGTAGTTCTCTCTCCCCTTGACTGTCTGTAGAGCCAGATTTCGCCGCAGAACTACTACTTTGCTCAGCGGGAGGGGCTGGTGGCGCTTCAACATCGTAGGGGTTTCTAGGGGTGTTTTGCGGCGTCACCGGCTTCCCTGCGACAACCCTCTGTAAACCATTAACGATTACAGATTCACCGGCGACAAGCCCGCGATCTACAGCCCACAACTCCCCTTCCCTCTGCCCCAAGGTCAGGTAGCGCTTCTCCGCAATATTATCTTTGCCCAAAACAAAGACATAACGCCCCTGCATATCCTCCATGACCGCTGACTGGGGTACCAGCGGCCTCAGGGCGTCATTGCCGGTGTAGACGCTTATGGAAACTCGGGCAAACTGGCCCTGTACTAATAGTTGGCCTGGATTGGGAAACAGGGAGCGCACCGCTACCGATCCGGTATTGGGATCGATCTGATTATCGATAAATACGATTTTGCCCTTATGGGGGTAGTAATTGCCGTCGGGTAACTCAATGCGGACATCCAGGCGAGTGGGACTTAAACCCTCTCGCTGCCGCCGCTGGGAATCCACCTGCACCGCATAAAGTTGCTCTTCTGGCACTTCAAAGAGCACATAAATGGGATCCATTTTTACTATGGTGGCCAGGGGATCGGTGCTTGGCCCTACCAGGGAACCCACTGGAAATTCTGTACGCCCGATTCTTCCAGTGAGTGGCGCGTAAACTTTGGTATAAGAAAGATCCAGCTCAGCGCTTTGAACTTTGGCGCGATTGGCATCGACTTGGGATTCCGCTTCCTCAAAATTACCTTCAAGCTCATCCATCTGTACCTGACTGATAGCCCCTGTGGCCACCAAACGTCGGCCACGCTGGAAGTTCCGTTCAGCAACTCTCAGGGAGGCTTGGGATTGTTCCAGAGTGGCGCGCTGATTCGCCAGTTCGGCAATAAAAGGGCGCGGGTCAATTTCAAACAGTAACTGCCCTTTCTGGACGGTTTCCCCCTCGGTAAAATTGCGACTCTGGATATATCCTTGTACACGTGGGCGGACTTGATATTCATCAGTTGCCTCTACCCGTCCGACGAATTCAAAGCGGGGGATAACAGGCTCCTCCCTAACAACCAGTACTTCTACTGGCGGGGGAGGTGGCGCCTTTTCCTCTTCGCCTTTACCACCACAGGCGCAAAGGGCAAGGAGCGCTAGTCCGAGCAGAAAAAAACGCGCCATCGCAGGGTAGATACCGCCTTTATACTTCAACATCACTAACAACTATAGGCGTCAACCGGTCCGGAAGCTGGCGCTCAAATCTCGCATGGGTATACTGACGCCATGAAATTTTGCAGCCAATGCGGCAGTAACGCCGTAACACTTTCCATTCCCAAGGGCGATGACCGCCCCCGCCACATCTGTGGCAGTTGCGGCGCCATTTACTACATCAACCCCCGTGTTATTGTCGGGGTTGTCCCTTACGTTGGCGACAAGGTGATGCTGTGCAAGCGCGCCATACAGCCGCGCCTGGGGCTCTGGACTCTGCCTGCCGGGTTTATGGAGAGTGGCGAAACTAGCGAAGAGGGCGCCTTGCGAGAGTCCTGGGAGGAAGCCCGGGCCAGTATCCGCGTGGACGAGCTCTACTCCGTCTACGATATTCCCCATATCAATCAGGTCTACATGATGTACCGGGGTGAATTGACCGATATGAATTTCGGACCCGGGCCTGAATCGCTCGAAGTTGAGCTATTTCGCGAAGACGAAATTCCCTGGAGGGAGATTGCATTTCCCATCATGCACCGCACTTTGGAGCACTATTTCGAAGATACCCGTATCGGGCAATACCAGTTACACCGCGGTGTCATCAATCGAAAGCTGTAAACCACTTTACTTAGTTAGTTAATGACCCTGCATTAAAAGGATGTTTGCATGAAATACTTTCCAATGCTCGGTGCCTTGTTACTGGTAGGCATTGTCCTGCCTATGATCTTACCGGGCCCAGATGGCAAACCCATTATGTCACCCTCCGACTGGCTGCCACAAAAACCGGATATTTCAGCGATTCGCGAAACCGGTGAGCGAGCTATGCAAAGTGTGCGCGAAACCACCCAGGAATCAGTGTCAAAAATTGAAGAGTTGGCAACTTCCAGCGGGCTTGTATCTCAAGGGGATTCTGACAAGCAAACATCTGAGGTTTTTACCTGGAAAGATAAAGATGGGAACTGGCACTTCTCAGACACCGTGCCGGAGGGGTTGGATTCTCACGTGCGTATTCACCGCGTCAAGCCTCTAAATACAGTCACTGCCAATGACCCTATTGAGTTGAGATCCGACTCGATCGTTGAAGACAGTAGCCCCGCCGAAAATAAACTGCCGACCCACCACACCAGTGTTTCAAAATTACTGGAAGATGCGAAAGCGATCGAGCAAAAAAGCCACGAACGACAAAAGGTACTCGATAGCCTTTAAGAGACCTCTGCTTTATTTAAGCCGGCACTACTGCAGCGATCATCCAATCGCCAGAGGTCAAACGCCGGTTCTTCATAGGGGTGGGCTGCTCGCATTGCATTGAGAGCAGCATCCACCAGCTCATCGGCACAGACCATCTCCACACGGTATTCCATTACAGTCTCGACCTGTCCCGACTGACCAATAAATGGCTGACTCCCATCCAGCGGCCTGAACTGCCCCTCTCCCAGGACTTGCCAACAACAACTATCGTAGTCACCAATACGCCCAGCCCCCACGGAAAATAGCGCTTGCTTTACCGCTTCCAAGTGAGACTCGGGAATATAAACACATAGCTTATACATAAATAATCGTCCTTCTCTCCCCCAAAAACAAAGAGGCCTCTTGGGCCCCTTTGTTTACCGGTAAAGTATTTTTTAAAACATCATAGTCATTAACTTGCGCTGGTACTGAGTGGCAACAGGGTCGCCAGCACCCAAACTTTTTACAATATCCAGGAACGTCTGCTTGGCAGCACCATCGGCAAAGCCCATGTCTTTACGCAAAATATCCAGCAATAATTCCAATGCTTCTTCATGGCGGTTGGCTTGGCTGTACTGCACGGCCAATTGATAAGCAGAATCGCTATCCGCAGGGTTTTCTTCCAGCGCCTTTTGCAGAGCCTGAATTTCTGGAGTTTCTGCTGCCTGTTGCTTCAGCTCTAATTGAGCCATCAGCTGCTGATATTCCGCGTCCTGATCTGCCAGCAGAATTTTACTGAGCACAGTCTCCGCTTCCTGGGCACGGTTTTGGTCGAGCAAGATAGCAGCCAGTTGTTTGGCGATATCAGTGCGTTCAGACGATTCCGTATAAGCCTGACGCAACAGAGGCAGGGCTTCCGCCACTTTATCTTCACCGATTAACGCCTGTGCCTGCTGCAACTTTATGTCCCAGGGTTTTGGCAGATACTTATCCAGCATCTCACGAATCTGTGTCTCTGGCTGCACACCGGCAAAGCCATCTACCGGCTGGCCATCTTTTAAAACCATTACCGTGGGCAAACTGCGTACACCCAGCTGACCCGCCAGCATTTGCTCGGTATCTGCATTGACCTTGGCCAATAAAAACTGACCGCTATACTCATTGGCCAGTTTTTCCAACACCGGCATCAACTGCTTGCACGGCTCACACCAATCGGCCCAAAAGTCCACCACTACCGGGCGCTTCATGGACTCTTCAATCAGAATTTGCTGGGCGTTCTCTGCCGTTACATCGACAATAAATTCGTTCACATCCTCTCCTAGACTAAATCTGGGTATTTCTATTCTCAGGGGCCTCTAGCGGTAGAGCAGCTCCGCTCCATAGGCCAGTTCCAGGGACTCCCGCTCAAGCTTGCGAAGCCCCTTAACCACCAAGCCATATGAGCGATCCACCATTCGCTCAATCTCATAATCGGGCACTGTGCCATCCAACAACACCGTATTCCAGTGTTTCTTGTTCATATGGTAACCCGGGATAACACCGGAAAAGATGTCCCTTAAGGCCTGGGCTTCATCGGGATCGCACTTGAGATTACTGGCGTTCACCCCGCGGTAACAGCTTAAGGTAGCAAACATACGCCCCTTAATCTTAAATACCGCTACATCCGGGCCAAAAGGAAAATCCTCGATAGCTTCCGGGCGCGATAGTAAATACTCTCTCAAAGTGCCTTTTTGCATGATTACCAATCCAGGGATGACGGCAGGCGCGGCGAGGACAATAAGCGGGTAAAGCGCTGCCAGCGCTCTTCACTATTTTGACTGCCCTGCTCTACATAATCAGCAACCAGTGTCTTACCCCAATTGTAATTAATTACGTAGGCGCCGTAGGCATCTACAAAATCCTTCCGCTGTGCTGCCTTGGCGGGGCTCATCAAGGTATATTTCTCAAACAACGCAGGTACCTGCGCGCCCTCAATTTCCCCGTCGATATACTGGCGGGCAATCTCATTGCCGGCAAAACCCAACTTATCTACCAGGGCCATTACCTGCTCATACTTTTCCGCCGTTTTCGGATCCAGGCCAGCTAGGGGGTAGAGAACTTCCATTTCAAAACGGGTTTTCTCTTCACCGGGGAAAGTCAGCTCAATCCCGTAGTTTGCACTTCCTTCGGCAATCAGTGACTGTGGACTGAAAAGCGGGTAAACGCTGTACTCTGCCCAACCCCGTTCCTTGACCAGAGTTTGCTCCAACAGCGCGTTATAGGTGTGATGCCCCGGATACCCTTCGTGACAGCCCAGATCAATAGCCCTATCTATCGTAATAGGCAGGCCATTGTTCACCTGTATAAGACTGTGCGAACGCCCCTTATACCAGTTGTAGCCACTCCAGGGTTTGTCGCTGACATACTCCAGAACAAAACTCTCATCCGCTGGGAGTGAAACATACTGCTTGGTGCGCGCGCGGCATTCTTTAATGGCGGCATCAAATACGGCCTGAAGGCGATCGGCAGGAATTTCATAAGCTTTGCGGAAGCTGGCTACCCTCTCACTCAAGGGCTGCTCACCTGGGAGTAATGCTTCCAACTCCTCCAGCATGGGTTCAAAACTTTCCAAATCCTGCTGCGGGGGCTCGGTGTCGTAGAGGGTTCGAGCTTCATTGGTGAAGCTTCTCGGGCTCTCTCCTGCCAGACTACGAGCATGGAACACCAGGGCCCGCAACTGTGTCTTCAGGTAATGCATGCGCAGGTTTTCGATAGACCCATCGCCGTCGATTACCGCTGGCAGCTCTGCCAGTAAAGACTCACCGCGCCGGGCGATATCTGCAGCGCTCGCCTTACTCTTGGTGGCAGTTTCACGCAATTCAGCCGGACCGTAATAGGCATCGACATAGCTGTCGTCATGATTTCCCAGTTCAAGTACTAGAAGGACATAAGCCTGGGCCAGACTATCCATCGCACTAACTCCATTATCGGATTTGGGATTGGTTGTAGTCGATTGATTATCAACCCCGACTTCAGAATCGGCTTTTTTATTAGCTGTAGTTTGGCCATCACAAGCCCCGAGCAGAAGGGAAATAGCCAGCACTGGTAGCGCCTGTGCCAGTGTTCTCAAATACATAATTCTTATTTCTCTCACGTACATTAACAATGGGAGCTGGAAACTAATGGAATCAGGCCCCTCCAGGACCGAGACGCAGTGACATCAGGAACGCTAAAACAACTTAACCCTGGCGGCTGGGCTGCTGTTCTACGTCCTCCCCTTCCCCAAGGCTATCGCTGCCACCTTCATCCAGGGGCTCCCCCTCCCCATGAACTTCAAACTCATCGGCCACCGGAGCTTTGCGCAAGACCAGGAACCCCGCCACTCCAGCAATTACTGATGCCAGTAGGATACCCGCTTTAGCTTGGATCAACAGCTCATATTCAGAGCTAAAGGCCAGCTCGGCAATGAAGATCGACATAGTGAAGCCAATCCCGCCAAGGAGTGCAACACCGACAATATGTTGGAAATTGGCGGACTTAGGCAACTTGCCCCAGCCAAGCTTCCAGCCAATCCAGGTGGCGCCAACGATACCCACCAGCTTGCCCACAACCAAGCCGGAAATGACCCCTAGGGTGACAGGATTTATCACTGCCGAAGAACTGGTAAAACTACTAAAGGGAATACCGGCGTTAGCCAATGCAAAAATAGGGATTATTACGAAACCCACCGGTGTGTGCAGGCGGGTTTCCATGCGCTGTAGCGGCGATTGCGCCAGGTTGACGCCATTTCCCAGCGCCATCACTCGGGCGCGCAACGCATCGTTAGCAATAATCTTATCGCCTGGACGGAAACAGCGGTCAAAGCTGCGAATAATATCCTTTACAAAGGTACTAAAGGCCACCGGGTCATATTTGGGTTTGGCCGGCAGTGCCATTGCCGTAATCACCCCCGCAATAGTCGCATGTACCCCCGCCAGGTAGAACTCATACCAGAGCAGCACACCGACAAATACATAGGCCGGAGAACTGCGAACCCCCGCCGCTTTTAGCAGCCACATAATCACTACCAGGCAACCCGCCGCAATCAGCGCGGTGATATTCACCTGTTCGGTATACCAGATTGCAATCACTAAAATTGCGCCCAAATCATCCACAATGGCTAGCGCAACCAGGAAAGTAACTACCGCACGAGGCACCCGATTCCCCAAGAGGGCAATACAGCCGACAGCAAATGCTATATCCGTGGCCATGGGAATGCCCCAGCCACGCTCTGCACCACTATCCGCATTAAAAGAAGCGTAAATAAGTGCCGGCACCACCATTCCGCCAATTGCCGCCATCACCGGAAGTACAGCCTGGCGAAGGTCGGACAGCTCTCCCACCATAAATTCGCGCTTTAATTCCAATCCCACCAGAAAGAAAAAGATCGCCATCAAGCCATCGTTGATCCAGTGATGTAAGGAGAGAGAGAATTCCCAGTTTCCCGCGCTGAGGCTGATGGGCATGTGCAACAGGTGTTTGTAAGCCTCCTGCAAAGGAGAGTTGGCAATAACCAACGCCGCCAGAGCAGATAGCATCAACAAAATACCACTGCTACTTTGGCGATGGATAAATTCTTCAAAGGGAGTAACCAAGCGCCCAAAGGCACCCTCAAGTGGCGCCTCAAAGACCTTTCCCTTGCGAATTTTGAACTTATCCAGAACGCTTTTTGCCATCAGCTAACATCCTCCTTACTAAAGATTAGTCCCACAATTTGCGGAGCCGCACTTCTACCTGCTGGAGCCAGAGGTTAGCATGGGCCCTGTATTCTCAATTATGTAAACAGGATTGCACCGCGAAACATGACCCGATTGGATCAACTGCTTGTACAGAGAGAGCTGGCAAACTCCCGCACCCATGCAAAGAAACTGATTGATGCCGGAAGGGTCATGGTATCCGATGGCGGTACCCTCCAGCCCGCGCGCAAGGCCGGGCAAAGCATTCCAGAAGATTGCGCCCTTGAAGTCACCCCCCTACCGGAAGACCAGTATGTTTCCCGAGCGGGCGTGAAATTGGCCGCCATCCTCGACCAGACAGGACTAAACCCCTCTGGGTGGCACGCACTGGATGTTGGCTGCTCTACTGGCGGTTTTAGCGACTGCCTACTTCAACGGGGAGCAGCATCAGTCGTCGGTGTTGATGTTGGGCGAGATCAGTTGGCGCAGAAGTTACTGGATGACCCCCGTATGCACCTATTTGAAGGGGTAAATGCACGCCACCTGGAAGCCTCCCAAATCTCCCCCCACGGAGACACAGGTTTTGATGCCATCGTTATGGATGTCTCTTTTATTTCCCAAGCACTCATTCTGCCGCAGTTACCCGCCTTGCTTAAACCTTCGGGGCAACTCTTAAGTCTGGTTAAACCGCAATTTGAAGTGGGCCCGGAGGGGATTGGCAAGGGTGGTCTGGTGCGTGATGCCAAATACTACCCGGAGGTGCACGAGCGCATTACTGCCTTATGTGAAGACTTGGGACTTGAGGTGAAAGAGTATATTGATAGCCCAATAAAGGGCGGCGATGGCAATCGGGAGTTTTTACTTTGGGCAAGTCCACGCCAAACCTAAAGTACCTTTGAATATATCAACCCTATTTCCAACCCCGATAGTTCTAGAAGATAAGAGCTATCGGACCCGTCAAAATAAAAAATAACGCTACTATCTTAACGCTTACTATCGCTTCATATACTTTTTGCATAGTGCCCAGCAGATGTTTTACCAAATCGTTAAAAGCAACCCTCCCTATTAAAAATGTGACTTCACTATCCATTTAATAAAAATCCATTTTTTATATCACTATTTATACATAGGGTCGTAACAACTCCTACCTATTCTCCGCCATGCAACTCTATCCAGGATAATCATAATGAAAAAACTACTTATCATGGCGGCCCTATCCACTTCTATACAGGCGGCTCCGCTAATAAACTATCAAGTTATTGATGGCGATACAGTTCACGGTTACGTCGACAATGAGTATGTAAAAATACGCTTGAATTGCATTGATGCCCCTGAGACCAACCCCAGTACCCAACCGTACAGCCCCGAAGCCACTCAAACCCTAAGCGACCTATTGTCATTTGGTTCAGTTGATTTTGAATCTACAGGGAAAGACATCTATGGTCGGGAAACTGGGTACCTGCATGTGAATGGGTACAATATCAATCAAGAAATGGTAATACGGGGAGCTGCCTGGAATTATGAATACTATTGCGGCAGCGAGTTTGAACTCGAGCAGGAATTTGCTTACTACTACGGCCTTGGGTTGTGGTCGAACACTGATGCTATAGACCCCTACTGTTTTCGCAAGAACTTGGACTACGATTACTGCTACTACAATCCAGAGAACAACTTAATTTTAGATAACTAGGTCAAACGCAATAAAAGTCAGAAAAATACAGCATCAAATAGCTTGGAGATCTGACTTTAGGGCAACGGCAGCACTTCAGATCACCAAGTTAAGCATAACTACTGAAAATAAATCTAATCGACCTCAAGTTGAGCCATTCTATTTCTTGCTGTTTCATTATCAGGATTAATTAACAATGATTTTCTATAGCAATCTATAGCAAGCTCTTTCTTCCCCTTTACCATATAAGCTTCAGCCAAGCTATCCCAGGTCTTATATGAACCTGGATAAAACTGTGTATTCAATTCGAAAAACTCTATTGCCTTATCAACATCTATGCCAAACTGATCATTATAGAGACGATCATAGCCAAAGAAACTAATAACATCTTCCCTCAACATGAACGTTCCTCCGAGCTTTCTTGAAAACTGTTCGAAGTGATTTTTAACATTCACTGCGGGGCGAAATCTAGCTTGATCATCGATCATATAACCATCAAAAATTGATCGAAGCCCTCTATAAAAGCTAATAACGGGCATGGTATGATGATTTTCTTCTGCCCCATATGTTACTGAATCTACGTACAGCCCTTTCTTGGGCTCCTCATTTAGCTGCCTAATAAATTCTGCAACATAGTTTTCATCAGGATATACACCTTCTACTCTCTCTGAAGTAGAGATAAACAGCCTGCGCTTTTCAGTTGATTTACCTTGTAGGAATTCAGAATACCGCTTTAACATAATCTGCTCATCCCACCACATACTTGGATCAATAGCGATATACGCATTAAAATCTTCAGGCGATGAATATAAGCTATGAATAACAGGTAAACCTGTAAATGAGTAACCTGCAAGAATTTGATAACCGGATGTCGGATATTCTGCGTTTATCTCTGGGATAAGCTCCTCTCTTAAGAACTCAAGGAATTCATCAGCGCCCCCTGTATTGGAAAGCGCCTGATTTTTACGCCCGCCATATTCAATTAGCGATCTAGTAGGTGAGCTATCTCTAACACGTTCTTGGCTTACGATACCTACGACAATCATTTCAGGAATTACTGGGGTGGCATCAGAGCTCAGCTGCCGAACCATACCTGTGAAGACATGAAAGAAGCTATTAAAATCTGCATCAAGCAAATAGAGAACCGGGTAAACTTTATATCCATCGTTTTTAAAGGATGCGGGAAGAGAAATCCAATACTCCCTTCTCTCTTCGAGAGTTTGCGAGACAATAACCTTGCGCTCACCAATAGTTAACTCATTGGATTGAGCAGTCAAACTCCAAACTGCGGCAATTAAAATTGCTATAAATTTTCCTTTCATAGGAACACTCCATCTTTCCACCAGCTAACCATTTAACCCACTAATAATTTAATAATCAGAAGAGGAAGAAATCATACGCCGCGTTCTGGACTCAATGAGAATGAAGAATTCACGATGTGTTTAGAATGCAGCTTAGTCTTTCCCTCTGCCCAAAAAGTAAGTAGTTAAACTGCGATATATACTCAACTAATCATTTGGATCTTTTAGGCATTAGTCCAAAATATTTCCTGCTTTGCGAAGGGATCCTTGTAAGAATCCTGGCTGACCTGGGTTAAACCAAGCCTTTGCATGGACATTTCAGCTACATGTCTATTAAATGCTGAGATATGCCCTCCATTTAAGTAGTGGTCAATATCTACCCAGGAAGCATGCTTAATTTCTTCCGTATCTGTTATTGAAATATCCCGATTTAAGGCACTTAATTCACATACGAAGTAGATATCCGTATAGCCTAAATTCGTAGGAAATCGGGTAGCAAATCCGAGTACTGAGGAAAACTCGCAGGACACACCGGTCTCCTCATAAACCTCACGAATCACCGCATCGGCTATCTTTTCACCCAGATCAACAGTTCCTCCAGGCAGCTTCGGGCTCGATGCTGCACTGTGGCCCTGGACACAGAGCAGTTGCCCATCAAGAAGTACGAATCCCCCAACTCCCACCGTATGGGTTGGGTAGAAGGGAACATATGCATCTTCCTGAAGCTTAAGAACCAGCCTTGTAGCAGAATCCCGACAGCTATGAAATGTAAAACCATGCTTTAGGCATATCGGGATAAACCGGGTAAGTGCATCTCGGAGATCTATCCATATCAACTTTCGTCTGTTAACTCTGGATACTTCTATAATGGCTACCAGTTCAACCAAGAACTGATTTTCCGTACCAGAAAAATTCTCGAGATCCAAAGTAACGCAATTAAAGGAATCAACTGTATGATGAAACACAAGCAACCTATTCAACACCTAAATGATTTCAATACCATAAACGATATAGCCAACACTGAATCAATCATTCGTTCATTGATGTAAAGCCAACTTCGAATCCAAAATAATAGCTCTGTGCCATTATTTGATAAGATACATCCCTTCAGTATCTGGACGGCTCAATTCAAATCCAAATTTTCTATAAAGCTCGGGAACATCTGCCATCAACGTAATATATGCTGAAGGAAGGGCTTCTCGATCCAGGTAAGCCATAATGTGCTCCATGATCTGACGCCCCAGGCCAACACCTTGGAATTTGGGATCGACAGCAACATCCACTATCTCAAAATTAAGTGCGCCATCCCCCACTACCCGCCCCATAGCGACAGTTTCAGATTGTCTTTTTATATGGATACCATACAAACTATTTGGAAGGCCTTTTTCCGCTGCTTCACGGCTTCTGGGGGTTAAGCCTGTTATCTCTCGCAGTTTGAGGAAATCCTCGGTAGAAGCTACTTTCTCAATAATTGTGTACATACATCGCCGAAAAAAATAAACAAATTAATAGTGCCGCTAAGCCTACCTAGTACCCAGCGACAACCAAACCGCTATAGGCTCCTTAAATTGGAACTTCCTGGATCTCTGTCACCACTTCAGCTTTCACGGAGTTCGCAATAAAACACTGTTTGTGGGAAAGATGATGTATTTTTTCTAACTGCTCGCGACTGGGTTGTTTTTCACCGGAGAAGCGCACTGAAGGACGCAGGGTAACTTTAGTCATAGCAATTCGACCATCCTTATCAGCCCCCATAATTCCTATAGCTTCATCGCAATATTCATCAACCACAAACCCTCGCTTGGCTGCAATCGATAGAAAAAACAACATATGGCAGCTGGAAAGAGCCGCTACAAAAGCTTCTTCTGGATCAACGTTTTCAACTACTGAATAGGGAATGGGTACAACATGGGGGGAAGAGGAGGCTGGGATAGATGCCCCACCATCAAATTGCCAGGTGTGGGCTCGACTGTATTGATTATCGGTGAAAATCTGCTCGTCGCGTTTCCAGGTCACCGTTGAAGTATACTCTGACAAGACTTACCTCCCTTTAGACGACACCCCTAGTCTTGGGGAAAAGGGGCTAAATTGGGATGCTCACCAGCCCTAAGATTACCAAGAACCGGTGAGTGCTATTTCAAATGGTCCATCGCCTCCCAAAGCCGGATATAGGCGCCACAAGAAATACTAGTTAAGCGGCATCCACCTGCTCATCGGTGCGAGCAGCCATGATAAAGTCATTTTTGTGCAGGCCCTTAGCCTCGTGACTCCACCAGGTAACCGTAACCTTACCCCATTCAGTCAGCAGTGCGGGGTGATGCCCCACCTCTTCAGCAATCGCGCCGACACGGTTGGTAAACGCCAGAGCCTGCTTGAAGTTACGAAACTTAAACACGCGTTCCAGCTGCATAATTCCGTCACGGGTCATCGGCGTCCAGTCGGGAATCTGCCGTAGCAGTCCTGGCAGTTCGTCATCACTCACCAGCGGCGCATCGGCACGACAGGCTTCACATTGTTGTTGAGCTAGTTCGGTCATGAATCGGTCCTCAAAACCTTGTTTATTATCGGCTCAATTGGGCCGGCCTCACTCTACCCGCCCCCCCTTAACGAAACAAGTACAGGGCTCAAAAACGCATTTTATCCGGTTTTACCATCACAAAATGGAACCGCATGCTAAAAATATTGGACGATCTATGGCCACCGCAGCCTTGGGTCGACATCGGCAGATTAACGTGAGGATTGTCATGAAAGCACACCTCAGCCTATTACTACTTCTAGTATCTCTAGGAGCCTGTGAGCGCCAGCAAGTGGATAGAGAGCGCCTTCCTCCACCTGAGAAGGTTATCCTGGAGGAAATGCGCTCCGAGACAAACCTGGCATTCGAGCAGCTCTGTCAGCAATTTATACACGGCTTATGGAATTTATTCCCATCCTGGGCGCTCAGTGAAGGCTACTATGAAGTAGCCAAAGAGCTTCAGGTGCCCGATAAGAGTTATCGTGAATTTGTATTGGATTTTGCTCAAATCTATGAACGCAAATTTGCAGCCTTGGATAAAAGCCAGCTCAATATCAATTCACGCAGTAATCTCGCTCTTATAGAAAATTTTCTGCAGCGACTGCAATGGCAATATACCCGCTTTAAGTCATACCAATGGGACCCATCCATATATAATGTTTCCCATTCTTTTGCCCTGATCCTAAACACCGACTATGCGCCACTTCTAAAGCGCCTACATACCGTTAGCACTCGTATGCTGCAAGTGCCCGAGTACTACCAGGCCGCTAAGGCAGCTATCTATCGTCCGGCAGCGCCACAGCTTGAATTAGCAATTCAACAGAGTACAGGCTCACTGGAAGTCTTTGGCGAAGAGCTGGAAAAAACGGTTAAAGAAAGTCAGATGCCTGCGGACGCAAAGGAGATTTTCCTGCGGCGAATGCAGGATTCTCGCTTAGCGATACAAAGCTATATCCACTTCCTACAAAACTTGCAAAAGAAATTGACTAAATCCGGAAAATTCCGTGATTTTCGTATCGGTGAAAAACTCTACGAAGAAAAATTCCAGTTTGATATCAATATTGGAATGAGCGCTGCTGAACTATACCAGCGCGCCATCATAGAGAAGCAGGTAACCCACGATAAAATGACCAAGCTTGCCGATCAACTCTGGCCAAAATACTTTCCTTCTGATTCCCCACCCAACAAGCCACTGGTAAAAATTGAAAAGCTGCTGAACAAGCTTTCCCAATATCATGCCACCAAAGACACTTTCAAGAAAAAAGTAGAGCAACAGATCCCGGAGCTGGCAGAGTTTGTGACCGAAAAAAACCTGTTAAGCCTGGACAAGGAAAAGCCACTGGTAGTTCGAACAACTCCAGCCTATATGCAAGGCTTTGCTGTAGCTTCCATTAATGCGCCTGGCCCCTACCATAAAAATGCAAATACCTATTACAACGTGATGCCCATAGAGACCTACTCCGATCAACGGGCGGAGAGCTTACTGCGAGAATACAACGACTATATCCTGCAGATACTCAATATCCATGAAGCGATCCCCGGGCACTACACTCAACTGGTTTACGCCAACCAGTCCCCCAGTATCCTGAAAACTATTCTCGGCAATACTGCCATGATCGAAGGCTGGGCAGTCTATGCGGAGCGTATGATGCTGGATGCGGGTTACGGTAATTTTTCCCCCGAGCTGTGGCTGATGTACTACAAGTGGAACTTGCGCACTATCACTAATACCATCTTGGATTACGAGGTACAGGTAAAGGGTATCAACCAAGCAGAGGCGATGAAGTTAATGGTCAGGGATGCCTTTCAACAACAGGCTGAAGCAGAGGGTAAATGGCGCAGGGCGACCTTAAGCCAAGTGCAGCTCACCAGCTATTTTGCTGGCTTTACAGATATTTTGGCCCTGCGCGAAGAAATCAAAAAGAAAATGGGCAACAACTTTAGCCTCAAGGGATTCCACGAGATGTTCCTGAGCTACGGCAGTGCACCTATACCAATTATTCGCGAACTGATGCTGGCGGACTTAGCCAAGCAAGGCAATAAATTCCAATAAAAAAGGCCCCTGTTGGGGCCTTTTCTTTAAATGGCGGAAGCGTTACACCTCACCTTCGGCAATCTTGGCTTTCCAGATCAGCGGGCCAGTAGTGTGTACTGACTCACCCTGACTGTCGACAGCCACAGTTACCGGCATATCTTCTACTTCGAACTCGTAAATCGCTTCCATTCCCAGCTCGGGGAAGGCGATAACTTCGGAGCCCTTAATCGCCTGGGCAACCAGATAAGCAGCGCCACCGACGGCCATAAGGTATACCGCTTTATTATCGCGGATCGCCTCAATTGCTATGGGGCCGCGCTCCGCCTTACCGATCATCCCCGCCAAGCCAGTTTCTTCCAGCATAGTGCGAGTGAATTTATCCATACGGGTAGCGGTGGTTGGACCAGCGGGACCAACAACCTCATCGCGCACCGGATCTACCGGGCCTACGTAGTAGATAAAGCGGCCGGTGAGATCCACAGGCAACTTCTCGCCTTTGGCGAGGATATCTACCATTTTCTTGTGCGCCGCATCGCGACCAGTCAGCATCTTACCGTTCAGCAGCAGGGTCTCACCGGGCTGCCAGCTTTGGATATCTTCTGCAGTAATGGTATCCAGGTTTACCCGACGGGTATTGCTGCCCGCTTCGCGGGTAATTTCCGGCCAGTCTTCCAACTTAGGCGGAGTCTGGCGCGCGGGCCCGGAGCCATCCAGGGTAAAGTGGGTGTGACGGGTAGCCGCGCAGTTGGGGATGATCGCTACAGCCTTGTTGGCTGCGTGGGTAGGATAATCCTTGATCTTCACATCCAACACAGTGGTCAATCCGCCCAGGCCCTGGGCACCGATGCCCAGTTTATTGACGGAATCATAGAGTTCCAGACGCAGCTCTTCAGCGCGGTTAGAGGCTCCGCGCTCTTGCAGCTCCTGAATGTCGATGGGGTCGAGCAGGGATTCTTTGGCCAACAGCATCGCTTTCTCAGCGGTACCGCCAATACCAATACCCAGCATGCCGGGCGGACACCAGCCGGCACCCATCTGCGGAACCATCTTCAGCACCCAGTCAACCACCGAGTCAGATGGGTTCAGCATGGCAAACTTGGTTTTGGCTTCGCTGCCGCCGCCTTTAGCTGCCACATAAACTTCTACGGTATCACCGGGAACGATTTCATAGTGAATCACCGCCGGAGTATTGTCTCCGGTATTCTTACGGGCACCATCTGGATCTTCCAGAATAGAGGCACGCAGCACGTTGCTGGCATTTTGATAGGCCCGGCGAACACCTTCGTTAACCATATCGGTAACGCTCATATCCGCTTCCCAACACACATTCATGCCCACTTTCAACTTCACGGTGACAATGCCGGTATCCTGACAGATTGGGCGGTGGCCCTCGGCACACATGCGTGAGTTGATCAAGATCTGGGCCATGGCGTCCTTGGCCGCCGGGTTGACCTCTTTCTCATAAGCCTTGTTCAGGGCCTGAATGAAGTCCTGTGGGTGGTAGTAAGAAATAAATTGCAGCGCATCGGCCACGCTGCCGATCAGATCATCCTGGCGGATAGTGGTCATTGCCAACTCCGATTAACGTCTCGAGGCCGGCGATTCTACACGAAATGTAGGGTTATTGACCCAGATATTCCCATAAATCCCATCCACCTAAAGGGAAAACGGAATAAAAAAAGGCGGACACCAGGTCCGCCTTTTTTAACTCAACCGGAAAATTACATGGATGAAGCTGTGGAGTCACCGCTGGACTGCAGGGAGCGAATCGCATCGCGGAGCTGCACCAGATCCTTATTCACCGAACGGCGGTAAGCATCGATAGACTCTACAGCCTCTTCATTCGCACCGACACGCATAGTCAGGTCACTGCGCACTGAAGCCAGCTGGCGCTCCAAGCGTGCAAGCTTATCGGTCATCTCACGCTGGGAATCTGTATTGCCCTTGCGCAACTCTGCCAGCGAAGCCTCTACAGCAGCGATTTTCTTCACGCTGGACTCGAGGCCGCTGAGCTTGGTGCTGAGCGCGGCGACTTGCTTTTTGTTAGCTGCGACTGCTGTTTTATTGGCGGAGATACTCTTGCGGTTGGTGTCATAGGCAACACCCCACAACTTGCGGATCTCCGAGGAATTTTCCTTGGCTTTTGCATTCAGTACTTCAACCGATGCCGTAGATTCCTCGTCGGAGAGACTAAAGCGCTTCTCCAGTTCAGCAATACGGTTTTCCGCATCGGCAATACGAGTCTCTGCATCACTCAACAGGGTCCGGCTGTCCTGCCATTGCTGGTACAGGAAACCCGAGGCACCCAGGCCACCCATCGCCATAATCAGGGCACATAGACCCAAGAAAGAGAAACCACCTCGGCGCTCCTCCACGATCACCTGTGGCTCTGGTGAATCACTCCTTTCTTCGCTGGTAGTGAGATCCAGTGACGGTTCAAGAGCGGCGCTGCCGCCCAGTGTGGGCTCTTTGCGTTGCATGGTTCGATACACCCGATAACTGTGCTGATGAGTCCGGTACCCGCCAGTTCTATGCTGCTCTTTCCGGTACCGTATTTTCAGAAATATATGACAATAGAATCCATTCAGATTCGTCGAATTCTGCGGCAGTTATACCAAAAATTGACGAAAAAGTAAGCGGTCGTCAGTAATAATAGACGACAGTCGAATAGAGCTGACAGCAAAAGCTTCCCCCCTTGTGTTTGAGGAAATCGTCCCAAACTTCCCTAATCCATCGCGCCGGCTTAATTCTGAGATGCGGCACGTGTAGAATGCCCTCACCAATAACCCTCAGACAAAGGAAGGAAAACACCATGGCTTTCGAATTGCCTGAACTCCCCTACGCTAAGAACGCCCTGGCACCGCATATCTCCGAAGAGACTTTGGAGTACCACTACGGCAAACATCATAAAACTTACGTAGACAAGCTGAACGGCCTGCTGGAAGGCACTGCTGACGCTGACAAGTCCCTGGAAGACGTGATCAAGTCCTCTTCCGGTGGTGTGTTCAACAACGCAGCCCAGGTTTGGAACCACACTTTCTACTGGAACTGCCTGAGCCCTAACGGTGGCGGCGAAGCCACTGGCGCTATTGCCGAGGCTATCAACGCAGCCTTCGGTAGCTTCGACCAGTTCAAAGAAGCATTTACTACCAGTGCTGTGAACAACTTCGGCTCCGGCTGGACCTGGCTGGTAAAAAATGCTGACGGCTCAGTCGCTATTGTAAACACTTCCAACGCAGCAACCCCGCTGACTGAAGAAGGCGTTACTCCCCTGCTGACCTGCGATGTTTGGGAACACGCTTACTACATCGACTACCGCAACCTGCGCCCGAAGTACATGGAAGCTTTCTGGGCCCTGGTGAACTGGGAGTTTGTAAACCAGAACTTCGCTTAATCCCGAAGTCACCAGAAAAAGCGGGCCATGTGCCCGCTTTTTTTATTTCTTTAATGCCCTCCTCCCAATCAAATTCTCCCCACTACTGGCCAAATGCTGCTCCAGTCAGCACAATACCTGCTGATCTGCACTACACATCCCGCATAAAGTGTGGGGGATTTAGGCAGGCAACCTAAAGAATGCCACTGGAGTGGCACAAATTAGCAACGAAGAACCGAACACTGGGAATATGCTCATGAAGTTGAAACCAACCCTGATCGCAGCCGCCATAAGCGCGCTGGTAATCAGCGGCTGTGACCGCGCCCCGAACACAGCCGAGCAGAGTGCAACCGCCACAGCCACGGAAAGCACAGCGACTCAAGAAGTCGCAGGAAAAGTGGACCCAGCCGCAGTCAAACGCGTAAACCAGATGTTCGAGGACTTCTTCCAGGAGCACCTCGCCCGCAGCCCCGAGTACAAAACTTTCCTGGGCAAAAAAGAAGACTACGATAAGTGGAACGACCTCTCCCCAGAGTTTGCCAAGGAAACCCTGGAGATCGACAAGCGCCAGCTGGCGGAACTGAATAAAATTGATCCTTCCACCTTGGATGACGCTACCCGCCTGAGCCTGCGCCTGGCAAAACGCAACTGGCAACAGGATATTGATGGCTACAAGTGGCGTAACCACGGCTACCCTGTTAACCAGATGTATGCCACCCATACCAGCGCCGCCACACTGTTGATCAGCCAGCACCGTATTGATGATGTCAGCGATGCAGAGGCCTATATCGCCCGCTTGAATGGCATGCCCAAGTATTTCTCCCAGCTGGAAGAACAACTGAAAGCCAATGCTGCAGCCGGCACCATCGTACCCAAATTTGTATTCCCTTACGTTATTAGCGATTCCCGCAACCTGATCACCGGTGCACCTTTTAACGGTGAGAAAGACAGCCCGCTGTTTGCAGACTTTAAGGAAAAAGTAGAAAAGCTGGAAATCAGTGAAGATCAAAAGAAATCTCTGATCGATAAAGCCAGCCAGGCCCTGACTGAAAGCGCCGGCCCCGCTTACGAAAAGTTGATCAGCTACCTGCAAGAACTTGAGAAAAAAGCCAACACTGACGACGGTGCCTGGAAACTGGCAGACGGTGAAGACTTCTATAAATTCCGCCTCGGTGTTTACACCACTACGGATATGACTGCCGATGAGATCCACCAAACCGGTCTTAAGGAAGTTGCCCGTATTCACGACGAAATGCGCGAGATTATGCGCAAGGTGAAGTTCGAAGGTAACTTGCAGGAATTCTTCGAATTCATGCGTACCGACAAGCAGTTCTATTACCCCACCACTGAGGAAGGTAAAGCGGAGTACCTGGAAAAGGCCACCGCAATTATCGACACCATGAAGGGCCGCCTGGATGAACTGTTTATCACCAAGCCCAAAGCCGATCTCGATGTAAGAGCCGTAGAGGCCTTCCGCGAAAAATCTGCGGGTAAGGCCTTCTACCAGCGCCCGGCTCCCGATGGTTCGCGCCCAGGTATCTACTACGCCAACCTGTACAATATGAACGATATGCCGTCTTACCAGATGGAAGCATTGGCCTACCACGAGGGTATCCCCGGCCACCATATGCAGCTTTCTATCGCTCAGGAATTACAGGATATTCCCAAGTTCCGTAAATACGGTGGTTACACTGCTTATACCGAAGGCTGGGGTCTCTATTCCGAGCTGGTACCCAAGGAATTGGGCTTCTATGAAGACCCCTACTCTGACTTTGGACGCCTGGCTATGGAACTGTGGCGCGCTGGCCGATTGGTGGTAGACACCGGCCTTCACGCCAAGAAATGGACCCGCGAGCAAGCGATCGACTACCTCGTAGAGAACACCCCGAACCCGAAAGGCGACGTGGTTAAAGCGATCGAGCGCTATATCGTGATGCCTGGCCAAGCAACCGCATACAAAATCGGTATGCTGAAAATTGTCGAGCTGCGTGAAAAAGCCAAAACAGAACTGGGTGATCAGTTTGATGTTCGCGGCTTCCACGACACTATCCTGGCCAGTGGCCCAGTCCCCTTGGATGTACTGGAAGAACTGGTTAATGAGTGGGTTGCAAAAGTAAAAACCCAACAATAAATGATAGAAGCGACAGATAAGTACCTGATAACTACTTGTCTGTCTTTTTCTTATCGTCAGTAGAGCATTGCAGAAGTAATAATTCTGTATAGTTTTTACAATACGGCATTTATTGTTTTACAGGGAAGTCCGGAATGACACTCCGGACTTCTTATTAAACAATCACCAGCTCCCAGCATGATTGGCACTGGGGTCTGATTTCAACTCCCCCACCTATTTTCAGCTCACCTTACCCGCCACTGTCGTATAAAAGCACCAAAATAAAACATACCCAGTATTCCCCATACCAAAAAAGTGCACCGCTCTTAGTTTCTGCTGAATTTATATCCACAAAACCAAATAATGGGATGCTTTTACATAAAAAAGTCCATTAACTGCAAAAATAATGATAAAAAAGTAAGAGCTACTCTTTGAACGCAAGGATTGTACTCATGAAGTTAAAAGTAACTCTGATTGCAGCGGCAGTAAGCTCACTCATTCTCACGGGCTGCAACGATAGTACCAACAATGCGGATACACATAATGTTGCCCCCTTAGAGGAAAGTGCACTTAATCGGTCACCTCCCCCGAAAGTCAGCAAAGAAATGAGTGAGGCCAGCAAGAAGGTCAATTTGCTATTCGATAAGTTCTTCCAGGAGCATCTAGACCGCAGCCCTGAATTCAAAACATTCTTGGGTCTGAAAGAGGAGTACGGCAAATGGAATGATCTAACTCCTGAGTTTGCGCAAGAAACCCATGAAATTAATAAGCGTCAATTATCCGAGCTGAATAAAATTGATCCCGCTATACTGGATCGACCTACCCAACTTAATCTTCGACTGGCAAAACGCACTTTGCAACAAGAGATCGAAGCCTATAAGTGGCGAAATCATAATTATCCAGTCAACCAAATGTTCGCCACCCATACCGGCGCCGCTTCAACACTTATCAGCCAGCACCGTATCGATAACATCAGGGATGCCGAAGCTTATATTTCCCGCTTAAATAGAATTCCCCAGTATTTCGCACAGCTGCAAGACCAACTGGAGGAAAACGCCAAAGCTGGCACCACTATTCCAAAATTCGTTTTCCCCTATGTTATTGGAGATGCACAAAACCTAATTACTGGTGCTCCTTTTGACAGAAAAAAGGACAGCCCTCTATTTGCTGACTTTAAGGGAAAAGTAGAAAATCTCGATATCAGTAAAGAGCAGAAAAAGTCCTTAATAGATAAAGCTAAAACAGCACTAAAAGACAACACTGGCCCCGCCTATAAAACCCTAATCGACTACCTGCAAGAGCTTGAGATACGCGCAACTACTGATGATGGCGCCTGGAAACTGGCAGATGGCAGTGACTTTTATAATTTTCGTCTCGGCTTTTACACTTCTACCGATATGACAGCCGAAGAAATTCATAGGATTGGCCTTGAAGAAGTGACTCGCATCCATGATGAGATGCGTGAAATTATGCGTAAAGTAAAATTCGAAGGTAAATTGAAAAACTTCTTCGAATTTATGCGCACCGACCAGCAATTTTATTACCCGACCACAGAACAAGGGAAAGCTGCATATCTTGAGAAGGCTACTACCATTATCGATACCATGAAGGGTAGGCTGAACGAGTTATTTATCACCAAACCTAGAGCGGACCTCGATGTGAGAGCGGTCGAACCATTCCGGGAGAAATCTGCCGGTAAAGCTTTTTACCTGCAACCTGCTGCCGACGGCTCACGCCCAGGCATCTACTACGCCAACCTCTACAATATGGACGATTTGCCCAGTTACCAGATGGAAGCACTGGCATACCACGAGGGCATCCCCGGCCACCATATGCAGCTCTCTATCACCCAGGAATTACAGGATATCCCTAAATTCCGTAAATATGGTCACTATACCGCCTATACGGAGGGTTGGGGCCTTTACTCTGAAATGGTGCCAAAAGAGATGGGACTCTACCAAGACCCCTACTCAGATTTTGGGCGCCTCGCCATGGAGTTGTGGCGAGCAGGACGCCTTGTAGTCGATACCGGGATCCACACCAAGAAGTGGACCCGAGAACAAGCCATACAATACCTGATGGAAAACACCCCTAATCCTGAGGGGGATGTTATTAAAGCTGTCGAGCGCTATATCGTATTACCCGGCCAGGCAACAGCCTACAAAATTGGCATGCTCAAAATTTTACAGCTTCGTGAGAAAGCCAAAAAAGAACTGGGAGAGAAGTTTGATATTCGTCAATTCCACAATGCAGTTCTGGCCAACGGCCCAGTACCACTGGATGCCCTGGAGGAAATTATTGACGAGTGGATAGCAAACACCAGAACTCCAAAAGTATAACTAAAAGGTTAAAACAGAATTAAAAAAGGCCACTATCTGTGGCCTTTTTTAATTTAAGCTAATAGCGCTCACTCTTATACTGCAAACCGCTGCCGGTATGTAGAATGATCTTATCTCTTAGGTATCGCATGGCTTAGCGATACTGTGCTCAGTTGGCTGCGGGGTAATAGTCATAACTTTTACTTCGCTAGGCGTTTCAAATCGGTGCCAGATACCTTTTGGTATAACCAATATTTGCCCGGCTGATAATTCGTTCCGCTTCTCATCACCGTTAACGAGAAGAATTAGAGCTGTTTCCCCACCTATAACTTGAACAAACTCATCTCCATTGGTGTGTCTTTCCCACTCGCTATTCCCTGAATAATGGGCTACGTATATTCCACCATCCCTATACTCGGACAATAAGGCAAATGCATCTTTAGCTTCCTCATCCGTTGTTTCGGGAGTTCTTCCTTTTAGAAATTTAACTCTAGAAAACCCATCATCTATCGTAATAGCTTTTGACTTCGGCACTTACCAACCCCTTACAAGTACTACTCTTACTACTGGGGTGGAAGGAAAGAATACACCGCACTCGAGACACGCTGTGAATACATCCCTGTAAGCTCCTAATCGGCATCCATGCCTCATAGGGTCCCAAGCGCGGTGTATTCTTCCCTTCTCCCTTTTTAGTTACTAAAACCACATAATCCGAGCACCTTCACCCTTTCTAGCGGTAAAGATGCTCAAACTTTTAAGTTACTCTTTTGACGATCCTATAGCCGAATACTCTGCAAAAGTGAATCCTAACTCTTGTTGGTTGCTATCCACTGATCTACCTGCTGCTCCAACACTGCCAATGGCAAAGCGCCATTGGTGAGAACTACATTGTGGAAATGGCGGATATCAAACTGGCTACCAAGCGCTTCTTTAGCGCGTTCACGCAACTCAAGAATCTTCAGCATACCGGTTTTGTAGGCCAGTGCCTGACCGGGCCAAACCATATATCGCTCGATCTCGGTGGTGACTTCAGACTCAGTCATACCGGTCTTTTCCAGCATATACTCAATCGCTTGCTCGCGACTCCAGCGCTTATAGTGCATTCCAGTATCCACGACCAACCGCACAGCCCGGAACATTTCCGCCTGCAACCGACCCAAATCATCATAGGGGTTTTCCTGGAAACCGGCTTCTTTAGCAAGCTTCTCGGAGTACAGTGCCCACCCTTCCGAGTAAGCATTAAACAACCCCATTTTACGGAAAGTCGGCACACCTTTTAGCTCTTGTGCAATTGCCAACTGGAAGTGATGCCCAGGTACCGCTTCATGGTAAGCCAAGGTGCGCATTCCAAACTTTTTGGTTTCATAAACATCCCGCAAGTTTGCATAAAATACGCCGGGGCGAGACCCGTCCATTGCTGGAGGGTTGTAGTAGGCTCCCGCCGAACCTTGCTCTTTAAACTCTGGGACTCGGCGCACCTCAACACCCATTTTGGGTTTTAAATCAAAATAGTCACCCAGGCCTGCATCAATTTCATCAATCATTACCTGGTAATCGGCAATAATTTTCTCCCGCCCTAAATCTGAATCCTCATAAAGAAACTGGGGATCATTATTCAGTGCAGAGAAACGTTCGCTAATAGTGCCACTGGTTCTACCAACGGATGAAAAAATTTCATTCATTTCCGTTTCAATTCTTGCAACCTCTTCCAACCCAATACGATGGAGTTCCTCCGGTGCAATATCTGTACTGGTAAAGTTGCGTACTTGATAGGCATAGTAGGCATCCCCATCCGGCAATGCCCAAACACCATTGTTCTCTCCAACTTTTAACCGGAGAGTACTGGAATAATCGATTAGCCCTTGATACGCGGCGTAAACTTCTGTACCAATCAGCAACTCAGCTTGGCTGAGAATACGTTCCCGCTCCTGTTTATCCAGCTTTTCAATTTTGTTAAGTCGCTCCAGTAATGAGGTATAAAGTATATTTTCTTTTACCGGCGCGGCGATAAAACCCTGCATTTCCTCTAAAACACTATCGACAACAAAGCGCGGGGGCAGGATATCTTTCTCTTCCCTTATCTTCAGACCATCCAGCAATTGATCAAACTTACGTCCGACCTCTCCCAGACGAGACAAGTAATAATCAGCTTCTTTTACATTGTTGATCTGATGTACTTCAGCGAGAAACTCCGGCAACCTATTCTGCTCACCCGACATTTGGTTAAGCGGGTAATCATGGTGCCTCCAGCGTTCAACTTCCGCCTTTATACTGAGAAGATGCTCTAACACATCATAGGAAATGGCCTGCTGCCCTTCCAAACTTTCGCGATCATAGCTGCGCAATACCGCCAGCTCGCTCTTCATCATTTCAATAACACGCAACTGCTCTTCTTCAGACAAATCATCGAGATGCGCATTGTGTCCATCAATTCCAAATTGTTCCAAAATTCTAATTTGTGAAAGGATTTCCGGACTGCTACTGCCGATTTTTATAAAGACACGTTCAAAAAATACATCTATAGACCAAGGCTTGAAATAAACTGCATTAATAGCAAAAGCAGAAACTGCCAAAACCCCCACAAAAAATAAGCCGCCAAACCATTTGGCAATAGTCTTAATCATTATATTTCTCCCGAATTCTTAGCTGTAATTTTGTCCCGGTATCAGGATCACCTCAACTCCCGCAGCAGAGAATTCCGATAGAGCGATCAGCGCAGGGGCCAAGCTGAATTAGACCCATAATTCACAACTATTTTATCGGCGATACAAAGTCACTGGGCTTTAGAGCCAGCAGGGAGCAACTGACCTTCTGCAATATATTCTCTGCAGTATTCCCCATAATGAAACCGGGAATACCCGCCCGTCCAACAGTGCCCATAACCAGCAAGTCAAGACCTTCTTCATCAATCAGCAATGGAATAAAGTTATCTGGATGGGCAACCACATGGTGAATACGTATTTCCCCCTCAATCCCGGATGCACGTATCAATACATCGAGCTTTGATCGGTGCTGGGCCCGCGCTGATTCAGTGGCCTCATCCAACTCTTCCTCAGAAGCGCTCAGGGGAAAATGGCGCCGCAAGTATTCATCGATATCGAAGTCCCAACAGGAAATAACATTCAACACCCCACTGCAACTGTCAGCGAGTACTCTCGACCAGCGCAGCAACCGGATCGCCAAGTCATAAGTGCTGCCATCCTCGCATTCAGGGTCGAGAGCTACAGCCACCTGAATCTTGTTGCGATGCTCCTTGATTGGGCGGCACAGCCATACCGGGCAGGGACACTTTCGCAGCAGATCCATATCCATTGCCTTGAAACCCTTAAGCTGACTGCGACCCTCAACGTTCTTGATCACCAGGTCATAGCCCTCAGCCAATACCCGGCGGATCACCCGCTCGGCAGGTCGGGCACCACAATCTGACTCAATCTCCAAATTGGTCCTTTCCGCCGATAACTCCATATGTACGCGGGCCGACTCAATTTCACTCCTGACCCTATCAAGCATTGTCCTCACACAGAGCCGACTAAACTCCTCAAACCCTTCCGGCACCTTCGGACAGACCAGTAAAACCTTTATCTCCGCCTGATGATTGCGCGCCACTGCAAAAGCCTGCATGAGTCCACTGCTTTCATCCTCAGCAGCATGGCTGACATACAGGATTTTATGAATGTTTGGCATAACGCTGCCCTCAACCAGAGACATTTGGGAGCAAACAGGGGCAAGACTCACCATAAACCCACTCGCTGCCTCAAATTGGTATCGTGAGCAGAGCAGATTTCACACGGAAATACACAGGTGAAGGAGATGAAGCAGGAGTAGATAGGGGGAGGTGAAGTGAGTAAACACCAACCATAATAGGCGGAAAAAGCGTCTAGTGCCGCTAAAACACAAGACAGAGGAGCCCAAATGAGCTCAGGGAGCTAAAGCAGGTCGGCCAGGACCCAATTCTGGGGTCAGATATCCAAAACCTGCTTAACAAAAGGAATGGTGATTTTACGCTTAGCCATAAGTGAAGCCCGGTCCAGCTCCTCCAGACACAGAAAGAGTGCTCGAGTATCCCTCGGGGCGCGGTGCAATATGTACTGGGCCACATCTTCCGGCAGGTCAAAACCGCGCAGACGGCTGCGACGGCGCAGGGCGGCAACTTTATCGCTGTCATTCAGGGTTTTGAGCTGGAATACCAGGGACCAGTGCAGGCGTGACTGCAAATCAGCCAGGGCAATATCCATACCGCGGGGAGACTTGCGAGCCCCCATTAGTAGCTGCCTTCCGCCATCCTTAACTCGGTTATAGAGATGAAAAATAGCGGTCTGCCACTCGGGCTGCCCCTCCAGCAAATGAACGTCATCTATACAAACAAGGTCCAGGCGTTCGAGTCCGTCGAGAATAACAGCCGGGTCCATGGTCATTAGGTCTGCGAGAGGGAGATAATGGAAAGAGCGACCATTGGCCTCTGCGCACTGACAAGCAGACTGAAGCAAATGGCTAATACCACTACCCGCCTCACCCCAAATGTAAATCACAGACTCGGGATTCTCGCCACTGGCAAAAGACTGCAGCAGGGCAACTACCTGTCGATTTGGATCTGAATCCGACAGGTAGAAGTTATCAAAAGTGGCGTCATCCCGCAGGGATACCCCCAGCGGCAATTGTTGCGGAATACTCATCTCAATCCCAGTGATAGCGCAACGGATTCTCAGCGCTGCCCAAGGGTGAACGGTATCCATTCAGGTTAATGGCGTCTCCGTCCGCTTGTGCTCGCAATTTATGGTTTAGAGCCAGGGTATCACGCAAATTGCTCAACCCTGCCGAAGTGACCAGTGCCAGGCGCATTCGGTCCCCTTCAACAGAGAGCAGGTTAGCACTGCTGACCTGTGCCAACCCCTGTAGATAACCAGATGCCTTGGCATAATCAGCAAAACTGTCGATACCAGATAACTCAACAATCACCGCGCCCAACTGATTGTCCTGGCCATTTGGGGACACCGCATAGCGCTGCGCGAGAATATTGGCCAGCTGGTTAACGCCGCGCAGAGCGACCTCTTCCAGCGAACCTCCGGCAGTATCGAAGGCATAGCTGCGACCGCCGTGAATTAGCAGCCAATCTGCCTGCCAGCGATGGCCTGAAGCTTGAAGCACCCGCCCCATCAAAGTGGCATCGGGACTATAGCGAAAACCCGCCTTCTCAGCTGCTTGCTCATCCTGGGCCCAGAGAGATCCCAGGGGCATATTGCGCTGATCATTCAGGTCCATTACCGGGAAATCCAGGGGGACACCGCGCTCGATAGCCATTGCCTCGAGTACAGAGAAGAGCTCGGGGGTCGCCTCTTCACTCAGAGTTCTGCGACCCTCTTGCAGCGTATCTACTGCAAGCCACACCAGAGTGCCGGGGCGATTGTTAGGCCACATGGGCAAGTTCATTTGATTAACTTGCCGGGAGATCGCTTGGGGATCAAAGGAAAGGTGCAAGTAGAGCTGATTGTCTTCGCGGGTATAGCGATACCCCTGAACAAACTGCTGTGCATTCTTTAATACCGGCTGCACATTTGGGTTACTACCGACAGCGGCATCTCCCGTAACACGTACGAACACACGTTCCAGGCCGCGACTTCCGGCTGCTGTACGATCCGTGGCTCCGCGACTCGACACAGCCTCGACAACTTCGTACAAATCCGAGATGACTCGAGCTTGAACCGGTAGGGCTAGAACACTGATGATCAGAGCCAGCAACTGCAACACCAATCCCTGCCGGAGCAGCTTGTGCATAGGACTTCTCTCCAAACCTCTTATTTTCCGCCCCTGAGCTTGCAGAAATTATTATCGATGTGCAAGACGCCAGATTTTAGGGCGGACTAAAAATTGCGGCTATTGTATCAGCGTCAGACGTTTCTCTCAGCCCCGAGTTCTCACTATCGGAGTGATTTCACAGTTCAAATGGCGAGAAAATGCCGAAATCCCCCTTCGAGATGCCGTCTGGGCGTGGCTACCAAGGCAAGACCCAGATAGAATACGCGCCCTTCGAATACCCACCGCAGGAAGAATCATGAGCGATTCCAAGCCGCAATCTACGCAAACGTCCCTTTCTTATAAAGATGCCGGTGTCGATATCGACGCAGGTAATGCACTGGTAGAGCGCATCAAAAATGTCGCCAAACGCACATCCCGCCCCGAGGTCATGGGCGGACTGGGCGGATTCGGCGCCCTGTGTGAAATTCCAAGCGGTTACAAACAGCCGGTTTTGGTTTCTGGCACCGATGGTGTAGGTACCAAATTACGCCTGGCAATGGACCTGGGCATTCACGACAGCATCGGTATCGATCTTGTCGCTATGTGTGTGAATGACCTGATCGTAGCCGGGGCTGAACCCCTCTTCTTCCTCGACTATTACGCAACCGGCAAACTCAATGTCGATATTGCCGCAGAAGTAGTTACCGGCATTGGCAAAGGCTGTGAGCTGTCAGGCTGTGCACTGGTCGGCGGCGAGACCGCCGAAATGCCCGGCATGTACGAAGGCGACGATTATGACCTGGCAGGCTTCTGCACCGGTGTCGTAGAAAAATCTGAAATCATCGACGGCAGCAAAGTTAAAGCTGGCGACGTATTGATCGGCTTGGCCTCCAGTGGCCCCCACTCCAATGGCTACTCCCTGATCCGCAAGGTTCTCGAAGTCAGCGGTGCCGATCTCCAGCAGGACATCGGCGGTGAAACCCTGGCCAAGGCGCTGATGGCCCCGACCCGTATCTACGTTAAAAACCTGCTGCAATTAATGAAGACCTTCCAGGTGAATGCGCTAAGCCATATCACTGGCGGCGGCTTACTGGAAAACCTGCCCCGCGTACTGCCCGAAGGCTGCAGCGCGCGTATTGATGTCACCAGCTGGGAAATGCCTCCTGTATTTAATTGGCTGCGAGATGCAGGCAATATCGATAGCCGCGAAATGTACCGCACGTTTAACTGCGGTGTTGGCATGGTTATTTGCGTGCCTGCAGAGCAATCCGAGTCGGCACTATCCGCTCTCAAGCAAATGGGCGAAGACGCCTTTGTCGTTGGCACTATCGAAGATGCCAAAGAAGGGGCGGAAGCAGTAGAGCTGGCGGGGCTGTAATGTCTTGTAGAGTTGCCGTATTAATCTCCGGTAGTGGCAGCAACCTGCAGGCTCTGCTGGATGCCGCCGCACAAAAGGACGCGCCTTTTTCCGTGACTGCAGTTGTCAGTAATAAGGCAGATGCCTATGGGCTGACTCGCGCAGAACAGGCAGGCGTTCCCACCTCTGTGGTGGATCACCGGGATTACTCCAGCAGAGAAACCTTCGACCACGCCTTGATCGAAGAGATCGACAAGTGCAAACCAGATTTGGTTGTACTGGCTGGGTTTATGCGTATTTTGACACCCGACTTTGTGCGCCACTACAACGGCCGCCTGATCAACATTCACCCCTCCTTACTGCCGAAGTACCAGGGCCTGCATACCCATAAGCGGGCACTGGAAGCCGGAGAGAAAGAACACGGCGTAACCGTGCATTTTGTCACCGAGGAACTCGATGGCGGGCCACCTATCGTCCAGGCCATTGTTCCTATTAAGGAGGGAGACACTCCTGAGCTGCTGGCAAAGCGAGTGCAGGTTCAAGAGCACATCATTTACCCCATGGCGGTTACCTGGTTTGCCCAGCAGCGCCTGCAAATGGCGGATGATCGAGTTCAGCTGGATGGCGAATTACTACCTCACCACGGGGTTCAGGTTTCCGCATAAAACCAGCCCTTGATAGCTGGCGGGGTAAAAGTCCTTCAATGTACTTTGCGCGCCTCGCCAGCTAGTATTCAAAAGGGTTCAGTTTTTTGTGGGATATCACAGTGCGCCTTTTTGCTACCTCTCTGTTTCTTTTTTTAATTACCGGCCAGGCAATTGCTGCTGAGCTGGAACCTTTCAAAGCCACCTACGCCGCCCGATTTAATGGGATCAGCATTACCGCTACTCGGGAATTGTCCGGACAGGACGGCAACTGGCGCCTGGACTTCGATAGCAGCGCCCTTTTTGCCAGCATTAAAGAGTACTCTCGCTTTACCAGCCAGGATGGCCATATCACCCCCCAACATTACGAATATCGCCGCAAAGGCCTTGGTCGAAATCGCGCCACGGTACTTAATTTCGAACCGTCAAAAGGTATGATCTTTAACGTCCATAATCCGGAGCGGGATCTCAAAGACGCCCCACCCAATACTCTTGACAAGGTGAGCTATCAAATCCAACTGGCACTCGATGTCGCCGCAGGAAAAACAGACCTTCAATACAAAGTTGCCGACGGCAAAAAAATTCGCGATTACAAATTCAGTCAAGTTGGCACTGAAACCCTAAAAACACCTCTGGGTTCGGTGGAGACAATTAAAGTCGCTCGAGTGAGAGATAAAGACTCTGGAAGAGAGACAACTGTCTGGATCGCACCGCAATGGAACTACGCTTTGGTGAAACTTATCCAAAGAGAAGAAAATGGCAAAAGATATCAAATCAACCTGACAAATTTATCCATCAACGGCGAAAAAGTCGCTGCCAGCCAATAAATGGCCACATTTTCGACTGATGAAAAAAAATCCGTCGACTTGGATAGATTTTTGTCCCCATTGTCTTTATAAAGTCACTCCTCTCCCTCACTAGGGCAATGACGTATTGCTAGACTTTTTAGTAAGGGATTTGCTACGGAAGTGGAAGGTACTTATATAAGTCTAAAGGCCTTCCTGCCATGGCAGAGTTTTTTCCAACCTGTTTATGGCTTTCAGTAATCAGCAGACTTAGAGATGGGTTCTCATGAATAAAAAATACCTGCGACACGCAGTTCTGGCCGCAGCTATCAGCTCCGTTTCCCAAGGCGCTATGGCTGCAGGTTTCTACTTGCAGGAAACCAGTGCAACAGGCCTTGGCCGCGCATTTGCTGCCGAAAACACTATCGGCGACAACGCTGCAATTCTGGCGCGCAACCCAGCCGGTTCAGCTCTATTCAATACTTACACCATTTCTCTTGGTGCGACTTACGTTGACCCCGAAATCGATGTTGATGGTGATGTCACCTACTATGTCGGCAGTGAGGAAACTGGCTACCTGGGATTCGAAACTCCCGCGAGCGCCAAAGACTACGCCACCAGCGCGGTAATCCCCAACGGCTACCTGGCCGCCCCCATCAATGATGAGTGGTCCTGGGGCCTTGCCATGTACACCGACTTTGGCCTGGAAACTGATTTCCCGGATAACTTCCCTGCAACTACAATCGCCAACAAAACCTCTCTGCTGACCGTAAACATCCAGCCATCTGTTGCTTACGATTTTAACGATCAATTCAGCATTGGCCTGGCAGCGAATATTTTCTACGTTGATGCAGAACTGAACACCACCTTCCCCGATGACTTCCTGATCGGTGACGTTGTAGAACCCGTCTTAGGATTTAACCCCGCCGGCGCCACCGTGTTGGACGTAAAAGGGGATGCCTGGGACCTGAGCTGGACCATCGGCGGCCTGTGGCGCATCAGCGACAACACTCGCGCAGGTATTTCTTACCACGCTAAGTACGACCCCAAAATTAAGGGTGAAGTAAGCTCCGACATCGCTCCGAGCCCGCTGGATTCATTTGACGATACTTCCGGCAACCTGACCCTGAACCTGCCTGACACCCTGGAGCTGGGCTTCTACCACCGCTTCAACAATAACTGGGGTGTGGCGGTAGGCTACATGTGGACCAACTGGGACCGTTTCGAGCGCCTCGAAGCCTTTATCCCCTCCGCTGGTGAAGAGTACAACCCGCTTCTGCTGAAAGAAGAAAACTTCCAGAGCGGTTCTCGCTTCAGCATCGGTGGTGAATACTACCGCAATGACGAGTGGACCTTCCGCTTTGGTTACGCTTACGACCAAGGCGCAGCCCGCGACGGCTTAAACCGCGAAGAAACTGAAGAGCTCTCAGAGCTGGTAGATGAAGATCTCCCGATTACCTGGCGTACCCTGTCTATTCCTGACACTGATCGCCAGTGGCTGACTGTTGGCGGTACCTACTCACTGACTGACAAACTTACCGTTGATGGTGCTTTCGCCTACATCTGGGGTGATGACGAAGTTATCCAGGAAGCTAACAACATCAGCGACACCCTGATTACCTACTTCGATGGTGGCACCACCAAGACCGAAGCTTACCTGTTCAGCTTGGCTCTGAATTACCAGTTCTAAGTCACCTTAGATCTGATGAGAAGAAGGCTCTACCCCTGGTAGGGCCTTTTTTATTTCCAGCTATTATCCTCCTCACCTAAGCCTCCATTAACCCCACAACAATCCACTCACCAGAAAACTCCCCCTCACCCCCAATCCAAATACCACCAAAGCGTTAACACCGAAAAAAAGGGTTAGATATCTCCATCCTTAAATTTGATATAAGGAACGTCAAATCCTAAAACCAGATGAGTTTGCAAAATCATATTTCCTAACAACGTATTTAAATTATTTATTTTTGCTCAATCAATGGAATTTGGAGCTTATTTGTTTAACTTATCAATATTGTTCAAAATCGCCTTATTCAGAAAGCAGCCCCTATAAGCTCACATCACTGTTACTCAAGGATCTCTGAATAACTCCGTAATACCCCTGCAACCTCTCATTAACCGAGAGGGCTCACGCATGCATTGCAAACATAAAACCCACTTAAATTGTGAAGTAAGTCAAACTACAAGAGTAAAATCATGAAGTTGTCAGCAGTATTTATCTTGTTAATTTTAAGCCTGGATGTCGCAGCCTTCTCTATGGGAGACGCCATCAATACGGCTGGTCGACAAAGAATGCTATCCCAACGCATCACCCAGACTTACATCTTGCGCGGGATTCAACCGGATGCAGAGCGCCACGAAAAGGTATTTGCCCGATCAATTCACGAATTTAAAAAGAATCACGAGAAACTAAATAATTTTCATGGCGCAGAAAAGATCAGGGATCAACTTGTTAAAGTTGAAAGAGAATGGAAAGCGTTTGAGTCTGTCGCCTTACAACCCGTCAATAAACAAAGCGCCAGCGAATTATTTCAGCGCAGCAACTCCCTTCTTTCTGCTGCTCACACCTATGTGGTCCAACTCCAACAAGTCGCCAATCACAACAGCGCCGAACTCATTAATATCGCCGGCCGCCAGCGTATGCTCTCCCAGAGAATCGCCAAGAACTACGCTGCTAAACTTTGGGAAGTATCCTTGGATGATGCCGAAACCGGATTGCAAGAAGATCTCTCCGAATACTCCAACCGACTGAATCAGCTATTGGAGAGCCCCCTCAATACGCCAGAGATCAATGACAACCTACGAAAGGCAAAAGACCATCTGAGTTACGCCAGCCGGGGGTTTGAGGGAAATATGAAAATATCTGAAAAGCGCCAAATTCAGGTAATTACCGGCACCACGGATCTAATGCTACGCAATATGAACATCATTACTGAACAATATGCTGAATTGCTAAATTCAGGGGAGTAGGGATGAGAACGGATATTGAATTCAGGCCCAGCACCGAGGAAATCCTCCATAAACTGGCAACCCCTGAATTCCAAGCACTTAATCAGCAAGCTAATGACGAATCCATTAAACGTATGAAGCAAGCTGTGCCGATTTTGATCGGAATAGGTAAAGCTAGCGACAACATTCCCGGAATGCGGAAGAATTTAATTTTGCATGCCGGCCCCCCAATAACCTGGCAGCGGGCATCAGGTCCGTTAAAGGGCGCAATAATTGCCGGTCTAATTTATGAGGGGTTCGCTAAAGATAAAGCCGAAGCCGAACAGGTTATGGAGGAAGGCCAAGTTGATCTTGAGCCCTGCCACAACCACAATGCCGTCGGGCCAATGGCAGGTATTATTACCTATTCAATGTCTGTGTATATTGTCGAAGATAAGCTATCTGGTAATCGCGCTTACTCCAATCTCAGTGATGATCGTGCCGATTACCGCGGCAGCTCTATCCGCTTTGGTGTCTACGATAAATCAGCAATCAATTACCTTCGCTGGATAGAGGACGAAATTGCTCCCGTATTAAATCAAGCAATTCTAGATGAAGGCGGGATTGATTTTATACCGATCATTGGCCGCAGCCTCCTTATGGGGGACGACTGCCATGTCATGACTAATGCCGCAACACTGATTTTCTCCAGAATTTTAATGCCGGGAGTTATTCGGGCCAGTAAAAAGCGAAAAGATATTGAAAAGATTGCGAACCAAATTTACAAGGATGAGACATTCCCGTTGAACCCAATCATGGCCACCTGCAAACTTGTTTCCGATGCAGGCAGCGGTATTCCTCACAGCAGTATTATCACAACCATGGCTCGTAATGGGACGGAATTTGGTATTCAAGTTTCAGGGTTGGACAAGGCCTGGTTTACCGGTTTGGCTGGGGTTGGCCATGGATTATTAATGCCGGGCATCACTCCTGCAGATGTCAATCGAGATATGGGAGACAGCGCCATCACAGAGACTATGGGTTTTGGCGGCACCCACAAAATATTCTCAGGAACATACCAAGATAACATCGACAACATACTGAAAATGTACGATATCTGTCACTCGGAAAGTGACTTTGTCGTTACTCCGGGCATCGAGGGGAGAGGCGCCCCTCTTGGATTCGACCTACTTAAAATTATCAGGACCGGTACAACACCAACAATTAATTCTGGCTTGGCCCACAAAAGCATGAACCGTTATCAAGTCGGTACTGGGTCTCTCCACCCCCCGCTGGAAGCATTTTTAAATGCTGCTGCCAGCTTTCTAAATTCTGAGGAAGAGCAACCCCCTGTCCACTAATAACTGAGTCTCACAACTAATTCCTAAGATTCATATTTCACGTGCGCATAAAACAGAAAAAGGGGCAAAGCCCCTTTTTCTAATACCGACAAAATTGAAAGCTCAGATTACCAACCGCACTGACGCCCTTGGTTCTGCTCTTCCAGGTATGCCATCAGCGGCTGGAAGTAATCGATAATGGCGGAAGCATCCAGGTCGCGCTGACCGGTGAGCGCTTCCATAGCATCCGGCCAGGGCTTGCTTGCACCCATTGCCAACATAGCGCGCAGCTTCTTACCAGCCTCATCATTCTGGTAGATGGAGCAGCGGTGCAGCGGTCCGGTTTCACCAGCGGCTTCACACAGCGCACGGTGGAATTGAAACTGCTGGATACGCGCCAGGAAGTAGCGAGCGTAAGGTGTATTACCGGGGATATGGTACTTGGCACCCGGATCGAAGTTCTCTTCGGAGCGCTCTACCGGAGCGGCAATGCCCTGGTAATCTTCACGCAGTTTCCACCAGGCTTTGTTGTAATCTTCCGGCTTCACCTCACCGTTGAATACCTGCCAGCGCCACTTATCAACGAGCAGACCAAATGGCAGGAAGGCGATCTTATCCAGCGCCTGCTGCATCAGGTAACCGATATCTTTACTCTCATCCGGCACCTCATTCATCAGACCGATTTCCTTCAGGTACTTCGGCGTGATGGAAAGCGCGATAGTGTCGCCAACAGCTTCGTGGAAACCGTCGTTAGCGCCATTTTTATAGAGGAAAGGCTGATCTTTATAGATGCGCTGGTAGAAGTTGTGGCCCAATTCATGGTGGATGGTAACCAGGTCTTCACCCGTTTTATTGATACACATCTTGATGCGGAGATCGTCCTGCCCATCCATATTCCAGGCACTGGCATGACAAACTACATCGCGATCGCGTGGCTGGGTGAACTGAGAGCGCTCCCAGAAAGTTTCCGGTAGAGGCTTAAAGCCCAGGGAGGTGAAGAACTTCTCCCCCACTTTAACCATGTCTTTTTCACTCATGCCGGAATCAACCACCAGCTGAGTCAGATCATAGGGCGCCTGCATGTCATCGTCTTTGACTATGTCATAGACGTTACCCCACTCCTGGGCCCACATATTACCCAGCAAGTGCGCAGGGATTTTACCCTGAGCCGGCACTACGTCATCGCCGTAATGCTCATTCAACTTGGCGCGAACATGGCAGTGCAAAGCTTCGTACAACGGCTTCACTTTACCCCACTGGGTATCCATATCCGCAGCAAAGGCATCCGGAGCCATATCGTATTTGGAGCGCCAAAAAACACTTAGGTTGTCATAACCCAATTCTTTGGTGCCGGCATTACCAATCTCCACCTGGCGCTCATACAGAGGCTTCATGGGAGGAGAAACTTTACGCCAACCAACCCACAAATCCTTAAGCAACTCAGGATCGCGATTAGTCGCCATCACCTGCCCCATCTCGGTCAGGGTATAGCACTTTTCTTCACCGGCATCTTCGCGGCAGTATTTACCGGCACCGTACATGCCCTGCATTTTTGAGCCAATTTGCGCCAACTCAGAAGTTAGTGCCGGATCTTTCGGCGCCGGGAATACCAACCCCTGCTTCAACATGGTCAACTGGCGACGGGTATCCGGGTCCAGGTCCAAGTCGTTAAATTTGGCGGCCTCTGAAGCCAGCTCCACGGCCAGGGTGGTGTATCGCTCTGAAGCCAAAGCTTCTACGTATTGGGAATCAATATTGATATAGGTAGAAGCAAGCCAAGCGGCATGGCTTGCCTCTTGTCCCATTTTTTCCATGCGAGCCTGGGCATCTTTTAAGAAAGCTTGCGCATCTTTGACTGTCAGCTGGGAATTATCAGCTGGGCTTTCCGCAGTCGCCTGGGCTACACCAACCGGTTTTACCGCTTGCTGCCCACTGTCACAGGCAGACAGTGCAACGGCAACCGCTATCGAGAGAGCAACTTTTTTCATTTTCTCCTCAAGAATCATTTTTAGATCTGCTTATAGTTGACGCCGTTTATAGCATAAGCCCCACACAATCAGCGACGACGAGGCCGAAGATCGAGCCAGATCGACACAAAATCCCCTTTTATATCGTCTTTGCGAGAAAAAATTTGGTGAGGAAAAGAGCAAAAACCCAGGATACGGTCGAGCAAAACACTCTCAACGGGGAATTTCAGGGGATGATTTTTGAAACAAAGAAGGGAGAGATTGGAGGCAGCCCAACCAGCAACACCCTCGGCACATGATACCACTGCTACCGTTGCTCCCTTCCGGGCCTGGCGGAGTTCACAGCTGCTCATTGCGAGGGGACCGGGAGGGCCGCCACAACGATCTTCGGTGTCAGTGCATCCGAAGAGGGCGCGATTATAGAGGCATAAACGAATAAGATCCAGCCCTATTAACAGGTTATAATAAACGACTACTATCTCACCCCCTGCAAAGAGTTACTCATGCACTTGTTTGTCGATAATTTAACCAACGTTGACTTCAGCTACCTCGACTCAAAACGAGGCATCGTAGGCGAGACCTGGCTGGCAAACGCAGCCCTCGATGGCGCCTTGGATGAACAGGGGATGGTTTGCGACTTTGGCATAGTGAAAAAGACCCTAAGGCACTGGCTGGATGATCAAGTCGACCACCGCCTCCTGGTACCTACCCGCTCACCCCAACTGACCCTGGAGCACAGTGGAGACCAGGTTAACCTGACCTGGCTATTGGAAAACGGGGCATCTATTAAAGTGTCAGGTCCGGAACAAGCTTTTGCCTTAGTGGACGCCGAGGTAATTACCCCTGAGAGCGTCGCCGTCTGGTGTGTCCAGCAGCTGGCCAGCCACTTCCCCGACAGCGTGGAGAAGCTCAAGCTCAGCTTCCACTGTGAAGTGATTGAAGATGCCTTCTACCACTACAGCCATGGCCTGAAAAAACACCTTGGTAACTGCCAACGTATCGCCCATGGACACCGTTCACGCATTCAGGTCATGACGGGTGGCCAACGCGATACAGAGCTGGAAAAGTACTGGGCTGGGTGCTGGGAAGATATCTACCTGGGCACTCGCGAGGATCTGGTTTCAACAACTGCCGATGATCGCGGTGAGGAAATCCATAACTTTGCTTACAGTGCGCAACAGGGAAACTTCACCCTGTCCATCCCTGCCAAAGTTTGTGAAATTCTTGACTGTGATACCACGGTGGAGCAGTTGGCCCAATATATCGCCAACACCCTGGCGGCAAGAGAACCGGGGAAAGCGATTACCGTAAGAGCCTACGAAGGTATTGGCAAAGGCGCGATTGCTTCAGCTCAAACCAGCTAATCCAGCCCCATAGCATCGACACCATTATAAATTGAAGTACCAAGGCGCCCGACTTTGAACCTGATTGTTTTACAAAAGTACGACTTTATTAGTCCCAATCGCGTCCGCCTTAGTGGACGCCAATTGGAGCACATCACTAAGGTTCACAGAGCAGCACCGGGACAACAACTTCGTGTCGGGCTGCTCGACGGGCAAATAGGTAGTGGCGAGATTGTTACGCTCGACGAGAAGTGCGTTGAGCTTGAAGTGGCATTCGCAACCGATCCGCCCCAGCCATTACCTCTCACACTTATTTTGGCCCTGCCTCGCCCCAAAATGCTCAAGCGGGTTATCCAGCACCTGACTGCGCTCGGGGTCAAAAAACTGGTTCTGATCAATAGTTACCGGGTCGAAAAGTCTTACTGGCAAACCCCTTGGTTGCAGGAAGACAAACTCTTTGAGCAATGCCTGCTCGGACTCGAGCAGGCTGTCGATACGCAAATGCCGGAAATTCTGTTGCGCAAACGCTTTAAACCGTTTGTCGAAGACGAACTCCCTTCCCTTTCCAGTGACTCCCGTAAACTGGTGGCTCATCCAGTAGGGGGAACGGCTTGCCCTGTGGACATAAAGCAACCGACCACTTTAGCCATTGGCCCTGAAGGCGGCTTTATCAGTTATGAAGTCGAGAAACTCCAGGAAGCAGGTTTTCAATCCGTTCACCTGGGGCCACGTATTTTACGGGTAGAAACTGCACTGCCAGTGCTAATTAGCCGGTTATTTCCCGCGTTTTAAATTATCGGACTTTACGAGGCTCTGCTGCATATCCACAGGAGCCCCTGAGTACTTACCCGACGTATTGCTTTTTAAGCTTTTACGAAAGCTTAACTACCCATACTTCAATTGTTCAAATAACCCCCAGTAAAGTTACCTATCTCTTGCGATGAGACATTTGCACAATTCAGCAATCAATATTTCATCAATTTGTCACAATTAAGTCATATTTTGCGCCCTCGTTTTACCACCTTACGGTCGAATTACTATGAGCGTATTCTTAAGCCGGCTAAAGCAAACCCTTACCTTACTTCTTATTGGGGGGGCACTGGCTGCTGCAACTTCTACAGCCCAAACCCGTTTCCCTCCCGATACAACGGGCCTGCTTTTTACTCTACACGGCTCCAATACTGTCGGTGCAAAGCTGGCACCCAACCTGGTGAGTAATTACCTGGAATCCCGAGGTGGCAGTAATCTGGAGGTTATTCCTCTAGAGAAAGAAAATGAGGTTCGAGTACAGGGGGATCTGGGCAGCAATAAAATTTATGTCGATATTGCGGCACACGGTTCAAGCACTGGATTTAAAGGCCTTGAACGGTCCCAGGCAAATATCGCCATGGCTTCGCGACCAATAAAAGATGCTGAGCATGCAGCGCTGAGTCGCTTTGGAGATATGCGCGGTCAAGGTGCAGAACATGTCATTGCCATCGATGGACTCGCCATTATTGTTCACCCTCAAAACCCCATTACTCAATTAACCCTGCAACAAATAGCAGCAATATTTTCCGGGAAAATTACCGACTGGTCTGAAGTGGGCGGGCGGAAAGGTCGTATCAAAGTTCTGGCGAGAGATAATCAGTCCGGCACCTGGGATACGTTTAAAAGCTTGGTGCTCGGGAAAAAGTACTCCCTTATTACTAATGCAAAACGCTTCGAATCGAATGATCAATTGTCAGACCGTGTTTCGGCGAATCCCAACAGTATTGGATTTGTCGGCTTGGCGTCTATTCGACGAGCCAAGGCCGTATCGGTATCTGACCAGAACACCCAACCGCAAGCTCCAGAGCATCTGACAATTGCAACCGAGGACTACCCCCTCTCCCGCCGTCTATTTCTCTATACCGCAGCTTACAATTTAAAACCCGTCGCCGAAGAGTTCCTGCACTTTGTACAGAGCGAGCAGGGGCAGGAGCTGGTAAAGGCCACTGGATTTGTCGCGCAGACGCCAATGGGTGTAAAACCTGAAGCCAACCGGGAGGGGCCCAGCGAATACCTGAAATTAACGGAAAATGCAGAACGCCTGAGTATTAACTTCCGTTTCTCTGAAGGCAGCGCCTCTTTAGATAACAAGGCAAAACAGGATATACAGCGACTTGTCCGCTTTATGCAAAAGCCTGAGAACAGCCACAAGCGACTGCTATTGATCGGATTTGGCGATGAGAAAGTGAGCGAGGGACGCTCAATCGTTTTATCAAAACTACGCGCAGTTACCGTTCGCTCCGCACTCAGGGATCACCAGATTAATACAGCACCGGTTCAGGGCTTTGGTGCCTATCTGCCGGTAGCCTCCAACAGCTCAAGCTCAAAGATAAAAAATCGCCGGGTAGAAATCTGGGTTATTTAATCCTAGCCCTTCTCCCCCGTGAGGCGACAAGGAAGTCCCTCAGCATCCTTTTTCTTTTCCTCCTCCCCTTCCCCAGTTTTTCCCTAAACAACAAGTCCAACTTTCTCCAAAACATAAATAACGCGCATAAAAAAGCCGCGTAAATACGCGGCTATCAATTAGTGGCTATGCCACCAGGTCTCACAGAGAGGAACGCAAAGAGCGCTCCGGGGGAAACTTCCCAACAACAAGCGCGTTACCGCTTATTTACAATGCGGCCGCCCGCAGGCGGCCACCGGGGGCAATTAAGCTACAGCGTCTTCCGCTACTGCTTGTTTTTGCAGAGCCAATTTGGGATCTACAAACTCGTAACCCAATACGTCGGCTACGGCTTGGTAGGTCACCATGCCAGCGTGAACATTCAGGCCTTCCAGCAGGTTGGAATCGTCCAACAGTGCCTGCTTGGCGCCTTTGTTTGCCAGGGCTACCGCGAAAGGCAGGGTGGCATTGTTCAGGGCCATAGTAGAGGTGCGAGCTACACCACCGGGCATGTTGGCAACACAGTAGTGAACCACACCATCAACTACGTAAGTAGGCTCTTGGTGGGTAGTCGCCTTGGAAGTCTCGAAACAACCGCCCTGGTCAATAGCAACGTCAGCTACAACTGCGCCTTTCTTCATACGGCTGATAATGTCGCGGGTCAGCAGTTTGGGGGCTGCCGCGCCAGGAATCAGAACCGCACCAACAACCAGGTCAGCTTCCAGTGCGTGCTTTTCAATAGCATCGTTAGTGGAGTACTCAGTGCGAACCGCACCACCGAAAATATCGTCCAGCTGACGCAGACGCGGCAGGGAACGGTCGAGGATAGTAACGTCAGCACCCATACCCAGGGCCATCTTCGCTGCGTTAGTACCAACAACACCACCACCGATAATCAGGACTTTAGCGGGAGCTACACCGGGAACACCGCCGAGCAGTACGCCGAGACCACCCTGGGCTTTTTCCAGGTGGTGGGCACCGCACTGTACAGACATACGACCGGCAACTTCAGACATAGGCGCCAGCAGAGGCAGGCCGCCGAAGCGGTCGGTTACAGTTTCATAAGCGATGCAGGTAGCGCCGGACTTCACCAGCAGCTCAGTTTGTTTGGGGTCTGGAGCCAGGTGCAGATAGGTGTACAGAACCTGCCCAGGGCGCAGCATTTCGCACTCGTGGGGCTGGGGCTCTTTTACCTTGACGATCATATCGGCAGTGGCTAAAATCTCTTCCGGAGTATCGATAATCTTGGCGCCGGCTTGAACGTACATCTCGTCGGGGAAACCAATAGCGGCACCACCATCCTTCTGTACGATCACTTCGTGGCCGTGGCCAACCAGTTCGCGAACACTCGACGGCGTCAGGCCAATACGATACTCGTGGTTCTTAATCTCTTTAGGGACGCCAATCAACATTTTCCTTCTCCTCGCTCTGTGCGCTCGGTACTGCCTTAATCAAATAGGAGTACCTAATTTCTATGTTTTCCCCAGTATAAGAACAGATAAGAAGTGGATATTTAGTAGATTTTTGATAAAACTAGTGGAATCCACTATACAACCTATCGCCAAGTCTACTTTTTGACCATGTCGACCAATTCGGAGTCAGCAGTTATGCGCAAACGTGCGGGAGAGCTAAGCACTATCGACCGGAACATATTGCGTGTTCTACAAAAGAATGGACGAACCAGCTATGCAGAGCTGGCCCGACAGGTAGGTCTGACCGCGACCCCCTGCGTCGAGCGAGTCAAACGCCTGGAAAGTGACAATGTTATTCAGGGCTACACCGCCCTGATCAACCCGGAGTACCTTGATGCTGCCCTGGTGGTTTTTGTGCAGATCAGACTGAATCGATCCGCACAGGACGCCTTTGAGGAATTTCGCAATGCCGTGGCCGCCCTGCCGGAAGTGCAGGAGTGTTACCTGGTATCGGGGAATTTCGATTACTTAATCAAAGCCCGGGTGGCGGATATGAGTGCCTACCGTAAGTTCTACGGTGAAACGCTTTTGACACTGCCGGAGGTGCAGGAGTGCACCAGCTATGTGGTGATGGAAGAAGTTAAAGAGACACTGGAAGTACCGGTTCACTACAACCGATAGCAGGATAGATCGATGAGTGGCCACAGCCACTCATCTGCATAAACCGGCAATCAGTATTGAATGCCCAGTTTCCGGTAAATAAAACCAATCACCCAGGCTGGGCCGATCAACAGGAATTGTAAGTCCTTAAAGAAAGAGGGTTTCTTGCCTTCGATATGGTGACCAATAAATTGGAACACCCACATGATCACGAATAGGGCCAGTGCCGTCTGCCAGATAGGCACCCCCAGCCGCTCTAATACCGACCAAGCCCACAAACACAGAACAGTTAATCCCGTCATTCCCAGGGCAATGGGAAACGACATCGCGAAATAAAACAGAAGAATCGGGATTGTCACCACGACAGCCCAGTTCAGCCAGGGAATTGTCGCCATAAATTCCGGCTGCGGAACTGCCCACAAAAGTCCGGCCACAGTTGCATAAATTACGGGAACAGCAATCCAATGAATGGATTTGTTGATCGGATTCTGATGACTCTCACCATACTCGGAAAACCACTGCTGGGCACTGCGCATGACAATCTCCTCATTCTTATATTGTTATTGTCAGAGTAATAATAATCCCCAACCCATGGATATCAATCAATGGCCGAAAATACCACGAGGCCTACAAAACGTGGCTTTTAGCGCCTAACGTAGGCATCCAACTGGGATAGATAGAGATCCGCCATCGATTTATCGAAACAACAGAATACAACCTGCTGCGGCGCCCCCTCCTTCTCCTGGAATTGCTGCACCTGCTCTACAGCCACCTCTACAGCCAGCGCCGGGGGGTAGTCGTAAACGCCACAACTGATCGCCGGAAAAGCAATCGAGCGCATATTTTCGCGCCGAGCCAATGCCAGGCAGTGCCGATAACAGCTGGAGAGCAACTCGGGCTCACCCAAACTGCCGCCACGCCAAACTGGCCCAACCGTGTGGTAGATACGTTTTACGGGAATAGAATAAGCGCCAGTGGCGCGTACTTCACCAACAGGACAGCCGCCCAGACTGCGGCAGGCCTCCAGTAGATTGGGCCCCGCTGCGCGGTGTATGGCCCCATCGACACCACCGCCTCCCAAGAGACGGCTGTTGGCAGCATTGACGATTACATCGACGTGCAATCGAGTGATATCACCGAGATGAACTTTGATCACTCAGCATCTCCAACCGCTATTTGAATAATTGCTGCGGATGGAAATCCATTTCACTTCACAACAGTCGCACCTTTGCCAGAGATGCGTCCCTAGCGCGGCTGGTCTGTCTCGGCCCGATCGAGTCGCTCGGGCTCAAGTCCTGCCCTGCCCCCTCAACCAAGCAACTTGCGGTGCTGTGAGGCAACGGCTTCCGGGCACTTCGTCAGCGCGCTCACTAACACGATAGCAGCTGAAGAGAAAACAAAACCCGGCAACAGCTCATAAACATCAAAAATGCCACCGGAGAGTTGCTCCCACACCACAACGGTGAGGCCGCCAACGATAACACCGGCAATAGCGCCACTACCGGTCATACGGGACCAGTAGAGACTGATCAACAACGCCGGGCCAAAGGCGGCACCCAGGCCAGCCCAGGCGTAACTCACCACATCCAGAACCTTGGAATCCGGGTCCATCGCAATCCACACAGCGACCAGTGATAAAGCAACCACCGCCCATCGCCCCACTTTCACCATGGCTTCCGGAGTGGTCTCACGCCCAAACCAAACGTGGTAAATATCCTCCGCCAGTGCAGCCGAGGACACCAACAGCTGGGAATCTGCCGTACTCATAATGGCAGACAAAATCGCCGCCAAAAGAACACCGGCAACTAGCGGATGGAACAGCACCTGCACCATTTCCATAAACACAGTTTCGCCATCTGGCAGACTCTGCTGGATTTCCAGGTGGGCAAACAGGCCTACCGCCATTGCACCCAAGAAACCGGCCAGGGACCAAACCGCCGCCACTGTCGCCGCAACCGGAATATCGTTAGGGCTGCGCACCGCCATAAATCGCGCCAAGATATGCGGCTGGCCGAAGTAGCCCAGTCCCCACGCAAGGGAACTGAGTATCGCCACCAGGCTTAAGGTTTGCCCGGTGTTATCGGTCATCCAATGGGTCAGCTGTGGCATCTCCGTTTGCAGGCGAGTCCAGCTGGCAGAAAAACCACCCTGGTCAGAAATAACAACGAGAGGCACCGCAATCAGCGCCGCACTCATCAGCAGTCCCTGGAACACATCGGTCCAGGACACCGCCAAAAACCCGCCAAACAGCGTGTAAGAAATAACGGCAACCGCACCGATAATCACCGCCCAGCGATAATCCCAGCCAAACACCGTTTCAAACAATTTGCCGCCGGCAATCAGACCCGAAGCCACATAGAAAAGGAAAAATAGAAGGATGAATATCGCGCAGACGGTGCGCAGATAGGGGTGCCCCATCTTAAACCGACGATCCAGATAGGCTGGCACCGTCAGGGAGTCGTCCAGCTCATAGGTGTAGATGCGCAGGCGCCGGCCCATTGTCACCCAGCTCAGAACGATGCCGGAGAAAAGGCCAATTGCGATCCAACCGGCAGAGAGCCCCGCTGCATAGGCCGCGCCAGGCAAACCCAGAAGCAGCCAGCCACTCATATCCGAGGCTCCGGCAGACAGGGCCGCCACAGCCGGCGGCAGGGAGCGTCCGCCGAGGAAATAGTCGCTGGCATTTTTCGTACGCATGTAGGCGTAAATACCGATAACAACAATCAACGCCAAATAGGCGACAAAAGTAAGGGCGATCAGCCACTCGGCGGCCATAAGGGATTCCTTCTGATCAAAGTGGGGTGGTACTTGGCGCGGGAATAGTCTGCGTTTTCCTGCTCAATTTTTCAGCGCATTGAGCTATGGAAAGAGCACCACCTAAAAATTGTTATGTTTATTGCGCGTAAATCTACCCATAAGGTGGCGCCGACTCAATCAGCAAACTACATATATGTTGGATACAACTACAGAAAAAAAGACAACACTATGGGCATTTGTCTGGACGAGCTCCGACTCCAGGTTATCCGTCCAACCCTCAAGCACTTGAGAGCCTGGAGCCAGGGCATGGAGAATCTCCTTCTGGGAACCGCTGCCCAGGAGTCGCAATTGGGCTTCCACCTCAAACAGGGACGGCGCCACGGGCTGGGTATTTACCAAATCCAGCCCCACACTCATCGGGAAATCTGGGATCAATACCTGATCGATCACCCAAGCCTCGCCTCAAAAGTGCGAGGGCTAGCGAGCCAGCGGGATTTTCTCGATCACCCCCACAGCGAATTGACCACCAACCTGCGCTATGCCACAGCTATCGCCTGGCTGATTTACAGGTCGGCCGAAGTCCACAAGATCCAGGACGAGGAAACCTCAGACGTGGCCAATATGGCGCGCCTCTGGCATCAGCACTTTCACCACGGGCCCAGTGCCAGTCCCCGGGACTTTGAATGCAGTTACGCGCAACTGGTCAGCGGTGCAGATCCTACAGATTCAGCGCCTCGATATACTGGGGCTCCACTTCCTGAGCATCCTCAGGCTCCCAAGAATTCACCTGGCGCTGGATTGAATGGTCAGGACGCTCGACAGCCGACGGCTTAGAGCGATCCAGTTCCAGACTCTCAAAATCGTAGAGGTCCCTGTCCGCCAATTGTGACGGGGACACCCGGGTAATCGCGGCGAAAATATTCTCGCTGCGGCCTGGGAATTTCTTATCCCACTCCCGCACCATCTGCTTGATCGCCTGGCGCTGAAGGTTCTCCTGGCTGCCGCACAGGTTGCACGGAATAATCGGGAACTGCTTGTACTCGGCGTACTGGGCGATGTCCTCTTCGCGGCAATAGGCGAGCGGACGAATCACGATATTGCGGCCATCGTCGGCGCGCAGTTTGGGCGGCATCGCCTTGAGGCGACCACCGTAAAACATATTCAGGAAAAGGGTCTCGACGATATCGTCTTTGTGATGGCCCAGTGCCACCTTAGTGGCGCCAATTTCTTCAGCAAAGCCATACAGGGTGCCACGGCGCAGACGGGAGCAGAGCCCGCAGGTGGTCTTGCCCTCGGGCACCACTTCCTTCACGACCGAGTAGGTATCTTTCTCGACAATATGGTGAGGAACACCCAGGGACTGCAGGTATTCCGGCAGGATATGCTCGGGGAAACCCGGCTGTTTCTGGTCCATATTGACCGCCACCAGTTCAAAGTTAACCGGCGCTGTCCTCTGCAAATTCAGCAGCACGTCCAGCATGGCGTAGGAATCCTTACCGCCGGACAAACAGACCATAATCTTGTCGCCCTCTTCAATCATGTTGAAGTCGGCGATGGCGCGGCCCACATGGCGGCGCAGGCGCTTTTGCAGCTTATTAAACTCGAGCCGCTCGCGGCGGTTTTCCAATTCGGGCATGGTGTCTCTCTAACTCATTCGCGACCAGTGACCGGGCCCAGAGTACCGGCACAAAACCTTAAACTTTGGGACCAGAGCCAGGCTTTCCTGTTCCTGGGGGCGCGATTGTACGCATTTCGATCACGGAGTACACGACTCACCAGCCGCCTTCTCCCCCAACAGAGACTTCACGCAGGGCCAGACATGATCCAGCAGGGCCGGCTGCGCCTTGGCGGTGGGGTGGATACCGTCGGATTGCATAGCGCCCTGCTCCAGGGCCACGGTTTCCAATAAGAAAGGCACCAGGGCGACCTCTTCGGCCTTGGCCACTTTGGGGAATACAGCGGCAAAAGCCTCGGTATAAGCGCGGCCGTAGTTGGGCGGGATACGCATCCCCAACAGCAGGACTTCGGCCCCGGAATCTTTAGCCAGCTTGACCATCTGCTGCAAATTGCGCTGCAAACTTTGGGGTGGGTAGCCGCGCAGACCGTCGTTACCGCCCAACTCGACAATCAGCCACTGGGGATTGTGCTCTTCCATCAGGCGCGGCAGCCGGGTCAGGCCGCCTGCGGAGGTCTCCCCACTGATGCTGGCATTGACCACCTTCACCGGGCGCCCCTTCTCCTGCAAGCGCTCTTGCAACAGGTTGACCCAGCCCAACTCCTCATCGATACCGTAGGCTGCACTTATGCTATCCCCTAATACGAGCAGAGTGCCGGGCTTGTTGGCACTCAGTGCCAGATTGGGGACCGACAGCATCAGCACCAAGCCGAACCGAGTCAGTAACTGCCGAAAAAAGGCTGTTGTCATGTCATACTCTCCAAAAATCTCGCGTATCCGCAAAGGGAATACAGTATGTCCGCCATTCTCACGGCAGAAAACCTCTATCACAGGGTCTCCACCAGCGAAGGGCCACTGACCCTATTAAACAATATCTCCCTGAAAGTCGCCCGTGGCGAGAGCCTCGCTGTGACAGGGGCCTCAGGTTCCGGCAAGTCCACCCTGCTCGGCCTGCTGGCAGGATTGGACAAACCTACCGAGGGCAAGATCTGGCTGGCGGGGGACGAGATCACCGCCATGGACGAAGAGCAGCGCGCAGCAGTGCGCGCCCGCTGCGTGGGCTTTGTATTCCAGACTTTCCAGCTGCTACCCGGCCTTACCGCCCTGGAAAATGTGATGCTGCCGAGCGAATTGCGCGGTGAGCGGGGCGCCGCCAAGCGGGCGGAAGAGTTTCTCGCCCGGGTGGGCCTGGAACAGCGACTGCGCCACTACCCGCGCCAGTTATCCGGCGGTGAGCAACAGCGGGTGGCCATTGCCCGGGCCTTTGCCAGCTTTAGCAGCAAAGATGCCATCCTCTTTGCCGACGAACCCACCGGCAGCCTCGACGCCGGCAACGGCGCCAAAATTATCGACCTGCTGTTTAAACTCAACGAAGAGTCTGACACCACCCTGGTGCTGGTGACTCACGAACAGCGACTGGCAGAGCGCTGTGCCTCCCACCTGCATATGTCGGCCGGTGCCGTAGATTCCTACGCTCCCCTTATCGACGGGGACAACCTGTCGGAGGTGTCCGCCTGATGCTGCCACTCAGACTGCTGTTCAGGGACTGGCGCGGTGGCGAGTTAGCGCTAATTGCCTCAGCCCTGGTTTTAGCTGTTACCTGTGTCACTGCGATCGCCCATTTTACCGACCGCCTTACCCGCGCCATGGAGCAGCAATCCCTCACTTTCCTGGCCGCAGAGCGGGTGCTGCGCAGCAGCAAACCCGTGGATAGCGCATGGCTGGAAGAGGCCGACAAAAAGGGATTGGAACAGGGCCAGATAGTCCAGTTTTCCTCCATGATCTCCGCCAACGACCAGTTCCAATTTGTCTCGGTCAAAGCCGTCGACAAAGGCTATCCATTGGTGGGGCAACTGGAAATCAGCAAGGCCCAGGGCGGCCCTAGTGAAGTGGCACCACAAGGACCTCCCCCTGGAGAAGCCTGGGTGGAGTCCCGCCTTCTACCTTTGATGGGAATCCAGCTCGGCGATCCTATCGCCCTCGGCGACACCCAATTAAAAGTGACAGCCATACTGGAGCGGGAACCCGACCGGGGCACCAGCCTGTTTGATATGGGCGCGCGAGTATTAGCCAATACCGCCGACCTGCCCGCCGCAGGTGTGATCCAGCCCGGCAGCCGAGTGCGCTACCGCTACCTGTTTGCCGGTGATGACCAAGTCCTGAAGGATTACTTTGACTGGCTCAAACCTCAACTGACTGAACATCAGCGGATACTGGACCTGCGCGAAGGCCAGCCCCGTGTTGCCTCAGCCCTGGATAGAGCCGAGTCCTTCCTGTTTCTCGCCGCCAGCCTGGCTGTACTGCTCGCCAGTGTCGCCGTCGGCCTGGCAGCAAGGCGCTACGGACTGCGCCATGGCGCCTACGTAGCCGTAATGAAAAGTCTCGGCGCCGGGCGCAATAAAATCCTCGGTATCTACCTGGAGCAGCTGGCCGCCCTCACCCTGATTGCCACTGCTATCGGGCTGGCACTGGGCACCTTTATCCAGAGCCAGGCGGTCAACCTGATGGAAGGGTTCTTCCCGGTTCAACCCCCGGCCACCAGCTGGAGCCCACTGCTGATTGGACTCGCTACCGGCCTCGCCTGCGCCCTGGGCTTTGCCCTGCCACCGCTGTTCCGTTTGGCGCGTACAGACCCGATGCAAACCTTGCGACATGACTGGAGTAATCCGGACAGACGCGAATGGCTCGGGCTGATTCTCGGCCCCAGCGCCATGCTGCTCCTGATCTGGTGGCTTTCCGGCAGCCTGCTTATGACACTCGCCCTGTTTGTCGGCATGCTCCTGTTGGTAGCGGGCAGCGCCCTGGTTAACCGACTCCTGGTGCGCGGCAAATTGGCTTCCCTGGGGGGCGCCTGGCGCATTGCCCTGGGTAGCCTGCAACGCCGAGCCGCGTTCAACACTTTATTGATTGCCGCTTTTGGCACCGGATTATTGGCCATGCTGGCCATGGTCTTTGCCCGCACCGCCCTGGTGGACGAATGGCGGATGCAATTACCGGAAAAAGCCCCCAACCACTTTCTCCTGAATATCGCCCCCCACGATGTTCCAACCATGGAAAACATGCTGGCAGAGGGCGAGGTAAGCAGCACCGAGTTTTACCCCATGGTGCGCGGCCGCTTGGTAGCGATTAACGGTGTTTCGATTAAAGAGAAGAAAGATCGTCCCGGTGGCGTTCGCCGGGAGTTAAACCTGAGCTACACCGATACCCTGGCACCGGACAACCGTATCCTGGAAGGCGAGTGGTGGGACAAGGCCAGCGAAGGTGTTTCCGTAGAAGTGGAGCTGGCAGCCCAGCTGGAACTGTCACTGGGAGATCAATTGCGTTTCTCTATCGGCGGCCTCGAAGTAGAAGCCCCGGTAGCCAGCTTCCGCTCGCTGGACTGGAACAGCATGCGCCCCAACTTCTATATGATATTTGCACCGGGCACTATCGATGATTTCCCGGCTACCTATATCACCAGTTTTTACCTCCCACCGGAGGACAAGCTACTGGTCAACGACCTGGTTCGCGCCTTCCCCAGCGTCAGCGTGATAGAGCTGGATAAGATCATCCAGCGTATCCGCGACACCATTAACCAGGTGTCCTTTGCCATCGAATCGGTAATGGCCCTGATGCTGGTTGCCGGGGTCCTGGTTTTAATCGCCGGTGTCCGCGCCAGTATCGCCGAGCGATTGCAGGAAGCGGCAATTATCCGCACACTGGGAGGCCGCAGGCGCTTGTTGCTGAGAAGCCTGATACTGGAATTTGGCCTACTGGGTTTTGCCGCCGGTTTGCTCGCGGCTATCGGTGCGGAAGCCACCTTGGCCGTGCTGTCTTATTGGGTCTTTGAACTGCCGGTGATATTGCACCCAGTCCTTTGGCTAACCGGACCACTCACCGGTGCAGTACTGGTGGGCACCGCCGGTACCCTGGCCTGTTACAGCTCGATCAGCCAGCCCCCGCTCAGAGTACTGCGCGAACTGGCCTAACTGATGATTATCGGCTCTTGAGAATAAAGATTTAGTTTTTATGGACCTGGATTTCGATCGCAAACATATTTGGCACCCCTACTCCTCCCTGATCGACCCGCCTCCGGTATACCCGGTGACGCGGGCCGAAGGGGTACGTATTTACCTGGAAGACGGGCGCGGCCTGATCGACGGTATGTCCTCCTGGTGGAGCGCCCTGCACGGCTACAATGTGCCCGAGCTAAACCAGGCCATGCGCGATCAGATGGACAAAATGTCCCATGTCATGTTCGGCGGTTTAACTCACGAGCCCGCAATCGAGCTGTGCAAGAAATTAGTGGAAATCACTCCAGCCGGCCTCAACCGGGTATTTCTTGCTGACTCCGGTTCAGTGTCTGTGGAAGTGGCTATCAAGATGGCCGTGCAATACTGGCACTCCCATGGCAAGCCCGAAAAGAACCGCCTGCTGGCCCTGCGCAACGGTTACCACGGTGATACTTTCGGGGCCATGGCCACCTGTGATCCAGTCACCGGAATGCATCATTTGTTTGCTGAGCATCTGAACCAGCACCAGTTTGCACCCGCTCCGCAAACACCATTTGGTAGTACCTGTAGTGACAGTGATATCGCCGAACTGCGCCAGCAAGTGGAAGAAAACCGCGATCAACTCGCTGCGATTATTTTAGAGCCCATTGTCCAGGGCGCCGGCGGCATGCGTTTTTATTCTGCCGATTATTTGCGCCGGGTGCGCGAACTCTGCGACGAGCACAACGTACTGCTTATCGCCGATGAAATCGCCACCGGCTTTGGCCGCAGCGGTAAAATGTTTGCCTGTGAGCACGCCGATATCACCCCCGATATCCTCACACTGGGCAAAGCCCTCACCGGCGGCACCATGACCCTCGCCGCCGCCCTCTGTACCGATAAAGTAGCCGAAGGTATTTGCAGCGGGGAAGCCGGTGTGTTTATGCACGGCCCCACTTTTATGGGCAACCCCCTGGCTTGTTCCGTCGCTAACGCCAGCATCCAATTGTTACTCAACAGCCCTTGGCAGGAGCGAGTAACCGCAATCGAGCAACAGCTGACCGAACAGCTAGCCCCATTAAAATCCGCACCGGGTGTCACCGATGTTCGAGCCCTAGGAGCAATTGGCGTGGTGGAAATGCGCGAGCCGGTAAATACGGCCAAAGTGCAGGAAGCCCTAATCGAACGCGGAGTTTGGCTGCGTCCCTTCGGCAAACTGGTCTACGCCATGCCGCCCTATGTGATTTCGGAAGAAGACCTTAGCCAATTAACTTCGGCAATGGTTGATGTACTGGGAGAGATTTCCTAGCCTCCGTACCAGTTAATTTGTGAAGCCGGTCTCAATAATCCCGAACTAACCGACTCATCCTATAAATAACCCTCTCTTTGCTACCGCGAAGAGAGGGTTAACAGATCAAATTCCATAACACGGAGGCGCCACTTCCGGGCTAAAAACCTCCGTTGCCCCTCCCCTGCGCATCCTTTCCAGATTCAATTTTCTTATTCCTTACAAATTTCGATCAGCTTGATCGCAATTTTTACGCGAAGTGTTTTGAGCACCTAAAAATTCCTGTATCATGAATGTTAATGATAGTTATCCTCATTTACGATAGCGATCAAAGTGGCCAGAATGATCACTGAAAAATGTTAGGCATTCACCTCGCCCGATCAATGCCTTATCAACCCTTAGCGTTTGGGCGTTAGAGAGGAAAAATGAGAACTTTAATTGCGTTACTTTTTGCTGTTACTTTTGCTACCACTGCTCAAGCTAGCCCCGCATCAGACGAAAAGCCCATCCAGCATCTCAAAGTAGCGGACGTTACTTCTATGAAGGATGCCAAGAAGATTTTCATTGAGAAAACAGCAGAAATTAAAAGCAAGCAAAAGCTGAATCCTGCTGAACTTCACCAGATTCATGTCATCACCTACACCCTCGAAAAAAGTGTTGAGTACTTCGCTGAGAACCTGAAAGGTGAAAGACAGAAGCTTGCAAAAGACATCGCCGTTGTTGTGGAAAATATCCACATTAACTCCGAAAACAACCGCCCAGAAAAAACCCGCAAGGATCTGAATCACTACTTTAAATTAGCAGATAAGTTTGAAGCTGGATTTAAGCATAAACATCACTAATACAGAGCATTCCCGAGCTTAACCAGCGGGCTTAATCGCAGCGATTGGCTCGACTGAAAGCGCTAACTAACAGTAGTTAGCGCTTTCATAGCAACACCACCCCGCTACAATCTCGATCAACTTCTCAACGATTCCCACTGACCAGATTTCCTTCCTGTCTGATCCACACATAAATCTCTTCGCGGTGTACTGGCAGGGATTTTGGAGCAATTATTCCTATCTTTACCTGATTGCCCTTAACTTCTAATACAGTGATTGAGACATTCGCTCCAATCCATAAGTTTTCGCCTGTACGGCGCTTTAAGATCAACATATTTTTTTCCTACTGATATTCAAACCATAGGTAGACCTTCCACAATTGGAAGTTCGAATAGAAATGTTTTGAGTAACTGCGAGGTGGTGCGCGAGAACGGTAGGCATAGAAAAAGAAAAGGCAGACGCAACGCCCCCAGGGCCTGGGGAATCTCTCCAAGCCGCTGATTGTGCTCCACTTTATTGAAGACGAGCGGGTTTCTAGCGTACTATGCATATAGCCATCTTGATAGGACTGTTATCAATTTGGTTAGCTGGCCCCAGGTGTTCCAGCACCTTGGGTCAGCGCCTTTTACTGTTTCTTACTTCACGCTACCGTTCTCCTTTGAAGGTTGGTTTTTAGAAGATTCTTGGGTTCTTGATTCTCTCGATACTCTTGAACCGAGCTGCTTTGATTATTGCCTTTAGATAGCTTCTTAATCGCGGCCAAACTACCAATAAATATCTATCGATTTTACGTGGCTTTGACACTAAAACAATCCTAATAAAATCTAATAAGATTATTTTTGTGCCTATATTTTTCATAAATTGAGATATGTTGACGGGCAATATCATTGCAGCGACTTTTGAAGCCACTGATTAAAAGCTGAAAAGAGTCCTCAATAAAGGAAGTCACATCCAATATATAAAGAGTGAGCGAAGACAGCTTTCGGTTAGTTCTGGACGAGACCTAAAATCCAAATACTCTGTATCAAACGTCCGATTAGTTTTGGTTTTGTCGTAGTAGCTTTAAGCGTTTATCGAATAAAGAAAAGTAACTCTTACAGAAGTTTACTGTGTCCCCACCTACTTCGACACCTTCCCCCGAAATATCACCAGCCCACAAACGTTAGCAAGTGATAACTTAGGAGTTTATGATTATCTTGCCCTTATATTAAGGAACAAGAACATACGCATAAAGATTTCTTTTAGATCAATAGGTTACAGGCCAGACTTGAAATCTGGATAGCAGTCAAAGCGATCATTTTCATAGTTTGCACGAACGTATAAGATTGCATTAAGCATTTAAATTAAAATGAAATTTTTTGCTGCGGCGTAGAAATTGATTATAAGATAACAATCATAATAATAGTGGTCATGACTGATTACTATATAAGTGTTAAGTACTAAAAGGAAATTGGTATGTACCAATATTATAAGGATTATTTTGAAGGGACTGAAGATAAAGACGCACACTTCTTTGAAATAGCTGCATCCCCTTATGAATCTATGTTTTACTCTGAATCAAAGGTGTTCGGCACTGGTTCTCACAAAATACATATAGTCGATCAATTTTGTGGAAAGAGGCCAGCTCTTTTTAACCACGACTTTTGCACAAGTGATAATGAATTAAAACTAAAGTTTTGGTGCTCTATTACTCTAGACTCCAATGTGGTAAGTCTACTTCATCAGTATGTCACCAACAGGGAGTCTATGAAAGATGGGCAGCGTGTAGCGACACATTCATTTCTGGCTCATCTGTCTGAGGTCAATTGCGATTATAGTCCAATCTTCTATGTAATGGAGTCATTCTTTAAATCGGATGAATCTGAATTTTATGAGAATGTGCCAAAAGCTTTGGCATCAATATTAAAACTTCATTCAATGTGTGAAAGCACCTTTGTCAGCAAAGGATTGATATCAGTTAAAGATAAAGAAACCAAACATTACTTTGACCTGTATGAAGCAAGTGATTATGAAGGTTGTGGCTTAAATTGGGCTAAAAAGATTGTCAAGAATATAAAAGACACTGATATCGAGTACAAAATAAAATTAATATATTCCTGCCTTTTAAAAATGGTCTTAATTAAGTTTGAAGATAATAAGGGTGTTTACAAGAAAAGCGAAGCTTTTGAAAATTTTATGATCAACGACCTTGGTGTCAGGTTAGCTAGAGAATCGAGTTTGGCTATATATTACTTCTGCAATTTGGCAGGAAAATTTATAAACACTCAGACCAACATGGCTGCTGAAGATGCTAAGCATGACTTAAAAGCTACTGCTTGGGATCTTTATCTTCTCAAGCTACCGGAACAGCTACTAACACCAAATCATTTGCCTGAGCTAAATACTGCTTATGTAGCAACTTCTGAGGTAAAGCTCTACGAAATAGGCAAGTTATTTGATATCCAACATTTGGCATGCCGCACAGATGATGATGGAACCGGCATGCCTGTATTAAGTTTCGATATGGTCGATATAGGAGAAAAGGTTGGTGACAAAGCAGTAACTAAGCTTTTAAAGAGGAACGAAGAAATATCGTTTCAAAGAATGTCTAGGGAACCGATAAAAAATATAAATCCATTCAAGCTAGATAATTTGATTGACGACCTAGAAAGACAGCTCTCATACTTATGTACCTAAAATAATTAACAAACGCATCAAATAGGACGCTCGCAAGCTCGGATCTATTACGCGGGTATTATACGGCATTGAAATCACGTTCACGTGTAACTTATGCGGGCTAAGCAAATTAAATAATCATGAGTTCATGATTATCGATCACTAAAAGGAGTAAATATGTCTGGTTGGCATGTCACGGAGAATGATATAAAAAACTGGACTGCGACAGATAAGCGCAGGTCAGAAGAGTTACTTCCTCGGCTTATATATAAACTTATACTGGCTTCATCAAATCCAACAAAAATTAATTTTCCATTTGGGGACTCTGTATCCACCGGTGGTTGGGATGGCGAGCTTGAAGTTGATCAGGGTAGTCTATTTGTACCATCGGGATTGTCAGCTTGGGAGTTTGGAACCGATAAAAGTGTTAACTCTAAAGCTAATGATGACTATGAAAAAAGAACCAAGGATCCTGACCCATTTGATAAAAAAAACACTACCTATGTTTTTGTAACATCGAGGCATTGGAAAGATAGATCAAAGTGGGAAGCCGAAAAAAACCTTGAAGAAGAATGGGGTAGTGTAAAAGCAATTAATGCAAAATTTTTGTGTGACTGGCTAGAGCAATGCCCGGCGGTACATCGTTGGTTTGCAGAGTTAATCGATAAACGATGCCCTAATTTATGGGATATTGAACAAAGCTGGTCAAAGTTTTCGAATATCACAGAGATTTCACTTACTGATGATTTTTTCCTTCATAGTAGGGATGAGCAAGCCGATCGCTTAAAAGATTCTTTAATGGGTGGCCCTGCCAGTTATGCAGTATGTGCCAAGTCTATTAATGAATCTCAGGGTTTTATCCTTTCAGTCATATTAAATGGTGATTCATTAAGCTCAAAATTTCTAACAGTACTCGACCAGTCGGCTTGGGATGATATTGCTTCATCTAAATCTCCGCTCATATTGATGCCTATTAATTTTCAACCAAACGGTGTCGGTGACGCAGTTAGTAATGGACACACTGTTATTCTGCCTGTGGATGAATCAAGCCAGCAGACCCCTCTTATTCGTTTGGAAAAGAGGCCTCGATTGATTCAGCAGGAGGCAATACAAAAGCTCGGTTTTAACGATAGCCAAGCCTCTAAGCTATATTCTGATACTAAAGGCTATTTGGAACCTCTGCTGAGACATGAAATTTTAAGGCCTCGTGAATATATTGCGCCAAAGTGGCCAACAGAAGTTGATGTAGATGTTTTGTTTGCAGCATTTTTTGCTACAGAATGGAATTCAAATAATGATAATGACAAGGATATTTTGTCCGCTTTATCAGGAATGAATTACAATCAGCTTGAAAGTCAACTAGACAAACTTTCCAGTTATTCTGATACGCCTATCCGTAGAGTTGGTAGGATTTGGCAAGTGATATCTAAGATTGACTATTGGCTGAACATAAGAGGTTTAATGTCCGTGTCCCATATCGATAGGCTTGGTGACATTTGCGGCAAAGTAATAGGAGATATTGATCCATCGTATGATATGGATTCAAATGAAAGGTGGATGGCTTCTGTCAAGGGAAATACACCAAAATATTCCGGGTTATTAAAAGGGGGGATAGCCGATACTTTAGCATTACTATCAACTTATAGTGATGATCATGCATCTCAGCTTGGTGGGGTGTCCGTAAAGAATAAGATTGATGTATGGCTGAGCCACCTTTTCAATGAAAATAATACGACAGAATTTTGGTATTCACTTGGAAAGTCCACATCATCTTTGGCGGAAGCTGCGCCAGACGTTTTTCTAGATGCGGTAGATAACTCCTCGTTAGGTGAAAATTCACCATTACTCGGCCTATTTAACGCGGAAGCCGAAGATAGTTTTGCAGGCGGCTGTTATCACTCTGATCTTTTATGGGCCTTAGAAACTATATCCTGGAATAAAAACTACCTAACTAGAGTCTGTCAGGCTTTAGCGAGGCTTTCAGAAATAGACCCTGGTGGCAGATATAGTAATAGGCCATTTTCCTCCTTAGTCAATATTTTTATTGGCTGGATAACATATAGCTCCGCTACGCATGATGAACGGGCCAATCTAATTAAAGAAGTTCTTTTAAAACAGTATTCTGAAGTTACCTGGAGGTTGATGAATGAATTATTAGTTGGTAGTGCTAGATCGTCAAGTGGGTTATCTAGTCCAGATTATCAAGATTGGGCTGAAGGGGTTGATGAATCCACAAAACAAAGCGATTACTTTTCATACATCGGAAGGATCGTTGACATGATAATCGCTGAAGCTGACAAAGATATAGACAGCAGATACATTGATCTCGCGAGTAACTTTGATTCCTATACCATTGCTCAACGCGAAGTTATCATTAACAAATTACTGTCAGTTAATATCGATATGATATCTGACGAGTCTCGCAAAGAATTACTTAAACACTTAAGGGACTTAATCTCTAGGCATAGAGAGTTTTCAGATTCAGATTGGGCATGGCCAGATGAAGTAATAACCAAATTAGAAAAGGTATATCTGCACCTTGATTTTGAAAGCCCAGTACTCAACGCGAAATATCTTTTTGATGATCATTGGCCCGATTTGATTGACCCTACAAAAAGAAAAGAAGTGCCATATAATGAAAGACAGGAATACTTAGATTCACTGCGAGTTGAAAAACTAGAGGATTTATACGATGAGTCTGGGATTGATGGCTTTAAAGAGCTGTTAGAAAGTTGTAAATTTCCTCGCCTAGTAGGTCTCTCATTATATAAATCTAAGATCAAGGATTTTTTTATTGATGAGTTGGTTGTTTGGTTAGGTCAAGATGGTGGCTATCAAGAATGTGCAAATGGATATTTTTCAGCAATGGCGCACTCTGATTTTGCTGGTGCCAAGAAAATTCTTAGCGATCATCACTTGATGAATGAAATCATTAAAAGCCAATTATTAGTAAACTTCCCTGTTTTTCAAGAAACATTCGATATTCTTGAAGAGTGTGATGGCTCTGTAAAAGAGAGTTATTGGCAGAAAGTTGCATATTACTTTGTTCAGGATAAAGATTCGTCCTTGGTCGAGTATATTTCTAGCAATCTGTTAAAGAATGGAAGGCCTCTAGCAGCCATTGATGCCTTTGCCCAATCGCTTCACAGGGGAACCAGTGCGGGAGATATGAATGCCAAGCTTGCTTATCAAATACTTATAAAAGTAGCTACTAACGCTGAAGATATAGATAGGGTTTCAATACAGAGTGTAATTCATGATATCACCCGGACGATAAAGTTTATTCAGGATTCTGGCCAGTGCAGTGATGAAGAAGTGATGCAGGTTGAATGGCTATATGCAAAAGCATTTCGCCATCATGATTTCTCTCCAACTTTTATTCATAAGTCAATTGCAACAAATCCATCGAACTTTATTCAATTCATAAAGTGGATGTGTTTAAGGAAAGATGGCATTGAAGAAGAGGAGACCATGCAGGAAGGACAAGCCAAACAAGTAGCTGGTGCCGCATGGGATATACTCAATTCTTTACACCTTTTGCCAGAAGATGATTTTACCGACGAGTGGGTTTCACTGGCTAGAGAACAGTTAATAGAATGCGGCAGGTTAGAAATTGGGGACTTGTATATAGGGAAATACCTATCCAAGTGTCATTCAGATGAAGAAGATGGTATATGGCCTAAAAAATCTGTTAGAGATGTTATAGAATCTCTAAAGAGTCAGTCTTTTGAAGAAGGTATAATCAATGGAAAACTAAATTCCAGAGGGATTACCACAAGGCATCCATATGCTGGTGGACAACAAGAGAGGACGTTGGCTGATCGATATCAAACGGACTCAGAATCAGTGCAGTTGATTTATCCACGAACAGCTAAAATATTAAGGGAACTTGCAGATCACTATCGTTCAGATGCTAATCGTCATGACCAAACAGTAGATTTGGATTAGCTAAATTTTCGGTAGACACTTAAATCGAGTAGCCGGTAGTTTCTAGCTACTGGCCCCACACCAACCATCTTGCAAGTCCGCAATGGGCAACAAGAGAACCAACCCTAGGACACTCACAGATTGAAAGATGAGATCGGAAATAGTATAGGCCTTCCACCTTAACGGCCATTTCTCCTGGCTTGGTGTAGGGCAAGGTGAAATGCTGAAAAATAAGATTTAGATTTGAAAATTACGTGATTTTGGCCAAACCAGAAGGAACAGCATCTAAAGGTTTGGAGGGAATTAGTGGGGCATTGCAGTAAGGAAACGTTGGCAATCGCCTATGCCATTTACCCAGCGTTTGTCGCATCAAGAGAGATCTATGATGCGGCGAGGCTGAGTCATGGGGGTATAGGTTTAACTGTTTAATGTCCAGTATTTTTATTATGATTTCCGTATTGTGTCAATGGCTGTGGCACCTTAAGCTCTACCTTTTATAGGTGTCCCGAAGCGGCTTTCCTACAGGGGACTTTCACCCCATTAGTTCACGCCTATGCTGGGCGTATCAAGCAAGGACACCCGACTTCAAAATCGTCGCTTCGCTATGATTTCAACGCAAGTACTTTAAACAGTATCTATAAGCCTGAGAAAAAATATCATGTCAAACTCACTAGCATACTTTTTAGGATCCCTAGCCGGAATAATGGTTGACCCATTACTCATAATTGCAGCCCTAGTTTTTCACCTTTCAACAAAAGACAAAAAATTTGGTGAGCTATTCGGTATTATGCTTATTTTTGGGGCTGCTGCAGGTGCTATATGGGGGTACTTACTTAGCAATTCGACATATGGATTCTTTGCATTTCTAGCATTTATTACTGAAGTTGCTGCTTTTAAAATTGTAACCGCCATGATTAGAAGCGGTTCAGTCGAAAGCACCGAAGGTGGTCGCGGGCTATTTGGCTCTCTAAAACCTAATTGGGACTTGGCGGGCGGAGTTGAGCTCAGAAAAGAATTCATAGATATGATTGAACATCTGCAATCTCGCAATCTTGTCGGCAGCCCAATTCTTATTGAAACCATTTATTCTTTGATGGGTAACCTACATAAAGAGTATGGAAAAAGTGTGTTCGAACTTCCAGAAATAGGAAGAAAAGAATCGTCGAAACTCCTTATGAAGCAAGCTAGAGAAGTTTTCAATAAAAGCTTTGAGGCTGCAGTAGGCTTTTCCTTTGTGGCAATGGCGCTAAAAGCGTCAACTTTGCCTGGTGAAGATGCTAAATTCGTTCTAGAAAAGTCTATGGAAATTATCAGTTCAGCTGAAAATATTGGGAAAGAGGTTACTGCAGCTAGTGAGGCACAGCAGGTTTAGGCTGATAAAGCGCTGCAGACCGGCGGCCACCTTTGTGCACTTTATGCGCGGTTAATCACGGAGTTAAGTATTATTAGAATAGCAACACTAGGACACCCATAGACTGAAATATGACACAGGAAAAAGTACAGGCCTTCCATCTTGACAGCCATTTCTCCTGATCAAGTATAGGGCAAAGTGAAATACTGAAAAGTTATGCTTTAGGTTTAAAAATTGCATGATTTTGGTCAAGCCGGAAGGAATAGTATCGAAAGGCTGGGGGGAATTAGGAAGGACTTAACGAAAGGAAACGTTGGCAGTCGCCTATACCATGTACACAGCGTTTATTGAGCCGTACAACCTCTGCTGATCCCACCAGTCCTTTAAAGCGGCTTTCAACGTTCCGGTTGAGATAGAGCCAGTGTTTTGCTGAGATGCCCAGCCGCTCATGGATAGGGGGCGCGTTTTGAGAAATGGCACCGCGCTTTTTGGGGTCTAAATGCCGGCCACTCCAGTCTACTAACGCCAAATAGTGTTCCAATTGAAAGGGCAACCCTTTCGGCATATTAAGGCGCTCGCCGCCCACAAACGGTAGTAACTCTTTGGGCTTCTCACCTGAGATCACAGCGCGAACACGCTGCTGAATGGACGTGTGATCGGAGTCCTTCGGGATTTTTGCAATATCGGCACGGATAGGATTGAGATCGACATAGGCCATGCAGGCAACCAAGGCTCTTTCATCCAATAGCGCCTTAGACTTGAAACGGCCCTCCCAGAAGCGGCCAGTACAACGGTCTTCTGTATTGGCTTGGCGAGCAATAGATTCGTTTAGGCAGCGCATAAACCAACTGATATCCATTAATCGCTCTCGCCACAGCTCAATCAGCTCTTTAAGCTTGTTCTTTTCACTGCAGTCCAGTTAGGCCTGAATGAAGCGCTGAGCCACATTATTAGCGGAAGAAGCAGAAAGGTTTAGATCAAAATTTTAGGAGGGTTTTATGCAAGAAATCGAATGGAAGGACGGAAACCCTTCACTAGAAGGTTTATATTTTGTAGCGGTTAAAATGGGACCGGCAGCGGGATGTTATGATTTCGCAAGTTGGAATGGCGTGTCATGGGAAAAAAACATTGAAGGAAGTGTAATCGCTTTTTGTGACGCAGGAAGTTTTATACAACAAATTTCAATTAAATGGCCTTTTGCTGATAATGTGGCAATAGATATTAAACCGATACCTGGCGGGGAGTCAGAGTTTGAAGAAGTATAGCTAAATCGGATAGCAGGTATTTCCTAGCTACCGCCCTTCACAAAACCTCATGATGTTTAAGTTGTCATTTGCTAATAGTTAGCATTTAATAGTGTCTATTAAATGGTGATCTTCCTGCAGGAGACTTTCACCTCATGAGTTCACACTCATGCTGGGCGTACCAAGTTAAGGCATGTTCAGCTTCGGCTGGTTCTCCGCCTCAGCACTTTGTGCCCACGCTGCGTGCCCATATTTACCACGTTAGAGTAAACCAATTTCAAATATTCAATGGAGTGAATTTATGAAAAAAAGCAAGAAGGAAGAAGAGTTCTTTATTAAATAGAGGGAACTTGGTGAACTTTTTGACTCCGAATTTAATTTAAACGTAAATTTGTGGAGAGGGCAGCGTAAAGCTGATCGAGGATCAGCCTGTTTTGTATCCTATACTAAAGTCTTTTAGGCTTTCTAACGGAAAAATTAGAAATCCTGATATAGACACATACTGGAGCAATGGTGAGTGGTGGGTAGACTGTACTTCAGGGGGTGTTTCATTATTTGATGTGCTGGGGGTACCGGTTTCTCGTTGGGATTATTATAGGCTATCACCAAACATTGTAATCCCTCATGGCCTAGTTATAACGAAGGATTCATATAATCGAAGTTATGAGGCTACACATTACTCAATCCGTCCTCATTGGGATATGCCAGTCGCTAAGTTTGTATACCCTTAGATAAACTTACTAAAGAAATAATATTCGAGAATTAATTATGGAACTAAGTCTTTCACACTTGTCACTCATGATCGAGCTAACTGAGTCAGAAATATATCGAATGAAGTTGATAATAGATAATCCATCTTCAACAGAAGAGGAAGTGGATGCAAGTGGAGAGCATTCCATGCAACTGTTATCTCTATCGACAGCACTTGCGGAATTGTATAAGCATAAGTGGAGCGATAACTGTAATTATCCTAGTTATGAGGATTTAATTTCTTCAGTCCAACTGGAGAATTGAACTCTAAATCGGGTAGCCGGTAATTTCTAGCTATCGGCCCCTACACCACCCATCGTGCGGGTCCGCAATAGGCAGCTCCCTATCCGTAGTGATTTTCTATTCAATGATAGTCTTGAGTAGATATTAAGTTGAACTGAGTGTTATGGCAGTACGCTACCGCAACTTTACCTGGCTGGAAACATATCGGTAGGCTAGCCCTGTCTTTTAACTCATTGAGTTTGGCTCCAGGCCTTCACCATGTCCAAGGTAATAATCTTGGCGCTAGGCTACTATATCGTCGGCTGACTTCCGTTTAGTCACTTTGGTCATTACTGACAGAAGCGCTACTATGTTCCACCACTTCTTATATCCCCACGATAGTGAAAAGCGGGTTGGGCCTGCTTACAAGTCAGCAGCCACACACAATTTCATAGCAGCAAGTTAAACAGGCCTTACCGGATAAGAGGCTCTACCTGATTGTAGCCACCAAGAGAATGAGGGTTGAAGACTTGGTAAGTAAGTTAACTTGGGTTGCTGATCGGATGTCAGTAATTAAAGAGGCTCAAGACGCACTATGATTGAATATAAATAGCCAGAAGAACGCGAGATCCTTATTCACTACGCTGAAAAGATGGTGAATGAAACTGCACTAGATATTCTTAAGAAAGGCGTAGTTTCTAATCGAGAGCAGGCATTAGCTCTTTCTCAATTCTATTGGGGAATGATAGACGTTGCTGCTGATGATCAAGGTTCTGGATTCCCTCTGCTGGAGAAAGAAGGAATCGAGCAGTGGATGGAGTATATTTTTCACTCTCTGAATGGATACTTAGTGAGTAATGGCTATGAAGAAGAGTGGGATCAAGAGTAAGGCTCTGAATCGGGTAGCCGGTAGTATCTAGCTACCGGCCCCCACATCACCCACCGTGCAGGTCCACAATGGGAAATTCCGTATCTGTAATGAATTTCTACTCAACGATCACTACTGTGTTCAACCACATTTTTTAACCCACGATAGTGGCTAGCGGATTGGGTCTATTTGTGAGTCAGCGGCCACCTGATAGCTTCACAGCAGCAAGCTAAACAGATCTCCCCAGATAAGGGCGTGAACTTTCACTACACAACTGCATCATTTACTCTACCCGTTAGATCAAATGGCTTCGGTGTCCTTGGCCACCTCTCCTCCAAGCTAAGCCTTATATGATGTTTCTGTTCGTCAGCTCGTAGCTTTGCTAGCGGCTTCCTCCCCACAAGACCTCGCGATGCTGCAGTTGCCATTCGCTAGTAGTTAGCATTTAATGGAACTCATTAAATGGTGATCCTCCTACAGGGGACTTTCACCCCATTAGTTCACGCCCATGCTGGGCGTACCAAATCAATCAACTACGCGCCTTCGGCGCCGGACAGCTTACACTGCGCTTCGCTTCGTTCCAGCTGCCGGTTATTGAGGCGTTAACCGATACAAGTATGGATAGCTACGAAACAAGTTTCACAGGAAAAATACTAGAAAGAGGCTTTTGGCTTTATGTCTGGCGCATATCGTCTAGTGAAAAAACAGTTTGGTATGTTGGGCGCACAGGGGATAATTCTTCTGCAAATGCAGCCTCTCCATTTGGTCGTCTCAGCCAACACCTAGATTTAAGACCATCTGCTCAGGCTAATATGCTTGCTAAGAATTTACGAGCTTCGGGAATGACTCCCGGTGAATGTGAGTACGACCTTTTGACATTAGGCCCTATATTTCCCGAGCAGAGCAATTTCGAAGATCATAAGCCCTACCGAGATATCGTCGGAAAGCTAGAGGCCGAGCTAGCTTATACGTTAAGCCAAAGAGGTATGGTAGTTCTTGGTAAACATCCCAAACGGGGCGACTTCGATAAAAACCTTTTTACAGAAGCACTAAGTAAGGTAAATGCGTTCATCAAAAACGGTTAACAAACGCGTGAATTTCGTTCCAGCCCTACGGGCTTCCACCGGACTGGCCACGCTTCGCGCGTCCAGCCGATTACGCGGGCGTTAGGAAATTTGAATGGATACAGTAGCATCTGTTACAAAAAAGGAATTGTCTGAAGACCCCAGAGCTAAGCTCTGGGCATTAATTATGTACCTAGCAGAAAACGTTGAAGCTCAATCAAGCGAGCAATTCAGGACGCTTTGGCTTACGTACATTTATGATGCACAAGTGATGAATGGTGGGCATTTACAGTATTTCGTAAATAAAGGGCTTGATGAAACTGAAGAGACGATAGCAGCTCTGATAGCCATCGGTGCTAAGGAGCAAGCTTTAATATTGGAGGAATGTTTTAAGGAAGCATTGCAAATGAATATACCAAAGATTAATACGCTTCAAGAGTACTCGTCTTTGGCTGAGGCAAGCTCCTTTTCGCAAGATTCTAAATACTATAGTGTTAAACCTGAGGTTCTTGAGGTATTAGAAGCAAAGTTTGGCAGTGAACTTGATGATTGGGTAGAGGTGTGTTCCTAAATCGGGTAGCCGGTAGTTTTTAGCTACCGGCCCCCACACCACCCATCATGTGGGTCCGCAATGGGCGGTTCCCTATCCGTAATGATTCTCTACCCAACGATAGTGTCGAGCATCCCTTCATTTGAGTTGAGTGTCATGGCCGAGCAATACCTCAACTTATCCGACTGGAAACATATCGGTAGGCTAGCCCTGTCTTTTAACTCTTAGAGTTTGGCTCCAGGCCTTCACCATGTCCAAGGTAATAATCTTGGCGCTAGGCTACTATACCGTCGGCTGACTTCCGTTTAATCACTTTGGTCATTACTGACCGAGGCGCTGCTGTGTTCCACCACTCTTGTCTACCCCTCGATGGTGGCTAGTGGGTTAGGCCTACTTATGAGTCGGCGACATGCTGACAGCCTCACAGCAGCAAGCTAAACAGATCCCCCCAGATAAGAACGTGAACTTTCACTACACAACTGTATCATTTACCATACCCTTTAAATCATATTGCTTCGGTGTCCTTGACCACCTCGCCTCCAGGCTAAGCCTTACAGGATGTTTCTATTCGTCAGCTCTAGTTTTGCTAGCGACTTCCTCCCCACAAGACCTCACGGTGTTGCAGTTGCCATTCGCTAGTAGTTAGCATTTAATGGAACTCATTAAACGGTGATCTTCCTACAGAGGACTTTCACCCCATTAGTTCACGACCATGATGGGCGTACCAAGTTTGTCAAACATCGCTACACACCTTCGGTGTTCCGCTGGACTCACTCCTGCGCCGCGCGCCGTTTACAAAAGCGTTAACACCATGAAACACATGAAGCTTATAGTCGTTCTCTTGTTGGGTTGTTCCTATACTATGGCAAAGGAAGTGTACGATATTCCCATAGATTCATCACTTAAATACTCTCACTCAGCGTACGGTGGAATGTGGGATTATTTTTCGGGTGAACACCTCATTTCTTCGAAATATACGATACAGGGATCATTTAACTCTCCTGATCAAAGTGGATTGATTGTTATTCTTACTCCCGATTTGAGCGAAATTAGCAAGCTCCCTAGTCCAATCAGGATAAAGCCTATTCCTCCAAAAAAGATAGAGATCAGTAATTCAGGTGAAATAGCTAGAAAGCTTGCTCCTTCATCGGAATTAGATAAGGTGTTGGAATTAAAGGAGCATCCCTACCTAATTGTAGGCGAGGCGCAGTTCTTGATTACAAATTTTTCGACGGGCATTGAATGTGACTACAGAGAATATCAAGCAAAAGCTATTGCTATTGTTCAACAAATGGAAGTCGCAAAGAATGGCGGAAAGAGAATCAATGTGTGTTAAATCGGGTAGCCGGTAGTTTCTAATTACCGGCCCCCACAGCACCCATCGTGCATGTCCACAATGGGCAACTCCCTATTGTAATGAATTTCTCCTCAACGATCACTACTGTGTTCTACCATGTTTTTTAACCCACGATAGTGGCGACCTATTTATGAGTCAGCGGCCACCTGACAACTTCACAGCAGCAAGTTAAACAGATCTCCCCAGATAAGAACGTGAACTTTTACTACACAACTGCATCATTTACTCTACCCGTCAGATCACATGGCTTCGGTGTCCTTGGTCACCTCGCCCCAGGCTAATCCTTATATTATGTTTCTGTCCGTCAGCTCGTAGTTTTGCTAGCGGCTTCCTCCGCACAAGACCTCACGTATTGCAGTTGCCATTCGCTAGTAGTTAGCATTTAATGAAGTCCATTAAACGGTGATCTTCCTACAGGGGACTTTCACCCCATTAGTTCACGCCCATGCTGGGCGTACCAAATAAAGACACCGGACGTGGTTAAGCTACGCCGGTGCTTTAAGCGTAAAACGTAAGTGAGTTTCGGTGTCGTTTCTCAGCAATATTTTCACTAAGAACAAAGCGAAAACTATGCGACTTGATAGTCTGGGTGAGTTTTCGTATTTCAACGATGGTAGAGACGAATATTGGAAGGTGGAAAAACCTGTAGGCCTATTACCGTCTAGGTTTGATTTTGGTGCTGTTAGCGGGAGTCTAGAAGGTCCATATCAAGTAGCGCTTGACGTTTTTCAGTTCTATGCAGAAAGACCAGAAAATTTGTACTCCTACCTAAATGATCTCTTTTATTCCAAGCTTAAAGAAAAATATGGAGATCTCACTATAAAAGATATTCAATCAAATTTTTACCTTAAGTCTCTCACATGTGAATCCAAAGAAGAATTTGAGTTTGGATTTCACTCATACAGTGATGACGTATTTGTAGAGCTATTTTGCAAAGCTGGTTCGGTAACAGAAGTACATATTGATGAAGGCTGCTGTGAATACGTATAACCAATTAATCCACTACGCGCTTACGGCGCCGGACAGCCTACTCGCCGCTACACGGCGCTCCGGCTGCCGGTTATTGAGGCGTTAAGTGCAACCGTTAATAGAGTGCTGTATGTATAAATTAGTATTTCTAGTAGGCCTGATATTTTTTCCATTCCAAGCTGCAGCGGGCGTATGGGGAGTCGGTGCATTTGAGAACGATACAGCTCTAGATTGGGTGAGTGAAGTATCCAACTCAGATAATTCGCTAGTACTTTTTAAAAGTGCAATCGATGCGCCCTCTAGAGGTGGATATATTGATGCTGACATTTGTTTCAATGCTATTGCAGCATCAGAAGTAGTAGCAATCATATTCAATGTACCGAGTGGGAAATATAATGAAGATATATTGAGCCTCGCAAAATCTCTCAAGCCACAATTGAGCGAAGAGGCGGTGCCAAGAGCAGAGAAGGCTGTGGTAATTTGTAGTAGTGAGCCAGACTCGGAATTAAAACAGTTGTGGAATGAATCGAAAGAATGGAGTTTCTATGTTAGTGGGTTACAGCTTCGTCTGAAATCCGCACTTAAATCGGGTAGCCGGTAGTTTTTAGCTACCGCTCCCATGCCCACCCAGTGTACAGGTCATGAATGCTAACCGGTTGGATCTACTTACCAGCCAGTAGCCACGCTGGCAGAATCAATGAAACAAATTACACAGATTACCCAAGATAAGAGTATAAAATTTCACAAATCAGCTGCATCACTAACCCTATCCATTAGATCACGCGGCTTTGGCACCCTTGGCCTACAGACTAAGCCATATAGGATGTTTCTGTTCGCCAACTCATAGTTTTGCTTGCGGCTTCCTTCCCACAAAACCTTATGGTATAGCTATTCGCTGGCAGTTAGAGGTCATTAAACGGTGATCTCCCTACTGGGGGGTTTCACATGTCAAGTGCAATTCTTATTGCCCCCATCCTTTACGCGGGCATTATAGGGCCCCATAATCGCTCTTTATCCATAAGCAAGATTAGATTTCTTGCCTCAAATACACATAGAAATATGTCAATAGCATATATGATTAATTGCCGAACACTCAAAGCTGGTATCTAGTGAAAACTCCCAAACGTCTACAGCCTCTCATCGATGATGGCTTAATTGATGAAGTTATCAGCCGCCTAATGAGCGGCAAAGAAGCCGATATATTTATTGTCCGTTGTCGTGACGAAATTCGTTGCGCCAAAGTCTATAAAGACGCGAATAAGCGTAGTTTTAAAAAGGCCGCACAGTACCAAGAAGGGCGTAAAGTTCGCAGTGGTCGTCAAGCACGTGCCATGCAAAAACGGTCAAATTATGGCCGCCAACAGCAGGAAGAGATTTGGCAAAATGCCGAAGTTGATGCTTTATCACGTTTAGCACGCGCTCATGTACGAGTTCCCAAGACTTTTGGTTGTGTTGACGGTGTATTATTGATGGAGTTAATCACTGACGAAGCAGGCAATGTCGCACCACGGCTTGGCGATGTGACAATGTCAGAAGAGCAAGCAATTCAAGATCATGCATTAATGATTCATTACATCATGCTCATGCTTCACGAGGGAATTGTACATGGTGATTTATCCGAATTTAACGTCCTAGTGGATGATTCCGGCCCTGTGATTATCGATTTACCCCAAGCTGTTAATGCCGCTGCCAATAACAGTGCACAAGAAATGTTCACTCGCGACGTCGACAATATGCGTCGTTACTATGGCGGATTTGCCCCCTCTTTATTACAGACTCAATACGCCAAGGAAATGTGGGCACTGTTTGAAGAGGGTAACTTAACGACTAGCTCAACGCTCAGCGGCAAGTTTGATGATGACGATGACAGCGCCGATGTCGACGCCGTGCTAGAAGAAATCAAAGCGGTGATGCAAGAGGAACTGGAACGAAAAGAGCGCATACGTGAATCTTCAGAAGATGTATAAATTTAGATGAAGGCAACCGGTTTAGTAACCTTATTGGTTGCTGTGGGTATTGTTTATTACCATATTGCAAAAATTAGTGCACACACATTAGGACACCCAAAGGCTTGAGGATGCTGTAGCAAGCTCCCTTTCTGGGGGCTCTTACCCATTGATCTATAGGTAAGATAGATTAAGTTCTGGGAATTGATATGCAGATTTTTGGAAATGCTATTTTGGATAAAAGAGTGGTAATCGTGTAATAGAGTATTTGGGGTAGGAGTAGATTAGCAGAGTGTGGCTGAGAGGAAACGCCGGCAATCCCTATTCCGTGTACCCAGCGTTTATCGAGCTGGATGCAAGCTTGCTTTACAGTCTCCACTGATCCCACCAAACCTTTAAAGCGGCTTTCAAAGTGCCAACCGAGATAGAGCCAGTGTTTTGCCGAGATGCCCAGCCGCTCAAGGATAAAGGATGCCTTTTGAGAAATGACACCGTGCTTTTTGGGGCCTAAATGCCGGCCACTCCAGTCTACTAACGCCAAATAGTGATCCAGCTGAAAGAGCGACCCTTTCAGCATATTAAGGCCAAATTTCCACTAAGCCCCTCATTGAGCAATATCTTGTAAAAACACACCAGAGAATTGAAGCGTAAAGCCCTCGACTAAATAACGGCTGCCCTAGTAAGGACTCGGTCGCTAAGTAACTAACTCCAAAAATGCTAAGTGGCTAAATACTACCCTTAAACTTAACTAAAAATTAATGGTCAAGTAACTCTGCATTAGTCGGGTACTTTTCAAGGAGTTCAATAAGCTTTTTAGTGCCATCTACAGGCTTTAGGCTAACAAGCGTTCTTCGTAAAGCTCTTATCCTTGCAATATCTTTCGAGTTGAACAGGATTTCTTCACGGCGAGTACTGCTTTTGGAAATATCCAAGGCAGGGAAAATTCGCTGTCTCGCAACTTCCTTTGACAATACTACCTCCATATTTCCCGTGCCCTTAAACTCCTCAAATATCACCTGGTCCATTCGGCTTCCGGTATCCACGAGTATCGTTGCCAGAATCGTAAGTGAACCACCACCTTCAATCTTCCTCGCAGCACCAAACAGCTTTCTGGGTACCTCCATAGCCCTGGCATCTATCCCGCCAGACATCGTACGTCCCCTACCACTCCGCTGCGCATTGTGTACCCGTGAAAGCCTTGTCAACGAGTCAACCACGATCATTACATCCTGACCTTCACCGGCTTCCTTGCAGGCCCTATCATGGAGTTCATTAGCTACTCTCACATGCTCTTCATAGCTATGATCAGAAGAGGACGCATAAACTTCGGCCGGTACACTTCGCTTAAAGTCAGTAACCTCCTCTGGCCTTTCATCAATAAGCAAAGCGTACAACTTTATTTCGGGGTAAGCCTCCCCCACTGCTTGGCAGATATGTTTCAGGATAGTGGTTTTGCCACAGCCCGGTGGAGCCACAATCAAGCCTCGCTGCCCCTTACCAATTGGCGTAATCAAATCCATCGCCCTTACCGTAAGTTGCTGAGAACCAGACTCAAGGCGAATAGGCTCAGATGGATTAATAGCTACTCCATTTAAGAAGCGTTTCTTTGGATCAGAAGTATCCTCTTGCTTTTTATCAGCCTTCTTAGGCTCCGTATTTCTCTTTACCTTTAAGGATAATATTTTTCTGGACATAACATGCTCTTTATAAATCAGTCGAGACCGGGGAGATTATTAATGATTGTCGATGGCTGGACAAAAGATTAGCGCTCCCCCAAATTGGATACTATAGCCAGAACTTGCGGCTAAGCGATTACCCTTCCGACCCCAAGGCAGACAAATAGTCCTATTAAAACCCGAGAACACCGATTAACGTCAGCCGTAACCATCGAAACACAGACCAGAAGGTTGAAAAAAACGAAGAATCGTTTCTGATTGAGGGTTCACACCAGGACACCCACAGATTGTAAGATGACACCGGAAATAGTACAGGCTTTCCTCCTTAATGGCCATTTCACCTGGTCTGGATCGGACGAAGTGAAATGCTGAAAAAAGATACTTTAGGTTGGAAAATTGCGTGAATTAGCCAACTCGAAAGGAATAGCATCGAAAAGCCGGGAGGAAATAGTGGTGTGTCACCAAAAGGAAACATTGGAAGTCACCTATGCCATGTACCCAGTGTTTATTGAGCTGAATACAGCCCTGCCGTACAGCCTCTGCTGATCCCACCAGGCCTTTAAAGCTACTTTCAAGGTCCCGATTGAGATAGAGCCAGTGTTTGGGCAAAATGCCGAGCCGCTTCAGAACGGAAGGCATTTTTTAGGCAATATAACCTCGTTTTCCGATGTCTAAATGTCGGCTACTCCAGTCCACTAGCTCCAAGTAGTGATCCAGCTGAAAAGGTAGCCCGTTCGGCATATTCAAATGTTCAGTGCCGACAACCAGGAGTAGATTTTGGGGCCGCTCATTTGAGGCTGCCGCACGGATACGCTGTTGAATTGAAGTGTAATCAGATTCTCAGGTGTCTTGGCGATATTGGCACGGATCGAGGAGGTCTACATAAGCCATAGAAGCAGCCTGGGCTCTTTCATCCAGTAAGGCTTGGGACTGAAACGGCCTTCCCGAAATCAACCTGTACAAGTGTCTTCAGCATTAGCTTGGCGAGCGACAGATTCATTTAAATATCGCATAAACCAGCTGATATCCGTTAGGCGCTCCCGCCATAGAGAGAGGATTTCTTTATTTCATCACTTCGCATCGGCGCCACATAGTTAAGGAACAATTATTGGATCAAGTCAGACTAACTAAAGCGCCGCTGTAAATTATCGACTGCAATTGAAATTCGCCCACCCAAATTTAATTTCATCTCTTTTATTACATCAGAGTTAGAATCGAGAATGTCACTTCGAGAAAAGTACTTCAGGTTGAACCTGGTTGACTTCGGTGTTTCAGCATTAAACTCCATTAGCATGGCGGGTAATAGAGGGAGAAGATCACCCTCAGTGTAGAAATCTTGATTCAATCGGCTTTTCTTAACTTCTATAACAAGGGTTGCTTCTCCTTCAGGCATGACGATCACTTCTTGATATGTTTTTCCGATCATGCCATGGGGAAGTTCGTTGTGAGAGGCAATAGAGGTTACCCCTGGGAACCATTCTCCGTAATTTTCCATGTTGGTGACGTACTCAAAGAACGTGTTAATCGGACGTTTAACCGTGATCGCGACTTCCGCTAATAAAATCATTATTTACTCCGGGTTCGTTATTTACGAGTCCACTATATTGTTCTTTTTGAATGACAAAAAGTGACCTATAATGCGATCGGAGTTTCCATTTTGGAAAGTGATATGTCGAAGTTTACCCAGTATGAGTCTTTTGTGGCTGTTGTTGATTCTGGCAGTATTCGGCTTGCCGCTGACAGTCTAAACAAGACGCCATCAGCGCTTAGTAAGCAGATTACAAACCTGGAGTATGATCTTGGCGTGCAGCTATTTGATCGCTCCAATAAGCAAATGGTACTTACAGAGCATGGCGCAAGCTTTTACAAAAGCAGTGCTGCAATACTAAGGCAAATCAGCGAATCAGAAAGGCGCATTCAGTATGATAACGAGCGCGTCGAAGGGGACCTCAAAATAACGTTATCCCGGTCTTTGGTTGACTCAAGCTTGTCTTCTTGGTTAAGTGAGTTTTCTGAGCGTTATCCAAATGTTAGATATCGGCTGGAGTATTCCGAATCCATTATAAACTTTAGTGATTCTGATCTTGATTTTGCTTTTAGAATTGGTGAGATTGCGGACAGTACACGTTTAATCTCCCGCGAGCTATGTGAGGTTCGACCCACATTTTTTGCAACGACAGAATATCTCGCGACCCATGGTACGCCTACTCAAATCTCTGAACTTACTTCCCATCGCGTTGCCATGCCACCTCTCGAGGACCTTTCACCAGAAGTAAGAAAGTGGTTAAAGAACAACAAATTTAATAATCAGACGTATGCTCACCATAGAATAAATGATGTTCACGCCATTCAAACCATGGCGCTAAAGAATATCTGTATTGGGTTCCAGTTGCATCAGAGTATTATTAAGCTAATTGAATCGGGACTGGTAATACCTCTTTTCCAAAACAACAAGTTACCACCTAAGAAACTCAGCCTTGTATATCGTCAATCTCAATACAAAGCTAAACAGATCGAAGTTTTTAAACGATTTATTTTCGAGAAATATAATAAAGAATAAGATGGCGGAGGGGCTAAATGATATTTCCTCTGCTCTAAATTCACACGATAATCGACATATATCAGCCCACGATGGGGCAACCAAAGACTGGGGGATGTTGCCAACAGTGTCTTATATTATGCTTCTGTTCGTCAGATTGTAGCTTTGCTAGCGGCCCCTCCCCTCATGGATGGCTTTATCCTAGAGAGAGGCGTTGTGCAATTCTTTCTGGGTTCGATCAACTTTAGATGTATAACAAATACTGGTAGCTTTATTCGACCCCTCAGGTCTCCGAAGGATACCCAATATTATGCATGTTTATGTGGCTCCCTGTGGTCTCAGTTTCGTAAAAAAAGGGACAGGTAATATTTGGTTGCTCTGCCTCGGTGGCCATCAATCAAAACGCAGAAAATATCTATTCTAGTTATTAATAAAAAATTTTTTAAATTTAAGAATTTTTATAAATCTTAAATTGTTAAGTGCAAGCTTGATTGATTTAAATGGGAATCTACCCACTATTACCTTAAAGCAATTATTATTCGATATCGCATAACGTTCTTCATCACCTTCCATACGCAAAAAAACACCATTGATACCCTTCAGTCTGCCTTAGGTTATGAGCCCTTGCTATTTTCATTAGCAAGCTTAGTAAGGATCTTAATTGCTTGATTAAGTAAAACTACAGAATATACTTCATGGGGTGGTTAATTTATGGAAAGGGGCTATAAAAATATTTTTTTAAACACAGCTAATAAGGCACTTATAAAGTGCTTCATTCTCACGTGTATGTGTTTGGCTCTAGGCTGCGATAATAGTGGTTCTGACAGCAATGACTCACCCAAGGATACCACAACAGCAAGTGAATCGTTGCTGGCACAATTTGGCGATGCTCAGGGCCGCTTTAGCAAAGAAACAATGCAGGCGCTATTAGAATATGAGGATACGTCGAACACATTGGCTCTTGTGCAGCTTATCGCCGTGAGTGATACCTATGGATTTAGCAATTACGAGAGCTCGATTGAATCAGTATGGTCTAACGTAGGTGGAGGCACTGTTTTTGCGAGTACAGTAGCGGCAACTATGTTCGCTGAACGGGAATTTAGTGCGATTCGTATCGCCGAATTTCCGAACATTGATGCACTACTAGAAGCTATTAATTCAGACGATTTTACAACCGCTATAAATACGCTGTATGGAGCTTCAACTGATCAAACTTGGATATTAGGAATACCTGGGAATCTTCCGTTTGAACCTTCCGGTTCCTTCTCTGACCCAAGCCTGGATAATCTTGATGAAGACGAAGCCATTGAACTACTTCTCAATACAGGCGTATTGGATGATAGCGGCGATGCGGTATCGCTTTACACAAATATCGATGTCATGATCGACATGATTGTCAGCGACTCACCCTCCCCGTTTTTTATGATGAACCTCATCGATTTTTATGAAACAGCACAATATTCTGACGGGCGAGAAACAGAATTAACCGGCGAAGAAGCTAATAGCATCTATGGTGAAACCATTGGGCTAATACTCTTTTCTTACAACAGCGGCCCTACCTATTCAATGGATGTTGATATTGTTTTGACTGAAGATACTATCGACTGGGAAAAGATTATGATTGTGCGCTACGCCAGTCGTGATGCCTTTTTAAATGCTTTCTTAAACCCTGCCGCACAGGAGGCTTTAGAACATAAAGAAGCTGGGTTAGAGAATACTTTTGTTTACGTAACAGAGCTAGCTGAAACCAGCACGGAAAATTAACTATCCTTTTCAAGGCAGTTAAAACCATAACAGGACAAGCTAATGGATACTACGTAACAATACTTCCGGTGGGAAGCCTTCCTCCATTGAGTAGACGCCGACCATTTGAGCAGGCTACACACTGGGACACCCATTTATTGAAAGATGACAGCAGAAACAGTACAGCGCTTCTGTCTTAACGACTATTTCTCCTAGCCTGGTGTAGGGCAAGGTAGAGTACTGAAAAATTGTACTTTAGGTTTAAAAATTACGTAACTTTGGTCAAATAGGCCTTTGGATTGCTCAACTGAGGTGGCAGCACGAATACGCTACTGAATGGAAGTGTGATCAGAGTCCAGCGAGGTTTTTTCAATGTCAGCTCGGATAGGATTGAGATCGACATAGCCTATGCAGGCAGCCAAGGCTCTTTCATCCAGTAACGCCTTAGACTTGAGCCAGGAGAAGCCTGTACAGTGATCTTCTATGTTGGCTTGGTGGACAATAGATTCGTTTAGGCAGTGCATGAACCAGCTGATATCCATTAATCACTTTCGCCATAGCTCAATCAACTCTTTAAGTTTGCTCTCTTCACAAGGGTCCAGAGAGGCACCATGAATGAAGCGCTGAGCCAAGTTAGATGCTTTAAATGGTTCTTGCCAGCCGGGAATGACCTCAGTATCAGACCAAGTATTGGCCGTTATAGCATCAATATAGAACACCACATGATAGTGATTGCTCATTACCCCATAGGCAGCGATATCTCCCGCAAAGATAACAGCCAGCCTTTGCATTTCAATCTCAATCCACTGACGTCGGTGCTCATAGTCCCTCCCCCACCTCCATAAAGGAATGCTCTGCTTACACAGCGGGAGACTCAGTGACAGTTTGGAGTCATATCAAGAGAGATCTGTGAGCGGCGAGGCTGGGTGATGGGGTATGGGCTTAACTGTTGATTTTCGTATTGTGTCAATGGTTGTGAAGCCTTAAGCTCTACCTTTGATAGATGTAAAGAAACGGCCTTCTAAGATAACATAAACCGGCTCATTTCTGTGGCGGCTGAGTAAAACGTTACGTGAAATCGATATGAACAAAGTAGAGCTTGCTCGAAAATATATGGACATATTCTATGAAACAAAGGACTTTGATTCATTAGACCTAATACTATATGAAAAGCTGGATTTTGAAGGGCCATTGTTTAAGTGTAAATCGGCCAAAGAATATATAGAATCTCTGAAAGCTTCGCCTCCAGTTGATGTATCGTATGAGATGGTAGAAGAGTTTCACAATCCGAATTCAACATGTTACATATATAAATTCACTAAAAACTGTAGAAGTACATTAATGGCTCAAACGTTTCATTATAAGGTGGGTCGTATTAGCAAAATTCGTCTTGTTTTTAATCCAGAGGAAATCTCATAAACCAGGTCGATAGTTTCTAGATACCAGCCCCATATCATCCATCAGGTGGGCAGGTCCGCAATAGGCAGCTCCCTATCCGTAATGAATATCTACCCATTGGAGATGCCCCCTAGCCATCGCATCTCCAAGCTAAGCGTTGTAAGGAGTTTCTGCTCTTCAGTTCACAGTTTTTTACTGGCGGCTTCTTCTCCACAAGACCTCTCGGTGTTGCAGTTGCCATTCGCCAGTAGTTAGCATTTAATGGAACCCATTAAATGGTGATCTCCCTACAGGGGACTTTCACCCCATTAGTCCACGACCCTACCGGGCGTACAAAGTAGAAGTGCCTGATACCAAAACCTTTGATATCAAGTGCCTTAAGAGTTACAAACCTAGAGATAGCAATGATAAAGTACATTTTTCCTTTTTTGTTTCTGATTACTTTCAGTAAATATTCCATCGCGAACGGCTTTGTTGAAAAAAGTATTTTTGGCAACCAAGTAAAGATACCCACATTTCATGAGTATAAACCAATTTGTGAATCTGATTTTGAAATCTGGGATCACTTAAACACAATATATGGCCGCCCTGGGAGTGTACATCTTTTATCATGCTTTTCAGATATTGACCTTAAAGACTCCGAATCTGATGGGGCGGGCGGTATTGTAATGTTATTTTTTGATAATCGATATAAAGATGGCGATATATCTAAACAGAGTTTTGTTGATGTCAAAAATAATTTTTCTGATGAGCATCAAAAAATAATTGAACTCACAAAAAAACAAGTCAATTCAAATACTAATATTCAGCTAAGAACAGGGATTTCGATGGACAACATATCGGGATCTGACAATGTTAGCACCAGGGTTCTAAAAGATAGCAACAGCACTTATTTATGGCAAGTTGATATGAATGTATCGTATGAGCTTGACGGCAATCAAATAGAAGAGCGTACATTTAAGATTATTGGATATATTCTAGTTGATGGATGGCCGATAAAAATTAATGCAATATTTACGGACTACCCTCAAGATGAAAAGCGTCACACCATAAATATGGTACTTGAGTGGGTGGATATGATTACGCTCGAAAACAATAGTTAACTAATTATATTGATCTCGCTGGATTAAAGCGAATAGCCGGTAGTTTCTAACTACCGGCCCTACCCCACCCATCGTGTGGGTGCTCAAAGGCAGATTTCTTATCCCTAGTGAACTTCTACTTAGCGGTAGTGCCAAGAGATTCTTCATTTGAATTGAGTGTCATGACAGTACATTAGCTCAACCTTATACCCAAATGAAAACACGCGGGCTGGGCCTAACTATTAGCCAGGAGCGACCCTGACATATTCATAGCACCAAGATAAACAGACCTCCCCAGATAAGAACACTACACAACTACATTATTGACTCTACTCATTAAATTATGTAGCTTCGATATGCTTGACCACATCCCCTCCAGACGAAGCTCTATATACTGCTTCTATTTGTCAGATCGTAGTTTTACTAGCGGCTACCTTCCCACAAGACCTCACGGAGTTGTAGTTGCCATTCGTTAGTAGTTAGCATTTAATAGCCCCCATTAAGCGGTGACCTTCCTACAGGAAACTTTCACTCCATTTGATCACAGCTATGCTGGCCGTACCAAGTTGCCGCGCAAACACGGAGTAAAGCTGGGGTAGGCTCGCCAGTGTGCGGTCCGCCAGTGGGTAAGATGTTATGCATTGAGGGATAAAAATGCCGATTGATGAAATTGGGATAGGTATTTTCGGAGCTATATTTAGGTTTCTTGGATGGCTATTATTCGAAGTCACTATTGAAGTACTAATAAAAGGTCTAGGGTATCTAATTTGTCGCCCCTTCAAGAAAGTAGATATAGATGGTGCTTTCTGTATTGTTATGGGGCTTATAGCTTGGGTAGTAATATTAATCTCAGTAATGTTAGTTACAGATTGGGTATCTAAGAATATAGAAATTCACTCATGCCTCGATGGTGGTGGTCACTTTAATTACCAATCAAGCGTATGTGAATATGAATAATTAAAGAGCACTAAACAAAGCTACCAAAATTGACAGAAGATCACTGAATCTGCTGTTACAATGCTCATTTTGTGCTTAATAATACAAACAACCCCCGCCTTTTATAGCCTCGTTATAGGTCCTAGAGTATGAGCAAAGTATGGAGAGAAACTGCAGACCCCCAAAAGCACATTGACTACATAAGCACACGAAACGAAGGTGGTGTTACAGTCAAAGCTTCAAGAGATAATTTAATTGACAACTGGGTTTACTTCGCAACCGCGTGTAATTTCACCTTCCAGTTTTCGAGTATTGATCAAGTACAAGAATGCAAGGACTATTTTTTAAAGTCCATACACCCTTCTACCCAAGAAGCAGGTCACGATTTAGAGCATTATTGGCACCCTTGGTATTCAAAACTGCCCAAGGGTATAAATAAAGGTGTTAAGCGTCAGAAAGTTATCAAAGTGTTAGACAGTATTTTAGATAAGTGGAGCTATCCATAACAATTGCAAACAGGCTGCTACGGTCCTTTGGCCCTTCACGGGATGGTGTACACTATTCACCAGCGTCCTTGTTGTAGCCACAACGCATAAACAACAAAGCAAAAAGAGTATGGAAAACATAGAAATACCCAAAGATATTGTACAGTTTGTAGATAATCTTATCGATTCAGGTAAAGAAGAATTCGAAGTAATAAAGATACAAGTACTCCAGGATGAAACCAAGCAGCATGACGATGATCTAATTAAATCGATAGTTCATGAGTTCACCCAAATATTACAACGTTTGGCATCGGTTTTAGAGAATAAGTACGGTCCAGCCAAAATCGTATTAAATGCAGATTTTGACGAAGAAGAGGAAGATGAGTTCGAAGAAGGCGACGAAGAGTTTTACATCCCATGCTCGTTTTCATCCGCAGTCTGGACTACTGATGACTTCACTCTTTATCTGGGTGTATGTCAGGAAGATAGAGAGTTTCCTATAGTTTTAGCCGTTGGTGTAGAGTACTAAAAATGCCTAACAATGAATCCAAGTATGTTCCGGCGGCAAAAAGATGCCGTCGAAACGGGATGTGAGCCTATGAAGAAGTTAAAAATATTCGGTTCTTTGATTGTAATTTTGGCTTGTGAATCTGCGACACTCTCGCTCTTAACCTTTCTGGGAGATCACGTATTTATAGGAGGCCGGTTAGCGGAAGACGCAGAAAATATACTGATACTTTTTCTCTTCTTTTTCTTCTACAAGCTATTATTCGAGATATTACCACTCACTCTCGTTTATCGTCCGGAAGCCATCGAAAGGGGATTAACTGCTACGCAGTTCTTGAGACGACGCACATACCTGTCAGCGGCAACCACATTTGTATTGATATTGTTGGCTATGGATATGCCTATGGGGGGGCTAGCGGTGTATCATTTTATACATATATTGCCGGTTCTATATATTCCATCAGTCTTTATAGCATTTTTGTTTTATCGAAATTTAGTTGTCGGATGCTGGTTAAGAGGGAGCCCTAGTGCGCGCACATGACAAACGCAGGCTAAATGCTCCACCCTACGGGCCTCCGTATAAGGCCCAAGACTACTCATTAAGCAATATAATGCCCAGCAGAGCATAAGCACAAATGCGCATTGTTAGAGCGCCTACTTTTTGTGGGCAAGGCCAACGTAGAGAGTATGAATAAAAAACAGCTATTTGATAGAGTGATTCACTCCGAATTTCCTGCCAAGAAAGATTTATTGCAATTACTTTCCAAGGACGCAGTACTTATTAACTCGAAGGAAGACGTTCCGCTAAAAGTAAGATCTTTTCTTGGACCAATTAGAAGTAAGATTAAAGTCATGGAAGAGCAGTATGAAACTACACTCTATATTTATAATGCTTTGAGACAGTCAAAGCATCTTATATCTATGTGGAAGGATATTAGCTATCAACCGTGTGCTACGGTACGCCTAGAAAAAAATCAGGATTTTTACTATTTGATTTTTTACAATCCAGACAGTATCGACGTGTACGGAGCTATTCAATACGTAAATAGCATATCTAAAGAAACTCATATTAGAAGGATCTCGCAAAATTTATAACAACTAGCTATACTCGATCACCCACACTCCGCTCATTTTGTATTGTACGCTATGCTAGCAAAAATTGGGACCATTCCGATGGCCGCTGAACAAGGCATCTTGGCGACTAGTGAAAGAACGCAATATGGACAATACAGATTACAAAAAAGAAAAAGACACACTTAGGACTCTAGAAAGAAGAGAGAGCTTATGGGGCATGCTAATTGCCACCATTATTGGCTCTGTTCCAACTATCGCTATCTTCTATTCTGCTCCAGAATTATTCATATCAGTATTTGGCTGGGTTATTCCTGGAGTAGTATTAGGCGGATTTGTTCGTCTGGCAATAAGTGCTCACAGCTTGAAGTTACGCCTAATACCCGCCATTTTAATATTTCTACTTGGGCCCATGCTATTCTATGTAACCATGAATCCGTTTACACTATTCATTGGCTTGATGAACATGTTCATAGTTTTGCTGATAACTAGGCCTAATCTCTCAAAAGAGGAAGAGCGCGCACTTTGGTTGCAGAGGCAAGGGAAGCTCCAGCCATAACAATGCCAGCCAGTATACTACGAGCCATCGGCCTGCGTGGGACAATAAACATAAGGTCATTTTAAATTGAGAATCTATGTATTTTTAATAATCATGTTTTCTGCTCAGGCAGCACTCGGTTGCTACTGCGTAGAATCTCCACTTAAGGAGAGATATCTGGAGTCTGACTATGTCTACCTTGGCCAGGTTCGCTCTTCTACTCTCGGCGACGATGGTGTCGTCACAAACAAATTAGTTGTACTTGAGAAATTAAAGGGCACTGCAGATACTTTGGTAGTAAAAAACACACTGTTTGCCGATGACATGTGCGCATCCCACATGGTGGTCGGGTACCAATATTTGGTTTTTGGAGAATTTGGCTCAACACCTGAGATTCACTCATGCTCACACACTCGTTTGCTCGGGGACATTGGTAAAGAAGGGTTGGCTCTACTCCGAGAAATGTCTAGCAAACAGTAAGCTACTACCGGCTGGGCCTTCGCATGACGTTACTTTTCAAGAGAAATATGAAATATATACCTCAGATTTTAGCTTTCGTAATAGGTATAGCTATTACTGCAGGATCAGGATTGTATTTTCTCAAACGAGAAGTCGCTTCACAAGCAGCTTACATGAATGCTTTAGCGATCTACCAGATAATCGATGGGCTCGAAAAAGACAGAATTACAAAAGCTCCGAAAACTGAAGAGTGGTTATGTCATATCGCATTTAGAATGGAGTACAACCTACAGTCAGTATGGCCTGAAGTAGCAAAAGAATATGTCTTTCCTGCTAAAGCCAAATTAGTATCACATAGGAAAAACGTAGGGTTACAAGAGTGTGAGAATCAACAAAGAAATCAAAGCAAGTTATAGCTACGCCGTAAGAAGCCTTCCCCATCGAATAGATACCTACCTTATTTGCTCCACCTATTAAAGCACATAGCTTCGCCGTCTCTGAACGCCCCACTTCCAGACTAGGCTTTATAGAATGTTTCTTTTCGTTGGATCAAAGTTTCCTTAGCTACTTTCTTCCCACAAGACCTTGCGGTGCTACAGTTGCCATTCGCTAGTAGATAGCATTTAATGGGACCCATTAAACGGTGGTCTCGCCACAAGAGACTTTCGCCCCAACGCTTTAAGAGAAGTGATGAAAGCCACCATCAACAGCTATGATTGTGTTGACCATCATCCAATTGACCAGTGGGTGCCAAATGACCCATATGATGTGGATATATGGGTTAATTTTAGAATTGGGCCTGATACTGATACCGAAAGCGGGGATAACTTTCAAGTTCATATCGTTACACCAAACAACCTCCACGGCAAAGGTTCTACCAAATACGCCATCATTCTTTATGAATACAGTTGGAAGAAGGTGCTTCGCACGGTAGAGTCAATGCTTGAACAATGTCAATGTACAAGCTGGATAGGTATTAGCAGGCAATTGGCTAATCTTATGCACTGGGAATATGAAAACTACAAGCCATAAGTAAGGGCTTAGCCGTGTTACTACATAACATAGCAGTGCATCATTTCCCACTACGTGGACAGGGTATCCATTTCACAGCTCCACTACTAAATAACAGCAGATACTTACCGTACTAGGTTTTCAAATGTATCAAGAAAGTCATTCGCTATTAAGGAAAGTAATTTTCGATTGTGCGTTCCTAGCACTCAATTCAGTTTTACTTCTCAGCGGCTCACTCATAATTTTTAATGGAGATACAGCAGGCAAGCCTCCTGAGGTAATCAAGCTATTGCTCTCTAGTGTGTGTTTTCTTGGCGCGGCCCTAATGCTTTTTGGGTTAATTTGTCAGATTAGAAGAATTAGCAACTTACAAGGAGGTTGGTATATTGAACTAAATAGCCAATCTATCAGATTTGAAACACCTGATGATGAGGTAGATCCATTCGATTTGGACTTCACAAAAGTCAATAAATTATCTAGGGAAGCATATGAAGATGACGGAATATGGTACAAATGGTTTATCTACACTGAAAACGATGATAAAGAATTAAAGAGACCATTTGACCTTGGTCCATTTTCGGAAGAGAAAATTGCAGATAAAATTAATAGACGTTACGGTATAAGGGTGGTTGAAGTCAATATTAACGGTCATAGTTCTGAATGGCAATATACCCTATGGTTTAGACTAAAGTCACTGCTTAGCTCGATTTTTGGAGCTTTAATATTTTCATCTTTTGTCATTCCTGGGTTATTTTATCTTCTAAAGGTGATACAGTAGTTTGATTATTGGCCAATTTGGCGCGAGCAGTTTGCTTTAGCCTTTTGGACCTCTGCGGACGTTATGGAGTAAGAGATATCAAGCAATGATCACAAGATTGGAAATGTTCAAACCATTAACATGGTAGACAAAGATATGCCAGAAAAGGTTGAAACCTATTTGCTGCCCAAATCAAAGACATACAGTTGCGCAAAGAGTTAGAGAGCCCCCAAATTTTAGACTAGGTTTAGCATGATAATAAAACTAGATAATTCAAACGAAGAAATAGCAAATCGGATTTTCATAATATTTCAACGCTCCTATAAGGTTGAAGCTCAATTGATAGGTGCCGCTGACTTTCCTCCACTATCGCGAAGTGCGCAAGATATAGAGAAATCCAAATCGCAATTTTATGGATTTATTGACAATGAGTGTCTGGCCGCAACTACTGAGATTGCTATAGAAGATAAGCGATTAGAAATTAATAGTTTAACTGTTGACCCAGATTATTTCAGGAAGGGAATAGCAGGTAAATTGCTGAGCTACATTCTAGATGAATTTGAATTTATAGAAGCAATTGTAGAAACAGCTGCTGTAAATGAGCCCGCAATTAATTTATATAAAAAGTATGGTTTTGTTGAGTTTAAACGATGGGTTCCGCCTCATGGTATTAAAAAGGTGGCATTATCATTAGAAAATGCGCTCTAAAACAAGCAGCCGGTAGTTTCTAGCTACCGGCTACCCACACCATCCATCATAGAGTCTGTAATGAATTTCTATCCGTTGACAGCATCAAGCAGGCCTTAACCATCTCCAGGGTAATAGTCTCGGTATTAGGCTATTAGACGATCAGATGACTTCTGTTTAATCACCTTGGTTATTACGCGGTATTGTTCCACCACTTTTTCTATTCCTGTGATCGTGGCTAGTTGATTGTGCCTATTTATATAATCAGGAGTGACAGTGACAACTTAATAGCAAAAAACTAAGCATAACTTCCTAGATAAGAGCGTGAACTTTCACTACACAACTACATCATTTACTCTACCCATTTTATCACTTGGCTTCGCTGTCTTTGGCCACCTCGCCTCACGGCTAAACTCTGTATGACGTTCTCTTTCGTCACTTCATAACTTTGCTAGAGACTTCCTTACCATAAGATCTTACGGTGTTTCAGTTGCCATTCGCTAGTAGTTGGCATTTAATACCGCCCTTAAACGGTGATCTTTCTCCAGCGGATTTTCACCTCATTAGTCCGTACCCATACGGCAGTACCAAGACAGCATGCTGTGTGCCCTCGGCACCGGACAGCTTACGCTTTGCTACGGGTTACTAAGGCGTTAAATGCTAAGGAAACTATGAATATTACATTACGCTCAACCGGGTTATTTGGAGTTCTATTTTTTGGAATTCTATTCTCTATTACATTCTTGTCGCCTGAGAGCATAGAAGAATCAGCAAAAGGATTTGTAAAATACCAAATAGAGAAGGAGGTTCGAGAAAAGCAGCATCTTGTAAGCGAATCTACAGTTGCAAATCAAGCGCTGAGCATTGCTAATAGACTTGGACTGGAATCGGAAAAAATTAAAGAAAACTTAGATAACAATCTACCGCAAAAAATAGCAAGTGTAATTGCCTCTATGTGTGGTTATGACTGTGAAAGACAAAAGGCTTTGGCTCAGTCTATCACAGCAGGCTACTTCGATCGCCTTAAGAGCATTAAAGTTGCGCAACATACACTCGGCGATCTTATTAAGGGAAAGTACCTTGAGATAGTGGGAAATTTAAAACTTGACCTTCGTATATTCCTTGGGTCAAATTTTCTAATGTTTCTTATCCTCTTGGCCGTATCTTTCGCCAAACCAAAAGCAATAGCTCACTTGTTCTTACCTGCAGTGCTTTTGTTTGTTGCTACCATCATATCTTCCGCCATATACACATATGGTCAAGATAGGTTTTATACCATCTTATACAATGACTATATGGGTTTTGGATACCTGGCCTATATCTCTGTCATTTTTGGCTTGCTGGTTGACATCGCACTTAATAAGGCACGAGTCACAACTGAGCTAATAAATGGTATAGCAAATGCCTTGGGCTCGGCGCTTTCGGTACTTCCGTGCTAAAAATATATTGAAATTGGGCAGCCGGCAGTTTCCAGCTTCTGGCTACCCACTATCTATCATTCGGTTCTATAGTGTGCGATTCTCTATCCACAATGCATTCCGACTCGCAGACAATTATCTGTTTTAGGATAAACAGGCATCCCCCCGAGTAAACCATGCATCCATGCGTTTATCCAACCCAGAACAGACTAAACGTTTGAAATGGCTTTTAGAATTTCTGATTTAGGTAGAGCTTGAGATTATATGCCTAATCTGCTTGAACGTTTTTTTGATAAAAGACTAAAAGGCCTGAAAAGCTTTTATATTACTGAGTGTTTAGGGGCCGCTCATGCACAAGGAATAGTAACCAAATCGCTGTAATCGCACTTAACACCATCGCTACAATTTAGATATAACCCACTGATTCTTAATGGTTTTTGAGTGCTTTTATGGTAGATTGATCCTTGAATAGTATAAAGCGGTAGTAAAATATGAAAAGTAAATTTTTGCTTTGTGGTTTAGCTGTTTTAGCTTTGCCTTTTGTTTTTCATCAGGAAATAATTGAATTTACCTTTGTAAACCCATATGCAGAGTGGGCTGAAAAAATTGATACTGAAGGCCTTCAAGTTGGTCACCCTCTAGATCAGAAGCACCTTGATATTGCGAAAGAGATAGGCATTAAGAACCCTGAAAAAATAAGACTGGTTTATGTGGATGAAGTGCCATTTCCACGTGAGAATTCACTTCTAAAGTTTATTGGCGAGACAGCCGGACTTATTGGCGATGGAGTTGTGAATAATGCTCAGGTATTTGGTTATTCTATATACATAAGACAGGGATTCCAGATGGATACTCCGAAGTTGGCACATGAGCTTGTTCATGTTTTGCAAGTAGAGCGAGCTAGCTTTAAGGACGTTCTCTCCGGTCATTTGTTAGGTGTGTTAGAGCATGGGTATGAGGATTCCCCTATTGAAGCCGAAGCATTTAAAGCAAATGTTAAATACAGAGAATACTAGTAAGAAATTATAGAAAATGAATCCAGTGGATGCTTTGAGGTCCACTTTATTTTGGGCGGGAATTTCTAGCGTAGCCAAAACTACGCTACCGTCCAATGAGCCGCTAAGCAATGCATTATATATATAAACAAGGAAGGTAATTATGGATGAGTTAATTGGGGAGATAGGTAGGGGATTTCTCCGAGGTATAGGATATATCTTAACGGAAATATTCTTTGGCACCATCTGCTACTGGACTGGCTGGCCCATCTGTAAACTAATCACTCTCGGCCGCTACCCTTCACCAAAACAAACTGTCTATCTAGATAGTTATAACGGCAATAGTCACGGTTTTTGGTGTAGTGCCACCGGCCTTGTTGCAATAGTTATAGCGGGCTTATTTGCTGCCAGACAGTTTTAATATGTACAAAATATATAACAAACAATAGCTCGTACACTCTTAAAAAACACTGAGTTGGACTGCCTACGTACTACTTCGCCCTGCTTTGGCCGCTGATATACTGCGCGCTAGCAGGCAAGGAAAAATCGATGATGATCGACCCGTTATTCAGAAACACGCATAATCAAGATCAAGAAATGCTTAAGGCATTCGCTCAAGCATCGAACACTATTGGTGATTTCATCAATCTTGTGAAATCCGGCCCTAAAGCCATTTACGCAGCAAAGCTAAGGTTTAGAGATCCGGATTTATCTGAAAAGCTTGGAGAAGACCGGTTTCTATACCTCTGGTTGTCAGATGTATATTTCCATGTCGAAGAAAACTTCCTTTCAGGAGTATTCTTCGAAGTGCCAGAAGAGCTTAGAAAGTGGCAACAAGTAGGTGAGCGACTTGGTTTCGATCCAGAAGATGTATTTGATTGGATGGTGATTGAAAACGGGCATGCAATAGGCGCTTACACCTTGCGGGTAACAAGAGAACAGCTTGGTTCGGAAAAAGAAAAACAGGAATATGACTCATGTATTGGAATTTCATCATATGAGCCAATTTAGAAGGCTAACGCCTAACTAGCGAATGCTGTTCGTTGCTATCGCGATCAGACAGCTTACGTCACACGCCAGCCACAGCAAATTCTAACTTCATTCGACCACCCAGCAATGAATCGTTAAACAACTAACCCTTTTCGCACACCTCCAAGCCATATTCGCCTAGCGATTTCTCAAGGCCAGAATTTCTTAAATGGTCGTCAATTTACATCGATATGGCAGAGTTGAGTTTGGTGTGTGTAAAGCTTCGTGCTGGCGCTGGAACATCCTGAGTGGGTACTCTCGGCACAGCAGCGAGAGGCGACCTTATACCCTTGATGGAGGCACTATGCGATGCTCCAGACTAAAGATTTCAGTCCAGTAAGCGTTTCCATCTAGTATCTTTCTTTCAAGGACAGCTGATTGGTACGGATTCCCATTATCTTCCTGCCCTAGATATTTGAAAGCTGACCAGTCTACAGTGCCCAGCTGCCGGTCTTTACTTTTGCCAAGTGTGTCGGTTTTTGTGACACTCTAGATTCAATAGATTGGTGCCGTCAGCTCAAAATTATTTAAAAATCATAAGTACTTCAGGTGTTTTCATGTCGAACTGATTAAATTGCCCGCAGTTCATTTATTCGTTGATGTAAAAACAAGGACAAGCTGTGAAGCATTTTTGTAGTTCTATCATACTCCTGATCTCTCTTCTTGCGGTGAGTAGCCACGGTTGTAGCCAAGAAGCACTTCCCCTGCTGGAAGGCCCCTACCTTGGGCAAACACCACCGGGACTAACACCCAAAATATTCGCGCCGGGCTATGTCGCAACCCGGCATCGAGACTATAGCGGCTCTTTCACACCAGATATGACCGAGTTTTACTTTAGCCGAATGGATGTCGACACTGAAAAGTGGTTGCTCATTCGTTTCAAGCAGATAGGTAACCAGTGGCACGAATCCGTTGTTGGCCCAAGGGTCGGCCGCCCTCTACTTGCCCCAGATGGCAAAACCATGCACTTGGGGAACAAGTACATGGTGCGTACCGAATCAGGCTGGTCAGATATTAAAAGTATGGGGGCGATGTTCGACCGCAAAGATTGGGGTATCATGCGTCTGACGTCATCAGCTGATGGCACCATAGTGTTTGACGACTACAAGAGCAATGACGTGCTACGTATATCAACCGTTAGCAACGGCAAGCGGCAACCACCTGTATTATTGGGGCCGCATATCAACTCTGGTAATTGGACGCCCACCCCTTCATTGCCGCCGATGGCTCTTACCTCATCTGGGACAGCGAAAAAGACGACGGTTACGGTGACAAAGATCTCTACATCAGTTTCCGCCAACAAGATGGTTCCTGGGGTAAGGCAATAAACCTGTGAGATACCATAAACACCGCCGGTAATGAGGCCAGCGCGTATGTGTCACCAGACGGTAAGTATCTGTTCTTCAATCACAACCCCATTAAGAGAGAAGATGGTGTCGATCCTGAGGGCGACATCTATTGGGTAGATGCCCAAATCATCGAAAAACACAGACCCAAATTCTAATCCGCGTAATACAAAGATACAGCCAGCCTAAATCGGGTAGCCGGTAGTTTAAAACTACCGGCTCCAACACTACTCATCTTATGAGTCAGCGGCCACACTGATAGCTTTATAGTAGCTCGCTATATAAGAATCTGAACTTTCATAATACAACCTCCGCATTCACGATCATATAGTTTTGGTGTCCCTTACCACCTCACCTACAGGTCAAGCCTTATATCGTTTTCTGTTCGTCAGCTCGTTACTTCTATAGGGTGTCTTTCCTTCAGAATCTCGCCGTCTTTTGGTTGCCATTCTTTAGTAGTTGGCATTTAATGGGAGTCATAAACGGCGGTCTTGCTAAAGGGGCTTTCATTCCATTAATCCAAGCTCAGCCAGAGGAAATTCCACTTCTCTGCGGCCACTGCTGGCGGGTATTCTTCCGTTCTGTGGAGTATCCGATTTTGAAGGGAAGATATGCGCTGTATTGCTGATGATTGGTGTTAGAGGGGCTTACTTTGGGGTGATGCCGAATGTGATGATCAAGAACCAAAGTGGAATATAGATAGACTCGGCAGTTGTTCAGCTTCCAAGCAATAGACTTAGGTTTGATGCTGTAGCACCAGAGGAGTCCCGGACAATTTACCGGTCATTGAGCAAAATAATGGAAGCTACAAATACACAATTACTTTGAACTCTGGTGTGGATTTGCCTGGGGAATGTGGTTACTTAACTGCGAGTGAGTTTTTCACCAACTTCGTAATTGTTGTTGGGGGGGCAAACGATGTGTCCTGTTCAAGCTGAGCGGCATTACAATCAAATGAACCAGGCATTCGTTGCTACAGTCCTTACGGTGGCAGGTGCGATATAGCTGTCGAGACGCTGCACTTGCCCATTATACAAACGTTATGCTTCATCATAATTGGAACTAATTTTTATGCTCTTTAAGGGATCGTGTGAATGTAACCGTTGGCACGTTGAAGTTCAGTTAGCAGAGCCGCTCGAAGCCTTGAATCCAAGCATTTGCGATTGCAATTATTGCCAATCCAGTCCTTCCCCTATTATAAGTGACCCAACTATGTCTGCGGTTTTCATTGGCGATGGAATTTCAACTAATCAAAATGGAGATCAGCTTGCAGTTTTCTACCATTGCAAAGGTTGTAATCAACTGCTAGCCGTAGCCTGCAATATAAATAGCCAGCTTCGTGGAGCAGTAAATCTCAACTTATTGAAAGGTGTAGATCAACTTGGCGACTCTATTCAAGTTCAGCCGAGGCTATTGAGCGCTGATCAAAAGCTAGAACGCTGGGGTAAGTTGTGGGGTTTCCTTAGTGGGCTATAAAAACATAACACATCTAAATTTTCAGACACTTCGCTCCGCATCTCAAGACGTTAAGCGCTAAGGTGATCACTTGCTAGTAACCGTTGCTAGATTCTCATTTCCATATGAAGCGCAGATTGCAAAAGCACGACTTGAATCTGAAGGAATACACGCTTTCATTGCAGATGAGCACACAGTTAATATGCAGTGGCTATATTCTAATGCTATGGGTGGAGTCAGGCTTCAAGTGTCGGAAAGAGACCTTGATGAAGCCAATGAAATACTAAATCAAGACCGTTCCATTCTTGTAGACCAAGAATTAGGGCATGATGAAGAAAGAGTATGCGAGTCCTGCTCATCACGAAATGTCGAGCCGTTTACCAAGGGGAAAAAGCCCGCATTTTTGGTTTTCCTACTTTTGGGGATGCCTTTATTTTTCTATCAACATGGAGTTAAGTGCAAGGACTGCGGCCACTTCCAAAAGCTTGATAATCAGCGATCATAAAATATTGGCCCTTTAATGTTGAACATAGCGCAATACCCCCACCCATACTCTTTGTTAAAAGCCTATTGATTTGAGTATGAGTTTTAGACTAAACAAATATGGTATGGCCAATCATCTGGAAAAATATGGGACTGAATGGACTTGATTGCCAGCACTAACCGTAATGTCCACAGTGAATCGTAAAGCATGTCCAGGATACCGTGGCTTATGGGAGTGATGACCTTCGACTGTCAGCTCTGGTTTACGGTAGACAGGCTTATTCGTGACAAGCACATCTGAAATCTAAAATGTCTTGAATAAAAGGCAATTACTCTGATGTCAACGACTTATTAGTGCCCCCTGCTAAAGGTGTTCATCGTAATGACCGGCAAGTATCGAATGGGTTAACATCCCCAATGTATTTAATTTAACGGACGTATTAAGGTTGTTAAGCGTAAAAGCCAACCCCACACCCAAGAGGCAAAACTGAGACCCACTTTGATTAACTAAATAGATAATGCAACTACCCCCAGCGGCATTACACTAGCTTGTTTAACCCTCTCGGCATAGATTTTACTTATATAGGTATCAACCTATATAAGTAAACTCAATATAGCTTTATTAGTCTTTTCAGCTTAACTCATAAGATGAATTGAAAACGTTGAAGTAGACTTAGCCATCACAGACTAATTCATAAGCTTAGTACAAATTAGCAAAGTCAACTGATTTTCTAGGTTATGGATATTGTTATGTTACATATCAAATTATATGGCTTTGGCTTAAGTTAGAATATCTTACATATAGAGAAAATCATTATGTGTTTTTCAGCCACGGCATCGTTCGGATCAGCAGCTCTGCTTATTGTCGGTGGTGCTTTGTGTACAACACATGCTATGAAAAATGATAAAACCTATTTATTACTCGCAGTTACCCCCCTCCTTTTTGCGTTACAGCAAGCAAGTGAAGGGGTAGTATGGATTGGATACAACGAAAATTTAGTGTCACTGACTGCAGCGTCTTCTATTTTTTATTTATTTTTTGCTCTATTTTTTTGGCTTGTCTGGATACCAATCGTTGCCTATAGTCTTGAGACAAAAAAATGGAAAAGGATTTTCTTTATTACATTAATAATCATAGGTTTTATTTTTGGCTTATATCTTTGGATACCTATCCTATTGGAAACAGGGCCAAGACACTTGATAAAAACGAGTGTATGCGGACATAGCTTATGCTATATCACATCCGATTACAGCTTGTTCGCCATTACAACTGGACATATTATTTATTCCATGCTTGGCCTTTTGTTTTTATTATCGAGCAATAGAATTTTCAGGAAGTTTTGGGCGCTTGTCATGACACTAGGTGTTATCGTCTATTTCACTCAACGCGAAACATGGGTATCAACCTGGTGCTTCTTTGCTGCGATATCGACCTTATGGATTTACTTTCTATTAATAAATTATTATAAATCAAAAATAGAAAAACAACCCTCATAATTGGGGCAACGAAGTTAGGCGTTAACAGGCAGTACTAAGCACATTAATTTTGGATTCCCACAGATTGAGACTGTTGCCATTCAGACCTTCATCTAAAATGAATGTTCGATTTATGTCTTTTAGGCTTTTTATCACTTTCATACCTGTTGTTGTTTTTTTAATAAGTCGACCCAGTAGAAAACCATAACAAATATGTCCTTTGCCAGCTACCGAAGGCGAGAATCAATTTACTCGCCCACGAAGAGCATCTTAAATATTTAAACCTAGGAAAAACTAAACAAGCGAAATTCTACCTTTATTTATTCGACTGAAAAAGAATACTCTTATCAAAAAAGAAACCGTTTCTTAAAGAACTCTTAGCGCGTTGCAGATAATGCACCCTTAGGTGTCATCGGATGATGATCTCAAAAACTACCATCACCCGGAGATGGACAAAGAATACCGACACACCTTACTTGTACAAATTGGTGCTCAGATACCGATAGGACTAAAAAACGGGCAGATAGCATTGAGGATCCTATCATTTATATGTGTTAAGGGGCTGCTATTGAGTACCCCCTATGGAGCATTATTACCAATGATAATTGATTTATTTCTAGTTACATGAAAAATAAGATTTGAGACTAAGAATAGTTATTCAGCTTAGTCCATTGTGCTGTATCATTAATGAAACATTGCGAGTTAAAATACTTCAAAATATTCCAACAAGTATAGCTAGATGATATCATCTAGCCTCACCTGAAATTATTATCTAGTGAAGCCCCGGGAATAAAAGATTTTTCAAGGCCTGATTTTTATAATTTCGCTACGCAACCATTGAAATAGTATAGGAAAAACATGTCCATCCTTAGAAGCCTCTTGGCAACAACAGCTCTTTTACTTCCACTTTCGGGCAATGCTGCATTTACTGAAGCTCATAAGATAGAAGATCTGAAAGCTCAAACCAATGGTGTATATGTAAAATTAAGCGGATTTGAAAATGATCCCAGTATTAGTAATTTGGATTGCACCAACAACAAGACATTTGTAATGTTAGAAACTTCTGAGAACTATGAAGGGAGATTGTCATTCCTAATTTCTGCATACATGGCAGATAAATCAATACAATTAAGTTACTACGATTGCCAAGGATCATACTTAAATTTGAGTTCTGTGATTTTTAAATAACTCACATCATATAGCGGGTATGCCGGTAGCTTGTGGCTACTGGCCTCGCGCCACCCATCATGAAAATCTACAATAGGCAATCTCCTACCTGTAAGGAGTTTTACCCAACAACCATATAACAAACTCAATTCTATTTTTCAAAAAAAACATCTCCAAGCGTGAAATATCTATCCCTTTTATTTGTCTAATGTAAATAACTTTTAATGCTGGCCAATACATTGCTGCTTAGGTTCGAGTAAATTACACTTTACCTTGTAATCGATTGAGCTTCAATAATGGAAAGAAATTAGAACAAATAAGCTCAACCATCCTAAACACCATGAATAATTCCAGGAATTAGTGACAAAAATGCCTGGCGGTAAAGCAATATACTAGACCATTTATTGGTCAACAAACGTTAGCGGAAGTTCGGTTAGCCCCTTCAAAGAATTTTCGCTTCAAATTTTCCTCATATAAAAAGAAGATTGCGCTCGTCATATCGACCTCAGTATTGATGAACGACCAGCGAAGATATCCCTCCCTGAAACATTCAATGTATGTGATGTACTGTTATCTTCACTCGAAATCTCTCACAGTCCAGTACACGCACCAAATACTGAGGCTAATGGTATAATCGGGATTAGACTCGCTTAAACACTGCTGCACAACTAAAAGCATGCATCACTCTGGACTGGCTATCGGTCAGTTTGGTGATAGCTATGATCAGGAACTAGATCCAGTAGCTGCCCAAGTTGTTTACAGGCCAAACTACTGGAAAACCCGTGCATCCCATACTCACTATTGAAGACCTGCCGTGCCACTAAGGTGAGCAGGTAGTTATCGAATCAGTCTTCTTTGCTTTACAGGCGGGGAAATTGCCTTTTTGTGGGCCCCAGCGGTTGTGGCAAGACAACGCTGCTACACGCATCGCTGGATTTCAACCAGTCGCAGCGGGGAATATCCAGCTATCCGGGGAAGTGATTTCCTCTCGTGGAAAACAGATTCCCACAGAGAAGTGGAAAATTGGGATGGTATTTCAGGACTACGCCCTCTTCTCACACCTCACCGTTGAACAGAATATTGCCTTCGGTATCCAGTCACTGCCAAAAGCAAGCAAAATCCGAGATGTTTGAATACATTGAGATTTTCTATCTTAGGGTTCGTAGGTGTTCTATATTAAGCTATGAAAGTCCAATAGGGTATGAACGCAAAGGCGCATAGTCAAAGTTTCCACTTTTTGTGGGCAAGACCACCTTATGCGACGGCCATCTCTGCACCAAATATACACCTTTCCTTTCAGCAATATTCACCCTAAAAAATAATTTTTTATTAGAATTTTTTTTCAATCATTCTAATGTAAATCGTTAATAGCGCAGTAAAGCTTTAGGGAGACTGTAAAGCCACATCAAATTCCAGCACTCAACTCCCCCTCGTATTTTGAACTAACACCGTGCTGCTCATATCTGCGCGCGCGGGGGGGGGGACGCTTGCGCAAGACCATAAACCAGCTTTCTGGACGCCCATCATATTTAGCAACAGAGAAAATCTCTGAGCAATTTGTTATTTGACTTATGGGGCATGAATTTTTCACTCTTAATACGTGAAAATATGGAAGTTTGAGGGGAAAGTCTTTAGAATCCGCGAGCCCGCGCCATTTGTAACTTAATTGCCGCAATGCTATGGCCATTTTAAAATCTATCACTAACGTACAATTTTTGTATATTTTACCCTCCCCCAGCACGGAGAGTTTAAAAGTGCAACAAAATAATGACGGGGGCTAAAGCGGTCAAGTTAGTCATTAGATAAATGTTATAACATTAACCAAAATATATTATGAGAGTTTAAAGTGAAACTAAAAATCACATCGATTTTTTTAGCAATTATTATGCTGGGCGGATGTACTAGAGCTCTGGTAGCCACATACGAGCCAGGTGTTAACCTAGAACACAACGGTATCTCTGGCACAAAGTTAGCTGTTTATCAATTTGAGGATTCACGCTCTTGGATTGATAAAAATGATGAGAAATCAAAGAGCTTTATAGGCAAGCAAGGCGCTTGGAAGTTTGGCCTAAAGTATGAAGGCATTGACTACCAGCCAGTTGCCCAAATACTGCAAGATGTTTTTATTAAAGATTTTAAGATGGTGGGGGTTGACGCCTTTAAAGGTGAGGGATCAACCTCTCCTTCTTATTCTTTGAAAGGTAAAATATTAAATTTTGAGTTTGAAAATGAAACTGGACTAGTGACAGTAACAAGCAGAAGACATGTTTCACTGGTTTTGACTCTATCTGACAAAGAAGGCCGAGTTATATTGGCAAATGAGTTATTCAATGAAGTCAGCAGAGAAAATGAAGGAATGGGTGTTTTGCACTCTACGAATGTCGATAAACTAATGAAAGAAGCTCTTAAAGAAGTAGTAGTTAGTGTGATCAATCGTACAAATACTGAATTGGCTCACGTCGGACTGGAAGCTATGAGTGTCAGTCTTAATGACGTAGATATAACCCCATTTTTAGACTCTATGTACTATGCCGGAATAAACCTAAGTCAATAGGGTCATTCAAATCCCTAAGTGCCGAATGGTCGGCACTTAGGGTATTATTAATTGGAACTGTCTTTCTTTATCCTCGCTGAAATCGATAAGAAAACAATGTAAAAATCAGTGTGTTCAAAACTTCCCCCTCATCTTAAGCCAAGGTAATCACCTATCAAAATAAGTGCGGGTACAAACATTTATTTCCTAACTGCTCAAATGGCAGGCGCTAACAGCTTATCAGATTACTCGATTTCCGCCTGTAATAGCTTCGGTAAATCAGGCCACATTTATGAGCATTGCCCTAGATAAAGAGCTATCAAAGTTATATTCAATATATGTATAATGGCTGTTAGTTCTGGTTAACCCTAGATATATTTACGAAAAATTTTTTTGATTATATCTTGCTTCACCACACTATTAAATTTAGTTTCTGGCGACTCTACGCTTTGTGTTACCTGTTTATGGATCCCATCTTCAGCTTTGCCTCTGAAAATTGCTTGAAGTGTCGAGAATGCAAACTATTGGAAAACCCGTGCATCCCATACTCACTATTGAAGACTTGCAGTGCCGCTACGGTGAGCAGGTAGTTATCGAATCGGTTTCCTTTGCTTTACAAGCGGGAGAAATTGCCTGTTTGTTGGGCCCTAGCGGCTGCGGTAAGACAACTCTGCTACATGCCATTGCCGGCTTCCAGCCAATCGCTGAGGGGAATATTCAGCTATCTGGAGAAGTAATCTCTTCTCCTGAATTACAGATTCCCGCAGAGCAACGGAATATTGGGGTGGTATTTCAGGACTACGCCCTCTTCCCACACCTTACCATTGAACAGAATATTGCCTTCGGTATCCAGTCAATGCCGAAAAGCAAGCGGCAATCCCGCACCCAGTCTTTGCTAAAGTTAGTGCGTCTGGAAGGCTTTGGGCAACAATACCCACATCAGCTCTCTGGCGGTCAGCAGCAGCGTGTTGCTCTGGCTCGGGCACTGGCACCGCGCCCCAAGCTGTTACTTTTGGATGAGCCCTTCTCAAACCTGGATACCGAGTTGCGCCGCAGTCTCGCCGCTGAAGTCCGCCATATACTGCGCGAAGAGAAGATCCCTGCAATTATTGTTACCCACGACCGCCACGAGGCCTTTATTGCCGGGGATAAGCTGGGAGTACTCAGCCAGGGACAATTACAGCAGTGGGACAGCCCTCAAGACACTTATCAAACACCTAGAAATTTGGCAGTTGCAAGGATTGTTAGTGAAGGGAATATCATTTCCGGTACTGTTGTGGGCAATGGCCTGATCAGTACCCCTCTGGGGGAAGTGAAGGTGCCAACAGCCGCATACGAAAGTGGAGATCAGCTCGAACTGTTTGTGCGCAGTGAGGATATTGCCGCAGGCGAACATCCCGGTGCTGTGATGGCTCAGGTTGTGGAAAAGAATTTTCTCGGCAACCAGGTGAACTATCGCTTTCAGTTAGCTGCAGGGGAAACTGTCGAGGCCGCTTTGAATGCAGACGTTCAAGCCGCTCCTGGTGATAAACTTCCCTTGCACCTTTCCTCTGCTCTGGTGTTTGACCAAGCCCGATAAAAGCTATTAGGACAGGGCGGGCGCTTCTGAGTCCGCCACGGCTGTGCGCTCCTCACCTCTGCGCCAACCAATGGAACGGCTTAGTAAAATCACCGGTATCAACCCCACCAGGACAATCAATAAAGCCCCCAGGGCCGAGCGTTCCAGCATCTCATCGGAAGCGAACTGGTAAACATAAGTCGCCAGGGTGTCAAAGCCGAAGGGGCGCAGTAGCAAAGTCGCCGGCAGTTCTTTCATACAATCCACAAAGACCACCAAGCCACCCGTTAGTAGACCTGTACGCACCAAAGGTAGATGTACAGCCCACAGGGTTTGCCAGCTATTGCGTCCCAGGGAGCGGGCAGCGCGATCCATTGAAGGGGTTACTTTCTCCAGGCTAGATTCTATGGCCCCTGTGGACACTGCGAGGAAGCGCACCGTGTAGGCAAAAATAATGGCGAAAATACTGCCGCTTAACAGCAGCCCTATGGAGATATCAAAGTGTTCACGTAAAAAAGCATCCACCGCATTATCAAAAGCGGCCAGGGGAATCAGGACACCAATCGCCAGTACTGCCCCGGGCATTGCATAACCCAGCTTGGAAAAGCCGACCAAGACCCGTACGGATCTTTTGGGTTGCAGTCGCTTACCGTAAGCCAACAGCAGGCCCAGCAGTACAGATACCAGTGCCGCTGCGATTGATAGTAACAAGCTATTGCTGGCGATCTGTATAAAATCTTCGCTCCAATAACTGGAGAAGTTGCTGAGTGCGTAACCTCCCAGAACCAGCAGGGGAATAATAAAACCGGCCACCAACAGTAACCCGCAGAACAATAGGGCTACACCGGATCGCCAGCCGCGCAAATCATAGCGTTCACGCTGGGAATTTGGCGATTGTACAAAGTGCTTCTGTCTCGCCCGCCCCATTCGCTCCAGCGTAATTAACAGAACAACAAAAATCAGGGTGCTACAGGCAATTTGCGCCGCACCTCCTAAATTGCCGTGGCTCAACCAGGTATCGTAAATTCCGACACTCAAGGTGCGTACGGCAAAGAAGTCCACGGTGCCGAAATCATTCAGGGTTTCCATCAATACCAGTGATAAACCCACCGCAATTGCCGGGCGTGCCATTGGCAGGGATACGCGCAAGAAGCTCTGCCAGGGCGTACAACCCAATGACCGGCTCGCGACACGTATACTGCCGCACTGCTCGATAAAGGCTGCTCGCGCGAGCATATAGACATAAGGGAAGAGCACCAGTGACAGCATGGCAATCGCCCCACCCATGCTACGGATCTCCGGGAACCAGTAATCCCTGGCTGTCTGCCAACCAAACCAGGCGCGCAGGGACTTTTGCACAGGGCCCGCATATTCCAGCAAGTCCGTGTAAACGTAGGCAATCACATAGGCGGGAACAGCAAACGGCAATAACAGCCCCCACTCAAACAAACGACGCCCGGGAAACTGGCACATGCTCACCAGCCAAGCACTGCCCACGCCAGTTATCAGCGTTACCAAACCGACACCGCCAGCCAGAATCAATGTGGAGGACACATAGTGAAACAACACCGTGTCCACCAGGTGCGGCCAGATATTTTCTTCAGGGAAAAATGCCAACCAAAAAATGGATAGCACTGGCAGAGCTACCAGAAGGGAGATAGTAGCTACCAGTAGCAGCCAGCGGGAAGCTGATAAGTTGGCTCGGTTTAGCATGGATTAAGGAATCAAAAGCTCATTATAAAAGAACGGCCCTGGTCTCTCGACAGGGCCGTTCGAATAAGGCTGAGATAGTGCTGTCAATTTACTCGGCAGCAATTCCCATTCAGTTAACCATTCTAAAAGTCAAAGCGTACTTCATCAACCATGCGGGAAGCCGCTGGAACGTAGGAACCGATCTCCGTGAGACTCAGATCGTCTTCTTTAAACTCACCCATATACTCCTTAATCAACTCAGAGCGGGCAGTGCCCGGGCGTACCGGGAACTCAAAGTTTTTCTCAGCGTAAGAGTATTGAGCATCGGCGCCGCTGAGGAATTCCAGCAGCTTAACGGCATTTTCACGGTTGGGGGCATGCTTGGTCAGCGCCGCACCGGAAATAAACATATGGGTACCGCGATCTTTCTGGTTAGGGAAGACCAGATTTACAGACTTGGCCCAATCCACCTGCTCCGGCTGCTCCTTATTGGTAATCATTTTACCGAAGTAGTAGCTGTTACCCAGGGAAAGGTCGCAGACACCTTCGCTAATAGCTTTAACCTGAGCGCGGTCATTACCCTGGGGCTTACGCGCCAGATTCGCTTTCACACCTTGCAGCCACTCTTTGGTTTCTGCTTCACCGTGATGGGCGATCATGGAGGCGATCAGGGACAGGGTGTAGGGATGCTTGCCGCTACGAGTACAGATTCGGCCCTTCCACTTAGGGTCTACCAACTCTTCGTAGCGAGTAATTTCACCGGGCTTAACGCGGTCTTTGGAGGCGTAGATCAAACGCGCCCGAGTGGTCAGGCCGAACCAGTTGCCGGCCTTATCGCGAAATTGTGATGGGATATTGTCTTCCAGGATTTCACTGCTTACCGGTTGGGTCAGCTGCTTATTAAGCAGATCCATCAGGCTGCTGGTATTGGAAGTCAGGACCAGGTCAGCGGGGCTATTGCGCCCTTCCCTTTGCAAACGCTCGTTCAAGCCTTTGCTGGCGTAGACCACTTTGGCCTCAATACCGGTTTTTTCGGTGAACTCCTTTAAGATCGGCTCTATAAGGAAAGGCTGTCGGTAGGAGTAGATATTTACCTGCTCGGCCGCACTGGCACCCACAGCACCCAACAAGCCGGCTACAGCCAGCACTTTTTGAAATAGAGCTCTGGTAGACATTATCGTAGATCACCCTTGGATTAAACGAGAAACATTCTCATTTGATTTAATGGCAATGTCAATAAAAATACATATGACCTAAGGCGATAAGGCAAAGTCGTCAATTTCCTCCTATGCTTAGGCTTGATACCGCCACCCATAGAGGTCCTATGTACCGCTTTGGCCCTTTAATAGCACTGATCTTTGTCCTCTGCAGCTGTGGGGGCCCGAAGGACTCCAAGTCACCTGCAACCCCTCCTGCAGATGAGTCGGCTACCAGCGCCATGAAGGAGCCCATTGCCCCACCGGGCAATGGAGCGGAAGCGGAAAAGAAAGCTGCAGCTATATGCACCCCGGAATGGTTTGCCTGGGTTCAACAGCAAGTGCTTGCCCAGCAAAATGGCGATATGGCGAAACTATACCCATCCGGCATGCCAACTACCGGTAGTGAGGAGTGGTTCACAGCCATCACCCGGCTCAGCGGAGCCAATACCAACGGTCTCAAACCCGGAGGCATGGAGTGGTGCGAGGCTATCCAGAAGCATCTTACCGAGGGCAGTCCACAAAACCCGTTGTAAGTGCCTGGAGACCAAACGCAGACGCATCAGTTTTTATTTTACAGTTTGGAAATACCGATCGCTCGGTTAAGGGAAGATTTGACTCATAGGATACTGCGATTTAGCAAATAGACAGCGAGGTAATAGCACCATGCAGCCTATCAGCAAGTTGTTGCTGGCCTTTATCGCCGCAACAGCACTACCCTATGCACTCGCCAAAGAAAAGCCCCCACCCGGAGCTATGGCCCTTTCCACCGTATTGACCAAATTGGAACAGCAGGGCTACACCCCAATTGTTGAGGTCGATCTGGACAAGGGTAAGTGGAAGATTGAGGCCTATAAGGGTGACCAAAAGTACGACTTGCACGTAGACCCCAACTCTGCGGAAGTTTTGTCGGAAAAACCGGACAACGATTAAGGATTACTGTCCTCATTCCGAGCTATCCTGCCAGGGCCGGCTGCCAAAGCCGGCCCTAACCTATTCTGCTTGAACATTGCGATGTAATCCGCGCCATAAATTGCGATGGCAAAACAAACTTGGCCATACCCCGGATAAAATTTGTTATCCGATCATCAAAGGAATTTACCGGATTGGTCAATCACTCCGATTCAATTTCGTTTAGTCTTTCTGAGATCAACGCCACAGGATAATAAAATGACAACACAAACCCTGACCCGGCAGGATGCAGACAAAGCGGTACTGCAAAACTATCTGGACAAACAGCGCAGCGCCTACCTGGCCAACCCGGTTCCCAGTTATCAGCAACGTGTGCAGGATCTTAAAACCCTTGCCCAACTCCTGCGTGAACAGCAGGAACCCATTATCCAGGCGATCAGTAACGACTACGGCAATCGAGCCAGGGAAGAGATACTGCTCTACGATATCTACCCAGCGCTCTCCGGCATTAAAGAGACTATCAAGCGCCTAAAGAAGTGGATGAAACCCAGGGGGCGCCATACAGATTTTAAATCCTATCCCCTCTCTAAAAATCGTGTGGTCCCACAACCTCTGGGGGTAATTGGCGTCATAGTGCCGTGGAACTTCCCAATAAACTTGAGCCTTTCACCACTGACCAATATTTTCGCCGCAGGCAATCAGGCGATGGTCAAGATGTCCACCAATTCCAAGCACCTTGCAGAATTACTCAGTAAAGTCTGTGAACAATACTTCCCAGAAGAAAAGCTGGTTTTTATTCCCGATGCCGATGAAATAGGCCCGGTGTTTTCCAGCCTTAAATTCGATCACTTAATTTTTACCGGCTCCAGTAATACCGGCCGTGCAGTAATGCGCTCCGCCGCAGAAAACCTAACTCCAGTCACATTGGAGCTTGGTGGTAAATCACCGGCAATTGTTGGCCCGGATTACCCGGTTAAGAAAGCCGCCGAGCAACTAATTTACTGGAAGCTGGTAAACGCCGGGCAGATCTGTGTCAACGTGGATTATCTTTTCTTGCCGGAGGAGTATCTCGAAGAGTTTATCGAGCACGCAAAAAATTATGTTCAGAAGCGCTACCCCGACTTAGATGGCCAGGATTACACTTCTATTATCGACGACACATCTTACCAGCGAATCTGGGCAACCCTGGATGACGCCAAGGCTAAGGGTGCTAATGCCATAGATTTAAGTGCTGGCAAATTGGATAGGGACAATAAACTGCGAAAATTCCCTCCACATATCCTGACCAACGTAAACGGCGAGATGCTGGCAATGCAGCGTGAGATTTTTGGCCCTCTATTGCCGATTATCACTTACTCCAAGCCAGAGGAAGTTATTGATTATATTAATGCTCGCCCCAGACCCCTGGCGATTTACCCTTACACTCACGACAAAACCTTACAAGATTTATATATCAACAAAGTAATGTCTGGGGGCGTGTCGGTAAACAATTGTGTACTGCACGTTGGCCAGCACGATATTCCATTTGGCGGCGTTGGTGAAAGCGGTATGGGCCACTACCATGGCTACGAGGGGTTTTTAACCTTCTCTAAACTTCGCCCGATCTTCTATCAGGGCCCAATCGATCTATTAAAATTACTGCGGCCTCCCTATGGCAAACTCTCAACCCGTGTTATCGATTTTATGCTAAAACTTACCCGCTAGTATTTTTATGGCCCGGCTACACCCTGTAGCTGGGCCATCCACTGCTATAATCGCGCTCAGGAAAGACCTAAATCACTACAGCCCCTGGCACTGCGATAATCCCTAGTCCAAACTAATACTATGGCTTGTTAGCAGTATGGAGCCGTAGATGATTTTTCTTACCGCCATAGCTTTAGTTGGCAATCTCACTAACCCAATCCCCCCCGGCCTCGATCCCAATAAACCCGCCCCCATCTACGACAGCCCCGACCTTTACGGAGCAGAACCCTCAGTCATTGCCTTGGACTTATCCACTATTAAAGCGAAACTGCATGGTCTTGGGTTTAATCCCATCACGCATATCGAATTTGTGGGCGGAAGATGGAAAATCCAGGCGGTCTACGGAGGAGAATTGAGGGCTTTGGAAGTGAATCCGGACAACGGAATAATTATTGCTGACCGGCCAGCCAATTAATCGCCGTTTAAATGTTAAAACTAAACCTCCAGGTCCAAACTGGTCATAAAAATTTACAGTGATATGCAAACATTCGTTTTTAACTAAGGGATCTATTCAGTGAATAGAGTCCCGGTATTGCAATGGTGTCATTCCTTTCCAGCCCCGGTAGGCCCGAATAAATGAATTGGGTTCTTTAAATCCCAGCATAAAAGAAATCTCCCCCAGATGAAGGCTGGATTTGGCGAGGTAGTGATCAGCCAAACTTGACCTAACTCCCTGTAATACTGTCTGGAAGGATTGATTTTCCTCCCCCAGTTTCCGCTGCAAAGTCCTTTTACTGATAGCCAAGCGTTCAGACACCGCTTCGACAGAACTCTCTCCAGCCGGTAGTAACTCCATCAATACTGAACCTACCCGCTCTCCCATTGTGGCTTCGCTATCCAGATCCTTGAGCTGTTGGCTCAATTTACCTTCAAAGAAATCCCACATAGGGGCATTGGCAGTCAGAAATGGTTTTTGTGCATCTTGCGCTGAGAAACAAATTCTCACCCGGTCTGACTGCTTAATTGAACAACCAAAAAACTCCCGATAAGGCATTTGATCTTCAGGCAGCTGCGGTAGTGCCAATTCCAATGGTTGAATTTCCTCCCGGGTTCCCAACCTAGCCAGGCGGATATAGAAAATCAATTCGCTCAAGCCCAAAGCTTCAGGGATATTTCCATCACTTCCATAGCACTCTAAATTGAGCTTGGTGTACTCATCAGCAATATCCAAGTGCAATTCCATGGGGCCGATCAATGGTTTGTATTGCTGTATCCGCAGTAGAGCTTGATTCAGATTTGCACTGCACAGGCTCGCAAATATGGGAGGGTCAAACGACTCAGCCGAAAGGTGCTCCGCCAGTAAAAGCGGTAGTGGCCGATCCTTCGAGGCCTGATCAATACCACACCAGAAACGGAAATATTCCACCGGAGTGAGTGTCACAGCCTCCCGCTGTAACAGGTCCGCAGGTAACCCGGCATAGGCAAGAGCCAGCGCTGTATCGATATTCATATCGTGTAATATCAACTTCCAGCTGGGAGGTACCAGGAATTTCGCTGCACGTTTGATCATTACCGGACCTGCCTGCAATTAAGACTTTTCCATCGTCTGACGGGAAAACTTCAGTACCATTTTACGGGGCAGTAAAGGCATTATCCAATTCAGAAACAACTTGAGCCGTGTCTCATTAAAAGCAATCAGATCTCCCCGCTCCATTGCCTGATAACCACATCTGGCAACAGACTCAGCCGAACGGGCATTTTTCCAAATATCGACACCCTGAAGATCACCAGCCGCCACAAACCCTGTTGCAACAGCACCAGGGCACAAAGCCGTTACTGTTACACCTGTGCCTTTCAACTCTTCCGCGAGTGCCTGGCTAAATGAAGTTACATAGGCTTTAGTTGCGTAGTAAACCGCCTGTAAAGGGCCGGGAATAAAAGAGGCTGTAGATGAAACATTAAGAATATGCCCACTATTGCGGCCAACCATCCCCTTTAAATACAGGTGGGTGAGATTAGTAAGGGAAACCATATTCACCTGCATCATACCCTGCTCAGCTTCCAAATCCCTTTGATGGAAAAGACCATGACCACCAAAACCCGCATTGTTGATTAGAGTGCCAATCTCCACACCCTCACTTTGGGTTCGCTCAAAAATTCTCTGCGCGGACATGGGGTCAGAAAGGTCTTCGGCAATAACCATTGCCTGGATACCAAACTCCTTCTCCAGCTGCTGTTTGAGTACTGAAAGCTTCCCTTCAGACCGGGCAACCAGAACCAAGTTGCCACCCTTAGATGCATGTATCCTGGCCAGCTCAAGGCCAATGCCACCAGAGGCCCCAGTAATAAGTGCCGTTTCCATCTATCTGTCTCCCAAGCGTTAATCTTGAAATCAGTATATGATTAGAAGGCGCCAACTAAGAATCCGATGATGCCAAGTGACTATCCAATCGTGACATCATTGATTAGTAGAGTGTCGGTCTTAGAGTCAAATTATTTAAAAGAAAAAGGTTTTACCCCTACTTCCTCTTACCAATAATTAAGGTATTGTCCTCGACGGAGTAGCTGGGAACAGCTAGGTCAGCAATGTACCAGGATTGACTCCTACCATTGAGGTCAAAGATCATATACTTCTCCCAACTCTCCCACTCACTCTCAACACACTGTAGCGCCCCAGCTAAGTCCTGCCCCTCAATAGAAACACCCTCTGACAAATACGTAAATTCAGAACATGGGATTATCGAGCGATAGTAATCACGCTCGGCTAGCCTAGGTACACCATCCTCAGAGTTCACTTGAAGCATAAACACTTTTATTTCATGATCTAGTCGATCCTGAGCTTTAGGTGGCTGCTTTCCATGTTTTTTAGGTTCAACTAAAACATCAAGTTGCTGTAGAACTTCATCTCTTGGCTTAACAATAATTAAACGATACCACGACCAATCTAGGGAGATGATGGTATCTTCTCTAATATCATCAAGATCTATATATAAAAAATATTCCCTATCTGCTACTGAGTTTGGAAACAAGGATAAGAAAAATGGAGAACCACCTAGAGCAATACCTGTAGTCACAAGAAAACCCATGCAGCCCCACAAAATCTTTTTTCGAAGCCCATCCATAGCCGACATCCGTAAGTCCTGCTTTTTAAAAAATTAGAAAGCTAGGTTTGTAGTTCAGTAAAGAACTTAAAAAAACTCTAATCTAAAAACCTTCTCGCCTCTATCAACCACCAAAGTGGCTAGATACTAGCAAATCTTTTCCACACCAATAGCAGTTGGCCCTTTGTTTTCTCACCTTATGACCACAGGAAGGGCACTCTTTCAGGTTACCAGTTGTTATTTTTCCATCGCGCTTACCATCTCGCAGATCAATCTGCCCCATCTTTTCAATAAGCTCAGCCTCGGTTACCCCTAATTTTTCCGATAGAAGCTCCCACATAGCCTGATTCGCCAACACTAATGTATCTATGCGCCCCTGAATATCACCGACTTCCAGTTCCAGGTTAGCGGCCATCTGCTTTGCATTTTGAGCTCGATATCTCGCATCATCGATTTCTCGCTGCTGAAAATAATCCCAAATAGTGTCTAACATTTATTTCACCTAACTTTACAAATCAGAAAAAAGTGGATCAAATCTGCATTTACGATTTTCGTTTAATCAAAATTATTAACAGATATATCAAACCAAATAGTGTCCCAAACGGAAAAGAGCTAATCCAAATCAGTGAGAGTATTAAAGAATACCAGAACAACCACTTAGCTCGAAAAGACGATAAAAACAAAGCAGTACAGGAAATCAACAAGCCTGGACCAGACAATAGACCTCCTATAACAAAATTAGAGAGGGATTGACTCATCATGCCTGCCATTACTTCAGGGGATGCATCAAGTGATTGGGCAATCTGAAAAGTTTCCCAAAAACTCAACATCCCCAAATAAAAGAACACAATAATCGGGGTTTGAAGAACAGCACCCGATATAGAAAGAACGCTCCCCAACTTAACCCGCTTCTTCCCCTCCGGGCAAAGCTCACTTTCCGGGGAGCTATATATGCTTTGTTCAAAACTCATTCTTACCTCAGAAAACATCACATCCTTCATCAAGGATTTATAAGTTGTGTCCCTTTATTAAAGCGGTAGCGGTTGCCCTAGCAATAAGCTTCCCCTCTTGAAGAAGCTCTCCTTCCAGAAAGCAGACAGTTCCACCTCTAGATACAACTCTGCCAACACCCTCAACTGGCCCCACTTTAGCTGGGCGAACAAATTGAGTCTTTAGCTCTAGTGTCGGAGCAAACTGACCAATATTCAGCGAAAATACAAGTGCAGGACCCATTACGTCGTCGAGCATTGCACATAGAAACCCACCCTGTATTGTTTCCGCAGGGTTTAAGAATGACTCCCTGGCAAAAAATCGGGCTTTCATCTCCATTTTTTCACGTGAATAGCTTATTAGCTCAAATCCCAGAGTTTTCGCACACTCAGGTACTGGCAGATCTCCCGACTCAACCATTTCGTAGATATCCATATTTCCGCACCGATTCCATTCTATGTTTGTTATTTCAACTTAAGTCAGATTCACCATCACTTACCAGCCCTGCTCCACTCGATTTTGCTGCTGCCCTGTATCACACCAAGTTCCAGCAGTTAAGTGCTCTCATCTACACCAATTCACACCATAGATAAATCTGCCCCCAGTAAACCACTTTCCACAAGGCAAAAAAAAGCCCCGCAATTGCGGGGCTTTTTAGATAGGCTTAAGGCCGACTTACATCATGCCGCCCATACCGCCCATGCCACCCATACCGCTCATGTCAGGAGCAGCCGGCTTGTCTTCCGGAATTTCTGCAACCATGGCTTCGGTGGTGATCATCAGGCCAGCGATAGAAGCTGCCGCTTGCAGAGCAGAGCGGGTTACTTTAGCTGGGTCCAGGATACCCATTTCCAGCATATCGCCGTACTCACCAGTAGCAGCGTTGTAACCGAAGTTGCCTTCGCCTTGCTTGATCTTGTCAACAACTACGGAGGCTTCGTCACCAGCATTGGAAACGATTTGACGCAGAGGCATTTCCATAGCGCGCAGGGCTGCTGCGATACCGTGGTTCTGGTCTTCGTTGTCGCCAGTTACAGAGATAACCTGGGTAGCGCGAACCAGAGCGGTACCACCGCCAGGTACTACGCCTTCCTCTACTGCGGCGCGGGTAGCGTGCAGCGCGTCTTCAACGCGGGCTTTCTTCTCTTTCATTTCCACTTCAGTAGCGGCGCCTACTTTGATTACCGCAACACCGCCAGCCAGCTTGGCTACGCGCTCTTGCAGCTTCTCTTTGTCGTAGTCGGAAGAGGACTCTTCGATCTGTGCACGGATCTGGCTAACGCGAGCTTCGATGTCTTTAACATTGCCAGCGCCGTCAACGATTACAGTGTTTTCTTTGGACAGGGTTACGCGCTTAGCAGTACCCAGGTGCTCCAGAGTGGTACCTTCCAGCTCCAGGCCAACTTCTTCAGAAATCACGGTGCCGCCAGTCAGGATAGCGATGTCCTGCAGCATGGCTTTACGACGGTCGCCGAAACCAGGTGCTTTAACAGCAGCAACTTTAACGATGCCGCGCATGCTGTTAACAACCAGAGTTGCCAGTGCTTCGCCTTCTACGTCTTCAGCGATGATCAGCAGCGGCTTGGAAGCTTTAGCTACTTGCTCCAGCAGGGGCAGCAGGTCGCGGATGTTGGAGATTTTCTTGTCTACCAGCAGGATGAACGGATTGTCCAGCTCGGCAGTCATGTTCTCTTGGTTGGTGATGAAGTAAGGAGACAGGTAGCCGCGGTCGAACTGCATGCCTTCTACTACGTCCAGCTCGTTTTCCAGGCCGGAACCTTCTTCAACAGTGATAACGCCTTCTTTGCCAACTTTTTCCATGGCTTCAGCGATGATGGTACCAACGCTCTCGTCGCTGTTAGCGGAGATAGTACCTACCTGAGCGATAGACTTGGTGTCAGCGCAAGGAGTGGACAGGCCAGCAATGTGGTCAACAGCTGCGGTTACCGCTTTGTCGATACCGCGCTTCAGGTCCATTGGGTTGAAGCCAGCGGCTACGGATTTCAGGCCTTCAGTTACGATAGCCTGGGCCAGAACGGTAGCGGTGGTGGTGCCGTCACCAGCGGTGTCAGAAGCTTTGGAAGCAACTTCTTTAACCATCTGTGCGCCCATGTTTTCGAACTTGTCGCTCAGCTCGATTTCTTTCGCTACGGAAACACCGTCTTTGGTTACGGTAGGAGCGCCGAAGGACTTGTCCAGAACTACGTTGCGGCCTTTAGGACCCAGGGTAGTTTTTACAGCGTCTGCCAGGATGTTTACGCCTTTCAGCATTTTCTGACGAGCGTCGTCACCAAAAATTACGTCTTTAGCTGCCATGATTCTTATTCCTCAAATTCTTTTTGCGAGTAAAGTTAAAGGCTGGCCTTAGCCTTCCAACACGCCGTAGATATCACCTTCGCTCATGATGATCAGCTCTTCGCCTTCCACCTTGAGGGTATTGCTGTCGGCATAGCGACCGAAAACAACAGTGTCACCTACCTTCACAGACAGTGCGCGAACGTCGCCATTGTCCAGCTGCTTGCCCTCACCCACGGCTACCACTTCACCTTGGTTCGGCTTTTCTTTGGCAGCGCCTGGCAGCACGATACCGCCAGCTGACATCGCTTCTTCTTCCTTACGGCGTACTACGACGCGGTCGTGTAAAGGACGAATTTTCATGGATAAGTTCTCCATTGAGTCGTTTTAATGGTTTCCAACATGGACGGCACTGGCCCTTTGGGCCGGTAACCTCACCCCTCTCTGATCCCCAGAGGCGGGGCTTAATTCTCAGTTGAACCCTATCTATGGGCGGGAATAAGGATTTCAACACCATCAGGTGAAAAAACTGCAAAGCAAATTCTCATCACTGATATTTTGTATATTTTTTAACCCAATCAGGACTTGGGGCGCTTATCTTCAACGGAATGTTGATTCTCTCCGGGGCGCTTCTCATCTTTTGAATACTCCCCCTCGATAATGTCGTCACCACGCTTGTGGTTTGGCGACTGGTTAAAGTTCTGCGTGGGAACTACTTTGACATGGCGAAGGATAAAACCAAGCAACAGGTTCCTGAGCCCCGGAATCAGGCAGATAAAGCCGAAGAAATCAGTGATAAAGCCCGGGGTGAGCAACAGCACACCACCCACCGCGAGGAATATCCCTTCAACCATCTCTTTGGCGGGAATATTTCCAGCCTGCATCTTCTCCTGGGCCCGCATCAGGGTAGAGATCCCCTGGCGGCGAAGCAGTGTCACTCCTACCACTGCGGTCAAAATGACCAGGCCGATCGTTGGCAGGGCGCCAATTTCACTGCCTACGGCAATCAACACCCACATTTCGAGTACAGGTAGGGCTATAAATAGAAGTAATAATGGGCGCATTGCGGAAATTCCTAGTTAACCAGCTTCGCTGAGAGCCGGGACGATCACGGTTTTTTCAATATGCTGTAGTAAATGGAGTGGGGAGGCAAATTATTCAAGGGCGCCTTATTCCACCCCAAGGTAACTGGAGAGAGGAAGGATTGAATGGCAAGCGAGCAACAGGATGCTATAGAAGTGCCAGCCATCGGACGCAGTCGCCACTTAGTGGACGATATATTGGCGAAAGCGGACATTCAAATTAACGGGGAAAGACCCTGGGACCTGCAACTTCATCGGGAAGCAGCCCTTGATGAGGTCATCGCCCGGCACAGCTTGGGCCTGGGTGAGACCTATATGCGCGGCGATTGGGATGTCCAAGACCTGGATCAATTCTTCCACCGGTTACTCAGTGCTGAGATTCATCACAGTATCAAAAACTGGCGCTACTTTTGGCGCGCCACACGCAGCTATCTGATGAATCTACAAAGCAAAAACCGCTCGTTTAACGTGGGAGAGCAACACTACGATCTGGGTAATGAATTCTATAGTGCCATGCTCGACAATCGGCTTACGTACAGCTGCGGCTATTGGAAAGAGGCTGCAACCCTCGACCAAGCCCAGGAAGCCAAGCTGGACCTGATTTGCCGCAAACTGGAATTGAAACCCGGGATGCGCTTGCTCGATATTGGCTGTGGCTGGGGCAGCCTGGTTAGCTATGCCGCGCAAAAGTATCAAGTGGAGTGTGTTGGGATTACGATTTCCCGAGAGCAAAAAGCCTATGTGACAGAGCGCTATGGTGAACTGCCAATTACTGTTCGCCTTCAGGACTATCGAGAACTCAAAGAACCTTTTGACCGCATCGCCAGCGTAGGGATGTTTGAGCATGTCGGCCGCAAGAACTACCGCACATTTATGGAAACAGCAGCGCGCTGTCTGAACAAAGATGGATTGATGATGCTGCACACGATCGGCAACAACCAGCGCACCGCATCTACGGACTTGTGGACAGAAAAATACATATTCCCAGGTGGTGAGCTACCTTCCGTAGGACAGCTGGGCGACGCGACCGATCGCTTACTAGTGTGCGAAGACCTGCACAACTTTGGATACTACTACGATAAAACCCTGATGGCCTGGCATGAAAACTTTGAGAAAAACTGGCCGCGCTTTGCCGATCGCTACGGCCAGCGCTTCTACAGGATGTGGCGCTACTATCTACTATCTTACGCCGGTGCATTCCGGGGGCGCACACTTCAGCTATGGCAGCTAATGTATTCGAAGTTCCGCGCCGATGGTGTTACGCGTTTGAGTTAAAGCACTATTTGCTGTAAATCCAGAAACTAATTACAGAATCAAAAAAGGGTGAACTCAGTTCACCCTTTTTATGCTGGGGAAGAGGGAAGCTTACAAACGGGCTCCGCCATCAATATCTATCACTCGACCGGTGACGTAGTCGTTCTCCAGAATAAACGCTACTGTCGAGGCGATCTCATCCTGCTCACCCAACCTGCGCAGGGGCACTTGTTTTACCAGACTCTCAAGAATCTCAGGGCGCATTTGCGCAACCATATCGGTGCCGATAAAACCCGGGGCAATCCCGGCAACACGCACGCCGTAGCGCGCCAGTTCGCGTGCCCAGGATACCGTCATCGCTGCAACACCCGCTTTACTGGCGGAGTAGTTGGTCTGCCCCATATTGCCCGCACGGGACAAACTGGAGATATTGACCATCACCCCACCCTTGCCGCTTTCCGCCATAATGCCCGCTGCAGCACGGCCACAAAGGAATACACCGGTAAGGTTCACATCGATCACAGACTGCCACTGTGCCAGGGACATGCGATCTGTCACTTTGCCGTCTTTACACTTGAGCAACATGCCATCGCGCATAATGCCGGCGTTATTAACCAGAACCTGGAGCCCGCCAAAGTCTGCTGCGATTTTCGCAAAACCGGAGTCCACCGCTTCCTCATCGGCAACATTGATCAAGTAGCTGCGAGCCTCTGCACCGAGCTTTTCACAAGCTGCAACGCTGTCTTTCAGGCCTTCCTCATTAACATCGATCAGGGCCAGGCGGGCGCCCCGCGCAGCCAGATACTCGGCCATGGCTCGGCCCAACCCCTGGCCCGCACCGGTAATCGCAACAATACTGTCAGCGATTTGCATATTGAACTCCTCGTCGTCGCTCGTTTTTTAGATTTATCGTTTATGACTGCCTTCGAACCTGCCCTATGCAGGCTCGAGGGGGAATTACCATTCGTAACCGACACCAACGGTCACTTTGGTATCTTCTTTTTCACTTTCCAGGGAGGGCGTATTGTCGTACTGCCACTCGTAACCGATCTCCATCAGCACGCCTTCAACCAGCGGTGTGCGCACCCCCAGCTTGGCGTTAGCTTCGTAGTCGTTACTGTGATCAAAGGATTGTAAGGTTTCCTGGTCGAAATAAATTTCCGGCCCAAGGGAAAACTTGTAGCGGTAGTTAAGTGCAATTCGACCGGCGACATAGCGCTCATCCTGGTCTTCACTCAACTCTTCGTCGATAAAACTCTCATGCAGGCTACTCACACCACCTTCGAGGGAAAAAGTGGTTTTACTGGTATCGTAAAACAGATAACCCATACCGAGACCGAGCGTAGTTCCCAAGTCTAAGTTCTGGGCCTCTTCCCTTTCCAACTCACTATTAGCCGCGGCAAACCACTTCTCAGCAAAGATCCAGCGGAGATCATAATTGAGCTGGTATTTCTCCAGATCACCTTCTTCCTCATTGTCCTGGTTCTGATACACAGAGCCGATTAGATGGTGGAAATCTCCATGGCGAATATCCAAGTTTATACTGGCATCCAAGTCTTCACGTTCACGGTTACCGCTCTCGAATACGCCCCCGGCGGTAACATTACCGCTGAATAACACCGGACTGGTGGTAAACGTACTGTAAGGCTCTGCTCGTTCAATGCCCGGAAAATCGATCAGCCAGCCGCGACCTTCAGCGCAGTACACTTCCCAGCGCTCCTGGCGGTGGCCGGCCAAGGTACAGGGTTCATCCCTGCCGGCAATTTTGATGTCGGTATCGATATCCATCGACACCACTTTGGATTTGTCGACTTTTACCTCACCAAAAGTCTCTGACTTCCAAGTGACCTGATCCTTTTCCACAAGTACCAACTCACCTTGAATACGATCGCCATTTTCCAGGGTCAGCACACCGGCATAGACCTGGAAGGGCACAAGAAATAAGAGAGTTCGAGCAAAGAACCTGGGAAGTCGTGTCGATAAAACCACTAAGAAACCTTGGACTTTTTAGGTGTATGAACGGTGCAAATAGCCGCAGTAATCGCACCATGATGCCATAACTAGAATCATGTGGCACGCTGTCACAACAGAGGCTTTGCGCCAGTAAACTGTGACCTTGCAAGCTGGTAAAGTATCCATTAATGGCGAATAAAAATCTCGGTTTCAGGAGATTTCCAAGTAAAAAATTGCGCCCAGTCAACGTAGTTCTCCGATATTCAGAGCTTTTTTTATGGAAAAACAGAACTCCCTGGAAAGAATATGCCAAGCCTTGGCGGCGATCCCCAAAGGGCGGGTTGTCACCTACGGGGACTTGGCTGAGATGGCCGGCTACCCACGCGCTGCGAGACTTGCAGGTCAGACCCTGCGTAAATTACCCCAGGGTACCAAGCTGCCCTGGCACCGGGTGATCAACGCCCAGGGGCGCATCTCCCTGCCGGAACCCGGCGCCAGCCGCCAGCGTGAAAGACTGGAAAGAGAGGGGGTCATACTGCTGAAAGGGCGAGTGGATATGGGCAAATACCGCTGGAAACCTTAGCCCCAATCGCAGACAGAAAACTACGCTACTTCATCAGCCCTCCAGGGCGCTACCCAAAATAGCAGGATCATTCCAGGCACCGCCAAAACGGCACACAGGAGAAAGAAATGTGTCCACCCCATTCCCTCCACCAAATAGCCAGTGGAGGCATTGGCGAAGGTGCGCGGGAGCGAGGTCAACGCAGTAAACAAGGCAAATTGAGTCGCGGTGTGCAACTTGCTGGTAGTTCGGGCGATAAATGCAATAAACACCGCTGTCCCCAACCCCACCCCGAGATACTCAAAGGCAATTACTATCGCCAATAGCCAGAGGCTCGGATTGAAATCTGGAGTGCCCACCAGCTCGCCATTCACTTCAGACAAAATCATAAATCCGAAAATTGAAACCAGCTGTACCACCCCGAAAATCCATAGGCACTTATTAATCCCGATCTTCACAATTAATAAGCCGCCAAAGAAACCGCCAATTACCGCAGGCCATAAACCGGCATTCTTTGCCACTATGCCGATATCCGTATTGGAATATCCCATATCCAGGTAATAAGGCGTCGCCAGTGCCGTAGCCATGCTATCGCCAAGCTTGTACAAAAACATAAAAGCCAGTACGAGCACCGCCTGTTTTACTCCATTGCGATTAAAGAATTCGACAAAGGGTAAAACAATGGCCTCGCGCAAAGATTTAGGACGACCTGCTGGATGGTCTGGCTCCGCCACCATCAAGGTCATAAAGACGGCAATCAACATAAAGGCCGCAGTAATCATAAACACCTGGTCCCAGGCCAGGTGGTCCGACAGGATCAAGCTGAGGGATCCCGGAATCAAGCCGGAAATACGATAGGCGTTGGCGTGAAAGGAATTGCCCAGACCCAACTCCTGGTCCGGCAGAATCTCTCGTCGGAAAGCATCCAGGACTATATCCTGGCTGGCGCTAAAAAAAGCCACGGCAAAGCAAATTGCGGCAATTGACCAGATATCAAACTGGGGACTGAACATCCCCAGGACGCCAATGGAAACAATCAGTAACAGCTGCATTACCAGCATCCAGCCCCGCCGGCGGCCGAGCATCGGGAATGCGTAGCGCTCCATCAGCGGAGACCAGATAAATTTCCACGTATAGGGCAATCCGAGCAATGCAAAAATACCGATAGTGGCCAGATCCACGCCTTCGGTACGCAGCCAAGCGGGCACCAACTGTATCAATACAAAAAGAGGCATCCCCGAAGAGAAACCGGTGCCAATACAAATCAGCATACGCCGATTAAACACCGCCTCCCGGATGGTTTCGTGGGCCATAGTTTGTCGCTTTTATTCGCTGAGCATCGTCTACCAGTGATACCCGACCCGACAGGCAACAGACACACAATCAAACATAAGGGCGAGTCTATGGAGGGGTGGGTTTCACCTTTACAACCACCATAGACACAAGCCGGGCAGAATGCCCGGCGAAGAGTTTTGATATGACATAGGGATTTAGAAAAGAGCTGAATTCAGGATGTACTCTTAGAGAGGAAATAGCATCCCTGTAAACCTTAGGTAGTGCCCGCTCCCGGCTGCACTTCTTCTCCCGGCCAGTCGCGCTGCTCGCGGCGCCAAAAATAAATGGACAGCAGAATGGCTGGAATTCCCATAAGCGCTGCATAAATAAAGAAGTAGGCATAACCCTGAGCATCCACCACTATGCCGGAAAAACCACTGATAAATTTCCCCGGTAAGGTCATCAGGGAGCTGAACAAAGCATATTGAGTGGCGGTATAAGCTTTATTGGCAAGACTGGAGAGAAACGCGATCAGTATCGCATTGGCAATTCCTCCACTGATGTTGTCCGCACTAATTACCAGTGCCAACCAGGCTTTATCGGGACCGATCACAGCGAGCTGGGCAAATAACAGGTTGGTACAGGCAACCATAACCGAGCCCAGTATCAGCGGACGCACAACACCGTATCGCACCACTAACAGCCCACCTAGAAAGGAACCGATAATGGTACAGAAGAAGCCAAACAGCTTACTGATTTCAGCAATTTCTGTTTTGGTAAAGCCCAGATCCAAATAGAAGGGATTGGCCATCACCCCCATCGCAATATCACTTAAACGGAAGATGCCGATAAATAACAACAGAATGATTGCAAAGCGACCATTGCGCTGAAAAAACTCGATAAAGGGGCAGGCCACAGCGCGAATAAACCATTGCTTCAGGCGACCATGCTCCCCCTTGCCCAACAGACGCTGGGCCCACTCGCTTTGCAGCTCATCGGCTTCTTTATTTACCTTGCTGTGATCGGGCTCAGCAATAATCAGAGTGGTAATCAGGCCCACGCCCATCAGTCCAGCCATCGCAAGATAAGCACCGGACCAGCTAAAGATATCCGCAATAAACAGGGCGCCCGCTCCGGCTATCAGCATTGCCACCCGATAGCCAAATACATAATTGGCAGCCATAGCGCCCTGGTAGTCGTCATCCATGGCCTCAATTCGATAGGCATCAATCGCCACATCTTGAGAGGCCGAACAGAAAGCGACCCACAGGGCCAGTAGGGCTACGTGCATCAGGGAGAGCTGGGGATTTACACTGGCCATACCTATGAGGCCAATCGCTATCCCGATTTGGGATACCAGCATCCAGCCCCGACGCTTGCCCAATTTATCCGTGAAAAAAGGCAGACGCAGCTGATCGACAATAGGGGCCCAGAGAACCTTGATCGAAAAGGTGATCCCCACCCAGGCAAAAAATCCGATGGCGGTACGGCTGACACCGTAGTCCCGCAGCCAGGCAGTCAAAGTAGAGAAAACCAGCAGTAATGGGAGGCCGGCGGAAAAGCCGAGGAAAAACATGGTTAGTACACGGGGCTTCAAATAAGCGGCCAGCGCTTGCCCCCATGTCATTTGTTTTTGTAAGTTGGTCAAGCGCGGGCCTCCAGAGCCTCAGCCGCTGCAACAGGTGTTCCTGTGCAGCGGAGTATTAAATTAGTTTATTTACTCAGTGGCCCCACAAAACTTCCAGCTCCGCTTCGGCCAACTTATTGGCATTGATATTGAAGCCAACTTTAGCAGGAGAAGTGTTTTCATCCAGCGGCAGGGATTCCACTTTCAAGGCATAGACACGAAAACGATAGCGATGATCCCCGTGCCCCTTGGGCGGGCAGGCACCACCGTAACCGGAATTACCATAATCATTGCGCCCTTGCACTGCTTCTGGAATCAGGCCGTTTTTCAGGTCACCGGCCCCTTCCGGAAGATTGGTAGTATCCACTGGGATATTAAATACCACCCAGTGCCACCAACCGCTGCCGGTAGGCGCGTCGGGATCGTAAGCGGTAATAGCAAAACTCTTTGTGCCCTCCGGTGCCCCACTCCAGCTCAATTGGGGAGACAGGTTCTCACCGCCGCAGCTGCCATAAACATGAGCCATGGGCATTTTCTTTCCAGCTTGCAGGGAGCTGGATGACAGTGTCAGCTTCTCAGCAATCGCGTTGGTTCCAGTCAGTGACAGCGCAGCAGCACAAAGCAACCCGGCCAAACCCCGGCCGCCCTTTTTCAATAAATGGCTCATATCCCAGTTCCCCTTTTAGTTTTCTTCACTGGACAGCAGTGGGCCCACTTTGTCCAGATCCATATTTCCGCCGGTCAGAACAACCACGACATTCTTATTGCGAAAGCGCGCGCTGTGCTCAATGATCGCAGCGAGACCCACCGCAGCCGACGGTTCTACCAGCTGTTTGGTTCGCGTCCACAATAGCCGCATCGCATTGACGATACCAGCTTCGCTGACTGTCACAATATCCCGCACCGTGCGCTCAATAACGGCGTAATTTTTGCCGCCCAATGTTGTGCGCAGACCATCGGCGATCGTATCGGGTTGTTGTGTGGTGATATGAACGCCACCGCGCAGTGAACGCTGGGCATCATCCGCTCCGGCGGGTTCCGCACCAATTACCAGGATATCGGGGGCAAGCGCAGCCATAGCCAACCCCACGCCGGACAAAAGTCCACCGCCTCCCACTGGCGCCACGATAACGTCTGGAGCAAATCCCTGCTCGCGACTCTGCTTGAGCACTTCCATGGCTACAGTGCCCTGCCCTGCAATAATGCGCTTATCGTCATAGGGCGGGACTTCGTGCGCACCGGTTTCCTCAAGTACCTTTGCCAAAGTGGATTCGCGATCAGCCAGGCTGGGGCCCGAAGTCACCACTTTGGCACCGTACCCCTCAACCGCCATGCGTTTCGTCTTGGGAGCCGTTTCAGGCATCACCACCGTGCAGGCCAATCCCCGCTGGGCTGCTGCCCAGGCGAGCGCCGCACCGTGATTACCGGACGAATGGGTGGCAACTTCCTCGACCCCGTCTGGGAGCAGCGAAAGCGCATTAGCCGCGCCCCGCGCTTTAAAGGCACCCACTTTCTGCAAGTGCTCACACTTAAACCACAAATTGGCGCCCGTCAGCTCGTTCAGCTGCCGAGAGCTGAGCAGAAGGGTCTCGTGTACCATGCCTGCAATATTTTGTGCGGCACTAAATACATCCTCACTGGCAGGTATCTCGTTGCGATCCAGGGGCATAACACTGTGTATCCTTTTCGACTACATGGGAATAATCCAGCTTATCCACCGCCGATAACATCCAGTGTTCTACGGAGCAGGCACAGTGGAAAACCGTGCCTGTCGATAAGGAATTATTTGCTGAGCATACGCAGGAATTTCATTTTCCTGTCGTTGAAGGGTGCATATCGTATATCGATATCGAGGATATTTCTGCGCCGCATTACGGCCTTGTAATGACTGAAAGTGCGGAAGCCATGCTCTCCATGGTAGGACCCCATACCGCTGGCACCGACGCCTCCAAAAGGCAGGTCCTGGGCCAGCATAAACATCATGCAGTCATTCACGCAGGCGTTGCCGGAGCTGCAACGGGATAGAATCCGATCCGCCAATGCTTCATCCTGGGTAAATACATACAGGGCTAGGGGCTTCTCTCGCTCATTGACAAACTCCTCCGCTTTGGAGAAATCTTCCAGTTCAATAATGGGGAGTATCGGGCCAAAGATCTCCTCCTGCATAACTCCCGCAGAGAGATTGACGTTGCGCATTATGGTGGGCGCCATATAGCAGTCGTCCACATCGACTTCACCGCCAAATACCACCTCTCCATCCCCCAGGTAATCCGACAGGCGAAGGGTGTGCTGGCTATTAATAATGCGCCCATAGTCGGCAGATTCTCGCGGATGCTCCCCATACATTTCCCAGAGCACCCGCTGCAACATGGGGGTGAGCCGATCGGCTGTACGCCGACTACAGAGAACATAATCCGGGGCGATACAAGTCTGCCCCGCATTGGTAAATTTACCCCAGGCAATTCGCCGTGCAGCCACTTCCAAGTTGGCATCGTCGGCAACAATACAAGGGCTCTTTCCGCCGAGTTCCAGGGTTACCGGAGTCAGGTATTTAGCCGCCGCACTCATTATGATTTTGCCAACCCGGCCACCGCCGGTGTACATAATATGGTCCCAGCGCTGCTCCAGCAGCGCCGTGGTTTCTGCCACACCACCTTCGACACACGCAAAGGCATCGTTGTCGAGGTAACGCGGTAATAATTCTGCGATTAACCGGGAGGTTGCTGGCGATAACTCAGAGGGCTTTACCACCGCACAATTGCCGGCGGCAATCGCCGGTACCAGCGGCGATAACAATAATTGCAGCGGATAATTCCAGGCACCGATAATCAGCACAACACCCAGTGGCTCCGGTTGCACATAGCTCTTGGCCGGCTGGGTCATCATCGGCGATTGGACCTTGCGCGGGCGCACCCACTTCTTCAGGGACTTCAGGGTGTGATCGATATCGTTGTAGAGAAATGAAATTTCAGTGAGGTAGCTTTCCTGGGGAGCTTTGCGCAAATCATCGTGAAGGGCTTGGACGAAATGTGCCTCGTTCTCGGAGATCATCTTGCGCAGCTGAGACAGTTGCTTGCGCCGCCAACTCAATTCAGTGGTGCTGCCGCTGCGAAAATAGGTTCGCAAGCCCGCCACTAATGTGGCTGCGTTCCAATCGTTTGCCCTAGCCAGATCTGACAACATTTGCGGTTCCAATACCGAAACTTCCAAACCCTACTTCCTCCAATGAGTATAAGCCGTCGCAGGCAATGACTAGCTTCGCTTTATTGATATGGCAAAGCGCCAAAGTCCGGCCGCTGGGGCGCGCAATTTCGTAGGAAGGGGGGGATAAGTCAAGATAGGAAGGAAAGAAAATTTTGAAAATGGCGACAAATTCAACAATCGCCCCAGCAGACAAAAGTAGCTCTGGGGCGATGGTACAGGCATTGTGGGATTATTCAGAGGCTCCTCAGATAAACAGAACCAGAAGGGCCAAACCAGTGATCCACAGTAGCAAGGTTCTGGATAGCAGCGCTTGCAGCCCTTCAATCTCCGCACCACTTTGGCGCTGCATCTGAGACAGATCGGAACCCCCACTGCACTCACTGGCGTCAATACCGCCGAGAGCTCCTTCCAGGTAAGCCTCGAGAACCTGATCGGTATGGCTCTCACGACACATCAACACCCTGCGCCAGGCGCGGTAACAACCGGCAAAGTTACCCACAATGGCAAAGCTCAGCCCCATCACACGGACCGGCAGCCATTCCAACAACCACAACCAACGCGCCGCCGTCGCTTCTTCGGAGGAGCCCCGGGTATTTTCTGCGTACAAAGCACTCAAGCGGAAGAGTACAGCCCCGGGAATACCCAGCAAAATAAACCAGAACAGCACGGCGAAGAGTCTCTCAAAGGCGCAGTAGGCAGCGCCGCGAAATACCTGCTCATGCAGACAAGTGTCATCGGAGGGCGCTTCGTGTAACTCACGCAAAATGGGCGCTGCCGCTTTGGTGGCACCTTCCAGGTCTCCGCTATACCAGTGGCGCAGGTAGTTTGCGACGATATCGTTGAAGTTGCCGCGACCGAGACAATAGAGCAGCAGTGGCACCCCCAACAGCAGGTAGCCCAGACCACCCGCAGCGCCCTCTGCCAGCGTCATCGCAATTGCAGAGATCAATACTGGAACCAGGATAGTGATACCAAGCAGCAGACCGCTATTGCCATTAGTACTGAGCAATGCCTGTAAGTACTGACTCCAGCGACTGAACCAACCATCGCGATGTAACGGAGCCCCTGAGCCCCAGATTTGCACCAGGGCAACGGTGATCAGAACAATTAACAGAGTCATAAATAATCCGAGACTGTTTCAGTTATCAAAATCGTGCTGCGGCTCCTGTTACAGAAACCCTTCCCCTTTTTAAGGTCCGCTACTGGGTATCAGACGATTTCTTTCAGCTTGTTGAGGTAGCGCTCCCAGTCAAACCCCGGACCCGGGTCCAATTTCCTTCCGGGAGCAATATCCGAATGACTGGCAATTCTATCGATATCAATAGCGGGATAAGCTTGCATAATCGCAGCACTCACCTCGGCAAGTGCGTGATATTGGGAGTCGGTGTAAATATCGGTATCCAAACCTTCCAGCTCAATACCAATGGAAAAATCATTGCAGTTAGTGCGACCTTTAAACTCAGACTTGCCTGCGTGCCAGGCACGACGATCAAGGGGCACGTATTGAGTTACCAGGCCATCGCGGTCGATCAAAATATGCGCAGACACCTGTAACGCAGCAATATCGGCAAAATAGGGGTGCGCATCGATATCCAACTGCCCCAGGAAAAAGGCATCAATGTAGGGGCCGCCATACTGTCCGGGCGGCAAGCTGATACTGTGAATCACCAATAGATCCACCGCACAGTCTTCCGGGCGGCTATTGCAATGAGGACTCGGAACCCGGCGCGCGCCCGCCAACCAGCCAGACTCCACTTGATATTTCAATCTGCGATCTCCGCTGCAACCTATTGATAGCCCCGGTATCGCCCGAGGCTTCAGCAGTTACCATTCTATGGAAGCGTTGATCGATATGCCAATCTGATCGGAGCAGTATCGCGACATAACTTGCGGAAAACCACTGGCCACTGAGTATCCCTGCTAAATACTCAACGTCCGCTCGTTACATTCCTGAAAATTAGCGCTGCTCACTGCGCTTCTTGCGCACATTGCCAATTACGGACTGCAGCGCCCGCTCAAACAACATGCCGTCATCTAGCGGCAGCAGTTGTGCCGAACGCAGCGCATGGGCCAGCTCTAGTCGGGCGAATTCAGCGACTTTGGCGCCATTGCGATTAACGAAGATAAATTGGTCGATATCGCGAATTACCGCCGCCAGACGACAACGGAACTGCTCGTCCTCAGAGCGCTTCAGCTCGAACCAACTGCCCTGTGCCAGGCGGAAGGTCATCTGCCAGTGGGGATCATCTTCGTCAAGGGGGGCCAGTCCATCCTGCTCCGGTGCAGCCACCTCTGCTTCAGCAACTGCCTGCTCAAGCTCTTCCATCTGCGGCACGGCCACTTCCTGGGGTTCGGCTTGGACAGCTTCAACAGTAACTTCACCTGGCTCATCTGGAAGTTGATCTTCGGCAGTGTCTGAAATCACTTCCTGGGTAACCACGGTTTCTGCAATAACCGCTTCAGTCACTGCAATTTCATCAACCGTAGCTTCAGTAACATCAGCGGGTCCGGCATCAGCAGCAGTTTCCTGCTCCACGACAGGGGCAACAGGCTTGTCAGCAACATTATCAGCAACAACAGGCGCAGGCTCAGCAGATTTCGCTGCGCGCACTTCGCGGGCAACCTGCTCTGCCACTTCACGTTCACGCTGCTCAGCCAATTGCTGGGCCAGGGCAAAGCGCTCGCGATAAACTTCTTTGAGGCCGGTGAAAAGGGTACGCGCTTCGAAAGCGTTATAGGAAAGCGCCTCAATTCCCTCGCGCAATCTCTCCTGCAAAACAGGCAGTAAGCTCAATAACTGTTTGCGGGAATCCGGCATTGGGGCCTGCACACTCCACACGAGATCTCTCGCTGTGCGCACGTCGCGGTTCCAGGCGTCGCTCTCTGTACCCTCTTTGACGCAAGTCAGGAACAGCACGTTGTTCCAAACTTTGTTCAACCAATCCTGCACCACCTGTGGCAGATCCCGCTCTGCAACCAAGGCATCCATTACTGCGGCAACCCGTGCGCGGGCAGCTTGGGTTTTAGCCCGACCATCCGCCTCATCCACAACGCGGCGCTCCAACATCTCGGCACGCTTGCGCTCGCGGACGATAAATTCGCGCAGGGATTCCAGTAAAACGGCAAAGATATTGATATCCCGATCAAACTCATTAAGCACGCGCTCAACAATTTCGGATATCTCTTTGTACAGGGGATCGGATTCGTAGTTATCCCCTGCCTGCCATCCGGTAGCGGCATCGGCCAACTCGTTCAGCAATTTGCGCGCAGGGTGACCGCCTTTACTGAAAAATGACTTGTCTGCAATGGCTACTTTCAACAGCGGCAGTTGCAGGCGGCCCAGAAGTGATTTGATTTGGGTGGCAAGGCTGCGGTCCTCCAGGATAAAGGAAAACAACATCTCTACCAGCTTGATCACATCGCTATCGACTTTTGCCAGCGAAGCGGCTTGGTTGGAGTCCACCAAGCGCTGCTGTAGCAATTCGCCCACATTCAAAAGCTGTACCGCACTTCCACCTTGATAGTGGCTGCCACTTTGCAGTGCACCCAAGTGGGAAAGCAGATCCCCTGCAGGCATTGGAGTAACACCTGCGGCTGCGGGCACTAACCCTGGGGGGAAGTGCCCCGTAGCTGCGACTCCACCTTGTACTGGCTGGCTGCCAGCTTCTACACCGCCGGCACTACCAGTGGGGGCACTGGCGGCGTGGGGAGCGCCGTTGTAGGCCGAGCGCTGCCTGGCTACTCGCTGCTGCTCACGCAGAGATGGCAGTACGCCCTGCTCTACAAGTAATTGGTTACAGAATTCATAGAAGTCCCGCAGCTGCAGCATGACCACCTGCTCGAACTTTTTCAGCAGCGTGAGGCGAGCGCGGATAAAGAGGTCCAGATCCTGAATCGCCTCTACAAAGGCGTCACAGATTACGTCTGGCCCCAGAGGGTTGTTCTTGTCGTACACCTTGACGGAGTAGAGCGTATCGAGCCTCATGCACAGCTCGGTAAGGGGCTCGGCGAAATCGCGCTTGGCATTGGCCACCATGGTGTCGGCAGCGACCAACTGCTCCAGGTCATCGTTGTGAACCAGCGACAGGTTATCTGAGGCGAAACTGCTTTCCGTCTTTTCTTCCTGGCGGACCTGAAAAGCGCGGGAGACGTTCTGGATAAAGTGCTCGGCAATATTGCGGCGCTCAACGCGCAGCAGGCGCAGTGCCTGGAAAAGCCCATCCTGCTCCTCCTGGCCATGAGCTCGCTCGGCCATTGCAAACAGGGAATCATCCACCTTGCCAAACAGCGCTTTAATCCGCTCCAGCAGCTGTGCCGTCGCTTTGTCCTTCAGCATTGTTACTGCGGCGGGCAGAACAGGGGGCTTACCTGATGCAGAAATATTTCGCGCTCCACTTTTCTCTGAGAGGGAAACTACCTTTCTGGATTCACTCATTTCCAAGAGGTCCTTCGAATGCCGTCCGACTTGTAGCGCTGAGGCCAAAAGCAAAAATTAGTGAGTGGAAAAGTGGTCTCCCAAGCGGAAACGGGGGCTTTCTGTTCCCCGTTAACCACATTCCCAAACTGTTGAAATCCCGCCGCGATCATGCGCGAAAAATCTGCCGAAGTTCTTGATTTCACTCAAGTTTTGACCGCGAGAGAACAGCGTTTACCGGCCCTGCTCTGAAACTATTCAGGCTGCGATCAAGCCTAACTCTTCGGTCATTCTACTCGCGTTATAGGACTGTTTTACACAGTTCTGCGACATATTTGAGACACTTGTCACAGCTATTCGTAGAGCCAACTGCTACTTGCCAGTGACTGAGTTGAGCAGTCAAAACCCCGAGTGTTTTGGTAAACTGCGCCGGCGTTAATTTCGAGGTTTCCCAATGCGACCACAAGACACGGCTATTCCCAATATCACTACCGACCTGCAACGCTCAGTTCAGGTGGCCCTGGAAGAAGATATTGGTAGTGGCGATATCACCGCCCAGCTGATCCCAGAGGACCGCAATGCGCGGGCCCGGGTAATCACCCGCGAAGATTGCACTCTGAGTGGTCGCGCCTGGGTAGAGGCTGTATTCCACGCCCTGGACCCGGAACTCGTCCTCACCTGGCACTTCGAGGATGGCGACCGCATCAGCGCCAATGCCGTTATTTTTGAGCTGGAAGGCAATGCCCGCGCTATCCTGACCGGCGAGCGCGCCGCACTGAATTTCCTGCAAACCTTATCCGGTACTGCCACAACCGCTGCGGAGTTCGCCGCGCGAGCTGAAGGCACTGAGGTGAAGATTCTCGACACCCGCAAGACCATTCCCGGTCTGCGCAGCGCACAGAAGTACGCCGTACTTTGCGGTGGCTGCCACAATCACCGCATCGGTCTTTACGACGCCTTCCTGATCAAAGAGAACCATATCTTCGCTGCCGGTGGCATTGAACACGCCGTCGCCCAAGCGCGAGTGATCAAGCCGGAAGCCCTGATTGAAGTCGAAGTGGAAAATATTGAAGAGTTGGAGCAGGCGCTCGCCGCCGGAGTGGACGTTATTATGCTCGACGAATTCAATGATGAAGACACTAAAACTGCCCTGAAATTGGCCAAAGGCAAAGCCAAAATTGAGCTTTCCGGCAGTGTCGACCGGGATCGCATCGCCCAGTTAGCTGAACTGGAAGTGGACTATATCTCTTCCGGTAGCCTGACCAAGCACCTGCGCGCTATCGACCTATCCCTGCGAATCGATCTCTAGCGCCCACAGGACCCATCATCACTGCGCTTAGTGATGGTGATGATGGTGTCCCTGCTCTTCCGTGTCTTCTGCGGGAGCTTCCATCCCGCTCATCTGCCCGTGGTTGGCGTGGTCTCCGTGTCCACCGTGGCCCATAGCCCCCCAAATGGTCCAGATACCAAACAGCAAAATCGCTGCGGCGAAACCATAGCGAACCCCCGGCTTTTGCACTAAGCCACGCACCTGTGCCGCCGCAGCACCAGTAGCCAGCATGGCGGGCACAGTGCCCAAACCAAAAGCAAACATCGCCAGGGCAGACCGCTCAGCACTGCCCTGGGCCAGGGCGAAAGTCAGCGCGCTATAAACCAAACCACAGGGCAACCAGCCCCACAGGGAGCCCAGTGCCAGTGCCTGCCCCGCAGAGCGAACCGGCAGTAATTTGGCCGATAGTGGCTGCACATAGCGCCAAAGGTAGCGGCCCCCTTTTTCAATCCAAGCCAATCCCTGCCAGATACCGCCGATGTACAGCGCCATCAGGATCAACATGATCCCGGCAGCAAATCGCAGCGGAGTTAGTGCCGGCAGTATCGCCGCACCGAGGGCACCGGCTAGCGCTCCCATCAGCGCATAGCTACCCAGGCGACCCAATTGGTAAGAACCCAGCTGCACCCAAGCAGTCTTTTTCCCCGGTACCGCCATACCCAGCGCTCCGGAGATTCCCCCACACATACCGATGCAGTGACTGCTACCCAAAAAACCGATAGCCAGAGCCGCCGCTAAAAAACCCCAGTCCCCCACTTACTTCTCCTGCTTCCTTTCCGCGTCAGATTTGTCCTGCTGAACATCATCGTCATCAAACAAAATGCGACGACCTTCCGTTTCCAGGTCATCGTACTGTCCGTTATTCACGGCCCAGAAAAAGAGCTTCACCGCAAAGCCAACCAAAATCACCGCAATGGGAATCAGGAAATACAGACTTTCCATCAGTTACACCTCCTCTCTTTCTGTGAGCACGGGATTAAGCCGCGGCGCTCACAGGGTTTTCGTCGACTTCCTGTCCACGGGACAGACGCAACGCATTTAGCACTACGATCAGAGAACTCAGGGACATACCGATTGCCGCAGCCCAGGGCGGCACCAGACCGCAAAATGCCAGCGGCAGGGCAATCACGTTGTAACCTAGAGCCCATGCCAGGTTTTGCCGCACAATTCGGCGGCATTTGTGCGCCAGCTCTATAGCTTTGGGCAGCACTTCAAGATCTCCGTTCAGCAAAATGGCATCGGCGCGGGACTGGGCCAGATCCGCCGCTGACATCATCGCCACAGAGGCATCGGCACCGGAGAGCACTGGCACATCATTGATGCCATCCCCCACCATCAACACCTTCTCACCATCGCTTTGCAGCTGCTTCATATGGCTGAGCTTGTCCTCTGGCGAGGCTCCGGCGCGGTAGTTGCTGATACCCGCTCGCCCCGCCAGTCGCTCAACTTCCGCAGACTGGTCACCACTGAGCAGTTCCACTGAAAGACCTTGCTCAGTCAAACCCTCAACAGCGGTGGTTGCCGAGTCCCGTAACTTATCCCCCAACGCAATCCAGGCAATAGGACCCAGGGAGTCGCCGAGCAGCAGCCACTGCCCCTCCCCTTCGGGTGTAGAAACATCCTCACTGGAGACAAAGCTCGCCTTACCCAGTCGGTAACTGTCCCCCTCGATCTGCCCTTCCAGGCCGGCTCCGGTATGAACTTTCAGATCAGTGGCGATGAGATTGCCACGCCAGGCACGGAAGGCCCTGGCCAGGGGGTGATTGGTCTGGGATTCCAGGGCAGCGGCAACATCCTTAACCCGCTGCTCGCTCCAGTTGGCCCGCAGCAAATCAATATGCAGGATTCTCGGCTCACCGCGCGTCAGGGTACCGGTCTTGTCGAACAGCACCCGGCCGATACGCGGCAGCGTTTCCAGTAGGCTGCCTCCAGCCACAAGAAGTCCCAACTGCTGTAAACGCAGGGTGGCGGAGGCCAGGGCAGCAGGGGTTGCCAGCGACAGTGCACAGGGGCAAGTCACCACCAGCACAGACAGGGATACCCAAAAAGCGCGACTGGGATCGATTTGCCACCAGACAACAAACGCCGCTAGTGCCGCGAATAAAACGACACCGACAAAAATACCCGCGACCCGATCTGCCAGGGCCACTTGGTTGGGTTTATCTAACTGCGCCCGTTCTACCAGGCGCTCAATGGCGGACAGGCGAGTCGACTGCCCCGCTGCCGTAATTCGAATAGTCAGGGTGGAATCGCCGTTGACACTACCGGCATAAACCGGACTGCCTGCAGACTTCTGCTGCAGTGCCGATTCACCACTGAGCAGGGATTCATCCACACCACTAACGCCCTCCAGCACCTCCCCATCGGCGGGGATAGTGTCTCCCGGGCGCAATAAGACTTTATCCCCAGCGACCAATGCGGCCACCGGTACATGGACAATATCGTCACCTTGGTATTTGGCCGCCGTCATCGGCAGCAACTGAGCCAGACCACCGCTGGCTAAGCCAGCCCGATGGCGGGCGCGCATCTCCACCGTTCGTCCCAACAACAGGAAGAAGGTGAACATGGAGATAGATTCGAAGTACACCTCGCCGGTGCCGAATACCGTGGCGTAAAAGCTGGCGACATAGGCCATACCAATCGCCAGGGACACCGGCACATCCATACTCAGGTGTCGAGCGCGCAGACTGCGCAAAGCGGCACTGAAAAATGGACGCGCCGCATAGAAAACCACTGGCGTTGCCACCAGCAGAGAAACCCAGCGGAAGTAGCGCTCAAACTCGCCGACGCCCTCTTCCGCTGCAGCACCAAAATACAGGGCGATGGCAAACATCATCACCTGCATGGTGCCGAGTCCGGCGACACCCAGGCGGCGCAGGGCGGCGCGGTGCTCGCTCTGGATCACACTTTCCTGGTTGGCCGCAGTAGCCGGGGCCGGCCGGTAGCCAATCCGTTCCAGTTCGCCAAACAGCTCACTGGGTTTGATCTTGTCGGGATTAAAACCGATCTGGGCACGCTGGGTACTGGCGTTGACAGAGACCTTCTCAATCCCGTCCAACTGCCCCAGGTGCTTTTCTATCAGCCACACACAGGCCGCACAGGTAATACCGCCAATCAACAGCGAGGCAATCTTGTTGCCGCTATCCCAATCGTGAACGAACTGCTGCTGCACTTCCGGCAAATCGTATGCCGCCCAGCGGTCCTGGAGTTGAGCTTCCTCCGGCCTGTCGCTCTCCTTCTCCCGGAAGCGATAAAAGCCATCCAGACCACCGGAAACGATAGCGCTAGCTACCGCCTCACAGCCTGGACAACACATATCCCGGGCGGCCCCGTCGATAACCACCGAGTGGTTGCTGCCGGGAGGGACTGGGAGTCCGCAGTGATAACAGGAGGAGGAAGACGAAGTCATTGAGTTACTGCGTTCAGTGGCGCGGCATTGCCGAGATCGAAGTTGATTTCACCTTTCAGGCGCCAGTTGGCGTCCTGATGCGCATCGGGATCAAGCTCCGGCATCAAGCGCAGATACCAGCGATTCCCAACGCCTTCAGGCAAAGTGCCCTGGTAGCGGCCCACGGAGAGCTGGGAGAGCTCGATATGCTTATCCAGGTCAGACTCCACTGGGTGGCTCAATGTGAGCAGTAGGGCCTTGGGGTAGTCGAGGTCGCCATTCAGCTCCACGACAACCGATTTTTCAGACGGCTGAAACTGGACCAAAGCGGCCAAACCCAGCTCTTTCGCACGCAAGTCCTGCTCGGCGCTGAAGTGATACATGCGGCTGTCTTTGTAGTAAGTATCACTGACTTTATCGTCAGCAAAGCGCACCGCTATCGAGACTGTAATTGTGGAGACAACCACCACTGTAATCAGTGGGGCCAGTACCATCCACGCCCAAGGTTCCCGGTACCAGGGTTTTGGGGTTGATTCATTCATCGCGTTACCAAAAAGTTACCGTTTGTGCACAAAAGTCGAGCCCGCCTGGGCGGGCCCGTACTTTGCAACGGGATTGGCGTCCCGTCTACTGCTTTGGACCAATAAACACCGTTCGGTGCTTATCAACCAGCTCAGGATTGTCGACTGCTTGGACAACAATCTCGATATCGTGCTTGGTATCCTTCAGCTGGTCTCTGGGAACGCTTACCCGAATGGGGACGGAGAACATCTCTCCAGGCACCAGGTAAATCGTCTTCGGCTTGCGAATGGAGTAATCGTATTCAGGCTTACCTTCCACCTTGATGGTGAATTCGTGGGGAGCCTGATCCATATTGTTGATTTTTACCGTGTAGACGTTTTGCACCTGCCCCTGGGACTCACGGAACATACGAGCACCGCGGTCGCGAGTGATTTCTGCCTCGATTGGGCTTCGAGTCATCACTTGCTGTGCAAACAGGCCGGTCATCGCAACCAGTATCAACGCGTAGCCAAATAGGCGCGGGCGCAGGAAGCGGGTCTTTCCACCCTGCAATTCGTCCTCAGAGGTGAAGCGAATCAAGCCCTGCTCATAGCCCATCTTGTCCATCACGCTGTTACACGCATCGACACAGAGGCCACAGTTGATACATTCGTACTGCATGCCGTCGCGGATATCGATATCCACCGGACACACCTGAACACACCAGTAGCAGTCGATACAGTCGCCCATACCTTCCGCCTTGTAATCCACGTTCTTCTTGCGCGGACCACGGGTCTCACCCCGCTTGGCATCGTAGTAAACCGCCAGCGTATCCTCGTCGTACATCACCGACTGGAAACGGGCATAGGGGCACATGTATTTACACACCTGCTCACGCAGGAAGCCGGCGTTCATATAGGTGGCAAAAGTGAAGAAAGCGACCCAGAAAACACCCTGCGGGTGCGCGTTAAACGTCGCCAGATCCACGACCAGCTCGCGCACACCGTAGAAATAACCCACAAAAGCCAGTGCAGTTGCCAGCGAGATCAACAGCCAGATGGTATGTGTGCCACCCTTGCGCAGAACCTTTTCCAGGTTCCAGGGGGCCTTGTCGAGCTTCATTCGCTTGTTGCGATCGCCTTCACAAACCCTTTCTGCCCAGATAAACATCATGGTCCAGACGGTCTGCGGACAGGTGAAGCCACACCACACCCTGCCCAGCAAAGTGGTGACCGCAAACAGCGCGAAGGCGGCAATGATCAGCAGCCAACCTAAAAGGAAGCCGTCTTGGGGGCCGAAAGTAGTCCAGAAAATATGGAATTGGCGGGTGGGGAGATCAAAGAAGACCGACTGGCGCCCGTCGATATTGATCCAGGGTAGGAAGAAGAAAGCCAGCAGCAAAGGCAGGCCGGTATATTTGCGAACACGGGTGAAAACACCCTTGATATGTCGGATGTAGACTTTGTCTTCCGACTCATACAGCATGCGATAGCGAACTTCGCCATCACCTTCCTGTTCCTCACGGGTTGGAATTAAATCACTCACACAAACCTCACTCTCGCACGGGCACATCTTGTACGTGGGCCAGGTAGCCCCTTATGTTGAGGCTTTTTTCTCCGTCCCTGCAGCGCCCGGAGTCCCTTGATAAAACAAGGCCCAGCAAATGCCGGGCCTCAATAGTTAATTACTGCTTTTCTTCTTCCTGCTGGGACAGGCTGTAGACATAGGCCGCTACGAGGCGGATTTTGTCTTCACGCAATTTATCTTTTTGCGCGGGCATCATATTTGTACGACCACCGCGAATAGTGTGTTGGATCTGTTCGCGATTGCTACCGTACAGCCAGATGTCATCGGTCAGGTTCGGCGCACCCAGCATTTGGTTGCCTTTGGCATCCATACCGTGACAAGCCATACACACGGTGTTGAATACCTTCTGACCTTCGGCGGCCATGGCGGTGTCATGCTCCAGGCCGTTCAGGGAGAGAACATACTCTGTCGCATTTCTAACACCTTCTTCACCGATCACCGGACCCTGAGGAGGCATCATGCCCTGACGACCGTTGTACAGGGTTTCCAGGATTTTCTCCGGAGTGCCGCCGTACAGCCAGGCGTTATCGGTCAGGTTCGGGAAGCCGAAGTTACCGCCGGCATCTGCACCGTGACATACCGCACAGTTGTTAGCGAAGATCCGGGAACCCATCTTGAGAGCTTCAGGGCTCTGAGCAATCTGCTCGATCGGCATATTTTCGTACTTACCGAAGGTCTCGTGGAACCTCTCCTGAGCCTTAGCCTGGGAAGCTTCCAATGCACCGACAGAAGTCCAGTTGCCGACACCTTTGAAGTTACCCAGACCCGGGTAAACCACCAGATATCCCGCAGAGAACACCAGGGTGGCGACGAACAACATGAACCACCACTTGGGCAGCGGGTTGTCGTATTCCTCGATGCCGTCGTAAACGTGGCCCGTGGTTTTGTTTTCCGGTTCAGCCTGGTCATCCACTGCCACCTTTCGGTTGGCAAACAGCACCCAGGTAATCAACGCCAGATTGGCGAGGGTGAGCACAATTACCCACACACTCCAGAATGTACTCATTACTTATCCTGCCCCTGTTTTCGATTGGCTCCGGGTTTATCCCCGGAATTGGATTCGTCCTGCTGAGCGGCCGACTTGTCCTTGTCGGCTTGTCGCTCTTCATCGGCAAATGGCAAATTGGCATCTTCTTCGAAGCGCTTCTTGCGCTTCGGAGAGAAGGCCCACCAGCAGATAGCCAGAAAAGCCACAGAGCCCAGAACCAGACCGATTTCCCGCAAAGTTTCAATAGTCACGAGTTTCCTTCCTCGCTATTAGCGTTTTTGGGTAACCAGGGTACCCAGCTGTTGCAAGTAAGCGACCAGCGCGTCAATTTCCTTGACCTTGCCACCTTTGAAAGGCTCAGCGGCGTTGGCGATGTCGTCATCGGTGTAGGGCACACCGACGAAGCGCAGCGCTTCCATCTTACGTGCGGTGTATTCGCCAGTTACCACATTGTCGAACAACCAGGGGTAAGCAGGCATGATTGACTCAGGCACAACGCTGCGCGGGTTGTACAAGTGCGCGCGCTGCCATTCATCAGAGTAGCGTCCACCTACGCGCGCCAGGTCTGGACCGGTACGCTTGGAGCCCCACAGGAAGGGGTGCTCGTAAATGGATTCCTGAGCCATGGAGTAGTGGCCGTAACGCTCAACTTCCGCACGCAGAGGACGAATCATCTGAGTGTGGCAAACGTGGCAGCCTTCGCGAATGTAGATATCGCGACCTTCCAGCTCCATTGCTGTCAGCGGCTTCTGCCCCGGCAGCGGCGTGTAGTTATCCTTGGTAAAGAACTGCGGAACGATCTCAACCAGGGCGCCGAAACTGATGGCGATAATGGTGAAAAAGATCATCCAGCCGATGTTTTTTTCTACGAGGTCATGATTCTTCACGATCTAAACTCCTATGCCGCAGGCACTGCTCGAACGGTGTTATCGGCTTCGGCATCGTTTACCTTCTCGGTAATCGTGCGGTAAACGTTGTAAGCCATCAGCAGCATACCCACCAGGAACATGGCGCCGCCCAACCAGCGAACTACATAGCCCGGATGGCTGGCTACAACACTCTCTACGAAGCTGTAAGTCAGGGTGCCGTCGGCGTTAAATGCACGCCACATCAAACCCTGGGTAATACCGTTAACCCACATAGCGGCGATATACAGAACAGTACCTACAGTGGCCAGCCAGAAGTGCGCGTTGATCAGCTTGGAGCTGTACATTTCGCGGCGTTTCCACAGAACCGGAACCAGGTGATACAGAGCACCGATAGAGATCATGGCAACCCAGCCCAAAGCGCCGGAGTGTACGTGTCCAACGGTCCAGTCAGTGTTGTGAGACAGAGCGTTTACAGTCTTGATGGACATCATCGGACCTTCGAAGGTAGACATACCGTAGAAGGACAGGGATACCACCAGGAAGCGCAGGGTCGGGTCGGTGCGCAGCTTATGCCATGCGCCGGACAGGGTCATGATGCCGTTGATCATACCGCCCCAGGAAGGTGCCAGCAGAATCAGGGACATAACCATCGCCAGGCTCTGAGCCCAGTCGGGCAGCGCTGAGTAGTGCAAGTGGTGACCACCAGCCCATACGTACAGGGAGATCAGTGCCCAGAAGTGAACGATAGACAGCTGGTAGGAATAAACCGGACGACCAGCTTGCTTAGGTACGAAGTAGTACATGATGCCGAGGAAGGCAGCAGTCAGGAAGAACCCTACTGCGTTGTGGCCATACCACCACTGGATCATTGCGTCCTTAGTGCCCGAATAGATAGAGTAGGACTTGAACGGGCCAACAGGAATCTCCAGGTTATTAACGATATGGAGAACAGCAATAGTTACGATGTAAGCACCGAAGAACCAGTTCGCCACGTAGATGTGAGAAGTCTTACGCTTCATGATGGTGCCGAAGAACACCAGCGCGTAAGCAACCCAAACCAGGGCAATCAGGATATCGATAGGCCACTCGAGCTCAGCGTATTCCTTGGTGGAAGTGAAGCCCATCGGCAGAGTAATTGCCGCGGCGACGATAACGGCCTGCCATCCCCAGAAGGTGAAGGGGATCAGCCAGCCACCCCAAAGGCGGACCTGACAGGTACGCTGTACCACATAGTAAGAAGTGGCAAAGAGAACACTACCACCAAAGGCGAAAATTACCGCGTTGGTGTGCAGGGGCCTCAAGCGCCCGAAGTGCGAGAAGGGCTGCCAAAAGTCGTTGAGTTCAGGCCAGGCTAGCTGGGCTGCGATCAATACGCCCATGCCCATACCAAAAATGCCCCAGACCACGGACATGATGGTGAACTGGCGCACGATATTGTAGTCATAGTCCGGCACAGGGCCGGTCTTTGCCACCGTTGTCGTCATGTTTTTACTTCCGTTGCTTTTAAGATTCGGTTCCACTGTGCGGGACTGGCCCACCACAGAAGGTGTGTAACCACAATGTGTGAGGCACTGTGGTTACTATTGGCCGGATAAGGATTTAAGCGCATCCTTGCCCGGTGATTGCTGATCTAAATCAACTAAATCAATTTTCTTCCTTTACCTGCGGCAATGCGCAGACGCAGGGCGTTGAGCTTGATAAAGCCCTCCGCATCCTTCTGGTCGTAAGCGCCAGCATCGTCTTCGAAGGTAGCGATACGCTCATCGAAGAGGCTGTCCGCAGAGCGACGGCCCACAGCACTCACGCTGCCTTTGTACAGTTTCAGGCGAACTTCGCCGTTAACCACATCTTGGGACTCATCGATCGCAGCCTGCAGCATGCTGCGCTCCGGGGACCACCAGTAACCGTTGTAAACCAGCTCGGCGTAGCGCGGCATCAGGGAATCCTTCATGTGCGCAACTTCGCGATCCAGGGTAATGGACTCAATGGCGCGGTGCGCCTTCATCAAAATGGTGCCGCCCGGTGTTTCGTAGCAGCCGCGGGACTTCATTCCCACGTAGCGGTTTTCCACGATATCCAGACGACCGATACCGTTGGCTCCGCCCAACTTATTCAGCTTCTCAAGCAAAGTAGCAGGGCTTAAGCGCTCGCCGTCGATAGAAACGGGATCGCCCTTCTCAAAACCCAAAGTAATGTAGGTGGGTTCTTCCGGAGCCGCCTCGGGGCTCACACTCCAGCGCCACATATCCTCTTCGGCTTCCGCCCAGGGATCTTCGAGGTTGCCGCCCTCGTAAGAGATGTGCAGCAGGTTGGCATCCATCGAGTAAGGGGATTTCTTCTTGCTGGAAGAGAAGTCCACCGGAATATTGTGCTGCTCGCAGTACTGCATCAGCTTTTCGCGGGAGTTCAGGTCCCACTCGCGCCAGGGGGCGATTACCTGAATGCCCGGCTTCAGCGCGTAGGCGCCCAGTTCGAAGCGCACCTGGTCATTACCTTTACCGGTAGCACCGTGGGAAATGGCATCGGCGCCAGTCTCGTTGGCAATCTCAATCAGGCGCTTGGCAATCAGCGGGCGCGCAATAGAGGTACCCAGCAGGTACTCCCCTTCATAAATCGCATTGGCGCGGAACATCGGGAAAACGAAATCGCGCACATACTCTTCGCGCAGATCGTCGATATAAATCTCTTTAACCCCGAGGGCCTCGGCCTTGGCACGGGCCGGTTCCACCTCTTCACCCTGGCCGATATCAGCGGTGAAAGTCACCACTTCACAACCGTAAGTCTCCTGCAACCATCGCACGATTACTGACGTATCCAATCCACCGGAGTATGCCAGTACCACCTTTTCGATTTTGCTCATTGCTGTCCTCTGCTGCCGGAAATACGCCGCCGCGACAAAAACGCGGAGACGGGGAATGCCACTACGCGAAACTAGTGTCGGTCTGGGGGAGTTATTCTTGGAGATATGCCCAGGATCGGTAAATTGCGGGCACAACAATACCCACACTCTTTGTCGGGGCGCGATTGTAGCGCCTAAGCTCGCGATCGACTAGCGCCAAGGCGCGAGTAAGCACAATTGATTGATTTTTAACCTTTTCGTGCATCGCAATTTTGTACAGCTTCGGGTAGCATTCGCGCCGCACAACGACTCACTACGCTAAGAAGCTTTACGGAGTACCATGACGGAGCAAATTACCCTGCGCGCCCCCGACGACTGGCACATTCACCTGCGCGACGGCGCCGCTCTCGGGCGTACCGTGCCCGATGCTGCAAAACAATTCCGCCGCGTGATTGTAATGCCCAACCTGGTACCCCCTGTGACCGATGCCGAAAGTGCAGTGGCATATAAGGAACGTATCAACGCCAATGTTCCCGCCGACACTCCTTTCGAACCCTTGATGGTGATCTACCTCACCGACAAGACTGACGCCGCCGTCATTCGCAAGGCCCACGAAGCCGGTGTTATCGCCGCCAAACTGTACCCAGCGGGCGCGACCACCAACTCAGATTCCGGCGTTACCGATATCGCCAACATCTACCCGGCCCTGGAAGAGATGCAGGCCTGCGGTATGAAGCTGTTGGTACACGGTGAAGTGACCACCAGCGATATCGATATCTTCGACCGCGAGCAGGCTTTCATCGAGAAAACCCTGTCCCGCCTGGTAGATGATTTCCCCACGCTGAAAGTGGTGTTTGAACATATCACCACCGCCCAAGCAGTAGAGTTTGTACAAGGCGCCCGCGAAGGCGTTGCCGCAACCATTACCGCACACCACCTGCTGTACAACCGCAACCATATGCTGGTTGGTGGTATCCAGCCGCATTTTTACTGCCTGCCAATCCTCAAGCGCGGCTACCATCAAAATGCACTGATCGAAGCGGCCACCAGCGGTAACCCGAAGTTTTTCCTCGGCACCGACTCAGCCCCCCACGCCCACCACAAAAAAGAACACTCCTGTGGTTGCGCCGGTTGCTATACCGCCTACTCCGCGATTGAGCTCTACGCCGAAGTATTCGAGCGCGCGGGCAAACTGGACAAGCTGGAAGGCTTTGCCAGTGAGTTCGGTCCCGACTTCTACGAGCTGCCGCGCAACGAGGGCACCATCACCCTGGTCAAGAGCCCCTGGACCCTGCCGGAAAAACTGGATATGGGTGGTGAAAATCTGATTCCCCTCGCAGCCGGTGAAACCTTAAACTGGCAACTTGCGTAATCAGCGAATGGCCTGATTACAGCGCCTGCGGGGAGAACACTCCCGGCAGGCGCCGCAATTCGAATACAATACCCTGCCCCACCAGCGCCAAATGCTGCTGGCCTGAAGACAAGATTTACAAGGAACCACCGTGACACCCGCCGAAGAACCCACAGGACCAAAAAGCTCTCTCGCCCAGCGATTCCGAGGCTTTCTGCCCGTGGTCATCGACCTTGAAACCGGCGGCTTTAACGCCCGCACCGATGCACTGCTGGAAATTTCTGCGGTTATCCTCGACATGGATGACTCCGGCAACCTCTTCCCGCTGGAGACCCACAGTTTCCACCTGGAGCCTTTTGAGGGCGCCAATGTTGAGCAATCCGCTCTCGACTTTATTGGCATCGACCTGGAATCCCCGGACCGCGACGCCTGGCCGGAAGAAATCGCCATCCCCGAGCTGTTCCGCAAGATTCGCAGCGCCGTGAAAAAGCACAGCTGCACCCGCGCCATCGTGGTTGCCCACAATGCCCACTTCGACCTGGGCTTCGTCAATGCAGCTGTTGAACGCACCGGCATCAAGCGCAACCCATTTCACCCGTTCTCCTGCTTCGACACCGCTAGCCTCGCCGGCCTCGCCTACGGCCAGACCGTATTAGCCAAAGCTTGCCAGGTTGCTGGAATCGAGTTTGATAACAACTGCGCCCACTCCGCCGAGTACGACGCAGAAAAAACCGCAACCCTGTTTTGCGGCATCGTGAACAAGTGGAAAGAGATGGGCGGTTGGCCGCTGGAAACCGAAGAGACCACAGAAGAAGCCGAATAACGCACTATCTTCCGGGCTGCCTCAAAGCGGCCCGATTTATCCAAAAACGACAAAATTATTCGAAAGCTGTCGACAAAACACCCGCTATGTGCAGACTCTGGCCACTTGGGTGATTTTTTGTGCAAGCCGTGCTAATATGGCCCGCTTACACATAAAAACCGGATAGCGCCGTGGCCAAGAAACCTTCCTCTTCCTCCAATCGCAAACAAGCCGCTCCCCTCGAGACCAGCGAAAGTATCGAGGAGCAGGTAAAGGCGTTCCTCGCCGGTGGCGGTGAGATCGAGCAGGTGCCCAAAGGGGTGAGCGGCCAGACCAATACTTCCGGCCCCAAGCACATCACCCTCGGCAAAAAGCCCAGAGCCTAAACTCCACGCAATAAAAAACCCCGACGGCGCTCCGCTGACCAGCAGCAAAGCGCGGCCGGGGCCGCTCGAATATGGCTGCGTCAACGCAGCCATTTCTCATTTACATCAGGGCATTTCTTCCAGTTCCGCGCCCTCTTTCACCGGCGGCATCAGATCTTCTTTGTTGATATTCAAAGCCATCAGCACGTTGGCAGCTACGTAAACAGAGGAGTAAGTTCCCACAACCACACCCACGATCAAGGCCAGGGAGAAGTTGTGGATCAATTCGCCACCAAAGAACTGCAACGCCCACAGTACCAGCAAGGTGGTGAAGGACGTCATAAAGGTACGACCCAGGGTCTGGCTGATAGAAATATTGATAATTTCCTCAGACTCAGCCTTGCGCACCTTGCGGAAGTTCTCGCGGATGCGGTCCGATACCACAATGGTATCGTTCAGGGAGTAACCGATCACCGCCAACACGGCCGCCAGCACGGTTAAATCGAAGTCCAATCCCATCACCGCAAAGAAGCCCAGCACGATAATCACATCGTGGCCCAGAGCCGCTACAGCGCCGAAAGAGAACTTGTACTGGAAGCGCAGGGCAACGTAGATCATCACCATAAACAGGGCCAGCATCATGCCCAGGCCGCCGTCGTCACGCAGCTCGGCACCTACCTGTGGGCCCACCATCTCGACACGGCGCAGCTCAACATCACCCTCACTGCCCTCTCTCAGGAGAGCCACAACCTTGTCACCGATCGGCGTCGTTGTTTCCTGATCGGTAGCGCTGATCTGGATTTCTTCCTCGGTCACCGCAGGAGGCAACTTGATCAGCAGGTCCTTCTCAGAACCAAAATTCACTACCGTAGCACCGTCGTAACCCGCTGCTTCCAGCTGATCGCGCACATCGCTGATAAAAGGCGTTACCTCGTAGCCCACTTCAACCTGGGTACCACCGGTAAAGTCCAGACCGAACTTCAGGCCGTTCATTGCCAGTGCGGCGATGGAGGAAAGTACCAGCACCACCGAGACAATCCCGGCGATCTTGCGCCAGCGCATAAAGTCGTAGACGCGCTTGCCCATGTACTCGGTAATTTTGCCGTTATCCACTTTGGTCTCACTCATGACTGACTCCCTTAAATCCAGAGCTTCTGCACACGGCGACCGCCGTAGAACAAGTTAACAATTGCTCGCGTACCCATGATGGCACTGAACATGGAGGTGAGAATACCGATAGACAGGGTTACCGCGAAGCCCTGTACCGGGCCGGAACCGATGGCATACAGAATCACCGCCACAATCAGGGTGGTGATGTTCGCATCCACAATGGTGCTGTAAGCATTGTCAAAACCGGCACTGATCGCTGTTTGGGGAGGCATCCCATTCCTGAGTTCCTCCCGTATTCGCGAGAAGATAAGCACGTTGGCATCCACCGCCATACCCACGGTCAATACGATACCGGCGATACCAGGCAACGTGAGGGTTGCACCCAACAGCGACATCACCGCCACCAGCAGGATCATATTCACCGCCAGGGCCAGGTTCGCGGCCAAGCCAAATACGCGGTAGGAAATCAGCATACAGATAATCACGGCCAGCAGACCGATCTGTACGGATTGCACACCCACCTTGATGTTATCGGCACCCAAAGATGGGCCGATAACACGCTCTTCCACAAAGTACATGGGCGCAGCCAGGGCGCCAGCACGCAGCAGCAGGGCCAGTTCCTGAGCTTCAGCCGGGCTGTCCAGACCGGTGGTGCGGAACTGCTTGCCCAAGGCACTCTGTACCGTGGCCAGATTAATAATCTTCTTCTCTTCGGTGCGCTTCTGCACGGTAACTTCGTTACCGTTTTCGTCGATCTCGGTTACCGGCTCAAAGCGAGTCTCGATAAACAGGGTACCCATACGGCGACCGACATTTTTCCAGGTAGCGCGGTGCATCATCTCGCCGCCACGGGCATCGAGGGTGATATTTACCTGCGGGAAACCGCTCTCGTCGTAACCGACGCGGGCATTGGTAACGCTGTCACCCTTGATAATGATCTGGCGCTCCAACCAGGCACCGCCATACATCTGCGCCTGACGATCATCGCGGTAATCGAAGTATTCCTTGTTGGAAACCAGCTCATCCGGGCGAGCTTCCATACGGTATTCGAGGTTGGCAGTTTTACCGATAATACGCTTGGCCTCTGCGGTGTCCTGCACACCGGGCAGCTCCACAACGATACGGTTGCGGCCCTGACGCTGTACGATCGGCTCAGCAACACCCAGCTCGTTCACCCGGTTGCGCAGGGTGGTGAGGTTCTGGGTTACTGCGTAATCTTCCAGCTGCTTGATTTCCTGATCGGTCAGGGTTGCGCGGATCTCCAGGTTTTCGCCGCTGCCGGACTCGCGCAGTTGAAGCTGCGGAAATTCCTTGCGCATAGTGGACATCGCCCGGCTGCGCAGCTCATCGTTGCGGAAGCGGGCAATAATCTCACGATCATCCACCAGCTCCACATTGCGGTAACGGGCCTTGGCTTCGCGCAGTTTGCTCTTCACTTCCTGCTCGTAGCTTTCCATGTTGTTCTTGACGATGGTGTTGGTGTCGACTTCCATCAGGAAGTGCACACCACCCGCCAGATCCAGACCGAGCTTCATCGGGCTAGCGCCGATATCTTTCATCCACTGGGGCGTGGTGGAAGCCAGGTTCAGGGCGACAACATAGTTGGTGGTACCAAGCGCTTTTTGAATCGCCTCTTTAGCCGGCAACTGCTCCTCCATGGAGTTCAAGCGGATCAGTACTGACTTGTCCCCAACTTCGCCGCCGAAGTGAGCAATGCCCGCTTCATCCAGGGCTTTTTGTGCATTCGCAAGGACATCGGGGCCGATGGTGAGTGCACTGGATTGCCCGGAAATCTGCACGGCAGGGTCCGGCTTGTAGAGATTGGGCGCGGCGTACATCAGGCCAAAGGCCACAACCGCGAGAATCAGAAAGTACTTCCAGATCGGGTAGCGATTCATGCTGTTCTCATTGTTCTAGTGTGACCCCGAGGGCCGGTAAATCTTGGCAATCTGCCTAAGCAATTTGCCTGGATATGCGGGCAGTATACGCAGAATGCAAGGTACACCGCCCCCAATAAAAGTGGGGGCTGATTATACGGGGATCGTGGGAACGGACAAATTACAGGGGTGCCGCAATGAGACGGGCAGCACCCCAGGCAGGGTAAAAGCGACGCCTGATCAGGCCTCCAGCGCCGGAACCTCGCGGCCCAGACCTCGGTAGAACTCGGCGACATAAGCCTCCAATTCATTGGCGGCAATGGCATCGCGCAGTTTTTGCATCAGGCGCTGGTAGTGGCGCAAATTGTGAATCGTATTCAGCTGCGCACCGAGAATTTCACCACAGCGATCCAGGTGGTGCAGGTAAGCGCGGGAGAAATTCTCACAGGTGTAGCAATCGCACTCTTCCTCCAAGGGACCCGTATCATGACGGTGCCTGGCGTTGCGGATTTTCACCACACCTTCGAAGGTAAACAGGTGGCCGTTGCGCGCATTGCGAGTGGGCATGACGCAGTCGAACATATCCACACCGCGGCGCACCGCCTCGACAATATCCTCCGGCTTGCCCACGCCCATCAGGTAGCGCGGCTTATCTTCCGGCATCTTGTGAGCCAGGTGATCCAGCACCTTGATCATCTCATCTTTCGGCTCCCCCACAGACAGGCCGCCAATGGCATAGCCATCGAATCCAATCTCGGTCAGGCCGCGCAGGGACACATCGCGCAACTCCGGGTACATACCGCCCTGCACAATACCGAACAGCGCCGACGGGCTATCGCCGTGAGCCTTCTTGGAGCGCTCCGCCCAGCGCAGGGACAACTCCATAGATTTGCGCGCTTCATCGGTAGTGGCCGGATAAGGGGTGCACTCATCGAAGATCATGACGATATCGGAACCCAGGTCCCGCTGAACGCGCATGGACTCTTCCGGGTCCAGGAATACCGGGCTGCCATCGATAGGCGAACGGAAAGAAACCCCCTCTTCCGTAATCTTGCGCAGTTCACCCAGGCTAAACACCTGGAAACCGCCGGAGTCGGTAAGGATCGGGCCGGACCATTGAGTAAAGTCGTGCAGGTCGCCGTGGGCTTTAACCACTTCGGTACCCGGGCGCAGCATCAGGTGGAAGGTGTTGCCCAGAATAATCTGTGCACCGATCCCTTCGATATCCCTCGGCAACATGCCTTTCACGGTGCCGTAAGTGCCCACCGGCATAAACGCCGGGGTTTCCACTACACCGCGAGGGAAGCGCAAGCGACCGCGACGGGCCTTGCCATCAGTGGTATCCACTTCAAACTGCATAAAACATTCGCGGCTCACTGGGTATCTCCTTTCGCTGGTGCTACTTCTTCTTTTTTGGCATTGGGATCGCGGGTAATAAACATGGCATCGCCGTAACTAAAGAAACGATAGCGCTCCTCAACTGCGGCCTTATAAGCGGCCATCGTATGCTGGTACCCCGCGAAGGCACTCACCAGCATCAACAAGGTGGATTCCGGTAGATGGAAGTTGGTGACCAACTTATCCACAACCTGGAATTCATAACCGGGATAAATAAAGATATCTGTCTCCCCTACCGTGGCCTGTAACTGGCCACTGCGCGCCGCACTTTCCAGCGCGCGCACGCTGGTGGTACCCACAGCAATCACGCTGCCATTGCGAGCGCGGCAAGCAGTTACCGCATCCACCACATCCTGGGAGACATCCAGCACTTCACTGTGCATCTGGTGCTCATAAATATTGTCCACGCGCACCGGCTGGAAAGTACCGGCACCCACATGCAGGGTAACGAAGACAACCTCGACACCTTTATCCCGCAATGCGCCGATCATCTCATCATCAAAGTGCAGCCCCGCCGTCGGCGCGGCCACAGCACCGGCGTTGCGGCCGTATACGGTTTGGTAGCGCTCGCGATCGCTGGCATCGTCTTCACGATCAATATAAGGAGGCAGCGGCATATGGCCGAGGCGATCCAGAATCGCCAGCACACCCTCTTCTTTGGGGAAGGACAATTCAAACAGCGCATCCTTGCGGCCGGTCACCTCTATACGGGTGCCGTCTTCAAGGACGATGGTAGAACCGGGCTTAGGCGACTTACTGGAGCGCACGTGGGCCCAGATATCCGTCTCGTTGAGCACCCGCTCCACCAGGATTTCCAACTTACCGCCGGTCTCCTTCTGCGCGAACAAACGCGCCGGGATCACCCGGGTATCGTTAAAGACTATCAGGTCACCAGCTTGGACCTGATCGAGAATATCTGGGAACTGCCGATGTGCAATGGCCCCGCTGGGCCCATCCAGACACAAAAGACGGCTGCCACGGCGCTCCTCGGTGGGCGCGCGGGCGATCAGCTCATCGGGCAGATGAAAGTCAAAGTCCTGACGCTGCATGGAATCCTGGAAATCTAGAAACTATGGAGAGGTCGCGAAGGTTATAGGAAATTTTAGGAGCTGTTAAGGAGCCTCTGAAAAACTCCGTGATACCTCTGGCATGCAGAGCAGTTCACAATCAAGGCGCGGCTTTGCAGGAATGTCTAGACCTTGCAAGAAGCCGCAACGCCGAGTGTGAATTGCTCTGCAAGCCCCAAAGGGTGGGCCTTGAGGGCTACAGCTGCCACGTTGCAGCTCTAGCAAAGGACTGTGCCATTCGCGGCGAGCTGCGCCTAACATCTGCAGCCCTCAAGACCCACAGAGGCATTACGGAGTTTCTCAGAGGCTCCTCAACTAGGACGACAGAAAATGCGCTAAGTTATTGAAATCACTGGTTGACCCAAGCGAAAGCATTGCTATAATCACGCCCTCTTCGCACCGACCCCAAGGTCGAGCAGCGAAAGTGCCAGAGTGGTGAAATTGGTAGACACAGGGGATTCAAAATCCCCCGCCCTTAAAAGCGTGCCGGTTCGAGTCCGGCCTCTGGTACCATCTCTCAAACCCGCGATAGCGTAGGCTTTCGCGGGTTTTTTCGTTTTTGGCTTTCTAATCACATCACTCCATTTAACACCCTTTTAGAAGCTAAACCGCCTTCAGGTTGAAGTTTTCCACCCCAACTTTCCTGCCCAAGAAAACCAGCCATATCAAACCACTCAGGCGGTACAAGACTTCGAAAATACCTCTTAAAGGGGCAAGCAAATAATCTTTTAGGGCAAGCAACGTTATATACACTCAATTACAATTAAAAATCTATTTCTTACACAATCGCCCTAACATCCATTTACCAGTGTAATATCCTTGATATTCAACACTCATCTCAATTAGAAAAAAATCCATTTTTGAAAGTCATACTTTTCAATTGAAAAGTTAAAAAAATTTATTCGAAGTGATATAAAAACCATTCTTAAAGTACAACCATAAAATCTAGCGTTTCTTATTGAATAGGGATATAAAAATGAAACTGCATAAACTACACATAAACAACTTCAGAAAACTTAAGAACTGCAGCATAAATTTTAGAGATAGCACATTTTTAATTGGACCAAACAATTCTGGAAAATCGAGCGTTTTTGCAGCGCTAAACCATCTACATAAAAATACCAATTTGGATAGAGAAGATTTTTCAAAGGAATACAATGAAGATGAAGAGAGCTATACCTATGAAGATAAAGTCGAAATAATAGCAGAATACTATAACGTTCCTGATGATGCTCACGGATGGATAGGATTCAAAGGAAGAGTAATTTCTTCAGAAAACCCAAAAAATGGAGAGACCGGAAATTCAATAACATATAAAAAAGTATGGGCGCTTAACTCAAGCAAACCAAAAATATTTATGAAGGAGCACCCTAGAGAAAGGAGCGGCTTGTACTCTCAATGCCAAAAGGTATCTGACTTAATTGGCGAACACTATAATGAAGCCTTCCTAAAGGAACATTTTGGTGAATCCAACTACACAAAAAATCTTACAACCTCAGCAAATAAAGCTAAACTTCTAGACTTACCAGAATGTTGGGATATCAATGAGAACGAAGAGGCAATCTGGGTAGAAAATCCAGGTGGAATTCCTGGAAATGTACTCTCGAAACTACCCAAGATCGTTATCATTCCTGCAGAATCATGCATTTCTGAATTAACCAGCCCAGGTGGAGCCTTGCATTCCTTACTTGGAGACCTTTTTGCCAAAGTAAGAGGGAGTTCCGACAACTATAAACAAGCCCAGATTTTTTTAAATAATCTGGCCTCGGAATTAGATCCAAATGACGAAGATACAGACTTTGGCAAGTTAATAAAAGATCTGAATGGAATGGTCGACTCTCTATTTCCAGACTCATCTGTTCATGTGAGCGCCACACTCGACGTTCCTGAAAAATCTATCAAACCTCAATTTAATGTAGAACTGGAAAGCAATGTAAAAACTGCTGTAAATTACCAAGGCCACGGAATGATAAGAGCCACTGTGTTCCAACTTCTAAGATTTATTCAGGAATTTATAAACCAAGGGGTAGACACTCCTAGATCGGCCATATTCTGCTTTGAGGAGCCTGAAATTTATTTACACCCTGCCGCAGCAAGTCAAATGCGGGATTCCTTATATGATTTAGCGGGACCAAGCTGCCAAATTATTGCAACAACTCACTCTCCATACATGGTGAATCTTGGCTCCGAGAAAAGTATGAGCCTTACCAAGTTCAATATCACAGAAAGCAATTTTTCACACACATATTCATTTAATTTAGAAGAGGCATTCCTTTCCTTAGTCGAGGATGAAAAACAATATCTCAAGATGTTACTCAAGGTAGATGACTACATTTCAAGAATGTTCTTCTCTAAAAAATGTATTTTCGTTGAAGGAGATACTGAGGAAGTTGTAGTACGTGAAACAATCAAAAGATTATCTCCTGAAGACAAAGCAAAAGTCATAGGCAACTGCGAATTCTTAAGAGCCAGAGGAAAAGCGGTGTTAATATCAATCGCCAAATACCTTAACGCACTAGATATTGACTATATATTTATGCATGATCGGGATTCTGGCACACCTAATGCAGCAGCAATGAATACCCCAATACTAAACCAGACGGGTCATGAACGCAGAATAATGATTGAAGAGTGTATAGAAGATTTACTAGGATATACCGCACCCAGCAGTGAGAAACCCTATAAAGCCTACGTACATATCAAGGATAACTGGGGCGATGAATTTTCCAGTCTACCTGGGGACTGGAAATCAATTTTTATCAAGTTATGCTCACCTTATCTTGATCATATCCAAACAGCTTAGTAATCGAAAAGGGCGGGAAATTTTTCACGCCCTCTTTAAAAGAACCGAAGAATAAGCAAGAACAGCCTTAAAAAGTATACGCACCGTGTAACCCTGAACAGATTAAAGCGCAATCCAATCTACTTCGCGCTCATCACACCAATGTCAAAATCCACCTCCTCCAAATATACCTACAATAATTATCACCACTAAAGTATCTTTAAAGAAATAAGAAAATCAAAGGAAAGATGTTACCCTTTCGAGAAATGAGAACAGCACAATAAAATAATTAGCGCACACACCATTCAAAATGGTGGCCAATTAAACAATACCTATGGAAATAGACACGCACACCAGCAGACTCCTCAACATTAAATAGAAGCCAAGGCAAACCACAGTAGAAAAAGTATGCCTCGCTAAAAAATTGCAGCGTCAATCGAAATCCGTATTGACACCGTACAAAGTGCTAAAACAAAAACTATATAAATAACCAATAAAATAAAAAAAAGATAAGGGGGGGCAATATCGCTTCTACGCAGTGCTTAAGCTTCACTAGAGCCCCCTCTATCATCACTGCACACCCGCTGCATACAAGGGACATTGCTCTACGACAGAGATATAGATCCAGGGAAAGACCATGAACATCACCACGCATGGATTGAATACTGGGCACATAATCTGGCATCAAATTTAGCAACATATATGTAATTAGGAGGCCACTATCATCTTGTAATTTGTATCAAAAAAAAGGGATAAATAGCTAGCCAGAATATCAGCAGGTATGTTTACATTACTTTATTAGAGCAGCACTTACAATTTAAACAGAGCATCTTCTCGATAAAAAAGCATACTTGATTTAGTTTCTTGTTTTAGGTAAAAGTTTACATCTACGGGCTTAATAAATGAAAAATGAGAATTCAATTACTTCCGGTGGTTGCTTATGTGGAGCTGTGCGATATGAGGTTAAAGGGCCACTACGCAACGTAGTTAACTGTCATTGTAGTATGTGTCAAAAATTGCATGGCAGTTTCGGCCCCCACACAAAAGCTCGCAAGGTCAATATTAAGATAACAAGAGATGATGGACTGGCGTGGTATAAAACATCAGAAGTAGCCCGCAGAGGCTTCTGCCAGCAATGTGGTTCAAGCCTATTCTGGGAACCATTTAATCTCGATGCAACTGGAATTATTGCAGGATCACTAGATGGCCCAACCGGGTTGAAAACTATGGGGCATATTTTCACTGGCGAAAAATCTGATTTTTACGAAATTGATGACGAACACCCTCAATTCAAGGAGTCATCTGATGGGCAACTAGTCAACGACTACAAGTAGGTTATTATTATTTGAAAGAGAGAAACAGGGGGGGCAATGCTTCTTCCACGCAGTACTCAAATCTAATCAGAGGCCACTCCCTATTACCACTGCGGCACCCGCTGTGTGCTATGAGAGTTTTTATGTAACAGAGATTTACACTATTAGAAACACTGTGTAAATCTCCCTAGTCAGACTTACTAGTTTTTAGTTAAGCCCCGCCCCGGCAGGAGCCAGCCTTAATAATCTTCACAAAACTTTTATTCTTTTATCAAAAAATCACCATATCCTCTAGCATACTCAAGGGAAAGTATCATTCCAAATTTAGCACAACCTCCATTATTCTTTGGTGCATTTAGCTCCGCTTTCATATTTGAAAAGATCTTCCGTAATTTTCCAGATATATTATCATCATCAACTTCTAGTAACACTATTTTTTCAATTTTACCCCAATGATTAATCACTACTGAAATCCTGAATTCCATATTAGGAAAAAATGATTTATTTAATTCAAGCTCAAGCAGTTTCGGCAGCTTTGCTGCCGCATAAGCAAAATATTCTTGCTCATTTATAGTTTTTTCACTGAGGTGAGCAAACCATTTAACTGGGCATTTTTTTCGCAAATGCTCATATTGCAACCTCTGGCTCTCAAGCCGACTCTCTAAAGCACGAAGAGTTCCCAGTGAATCTTGATTGGAATCTACTGCTAAAACACTAACGTTTACTACACATAACAATAAAGTGACAATAATTTTCCTAGACACCAACGGCCCTCTCAACCTCAACGAGGCACATATCAAATCAACCTTTGCCGAGCAAATCCAAACCTTGCTTAAAATACGTATAAAGACAATCACTTGTCCCCATAAAACCACCGCGCCCAACATCTATATTTTTTTCAGGCCAAATTAATTTCATCGGCAGCCCCCCAAATTTTACGGACTCAATATTATGAACAAGCCCCACTTGTGCATAAAATATGCCTTCTGATTTCAGGTAGATATAAAATTCAACTACCTCCCCACCAAATGCCGTTCCTTTATTGTTTGCCTTATGAAAGCAATTCGCAAATTCAGCATAGTATTTAGGCAACAACTCAAATTCCTGACCTCTCGCTAAAAATACTACACCTTCTATGCTTTCAGCATCTATTAGTTTTGTATTATCAAAAAATACTTGCCGGGATTGCTTTGTCGACCAAGAAAGATAAAAAATAAAAGCAGAGAAACATAAAAACAAAGCGATCCTAAAATCCTTGCCACCCATAAAAACCTCTAACGTGAAAGGCTTGAAGATCACAATAATAGACCTTAATAACCCCTAAAGCACTTACCAAAGGTATACTATACAGTACTATTAATATTCAGCAAAGCCGTAAACTTGGATTGAATAACAATTCTGGATATCCACAAAATCAATAATTTTAATCGCAGGCCATATTGATATCAGACAAATTGCTATAGATAGGCTACTAGATAGAAGATAACAAATGCCACTTCCATGCGGCTCTTAAAATTCACTAGAGCCTCCTATCAAATCTACGGATGCCCAATTTTTTCAGGCCCATATATTATTTAATTCGTATACCTAGTGGGCACTTAAGGATCTAACTGAGATAAACCCACCTCTTCTAATATCCTTCAAATTAGAACCTCCGCCAAATACAACCAGTAGAATTCCAGCCCCAAGTATTGGCAAATGCCCTATCAATTCATGAACACCAAGAATAGACGCGGTCAAAATGAAGAAACTCAATACCGTAATAGTTGCCAACCGTGTTGACCACCCGAGCAAGATAACCAAACCAAAGCAGAATTCAGCCATTCCCGCAGAAAAAACGAAGGTCAAATCGGAGAAAGAGTGCCACCCCAGATTAGACATGAAGTTCCAATGATAGTGCTGCAGAAATTCAAGACCCAAGTGAGGATTGAGCCACTTATTGTGAACTGCCAGAGTCATAAGCTGAAGGCCTAGCCCACAACGTAAAGCAAGCAATCCAAGACCTGGCTTTTGATACAATATAAATGCTAGTGAAAGCCCTAAAAATTCAAAGCCATAGTCAATCCAGATTGAGAATGGGTAAGTAGCCATTATTGAGAGCAAAAGCGCGAAGATTAGATATCCGGAGCTTCTTAGGCTGACATCTAAAATTAACACAATACCAATTACCAGCTGAAACTCATTAACAAGACTTTGCGTGGCAGAGAATTCCAGGTTTGGGGCCAGTAATACACCCGAAAAATAATTAAAAACAAAGGTCAACCCAATCAAGGCAGACGTGATATGCCAAATTTTGTGGCGGCCAATGTCGGACCAGAGGTTGGGAAATTTATTAGATACTCTGTGAACAGCTACTGTTTCAAGCGACTGTAAGGATCTATTCACCATACAGTATAGAAAGCCCCCCAAAAGAACTAACGCATATATCCAATTCCACACAAACTCAACTGCATTACCATCGTTTTGTACAAACCAGCGTACATGAGACCACGCAGGAGGAGAAACAAAGTAGCCCATAAAAGCTATAACCAGTAGAAAGCTGTAAGACTTCCTCCGTGTAAACATAATTATTACCTCAGTGAATACTGCTTTTAGCCTACAGAAACTTATGCAGGCAGATCTTGTACCTGATCATATATAGTTCACGTATTTAGAGTAAATAAGGTAGCGTTCACATTGCTAGGCACTTAACAAATGTGAAAAAAATAGCATTCTGAGGGAGTTCTCTGTCAACCAAAAAAAATCTTAGGATAACTTCACAGAAAATAAAATTATCGATCTTTGCTGGAACTATTTAATTAATCTTAACTGAGTTTCATACTTCAAGAGAATCTAGTTGCTGTTCAAATTTCTACTGGATGTAAAATAAGATGCTGATTATTTATCTTGATTTCGGATAATAAGTGCAGTTGGTAAGGGAGTACTCAACTGGTAGAGTCGGCGCCTTTACCAGCTAAGAGTCACGACACAACACTTGTTTGCTAGGGTACCACCCATGGAAAGCACATAAGCTTACTAAGATTTTCTAACTATGATTGAACGCAAGTGGCACCTACTTTTATTATTACATTGATAGAAAAACGTTCAACCTTGCTGGCTGAAGTGCCTATTAGTTAGGCAAGGAGCTTCAAAGATTAAATCACAACAATTATCTTCGACAAACGTCTTGAATTGAGTTTACAGCATAAAAAGATTGCAGTTATTACTTGAAATCAAGGCATACACAAAAGTCGAGACTGTATGTTATCCACGTCAATGAAATATAAACCTAAAGATAACCACATAAGCAGGCAATCGCTCTAGCCCAATTAGATGATTTAGATTACCATGCTTATGTGCATACCTTTTAATCCGAGGTAATCACGTTATGTATTCAAAGAGAAATATATATGAACTGGAAAATATTCTCAATTGCAGGATGGGTATCTTGTCTAGGCTTAGCCACCATTATCTACTTTAAAGACCCAGCCATTACAGCCAAGGAGGAATTTAAAGTTAATGCTCAACCAACCAAACTAGAAGGGCTTTCACCAAAGTCCATTAAGGCTGATAAGACCTACAATACAGGAAGCATTGCTGCCGAGGATGCCATAGAGATAGCAGTAAATGACCTTCAACTAGAGCCCGTTGCAGCCAAAGAAGTTACACATAAAAACATTTCTACATTTGAATCTACAGAGATCTTCGACCGAGTTAGGGAACAAATGTCTAACGAAGCACTATTTAGCTTAGACAATATTGAAAGTTTCGAATGTAACAAAGGCGAATGCAATTTTGTAACAAACTTTACTTCGGATGAATTGAACCTTACCTTTCATAGAGCAGAACACATACAAAATCTTGCCAGAGCATCTGCCAAAGAGGTTTTAGGACCTGAATACAGTACATTTATAAGCATAGATAATATAGAAACAGCCGGCGATGGCAATACTCGAGTGGAGTATCGACTATTTGCCCATCGCTTAGTGGACCAAGATCATGTTCAGAATGTTTTGGATGCTCTTGAAGCCGCTCAAAAGCTAGAGGCAGCTAACCCTCAATAGTATACCCTTCGAATGGATAAGAAATCATAAGGCGACTTATATAAAGTATCATTGACCACCACAGAAAGTTACAACCCCTAAGACACTCTACAGCCACAAAAGTACTAGATCAAAGGCGGAGGTATTTATACTCAAAATACCGATTTTTAACATTTAAAATTTTTTAAATTAATTCAGCATCAGCTTAAAAAGCTCACCAATTACCACTGCGAAAAAGAAAGTTAAAAAGGGTGATCTCGCCACCCTCCAACTTTGACTGGATCAAGATTTAATTTCTTTATTCTCATGCTATCCAGTATTTTCTCTACCATGTCTCTGTCTGCTTCAATTTCCCTATTGCTACGTTCCTCTATAACAATAACAGACCTGTCCCCCTTATGAATAAGGTACAAGGTAGTTCTCACAGTGTTAACTTTATAAAAACCATCAGTTTTATAAATATTGATAATACCTGGAACCATCTTACCATCTATAGGGGTAATGGTTTTACGCGTCTCCTTTTCAAGCACTTCTATTCTGCTGTATTCTTCTAGCATAATCCTACTAATATTTTCGGCTAGATCTGGCAGTGGCAATTCAACTGGATATGGTGTTACAGTAATAAATACTGACGTACGGTTTGGACCATCAACAAAGATCTCCTTGAATCCATCTTTATCTACCTCATAACTTACACTGAAGCTGTCAGGATAAAATAAAAATAGATGTTCGTCTTCGTACTTCTTTAACTTATCGGCAAGGGAATGGGCGCTAAACGCTAGCAACAACACTAGCACTAGAAGATTTCTAAACATTAAGTTTTACTGAAATGGTTTGTAGTTGATAGTGCTAAATAATATATGAATTTTGCACTTTAAGTTGTGAACTTTAGATGCCTGATGTCATCTTATGAAAAGTTATATAAACAATGTCGCCAAATGGTAACTTGACTGGGATTGGTATGGGATACCGGAAAGTTGGCTATTAATACCACCTCATAAGCACTATCAAGCAATCATCTTCATATCGACAAGAGTGAAGTGCTGAACCAATTCAATACATTTGGAAAGACACAGGAGCCTCTAAAACTAGCCCAGCATTTCTTTAAGTGGAAATAAGAGTTTCGATATTCAATTATTCAAGAGACTCTTCAAATTCCTTTTTGCTCTCTAATTCGTAATAAAGAACATCACTCCAATACAAACCCATCGGAGGCTCACTCTCAACGTTGTCAAATTTATCATTGAACTGGAGCCCATAAAATGGACTTAAAGCAGATTCTGAATTGTTTTCTGCCGCACTCTTTACAATATCAGCCGAGACCTCTGGGTCTTCAGGAAGTGCATCAATAGCTGCTCCAGCTTCACAGCAAGCGATAATTTCGGATTCAACGTAGCCACGCAGAACTGACTCTTCAGAGTCATCCATACAGTCCAGCTCGATAGTCTCAAGCAGTAGATACCTATCTTTATGCTCTTGAAGGAATTCTAACGTTTCATTTAGCATTGAATCCGGCAGATCCGTAATGTCTTTGCTAATAACTCGCAGAACTTCAACAAATTTCTTTAACCGCGCAAATCCTGCCTCAAAGTCACTACTAATAGCATAAAGTTGAGTTTTATCATCAGGTGAATCGTCCTCAAAGCCATCTGAGACCAATGACGCGCACAGATTGGGATTCCCGGACATTAGTACACGGTAGGTGAAGGGAATACTATATGGCCATTCAGATAAGCCTGAGATAGTCTCGGGGCGGTCTGAATAGGATTTAGGTTGATTACTAAGGCTATAAAGATAAGAACGATTTGCCATTTTGAGGCTCCCTATAAATACTGCCAACGGCACGACCTTATCGTTGTCATGCCTTTTTTGATTAAGAAAAATATTAGATGGAAACTTTCTGGGCCAAGAAAGTCGAGTGTAAAGTTAACTTTGTGTGCCAACCATCCAGTTAGTTGTTAATAACAATCGATTTGTTCGCAAAATTAAGTAGATAGATAAGTTAGGTACTGACCGCCAGAGTTCTATTTATGTTAGAACTAGACTCTACCAATACTGAGCCTGATTATGTACAAAGGGGCTTTATTTTAATGATATTTTTCAGAAATTGATTTTAATCAATTTCAGCTTGGAGTTTTTCTAACGGTGCTGTAGCCAGAGCTATTCAACTTTACCCCTGCAAATAGCTCTGGTCACTCGGGAGATTATCAAACCACAACCTGCCTTAACCTGAACTTTAAATTACTCACACTATACATGTAACTGTTACTTACTTTTCCTACCCTCTGTCTTCGTTCATTAAGTCTATCTTAGTTACCAGGCTCCTATTATTCTGGGCACTCCCTTTCTTCCAATACCCCACCCCTCTTGATTGAGTATTCTGTATAACTCCCAGTCATTATATCGAGAATTTGTAGCCAGGAATAAAACAGTGCTTTTTCAGATTTAGCAATTTCTCCTGCCAGTTCCTTTGCGGCTTCCTCTGTTGGTGCAGAATCCCTAAAGCTTTTTGCACCACCATTCATTAAATGGACCCGCTCTGCAAAAATTGCAAACCGATTGATTTTTCTTCCCATAATTTGCTCCTTATCCATAAAAACAGCTTAAGTCCTTACATTCCTAAGCTGATACTTCCATCCAATTTATACTTCGCTCAACTCCTCGCATTTGCGCCAGGGTCAGCTCTAACTCCTCGCGTAGATTCATCTCTACTGATACCGAAAAGCTGCGTACGTATTTTGTATAGTTAAGGATACAGATAGCGTACATTGCCCGGTTGTTATAACCCGATCGGTAACGGCAGATCCGGATCGGCTCCCCGTCAATAGTGATACTTCTGGCTCTCATTGCTACCTCCACTCAAGATACTGTACATGCATACAGTATACGGTAAGAGGTTCAGGAACTGTCAAGTCACTATTGCCGCCAGTCCAGAGCCCACTCCGCCCATATCGCCCTTCTGCACGCGAAATTACCAGTGTTATCAAGGAGTTTGGTACGAGGGTAATCACCGTTTACGCCATAGCCGCAGATATACACTTCCTGTGTATTGGCAACCCAGTCGTATAAGTGCTGGGACAAGCCATAGACTGTATAAGAAACGATCAGCGATCTATTTTTTGATTAAAAAATGATTAACAAGGCTTAAGGTGAGGGAACACCGGTGAGTAGTACAAAGGCTACACCGCTCAACTCAATGCAAGGGAGAAGCAGAGGGGTTGTCGTAGAACAATGTGTATCCTGCTAGCTACCAGGAGTATTTTGAGGAAAGCTGTGGTAGTCAGCCCTTAGGAGGGTTTTGCGGTACTTCTAAGCTCTCGATGCTTTTAGTCAGCCAGTCTTCATACCAGTTAAGATAGCTACTAGACCAAGGCTGTGGCTCCCGGTAACTCTGAGTAACCCATACTTCCCCACGATGAACACCGTTAATAACTAACATAAATTCAATACCACAGCCTATTTCTGCAATATCAATGGTGCCTTCTGACATCGGATATTCATCTTCATCATCCTGGTAGTAGTGCGGAAGACCCTCTACGTTAGCACCATAAGAATCCGCAGCCCCAAAACCAATCTCAAGAAGAAAGGCTCGAAACTCCTGCGGTAAAGAAATGTTGTACTGTTTCTCGATACCGTTAACTTCTTCCTCCGAAAACCGACGGAAGTTATATTTCCAGCGCTCTGCACCAAAGAGAGAACAATCCTTATCCAAACCACTCAGCTGTTTAAGTTGTTGTTTGATGCCCAGAAGCCGGCTTTCTATATCTTGTGTACTCATACCGTCTATATTTTAAATATTGATAAGTTTCAATACTGCCTAGATTATAACTTTTAACTCAACAGCTGAAGCACCTACTCCACACCCTACCGCACTGTAACTTAACGAAGAGTTAGATTGCCTCAATTTATGAAATTTCGTTAATCTTAATTCACAACTATTTTTTTTCGATACCAAGCCCTACAAATAAAACAGAAAAATAAAAACCACCCTTAAACTAAGGCACATACGTGTTTACAAAAATCAAAAGCAACATTTATGATTTAGACTATTGATTTAAGTTGTTTTGATCAATTCAATCTCGACCAACTATGACCCAACAATATCAAACTCCAACAGCAGATAGTATATTTTTAAAACCTTAAACACAGCTGAAAAGATAGGCGTCAAAATGATCTTATTGGAATTTATTCAGATTGTTTTCAGTAACAAAACTGCGTAAAGTAAGTGAATATTTCTCGATATTTTGTTCGTTGCTGAGCAGCGTTATTTGTGAAAAAGTCGAATTCAAAATACTGAAGAACTTTATAAATTGCCTATTCCCTCAAAGGAGAACGGTAGCGTGACATAAAAGTAAGTAAAAGTCGCTGACCCAAGGTGCTACCAACACCAGGGGCCAGCTAACCAAATTGATAAGCAACCTATCAAGATGGCTGTATGGATGATACGCTAGAAACCCGCTCGTCTTCAATAAAGTGGAGCACATTCAGTAACTTGAGGCAATTGCTCAGGTTCTGGCAGCGTTGTGTCCGTCTTTTCTACTTTTATGCCTACCGTTCCCGTGCCCCACCCCGCATTCACTCTTCAACTTTCTTTCTAAGCTTTCCCATTGCGGGAAGGCTACCCATGGTTTGAGTATCATTAGGGAATAACATATGTTGATTTTGACTCGCCGAATTGGCCAAAACCTAAGAATTGGGGCTAATGTCTCAATCACTGTATTGAATGTTAAAGGCAATCAAGTACAAGTAGGGATAAAGGCCCCTAAATCTATAGCCGTTCACCGCGAAGAAATTTATAACCGTATCCAGATGGAACAAGATAGGCAAGTAAAATCTGCGAGTGGAAAACCTGGACCAATTATTGGAGGCAGAGTCGAGTAAGTTAAGGGGTTACACTGCCACCAATTATTGGCCTTTCGCGAGAGCGATCATACTTATCGTCAAGAACCCAATCATCTTGAAACTTTGGGATTATCACGAATTGGAGATACGCCATCTTCGAAGACTATATGTCGTCTTCGAAACTTCTTATCCTGAAGGTATTCCGGTTGGCTAATCCGATCCATTCGAAAATGACGAAAGTCATTGCGAGCAGGGTCCCAAGCTACCAGATACCATAGGGGTGGTAAGATCAACATAGCTTGCGGTTCAACAACCCGGCTAGTTACTGCCCCTTTCGCATCACGATATTGGAAGCTCAGGTATAGTCGCTGAAGAAAAGCCGTTTCAAATGTAGGCAGTAGTAAGGGCGACATCTCTCCGACATTAGATATGTCTACCTCCGGTGAAAGCTTACCGATGTACAGGCAATTCATAAACCTGCGTAAATCACGCACCTTATCAACGGGTAAAGCCTTCTCTATTTTTGCCAGCCCGGCATCCGCAAGATCTGAAAAGGGCAAACTCCCTGCTGCACGCACGGATGCAACGCTGATAAGCAACGCAAAAATCTCAGCGACCGAGAGCCGAGCTGTAGTTTGAACCGATTGCGGATCAAGTTGCAGGCCGCCCCCAGGGCCAGATTCAGAACGGATAACAAAACCCTCATCCCGCAACGAGCTGATATCACGCAGCACGGTGCGCCTGGATGCGCCAACTTCAGCGGCTAAATCGGCAATCGTCAAAGTGCCCTTTCGCCGAAGGCTTCGCACTATGGCGTCTTGTCGGAGACGTACATTCATTTTACACAGACATTAATAAATGGTGACAGTTTTTGGCACCATTAGATTCTAGCCTATGCACTCACGATCCAGCAAAGGGATGTTGAAGTTAGAACAACCCTTAAGGATAGAAAGCGGAGCCTGCTGGTAAACAGCAGCTCTCAAGGCCTCCCCAAAGAAGAGGAAGTAAATTGTCTAGAATACCCGATTTCCCCACACCTACTCTTATCTCAGTGAATGGCATAGAGCTGGAGGTCTTTGAAGCGGGCCAACAGAACACAGGAAACCCCGTTGTGCTTTGTCACGGATGGCCGGAACATGCCTTTTCCTGGCGCCACCAAATACCCGCTCTCGCCGCAGCGGGCTACCACGTTATCGTTCCCAATCAGCGAGGCTATGGCAACTCATCCCGCCCAACGGAAGTAACCAGCTATGACATCGAACAATTAACCGGCGACCTAGCTGCACTTCTGGATCACTACGGATACCAAGATGCCACTTTTATCGGTCATGATTGGGGTGCAATGGTCATTTGGGGAATAGCGCTATTACACCCAAGCCGTGTTAATAAAATTATAAACCTCGCACTGCCTTATCAAGCCCGAACAGAAAAACCTTGGATCGAGTTTATGGAGGAACTCCTTGGGAGCGATTATTATTTTGTGCACTTCAATAGGCAGCCAGGTGTTGCGGACGCAGTGTTAGACAAGAACGCTTCCCAGTTCCTTCACAATTTGCTCCGCAAAGACGTGCCTCCTACCCCGCCGGAGCCTGGTATGGTAATGATCAATCTCGCGAGAGCAGCATCACCGCTTGGTGCCCCCTTGCTGAATGATAGTGAACTGGCTGTATTCGTTTCCGCATTTGAAAAAACGGGTTTTACAAGTAGCATAAATTGGTATAGAAACCTGGATCGCAATTGGCACATCTTGGCAGATGTAGACCCAGTTATCCAAAAGCCGACCCTTATGATTTACGGCGATCATGATTTGATACCTAGGTCTCCAGATATCAAAGATTTCGTTCCCAATGTAGATGAGGTGAACCTTAATTGCGGCCATTGGATTCAACAGGAAAGACCGGAAGAAACCAATCAAGTGATTTTAAACTGGCTGGAACAACAATCCGCTACTTAGTATCCATTTCTCTAGAAAATTCCCTTTCTGATTATCCACACAGAATCCCGCAAAGAAGGCGTTCACGGTAGGATACCCACTGTAAAGTGGCCATCTGGGGATAGCATGTGCATATAAGCGAGACATGCTACTTCATAAGGCCACTGCTCAACACTATATATCTCGACACAACTCATCAGCTACTGATAAATTGGCTTTGCTGCCGAGATGTTCCTCACCTCTAAATTTGGCTGACAATCATCGCTTAAGTATGTAAAACTAGTGGCTTAATGCATCCACCCTGGTGCAGGCAGATCATAACTTCACTGTCAATTTCAGAATTTTATAATAACTGGATTCCCAAATGGAAAAGGTTGCCATATTTGTTGATGTGCAAAATGTTTATTACACATGTCGACAAATCTATAAACGAAACTTTGATTACAACAAGTTTTGGCGGGAGGTGACAGGGGGTAAAAAAGTTGTTAAAGCCATAGCTTACGCCATCGACCGTGGTGATAGAAAACAGTATGAATTTCAAAACATCTTAAGGTCGATTGGTTTCGAAGTGAAACTAAAGCCCTTCACCCAAAGATCCGACGGATCAGCTAAAGGCGACTGGGATGTGGGCATAACTATTGATGCTATGGAATATTCGAGCTCGGTAGATACCGTGATTTTAGTGTCAGGAGATGGCGACTTTGACATTCTTGCCCATAAGCTCAGGTTAGATAGAGGCAAGAAAGTTGAAGTATATGGTGTTCCGGAATTGACGGCTGGAGCATTAATTAATGCGGCGAGCAAATTCACTCCAATTGAAGATAGGTTATTGCTGTAATAACTACCAAGGCGACTAACTGGCGCTCTTATACGCCTCTATGTATTTATTACACTCTACCCTTCATATTGAGGTGCGAATGCTGTCTGAAGAGCTATCCCTCCATCAAATTCAAATAGGCAACTGGTACTTAGTGGCTTTAAATAAATTTCGCTCAAAATAACCATCTAGTCACTTATGTGATTTTAGAACAAATACCTATGCTATTAGTCAACAGACAAGTCTATTATTGGCTTTTATACTATCTAATAACACCTTAGTAAGGCTCAAGGCGTCAACAAATGAAGAACTCATTAGTTATAATTTTGACCCTATTCTCTATGGCTTCTATAGCAAGAGGGGATGTAAATAATTGCCCTAAATTAAATCTCAACATTCCTGAATCTAAAGCCAACCCAGTAATAAAGGTCGCACCACTGCGTCCGATAGGCACTAACAGGAACTTACCCGTATGCGTAGTCGTGTCCTTTAGACTGGTAGAGAAACCGACGTCTGAAGGTGGAGGTCTTGTTCCTGGGGAAATAAAGATCGAAGGTTCATCTGATAAAGCATGGGATACCCCCGTTAAAGTCGCCGTATCAAGATGGCTTTACCTTTCAGAAGGTATCGACTATCGTGGGCGTCAGTATGTGATCTATAAGATTCCCTCACAATCCCCATAGTCAAAAACTAGAAAAGCTAAATGGTACCGTTTAGAGATTTTATGCGTATATTGGTACTCTTGATTACATTTATCCCCGCAGCAGTTTTTGCAGGAGGTATAAATTGTACTAGCGACGGAGACTCAGATCGCTATAAAAATCAGCTCAAAAAATTCAATGCTCAGCTACTATGCGGCCTAAGTCCTGAGTATGTTGCAGGATTTCGTATTGTTTTTGCTCCATCATTCGGACAAGCCAAGATAACAACGGTTTACCAACGCCATGACGGGACACTAGATGTAAATGGTAAATATCCTCTATCGTTATCTCAGTACATGGACATGGTTTCCCAATTTAAGGATCTCAACCTCTTTGAATTAGAAAGTTATGATAGATTAATTGATTTGTACTGTGCCAAGCCTCCAAAATTATCAACGAAAATAGATTCCTCCGAACCTAATAAATGCCCTTTGGGGTTCGATGGGGAGACCGTTTATATTGAGGCTGCCTATGGAGGCCAAAAAAGGACCGTTCAGCGCTGGAATGGACTAAGTGTTGCTCCCGATGTGGAAAGGGACTTTAGTAAAACTGCAAATTTTCTCCTAAATATACTTGACTCTGAAATTAAGGAATAATTTATTTTTATATATACTCAATGAGAACACTCAAGATTCTATTATTTTACTTTAGGGAGTGGAAAGGATTTAGCCTAATAGTTCTCCTTCTATTACTGGTGTTACTTCATGTTATTAACCTGGCCAGTAACACCGAGAAGGTTGTAAAGCAAAATGGTACAATCAAATCAAAATTTTATATTGGTCGCTCCAATGCCGCTCACATACCAAAATACCAATATCAAGTAGAGCTGAAGAATCGCAAGGTGATTGATGTGGGCAGCGATATGAACCTACACCCAGGTGATACGGTTTGTATTGCAAGCATCACTTATAAAAATAGCGTAAGAGTCGCCAAATATACCATAGAGACTTCAAACGGCTGCACCGGTGCACAGTAATCGGCGTTGCGTAAGAATCTACTTTTGTGTTCCGACTAACTTCACGACACTCTAGCCATTGAACTTTAGGCGTCAGCTCAGAGACCCGCTAATCCCCATGCCTGTCAATCCTTATATGAGTTTCTTTACCTTAACCATATTAATAAACTCAGCATGGTGATAGATGCGCCTAACTTATTGATATTATGAGATTTTTTAATGGTATTCAGGGTATATGAAGTATTACCCCTGTTACCAAATGCTATGTTTCTAGAGTCGCGTACAATCTACGGAACCAGAAGGCAATGGCTATCAGAATCCTTTCTATCGATGGTGGAGGAATCCGGGGAATCTTGCCTGGCCAGATACTGGTGTCCCTTGAGCACAAGCTAAAGGTGAAATCAGGCAATCCTGACGCCAGGATAGGCGAGTACTTCGACCTGGTGGCCGGAACAAGTACCGGTGCAATATTAGGTGCCGCCTACATCTGCCCTAACAAGCAAGGAAAACCAAAATTTTCTGCCCAGGATGCTGTCAGCCTCTACCTTAAGGAAGGCGAGAAGGTATTTGGCTCAGGCTCATGGCCTTTTCTAGAAAAGTTAAAGTTATTGAAGGAGGAAAAGTACTGTTCCATGGAGTTGGACAGGGTTTTATCGCAATTCTTTGGGAAAATGAAACTTAGTAATCTATTAAAGCCCTGCTGCTTTGTTTCCTATGATATCAAAAAGCGGGAACAAATCATTTTTAGGCAACATTGTGCCATAGTAAAGAATGAAGACTTTCTGGTTAAAGACCTTCTACTGGGAAGCACCGCGGTACCAACCTATTTTGAGCCAGCACGCATCTTTTCACTCCCCCCATCCAACAATAAATATGTCTTAATTGATGGCGGCATGGTAGCCAGTGATCCTGCTCTATGCGCCTACTCCGAAGCCATCAAATTCAGCGGGGTCTCTGGGATGAAGGATATGGTTATTGTATCTCTGGGTACTGGCAGGCAACTTTCAGGATACAAATACAAGGAGGTTAAAGATTGGGGAATACTCAATTGGGCAAGGCCCGCCATTGATATCGCCGTAAATGGAAGCTCGCAAATGGTTCATTACTATATGAAGCAAATTTCTTCTACCGTAGAGAATTCAAATTACTACCGGATACAACCAAAGCTTTACGCTGCTGACTCAGCCATGGACAATGCGACACCAGAAAACCTGAAGAAGTTAAAAAAAGCGGGAGAGAGGAATGCAGAGTATTTTGATAAAGAGCTGGAAGAAATAGCTACTATATTAGTCAACAACCAAGGAAGCCATAGGTATCAGTAATGCTACTGATCGGGACCAGCGCTGGCTTTATCAAATTACAGGCACAGAAAGTCATACTACTTATCAGAGCTTAGGTATTTTTCTCGAACCTGGTTAATCATACCTCCGGCTTCAAGTACTTCAATTTCGTCCTTAGCCAGATCACTCCGTAAGTTAATACAATCTCCAGATGATTTAATAATCAACTTAATTGAATTGCTTAACTTTATCTGTGCAATTGGGCTGTCAATTTCCAGAGCTACACCCTGCTCAAGCCGATCGTAATCATCAAAATCTTCAAATAGCAATGGCAGCACACCGAAGTTAATAAGATTACGCCGGTGTATACGGGCCATACTTTTTGCAATTATGCACCTCACCCCAAGAAAACGTGAAGATACCGCCGCATGCTCACGGCTGGAGCCTTGTCCATAATTCTCACCACCGACAACAAAACAGTCTCCATTGAGCTTCACTGCCCGATCGTAAAATGATTCATCGATTCGTGAAAATGTATAGCGGCTGATGGCGGGGATATTTGAGCGTAGCGGTAAGATTTCTGCTCCAGCAGGTAATATTTCATCTGTGGAAACATTGTCCCCTGCTTTCAGCAATAATGGGCCAGTTAAAATTTTCGGTAGCTTTTCGAAATCAGGAAGGGGCTTGATATTTGGCCCTTTAATTAACTCCACTGCTACTGGGATTTCTTGAGGTGGCTGTAATAACGGACGTATATCAAGTAGATATTCCGGCTCATGGAAGCTGGGGTAGTCCATATCCAGGTCACGAGGGTCGGTGATCACCCCTCTCAACGCACTGGCAGTGGCTACTTCGGGACTGCACAAATAGACTTGGTCATCTGCGGTGCCGGAGCGGCCGGGGAAGTTGCGAGGGACTGTACGTAGGCTGATACCACCACTGGCGGGAGCCTGCCCCATGCCAATACAGCCGCCGCATCCTGTCTGATGCAAACGAGCTCCAGCTTGAAGCAATTTTGTTAGATCGCCGCTCCGACTGAGTTCTTCGAGTAACTGACGTGAGGTTGGGTTAATGTCAAAGGAAACGTCATCGGCTATTCGGCGACCTGAAACCATACGTGCCGGTATCGCAAAATCTCTCAATCCAGGGTTGGCAGAAGAGCCTATATAGCTCTGGTAGATCGGACGGCCCGCCACTTCTCGGACCGTCACAACTTTGTCTGGGCTTGATGGGCAAGCAATTAGCGGCTCGAGAGTTGATAAATCAATAGTATCTTCTTCGTCGTAACTCGCGCCTTCATCAGCCTTCATCTCGACAAAGTCACTTTCACGATGCTGCTGTCTAAGGAAAGCTCTCACAGCCTCATCCGCAGGAAAGACGCTGGTAGTGGTACCCATCTCCTGCCCCATGTTGGCGATCACATGGCGATCCATCGCAGTCAAATGGGCTAGACCTGGGCCGTGATACTCAACAATCTTGTTGACACAGCCCTTGACGGTCTGCCGACGCAACATTTCCAGAATGATGTTCTTAGCGCTAATCCATGGCGGCAGCTCACCTTCGAGCTTCACACCGAGTATCTTGGGCATTTTCAATGCAAAGGGGACCCCAGCGATGGCCATTGCTACCTGTAGGCCACCGGCACCAATCGCCAGCATCCCCATAGAACCCGCTGCACAAGTATGGCTATCGGCGCCAAGTAACGTCTTACCAGGCACATCGAAACAAGCCATCTGTACTGGATGGCTGACACCATTACCGGGCCGCGAAAACCAAATTCCAAATTTACGACAGGCACTTTGCAGGAATATATGGTCGTCGGCGTTTTTAAAATCCGTCTGTAACAGGTTATGGTCTACATATTGTGCTGAAAGCTCAGTCTTGATTTGAGACAAACCAAGTGCCTCAAGCTCCAACATAATAAGTGTTCCCGTCCCATCCTGAGCTAGCGTCTGATCGATCTTTATCTCTATTGGGCTGCCAGGCTCCATTGATCCACTCACAAGGTGGCTTTGGATAAGTTTCTGCGCAAGATTCATAGGCATAAAGGGATACCCGGTAAGTGAGCTGGAGCTTTCTAGTATTGATATAACTAGATCTTGATCATTGTAGCTCTAGGGAGCCTCTGAATAACTCCGTGACGCCTCTGGCATGCAGAGCGGTTCACAATCAAGGCGCGGCTTCGCAGGAATGTCTAGACCTTTCAAGAAGTCGCAACGCAGAGTGTGAATCGCTCTGCAAGCCCCGAAGGGCGGGCCTTGAAGGCCACAGCTGCTGCGTTGCAGCTCTTGCAAAGGGCTACGGCCATTCCCTGCGAGCTGCGTCTAACATCTGCAGCCTTCAAGGCCCGCAGAGGCATTACGGAGTTATTCAGAGGCTCCCTAGCCTCCTCGGCTGAAGCACCGTTATAGCTGCAGGACTATGTAAGCGCCAAGGCTATACCCCCGGACTCTTAGTAGCCCTAACATTCGCTAGCGCTACCTGAACCGTTTGCTTCCGCAGTTTTGTAATCTCTGACAAATGACTGAGTATATGCAGCCACATACGCTAGATAGGGGAGTAATTACTAGAAGATAGGGAGTTAATTCAATCCAGAGCTTCTATTTAATCAGTCAAAATGAAAAGTGTTCTTCGGAAAGACACAATTTTCAAAGATTGGCAATTGCTTATGGATTCAGCTCACACACAATTATATTAATTTTCTTCTCCACAAGCTGCCCTGTATTACTTTCTCCATACTCACTATGCTTCCCGCGGGATACAACTTTAAATCCAGCGTCAGACAATTGAGCACAAATATCACCTTCATCAAACAGCCTGAATCCATATTGAGTGAACGGTAGATTTTGCATAAAAGATTTATCGCCAAAAGCCAGGCATAACTTTCCTTTAGGTGCTAGTACTCTGGAGATCTCTGCAAGATGAGTTTTTAGGGTGTCCCAAAAGTATATTGTGTGTACGGCTAGAACCTTATCGAACTGTTTATCGGCAAACGGCAGGCTTTCTGAGCTACCAACTAAAAAGTCTATTTGCCCCAACTCTATATATTCAAAATTTAGGCCCTTTGCGGTTGCAACCATTTCACTCGACCAATCAATGCCGGTATAGCGGACACAAGATCCCTTACGAATTACGTCGACTGCAAATTTTCCATTGCCCGGACCAATTTCTAGAACAGAATCACCATCTACCACATTGAGAGCTGTTAAAGCGGCAAGATTCGTTGCTTTATTCGCTTTGTTCATTTGCTGCGCGGTTTCTGAAGCCAATGTACCAGATGGTTTTCTAAGCTGCTCAGCAACGAGCTTTGGATCTTTTGACATTACTATTCCTTCAGCGTCAAAAATAAAGTACTAACCAGATAATTTATTCTTTAAATTAACCAATCACTTCCTAGTTAACCGTTTTGTTTTGAATACAGATGTAAAATACAACTTATTCTACCTACTATATTGCCCAATATCTATATTGATTATGTTAGGCAAAAAATAGGTACAGGCAGAATACCTATTAAGATATTCTGCCTGCGTATCTCAGCATTTCCTGCAATACAAATTACTTCAATATGAAAATTTGTTTTTTAAGTATCCCTCTCCAAAATAGATTGCAAATTAAGCAAACTAGAACTTGTTATCTTTAATTTGGTTAGATTGTACTTAAAACGATATTTAAACATCCACAGTATGTGCCATGAGCTTGCAAGCAATTATCATAATGACAGCAGCCACAATTGTTGGGACCACTGTAGGGATAAATTCTGGATAAGATCCATCAATAAAATAGCCTACTAATCGGCCAACCAGAACCAACATCAATGCAATAAATCCAACCATAATATAGTCCACGTTAGATCTTATCGCTCCAAGAAGAACCATTGCCCAAATTGCGATTGTTGTCCCACCCCAAAGAGAGCGAATACTCGATAGCCCACTCACAGAATCAATAGGTTCGATAAATGTGTGGGTCAGCATGACAGATGGACTGATCATAAGAACCAATCCAGTCCCCATAAAAAATAGCGCTAAGATACCTAAAATACACCGTCCAATAGTTGCCTTCGCCATATACCCAAAACCTCCAATCAATTTGTAATCATTCAATATCACCGAACGAGGTATAGGTTATGGATAAATATGACACTATATGGCATATTTTGATAACTATGCGCACATCTACCCTCTCACGAATAGATAGACTTGAAGTTATCACTGCCCGATTAAAGTCGGACGAATCCATCACGATTGGTGAAATTGCCAAGGAAGTGGGCGTTAGCATTCGGACGCTGAATCGAGATATAGAGGTGTTGAGAAGCCGAGGCTTGCCGATTGAAACGGACGTGGGGCGCGGTGGTGGAATCCGTTTGGACCAGCGCTGGGGCGTTGGTCGTGTCAACTTAAACTATACAGAGGCTGTTGACCTGATGATCAGTTTGGCTATTGCTGAACAGATGAAGTCCCCCCTCTTTATGGCACACCTAAGTAGCATCCGCCACAAAGTAATGGCTTCCTTTTCACCGTCCATGAAAAGTAAAGTGAATGGTATAAAGACACGTATCATCATCGGAAAATCGGCTTCCGAGGTTGTGCTCTCAAATTTCTTAACTCCAAAGCGTAAAACTGTCGAGAAACTCCACCAGGCTTTCTTAATGCTTCAACGCATAAAGATCACCTACTGTGACGAAAGCGGAAAAGAAACACTACGAACTATTGAACCCCATTACCTCTTTCTTAGTTATCCCGTATGGTACATCCTAGCCTGGGACAAGCTCCGTGAGGATATTCGGGTATTTCGCTGTGACAGGATTAGGAAAATTCAGGCTCTGAATGAAGACTTCAAGCTAATTCCACTTATTAAATTTAAAAATAAGAGAGATAAAATACCTCCATCTTAAGGTCATTTTGTTTAAACTTCATCGAAAACCACCTTAGAGCAGTATAAGTAATAAGCCTTATATTTAGCCAAGGGCGATAACAAATAAATTGTATACGTTACTATATGTACTGACGATACAAGTCCAAGAAATCCACAGAGTTGACCTGTTAATTTGACTTGTAGCGAGATACATATTTGCATAGCTCTATAAGTATGGCTAGGATGGCTGCCAACCATTAACTCCATCGCATAAAACAAAGAAGCCTCTTAATTTAGGTATAGGTACATGAGGATAGCCATTTGAATCCTAGGTCACTTTTCTTTTGGTTCTGCGGCTTATCGGCAATCATTATTCTTGGATTCACACCAAGTTATGTTATGGCATACCGAAACCTATCCACAATGCATCATATCCATGGAATAGTTTCCCTTCTATGGATTGGAATCATGTGCTTACAGTCTTATTTAATGCTCAAAGGGAGCACATCTCTTCATAAATATCTAGGTTGGCTGTCAGTTGTCGTTGCCACAATATTTATAGGCACTTCATACTGGGCATTTTTCAGCACTATTGAATCAACCTTAGAGAAGAGTGAAATATTTAAACTTGTATATTGGGTTGACTTATTCTTATTACCACTTTTTGTATTCTCTCTGTTATCTGGGTTCCAGCACCGAAAATCTCCCCAAAAGCATATGCTCTGCATGATGCTGAGCTTGGTAGCTATACTACCGCCGGGACTAGGAAGGCTTATCTACGGTTTATTTCTATTTCCCTTCAATGCTCCTATTAGGTATTTTTACGAGCCTATGATGCTAACCACTATAGGAATACTAATATACTTAGGAATTCGTGAGCAATGGAGATTTGGTCAAATAAAGGTGGCTCTTGGGGTAACGACATGCTCATTTATAACTTCCTATTGGGTAGTCAATATGGGATTTTTTGAGAGTGGAGTAAGATGGATTTTGCGCACTTAATGTTGACTCCATTTTGTTCCACTAACTATTTATCTCATTAAATATTGGGACATTATTGACGGCATGCTACTTCTTAATTAGACCAATAATTAGCACGCTATTCCCAAAATCCCATCCTTTCGCATACCAATAGAAAAGAACAGATCAAAAATCCAACTACAAAGATAATAAATATAGTCTTGGAACTATAAGGGCGGTGATTTACTCTACCTACAGGACCTTTAACCCAAAGCTATTTTATATGCACTCAACAAGGAAGCAGAGATGTCAGGCAGTTATCCAAGTAAAATTAAGGAATTACCTCTCTACGATGGTCGCTTTGATGCTTACAAGCTTAAGGCAGAAAACAGTGATGTTCTTTTCGCATCATATCCAGCTGGAACGTTCATTCCGCCCCATACTCATGACACAGATAATCATGGCGTTATCACAAAGGGGGAACTAATACTCACCATGAATGGTGCCACCCAACGGATTGGCATTGGACAGTGGTACCACGTACCGGCAAATGTGGAGCACTCTGCGACTTTTGAAGTCGAAACAGATGAAATTGAATTTTGGTTTAAGGATAAAACAAGCTAAATCTCTACACGCACATAAACTATGAGCTTTAATAGCCAAGTAGGCAACCTGTAGATACAGTGTCATTTATCATGAAATAAAGCTGTACATGCAGCTTGAAGAAGGACTTTAGGCTTATAAAGCCTAAAGTCCTAATCGATAAAGGTATAGCAGTATCACGTGTGGCTTAAAGCTAAGGTGCAGGCGAGTTAATTACTGCGTTAAGTATTCGTCAGCACTGATAACCTCTGCATAGGCAAATTGTAGTGCTGCCATATAAGCCGCATGTATATGTGCAGCGGGAACATCGACACCATTGAAGTACATGTCCCGACTGGCGCAGGCATCATGAATAACGGTATTTTCATATCCAAAGTCACTTGCCGCTCGGGTGATAGCATCGATACACATATGGCTCATCGCACCGACAATGACCAATTTATTAACACCTAGCTCATCCAAGTGCTTTTTAAGATCCGTACCTTTGAAGCTGTTAACTTCATTCTTGAGTACTACCGGCTCACCTTCAACAGGCAGAAGGCTTTTGTGTATTTTCGCACCCTCACTACCGGCAATAAAGAATGGAGCATCCTCACTGAGAAATTCATGGCGAACATGAATAACTGGCCATTGCTTTTTGCGAAATTCAGCCAGCACTTTTGCGACTTGGTCTGATGCTTGACCAATGCCTTCAAGAGTCCACTTTCCGCCTTCAAAGTAGTCGTTTTGCATATCGACGACGATTAGCGCTGTCTTGCTCATAAGATTGTCCTTTGGTTGTGTCTTTGGAATGTACAAGCGCATGTTAGGACGATGGCTAAGATACAGGCGTGGCAAGACCGACATAAAACGGGCAAGAACTGACAGGGGGGCTAGTGACCCAAACAATCCACATTGCAATACTGATGATCCCCGGAGCGGCTCAGTCGGCTACTTATGGCCTAATCGACCTGTTCCAAACCGCAAACCACATCTGTCAGGAGTCAATTCCAGAACCCAAGGCGCTATTTGAGGTATCACGGTGGCTAGTTAATGACGGAAAAGTCATACCCGAGAAAAAAGGGGTTGCTAAAGACCCAAATATCGTTATTGTACCGCCGGTACTGGAAGGTCAGGAGTACATGGAGCCACCGAAGGATGTCAGTACCTGGTTGTTAAAGCGGCACAAAGAGGGGGCCGTAACCTGTTCCGCTTGTGCTGGGGCTTTTATGTTGGCCGACGCAGGACTATTAGATTGACGCCAGGCGACCACTCACTGGCGACTGGCCGATGCCTTTAAGAAGAAGTTCCCGGATATAGAGCTGAATATCGATTCCATCCTGATTGCAGACCCGGATGTTGTCACCGCAGGAGGTGTAATGTCTTGGATTGACCTTGGGTTACATCTGGTTGGACGATACATGCCCCCCCATATAGTTATGGAGTTGGGACGTTTTCTGTTGGTGGATACGGGAACCCGTTACCAAAGTTATTACCGCAGTTTTCTACCTCCTGTAGATCATGGTGATAAAGCAATTTTAAAAGTACAACAGCAAATTCACCGGGATTATCAACAACCAATCTCTGTTGCAGAGATGGCTCAACTCGCCAATCTGGGCGAGCGCACCTTTCTAAGAAGATTTCAAAAGGTTACCGGCTATAGACCCGCCGAATATCTTCAACAGCAACGTCTGCAAAAGGCTCGCGAACTATTGGAAACGGTCACATTGCAAGTCGAACAGATCGCTTGGCAAGTGGGGTATGAGGATGTCAGCGCATTCCGGAAAATGTTCCACAAACAGACCGGACTCTCCCCTAGGGAGTATCGACAGAGATTTTCAGATGGCTCTTAAATGTAATTCTCAGGAAAGGTTGAGTCTTGTACGTTCCAAATGCCTTAACTCACTGAGAAGTGATTAATTCAACCATACAGCATCGAATTTAGAGGAATGTTTAAAACAATCGAAAAAAACTTGAATCTGTAATATCCTATCAACAAACACCCATTATTAAACATGAGTAAATATGACAGTTGGATACTCACTTGTAAATAATACAAAAAAAGAGCAGATCATATTCCTTCATTTACCCGTCAATACTATGGGTGAAATTCTTAGCAACCCCTTATCTGCTTATATAGTAAATTGGTACAAGGCTCAACATCACAATGATAACGTGGATTTTGTATCAGATACGTACGACGACTGGCCGTTTATCAACGGATCGCGAAGTGACCTTAAGCACTATAAAGAAGTGACAAATAAAGTTGTTGATTCTTTGATAGCTCAAGGAATCATTCTGGATAAAGGCATTGCTTGGAGAGATGATGATGATCCAGATACAGTATTCATCAGAGACCTTTCCCTTGTCAGTAGCCCTAAGTAATTCGACAAAGATAACTTTATCTCTTTAAAGCAAGATAGAATTATAAAGTAACTTAGAAAGACATGTGGAAATTTATACTTAATTATATAAATGGTGCTCTTGATATAAGCTCCATTGAAAGCGGCGAAAGAATATCCCCAAAGGAAGAACGCTTTCCAACAGACGGAATTGTACGCGCACCCTCTTTTGATTCGATTCCGCACAAACAAGAACCTTTGTCCGGCTCAGTCCGCCCAAAAGAACTTGGTGAGGTAGTAGAAGTCATGGTTGGTGTTGATTATCCAATTTACGGTGGACAAACGATACTCGTTGCCGATTTTGGAACTTACACAATTGAGCTGCCCAGCCCTTGCAGCGGAATAGTCGAAGAGATTCTTATTAAGCCCGGCAGCTTGATAGGTAGCGAAACGCCTCTATTTAGAATACGTAGACCAATATAAAAGTTAACCAGATATAACAATAAGATTAAAAGCTTCCTAAAACCTAAAGGTCCTACCTAAAAAATTAACCACATTCAGATAGTTAATGAGTCTTTAATCTTCGAGTAGATATTACACCACCAACCGGCTAGCAGAAATACGAATCATTTCCCTTTGGAGATATCGATAAGCATCCCCTAAACCCTACCCCTCCGCGCCATCTCAGAAATTGCCCTGCAATTTTTAAAGGTAAATAGCAAGACTTCAATCTCGCAAATCCAGTGCACTCAATGTATAGGCCGAGTTCTGAATAATATCTGAAAAAGTATTTTGTGAACGATTCTGGATATTCTAACAATACACGGCTTTTTTTGTTAAAACATGGTATCAGCTGAACGAGCTTCCCTATATAGTGGCGCCGCCTAACTTTGATTAAAAATAGGTTAGTTGTCATTGTTTTTTGAGATGTGGGAGAGATACCAAAGTGATTAAGAAAATTTTTTCGAAAAGAGATCTCAAGCTTCCAATCATTGGCGGCTTGATAGCGGCAGCAAGCTTGCTATCAACAACTGTATCGGCAACGGCCGAAGTTGATATAAGTCAATTACGTCAACAATCAAAAATTATGTTCGGCACTCTCTCAGAAACTATGCCAGGCAGTGAGAATGACACCCCAGCGATGGTTGAGCTTGGAAGAACACTGTTCATGGACGAACGGCTTTCAGTCAATGATAGCCAGTCCTGTAACAGCTGCCATCAAGTAGGGAACTACAACGGCTCGGGTGTCGACAATGAAGCGACATCACCGGGAGCTTTACCTGGCACCAAGGGTGATCGAAACTCTCCAACGGTCTGGAATTCCGGATTCCAGGTGGCTCAATTTTGGGATGGTCGCGCAGAGGACCTGAAGGAACAGGCCAAAGGTCCAATTCTAAACCCTGTAGAAATGGGAATGCCTTCAGAAGAGGCTGTTGAGGCAAAGATTTCAAAAATTGCCGAATATCAAGAAAGTTTCAAACACGCCTTTGGTAAAGAGAATGCTATCTCTTACGACAATATTGCTCAGGCCATAGCTGCGTTTGAGCGCACACTGATTACAAATGATCGTTTTGATGATTTTATAAATGGTGATGATCAGGCTATGACAAAAAGTGAGTTAAAGGGCCTGCAAACCTTTATCAACACTGGTTGTTCAGCATGCCACAATGGTGCAACCTTGGGTGGGAACATGTACCAGAAGATGGGGCTGGTCAACCAATATCCACACCAAGAAGATTTAGGTCGTTATAAAGTTACAGGCCTTGAAAACGATAAAATGATATTTAAAGTTCCAATGTTACGCGACGTAAGCAGAAGCGCTCCTTACTTTCACGACGGGCGTGTAGAAACCATTGAGCAGGCAATTTACGATATGGCTTGGTACCAATTGGGACAGAAATTGAGCACACAACAGGTAAGTGATATTGCAACTTTCCTAAACGCTTTAGAACATCAAGCTCATTAAACTATTTCCCACCCTTCGGGGTGGGCTTCTTTCGCTCTAATCAATTTTGGCTGAGCTCGCGGGTTTCCAGTCACTAGCTCATTGATAACTTGTAACCATTCAACCCTGCGGTTACTTTGTGTATATGACATAGCAGTCAGTAGACTAAACGGTTTCCTAGTTAACGACCAACTTATAATGTCTAGCGCTCCACCAATGCTTATATCAAGCCCGTAAAATAAAATTCGAAGGGAAATGTACAACCTTCAGCTACTAACTTGAGGGAGTTCCATTAAATTACTGTTCACTACCCGGGCATTCAGTCATCAGATTACTTTATGTGCTTTTGCTTTATAGATAGAGAAATTTTCCATAAGGGGCTAAGAGAATAGAAATTAAGAACTTCCCTCTTACCAATTAAAACCACTCACACTGCTTAACTCCTTATCTCCCCCCCAAAACAAGACAATAAAACAGCCTTAAGTAACTTTTAAATAACCCAAAGAAATAAAACTAATCTGCTTTGTCACACTCACTGTATTAAGAGTTTAGCGTTCAGGAAGATCAATGAGATTTCGGCTAGCGTCAGCCCTCACCATATTAGTTATCGTAGCGTTTTTAGGCTTGGTGTACGTCTACAATTATCGACTGACCCAAAGTATTCAGTATGATGCCCACCCTGTTGCTAAAGAGTTCATCAAAAGTAATGCTTCCCTTAAAGACAAAGATACTATCAACATCCTTATTATTGATGGCGGTGGAATACGTGGTTTGATACCACTCTATGTCATTCAACATATCGAAGAGCAGACCGGCAAGCCTATTGATGAATTGTTTGATGTTTTTAGTGGAGTATCCACTGGCGCTATCATCGCTACTGGTCTCAATGTGACTCAAAAATCATTTGACGATGATCATCCAGAGATTGAAAACCTTAAATCCCAAAGTGATAAAATTATTGATATTTATAAACAAGATAGCAGATACGTATTCTCCGTACCCTGGTATCACAAATTACTAACCTTTAATGGTTTTATCTCTCCTCGCTTTAGCGGTGAGCGTTTAAGCGAAACTATGGAAAAGCATTACACTGAAAAATTGAAGTTTACGAGCTTGAAGAACTACGTAATCATCCCTTCTCTCAATATTCATATGGGCCAGCTTCAACTATTCAAAAACCGTGGTGAAGCCGTCAGTAAACTACCCACAGACACACTGTATCAACTTGTAACAGCGGCAACTAGCGCGGAAACCCTATACCCACCTGTCGAGTTCGTAACTACTGGACGGGACATTCATCAGCGCTATTATGCCGACGCTGGTATATACGCAAATAATCCAGCCAGTATTGTTTTACGCGAAATTATTAGAGAGTTCCCTGAAAAAAACTACTATGTGCTGATTCTCGGGGCCGGTACGTCTCCACTAAGTACAATGGAAGCTAACTACAGAAACTTAAAAAACTGGGGCAGGATTAATTGGGTGAAAGACCTTATATCTAATGTACAGAGATCCATGGATGATCAACAAGTATACACCTTGGAAATCGCACAATCCCTTAGCCCTAAAGGGACAATAAAATATAACTACTTAAATGTAGATCTTGTTAATCCATATGTTGATCCATTTGACTACACAGCAAGTAAGAATCTGAAAGTTCTAGCAGATAGGCTTCTTGAGGAAAATAAAACGGAGGTTGATCAGGTAGTAAACATCCTCAAGGACAAAGGGTAACTATAACGCTGGAGAATACTCTACCTGATCAGTTGAACTTGCCTTTCAGTGTTACCTTGGATGAGAAGCCATAGTGGGTTTGCATGCATTAAAGCCAGAAGATTTGAATTGAATCACACTGAATACAGATAGTGTGTTCAACTAAGGCAAGGTAAGATCATACCCATACCTTCTTGGATTGACCATGGATATAGGTCGTTAGCAATGAACACACGCCTTCTTAATCTCGATGTACTACGGGGGCTTGCTGCAACTTTGGTTGTCTGGCAACACAGTAGTGAAGTCTTTATCCGCAACCCATCCATCGCCCAGCACAGCTCGGCACTGGCTGAATTTATCAGTCAACTGGATTTTGGCAGGATAGGTGTACTTTGCTTTTTCCTAATATCCGGCTTTGTCATTCCCCACAGTCTTCTTGCATCTAACCGTACTCTCAAAAGCTTTGCTATCCGTCGCTTCTTCCGCTTGTATCCCGCTTACTGGTTATCTCTAACTGCAATTATCGGACTTACATGGTTACTCGCTGACCGAACATTCTCTGCATCTACCATTCTTGCCAATACCACAATGCTGCAAGGGCTTATGGGGTTTGAAAGTGTTCAGATTCTATATTGGACTCTCACTGCAGAGCTGCTTTTTTACTGTCTCTGCGCACTGATGTTCACTCTTCGACTACTAGGGAATCCCAGATATCTACTCTTAGTGTGCTGGGGGGCACTATCGGTATTTGTCAGCATGCAACTTTTAGAGCAATCATCCACTCCAATTTCCCAGCTTCCCGCCATCACTACTTACCTCCCCTTTGCTATCGCAGTTATGTTCTGCGGAACCCTACTCAGGTATTGCTACGAAACAAGGCGCGGTTATCGTTATATGCTTTGGGGCCTGGTTTCGACTTTCTCGATACCACTACTCGTTTTGGCCATGCACTTATTAGGTAGGTCGATCAGCGAAACTCCCCTCCGCTTTGTATCATCTCATTTCATCGCTTTAGCTATCTTCCTCGTTTTTGTATTACTTCCACCTAAGCCAATACGACATTTAGCCGCTTTGGGGACTATCAGCTATTCCATTTACCTGTTTCATTTAATCGTTGTCTTTCTCGTCAGCTGGGCCATAAGCCAACCTTGGGGACAAGGGCTTTCAAGTATTTCTCTATCCACGTTACTTGTGGCAGTAACACTACTTAGCTTCGCTTTGGCGGCAGCCATTTATTGGTTGGTGGAGAGGCCCTGCATGCAATTTGGGCGATTTTTGAGCGATCGAAACGACGGGTTAAACAGGTCAGGGGAAATGTTAAGGGGGAGTTAGTGTGGAAAACTATCGGAATAAGTTAGGGGCCTGGAAGCAAAAAAATAGCCGTAGACTTATTAGTCTACAGCTATTTTTAGCAGCCATTATTGAGTGTCTACTGCGCCCACAACAAGCTGATAGCAATAGTCCACATCATAATGCCCACCAGTACATCGAGTACCTGCCAGGTTCTGGGGTTCTTAAATAGCGGCTGCATCATGCTGCCACCCACTGAAAGAAGAGTGAACCATAACAGGGATGCACTACATGCCCCCAGCACAAAAAACCAGGTTCCATTGCCAGCATACTGCGCCCCTACAGAGCCAATCAGTACAACCGTGTCCACATACGCGTGTGGATTAAGCAGGGTTAAGGCTACTGCGGTAATCAAGGCAGAGCGGCGGGATTTCATCCACTCTTTTTGCTCTCCAAGACCTTTGTTAGTGAAGGCCGAACGGAAAGCCATGGCACCGTAGGAGAACAGGAAAGCAGCACCGAGCCAGGTCAGCCAGATCATCCAGTCGCCACCCGCTTGTGCGAGATTTGCAACCAGGAACACACCACCTGTAATCAAGGCAATATCCATCAGTACGCATAAAGCCGCGATACTAAAGTGATATTGTCGACGGATACTCTGCGTCAGCAGAAACGCATTCTGCGCTCCGATCGCCATAATCAAACTGATGGTAGTCAAAAAACCTTTTGCGAGCGGCGCCAGCAACAACCCTGAAAACACGATGCCTCCTGTGTTTCATTCTCTAATTTGGAAGTGCCCGCAGGGCTGCGGGCCTGAATAGTGGCGCGAGATTAAGAGTCAAACTAGAATAAGTAAACTTAATTATACTGATCCCTCATAAGAAATTCTTATGCTAGACCTAAAGCAACTCCAAGCCTTTGCCTTTGTCGTAGAGGAGCGCAGTTTTGACAAGGCTGCCGCCCTACTCCATGTCAGCCAGTCTGCGATTTCCCAACGAATCAAAGCCTTAGAAAGCCAGGTTGGCCAAGCCCTATTGATACGCTCCAACCCTTTGCGGCCCACTGAAGCCGGCCTCAAAGTGCTGGGGTACTACCAGCAAATGCACTTGTTACAGCAAGAGCTTCTCACTGATATCGATCCAGAGGGAGGCAAGACCCGCTATAGCAACCAGAATAAGGTTCGTATCGCACTGAATGCAGATAGTTTGGATACCTGGTTCCTAGCCGCCATCACACCATTGATTCGATCCCAGCAGTTGCTCGTGGATCTAAAGGTTGACGATCAGGACGCTACCCATGAACTGCTGAAGAATGGTGAAGTCATTGGCTGTATCAGTTCAACAACCAGTAACCTCCAGGGCTGCCAATCAGTACTGCTCGGTCATATGGCCTATTACCCGGTATGCACCAAGGCTTTTAAGAAGAAGTTTTTTTCAGACCCGATTAAAGTTGAAGAGCTCCACTACGCTCCCACAGTGGAGTTCAACTATAAGGATCAATTGCAGAGTCGTTACCTTAAACAGTTTTGGGGAGTGGAGACCGGTCAGTACCCATCTCATGAAATCCCCTCTTCAAAGAGCTTCCTCAGTTTCTTAACTCTGGGGCTGGGTTGGGGAATGGCGCCAGATATTCAGATCGCGAGCCTGCTAAAAAGTGGAAAGTTGGTAAAACTCGCTGAAGACCAGTACTTGAAGATTCCTCTTTACTGGCATGTTTGGAATTTAAAATCGAAATTGATTAAAGAGATCACTATCAACCTCACAGAGCATGCTCGAAAAGCACTAAACCAATAGTCGAATAGTTAGTGATGGTGATGGTGCGACTGCCAGGATGGACAGTAATCCAGCTGCAGTTCACCATTTTCCAGCTGTTTTAGGGTTGAAAGTGCTTGGCGATATATATACCGATTTTCCTTATGCCTAATATCCAGATTTTTGAAGTTCCGAAAAGCTCCCTGATAAATTTCTTTAGCATCGTCACTCAATAGGAAGCTAACAATATAGTCTCCGTGTAGTAATTCATAATTAAAGTAAGCCCCATCCAGCTTCTCTTTCTGTAAAAGCTTCGATGGTTCTGAAGTTATACGGCGAGTGTAATAATTTCCCGGTTTATCTACGATACACTGAGAATGTTCATAGCCACAATTTTTGTCAAAGCTTTGCTTAAGTCGTTCGATGCTTTGACCATAGTCTGGATCAGTTTGCCCGTATACAACACCTGAAACGCCCAAAAAAATCATCATTCCGCTACACATCATACAGGGCTCTAAAGATGTGTAGATCGTAACATTGGCCTTGGTCAAATATTGGCTTTTTTCTCCGAGACATTTCTCTGATAAACACTGCTGCATTAAACGCACTTCAGCGTGTTGAGTTTTGTCATCGCAACGCAAAACTGAATTTAGTTGGGCCCCGACTATCTTCCTGGCATCATTATCAAATAAAACCGCACCAATATTATGGCCTCTTTTATTTTTATCAGTAGGTCTGACCCAGTCCTGGAATACTATAGAATAAGCCAACAACATCAGTATCTTATCTTGCTCATCCTTAGCACTCTCAGCTTTAGCTATTCCCACAAGAGAAAGTTGTGATAGAGCCAAAAATAGCAGGAAGCGAAACAACCCGGTATTTTTACCAAAACTGTTCAGCTTTTTGATACTTAGGAGCCCGATTACAGCCATTTCTCCATTTCACCAATAATAAACCTGACTCTGGCGGGTACAAGTTGAGTGCGCCTAAGCGCCAAATACAGTGTCTCACTAACGGGATTTTCAAGGCTATGTGCCTTAATCAATTTCGGCTTTCGAAATGCACTTACCGCATAGGCGGGTAAAACTGTGAAACCCAATCCCATACTAACGGGCTCCAGTATTAAGCTGATCTGGTTGGAAAACCCTTTTTGTTGAAAAGCTTCAAGACTTCTAAATTGTGGGAAGTTCGCTCCCAATAATAGACTCGCATGGTGTATACCGTCTGGATGGCCTATGTACCCCAGCGCTAAAAGCGACTCCCAATCAGGGGTTTTCACTTCAGACGGCGTCACTAGCAATAACCTTTCACTGGCGATCGGCCGACTGTCAATCTCCTCTGCTTGTGGCGGGCTGGTCATTAATCCAATATCAGCACCGTTTTCCGCAATGGCCTTCTCTACATCCAGGTTGGGTGCGAAACGGCAGCTAATCGATAAACCCTGGTGGATTTTCTGCAGGGACAACAACTTGGGGTAGAGCTTCAGCCCCACACTCCCGGGGCACATCACTCGCACATCCCCATGGTGGGGAGGGTCTTCACCAACAATTTGCCCCAGCCTGGAAAGCTTCTGAATAATCCCCTGCCCTTCCCGGTAGAGCCGATCACCAGCATCCGTGAGAGTGAAGTGTTTACCCTGCCTGACTAACAGAGCGACACCTAAGTGCTCCTCTAACTTGCGTATATGCTGACTGACCCCAGACTGAGTCATATGCAAGCGATCCGCCGTACGAGTGAAGTGCCCCTCTTCAGCTAAAGTACAGAAGCTTCTTAACCACACTGGATTTATCATTACGAATGCTACTTAAAAATATTACAAATGATAATTATACGTAATGAATCAGAAGCTGTAACTTAACCGCATTCAACAAAGGAGACAGCTATGAGTAACGCATACCCGAGAACCTTTTCTCATATCGGTATTTCAGTGCCAAACCTTGAAGAAGCTGTGAAGTTTTACACCGAGGTACTTGGTTGGTACCTGATTATGAAGCCCACAGATATCACCGAGGACAAAAGTGCTATCGGTGAAATGTGCACCGACGTATTTGGCCCCAATTGGGGTAGTTTCCGCATCGCCCACATGTCGACAGGGGATCGGATTGGCGTAGAGCTATTCCAGTTTAGCAATCAGGAAAACCCAGAAGATAACTTTGAATACTGGAAAACCGGGATCTTTCACTTCTGCGTGCAAGACCCCAACCTGGAAGAACTGGCGGATAAGATTGTGGCGGCCGGTGGTAAAAAACGTATGCCGGAGCCCCGTTATTACTACCCCGGTGAAAAGCCTTATCGTATGATTTATATGGAAGATCCTTTTGGCAACATTCTGGAAATTTACAGCCACAGCTATGAGCTGATCTACAGTGCTGGTGCCTACTAATCTTAAGCACTCAAGAATTCACTCAGCATCACTCTAGCGATGCTGAGTGAAATGCCGGCACAGAGTTATTCAGAGGCTCCCTAATTTATTTTGGTATTACTCAATCACTCTGGTCTGCTGTGATGCTGACTACATTACGCAAAACCAACCAGGAAACCACAAAGGCCAAAATTCCACACACCGCAATTACCCCAGCAAGCGACCCTGGTGTTCCATTAAAAACCAAACTGGTTATCAGGATAGCTACAGCCCCGATTGACAACTGCATAGTACCAGCCAGGGCAGAAGCCGTTCCCGCTATAGGGCCATGTCTTTCCATGGAAAGAATAAATGCCGTCGGAAGAACCAAACCGAGAAACATATTGCATACGATAAGCATGCATATCAGTAGTACGAGATGATCAAAACCGGCCTCTATCACTAAATACATAGTCACCGAGCTTATTACAAATCCAACTACACCCCACTTCACCAGCTTCACCATCCCTAAACGGGCACCGAAATTTGCCGAAAATTGACTCGACAGGAAGAAACTAAGCGCATTCAGAGCAAAAGCTAGGCTAAATTCGGTTGGGGTCAATCCGTAGTAATTCGCATATAAGAATGAAGCTGCCGCAAAAAAAGCAAGTACACTGGCGAAGCCAAACCCTCCTATACAAGTAAGCCCTATATAGATCGGGTCACGCAGTAATATTGAATAAGATTCAAGCAGCGCACCTATTTTAAATGGTATGCGCTTATTCACTGGTAAGGTTTCATGAAGGCTTGTAATAGCAAGTATCAGACTTAAAAAAGTAGCAATGGATATCCCCCAAAATATGCTGCGCCAGCCAAATGAAATTAATAGCAGACTACCAATTAATGGCGCCAACATAGGAGAAATTGAAAGGACAAGAATTGCTGTGGTAAGAAGGCGAGTTGCTTGAGTACCCGTATAAGAATCTCGAATTATTGCTCGGGGAATCGACATTACCGAGGCGGCACCCACCCCTTGTAGGAAGCGAAAGGCAATCAACCACTCGATAGTGGTTGCCAGGGCACAACAAATAGATGCGAAAGTAAAAACCAGCAAACCAAAATAGAGCGGCGGTTTGCGGCCAAACATATCGGAAGCGGGGCCATAAAAAATCTGACACACCCCGAACGCAATAAAATAAGCCATCAACGTATAGGACGCGACCTGGGTTGAAGTGTCGAGGGCCTTTGTCATGGCCGGTAATGCAGGCAGATACATATCAATGGCCATAGGACCCACAGAGCTCAAAAGCCCCAGGATCAACGCCATTTTTATAAAGCCTGAGTTCATCCACAGTCCTTATTGAGCCAACTCCACCTTGGCACCTCTACAAGACACCTCTCACAATTACTAAAAAGGGAGAAGGAAAGAATACACCGCGCTTGGGACCCTATAAGGCATGGATGCCGATTAGGAGCTTACAGGGATGTATTCACAGCGTGTCTCGAGAGCGGTGTATTCTTTCCTTCCACCCCAGTAGTAAGTTCCCTCATCCTTTTCGGACTGGCAGGTCAAACCTTAACCTTCAATCGTAGCAACTTAACTTAGGACCATAAGATCAGGGGAGTTAATGGCCCATGACGCTTCTATACCGTCTGCAGACGGTATAAATAAAGGTGTTTCAGCCCTGACCTCCAAGCGTCCAGGGGGCTCCTGTGGTGCACGGCTCTTCTTCAGCGCCTCTTGGTGGAAAAGCCCTGTCATTCTAGCAACTGTGGTAGCTCAGGAATTTTTGCCTGGCCTGCTGGCTGCTACCAGCCACAAGCCCAAGCGGAACCCGCTTTCCCCACCAACAAGACAACGTCGCCGCCTCCCTTTAAGCTCCAGACGCCCAATTACCCCGCGCGGCCGCCGTCAGCGACCCTATATCGCCAATACCCCCTGCTGGATTATCACTCTGCAACCAAACAGTGATGACGTTGACCTATTACTCAGCGCCGGGAAAATACAGCGACTGCATATCAACACAATTGAAGGGATTGATGGGCGCTCAGGCATTCCGGAACTGGAAGATGATGAGCATATCGCGAGTAACGTCACCCGGTGGCGCCACTTGTGCGAACTCAAAAGCTCCGAGATTGGATGCTATCTCGCCCACTTGAGAGCAATTCGCCGGGCATACCGCTCCGGCTTGGACCGGGTCTGTATTCTGGAAGATGATGTACAGTTAGAACCCTCATTTGGCCGCGTCTTAGCGGAGTTAGAGCAACTACCTGAAAATATCGAGATGATTAGACTGATGGGACTTAAGGTCCGCAAGCGAAAAGTCATGCAAACCTTGAATGATGGTGTTCATCAGTTAGTGCGACCAGAGCGGGGGTGGTGTGGGGCACAGGGATATCTGATTAACCGGCGCGGTATGGAGAAAGTCTTAAAATATGCCAGCCGTATTTTCGAACCTATCGACAAGGTATTCGATCACTTCTGGCAATTTGACCTAAAACTGTATGGCGTTGAGCCCCACCTTCTGTGGGAAAACGAACACATCTCCAATATTGTTAAATCCAATATCCACCGCACGAAAGTCGCCCGGTGGCTCTATTGGCTGCACCCTTTCGGAAAACTCTGGCGCAGTGTGGGCAGGCACTTTTATTTAAGGATCCACTCAAAAGAGTTCTATCCAGCAGAAAAACCCACACAGCGCACAGGGCGTACGGCGCGGATTAAACCTTAAGAACCCTATGATCAATTCTCCCAATAACGCTGCATTTTTAAAAACATAAAAGAAGCGGTCCAGGTAATCATCACCAGTCCCGTAAGGGCTTCAAGGCCAGCAGTAAAACGCAGATGCCCCAGGGGCTCAATATCACCAAAACCCAGTGAGGTATAAGTGGTGAATGAGAAATAGGCGCAGTCCAACAGGCTGCCATTAAAGTTGCCCACCAAAGTACCAAAATAAGGCGAATTCACCATAAAGTAGTAGCAGTAAGCAAACAGCCATATTTCAGCCACGTGGGCGATCAGAGCGCCAAACACCCCCAGGACAATCGCCAGGTTATGCTTGATCGGAATCCAGCGGCCAATCCGGGCAAGGGCACTCAATACTTCGTGGTGAATCAGGACGACGGTGGCGACAACTATTGAATTCACCACAAAAGCAAATGCCAGATCAGCGTCGATCATGAAAGAACTCGCGCACTAAATTGCTTGCCTCTTCCGCCATGACTCCCGACTCCACCGTAATCTTGTGATTGAAAAAGTTGGCTTGTGCCAATTCCAGCTGGCTCTCAACAACACCGGCCCGGGGTTCGGTAGCGCCGTATACCAGCCGCCCTACCCGCGCATGTACCATTGCGCCAAAGCACATAGTACAGGGCTCAATCGTCACATATAAAGTGGTGTTTGGCAGGCGGTAGTTTTGTTGTTTATCTGCCGCTTGCCGCAGGGCTACGATTTCCGCATGGGCACTGGGGTCACAATTCCCAATCGGGCGATTACTGCCCTCCCCTATGATTTTTCCATCCTGGACCAAAACCGCACCCACCGGTACTTCACCGCGCTCAGCAGCGAGTTGTGCAAGCTCCAGGGCTCGCCGCATAAATCCAAAGTCTCTGGGAGTCGCCATAACGCTGCTCTATTACTTCTACCTAGCAAATGCCTGTTATTTATGTTTAATAAAACGACGAATAACAAAGTCCGCCTCCAGCTCCAGGCTGTCGCGCTCTTCGAGTTTCTGCCGTTCTTCACGGTTGCCCTTCCAGGCAAAAGGCGTCATAGCGAGAAAATCTGCAATGGCCTGCTTGCCCTTCAATACGAAAGGGAAACAGCAACGCATATCGACTTCCGGGGTCAACTTCTCAATCACTTTGGGTGCGGGATGTTTACGCGGCTCTTTATAGAGGTACTTCTTTAGTGACCACAAGTGATCGGGGCCAGGGGATACGTCTACCAAATGGCCACCGGTTTTGATTACCCGTTCCATTTCATGATCGGGGGCTGGGGCAAAGATCTTCAGCAGGTTATCCACCGACTCCGAGACCACCGGCAAATTTACATTGCTGGCAACCACAAACTGAGCGCCACTGTCGCGCTTGGCCGCCATTCGCACGCCGGATTTTGAAATGTCGATACCGGCAAGGCCGTGACCATGCCAGCCAGCGGACTCAAGCTCCCGCAGGTAATACCCCTCACCACAACCGATATCCAGTAAACGGCGGCCAGGCTTGTAAGGCAAGAGTGCCGAGATACTATCAACCAGGGGCCGATAGTAACCGGCGTGAAGAAAGCGCCGCCGCGCGTGAAGCATCTCCGAAGAGTCACCGGGATCTTTGCGGCGCTTGCGATAAACGGGCAACAAATTGACGTAGCCCTCACGCGCGCGATCAAAACTATGTCGGTTGGTACAGTGCCAAGTATCTTTTCCTAAAGTTAAGGGGGCAGCACAAAGCGGGCATTGCCAAATCATTCAACTTCCTGAGTGTGTCTATTCTCTTTTACAAACGAGCGCGAAGACCGCTGCATAATCAAATCTGCCGCCTTCTCCGCAATAGCGATCACAGGCGCATTGGTATTGCCACTGATCAGGGTGGGCATTATGGAGGCGTCCACAACCCTCAGTCCATCCACACCGTGTACTTTTAGCTCGCTGTCCACTACAGCCAATTCATCACTCCCCATGCGACAGGTACCTATCGGATGGTAGATGGATTCTGCATGCTGGCGAATATAGTGGATGATTGACTCTCTATCACTCAACTTCTGCTCTGGACGCAAAGACTTTTTCTTGTAGCGACTCAGTTCCTCCTGGGCGAGGATATCCTGTGCCATTTCAAATGCCTCCACCATTACCTGCAGATCCTCGGGCTCACTCAGGTAGTTGGGTTCAATTCTGGGCAGTTTGCGTGGATCGGTGGAGTCCAAAGTGATCTCACCGCGACTCTTAGGCCTCAGGGCACAGGCGTGAAGGGAGTAACCGTAGCAGGTGCGCTTATTAAACCCATGCTGGAAAGTTGGAACTGCCGTCATGTGGAACTGAATATCCGGGTTACCCCCCGCCAGACTGGAACTGGCAAAGCCCCCTGCCTCGGCCACATTGCTGGTTAAGGGCCCTTTATTTAAAAAGATCAGTTCTGGCAGGCGCATTGCGGTGAGAAGCTTCGGCCACAGTGCCTCGGAAAAGCTAACCGCTTCAGAGGCTTCCACTACTTGTATGATATCCAGGTGGTCCTGTAGGTTTTTTCCAACACCGGGAAGGTGCGCTTGCGAAGTCACTCCAGATTTACGCAATTGGTCCTGATCTCCAATACCAGACAGCATTAATAGCTGTGGCGACTGGATAGCACCGGCACTTAAAATCACTTCCTTGTTCGCCAGGATTTTAGTGCCATCAAGCAATTCGACGCCGGTCGCTTTCTCTCCCCTGAGAATAATCCTCGCCACCTGGCTGTTGGTACGAACATGTAGGTTAGAGCGGCTGGAAACTGGGTGCAGATAAGCTGTAGCCGCAGAGCAGCGGCGTCCGCGCCGTTGGGTTACTTGGTAAAAACCCACGCCATTTTGCTGGCTGCCATTAAAATCATTATTCGGCCGGTGTCCCAGGGACTCAGCTGCGCGTAAAAAAGCATGGCCCGATCGGGTTTTCCACTTTAAATCCGAGACCGACAGAGGGCCGTAGCCACTGTGGTGCGCATCAGTACCCCGTTCATTGCCTTCCGACATTAAGAAGTAAGGCAACAAACCCTTCCAGCCCCAACCGGGATTACCCTCTGCTTCCCAGGCATCGTAGTCATCGCTATTACCACGGATATAAACCATGGCATTGATAGAGCTACTACCCCCAAGGGTCCTGCCCCTCGGCCAAAACAATTTCCTGTCATTCAGGTGCTTTTGTGGCGTGGTATGGTGGTGTAGGTTATAGCGAGTACCCGGCAGTAACTCGCCAATACCCACAGGGATGGAGATCAAGGGGCTCCGATCTTTAGGACCCGCCTCCAGAAGACAAACTCGATTCTGCTCTTCGGCACTGAGCCGATTTGCTAAAACACAACCGGCGGAGCCGGCACCTACGATCACATAATCAAAAATCATTTGAGTGGACATGGGACCTCAGCACCTTTGTAGCTGGATGGTCCACTGACGGTACACTCAAGCTGTGAATAATGACAGGCTGGAGGTCACCCAAGCATGCCCAATTCCGAATTCAGTGATGATCAGGTACTCACCTGCTGGCATAAGAATGCTCATGAGTGGACTAAAGTAGTAGACAATGCCGCCATTCCCAGCCGCCGACTGGTCACTGATGCCGCCATTGTCAGCACAATCATGGCGTACCAACCTGCAAGCATTTTAGATATCGGTTGCGGTGAAGGCTGGCTCAGTAGAAAACTGGCGGAGCAAGGTATTCGAGTCTGTGGTGTCGATGGCGTTAAAGATTTAGTGGATATTGCCAGCGCTCGAGCAGGCGCCAATGAGTCCTACCGGCGATTGCAATACGAAGAAATTTGCGCCGAAAAACTGGAACAGCAGTTTGAACTTATCGTGTGCAACTTCTCCCTCATCGGAAAGAAATCTGTCGAGCAACTATTCGGCAATGCACGCGAGTTAATGCTGCCCGGTGGGTATTTTGTCATCCAAACTCTTCACCCCCATCAGGCCTGCGGTAATGAGCCCTATCGAGATGGATGGCGCCCGGGATCTTGGGAAGGTATTGAGGGAGATTTTGAAGAGGCCGCTCCCTGGTATTTCCGCACCCTGGAAAGTTGGGTCCAGCTATTTCGCAACAACAGCTTTGCCATAGAAGCGATTTACGAACCCAGAGCCGATAGCCAACCAACCCCATCCTCACTGATTATTTGTGGGAGAATTTTGCGGTAGCGCATTTTGGAACTCTTTCCTGGCACCTAAGCCCCGATCCGGTGGAAAGAGGAGCTATTCAAGACAATTTTTTCATCAGCATTGGCACAGAAATACCAAAACAATAATAAAAAAACATTGGCGGGCTCCTGCTCACGCTCGCGACCACTTAGACAAAAATGAAAAAGTATCCATTTCATGCGGCCTCCAAGGAAAGAGATGACTTTTTCGGACTGTCCAGTAAGTGGAGTTGCATCAGCCGCCTAATTAATTCGAAAAAATGCTTTGTTAAGGGTGACCCATAATAAATTCAACGACCGCTTGCGGCCATCGAAATGAGAAGTTGACACCCAGGGGTAAACAGAATGCTACTCTGCAGTTTCCGATTCAGCGCCAATCAACTAGTGCCAAAAACCGTTGGCCTATTTCTTCTGCCCGCGTGCTGCGTCTGTTCTGCCGATGAGTTATTTATCCCGGATTCCCATGAAACCCTGAATATGGAATCCGGCAGTCTGTTTTTCTCCGACAGTGCATTTGCAATGGATAACGAAGCCCTGGTCCAGGCCGCCGAGTACTTGCGCACCAATAGCATGAGCAACGTACAGCGACGCCTGAATTACCAGTGGCTGCAGATGCACACCAATCCAGATAAGTTTAAGCCCCTGAAAGGCGGCAAAGCCCTGTCCAAAATCCTGCGAATGGGCCTTGAGACTTACAAAGCACAAAACTCCCGTGCCGCACGTACAGGCTTGCTCAGGTACACCAACAACGAGGGCAAGATTGGCCGCTCAGTGGACTACGGCATCTCTCTGTCCGACGACAAATTCAAGTTCTCTTTTGAGCTGGAGTTTTAGGGAGCCCCTGAACTCAGGCGCGCTACCTCTCCTTCCCCGTTTACAGGTTTGTTAGAATCTCCGCCACTTAAAACCGGCGGAGATAACCGTGAGTAGCTCGAACACCCCCAAATCCTTTCCTGAACTCCCTGTTGCCGGGGTGGGTCCACGCCTGGCCGCACTGCTCTACGACCTGCTGATACTTATGGGCCTACTGGTGGTTTACGGCTTTATCGCGCTGATGGTTGCCTCTACCGTGGTGGGCCTCAACTGCCAGCCCGAGGCAAATGACTACAACCCCTGTGTCAGCGGACCATTCTTCCAGCTGGGCGCTCTAGCGGTTATCGTAGGGTATTACTTCTGGTCCTGGAGGGCTGCGGGTCAAACTGTGGGGATGCGCGCCTGGCGTCTGCTGCTGGCGAGTCCAAACGGAGCCCAGCTCACTTGGCGCCAGTGCATCCTTCGCGCCATCGTAGCGCCGCTGTCTATTGCTTGTTTGGGACTCGGTTACTTCTCTGCCTGGGCCAGATCCGACAAGGCCACATGGCATGACCTTATCTCCGAATCCGAGGTGCGCGTACTTCCAAAGAAGTCGAAAAAGTAGAAGGCTAGGGGCCCTAACGGGCCCGCTGCAGTAGATACCATCCCGCGCCAAAGCACAGCAATATCGGTAGTAACACCGCGAGGAAAGGCGGGAAGCCAAATACCAGGGAAGATGGCCCCAGCATATCCTGGACAAATTGGAACACCAGGCCAACCACCAATCCGGTAAACACACGCAACCCGGTGGTTACTTCCCGCAGGGGGCCAAAAATAAAGGAAATCGCCACCATCACCAGGCTGGCGATAGTGAGAGGCTGCAATACCTTTTTCCAGAACTGCAACCAGTAGCGACTGGAATCCTCACCCTTACGATCGAGGAATTTGCCGTAAGCCCACAAGCTGCGGGGTGACAAATCCGCTGGTAAAGGCACTACCAAGGCAAATAACTCTGGCGAAATCTCCGCCTTCCATTCGGTCGTAGGCAGCGCCTCACTCTCGGTATGCTCACCGGTGAAGATGGTCGTGCGGCTATTCTCCAGCTCCCAGCGCTTGCCATCAAAATGGCCGCGCTCAGCAAACTCCACCTGCTCCAGCTCTCGATCAGCACCGAAGTGGTAGCGGGTAACACCGTAAAGTTCACCATCCGGCAGCGCCGCGTTGAAGTGAACAAACTCGCCACTGTCTTTCAGCCACAGGCCACTTTCCAGACCGCTCGCCTCCAGCTCACCCAATGCCCGGGCTTTGTCACTCTCGGCAATTACATTGGTCTTGGGAATAACAAATTCCGCCAGGCCCAAGCCCAGTAAAATCAGCAGCATAATGGGCTTCATCACCGCCCAGGTAATCCGACCGATTGAGACGCCGGCAGACCGCATAACGGTCAGCTCACTGGTACCTGCCAATGAACCCAGCCCCACCAGACATCCAACCAGGGCGGAAAAGCCCAGCTGTTCATAGATACGCGCCGGCAATGTCCAGCCCACATACTTCAGGGCATCGATAAAGCCGTAATCCTTCTTCAGCTCCCCCAACTGGTCCACTAATGCAAAGACCACAGTGAGGCCAAGAATAATCATCAGTGCGCCACCCACAGCAACAATAACGGTGCGGGCGATATATAAATCGAGCTTACTCACCTGGCGACTCCTTCACACCCTCGGGCAAACGCTTGGGCGGCGCCTTGCGCCAATTTCTTCCCGCTAACAACAGCAAGCCGAGCAGTAAGAATGGCGGGTGAACCAGCCAGATCATTGCCGGATTGGAAATCTTGCCATCCTCAATCGCCCCCCTGACACCCTGCAGGATTACCAGGTAGGTGATATACAGCAGAATGGCCGGGATCATCTTCGCAAAACGCCCCTGGCGAGGGTTGGTACGGGATAATGGCACTGCGAGTACTGCAACCACTAATACCAATATCGGAAGGCTGAAGCGCCAGTAGAGGTAGGCCCGCTGCTGCGGATCATCGCCTTTAAGGAGATCCAGGGTTGAAGCCGATTCCATCTGGTCCTGCAAGCGGCTGCGCTCGCGAGGCACTTCCAGAATCACCGAGTAACTGTCAAATTTCATCTGGCGATATTCCCGCTCACCGGGAACACCCTCATAGCGAAAACCGTCGCGCAGTACCAAATAGCGCAGGCCTGTCTCAGGATCTATCTCCTGTACACCTTCACGAGCACGGATGACAATCTGCTGGTCTGCCTCAGTTTCCTCTTCCGCACCACCCAACTCAGCCAGGAACACCCCCAACATGGTGGACTTGTCTTCACTCAGCGTATCGGCGTAATAAACCGCGCGGCCGCCCTGGGAGGACACAAATCTCTTTGGTACCAGGTGATCAAATTCGTTGCGTGCCTTTTCTGCATTTAACAGGCTGGTGGAACGCTGCATACCCGCCGGAGAGAAATACAGGCTCATGGACGCCACCACCAGCGCCAGCATCAGTGCTGGAATCATGGTATAGCCCAGCAAACGCCAATCACTAAAGCCACAGGCGTGCAGAACCGTCATTTCACTTTCTATATAAAGGCGGCCATAGGAGAGGAGAATCCCCACAAACAGGCCCAGCGGTAGTACCAGTTCCAGGAATCCCGGCAAACGGAATCCCATCAGGGAGAACAGGATATTCGCCGAAATATCACCGGCGGCAGCTTCCGCCAGGTATTTCACGAATCGGCCGCTCATCACAATTAACAGCAAAATTGCGCTAACCGCTAGCGTGGCAAACAGCAGCTCGCGGCAGAGATAGCGAAAAATAATCACAGGGCGAACAAATTCCTTGGTGACAGCGGTGTGATGGTGTCTGAATCAAAAACGAGCAAGTTTCCCTCTAGGTACAGCAATCCACAGGCAGGCGGGTTAAACTTGTGCGACGCATTATCACTAAAAATTCTTGCTATGTCTCGGCCTAGAGACATGCAATCTATTGTCAGATTTTAAGGAAAGCGAAAAATGCAGTTCTCCGCCAAGGTTGCAGATATCAGTAAACAACGCAGTGCCTGCTCTATTATTTCAGCAGATGCCAAAAATAACCTCAGCGAAAGTGGAAAAAGCCTGGATAAATTGACCGGGGGAATGATTGCAAAAATCCTCAAGCGCGGGGACTTGGGGGCCAAATCCGGCAGTACCCAACTGATCAATCTTATCGACGCTCCCAGCGAGCGCGTTCTGGTCGTACGCACCGGTAAAGGCACCATCAGCCAGGCGGAATTCCGCAAGCTGGCAGCCAGCAGTGCCAATGGGGTAAAGAACTTTAAAGAAGCCGCGAGCTACCTCTGCGAAGTAGAGGTTGAAGGTGCCGATAATCGCTGGAAAGCACAGCAAATCGCCATGGCCGCCGGTCTGGCAAGCTATCGCTATACCCTGTCCCGCACCGATGCAAAACCCTTACCCCTGGCGAAATTCACCATCCACGCCCCGGAGAAAAAGCAGCTGAAAGCTATTCAAGGCGGCATGGAAGTGGGTGCCGCTCAAGCACTGGGCAGCAATGTCGCCCGTGATTTGGGGGATCTCCCAGGCAATATCTGCACCCCCAACTACCTGGTTGCCCAGGCGAAGGCGCTGGCCAAAAAACATGCAAAACTCACCACCAGCGTGCTGGACGAAAAGAAAATGAAAGCCCTGGGCATGGGTGCATTCCTCAGCGTATCCAAGGGTAGCGACGAGCCCCCCGCGCTGATTGCCATGAACTACAAAGGTGGCAAGACCAGCGAAAAACCTGTGGTATTGGTCGGTAAAGGCATCACCTTCGATAGCGGCGGCATCAGCATCAAGCCGGGCCAGGCTATGGACGAAATGAAATACGACATGGGCGGTGCCGCCAGTGTCTTCGGCGTAATGAACGCCCTGGTTGAACTGCAGCCTTCTATCAACGTAGTAGGCCTGGTTGCCGCTGCTGAAAATATGCCCAGCGGCCGCGCCAGCAAGCCCGGTGATGTTGTGACTTCCATGTCCGGCAAAACCATCGAAATCCTCAACACCGATGCCGAAGGCCGCCTGGTTCTGTGCGATACGATCACCTACGCAGCCAAGTTCAAGCCCAGCGCAGTGATTGATATCGCCACCCTCACCGGTGCCTGTGTTATTGCCCTGGGCCACCACGCCACCGGTCTCTACGCTAATAACGAAGAACTGGCCAAGAGCCTTCTCCAGGCTGGCGAAACTACTGGCGACCGCGCATGGCAAATGCCACTGTGGGACGAGTACCAGTCCTCCCTGGATTCCAATTTTGCCGATATCCAAAACATCGGTGGACGCGAAGCCGGTTCAGTAACCGCTGCCTGCTTCCTGGCGCGTTTTGCCAAAGACTACAAGTGGGCACATATGGATATTGCCGGTAGTGCCTGGAAGTCCGGCGCACAGAAAGGTGCAACCGGCCGTCCGGTTCCTCTACTGGTTGAATATCTACTGGGCAAATAAGTAGCCAAAGCGCACAATAGCCGCCGGCACCATCGGTGCCCGGCGCGCCGGGCGGTCCATTGATTAATGGGCCGCTTTTGTTTTTGGCAGCGTATCAATATGGCCGGGATTATTTGACCAGTATCTGTAATGACTCGCATTGATTTCTATATTCTCTCTTCCGACCAACCGGAACACGCCGATGTTTTTGCCTGCCGCCTGGCTGAGAAAGCCTTCCGCGCGGGTATGCGGGTATTAATCGCGGTGGACGACGCGCAACGGGCGGAGCAGATGGATCAACTGCTGTGGACATTTCGCGAGGACAGTTTTCTGCCCCACGCCCCGCAAACTGAAAACCAACAGGCGCAAATAGAAATTAATAGCGGAGAAGACCCCGCAGATCACCACGGCTTACTGATCAATCTCTGCTCCAAAGTACCCAAGTGGTTTAGCCGCTTTGAACGCTTGGCAGAAGTTGTGATCCAACAACCGGAACCATTAAAACGGTCCCGATTGCGATTTGGTCACTTCCGCGATCGCGGATATCCGTTACAATCCCATAAGATCAATTAGAGCCTCTAACTACGTCCGAGAGTCATGTCCGGCAAGAAAAACAAACACAAGCAACGCGGACAGCAGCGCAAGCAGCCCAGTGAATTTCTGGATGAACTTAATTCACTGCACAACTTGCTTGTCACCGACGAGAACAATGAAGAAATCCCCGTGCTCAGCCAGGTGGCCAAGCAGGGTAATCCTGTAACCCCTGAGCCCCCCACTCTTCCCACTATTGCCGACATACCAAAACCCAGTGGGACACCGGCTACCAGTGAATTCGAAGATATCGATACCTCACTGGAAGATATCGACTTGCCGATTTTATTTTCACCGGTTGAAGAAGAGATGCTGGCCCAGCAATCCCTGTCGCTGGCGGAGTCTGACCTCGCTCTTTTGCGCCCGCTTCAAGAGCTGGCTGTAGAGGATGAGGAGCCTCAGGCATCCACAGATACCGGGCAAATCGAAGAAAAGCCCGTTGAAGATAAACCGGTTGAAACACACTTAGAGCAGAATTCCCGGGAAACCAAAGCTGAAAATATCCCAGAGGCCGAACCGGAGAGAGAGCCCGAACCGCAGCCGGAGCCCCGAGCGGAAAACCCGTTCCTGCCAAATCATATTCGCTCCCGCCTCACCGGTGGACGGCCCCTGCCAGTTGAAGAAAATACCCAAGTAACCGAAGCCCCAGTGCCCCCGGAAACAGAAGCCCCAGCAACAGTGGCCCCGGCCCCTGAAGTAAAGGAAGAAGCTGAACTTCCAAGCACTGAGGCCCAAGCCGCCGAAGAAGATCCGGCCGCAGACCCTGAGCCCTCCGCCAAAGAGCGCCAGCGCCAGGAATTGATCGAACAACTCGTCGCCCAGCAACTGCCCAAACTGGAGCGCCGCCTGCGCGCCCAAATAGAACACGTGGTCGACGAGCTCGGCGTTTGGGATTAAGAGACGGCCTAAGGGAGCCTCTGAATAACTCCCTAAGCTCAAATACCGCCTTTTTCCCACCAGACCCCGGCGGTATAATTGCCGCCTTTTCCGCGCAGCCCGAGCAAGCACCAGACTATCCTGAGCCAAAACGCTGTGCACGCAGTCAGTTAAACACAAGGTTTCCCGCCCGCATGGACAAAACATACCAGCCCAACGCCATCGAACAGCAGTGGTACAAAACCTGGGAGGAGAACGGCTACTTCAAGCCTTCCGGGGATACTGAGGCCAAGCCCTACAGCATTATGATCCCGCCGCCGAACGTCACCGGCAGCCTGCATATGGGCCACGGTTTCCAGGAGTCCATCATGGACGCCCTGATTCGCTACCACCGCATGCAGGGAGACAACACCCTGTGGCAAGTGGGCACCGACCATGCCGGTATCGCCACCCAGATGGTGGTAGAGCGCCTGCTGGGCGCCGAAGGCGTATCCCGCCACGACCTGGGCCGCGACAAGTTTATTGAGAAGGTCTGGGAGTGGAAGGAAGAGTCCGGCGGCACCATTACCCGCCAGCTGCGCCGCCTGGGCGCCAGCCCCGACTGGTCCCGCGAACGCTTCACCATGGACGACGGCTTCTACAAAGCAGTGCAGGAAGTCTTTATCAAACTGTATGAAGACGGACTGATTTATCGCGGCAAGCGCCTGGTGAACTGGGACCCGAAATTCCACACTGCGATCTCAGACCTGGAAGTACTAAACGAAGAAAAGCAGGGTCACCTGTGGCACTTCCGCTACCCACTCTCCGACGGCTCCGGCCACTTGGTAGTTGCCACTACCCGCCCGGAAACCATGCTCGGCGATACTGCCGTAGCCGTACACCCGGAAGACGAGCGCTACCAGCACCTGATTGGCAAGACCATCAAGTTGCCCCTGGCGGATCGAGAAATCCCGATTATTGCCGACGAATACGTCGATCGTGAATTCGGCACCGGCTGTGTAAAAATCACCCCAGCCCACGACTTCAACGACTACGAGATGGGCCAGCGTCACAACCTCGAGATGATCAACATCCTCGATGCCGACGCCCACCTGAACGACGCAGTGCCGGAAAAATACCGAGGCATGGAGCGCTTTGCCGCGCGCACCCAAATTGTCGATGACCTGGACGCCCTCGGCCTGCTGGAAAAAGTAGAGCCCCACACCCTCAAGGTACCTCACGGAGACCGCTCCGGCGCCGTGATCGAGCCCTGGCTCACCGATCAATGGTACGTAAAAACCCAGCCCCTGGCCGATGAAGCCATCGCCGCCGTTGAAGATGGCCGCGTTGAGTTCGTACCGAAAAACTACGAAAACATGTACTTCTCCTGGATGCGCGATATCCAGGACTGGTGTATTTCCCGCCAGCTGTGGTGGGGCCACCGCATCCCCGCCTGGTACGACAACGAAGGCAATGTCTACGTTGGCCGCAGCGAAGAGGAAGTGCGCGAGAAGCACAACCTGGGCGCCGATATCAGCCTGCGCCAGGATGACGACGTACTCGACACCTGGTTCTCCTCCGGCCTGTGGACCTTCGGCACCCTGGGCTGGCCAGAAGATACCGAAGAACTGAAAGCCTTCCACCCCAGCTCCGTACTGGTCACCGGCTTCGATATTATTTTCTTCTGGGTCGCGCGCATGATGATGCTGACCCTCTACTTCAAGAAAGAAGTACCGTTTAACACCGTGTACGTGCATGGCCTGGTGCGCGACAACCACGGCCAGAAGATGTCAAAATCCAAGGGCAACGTGATCGACCCTATCGACTTGATCGACGGTATCGACCTGGAGACCCTGGTAGAGAAGCGCACCTCTGGTCTGATGCAACCGCACCTGCGCGAAAAGATCGAAAAGCAAACCCGCAAAGACTTCCCCGAAGGTTTCTCTGCTTTTGGTACCGATGCCCTGCGCTACACCTATTACTCACTGGCTTCCACCGGCCGCGACATCAAGTTTGATGTGGGCCGTATTGAAGGCTTCCGCAACTTCTGTAACAAGATCTGGAATGCCTCCCGCTACGTACTGCAAAACTGCGAAGAGCACGATTGTGGACAGGACGGCAGCACGGATTTTGAACTGACCATCGCCGACCGTTGGATTATTTCCCAGCTGCAGCGCACCGAAATCACCGTACGCGAAGCCATGGACACCTACCGCTTCGACCTCGCCTCCCAGGCCCTGTACGACTTTATCTGGAGCGAGTACTGCAGCTGGTACCTGGAGCTGTCCAAACCGGTACTGTGGGACGACAACGCCTCCGACGCAGTAAAAAAAGGTACCCGCCGCACCCTGATCCGCGTACTGGAAACCATTTTGCGTCTGGCCCACCCGCTGATGCCGTTTATCACTGAAGAAATCTGGCAGCGTGTAAAAACCCTCGCCGGTTCCAACGGTGACACCATTATGCTGCAGCAATACCCAGAGGCCGATAACAGCAAGATCGACGAGGAAGCGGAAGCGGCTGTTGCTTGGTTGAAGCAAGTTATTGAAGGCGTGCGTAATATTCGCGGTGAAATGAATATTTCCCCAGCGAAGAAAATCCCACTAATCCTGCGCGGCGGTTCCAGCCGTGACCAAGAACTACTGGAGCAAGCCCGCAGCCTGCTGATCAAACTAGCCAGCCTCGAAGAAATCACCTGGCTGGAAAGTGGAGAAGCTGCACCAGCCTCTGCCACGGCCCTGGTAGGCGATATGGAATTGCTGGTACCCATGGCCGGCCTGATCGACGTTAAAGCCGAGAGCGCCCGTCTACAAAAAGAGATTGATAAACTTTCCAAAGAACTCGCACGAGTCGAAGGCAAACTCAACAATCCTAAGTTCGTAGACAAAGCCCCCGAAGCCGTTGTCGCCAAGGAAAAGGACAAGCTTGCAGAAATGAAAGGTGCTCACGAGCGTCTGCAACAGCAACTTGAGGAAATCAGCAACCTTTAATGGTTCTGATAATCCGCTCCATTAAAGAGCGGATCTGATTTAAAAAAGGGGGGCTCTGCCCCCTTTTCTTTTTTTGATATAAATCAAGTAACCCCTTCTTGCCCTAGTGCCTTTTGATTTTCTATCAAGGTCAGAACCCGAATATGTGCTCAATGTACCTGTATCACTTATGGGTTTGTCAGCTCCAAAATCAGCTTTACCGAAGTGGTATACGACCTAAAGCGCACGAAAACGCTTCAAGCTACGCTCAATGTTTCGACCCTCCTGAGTACCTGATAAGAAATCAACATGATTTCCGATCGGCTTGGCTGATATTTTTTATAAAGATCCCGATAGATTGAAAGGTCTAGGGAGTTAGAGAAAGTCTATTCCGTGGGGATAGTGGGCAAAGTGATCATTTTTGTATTTGGGACAAGAGTTCAAGCTTATGTGTGATTTATTGATTCCTCAAGGTTTTACGCATTTCTTCGCTAGATTGATTCCAAGATGGTAATCATGATAATAGTGGTCAGAATGATTACTATATAAATGTTAGTGCTCCATACACTCTGGAAATACTCAAATGTGTAATGCATGGAATCATCATCCAGATTGCAGGTGTGGATGGGGAGGAATAGGTAGCAAAGGCGACGGAAACCGTGGAGTACCAATAGAAAGATATTTTGAGCCTATGGAATTTTCTTGGGTTCCTCCAATATCTGAGTCATTAGAAAGTTATACTATTCCCAATGCATCATGCCCAGTTTGTGGTCAATTGGTGTTTTTTTACCGATCGCCGTATGGCGGTCGAGTATTCTTTGAAGAGCTTGGCCCTCCTTGGACAAAACATCCTTGCACTGATTCATCCAGTGTTCCGAGCCCAGCCAACCTAAGCGGGCGAGCTCTAGTTCGATATAAGTGGCAAGTTGATGGTTGGTCTCCTTTCTTTATTGAAAAAGTTGAAGATATCGATAGTAGAATCCTAAAGATTTACGGAAGGGAAAATAAGAAAGAGTACACGTTCTATATTGGTAGAGTAGTGAGCAGATTTCAAAGTAACCCTATAGTTCCGGGAGTTATCGCCCAGATTAAAATCCGGGAAAATGAAAACGCTAAAATATCAATTATTACAAATTTTGGAAGCAGTACTGTTATTTATGGATATAAGTTTAGATCTGACGTTGTCACAGGGCCAGGTCGTAAAAGAAGATCAAGAAAAATAAGGTATAAATGTTGAGATCTACCTTCGTAGATATATCAGTTCTAACCAAACGCTGCACGGGAGACGGCCAATACTATGCACCTTTGTACTGGCCGCTCCGCTCCCATTTTCGCATAAAAATTGCACAGCCTCGTCTACCCGTGAGTGCGGCGTTAAGGCTATAGATTATCTATCGAGCCGGTGCGGAAATTATCAATAAGGGGCTGAGTCCATTCACTCGTATACTACTTGGCTTTGCATCAGGAATTTTTGGCTTTGCAATGATCACCTCTGCACCGCCAACCGATAAAGAAATCGGCTTCTATGCCTTTTCTGGTGCTTGTATAAGCATTTCATTTACTTGTACCTTTACTGGTAAAGTTCGTCAATGTTTCGGTAGCTTAATTGGTCTTGGATTGTTTTCTGCATCAATGTGATATCTTTTAACTCAGCTACTACATAGCCCGCTATTCTCTGCACGCTCAGAGCAATCGGTTCTAAATGCAGTGTTATTTCTCGTTTTCTTCGGTGTTCCAGGTGTTTCCTATATTCAAAGTTAGATTTGGTTTTGTGCGTAAAAAGTCCTAACAAACGCAATCATGCGGACCGGCTTCAATCTGTCTCCGCTTCACTACATCAGCTTAAAGCCATCCAGCGTTGCGGGCGTTAACCCTATCTCCCTGCAGACTGAACACGCCAACGCGCGCCCTTGCCTAGGGCGCTCCGCAATCTCAACCAACTCCATCCCCTAACACCCTCTCCTTTTGCAAACGTCTATAGATTTCCTCACGGTGAACGGGCAGAGATTTGGGAGCACGTATGCCTATCTTTACCTGATTACCCTTAACTTCCAACACTGTAATTGAGACATTCGCTCCAATTCGTAAGTTTTCACCCGTCCGGCGCTTTAAGATCAACATATTTGTTTCCTATTAGTACTCAAACCATGCGTAGACCTCCCTTAATGGAAGGATTTGAAAGTAACTGTTAAGGAAGTATCAGGTGGAGCGCGAGAACGGTAGGCATAGAGGTAGAAAAGGCAGACGCAACGCTTCCAGAGCCAAGGGACACGCCCCAAACTACTGAATGGACTCCACTTTATTGAAGACGAGCGGGTTTCTAGCGTATGATCCATATAGCCATTTTGATAGTGATGATATCAATTTGGTTAGCTGGCCCCAGGTGTTAGCGCACCTTGGGTCAGCGCCTTTTACTTACTCTTACGTCACGCTACCGTTCTCCTTTGAGGGAATGGTTTTTAGAAAATTCTTGAATCTCTCAAATCTCTTTGGTCATCGGCCTTTAGTGGGCTGTTCAATGACGACCCAAATATCGATAAATATCCACCGATTTTACGCAGCTTTGACACTAAAACAAACTCTAATAAAATCCAATAAGATTATTTTTGTGCCTATATTTTTTATTTCTCACGCTTTGGAACGCAGAAGCAATAGATCACCCCTAGCAGTTGTGCTTTGATGCTTTTATATACAGCTTGTTGTTTTTCTGTGCTCTCGATTTCGAAGATCAAGAGCAGCCGCAATATATCCACTAGAATAATTGTCCACCGGTGCAGACTAAGATACTGATTTATATATTACTTTCTGGCTAGAGGGTTTTTCTACTCTTGGGATATATTGACTGGTGATATAATGCAGCCTTTTTCGAATACACAGCTAGGCATAGGAGATAGCATTGGCAAATTTCGTTACCGGAATTGATGATATAGGAACCATGAATGCCAAATGTTCTGGCTGGACAGTTATATCAATTGATTATTCTCTTGTTGGAAAATTCGAAGAGGAAGCTCGGAAAATTCTTCAATCAGCCAAGTTGAAAAGTTTTCATGGAAAGGAATTTAAACGCAAGAAAGCAGATTCTTACACTGCATTTCTAAAGCTTGTCCGATCTACGTTAGAGTCAGGCAACGGTTTCGTTAGCTGCACCCTGCTTGGAAAAGATTGGAAATCAGATTTTGAGAGTTTCTGCAATAATGTAATTGGGGGTTCTTTTACTCGAGCTGGAGTCACTGCAGGAGAGATTACGGAAGCATCAAAAAATATCGCTGCTCCATTATTTACTTATCAGAGGCTGGCCTCCGTAAAATTAAGGGGAGGAAGCACCCAAATTCAAATAGACCGTCATGTACTTATAGATCAGCTTAAATCATCGAAGGTGGGCGTGAGCGGAACTGAATTCTCGGGGCAGCTGCCCATAGTAGCTGCGCTTCGAGCGTACGGTCGAGATAGATTTCCACGCGCCCCTGAAATTGAGCGGGAAGGTATCTTAATCTGCCCAGACGAAGAATCAATCTTGGTGCAAGCTGCGGATATCATAGGCAACTTCTCAACAGCATTTGCCTTCAAGAAGCTTGGAAAAAAATCTAAGTCGAATGATCTTAAATGTTCTGTCTTTGAGGAGGCATTTGGAGATCTCATCAATCTTGATGACTTTCCTGGTTCAGTAAAGCTAAATGGTGATGATCTTGAACTAGAGGAAGGTAGAGCGTCATTTACTTTTAGCATAGGCGGCGCAGATGCCTAAATCGGGTAGCCGGTAGTTTCTAGCTACCGACCCCCACACTACCCATCGTGCGATTCCCCAATAGGCGGTTCCCTATCCGTAATAAATCTCTATCCAAAGATAGTATCGAGCAAGGGCAATCTAAGGGCAATCTAGGACAGCCAATGACTAGAGAGTGGTGCCGGCAATAGAGCTAGCTCCCTCTCTGGCGGCTCTTTCTCTTTGGTTTACAGGTAAAGGAGATTAAATACTTGGAATTGGCCTTCAGGCTATTGGGATCGCTGTTTTTCGATAAAAGGGCGGTAATCGTGCTGTTGAGTACTTGAGGCCGGGGTAGATTAGCAGGGCGTAGCTGAGAGGAGGCGCCGACAGTCGCTTATACCGTGTACCCAGCGCTTATCGAGTTGAGCACAAACTTTTTGTACAACCTCTACCGATCCCACCAAGCCTTTAAAGCGGCTTTCAAAGTTCCGGCTAAGATAAAGCCAGTGCTTGGGTGAAATGCCGAGTCGCTCCAGAATAGGAGGTATGTTTTCGGCAATACAACCCCGTTTTCTTGGGTCTAAATGCCGGCCGCTCCAGTCCACTAACTCCAAATAGTGATCCAGCTGGAAAGGAAGCCCTTTCGGCATATTCAAACGCTCACCGCCGACAAACGACAGCAATCTAGGACAGCCAATGACTGGAGGGTGGTGCCGGCAATAGAACTACCTCCCTCTCTGGCGGCTCTTTCTCTTTGGTTTACAGGTAAAGGAGATTAAATACTTGGAATTGGTCTTCAGTCTATTGGGATCGCTGTTTTTCGATAAAAGGGCGGTAATCGTGCTGTTGAGTACTTGAGGCCGGGGTAGATTAGCAGGGCGTAGCTGAGAGGAGGCGCCGACAGTCGCTTATACCGTGTACCCAGCGTTTATCGAGTTGAGCACAAACTTTTTGTACAACCTCTACCGATCCCACCAAGCCTTTAAAGCGACTTTCAAAGTTCCGGCTGAGATAAAGCCAGTGCTTGGGTGAAATGCCGAGTCGCTCCAGAATAGGAGGTATGTTTTCGGCAATACAACCCCGTTTTCTGGGGTCTAAATGCCGGCCGCTCCAGTCCACTAGCTCCAAATAGTGATCCAGCTGGAAAGGTAGCCCTTTCGGCATATTCAAACGCTCACCGCCGACAAACGGAAGTAGATTTTTGGGCTGCTTACCTGAGACTGCCGCACGAATACGCTGTTGAATCGAAGTATAATCAGACTCTTCAGATGTCTTGGCAATATTGGCACGGATGGGGTTAAGGTCTACATAGGCCATACAGGCGGCGAGTGCTCTTTCATCCAGTAAAGCCTGAGACTTAAACCGGCCTTCCCAAAAACGGCCGGTACAGTTGTCTTCAGCATTGGCCTGGCGGGCGATAGATTCGTTTAAACAGCGCATAAACCAGCTGATATCCATTAGACGCTCCCGCCATAGGGAAACGATCTCTTTTAGCCTGTCTTCCTCAGCGTGATCGAGAGTATCGCCTTGAAGATAGCGCTGGGCCAAGCTAGAGGCTTTGAAGAGTTTTTTCCAGCGAGTAATTACCTCTGTAAGAGACCACTTGTTAGCCGATTTTGTGTCGATATAGAGCACTATATGGTAGTGATTACTCATTACCGCATAAGCGCCAATATCTAGAGCAAACACCTCGGCCAACTTATGCATACGGCTTTCAATCCATGCGCGCCGATGCTCGTAATCTTTTCCGGATTCAGTATCTCTGCCACAGAGAAATGCACGCCGTACACAGCGGGAGACACAGTGATAGTACGGTGTTGCATCAAGAGATATCTGGGTGCTTCGCGGTAGAGTCATCGGCTGCACGCGCATTTGCATGTATAAAAATACAGTATTTTGTGGAATTTCAATCTTTTGTCAATAGGGATGGCGGTTTGTACCTTCTATTTGGTGGGTGTCCAGGATTAACTAACAGCAAAAGTTTGTCGGTCTTCCAGGCATCCCTGCATCTAATTAATAAGCGAAGGCTCTGAATCTGCAGATTAATATCTGTACGATTGGTCAGCATTAAAAGAACCTATCCCCCAAGATTCGACTCTGTATGCCGTATTCATCTAAGTACGTAAGGTGAGTTTTTCTTGTGCTTCAAACCGCACCGATATTAATCGTAATTTATTTATTAGCAAATTTATCACACAAATCATCCCAATTTTTATTATTAGGGGGGAGGGTAATGGAAACATAGAAAATACAATTAATATTTTCGGAGGGCTGTATAAATGAAATAAACCTAGCACACAACAAAGAAACCTCCATTATATACGAATTACTGGAGATATAGATCGCAACCAATTGTGGCTTGCGGTAATAAACAGGAGTACTATTGAGGTAGAAAAAAATCTTTATTGAAGTTGAGCATTTTTTTCTGTGGCAGAAATCAACATTAAACCTAACTACCAGCTAGAAATATAGCTACACAATCGACTTGATTAAACATCTAAAACTTGTGTTTATTTAAACAACTACCATTAACACATTAACTTTGAGCACACAAAATGAACGAACTAAAAGAGCGGAACGAAATAGTAAAAAAGCCAACTTACGTTAAAAAACATACTGAGGAAGATTATTCATACATTCCCGGTATAAGGGTGATAGGTCACGCATTTAACGTTTTTGGCGACCTTCAGGTTAGCTCTAGGGATCAATTATTTGATTTGGGTGCTAATGAATACAGGGAAGTTACAATAGCAGGAAAAATCTATCGTGTGCCAAAATATGTAAAGGTTAACGAGCAAGATCAATATGCAGAAACCGAAGATATAGTTACAGAGTCTAGACTAGAGTTTCAGAATAAATTTTCTTCATCAATGGGTGCATCAGGTACATATGGTGCTTTTAGCATGCAGTTCAATGCATACTTTAATCGTAATATTTCTGGGAGAACTAAGAATTACTACTCTTTATACTCAGAAATTCATCAAGACTTCACAATTGAACTAAATTTTGGAGAGAAAGATCCATCGGAATTTTTAACGGAAAAAGCAAAGCAAGCTTTTGAAGAGGCCCATTCATCTAAAAATTACGACAAACTATTTGATGAGTGGGGTACCCACTACCCTAATCACGCTGTATTGGGTGGTCGATGTGATATTACTAGTTTAGCATCCCAGAAGTCTATTAGTACTATTTTTGAATTTGGTGCTGAAGTTAAGGCCGTGTACAACGCTATCTCTAATGCTGCTGAAGCGGAAGGGAAAGTGGATTACAAAGACGTTAGCGATGAATTTATGTCTTATGCTAGTTGGAATACTAGCTGTATAGGGGGTGATACTTCTAAAGCTGCACTTATTAAAGTAAATGGAGAAGCACTAAAGTCTTGGAGGGATACTGTACAGAGCTACCCGGATGTTATTGGATTTAGGTCATACAAAAATACTATGGAAAAAAATGACCTAGGTATAAATTCTCCATTGCAAGAAATTTGGCGGTTAGAGAAAGATGATAAAAAACAGGAGTTAATGAAAGAGCATTTTCAAAAATATATGGCTAAAATGTCAGTTAAGTTTCAGCTGAGGGGTGGAGCAGATGGGACTGTAAAAGAAGGAAATGTACACATTGGTGACAAAGTGTATAAGGCTGATTCTAATTTAGTCGGCTTATATGTCCTTACTCTGAATAGATTAACCCTTCTTGCTGACCCCGAAAAAGCTTCAGAGGATAGAAAGACTACTCGGCAATTCTTCACGTGGTACTATGAAAGTGAGCAGAAAAGACTAGCGAAATACTTAAATGGTCTAAATTCAGATAAGATTGTAATAATTGTTAGTTATGATTCTGGTTGGTCATCATATATCACCAGTGATTTAATATATGCATTTGAAAGATGCGGAGCAAATGATAAGATTTTGAAAGAACACGTTTTTGATTGGCGTCAACCATTTTGCATGATTGGTGTACCAGGGGATTTTGATGCAGGCGTTTATGAGTTGCATGATACGAGTGCTGATGGAGCGGCTATGATAGATGGACATTTAATGAAATCTGAAAGCGATATTAACTATTCAATTGAAATTGAGCGTGATTAACTTCTGCCAACCTACTTCTAAAAGCCACCCATTCCGTCTGGGTGGCTTTAACTTCTTCTTTTATTTGTAGTAGTTCAGACTTGATCCAACAGTTACCGGTTTTTCAGGAGGTGCTTTGTCAAGTTTAGTTTAATTAAATATCTATTTGATGGGTGTCTAGATATTCAAACAGATCTCCCCAGGTAAGAACATGGACTTTCACTACACAACTGCATCATTGACTCTACCCGTTAGATCACATGGCTTCGGTGCCCTTCGCCATCTCACCTCTAGGCTAAGCCTTATAGGATGTATCTGTCCGCCAGCTCGTAGCATTACTAGTGGACTCCTTCCCACAAAACCTCACGGTATTGCAGTTGCCATTCGCTAGTAGTTAGCTTTTGATGGAGCCCATTAAAAGGTGATCTCCCTACAGGGGACTCTCACCCCAATAGTCCACGCCCATGCTGGGTACATTTTGTTCGCCGCTATCGCGGTCGGACAGCTTACGCTACGCTTCACCCGCTGCAAATACGAACGTTAAATGATATGAGTGAGTCGACTTACAATGAATTCTTAGAGTTCCTATTCAACAGGAATGAATCTCTTGGTGAGTGGAGATGGGATATTGATTTGGATGAACCTAGAATCTCCGGAGAGTCATTGGTTTCTTATATTATTCGCATGTTTGATAATTATGACAATGATTTAGCACAGTACAGCGACTGGCAGTTAGCGTTAGGATTAGAGTACGTTTTTAACAATACTTTCTCAGATCTATCTTTCTATTTAAGAGATGGTCCATCTTCTTTAGAAAAGCGACTGCAAGCTATACACTCGTTAAAGCACTTGTATTCAAAGTGTTTAAATTTGCGGTGCCGAGATTCTCTCGGACACCTTTCTGAGGAAGGAAATCCACTCAATAATTTTTGCTATATGCTTTGGGATACAACCCCCCTTAGCTACTGTGAGGAACTTCCTGATTCAGATGCTCTATATTCAGCTGTTGCTGAAGTCATGGAATATGCTTTATCGCTAGATAATCTTGCATGTATCGAAAGTGCTCTTCATGGATTGGGTCATCTAGAGCTTTACTACAAAGATGCCCAAAAAATAGTGGAAAAATTTATAAAGGATGCAAGAGTTAAAAATAGTAGACTGCTCGAATATGCAATAAATGCGGAAAGTGGTTGTATTCAGTAAAACAATTAAATCCGGGGGCCGGTAGTATCTAACTACCGGCCCACACTCCATACGAGTCCGCAATGGGCGGTTCCCTATCCGTAATAAATCTCTACCTAACGATAGTGTTGAGCTGTTCTTCATTTGAGCTGAGTGTCATGGCAGTCCGCTACTTCTGAGTCAGCGGCCACGCCAACAACTTCGCAGCAGCAAGCTAAACAGATCTCTCCAGATAAGAACGTGAACTTTCACTACACAACTGCACCATTGGCTTTAGCTATTAGATCACCCGGATTAGGTGTCCTTGGCCTCCTTGCCTCCAGGCCAAGCCATATAAGATGCTCCTGTTCGCCAGCTCGTAGTCTTGCTAGCGACTTCCTCCCCACAGGACTCACGGTGTTGCAGTTGCCATTCGCAAGTAGTTAGCATTTAATGGCGCCCATTAAATGGTGATCTTCCTACGCGGGACTTTCACCCCATTAGTCCACGCCCATGATGGGTGTGCCAAATTTAAGAAAGCGGACAAATTACTAGGCCTTCGATTCCGTAATTTGCCGTTGCTAAAGGTGTTATGTGGAGCTAAGTCGAGAGCTTATTGATAGATGTGGCGTAATTGACATTAGCTTAAAGAATCACCCTGGCACTCACTGTAGCGCTACGACAAATTTACCAGACACAATAAGTTGTTTTTATGCAGCCTTTTAATACTCAATTTACCTTATCTAGAGATTACTTTGCCGAATGCTATGATCAGTCTCTACCCTATGGGAAAAATGTCAAGCCCAATTATCTTCTTCCTACATTATTATTATCTTCTGGTGCGGGATTACTGTTATTTACTGAGCAACCTAAGATCGCAAGTTGCACGTTAATTGCATTAGGCGCGCTGGAACTGATTCACATTCGATATCGACGAGCTTGGTGGTTAGCACGGCAGATGCTTGGGAAAAGTGCCGGTAGTGAAGTGAAATTAACCATAGATAATGACGGAATCCAGACACAGAATCCTTATACGATAACAGTTCTGTCGTGGGCAGATATCGAGCGTATTATTGAAACTGATTTAGGTCTTATTTTGGTGGCTAAATCTGGGGGGCAGCAGTACTTGTCTAAATCGTTATTACCAGCTGAATTAATTAATGAGATAGTTACCAAGATTAAGGGTAAACATTGATTTCAATAAAAATTAGAATCTTGCCTAGCGCACCAAGGCGAATCAGATCTTTCCGACCCTACGGGCCTCCAACAGATAGCTTTCTTTGTGTAATTTTTGGAAAAATCATGCGAAATTCAATTTTATTAATTTTGGTTCTATTCTCGGCACCTGTGTTATCAAAGGAAAATTGCGGGCTAGAATCTATCGGCTTAGAGAAGTCTTCAACTGTTGCCGAAAAACTGTATTACACAGGTACATGCCATTATCGAAATAAAGACTATGAACTATCAGCTAGGTCTTGGGAAGAGCTATCTAATCTGAAAAAGGTTGATCCAGAATTTCAGGGCTTACAAGTAGATGTGCTAAATAATCTAGGGTACTTAAAGTTCTTTGGTTTCGGAATTAAACAAGATCAAAAACTAGCGGTTTCGTACTGGGCAAAAGCTGTGTCTCTTGGCCATTATGAATCTGAGTATCATTTGTGTCATGCTTATGCGGATAAAGAGCAATTAACCTATAACCTTGCCAAGGCAAAGAAGCATTGTGAAAAGGCATTGCTGATATACAAGGGGATGGAAAATCCCGACAAGGATATAATGTCAACGCTTAAAAAATATAATGCTCAAGTAAATGGGTAAAAATGCATAAATCGAGTATCCGGTAGCTTCTAGCTACCGACCTCCATACCGCCCATCATCCGGCTCCGCAATGGGCGATTCCCTATTCGCAATGAATTTCTACGCAACGATAGTGTCGATCAGCTCTTCATTTCAGTTGAGTACCATTGAAGTGCACTACCTCAACTTTATCCGACTGGAAATATGTCGGTAGGCTAGCCCTATCTTTCAACTAAAGGATTTAGGTTCAGGCCTTCACCTTATCCAAGGTATTAATCCTGGCATTTGGCTACTATGCCGTCGGCTGACTTCTTTTTAATCACCTCGACCATTGGTGACCGAGGCGTCGCCATGTCCCACCATTTTTTTCTATCCCCACGACGGTGGTTAGCGGCTTAGGCCTACTTATGACTCAGCAGCTATACTGACAGCTTTACAGCAGCCAGCTAAACAGATCTCCCCAGATAAGAACGTAAGCTTTCACTACACAACTGCATCATTGACTCTACCCGTTAGATCACCCAGCTTCGGCATCCTTATCCACCTCGCCTACGGACTAAGCCTTATAAGATGTTTCTGTTCGTCAGCTCGTAGTTTTACTAGCGGCTTCCTCCCCACAAGGCCTCGCGGTATTGTAGTTGCCATTCGATAGCAGTTAGCATCTAATGGGCCCCATTAGTTCCCACCCATACGGGGAGCACCAAGCAGCAGCACTTAAGCCCAGCAAAAACATGGGCAGGACGGCCTACACGCCGCTTCGCTCTGTTTCGGCCTCCCATGTGCTGGGCGTATGTGTAAATATGGTTAAGAAACCTTTTTCGTGATGGTGATAACGAAAATAGGTAATAGCAATCACCCAAGAAGAGTCATATTTAGTATGAGTACAGGTACAGTAAAGTGGTTCAATGGTGACAAAGGTTTTGGTTTTATTACTCCAGATGATGGAAGCAAAGATCTATTTGTTCACCATTCTGAAATTCAAATGAGTGGTTTCAAATCTCTGGATGAAGGGCAAAAAGTAGAATATGTTGTGGGGCAAGGGCAAAAAGGACCGTGCGCCAACAATGTAAAGTTGCTGTAAGATAGTTAACAGCATAAATCGGGTAGCCGGTAGTTTCTAGCCACCGGCCCCCACGCCACCCATCGTGCAGGTCCTCAATGGGTGGCTCCCTATTCATAATGAATCTCTACCCAACGATAGTGTCGAGCAGCTCTTCATTTGAGCTAAGTATCATGGCAATGCGCTACTTCTGAGTCACCGGCCACGCTGACAACTTCATAGCGGCAAGTTGAACAGATCTTCCCAGATAGGAACGCGGACTTTCGTTACACAACTGCATCATTTACTCTGCCCGCTAAATCGCTCGGCCTCGCTGCCCTTGGCCACCTCGCCACCAGTCTAAGTCTTACAGGATGTTTCTGTTTGTCAGTTCATAGTTTTGCTAGCGGCTTCCTCCCCACAAGACCTCGCGGTATTACAGTTGCCATTCACCAGTACTTAGCATTTAATGGCGCCCATTAAACGATGATCTTCCTACGCGGGACTTTCACCCCACTAGCTCACGCCCATGCTGGGTGTACCAAGTGCACGTTGCCGGACTAGTTTTCCGCTGCGCTCCAAACCAACCGCAAATACGAACGTTAAGTGCTGCAAGTAGTAAAGAGTGATGAAATTTGAATAGTTTAAGTACATATGCGCTACTAGTTTTTGCGCTTATAGTTGGAGGATCACTAGCATCCCAAGCAGGAGTAAACTCGCAGCTTCGTGTAGCTTTGAATTCGCCTATTCAAGCTGCATTTATTTCGTTCTTAATCGGTACAGTAATTTTGGGGACGATCTCAATTTTTCAAAATGAAAGCTGGTTTACGAAAGAATCGATTTCTGCTTTGCCGTGGTGGGCTTGGCTCGGTAGTGCTTTTGGGGCTTTTAATATCGCAATGTCGGTATTTCTTGCTCCAAAGTTAGGTGCGTTGGTATTGGCAATTTCAATTGTCTGCGGTCAAGTTATAGCTTCGATCGTTTTGGATCATAATGGATGGCTCGGGTACCCAAAAATCGAGCTATCTCTCACAAGGATTTCAGGAGCTGTTCTCATTGTTCTGGGAGTCATACTGGTAGCACGGCGATAAGCACTTAAATCGGATAGCCGGTAGTTTCTAGCTACGAGCCCCCATACAACTCATCGTGCGGGTACGCAATGGGGGCTTCCTATCCGTAATGAATTTCTACCCAACGATAGTGTTAAGCAGATCTTCATTTGGCTACCCCACGATAGTGGCTAGTGGGTTGGGCCTACTTATGAGTCAGCGGCCACACTGACAGCTTCACAGTAACAAGCTAAACAGATCTCCCCAGATAAGAACGTAAGCTATCACTACACAACTGCATCATTGACCCTACCCGTTAGATCACCCGGCATCGGTGCCCCTGGCCACCTCACCTCTAGGTTAAGCCATATAGGATGTTTCTATTCGTCAGCTCGTAGTTTTGCTAGCAGCTTCGTTCCCATAAGACCTCGCGGCGTTGCAGTTGCCATTCGCTGGTAGTTAGCATTTAATGGGCCCCATTCAGCGGTGATCTTCCTAACGGGGATTAGTCCACGCCCATACTGCCCGTACCAAGGCCAAGCTGCATCACCCCTTCGGGCCTGGACCTCACTACGCTCGGCCGCTGTTAGCGGCATTGGATTTTCTGCTCATCGGAGATAGGGAATGTCAACGAGAGAAATCTCCAAATATTATGACTCAACAGAACACAGTGATACTCGAGAAGATTTAATTTTTGCTCTTAGCGAAGTAAAAGGAAGAAAGGTTGCTGTTGATTGTGGCTGTGGAGCAGGATCAGATATCGCTTATTTGCGCGGTAAAGATTTCACAGTTCATGCCTTTGATATCGAAAATGAATCTATATCTAGATGTCATAAACGATTCAAAGATGATGAGCAGGTTATTCTATCAAAGGATAGTTTTAATACTTTTAACTATCCTGAGTCCTCGCTGGTAGTTGCTGATGCCAGTCTTTTCTTTTGTCCTGAAAAAGATTTTGAGTCAGTTTGGTTGAAAATAACTAACTCTTTGGCAGAGGGTGGAATCTTTTGTGGTTCATTCCTAGGGCCGAAAGACACAATGGCTGGGCCTGAGTATGATAAGGAAGCATTTTGGAGTGATACTCTAGTTATGAATGAATCGAAGATAAGAAAACACCTCAGTAACTTTGAGCTATTAAAGTGGACTGAACATGACTTTTCAGGAGAAACTACAGATGGTACACCGCATCATTGGCATATACTCTCCATCGTAGCGAAAAAAAATCTAAATCGAGTAGCCGGTAGTTTCTAGCCACCAACCCCCATGCCACCCATCGTGCAGCTCCGCAATTGGCGGCTCCCTATCCGTAATGAATCTCCGTTTTACTAGCGGCTTCCTCTCCACAAGATCTCACAGTGCTGCAGTTGCCATTCGCTAGTAGTTAGCATTTAATGGAATCCATTGAACGGTATTCTTCCTACAGTGGGCTATAACTCCATTAGTCCATGCCCATGCTAGGTGTACCAATTGGCTGCTAGACTTAGCATTGTGTGCTTCGTCATCGCGCCAGGTGTTAAACACACGCAAGATTAGGAGCCCTCTCCGTTTTATCGCGGCTGCTGAACCCGATAATTGATAGAGGAAAGAATAATGGATGATTTAAGAAGCAGGGCTGCGAGAAGATCCAAGACCAAAGCTAAGCCCCATAAGAATAGTGCTAGAACTGAAAAGCCATGGATTTCGGAGAAAAACTGGAAGTTGATGTATACACGCTCTGAAAAGCTTCGTAGAGCTAAGCAATTAGGGATCGAGTACCCCAAGCGAACTATGCTTCAAATCCTAAATACTGAGCTTCCTGAGAAAGATTAAGATATGCGAAATCTCCTATTCATATGTAGCCGGAATCAGTGGCGTAGTCCTACAGCTGAAGCCATTTGGAGAAAACACCCTGATTTCAACGCTAAATCTGCTGGTACCAGCCCGCGAGCTAAAAAAACAGTCAGTTCAGCGGATGTTCGCTGGGCTGACGTGATATTCGTCATGGAACAAAAGCATAAAAATAGGCTAATAGCAGAATTCTCTAGAATGCTGGATCATAAGCCAGTTCATGTCTTAGATATTCCAGATGAATACAAGTACATGGACCCGGAGTTAGTTCAAGAATTAGAATCCATTGTTGGGACGTACTTGGAGAGTTAGTGCCGAGGTTCAGTCCTTAACAAATTTAGGTAAGCTGAAAAATTACTACACCTGCGGTTCCGCAATTTCCCTTTGCTAAAAACATTAGGTGCGTAATATCGATAACCTATTTGAGACATAATAATGAAGAAACTCAAAAACGAAAAAGAGTTAGTGAAAAAGGCTATAGCACTCGGTACTGCATATGGAACCAAGCGAGGAGTTGTCGAGTTCGAAGCTACCGATTCAGCTCACGAGAAACTCGAATATATTTACCGTCTTTTAGTTCACGATAAAGTAATTCAACCACTTCCAGAAGACAAGATATCACAGAAGGCTATCATGCATAGGTTGGCAATTTGGGCCTCAAAGCACTGAGCGCTCTAATAGGGTTCTCAGCTAAATCAGGTGGCCGCTAATTTCTAGCGAACCGCCCGATTCATGCCGCCATCAGACAAGATACTTTGCCCATTGATGTATCGGGCTTCATGTGAAGCAAGGAAGACACAGGTCTGCCCGATTTCTTCGAACGTGGCAGTGCGCTGTGCGGGTATGGATCTGCGGGCAAACTCCGACAGGTTTACGTTTTCACAGAAGCCCGGCATTAAATTATTCATGCGAATATTGTATCTTGCATAACGATCACCATAGAGCTTGGCAAAACTGTGTAAAGCGCCACGCAGCATGCTCATCGGATAAGGCGCTCTCGGCTCAACCGTATTCATTGAAGAAATATTGACGAATGCCCCTCCCCCCTGCTCGATATAAATCGGCGTGACGATACGGGCAAGCTTGACGACATTGAGCACGTACATATCGAGGCTCTCATGCCAGAGATCATCACTTAGCTCGAGCAGGGGGCCGTTGAAATCAGGATCGAACCCTACTGTTTTAATTTCTTCCGGCACCCCGCCACCATGGCCCATATTGCTAACGACGGCGTCGATACGGCCATAGGTTTGCATCGTGTCGTCGACCATTGCTTGCAGATCTGCGGTTTCGAGAACCGAACCCTGCCGCCCTATACCACCTAATTCCTTGGCCAGTTCAACACTGCGGTTGGAAGGGGACATCAACGAGACTTTGTAACCCGCCTTAGCCATTTCGCGGGCGCAGCCGGCACCAATTCCCTGACCAGTTCCAGTCATAATAGCAACTCTTGTTTCGGACATTACGCTATCCTCTAGTGCAAATAATTCATGGGTGGAGATCAATATACGATCTTTAAAAGTGGCAGCAAAAGGATATAATTACATGTACTTATGAGTGTAATTCATACCAAAACACGATCTTTACCATCTTTGGCCGGCTTGCGTGGGTTTGAGGCTGCGGCAAGGCATATGAGTTTTACCGATGCTGCGAAGGAGTTGAGCGTTACGCAAACGGCGATCAGTCACCAAGTGAGAAATTTGGAGTCGAGACTGGGTGTAAAATTGTTCCATCGTGCGGGAAAGTCGATTTCATTGACCGATGCTGGGAAAAAGCTGTTATCCGAAGCCAGTGCATGTTTTGATCGACTCGAAAATACGCTCCACCTCATCAAAGCCGAGAGTCAATCTCCGGTGGTAACCGTGAGCGTAACCCCCAGTTTTGCCAGCAAATGGTTAATACAGCGGTTAGGTAACTTCTGGAGAGCCTACCCTGATATACAGTTGAATGTTCACCATACCCTGGCTCTCGCCAATTTCACTAACGATGGCGTCGATATTTCCATTCGAGCTGGTGACGGAAACTGGCAAGGTTCAGTGACTAGGCTTTCGTTGCCGCTCGATTTAAGCCCGATTTGCCACCCTTCGCTGCTTAACGGCAAAAATCCTTTGAAAGAGCCTTCCGACCTCAAGCATCAAACCTTGCTGCATGAAGATAACTTTGACGATTGGGCATCGTGGCTCAAAGCAGCCGGGGTCGACGATGTCAATCCGCGATCAGGTAGCGTCATGAATGATAGTAACTCTCTCGCAATTGCAGTCGAAAACTGCCAAGGCGTTGCACTGGGCCGATTATCGCTAATCGAGGATGACTTAAAATCTGGAAGAATCGTAAAACCATTCGATGTAAGTATTGATTCCAACTTCTCTTATTATCTTGTCTGTCCATACGAAAAATTTGATACTCCTGGAGTACAGGCTTTTCGTAACTTTATACTCAGCGAGGTAAATCAATCTGTTCAACGCAAGTCAGGAGAGAGATAAGGTATCGCTCAACAACAATCAATTAGCTGGACACGGCAAAGCTTTACAGATAACCCCAAGCGTTAATGACTTCATACAAATTGGAATTGGATTGATAATTCGGAATACATAATTGTGGCATCCAACTTTAGATAGTTTGTAGTTACTGCAAGTACCTATCTAAACTTTAACTCCCACTTTCAAAAAAACTCTCTGAAAACTGGTACCACAGCTTCATTCAAGTACTCTCGTTTTAAGTCAACAAGCCCTACGACCTTGCTACGCCATCATAGAGTGCCCATAAGAGTTAATTGGCGGGAAAGTATGGTATTTTCCCCTGTGAACTTATATGGCAGTAGCCAACTAACGTTGGCTACTAAAGAGTAAATAGGTCGTTCCGAGAGCGTTAGCTATAATCAGGCAGCGCAAGCTTATGCTGAAGAGTGGTTATCCAAAGGAGCTGTCTCGGAAGAATGCTTTCTTACCCTATTTAATGAGATTGAATCTTTTGAAGATAAAAATTCAGAACATTATCGAAATAGTGGATTTCGTTATTTTTTAAGGTCCAAACATTCGCTCAGTGAAATGGAGTTGTCTACAATTTTTGAATTAAAAGACAACGGTCCAGATAAATACAATCTACATGAAAACCGTATTGTCAAGCTGATCACTCTAATATACTACCTGACAGTCGACTTGATTGGATTGTACAATATCGAGAGACATCAGAAAGGCCAGTAGAAAAAAAGTACTTTAGAGAAAAACTAACTAGAGAAGTCGAAAATAGCTCTGTCAGCGAATGCTTTGAAGAAATAAAGTTATGTGGTGATAGTTATATCCAAGTGTATATTATCCTCCGTAGCGTTCTAAAATCTGAGCATGTAAAATGGCTTACTAAAAATGACAGCAATAGAAAGCTTCGAAATATTGCTAAGGAGTTATTAAATAGCAGAAGATTTAAGGAGTCAGTCGCCTTTATTGCTCCGAAAATCATCCAACTGCATGAACCCGGCGCTTAAAGTATTAGCAGTAAATAGGTGGCGAAGACAATAGAAAAATTGAAAACTGAGTATTAAAGGATTAAATATATGAAGTATTTTTTAGCATTTTTTGTTGCGTATGTTGTTTCCAGGCTTATTTTTAGCAGTTTTGATTTTCAGTATTTTTTATTTAGCGAGCCATTTGATATAAGGAAGCTGGCTATAGATGCTGGAGTTTTTGGGATTCTATTCTTTGGGGCCACCCACGCATTCGGATGGCTAGTGCCAAAAAAGAACAATAAGAGTGGTGCATGACCAGTTAAAAACTTGCAGCGAGGGGCCCAGCTACGTCCGGTTCGCTACGCTGGACGCGCTTTACAAAACGTTAAATATATACATATATAAAATGTCAAATGGAGAAAAGCTAAACCATATCCAACCTTGTTTTTAGCCATGGTCGAAACCGTTAACACAAGAAAACAGGTAGTCAGCCTTAATAGGGGAATAAACGCTCAGCCTGAGACAGGAAAGTATGAAGTGGCTTAAGATAAGCCACTTCTATCACAAACGGCTAATATCTACTAAAGCGGTAGCGGCATAGGTTTTTCATTCACCTTAAGCTCACTGTCTTTCAGGCTGACATTTGAGATGTAGCCGTCATTGGTAGACACTAACAAACCTTGCTGTTCAAGGGACCCTAATATGGTCGGCACTTGTTGAGCAGCAATTTGCTCCAGTTGCTCTTCACTCATACCTTGAGTTTGAGGGTTATTTTTCAATTGAGCTTTCATCACTTGTACGGCAATAAATTCAATCACAGCTTTATCGCCACTTAGCTCTCCGTCAACTAAGGTATGTGACAGCCAAAAAGCCGGATCTAGCGGTTGCTCCGGTAACGCACTGATGCCAACTAAGCTAGTATGAAGGTTACTGTTAAAGCTGCCTTGTGGGAAAGTGCCACGTAAGCTGGTAATGTTCAGTTGAGGCTCACCAGCCACTAAAGATAGCAAGTTTTCGCTCATAAACTCCATTGTCTTAGCGGTTGCTTCTTCCGTAGGTAGTTTATTGAGTGAGACGGCAAAGTCCTGATAAGACTTCAAAAATTCCTGGCTGATATTGGTGACCTCAAGCTCAAGGGCCAGGTCTTCACCATGGAATTCAGCTATATCAACCTTTTTAGTTCCATAGGCAACTTGCATATTCCTCAGCTGATTTTCTGGGTTGAGTTCAGTACTGGCCTTTATATATAAATCAGCAATGTCAATATTTTCGTTTTGCTCTCTATCATTAAACTTTACGGCACCAAAGTTAATTGTTGTATCAGAATCATAAAAAGCACTTTCAAACATTGCTTCAAGGGAGGAAGGCATGGTCATATCCATAGTCAACCTTTCAACCTTAAAATCCCTTAGCTCGGAAGTAACAGTAAGGCTATCGGCACTCCCCTGGTAAGCTAGTTGCTCATCCTGATATTGCCCTTTTCCTTGAAAACCGCTAAAAGTTAACTGAGCTTTTTGATTCTCAACATCAGTAGTAAATGGCGTAATGCTATCGTTATAGTAATAACCACCTAAGGCATTCATATTACCATGAACCTGGTAAAAAGGAGCTTCCTCAGCCCAAACCAAATGTTCACGCAATTGATCACCGGCAACTTCTAGCGACCAGCCGAGCCAACCAAAACCAGCATGCTCGCCGAAACGGAAGGGGCCATGGGAAGCACTAAAGTCTACTTCTACAGAAAAAGGATCAATTTCAGGGGCACCTGATACATCCGAGAAAGCACTGACATCCATGCTCACCAAAAAGGTGGTCTGGGTTGAAAACCAGGATGAATCCATGCTTTTTACTTCAACCGTGTATGCCGAATTTTCATTCGCGGCAGTGACTATTTCATCAATGGATGACTCTAGTTGAGTGCCAACAATTTTCGGCGCAACAACACCTGTAAGCACTGCTGCCGGAAGCAATACTGTTAATACTTTTTTCATTGAGATAAATCCAATTTACAAATGGGATGGAAGACAGGTCTATTATCGACAGAGTTATTTCCAGTATTATCTCATATTTACAGACGACTGTAAGTCAAAATATATACTTTTCTGGTAAAGACTTCAGGCGTAATAGATATCAATTGCAAAACAAGCGTACCTATAATGGCAATAAGTAATGCAAGCTCTATGAATTCTATTGCGTGCGTTATCTTGACCGGTGCGCGGTAATAGTGGAAGAAATTTACTAAGCAGTACTTGGAAAATCGTGAATCAAATCTTGGATGAAATTTTGCTCCGTTGAGTAGTCGCCTCCTCTTTGAATATATCGGGAGAAGGTGTCGAAAATACTTGCAAGGAGCAACTTGTTGCGTTCTCAACAGCGTTCATAGTTAAAGTGATAGCTATCATTAATCAACTAATGGTAGATACGAGTACCACCGCCGACATCATCGGCCCGCATCCAGAAATGGTGTATAGATGACAACAGGAAAGTAGAGAGAAAAAGTTGGTCTAGAAGACCAGCCGTAGTATGAGTATGCAAAGGGATGAAACCTCAACCTCTGACAAAAGACAAATATCTAGCAAAACAAGTTGAGAAACTGCATAAGGAAGTCGATTCTCCAAAAAAGTGCGACGCGTTTCTAAAAGCTGAAAGATTTACATTCATTGCCCACAAATAATGGCACATTGGTACCACATACCTGTATAGATATTCAATTACACCCTCTCACGTCTTTTACAAACAGCTTAGCCGTGAGGAGAGCATGCGAGACAGAGAAAACCGTCGAATTACAGGGTACCTAACCCCAGTGTAATGGTAGTTATGCAACCCAAAATTTGGTTAGAGCCGAAAGTTAATGATGCACTAATAAACCACAAATGCGTTGAGTTCCATAAGAGTGAGACTGAAACCTTGTGTAAAGCAGTAAGTATCTTTCGTTAACTCTCTTTACTGGGATCTCTTATATTAGGGTTGAAAGTTTATAAAGAGAATCAAGTATACCGACTGAGCTAGACTCCTAATGGACAAGTGATGTGTCCTTCCTTAAGATCAATATGAAAAAATGACCGCATAAGATGAATATAAGCTAGCGTCTACTTTACCGGTGGAGGCTTTATGTAACAGGACGTGCAAAAGGCGTAAGTAATCCTATGAATCGACGCAAGCTATTATCACTAGTTACCACTTTGAGCATCTTAATTGGCTTAGTCTTTGTCGCAACACCATTTTTTGCCTCTATGAACCGAAATAAAGCTGCTAAGAGCAGCTCAAAAATCAGAATAGATTTGTCCGAGATTCCAGAGGCTGGAGCACTAGAAGTCGATTATCAATGGTATAAAGCTCTCGTGGTCAAAAATCCTAAAATGACAGTTTTCGTAGTGCCCTACTCCGATGGGACCTACTGGTTACCAGACCCCACCTGGGAGCGCCCTTTTCTGCCATGTAACAAATTCCTCATTCGAGAAGATGGCTTTTATTGCAAAGATCCCAGCCTCCATGAAGGTTGGCATGAACAAACTCAATGGGATTCTCAGGGGAGCAATAAAGGTACATGGATGCCCGATCTACAAAAGCTAAACTTTAGGATTCAGGGAAAGTACCTAGTACTGAGCCCAGAATACAACTAATTACCAACAAGTCAATACAGCCAATCGATTAAAGTGTCAGGAGTAAAAAATAGCTGTAATGAAAAACATATTTTTACCTATGGTTTTAATTCTATGCTCCTGTTCGTCAAGTATAGATGAAGACAGCATAAATATAAAAGCAGCGACTGAGTCTTTGGAGCGGCTATTATTAAAATATGCAGAGAAAGGGGAGTATTTTTCTAGCGAGGTAGAGCATATCGAGCCCATTGGAAAAAGACATTCCTATTGCGATCAAAGTGGTGCTTATATCAAATATGGTAGTGCATTCGTTTCAGAGTACGGTTTATATATGCCTGCAAAGGGAGTCACTATTGTAGAGTCTGATGGCTCTGATCCCAGCCACAAAAAAATCCACGGATCTGTCTATAGCTACAAAATTCGTGGGTAAAGTACCTAACTGACCAAGCAGGCGGCATGAGGGTATATCAGGTGGAGTATATTTTAAGAGCGATGGAAACTACTACTTAATGAAAACTAAAAAAGTAGATAGCCTGCTAGAATCTTACAAAACAGTGCGTTTTCCAGGATACTATGCGTCGTTCTTATTATTTTAGTAATAGCTACTGCTATCAGTTGCAAAATTCAGGTACCTTACGAAGGTGACGACAACCTTACCAGAAGCCTGTTAATTCAAACTTGGAGTAGGCCCGGAGAACATTGGACCTATCAAGAGGGAGAGAAAGGCGAGTTCAATACATATATTGGCCACCCACACTTTCCGCTCACTTATGATTTTGTTTAGTCTATAGAAGACTCTGTGCTGTATATAGAATACGATCAATATTATGAGAAAGAACAAAAAGAATATACGTACAATATCCTTGAGCTACAACAAGCACACATGGTCCTTGAGCCTTTACACGGAGGGCGTAAGATTGTCCTCAATGTATATAATTTTTAAAAAGAATTGCCAGCAGCCCCTGAAAATTTTATTGGAGGCAAGTCGAGGCTAACAGATAGAGACTCCTGACTGTAAATGCAATGTTTAAATCCTTCAGGACACTCACTCGAGCGACAGCTAATACGGCCTGAACCGGTTACCTCATCTTCCAAGGTATCCTGAAGAGTGTCAGGTGAGGCTATTTTCCCAGTGATCCAACATTAGCAACCTCCATAAAACTGTATTCCTGTTGATTACTACTCTTGTCAAATCAATCAACGGAGTAAGCCGACATATTTCTATCCAATACACCGTAACTGGTTATATCTTATTGGCCTCTGACATTGCTCTTTGCGATGAGGAGATATTATTTCTGACTTCCTCATCAGAAAAATTAAGGCGAGTCAGTCTCGCATTCAAGGTTATAACAACCGCTAAAACGGCTAATAGGACAGTAGCTGGTAAAGCGGTGCTGAGCGCTTGCCCGGCCAGTAGGTGCGATCCCGAAGCCCCGATCAGAGCTATCGAGAAGCCTGCATATCCCCACTGTTTAAGTGTTTTGAACTTTGGTTGAAGAATTGCAATCGAGCCAATCAAATAGGCGGTTCCTAAGATTTGCAACAAATAAAGCGGGTAGCCTAAATCAACCGTTGCCTGAACAATGGCTTCCTGTCCTGTTAGTTTGGCCATGCCTGATATCATCATCAGCACCGCGAACATAGATGAGGCCACGTAAAAGATGACTACCTGTGTTCTCATGAAGGGAACCCTATTTCGTTAAATGACGAGCACAGACTAGGTGTTCTCTTGTTGCAGTTATATAGACAAAAAGGCAAACTTCTATTGCATGAATGCAACGTCAGGGTAATGTCATGGATTGGAACGATTTGAAGGTCGTTATCGCGCTTGCAGAGAAAGGAACCTTAAAGGCGGCTTCTAGGCAGTTGAATGTTAATTCAACCACTGTTTGGAGGCGGATCCAGCAGCTTGAAAGCGAGCTTTCAACGCAGCTATTTATTGTTAGTCGTCGCGGCTACCAACTGACTGAGGCGGGGCGAACTATTTTGGATAGTGCCAAGCGAATGGAGTCATTGGCCGATGGCATCCTCATTCAAAGTTCTCTGCAACATGATAAAGTTCAAGGTTTAATTTGTGTTACCGCACCCTCAACAATGGCAACGACCACTTTGCCCGAGTGGGTTAGTGAATTCCGGAGGTCATTCCCCGACATTGAATTTGAGATCCTTGAAAGTGAGCAGGCTCTGGATATCGAGCATCGCGATGCGGACATTGCCATTAGGGCAAGTCATACAGCACCGGAAAACCTTATTGCACGTAAAATGAGAGATGTAAATTTAAGCATCTATGCCTCTGAAGACTTTTTGAAGGCTAGTGGGTATAACGCTCCTTTCAAGTTGTCCGAAATTGAACGCCTAACAGCTATTGACTACGTGCACTTAGATAACCCAGCAGTGCATTGGTATCAGAAACGAATTAAACACAATGCTAAATCCATATATTGTAATTCTATCACTACAGCACTGAACGCTGCGTTTAATGATCAAGGAATAGCTTTGCTACCAACTGATGATTTGTAGTAGTTCAGACTTGATCTGACAGTTACCGGTTTTTCAGAAGGTACTCTGTCAGGTCAAATTCAGTTTACGAGTTTCTCCTTCCAGATACTTTTACCCTCTTCAAGGGTTACCATCGGTGTGCGACCACAACACTTTTTACCCTGATGAGTTCGATCATTATTGTAATATACGAGCCATTCGTCCAGATCCTTTTGTAGCTCTTCTATTGATCCATAGATCTTTCGTCGTAACGATGGCTGGTAGAACTCTTGTAATATAGTTTTATGGAAGCGCTCACAGATACCATTTGTTTGTGGGTGCCTGGCTTTTGTCTTGGTATGTTCTATCTCGTTGATGTTCAAGTACAACTGATAATCATGCTGCTCCAGCTTACCGCAATATTCAGTACCGCGGTCAGTCAAAATACGCAACACCGGCAGATCATGCATGGCGTAAAACGGTAATACACGATCATTCAGAAGATCTGCTGCTGTGATTGGCGTCTTAGTGGTGTACAACTTGCAATGGGCTATCTTTGCATAGGTGTAGACATAGGTTTGTTGGTAAACACGCCCAACCCCCTTAAATGTTCCTACATAGAAGGTGTCCTGAGAACCTAGATAGCCGGGGTGTTGAGTATCAATTTCCCCGCAGGCTTCATCATCATGTCGCTTTCTTTCCAAGGCCTGAACCTGCGACTCCGTGAGGATTAGCCCCTCCTTAGCCACCTTGGCTTCAAGTGCTTTTAATCGTAACTTGAAGTTAGCCAGGTCGTTCCGTAACCAGATACTCCGAACACCACTGGGGGACACGAATACGCCACGTTTACGTAGCTCATTGGAGACTCGAACCTGTCCATGGGCAGGCTCTTGGAGGGCATAAGTCAACACGGCCTCTTCAATTGCTGTGTCAACACGGTTCTTGTGGTTAGGCACCCGTCGACTCTTTTCAAGAAGGGCGTCCACACCGCCACTTGAAGCAGCTTCCTTGTACCGATAGAAAGTGTCTCTCGATACACCAAGCATCTTGCAAGCTTTTGAGATGTTGCCAAGCTCTTCTGCAAGATTGAGCAATCCGGTCTTGTGTTTGATGATACGATCATTAGTATGGATCATGGGGTTTATCCTTGGTTTTGTTTTTAGGTTTAGGCACCTTCATCAAAACCGGTAAACCCCTCTTTTTCAAGAGGATGTGTCAGATTTGGTCTGAACTAATACAGATGATTCGTATGATCTTGTCGAACTCTATCGATTGGATGCTAAGTACAACTCATCTTTGTGGATTCTAGCTAATAAGGATCTGAGAAACACAGCACGTATCAAGGCTTTTTGGGACTTCTTAATTACTAAAATGGAAAATTATAAAGTTCAATGATTTGCATATTCCTATGCATGGAACTATCAGGGGGAGATAAAATCCTATGTATGACGATATGTTACAACACCAAAGGTTCCTCTATCTCTTCTTCATTCTCTTGTCCTCTTATTTTTCCGCCTCAAGTCCAAACCTGACTATGTAATTTACGCTTAATAGGTTTCTGATAATTCCCTGTTTATGCGGGCTTTGATAGGCTGGCTGTCAAACAATATGTTACAAATCAAGGACTTCGGTTACCATTGAATATGGGTTTTCATTTCCCGCTAACAAAAAGGAATTCAGTATAAGAATCAGGCAAGAACAACCATACAAAGCCAAGCACGATCGCAAGAACAAGTATTTGTTGGACCACCACCATTTTGCAGCCATGCTCCATATTGATTAGCGCTTGCTGTACAAGCAAGAATTTGGAATTATCAAGCAATGTCAGGAATTCTAGAACTAGAGCGTCTTTTGAGCGAAATGAACCCCGTACTTATTGAAGACGAATTTGTATTTTGCACTGTTTCAGGCTCATTAGCTCAATATATTGAATGGAACCCACTTGCAAGCTTCAACGAAAAAGAAGGATTAACACTTGTCTTAACAAAAGATATCGCAAGCCGTGAGGGCTTGCAATTTAAAAATACTTACAAGCAAATAACTTTAACCGTACATTCTAGTTTAGAGGCTGTTGGGTTAACAGCCGCTGTTTCAAACAAACTGGCTTCTAAGGGTATTAGCGCAAATGTAATTGCAGCATACTTCCATGACCATATTTTTGTACAATCAGAAAAAGCAAAGGAAGCGTTAATTGCATTGAAAGAATTCGGCAAAAACGGCTTATAAGTGCTCCAACAAGGGCATATACTGGCTGACTACTACGCTGCGTGTCAGATTTTGACTACCTCGTATATGCCTATTAAGCAAGTGTTAAGATTTAGGGTTGAGAAAGTATGGCAAAGGAAATTGAGCGGAAGTTCTTAGTAGATAAAAAGGCTATTGCTTCTTTTACAGGTGGAAAGAGAATCAAACAAGCCTATGTAAGTACGGAGTCCAAAGCTGTAGTCAGAGTTCGCGTAATCGGAGAGCATGCATATCTAACATTGAAAGGTGAAAGTAAAGGAATTACACGGACTGAGTTTGAGTATCCAATACCCTTTGAAGACGCAAATGAAATGATTGCGGAGCTATGTGATGGTCCCATCATAGATAAAACGAGATTCATAGTAGAGCACGAAAAACACACCTGGGAAATAGATATCTTTCATGGAGACAATGACGGCTTGATTGTTGCTGAGGTCGAGATGCAAAGTGAATCTGAAAGTGTGGAGTTGCCGGAGTGGATTGATAAAGAGGTTACTGGAGATCCAAGATATTACAATTCCAATTTATTATATTTTCCATTTAAAGATTGGGACAAATCATAACCAGAACGTACACAACATTGACACATGCTTCGCTGAGCTAATCACAAAATAAATTCTGTATGCCCTCGGCTCAGCGAGGCATCATGAGTAAATCACTATGAACCCAGCCATAGAAGAATTAAAAAGATATTTAACCGAGCTAGAATCGGTGAATGACTTTGAATCGATAGAACTTAAAGCTGAGCATATTGGCATTTTAATTCAGATAAAGTCGGCGATAGGACAGCTTGAACTTTGCGAAAAATATGGTATCAGTGCAAGTTCACTAGTAAGTAGTTTACCCAAAACTGAAAATCCAAATTTTTGCTATTTAGTGGTACATGAAAACGAATCGTCGAACCCTGATAGCTGGGAGGAAGTTATCTTCGAAGGACAGAAAATTCAGTTTAGTGGTGGTGACCTTGTAATTCGCAAGTACTCTACACACAGCATATCATTGTCGCCAATCAACAAACTGCTTGTATGTTACAATTCTTATAGAAGTTAAGCGCTATAGTCCTACGCCGAAAGCATGCCTAAAAAGAGACTAAAAGTTACTCAGAAGCAAGCGATGACTACCACCACAATAAGAGCAATTTGCTTATTAATTTTGGCTTTAGGAATCACATTCCTCTTTGGCATTATAAAAATCCACAACCCCGATGTAAGCTTTGAAAGCTCAGATGGCCATTGGGGTGACTCTGAAGTTCAGTTTAAGGGGCGAGATTATTCCGTGATAGAAGAAGGGTTCCGTAGGTACAAGCTTCAATGTAACGCAAGCGATGTGTACCTTGTTAGAAATACCGAGAAGAATTGGATAAATGTACTTGCTTGGCCAAACTACCTCACTCATAACAAGTGGAAGGTCCCATACAGAACCGCAAGTGGAGTGCACTATGATGGAATTATTAGGTGCCAAACAAATCAATAACATCACATTCTAATTCCAGTACAGCGTATCCCTAAAATACCGATCTGCTTTTAATCAGAGGAATAGTTTAATAGCAATAGGACCCTCCTTCATCTTCTGAATACTGGCGCACATTTTCATTTATCGAACTGTCGCAAGACATTACATAACCCTACCGAATAAAAAGTATATACATAAGAATTAAACGTTCCTTCGCACCACTGGCGCTATCTCCCGCAACGATTTATAAATCAGACAAGCGAAAAGGATTACCGACAACTAAAAAATTTCGCAGAAAAGCAATAATCGTTTTTCAAATTATCTCTTCTTGCGTGAGAGCACCCTCAAAATCAGAATTCTTGATTTGCCCTTTTACTGCAAGACCAGTGATTGATACGGGCTTCGCCCGCAGAAACATGGGAGAGCGAAGTTGAATTACCCGGATCAGTTCACTCCTCAGATTTGGCCATTGATTGTTTATTGCCTGGCCGTATTTGCCCTAATTACCTTAATGCTCAGCCTCTCCTATTTTCTCGGTCAGAAACGCAGAGACCCGGCTACCGATGAGCCCTATGAGTCAGGTATTGTTTCCCAGGGCAATGCGCGTCTGCGCCTATCTGTCGCCTATTACCTTGTTGCCATCCTGTTTATCGTCTTCGACCTGGAGGCGATTTACCTGTTTAGCTGGTCCATCGCATTTTATGAAACTGGCCTGCTCGGGTTTATCGAGGCCACCGTATTTATCGTGATACTGCTGGTGGGGCTTATTTATCTGTGGCGCCTGGGCGCACTTGACTGGGGCGGATACCAGAAGAGTTTGGAGAAACGCCAAAAACCCCGATAACAACAATGAGAATTCATAATGCGCTGGAAGCTGAGCAAAGCCGACGACCTGATTGCTACCGAACACGGCAATCCTTCTGAAGAAATAAGCACTCAAGATTTAGAAAAAAATATTCTCCTTACCAAACTCGAAGAGCTGGTTTCCTGGGGCCGTTCAAATTCCCTGTGGCCATTTAACTTCGGGTTGTCCTGTTGCTATGTAGAAATGGCCACCGCCTTCACCAGCCGCCACGACATCTCCCGCTTTGGCGCTGAGGTCATCCGTGCAACCCCACGACAAGCGGATTTGATTGTAATTTCAGGGACGGTTTTCCTGAAAATGGCACCAGTGGTACAGCGACTCTACGAGCAAATGATCGAACCCCGTTGGGTCATCTCCATGGGTTCCTGCGCAAATTCCGGCGGTATGTACGATATCTACAGTGTGGTTCAGGGAGTCGATAAGTTTCTCCCGGTCGATGTTTATGTGCCCGGCTGTCCACCACGCCCAGAGGCTCTACTGCAGGGATTGACCTTGCTGCAAAAGTCGGTGGCTGCGGAGAGACGAGCCTTCAGCTGGGTTGTGGATGATCAAGGAACTCACAAGGTTCCAAAGCCCAGTCAGCGTGATCTCCATAGGGAGGAACGTATGAAAGCTGACATGCTACGTGCGCCCGACAGTGTTTAGGCTTCATGGAATAAGAAAAAAACAACGGAATAGCCAATGACTGGCGTAATTGCGAAAACTGTCCACACAGCAACTCCCTACAGGAAAGCAGCAGAGGCATTTATTCGGGACCTCGACACCGGATATAAGCTTCACTCGTTCTGGTGGCAGCCACACTGTGATGATATGCCCACACTGTGGATCGAGAAACATGCCTTGATCCCTCTTTTGCTCTTTCTCAAGCGGGATATCGCCCAGCCATTTGAAATGCTGTATGACCTGAGTGCTATCGACGAACGGCTGCGGGTCAACCGTGGGGAGGGAACCGAAAAACAGCCTTCCAGCGATTTCACCCTGGTATATCAACTACTTTCATTTACCCGCAATTTATTTATCCGTATCAAGGTGGCTCTTCCCGAGAGTGATCTGAGCGCACCGACTATTACTGCCGTTTGGGAGAATGCCAACTGGTATGAACGGGAAGTGTGGGATCTATTCGGTATCGACTTTCCCGGTCATCCCCATTTACAGAGAATCATGATGCCGCTGACCTGGAAGGGGCATCCACTGCGCAAGGATCACCACGCCCGAGCTACCGAAGTCGACCCATTTAGTCTGTCAGAAGAGAAGGAGCGCAAAGAACAAGACGCCCTGCTGTTCCGGCCGGAAGACTGGGGCATGGCCAGGAGTAATGAAGACTCAGAGTTTATGTTCCTCAATCTGGGCCCGAATCACCCCAGTGTGCACGGGGTATTCCGTGTAGCCCTTCAGCTGGATGGTGAACAGATTGTCGATGCAGTGCCGGATATCGGTTACCACCATCGCGGTGCAGAGAAGATGGCCGAGCGCCAGGCCTGGCATACCTATGTGCCCTACACCGACCGTATCGATTACCTCGGCGGTGTCATGAACAACCTGCCCTATGTGATGGCACTGGAGCAACTCGCCGGCATTAAGGTCCCTGAACGCGCACAGATGATACGGGTGATGATGTGCGAGTTCTTCCGCATATCCAGCCACCTGGTATTTTTTGGCACCTTTGCCCAGGACGTGGGGCAGATGTCTCCCGTGTTCTATATGTTTATCGATAGGGAAAAACTGTTTGGAATAGTTGAGGCCATTACCGGCGGCAGGATGCACCCGGCATGGTTCCGTATCGGCGGAGTAGCGCAGGACTTACCCCAAGGTTGGGACAAGATGGTGCGGGAATTTCTTGACTATATGCCCGCACGCTTAGCCGATTACGACGGCATGGTAATTAAAAACAAACTCCTGCAACGCCGCACCCGTGGCATTGGTGTCTACGATACGGCGGAGGCGTTTGAGTGGGGGGTTACCGGGCCAGGGCTTCGCGCCACGGGCCTGGATTGGGATCTGCGCAAAAAGCGCCCTTACAGCGGCTATGATCAGTTCGAGTTCGAGATTCCCAGCTACGATGGTGGGGACTGTTTCGACCGCTGCCGGGTCCGGGTGGACGAGATATGGCAGAGCCTGCGGATTATCCGCCAGTGCCTGGAAAATATGCCGGCAGGCCCTTATAAGTCGGACCATCCTTTGACCACCCCTCCGCGAAAGGGGCGCACTATGGAGGATATCGAGACTTTAATTCAGCACTTTGTGAATAACAGCTGGGGACCGGTAATGCCAGCCGGCGAAGTGTGTTATCCCATTGAGGCCACTAAAGGTATCAACAGCTACCAAATCGTTAGTGATGGGGGGACCACCTCATACAGGACCCGAATTCGCACCCCTTCATTCCCACACCTGCAAATGATTCCGTTGATGTCCAACGGACTGTTGATTGCTGACCTTATTGCCATTATTGCCAGCATCGACTTCGTCATGGCGGATGTGGACAGATAACAATAAAAAACTACGGCACGCGCAGGGCCGTACAGCAGCGGAGTAGAAAAGTGCACGGAAATACACCCAGCGTTTCAGTCATCGCACACACAGATGGCAGCAGCGCCTCAATGAAACCTCCGCAAGTTCTATCTCGGGGGCGACTATGTCCAGCTTACTAGAACCGGAATTGATTGAAGTAATGGAGCAAGGCAATAGCAATTCAGCAGACAACCTGGCGACCTTAACAGTACAAGAAAAAGAGGAAATTGATCAGGAAGCCACCCACTACCACGAAAAAACTTCAGTGGGGCTCGAGGCGTTGCGGATTGTACAGAAACATCGCGGCTGGATTTCCGATGAGAGCCTCCAGGCAATTTCCAATTATCTGGATATTCCCGTTGCAGAACTTGAGAGTGTCGCCACCTACTTCCAGTTGATTTTCCGCCAACCAGTAGGCAAGGAAGTGATCTACCTGTGCAAAAGCTCCAGCTGCTGGATTATGGGTTGCGATAATTTGCAGAAAAAAATATCTGAGCGCTTAAATATCCAGCCTGGAGAGACCTCCGAAGATGGGATTTTCACCCTGCTGGAAACGCCCTGCCTGGGAGATTGTGACAAAGCCCCAGTCCTTATGCTCGGCGAGGAGATGCACCGCCATTTGGATGAGAAAGGTATTGATGAATTAATCGATAAGAAGAAAAAATACCATGCTGACAAATCCACTGACTAAGAATATTTCCAGTGAAAATATTGCCGCCACTATTGAGCAATATGTGGAAAACGACGGCTACCAGGGCTGGCGCAAAGCCATCACCATGGTACCGGACGATATTATCAACGAAGTAAAAGATGCAGGCCTGCGCGGACGCGGTGGAGCGGGGTTTAACACTGGGCTGAAGTGGAGTTTTGTGCCTAGGGGTGAAGATTCGCCCAAGCAAAAGTACGTTGTCTGTAACGCCGATGAAATGGAGCCCGGCGCCTTCAAAGACCGATTGCTAATGGAGCGAGACCCCCACCTCCTTCTTGAGGGAATGGCTATAGCCGCCTATGCCATTGGCGCCTCTCACGCCTATATTTTTATTCGTGGTGAATACCACCTGGCTGCAAAGCGGCTCGAACAGGCAATCGATGAAGCCAAGCAGCAGGGCATGATTGGAGAAAATATTTTCGACAGTGGCTTTAATCTGGAGATCTGTCTGCACCGCAGCGCCGGTAACTATATCTGTGGTGAAGAAACCGCACTGCTAAACGCCCTTGAAGGCAAGCGGGCCATTCCCCGTGCCAAGCCCCCCTTTCCACAGGTCAGCGGGCTTTGGGGCAAACCCACCGTCGTTAACAATGTAGAGACCTTGTGCAACCTTCCCCATTTAATTAGCCACGGCGTGGAGTGGTACAAAAACCTTAGCCGGGGTGACGATGCGGGAAGCAAAATATTTGGTGTTAGCGGCAAGGTTAATAATCCAGGGGCTTGGGAACTCCCAATGGGGACGCCCATTCGCGAAATTATTGAACAACATGCCGGTGGCATGAAAGATGGCCTGCAACTGAAGGGCATTCTTCCCGGTGGAGGATCGACCGACTTCCTCGGCCCGGACCACCTCGATCTTCCCATGGATTACGACGTTATCGGCAAGGCCGGCAGCCGTATGGGGACCGGCACGATCACTGTGCTCGACGATAAAACCTGCCCCGTTGGCTTGGTACTGAACTTGACCCAGTTCTTTGCGCGGGAATCCTGTGGCTGGTGCACCCCCTGCCGGGACGGCTTGCCCTGGGCGGTCAAAATTCTGGAGAGAATAGAGTCTGGCCAGGGGACTAAAGAAGACTTGGAACTCCTCAGGGAACAGTGCGAGCGTATTGGCCCCGGCAATACCTTTTGCGCCCTGGCTCCCGGCGCTGCAGAGCCTATACAAAGTGCGTTAAAACTCTTTGAACAGGATTTTATCGACCATATTGAAGGCGGTTGTTGCCCCTACCAATAAATTAGCGCGACAACCCTGCCCCTGAAAGCATTAATAAAAAGAAAATGGATTTCAAATGCCAACCATCACAATAGACGGTAATAAATACCAGGTTGATGGAGATCAAAACCTGCTCACTGCCTGCCTGTCCCTGGGTTTGAATGTCCCCTATTTTTGCTGGCACCCCGCCATGGGTTCTGTTGGCGCCTGCCGCCAATGTGCGGTTATCGAGCATAAGGACAGCGAAGATCAACGGGGCCGGTTGATTATGAGCTGTATGACGCCGATAAAAGACGGCGGTATTTACAGTGTCAGTTTGGAAGCCGCGAAAGATTTTCGCGGTTCTGTGATAGAAGACTTGATGACCAACCACCCTCACGATTGCCCGGTTTGTGAGGAGGGCGGCGAGTGCCACTTACAGGATATGACTGAAATGTCCGGTCATACCATGCGCCGCTATCAGGGTACCAAGCGCACCCACCGAAACCAGTATCTCGGCCCCTTTATCAATCACGAAATGAATCGCTGTATTACCTGCTATCGATGTGTCAGGTTCTATCACGACTATGCCGGCGGCGAGGATTTGCAAGCACTGGGTCGCAATCACCAGGTCTTTTTTGGCCGCAATACCGAGGGCATGCTGGAAAATGGTTTTAGTGGGAACCTTGTCGAAGTGTGCCCCACCGGAGTATTTACCGATAAGACCTTCAGCCAGCACTTTGTCCGAAAATGGGATTTGCAAACAGCTGCCTCAGTCTGTGAACACTGTGCCGTGGGTTGCAACACCGCGCCTGGAGCGAGGGAATCCGGCAACAACCAAGACCCGATGTTGCGCCGTGTGGTCAACTTATATCACCACGATATCAACGGCTATTTTCTCTGCGATCGGGGGCGCTTTGGATACGAATATGTCAACAGTAAGAGCCGGATAACCCAAGTACTTTCTGCGCGCAAAGATGATGTGATTAGCTCTACAGCAGAAACTGATGAACGTTTGCACAAAGAGGTTTCTCCCAAGGACGCGGTGTTCTCACTTTCAGAAAAACTCGCATCTGCGCAAAGAGGTGAGCATCACTTAATAGGCATAGGTTCACCCAGGGCATCATTGGAAAATAACTTCGCCCTATTAAAGTTTGTAGGGCGGGATAACTTCTTCTCTGGCCTCAACCAGCGGGATATGCAGCTACTACACCTTGTCGATAGAATTCAGAGCGATGCCAATATCCACAGCCCGACCATCCCTGAGATAGAAAATTCAGATGTTGTATTGATACTCGGAGAAGATATCTACAACACAGCCCCCAGGGTTGCCCTGGCAGTTCGCCAAGCAGCACGGAGCCGCCAAAAAGAACAAGCTGAATCATTAAGAATACCCTTGTGGCAGGATGCTTCTGTTCGACAATTAGAGGGTGAACCCAGCCCGATTATTTTTATCGGCACCGAACTCAATCAGATCTCAGATATTACCTGTAAAGCGATCTATACCCTGCCGGAACAGGCTGCCCAAATCGGCCAGGCAATTGCCAATAATATTCTGGAGGTTAAAAGCAACAAAACTTCACTGAATGCAGAGAATCTGGAGGAAGCTGAAAGAATCTCTGCAATATTAACTGCGGCCAAGAACCCAGTGATCATCTCTGGAACCAGCAGCAAAAATATCCACCTTACCCACAGCGCAGCCAAAATCGCCAGTGCACTGGCAGAAAAAAATGGCAAACCTACTTCTCTATACTTGTGTTGTGAAGAGGCTAATAGCTTAGGAGTTATTCAACTGTTTGAGCCCGAAACCGGTTCCCTTGAGCAACTGATCACTGAACTCAAGAATGACAAAACCAATATCGATAAAACCCTAGTGATTCTGGAGAATGACCTCTCCTTAAGAATCGCGAGTGAAGAGTTAAACAGTCTGTTTGCCAGCGTCGACCATATCATTCTGCTGGACACCCTGCTCAATGAAACCGCCAAACATGCCGACTTAATCTTTCCTGTATCCGCAACGGCCGAATCCCAAGGGACATTTGTTAACAATACTGGTTTGGCACAGCGATTTTATGCGGTCTATGAAGGCACTGGCTATATCCAGGAGAGCTGGCGCTGGCTGGTAGATGCCGCTGGTTTTTGCACAGAACACTCCGAGAGTATCGACACTATTATCAATTGGAATCACTGCCCGGATATCACCGATTCCCTAGCGGAAAGTGTTTCTTCACTCAAGGTCATCAAAGATTTAGGGCCGGATGAAAACTTCCGGATTGACGGGCTCAAGGTTGCTCGACAGACCGCTCGCTACAGTGGGCGCACGGCTATTCACGCAGAGCAACATGTCTCAGAGGAGCCCCCACACCAAGACCCCGATGCTCCCATGAGCTTTAGCATGGAAGGTGTGCACAATCCGAACCGATCACCGCTGCAAGCCAATATCTGGTCTCCCGGATGGAACTCCAACCAATCAATTTTCAAGTTTCAGCAGGAAGTGGGTGGCGAACGCCGTGGTGGTGCCTCGGGTAAATATATCCAGCGGCGAGAGCAAGCACTATCGGAGTGGTCCTTGCCCATAGCCTCCGATGGCGATACAGATAGCGATAACCACAGTCTAGCGACACTGCCGATTTACCGAATGTTTGGTTCGGAAGAGCTCAGTAACCGCGCAATGGCCATCGCTAAAGTGATCGATAAGCCATTCTTTACTTTAAATCGCGGTGATGCCGAAAGTGCCAACCTCAACCAGGGAGACACAGTGGCGTTAGACACCAATAGCGGTGTTTTCCGGGGCAGTGTGGTTATCTCCGATAGCCAACCTTCGGGCAGCCTGGGTGTGCCCTATGGTCTTCCAGGGCTTGAAACTCTTTCCCCCGTATTACCGGGTGGCGCCAATCTGTTGCCAGTGGAAGAAAGCTCCGCAATCGGGCAAGAGGACTAATTATGAGCACAAATATCTGGATCATATTGCTCAATATTTTCGGCGTATTGATAGTTACCGTGCTGCTAGCAGCCATTTTAACTTGGGGCGAGCGCCGCCTATTGGGCTTTTGGCAAGATCGCCCGGGCCCTAACCGGGTAGGGAAATTTGGCACCCTGCAAGTTATTGCAGATATGATCAAGCTGTTCTTCAAGGAAGACTTCACTCCGAAATTTGCAGATATTCCCGTATTTGTACTGGCACCCACTGTAGTTATGGCAACCATGTTGATTGCCTTTGCCGTAGTGCCCATATCGCCCAATATTGGGGTCACCGACCTGAATATCGGTTTACTGTTTGTGCTGGCTATGAGTTCTATTGCGGTCTATAGCGTAATTCTTGGGGGATATGCATCAAATAATAAATATGCTCTGCTCGGAGGGCTAAGGGCTGCCGCTCAAACCGTGTCCTATGAAGTATTTATGGGTTTGAGCCTGATGGGCGTTGTTATGCTTTCTGGCAGTTTCAATCTGCGCGAGATTGTTAATGCCCAGGCAGATGGTTGGTTTATCATCCCTCAATTCCTTGGTTTTATTGTTTTCTTTATTGCCGGTATTGCCGAGAGCCGCAGAACTCCATTTGATCTTCCGGAAGCTGAGCACGAACTGACAGCGGGATTCCATACCGAATACTCCGGTATGAAGTTCGGCATGTTCTTTGTGGGTGAATACCTGGCAGTAATCCTAATTTCAGCACTAATCACCACCCTGTTTCTCGGTGGATGGCACGGCCCCCTACTGCCCCCATTTATCTGGTTTTGCCTGAAGACTGCCATTCTGGTTGGTGTGTTTATTCTGTTAAGGGCGGCGATTCCACGCCCCCGCTACGACCAATTAATGAAATTTGGCTGGAAGGTCATGCTACCTCTGGCCCTGATCAACCTACTGGCTACCGCAGCGGTACTTTTGTGGACAGCCTAGAAAATTAAAATAAGCGTGCGAGGCCAAAGAAATGATTTCAAGCCAGATTCGCAGCATGTGGTTGGTATTTAAACACCTGTTCCGGAAGAACGTTACCGTACAATACCCTGACCAAAAGCCCTACCTGGCACCCAGATATCGTGGCAGGATCGTGCTCACCCGAGATCCCAACGGTGACGAGCGCTGCGTTGCCTGTAATCTCTGTGCCGTTGCCTGCCCTCCTGATTGTATTTCACTACAAAAAACAGAAGATCCAGACGGCCGCTGGCGTCCCGAATATTTTCGTATCAACTTTTCCCGCTGCATTATGTGTGGGCTTTGTGAAGATGCCTGCCCAACCTATGCCATTCAGCTAACACCTGACTTTGAGATGTGCGAGTACGATCGGCAAAACATGGTGTACGAAAAGGAAGATCTTCTAATCAGTGGCCCCGGTAAGTATCACGACTACAGCTTTTATCAAATTGCAGGAAAGGCCATCTCAGGTAAGGACAAGGGCGAAGCTCAAAATGAGGCCGAGCCCATTAATGTAAAAAGCCTAAATCTCTGATTTCAATAAGGCTAATAACTAAAAAGAGGTTTTCCCAGTGAATTACATTTTCTACTTAACCGCTGCGGTTGCCATTGTCTCAACCGCCATGGTTATCTTTCACAAGAACGCGGTCCACGCGCTACTTTATCTTGTCACTTCACTTTTATCGGTTGCCGTTATTTTCTACCAGTTTGGCGCCCCCCTGGCGGCAGCTTTGGAAGTTATTATTTATGCCGGCGCAATCATGGTATTGATTATTTTTGTCATCATGATGCTCAATCAGGGAGACGCTTCAGTTGCACAGGAGCAAGCCTGGTTACAACCCCACACCTGGATTGGCCCAGCCCTTCTATCAGCCATTTTGTTAATCCAGCTACTTCTGCTGGTTAGTAGCGGGCAAATTCCTTCAGAGCAAACCTATCACTATATCGGGCCCAAACAGGTCGGTATTGCACTTTTTAGCCATTACGTTCTCGCTGTCGAACTGGCTTCAATGCTGCTTTTAGCGGGGCTTGTTGGAGCTTTTCACCTCGCCCGACACAGAAGAACAGTTAAACCGGAGTGAAGCTATGCCTATCGAATCTGCACCTGGTTTGGAGGCTGGCGTGCTGTTGGCCTCCATTCTATTTTGCTTGGGGTTAGCCGGATTACTCATCCGAAGAAATATTATTTTTATGCTGATGAGTATTGAAATTTGCACCAATGCCGCAGCATTAATGTTTGTTGTCGCCGGCGCACACTGGGGCAATGCTGATGGGCAGGTGATGTTTGTTTTTGTTGTCACCCTGGCCGCTGCCGAAGTAGCCATTGCACTGGCGCTAGTCTTGCAATTTTATTATCGCAAACACACGGTCGATATTGACCAGCTCAATGGATTGAGGGGTTAATATGAACGGATCACTTGCCTGGATACCATTGCTTCCCTTTCTTGGTTTCCTAACCCTCATCAGCATTCCACTCTTTACACAAAAGGAGCCCTCACAAAAGTTAGTGAGTCTGATTGGGGTGGGCAGTGTGGGAATCGCAGCGATTCTGGTTTTTAACCTCGCACTCTCCACCTTTCTGGGCAACCCGGAATCGGTCGTTACGCTGTCAGTTTGGCAGTGGATGCGAGTATCTGACCTCCAACTCGGCTTCACCTTTCATGTGGACTGGCTAACCCTGGTAATGCTGATGATCATTACCGGAGTGGGCTTCCTTATTCACTTATACTCAGCCGGATATATGCGTGAAGATCCGGATTTCCGCCGCTACTTTTCCTACCTGAATCTATTTGTCTCTGCCATGTTAATTCTTGTAATGGCGGACAACCTGGTACTTCTCTATCTGGGATGGGAAGGCGTTGGTCTTTGTTCCTACTTGCTCATTGGCTTTTGGTATAAGGACCCTGCAAACGGCGCGGCCGCGCAGAAAGCATTTATCGTCACCCGGGTCGGCGATACCGCCATGGCGATCGGCTTGTTCCTGCTGTTCTTTGAGTTCTCAACACTAAATATACCGGAGCTCATCACAGCGGCAGGGAATCCCGAGGTCAATACTCAAATTGTCACTATCGCTATGCTGCTGTTACTGGGTGGCGCTGTGGGTAAGTCAGCACAGATTCCACTCCAGACCTGGCTCCCCGATGCGATGGCAGGCCCCACTCCCGTCAGCGCCCTTATCCACGCTGCCACCATGGTGACGGCCGGGGTCTACTTGATCGCCCGCATGCACCCGCTTTATCAGCTGTCTGGAACCGCCATGACAGCTGTAGCCATTGTCGGCGCTTTGACTCTATTAATCTCCGGATTCAGTGCTATCGCACAAAGTGATATCAAACGGGTCCTGGCCTATTCAACCATCTCCCAGATTGGATATATGTTCCTGGCCCTGGGTGTCGGTGCCTGGTCAGGAGCCATCTTCCATTTGATGACCCACGCCTTCTTCAAGGCTCTGCTCTTCCTCTCCGCAGGGTCAGTAATCCTGAGCGTACATCACGAGCAGAATATCTTTGCCATGGGCGGCCTCTATCGCAAAATCCCCTTTACCTTTATCTGCTTTACTATCGGTTGCGCCTGCCTGGCAGCGCTCCCATTTACGTCCGGTTTCTACAGCAAAGATCATATTTTGCTCAGCGCTTATGAATATCATCAAGGAGTAAACCTGCTTTGGCTTGCCGGTCTATTAGGTGCGCTGGTCACAGGGATTTATAGCTTCCGGGTTCTGTTTCTTGCATTTCTGGGCAGTGAGGGCAGCGCTTCCTCACACTGTAAAGACGCCAATAACACGGTGATGATGCTTCCCTTGGGCCTCCTCGCTGTACTTGCCCTATTTGGTGGAATTCTCGCTCCACCTCTCCAGGGAGTCTTTGGCACCCCAACCGACGAACACCACTCCTGGGTCATTGAAGCTATTGCCATTGCCATGCCACTGATCGGCCTGTTTATCGCCTGGAAAATGTTCCTATTCGAGAAGAAGGTTGGGGAGCAGCGCTCTCCACTAATGCAGTTTTGGTTTAAGGGATGGGGGTTTGACTGGGTCTATGACCGGGTCTTTGTAAGACCTTTTAAATTTATCACCGCCCTTAACCACAAAGATATTATCGACAGCATCTACAAGGGTACCGCTTCGCTGAGTGCACATCTAAATAACGCCCTCAGCTCTTCACAAAATGGCCAAATACGTTGGTACCTGGCCACCTTTGTAGCCGGATCAATTTTATTCCTAGCCCTGTTGGTGGCTCTATGACATTACTGGCAATAATTATAATTTTATTTGTTGGGGGAATATTAGCCTGGCTGGCAGAGAGATATCTCTATGAAGGGGGGCGCTTAATCAGCCTGGTTTCCCTGATAATCGCATCCCTGCTCTTGATCAGCTATTTCCCCCAGGCAGAGTCCACAGCTGTTACAGGTGACAGTCAGTGGTGGGATAGCCTTTTGATATCGTGGATACCCAGGTTTGGGATCAGCTTCCATCTGGCGATTGATGGACTCAGCTTTCTTATGCTGCTACTGACAATGGGGATGGGAATCTTTGGGTTAGTAATGACCTGGAATGATGTCACCTTCCGGCGCGGCTTCTTTTATTTTAACTACCTGTGGACACTGGCCGGTATTGTCGGTGTGTTTACCGCTATCGACCTGTTTTTATTCTTTTTCTTCTGGGAAGTCATGCTGATTCCCATGCTGCTGTTGATTGCAGTTTGGGGCTATGAGGGCAGAGTCTACGCTGCGATAAAGTTCTTTATTTTCACCCAGGCAAGCAGCTTGTTAATGCTGATTGCCATCGTTGCCTTGGCATTTATCCACTATCGGAATAGCGGACAACTGACCTTTAACTATATGGATTTGTTGGGTGCTCAACTGTCTGCAACAGCAGCTTATTGGTTAATGCTCGGTTTTTTTATTGCCTTTATCGTCAAGTTGCCAGCGCTGCCCTTCCATACCTGGTTACCTGACGCCCATACCCAGGCCCCTACTGCCGGCAGTATTCTGCTGGCAGCGATTCTATTGAAAACAGGAGCCTATGGTTTATTACGCTTTACACTGCCCTTATTCCCGGAGAGTTCACAAGCTTTTGCACCGGTTGCAATGACCATTGGAGCCATCAGTGTGGTCTACGGCGCATCGCTGGCATTCGCTCAGAAGGATATGAAAAGACTTGTGGCCTATTCCAGTGTGAGCCATATGGGATTTGTTCTATTGGGGCTCTACGCGCTGAATACTATCGCCCTGCAGGGCGCAGTGATGCAAATGATCGCCCACGGCTTGAGTACTGCTGCTCTCTTCGCATTAGTAGGCGCACTACAGCATCGTCTCCATACTCGGGATATGAGCCAGCTCGGTGGTGTCTGGCCTCTTCTGCCAAAGCTATCCGCCGTTGCACTCTTCTTTGCCATCGCCTCTCTGGGACTGCCTGGACTGGGTAATTTTGTTGCCGAATTCCTGGTGCTTGTTGGTAGCTTTAAAGCTAATCACTGGTTAACGGTTATTGCAGCAATTGGGCTAATTGGAGCAGCACTCTATGCACTATTAATGATGCAGCGTGTCTTCTTTGGCAAGTTTAATGACAAATTGAAACCCGCTACAGAGGGAAAAACTGTCAGTGATCTAAGCCTCAGGGAGATCTCTGCGCTTCTTTCACTGGCGGTGCTTCTCGTGATCTTCGGGCTCCGCCCCCAGCCTATCTTTGATATCGCCGAGCCTACGATTGCTAAATCAATGCAAAAATTTCAGGCCCCTGAAAATGAAGAAGTCGTTATAGAAAAGACAGGGCCGGAAACTTCAGCAAGCTTATCCTCTCCTACTGCTAAAAGCGCTAATACAGGTACATCTCTATGAGTGCCCAAGAACTATTTTCTATCCTACCGCTTTTACTGATTAGTGCCGGTATTGTAATTTTGCTGCTCCAAGTATCCTTCTGGAGAAATCATGCGGGCGCTCTGGTTACAACTCTTATCACTTTGGTAGCCGCTATCATTGCCTGTTTCTGGGTTGGAGCCACCCTATCGGGCAATAACGGGTCCATTCAAGTGACTGCCCTACTCTCGATTGACTACAACTCATTGTTCTTCTGTCTGCTGATATTAGTTACCGCCATAGCCGTCAGCGTTATGGGATACAACTACTTAAAACTTCGGTGTGACCTGAATAGAAACCCGGATAGCTATCCAGAAGAGTTTTATATACTACTTTTACTTGCCATTTTGGGAGCAAGCACCCTGGTATTTGCCAGCCATTTTGCCACCTTTTTCCTCGGTATAGAGTTAATTAGCCTCGCACTTTATCCACTGTTGGGATTTGCGGTTACTGGCAATTTATCCTCAAGTAAAGATCAAGTAAATTCCCTGGAATCTGCCTTTAAATACTTAATCCTTTCAGCACTTTCTACCGCTCTCGGGCTATTCGGTATCGCATTAATTTATGCGGCGTCTGGGGCACTGGACTTTGGCAGTATCGCTACACGTATACAGGATCTTTCACAGACTTCTGCTCTTTTTGCAACCGGCGCCACTCTGCTGATCATTTCTGTTGCTTTCAAGTTATCACTGGTTCCATTTCATATCTGGACACCCGATGTATTCCAGGGCGCACCTACGCCTACGACGGCGTTGATCGCCACAGTGGGAAAAACAGCCGTAATTGCCTTTCTGTTGCGATTCTTTAATACCTTAAATCTCTACCAGAGCCCTATTCTTATTGACTTGCTGTCAATCGCAGCCATAGCCAGCATGCTGATCGGAAATTTATTGGCCCTGATGCAAAACAATATCAAAAGGCTGCTGGCCTACTCCTCAATCGGCCATATAGGCTATTTAATTGTGGCGTTTATCATCGGCAATAGCGCGTTTGGTACAGAGGCAGTTATTTATTACATGGTCGCCTATGTCATTACTACACTAGGAGCCTTTGCAATTGTTGGCCTGATAGCCGATTCAGTGGAGGCCGCCCAACTAACCCATGGAACAAATGTCAGTGACGTGACCGACAGTGCAGATGATCCCTATCACAGAGACTTTTACCGGGGATTACTCTGGCGTAGTCCATGGCTGGCGAGCTGTCTTGCTCTAATGCTGTTATCTCTGGCTGGAATTCCCTTAACTATTGGGTTTATTGGGAAGTTTTACATCTTTACCGCAGGTGTTGAAGGAAAAATGTGGGCTCTTCTCGCTGGTGTGGTTATTGGTAGTGCATTGGGCCTCTTCTATTACCTTCGTCTTCTACTTACGATGGTACAAAGAGATGCCATTGACACTAGCAGTAACAGCGAAACGTTACAAATTACCACTTCAGGGCAGTTTTTAATCGCAACTCTCGCTGCCGTACTGGTTTTTTTCGGAATATTTCCACAGGTCCTTATTAACTGGATAAATGCTATATAAAGTAGAGAGCGAGTGCTGATGTAAAAATATTTTAAAGCCCAGGCAATAGCCTGGTCATCAGAGGGTACTTACTATGAAGACTTTCAAACAAGCATTTGAAGTCATCAAGGATGCTGAGAGATTTCACCTGGAAATGGCAGCTGTTTACGAGACCTTACTGGACAAATCAGAGGACTACCGAACCCAATTGCTATTAAAACACATGCTTGAGCATGAGCAGAGAATGGCGAAAAACCTGCAGAACTACAATGATGTAGCGCAAAATAAGGTGATGAAGACATGGTTGCAATACACCCATGAAGAAAGTGCCAATGACTTTATTCGCCGCCTCAATCTGAGTGATCCACCGACAATTCGTGAAATTAATAATATGGGACGAGAGGTAGATCGCTATTTCTCAGAACTCTATCAGGCGGTGTATGGGGCAATTGAGTCGATGGAGGTGAAAGAGGTGTTTGAAGACCTAAAGCAAATACAAGATAAGGAAAGAATTACCTTATCTATGGCCACAAATTCACTGTGGGATATGTAAAAATCCCGCTACTTACAGCGGGATCTAATCGTCACATAATTCTGCAGTCGGCTAACCCGGTATTAAGAAACCCCAGGTTAGCCAGCTACAAAATTCCAGCTACAGCTGGGATTACTTAGAACTCATACTGCGCTCTTACGTAGTACAGAGCTCCATTGAATCCCATAGGTGCCGTTTCCGGATATTCCGCTCCAGCAACACCGGACCAGGGGTTTTTATCTGGATAGTTGTTGAATACGTTTTCCGCACCTGCGATCAAGGTCATGGAATCATTGAAGTCATAAGCAGCCTCAATATCCACAGTCCACTCATCACCGGCATCAATGGGCAAGCTGTAATCGTCCAAATGTGCTTCCCAGTAGCTACCGTAGTAGTTGAGTCGCACTAAGCCCCGCCAGCTGTCACCACTATGGGTGACAGATGCATTACCGCGCACCTCTGGTAGGCCGTCCTCCAGCTGCCTGATACGCATTTCATCCATGGTATCCGTACTGAAATCGGTAACTTCCGTTTCCGTCCAGTTGAAAGCCAGGTTGAAATCTGTTGCATCACCGAGTGGGTAAGTCGCCACCAAGTCGATACCCTGGGTTTGGGTATCGAAGTCATTGGTGTAGAAACGGAAATATTCAAGGGAATCAGCACCACTGATGCCATCCTGAACCAACTGATCCCGCTCTTCATCAGTCAGTTCCTGGTTAGCAGATTGAGTGATTCGATCTGTTACATCGATGAGGAAGTAATCCAGGGTAATATCCCAATCACCTGCGGCAATAATTGTACCGAAAGTGAAACTCTGAGACTCCTCTGGCTGCAGCTGCTTACCGCCTTTCAATACTGCAATGGGGTTGGTTGCCGGAATAGTTCCCCGGTTAGCCAATGCGCCATTGGTGTAAGCCGTAGTGACATTGGTAATGTTGGACTGACCCGGAGTCGGAGCACGGAAACCGGTGCTCAGCGTAGAGCGCAAGGCAATCACATCGTTGATTGTATAGTGGGCTGACAATTTGAAATTGGAAGTATCTCCGAAATCAGAGAAATCTTCCCAACGCAGTGCCGCACCTAATCGAAGAGCTTCGACGACTTCGAGTTCTAAGTCGGTGTAAAGTGCAATATTATCCCGGTCAAATGTGCCTACAACCTCAGGACCAAAACCAGAGAATCCATTCGAACCAATCAGGAAACCCTGCTCCGCCAGATCACCAACTTGCCAGGAGGCAGTATCACCCTGTTTGACTTCAAACTCTTCTTCACGCCATTCAAAGCCCGTGGCCATGAACAGAGGCATTCCGGCAAGTTCAATGCTCTTAGTCAAATCGATATTGAAGTTGTTTTCTTCCTGTATATAACCACCAGGGCTAAATCTGGTCGGGCTGTCAGGTCCCAGCGTGGCGTTAACGGTGTTGTAGATTACAAAGTCTACTTCGTTGTGACCGGTACTGGCACTTACGTCGTAGCCAATGCCATTTGCAAATTCACCACGAACACCAAATACTGCTGAGTAGTCCTCTAGCTCACCGCCAAAGCGCGGAGTAAATCCGCCTGGGAACATTTCGGTGTATGAGAAGCACTCATCACTAGACTGTGCTTCCTCATGGGTCATGCCAATACAATCATAGATACCATTGCTAGCATCCAGATCACCAATTAAGGGCTCATCATCAAGCGCATAAACGCCGGGACGAGTTTCCGGGTTCCGGAAGTAAAAGCCCCCATCTGTTTCGCGGCTGGCATAGTTACCAAAGGCATACAGCTCAGCAGTATCATTTAGCTCTATGGCACTGTTAACAAAGAACTTGGTGTCGTCATTAACTTCTGGCTGGCCCCAGATCTGCGCAGGATTGGCAACATAGGTATTGCCATCGGCGATCAACTGGGCTGCATCATCCCGCTGCACACTGCGGCTGGTAGAATCCTGCTCACGATACTCAAGGCTGACATTCACAAAACCAGAGTCTGTCAGAGGCAGGCCAAAATTCGCCGCTATCGTACTCTGATCACCATCACCTTCAGCGGTAGTTGCATACTTGGCTTCAACCGTGCCGCCCTCAGCTGCATCCTTTAACTGAAAGTTGATAACGCCGGCAATCGCATCGGAGCCATATTGGGCTGCGGCACCGTCACGCAGGACCTCAACCTGTTTCAGAGCAATCGCCGGAATTGCAGAGATATCTGGCCCCTGGGCACCATCTGAAACACCACTTCCGAGGAAGGAAATGACGGCAGCGCGATGGCGACGCTTACCATTTACCAGAACCAGTGTGCTATCGGGTGGCAGTCCACGCAGGTTTGCAGGGCGAACGATTGAGGCAGCATCAGAAATTGGCTTTGCATTAACGTTGTAGGATGGAACAACGTTTCTAAGCAGGTTACTGAGATCTCCATCACCCTGGTTTACAAATTCTTCTCCGGTCACGATATCGATGGGAGCGGAGGAATCTGTAGCGGAACGCCCTTCAACACGGGTACCGATTGTTATCACTTCCTCAAGGAGTGCATCTTCAGCAAAAGTGGGACTGCTTAATGCAGCAATCGAAGCTGCCAGCAGAGAGGGAGCGCCACAGGCCGTAAGCCAGCGCTTCTTTTTTTCATTCATAGGAGAAATACCCTGTTTTAGTTATCTCTTATTTTCTTCCGAGCCAAATCAACCAGCTTTCACTTAAACCAATTTGTGCGTTACAGCAAAAATAAATTGGCTAATTAAGGTAGTGCTCCAGGAGATCAATAAAAATTTTTTACGCACTTGAAAGCTCGCTTATGCAGAGGGAGGTTACCACCAATACATTCACTGCAAGAAGTGTGACAACCAGAGAAAATGCCAGAAAAACTACAATTTGCAAGAGCAAAAAAGGCAATTTAAAAATTAAGAACGACTAAAAATGTAGATACTGACAAAACTGCCAAAAATAAAATAAATCTAATTAAATAATTAAATTAAATTCTATTACAAGAGGAAGCAAAATAGAGCGCACATACACAAGAAGGGTATATCCCAAATAATAACTTCTACAGAGGACAAATGAAACTTATTTGATGACTTGAGGTAAAAAAACAACCTTAGCCTACCGTAATAAACATGATAAATATCATTTCCACAAACAAATACTGTGAAGATATTTTATCTTGTCAGCTCTAACTCACAGACAAACATCCACAGAAAACCCACTTAACAAAAGAGGTTAATACTAAAAAACTAACGAATATGGGACAAGAAAACCTAACAAGAGTAGATTTGTGTTATAAAAAAACCACCCACTGATACACTTCGAAGCTAGTAGAGTGGCTTTAATGGATGTCACAGTGGAGCATCAGTCTAACTTTTGGTTGACAAAGATATCTCTAAGTAAACCTAGCAACACTATTCAACAATCAAGTGCGAACTTTATTGCGGCTTGAGCGTGAATCTCTGTGGAGTTCATCAGGTGAGTAGAGGTATCCTCTTGCGAAAGCAACATGCAAATCTCTGTACACCCTAGGATCACACCTTCGGCACCTCGATTGGATAGCAAATCCACAACACGAATAAATTCCATTTTTGAACTGTTAAGGACTCTCCCCTTACAGAGCTCTTCGTAAATAACCCTGTGGACTATCTCTCTATCGCTGGGCTCCGGAATCAAAACCTCAATCCCATACTTTTCCTGCATATAGCCACGATAGAAATCTTGCTCCATAGTAAAAGCTGTCGCCAACAAGCCGACGGTCTTTATCCCTCTGTTCTTAAGTGCTTCAGCTGTAGCATCACCAATATGTAAAAAAGGTACATCAATAGTCTCGATAATATCTCCAGCTACTTTATGCATAGTATTAGTGCACAATAAAATGCCCTCAGCACCAGCTTTTTCCAGGCATATTGCCGCCTCAACCAATAGATTACTTGCCTGAGCCCAATCACCCTCCATTTGTAACCGTGCAATTTTTTCAAAATCGACGCTATAAAGTAGAATTTCAGCCGAGTGCAGCCCTCCTAACCTTTGAGCAATTCCTTCATTAATCAGGCGATAATAAATTGCTGTACTCTCCCAACTCATTCCACCCAAAAGGCCAATCTTCTTCATCTTTGAGCTCATCTAATATCCCTTAATACATGTTGCAAATACTAACATGAGAGAGTCGAAAGACTGATTGTAAATTGAGGGCATTCAGGAATAGCGACAACTTAATTAAAAGTACCAATTTATATAAAATCGGTACTCACTTATAAATTACATACGGACGAGATTTAATACTTTTCTTATTCTTAGTGAAAGATCAATAATCAGACACTTCTGTAGGATCAACCCGCATACAAGAAGCTATTAAGTTTCTCTTACTGAAGTTGTAACCGGACACGACACTCATCAAGTTTTCCCTTCCCAATAGCCGGTGGGTAATCTCACCAAGAGGCAATCCTTGCCGGTCCAATTCCCGTGCTTCAGTTGCAAGATTTAACAAATAATCATACTTGGCTTGTAAGCGGATTTTTCCTTTTTCTACAATCCCTCTATGAGGACAAAATATAATATCAAAATCATAGGTGAGCACTTTTTTGATACTGTGCATTAAAGTTGGAATACTTTCATCTTTACGCAATAGCTTTAACTTACTAGCTACATACAGATCAGCAGTGAATATCCACCCTCGATCCTGAACCAGATAACAGGTCATGTCTTTGGCATGCCCTGGTGCGGGGATAACAACTACCTTTTCGCCGGAGAACCTTAAATCTTCCGGTAGTGGCGCAGCTTCCGCACGCCCGGCCCTCCCCCAAATCAGCATCTGTATTGGCGGTATTCGAAAACCTCTCTTTAATATCTCTACTGTCGCCTTAGGGGCTCTTGGCTGTATACCAGTAAGCTTATAAATTGCGCCGGCGTTACCACTATGATCTTCGTGGTGATGGGTGAGGACTAATTGCCGAAAAGGTTTATTTTTTACAAACCACTTGACGTATTTCCACTGGTTACTGGGGCCGGCATCGATAATAGTGTCACCCAACCTATATACAATAAACGTTGTATTGATACCAAAGTCGAAACGGCCGACCCTTTGCGCATCCAGATCTTGATAGTCAAAAGAATCAATAACCGACACGCCACTCTCCAGCGCAAGAGACAGACCTTTAAGGAATTATAGAAGCATATCTATAAGGGCTGTCCTCCCCGGCAATTGAGCAATTTTTACGCCAACCATCGCAGGCTCAGGGAAAGAGAGTTTGATATAAGCTTAAATACGACACAGTGACCTTAATGGTGACAAGCTACTTTGTCATCTTTAAACGCAACTGCAAACCCAACTTGGATGTGGCGCCAGTGGTGACCCAGGCAACGCGCCCGTCAGTGTCGACAATCAGCAAGGTTGGCGTCACTTTAATGCCCCATTGGGCGCTTAAAACACCATATGGATCATTTAGAGAAGGAAAAGCAAGTTTGTGATTCCGCATATATTCAGTAACCACCTCTTCTGTTCCAGATTGCATCGCAACACCAACAACCTGGTAATCCCGAGACAGGTCAGTCACAGCGGGGGAAACTATCCGGCAATAGGGGCACCAGGTTGCCCAAAAATAAATTAATACTGGACCTTTAGAGTACATTTGCTTTAAGTCAATAAGATTTCCCTGCAGCGATTGCCCCTCTAACTGAGGGGCCTGGTTCTCAGGGATATCTCTTTGGTGGAAATAACCCACGGCAGTAACCATTAGTACCGCCAAGGTGATAAATATCAACGCCTGAACCAGGAAGCTATAACGAGCTTTTTCCACCCCAAATAAACTCCTTTAGTACTTCACACTACATCCATAAGCCCGCGACGAAGACTTGGGCACAGCCAGTCCCTTCAGTGAAGCATCCAGTGCAGCAGAAACATAATTGTGTGAACTGCCTAGAACCGCAGGATTGGCTGAGTCATTATCATCAATGGCTCCAGCATATACGACTTCACCCTGAGGATTAATGATAAACATATGCGGAGTAGTTTTAGCTCCATAAGCACGCCCCATAACTCCAGAGGTATCCAGCAAGAAGGGTACGCTTGCGCCGAGGTTATGACTCTGTGCAACTGCCATAGCCTGCTCTGGCTCCAAATAGCCCTGCTTTCCTTTAGCTGAAGAAATAACCGTGAGCCAATTTACTTTCTGTGCTGTATACCTTTTTTGAAGGGACTGCATATTACCACTGCCATAGTGTTTCCTGACATAGGGGCAATCTTTATTAAACCATTCAATAACTAACCATTGGCCTGTGTAATCGGAGAGATTGTGAGTTTTTCCAGCAGCATCCACTACTGAGAATTCTGGCGCTTTTTGTCCAGGAACGGCTGCTGCCAACACAACACTCGGCAACATCAGGAATAAAAGCAAAACTCCTCTAAGTATCGAATTATTCACGTTGAAAAGTAATTTCATAATTAACCATCCTCACTATTAACAGTTAAGAGCTTACTAAACAGTGCTGCAATTAAAGACTCTTGCAGCAGTGGTGGAAGTAACTCTGGTTTTTTCTCTCCTGCAGGATACCATGCATATACAGGTACAGAGTTCCTCCCTAAATCCTGCAAAGCTTGGGTAATTTCAGGGTTATAACGCGTCCAGTCAGCCCGAATTAGAAGCACGTTATTCTTTTTAAATAATGCTTGTACACTTGGGGTATCAAGCACCAGCTTTTTATTTACCTGGCAGGTAATACACCAGGCTGCGGTATAGTCAATAAATACAGGGCGCCCATTATCCAAGGCTTCCGTCAACAGTGCCTTGTCATAACGATGCCAGTCATACGCCATTTCTGCAGGTTGCTCACCACCCTCCATACGGATTGCCGGTAGAGATATTAGCAAAATAGCAGCGACACAAATCAGACCCGCTGCTCCCCCCTTTTTGGAAAAATTTTTTACTAGCCAGATTGCAAGAGTAACAACGAGCAACAGGCTTAAACCGGCCAACCAACCTGAGTCCCCAGCTAGGCGCCCTAAAATCCATAGTAGCCATATCACCGTTGCGTAAAGCGGAAATGCAAGAAACTGACGCAACTTCTCCATCCATGGACCTGGAGCTGGCAGATGCCTCAGTATTACAGGACTTGCACACATCAAAATAAATGGCGCAGCGAGCCCTAAACCGAGGCATAAGAAGATGAGTAGAGCCTGAAGTGGAGGAATCACCACCGCAGCTCCCAGAGCTGCTCCCATAAATGGACCGGTACAGGGGGCGGCAACAAAGACAGCTAAAACACCGGTGGTAAAGGAGCCACGGCTACTGGAACTAGCAAGCCCCATTAATCGGTACCCAAACTCCAAAAAGCCGCTAAAGGATAGGGCCATCAGCCAGAAGAGCATAATTAACCCAATTACCACAACCGGTGACTGAAGTTGAAAACCCCAGCCAACGGCCAACCCTCCCCAGCGTAGAGCCAATAAAGCAAGCCCCAGGGCAAGAAAAGTCACCATAATGCCGGCGCCATATAGGAAAGATTCACGCAAGCGTTCGGCTGGACGATTACCACCGTTAATCAGTCCAAATAGCTTTATGGACAGCACCGGGAAAACACAGGGCATCAGATTCAATAGGATACCGGCAATAAATGCTGACAGGAGTAAAAGCCATATAGAGGTCGCACTCTTCTCAATTTCCACTTGGGATAAGAGGGGGGCAGTGACTTTCCAAGCCCGGCTCGAGTCTGTAATCACAAACTCACTGCTTTCACTAATCTCAGAGCCCGGAAGGCGCTTGAACTTGTAGAGGAGAGTTTCATCTTCGCGCTGAACTTCTGGCTCAGACGCAGAGTACAAGTCACCATTTATGGGGAAAATACTTGGTATTTCATCGCTACGATTCCCACTGAGCTGCAAAGTAATATGCTCACTACCTCGCGCTGAAATGGATACTGGTTGCCACGGGCTCTCACTTTCTCCCCCTGGAAGCCTGTTGGCAAAGTAATTCCTTAACGCCAGATCTGTAGCTGGCCAAGCCGCCTGCTCTGCAACCGGCCGTACAAGGCTCATAGTGGCAAAGCCCGGTATGCAATCCACTTTACAAACCAACCACTCCAGGTCCGCATGCAGGGTCACCTCTTGCGTGCGCTTATCTGGAAGGAGCTGGAACAGGTAGGCAACATTCCCGGAGTACCCTAGGTTAGTAAGATGCTCTACCCGGAGGCGCGTTGGGAATGGCCATTCGATCGGCCCTAATAAAGCGCCCTGAGCCTCCATATCAAACCGGGGAGCCGCCCCTGAATCTCCAGCATTACGCCAATACACATGCCATCCAGGATCTACCTCAAAGTAGAACCCAACCGTCTCTCTCATTCCTTGGCGAAATGTATCAGGTGCCAGCCAACGCACCTTGACGTGATCACCAGATGCCGTCTCCTGTGCTACAGGGAGACCCGCAACCAACAGTAACGTCAAACAGCAGATGTTGATCAGCGTGGTCTTTATTTTCAATGTGATTCTCCTTCTCGCCTAATCAACTGGTACTCCCCCTTTGGGTCAGATACAAGTTACAACATTGGCCTCCCCCATCACAAAACGAAGTCTCACTATACTCCGATCATACCTAACCTAAAGAAGCGCCCAGAATGCCTGCCTTGCAGATAAGTGACGGCCGTATCCTTACTTATGATGACTATGGTGATCCAAATGGCTGGCCTGTGCTTTTCAATCATGGCTTCTCAGATTCGCGACTAATTCGCAATCCTGATAGAGACCTTACCGCATCTCTTGGCGTAAGAATCATCTCTGTAGATCAACCTGGTGTGGGGGGATCATCTCCCCATAGAGGCCGGCGAATGGTTGATTGGGGGGCAGATATCGAAGAACTGGTTAATCGTCTAAATATTGAGACATTTTCGGTAGTCGGCCATTCAGGTGGTGCCCCTCATGCACTTTCTATCGCTAACAAACTTCCCCACAGAGTCTCTAAAATTGCCCTTGCAGCCCCAGTTGCGCCACTGGACTACCCAGGAATGACTGACCTGCTAAAAAACCCGGATATCAGACTTATCGCAAAGATCCATCGTTGGCAATTTCTTACTCGTTGTCTGTGCCGATTAAGTGCATACCAAGCCAATAGCAATATACAAGATTATATTCAGCTCTTTGCAAAGAAAGACGCCTCTGATGCCGCACTGTTTATTCGAGACCCGGCACTTAAGAAAATGTTTGAAGAATCATTTTCTGCTGGAGCAACGCAGCATGGGGAGGGTTTTTTTGAAATGATAATGGCGCTTTGGGATTGGGGGTTTGATCCTCGTGAAATCACCACTTCCACCAAAATATTTTATGGTGATGCCGACGATATAATTGATATTAAAATGCCAGAATATCTCTCAAGTATAATGCCAAATAGCTCAACTCAAAGCTGGCACCAGCTGGGACACTATGCATTTGTTAACAAGTACTGCTGGGTTGAATTGCTCAAGTCAGCTCGCAAGTAAGCCTTGCGAACTTTACGAGCAACGCTTTTATCTAGCCATCAACAGGCAAAGCCTCTACTGCACTTACCGGGACCAGGCTTGAAATAAAATCCTCAGTGGCAACATCCCAGGAATAGGTCCTGGCATGAGTAACACATTCCGATCGGTCCAATAATAGTGCCTTTTCTATGGCCACTTGCAGATTGCTATCCAACGCTCCAACGGGGGCATCACCAATGATATCTTTCGGACCTGTCACAGGGTAGGCGGCAACGGGCAAACCACAGGCTAAAGACTCAAGATTAACCAGACCAAAAGTGTCAGTTACCGAAGGAAATACAAAAACATCTGCAGCGCTGTAGCATTCAGTTAAGTCCTTACCCTCTTTAATTCCCAGATATACCGCCTGTGGAAACTTCCTCTTTAATTCATTGAGTTGAGGACCATCCCCCACGATAACTTTTGTTCCCGGTAACTCAAGAGATAAAAACTTGTCCAGTGATTTTTCCACTGCAACACGCCCTACATTGAGCATGATAGGTCGAGTTAGGCCCTCAAAAAGTTTTGTCTCAACCGGGTGGAATTTTTCTAACTCTACGCCTCTTCGCCAGCGGGTGACACGGGCAATCCCCAAGGTTCGAGCTTCCGCTGCCATACCATCTGTAGTCACCATTGTTTGTGCTGCGGAATTATGAAAGCGACGAAGGAGACCGTGTAACCACTTCAGTGGAACTTTATAGCGAATCGATACATATTCAGAGAGACGGGACAGCCAAGATGTCGTAAAACGCAAATTATTCCGCTTGCAGTAGCCACGAACAGCCCACCCCACAGGACCTTCACTCATAATGTGAATAGCGTCCGGTGAAAAATCCTCAATAATTCGGGCAGCTTTCCCACCAGGAAATACTGCAATTTTCACTTCTTTATAGCCCGGCCAGGGGAAATTAGTAAAATCAGTAGCAGAAACAATTTTTACTTGGTGCCCCCTTGCTATGAGTTCTTTCTCAGTTTTTTCCAGTACTCTGGAAACACCATTTAGTTGCTCCGGATATGTATCCGTAGCAATCAAAATCTTCATATTTTGCACTCTTCAGCTATAGACATTAAACCTCACCTTCCACAGGCAGCCTTGATTTCATATAAAACCAGGACCATTGAAGTATAAAAAAATCACCACTTCGACACACAAGGGATTTTAGCTTGGTCACATCGATGTGAATATTTTTTGGCAATACCCTCAACTTCAGTGAGAAGATTATCATTCAGAGTTATAGGCTTGAGCCCCATCTCGATAAGCTGATCATTATTTACCAACAAATCATTTTCTGCTGACTCTTTTCTGGGGTTGTCCAAGTAGGCAATTCCCACCCCTGTCTTGTTGGAGATTAAATTTGCTAGATCCCTGATACGATGCGTCTCTGTCATTTGATTCAGAATTTTGACTCTATCGCCTATCTCTGGAGGATTTTCAATAGCTAACTGAATACATTGACAGGTATCCTGAATATGAATAAATGCCCGCTTCTGGCCGCCAGTGCCATGAACGGTAAGTGGGTAATTAATCGCCGCTTGCATCAGGAATCGATTGAGGACTGTTCCATAATCACCATCATAATCAAATCGATTAATCAGAGATTCATCCCTCTGTGTTTGTCGGGTCTGGGTACCCCAAACGATCCCTTGGTGTAAATCAGTGACACGTACCTGATCGTTCTTGTTATAGAAGGAAAATAACAATTGATCCTGAGCCTTTGTCATATGATAGATAGAACCTGGATTACTAGGGTAAAGAATCTCCTGTTCATTCAAATACCCTTCAGTCTCTACCTGGATTTTTAAATATCCTTCGGGAATAGTGAGACCAGCTGTTCCATACCCGTATACACCCATAGTACCCAAGTGAATCAAATGTATATCCAATCCGCTTTCTACTATAGCCGCCAGGACATCATTGGTAGCATTCAAGTTATTATCAAGTGTATAACGTCTATGCCGGACAGATTTCATCGAATAGGGTGCGGCACGCTGTTCAGCAAAATGTACAATCGCGTCTGGTTTTTCCTCTTTTAAGAGAGTGACCAATCGCTCAAAATCCTGTCCGAGGTTAATATAAATATGCCTGATGGACATACCGGAAACTTCACGCCATACACGAAGCCGCTCAGACAGGTGCCTGATTGGTGTCAATGAATCAACTTCAAGCTCAATATCAATTTTTCGCCGTGATAAGTTATCAACAATAATAACTTCATAACCCACCTCTGAAAGGTGGAGAGATGTAGGCCAACCACAAAATCCATCACCTCCCAAAATCAATACTTTCCTCACCCTACCCCCTAAAAACTCTTAGGAATTTATACAATTCGAATACACTAATATTTTTATCAGCTTCGAATTAACCTACCTCATTCAAAAGTACCAGCCACAGTTAAACGAAGCCATACGGGCAAATTTATTCGATTTTTTGTGACATTGTCGTGACAATCCATATCACTATCCATGTTCCTTGTACGCCACAATGAGAAAAAACGAACCACTCGTTAAAAATATCTCTCAGCAGCTTTGTAGTTGATAGTAAGTTGGGGGCTTCCTCGCCTACAGGCGCAATGATAGAACTATCTCATTGTTTCTATATTGAAATATATGGCGACAAAGATCTTTATCGCGCCATTCAAAAGAATAGTGCGCCAATTTTACTTTAAGCCTAAATTCATTGAGCACTCGAACGGAAACACCATTGTTTTAGACCGATCACTCTATCCCTCTACTAGAAAGGAAAATACGCCAATAATGTTTTCAATAAAGCTAAACTTTTTTGACAGTTATACGGTTCACATTAGTCGCCCCCCCAAAGCACCTTTCTGTAAGTAAGAGAGCGATCAAATACCCTTCATCTCTGTATCTACGCTCACAAGCGCATGCTGAAATTTGATCTGGTATAACGAACTGGCACGCACCGAAGGTAAGAAGTGTTTCCATAAACCCTATCTACAAAGGTGATATTAAATTCCACAAACAGATAAGTTATTAGCCTCCAAACCATGTGTCACCTGAAGACAATACGAATTCACAATTGGGGAATTCACTCTCAATCGAAAATAATTATAAGTTTTTCAAAATATCCATTGCCTTCAGTAACGTTAATAACCAGCACTTTTTCCTAAATCTAATGTCACAACCACCAGGAATAGGGACTTTCCGTGAAGTAGGAAAGCCTGTCACCGAAAGGCAAATATGCAAATACCTACCCTTTCAAAGGAACTTATTCATCACAAACGGCAACTAAAAAAGCCGAAAAACAAAAACATAGCCGCGTACTAGCGCGGTAGGTTATGGGCAAAATCGACACAATCGGGATCGCATTTTAGATCTTTAGGTCAGTTAATCTGAGCTTTAAAATCTGCTATCGCAATACTGTATCTCCCGTGGTCTTGACGCCTGCCATAAGTGGCAGAACAGGCACAGTTCTACCTATAAGAAGCTTGCAAGGATGCTGTTAAACCTTCACTGGATGCACTTTGCGAGATAAAAATGTTATTACCAAAATCTCTATCAATTTTTCCTTGTAGCACAACTGATAATCAGTTTTTTGGGGAATCGTGCTTAAAAGAAAAGTGTTCGAGTGTCTCCGCATCGAGTGCATTTTCGTAGAAAAACTCACCTTACGTCCGCTCAATATCAGTACCCGGAGATATAGCTGATGATACTTAAAAAACACCTGTTGCCTGTCGCTATGGCAATATCGGCTTTAACATTTAATGCCACTCCAGCGCTTGCCGACTTTGGTTCCAAGCACGATAAAAACCGAGTTCCCAAGCACGCAAGAAAAAACCAAAGACAGCAAAGGACCACTCCTTTCGATTTTAGTGAAGTCTTCGATACCGTACAGATATTGCATGCTGGGGCAATTGAAATTCACCTGGGTGGACATTTAGAGCAATCTGATCTCGAATCCATGGATACCTTGGAAGCCTATGTTCACGCTTTTGAGGAGGGCGATGAGTTATTCGAGATGAATTACAACGCTCTCGACGGGGTCGGCGTAAATGTAGGCAACGGCAAAAGGTTCACCAGCTTCCCTCGACCTGACCTGAAAGGGCCAAATGCATGGGCAAATGTCTTGCCCCACCGCACGACGGGCCCCAACGGTGACTCCTGTATCAGTTGTCACAACGTACCCGTGGCCGATGGCGGTGGTGGTGTTAACGATAATGTGATTCGCATGGACCCTGAGCGCAAGCAAAGAGGATTTATCGAACGCCAGTCGCCCCACTTGTTCGGTATGGGGGCTGTACAGTTGGTAGCAGAAGAAATGACTACCCAACTGCACACTCTGCGGGATGAGGCTATCAGTGAGAGCTGCTCATCCGGCACCGATACAACTGTCGCACTAACCGCAAAAGGCGTTAGCTTTGGTGAGATCTCCGTCTCCTGTGATGAGGTCAACTACGATAGCGTTGAAGGCCTCGATACTGACCTGGTAGTCAGACCCTTTGAGTGGAAAGGCCTAACCGGATTTGTACGCGCATTCGTTCGTGGCGCGGCACACCAGGAATTGGGCATGCAGGCCACTGAACTGGTCGGTGATGCGGATAGTGACTTTGATTCGATCACTAACGAGCTCAGTGTTGGTGACATCACCGCGTTAACTATCTACAACGCAGCGCAACCCCGCCCGGTAACAAAGATCGAGCTTAACAGCGTAATCGACTCCCTAACGGAAGAGGAGCAGGAGACATACGGCCTACCCTTAAGCAATGAGGAAATTGCCAGTATCGAAAATGGCGAAGAGCTATTTAGCTCCATTGGCTGTGCCTCTTGCCACTCCCCCGAGATGGAAGTTGCATCGCCGGTATTCTATGAGCCCTCTCAGCACGCTAGCTACCGCGATGAAACTTATCCCGCGGGCGATATAGCCGGCCTACCCAGCCAATCCCTGCAATTTAACTTGCTCACAGAGATCATGGATAACCCGCAGGAGCTTCCTTCTGGACAAACGCTGGGGCAATTTGAGGAATCGGAAAATGGCGGGGCTATCGTCCGCCTATATGGTGACCTTAAGCGTCACGATATGGGAACAGCCATGGCCGAGGAAATTGATGAAGGCAATGTGGGAGCCTCAGTATTCCTTACAGAAAACCTCTGGGGCGTTGGCTCAACACCACCTTATTTACACGATGGACGCGCTACCACTATGACTGAGGCGATTGTCTATCACGGTGGTGAAGCTGAATCCAGCAAGGAACAGTTTGATGGGCTGAGTGACACTGAAAAGGCAGACCTGGTCAACTTCCTGGATAACCTGGTGCTCTATCTCGCGGAAGAATAAACGCAAGGTTAACTCTATAAACCTGAAGCGGGGCGGCCACAGGCTCGCCCCGCCTCTCTTTATCCCCTCCCTAATCGGGAACATTTCGCTGGTGCCATTCAGCCAGGGACTCTTCAGGGTAGCTTCCAAACATTTCGTCCCCCTCCCGTATATCTGGCTGCACCCAACTCGGAGCATAATCCAGCATCATGTGGCTACGCACTGGCGGTACCGGCAACTCAGAATCAATCGCAGAAGCGAAGGGGTGTACCAGTTCTGGCCAGCGCGGGTCCCAAAGCCATAACGCACTGCCACACTTTGAACAAAAATGTCGCTGTGCCGGACTCTTCCCGCTACTTTCCCGACTTCGAATCCCAATTTCAGCCTGATAGACACTCAAAAACTCCTCGCCCTCCACTTTCAGGGTTTGGAAATCTGCCCCCAGGTTAATAGCAAAGCCCCCTCCTCCAGCAGTTTTTCTGCATATTGAGCAGTAACAACGGTTGAAGGGATAAGGTTGCCCGGAGTTCAACCTGAACTTAACCGATTGGCAGTGGCAAGATCCTTTGAGTTTCACAGTACTCCCCCAGACTTTTACCTTTCGTTCCGCAGGTGGTCAGAATGACGGTTTTACAAACCGCACAGATTCCTGTGCCATATTTGTCGATGGCTGAAATTGCTACACAAATCATAAGTGTATCCGGGCTAAACTGATTCACCATCCACAATGAGACTCAGGGCGTCACACCAATGAATGAACCTATCAGGCATGATAAGTGGCAGGCTCAAGAGTACGTAAACGCCTCTGACATGCAGTGGCGCCACGCGATGGAAGCCATACATCGCTGCGATTATCGCCAGGCAGCCACTATTCTTGATGTGGGTTGTGGCGATGGCAAGGTGACCCGCTATTTAGCTGAGCGTATGACGAATGGCAGGATTATCGGTATTGATCTAACCGAGGATATGATTTGTTATGCCAATAAAAATTACGCCAATATACCCAACCTATCCTTCGAGCAAATGAGCGCAGACGAAATCCAGTTCGACTACAAATTCGACATTATTTTTTCTTTTAGTTGTTTACACTGGGTAGCGGACCAAGCTCAAGTCTGGAATAGTTTTTACAAATATTTAAAAGATAACGGTAAAGTAGTTTGTGGTTTTCAGGTTGATCATGAAAATTTCTGGGAGACTGTATACGAGGAACAAGAAACAGCTACATGGAAACCCTATTTTGAAAGTTTTCACGATCCTTATAATCACTATACGCTAGAGGAAATGCGGAACTATGCCGAAGAAGCAGGCTTCTACTTACCAAGATTCGATGAAATCTATCATGTGGAAAATTTTCAAACCTGGGAAAATCTCACTACCTTCTTTCTATCATGGGTTCCCCAGTTCCGCCATCTAGGCCACCCAGAAAGAGAGCAGTTTGCCGACCAGGTAATGAACAAATACTATAAGAAAATCCACCCGGAAATGCGAAAGGATGCTGGGGTTAGAATCAAACGATTTATTATTGAAGCAGAGAAATAGACTCTATTCAGGCTTTCCTCGCAGCACTAACACTCTCACCTGCTGCCACAGAGGATTCTGATATACTTTTATAAATAATAGTTGCACCAATTATTAACATAATTAACTCAATCAAGTAGTGAGTACCACTTAAAGTTAAATACACAATAGATTCTTCAGCGAATACTGGATAGATTGATACACCTAGATAAGCCAGCACCAGACTAACACACAACCAACGCTTTAGCCGCCCCGTTATCATCCGAGTCAATATAAAGAAAGCATAGGCAAAAGCAATAGATACCAATGTAAAATAGGGATAGATAATATCTACCAAACTAGGCGCAAGCCCCCCAGAAAATTCATCATAATTTAGTGCAATCAGGAAAGGTTTTAAAAACTCAATATATTGCTTAGTAATGGCCAGGCAAGCAATCCAAAAATAAATACCCTTAGCGATTCCCTGATCACAAAATACCCTTCTTCTGCAACTCTTAATCCAGAAGCAATGATCATCTTAACAAATAACTTTGCATCGAAATTGGCTACTGCCTAGAAAGTAATGAAAACCTAGAATCTAGGCATCTCATCCAAGTTAACCTGTAAGCATGAAGCAATCAAATTTCTCTTGCAGAAGTTATAACCAGTCAAAGCGCTGAACAACCCTTCTTTGCCTAATAAACGCAAAGTAGTCTCTTCTAAGGGCAGTCCCTGCTCCGTCAACTCCTGCGCCTCTCCAGATAGATTAAGCAGGTACTCATATTTTTTATTCAACTGCTGCCAACCATCCTCTACCACACCTCTATGAGGGCAAAGGATAACGTCAAATGAATGATCCAGGACTCCCTTTATACTTTTCATTAATGTAGGGACATCTTCATCAATACGCAGGAACTTTAAGTAGTTGGCAATAAATAAATCAGCACTAAACAGCCAGCCACGCTCAGGTAACAAATAGCAGGTCATATCCTTTGCATGCCCGGGACTAAATACTGGTAATACTTCTTCTTCACCAACGTAGACCTCCGCTGGGAGAGGTGCTACCTCCGCTTTTCCCGCAGTTCCCCAGAAAAACTTCTGCATCGGGGGAATTCGGAAGCCTTTTTTTAATATACCAATAGTCAGATCCGGAGCCACCGCCTGCACACCGGTAAGTTTCTGGATAGCGCCGGCATTGCCACTATGGTCTTCATGGTGATGAGTCAGCAATAACTGCTTTAGCGGTGCGCTTTGTATAAACGGCTTGACATACTTCCACTGATTGCTGGGACCCGTATCAATTACGGTTCCATTGAGGCGATAAACAACAAAGGTTGTATTAACACCCATATTGACTCGGCCGACGCGAATAGCATCTAAGCCTTGATAATTAAAGGTTTCACGTACTGGCATAGCTGTGCCCTTAGATAGCTAGGCGTTATTTTTAGGCGAATGCCGTATCTTGGGGAATTGTATTTCCCATGAAAATGAATGACATATCCGTTCCGAACCCTAGACAGTTATGGAGGAGACACATCCTGACTTACTGCAGAATACTGAAACTAGCTAGTCGAGGGTTATTCTAGTGCCACCACTTCTATTCCGGCATCGGTATAACGCCAACGCAAATTGAATTCACACAATTGCATGCCATAAGTGCGCTGTGGATCGGTCTTTTGGTATGCCGGTCTTGGATCCTGGGATAACACCTGTTCAATTAAACGGGGAAGATCTGTACCCCAGTCATCGCGGTAGGCTTTGGCTTTATTCAGAACTGACTCGGGGATAGTAACGGGAATTTGCACTGGAGCTGCGTCAGCAAATTCACTTTGCGCATGCGTTAACGCATCCGCATAGGGAACATAGGGTTTAATATCCAATACCGGCGTACCATCGACCAAATCTGCCCCGGCAACTATCAACTCCACTTTAGGAGAGGTGCGTACCTCCAGAAGACGAACTACTGACAGCCCGATATTATTGGGACGAAAAGGCGAGCGAGTGGCTAGTACACCCAGTTTCTTATTGCCGCCCAAACGGGGCGGGCGCACTTTAGCTGACCACTGCCCAGCGGCTTGGTGAAATTGGAACACTACCCAGATATGGCTATTTTGCTCCAGACCCGCAACTGCATCTGGCGTATCCAGGGGGGGTAGCAACGCAATACTGGCGCGACTGGCATCCGCCAATAGTGGCTGGCGGGGCACTCCAAACTTTTCTCCAAAGCAGGAATGCACCCGCGCAATAGGCTCTACAACCATTTAAAATCCAAACACTTTTATAAACTACTTATCAATACCGCCGACACACAGATATTTTATTTCCAGGTAATCCTCAATACCGTATTTTGAGCCCTCGCGCCCCTGCCCGGATTCTTTTACACCGCCAAAGGGTGCCATTTCGTTGGAAATAATACCCTCATTGATACCGACCATACCGTATTCAAGTCCTTCTGCAACACGCCAAATACGACCGATATCCCTGGAGTAAAAATAAGAAGCCAGACCAAATTCCGTATCGTTGGCCATTTTAATGACTTCTTCTTCAGAGGAGAATTTATATAGCGGAGCTACCGGACCGAAGATCTCTTCTTTGAACAAGTGCATTTGATCGGTGGCCCCACCCAATACTACAGGAGAATAAAAGCATTCCCCCATAGTACTGGGACCACCAGCAACCAGGGGTTGCGCGCCTTTTTGCAGCGCATCTTCCACCAGAGATTCCGTTTTCTTCACTGCTTTGGTGGTAATCATAGGGCCCATGTCGACACCGCTATCAAAACCACTGCCCATGGAAAGCTGGTTTACCGCAGCGGAAAATTTCTGTGCAAATTCATCGTAAACACCTTCCTGCACGAAAATGCGATTGGCGCATACACAGGTTTGACCGGCATTGCGATATTTACAAACAATTGCGCCCTTTACAGCTTCGCCAATGTCAGCATCATCAAAAACAATAAATGGGGCATTACCGCCCAATTCCATAGAGGTTTTTTTCATGGTTGCTGCACACTGGGCTTGCAGCAATTTTCCGACAGCAGTAGAACCGGTAAAAGTAAATTTCCGCACTAAGGGATTGGCCGTCATTTCTGCGCCAATCTCCGGTGCCTTATCCCCTGCAACAATATTAAAAACACCTGGGGGAATTCCCGCTTCCTCAGCGAGAACTGCGAGAGCCAGTGCGGATAGAGGTGTTTCGGAGGCGGGCTTGGCAATAAATGGACAGCCTGCGGCAATAGCGGGAGCCATTTTGCGTGCGATCATAGCGCTGGGGAAATTCCATGGCGTTACAGAACAGGTCACACCAATCGACTGCTTGATAACCAAGAGCCGTTTATCACTGGAAGGCGGGCTAATAACATCCCCGTAGACGCGCTTGGCTTCTTCCGAAAACCATTCGACATAATTAGCACCATACACAATTTCGGTACGGGACTCTGTCAGTGGCTTGCCTTGCTCTGCGGTCAAAATAATGGCTAGATCATCGGCGTTAGCAATTATCAGCTCATACCAGCGCCTGAGTATTTTCGCTCTTTCTTTTACCGGAGTATCGCGCCAGGCAGGCCAGGCTTTATCAGCAGCTTCTATAGCACGGCGAGTCTCATCTGCCCCCAAGTTGGCGATACTGGCAACCGCCTTGCCAGTTGCCGGGTCCAACACATCGAAGGTATCGCCAGAATCAGCGTCAATCCACTGGCCATTGATATAGGACTGGTTGCGCAGCAATGCAGGATTCTTCAGCTTCAACATCGTATTCTCCTTGTGGTTTCTTCCCTGGCCCCGTCAAAAACGGGATCACTGGTACGATAGAAATCCCACAATGCCATTCCACTGTGGGTTAAGGCTGTAGAAGCTGGAGTGGTGCGCAAACCGGCAGTATCCCTTGCCGGCTTACAGGTAACCTAAGTTACCGCCTCTTATTTTTTCTTCTTTTTAACAAACTTCATCAGGCGGCGTTTCTTGGCCTTCTGGCGGTCACTCAGCTTGTTCTTTTTGTCCGCGTAGGGGTTAGCGCTGGTGCGGAACTCAATTTTTACCGGAGTACCGTGCAAATCCAGAGCCTTGCGGAAAGTCTTCTCCAGGTAGCGCACATAATGTGCCGGTACCTGCTCAGTCTGGTTACCGTGGATCACAATAACCGGCGGATTTTGTCCACCGGCGTGAGCGTAGCGCAATTTGATACGATGTCCGTGCACCAAAGGTGGTTGGTGCTCACTTACCGCCCACTCCAGAATACGAGTGAGGTGATTAGTGGACAGTTTGTCTGTAGCGCTCTGGTAAGCACCCTCAATGGACTCGTACAGATGCCCAACACCGGTGCCATGTAGTGCAGAAATAAAGTGCACATCAGCAAAGTCCACAAAGCGCAGGCGACGCTCCAACTCGGCTTTCACATAGTCGCGATGATCCGCTTCCAGCCCATCCCACTTGTTCAGGGCAACTACCAGCGCGCGTCCCGCCTGTACTACGCTGCCCATCAGGTGCATATCCTGGTCCACCAGGCCTTCGCGGGCATCGATCACCAGCACCACCACGTTGGCATCTTCCACCGCCTGCAAGGTTTTGACGATAGAGAACTTCTCCACCGATTCCTTGATATTTTTCCGGCGGCGAATGCCCGCAGTATCGATCAGGGTGTAAGGCTTTTCGTCGCGTTCATAATTGATATAGACGCTATCGCGGGTTGTGCCGGGCTGATCGTAGACAACAACCCGGTCCTCACCCAAGAGGCGGTTAACCAGGGTAGATTTACCTACATTGGGGCGGCCCACAATGGCAATCTTGATTCCGGTCGCTTCCTCGGCTTCCTCTTCAATCTCCTGCTCGGGCAGGTCCTCGATTACCCGCTGCATCAGGGAGCGAACACCGCGTCCGTGGGTAGCAGTCGTCGGGAAAAGCTCACCAATACCCAATTCATAGAAAGGTGCCAGGGCAATATCCGGGTTTACCCCATCAACTTTGTTGGCCACCAGGAAAGTGGGCTTGGAGCGGGTGCGCAAGCGCTCGGCAATCATCTCGTCGGCTGGGGTCAGGCCGGCGCGGCTGTCCACCAAAAAGAGTACGAAGTCTGCTTCTTCAATGGCCTGCATAGATTGTTCGGCCATAGCCGCATCGATGCCTTCTTCGCCACCGGAAATACCACCGGTATCGACCAGTAACAGCTTGCGCCCGTCGATCTCCGCCTCACCGTACTTGCGATCGCGGGTAAGCCCGGCGTAGTTGGCCACCAAAGCGTCGCGAGACTTGGTCAACCGGTTAAAAAGTGTGGATTTGCCCACATTGGGGCGCCCGACCAGGGCAATTACTGGCAGCATACAAATTCTGGTTTTAGCCGTATAAAAAAATACAAAAGCCCGCGCGAGGCGGGCGATTTCAACTTGCCTGCGCAGCAGGCTCCATTTGCGGGCTCTAAGCCCTAAGGCGGACAGCCTGTCCGCCTCTCGTCAGTTGGCTGCGATTATCAGGAATCAGCGAGGCGTAGAGCTGATAACTTGCCGTCATCCGACAGCACAAATATCAGATCGCCATCAACCAGAATGGGGATGCGAATCGCATCACCGTCCACCTGCTCGCGGCCAATAAATTGTCCGGAATTGGGGTCCAGCACATGCAGGTAGCCTTCCAGATCTCCCACAACGACCACGTCCTGGAAGAAAGCCGGTCCGCTCAATTCGCGGCGCAATAGTTCGTTATTACTCCACTCGATCTGGCCGCTGCCCACATTGTAGGCATAGACGCTACCGGAGGCATCACTGAGGTAGACATGGCCACCACCTACTGCCACTTCGTGGTGGGTAGAGGCATCGCGAGCCCAGAGGCCGCGGCCATTATCTTTGGACAGGGCGACAACACGGCCCTGGTAGCTGGCGGCAAACACCAAATCACCGCGCACTACTGGAGCACCGTCGATATCAACTACCCGCTCCAGCTCCGCAGAGCCCTGGGGAATAGCGACTCGCTGTTCCCAGCGCTGAATGCCATCGCGGGCGTCCAGGGCCAGCAGTTTGCCGTTATCCAGGCCGGCAATCACCATACCACCGCTAATAACAGGTGCTGCAGTACCGCGCAGGGTCAGTACTGGCAAATTGGTATTGTGGCTCCACAACTCTTCACCGCTGGTAGCGTCGAGGCCAACCAGCTTGCCATCTACGGTCTGCAGGACAACCACGCCAGCACCGATCGCTGGAGCGGCAACTACTTCGCCGGAGACCTGGTAATTCCATAGCTCAGCGCCGTTTTCGAGATCCAGAGCCACAGCGCGGCCGCGGTAGTCGGAGACTACCGCCATGCCCAGGCCAGTACCCACACCACCGCTCAGATCTACATCCAGATCTGTCTCCCAGAGCTTGCGCCCGGAGCTGCGATCAAAAGCACTGATTTCACCATCGCTGCTGGCAGCTATCAGGCGACCATCGATAAGGCTCGGCTGCAGCATCGCGTAACGCTTTTGGTCAATACCGCCAATATCGGCAGACCACACCTCTTGCAGGGCAACAGTGGAGTTAATATCCACCAGTTCGACGGGGTCGACATCTTCCTTCTCGTCATTAGAGGCACAGGCAGCCAGGGCCACCGCTAGCGCCACCGCTGCAGTGCGACCCGCAGCGCGATTCAGAAATCCCATTACTCGTCTCCCTCAGATACAGGCTCGGTTTGGTTCTGAGCGTCACTGCTCTCGGTTACCGCCAGGCTTTCAGCCTTCAGGCGCAGAAGTTGGGTGTTGCCCGCTTGCTCTGGCAGAAGCTCTGTCAGTGCTTGCTCGTACGCGGCACGCGCACCGGCGATGTCACCCTTTTGCTTCAGGATATCACCACGAGTCTCAGAATAAAGGGCCGCGAATGCCGGGGGTATAGTGCCCTCGAGCAATTTCAGGCCTTCATCGGACTCACCACGGGCCGCCAAAACAGCGGCCAGGCGGCGTTTAGCGAGCAACTCCAGGCTTGCTTCACTGGTGTTGTCGAGTACCCACTGCAGCTGCTGCTCGGCAGCTTCCAGGTCATTGCTCTCCGCTGAAATAGCTGCGAGACGCAGTGCAGCCTGGCTGGCGTAGATACGCTTGGCAAAATCATCTTTCAGCTGCTCGGCCACATTCTTGGCAGTGGTAAGCTGCTTGTTGTCCGGTTGATTGTTGTTGGCGGAGACCGCTTCAACGAAAGTCTGGTACAAGTCAGAGGCCGCTTCAGCCTTGGTGCGCTGATCTCCCTGCCACCACTGATAACCGAAGTAACCGGCCAGGGCCAGCACAATGCCAGTCACAATTCCCTTGCCATTTTCCGCCCACCAGCGCTTCAGCGTTTCTATTTGTTCTTGTTCGGTAAGATGCTCAGCCATTGGGTAATTTGCCTTTCCTGTAGATTACTAACTTTCCCGGCGGGGGCCTCCGCCTCCCTCAGTGTTTCTTTCAGCCTTGCAGCAGTGCTGCCAGCTCTTTCGGTGCCAGCGTTTGCTGCGGTTGGTCAGCGCGAAGGTACTTCACAGTTATCTGACCACTTGCAGCCTCATCTTCGCCGATAATCAGCGCATAATCGGCGCCGCTCTTATCAGCTTTCTTCATCTGGCTTTTAAAGCTTCCTCCACCACAGTGCAACTGCAGTCGCAACCAGGGCAGCTCGTCGCGCAATTGCTCGGCGGCTGTCATGGCAGCTGATTGTACATCACCAACGGCAACCAGGTAGGCATCTACCTGTTGCGAAAGGGACTCAGGCAACACTTCTAGGGTTTCCAGCATCAATACAAGGCGCTCAACACCCAGGCCAAAACCCACTCCCGGAGTGGCTTTGCCACCCATCTGTTCTACCAGGCCGTCATAGCGGCCACCGGCACACACAGTGCCCTGGGCACCGAGGCTGTCGGTCACCCACTCAAATACAGTTTTTCCGTAGTAGTCGAGACCGCGCACCAACTTGGGATTGATCTCATACTTAACGCCAGCCCCGTCCAAAAGTGCCTTTAGCTGACTAAAGTGGGCGGCGGATTCCTCATCGAGGAAGTCCAGTAGACAGGGCGCATCCGCCAGCAGTTCCTGAGTTTGCGCATTTTTACTGTCGAGAATTCGCAGCGGATTGCGCTCCAGACGGCGCTGGCTGTCCTCATCCAGCTGGTCACGACGCTCACTTAAATAAGTGACCAGCGCATCCCGATAAGCAGCGCGGCTCTCAGCGTTACCCAGGGAATTGAGCTGCAGGGTCACATGCTCGCTGATACCCAGCTGACGCCACAGTCGCGCAGTCATGATCAGGATTTCTGCATCGATATCCGGCCCTTGAATGCCAAACACCTCGACACCAAACTGGTGGAACTGACGCAGGCGCCCCTTCTGTGGGCGCTCATAGCGGAACATAGGGCCGAAATACCACAGGCGCTGTGGCTGGTTCAGCAGGTTGCTCTGGATTGCTGCACGCACAGTGCCCGCTGTGCCCTCAGGGCGCAGGGTAACGCTGTCACCGCTCTTGTCATCAAAGGTGTACATTTCCTTCTCGACAATATCGGTAGCCTCGCCCACCGCACGGCAAAATAACTGGGTCGACTCCAGGTAGGGAGTGCGAATTTCGGTGTAGCCGTAGCGACTAGTAAGTTCACTCAGTGTGGCTTCCACGTACTGCCATACCGGGGACTGTTCCGGTAGCAGATCGTTCATGCCGCGAATTGCGCGAAGCTGTTTCAACGCTGTTCCTTAATTTTTCACTCAATTAATTGGGTCTTGCGCAGGGAGCTGTTGCCCTCTACGCCTTGGCGATGATATCCGCTTCGCGCTCGGCCTTGGCGGCCGCCTTCTCGCGAATCAAACGCTCTAAATCATCCACCAGATTTTCATTCTTAAACTTGCGGTCTGGCTGCCCATCCACATAGATGGCATGGCTCGGGGTACCACCAGTCAGGCCTACATCGGCTTCTTTCGCTTCGCCGGGGCCGTTGACGATACAGCCAATTACTGCCACATCCAGCGGTGTGGTCACATCTTCCAGGCGCGTCTCCAGCTCATTCATGGTTTTCACCACATCGAAGTTCTGGCGCGAGCAACTGGGGCAGGCAATAAAGTTAATACCTTTACTGCGCAGACGCAGGCTTTTGAGTAGATCCCAGCCCACTTTGACCTCTTCCACCGGGTCTGCAGCCAGGGAAACCCGCAGGGTGTCACCGATACCGTCGAGCAGGAGGGCACCGAGACCAATCGCCGACTTCACTGTGCCGGCACGCAAGCCGCCAGCTTCGGTAATACCCAAGTGCAGCGGTTGCTCAATCTGCTGGGCCAGCTTGCGATAGGCAGCCGTGGCCATAAAGATATCGGATGCTTTTACACTGACTTTGAAGTCCTGGAAGTCCAGGCTGTCGAGGATCGATACATGGCGCAGCGCCGACTCTACCAGAGCATCCGGCGTGGGCTCGCCATACTTTTTCTGCAGGTCTTTTTCCAGGGAGCCCGCATTGACACCAATACGAATCGGGATATTCAGATCGCGAGCTTTATCCACTACGGCCCGAATACGCTTCTCTCGGCCAATATTGCCGGGGTTAATACGCAGGCAATCCACCCCCAGGTCTGCGACCCGCAGGGCGATACGGTAATCGAAGTGAATGTCTGCGACCAACGGGACATTCACCTGTTTTTTAATTTCTCCAAACGCCTCTGCGGCATCCATGCTGGGCACAGAAACCCGCACTATATCGGCTCCAGCCTGTTCCAGGCGCTGGATCTGGCCAACAGTAGCTGCTACATCGCAGGTTTCGGTGTTGGTCATACTTTGCACCGAGATCGGGGCATCCCCTCCGACCGGTACATCACCCACCATGATCTGGCGCGACTTGCGGCGGACAATGGGAGATTCAAATTGCATAGGCTGACCTGGTGGTATTACTGATAAAAATCGAGGGGAGATTATAGAGAGATTGGGCGCAAACCTACAGGGTTCGCGCCCAAACGGGGAAGATCATCTTAATCGCCGACAATCAGACGGCGAGTGCGGCGGTCGCCAATAGGCTGGCTGTCGATAGTTTCATCGCGGTAAACCACATGGGTTGCACGGGCATTTCCCAACATCAGCTCAAATGGAGCATCTCCATCTAAAGATTTGGCACTGCCAGCAGCTTGGACCCCGGCCAGTAAAATCACACCTTGTGCGTCTTTCACCTCAACCCAGGCATCTTCATCAAAGCGAAGCCGCAAAGCGCCTTTCAGGGCCTGGTCCAACTGGGCTACTTGGGCGGGAACAGGCTCAACCACTTTTTCCACAGAAGCAGCGGGTTTATTCTCCACCGTTTTAGCACTGCCAACCTCAAGCTGAACATCAGCAACTCCATTTGATGCTGGTGCAAATGGCTCTGAGCTCAACTCTTCAACTGCGACTTCCTGCCGCTCTACTTCAGCAACCGGATCAGTTACAACTTCACTGGCAACGGGGGCTTCGGCAATCAGGTCCGCAGTATCCTCACCCATGGGCATACCGGGAATATTGACTGGAGTACCGTACTTCCACCAGAAGACACCACCTGCGAGCAACAGGGGAATCAGGGCCAGGGCACCATGTCCGCGCTTGCGCTCAGGGCGAAATGCCTCGGCTTTAGTGGTTCGCCGGGATTCACTGCGCTGTGCTGGCTGCGGCCGATCCCTATCATAGGCTTCCAAAGCCGGCTCAGCAGGAATATTCAACTCGCGACAAATATTGCGGATATAGCCTCGCGTGTAGACAGCTTCTGGCTGCTTTTCGTAATTATCGCTTTCAATCCACTCAACTGTGTTATCAATAATACACAGGCGCTGCGATAACTCCTCTCGGGACAGCCCGGCCGCTTCCCGAGCCTCCAGCAAAAGATTGCCAGCGGAACCCTTAGAAGTTTGCGTATTGGATACGACCTCACCACCTTCGCAGTGTTCGGGACTACTATCCGTCATTACCACTCAACTCCTGATATTTCAGTGTCTCCGCAGAGTACGGGTACAAATTCTTCAAAGCAAGGGCGTAACTCCGCTCCTTGTCACGATTACCAAACACCTTCTCGATACGAATCCCAAGCCACAGTGACTGGGGTGTCTGGCGATTCTTTTCACTAAATTGATCCAGGTATGCCTTGGATTTTGCGTAATCACCGGCGTTAAATTTCAGCTCAGCCATTTCGATCAACGCCAGCGGCAAATCGGAGTTCAGCGCTAACGCCCTGGCATAGGCCCCTTCCGCCTTGTCGGTGAGACCCAGACGCGCGGCCGTACGACCGTAGTTAACCAAGGCAAAAGATCGACGATTATAGGTGAGGTCTGTAGAGGCGAGTTCGAACTGCTTGAAGGCCTCTTTGTAGCGCTCTTGTTTATAGAGAAAAACACCGTAATTAGTGTGAGCCATGGAAAACCCGTCGCTATAGCGCAAGGCTTTCTTGAAGTGAGATTCCGCAATATTCAGCTCACCATCCGCTTGATAAAGCAGTGCCAGACCGTGATGTGCCAGTGGGTTCTTTTTGCCCAATTCCAAAGCACGATTAAAATGACGGCGGGACTGCTCCCTGCTGTTGGGGTCCCGCAAATAGCGAAGCCCCAACTGAACATGGGTCTCCAATGCCTTATCCAGGTCAACTTCCTTGCGCTCGGGCATCCCAGAGGTTACACACCCCCCCAGCAGAGTACCGAGCAGCACCAGGAGCGACAGGCTCTTAAATTTCGCGGACACTACATCACCTGTATCTTTATTTTTCACTTATCGGCCCAGCGAGATTGCGCGGGTGTCACCAATACACCAATGAGTGCTAACGCCAATCCCTGGACAAAGCAAGCCCGCAAAACACAGCAAAACCCAACATCGACCACCGGCATCCACTGGCAGTGGTAAAAGTACATATCGGTATTTTGTGTGAGAAATCTGATTCCGCCTCAGCTGGCACTTTCCAAATCCCTATACTGCCGGAAAGCCTTGCCAGTTGCAGCCCTAAAACCCAATCAATTCCATTTAGTGATGACTTTGTCGAGTATTGTCAATCCGCCAGTACCGGTGTACCGGCGGAATAAGTAAAAAGGGCTTAGAAGAGTTAGAGTTGATTACCTTCCTGGTTAACCGCATCCAGCTGCATGCCATCTGGACCAGTGTCCCGCGGTGGAATCAATGACTGGACTGCATTGGAGTCAGTATTTGCCGCATCTGGATCAGTTAGGGTTTCGAGGAACGCTACCAGTAAATCAACTTCCTCGTCGTCCAAATTCACAGCGCCGTCGCCATTTTCAGCCAACAGTGCTTCAGTCAGTGCCTGGCCATTGGGCGCAACTTTCGCGGCACACTCATCCACCTCTGCAAACTGATCCAAATCGCACATCTCACTGTTGGTGAAATACTGGGAAACAGAATCGGCTCGAGCAGTGTAATGCTCGACATTTCTTTTCAATGTACCGAACTGACCTGCGTGCCCCCAGGGGCCAGTGAGCGCCACGTTAAGCAGCGTTGGCGTGCGGAAACTGCCGCTTCCATTACCACCCAGGTCAGCGCCACTGCCACTCTCATCTTTACCAACACCAATCTGTGGATAACTGACAGCTCTCAGCCCCTGATTAGAGAAAAAGGCGCCTGAGTGGCAATTTGTACACCCTGAATTTCGTGTCATAAAGGTAATTGCCCCTCGCTTTTCATCGCTATTGAGGGCCGCGAGATCTCCATCGACATAATCAAAGAAGGGGTTATCGATAAAAATTTGCACCGCTTCGTAAGAGGCAATTGCCTCTGCAATTCTGCTGAAGTTAATTGCCGAATCGCCAAAAGCTGCGGTAAACATTGCACCCCACGAGTCCTGGGTTAATTTTTCAGCGAGAATATCCTCACGGTAATCAGTAAAACCATCATCGCTGGTATCGTCGTAACCGAACTGGGTGATATCCCCCATCTCTGCAGCTTCTGTGACCGGGAAGTGGGCTTGGGCCATCATCAGTGCGAGGGTACCAGTACCTACGGCCGCCTCTGTATTGCGAGTAACATCCCGGGAGTCTGTCCTGAGCCCGCCATTACCATTGATCGCCACTCGGTTATCCCAAAACAAGCCGTTATCCCAAAGGGCTACATTGCAGATTGGCTGGGCATTTCGCGGTACCAACGGAACTTCATTCTGGCCGTCGGAGCGACCGGGACCGACTAATTCAGCATCAACGGGATCAACACCAACTGGCATGGACAAGTCATCGCCACCACAACCTATTGCCGGGTGGTGGCAGGAAGAACAAGATGCATCACCATCAGCGCTCAGGTTTTTATTGTGAAACAAGCGCATACCCAGCTCTACCATGGCAGGGTCCTGTTCACTTCTGACCCGGGCAGCAAAGGCGCGCATATCTTCCAACTGCTCGGCCATGCCAACGTCATCCAGCACTGCCTGTAAGCAGCTATCGAGACTGCCATCAGCAATATTGACTGCTGAACGCGCATTTTGACATTCATCAAAATCGGAAATTCGGCTATCAGAACCGTCTGCATCAGAACCATTACTGAGGCCGTCATTAGTATTATTTACCAATGTTCTGGCAGTGACGCTGGCGGTCTCATCTTCGCTGTCGACATCGCCGGTGGTTACTGAGTAGGTATATTCAGTGTCTGATGAGAGACCTTCATCGACATAGTATCCGCTAGTCGTCTCAGCAATTCGTTCGCTGCCACGATAGATAACATAGGTCGCACCGGTGCTTTCCCAGGAAAGACCGATGCTGGTACCGGAAAATGCGTTGCCGATCAGTTCTGCAGGAATAATTCCCTGACCTGAGCCTGTATCGCCATCGCCATCGCCATCGCCATCGCCATCGCCATCGCCATCGCCATCGCCATCGCCATCGCCATCGCCATCGCCATCGCCATCGCCATCGCCATTATCATCATCACCTGAACCAGAATCACCATCACTGCCAGTATCAGAAGTTTCAGTAGGTGTGTCATTGCCACTACTTGAGGAACCACCTCCTCCGCAGCCCACCATCACAAGAAATAGAGGTAGGACCAGCAGCTTTACCAGAGCCGTTAGCGATAGTGTGATTTGATTTTTATCAACATTCATAGTTCTTGACCTGCCCGTCAATGACCTTTTCTTATTCCGAGTTCTGGACAGCAAATACAGACCTAAGTGCCAGCACTGGCATCAAAGGGTAAGGAAACACTTACTATATCTAAGAATAAATTCTGCGTTGCAACCTAATGAGGGATCTAGGGAGCCTCACAGTGGTTGTGAACCGACCTGAAAATCAGCGGCATTGCGAAAATATCCAGTTACTCCCAGGGCCTACTGTAATGACTTAAAACGGGAATAACTGCTAATAAGGTCGCAGTAAGCTACTATATCCGTTCTCATAGTCAGGAATTTAATAAAAATTAGTAGTTTCAGTGTTTGCTTAAGAAAATATGTAAATTCAATCTCTGAAATTTGGGCGTTAACGCCCAAACCCCAATGAAAATATTTTTGCGCCGTTGAATCAGAGGTGGGAAAAGCAAGGAGAGTTTGCAAAAACAAACTGTATCAGGATTATTTCAGATAGATTTAAAAAAGCTGCCGGAAACAACCGACAGCTTTTTAGCGGTGACTACCGACAAATAGCCGGCTAATCCAACTTAGGGGAAACGCAAAGCGCTCTTGACGCAACCATTTCCCAAAGAGTCAATGGAATGAAGGCTATAAACTTTTACCATCACTATCTTTTGCATCTAGCTGCTTTCCATCTGGTCCACCATCCCGAGGAGGAATCAGAAACTGAATCTCATTAGAGTTGGTATTCGCGGCCTTGGGGTCAGTAAGAGTCCCCAGAAATACCACTATAAGGTCCATCTCTTCTTCGCTCAGGCGATTTATACCCCCACCCTCATTCCCATCTAAGATCGACTGAGAGTGTGCCAAACCATTGGGAGCCAGTTTACTGGCGCAATTTTCAAGATCCTTGAATTGAGCGAGATCACACATCTCACTATTTTCAAAGTACCTGGAAATGGAGGCTCCATGATCACTGTAGTGTTCAACATTTCTCTTCAGCGTGCCAAATTGCCCGTTGTGCCCCCAGGGACCAGTGATCGCCACATTCAGTAAGGTCGGTGCCCTGAATGCTCCGAACCCTAAGGAACCCTCTCCACCCAGATCTTCCCCACTGCCACTCTCATCGGTTCCTATGCCTATCTGCGGATAATTTGCGGCCATCAAGGCTTCAGACGTGAAGAAAGCTCCCTTGTGACAGAACGTGCACCCAGCATCCTTCGACATAAAAGTAATAGCACCACGCTTTTCCTCTACATCGAGCGCCTCCAGGTTACCGCCCACATAGTCAAAGAAGGGATTATCGATAAATATTTGCACGGCTTCATAAGCTGCAATTGCTTCAGCAATGCGACTGAAATTGATTTCAGAATCCCCAAAGGCAGACGTAAACAGAGGAGCCCAAGCTTCGACATCCAAATTAGCCGCTAATATATCTTCGCGGTATGCAGTGAAATTTTCATCGACAGAATCATCGTATCCAAAGTCCGCGATGTCACCCATTTCTGGCGGGGCCGTTACCGGGAAATGCGCCTGCGCCATAAGTAGGGCTAACGAACCAGATCCCACAGCATCATTCGTATTATCGGTAACATCTCTTGAATCCGTACGGAGAACGCCATTCGGACTCAGTGAGACCCGGTTATCCCAGAACAGTCCACGAGACCATAGTGACGCATTACAAATAGCTTGTGAATTTCTCGGCACTAAAGGCACTTCATTAGTTCCATCAGATCGACCTGGCCCGAGCAAAGCAGTATCTACAGCATTCACTCCAACCGGCATCGAGAGGTCATCTCCACCACAACCAATTGCAGGGTGGTGACAGGATGAACAAGAAGCATCTTGATTAGCACTGAGAGACTTGTTGTGGAACAGACGCATACCCAGCTCCACCTTGGCAGGGTCCTGCTCACTGCGGACCCGTGCGGCAAAAGCCCGAATATCTTCGACAAGAGAAACCATGCGATTGTACTCGAGCATGACTGCCAAACAATTGTCCAAGTCCTCTTCGAGTAGATCTAGTGCTGTCGCAGTATTTTTACACTCTGCAAACGTGGAGATGCGCTCATTTAAAACATCATCTTCTGTACCGTTATTCAGGCCAGCATTGGTGTCATTAACTAATGTCTTGACCGTAACCTGTGAAGTTTCCGATTCGTTTGCAGCATCAACCGTACTGACAGAGTAAACATATTCGGTGTTAACTGAGAGACCCTGTTCGACATAATAGTTATTGCTGGTTTCCGCGACCTTTTCACCGTTTCGATAGATAAAGTAAGTCTCACCATCTCTTTCCCAGTTAAGACCGATACTGGTTCCCGAGTGAGCATAGCCAATTAGCTCAGCGGGTTCACCGGCTTCTTCAGGATCAGGCTCAGGATCGGTGCCCGTCCCTGAACCAGAGCCAGAGCCAGAGCCAGAGCCAGAGCCAGAGCCAGAGCCAGAGCCAGAGCCAGAGCCATCATCACCCTGAACGGTATCTGCAGGCGAATTATCCTCACTACCAGATGACCCGGAGCCACAACCAACCAACAACGAAAATAGCGCAAGGAAAAAGAGTCTAAGTAAAATTTTGGGATAGATTTTTTGATCAAACTTCTGAGCACTCATAAAAATCCTAGTGGTCCCTTCCATATATTTTTAATAGTTCATAGGTGATAACGCGACACCAATAGATTTGGTTGACCAATTAAGGAAGAAATGTGAACAAAAGTCTGGAGTGAATCCCGGAGAGAACGACCAACTCACCAGAATTTCAGGGGATAGCATTTTTTCCAGCAACAACTGACTAAAAACTTCGCAATCCAGACGATGACTTATACCTAGCCCTGATCGCAGGAATTCACTCTCGGATCAACTTCGGCCTGGCTCTGGAAGCAAAGAAAGAATGAAACTGTGGTGAATTTTAAGGCAGAAGGTGGTTGCCTGAATGATGAATGCGAATAAGGGTCGCTAATGAAGAGTTGGCATCTCACCAGTAAGTCAATATTAGTGAGATGCTCAAATAAAATGCAGGAATATTAAAGTTCGTTGCCGTCCTGATCCCAGGCATCCAGCTGCATTCCATCGGGGCCGCCGTCACGGGGAGGAATCAGGGATTGGGTTGCATTTGAATTTACATTCTCAGCATCCGGGTCAGTGAGCGCCTCAAGAAATGCCGCTAGCAGCTTCACTTCATCGTCGTCTATCGGAAGTGCTGCATCACCATCTATCTCCAGAATTGCCTCGGTCAACTCCAGACCATTGGGCGCAACTTTCGCTGCGCAGTCTTCTAGCTCAGCAAACTGATCCAGGTCGCACATTTCACTATCTGCGAAATACCGGGATACCGAATCCGCTTGCCCGGCATAGTGCTCAATATTTCTTTCTAAGGAGCCAAACTGCCCGGCGTGCCCCCAGGGACCAGTAATGCCTGCATTGAGCAGTGTTGGAACACGAAAGCCACCCAGTACTGCCCCTCCCCAATCAGCGCCATCATCCTCTTTTCCGACACCAATTTGAGGATAGTTAACGACCCTCAAACCCTGGTTAGTAAAGAAGGCGCCCGTATGGCAAGCAGTACAACCAGAGCCTGGCGTAAAATAAGTAATTGCTCCCCGCTTCGCATCGTCATCCAGCGCTGTCAGGTCACCGTCGATATAGTCAAAGAAGGGGTTATCAATAAAAATATATACCGCTTCATAGGCGGCAATCGCCTGTGCGACCCTACTGTAGTCAATACTGTTGTCTCCATAAGCGGCAGCAAATAAGGGGCCCCAGGACTCCTCATTGAGCTTTGGTATAAGATATTCCTCACGGTAGTCAGTAAGGTCATCGTCGCTACTTTCGTCGTAGCCAAATTCAGAAATATCCCCCATCTCAGCAGCATCTGTCACCGGAAAATGGGCTTGGGCCATCATAAGTGCCAAAGTACCGGTACCAACCGCCGCTTCAGTATTATTGGTTACATCCCTGGAGTCTGTTTTAAGGCCACCGTCGCTCGTGAAAAGAACGCGGTTGTCCCAGAATAATCCATTATCCCAGAGCGCCACATTACAAATAGGCTGGGCATTGCGTGCAACCAACGGCACTTCGTTTTCACCATCGGAACGCCCTGGACCAAGCAAATCGGGATCAACGGCATTAACCCCAACAGACATGGAAAGGTCATCACCAGCGCAGCCTATTGTCGGGTGGTGGCAGGAAGAGCAGGCAGTATCACCGTTAGCACTAAGACTTTTACTGTGGAATAACCGCATACCCAACTCAACCATCTCCGGGTCTTGCTCACTTCTAACTCGAGCAGCGAAAGCGCGCATATCCTCCAATTGCTCTGCCATTCCCACTTCATCCAGCACAGCCTGCAAGCAACTGTCGAGACTACTATCGTCAACATCTACGGCTGAGCGCTCATTTTGACATTCATCAAAATCAACAATGCGCTTTTCAATGGCCTCTGCTTCAGTACCATTGCTCAGGCCATCATTCGTGTTATTAACCAGTGTTTTTGCAGTAATACTATTAGTATCACTATCAATACTCCCCACACCGACCCAATAACTATATTCAGTATTAACTGAGAGGACTTCATCCACGTAATGGTTATCTGTAGTTTCTGCGATCAATTCGCCATCGCGATAGATGCTGTAGGTCTCTTCAGAGTCCTCCCAGGAGAGCCCTATGCTGGTGCCGGAGAAGGGGTTTGCAATCAGTTCAGCAACCAAGATCCCCTGCTCTGAATCGGAATCATCATCTGACCCAGTATCACCATCCGAGTCACCATCCGAGTCACCATCCGAATCGTCACCATCGTCTGAGCCAGAGCTGTCCCCAGAGCCGCTATCATTTTCAGTAGTCTCTGTCGATGAATCATCCTCACCGCTAGAGGAACCACCGCCCCCACAGCCCACCATAAATAGAAATAAAGAAATGAACAGCAGCTTATTCAGCGCTACAAGCAATTGGGTTAATTGGTTTTTTTCCGCGTTCATAATATTCGAACAGTCCCGTCGATAACTTTTCTTTTCCTAAGCCAGGCAACTCAGAGAACTCCATGCACTTCAACTCTCAACACAGATGTGCAAGCATTTCTACACTTTGTTTTTCCTGAACCTAAGCACGCTGTAACAGCTCCAGGCCAAATGAAAATGACTGGATAGCACGCTATAGCGTCATAATGTTTTGATGGATGTTGGAGATACGGGTGTAGCTACTGCAAAGATCCAGTGCCAGACGGTCTAGTGAAGACCTCTCTCCAATGGCCAGCTATTTCATTCAAAGTCAAAATGTTGCAAGCAAAATGCAAATTAAAAAAATATGATCGTTTTGACCTAGTCTCATGCATATATCCAACGCTCCCTTCCCGGGTAAATTTTCCTCGAGCGTTAAACGTTAGATAAAGCAATTTCGTTGACACGAAAAATAGAATAGAAAGGAACTTTTAGGCTAAACAGAGTTTTTTTGAGATGGGGAAAATCGAAGCCAATAGGCTGCCAACAATTTGGCAGCCTATACAAAAAATTACCAGCGACTAGTTAACAATACGAACAGGGCGCTCTGCATTGCGGTAGCGCTCAGAGCGGCGGGTGCGGTCGTTAACACTGCCTGCCAACTGACCACAGGCCGCATCAATATCATCGCCGCGTGTAGTGCGCACAGTCACGGTATAACCTTTGTCGAGCAAAATCTGCTGGAAGCGACGCAGTGCGTTATTACTCACTCGCTGGTAGTCGGACAACTCAAACGGGTTAAAGGGAATCAGGTTAATTTTCACCGGAATCTCTTTAAGCAGCTCTGCCAATTGCTCAGCGTGCTCCGGGCGGTCGTTAACCTCGCGCATCAGCGTGTATTCAATGGTCATTTTACGGTGCGTATCCGGCATGCGGTCGATGTAGCGCTTGGCGGAATCCAGTAGCACCGCAATAGGGTATTTTTTATTGATCGGCACCAACTCGTTACGCAATTCATCGTTGGGCGCATGCAGGGAAATTGCCAGGCTCACATCGGTCACATCGGCGAGGCGGTCCAGTGCGGGCACTACACCGGAGGTCGACAGGGTAACGCGGCGCTTGGAAATACCGTAGGCGTTGTCTTCCATCATCAGGTTCATGGAATCGACCACATTGTCGAAATTGAGCAATGGCTCACCCATGCCCATCATCACTACGTTGGTAACCTTGCGCGGTCCTTTCGGGTCCAATTGACCGAAAGATTTACAGGCAATCCAGACCTGCCCGATAATTTCTGCCGCCGTTAAATCGCGGTTAAAGCCCTGCTTGCCAGTTGCACAAAAGCTGCAATCCAGGGAACAGCCCACCTGGGAGGAGACACAAAGGGTGCCGCGATCACCATCGGGGATATAAACAGTCTCGATAGCATTGCCACCGGAGACTTTAATTAACCATTTCCGTGTGCCATCGGCGGAATCCCACTGATTCAATACTTCCGGGGCACGGACTTCGGCCACTTCCGCCAGCTTTTGACGCAGGGCCTTGCTGACATTGGTCATCTCAGCAAAATCATCAACCCCATTCTGGTGAATCCACTTTAAAACCTGAACAGCGCGGAAGCGCTTCTCGCCCAATGATTCAAAAAAGGCGGCCAGCTTTTCTACCGAAAGGCCGAGCAGGTTGGTTTTCTCTGTGGTCATTCATTTCACCTCGGGGAAGAATTGCACCGGTCCGGACAGACCGGTGCGATTTGTGGCGCGGATTAAGCGCGCGCGCAGATTTCTTCGTCGGCGAAGAAGTAGCTTACTTCGCGAGCAGCGGACTCTGCGGAGTCGGAACCGTGTACAGCGTTGGCGTCGATGCTGTCAGCGAAGTCAGCGCGGATGGTGCCAGCAGCAGCTTCTTTAGGGTTGGTAGCACCCATCAGGTCGCGGTTTGCCAGGATAGCGTTCTCGCCTTCCAGAACCTGTACAACAACTGGACCGGAAGTCATGAAGTCAACCAGGTCTTTGAAGAAAGGACGCTCTTTGTGCTCAGCGTAGAAACCTTCAGCTTTTTCGCGGGACAGTTGAACCATCTTCATGGCAACAATGCTCAGGCCAGCTTTCTCAAAACGGCTCTCGATTTCACCGATTACATTCTTGGCTACTGCGTCCGGCTTGATGATAGAAAGGGTACGCTCCAGGGCCATGGTTATCTCCAAATTGATTTTTTGTAACTTAACTTAGGAACCTCTGAACAACTCTGTAAGCCCCGCAGGGCGGGCCTTCAAGGCTCGCAGAGGTGTTGCGGGATTGTTGCGGAGTTGTTCAGAGGCTCCCTACATAAAGAAAGAGCAACCTACTCAGTTGCTCTTCCCTGATATTCCTTTCATACCCACCGGGGGTACTCAATTTTTGATCACCGCATTTCGCGGCCGGCGGATTATACGGGGTATTGATCGACTTTTGTACTCTCTTGCCAATACTGCCCCCGAAGGCCGGTCACTCCTGCTCTTCGATCCAGGCAGCCTGGATCGCTTCGAGGATTTTCTCTCCGCAGCGATCAGGATCGTCATCAAATCCGGGCAGCGCCATCACCCAGTTGCGCAGGTCGACAAAGTTGACCGTCAGAGGGTCCACATCCTCGTGAGCTTCGCTCAACTCTATGGCAATATCGTGAATATCAGTCCACTTCATGATTCGGCTTCCTCAGCGTGCAGGTCAGTGCTTTTCCGACACCTGGTTGATGGTGTACTTGGGAATCTCGACCACCAGGTCTTCATCTTCCACAATCGCCTGACAGGACAGGCGAGACTCCGGTTCCAAGCCCCAGGCTTTATCCAGCAGGTCCTCTTCAAGCTCGTCCGGCTCTTCCAGGGAATCGAAGCCCTCGCGTACAATGACGTGGCAAGTGGTACAAGCACAGGCTTTTTCACAAGCGTGCTCAATTTCAATATCGTTGGCCAGGGCCGCGTCGATCACACTGACACCGCTCTCCGCTTCCACCACTTTGCCCTCAGGGCACATTTCCGGATGGGGTAAAAATACTATCTTCGGCATGGGGTACTGAACCTCTGTGGTCTCAATCCGACGGGGAGAAAGTAACGACTCCCCGGCCGCCGGCAGCGCAGAGTCTGCGCCTGATCATGGTTATTTATCAAATTCATCCAAGCTGTGGCCCTGCATAGCGCGCTTAATGGAGGCATCCATACGCTTGGCAGCAAAAGGCTCAGACAACTTATTCAAGGCTTCGATACGTCGACGAATTTCCTCTGCGTCGCCGCCGTTATGGGCCAAGCGCAAAGCCTCCATCGCGTGCTCAAGCTCATTTAACTCACCTTCGTCCAGCAGCTGGGCACCGTTCTCACGCAGGGCCACCAACATGCTTTCCAGGGTTCTCTCCGCTTCCACCTGGGCCTCGCGCAGGGCGCGCAGGGCGACATCCTCAGCGGCGTGGGTGTAGGATTCCTGCAGCATTCGCGCAATATCCTTGTCCTCCAGCCCATAAGACGGTTTAACCGTAATATCGGCACTGACACCACTGCTTTTTTCCATGGCTGTCACCGATAAAAGACCGTCAGCATCCACCTGGAAAGTCACACGGATATGGGCGGCACCGGCCACCATCGGCGGTATGCCGCGCAATTCAAAGCGCGCCAGTGAGCGACAGTCACTCACCAGCTCCCGCTCGCCCTGCACGACATGGATCGCCATGGCAGTCTGGCCATCTTTAAAAGTGGTGAACTCCTGGGCTTTGGAGACGGGGATGGTCGTGTTGCGATCAATCAGTTTTTCCGCGAGGCCGCCCATGGTTTCAATCCCGAGGGAAAGCGGAATAACATCCAACAGCAGCAGTTCTTCGCTGGACTTATTGCCCACAAGTACATCAGCCTGAATCGCGGCGCCGATTGCTACTACTTGGTCCGGGTCAATTTCCGCATGGGGGGGACGACCAAAATAACCCTCAACCCGCTCCCGCACGCGCAAAGTACGAGTGGAGCCACCCACCAAAACTACTTCCTGCACCTCATCGGCACTGATACCGGCATCGCGCAGGGCGCGCTTACAGGCGCGTAGGGTTTTATCGATCAGGGGGTCCAGCATTGAAGCCATGGTGTCGCGATCGAGCACACCGGACCAGTCGCCGTATTGCACTTCCACCTGCTCGACACTGGACAGGGATTCTTTCGCAGCACAGGCGCTGTCTAACAGGGCTCGCTGGGTCGCGGCGTCGAGATCGGTACCCAATCCCACTTGCTCGGCGATCCAGGAAGCGATAGTGCGATCGAAATCGTCGCCACCGAGAGCGGTATCGCCGCCGGTAGACATGACTTCAAACACACCCCGGGACAGACGCAGAATAGAGATATCGAAGGTGCCGCCACCGAGGTCATAGACCGCGATCACACCCTCTTCGCCTTTATCCAGGCCGTAGGCAACAGCCGCTGCTGTGGGCTCGTTGAGCAGGCGCAGGACTTTCAGGCCCGCCAGTTGGGCGGCGTCTTTGGTCGCTTGGCGCTGGGCATCATCGAAGTAGGCCGGCACGGTGATCACCGCACCATCCAGCTCACCGCCCGCTTTGCCATAGAGCGCTTCGCGGCCGCGCGCAGCCAGTTTTTTCAGGATTTCTGCCGATACCTGCACCGGGTTTACCGGTCCGGCTGCAGTTTCAATCGAAGGCATACCGCCACTGCTCTCAGCCAGGCGATAGGGCAACTGCTCACCAAAACTTTTGATATCTGCAACACCTCGCCCCATCAGGCGCTTGATAGAAATCATGGTGTTGTAGGGATCTTCTGCAGCGCACGCGCGGGCTTCAGCACCCACGGTAATCGCCTCGGCTCCGTAGTGCACCGCTGATGGCAGGATCACTTCACCCTGCTCATCGGCAATGGCCTCTGCCGATCCACTGCGCACGGTCGCTACCAGTGAGTTAGTGGTCCCCAAATCGATACCCACTGCATGCTTGCGCTGGTGGGGAGCTGGGCTCTGGCCCGGTTCAGAAATCTGCAGTAATGCCATTAGTTATCTCTTCTTTAAGCGGGGCGCGGTACCGTCTGGCCCTCTCAGTCAGTGCTCTCGCAACTAGTCGTTGAAAAGGTCTTCTTCCAGCTCGTCAATTTGTTTCTCAAGCTTGGCCAGGAACTGAAGCTTGCGCAGCGAGTCCTCTGCTGCGCCCAGATCGCCCCCGTCATAAGTTTCGGCAAAGCGCTGTTCCTCATTGGAGATCAGCCCCCGTGCCTCAGCACTGAGCTCATCCAGCGCAGCTGCCGGATCGGGCTGCTCGCGCACTTCTTCCAGACGCTCGCGCAACATCATCTGCTGCATCAGAAATTCAGTATCTTTGGTGGTCTGCTCAGGTGGCACATCTACCCCGGCCAACTTGAGTAGATAGGCGGCGCGCTGTACCGGGTCGCGCAAAACGGTGTGCGCCTCATTGATCTGAGCCGCCATTTTGATGGCCAACAATTGTTCGCCCTCGGAATGGGAAGCGTATTTGTCCGGGTGGAATTCCCGCTGTAATTCCCGGTAGCGGGTCGCCAGGGCACTGCGATCGACCGCGAACGCGGGTTGCAGACCAAAAACTTCGAAATGGTTCAGGTTGGTTGCCATCTGAATATACCTACTGGGGCACAGCCTGGGACGCGGCTGAAGTTGCCGCTTACTGCTGCACGGCCCCCAACTGTCCGAGGAGCCAATAAAAAGGCCGGTATGCGCAGCGCACCCGGCCTTGTGGGGCGAGAGCGAATCAGACGTGGAAACTCTCGCCGCAGCCACACTCATTTTTTACATTGGGATTCGAGAAGGTGAAGCCTTCGTTCAGGCCTTCCTTGACGAAATCCAGCTGGGTGCCGTCGAGGTAAACCAGACTCTTGGGGTCCACCACCAACTTGACGCCGTTTTGCTCGAATACCGTATCTTCGGCTTCGAACGAATCGACAAATTCCAGCACATAGGCGAGACCGGAACAGCCGGCCGTCTTGACACCGACACGAATGCCGATTCCCTTGCCTCGCTTGGCCAATTGACTTTGAATGTGGGCCTCAGCGGCCTCGGTCATACTAATAGCCAAAACAACACCTTCGCTATGTTTAGACGCTACATTTGGACGAAAAGTTAACCCGCCGCAGATTCCTTGGCTTCTACAGCGTCATCAGACTCACCGCGCTTTTCACGGATATCACGAACCGCAGCCTTGATCGCATCTTCAGCGAGAACCGAGCAGTGGATTTTTACCGGCGGCAGCGCCAGCTCCTCTGCAATGGCAGTGTTCTTGATCTGCTCCGCTTCGTCGATCGTCTTGCCTTTCACCCACTCGGTCAGGAGGGAGCTGGAGGCAATGGCGGAACCACAGCCGTAGGTCTTGAACTTGGCGTCTTCGATAACACCCTCGTCGCTTACCTGAATCTGTAGGCGCATCACGTCACCACAGGCGGGCGCGCCCACCATACCGGTACCTACATTGTCCGCCTTGTCGTCCATACGTCCAACATTGCGGGGGTGCTCGTAGTGGTCAATTACTTTATCGCTATAGGCCATGACTTTTCTCCTAACTCTTGCGCGCGCTTAGTGAGCGGCCCATTCAATCTTGTTCAGGTCTACGCCGTCTTTGTACATATCCCAAAGCGGTGACAATTCACGTAGCTTCTCCACTGCCTTGCGCACTTCTGCGGCAGCGGTGTCGACATCACTCTCGCTGGTAAAACGACCGAAGCTGAAGCGCAGTGAGCTGTGCGCCAATTCGTCGTTAACACCCAGGGCTCGCAGTACGTAGCTGGGCTCCAGGCTCGCAGAGGTACAGGCGGAACCGGAGGAGATCGCCAGGTCGCGCAGCGACATGATCAGGCTCTCACCTTCTACAAACGCAAAGCTCACGTTCAGGTTGCCCGGAATTCGCTTCTCGGCGGAACCGTTGATATGGACCTCTTCCATATCCTTGATCTGATCCCAGAAACGGTCGCGCAGAGAGCGCAGACGCTCGGCTTCCTGAGCCATTTCTTCTTTAGCAATACCAAAGGCTTCGCCCATACCGACAATCTGGTGAGTCGGCAAGGTACCGGAGCGCATACCGCGCTCGTGGCCGCCACCGTGCATCTGGGCTTCCAGACGGACGCGGGGCTTGCGGCGTACATAAAGGGCACCGATACCTTTGGGGCCGTAAATTTTGTGGCCGGAGAAGGACATCAGGTCAACTTTCATTTCCTGAAGGTCGATCGGCAGCTTGCCGGCGCTCTGGGCCGCGTCCACATGGAAAATAACTTTGCGCGAGCGACACAGTTCGCCGATTGCAGCGATATCGTTGATTACCCCGATCTCGTTGTTGACGTGCATCAGGCTCACCACTGTGGTGTCCTCACGCATGGCTTCCTCAACCTGCTCCGGATAGACGATGCCGTCTTCGCGGGGATTCAGGTAGGTCACTTCAAAACCTTCCCGCTCCAGCTGGCGGCAGGTATCCAAAACAGCTTTGTGCTCAATTTTGGAGGTAATGATGTGCTTGCCGCGACTCTGGTAAAAGTGGGCCGCACCCTTGATACCCAGGTTGTCGGACTCGGTGGCACCGCTGGTCCAGACAATTTCGCGCGGATCGGCGTTGATCAGCTCCGCCACCTGGCGTCGGGCATTCTCCACTGCTTCTTCCGCTTTCCAACCAAACAGGTGGGAGCGAGAGGCCGGATTGCCGAAATTGCCTTCCATCGTCAGCTGCTCTGCCATTTTCTTGGCGACGCGTGGGTCAACCGGACAGGTAGCCGAATAGTCCAGATAGATGGGAAGCTTCATAGTCATACCGTTTCCGCTTAGTAAATCTCTAATATCTGTCTGCTGGCCCGTTTGGGCCCCAATCACAGGCCGCCGAGTACAGCGACCCTCTCTTCCGGCGCCTCGCGCATATCTTGCCGACGCGCAACTTCCTGCACCTCAGCTCGGGAAACCAGGTTGGCCAAGCTGATACTGCTGAGGAAGCTATGAATCTGATCGCTCAAGTCTGACCAGAGGTAGTGGGTCAGGCACTGTTCACCGTTGGCGCAATCCGCGTTGCCGCCGCAGCTAGTGGCGTCTACAGATTCATTGACCGCATCAATGATCTGCGCCACAAAAATCTCTTCACCATCCCGCGCCAGGCGATAGCCACCGCCGGGTCCACGCACACTGGACACCAGCCCAGAATGCCGCAACCGGGAGAACAACTGCTCCAGGTAGGACAGTGATATACCCTGGCGCTTGGATATGTCTGCCAGACTGATCGGTCCGCGATCAGCGTGCAACGCCAGGTCCAGCATGGCAGTCACCGCGTAGCGGCCTTTGGTTGTCAAACGCATATCAGCTCCCAACTGATGTACAGCCCTTTTCCGATCGGGGCGCGAGTATGGAATAACCCACTACTGTAGTCAAGTATATAACCCAGCGGGACACTCGGGTACTCAACTAGTCGGGTCGCCCCTTACCACCAGAGCGATGAATGTAATTCTGGATTGAGGTCAACATACCGCGCAGGATACCCAGCTCCATATCATCGGGGCGCACCCGACTATACAGTCGGCGCAGGCGAGTCATTGTCTGACGGGGGTTATCCGGGTCAATAAAGCCCAGCTCGCCCAGCGCCTGTTGCAGGTGATCGAAATACAGCTCCATATCGCTGGCCTTGGCCGGTGGACGATCCCAATCGGTGTAATTCACAGGCTCACCCTTTTCCGCTTCCAGGGCCGCCATACGCACTTCGTAGGCAAGTACCTGAACAGCAGTCGCCAGGTTCAGGGAGCTGTATTCCGGGTTGGCAGGAATATGCACATGGTAGTTACAGGCCTGTAATTCTTCGTTGGTAAGCCCTCGATCCTCGCGGCCAAACACCAAAGCAACCGGATGAGACGCGGCCTCGGCGACGGTACGCTCTCCACACTGGCGCGGGGTCAGCAGGGGCCAAGGGATTCGGCGCTCGCGAGCGCTGGTTGCCACAACAAGACCACAATCAGCCACGGCTTCTTCCAGGGTATCCACCACAACGGCGCTATCGAGCAGCTCAGCTGCCCCTGCTGCACGCCAAACAGCATTGGCTGCAGGAAATTCCCGAGGCGCTACCAGATACAGCTGACGCAGGCCCATATTCTTGAGCGCGCGCGCCGCACCACCAATATTTCCGGGGTGTGCGCTGTTAACCAGAACCACGCGCACATTGTCGAGCGCGGCAAGTGGAGTCGTGTCTAAAGGTGACTTGGCCATACTGAAAGTAATAAATCGGTGTCATGGGGGCGCGCGAGTGTAGCAAAAACCAATCGGAATCCCTACAATCGCGTCCGTCGCAGTTAACCTGCGGCCTGCTTTTTAACCCCTTTAACCACTTTGTGCGGAATAGTTATGGAACCCATGCTAAATATTGCCCTGCGCGCGGCGCGTAAGGCAGGAGAACTGATCGAACGGGCCTGGGAGCGCGGCGACCTGATGAAATTCGAAGAAAAGACGCGCAACGATTTCGTTACTGAAGTGGATAAGGCCAGCGAACAGGAGATTATCTATCACCTGCGCAAGGCCTACCCCAAGCACAGCATCCGCGCTGAAGAAAGCGGCCTGCAAGAGGGCGCAGAGCCCGATTACGAGTGGATTATCGATCCCCTCGATGGCACCACCAATTTTATCCACGGCGTCCCACAGTTCGCTGTTTCTATCGCCTGTCGCTATCGCGGCCGCATTGAGCACGCAGTCGTACTGGACCCGATCAAACGCGAAGAATTTACCGCAAGTCGCGGTCGCGGCGCTGCCCTGAATGGCCGCCGTATCCGCGTCTCTTCACGCCAGGGCATGCGCGGCTCTCTGATTGGCACCGGCATTCCCTTCAACGGCCTGCCGTTGGATAACATCGACGCCTACCTGGCCGCCCTAAAAGATATCGCTGGGCAAACTGCGGGAATCCGCCGCCCCGGCGCTGCAGCTCTGGATCTTGCCTATGTTGCTGCCGGGCGATTCGATGGCTTCTGGGAAATGTACCTGAACACCTGGGATATCGCAGCGGGCTCCTTGTTGGTCAAAGAAGCCGGCGGCCTGATCAGCGATTTCCGCGGTGGTGAGGACTACCTAGACTCCGGCCACCTGGTCTGTGCAACTCCGAAAGTATTTAAGCCCCTGGTGAAAATCGTGGGCAAACATATGGGGCACATACGCTAAAATCCTGAACGGCACTCCGGCAAATAAGATGCCGGGGTGCTGATTCCAAAAGTCCAACTCACCTCTTCCCCGTCAAACACTCCATCAAAACTCGCGCAAGCTGCGGTCGATCAAAGTTATCCGGCAAAGCGGTTGTCACCCCCGAGGAAGCCTCTCCTCCCATAACCACCAAACAGGTTTTTTGAGTGACTTGATCCTGCTTGAGGATACTTACTAAATCCCCAACCGACATTCCCGGTAAGGTATTGTGAAACAACACCACATCCGGTGCTTGAGTACGCGCCATAAATATGGCCTCAACAACATCTGCGGCCACAGAAAGCTGTACTTGCGGCGCCCCCTGCAAAAGTTTTTCCACCCGAGCCACACTTTCAGGACGGTTATCCACTAGCAGCAATCTACAATCGGGTAATGTTGACGGGGCATCAACAGAATTTGCAAATGACAGGAAAGACTCCGCAGCATCAACCATTGGGAATTCAACCCAAAATACTGAGCCCTGCCCTTCCTGACTGTCAAAATCGATCCGCCCCCCCATCGCCTCCGCCAGACGCTTGGCAATTGCAAGACCGACACCCGTACCCTCGATATGCCCCTTTTCCTCCCCCAAACGGTTAAAGGGTTCAAAAACTTCTTTGCGTCTCTCTGCTGCAATCCCCTTGCCGGTATCCAAAATATTCAGCCTCAACCAACCATCGGCCTGCGGCGTAAAATTAATAATGACACGGCCATTTTCACGATTGTATTTCACCGCATTGCCCGCCAGGTTCAATACAACTTGCTTATAGCGCACAGGGTCCGCACAAATATAAGCTGACTCCCAGCCGAGAGGCTCAAACATCAAACTTACGCGACGGGTTTCAGCCAGGGGCTCAAGTAAACGTTTACATTCTGCAACCAAATCGGCCGGACGAATTAATTCCATCGAGGGGCCCAAACGCCTACTGTCGATTCTGGCCAGCTCCAATACATCGCCAACCAAATGCAATAAATGCTGCCCCGCTCGACGAATTTCTGATAAGCGCTGACGCTGGTCTGCGTTGAGACTCTGATCTAACTCGACAATTTGGCTGTAACCTAAAATTGCATTAAGTGGCGTGCGTAATTCATGGCTCAGGCTAAATAATAAATCTGCCCGATGCGCATTTTCCTCCCGCTGCAACTCCAGCTCCCGCTCCATTTGCGAAAGTCTTTCCCGGCTGCGGCTGACGTCTTGTAAAACTCCCAACACCCGCACGGGCTGACCGCGACTATTTAATTGGGCCTTGCCGCGGCAGCGAACCCAAACCACACTGCTATCCGAACGCCAGATGCGAAATTCCACATCGAGCGGTAACCCCTCGCGCACATGATCCCGCATGGACTGCTCAACCCGAGGGAAGTCCTCCGCTAAAATTCGAGCCTTCCACTGCTCCGCGGCTGAAATACCGATACTGCGTATCGGGCTCACTTCGTAACCCAGAATCCCCCAGCAGGCATCATCAAGTACCATTTCATCTGCGCGTAGATCCCACTCCCATAAACCATCGCCAACTCCAGACAGTGTTTGTAAGGGGCGCTCGCCAGGCAGGTTGGATAGGTAGCGTTGGGCCAAGGTTTCAGTGAAGTCAGCGCAACTTCCAATCACAACAAATCCACTGTCATCCTCGAGGTTTATTGCGCGTCCCCGCAATCGTAACCAGCGCAACTGACCGAGACTATCGTAGGCCCGAAAAGTGGTATCGAAGTGTCCACCTTTGTTGGTAAGACGACGCCGCACAGTGATAATTCGATCCCGCTCATCAGAGTGAACCGAACGCAATTCATCACCCGTCCACAGGGAAGTCAAAGAGAGTTCTGCAGTTTCTGCAAACAGGAGCCAAATTTCACCCTGAGCACGCTGAGCACCGGAATCCGGATGCCACTCCCACAATCCACAATCTGAATCCAAAAACAAATCTTGCAAACAAGCGGCATGGCGGGTCAGACGAGATTCATCTACAGAAGAGAGTTCGTCGCTGGTTGCCAACTGGAACTCTGCATTGGATGGATTTGGGGTTAATGACTCTGACACACAGGGCTCTACTATCGAAATTCGCTCATTAATTATATGGCTCATGCATCCTTGCCATGAAAGAGAGCCTCTCCCCCGGGCCTTTAGATTTGGAAGCTCCTCGGGAAACCATAAACTAAAGCATTATGAGCTTTGCGCAAAGTGCGGACAAAAAAAAGGCCCCGCAAAGCGGGGCCGTAATCAGCGATGATGAGAGAAAACGGGAAGTCACCCAGTGTTAATGGTTTGCCATAACCCTAAGAAACTCTCCCGAAATGCGGAACCTTCGCCCCGCATGATTACCAATGCAACCCTTATGCCAACTTTATAAACAGTAAGATTCGTGAAGCTCCACACCGACTATTTCTATGCCTTGGGAAAAATGAACCAGCAAGAGACCCTTTTTTCGTTTTTTGCACCAAAAAATGGCAGAGCCACCTCATGCCACCTAGGTTTGCAGGAGTGGCCATCCACTCCGATGACTTTGTGCCACAATTTTCTAAAGGAATAGCTCCTAGCTTGAGCAGGGAACTGGCAAATATAAACTCCCTCCCTCCTTGACTCCACAATACCTCTCGGAGCCTCTGCTATAACCGGATCAAAAGATGAACAAGGCCACAACTGTACGTAAACGTTTTTGGATTCCCACTATTCTCTTTGCCTCTACAGGCTTCCTCGCTATCACGGCAGTCCCTCTGTATGGAATTATTTACGGATATCATTGGCATCAATGGATCGCCTTTCTCATAATCACTTTTATTTGTGGATTAGCGATTTCTGCAGGCAATCATCGACTCTGGACACACAGGACTTATGAAGCCCACTGGATCTTACGACTATTATTTTCGTTGTTTAGTGCGGCAACCCTGCAAAACACGACATTGAATTGGTGCTCTGAACATCGCCGCCATCATCGCTATACCGATGACAATGACCGAGACCCACACTCTTCTGCGCGAGGGTTTTGGCACTCCCATCTCGACTGGATGATGCACGAATACCCGTCAAATAAAACAGACCACAGCAATGTTCCCGACCTTAAACAAGATAAAATTGTTATGTGGCAACACAAAAATTACCTTCCAATAGCCCTGGGGATGAATTTTAGTATTTGCCTACTGCTCGGACTTATTACCGGGGACATTATTGCCATGTTCCTACTCGCTGGAGTTTTACGCATTGTAGTGAACCATCACTCAGCCTTCGCCTTAAATTCAATCGGACATTATTGGGGAGGAAAAAGTTATAGAAGCGACATATCTGCGTGTGATAATCCACTTATAAATATTTTTTGCTTCGGTGAGGGCTATCACAACTATCATCACGCTTTCCATTACGACTATCGAAATGGCGTTAGATGGCACAATTATGACCCCACCAAATGGCTGATTAAAGCTCTGAGCTGGTTGGGAGCCACTCAAAAACTAAAGAGAGCCCCGGACCGCAAAATAGAGGCGGCCTTACTAGAAGTTGAGTTCGAACACACTCAGAAAAAACTGCAAAAAAAAGACAACGATCCTAGTCGAATCGAAATATTAAAGAAAGAGTGGAAGCTATTTTTTAACACAATCAAAAAGTGGCGAGAAGTAGATGTAAAAATTTCCACCCTAAACAAGGTTGAACCCAAACCAGCCAATGAAATCAACTCCCTCAATGCACAAGTTAAAGAATTTAAACTGAGCTTGAAGGCGCAAAAAAAACGACTCAGAGCAATGCTAAAAGAGTCTGATAAACAGTCTTCATTAAGCAGTAAAATAAACACCCAGGAAAACGTCACATAAGAAGCAGCGGGCCCACCACCATAAAGTAATAGCCATGGAGACCCTGAATAGATCCGTGATACCTCCCCCTGGCTTGTTTGAAAAGATCAAAGACAAAGGGAGCTGGCAAGAGATCCTGGACAGTGAGATTTGCGAATTCGCCAAGTTATTGAAGAAGTGGAAATCTCTTCAATTTTTACGCCATGGAGAAAAATATGGACAGCCACCCAGCGAGTGGGAACTCACTTCGATCCAAACGAAAATCCAAGAACTTGAATATGGACTAAAAATGCAAGGAAAGCGGCTAAAAACTCTAATTGAAAAAATTCGACCAATCAAAGGGGCGGCCACCCCCTAACCAGGCAATAAGTATTGCTTTGCAAGATAATAAAATCGATAAACTATTAGCGGACTTTCTTAGTCGCTGGCAAATTTGCGCATGGAAAATGCCACCCGTTCATCCACATTTTTCCTGAACATTTCTTCATCAAATTTTTCGATAAAGCTCAAACGCTCACGCAAGCCAACACCGTTGGCAATCTGGATTGCCAACCCTGGACGCGCATTGGCCTCCAGTAGGAGAGGACCGCGCTCGCGATCCAGCACAATGTCACAACCTAGATAACCCAGGTCAGTCATTTCATAACAACTGGCCGCCAAGCGGACCAGCTCGTACCAACCTGGCACCTGCAGTGCATCGAAAGGCACTTCAGTATCCGGGTGCTGGTCAATTCGCAACCCGCGCATTACCGCATGACAACTTTTGCCCGTGGCCAGGTCAATACCAACACCTACAGCGCCCTGGTGCAAATTGGCTTTACCATCTGAGGCGTGGGTTGAGCAGCGCAGCATGGCCATCACCGGATAACCGCGAAAAACAATAACCCGCACATCAGGCACACCCTCAACAGAGTAGCGATCGAAGACCGGGTCAAAGTCCACCAGGGCCTCCACCATCACCCTGTCGGGTTTGCCACCGAGACTGTAGAGGCCGCTGTGAATATTGCTCACGTGCCGCAAGATATCCAGCGCATCAATTTCAGCACCGGATATCTTTTTATATTTGTCACCATTGCGACCGGCAATAACGAGGATACCTTTACCACCCGAGCCCCGTGCCGGCTTGATAACAAACTGCCATAGAGGGTCAATCACCTCCATAACTCGCTTGCGGCTGGCAGGGCTTTCAAATGCCTCGATCAACTCGGGCACAGGAATTCCCGCTTTTTTAGCCGCGCGCTTAGTGTTTAGCTTGTCGTCGACGATGGGATATTTTTTGCGGTCGTTATAGCGCGCAATATAGTCAATATTACGCGCGTTCATCCCTAACACCCCCATGCGGCGCAGGGTCAGCGGAGATACCACTCCGCCGCGAACTTTATTGAAGATATGCTTAACTGAAAACTGCAGCATAACGCCCCCTAGCGAACCAGCGGACGGAAACGCATCAACTCACTGAGTCGATATCCGGTGTAGTTGCCCACCACCAGAATAAAGGCCAGCAATACCAACAGTAACTCGGGGAAGTTGAACGTCCAATGCTCAATATAGCGGTTGGTCATTACCCACCAAGCCAGTATCGCCACTAATAAGCTACCCCCGGACTGCACCACCACTTCGTAGGGACCATCCTCCTCCCACACAATCGACATACGCTCGATAGTCCAGGCAAGGATAATCATCGGGAAGAATGTCACTGTGAGAGCCTGCTCAATGCCCAGCTTATAGCTGACCACACTGATCGCCCCCATTATTATCACCACCGTCACCACGACGGCGGCAATCCTCGACACCAATAGCAAATTGAGCCTACTGAGATAGAACCTCACCCAAAGGCCGAGGATCAGGATCAAGGTAAAAATAGCTAAACCGGTAATCAGCTGGGTTTCGATAAAGGCAATTGCCAGCAGTACCGGCATAAAGGTACCGGAGGTGCGCAGGCCCACAAATACACGCAGCAGCACCACCACCAGGGCCCCCACAGGGACCAGCAGGATCAGCTTGAAAATACTCTGCTGCTCAATGGGCAAACTGTAGATCGAGAAATCCACCAGCGCATCTTTCTCATCCTTGGTGCTGCGCATAGAGACATCGCGAGCTGGGACATCATTGGCAATCACAGAGAAAGTCACTTGAGAGTTACGACCGCCCTCAAGATCCAAAAGACTCTTGCCACCGCGCTGCCAAATAAAGAAATTTTCCGGCACACCAGGCTGGCCACTGCTGGGTTCAAACACGATCCAACGCTTGCCATCATAGACTTCGAGCAGATCTTCTGGAGATAGTCGACGTCGATCATCCTCCAGGTAGAGACCGCGAATACGGTGGGCGGGGATATCGGCTGTCGCCAGTACAAGCAAGGCGACATCCACAAAAGAGCGGTCGGCGTAATGGCGGAAGATCAGGTTGCGATCCTGATTCTCATCGTCATTCAATTCGAATAGTAACTGGGTAGTTAGAGATTCCACATCGGAAGAGCGCTCACGGGCCTGCTCAACCAGGGAGTAAATCGCCAAGCGCACCGCTTCTTGCTCACGGGCCCCCAGGAAGGGTTTTTGTATCTCAGTGCTCAGATCCAGAGGCTGCGCCAGCGCAGCACCGGGACGCTGGTAGACATCCAGCTGATAGAAGAGAGATTGGGGGCCTCTTGCGGCCCGGCGAGACCAAATGGCCCGATAGGCATCATCTTCTCTCGCGATATAGAAACCAAAACCGGAGGAGCTGAAGGTCTCCCCCAGTATTTCCATATTGCGCTGTTCGCGCGGGAGGGTCAGTGCAGCCTTTACCGGACCGCCATCGGCATCAAAGCCCACTTTTGCTTCGATGGTCCACACGGTGCGGTACTCACCCGGCAACAGCGGAAAACCCAACTCAAGGTTTTTATAGGCGGTCAGGCCTGCTCCTACCAATGCGAGTAACGCCGCAATTACATAAACTTGGACACGCGGCGACATTCGCCATTCCCCGTAACTCTGAGGTCCCAATTAGGAACCCAATTGGATAACTGGCCTATTTAACCCCGTCTATTTGGGGTTGGCCCTGGACATTGCGCCGGCTCACATCGACAACAGCGGCATCTTTGAGGAAGTTGCGTCCCAGCAGCATCAATAGATCAGAGCCGCCCTCATCGGTCAGGTTAACTTCGACTTGGTGGGTTATACGCCCAACGGTCAGGTTAAGCTCCACTACCGGCCTGCGCTGATTATCAAAGCCCAGGCGCTCCACTCGAACATGGCGTTTTATCGGCAGCTCTACCGAAACCGGGTCCATTTTGCTCGACTGAACAATCTGGAACCTGATCCAGTCCCTGCCATCCCGCTCGAACGGAGTCAGCTTCCTAACCCGCAGTGTGGAAGTGGGTGAACCTGTATCGACAACGGATTCCAGAATCAGGCCGGGAGGCTCTATGGCCACTTCTTCTACCGATCCCAAAACCAACTTATCTTTGGCAACGGGCACTTCGACCACTTTTTCTACAGTTCGTTCGATTACCCGCTCAACAACCTTCACTTCCGGTTCCGCACAAATCACTTCCGCAGGCTCTGGGCACTGCATTGCAGAATCTGGTGATTCTACCGGTGGTGCAACTTCCGCTGGTTGAGCGGCCCTGTCCCGCCCCGGATACATCAGTGACTCACAACCGGCGAGCACCGAAAGCGTCAACATTAACCACAGAAGGGAAAATCTCTGCATACCGACCAATTACCTCAAGCCCCATTAGCAATGCCATTCGGACCGCTACAAACGCGCGGTGTTCGCTTATCTGACGGAGAAATTGCTCCCCGCCTCAGGCAAAAGGTCGATATTAGCTCATGAGCGCGGCCACTGCACAGCGATGTCCGCCGAGTCGCGGGACTCAACACTAACAATGTGACATGCCGCCCAGAGTGATTGAGAGCACTGGGCTCAGGGAATCAGAAGCTGGTTAGCCCTGCTGCAGGCGCTGGTCGATAGTTTCCAAAATAGCCAGCAGTGCCGCAGCATCATCCCGCCCCTTGAAGAACTCCTCGGCAACCGGAGCAATACCACACTGGCCCGGCAGGGGCATCTCCCCTTCAATCAGGACCTGCATACGCGGCAAAAAAATAAATTGAAGCCACTGGGGCAAGGTCAAAGTATCCACACAAAATGGCTCGGTGCTGGCCAGGGCTTCTGCAGGCGGCGCATTATCCTGCCAAACCTGCAGGCTGCGCAGTTCGGATTCAAGGAACAGGAGCTGATCAGCGATTTCAGAATAAATAGGTTGCATAACTCATAGAACCTTCACATTTACAGCCGTGATAATACGCAATAGCCACCTGCCCAATCTGAGTAACAGCGCAAATACGACCAAAGATTTTCTAAATTTTTCGATTAAAAGGCGGCAGTGAATTGAGTATTGCCTGACCATAGCGACGGGTAACCACCCGGCGATCCAGCAAAGTGACTGTGCCGCTGTCCCCTTCTGCCCGCAGTAAGCGCCCGCAGGCCTGCACCAATTTTAGGGCTGCATCCGGCACTGTGATTTGCATAAATGGATTGCCGCCCTTAGCTTCAATCCACTCCGCCAGCGCCGCCTCAATCGGATCATCGGGCACCGCGAAAGGCAGTTTCGCAATAACCACGTGGCGGCAGTAGTCACCAGGCAAGTCCAATCCCTCGGCAAAACTTGCAAGCCCGAACAGGATACTGCTGCCACCGCCATCGATAATCTCACGGTGGCTATCCAGCAACTGCTGGCGGGATTGCTGCCCCTGCATCAGGATTCGGTTGCGCCAGGTACCAGGGAGCGCCTCGTAAACCGTCTCCATCTGGCGCCGGGAGGAAAACAGTACCAGAGCGCCACCCTCCCCTTTCAGCAGGTCTGGCAACGCATCGATAATGGCGTCTGTGTGTTGCTCTGCATTGCCCGCATCCACAGCTTCCGGGGGCACTTGCAGTGTTGCACGGGAAAAGTCGAAAGGACTCGGCACCACCTGATAACTGGCATTGTCCGGAGTACCGGCACGCATTTGCAAACGATCAAATTTCCCCAAAGCTGTGAGTGTGGCCGAAGTCAGTACCGCGCCGTAACAGCGGCGCCACAAGCTGTACTCCAGGGTTTTGCCTGCAAGTATCGGTGAGCTGCAAACCTCAAAATCTGTGGAGCCGCCCCAGTCCACCAGGGTGACCCAGCGCGCCTGGGGCAATGCGCCATCAGCATCGGCACGGGCGTAATTCGCCCACAACAGAAGATTGGCCTCTGCGCGCCCATGCCAACTGCCCAACTGGGGGTACCAGCGCTCCAAATCTGCCAGGGGTACCGGCGAGTGGCCGTCATCCATCATGCGTTGGGCGGTCTGCAACATCTTGCTGAGCAGGCTTTCCAACTCATCAAAGTCTTCCCGCAGCTTTTCCGCCAGCTGCGACATGGAATCGGGGATTACCCCACCTTCAAAGCGATGGCGGATGGTATTGCCCCGCTCATCTTCAAATTCACACAGCTCTTCAATCAGCGGCCACATCTGCTCCAACCCCTGCTTGGCAGAGGTGAGAACCGCCGGCAGCTGCTCGCCGCAGCGGTCGATCTGGGCGCCGTCACCAATCTCACCCAGCATCTGCCCCAGGGCCTTATTGGTTTGATCCAACCAACCGGTGGAAGCCCCTACGCGACTGTGGTGAGAGAAATGATTGAGAGCCTTTTCCGGTAGATGGTGGGCTTCATCAAGTACATAAATAGTCTCTTCCGGGGGTGGAAGAATCGCGCCGCCACCCAGGGCCAGGTCCGCCAGCAACAGGTCGTGGTTGGCAACTATCACCTGTGTCTTGCCCAGGCTCTCTCGCGCTCGGAAGAAGCTGCAATTGGTGACATGAGGGCAGCGGCGGCCACTGCACTGGCGGTGGTCAGTGGTAACCCGACTCCAATCATCCGTCTCGATCGTATCCGGCCAGTTATCCCGATCGCCATCCCAGGTACCCGATGTCAGGCTATCCGTCATCTTCTGGTAGAGAGCGACACTCTCCGCTTCCACCTGCGGGAGTTCATCTTCATAGAGACCAAGGGAAAGGCCGGTGCCGGAGGCAGAAAAGCTGGACAAGAGTTGGTCCAACTTGGATAGGCAGAGATAGCGGCCACGGCCCTTCGCCAGGGCAAACTCAAATTTGAGCCCGCTGTGACGAGCAACTTCTGGCAGGTCCTTGTGGATAATCTGTTCCTGCAGGGCCACAGTGGCGGTGGATATCACCAGCGTCTTGTCCTGGGCCTGGGCCAGGGGAATAGAGGCGAGAAGGTAAGCAACGGTTTTACCGGTACCCGTACCCGCTTCAACTACACAGATATGCTCGCCATCAGTCTTGTCGCTATCGCGCTCACCACTGGCATTCTGGGTGATGGAACCCAGGGATCGGGCAATGGCGGCTACCATCAGCTTCTGCCCATAGCGGGCTTTCAGCCCTCGACCGGACAGGAATTGGCTATAGGCGCCCTGAATGGCGCTTTTGTGTTTTTCGTTGAGCACGGGGGTGAGGTCTATTCGCTAAGTGGCTGGCGCAGGGGGCGCTATTATCCACTAAGCGCCCTCTCCCCACCAGCTTCTGAACTCAGCGGGCCTTACTCATAGGCGAGGCGAGATACCACGGGGTTGGCGTAGGCCTGAATAGCCTTGTCGCGCCAGCGCTCATCGACCCGAGCCATGCGCGCTTCAAACTTCTCCCGCTCTTCTTTATGTGCAGCAGGGTCCCAGGCTTTAGCCGGATATCCCACCGGTAATTGGAGAACCTCACCGTAAACCATCTCGTAGGCAATCATATTGGATGGATGCAATGTGTAGTTGCCGATAACTTGGCGATCTATTTCTTCAGCCAGGCTGTTTACATCGTTAAAATCACCTTCAATCGGCGTGCCGAAGGCGGCATGTACACGGCCTTTGTGACCGACAATGCCCTTACCAATCGACGCCAAGTCCTCGTTCTTACCCTTCTTGTACTCGTCCTTGTGCTCGGTAACGTAAATTTCCTTGGCCTTCTGTGCATCACAGGGGTCCCATTCGTAGGAAATAGACACCGGAACAATGTGCAACTTGCGCCAAAAATTGGCAAAGGGGGTTTCCCGGTCCTTAGTCATGGCGAACATGGCGCAGAGTGCTGGATTGGTGCGATCCAGGCCATCTTTGGCGCGCCCGGAACGCTGTGCGATCCACACATGCTCGTTATCGTTGACGATGGAGTGATAGATGTAATTGGACAACTGGGTTGCTGCCTGCAGCTTTTCCCGACGACTGCCAGAGCTGCGCACCACGGTGAAGCACTTGTTCAACTTCATCAAGTCGCTGGCAAACTGCTTGCTCAGCAGGTTGTCTCCAATCGCAATGCGGGAGGTCTCATGCCCTTCGCGAAACATCGCCTGAATCATCAGCGCCGGGTCCATAGCGATGTCGCGGTGATTGCTGACAAACAGGCAGGCGCGATCCCTGGGCAGGGTGTCCAGACCAGAAATGCTCAGGCCGGAGGTGGTGCGCTTGATCACCTTCTCCATATATTTGCCGACAATCTCTTGAAGATCCCGCACATTGCGAACATTGCGCAGTTCAAAGCGCAGAAACTGACGTACCAGCCAGGCGACGGCGCCCTCCAGCTGAGCCAGTTTGGGGACAAGGAAATGCGCCGCTGCGTGGGACATTTCCGGGTCGGCAATTAGCCTTTTGATAACCTCGCGCACTTCATCATCGCGATAGGGGCGCATATCCTCGAATTGAGAGGGGTCTAACTCACTTGCTCTCATGAAATACTACCTGTCGGGCCTGCCTCAGACGGCCCGCACTTATTTATTTTGCGGCTGGATCAGCCGGGACTACTGGGCGCAGAACATACCGGAAGCGTCGACGAACTGCCAGCACTGGACCCGACCAGATAGTTGACCGCAGTGATAAATCCGGTTTCGACGACCAAGTCAACGCCAAATACAGCGATGCCGCAATGATACAAAGTGGACTTCACCGCCCCAAGCTATGAGAATAAGGCTATTAACCGCCGCCGACGGCAAAACAACGATAACGAATACGGCGCTAGCCACGCAGTCAAGCAGGAGTTCACCTTGTCTCAATCCAACCCCAGCTCAGAGCCGCGCGCTCCCAGCTTAACGGACGCCCTGATCCCTCTCGGGATTCTCGTCGCCCTGTTGTCACTATCCGTATATTTCTACGGTGCAGACTCCTCCTACGGTCCCAATCAAATAGCGCTATTGCTCTGTGCCTGCGTTGTGGCCCTGATGGGGATGAAGAACGGACACAGCTGGAACGACATGGAAGGCGGGATGCTCCACGGCATTGGCCTGGTATTTGGCGCTATTCTGATCCTGCTGTCTGTAGGTGCACTTATCGGTAGCTGGATTCTGGCCGGCACAGTGCCTTCCATGATCTATTACGGCGTGCAGATTCTGTCACCACAGTGGTTCTACGCCGCCAGCTGTATTATTTGTGCCGTAGTAGGACTGAGTATTGGCTCCAGCTGGACTACAGCGGGCACCTTGGGTGTGGCACTGATGGGAATTGCCGGCGCGCTGGGCCTATCCCTTGAGGTCACCGCCGGAGCCGTAATCTCTGGCGCCTACTTCGGCGATAAGATGTCCCCGCTATCTGACACTACCAACGTGGCCGCAGCGGTAACATCCAATGATCTGTTTCAGCATATTCGTCATATGATGTCCACAGCGATCCCGGCCTTCGTGATCGCCCTGGCAGTTTTCGCTTTCCTGGGTTTTACCTCTGAAGCCAGTTCTGCCTCCGCAACTGATATCGAATTATTGCTCACCGCGCTTAGCAGCGAGTTCAAAATTTCCCTGGTTAGCTTGCTGCCTTTGGTCTTGCTGCTAGCAATGGCTTGGCGCAAAGTCCCCGCTTTCCCAACATTGATCATTGGCTCCCTGGTTGGCTGTGCCATCGCACTGATTTTCGAACCGGAAGCCGCCCGTCGCCTCGGTGGCGGTGAAGGTGCACTGGCCCCCCTGAAGGGCGCTTGGTACAGCCTATTCGATGGCTATAAGTCCACTTCCACCAACGAGAACGTGGCTGAACTGCTGTCGAAAGGCGGTATGAGCAGCATGCTCAACACCGTATGGCTGATCACCTCCGCCATGGCCTTCGGCGGCGCTATGGAGCGGGCCGGATTCCTACAGGTCATCGTCCAGGGAGTTTTATCACTGGTTAAAACAGTGGGCGGCCTGATCTCTGCTACCGTCCTAACCTGTTTTGGTATGAATGCCGCAGCTGGCGACCAATATATGGCAATTATTATTCCGGGCCGTATGTTCCGCGAAGCCTTTAAGGAAAAGGGGCTACACGGGCTTAACTTGTCCCGTACCCTCGAGGATTCCGGCACCATCACCTCTGTGCTTATTCCCTGGAATACTTGTGGCGCCTTTATGGCGGCAACCCTCAGTATCAGAACTATTGATTATCTCCCCTACGCCCTATTCAATATCCTCTGCCCTCTGTTGGCGATCGCCTATGGCTGGTTGCACTTCAAGCAGAAGCCTATTTCTGCAACGGCTACAGCATCTTAAGGAAATAGACAAAACCCCTATGAGTGAAAGCGGTACCCTAAACGCCCTGATCGAGCAGGCTGACTTCAAATTGCGCTGGTTCGATCTGGGCCGGCGCTTGCAGTCGGTTTCGAAATCCACTGCGGCATCCTTCGAAGCAGGTCTGGCTCTCTGGCCACACCCATACTTGCGCCAGGCCTGGACGGGCCTGCTGCTGCAACCAGCCGAAGGCGGTGAACCCATCGTCTGGTTCCTGCGCTTTCCGCTGGACGAGCAGGGCAAGCTGCAACTTCAAGCCCGAGATGGATTACTTCGCGCTCTGGCACAGGAACTCAAGCAGGGACCCGCTTCTGAATCTGCTGCGCAGCTGGACCAGCTGCTGCAGCAAAGTGGCTTGCTGTTTACCCCGTCAACTGAGCGGCAGGCAGCATTTCACTCCCAAACAGCGCTTCTGCTGGGCCGCCAGCCCAGCGAACATTACGAGCCTGTCCTGCGCTATTTTGGCGACCCGGAAAATCACCGCTGGGACAACCTTGCGCTGCAAGGGATTGCCGACTTGGCCGTGCGCTGGGAAAAAGAAAGCACTTTGCTAATGCGCCAGATTGGAAAAGTCGCGGCTCCGGTTTTTATTAACATTTGCCATTGCCTGGAAAACCAGCCGGTCGACCACCGTCTTGCAGCAGCCATTATTGAGCGAGCAGAGCAAGAACTGACCGCAAACACACCGGATATCTCGGTGGCCGCTGCTGCTATCAGGGGTATCTCTCACTCACCAGCCACAGGATTGCGACAGGCATTTATACAGTCACTTTTGGCTGAAGATGCCAGCAACCGGAATAAAGAAGTCCTGGCTGCAATAGGCAGTCGCTGCGTCCAAGATTTGGAAGGACAAGAATTGGCCGCACAGTGGGTTGGCAAGCTGGCCGATGCCGCTGACCAGCAGACTTTTAACTTATTGCTTTCCGATTTAATGTTCATTCCGGAAGTGCGAATCGCCCTATTGAGTGCTCTCCGTGACCCGGCAAGAAAAGAAAGTCTCGCAGTAGCCTTTGGCAATTTTTTGCACGGACCCAAACCGACACACTGAGGGCCTAAAGATAACGCCTCAGCTGGTGCTCCCTCCCCCATTAAAGCTACTTTCACGAGTGAGAATTTTTAACAGAAAAAACTCTTACTCGTGAAACCATTTTCTTTGCATCGCAAAAAAACTCCCCAATCCATCAAGCGGCATTGTCAGCAACAACAATAATTCTTAGAGCCCACCTCAAAACTGGCGCGATCGGTTTCAGCGTGTAGATTAAACAACCGAAATTCACCATAAAAAATGGTCGGCACAAACCACATTTTTCAAAAAACCCATTATTTAAGTAGTTTTTTAAAATAAATTGGCGCACCTTTTTTCATAACTTGATCATTGACAGACATTTAAACCCAACGCCTATTACACTCAAATAGGCGGTACCTTTGTAGAACAGATTTTACAAAGCTGACCAACAGGTGACGTTTTATTGGCTATGCTAATGGCTAACATCAACGGAAAGGAGTTAGGGGATGAATTTCACTCCAGCCAAGTACTTAATTGGAATTATCAGTGCACTGGTTCTTGCAGGTTGCTGTAGCCCTCCGGCACCTCCAGCTTACTGCCCACCCGGCGCTGAACAAATTCCTCTATCCATGGCTTGTCCTGCAGATGCCGACTGCTGGATGGCTTCCGACAGAGTGCGCTGCATGAAGGTGGTCAAGTAAAATCTTTTTCTTGCCCGACAGCGTGGTGATTCATACTAAATGAAGTTTTGACCAAATCACCGCTGACAGACACCCGATTTACAAAGCCTTATTTAGTATGGATCACCACAAAATGCCGCTCTAACGAGCGGCATTTGTCTTTCCCCACACAGTTCCTTATCTCGAAACATTCCCTGTAATAGACTGTGATGCCCGCGGCGCTGGCCCGGCAAAGAAAATGCCGTTAGCATTGCCGCCCAGAAATAATAAATAAAATTTGATTTGTGTACGTTTTAGCCAAGTGGCAATAAAAAGGCTCAGAAGAGAACAAACCGAATACCATGACTAGTGAAACCCTGGCTTTAAGCCGTGTAGCGGCAATCTCACGGTTGAAGTCCCATTTTGACCAACATAAGTGGTCCTTGAGAGAGCTGTTTGCAACGGATCCCCAAAGGACAGAAAAGTTCAGCTCAGACGCAGCCGGAATCTATCTGGATTACAGTAAAAACCACTTGCGTGAAGACACCCTTAAGTTGCTGTTGGAATATGCCGAAGAGCAGGGTCTGAACAACCAAATTACTGCGCTAGTGAACGGGGCCATTGTCAACAATACCGAACACCGCCCTGCCCTGCACACCGCACTGCGATTTCAGGGGCAACCGAAAACTGAACAAGAGCGCGCGGTAAAAGATTGCCGCGAGCAAATGAAACAGTTTGCCGAGTCGGTACACAACCATAGCTGGCGCAGCTTCTCAGATAAACCGATCCGCCATATCGTGAATATCGGTATCGGTGGTTCCGACCTGGGTCCGCGCATGGCGGTAGAGGCCCTCAGCCCTTGGCACAAAGACTCTATCGATGTGCACTTTGTATCAAATATCGATGGTGCAGACCTTAGTGATACCCTGGCAGGTATCGATGCGGAAGAAACCCTTTTTGTGATTGCTTCCAAATCCTTTTCCACTTTGGAAACCCGTGAAAATGCGCTGTCTGCACGTCGCTGGATATTGTCTGCCGGTTGCGATGAGTCACAGTTGGCCAAACACTTTGTTGCGGTGAGCAGTAATATTACTGCTGCTCAGGATTTCGGAATTGCTCCTGAGAATATTTTCCCAATGTGGGATTGGGTGGGTGGTCGCTACTCACTCTGGTCTGCAATCGGCCTGCCCATAGTTCTCGCTTGTGGCTATGAAGTTTTTGAACAGCTTCTGCAAGGCGCCAATGCAATGGACCAGCACTTCGCCACTGCTCCACTGGAATCCAATCTACCCGTACTGATGGCGTTGACCCAGTTCTGGTACCGCCAGTGCTGGAATACGACAAGCCACGTCGTGCTGCCCTACGCGCAGCGCCTGGCCCGATTCCCAGCCTGGTTACAGCAGCTGGATATGGAGAGCCTGGGTAAAAGTGTCGACAAGGACGGGCAGGCGCTGGGCTACCCCAGCGGCAGCGTTATCTGGGGCAGTGAAGGTACAAACGGCCAACACTCTTTCCACCAATTATTGCATCAGGGAACCGACCTTATTCCAGCAGACTTTATCGCGGTCAAGGAACCGACGTCTGAACTTCTTGAACAGCACCGCTGGCTGCAGGCCTGTTGTATTAGCCAGAGCCAGGCGCTACTGCGAGGCAAAAGCCTGCATGAGGCCCGCCAGGAGCTGGAAGAAGCTGGTCACACTCATCGTGAGGCCCACGCCCTGGCCCCACATAAAGTGATTCCTGGTAATCGCTCCAGCAACACCCTGATTCTGGAAAAGTTAGATCCTTTCCACCTGGGCTCGCTCCTGGCACTGTACGAGCACAAGGTCTACGTTGGCGGCTGTCTGCTGGGGATCAACCCCTTTGATCAGTGGGGCGTCGAACTTGGTAAGCAGTTGAGTTCAAAAATTCATAAGGCTGCCAAGGGTGAGATTCCTCAGGATGACTGGGATAGTTCAACCCGCAGCCTGATGAAAAAGCTGCTCTAAACTCTACAAAAAAGGCCGCACTAATTAGTGCGGCCTTTTTTTTATCTTTGTTAAGGGCATCGTTAACTGGATGCAGAGCCCCGCTTCAGCATTGGCTCAATTAGATCCAGAGGCAACGGAAATACAATTGTAGAGCTGTTATTTGCGCCGGCAATATCAATCATGGTTTGCATATAGCGCAAAGTAATCGCGTTGGCATTTTGCGATAATTGATTTGCTGCTTCAGTCAGCTTTAAAGCCGCCTGCGCCTCCCCCTCTGCGTGTATAACTTTAGCCCGCCGCGCGCGCTCCGCCTCTGCCTGCTGTGCGATAGCCCGCACCATACTTTCATCAAGATCGATATGTTTAATCTCTACATTAGTAACTTTTACACCCCAGGCATCTGTTTGCTCATCGAGTATTTTTTGGATATCCACATTAAGCTTGTCTCGCTCACATAACATCTCATCCAGCTCGTGCTTACCCAACACCGAACGCAATGTAGTTTGCGCTAACTGGCTTACAGCCTCGTGATAAAATTCCACATTAATAATTGCAGACTGTGGATTAATCACCCGGTAATAAACCACTGCGTTGACTTTAACTGAGACATTATCCCTGCTGATAACATCCTGGGTGGGTACGTCCATAACCACAGTGCGCAGATCCACGCGCTCCATAGTTTGAACAATGGGAATGATTATAATCAGTCCTGGCCCTTTCACTGTTTGGAAACGCCCCAGGAAAAATACCACCGCGCGCTCATACTCCCGCAAAATACGAATGGCATACATCAGCAGCAATATGAGTGCGACTACCAGTATCCCAAAAAAATAACTGAGCATCATTGGACTCTCCTTAATCCCACCTTAACTGTTGAGCGCTGTCATTAGCTCAATTGATTGCCCTGCCTATTCCACCTCTACCCGTAAAACCATACCGTGTTGGGCCACTACTCTAACTTTCTGACCCACCTCCAGAGGCTGGTTACAGGTCGCCTGCCAAATCTCTCCATCGAGATGTACCAAGATCTCTGCACCCTTAACTTCACTTACCACTGCAGAGCGTCCAACAAAAGCCTGGTCTGCCGGGACTTTCGGCTGGCGTAAACTGCGTCCAACAGCGGTCAACAACATCAATAAAAAGACACCACTTACACCGGCAATAGCCCCAATCAGCTGTTTGGAAACCTGCATTCCCGGCACATCACTATCAATAAGCATTACAGAGCCAATCACCAATGCAATAATTCCGCCGATCCCCAGGGCGCCGAAACTCGGCATGAAAACCTCTGCCACAATCAGCAATGCGCCAACAATAATTAATGCAAGACCAGCGTAATTAATCGGTAAAACTTGTAAGGCATAAAATGCCAGAAGCAGGCAGATAACACCAACAATCCCTGGAACAAAAGCACCGGGGCTATAACCCTCAAAAATAAGCCCATAAATACCCACCAATAACAAAATATAGGCCACTTGAGGATTGGTAATCAGGGCCAGCAACTCATTGCGCCAATCCGGCTCGTAACTTTCACTTTGCAACTCGGCAATATTTTCCGGAATCGTATAATCACCGGTATCGAGCAATACTTTTCGACCGGCAACCTGGCGCAATAAATCGTCATCATTATCCGCAACAATATCGATAACATTCATTTTTAACGCTTCCGGAGCTGTCAGGGTCGCTGCTTCGCGTACAGCTTTTTCCGCCCAGTCTGCATTGCGCCCATGGCGCTGTGCCAACCCTCGGATAAACGCGACAGAGTCATTAACGACTTTGCGCTCCATGGCCGTTCCCGCAAGCGGTTTTTCTTTTTCTTCATCCTCACCGTCTTCCGCCTTTTCTTTTTTCTCTTCCTCCTGCTTTCCTCCCGGCATAGGTGTGCCCTGAGGACCGCCAATCTGCACTGGAGTAGCCGCTCCCAAGGTGGTAGCAGGAGCCATAGCGGCGATCTGGCTGGCATAGAGAATATAAGTTCCCGCACTGGCGGCGCGCGCACCAGAGGGGTAAACGTAGGTGGCAATAGGGATTGGAGACGCAAGGATATGCTGGATGATATCCCGCGAGGCCGCATCCAACCCCCCAGGAGTGTCCAGGTGCAGAATCACCAACTCTGCGCCCTGGTCCGCAGCCTCCTGCGTAGCCCGCTTGAAATAATCAGTCGTCGCGGGACCTATGGCGCCATCAATTTTGAGTATGGCTACATGGGGAAAGGGCTCTTCCTGGGCGGCACTTTTGCACACAAAAAAGCTGAGCAGCAGCGCCAGGAAAACCAGGCTGCGAAAGAACAAAACGGGCGAATTCTGCTTCGACATGCATCCATCCCTGATGCGACATCTGGCTCAACGCCAATATTTGGATATTGAGTGCCACAGCGAACAAGCAAAATCACTTTAGCATTCACGACACCCTAAACCGGAAACAAAAAACCCCGGCTAATTCCATCAGATTAACAGAATTAGCCGGGGCCTTGTTTATTTCCACCGGGATTTACGCCCAGTTGAGTAGTTTTATACCCGATTGCGTCGGCTATACCAGTTCACATCGCGGGAATATTTATCTACCTGATTCTCAACACCCAGCAACATGGCAAACAGAGCCATACGCACCAGCAAGCCATTGTCGGTCTGGCGGAAAATCGCCAGGCTCGGATGTTCATTCAGGTCGGTATCCAGTTCATTCGCCTCTGCCCGTGAATCCCGTGGCAGGGGGTGCATAATTACCGTGTTAGGCTCTGCGTGGCGGGTAAAAATAGCCTTATTCAGGCGGAAGCGCCCACGGTAGCGGTTGGCCTCTTCCTGAGAGGCGAAACGCTCTTCCTGGATACGGGTGGAGTAAACAATATCCACATGGGAGATAGAGGATTCCAGCTGATCAGTAACCGTCACCTCGTGCCCGGCCCCGCGCAGCATCTCCACAATCATTTCCGGCATCGCCAGTTCCGGTGGAGAAACCAGGGTAATCTGCACCTTGCCAAACAAACACAGCAGTTTGCACAGGGAGTGCACCGTGCGGCCGTGCTTGAGGTCGCCGATCATGGCGATACGAAAATCATCCAGGGTGCGACCGTGCGCAGCCAGTTCCTTGCGAATGGTGTAGAGGTCCAACAGTGCCTGGGTGGGGTGTTCATTGGCGCCGTCGCCGCCATTGACCACCGGCACACGACTCGCTTCAGCAAACTCAGCCACCGACCCTTCTTTTGGGTGGCGCATACAAATCACGTCGCTATAGCCCGATAGCACTCGGGCGGTGTCGTAAAGGGATTCGCCCTTTGCCATAGCGCTGGCAGTAATTCCTACCGTTTCACGTACAGTACCGCCCAACAGATTAAAGGCGGCTCCAAAACTCAGGCGAGTACGGGTGCTCGGCTCCATAAACATATTGCCGAGAATCGCCCCTTCCAATACTCGCGTTACCTTTTCACGCTGCGCATAGGGGGTCATGGCGTCAGCTACATCAAATACACGCTCTATGTCGGCGCGCTCAAATTGGCTGACCGACAGAATATTGGCTCCGATAAAGTCCATGGTTACTCCAGTGGTTGCGCCTTGTGGGCGCCGGGTATTCGCGAGCGGCATTCTACTCGGGCACCAGGAAAGAGCCCAGAGGAAGAACGGCCGCTGACGTGATTCGACACATTAGGCGAGTAAGCTATCGCCCCAGTTCTCCAGCTCTGTAATCAGGGAGATGCGCTCCGGGTGCTGAACCCGCAGCTCAGACAGCTGGCGGAAGTAATCTTCCAGGGTGATTGAGGCCCCGGCAGTAGCGTCAGTTAAGCGCTGGAAACACCAGATCTGCCAGCGCTGGTGCTCTTCCTCAGACAGGGTCTCGGGGAAATTGCGCGCCCGCATACGGAATAGCAGCTCGGGTAGGCGCTTATCGGTGAAAGGCACTTCACCCGCCAAAGCTTCCGGACCTCGGGCCGCCAGTCCACGGTGCAGTTCACGGCAGATATCGCGGTCAGAGTCGCTGAGGAATCCACCATAAAGGTCCGCTTCCACATCTCTCTCAGGGAATTCCCGATCCAGGAATACGTTGTGCAGCTTTTCTGTCAAATCGATATCTTTGAGCTTCTGCCAGTTCGCCTCACAGGTTGCGCGATCGATACCCAGCTCTGCGGCGCGCTTGTCATCCAGCATATTTGCGGGCGCCAATACCGGGCACTTGTTCAAATGCACCAGTTTCAGCCCTACCGGCAACTCGCCCTCACCCAGCTTGTCGCGAGAGGTGTATAGGCGCTCTCGCAGAGTGTCTGCATCCAGGCTGAGTAACGGCTCGGGGTCCATCGCCAGGTTGGCAACAATAACCGCATTGCGATTAACCGGGTGACTGGCCAAGGGCATCACATAGGTCAAGTGACCATGATTAGCAGAGACCTTGCCGGAAATATGCAATAGCGGACGACGCTCGCGCATATCGATCATCTTGGCGGCCTCTTGCTTGCGGCGCAGGCGGAACACATAGTCGTACAGCTTTGGTTGCTGTTTGCGGATCAGCCTCGCCATATCAATGGTGGCGTGCACATCCGACAGCGCATCGTGGGCGCCCTCATGGGAGATCCCATTGGCAGCGGTCAATTCTTCCAGGCGGAAGGACGGCGCACCGTCCTCACGGGTGGGCCACTGGATTCCCTCTGGGCGCAGGGCGTAGGTGAGGCGCACCATGTCAATAATGTCCCAACGGCTGTTGCCGGAGCGCCATTCCCGTTCATAGGGATCGAGCAGATTGCGATAAAGGGTGTAGCGAGTTACCTCGTCATCAAAACGCAAACTGTTGTAGCCCACCCCACAGGTGCCCGGCGCACCCAGTTCGGCGAGGATGCGCTGGATAAACTCTATTTCCGGCACTCCATTGGCCAGGGCTTTCTGCGGGCTAATGCCAGTCACCAGGCTCGCCATCGGCTGTGGCAGGCAATCCACTGAAGGGCGACAGTAAATCATCAATGGCTCGCCGACGATATTCAGTTCTTCGTCGGTCCTGATACCGGCAAACTGCGCCGGCTTGTCGGCACCCGGGTCTGTACCCCAGGTTTCATAATCGTGCCAATAAAGTGTGGTAGAACTCACGGTACCTCCATAATTTGGCGGCATCATACCACCGAGAACCTCCTCGTCTGGACACCCAAGTCGAGATTTCGAGCACTCCGGACCAACTCCTTTGCCAACGCTGGTTGCAAAGCCGCCACCGCCCATTAAAATTCGGCGTTTCCACGAATTTAAAACAGCACTTCACTCTATGAATATTCGCCACCTCCTCACCGACAAATTCCAGGCCGCCATGCTCGCCGCCGGTATCCCCGAAGAATGCGGCCCGATTGTGGCACCTGCGAAGAAAGCCGGATTTGGCGACTACCAGGCCAATGGCGCTATGGGCGCTGCCAAGCGTATGGGCACCAACCCGCGCGAGCTGGCTGGCAAGATCCTTGAGCAGCTGGATAAGGGCGATATGATCGAAAAGGTCGAGATCGCAGGCCCCGGTTTCTTGAATATTCACTTGAGCGAACAGTGGCTGAGCCAGCAGCTATTGGCCGCCCAAGGCGACAAGCGCCTGAATATCGCCTCGGTTGAAGAGCCCAAGACCGTAGTCATCGACTATTCCCATCCCAACCTGGCCAAGGAAATGCACGTAGGCCACCTGCGCACCACCATTATCGGTGATGCCCTGGCACGACTGTTGGAGTTCCAAGGTCACAAAGTAGTTCGCCAAAATCATATGGGCGACTGGGGCACCCAATTCGGCATGTTGCTGGCACACCTTTCCGACAAGCTGGCAGACAGTGATGCAGAAGTGGCACTGGCCGATCTGGAAGTCTTCTACCGCGAAGCCAAGGTTCGCTTTGATGACGAAGAAGGCTTTGCCGATCGCGCCCGTGAATACGTTGTAAAACTGCAAGGCGGAGATGAGCAGTGCCTGAAACTGTGGAAGCAGTTTATTGATATCTCTATCAGCCACTGCGAAGAAATCTACTCCAAGCTGAATGTCACCCTCAAACAGGAAGACGTTTACGCTGAAAGCCAGTACAACGATGATCTGCCGGTGCTGGTAAAAGAGCTCTTGGATAATGGAATCGCTGTTGAAGACCAGGGCGCGATCGTTGTTTTCCTGGAAGAGATGGCCGATAAGGAAGGCAACCCCAGCCCGATGATTATCCAGAAGAAAGGCGGCGGCTACCTGTATGCCACCACCGACCTTGCCGCTATCCGCTACCGTGCCAACCAACTCAGTGCCGACCGTATCCTATATGTTGTTGATGCTCGCCAGTCCCTGCACCTACAGCAGGCCTTTGTCGCCTCACGCAAAGCGAGCTTCCTGCCAGAGTCGGTTTCTCTTGAGCATTGCGCTTTTGGCACCATGATGGGCGACGACGGTAAACCATTTAAGACCCGCACCGGCGGCACCGTAAAACTGGCAGCCCTCCTGGATGAAGCAGTAGAGCGTGCAGAGAAACTGGTGGCTGAGAAAAACCCGGAGCTGGATGAAAAAACCTGTGCAGAAATTGCGCGCAAGGTGGGCATCGGTGCGGTGAAATATGCGGACCTAAGCAAGACCCGCACTAACGATTATATCTTCAGCTGGGAATCCATGCTGAGCTTTGAGGGCAATACCGCCCCCTACCTACAGTATGCTTACACCCGCGTACGCAGTATTTTCCGTAAAGCCGGTATTGAGCCGAGCGAGCTCAAGGGCGATATCCAACTGGAAAGCCCACAGGAACGCGCCCTGGCAATTAAACTAAGCCAATTTGGCGAAGTACTGGACCAGGTAGCCAAAGATACCTTCCCGCACGTACTCTGCACCTACTTGTACGAACTGGCCAGCGCCTATATGAGCTTCTACGAAGCCTGCCCAGTATTGAAAGAAGGCGTAAGTGAACAGCAGAAGCACAGCCGCCTGCAATTATGTAATCTAGTGGCCAGCACTATCGCTACTGGCCTCGATCTGCTTGGCATTGAAGTGATGGAGCAGATGTAAATTGCTTCAGCCCGGTATCACCTTCTGTAACTTTTCAGATAGGCAAACCGGGCAGCATCCGGGTAGGCCGCCTTCAGTTGTGGCCTACCCAACCATCCTGCGCCATCTTTTATCCCACTCAGGCCACACGTTTCCCGCCAGCCTGACAAAAGGAAATCACCCGTGAAAATACTGATTACCGGCGCCTCCGGCCTATTGGGGCGCAGTGTATTTAAACAGCTTTCCAGCAATCCGGTTTTTTCTGTTACCGGTACCGCCTTTTCCCGCGCGGGAGAAAATTTAATTCGCCTGGACTTATCCGATAGCGAAGCGGTGAAGACCTGCCTGCAACAGGTTAATCCCGATATTGTCATTCACTGCGCCGCCGAGCGCTGGCCTGATCGCTGCGCCGACAGCCCCGACACCGCCTGGCAGCTCAATGTCAGCAGCACAGAATTCCTGGCGAAATACTGTAACGAAAACGATACACAATTAGTGTATATCAGCACCGACTATGTTTTTGATGGCAGCACTCCGCCCTACAAAGCTGATGACAATCCCAACCCGGTTAACTTCTATGGCCGCAGTAAATTGGCAGGGGAAGAGGCGGTACTGAATAACGGCAATCACTGGGTTTTGAGGTTACCCTGGTTATTCGGGCCCGTTGCCTATCTGGAGGAATCCGGCATCACCGCCCTACTGGATACTTTGCGCAAGCAAAAGCCAGCCACGTTGGATCACTGGGCTATTCGTTTTCCCACCAGTGTTGAGGAAGTGGCTGAAGTATTGGAGCAATGCCTGCTAAAAATTCGTAGTGGTATGAATTTTGAAGGCATTTACCAGTGGAGTGGCGATACGGCCTGCACACGCTACGAGCTCGCACACATTATTGCCAAGGCTTGCAATCTGAATGCCGAACACCTGAGCGCTGAAAGTGAACCCAATTTTACAGTGCCACGCCCTTACAATTGCCAGCTGGATAAATCAAAACTGATAGATATGGGGATTAGCAGTAGCGAACCCCTGGAGCAACAGCTGTTACGAAATTTAAAGCCATTTATTGAAGGCTGATTTAAACAGCTTTCAGACAAAGCGCTACAGGGAAGTATCGCTGCCGGCCATGTTCCGGCTCCCACCTGTGTAATACCGTTAACTCATACAACAAACGGTGCTACAAGGTGGCAATCGAGTAGATCAGGGAAGAGCTATTGGATTGCCGAGTAAAACCACTCGAATATTTAGGGAAGGATAAATGAAATTAAAACACTGGTTCTCTGCAGGAGCTCTGGTACTGGGCAGCCTAACCACATTGGCTTCTTGCAACGCGGATAGCGGACCTCACAGCAAGAAACCACACCAGGCCATCAAGACTGAAAACGCCCAACCCATTATCTGGATTGGCGACTTCAATAACTTTGATGATGCCGTAGCACTGATGCTAATCGCCAAAGACCCACGCTATACCCTGGAGCTGGCTGTCGTTGAGGACTCTTTCAATACCGTAGCGCACGGGGCCAACACTGTTTACAACATCCTCGAATGGCTGGGAAATAACGATACCCAGGTTATTCGCGGAGCCTATTTTGCCACAGAAGAAGTCGCCTACGGCGCAAACGGCAAAGCTTCAGTATCTCCGGTAAATGACGATAAGGCCGTTCTCGGCAGAGAAGACTATCAACTGCCCAACTCCTCCGATTTCTCCACCGGTACCTGGAACCTGGAGCGCCGCAACGCCATGGGTATCAATCTCTACGGCCAGTATGTACCCGGCCCCTGGCGTGACAACGGCTCCACCTTGTATGGAACTGACCACCTAATCCCGCGCGCAAAACAGGAGCACTACCGCTACCAAGGTAACAATGGTGTCTCCTTCAATTTTGAGCTGGCCGAAGACATTATCCTGGAAACGATGGATAACCTGGAGCAACGCCCAGTAGTTTTCAACACCGGTAAACTCACCACCCTGGCCCGAGCACTTGGCAAAGCCAGCGAAGAGCAGCTGGCTAAAATTGACCGCGTTATTATGATGGGCGGTGGCTTTGAGAATTATGAGCCGTTTACTGAGAATCACGAAGCAGCCTGCTTTGGCGATAAATCTAGAAATCTGGGCGGCAATATTTTCTCCCACCCCAGCTTTGGCTGTGACAGCGACTTCAGTACCCATCAGGAATTCAATATTCTGCTCGACCCACTAAGCGCACAATGGGCCTTCGACGCCCTGAGTAAAAATCGTATTGAAACCTATCTGGTTCCGACCAATTCAACCGATATGGCCAAAGTACAAGGCAGCACCATCGAAGCCCTCGCAGAGCGCCGCGCAACTCCGGAAGCCTGCTACACCTCCCAACTCCTCAGTTCCATTCGTGAATTTGAGGGTGGGGATTTCCAAGGTAATGGTGACTTCGCCATGGATGCCGTTATTCGCCTGTGGGACATTATTGCTGCCTTGGTACTGTTGGAGCCCGAAACTTTAGAGATGGATTTGGTACCCGGATTTATCGAAGTAGACCAGTTAAATGCCGGACTGGCTGACAGTATGACTCCTTATGATCCCATCACCTTCGACCCAACTGTGGGGAAAACCACCCTTGCTGAAAATGGCGAGGGCTTGCCAGTAAATGTGGTTATGGGCATCAACCACGATGCCGCCCGTACTGCGATGATTGAGCGCCTGCGTGATCGTTTTAATGCAGCCCGGAAGGGAGCTAGGTGTCGAGCTAAACAGCATTAACAAAGAGACTGTTAGTGCATAGGAACCTTTTGACTACTCTGTATTGCTCTTGTGGACTATTCAGAGGGTTCCTAAACCCATCAAAGCGTCTATAGCCAACCTGTTCCACTTTCGAGGCCATTTAAACTCCCAGATGACCCCTTTCGTCAAATCCACTCCATCCTGTGTAGAACAAAATCGCCTCAGCCAAAATATCACAGGATTTAACCCACTTTTTGCGCCCAAATTTAGCAGTTTCCTCGATCAAATCCCGCAGATTGCCCCTACTCGCCCCGGTTGCTAAGATGCGCGCCTGCCGCTATGGCCCGGCTTCTCCTTTGGTTTCGTATTGCGACACTGGGGCTGCCAGCAAACCGATTCTCCCAAGCGTTACCCTCGCCTATCCGCAACGCGGAGGCCCGAGGCTTTCCACAGGAAAAGCGGTACCGAGGCCAGGTGCTATTTTTAACCGCGAGCGCACCACGACGACTCCCTGCGACTACAGGAACGAAGTTTATGACCCAACCATCGCTGCAGCAGTTGGAACAACACGACGCCTTTATCCATCGCCATATCGGCCCCGATGCTAAACAGGTAGAGGCCATGCTGGAAACCCTCGGAGTTGCCAGCCTCGAAGAGCTGATCAAGAAAACCGTGCCCGAAGCCATTCGCAAGACCGATGAGCTGGATCTGGCCGACGCGATCAATGAAGTTGAGGCCCTCGCAGAGCTGAAAGATATCGCGGCGCGCAACAAGATCTACCGCACCTTTATTGGTATGGGTTACCATGACACCATTACCCCCAATGTGATCCTGCGCAACGTGCTGGAGAATCCGGGTTGGTACACCGCCTATACCCCTTACCAGCCGGAAATTGCCCAGGGTCGCCTGGAAGGCCTGCTGAACTTCCAGCAGATGATTATGGACCTCACCGGTATGGAATTGGCCAACGCCTCCATGCTGGATGAAGGTACCGCAGCAGCTGAAGCCATGGCCATGTGTAAGCGCCAGGTCAAACGCAACAAATCCAACGTCTACTTTGTAGACCAGGACTGCCACCCGCAGACCATCGCCGTAGTTAAGACCCGCGCCGAGCACTTCGGCTTCGAAGTAGTTGTAGGCGATGTGGAAAAAGATATCCCCGCCGAGCTGTTCGGTGCCCTGCTGCAATACCCCGGCAGCACCGGCCGCGTACGCGACCTAACTGACATTATTGCCAAAGTACACGAAGCCAACGCACTGGTAACCGTGGCCGCTGATCTGATGAGCCTGGTAGCCCTCCGAGCCCCGGGTGATATGGGCGCAGACGTAGTTGTTGGCTGTAACCAACGTTTCGGCATCCCCATGGGCTACGGTGGTCCCCACGCTGGTTTCTTCGCCTTCCGCGAAGCTTACAAACGCTCCGCACCAGGTCGTATTATCGGCGTTTCCGTCGACAGCAAAGGCAAGCGCGCCCTGCGCATGGCTATGCAAACCCGCGAACAGCATATTCGCCGCGAGAAAGCCAACTCCAATATCTGTACTTCCCAGGTGCTGTTGGCGGTAATGAGCGCTTTCTATGCGATTTACCACGGCCCTGAAGGCCTGAAAACCATCGCTGCCCGCATCCAGCGCCTGGCAGACATTCTCGCTTCCGCCCTGCAACAGGAAGGCTTTAACCTGGCCCACGACAGCTGGTTCGATACCCTGAATATCACCGTTGGCGCCAAGCAGGAAGAGATTTACCAGCGCTCCCTGGCCGCTGAGATCAACCTGCGTAAAATTGGTGAAGACGCCCTGGGCGTGAGCCTGAGTGAGACCGCCACCCTGCAGGATGTGTCCGACCTGATCAATGCCTTTATCGGCACCGAACACAGCATCGATCTGCATACTCTGGACAGCGAAATTGCCAGCAAGGGCTCTCTGGGTGTACCCGCCGCCCTAGCGCGCGATACTGAATTCCTGACCCACCCGGTGTTCAACACCTACCACTCCGAGACCGAGATGCTGCGCTATCTCAAGTCTCTGGAAGCTAAGGATATCGCCCTGAATCACTCAATGATTCCCCTGGGCTCCTGCACCATGAAGCTGAACGCCACCGCCGAGATGATCCCGGTCACCTGGCCAGAGTTCGGCAAGCTGCACCCCTTCGCACCAGTAGATCAAGCAGAAGGCTACGCGGAAATGTTCCGCCAGCTACAGCAAATGCTATCCGCCTGCACCGGTTACGATGCGGTGAGCCTGCAGCCCAATGCCGGCTCCCAGGGTGAATACGCAGGCCTGGTTGCTATCAAGAAGTACTTCGAAGCGAAGGGCGAAACCCAGCGCGACATCTGCCTGATTCCCGCCTCTGCCCACGGCACCAACCCGGCATCCGCCATGATGGTGAGCATGAAAGTGGTTGTGGTTGCCTGTGATGATAAAGGCAATGTGGATATCGAAGACCTGAAAGCCAAAATCGAAGAGCACGGCGACCGCGTTGCCGCACTGATGGTCACCTACCCGTCCACCCACGGGGTGTTCGAGGAAGGTATCCGCGAAGTTTGCGATCTGGTTCACCAGGCTGGCGGCCAAGTTTATATCGACGGTGCCAACATGAACGCCTTGATCGGCGTCGCAGCTCCGGGCCAGTTCGGTGGTGACGTATCCCACCTGAACCTGCACAAAACTTTCTGTATTCCTCACGGTGGTGGCGGCCCCGGTATGGGCCCGATCGCTGTTGGTGAACATCTGAAGCCCTACCTGGCGGCCCACCCGGTGACTGAAGTACCGGAAACCAATCTGGATAACGGCACCATCTCCGCCGCTCCCTGGGGCTCCGCCAGCATCCTGCCGATCAGCTGGATGTATATCCGTATGATGGGTAAGCAGGGTATGAAGCAGGCTACCGAAATGGCGATCCTAAACGCCAACTACGTAGCCAAGAAGCTGGGTGAGCACTACTCCCTGCTCTACACCGGTACCAATGGCTTTGTTGCCCACGAATGCTTGGTTGACCTGCGCCCACTCAAGGAAGCCAGCGGCATCACTGAAGAGGATATCGCCAAGCGTCTGATGGACTTTGGCTTCCACTCCCCCACCATGTCCTTTCCGGTAGCCGGCACCCTGATGATCGAGCCTACCGAAAGCGAATCCAAGGGTGAGCTGGATCGCTTTATCGAGGCTATGGCGACAATTCGCCAGGAAGTGGAAGATGTCACCAGCGGTAAATACACCCCTGAGGACAACCCACTACACAATGCCCCTCACACTCTTGAGGATGTAATGAGCGGTGAGTGGACCCATAGCTACTCCCGGGATATTGCTGCACGCCCAGCGGCGTGGTTAAAAGAGCACAAGGTGTGGCCCGCTGCTAACCGTATCGACAACGTATACGGCGACCGCAACCTGATCTGCTCCTGCCCTCCTATTGAGAGCTACGCTGAGTAAAATCAGACACTCTCACAGGAAGGAATAAAAGCGGGCTCTATGCCCGCTTTTTCATTTTTATTAGGCCTAATTAACCTTCGTACCACCCGCAAAGCTTTCCCCTTTTCCTCTCAATCAATGGTAAGGAACACCCAGTGAAAAGCGGCAAACAAAGAAGAACCGAAATTAAGCAAGCTCGAAGAAAAAGAATAGAGAAGTTAAATAGAGGCAAGATCCTTGATCAGTTCAGTGGCCCCATTCCCGACTGGGCTATTACAGTAGATAGGGCAGCAATTGTGCACCATTCTTACTACATTGACATTCCTCTCTACTACTTGGATCGAGAATTTCAATGTAAAGATTGTGGCTCAGATGAAGTATGGACGGCAAAGCAACAAAAATGGTGGTATGAAATCGCCAAAGGAGACTTTGAGACCTCTGCGATTCGCTGTCGTCCCTGTAGGAAAAAAAGAAACCAAGCCAAAGCAGAACAGAAAGATCATATGGAAGCAATGGCAAAGAAAAAGCCACACCCCAATGAGGCCTTCTTTAAAAAGGGCTTTATTAAAGAATAGTACAGGTGCATCCAGTAAGAACCAGAAATCGCTCCTTAGGAACCGAGTATAAGGATTGTATTTCGGAGTGTTTACAATCCACTCCGAAATAGATTTACTAAAGAAAATTAACTAAATCACAACTATCAATATTTTTGAACTACTTAAGGCAATTAGGAAGCGCTGAAGTACCTGGCCATATTGTAGAAAGGTAACTGCTAGAATCTTTAGTCACATTAAATATCATAGTGCCACCTCCAAGGTTATTATTTTCGTTACAGGAAGCCAAAGCACTTGCAGTAGATGCACCATTCATCACAGTGGAAGCTCCAACACCTAGCTTAGACTTATCAACACCCAGATTGATATATTTCTGGATTCGTGAAGTACAGCTTGAGCCCAACCAATAGCTCATCTCCCAACCATAAGTTAATTGGTCGCCCAGTTTCTTCCCATTCCATTCAGCCTGAAAAGCATCGGTATCACTCCAGAGTGCTTTAGAAATGATTTTACTCGGCATTTTCTCTCGCAATGCACTAGTCACTTTTACCAGGGAGTCAGAATAGGTTTGGCTGCACTGTGAGTACTCATCATCAATATCAATACCATCCAGACCATACTGATCCACGGCATCTTTCAGCTGCTGAGCAAAGTCATCAGCGGACTGCTCATCGGCAAAACAGGACCAACCTGCATTTTGGTGATTTCCGAGAACGCTGAGCACCACTTTCGTACCCTTGTCTTGCAATTCTTGTACTGTACTCAAATTGTTATTGAGCAAGTCTGACACTTGGTCATTAAAATGCAGTACAGCTTTCTGACCATCGTAATTAATATTTGCCGCGAAGATCACAGCTATATCAAACAACTGGCTGCCATCGCTCTCTGTAAAGCAGCCTGCATTGCCCAGGTTATTACTATTAACTTCTACGTAAGCAACTTTAGGCGCTGACACACTTTCCTGAGGAGTATCAGATTTACACAGAGTTGAGCCCAGCTCACGGATTTCATTCTTACCTGAACCACACCCATACCCGCTGCCATCCATGGAGGCATTATCGGCAAGATTTGCAATTTCCCAGTCCCCCAGGACGGAACACAGCTCATCCTTATAGATTTGAGCCTCAAGATAGGTGACCGGGCTTGCATCAGTTGCACAGCTGCTTCCACTAACAACATGAGGCGCTGAAGGTTCGGATTTACACAGTGTCATGGATAATTGGCGACTTTCATTACTCGTCAATTGGCAATTATTTCCCAGATGTTCTATTGAGGACCCGTCTGATAAACCAACCAAATCACCATTATTGAGAAGATCACAAAATTCATTAGGATAATTAAGCGCTTCAGAATAGCTTACTGTTGTAGTGTCCGAGGGACAGTCATCCGAATTGACGACTTCAATATCTGCGTATGCACCAGTCTGAAATAAAATGGTGGCACAAGCAGCCTGCATTGCTCTACGTGTCGATTGTTTCATATTTATGCTCATTTTTATTATGTGGTTATGTAAATTCTATAATCTAATATCGATAGTCAAAAAAAATGGTGTAGAGCTTACACTCTACACCCAATACTACGATCAACGAGGTATTAGAATTTATAGTTTGCACCAATATATAGTCTGCGCCCAGAGTAATTATAATAAGTCATTCTGTTTTCCTGCTTCCAGAACCCCTCTGCCTTTTCCTCCGTTAAATTAATGATAGATGCCGTGAAATTGAGGTTTTCATTGAAGGTAAAGCTGGCATTAAGATCAAGCTGCCCATAAGCTTTATCGTATAAATTATACCCTTGGTGAAGCCCCCCAGCTCGATCATCTTTCCAGTTATAAGATGCTCGCACACTGTACAAATCATTTTCATAATAACCGGAAAGATTGTACTGGTGCTTAGCCGTTCCAGGAATTTCTGCCTCAGTTTCTTCACCATTAACAAACACCCCTGAAGTACTGGTGTCGGTGTAGGTATAATTTGCCATTACACCAAAACCACTTTCGAACGCGTGTTGTGCAAACAGCTCAACGCCTCTTGAAGTTGCCTCAGCACCACCCGTTTTTGTGGTCATGTCGACTTCAATGGGTCCATTGCAGCAATTGTGCTCACGTGATACAACTTCAGTTGTGGTTATAGGAAGGTTGCTGATATCCTTACTAAATAATGTTGCCCCAAGTGCGGAAGCATCAAAGTAATACCATTCAATTCCCAGGTCGAATTGATTGGAAAGCATCGCTTCTAGCCCAGTATTTGCTGAAGTGCCAGTCCCACGGCCGGTCCAAGAATCCGGCGAGTTAATATTTACAGGGGGGCCATAAGACTCAGCCTGCCCCAAATCAGCATAACTAACTCGAGACATGGTTTTTGCTGCAGCAAATCGTATTACAAGGTCATCAGTTAGATCCCAGGCAATATTCAAACTTGGCAGGAAGTTTTCACTATCAGCACTTCGGTTATTTGCATTGGTGATATCTGTCTCTTGACCAATGATGTCATCGTACGTCGAGGTAGTTAAGTCGGTATTAACATAGCGGACACCAAAGTTACCCCGGAAGGCTTCCCATTCAAAATCTGCCTGTGCGTAAAGTGAAAATATTTTCTCCTCGATGGTATAGGTACCGGATAAGACAGGAACTACAGTCCGGGTAAAATTATCACTAACGTAGGCTTTAAGCGCATCTATATCAAAAGGCAGATAGTTAATAGCCCCGGTATCGCCTGCGCTATTATCGATTACGCTGCCGCCAAGTAAGATTGAAGTGTCTGGATGAAAATCCGGGTTGTGGAACCATTCGGTACCCGACAACCACCCACGATAACCACCGTTATCCGAAATACCGTCATCCCACAAGAAAGTATCTCTTAGGGACTTGGCTTCATGATCCCGATATTTAGTACCGACATAGATTTTGTTAACAATTCCCCAATTGGTATCAAATCCCAGGTCAAGCTGATAATAATCTTCCCTATCCCGATTTTGGGTAGCGTCAGAACTAAACCAGTCATAGTATGGATAGGCCTCCTGATCCGAGGTGAGATCTGTAGAGATTTCGTAGCTAGGTTCCCCGTCGGCAATAGACCACAGCCAACTATTTACGGAACCATAACGTGCATCCATATTTGCCATGGTTCTTTCGGAGACACCTCCTTTTGCAGAGCTGCGCCCAATATTCACTGCTGCCGTGTAAGAGTCACCTTCATACAGAATTTCGAGGTCGAATGTATGAGATTCTGATTCACCGTAGCTATCCTGCCCGGTCAATTGCGGAGACATTAAACCTCGCTCTACCTCGACACCACCATTGACATCAGCATCGCCCCAGTTATCAGCATTTAGCAAGCCGTTATCACCGTTGCCATAGGTGACCACGGTATCCCCTTCCAGCTCAACGCCAAAGTAAGGGTTATGGTTATCATTCCATTCAGCTAAGGTGAGATTCTGACTACGGGTGTCGTATCCCAACTGGGAACCGAAATAGTTCAGAGAAAATTCCAAGCGCTCAGTAGGCCGCCATTGAGTGGTAATTTGATAACCATCCCTGGCCCTATCCTGCTCATGATTACCAATACCCATAGCTCTGGGCGCCCAAACATTGTTGTAAACTTCACCAGTTTCCTGGTCAACAATTGCCGGACGCTCAGCACCTTCAACTGTATCTGAATGGAATCGCCAATGGCTCGCGTAGTTTTCAATTGAGGTTACGGTTCTGTCCTGCTTGGTATAGCCAGCCAGGATACCAAAGGTTTCACTCTCATTTTTCCAGGAGTAAAAAGCACTATATTGAGGTTCCCACTGCTCATTAGTATCTGAGTAAGTGGTTTCAGTAGTTATAACACCCTCACCAGAATCCATTTCCAGAGGCTTACGACTGTGTAGAATAACCGTTCCGCCAATTCCTCCTTCATCAATTCTAGCTTCCGGGCTTTTGTAAACTTCTACTTTGCTAATCATGTTGGATGGCAACAAAGTGTAATTAAAGCTTCGAGAAGGCGCTTCTCCATCAGAGGTTGCAATGTAGTTACCATTTAACTGAGTCAAGGTCCACTCGGCACTGGTGCCACGAATACTGACTCGACTACCCTCTCCACCACTACGTGTAATTGTGATTCCTGGCACGCGCTGAAGAGAGTCTGCAACATTCTTATCCGGGAACTTGCCCACATCCTCGGCGGTTATCGCGTCTACAATAGCATTAGAATCCCGCTTAATTTCCAGGTTTCTGGTATTACTCTCAAGAATTCCGATTACCTCAATATGATCCATCGGTTTGTCTTTCTCAGAGATATCATCAGCAATCGCCACGCTACTAATGGCTAATGAAATAGCGGAGACTAGCGATTTCTGCTTAATCTCCCGACTCCAGATTTTGACCGTGGTTCGTCTATTATTCTTGACTGTTTTCATAGTATCCCAACTTTCTTTTCTTATAAGTTTTTTAAAAGAGCCCCTCTCCAAATTGGAGAGGGGCGAGAAACCGTCAGGGGACCCTAAACCCCGTAATGACAGTCCACTTGTTGAGCACTAAAACCCTAAGAAAAAAACGGGATAAGGGGGTAATAGAAACTGAGACAGGAATAGAACAAAATCGGCGTTTGGAATTTTGGAGAACACTAAGGGAAAGGTATTAAAAGGTATGAAAGGCCAAAATTCGATTATGGATTTACAGGATATTCAACAAATAGATAAACTATTTTTAAAGGGAAGAAAGCCAGCACCAAAACATTTCAACAAAAAACTTCTATTGATTATCCATCTCTAAGTAGTTCAGGAATGGCCTATCGCATTCAAAGTTGAGACTGAACTTCTTCTCTATAAATAGCGGGAAGCTGCCCAAACATGGTCTTGAAATGTCTACTGAAGTAACTGTGAGATGGAAATCCGACACGGTATGCGATTTCAGAAATTGGCCGCTGAGTGTCCACCAGCATACGACGGGAGTTCTCTAACCTAACCTCTCTGACAAACTGCATTGGAGTTTTCTCCAAATACTTTTTAAATCGCCTCTCAAGGGCGCTAACAGACAAACTGGCTACCTCTGCTAGCTGTTCGACAGTAATCGGCTGACTGTAATTATTTTTAATATATTCAACAGGCTTTTTCAGCTTATCCATTCTGGAGAGCGTTTTGACCGTTTCATTAAGGTCGCGAGCTACGCCATAGGTACCAATAATTTTTCCAGTGGAATTCTTTAGTGGGCGCTTGGATGTCGTAAACCAAACCAACTCTCCACTTTTCCCTATATTCAACTCCAGTCGATCTGTAATCGTTTCGCCCTCCATCACTCTTTGGTCATCACGCATATAGTTTTTTGCGAGATAAGAGGGGGAAAAATCCATATCAGAGCGGCCCACAACCTGATTAAGGGACCTACATCCAACATGCTCAATAAACTCTCGATTACAATGTACTACGTAACCAGAATCATCTTTTACCCAAAAAATAATATCTGATATTAAATCAAAAACCGCAATAATCTGCTGGGTAGACACCATTTCCAATATTGATTCAGACTTCATTATTATTATCTACAATAGCTGGTAAAGAGCCCCTGCATTTTTACATCGGTTTGAATTACTGCACAGGTCTAGCAAGCAGAAAAGGCACTAAAAAGCGCCTTCTCGGCACTCTCCCCGCACCTCACCACCATATGCGGAAATAACCCGTTCAATTTCAAAATAGCCACGCTCACAGAAACCGGTTTCCAACATCTTTTGTTCGAGAGCCCAATCTAAATAACGCTCTACACGGTCACTTGAACGGCCTCCCAAACCGATAGTATCCCGCTGCATTCGACGTTGAGAACTAGGCTGGTTTGAAACTGGGGGAGGAAGATCCTGTCGATCCTTCTCAAGAGTAAATGTAAAACGCTTAGCTCCATTTTGAGCAATCTCAGTTACAAACGACTCTTTCATTCCGGGAATCGGCTTGTTGCTGGAACAGGCACTGAGAAAAATAGGTAACGCTAGGCTAGCGGCAATAAATAAACGGGCCTGAAAACTGCTAATATTTTTATTATTCACTCAAAATCCTCTCTAAACACTAACCTGCTTTACTACATCGAGCGCAAAGTTAGTATTGTTTACTGCATTTCTATTTAAATACCACTGTTTTATTTCCGTGTATAAACACTCGTTCCTGCAAAACTAGTTGCAGCGCTCGAGTCAAAACCAATTTTTCAACATCCCTACCCGCTTCCGCCATGGTTTCTGCAGAATAGGCATGATCCACATGTATTACATCCTGTTCAATGATCGGCCCTTCATCCAGATCATCGGTAACAAAGTGAGCTGTGGCTCCAATAATTTTTACTCCACGCTCGTAGGCCTGCTGATAGGGCTTGGCCCCAATAAATGCAGGAAGAAAAGAATGGTGGATGTTGATAATGCGCCCACTATAGCGAGCAACAAAATCAGGGGTTAGCACGCGCATATACTTGGCCAGCACCAAATAATCTGGATTGTACTCATCCACTAAGGTGGCCACTTGCTGCTCGTGGGCTCCGCGCTCCATCCCCTCTGCAGAAATACAGTGGAAAGGAATATCAAACTTCTGTACCAGCCCCTCCAGATCCGGGTGATTGCCGATAACAGCTGCGATCTCCACATCCATAGCGCCGGAATAGCACTTCATCAGGATATCACCCAGGCAGTGGGGCTCACGGGTAACCATCAGCACCAGGCGTTTCTTCCGCTCTATGGATACCAAGCGACGCTCTGCGCCCTGGGGCAGTGTCATATCCAGATCTTCCAGGAAGGTGGCATCGTTAAAGATACCCTCCAGGGCAGTGCGCATAAAGAAGCGCCCCTCAACCCGGTCCACAAACTCATCATTCTTGATGATGTTCAGCTGGTGCTTGTAGCAAATATTGGTAATCTTTGCGATCAGACCCTTATCATCGGGGCAGTCGGTCAGCAGTATCTTCTTTTCCATGGTCAAATTTCAGGCCAAATATCCAGAGACCAGACTATACACTATGCCGACTTTACGATTCAGCGATCCATTCCGGGGAGAACATGGATAAAAACCTTTACGCCGATCATATGGCCACCCTGTGCCGCCGCTACGACGAAATCCTCGAGCAGAGCGGGTTTGATACCCTCAACGTATTCAGTGGCGCTCCCAGGGTGCAGTTCCTGGACGATAACTATTACCCGTTTAAGGTGAATCCCCACTTTAAGGCACTGGTTCCCATTACCGACAACCCCCACAGCTGGGTTATCTATCAGCGCGGACAAAAGCCAAAGCTTTTGTTCTACCGCCCAGTAGACTTTTGGCACTATGTACCGCCGGCACCCCAGACCTTCTGGAGCGATTTCTACGATATCGAGCTACTGAGCAAGCCGGCCGATGCCCAGGCGTTCCTGAGCCCAGAGAATGCCGCTTTTATCGGTGAGAGCGACAAGCTGCAAGGCTGGTCACTGGGGGAGGAAAATCCGGAGCTTCTGATCAACCGCTTGCACTGGGCCCGCGCTTATAAAACGCCTTATGAGGTCGCCTGCCTGCGTGAGGCGAACCGCATTGCGGTCAATGGGCACCGCGCCGCCGAACAGGCTTTCCGCAGTGGCGCCAGTGAATTTGAGATCAATCAAGCCTACCTGGGCGCTGCTGGCCAGGGCGAGAACCGTATGCCCTACGGCAACATTGTTGCCCTGAATGAGCATGCCGCAATCCTGCACTACACCCACCTGTCTACTGAGCGCCTGCCTGAGCCGCAGCTGAAAAGCTTCCTGATCGATGCGGGTGCTGACTGCAATGGCTACTGCTCTGATATCACTCGCACCTACGCCTATGCCGATAATGAGTTCGCAGAGCTGGTAGCGGCAATGGATGAAAAGCAGTTGCAGCTGGTAGACGGCCTCAAACCTGGCCTGCCTTACCCGGAACTACATCGCCAGTGCCACTTAAACGTGGGAGAGCTGTTGGCCCAATTTGGCATAATCAAAACCTCTGCCGAGAATGCCGTGGAATCCGGCTTAACTCGCCCCTTCCTGCCACACGGCCTGGGTCACTTCCTCGGCCTCCAGGTACACGATGTCGGCGGTCACCAGACCGGCCCCGATGGAGGCACGACACCCCCACCGACCGAGTACCCGTTCCTGCGTACCAGCCGAACTATCGAGGAGAACCAGGTATTTACCATCGAGCCAGGGCTCTACTTTATCGATAGCCTATTGGGAGAGCTAAAAGACTCAGACCTCGCTGCCGAGGTTAACTGGGATAAGGTCGACAGCTTCCGCCCCTACGGCGGCGTCCGTATTGAAGACAATATTGTCGTACACGCAACCGGCAACGAAAATCTTTCTCGCACCCCTTAGTTCATAGACTAAAGCAATATTGTGAGAGTGCTTACAAGTAAGCGCTCTCGCAATACCTTTACCTTACTCCGAAAGTTAAAACATTAAAGAACGCCCTACCGCTCCCGCTTTTCCTCTCGCCGCTTGCCCCCCTAAGCTGCTTGCCCCCTCACCGAAAAGAAGCCAAAGTCCATCACCGGTATTACAACAAGAAAAGGGACAGTTCATGAGAAAAAAAACACTGGCAACGCTTATCGCAGCCACAGTTCTAGCCGCAGCCAATAGCGCTTATGCAAAATCAATCGAGTATATTTTTTACGATAAAGAGGGCATTGCTGGCTCTGAAGTTATTCATCAGGATGGAACAAAGGTATCTGGTGAATTAAAGCTCGGCTGGAATAACCGTCGCCTAAACCTCAAGGAGAGTTTCACTATCGGTGAGGCGGCAATGCCCGAGCAATTATCCATTGAAGGGATCAGCCCATTTGGTGCTCCAGTGAGTGAAGAATTTTCCCTGGAAAATGGTGTCGCTCGCTGGAAAGGTTCCGATGAACATGGCAGCGCAAAAACTTCCGAAGCCCAATTTTATATTCCCAAGAACAGCACCCTTGCCGTACAGGCGCAATTGGTAAAAGCACTGATTGCCGATGCAGATCAAAATATTGATTTACTGCCGCAAGGAAAAGCACGCCTCCATAAGCTTGATAAAGTGACCCTGCAACAAGGCGAGAAAAAGAAAACGGTCCACCTTTACGGCGTAAGCGGCCTGGGCTTTACCCCAGATCTCGCCTGGTATGATGACAATGGGGATTTATTTGCCTCCGACGAAGGGGGATGGTTCGCCATCCTGCGCAAAGGCTGGGATAAATCTCACCTCGAAGAACTGAAAACCCGGCAAGTCGCAGCCGCAGACCAGTACCTGCAAAGTATTGCCAAGAAACATACCCACACATCAACCCAACCCATCCTGATCAGCAACGTCAACCTGGTTGATGTTGAATCTGGCAAACTGCAGAAAAAGCAGCATGTTCTGATCAAAGATGGAAAGATCGCAAAAATCAGTAAAAAACCGATCAAAGCCAACGGGGCAACCACCATTGATGCCCGTAACCATACGCTGATCCCCGGCCTCTGGGATATGCACGCGCACTTATCCCCTACCGATGGTGTTCTGAATATGGCCGCTGGCATTGTCAATGTTCGCGACATCGGTAATACCCATGAAAGTATCATGCGTATTGAAGGCATGTTTGAGTCAGAGCAAATCATTGGCGGCGACCTTTTCCGTGCGGGCTTTATGGACCGGGAAAGCGAAAATGCCATGCGAATGGGCAAGACTGCGGACAGCCTGGAAGAAGCCAAGGATATTGTCGAGTGGTATGCCGATCGCGGCTATCAGCAAATTAAAACTTACAGCTCGATGGAGCCCGAGTGGATCGCTCCCTTAGCCAAGCATATCCACGAAAATGATATGCGTTTGTCCGGTCATATTCCTGCATTTATGACCGCCGAAGAGGCAGTGGACGCGGGCTTTGATGAAATTCAGCATATCAATATGCTGTTTCTGAATTTTATGGGCAAGATAGATACCCGTAAAAGACTGCGCTTTACAGAAATCGGAGAGCACGCCCACGAGCTGGATCTGGATAGCAAAGAAGTGGCTACTTTCCTGGATAAGCTAGCCAAAAAAGGCACTGTCGTAGACGCAACCACCACCGTATTCAGTTCGATGTTACTGCGCCAGCCGGGCAAAGTAGATCCTGAGTTTGCCGATATTACCGACCACCTTCCAGTCAATATCCAGCGCGCCTTTGTTGGGGCCGAACTGGATGTGAAGCCGGAACACCGGGATGACTACGACCTTTCAGCGGAAGCCCTGCTGGCCATGATGCTCAAACTACACGAGCACAAGGTCACTATGGTCGCGGGCTCCGATGGCATCCCCGGATTTACCCTGTTACGCGAACTCGAACTCTATGCCAAAGCAGGTATTCCCAATATTGATGTACTGCGCACGGCTACACTGGTACCGGCGCAGGTTATGGGGGCCGACGAGTACACTGGCAGTATTGCAGTGGGAAAAAATGCAGACCTGGTTTTACTGGAGGGAAATCCCCTTGAGGATATTACCGCGCTGCGTCGCACTGCACTGGTGCTCGAGGGACAAAATATGTATCGCCCGGATGAGCTTTACACTGCCTTGGGTATTAAACCTTTCCACCCTTCAGTGCCATTTGAATTAAATAACACTACTACAGTAGCCACCAAGTCCGAGTAAGCAAAAAAACAGAAGCGGAAAAAACAGTAGCGGGAAAAACTGAAAAGAAAAACCGGCAATCCAAATGATTGCCGGTTTTTTTATTTATAAATTGGCTAGGCCAGTTCTGTGCGCACAGTGCGCGCAGCCTCTACCATATTCAGCAAGGATGACCCGACCTCAGCCCAGTTACGGGTTTTAAGGCCACAGTCCGGATTTACCCAAAGTCTCTCAACCGGCACCACCTGTGCAATTTTCTTAAGTCGCCCTATCAACTCCCCCCTTTCCGGCACATTGGGTGAGTGAATATCGTAAACGCCAGGTCCAATTTCATTGGGGTAACCACCGGCCTTGTCGGCAAACGCGCTGAGTAGGCGCAAGTCGGAGCGAGCAGATTCAATAGTAATTACATCCGCATCAAGGGAAACAATGGCATCCATAATTGCATTGAAATTGCTGTAGCACATATGGGTGTGGATCTGGGTTTCCGCTTTTACTTCGCTACAGGTGTAGCGGAAACACCCTACCGCCCAGGCAAAATAATCCTGGTGCTCAGACTCTCGAAGGGGAACTCCCTCACGCAAAGCCGGTTCATCAATCTGGATAATCCCGATACCGGCCGCCTCAAGATCCAACACCTCTTCCCGCAATGCTTTGGCAATTTGTAGACAGCTCTCACTGCGGTGGATGTCTTCCCTCGGGAAGGACCAGTTGAGAATTGTGACCGGGCCGGTGAGCATACCTTTTACCGGCTTATTAGTTAGGCTCTGGGCATAGCTGCTCCACTCTACAGTCATCGCTTTAGGTCGGGAAATATCGCCAAAAATAATGGGCGGTTTCACACAGCGGGAGCCATAACTCTGCACCCAACCGTTACCGGTGTGTACAAAACCATCCAGTTGCTCCCCAAAATACTCCACCATATCGTTGCGCTCTGCCTCACCGTGCACCAATACATCCAGGCCGAGTATTTCCTGGCGACGGATGGCTTCGGCAATTTCAGCGCGCAGATGCTCTATATAATCCGTTTGGGAAATCTCACTATTGCGATATTTACGGCGTACGCCGCGCAAAAGATCCGTCTGTGGGAAAGACCCTATCGTGGTGGTAGGCAAAAGAGGTAATTGCCAACGCTTGGCCTGTACTAAAGAGCGGTCCCTATAGTGCTGTTCGCGCCAGGTATCCTGTAATTGATCGACTATGGAGCACCCGGATGCGCAGCTCTTTCCGCTTAGGACAGAGGTTTCAGTGTCCGTATTGAGCAGCTGCTGTAATTGAGCCAGCTCCTCAAGTTTCTGGCGGCTGTAAGCGAGCTTCTGTTTTTGCTCACTGGGCAGCTTCACTTCCGTCTCCAGATCCACAGGGCTGTGTAGCAGGGAACAACTGGCAGATAGCCACAATCGATCACCCAACTGCTTCGCTAAAGGCTGCAAAGCACCCTGCCAGCGGTTGAGGTCTGCCCGCCACACATTGCGCCCATTAATCACACCCGCAGACAAAACCTTGTTCTTACCAGCCAACTGGGCCGCAGCTTCAAGTTCCCCCGGTGCGCGTAAGCAGTCAATATGTACTCCGGACACAGGGAGGGAAAATACCAGCTCCAAATTCTCGCGCAAAGGTGAGAAATAGGTAGCCAGCAATGTATTCAGCCCCGGGGCTACTGCCGCAATCTGCTGGTAGGTGCTATCAAAAGCCCCACGCCATTCATCCGGCAGATCCAGGCCTAGTATGGGTTCCTCCAACTGCACCCATTCAACTCCGAGGTCAGCGAGCTGAGACAGCAACTCGGCATAGCAAGGCAGGAGTTTTGGCACTAAATCCAGAGGGCTATCCACACCTCGCCCCAGCCACAGGTAAGTGAGTGGTCCGATAACCACCGGCTTGGCTTTGTAGCCCAGGGATTGGGCTTCCCGCACCTCGTCAAGTAACCACTCACTATCCAGGGAGAACGCCTGATTATTGGAGAGTTCAGGCACCAGATAGTGATAATTGGTATCAAACCACTTGGTCATGGCACTAGCCGCTACCGGCTGTCCCGATGGAGCGCGACCGCGGGCCAAGCGGAAATACTGGTCCAGCTTGTTGTCTGCCGCCCCCTCTGCAAAACGCTGGCCGACCACACCAAACATCAGGGAGTGATTCAGAACCTGGTCATACCAGGCGAAATCCCCCACAGCTACACGGCTCAAACCGGCCTCACTTTGGGCCTGCCAGTTACTACGGCGTATCTCTGTGCCCACTTGCAGCAACTGCTGCTGGGGCATATCACCGCGCCAATAGGCTTCTTGCGCTTTCTTTAGTTCGCGATTGGCTCCGATACGCGGATAGCCGAGGATATGTGTTTGCACCATGGCCGCCTTCCCAAGCTCTTTCCTGTGAGGGGAACAAAGTTGCCCCATTGAAAAATACCCCGCAGCTGCGATCTCGGTAACGGTCGCATTAGCGAGAGTCCTGACTTGATTGTGTGCGCACAGTGCTGTTCAATCAATTTCATATTTTCTGCAAATAACATGAATAATTTTAATGATGATTGAATTGCGCCATTTGCGTGCGCTGAGTGTTTTGCGTGAGACAGGCAGCCTGGTACGCGCAGCAGAGCGCCTTCACCTGACCCAGTCGGCTCTTTCGCACTTATTTCGCGAAATGGAGGACCGGCTCGGCCAAGAACTGTTTATACGTAAATCCCGGCCTTTGCGATTTACCAGTGCCGGTCTGAGACTGCTGCAATTGGCGGACGACATACTGCCCCAGGTAGCTATAGCACAACGGGACCTGTCTCGACTGGCATCTGGGCAAGCGGGCAGGCTCAATATCGCTATCGAGTGCCACAGCTGCTACCAGTGGCTGATGCCCGCACTGAATACCTTCCGGGACAGCTGGCCAGAAGTGGAACTGGACCTGTGCAGCGGCTTCCACTTCGCCCCCCTGCCCGCACTGGTGCGCGGCGATCTGGACCTGGTTGTCACTTCTAATCCAGACCCCGATCTCAAAGGACTGCACTACGAGCCGCTATTCAGCTTTGAAATGTGCCTTGCCATAAGTCGCAAACACCCTCTAGCGCAGGAGAGCAAACGGCGTTGGGTAGAACCGCAGGAATTGGCTGGTGAAGTCCAAATTACCTATCCGGTTGAGCGCGAGCGGCTGGATATCTTCCAGCACTTCCTCGACCCCGCTGGAATTGAACCCTCAGAAGTTCGAACCGCAGAACTCACCGTGATGATGGTTCAGTTAGTAGCCAGCGGCCGAGGGGTTTGCGCCCTGCCCAATTGGGCGCTACACGAGTACCTGCAAAAGGGTTTTGTTTCCCAGCTCCACCTTGGTAAAGAAGGCCTTTGGAGCACACTCTACGCAGCAGTGCGGGAAGATATGCTGGAGCGACCCTATCTCGCAGACTTCCTCAAAACTGCGCGGGATACCAGCTTTGCCAATCTGCAGGGCGTGAGAGCTGCGAAAGCCAGCCCCAGTGTGGCAAAACCGGCCTAACAGCTTACAAAAATTAACTGGGCAGATTAGACCTGTGTGGAAATAATGGCTTACACAAATTCAGCACAATTATTAAACAGGCCGAATGTTTTTAGATCGAACAAATCAATGGTTTGGGCTGGCCGGCGAGGCCGGTACAATTACCGAATAACTATATACGGCATTGGCCTTTACCCGGCCAAATGCCTGGACTTTGTAGGAGGCCCTCTATGTCAAACCCGGTTGAACGTTGGAACTCAGTGAGCAAAGGACTGCACTGGCTTTTTGTAATCCTATTGCTCTCGGTATGGGGAGCAGTTGAACTGCATGAGTTTTACGAGCGCGGCGACCCCATGCGCGGCTGGTTTATGCAGCTGCACTTCTCCCTCGGAGTCGGTGTCCTGATGCTTCTGGCCCTGCGCCTCTACTGGCGTGCGCGCCACAAGCGCCCACAGACTGAAGGCAAGAAGTGGCAGAAGGCACTATCCAGCCTGACCCATGGTGCTCTCTACCTGTTAATTCTGGCTATGCCAGTATCCGGCATCATAATGCGCCAACTGTTTGGCCGCGATACTGAGTTTTTTGGGCTGTTTGCCGTTCCCAACCTGTTCGCCGAAAACCCGGATCTAGGCAAGCAAATCGCATTCCTGCACAAAGATGTAATGTGGCCCGCCCTGCTCATACTGGTTGGACTGCATATCGCCGCTGCCTTGTGGCACCACTTTATTGTCCGTGATAACACACTCACCCGTATGCTGCCGCAGCGCTAATTCAAGACAGGGAAGAAATAGAAGAAGGGAGACTGAATGGGAGAACGCAGACTTGCGCTCTCCCGGAATAAACCTGCTAAAACAAGTACGACTTAGTCGTCGTTATTGCTGCGCTTGGCTTTGGGCTTACCTTTCGGCTTGAACTTAGGCTTACCCCTGGGTTTCCCTTTCGACTTGACCGCTGCTTCATCGAAGCGAGTGATCTTCATCGGCTTACCGGCAACGCGCACCTTCTTCAGGTGTTGGAACACTTCTTTCGGCATTCCCTGGGGCAGATCTACGGTGGTGAATTCGTTGTAGATTTCGATACGGCCGATATAGGAACTATCCAGATCCACCTCATTGGCAATAGCGCCAACAATGCTGCCGGGACGAACGCCCTGCTCGCGACCGATCTCGATACGGAAGCGCTCCAACCCCTCATCGGGCGGCGGCAGCTTGCGATCTTTTTCGAAGCTTTCCTTCTTACGGCGGCGGCCACCGTCAAAGTCGTCATCGCGCTCGCGGCGCTCTTTGCGCGGTTTCTGCTCCTTCTCCTGGATCAACAGCGGCTGATCACCCTGGGCCATTGCAGCCAGTGCGGCGGCAACATCCAGAGGGTCAACCTCATTCTGGGCCAGGAATTCCTCAACCAGCTGACGGTAGGGAGCCAGATCGGTTTGGCCTTCCAGGGTTGCAGTGATGCGCTCGCGGAAGCGCTGCATACGGGCGCTGTTAACCGCATCTGCGCTGGGCAGCTCCAACTTTTCGATCGGCTTCTTGGTCGCTTTTTCGATGACCCGCAGCATCCGGCGCTCACGGGGCGCCACAAACAGGATTGCATCGCCCTCGCGACCGGCACGGCCGGTACGGCCGATACGGTGGATATAGGCTTCGGTGTCGTAGGGGATGTCGTAGTTGATCACGTGGCTGATACGTTTTACGTCCAATCCACGAGCCGCAACATCAGTGGCTACAACAATATCGAGCTTGCCGTTTTTCAGCTTGTCGATCACGGCTTCGCGCAGGTTCTGCGCCATATCGCCGTTCAGGGCAGCGCTGGCAAAGCCTCTGGCGGCCAGCTTATCTGCCAATTCCACAGTGCTATTCTTGGTGCGCACAAAGATAATTGTGGCGTCCACTGGTTCCGCTTCCAGAATGCGGGTCAAAGCGTCTAGCTTGTGCAGACCACCAACTGGCCAGTAGCGCTGGCGAATGGTTTCCGCAGTCTCGGTCTTAACACGGATTTTTACTTCAACCGGCTCATCCAGATGCTCGCGGGCGATGCGGGCAATCTCTTTTGGCATAGTGGCGGAGAACAGCGCAATCTGACGCTCTTCAGGAATCTGCTCCAATACCCACTGCACATCATCGATAAAGCCCATGCGCAGCATTTCATCCGCCTCATCCAGCACCAGGGTGCGCAGATTGGACAGATCCAGGGAACCGCGACGCATATGGTCCATCACCCGTCCGGGGGTGCCCACCACCAGCTGAACACCACGCTTTAACTGCTGTATCTGGCCGCGGTAGTCAGCGCCACCGTAGATAGGCGCAACGTGGAAACCTTTCAACTTGGATGCGTAAGACTGGCAGGCTTCAGCCACCTGAATAGCCAGTTCGCGGGTCGGTGCCAGCACCAGTGCCTGAGGGCGACGATCCTTCAGGTCAAGCTGGGAGAGTAGCGGCAGCGCAAAGGCTGCGGTCTTGCCAGTGCCGGTCTGGGCCTGGCCTAGCACATCCCGCCCCTCCAGCAGGGACGGAATAGTTTGTGCCTGGATCGGGGAGGGAGTCTCATAGCCGAGCTTTTCGATGGCGCTGAGAATTTCAGACGGCAGACCCAACTGGTCGAAGCCGGCCGCTTTAGGGGTATCGGTCATTTCGGAATTCACTTGAAGCCAAAGTCCCTATCGCGGGACCGGAGCGGTGGGTAAAAGGCCGCGCAGTCTAACAGGTTAGGCGATTCAGATCAGCCTATTTTTTAAACAAGCAGTGATGGGGTCTGTAAGCGGAACGAAATGCCTGAACCAAGGAGGGAAAGAATGCAAAATTCCTAACCTCTAGTCCAGGCCTATACGACAAAATCAACTTGCACTATTTTCGCTTGTGATGGAAAGCTTGGCTTGGAGACTACCCTCAGCCGCAGACTCTATCCGCTTTACCACACCTTCAATGGTGGCGCCAACGGCCTTAGAAAAGCTACCGTCTAACTGAGTTTGCTCATACAGGTAGGTATGGAAACGCCTAAAAAAAGCAACATCCACGCTCTCGGGCTCAACCCAAAAGCTGGATAGTGTGCCTTGATGAGTCAGACCTGAAATGTCGTAAAGCGCACGTCCAAGTACTTTTGTGGGAACCTTGTGAAGAAGGGCAGAAATACCAACAGTACTATTAATTGTAACTACGCCACGAGCATGGTCCAGTAGAGTAGGTAAATGCAGGTCATGGCAATAGACCACCCGCCCCTGAATACTGTAACGAACCTCCAAACTATCAATCAATTTCTGGTAATGACAGAAACCACGATCCATAGGGTGGTGCTTTAAAACGATAACCGCATCATCTGGAGCATTCTTGGCAAACGATTTCAACACGCGATCAATGGCATTTTCTATTGAGAGAAGATCAGAATGCTCTCTTAGCTGAAAATCGTCGCGAGTTTGCAGGGGAAACAAGAAAAAACGCTTACTAAACTCCCTCGTCAGCTTAGAAGTCAAATTGCGCTCTGTTATCTTATACAACCCTTTGCGCACGAAACTTCTTAGCCAGCATATACCTTCAGCCTTCCAATCCCTGTGTCGATGGTGGTGATAAGCAGGAAATTCTGACCGGGCAAGACGCATCGCTGTATAGTAGCCCATCGCATAGGAAGCCCGATGCCAAAACGTTTGCCCTACCGGCGGAGCACAAGGTTTTCGTAGATCAGATTCATACTTTTCGATCGCATCCCGTGTCCAATCCATCTGGGAAAACGCATTTACACCGCCCCACTCCAACGTGACAAAGTCCGGGCGTAGGTATCCCTCCTCAAACACCCCAAAAGCAACACCCAAAGATTCGCAAACGACCCGAGCTTGGGAGTGATAACGGCGGCAGTCACCGTACACAAATACGGCTTCAACGTCATGCTTCAATAAATAAGACTTAAAAAAGGATGCCCAGTCACCTTCACTTCCTGTGAAATCAACCAGAAAGTCAGCCCAAGCAAAGTAGCGATCACCGCCGTTGAAGCTAATTTTATGCGTGGTTATACCTTGTTGTGAAAGCCGCTTTGCCAACTTCGCAAAGAACGGACCATGAGGCCCTTGTAAAAAGACTGCCACAGACATTATTCATCCTACTCCTAAAACTTGCTATTTGACGCTTAGAATTTGAGCACATATAAATTATTGGTTAATCAAAACCATTACCATGCCGTATATTAGCCACTCAGTTCACTGACACATTGGCATGTGCCACTCTGTGGCTCCATTGGGCCCAACAGGAAATTCATCAACTAAACGAACATAACAGGTATTGGAGTGCCAATTGGCGCAAAATTCTACCAAACGGATTGATTTTCTTCTACAGTTGTTAACTTCTTACTGAAGTAAAAAATTGGTAGAGATAAAACTCGCACATGACGGAAAAGTATAAAATATAAACAGAGAAGCCTTTTCCCTGTATAGAATACTAAGTCCATTTAATAAAGCTGGAGAAGCCATTTTTATCAAAATAATACTTTCATCATACAACTATGCACATCATCATAAACGAAGCTAAGAAACATGCCTTCAAGAAAATTTTCGGCAATTAAGTAAGCACTCTACTTAAATCTGCGGCGATTACAATTAACCAGATCACAATTCATCCAACAAAGCAGCCACACTTCGGGCTAACCAACATTATATTGATTAACCCCAACACCCAAAAAATCAAGCAAGGTTGCTTATCTCAGGCAATAACTATCAGAGTTTTTATGACCCCTTAAAATACTTCAGAAACTCGAGAGTTAAGCTTTCTCCACGATCTTCTTTTGTTTGGGACGAGATAATCGGCCGTAAAAGTTTCGCTGCTCCCCACTATTGATTTTGCCTTGGTCTAGACGCTTTAAGGCCTTTTTCCAGATTCCTTCAAAAACTCTCGCAGTAATTTTAGGAAAAGGAGTAAACAATGGATTGAAGGGGTTATCACGGGCCTGCATCCACACCGTCATACGTTTTGACTTTTGGAGTGCTTCACCGCGACAGTGGAAACCATACACATTACCAATTACTAAAGTATTCGCAGGAACGGATAGCTTTTTTATTTGATACCCCATTTCGCTCAGATCTTTGCCTGCGACCCGAAATGATCCATCCCAATAGCGTCCAGGCGAGCGTTTACTACCTTTTTTACATGCTTCAAGGCTTTCTTTGTACTCCCATTTTAATCTTTTCCATGAGAGTTTATGCGATCCAGGCACATAGATATAAGCGCCATTATTATCACTTGTCTCATCAATGTATAACCACGCCTTAACACACGGGTGGAAAGTATCTGCATGTAAATCACGCTGAGGATCAGGTCGGCGATTCACATCTTCATGATTACAAAGATTTTCTATATAGAATAAAGGAGGGCGATTTTTTGATGAACAAAATCGCATCAACCGATCCAACAATTGATTTTCAGCTAACTTTTTAAATTCCGGAGCTTTTCTTCGCTCCTCATAATCCATAAAGATTCTCTGAGTTACTGTTGTCCCTTCGATTATCTCTCTAACTGGCCCCTCAAACTGATCAAGCTCTTCAGCCAAGCGGAAAAATTGATCTTCATTAAGAAAATTCTCCCTTAAAATATAGCCGTTCTTAATAAATTCTCCTCGATACTCTGAAGGAACAATTGGGGAAAGAAGAAACAACCGAACTCGAAATAGTATATGTGCAACTATCACCCTAAAAACATGCAACCCGAATACATTAAGCCAGTAGCTTCCAATAATAGGATTATTCTTAAAACTCTTCCCCCAACTAACCAACTCGAAAGACCACTTAGGTATTTTCCAAGTCAAAGCAAGTATTCGGCTTAGCATTATCACCTCCCAAAGATACATATCTAAAAATATATTATTTATATGGAAATACAGTTTCGCTTTGCCGCCTATCATACGGAGCATTCATTGATATATTTATCAATAGCGAAGAAAATTCTTTCTATACCAGCAAAAAACTTTAAAGAAAAAGCTCCCGCCATCATATAAAGATCGTTTTTTTTCTACCAACTTAACTGCGGTCTCTGCATCAATGTAATCCCCTGTCGCAGCATCAGCATATACCGGGTAAAGTAGCAAGGTTCCCGCGATTAATTCATCTAAAGTCAATTTACGTCGCCGCCTTTGCTTGAAAACGTCAAAATCCGTCCTATCACCCCCTGCCTTGGAGAGCAGAGTGTCCTCAGTTAACCCCCAGCCGGAATAAAAAGGTAAACCATAAGTGACAACCTTAATTTTTCTAAGTAAGGCTTCAAACCCCGCCAGAGAACTCAAGGTATGCACCTCATCAACCTCATCCAATATTAGAGAGATATCTCCTTCAGTGACAAGCAAGTCATATAATCGCTTAGATCCTTGGGGTAACTCTCCCAAGCGAGCACCAGCAACCACATCGGGATGCGGTTTATAGATAATATATGCTTCTGGATTTCCCTTCCTTACACTCTCCAAAAGAGAATGGTTACTTTTTATAACAGGAGAACCATAAGCAATTGAGGCATCGCTTTCCACCTGCCCAGGAACTAAAATAATTTTCTTATTATCAGGAAGAGAGAGATTTACTGAGCCCTGAATGTTATATTTTGTAACTCTTTTTCTTAAAAGTAGCAGATGAAGGCTTTTCGCCCTATTAAGTATTTCATCACTAAAATTAGTATCACTTAAAATAATTTCAAGATCACTGGGTGACCGGGCATCAAAGTAAATACCCCGGGAATCAAACACTAAAGAAGTGGGTGCAACCAAGTCCGCACCTAGCCCTGCTGAACGTATGAACCCATCTTCAACTCTCCAAAGACGAGCTTGAATCTCCTCAATCTTTTTCTGCAATGAGTTCGTTGGCCGACTAGCCCAAACAAAAATATTAGCGCCCGCTGCACACTGACTGATAGAGCTTGTGCCTCTAACAAAGTCCACCTTTCTCTTTTTACCAAGAAAATTAGGAATAAACTTTCTCTTCCATGATGAAAAGCCCACACCTAACCAAGCACCTTGAAACCTAAGCCACTGCCTCTTTTGCTCCGCAATCAGAGCAACCGTCTCTTCAAACTCACATTTATCACCGGTATATGGGTTTATATATCGACAATACCTCAAATAAGCAGCACAAAAGAGCTGCGAAAGAGATCTGTTGATATTGCGACGTGATAAAAATTGTCTATCTTTAGTTAATCCCCACCCAGAATAAAAAGGAACACCAAAGCAGTGTACTTCTTTCCCTGCAATTAAAGCATCAAACCCCAGCTGACTAGTGACAACATAAACTTTTTCCACATAGTCAAAAATAGCCCAAGGTGAGATATCTTCAGATATAATTCTACAGCCTTTTTCAAAAGCTAAACTTAATAAATAACCCTTCTTCTTCCCTGTTATAACATCCGGGTGTATTTTTACACATATCTCGGCTTCAGGGTTATCTTCAATAGCACTATCCAGCATGGCCAGAAAATGAGATTCAGAAGCCTGGCCAGCCGAAACAGAGACATCACCAAAAGTCTGATCTACAACTAAAACCCTTTTCAAATTAGTTGGCCAATCTAAGGGCTTATCTATGGATTGATTATATTTAGAAAGCCTATTAGCTCGTAATAGCTCTACCCCTTTCTCCGCTCGCTCCAGTTCTTCAGAAGTGAAGTCAGCTAGAGCTATCAATGTTTCTAAATCACTTGGTCGAGATGCATCATAATAGATCCCGGTTTTATCAACCACCAGACTATGCGGAACCGCTCCATTAACTCCCAACCCGAGCGAACGTAAAAACCCATCTTCTATACATGCAAATGGAAGCCCTGCCCGTAGAGCGATCCTTTTTGCTTTCATCGCTGTTGGTTTAAGCCCCCAACCAATCATATAACTCACATAACTAGCGGGCTTGAACGTAATATACTGGCAGCGTATATCGAGTAGGCTTTCTAGAGTCCGGTGTTTCCGCAAACCTAAAGAACAGTGTCCGGCTACAGGCATTTTTGTGCCTCAGCCAACATATTTTTTCGCAACACCTCATCCTCTGCCAAAGCAAGAATCCCTTCGATCCATTGCGAAGGATCCATGGGTAAAAGCAACCCATTTTCACGATGACGAACCACTTTGCCATAAATATCACCAGCAGCGTAAATACCCACAGCCCCAGTCTGAGTAACATCAAAAAACTTAGTGTGAGACCTTGCTCTATTAAAAGGTATATCTAATAAGGGAGCTAAACCTATATTACGCCCCGGCACCTGCAGCATCGATAAATAAGTGGGCCACTTCATAGGGTGTAACACTTTAACCCTTGGCATATCGGAAAAGAGACGATTCACATAGGTATTTCCAATTATTTCAAAGTTCAATTTTTGATTCTCCCTAAGAACCTCACGTACCACAGGGTGCAACCACTGGATATCCTCTTGATGCGATGCAGAACCATGATAAAAAAGATTTATGCAATCGCCACCAGGTGTATTAATGGGCTCCGCCTGCAATAATCTTGGCTTCCAGTCACTGTATTTATTCTGTAAATAAGGAGTTGAAACCAACAACTGAGCTCCAACAGACTTCAGCCACTTTTGCTTTGACCACCCATATCGAAGCAGCTTGAAACGGTATCTAATTGGCAAATTTGAAAAGGTTTGCCTATCAAATAAATCATCATCAATAAAAAAAAACACCCTGGAAATCAATTTAATATTTTTTTTTATAAATGACTGCCATTTCTCAGAAATATAACGCACAAATATAATATTTGTATCCCGTATATTTTCCTCTAATGGGAGATCATTAAAACCTAAACGCTCGTAACTGGCCCCCATCTTTTGTAGAAATGGCAAGACAAAATAATCCGAAGAGGGATTACGACCTTCTTCTACGATTAGCCAACGGCTAGCAAGTTCCAAATTAACCTCCAGGCCACTCAAATCTCAAAGGGAAATACGATTGGTAGTAACAACAGAACAACCAAAGAATAAGCAATAGTCAGAGGCAGGCCTGCACGAAGAAAATCGCGTAAATGATATCCACCAAGATTTTGTACTATAAGGTTTGTTTGATAACCGAAAGGCGTCAAAAAACTTGCACTCGCCCCATAAGCTACGGCCATTACAAAAGGCATCCAGCTGACCCCAAAACTATCGGCTAAGCTCCAGGCCAAAGGAAAAGTCAAGGCGGCAGCTGCGTTGTTCGTCATCAGCTCTGTTAATACTAGAGTCAAAATAAAGATACCTACAAACCCCGCCATTGGCCCCCAATCAGCAAGGAGCCCTTTGAGCCCCTCAGCCAGCACATCTGCCAAGCCGCTACCAGCGAAGGCTTCCGCAAGCACCAAAGCACTAGCAATAATCAACCAGATCTGAAAAGGAAACCGCCTCTGTAACTCAGTAGTAGACACAATACCAAGAGCGATCATGCCACCAAGTAGTACGACCAACCCCTTCAATAGCGAAAAGTGACCTAGCGCAGCTCCCGCCACAACTGCTGTAAAGCCCAGACCTAACAGCCAATTATCCCGTCGTGATAAGTCACGTCGCACTTCAGTGCCACTAATCACATAGAAGTTCTTATCAATATTCAGGTGATGACGAAAGTCCGGACCCACTGCCAACAAAAGGGCGTCTCCCGCACGCAACTCAACCTCTCCTAACTTACCCGACAGGCGATCGCCACCACGTCGCATTGCTACCACTGCTGCATCAAAGCGCGTACGGAAGTTACAGCTTTTTAATGATTGCCCAAGGATACTTGAACTAGGGGTAAGTACCACTTCAGTAAGGTTTAAATCCAGTTTCTCATCTTCTAACGCGAACAAGCGTAACCCCTCTATATCTTGTAAGCGCCCGAGATCTCGAACATCACCGCTAAAAATCAACTTATCTCCGCAACGGATCACTTCCGAAGGTCCAACTGGGCTAATCACCTGGTCGCCCCTCACAATCTCAATCAGATAGAAAGTCTCCAGGTTGCGCAGATGATTCTGCTCGACGCTTTTTCCATCAAGGGGAGAGCCTTCAATTACTTCCGCTTCCAGCAGATACTCAGTCACAGGTTCATCCGTTACACTCCCTTCTGGCAGCAAACGGTTACACAGCAATAGAACGCTCAACCCTACTAGTGTCGCAGCCAAACCCACAGGCACAAAAGCAAAAAAATCCAAGCTGGGCAGACCACGGTCCAACACAAAACTATTGACAATTAGGTTCGTGGAGGTTCCAATCAGGGTAAGGGTCCCCCCAAGAATGGCTGCATATGACAGTGGTATCAGAAGTTTGGCAGGCGGCAAGCGTCGCTGCCCTTTGACACTGGATGCAAGAGCTGCAACCACTGCCGTATTATTTAAAAAAGCAGAACTTAATGCAGTAGCAGCAGAAAGTCTAAGCAAGCTAGCCCTAAGGGAACCCTTAATCAGCCCCCCTGAAACCACTCGCAGCCAACGAGTCCTCTCTAGCCCTAGCGATACCAACAACAACACGACCAATGTTACTAAACCCGGATTAGATCCCTTCTGCAATACTATCTCTGCAGGTACCAATCCGGTCAAGAAACAAGCACCAGCAGCTGAAGCAAAGATCAAGGAAGGGCGGAAGCGGGTAAGGATTAATGAACCGATAACAAAAACGAAGATACCAGCGACAAAAAATTGAGGAAGAGTCATAAGATGGCAAGCCGCACTAATTACCAATAGCTAGGATTTTGTTACTGTACGCCTATGGCGAATAGGGATTATGCCAAATCCAGCGGAAATATGCCTCTCTCAAGCATTTATGATGACGAACTTACTTAGCAAACTACCAAGAAGATACTGGTCTCCAGTATCTTCCAAAGACCTGTATCTCAATTCTCGACTCGTAACAGAAACCCTACAACTAGCTAGGGCATGAACTTGTGGTTCGTTCAAACTGAAGCCAGAGAGAAATCCTCGTGAACCAGAGTCAGGTTAGGGTTATAGGCAGGATCAGAATCTAATAAGTTTCCCCAGCGACTGCGCAAATAATCAGCTTCCCGCTGTGCACGCCGCCGCTTTGTCAAGGTATTGTCAGCACCCCGAGATACTGATTCGTGATGATACAATTCAGCATAAGGCGTCCACAAATTTTGATAACCCGCTTCACGTACTTTTAAGCATAAATCTACATCATTAAAGGCCACTGCAAGGTGCTTTTCTTCCAGGCCCCCCACTTTCTCAAAAATCGACTTCCGCAGAAATAAGCAAGCGCCTGTCACCGCAGACAAGTTCTGAACCAACTGAAGACGTGAGAAATAGCCATACTCATTACGGTGGAAGTATTTGTGTGCATGCCCCGCTACACCACCAATACCTAAAATCACTCCTCCATGCTGGATTGTGTTATTGGGATAGTAAAGTTTAGCCCCCACGCAGCCAATCTCCGGCCTAAGTGCATGACTTACCATTTCCCTCAACCAATCACCATTGATAGGCTCAATATCATTATTGATTAACCCCAGAACCTCCCCAACAGCGATTTCCGCCCCAAAATTATTGATCGAAGAGTAATTAAAAGGGTGGTTCCACTGATGAATCTTGACCCTATGGTCAGAGCTAACCTCCTTGAAGTACTGGAGAGTCTTGTCACAGCGACTCTGGTTGTCCAAAATCAGTAATTCGAAATTCGGGTAATCAGTCTTCGATAGAATCGCATCCACACAAGGCTTAAGGATATCGAAACCATCACGCGTAGGTATCAGCAGGCTCACCATGGGTTCAGGCTTGGGTAAGGCCCATCGAACTCGGTAGGAGTTTGGGACACTACCTAACCCCGCCTCAGCATCTAGCCCCGTAGAATGGATATAGTCATTTATTGCGCGTAGTCCAGCATGTTCCGTATATTCCTTATTAGCACCATCCTGTGCAGTAGAACCATCAACTGCTCTCCAGTGGTAAAGAATTTTAGGGATATGAACTACATTATCTTCATTAAAATAAGGTAAGCAGCGCATTAACAAATCATGATCTTGACTACCTTCAACTCCTAATCGAAACCCGCCGAGTTTCCGCACCAACTCTAATCTTATTACGGCCAAATGGGAGATATAATTCTGTGATAGCAAAAGGTCGGGATTCCAACTCGGCTTAAAGTGAGGATCGAATCGTAAGCCGGCTTCATCAATCTTGTCCTCATCACTATAAACTAAAGATACCTGCGGATTTAAAGAAATTGCATCACAAACCTTTTCCAAAGCAACAGGAGAAAGAGTGTCATCGTGATCAAGAAATGTAACGAATTCTCCCTTAGCTAGCTCAAGCGCACTATTACTCGCAACTGAAATATGCCCATTTTTATCACGTAAAATCAATTGAATTCGTGAATCTTGAGCCTGATAGGAAAGTAGGCAATCCCATATTTCAGGATCTGTAGATCTATCATCAGCAATACATAACTGCCAATTGGAGTAAGTCTGAGCTAAGACTGAGTCTATACAAGCCTTCAGCATTGAAATATTAGAATTATAGGTAGGCAGAAGTATTGAGATGAGTGGACCACTCTGTGTGCTATTTTCTTTTCGATCAGTAGCTGATACCTGATACTGATCCTCTACTCTATCAATCCATTGCTGATAATCTCGATCATGTCTTCTACGAATAAAAGTCTCACCATAGCGCTCTAATGCGAACTGGTGCCAGCTCAAGCCTAGACCTTTCTTCTTATACTCAAGCTTGGCAAGCACCTTAGACTTACTCAACCCCCTAAATTCGGGATGCATACTAGACAAACGTTGCGCTAATCTATCGCGTGCAAACCATGAGGCAAGACGCACTATACGAAAGTGCTCAACAGAGAAGGGGCCAGAGGCCTCCATTGGCGAAAGCCTTATTGACTTTATCCGCTCCGGAAAATAAAGCAACCGCTTTGCAATCTTCCCGTTTCGAAGCGGTAAGGAAATTGTTGTCGCCCCCTTATAGTTTTGACCCGCATCGATAAATAAAGTAGCATCCGCCCCAGCCTTATCATAGTTAAGCTCAAGCTCCAACATATACCAGCCAGGTAAAAATCCACCTCTACGAATTGCGAAACATGGATTCTCGCTAACAGAAAGCCAACGCTTACCTTCCTCAGCAATCTTTACACACTCAATATCCGCAATAGGCTCAAGCTTAGAAGCCAACTCGGCACGAAATAGAGATTTGATACAGTTAACCACGATAGACTTCATATAAATTTACTGTAATCCGAGGCCTACACTGTCCAAGGGGACCCAGCCAATGGCTGCTCGGTAGAAGCGACCACACACTCAACTTTATCCCCTGCCTTCAACTGAGACACATCGAACGAAAAACCCACAAATCCACCACGTCCAACCCCCATCCCTCGTAACCACGGGCGATCCTGTATAGCATGGCTTACACCGATAATATTACCACCTACCCGCGCCTGAATTACGATCGGCTCCTCTCTATTTTCTGCTATCGCCCATCCAGACAAGCGCTCTTTTTCCACTTGCCTTAATGCACCTAAAACAAAGTTCCGCCCTGTTTCAGCTAACTTTAACCGCCATCTAAACTGCGTCTTGATAGATTTATACAGTGCGATATCCTCAGCGTTTAAGCGGCGTAGTTCTTCTTCTTGAAAAGTCGGTAATTCATAATTATCTGTTAAATTAATTCGGCCAAGATTCTCTCTATAAATAGGAATATCCAAAGAATATTTTCGGTTAAATAAATACAGCGACTGCTCGTACATTTCTGTCAAACCAATAAAACCAATCGCAGGCCAGAGTATACGCCCCAAGATACGCTGCTGGCGATTGATATTATGGGGCGCCCGATAAAAGTCCTCGAACGATTCATCATACCTGTAGTTTCTAACCATATGGTGGTACTCTGAAACTAGCCTCTGGACTGGATCACGCACAAATGTAAACATTTTGCTAACACCAAAAAGTGGGGCATATACAGCTGCATGGAAATGTCCAGTGAGAAACTGATACCTGGCCTCTTCGAATCTCTTCTTAAACTCCCACTTATCCCGGACTCCGGCGTTCCAGACCTTAATGATTTCACTAGTTTCTGGTGACTTTAAGCCATAATCTCTACATACACTCTCACTGCCAAAAAAAGAATCTGCACCAATTCTAAAACTGGTACCTGCAGTTTTTGGGATATGGATAAAAACAAAAGGATTCACAAAAATAAAATATCCTTTAAATACAATTTACAAACACCATCTATAATCTTCAAATAAGTCTTTTGTAGGGGGAATCTAGCAACCCTGACTCGAAGAAATGATCCAGCACATAATAATCATCTAGCAAAAATGCAGTCAAAATAGCAATTGACTTATTGCTTAGCTTCTTCGGGTTTTTTACATCTATTTTCTCCAAAAAATTCTCTGATTTTTTATCGCTGGGCATTTTAGTAAGAACATTTTCTTTTCCAAAACGTTTCAAAAATTCATTGAAATCATTATCTAAGTTTTCTGTCCTTATAATATGCACTCTATTTAGCGGTAGTTTTTTGACCATAAAAATCGGCACATACCATGAGAGACCCATATGCATATGAAGCTTACTCTTATTGAGTGCGTAATGAGCCAGATCCCTGACATCCTGATCCGAAGAAAGCAATCCTTCGGCTAATTCATTTGCCGAATCAAAATTCTCATAGATTCTACGCCAACCTGAATTCTTACAATTTCCAGAGATAATTTTTTCATATTTATCAAAATTAAAGGATGAGACAAACCTTTTAATTGGATCTCTAAGAGAAATCAAATAGAAGTTCTCTCCATCATCATTACTTATCTCATGCTCTAGCTGGACGTTAGCCGCACCACAATGAAGCTCCGTAAACCTGATACCATTCTTATTTAGCGCGATATTTATACTTCCACCAGCACATTTTCCAATATGAATATGAATAAACTTCAAAACAAACCCTCTAAACTCAACAATTTTTTTATGGAAAGAAAACTGTGTTTAGGCATTCTCCCCACATATCAACAACTGAAACTGATACTTTATATGCTTGACTTAATTAATTTAAGTAACCTTCAACACCTAAACTAATCCGAGCACTAGCACGCTTCCACCAACTGCGAGTTTACTAAGTCTCTTATTTTCGTACTACTCGTATTTTTAGTGTAGGAAAAGAAGGAAACATCCACTCCTCTTTTGTTAAATTCAATCTCCAAACTATTCCACAACTCACTACCCTTCCAATCATCACCTTTGAAAATCCTATCAAACTTAAGGTTTTCCCAAGCTTTCAACTTGTCATTCGAAGTTTCAGGGACTACTTCATCGACATACTTAATACTATTTAGTATTTCAACTCTTTCATCAAAAGGAATAAAGGGCTTTATGCCCTTCAACTTGTAGACCAAATCGTCCGTTGAGACGCCTACGATCAAGTAATCACACTCAAGCTTTGCCCGTCTTAGAATATTGACATGGCCAACATGAAAAAGATCAAAAACGCCCGTTGTATATCCAATCAAATTTGACATCAATTAACCCCTAACTCTATAAACTCTAGATTCTACACCCTTCTGCTCAGCCAACTTGTTAATTAACTCAATTTCCGCATCATCAGTTTTAAGTTGATGCAAGTATTTCTTAGCTTCTTTTGTTGGTTGCGCAGGCACATATGATGGATCAGGACTAATCCAACCCTTCCCATATTTTCGCTCAATAAACTTTTTAGGCTCATTTGGCATAAAAAACTTATGGCCAATAAAATCAACCGTTCTGAAAGGTTTAAGTTCACTCTCTGACATTTCAATACTGGTGGTATTATGCATCCAAAGGCGGTCTGAATTAAGCCAACCAGGAAAAACATCAATCGCCATGCCGTTCACAACCGGGCGAAAGAAACCTCCTTTCAGAACAATCTGCACATCAATTCCACCCAGGACAAGTGACTCAACAATTGATAGTAATTCACTTTTTACGCCCTCAACTTCCGTAGATTCTGACAGATACATAAAGTCGGCATCACCATCATGAGATATGATATCTCCATCTCTAATACATCCCAATAAGGTACCATATATAAGTGACAGCCTTAAACCTGAGGATTCAAAAACTGGATTTGTTACCTCATACCATTTAACTAGCTTTTTTTTCCAAGCCTCATTTTGACTCATATCCGAAACCAAATAGCCATGACTCTCAATCGTAACTCCTCGCAAATATTCAAAGGCAAGCTTAGGAATACGAGAAATAGCCATCTCTCGGTCATTAAAAGAGTGGATAATTGTATCATTACAGATACATGAAACATGAAAACCTAAATCTGGATCCAAATATTTTGCAGAGGAATTAAACTTGAATTTAAATGAGGATGAGTCAGTGCCAACAACATCTGGCCTAACCACTTTAACCAACAATGGTCCATTCCACACAATAAAAAAGGAGGCACTTACATTTACAGATGAAGATATTGCTATTAAACCATCGTCAATAGACAATTTAACCCTAAAGTCATTTCCTTTTGAAGATCCAACTATATACCCCTCATTCAAAAGGGCTTCATATTCATAATTTTTTGAGTTTGTCCAGATTATAGAGGCCAAGCGAGACAAACTATTATTTTGAGAAAGACGCAAATGAGAAAGTTTTCTATTGGCCTCTGAGAATTTAAAAGAATAATTTTTCTCAAGTATCTCAGAAATAATTTCTGATAGAAATGTATCACCGAACTCTTTGTGCTCGAGTATTAATTTAACAGTTTCATTTTTAGCAGAGAATTTAAATAGCTTATTAGAAATTGCATTGTGTGCATCACGAATTCGACTATTTAATTTTTCACCAGGAATAAGAATAATATCATTTGATAGAAGTAAAAAGTCTACTTTTTTAAGGTCGACTTGTCCAAAACTAGATAAATTAAAAACAACAAGAAATCCAGGATTCTCAGATATGCTTTCTTGAAACTCAGCGCTTTTTAAGTGTTTATTAACGTCAAGCCTTTTAAACCTTTCAAGAGTTCCTTGGATCAGCAAACCAGTCTCTCTTTCTCTCAGAAATGGCTGCCCAGATTCATGTATCATCCAGCCAGATACTGCTATCCAGCCTCCAGCCTGATCAAGGTGAACAGATTCAATATTGTACGACTTGCTTTTCGTGAGCTTTAAATCTTGAAAATTCTCACCTGCCAATTTAGGAAAAGATTCACCCTTGTTAGCAATTAACGATGAAGCTCCATCCTCGAATAACATTAACTCATTTTTATTAAGCGCAGCCACCGAAACAGGTACAGTGAATACCGTCTCGTGTTTGGAGTATCTAACCTGAACGCTACTGGAGCGCAAGCTTGTATTGTTAAAAACTGCCTTACAAAGTGCTACAAATGCTGAGCAATTGCTATCTTTAAGGTCTTTTCTATCATACCGATGGAGGCAAACAACTTTAAAAATAAATTCATCGATGATAAACACATCTTCCTGAAGGTAGCTAGAAGTCGACCAACCATAAATTAACGCATATTCACTAGCATCAAATACAGGGGTGATTTTTTCAATTTTCATATATTTTTCTCTAGCTGATCATTTAGCTTGAAGCTAATGGGCTCGTTCTAGCTCTTGTCTCCACAAGCCAGAACTCACTCGATAAAAAGAACAAGTACAGATTAACACGCTTATTGCAATCCCAAATGCTCTTTAACTGCCTTTAAATTATTTTCAGCAAGAGATTCCACCTCATCACTTACGGAAACCCTCTTGCTTACCATTTCTTGCATCATTTGTATCTCTTTATAGTGTTTTTCCGCTTTTAATTGATGGGTAACACTAGCCTGATGACGACGATGTGTATTTAAACTCTTAGCGCAAAACTTGACCCGAGAATTTTCTTTTGCAAGTAAATCCGTATATAAGAACCAATCCCCTGCTACAGAAAATTGATAAAGGTCATCGCCAGTACTATCTAAGGCCTCACACAAGCTGTTAGTTCTGAAAATGACACCACTAACATTCATAATAACATTCTTAACAGCTAGATATTTCTCCAGAAATTCTCTTCCATTCATGTAGAAATCTTTGGTGAAAGCTTCCTCTTCGAACTCGGAAAAGTAATAGCTATAGCTCTCAGCTAGTAATTTGTCATCCTGATCAACTTGAATGGAATCAGAGCAAGCCAAATCAAACTTATCCCCTTGTACCATTTCACTAATAAAGTCAGGAGTAGCAAGATCGTCTGACTCAGCAATCCATAGCAACTCTCCATTTGCCATTCTTGCCCCTCTATCCCATTGGCGGAATACTGAACCTGAATTTTGTTTATTAACCAGCAAATCAATCTTACGTTGATGGAGCTCTGCAGTGGCCTTTATTACAGCCACACTGTTATCACTCGATTTATCATCCAGTACTATCACTTCATAAACAGGGTAATGCTGGGAAAATATTGTTTCCAGACGGGGTGCTATATGGTCTTCATAATTGTAATTGGGAACCACTACTGAGACTCTGCGAAGTTCAGGAATCAACAACTCTACTAAACTAAAAACATAATCCTTCCAGTCAAACATTTCAGTTGCCCAAGCACTGCGTGTTGAACGAAGTACCGCACTATCCTTATTTATTTGGCCTTCGATCGCATCAACCATCATATCTACATCGCCCATTGGCGCCAGAGTTCCATTGGTTTCACTGCATAGTAACTCTACAAAGCCCCCTCCCCCTTGAAAACCTACAACGGGAGTACCTAATGCCAGAGATTCTAGAACCACTGAAGGGAACGGATCTTCTCGGGATGTCATAGCAAAGACATCAGCCCCTTCAAGATAAAGAGATATTTCGTTAGTAAAGGGAATAATATGGAGATGAGAATCAAGCTCAGACCCCGCAACATCAGCAAGAATCCAGTTCTTTAAATTTGGCTCGACATTACCCAACCAAACAAAGTGATAGTTGGGATCCCTTTGTACTGCTTTGCGTGCAGCACGGACAAAAAGATCAAACCCCTTACGCAAGTCAGCAAATCCAGCATTGACAACTATTTTGGCATTTTGCGGAATATTAAGTTTTTTACGTAAAAGTACACAACTATCTTCATTAGGCTCAAGTTTCTGGTAAATACCTTGAGGTTTTATAATCGCCTTATTGCCGATAGACCCAACAACGCGTTCAAATGAGTCTCTAACAAAAGAAGATGCAAAAACTACAGCGCTTGCGTTATCAGCTATCGCCTTTGCGCTATCCTCAAGTGCATATTCTTTAATTAGGGTTTCTAGTTCATGAACTAAAGAAATAACTTTCAACCCATTATCAACTAGTACTTTTGTACACCTACCAGTAACAGTAGTATTGCAGATAGCATGAGCGACAGAACTTCTCTTTGTTATCTCTTTTACAAGATCTCTAAATAAGACAATGTCCCCATGGGCAACATGAGTCCTGCCAATTTTTTGATAATCATCAACTAGAGGACCTCCATCAAGAAGCAATAATTCAACATCAATTCCAAATTCCTGCACTAATGTTTTAAAGATATTTAGGGTGAGTAGTTGGGCCCCGTGTTTGTAGGCATCATGCCCCACCAAAAGCAATTTTGTCTTACCTTCCTGACGAGTAAGCCCATGCACGGCTCGATAGGTTGCATTAAGATATGCACTTCCCCAATACACATCTGGCTCTAAATGAGCACCTTCAGCCCACTCGTTCCAAGCATTTATCATTACGAATGATTCTTCACCTGCAACCGGATTTGCTTCAGCGTAATTGACCATTCTTCTTAGCCAACGCTCATATTTTGCTGGTGTTGCACCAATAAACCCCATACCTCGCCCAGGCTTCCTAGCCTCATTATCCCAACTAGGTGTTACTGCACGGATCAAATCAAAATTGGGTTTTTCGACTTCAAGACTGCGCTCAACCAAGTCATCATATAATGGGTAGTGGCCGGTAAAATTGGAATCGAGCAAGCCCTGCGCTGTGGCCTTTGAGTCTAAATCTTGCGCTAATTTATGTGGTGGAAATTCAACTGCTCCATCCATGCCAAAAATACGGGGATCATTATCACCAAAAGCTTGCGCCATAAAGAACAAAGGTTCTTCGTCGAGCAGTTTTTTACATAGGTCCCTCCACTTTTGGATTCTATTTACAGCATTAGGAATTATTCCAGGACGATAAATAAAAAATAATGGACGCCCATTTACCCGAATATAACGAGAATCAGAAAAATGACGACCTAGGTCTTGAACAAAATCAGCATCATCTTCCTCACGATAGTCCTGAGCTATAAGAATATTGTTTTCTAAACCATCCCAAGTTCTAGTCCAATTTTCGTTTGCCCACAAGATGCAAAATGGCAAGTCAATTTCTGGATTGTCCATCAACATATTGATTGGACTATCCATTAAACGCTTACCATTGAACCAATAATGATAAAAACAGAAACCATTCAATCCTGCAGATTTCGCCAACTCAGCTTGAGCTTTAAGAGTATCCTTAAGACGCAGATCATAATACCCTAAATCCCGAGGAAGGTGGGGCTGGTAGTGCCCTTTAAACCTGGGAAGACCACGAGTTACATTACTCCACTCTGTAAAGCCCTCGCCCCACCACTCACTATTTTCTTTAAATGGGTGGAACTGGGGCAGGTAGTATGCCAAAGCTTTTACCTTAGCCGTTTTATTTAGCTGTTCTTTATAATGGAAATCCTCATAACCTTCACTTGGACCTCTATAGCGATTTATTTCAGCCAGCAAAAAATTGGTCCCATCCCCTTGCCCCCCCTCACAATCACTAACAGGCCTTATTGGCAAGCCCTGCGCTTTCCCATTAGCTAAATAGTGCTGGAAAGCAGGTTCGGACAACTGGTTTTCTTCTTTGTACTTTAAAATATCAAATAATTTCGAAGGGTTACGATCTTCATTCACCCCTTGTGAGAGAAAATGAAAATAAAGGTCCATACCTGATTCAACAACATCTGGATTAGAAGTGTGGTAATATTGGGTATCAAATTCTGGCAAGGGGTTTATCTTATTGTTAGACACTTGCCTATAGAAATAATCAAGAACAAGGCCACTTAAGGGCTCACTAATTTGTCTACGAACATACTCTATTTGAATAAAAGGAGAGGGATTGCGACCCTCTTTTTCCCCATAAAGGATATAGTGAACTAATGGATTGAAACCTGCATCCTTCACATCAGAATAAGCTGTCAGATACCAACTAACATCAAACAAGTAGGAGGGATTCCTTCCTTCTCTAAAACCGTGATAATAGAAATGGACTAGTGGATTTATCCCACTTTCAGCGACATCCGGATTATTCTCCATATACCAGTTATCATTAAACAGTCCAGACTCACGAATCACATTGATTTTTTCAGAGTCCGAAGTAACTTGTTCTTTGCGTCCCAACTTAAATAAATCTTTCATTTTCGGCACTATTAAAATCGTTAATAATTAAAATTTTATTGTGATTTGTCACTACTTTTGGTAAGTACCATCAAGAATAGATTGCCACCATTCTTCATTTTCTAGGTACCATCGTATAGTCTTACAAATACCAGATTCAAAACTCTCTTTTGGCTGATACCCTAGTTCTTCATTCGATTTTGATGGATCAATCGCATAGCGTCGATCATGACCAGCCCGGTCGGTGACATAAGTAATTAACTCTTGCGCCAAACCTTTATGCACTCGACAAGCACTTGGAAATCTCTCTATAAGAGATGGGTTCTCCATAAACTCAGCATTCATCAGTCCACAGATCAGGTTGACTATATCAATATTCGCCCACTCATTAATTCCGCCAATATTGTAGCATTCACCTAGACGCCCCTTCTTAATAACAAGGTCGATACCTCTTGCATGATCCTCTACGTACAACCAGTCGCGAATCTGTTTCCCATCACCGTAGATAGGTAGTGGTTTGTCTAAAAGGATATTTGTAATAACTAGCGGGATTAGCTTTTCGGGAAAGTGGTAAGGCCCGTAATTATTAGAGCAATTACTAGTAGTAACATTCAACCCATAAGTATGGTGGTACGCTCGCACCAGATGATCTGATGCCGCCTTACTTGCCGAATAAGGACTGTTAGGTGCATATTGATGAGATTCACTGAAGGCAGGATCTTTTACCTCAAGAGATCCATATACTTCATCTGTTGAAACATGATGAAAGCGATGAGTTTCTTTGTTATATCCCTCATCCAGCCATACTTTTTTGACGGCCTTTAGCAAACTATGAGTGCCGATAATATTTGTTTGGATAAATGCATCAGGCCCGGTTATCGAACGGTCCACATGACTTTCTGCTGCAAAATGAACAACCGTATCAATATGGTGCTCTTTGAGAATAAGCTCTATTAAGGCTGTATCACAAATATCCCCCTTATAAAACTTGTAGTTATGATTACCCTTAACTGAACTTAAACTTTCCAGGTTGCCTGCATAAGTAAGCGCATCCAGAACTACAACAGTATCCTGTGGATAATTTTTAATCCAATAATGCACAAAGTTAGAGCCGATAAATCCAGCACCACCGGTTACCAATAAGTTCTTCATTTTTGTATCGCTTTTAATTACAATATCTTCAATTTTTCTTTAAATGCAATCAATTACATTTATTACTTAGCGTTATTTAATATCTACTCAAAAAAGCTTGCCTTAGGGATTCACGCCAACTATTCAATTCGATATCTAATTCATTTAACAACCGACTTTTATCAAGAACACTATATGCTGGCCTGTCTGCTGGAGTTGGGTAATCATCTGTCGTAATAGCATTAATAGTTAATTTCTTTTCTGCGGGAAGTAATCCATGAAGTTTCCCTTCATCAAATATTGCTACAGCAAAATCGTACCAACTTGCCACCCCAAGATCGGTACAATGGAAGATACCTTTTATCTTTTCTTTCATAGATAAACTATATAAGACTCGTGCCAGAGTACCTGTCCAAGTTGGTGTGCCAACTTGATCCGCTACCACATTCAACTCATCTCTTTCAGACATTAATCGCAGCATCGTATTTAAAAAATTACTGCCATGAGTAGCATAGACCCACGCCGTTCGAACTATTACCGCATCAGGGAGTAACTTTTGAATAACAGCTTCCGCCTCAGCTTTACTAGCGCCATACACACCGAGAGGCGATACCTTATCTTCGGTCTGATAGGGAGTAGATTTCTTCCCATCAAAAACAAAGTCTGTAGATACCTGAATAAGACGAATGGATAGATCTTTACATGTTTTCGCAAGATTTTCCGCACCTTTTGAATTAATCGCGTACGCAATATCCTGCTCTTGTTCGGCCCTGTCTACTGCAGTATAAGCAGCCGTATTAATAACAATATCCGGCCTTATTTTCTGTAAAACGCTCTGAACGATAATTCCATTAGAAATATCTAGCTCACTTCTACTCAGAGCTATTATCTCAAACTCTACTGGACACTGATTTTGGAGCTCACGCCCAAGCTGACCATCTTTTCCAGTAATAAGAATTTTCTTAGTTGCCATTTCAAGCTGTCCAAATGTACTGATGCGGCACCTGAAATATGTCACACCTTTTAAAATTAAAGTGAAAAGAGAGATCTAATTGCCATCCAATATTAAGTGGCAGCCACTACTTTAAGAGGAGCCTATCTTGAGGCATCTAAGCAAAGTACACCGCATCTCGAAAACTACTACCTTCGCCATCTTTTTTTGACAACTTAGGCGGCTGGTTATCAATAAGCGGCCAGGATATTCCCAGGTCGGTATCATCCCAGAGAAGTGACTTTTCATACTGCGGCGCATAATAATTTGTACATTTATACACAAATTCAGCAGAATCACTGGTTACATAAAAACCGTGGGCAAAGCCTTCTGGAACCCATAATTGACGTCTATTTTCTGAAGAAAGGTATACCCCAACCCACTGTCCAAAAGTAGGAGAGCTTTTTCGTAAATCTACAGCAACATCAAAAACCTCACCCTGTATCACGCGCACTAACTTACCTTGGGGCTGCTCAGTCTGATAATGCAGCCCACGTAAAATTCCTTGTGATGATTTACTATGATTGTCCTGAACAAAGTTTCTTTTAGCACACTCTGAATTAAAAAAATCATCGCGATAAGACTCAAAGAAAAAGCCTCGATCATCCCCAAAAATTTTTGGTTCTATGATTTTCACATCAGGAATTTTTGTTTCAACAATTTTCATACGACGTTGAATGTCTACTGCGACGGTAGGGTAACGGCCTGTCAATCTACCGACATAAAGTAAATTAAAGGAACCGTCCATCCATAGACAATTCACAAGTTAGCGCTTATGTCGGAAATTAGCTTAATCTATACATGCGAGGCGAACCTACGCTCACCCAATGATGAAATTTCACCGTTTTCTATCAATAATTGCATTAAGTATTTGCCGTAACCACTTTTCATTAGTGGCTGTACTTGGGCTTCTAGTTCTTCGGCCGTAATAAAACCTTTGCGGTAAGCAACCTCTTCTGGACAAGCTATTTTCTGGCCTTGGCGGCGCTCTATTGTTTGAACAAAATGAGCAGCGTCAAGTAAGTTGTCATGAGTACCAGTATCTAACCAGGCACTACCACGCCCAAGGCATTCCACATCTAACTGGTTTTGCTCTAAATATACCTTGTTAATATCTGTTATTTCCAACTCACCCCGAGGACTGGGCTTTATATCTCTAGCGATGTCACAAACTTGCTTATCATAAAAATACAATCCAGTAACAGCATAATTTGACTTAGGATTCTCCGGCTTCTCTTCCAAGCTAATAGCCTTACCCTGCTCATCGAACTCCACTACACCGTAAGCTCTTGGATCCGCAACACGATAACCAAACACTGTGGCCCGATTTTGTCTAGTATCAGCCTGCTGAAGAGCTTGACTGAAACTATGGGCGTAAAAAATATTGTCACCCAAAACAAGAGCACTATTGTTTGTACCTACATGCTCCCGACCAATAATAAACGCCTGGGCCAATCCATCAGGCGAGGGTTGTACAGCATAAGAAAGATTAATTCCCCACTGTCTACCGTCCTCCAGCAAACGCTGATACAAGACCTGCTCTTCTGGTGTCGTGATAATCAAAATATCTCTAACCCCAGCCAGCATAAGCGTGGTTAATGGATAATAAATCATCGGTTTGTCATAAACCGCCATTAATTGCTTACTAACCCCTCTAGTTAGTGGGTATAAACGTGTGCCAGAGCCTCCAGCTAATATTATTCCTTTCCGATTAGAAGATCCTTTCACAACCATTTCCCCACCTTAATATTTCTACTCTTTTTTTTCTTTGTGCCAAGCTTGTATATATGGCCAAATTTCATATCACATAGACTTAGCCAACAAACAACACTGCATATTGACTATGATTGCTAATCAATTTTCCTAGTGTGAATAATTACACACATCATTCTAAAGTTGTACTGGCACGACCTTACAGTACATCACACCTACTGCCTCTGTGGATAACTTGAGGGACCTGCCATTACCTGAACAAACTTAAAAAGATAATACAGCCGCAGTGCCAACAGCAATACGGTAGAGTATCTCGGTAAGATCTTTTGTAACTTGCAGCTCACTTGAATGTATCTTGGGCATCACCATAATTTCATCCCCAGGGCGTAGACGATTTCCCAATCGATTATCAAAATCCCCGTCCGTAATACGGCTAATCGTGCCATCAAGATGTAAGATCACTAGCTCGTCACGATTTGCATTATTCGCAAACCCACCAGCCAATTCGATATAGTCTTCAAGTGTGCGGTTTTTGCTATACACAAGAGAAGTGGGAAAAATTACTTCCCCTACAATAGAAACTGTTGATGATTTAAGGGGTACAACAAGCTCATCACCATCTTCCAGAAGCATATTTGCAGAATTCGGATTTTTAGCAATAACAACTTGCCCTCTAGGTTCTGCTTTCCGTGCTTGCTTAATAAAGTTTTGGATCATCGCCGCATTATCTTTCTGTGCAGACTTCTCCAAATCAGTATTAGGTTGGCGAGTTAAAACCTCCATCTGAAGTGCATCTAGCGAACGGTCTAACGCTACTCGCTGCTTATCAGCGACACTTTTACGATATAGCTGAATCGAATCCCTATCTGCATTATTACGGAAACTTAGTTGGTTTAGGAGTTCACTTAGTTTTGCCCCGTATGGGAGCACATAAGTTGCAGGGCCATCCAGCTCACCTGAAACTCTTATTGAAATGGACTCAATATCATTGTCCTGCACTAGTTCTACATGTGCCCCAGGGTAAAGCCGTGTTGTCATTGCGCTCGCAAGAGGCATATACTCTGCTTTTTGAATTCCATTAATGACCTGGGTAATTCTGGCAAAGTTCGCCTGGGGGGCAGGCTTTGTTACAAGAAGCACCTCTCCTAATTGGGTATATGGACCGACAAACTCTAATTGAGCCTCCTTTTGTACTGCACCGTTAACGGTCACAGAACCATTACGAGCCCCTACTACTACAACATCGCCATTGCGGAGCTGAAGAGCTGGCATATCTCCGTCTACTAGAAACTTATACAGGTTAACCGCCTGAATTTCCTTTCCTTGGCGCATGACCTTAATATTAACAAAACTACCGCTTAATTCGTTAATTCCTCCAGCACTATCCAAATAGTACAAAATAGAGTCGGAACTAAACCCATTATACAAGCCAGGACTATTCACATAACCCGTAACAAATACCTTAACCGGCTGGCTAGCCTCTAAGTTTGCATAAGCCTGCACATTGTTCTTAAAGACGCGTTTTACATGACGCAAAACAAAATTATTTAATTCACCATTTTTTACTCCAGCGACATGGACCGGTCCAACCTCAGGAACAAAAATATTCCCCTTCGGGTCAACCGGTAATGAAGCGCTGAAGTTATAAGCACCCCAGAGTTGCAAGTTAACTTGATCCCCAACTGAGATACGATAGTCAGGGTTAAACCCGCTGTATGGCTGATCTTTGAAGGCTCCCTGGAAGAGTGACTCACCAAAGACTGGTACACCGATCCTAGGAGGTACCTGAGACTCTACATCCTCTATCTGTTGTGTCTCTAGCGCAAGTACCCCTGAGCAAACAAAAGAAACTAACAGCCCCAAACAAAAACTGAAGTGTTTTATTTTCACTGTAATCATTTCTCTTCTCTCTGTAATTCAAAATTAGATAAATCAGCGAAAATTCTATACTCGCCAAATTATGAGCCATCAAATTTCCAACTGAACCTACATCCTATGATCCCGAATAGTCACAATCAGCATCTTTCCAATTCCGTATAGCATCAACAAAATAATCGCCAAGCTAATTAAATTATAGATTTTATGAGGGTATTCGGCCTCCTCTGCTAATGATGGTTGAGTAACCACCATTAAGTGCTTCAACTTGCCAGAAGCTTCCATACGAGCGGCTTCCAGAGCTTTTAAAGATGCGGCATATGCATCAGTTGCAAACTGCAAATCGAGCTCTAAATTTTGGAAATGCGCCCCCAAGAAGTTAAGCCTCTGCTCACCTTCCTTATCACCCACACCTACTAAGCGCACTCTCTCCAACCCGATTTGATTTTCCAAGGCATCAATATCAGCTTGCATTGAAACAATCTGTGAGGAGCCTGTATTAAGGTACGTTTTTGCTGCCGTAAGATTTGCTCGTTGCTCAGCCAGGCGTGCTTCCAACCCTTGTATGATAGTACTAATGCCTTTAGTTAACTCTTCAGGGCTAACCACTTTATGATCATTCTGAAAATCAAGAATTTCCTGCTTCGTACTTCGCAATTTGCTCTGTGCAAGCTCAACTTCATCTTTGACAAATGATACTTGTTTATTTGCTAACTCATTACTTATCGCATTAACAAAGTCTTCTGACTTTTGAATAGCTGTTTCAATCAGACGTTTGGCGAATACAGGGTCGAATGCCTGCATCTCCATTGTAATAATTCCCGTAATCTCATCGTATGCAATATCGATATGATCACGGTAGAACTTCAGGTAGTCTTCCTGAGTAGCATCTGCAGCCAAACGCGAAAATATGTCATGTTGAGAACTTTTGTAATAATCGGCCAATTCCAACTTTTCATTTAAGTACAAAGCCATATCTAATGATTGTATATAATTAACAACCAAAAAGGCATCCTGGGTATCTCCACCCATACCCGGAATCAGAAACCCCAATGTAGGAGGTGCTACTTGAGGGGAGGCGCTATCTTTTACTATGAGCTGAGTACTGCTTACGTAACGCTCTGAAACAAAGAATAAGTAATAAATACTCATTAATGTTAGAGGCAGAACAACAGATAAAACTAACCCTCGCCATTGATACAAAAGATTATTCTTCCTCTCTCTTTCTTCATTACTAAAAATATTTTTTAATGGCTTTAGGAGCTTCGTAAACAATACGTAAAACCTATTCACGGCATGTCTCTCATTTACCTTATATCCATCAATAAGTTCTTCTTTAGCTTCCATAATTGATTCTTATATATTCGTAGATGGGGCAACAGCACCGCTTTTCGCTTGAGGTTTTGACGTCAGATTCTTACTTGGCTGCTCTCCTTTGTATAACTCTATGGCTTCATCTACAGTATCAAAGATTTTAAGTCCACCAGATTCCAAGTATATTCCTACGTCACAATTTTTCTTCAACATTTGCATTGCATGCGCAACAATAATAAAGGAGGATTTCTTTCGCTTCTCTGATATCACTTCCTCACACTTCTTCTTGAAGTGCGCATCACCTACAGACATTACTTCATCAACCAAATAAATATCAAAATCTACAGCTATACTAAGCCCGAAAGCTAAGCGAGAACGCATACCTGAGGAATAGTTTTTTACAGGCACATCAAAATAGTTATCTATCTCTGCGAATTCCTGGACACCATCCATAACTTTTCGTTGCGCGCGCCCCCAAATACCGTGGAGACCACAAATAAAAGCTACGTTTTCACGCCCAGTCATACTCCCCTGAAAACCGCCAGACAACCCCATAGGCCAAGAGATTCTCTGATCAGTAACTACCCGTCCATAGTCAGGATAATCTATTCCTCCCATGATACGCAGCAAAGTTGACTTACCCGCTCCATTGCGCCCCAAAATTCCTATGTTTTTTCCTTCAGGAAAGGTTGCACAAACATCCCGAAAAAGCACTTTTCGTCCGTGAGGAGTACGATAAGACTTGGTTAAGTTTTCTAGTTTTATCACCGGCTTGTTACCAAGTCACGCCAATTCGACCTATAACACAACAGACCAAAAGCTAACATCGAAATTGAAGAAAAGCCTAAATAATTCAAATTACCAAACACCCCATGATAATTGGCAAACAGCCCTTCTCTAGTTAACTCTATTACATGCAATAAAGGATTCCACATCAGAAACGAATGATACTCTTTGGGGACTTGCTCCAGCGAGAAAAAAACTCCTGACATAAAGTACAAAGGGCGTACAATCATAGGGGAGAACTTTGCTGCCTCCGGGAACTTCACCCCTACCACACAAAGCGCCATACCAAGCCCTAAGCAAAAACAAAAAAACAGTAAATTAACTACAACCAGAAGTAAAAAATCATTGAACCGGGTTGAAATACCTAACCATGCAAACCCCCCCAGTAAAACTACGAGGGAGGTCAAATAAATAAGATATTCAAGAAAAGTGCGACTCAACACAGCATCAAAAGGCCTAAGTTGACGATAGTTAAACAGTCCCTTATTTGATTCAACTGCTGCCAAGCCCTTATTGAAACAGTGGTTAAAAAAGAGAAAAGGTACTATTCCGCCAAGCATAAATAGCTCAGTGGGGACACCCGGGTAAAAATCACGCCCGGCCAGACTGAAAACCGCCACCAAGACTAAAACATGCAGTGATGGTTCAATTAGTACCCAAGCGTAGCCTAGTCGCCATTTACCAAATCGAGTTTTCATCTCACGCACTAACAGCGCATAAATGACATCTCGCTGAATTTGCCAGACAGAACGTTGGGCAGAGGACTCCATAAAAATCTACTTTCTTTAAAGTGTGAACCAGTCGACTACAGGACTAAGGGTAGGTTTGGGACAATGAGTTAAGGCCATTTAAGTGTTGCTTTCAAAAAAATAGGGGATTGACTTAAGGCTTCAATCCTTACCTCTTGCACAAGAAAACCCCTCCAGATAACACTAAACCACTCTAAAGTCAACATCTATTCCCGTATGAGTAGGCGGCATTCTATCGCAGCCTCTTTCTAAATCAATTACGCGCCAATGCACACGTCTTTTAACACATTTATGTCTACTGTTTCCCTATGTTAATCCTTGGCGCAGCCATTTAACGACAAGTAGGTATCATATGACAAAAAGCAATTTTAGTGCTCATTGGGCGATCGGCAAACTTAAGCCGCCACAGTTAGAGTTAGTACGATTACTCTAACACTCTGCATTTACAGTCATATTCACACAATATAGGTATTTCCCATCAATTACGAAAAAATCCGCTCATTAAGCGGATTCTAGCCACCAAAGTTATGGTGTATGTATGTGGATCGATAGAGCCTCTTTCGAACCACCATGTAGCGACAAAAATACTAAAAAAGACACGCAACCCCCTGAATTGTAAACAATAATTTACTCTCCAAGCAAGTTTTTATCTTTGTCACGTCACTCTACAATGAAAACTATTATCGATGGAAGAAGAGCCCTTAACTTCTGGCACCACCACTTTACCTGACAGCTCCCTAGGTAACTTACCCTAAGATAGCTGTGACCCAACACATACAAGATCAAATGATCAAAATACAACCGGGATAGCTTCCAGCCTTAGCCCTATCGCTACTAAACTCGCCTTTAAAGCCATATATCTTGGAGCCCTCAATCTCAAGTATACAGGACCGTCAAATGTTAGCTTGTTCCCTCCTGAGCTAAACCTCTAATGAAGCAATTACTTTAACTGCTCCTACCCAGCACATCTTTAAGTCATCCTTGATGATACGAGCCAGAGGAAGTTGTAGTGGCACACTGAATTTGGCCACCTGACTTTGAGTGATACTATTAAGATCAATGAGATCAGGTGAAACAATGACCAAGTCATCAAAGAAACATTTTGACCCCGAGTTCCGGCTTGAGGCGGCACAACTTGTAGTGGATCAGAATTACAAGCTGAAAGAGGCTTGTGAAGCCATGGGGGTTAGTAAATCCACTATGGAGTCATGGGTCCGAAAGTTGCGGGCGGAGCGAGCGGGTAAAGAGCTCCAGAGGACATTGCTATCACGCCCGATCAATTGCGTATCCAGGAACTGGAGCGGAAGCTGAAACGTGTCGAAGAGGAAAAAGAAATCCTAAAAAAGGCTACAGCTCTCTTGATGTCGGACTCTCTGAACAATTCAAAATAATCGAGCGATTACAAGAGAGCTACGCTGTTCAGCGACTGTGTGACGTATTTGACGTATACCGAAGCAGCTATAGAAGCTGGCGCGACAGGCCGACTGAACCAAAGCCTGAGGAGCTCCAGTTACAGGCTCTTATTAAAACTGCTCATAAAGTTAGTAACGGCTCTGCCGGGGCAAGAACAATCTCAAAGATAGTAACCCACGGCGGTACACAACTTAGTCGATACCGTGCTGCACGGCGAATGAAGCTACTTGGATTGGAGAGTACCCAGCTGCGAAATCATCGATACAAGAGGGCCGAGCAGCCACACATTAATGTACCCAATCACCTGGACCGGGAGTTCGATGTAGCAACACCAAACAAGGCTTGGGCCGGTGATATAACGTACATCTGGACGGGAGCTCGATGGGCGTATCTTGCAGTAGTTATCGACCTTTTTGCGCGTAAACCTGTTGGGTGGGCGTTATCGTTATCTCCAGATACGGCGCTGGTCAAAAAGGCGCTTATGATGGCCTACGAATCGAGAAGCCAACCTGAGGGGATCATGTTCCACTCCGACCAGGGATGCCAGTACACAAGCCTCGCGTTCCGGCAGTTACTGTGGCGCTATCGAATGACGCAGAGCTTGAGTCGTCGAGGAAATTGCTGGGACAACGCCCCGACTGAACGCTTCTTCAGAAGTTTAAAAACAGAATGGGTGCCGGAAACCGGCTACAGATCATTCCCCTCGGCACAACAGGGAATCAACAGCTACATCATTGGTTACTACAGCCAAATACGGCCTCACCAAAACAATGATGGATTGCCACCAAATGTGGCGGAAGAAAAATATTGGAATGCTCAGAGTTCAGTGGCCAAATAGAGTTGACCACTACAAGTCGATCATGAAGACTTGTTAAGGTGTAGTAGTTCAGACTTGATCTGACAGTTACCGGTTTCTCAGGAGATGCTCTGTCAGGTCAAATTCAGTTTACGAGCTTTTCCTTCCAGATGCTTTTTCCATCTTCAAGAGTTGCTAACGGTGTTCGACCGCAACACTTCTTACCCTGATGAGTTCTCTCATTATTGTAATATGTGAGCCACTCGTCCAGATCCGTTTGTAACTCTTCTATTGATCCATAGATCTTGCGGCGTAATGAGGGTTGGTAGAACTCTTGTAAAATGGTCTTATGGAAGCGCTCACAGATTCCATTAGTTTGTGGATGTCTGGCTTTTGTCTTAGTGTGTTCTATTTCGTTCACACTTAGATATAACTGGTAGTCGTGCTGTTCCAATTTGCCACAATACTCCGTACCGCGATCAGTTAGGATACGCAGCACTGGTAGATCATGTAAGGCATAAAACGGTAGTACACGGTCATTCAGGAGGTCCGCCGCAGTGATTGGCGTTTTGGTGGTGTACAGCTTGCAATGAGCCACCTTTGCATAGGTATCGACATAGGTTTGTTGGTAAACACGTCCGACGCCCTTAAAGGTTCCTACATAGAAGGTATCCTGCGAGCCCAGATAACCTGGGTGTTGAGTATCAATTTCACCGCAGGCTTCATCATCATGCCGTTTTCTCTCCAAAGCCTGAACCTGTGACTCTGTGAGGATCAGTCCCTCCTCAGCGACCTTGGCCTCAAGTGCCTTTAATCGCAATTTGAAGTTAGCCAGGTCATGCCGTAACCAGATACTCCGAACGCCACTAGGGGACACAAATACACCGCGTTTACGCAGTTCATTGGAAACTCGAACCTGCCCATGGGCAGGCTCTTGGAGGGCATAAGTTAACACTGCCTCTTCAATGACTGTGTCAACACGGTTCTTGTGGTTGGGCACACGCCGGTTCTTCTCAAGAAGGGCGTCCACACCGCCACTTGAAACGGCTTCCTTATAGCGATAGAAAGTGTCTCTCGACACACCCAGCATCTTGCAAGCTTTGGAGATATTGCCGAGTTCTTCTGCCAGATTTAGCAATCCGGTCTTGTGTTTGATGATGCGATCATTAGTATGGATCATGGGGTTTATCCTTGGTTTTGCTTTTAGGTTTAGGCACCTTCATCAAAACCGGTAAACCCCTCTTTTTCAAGAGGATGTGTCAGATTTGGTCTGAACTAATACAGTTAAGGCTTCTTCATTGGCGCAATTTGGCGATATCTATATGCCTAATGGAGTATCGGCAAGTAAGACTGTAACAGGCACGCATATCCCAGCGAAAATCTATAACTGTAGTGCTGCAAGCGAATAAGCACTAACATTGCCGGGGAGCAAGTCACATTATCACTTGCTCCCCGGCAGTATTCTTTAACATTCCGCTCAATTCAAGCTATAACTTCTTACCTTCCCCAATTTTAAGCTACTCCTTGAAAGAAAAGCTCTAAAGAAGAGAGAGTTTCTAGAATTTATCTTTTTTCTCGCTACTAGGTACTTGCAGCAATCTTAATAAAATATAGATAATATGACTTATCATACAGTGGTTATCGACTTACTAAGACACCGCAATCCAGGTCTCTGCTTCTCCATCGATTACGGCGATCAACTGATTGTTACTGAACGGAGCTAATTCCAGCTCGTCTGAATATTTGGAAATAACAAGCTCAGCAGCATCTTCAAATGGTTGGTTTCCATAATGAGGTAAGGGATAGAAGTGCACGAGATTTAACCCGTCATAAGACTCTAGATTCTTCGCTGCATCGGGGTTATCCATCTCCTGGATATATGCGATATTCGGCGACAGGATTACAGTACCTGCCGACTCACCTATATAGGGCTTACCCAGACTAATCTGCTCCAACAAGATTTTATCAGCCCCGCTACGTCTAAGTTCTTGAAGTAGGAAATAGGTGTTACCACCAGTCACATAGATATACTCATTGTTTTGCAGTTTATCTTTAATCTCATCCATTGAAGCTTTAGAGACTTCCAATTCATCTACAATAAGACCTAACTGCTCCAGTTCCTTCTTAGCATCTTCCACATAAAAAGTGATCTCTTCGGGAATGCTTGCAGTAGGGATGAATGTAACCCTCTTACCTTCAAGCCGCTTATCAAAACTCGCGATCGCGCTAGCGACCTCAGCAAAATACGAAGTCAAGAATAGCTTGGCCATATATTTTAATCCTTTGAAGTACTTAAGGAACCTCTGAATAATTCTGAGTCAATTTGGTAATATTGACCTACCCATCAAGACTACGATGAATCATGCACCAAGTCACCTTTGCCGAAGCAGAATATAAGCTAAAGCGCCGTATAACTCGCCGAGAGAAGTTTCTTTCTCAAATGGAAACCCTCATCCCATGGCAGCGACTAGAAGCTCAGATCACTCTTTGTTACCCACAAGGCAAACGTGGCCGACAGCCATATCTATTGAGTGTCATGCTTCGTATTCATTGCATGCAGCTATTTTACAATCTCAGTGATCCCGCTATGGAAGATGCACTGTATGAAATTGAATCCATGCGTAGTTTTGCTGGATTGACTTTGAGTAGCCCAATTCCTGATGAAACAACGATTCTTAACTTTCGCCACTTACTGGAGCTCAATCAGCTAGGTGCAGCTCTTTTTGATGAAATCAACAAACATCTTGCTGAGAATGGCATGGTACTGCGTGAAGGCACGATTGTAGATGCCACTATTATCTCTGCGCCAACTTCAACTAAGAATGAAAAGAAAGAACGTGATCCGGAAATGCATCAAACAAAGAAAGGCAATCAGTGGCATTTTGGAATGAAAATGCATATCGGGGTTGATGATGTGCTCGGAGTAATACATAGCATAGATACAACAGCAGCGAATTCGCATGATGTCACAACCACAGAGCGAGTTCTCCACGGGGAGGAGAAAAGAATCTGGGGAGACTCTGGGTACATTGGTGCGGAGAAACGTGAAGAGTTGAAAGAGCGGGAGGCGGATTGGTATATAGCAATGAAGCCGAGCAAGCTAAGAACTCTTCCAGGGCGTGATGCACTCCGAAAAGCGGAAAAGATCAAGGCGCAGATAAGAGCGAAGGTCGAGCACCCCTTCCGCTACATCAAACGGGTATTTGGTTACGACAAGGTCCGCTATCGGGGACTGGTAAAAAATACTGAGAGGCTGTGCTTACTGGCAGGCTTTACCAACTTATTAATAGGGAGAAAATACTTGGCTGCCTAGGGGGGGGCGCCTGAAACCCACCTATTGGGGGTTTCAGATGAAAAATTAGGGGACTATTACGCGAAAATTACGCGTTTGTGCGTAATAAAGAGAATTTTTCAAGCAGCTCAGCTTAATTCTGGAAAAATGCTTCGTTGATCAGAGGGTCCTTAATTAATCAATTACTTGATATCGATATAGTTTACTCTAGATGTGAACAGGTCAATAAAGATATATCACATTATCCGATTATGTATGGAGGGCCCAATATTATTTTTTTATTATCCCTCAACAAAATCATCAATTACCGATTCAACCTTGAAAATGGCCAATTTTGTCACTAAATTCAACAATAAACGGAGAAGCTTCTCCCCCCTGATTTTTACAGGAATGTTTATATCAGGCTGGTTTGACTATGAATTTCGACAGTATTTATATGCAGCTAAAGCCAAGTTTAAAGTATGATCTAAGTGGAACTAACAGGTAACCAAAATCACTTTTTTATCATTCACTATCTTGGCATCTCTCATAGAACCAGAAGCACAAGCAAGCAAAATCTGTAAGAACCAAATTACGTAAAGATTCGGCAGCTTAACTATTGTACCATTTACCTAAAAGTAGGAGCCAATTAGCATACGCAGAATGGAAGGCGAGATAAGTCGCTCCAGAGGCTGCTGATTTTACTGCCCTTGTTTATGATGCATTTTTCGTACACGATCTTTCGGAACTAGCACTCTTGCTCCCGAACCTACCTGAATCCACCAGTGATATCTAACCATTTAGCAAAAAATGAATATATTTTGGTATAGCCTTCCCAGCCTTTAAAGTAGCCGAAAATCGCAGCCACGATATAAACCACAAACAAAGTACAAAAGGATATGGCTTCATAGTCAGGAAAAAACAGCTCTTCCATACCTTCTTTGGGGTCCCCCCCTGGCGAACCCCACAATTAAAAACACATAAGAAAAAAGCAGAAGAGTTACCGGGATACAGCCTAGCATTATCCCTCGAGCAATTTTCTCCGGTTTTGTTGGCTGATACATGTATTGCACCGATGAATAAAAATCGATTGACTGGAAGGCAAGGCATGATAGGGATTTTAGGCAAAAAAGAGGACCTAAAAGACCCTTTTTTATTTTGCGAGTTCTGGATAAGAGATTTGCCATCTCTCCTCGCACCCTTTAATAGACAAGGGAAATTTGGTGGAGCTAAGCGGGATCGAACCGCTGACCTCAACACTGCCAGTCTTCCGCACACAAAAATGTAAGTTGCTGATTTGTAAGGGAAAACTGCCTTTTTCCAATCTAACGGCCTTAACTATCCTCGATGATACCGCACCGACGCCTTAACTACACCCTCCACCAACAACTCTTGTCCTTCCCAAATAGGTATGGGCCTATATCTGCCATTGGCGGACAATAGCCGCCCTCGCTTTAGGTCCAAGATTTTGCAGGTTAGCTGGCCATCCAGGGCGACCACGACAACATCACCGCTCACTGGCGTGAGGGAGCGATCGACAATGAGTACGTCCCGATCGAAGATACCCACCTCTTGCATTGAGTCGCCATTGGCGCGGGCCAGGAATGTGGCTGCGGAATTGGTGATCAGGTGCTCATCAAGGCTAAGCGGCGGCTCTTGGTGGTCATCTGCTGGGGAGGGGAAGCCGCAGCTGACGCCACTGCCGTATAGAGGGGATAGTTTCATGTGCTCTAACAATATACTGTATCTATATACAGTGTATTAGCGAGCCCCCATTAAAGACAAGTCGTCCGTGTGGCCATGAAGTTCCACAGGCGCTTTCAAACTCTTCAATTCCGAGTTCCCACACCCTTACTTAGTACGATTCACTATTAAAAAATCCGCCAAAAAATTGTCTCCGCTTTCAAGTTTGGGTATCGTCATACGCCATTTTTTTAATTGTCGGGAGATTCATCATGCAAGTAGAGACTGATATCAAAGCAGGCCCTGAGGCCGTGATCTGCCCTGTCCCCTAGGGCACTGAGGTTGGCTATCTCTTTATAGCCAACCTACCCACCCTAGCCTGCCACGGCCAAGCAACTCACTTTTTATATCGCCTGCAATCTTTCAGCCCTGATAGCAATTGCACTCGCTACCCGTCACGAACAACTGGCTTAAGCGGGCTTGTAGTAGTTCCACTCTGTACTCCACCGACTTTTACCGCATAAATCACCCCTTGGATAGTGGTGCTCACTTCCTCACCTATTAGCCTTAATACGGCATCCCTTCCCGCTAAATCTGGGTAGGCTGTTACCCACTCCAGGGCCACACACAGGCTTGCGACCCGCTGCAATTGCTCCATTTGCGATTTCATAGGCATGCTCAACTCCTTTTAACTGCTAGCCCTATCTCTCTCTTGTGTCACCTAGCGCCAGTTATCTGTACTGCCTTATGACGACAAGTCGCCAAACGCTACTACCAAATTCACATTTCATGAACAGTTGTGCTGAAAGCTTTCTGATTTAGCACGGTAGAATGTGGGAATGTTTCGATTTTCGAAATACTTTGATTTTATGAGGGTGTATAACGCGGCTCGATGTTTGAGGCCGGATCACTAGGCGATCGCCTGCGCAACGCACGGAAACGGGAGAGGATGACGGTTGCACAGCTGGCAAGGCAGCTGGGGCTTGTGTCATCTCAAATTTCGAAAATGGAAACAGGCGTACAAAGAATTCCGGCGGACCTGCTGCCGGTGTGGTGTGAGGCGGTGGGGATTACTTTGGCGGAGGTGTACGGGGTGGAGAACCTGCACCACTTTGCGCAAATCCCGTTTCCGCCTTTTATTGCGCGGCTCTATTCGCAACTGCCAGAGAGTTTTCGCAAGCATATCCACCGGGTAATAGAGAGCACTTACCAGCTATGGAAAAGTCGGCGTTAATTTAAACCCCACTTCCTTTCGGAAGCTGATCAACAGCATATCCAATTGCTGCGCGTATTTTGGTTTTATCCAGATTAGGCTGAAATCTGGCATTGTCCCACCTCCTCAACCGGTGGACTGTGCCGCGCAACTGCTGTTCACTGATTGCATGTCTCTCGACCCTTTTACTCGACTAAAAGAATTACTCAGGGAAAAATTAATCCTCGCGAACGACCTGTTGAATTAAAGAACCAGTAGAGAGTCAATATGTAGACGTTGATACCTATAAAGCAAAAGGATAAATTGAAATGCAAATAGACAATAGCATGCTAAGTGCAGGCGACCTCACTCTCACTGAAGTCATAGACGTTGATGGCGCTGGCATTGTGACCACCGTTTATGAAGTCAGAACATCTGCTGGTTTGATTTTCACCAGCGAAAGCAAAGCCGCTGCGCTTGCGAAATATGAAAGCCTTTTGCAAAAACAACAACTACAACAACTACAACAACTACAACACGAGCAAGAGCTACAAAAGCTGCAAGATTGGCAAGAGCAACAAGAGCAACAAGAGCAACAAGAGCAACAAGAGCAAAATACTTCGGACCCAGATATGAGAATGTAACAAAAAAAGAGCCTATTTTACTTACATCACATCAGCCTATATTTGCCGGCTACCATCTCAAACTGTCGCTTATAGATAGTGTGAGCGGGTTGATATGGCGGCAACCATTCATCGGGGCCTTTAGCCCCTTTGCTTTGGTTGTGGCCGTCATCCACCAGCCAAAGATTGGCCGGGTCTTCCGCGAAGGTGCGGCGCTGTTCTCGTGTCCAGTTGGCACCACCGTTCTTGTGGGCCCAGGCGAGTGGGACTATATGCTCGACATCCAAGTCTGAAGCTTTATCGAAGAACTGACCAGTGTAGGGGTCCATCCATAAGCCTGATACGACAGTACAAGAACCCTCGTTACTGAAGGTAACCGGAGCTAAGGAGAGGCGAATCAATAGCTCCTGGCGGGTGTTCTGACAGTCACCGTCAGTATCGGACCAACGGGGAAGCCATTGTTGACGATCGTAATTTTTAGTGTGGGTCTTTTCATAACATCCATATAAAGTGGTCATTATGAAAAATATAGAAAGTAAACGCATACAAACCTTGCTGAGCCAGAGGCTTTCTTTACCCTAGCTTTTCTTAAGTTTACAGCATCTCAAGTTTTGCCATTAAAACTTGAACTCTATCATAGTGCTCTGCAACTACGTCCTGACAAGTCTTAACTCGATCAGAATACTCTAGATTAAGTTCATTAAATTTATTTCTAAGATCCTCTTGTGCAGAAGAAGCTCGTAGATATTTTTCTATTTCATTAGTGCTCAGCACAGCCTGATTTCTATCTCCGGTAATTTTTGAGACTATAGAAATTGCTGATCTCTTTGACTGTCTATAGCGAGCAAGACCACCTAAATATTCCTGGCAGGAATAATTTACAATCATATCTTCTCGGATAGCCGAAGCAAGCTCTCTAGCGACATTCTCTTCATTTGCATTCGCTATTGAGGCTAACACTAACAAAGCGAAACTTAGTATCAACTTATAATTAAACAACATACCAACCCCTTATTTTTTTATATTAGACAAACATCTTACAACTTATATCATTCAAATAAATAAAAGCTCTTATTTAATTATTTATCTTTGCTGTTCGTTTCTCCGCACCATGCCAAAAGCCACCTTTCCACCTACCTCCAAACAAAAAGAGCACCAAGCTCGCGACCACACTCCCCCCAACCACAACAAAATATAGTGCTTTAAAATCTCTCAACTGCTCAAACTCTGGTAGCGCGTGATATATCAAATAAAGCCACACCACCCCAATATATAAACTAATTATCTGATTGATTTTGGAGACTGAAAACTGTGAGGGCCCCGTTATAAGGTGAGAGAATTTATAGTAGCAATCTTCAGCAAACTGCTTTAATGAAACATATGAATGAAAAATCGACCTCCAACTCATCACCTCTCTTCGAGTTAATACAGTCTTGTAGAGCGGCCCCATTACATCATCTTCTAATAGCTCAACGTGTTTCTCCCAATTTTCTTGCCAGTGCTTGCTCCCTCGATTGACACAATACCATGCATTAGAGAAGACAAAACCCAAACAGGATAGAATCACTCCTAGCTCTCGCTTCAAGTCAGAATTTAACGATTGAACTGCAACATATCCAGCAAATATTACACCAATAAATGTCCAGAAATAGGTTGCCCTTTTCCAATACAGCTCTGTCTCAAATTTACGAATATCTAAAGCATGTGTTAATGCTTTTTCTTTTTTTTCCCCAGCAAACAAAACATCATATTCCGCCTGACTAATCTTGTCTTTGGGCATTACGATCTCTCTATCGAACAAGCCAGTTACTACTTAATACTTAAGTCCTGGATATAAGCTTTTAGTATTTCAGTTAGAAATAGATTTAATTAAGACACTGTACCATAAGAGAAGATCGAAACTTAAACCCACCTAAAGAACATCGCTGCCATTAAGTAACGCGGCTATCCCAATATACCCCATCCAAAGCCCCCAACATCTGCCCCACCACCCCAGCCAAATCCGTCGATGTATCCCCAGTAATCTGCGGCAAAGTCGCCGGGCGGTTGGCTACCTGCCAGCCACTGCTGCCATTGATATATAACAGGCCGTCCGCTTGATTCAGTGCGACCTTGGCGGGGAAGAATTGCCAGTAGCCGGGGTCTGCCACATAGCGGGTCAGCTGGCCGTTTTGGCTTGCCCACTCATTGCTACCGGCGGCAACTATATAGCGGTCGCCATCGCTGGGGGAGCTGGGGGGATCGTTTTGGATTCCCAACACTTCAATCTGCAGAAGCGCGTCGATGGTATCCAAGGCTTGGTTGAGGCTCGCGGCTGGGTCCAGGGTGCCTTCAGCGGCGTAGGGTATGGCGTTGTTGGGTGTGTTGCTCATGGTCCTTTGGTCCTGTTTATACCGTGATCTCTGCAGCCGGGCCGGCGCCGGTAATGCTGTTGATTTGGCTCACTTGGATGGTGGCGGTGCCTGGGTCGGTGATTGTTAGTGTGGTAGCGGTGGTATCGGTGCTATCGCCGTTCACCGTTACCCGGTAGCCGGTAAAGAACTGGCTTTGATCGTAGGCAGCGCGGCCACCTAAGCACCCCACCCCAACCCATTCGATGGTGAGCTGGCCGCCGCTGCGGTAGGCGCGCAGGCTGCTGGGTGCTGGCTCAATATGGCTGGCGCCGGTGTAGGTGGCGGCGGTGGTGGTCTCTTCGCCGCTGCCACTACTGGTGGCACGGAAGGTGAGTAGTTGGTTCAGGTTGTAGCGCTCGGTGGGGATATAGTTGAGCGTGTTGCGATCCAGCAGGACAAAGCGGGTACCCGCTGAGTGCTGGGTGATTTCGGTTCCCAGGCGCCCGCGCAGCAGGTAGCCAATTTCCCATAGGCCGGGACTGATCTCGTCAGCCTCGCCAAAGCTCACTATTTCATTACCGATCAGCGCCCGGTTCTGCCGGTTGAGCAGCTGCGCCAGGGTGCGATACTCGAGCGCATCGCCGTCGTCGTAGAGTTGGATTTGCACGCGGTTGTGGGTGTCGGGGATCTCGCGTTTATGCGTACCGAGCGCAGTAACCAACTCACCCATAACCGCTTCCACGTCCGTGGTATCGGACTCGCTATAGTTCTCTCCACTATCTAAAGACAGTGCAACAGTGGCACCGCTCCAGGCGCTGTTGCTGCCGGCGATAGCGATGTAATAGCCCAGCTGGGTATCGTCGCCGCTGGACAGTATTGGCGCGTCGATAAATTCGATATAGGTGGCGCCGGCCACTAGCGGCACTGGGTCCGGTGTGGCCATGGGGGCCACGCCTAGGGCCTGACTTTGGTAGGCGCTTTTGCGGTCGTGGATCAGTTTGTATTTTTGCTCGCCCCGATCAATATTCACTTCGTCGATGCGAAGGCGGTCGCCCTGATACAGCACCACATCACCAGCGGTGAGCCCCAGGTAATTGCGGGGTAAAGTAATATCAAACTCGCCGCGCTGCTCTTCGATCATTACTTTATGCATGATGACAGCGATCTGCGCGGCCTGATCGGTTTCCAGTACCACGGGGGTTTCAATACTTTTTTCCCCTTCGCCGCGAGTGTCGATACTGCGGTCTGAGGTTTGTTTGCAGGTATCGATACCGCCGACAGAGTCGTAGTAATTCAGGTTTAACACCTGCACGATTTCCTCGGGGGAGCGGCGGGTTTTTTCGTCGTCGCTATCACCGATTAAATCGTTGTCGCCGATTTCCATTACCGGTTCACCGCCGCGCGGAACAAAACTTACCGTGCCGCTGCGATTAACCGGATCAAAAAAATACACCTTGGCCAGCTCTTGGATATGCTCGAATGCCGGGGATTCGTTGGTGATCTGCATCCCCTGCACATAGCCTTCTAGCAGAGTGGTGTCGAATTTATCGAAGGGCACGCCGGCGCGCTCGCAGATCTCAGCCACGACGGCGTAGAGGGGATATGCAGAAGACATAGAGAGCCTAGGGTTTTAATAAAAATTGCAGCCTAAAATGGCGATTCATGCTGACTTTAATCAGCCCGGAACGATTCACGCTTTCCTGTAAGAGGTATTCGGTTTGATAGCGGTCGCGCTGCTGCCGACAGTAGAGGTTCCCCGATTTTAAATAGGCAAAAATCACATCACTCTTTGTGGATTGCAGAGGCCGCTTATCGTCCATGGTGACACGCGGGGTAACTACGCCGGGCCACTCGTCAGTGACCTGCATTCCCTGAGCGGTGTCATACCAATACAGTTTGGCTAGGCCCGCTTCGACATAGGCCAGCACCGGGTGCATATTCTGGTCGAACGCCAGACTCACTTCGCTAATATTACTGCCGGTGATAGCCGTGAATGCCGGCACCTCACGCGCATCCAGCACAATTTCAGTGCCGTCATTTAAGATACGCGCCCGCCAGGTCTGATACAGCAGCCCTTCTGACGGATCTTGAATCGCAATACCGCCGCTCTCGTAGTCAATCAGCGAGCGCACCGGCAGTTGGGCGGCGCCGGTAAAGGGGGCGCTATCGATTTGTGTCGATAGCGTATTATCGGGCAGCGCCATCTCAGACCCGACCCCAACTAACCGTGTGCCTGACAGTCAATTCCTGATCGCTGGTTTTTGAGATAGGCGGGTCTATTTCCACCTGAAAGGACATAGTGCCAAAATCGAACTTAAATGACCGAATATCGAAATTGGCTTCACTGATTTCAAACACCACACCGCCGCTGCGCTGGTGGGAACCCGGCACATAGTCATCGGTAAAAATATTCGTTCTGGCTGCCTCTTCAGAATCATCGCCCCCGGGGATACTGGTGATACTACCGATGCCTCCAGAGTAGGCGTAAGAGGAGAAATTTTGTTCCGGGAATACCAGTTCACCCGTTGGCATAGCCCATTCGCTGGGCGTGTCCACATAGGCGGCGCGGGCGGTATAGCTATACCCATTGCTGGAGCCCACCGCATCGACCTCCGGTTTATACATACGCAGCTCATAAGTCACTACCAAAATTTCATCCGCCTGAATCGATACCGTGGTGGGATTGCCCTGCTCATCTTTGATTAAGGCGCGGGAAAATAGGTTGCCGGAAGTGTTTGGAGAAATACCAAACTCGGAGATATTACCTGTGGCCGTTCCCGCGCTGAACTCATACACTCGTCGCACCCATAAATAGCGATCCCCTGGCGTTGTGGTATATCCCTCTGTTTGGTCGAGATCTGTCGACGTGGCCAGATAGCCAGTCAGGGTTGTGTCATTCACGGACGGCGTAGCAGTACCAGAACCCACCTGGCAGTAGGACAGAATGCTGCCCGATGTGAGGGTGCCGAACATCTCCAGGCCGTTATCTAAAATCAGATTATTTTGCCAGCCTGCCGCTGATACCAGCTTGCCGCCGGGCCGGCGCTTCTCCACTTTAAAGCGACCGGCAAATGCAATGGGAATATTGGGGGTCATACGCTCTCCAATTCGGCACTAAACCCGGCATAGGCCGGGATAATTGATTCAGGGTCTTCACTGTAAAAGCGGGCAACGGTTTTTAATTCAAAACTAAATCCGCTGTAGGCCGGGGCCATACTCTCCGGGTTTTCGGCGTAGTTACGGGCTAGGGTTTTTAGTTCAAAACTGAGCCCGCTATAGGCCGGGGCCAGGGCCTCTTGATATTCGCCGCTGTCTTTTCTTACCGCCCGCAGCTCAGCGAAAAAGCCGCTATAGCTAGGGGCCATGGCCTCAACGGTTGCGCCCATAGCCTGGGCATCAAATCGGCTGTATCCCGCCGTAAAACTGTCACTGCCTTCCAGCGCATAGGGCCTGCTGGTCAGCGTGTAACCCTCAGCCCGCTCCACCTCGAACGCAAATTGGGGAATGGCACCGCCGGTGCTGGTGAGGTTTTCGTTGTCGATCACCATGTAACAGGTGCCGCGATAGGCGTGTACCTCACTGACCCCAAAGGCGGATTGCATCACTGCGCTGGGCATCTGATCCCAGTCACCCAGGAAGAACTCCGCAATTTGCAGAAACGCGTAGTTATTCACTATCTGGGTACTGTCGGTACTATCGCGGTCGTACACCAATTCATTGTTGCGCCAGACGCGAGAGATACCGGTGATAGGCCCCTCGCAAATTCTTATGGCGTAGGTGCGGTAAACCTCCTCGTTGACAACTTCTGTCGAGCCGCCGCCCTTGCCGGATTTTTGTTTTTCTTTTTTCTTAACAATCTTGGGCGCGGTGGTGGCGATAATATTGCCGATAACCGGCAGCACCTTGCCAAAAATAATCGGGCGCGGTACGCCGGCTTTGGAGGTCTGCACTTTGATATCGTCAAAGGTGCGGCCTTCAATCGTCGTAGTACCAAAAATTAAGTTACCCATGGGGAATACACCTCCACCAGTAGGCGGCGCCAGCGCTTATCTAAAATATGTTCGCGGCAGTCTTGATCGGCGTGAGCATGGATTAAGGTAAATCCGCCGTGGGGATAATCCCCTAAAAAACCCACGTGACTCGGGTCGGTTTTTTGCGGCGATTTAAATATCGCAATATCCCCCGGTTGCCATAGGGGTTCCGCCACCGGATTGCCAAAACGCCGCTGCATTTTTTGCCGCAGGCCATCTTTCCAGGGTTCGCGGCCGTAGTGCTTTTCATCTTCGATATCGACACCGGCAGCGCGCAGACTGAGCACAATCAGGCCCACGCAATCGATCGCCCATTCGGTGCGGCCCCGATGGCGCCAGCGCACACCCTTAGCCACCAGGCCCCGCGCGTGGGCCAGTGTCGCTTGTCTTTGTGGATTCATAGGATCTATACCGGCACCGGCCCGTCGTTGATACCCGGCCAGGCGGTATCGCCAGGCACTCCAGCGCCGGGCGTATCGGAGGCTTGGCCGATAGGGATTAGATTCTCGCCTTTAAAATCCAGCTCGTTGCCGTGGTATTTACAGGTGGAAAACTGTTTGTCGCAGTCTTCGCGAATTTCCAACTCATCACCGGGTTGCACGGCAAACGGCAGGGGTTCGATCTGGGTGATCTGGCCGCTGGCGGTATCCACGGCCTCGATCTGATAGAGGCGCGAGGAGACGTTATCACCGGATTTCCAGCGCACTCGCCAGCGGTTGGCCGCCGTAGACAGTGAGGCAATATCATCTACCAGATAGGTGACTTTGGGTTCGTCGCTATTAACGGCGGTGACCGTAGCCGATTGCCACAGCGCATCCGCATTCACACCACAGCCGGTTTGCGAATTCGCATCGGTACCGAAAATAGCCCGGCAGGTGACGGAATCCACATGGCCGACAGACTGGCGCAACCGCATCATGTAGCTCAGCAGCTCAGGAATAAATACCGTGTTGCGAACGGTCTTTACCTCACCAATATCACCGCCGTCCAGCTCGATAGCGCCCATGGATAAATCGCGGTAATTAACCTCGTACATCACCCACTCCGCATTATCCAGCTCACCGCGCTCGGCCATCTCGACGGTGATGCCGGGTACGTCGGTGGAGTACAGGGAATAACCCTCGGCATTGTCCACATCGAATGACGTATCGCTGGCAATCACACTGGGGTCGAAGCCGTTCTGGGCGTAATAGGTAATTCCGTTGTATTCGACATTGCGGTCTAACGTAGTGGCACCAAATGCGCGGCCATCAGTGAGGGTGATTTTTAATAGGCGGCAAGTAGTAGTGACGCCGCTGTCGTAGTGGGCTTGCAGTGCGCCGGGAATGTACCTCACAAGCGAATCTCCAGCAGCTCAACACTGCCGCTACACACCGGCTGGCCCCTATTGCGATTTTCAATACTAAAGCTGACATCATCCTCAAAGCGCACCGGCACATCGAACTCACCTTGCCAGGTAATTTCTGCACCGGCAGTCGCACTGAGCTCCACTTGGCCCGTGGTGTAATCAATTGCAGCGGCCACCTCTTGGCCATCGACAAAAATTTTTACCGTGCCAGTGACCGGTTTAACAATCTCACGCTGATAAGACAGCGATCCAAACAAATAGCTCTTTACCAGCTGGTAAGTTTCGGTACTGCCGCTGCCGTAACCGATCACCTCACCGTCTGCAAAAAAATCACTGGCGTCCTTAAAGCGAAATCCTACCAGGGCACCGGCACAGGCGTGGTGCGCGGCAACGACAATTTGGTGATCTTCATAATCCAGGTTTTTAAATATCACCGAATACTGGCCCAGTGGGCGCTCCCACTCCGCATTGCGGCGCTCTACCCCGTTGCGCAATTCGCGAATATCCGTTTTGTAGCGGTGGCCATATTCCGAACCATAGGCCACGCGCTCCAGCAATCGACTTTCATTAAACATTAAGAGCCGAGCCTCCTGCGGTTAATACGTTGCTGGCGGGTACTCTCGCGAGCTAATTGTTTTGTAGTGCGATTATCCAACTTGCCGGAAACGCTAATATTCTGGGTGAAGGGTGCAGCTCCACCCGAGCTACCACCACGGCCACCGCCGTGCATATCCGCTTGAATCATCGCCAGGGTGCGATCCAGTTTTGCACTGGTTTCTGAGGTGGTGACCCGCTCACCTTTTTCCAGCAGCCAGGTGCCGGTTTCAGGTACCGCATCAAGGCCGTCATGAGCCATGCCGGTAAGCTTTGCCGCAGCCAGGCCGCCGGTGACATACACGGCACCGGCTGCTGCTGCGCCCAGTACCGGGCCCACATAGGGAATAGAAGCCATCGCGTTATAAGCACCCATGGCCGCGTCATTGGTGTTGGCAATAATACTGGTTAGTGCATTGCGCTTTTTCTCATCCAGCAGGGTTTGACCGATAGCGAGCGCTGCGCGCATATAGGCCGCCTCTTCGCCCTCCATACCGGAATAGTATTCCGAGGCCACCGACATCAACAGGTTGTAGCCCTCCAGCTGCTGCTGTCGGCGCAGGTCTTCATTGGCCTGGGTAATTTCGGTGAGCTTTTCCTCATACTGCTGGCGAATGGCCAGCTCTTCCTCATCCCAGGTGGCATTGAGGTCGGCGCGCTCGCTGCGGAATTGCTCCAGCATATCGAGCTGGGTGGAATACCAGTCTTCCAGCTCAGTGCGCGCGGATTCGATATCGGAGCCACTATCGAGGCCGCCGAGTGCAGGCGAATCTTCAGTGGCGGCGTCGGCGATACGGCCTAGCGTCTGCTGGCGCTGTTCATCGGTGATATCTTTTACCGCTTCAAGGATATCCAGGCGCTCGCGCAGTAACGATAGATTGCGCTCTTCATCGGTTTGCAGGTCTGAAACCAGAGAATTAAAAGCCTGCTGCGCGCGCAGCATTCGCTCGCGCTGCTCCGCCTCTTTCTCCAGTTCGCCTTCGATATCCCCCAATACATCCGAGAAGGTTTCCCAGGGGTCGCCGATGGCTGCCTGCAGTTTTGATAATTCATTTCCGGCTTCTGTGAGCGCGTTGAGGGAATCTTCGCCGAGTTGTTCGCCCTCAATGGTGACCTCTGTTTGGGTTTTGACTTTAATTGGACTGACTTCATACAGCGCATCAAGCTTTGCTTGTGTCTCCTCACGCAACTGAAGTAATTCTTGATCCGTACTGCCGATAAACTTAATCGGTGTGCTAAAGCCACCTTTTAGCCCTCGATCAATATCCTTCAGTTCCTGCTGTAATTTATCCGCTTCAGTAAGATTCCCGGTAAGCAGGGCAGCATTTGCCGCTAACTGCTTACCAAAGTTGCTAAATTCAACCGTTAAATTGAGACCGCCAACTGCCAGAGAGCTAACAGCTGCAGAGAGATCGCGCACCGCCTCGGTAGTATTTGGGTCTGAGGCTAGCTCAGTAAACTCTTTCAAGGCTGGAATAGCGCCCTTTACCATCTCCTTTTCCAGGCCATCCATTGCGCCTTTGAACTTATCGATATCCTCGCGGATCTCACCCAGTTGCTGCAGATCTAGATCCGACAGCACTGCCCCCACGTCTTCGGCCTCATCCCCCAGCCGGCCAAGTTCCTTGCCGTTGTTGCGCAGCAGCGGCAGCAACAAGGTGGCATCACTGGCAATGGCCTCCATATAGAAGGTCATTTCATTCTGGCTAAGATTGGCCTTTTCCAGACTGCTGACATAAAGCCCCAGCGCATCACGGCCCGATAAATCGCGAAACTCTTCAGCAGTGACTCCCACTTGCGGGGCGATATTTTCAAAGAAGTCCGCCATCGGCCCGGCGCCGGTCTGCAGGAAGTCACCGACCTTATCCGAAGTATCCTTGAGGATATCTGCAACCTTATCCTGCTCAACGCCGTAGCGCTGCGCAGCATAGGACATGCGCTGGAATTCCAGGGCGCTGGTGTTGGCCACCGCAGAGAGGTTTTCAATCTCTGCAGATTGCTCGATTACCCGTGAAGTCATGACCACTAGTGCGCCGGCAGAGGCCACAGAAATCGCTGCGAAAGATTTAGCTACTTTCTCCGCATTTTTCTTGACTTGTCGACGCCACTGATCAGACTTTTTTCCTGCCTTATCTAACCCCTTTTCAAAACCGCCCACCTTGGCGATCAGGTCTAGCGTTAATGTACCCAGGTTTTTATTTGCCATAGCGATCCACCGCCCCTTAGTGCCAGGTCTTCATCGCTTGTTCCAGCGAGATTTCCGGCTCCTTCTCATGGGGCATAAAGTCTGTGATTTTTGCGGGGGCGCCTTTGCCGCGATGGGTATTGGCGTAGAGGGTGGCAAGTAATGCCGTGGATCTTTCAGTGCGCATTCCCGGATGCAGGGAGCCGCGCAGCTCACGATATTTCGCCCAGCTTTGTACTTCTTGATAGCTCAGCCGCCGCTGGGCCTCTTCGATGGTGCAACCGCCAATGCCGTTTAGCACCAGCTCGTGCCAGAGTTCATCTAGCTCGCTGAGCTTTTCGCCTTTCCCAGGTTATTGACCGCACCGATTTCCAGCAGCAGTGCCTGGGTCAGGCCGTCATTGAGCGGACCGCGCTCCGGGTCTGCCTCGCCAGTGATATCTGCCGGGGTAAATATCGGCTTACCCTCAGCATCGACAACACAGGCGGCAATCCGCCCGGCAATAAGATTGCCCTCACCGCGCATCGCGGCCACATCATTGACCGCACTAAAGTAGGACAGGCGGCGAATGTAGACGGTTGCCGTAAATTCCTCTTTATCCTGCTTCCAGGTAATAGAACGCTTAACCGGCGCCCCGGAAAAGCTGCCCTGCTCTTGCAGGGACGCAATAGATAATTCCATAACTTACCCCTTAGCTTGAGGATTTAGCCGTCCAGGCAGAGCCGCCGCTGCGCTGGATCGACATTTCACCCGTGACCAAGGTGTTCTGCTGGAAATCAAAGGGGAAGTCGGCCACATAACCCTCGAAGGTAAACCAAGTGCGCGTGCTCGGCAGTGTCCACTCGCCGGTTGTCACGGTGGGCGCTTCAGACCCATCGCTCCAGCCCACCGCCCACTGGATACTGTCCACTGTGTCATCCTGGGACAGTTCATGCAGGCGCTTATGCACCGCGTTCTGTGAGTCTATCTTGAGGCCCACAGAAGCCTGCCCCGGTGTACGCAGGCCGCGCTTGAACTTCTTATCCAGGTCTTCCAGGGAGGTGTCATCCAGCTGATCGGCAGGGTTGCCGCCGGGGTTAAAAGAATTCACCCCGGTAACTTTCTGCACAGAATCATCTGCCGGGTCGATAAAATAGATATTGGTGCCCTGAGCCAATTGGGACATAGGGGTTCTCCAGTCGCTTTAGTGGAAATGAAATACCGACGCAGGGGTGCGTCATTCAGTGGAATATTGGGCGCTGTAGGTCAGGCGCACCTCGCCCAGGGGGTAGTCCTGATCCAGGGCGAAGTCCGTTTGCGAGAGCGCAAAGATTTCACAGGCCCCGCCCAGGGTTCGGTCCTGTAGGACACTCTCAACCTCGGCCGAGGCCTGATCCAGTAGTTCATAGATATCCCCCCGGCTATGCACCACCACCGACACGACAAGATCCAGCTGGCGGGTGGTGCCAGAGAACTCCTGTTGTGTTTGTTCTGTGGCAAAGCCGACGAGAATGGCCGGCAGCTTTTCCCGTTCGATGCCTTCGGTGGTGCCGGCCGGGGGGAAGGTGTAGCCGGATAGGGTTTTTAGTTTGTTTAGCGCGGCATCGCGGATGGTGATGCGTTGGGTCATTGGGATCGCTCCAGGAATTTTGGACATAAAAAAACCCGCTGGTGCGGGTTTAGGTAACTGTTGATTTTTTTGCTGGACGTCTTTTTGATGGTTATCTACGATTCAAGAGACCTTATGAGACAGAATAAAGAGTGTTTTTGGTGTAGCTTTAACCCCTCAAGAAGGTGCGCTAGTTACGGTGTTACTTGAACTATTAGAGGACGCCTTTGGTGTAGCAATCACCAGCCTGTTTTGTAGTGCCCCCGTAAATCCTTCATACACCCACTCGCCTATATTCATGTCAAAATAATGTTGTACAACCCTCTCTGCACGAAAGACTTCAGGGTCTAAAGGATTTTTAGCAAACGGGTTATGATAAACTTGTAGACCATCAAGAATGGTCTCTTCATGCTCACTTGCTGGGCAATCCCGTTTTTCTGGTTCTCCTTTGGGCGATGAAGCCCATATAGATAATACTCTAGTATCTGTCTTGTCATTCTCTGACGTAGCACTCAACTTCCCCCATGTGGCTGTACAGCTAAATAGCACAGCGCTGACTTCAGCCATATCTGGATTATCAAAAAATCCTAGAGGTATCTCAGCCCCATTATCTTTTTCAACATAACCCAATTTAAGCCCAGGTGGTCCGTCGGGAAATTTCTCAGGCTCCAATAGGTAGGCTTCTTCGTCAACATAGTAGTCGTATAATAAAGCTCTAATTGGGCGATCATACTGGTAATTAAAGTGAGGCTGCTCAAATGGAGCCACTGCTATTACAAATGGCTTATTTTTAACATGTTGAAATTTACTATATGATTTATTGTACTTTTTCACCTTCCCTAAAATTGCATTTGAAAGCCGAATAATACCTTCAACATTAAGCTTCTTTATATCCAGGTTTTTTAGCTCTTCAGCCGAATATGATTTGTCCCATTCGTTAGGCTTTCCGTCAGCAGCATTGGCAGTCACTGCTTCGACGATGAAGTCCTCGTCGCCTCCAACAATAGAAAAATCAGGTGTTTGATGCGACCAGTCGATTTTTAGACCGTACTCTTTGAAAGCTGCATATAGATAAATTTCCCAAAAGGATGAATTGAAGGTTGTTTGAAACTCCGCAACAAACTTTCCGTCTCTATCTTCGAAACCATCAGCCCATTTCTCTAAGAGGTCTCTTTCAGCTTTACGAAAGGGGACCATTACAGATAAAAAATTTTTATGAAGCTTTTCTTCAGCTACAATCGGTACAAATAGATCCATTTGTATATCTCTTAACCCCTAAAGACCGTAACACCAGACAATTTTAAGCGCAGTGGAAGTTTGTTGCATTTGCATACGATTGCTACATCCTTTTGGGGCTGCGTAGATTCTACATCCCCGCAGTAAAATAGCGATCATAGTAGACACCATTGTTAGAAACTCTCTCGTTATTCATCAGTTTGGCAAGAATAAATGCCTCAATTTTCGTCTTAATATTTAAAAAGGCGGCAGCTGCTGAACGCCCAACGGAGTGTGAAAAATGGGCGAGCGCTATTTCCTTGTGGTGTTGTATTCACGCTCACAGCCGCCGTAAAACCACCGATCTACTTATCGGAATAGACCTCTAAGATCCGATCGAACATTCCAGCAACGTAGGCAATTTTCTCTTCTTCATCTTTCACGTCATCAAGGTATTGCACCAAATGTTCTGCGCAGTACAACGGTATGTCTACCCGCTCCATTCGGGGCCGCACCCGCTCAAGGATTAAGCACATCGCAAAATCTCGGCCATCGCCCGCATCTGCTGTGCGCAGTAGTTCGCGTGATACTTTGCTGGCCTTCTCCGGAAATCTAATCAGTTTAGTCATGCCTAATTCTCCCTTGGGCATAGATTGCTATCACTCAAGCGGCGCTTTTCCACGCATTTATCTGATCCAGCAATTCCGGGAAGGTCTCGACGTAGTACAAAGGCTGAGTCTCCTTGGGGCTCCTGGGGCTGGTTTCATTTTTACCAAAGCGCAATCCAGCCTCAGTGAGTGATTTGAACTTCTTGATGCTCCCCTTGCTGGAGCGGCGCCCCAACTCCTCCAGATACCCCATCTCCATAAGAATGGGATTGACGGCGCGGGCCGAAAGCGATACTTCGTAGTCCTTTAGTAGGTCGCTAAGGGCCTTCACTCGCGCTTCCTCTACATAGTCCGGCAGGAAGCGGTCACTGACACCTCTCTCAGTACAGATCGTGCTGAGCATACGGACCTTACTGCTATCACTCATACGCAACATCCGGGCAGCGCACTCTGCAATTTGCAACTCTGGCAAGGATGGGGATAAAAGCGATACTTCTGGAGCGACCCCAAGGTTGCCCTTTCTGAAGTCAATGAAGGTTTGGTTAACCTTGAGACGGAAGGCAGGACTGATCCAACCGGCATACTCCACCGCTAGTAATTCATGGGCAAAGGTTCCCGGTGCTATACCACCGTGGATTTTACTAATTGGAGCAAGATGTAAATTTACATCTTGGTCTTCTAGCTCTGCGATTAAAGCCTTGGTTTCACTTCGCCTCAGCCACTGAGCGGGACTCTTATGCCTACCCTCTCCACTTGCCTGATGCAAAGCATTCAAGTTAAAACGCCCTTCAGCGTCAGTTGTAATTTCCACACCGGCAATTACCGGCAAGCTATTAACGTTACTCATAATCACTTTCCTGTGGTTAATGTTCAGTACTTTGCTTCGCAGCCATACGTTCGGCGGCGTAGGTCAATCCATCCAGGACCGCGCCCTCTTCGCCACAGAGGGCATTGAGTGCGGCAGTTTTTACTGGGGAGTCGGGCCATTCCAGAATGCGCTGGCGGGCCAGGTTTAAATACTGTAATTCGCGCAACTGCTGGACATGAGCCGGCTGTAGCGCTGGTTCGGAGTGATTAGGTGTGAAGATCGCGTGGGCACTGGCCATGGGAGGGCCTCCTGAGAAGTTTTAGTTCCTAGCGGCTGCCAGTTAGTAGCTGGCAGCCGGGTCTCAACTAGAGCCTTCTCAGAAGCTCCGGGCCTATTCCCCCAGAAGGGGTCTTGTATTACGCCTCTCGACCCGGCTATAAAAGCTAGGCGTGCCAAATTGCAGGCACAAAAAAACCGCGAGGCTGTCGGGTGCGGTAACCGCTGAGAATGTTCTAGTTCTCTCAGTGTCCACCAACCCGCACGGAGCTGTCAAGCTCTCAGCCTGGGGTTAGGCTACCCCTGTCCCAATCTCCAGTTAATCACTCCAAATATATGGTTTTCTATACAGCCCGCTTCCGCAGGCAATAAAAAACCCCACCAGCGCTAACTGGTAGGGTTTTTTTAAGTGCTCTAGCTATGTTGTAACCATACTCCAGCGGGCAATGCCATACAAACGGGATGGACTACTTTGGCGGCTTTTGCCCCTGCACTAGGTCATTTAATTTTTTTGTTTTGTCTTTGATGGCTTATCAAACGATTTACTCAGTTCAACTGCGTTTTTGATAACTTCTTTGGTAGCATGTATCACCGGAGAATAAGCATCGGCCATTTCACTCAAGTACTCTTGAGGCGGGACGGCAGATTCACTGTTCACCCTAAGTTTGGCTCCCTTGATAAGCCACATCGTATATTCTTGAATTACGGACGAAAGTTGCTCAACACTTTCACCAAGCTCAGGGAAGTATAGAGCCTGTAAAGCCTCAACTTTAGAAAGCGGAGACATTTCAAGAACCTCGTCTCCACCAAATAAATGATAGTTTCTTAGCTTTTGAAGCCACACATCAATTTCATAAGTTTCTGAAACAAATTTTTCTAATTTTTCTTTTTTATTTTTTAGCTTTTCCTGTTTGTCTTTTAAGCTTTGTGCGTAGGTCGTCCCAATAAGACTACCAAGTATACCTATGATTGCACCTGCCAATACCGGGAGTAATCTGTAAGCCATTAAGGCAAGCTGTGTTTGGTCTTCTTGCAACAAGACATCCCCCTTTCAAAAGTAGGATTAAGATAACACATGTAACTAATTTATCCTTCTTTCAGATAAACGACAGCTAACCTAAGTGAAAAATAAATTATCACCTAAGCTCCATTACTATCAAACTAGATTACCCTTCCACCAACCCCCTCCAAACCACCCCATCATCTGCCAGCCGCTTGCGAACCTTATACTCCACACCACCCAACGTAATCACCGCATCAGAGTTGTAAGCTCCCACCTCACTCACCAGCAGGCTCAACTCAATACGCGGCACCCGCAGCCGCTCCTCCTCTGCGAACTCGTCGATCTCCTGATCAAGGATCACCTTGCAATCAATAGGCTCAGCGCCGCTACCATCATCATAGGTAGCGGCTTTGCTGCTTATGGAATGCGATGCGCCGAGACATGGGAGGCACACTAGAGGGTTTGGCTGTGTTTCAAATCTGTGGCGGACGGAGTCCACCACTCTGCTTTTTAAATTAATTCTTAATCGACATATGTGTTGCTTTGTTGAAATTATCTAGTCTACAGTCAGGGGTATCAGTGTCATGCACCAGCGTTACTTTTTTTCCTGACATCAAAGCAGCTAAAGCTATAGACAACATGTCTTTAGCATCAGAATCGTCTGCAGGCCACCAAAATTTACCAGTGGAAGCACAAGTGGTATCTGAAATCGTTGTGTGAATTAGGTGTAAGCCATTGTGGGAAATGACTTGCTCAACCACACCTTCTGTCGTCCAACCTGCATATGTATTTTTTGATAAAAACAAAACAGAAACTACTATTAATAAACGACTAAATTTCATTGAACCCCATCCTAGTAGTTGGCACAAATGCACATGAAATATTAATTAAGCGAAGCATTTTCTATGATTTGTAACGAGTTTGGAAGGTCTACAATACCTACCTATCAACCAACAACTTCCAAACCACCCCATCATCCGCCAGCCGCTTGCGCACCGTGTACTCCACACCACCCAGCGTAATCACCGCATCAGGGTTATAAGCCCCCACCTCACTCACCAGAAGGCTCAGCTCAATACGCGCTACCCGCAAACGATCATCCTCCTCAAACTCGTCAATCTCCTGATCCTTTATCACCCGGCAATCAATAGGCTCAGCGCCGCTACCATCGGTATAGGTAGCGGCTTTGCCCCATTTGCGAAACGCGCGCTCTGCGGCTCTTTGGTCCAGGTCCATGGGTCACCTAGGCCTTAACGGTGCCCGGTACGCCGGTAAACTTCACGGCAAAACTGGTAACGCCATTCCCGGCGGCCTCTGCGGCAAAGGTGGTGGAGCCGGTGATATCGCCAGTGGCTGCGGTGGCTGCATTACTATCGAATGAGCTGGAGGCGACCACCCAGGTGAGGGTTTCGCCCTGATTGATCTCTGCGGCGGATACCTTGGGCACGGTGAATACGCCATCAATGGCGATCACGCCGGAGGCGCCCACGGCGATATCGTCCATCGCGACACCCAGGACCGCACCTGCGATTACCACCTGGCCAGAGATAATCGCTGCGCTGGTGTTGTTGGTGAAATCGAGCATGCGCCCATCTTGTACAAAATTCGTAGCCATAATCTTTCTCTCAGTGGATAAAGCAGTAGAAATAAAAAAGGCCGCGTAGTGCGGCCCTTTCCGGTTTAATTTCAGTTGGGATTAGGTTTTGGGTGTTTTCACCATGCCTTTTGCATCCCAGGCTTTAGCGGCGGCATCCAGTCGCACTTTGAATTCCACCCCATCAACACTCCAACCATTTTGCTCTTCTAACACCGGGGCCTGCTGACCATCCAGATAGAGCACTTCGATAGTGTCGTGTGCTACCGGGTCGGCATTGAGGTACCAGCCGTTGTGTCCGCTAAGGCGTGCATCAGAGAGCACTTCAGCAATATTGCGTACGCTGTTCGGCGTGGTGTTGTTTGTGGTGGATGCGCCCACTTCGAATTCGGATTCCAGAGCAACCTTTGCGCTGCCTTCGTCGGCAATATCACAGAGCAGGAACTTGGGCCGGATATTGAGCACTGCGCTGCCATCCTTTTGCTTGCCCATCTTCACCCGTGCGGCATCGATGCTGGCGGTATTGATTAGAGCGGCGCTGGCTAGGTTGCCATGATCTGCATGAAACAGGGCTTTTCCATCTGCCATTTTGGGATTGTTGAGCAGGATGCTGAATACCAGATCCCCCACGGTGCGCACGGCGGCAAGGCCCATCTTTTGCGGGATTCGGGTGAATGCGCCCAGGTCGTCATTAATAATCGCCTGGCGGTTAATAGAGAAGAGTTCCCCGTAAGTAGCCAGTGCGGCAGTCTCGGCCCGTTCGCCGATACTCACATATTTAAATTCTGCCCCCGGTGCCACTTGGCGCAGTGAGGGGAAGCTGCCCAGGTCCGTGCGGGTGGTGAGTTTAAAGTCACTGAGGTTGCCGACACTGGTAAAGCGCGGGAAGATTTCCTGTGCTTCTTCATAGCCTTTGAGCATGGATTTATTGGCGATATTGCCGAGCACCGTTGCGAAGTCACCCGAGCTATGGGTAAACGCTGCGGCGACCACACCCATTCTGTCGAGTCCGGACAAGCTCTGGCCGTGGGCTTGCATGAGGATGCGGGCAATCTCCATCATGGTGTAGCCGCTGAGTTCATTGCCCTCTGTGCGCTTTTCACCGAGGGCACGTACAGCAATCGCATTTTCGGCATCGACTTTCATGCGCTTAATGCCTTCACCTTCCTGCACTACCACGCTGTAGCTTTGCACGGGAGTTGGGGTTTGGCTGCCGAGGGCTGTGAGCAGTTTGTCTTTGGCTTTATCGGCGGTGCAGTCCATATCATTGAGACATTCCTGCATCACAACACTGTGCGCTTCGAAGCCTTTAAATACGGCCGTGATATCGTCTTTGCGCTTTTTTTCATCGGCGGCAAATTGCGCTTTGGCATTGGCTTCAATTTGCGCTTTCATTTCTGGAGTAACCTCGGGCGCAGCGGTTGCAGCTGGCGTGGTGGAGGTGGTTTTAGGCATGGCTTGCGCTTCCTTGGTTTGGGTTTGGGTTGGATTGCCTGCAACCGCAGACGGGAATCTAAATTCAGTGGACCCCTGCATGACCAATGCGTTAATGGCTTGAGGGGTGTTTTTAAATTGATTTAAGTGATCAGCACTGAAGCTGGCAGCCATCTCGATAGCTGCGGTGGTATCGGTGGCGAAGCCTGCCTCTACCGCTTCTGTGCCGGTATACCAAGTCTCGTCATCCATCACTTGGCTGATTTCCTCATCGGACATGCCGGAGCGCGAGGAATACAGGCTTTTCATGGTGGCTTTAACTTTGGCCAGCAGGCTCTTGGTTTTTTCCAGAGCGCGCTCATCACCGCGAACACCGGCACTGGGGTTGTGCACCATGTAATAGGCGTTCTCGGCGATATGGACAGTATCCCCGGCGAGGGCGATCACGCTGCCCATACTGGCTGCGATGCCTTCAATCCAGGTTTCCACTTCGGCCTTATGGTCTTTAAGCAGGTTGTAAATAGCCGTGCCGTCGAACACATCCCCGCCGGGGCAGTTGATGTGTAGATTTATCTTGCTGACATCGCCGAGCGCTTTCAGGTCTCGGGCAAAATCTTTTGCGGTCATGCCCCAGCCGCCGATAGAGTCATACAGATAGATATCCGCTTCACTGGTATTGGCGGCAGCGGTCATGCTGTACCAGGATTTATTCGGCATGGCTGCCTCCTATTCAGATTCAGTTTCTTGCGCGGGTACGGCTTCGCGTTTGGTTGGGGTGGTAATGTCGTTTTGTTTGAGCTTCCGCTGCCAGGCAGCAGTTTGCTTAATTACATCGTCCGGCTTCTTGCCACGGCGGCGGATGGTCTGCTGTGGGCTGGCCAGTACATTTTCCAACAGGGTTTCATCGGCGCTGGCTTCATGGACCGGATTAATCCAGGGCATCACCGGGGTAATAAAATCGACGTGCATTAATGTGGATGGATCGACATCACTCGGCACTTTGAAGGCATCCGCCAGTAAACCCATCTGCACCCAGCGGCGGGTGGCCGGCTCAACGATTTCTTCACAGAATTCCAGGCTAAGGGTTTCGTAATTGGCCCACTGCTCCACCAGTTCCTGGCGTTGCGCGCTATAAGTACCGTTGTAGTTTTTGCTGATACTGCTAAAACTGGCCATGGTGCCGGCAGCAGTCATCCGGTGCATGGTTTCTAAAAATGGCGTTAGTAGACCGCTGGGGCGATTGCTTTGAATGGTGCCGACAGATTCCCCAGGGCGTAAATCGTCGTAGATAGCACCAGCGCGAATATCCAGGGTGCGATTTCCTTCATCATCAACGTCGTTCTGCGAGTAATCATCTGGACTGCCCTTTTGGATAAAGCCCACCATGGCCGAGGCAATTTTGGCAGCGACACGCTCGTTTTCTTCATAGTCTTTAATATCAGTAAGGCGATTCATTACCGCTGCAAAAATGGAAACCCCACGGGTTTGGTGCAGCCTGCGCACAAATTTCAGATGCTCGATATTTTCAGCGCTGTGGAGCCTGCGTTTCATACGCCAGTTAAATGAGGCCCCTGGATGTTCGTCGTACAACCAAAACCCTGATGGCTCGCCCCAGGCAGATTTTTGAATGCCTTGCACAATGCGCTTGCTGGGATCGTTGTAATCCACCGGCAGGAAGTCCGGTTCCAGGCATTCGATGGTGTAAGGCACCGGGGTGCGGTGCTTTAAGCCGGGCACTGTGCCTTGCAAGTGCCGCATTAACGTTTCACCGTCTCTCAGCCAGGTATTACACAAAAGCCGCTGCGCTTTTCCCCAGCTGAACTGCCGGGTGCATTCCGGGCGCCTTGCCCATTCCTTGTGGGCATCATTCATTTGGCTGGCAAAACCATCGTGGATATCGCCATCCCAGGTTTTGGGTTGGAACTCCACATCGATGCCGCGCGGGCCGACAATGTTATTTACCAGGGTGGTGAGAATGCCAAAGGCAAAATCGTGGTTTTGCTCCAAATGCCGGGCTTGGCCGCGCAGGGTTTCCACACTGCCTTCCAGCACCAGGTCGCCGCTGCGGTTATCACCCGGGTTTTTGCGCAGGCGACTGGGGCGCGCGGCTTCATAGGCGGCGGCAATCTCCAGGGCGCGCCGGGCTTGTACGCGGCGCAGGGCAGCCTCGGGTGCAAAAAAACCGATGACAGAATCCAGTTTATTCATTAGCAAAAATTCGCGTAGGCGGGCCCGGGGCGTTTGCCGGCGGCCTTTAAGGTTTCTGCGGTTGCGCGGCGCTCCCACTCCTGGCGGCCCGCGCGGATTTCCTGCAGGTTCTCGGCGGTAAATTGGCGGCCGTTAATGACCGTGGTTTTTCCGGCGAGCACGTCTATCTCGGCCTCGATATAGAGGTCGACCATCTCTTGTGCGGTTTTAGACATTTAACTATCCAGTAGAGAGCCGGCTGGCTGCGCGGGCTGCCTTGGTTTTTTAACGATGGGCTGTTCTGTAGTTTGTTGAGGTTCGCTAAATAGCGTGCGCTGGCCCAGGCGCGATTCGATGGTGGACCATTTTTTCTCGTTGTATTTGTGCATGCCCATGGCGTGGGCGGCGTGCAGGGCGTAGACCTCGGTATCGGTGCCTTCATTGGGCCGGCCGGGGCGCGGCTGCCAGGTTTCCCGGCCTTTATTTTTCTTGCTGGGGGCTTTGACTTCAGCAGTCACCTGCTCCCAGTAATCCTGCCGCACATGCTTGCAGCTGTGCATATAGGCACTGGTGCCGAGCAGACGCTTGGCCATCAGGTCTTTGGCTTTATGGGTGCCAACCATATATACCTTTACCCCAAAGCGGTCTGCCTTGGTGCGGCGCTTGGGATTGTTAAAATCCACCTGCCGGGGCTGGTTGAAGATTTCCTTGGTGCCGAAGTCGTTGCTGTCACCTTTAATCGCCATCACCAGCACGCCGCGATATTTTTTATCGCGAGTTCGCACCCAGTGGTACACCGCGTTACTGGTGCCACCATCGGAGGAGTCGATACTTACCGCCGCTGCGCGAATTTCGCCGAAGCGCTCGTGCTCAAAGCTTTGGAACACCAGCTTATCCAGAGCTGACCAGCAATCATCTTTTTTATCGGCGGTATCGCCATCGATCTCGCCCCAGTACATCTGCCAGGATTCTTCATTCCGGCCAAAGGCGCGAATGGTGATTGCGAGTCGGTCGTGCTGTACGTCGATGCCGACCGTTACCAGCAGGCCACCGGCAGGGCACACTAATTCCGGGTAATCCTCGGCGGCCTCTTGCAGCTTTTCATGGTCCAGCAAGCGGCTGGCGGCGTACTGGTAGGGCCGGCCCAGTTTGTTGTTCTGAAAAACAATGCGGGCAGATTCATCGCCGCTTTTCGCTTCGTGTTCCGCTTCGAGAAAATCCCGCACTACATCGGCAAGGCCAGTGCCGGGGATACATACATAAAGCTCCGATAGCTCCATAAAGGTTTCTATCGGTTCAATTTCGTCCTCAGAATAATCCTCGCCGCATTGAGTTTTTACCCAACCGGCAAAGTCATCGCCATTTTCCTGCGCGGTTTTACAGGTCTGCAAAATATTGGCCTGGCGGCGGTAGTCATACCATTCACTGCCACAGTGCGGGCAACCATACACCGCGCTTTCTGGCTGGTGCAGGCCAAACACCGGGTGCGATGTGCCGCCTTCTTTTTCCAACCAACTGACGTTTTCCCAGTCCAATACATGGGACTCACCGCAGTCGTGACAGGTAATCGGTAACACTCGCATGGTGCCGAGTTTGGTGTAGTGTTCTACCTGGGAAAGATCCGCAACCGCAGGTGTACCACCAATAATTAATTTCTTATTGCGCATCCGCTTAAGGCGTTCGCGCAGGTGGCGAATGGAATCGCCCTGATCGCCGACATCTTTGTTGGTATCGTCAGGCTCCTCTACATAGCCCCGACGGGCTGATGTGGATTTCACATTGGAAATAGAGTTGGAACCAATGGTGCGTACTTCACCGCCGGGAAATTTTTTCCGTGTTGAACGGCTGCCGCCTTTGCGGCTGGTGGTGACATCGATCACCCGGTTCACTGCTGGTGAGCCTTCGATAATCGGCACCAGCTTTTCATCCATAAACAACCGGCCTTTTTCATCCTTGGGGAACAGCATCAGGATGCGGGCGGGCTCAGTAGCGGCAACCTTGCAGATATCGGTAGCCAGCAGAACCGTCCAGCCGATCTGCGCGGCCTTTTGCATCACTACCATCCATGACACCGGATTATCCAGTGCATGCATTACACCCCAGAAATAAGGCACATAATCGTTGCGGTAATAGCCCGCGTTATCGCTATCCTCTGACGGCAGTTTGATATTTTCCGGCAACCACTCAATCAGCGGGACTTTAGGCTGCGGTATCCAGGTTTCCCGCACTTCCTTCACCAGGCGCGAGAGATTCGATCTCGTAACTACCAATAGCTCTGAGGGCAGCGTCAATACTAGGCTGTAAGGGTTCTCGATCGACGGTAATGGCATGCTGACTTTCGATAGCAATAAGGATGCTTTCTACCGCTCCTAAAAATTCATTCTTACCAATGGTGGACCACTCCACCATCACCTTACGTACAGACTCAACATCAACTATTAATTGATCCTCTCGGTATAATTCGCGTCTAATTTTCTCCGCGCTCATCCTAGCCTTATCTGCATCAGCCAAATCTTTTTGATTGCGAGCTTCATTAGCCTGACGGCCAGCAGCTTCAGTACGCAGCCGCTCACAATAAACTTGTAGCCACACGCTGTAAGTAGAGCCTTGCGGCAACACCCCAGCCTGCACATGCTTAGCAATTGCCGGTTGAGAAGTTCCCACCAGCCGAGCGAACCCCGACTGAGTGGCCTGATCATTAAGTGATGGGTTGTCAGCCAAGGTATAACCCCCTAGGAAATTTCAGATAGCTGTTAAAAACACGGGCCCGAATTGCCCGTATTTTGGGTCGCTCAGGAGGACCCGCTCAACGTCTCTTTGCGGTCGCAATAGCACGATCCATTGCCTTATCAAGCTCTATCGGGAAGTGTCGCCGCGCTATACCTTCGGCAATTCGGACAAAAGGGAAGCGCTGGCGGTAGTTCGGCCTGCCTTTAAGGAAAATAAGAATGGGTTTAGCCGTTGGATTACGCTTGCCGCCCGCCCTTTTCCATATACCCAGGACACCATTAATTTTCCCAACAAAATATTTAGACTTAGGGCCTTGAGAACTATCAGCCTTACTCTTTCTAGCACCCGAGTTAGCGCGCAGCTCTGACAAGATCCTTTTATAGATACCAACCGAAATGTTGCCATGCTTATTTAACTTGGCCTCCTTCCCATGCACTACATACATCCCCCTAGGTAAGAGGCCCGCATGCCGAAGCGCACGCTCAAAGCGTTTGTCAGCCCGGTTCTCATTAATCACCGAGGGTGCCAGATACTCACTAGGCGCTGTGCCATTGGGGGCCTGATCACGGATGAAGATCTTCGCCACACCCGAGCGCTTAGTGGCTTTCTTCACCAGTACCGAGTTCAGTGTCAGCTTCGCCGGATTGACAAAGATGCGCCCAATGGCTGCGCGCTCTTCTCCACGTATACGAAACGCCACATTATTCAGAGCAACCGAACTGGCATAGGGCAACTGCTTTTTTAATTCAGCAGCTGCCTTATCAAACTTTGAAGTATCCAGCTTTACACTAACGTCCATCGTCTTAGCCCTGCTGCCTTTCTTGCAGCTTTAGTCGCTTGTGGTTGTAATACCAATTAACCATTAAACCCGCCGCAGCTATCAGCACTCCAGCAAGGCCTAACCAGTTATCCGCGAGCCAACCGGCGAGAGTTCCAGCACCAATGGCAGTCATATAGCTGGCCTTATCTGCTAATTCTCTTAGGGTGTCGTGAAGTGTCATGACTGCTTCCAGGCCTTCATCGCTTTTTCAGCGCTGCGCCCCACGACATAACCACCGAGGCCGATTTTTACTATCTCCAGCAGTGCCAGAGTTTGGTCCTCGCTTAAGTTTGGAGCTGTCCATCCCAGCCAGTGAAATACAATCAGCCCGACGAATGTGAGCATTGTTACTGGCCGCCAATTTCTCTGTAGCCATGACTCCCCCGAGGCTTCTGCCGTGATTACCTGGGTAGCTGCTTTTAGCTCTTCCAGGTCCATTGAAATCAGCTGCGAATCAACCCGAGCCTTTAACCGATTAGCTTCTGCTTTATCTGGGAAAGCCTTGTCTATGACCTTACCGAGAAGATTGGATATGGCTGAAATCATGGAAGCTCCAAAATAAAGGGCCGCCCGGTGCCGGTGGCAGGGGGAAGAAGCACCGAGTGGCTAAAAGGGTCAGGGGGGATATTAATTTCCGATTTATCAGGCTTCTCACGCATATATCGGCTGTTCTGATTGTGGGTAGTCACCGCAGATATATTTCAGCCCAGGCTAGTGATCAAATTGCCAACTAACCCCAACCAATCAACTGAGGCTTGCACTTGAACTACCCCATCACCGTTTATACCAACTTTTCTGTACGTTCACCTCACACCGATGCCCTTCTAACAGGCAAAAAAAACCGGCCTGAATGGGCCGGTTAAGGGGGAATAAAATTTCTTTGCTCGTACTGACTGCTCCCTGTAAAGACAACAATCTCAAAGTAGCGTATTTATACTCTTAAAACGCAAAAGCACCAAATGGAAGAAGATATCTTACGCAAGAAGTGAATTCCCTTGGAAAATCTCTACACCCTTAGTCTTTATGCACTTTTATATGATGAAGCGTCACAGTTCCCGTCTCATCTGCACAGGCAGGGAAAGTGGTCAAGGTTACCGTCTTGTTTTCGGAGTGCGCGTATATAATTGAGTCCAGGTATTCCTTACCCATTGGCCTAGACATACTGAATGAAATGTAATCACCATTCCAGCCATGGCATGCAGGTGGGTTCTGAACGCCTCCCTCAGGGTAGATCCGAACAAGATTCTTAGTATCAATTAGTACGAACGAATCTATTTTTGCTACAGTCTCAGAATCAGCAGCAAAAGAAACTTGAGAGATAAGAGCGAGTAAACAAACACCAATATATTTCAACATGTATTATTCCTTTTTATAGTTTCAAACATAAATCGAAGAAGCCTTATAAATGGTTAAAGCACGTTCGTCAAATCTTCGAAAAGATAAAATTTATATTTAATTTTATTTGAGTAAAATGATAAAACGGCAAATGTAGATGGCGGAATCTTAGTTATTATTCTTTTCATCTATAACCTTGCCGGATCGATTTGATATGGCCCAAGTCATTAGTAATTCCAGATTGTGGGGCGGGTACGCTCGCCGGGTATTGATTCCAAGTCATCCAAGTGAAGGAAACGTCTACCAATTGCTCCCTTTTGCTTAACCCCTATGCCGGTGAAACCCTCTTCAAGCGCAATTCGGATTAGTCGGTGTGCCCTACCTAGTGCAACTTGAACATCAACAGCCTGTCCGGTGGTATGGGTCATAGTGGCCTTTAGCTGGGCGTTATGAGCTGGGCAGCGGTAGCCAGAGTTAATAACCATTGGCCTGCCAAAGCTTTCTCTGACTCTAATCAGGCGTTGGAGCGTTTCATCTTTAAATTGATTCTTGCCACAACAACGACAGGCCAACTCAGACTCTGTGAAATAGTCGTTATGAAACATAAAACCTCAAGGTTTAAGCAAAAAAAAAGGCGCCCAAAAGAGCGCCATTAAGAACATTAACAAGGATGAAAAATGAGTGATTCAAAACGAAAAAACCCGGCTGGGGGAGCCGGGTTTCTGTTGCAAGCGGAAAAACCGCAAGCTAGAAAAAAAGTACCATCCTGGGTCAAAGTCTGTCAACCCACCTTCAGCAACTTTTCTTTGTAACCCTCGACAACCTCAGACACAGGCCCCAGAGCACGAGCAGGGAGCGGATCTAAACGCCTTTGTAATTTCCGCCAAATATTCTTCCACTCCTGATCCCAGGTGGATTTTTGGCAACCAACAATAACGCGTGCCTGCTTCACATCTACCTTGCGCCCATTTACATCCCGAAACGCACACGCACTAATACAAAATAACGCCAACTGGCTAACCTTCTCCCTTGGGTGCGGCTCCTCCCACTTATCGAACTCAGACATCAAGAACTGCAACAGCGCCGCCCGCTCTTTAAATCTTTTTGCGGGAGGAGCATAGGCAGCCATGCCCCAGCAATAAGCCAACGGATCACTATCCCGCAACCTAGCAACAACGTTTTGAATTATTCCCCTCTCGCAGACATCCATAATCCGGCTACCGCTTCCCTTCCCCACAACCGTCTCAGTACCACTCACTCGCGGCGCATCTATCCGGCAAATGACTTGATCTGCTTTGCCCTCAACCTCACCCCGAATAACCACCTTCCGGCCCCGGCGCGTGCTTAGGGTGGCCGTACTCCTACCGCCCATGGCCTCGTAGTCAAACGCCGCTGCCGACCCATCGAACGCATCATGCCAAGCCTGTCTCGCAGTATCGAATCTCATATCACTCCCCCCAAGACATCAAACGGTAACCTCAACCGGAACAATTACGCAGCCTGCTGAAAACTATCGAAATGCTCCTGAAAAACCTTTCTCGCCACATGCAGATTATCCCGATGGAAAGTCCCCAAATAATCCTCATGCACCTGTCGAATTTTATTTTGAGTAACCACCGTATGGGCAAACACCAAATCCACTTGGCGAGGGTTATCCGTGCGAAATACCGCTAAGGGTCTACTCGCAACGGTAGTCATAATTCGCTCTTTGGCTTCTGTCAGAGTCACAACGGTCATAGCATCGCTCCTTGAAAATCTGTGTTTACCAGCCGGTGTCTGTCAGCATTTCACCGATTGGCCGGTCCCGTGTTCGCTGCTGGGACGCTACTCGCTGCGGTGGAATAAACTTTTCGCGTCTCACCCAGTTGCGCCACACTGCCAACCAATCACGCCGTACCCCCTGCTTGCCCGACTGAGATTTCCAGTAATCACCAAAGCTAGCCGCAATGTCGTGGATCTGGTGCATCACCTCTGGCCGCGTCTTGGCCGCCTCATCGTAAAATTCTTGGGTTAACTGCCAATCATCGGGAAGGCGGGTACCACGCTTCGATGGCGGGGCGGGTTCCTGGCGGACAGCAAGGGCACCACCCTGACCGCTCTCTCTCTGGTTATTTTCTAGAGTGGTTACTTTCTTAGTATCTTTACTTTCTTGTGTCGGCAAATCCGGATACGGTAAACCCGTATCTGGTAAATCCGTATCCGGTAAATCCGTATCCGGTAAATCCGTATCCGGTAAATCCGTATCCGGTAAATCCGTATCCGGTAAATCCGTATCCGGTAAATCCGTATCCGGGTTTTCAGGAAGTGGATCAGCATTTCGTGGCATATCTGAGATTTCATAGTCCATACCGACTATTTTCCCCCGCTCACCGCGCCGAGTAATTCGCTGGCAATAACCAGCGTCGATCAACTCACCCAACAGCTTGTAGATCTTGTCCCTGCCCTCCTGAGCCTCTTTGGCCAGTGCCGAAGGTGAAACCTCCCAATGATCCGGCTTCGACAGCAAGTGCAGCAGCAAGCCGCCAGCAGCGAATGAAATACGGCGATCACACACAACGGAATTTGAAACCACCAAGTAATTTGAAGACGGCCGAGCACTTCGACGAATCATGCAGCAGCCCCCCAGAAAAATAATGAATGGGTCATATTGTTTTTACCTATCCTTGATTTCACTATTCGCGCACGGCGAACTACACCCTACAGAGACGCCAAAAGCGCAGAGAAATGAGTGCCGGTCTTTCGCGGCTGTCAGCGGTCTTTCCCGCAGTCTTCAAAGCGGGCCGGCTTGGCGTCCCTCACCGGCCCTTTCTTGGGTAACTGACACACCCTGTATAAATCCCCATATACCGCAATGAATTAATCCCGATCTTCAGAAACCGCAGAATGGCAGGACAATAAAATGGGGAATTGAAAATGATCGTTATTCTGGTTTCTGAAACGAACCCGCACAGCCTTAACTTGCCTGCCGAACTTCTGGCATGGCTTGCTCCTCAACTAGATCATCCAACGGCCCAAAGACATCAGGCCGAAGACACGCCCGGGAAACCTTCCTCTGAGTAGCTAGCTCTATCTTTGAGCAAAGCTTTGGCGGTATCGCCTTTAATCCATTACGCATCTGGGAGACAAAGACCGGGGTTACCCCTATCGCCCTTGCAAGGTTGGCCTGTGATCCGACCAGTTTGATAGCGATATCTAGGGCAGAGTCTGTCGTTTCCTGCACCATTGCTGCTGCTCCTTGTCATCAGAAGCTAGAGTATTAACTTTCAGCTACCAGAAATCAATAGCCGATAATTAATTAACTTATAGCTAATATGTCGCCATGAAACATCCAGACTTTGCAAAGAGATTCAAGCAGGCGGTTACTCATGCCGGCGTGGAAGATACGCAGGAGGCATTGGCGCGCCTGTTTGAGGTAAGCACCGTAACGATATGGAGCTACCGCAATGGAGAGAAGCTGCCACGAATGAGTACAGCCAAACGAATTGCAGAAACGCTTGGTGTCTCTGTTGATTGGCTTCTCACCGGTACTGGTAAAGGACCAGGTGAAGGAAACACTAAGGAGGGAAGCAATGTTACCCAAGGACCAAGGATTCAAGGGAGAATCCCCCTGATTAGCTGGGTACAAGCTGGAGCCTTTTGTGAAGCTCTAGACTTAATTGATCCGAGTGAAGCCGAAGCTTGGCTGCCCTGCCCAGCAACACATTCTGACCGAGCCTACGCTCTACGTGTTAATGGCGATAGCATGACAAGCCCCTACCCAGGCCAACGATCTTACCCTGAAGGAACCATTATATTTGTTGACCCTGACAAACCTCTCACTAATGGTTGTCGAGTTATAGCCAAGCTTAATGACGAAGTTACCTTCAAGATTTATGCCGAAGATATGGGTCGCACTTTCTTACGGCCAATCAATCCCAGCTATCCATCAATGGATATCACGGATATGGATGTTAGCTTTTGCGGCGTCATACTTGGTTCCTACACCCCAGACTAACACCTTCGCAATTAGCACAGATGTACAAAAATCACTTTAACTTGTGACATAGCCTCCCCCAAGCCGAAATTCACCTCAATCAAAAAGCAACAAATGAAATAACTTTGTTGCTTCACATCTATCCGATTAGATATATTTCTAATTCTCTGCACTTTCACCTCAAGTGAACAAAAAATAGAACATAGTCGATTTTGCATCTTGCACTAAGGATAGAGTCAAATGGAGCAACAGCTAATTATCGGAATATCCATAACAATTGCGACCCTTATAGCACTTTCAGTGGTAACAACAAAAATTTACCTACAGCTTAAAAAAATTAAACAGAAGTATTCAAAAATAATAAATATTGATGAAGAAGTTGAAAAAGCTAAAAAAGAGAAACAAAAAATATCCACTGAAACAGCAACCCTTATACAAAACTATAAAGAAAAAAGAGAAATACTAAACAAGCTAATCAAGAAAGCTGCCATCTATGACGAGGAAATCCAGCTTGCTGAGTTAGGATTCTACAAACCTCACTTTGACTTTGACACATCAGAGGTATACAAGCAGAAAATAGGCCATATAAAAAATGAACAAAAAGGCTTAATTTCTTCTAAAAAGGCAATATATTGCAACACCCAGTGGACTGTAGAAGGAAGCAAAGCGAAAGGCAGAACGATGACTAATCGGGCCATCAAGTTAACTGCCAGAGCTTTTAATAATGAATGCGACTCCGCAATTTCCAATACAACCTGGAATAATGTTGACAGAATGGAAAAGCGAATAGAAGCTGCCTATGACGCCATAAACAAAATGAATCAATCTAACTCTATAGTTATCTCACATGAGTACTACCTCCTAAAGCTTAAAGAGCTACGACTAGCCTATGAATACAAAGATAAGAAGCAAAAAGAAAAGGAAGAGCAGCAAGAAATTAAACGCCAAATGCGAGAAGAGTTAAAACTAGAACAAGAGATGGAAAGATCTCTCAAAGAGGAGGATAAGTATAAAAAATTATTAGACAAAGCAAAGAAAGAGGCTGAAAAAGCCACAGGAAGTAAACTTGAAAACCTTAACGCAAAAATAGCCAAGCTAAACGAAGAACTCACAGAGGCCCATAAAAAATCTGAACGCGCCAAATCTATGGCAGAACAAACTAAACAAGGGCACGTATATGTTATTTCAAATGTAGGATCATTTGGTGCGCATGTATATAAAATTGGAATGACCAGACGACTAGAACCAAATGATCGGGTCAAAGAGCTTGGTGACGCTAGTGTCCCCTTCACCTTTGATGTCCACGCCATGATCTTTTCAGACAATGCTCCGGCGCTAGAAAACAAACTTCATAAGGTATTTGATCAAAGAAGACTCAATTTAGTTAATACAAGAAAAGAGTTCTTCCGTGTATCCCTTTCGGATATTGAAAGAGTAGTTAAAAGGGAATATCCAAATGCTGAATTTATTAAAACCGCTGAAGCCAGAGATTACAGAGAATCTCGAAGTATAATTGCCCAACGTCAAAGTAAGAAAGCCGCAAATAATCTAGCTGAAGAGTTTCCTGAAACTATATAACAGCTACATAAAAGCACCCTGTACATGCACTAGTCATTGGCTGCTTGCCCAATTAAGTAGAAGCTCGCAGCCTCCATTGGCGCTAAATTCTTCATAAAGCGACAATATTCTGCTCAAGCTCAAAACTAGATAGAGCCATTATCCCTTTCTGGCAGCCACTCCTAGCGCCATTGATATTCAATAAGTTACTTGCCCCTCACGACAAACGACACCACTACAACCCCTAGTATTAACTTTCGGCTATTGACGAACACATTAACTTTCGGCTACTGTCTTCATGCAAATCAAGGACAGGGCACCCAAAATGCGCACCGAAACGGAGTTCCGACAGCTAGCACCACGCCAAGCGGAAGCGCTAACACATCGCGCCCGAGGGCTCTCAAACCGGGAAACCGCCCAAGCTATGCAGTGCTCCGTCACCAACGTCAGCAACCTGCTCGCGGAGTGCTTCTACAAACTGCACGCCCGCAACAGCACCGACGCCGTGGCCAAGGCGGTAAAACACGGATTAATCCAGTTCGTCCTGATCGCCACGATTGTCAGCGGAATTGGCGCAGAGCAAGAACAGCTACGCACCCGACTCCAACGCCGCCTCACCTCACAAACCATCCGAAACAACCGGGAGGGAATCGCATGACCGCCACCGTGTTTGTACACCCCACGGCGATGAGTAAAAACAATATCGACCGCCTCAAGCGCCGCATCGATATTGCCAACGCCGTCCACAAAATTGGCACCCGCCTAGTGCAGCCAAAACCCACCACCGCAAAGCCAGTAAATAACAACTGGCCACCGTTTGGAGGTGATGCCGCATGAACCAGAACAACCCAGCCCACAGCGTGGAAACCCTGCTCACCGTCGCCAATGGAAATTCTGGAGCCAGCAAAGTTGCCGCACTGGTTTTGCTTTCAGCCTGGAATAGCTACGACTTTTCAGTCCCCGTAGCAGACCTTGCGTTACTGGATGGCGACAACTTCCAACACGCAATCAACGTGATGAATCTGCGCTACCACGGCAGATCACCTGAAAACGTCATTGCGGATGGTGAGAAAAAATTCCACGCCCTCTACCGCGACTGGAACCACCTGGAATCCCAGAGGAAGGAAGCCGCGTGAACCAAGCCCAGCCGCTACCGCAAATGCCCTGCCCCCACTGCGGAAAATCCGCAGAGCCGGTATTTAACGGGCAATTGCAATTACGCGGCTGGAGCTGTCAACCCTGCCGATACTGGGAACCCGCCATCGGCAGAGAAAGGAAGTTTACAAAATCCGGGGCCGGTTATGAGTGAGTTCAGCCGAATCTTAGAGCTATACGAAGAACTGCTGGCCAAGGTGAAGCTGCAAGAAGTTGAAATGAAAAGTATGCGCGAACAAGTCGCCACACTTTCCGAAGCCATCCAAGGCCAAGCTCCACAAAAAGAAAATCAGGAGGCAGCGTGAGAAAGGAAAAAACCTTCACCGTCACCCAAGCCGCCCGCCTACTGGGAATGGGCAGAAACAATTTAATGAAACTCATGCGGAACAACGGCTTATTACACAGCCAAGAACCCATGCGCAACTCCCCCACAAAGTGGGCCACCACGCAGGGCCTGCTCGTAGCAGAAAACGCTGAATACAAACGCGGACCAGTGGCAGTGCCGTACATCAACACCAAAGTCACCTCCAACGGCATGGTTTGGATGCGCGACCTTATCGAAAAACAAACCGTACCCGAAGCTAGTTAGCAAATTTACCCGCGCCCCGGGCGCATCAGTCAGCTGTAACCGTTAGGGCTGCCGGTACGGAGCCCAATTTTAATTAATTGGAGAACTCCATGGAAAGATTCGCACTATTCACTGGCACCTACAACTTAATGATGGGTGGCATCAAAGATTTCAAACGCTCCTACGACACTGAAGAAGAAGCCTACCAAGAGGTAGAGCGCATTGCCCAGCAGGAGCTGTTCACACACTGGGCTCAGATCTTCGACAAGAAAACCGACACCGCAAAAATTTATCGTATCGACGATAAAAAAATCACCGAGGACAAACCCCAAGACTGCCCCCACCCAGAACCAAACGCCGCCTAACCCAAAGCCAATAACTTTCTAAGCCCGCCCAGTGCGGGCTAAGTGGGTAGAAAATAGCAACGAATAAAACCCAATGGCTAATCGTAAACAGAAAAAAGGGAGAGCCGCGTGAAGCTCTGGCAATCCCTCACCGGTATCGCCGCCCTAATCTTCTGCGGCACCAGCCTAGCGTTTACTGTGCAGCTGTGGATATCCATGCCCGCAGGTCTCGGCGGGCAGGTGGTGGCCGGGGCCACGGCGGTGGCGCTGGAGCTGTGCAAGTTCAGCTTCGCCCCGCTGGGCCTCTGGTTGTGCAGCCAAGGGCAAAAGAGCGGCTATGCCCTGCTCTGCCTTTGGCCCCTGCTGGTAGTGATCAGCATTGTTGCAACGGTTGGATTCCTCGCCAGCCACAGCGACGAACAGCAACAACGCAGCGCCCGTAACAGCCAGGAATACCAAGCGTTGCAACAGCAGTTAAACAGTTTGCAACAGCAGATCAACACCCTAAACGGCCTGATCAACACCGACGCCAACAACGGCTACCGCCAACGCGCCATTAATACCGCCGCACAGTTATCCACAATGGAAGCTGAGCGCACGCAGCTCATAGAAAAGCTATCCACAATCGAACAGACACCCAGCACGCACAGCGCCTTCAGCAGCTTAGCGGGCACCCTCAACGCAGACCCGGCAAAGGTTCAGCATATCGGCTTCCTTGCCCTAGCGATCATCACAGACATCGTGGGATTGGTTGCGTTACTAGCGTTTAACGCCGCCGCAACAGCTGCGAAACGCGCCACTGCACCGTTGCAACAGCCTGAAACGGTGGAAACACAACCGTTACACACCGCCCACTTGAATGAAGAACAACAGCAACTCGCCCAGCGAATCCGCGCCGGGGAGTTCGGCCACAAGCCCGTCATGCGCAACATCATCAACGAAATGCGTCTTCGACACGGAACCGTTAAACCCGTTTTCGACGCCCTGCAACAGGCGGGCGCACTCAATAAAAATGGCCGGGGATACTTCCTCGCGAGTCAGGGAGGGCTGCCCAATGGGTAAGCTGGTTAAAGGGGTCACCTGGGCCAAGGAGCAATTCGAAAAAGGCTCCCGCCCAGGCAAAGAGAAAATCTTGGAGTGGATAGAGGCCGAGCATATCCCCGGCCAGATCATCGCCGGGGAGCCCTATGTGGATGCCGACCGATTCGCTATACGCGATCACACCGGCAAAACCCCAGCACAAAATACCTCCGCCAACGATGGCCAGCCCAGAAGCGGGCTAGACCTGTTGGCAGGCTGAGAACAGATTAAGCAGTAGGCGAGCAAGGAAATGGCCAGACCTAGAAAGCCCCGTATGATGGGTGACACTCTATTACCCGATAACCTTTATCCAGATTCTCGCGGACGGGAAAACTATTGGCGCTATCGCCGCCCAGACCTGACGGATAAAGTTTTCTCAGCAACGCTTGAAGAAGCTATTCGCATGGCTGAGCAGGCCAACACACAGCGCGGTATTAAGCTTGAGCGCAAACCTGTAAAAGCCCCAGACAGAGCGAGCTTCGCCTACCACGCAGCACGCTATATAGATTGGCGTATTGAAAATGACCCACGCTTACCCAACAAGGCTAGCTGGCGCAATCGCTGTAACGCCTTGAAGAGGTTTGGTGAAGACTTCGAAGTGATCCCCATTCACAAAGCTAAATTAGCCGATCTGCGCAAATGGTGGGAATTTCTTACCTATCACCAGCAACATGCCCGCCGCGCGGAATTTAATAAATTCTTTAATTTCCTAATGGCCGAGGGATTATCCAAACTAGAAAGCAATCCTTTCACCACAGCCGACGACCGCCCGCGCCTGCTGGAAAAGGGAAAGCCCATTAAAAAGCGTCAACGCTTAACCTTGGAAGCTTACTGGACCATCTATGAAAAAGCCGGGGAGTTAGGTTATGAAGCCTTACAGATTGCCATGGGCATCAGCATGCTAACTACCATGCGCCGCGCTGATATTTGCGAATTAAATTTTGAGAAACACCTTAAGGGTGACCACCTACGCAAGACAATCAATAAATCCGAAGCGCAACGGGATAGCCTCGCCGCAAGCCATTTAAGTTTTAACTTAAAAACACACCAACAACTCAGCAAGCTAATTACCCGATCCAAAGAACTCAGCTTAAGAAATTACCGCTGCCCCTACATATTGAGCCACACACCCAAACAACGGCGGACGGGGAAAACTAAAGAGCATGTTTGCCAGGTAAGCCCCGATCGGCTCAGTGATATGTTTACGGAAGTGCGTAACGCTACCGGCCTATATATCAGCCTACCCAAGAACCAAACTCCACCCAGTTTCCACGAAGTGCGAAGCTTGGCTTCTGACCGGTTTAAGCGAATGGGGTATGACGTGAAATCGGTACAGCAATTGATGGCGCATACTGATGAGCGGGTTACTCAGTCTTATCAGGCAGGACATGGTATTGATTATGAAGAGATTAGTATTTACCTTGATGAACAAGCAATTGGGAGAGGATTCTGAAAAATGTTAAGAACCTTTTCCTAACCTCACTTAACACATATTTAGCCGGCAAGGCCAAGCATTAAAAATGCTAGGCCATGAAAACCAATTATTTAATTTCTATTTATTCAAAATCATATTTAACATCCCTATTTTTAAGGACTCTAGATATCTGCTTAAAGTGACTAGAGCGAAGACTGAAAACGCGACCATACTTACTGCAAATAGCTTCTACCAAATCTTTTGACTTCTGACTTTCTAAGTTTACAGCATCAGTACAATTCGGGTCTGACAATCTAGACCCTAGCATACGAGTCAACTCAAAAAGTTCCCCATTATTAAGCATCTCCAAAGCATCAATCACATCTTTTGGATCTTCATAGAAAGTGAACACAGGTTTATATCTATATTTTTCAAAAAGATCGCTCGAATCCTGAGGAGCCTCTTTAATAAGCGTCCAAAAATCACCATTAAAAGCAGTATCCGAATCACTTATATATCGCTCATGCAACTCACAAGCATACTCATACAAGTCCTCTGAAAATTTAAATCTTTCACTTTGACTTCTATCTTTGAAGGATGGAATTTTCTCCATAACCCCCTCGCTATAGAGTTGATCAAATAGATGCCTGATCTTATCTTTAATATCGAAATAATCAAAATCTAAAACACCACGCGCTACATCACTAGCAATACGATCTGCAAAAACAAGCAAAGTGATTGGATTTTTAATAGCCCTCCCTTCAAAAACCTCACTAAATGCAGTATAAAAAACTTCCTCACCCTTACTGTCATCCATGTGCATATATTTAAACGCATCTATATATACTTCATACGTTTGAGATTCTCTCCAAGAGATAAAACTATTCAGGAAGTCTTCTTCGCAATAGAAGCCTTTTTCAACAATACCAAAAATACCTTCAAGCTTTATTTCGGGTTCCTTATGAAAGATCTCCCCCAAAAGGTATTTTGAGGGTAAACCAATACATTTTGGATCATCCTCTTCGATGAAGTAGCCGAGCTCCCTTAGCAATCCAAAACTTTGCTCATCTCCATGGCTGATTATTTTTCTTTGAGTCTCATTATCCAAAATATATTTTCTAAATAGAATCAACACAGATAACAGGCAGCAATAATATGAAATAGCAGATGTCCGACTAAGATTAAAAACACTCTCATTCTTACAATAAATGTAATCAAACAACTGCAAAGAATCACTAACAACTCTAATATTTCGATAATTTGATTCTTTTAAAACACTTACAATTCTGCTCTCATTATCACCTACAAGCTGTTTAATGTATCGCTCTGACCCCTCTCCACCAAAACTAACCAACCTCAAAGAAGCATGAATTACTTCAGCCGGAGATTTTTCCAGTCTATAGATATGCCTTATTGTTTTTTCTTTTGCATTAAAAATCCCTTTATTGCTTCCATCTTCAATTTGATCTAAAGCCCCAATTATTATGCACTTACCACCTTCATGCTCCACAAGCTTGTTAATATACGAAAGACATACTTCGATATCACCTTTCCAACGCTCTATATCATCAAAGCACAGTATTAGAGATTTACTTTTATTTAACCGAGAAGACTTCCACTTTTTTAATGCGAACTGAACGACATAACCAACACCTCCCACTCTGACCTCATCAACTGTTTGTGCGTTTGAATTTAACAACCCTTTTATAAAACCGTCTTCCGAATCACCAACGAAAGACATAGCCTTAAATATTTCACTTTCTATTTCTTGTATTGTTTCCAACCCAAAGAGGGATATATAAATAGATCCTTTTCTATCAATTGTCGGCAGAATTTCTTCTTTAAAAAGGTGTGTTTTCCCTACCCCCCAATCCCCATCAATCATTATTGAGTAAGGTGTTTCCGCTCTATCCAAATAAGCTTTAACTGCGCACTTTATATTCTCAATACTCGACATTCTAAGATCCCTCTTACTTTAAATCCAAACTTAAAAGAAATGTTGACACATCAAATATTACTAATAGACTCTTAATGTTATCATTATAAACCTTAAAGAACCCTTATATCTAAATAAATATAATTATTTGTTTAAGCAATATTTATATAGGGATAACCACAGCCATCTATGACAACTTACTTAGACTATCTTTAGTCTGGTAAATTATCTCTTTCAAGACACCATTGCTCATAAGGCAACTTTGTCTTGCTTTCCTTATATTTAAAGCGAAGCTCTTGTTGAGCTTCAAATCCAATCTTCTTTTGCTGTTTATTAATAAATAATTTTTCGCGTTGTTCTGGAGCCTGCAGATAGATTACTGATCTAAACTTATCCAAGCACCACTGCCCTTTACGAAGAGTATACTTGCCAGCCCTCCCCTTACGTGATGGCATTAACCCAATCTGTAAAAAAGAAACCTTAATTAATATGCCCGCAAGAACTGCAATAACTTCATCTATATTTTCTGCTCTTTAATGTTTTGGCTACCTTGCTCAATCAACTCTTCAATTTCCGACACCCACTCTTCACCCCTATATTTGACAGTATCAAAAATGGAAATCTTAATTGCACCAAGTGTTTTTATTCCATACTTTTTCCAGATAGATAGCTCATTTGACTCTTTAAGGTCATACCATGCTTCCTTACCGAATAAATCTTCCAAAGTAAATTTAAGGACTTGATATTTTGAGTATTCATTCATTGAACTTATTTTACCTAGCGTTAGAGTAGATGAAATGACTTAGAGCTATATTCGCAAGGCGACTTGTTGAGCCTTCAAGCCCGCACTTATTTTGAACGATATCCATTTAAACAAATAGTTGAGCTTAGTGTTTATGGACTCCAGAAACTTTATTACCAATTATTTTCGTTACTGAATTCCACTTCAGGCAACCTTAAAAGTCAAAGGATTAGCGGTTTTTCATTAACGATCATACAAAGCTGCGTTTGCCCTTCATTAGTAAAAACTCAGTGGGCACCTAAGTGAGCGGATGTGGTTAGGTAGCTATGATGGGAGAAATTTCAGACGAAAAAAAAGGGCCTAAAGGCCCTTTTTTAATACCCGCAGATTTGTGTGCGGGTTTATGTACAGTTTGTGTACACTTTGCAGAAGTTGATTTCTCTTCCTCTACAACCCCTTGATGGACAAGGGAAATTTGGTGGAGCTAAGCGGGATCGAACCGCTGACCTCAACACTGCCAGTGTTGCGCTCTCCCAGCTGAGCTATAGCCCCAAATTTTGTTGCCTGACGTTTCCGTCGAAAGCGGGGCGCATTTTAGCAAGGTTTAGGCGCCTGTCAACAGAAAAAATAACTTTTTAATCAATTAGTTAGCTGCTGACACCACAAGCCCCCGGAGGCTGCCGCTTCCAGGGGCTCACCAACGCGAATCAGCCTTACTTGAGTCCAGCGTACTCTTTTTCCCAGCGCTTCAGCACCTTCTTCCCGGCACCGCCCAATACGTCGATCGCCTGGCGCAGGCGGGCGCGGCTGAGGTCGGGGCCCAGGAGCACCATGGCTTCCATCACGGAGAAGGACGCAGTGGTGCCGCTGATGGCGACAAACAGTGGGGCGTTAAAGTCTTTCAGCTTGATTTCCATGGCCGTGGACAGGGCTTTCACTGCCTGGAAGATACTGTCCTTGTCCCAAGCGCGCAGGGCTTCCAAGCGCCACAGGGCAAATTGAAGCAGCTTCTTCTGGTCATCCAGAGGCAGCTTGTTGCTGCTGAAGCTGTCTTCGGTCAGGGGCAATTTGCCAGAGGCGAGGAAGCTAACCAGCGGGGCAAAGTCACCGAAGGTTTCCATACGCTCTTTCGCCTGGGGCAGAACCTTGAGCAGGTTGTCGCGGTTGAACATCCACTCGGTGAGGCGATCAGCCAGTTGCTCGTTTTCCAGTTCGCGAATCCACAGACCGTTCAACCAGGACAGCTTCTCTACATCGAATACCGGGCCGCCCAGGGAGACACGCTGGATATCGAAGTGCTCCAGCATCTCTTCAAGAGAAAACTTCTCACGCTCATCCGGCATGGACCAGCCCATACGACCCAGGTAGTTAAGCAGAGCTTCGGGCATAAAGCCGGCGCGCTGATAATACAGGATAGAGGTGGGGTTCTTGCGCTTGGACAACTTGGTCTTGTCCGGGTTGCGCAACAGCGGCAGGTGGCAGAGCACCGGCATTTCCCAACCAAAGTATTCGTACAGCAGCTTGTGCTTGGGTGCGGAGTTGATCCATTCTTCACCGCGAAGAACATGGGTGATCTCCATCAGGTGATCATCCACAACATTCGCTAGGTGGTAAGTAGGCATACCATCGGACTTGAGCAGAATCTGTGCGTCCACTTGGGCCCAATCGATCTCGATAGTGCCGCGCAGCAGATCTTCCACCACACAGCTGCCGCTCTCAGGCACATTCATACGCACTACATAAGGTGCTCCGGCAGCGCGACGCTTTTCAACTTCCTCTTCTGGTAGAGCCAGGTCACTGGGCTTCAATGAAGTCCGGCCAGCTTCCCGCAAGCCTTCACGGAGTTGCTCCAACTCTTCTGCGGTACGGTAGCAGTGGAAGGCATTCCCTTTTTGTACCAGCTCATCGCAGTAGGTTTTGTAGATATCGCCACGCTCACTCTGGCGATAGGGGCCATGGGGGCCACCTACATCCGGTCCTTCCTGCCAATCCAGTCCGAGCCAACGCAGACTGTCGAGAATGGCTTTCTCCGATTCCGGGGTACTGCGCTGCTGGTCGGTGTCTTCAATACGCAATACAAACTGGCCGCCTTGAGCGCGGGCAAAACACTGGTTGAAGAGGGCAATATAGGCTGTACCAACGTGGGGATCACCGGTTGGAGACGGTGCGATTCGGGTTCTTACGGTCATGATAAACCTGATTGATAAATGGAGGACTCGTTAAACCGCAGGATTATAGCGCTGGCCAGCCTCTTGGCACAGGCGGGGTTTTCTCCTCAATAAGAATATTTACGCGCCATAACTTCATTATTGTGAGCTAATGACGTGACATACATCACGAAAAAAGTATTATTGCGGCCATAAAGAAGGAATGGCTTGACTAACGTATTACCCCAAATTTTGCAGGGGTTTCCGCGAGCAGCTTCTCCCTAAGAACGATAAATTAATCGCTCAGGATGGCATACCATGCAAAAAAATGTAGTTCGCACACTGTTTTCTGCTATTGCAGCAGGTACTCTTTTCAGCATTTCTGCCGCTTCAATGGCTGATAGTGCTAGTGCAAGCAGTGATATCACCCTATCTTTCACTCCCACCATTGAGATCACTCGTGTAGAAAACCTCACGATTGCCGATCCCACTTTGGGTACCGATGCCGTAGGCACCGAAGATTTCTGTGTGGGCGGCCTCGGGTTCTCCACCTACAGCATTACTTTCGACAGTAATGACGGTGAGAATGACACGGAATTTACCCTGACCGACGGCACCAACAACGTGCCCTACAGTGTTGGTTTTGATAACAGCACCTCCGGTACTTTTACTACTGTTACCGAGGGCGATGCGCTGACAGGCCAAACCCGGAATATCGCTTCCTGCGGCTCCAGCGATAACGCGCGCTTCCAAATCACTGTGGCCAACAGCGCTTGGGAAACTGCAACTGTGCTAAATGGCACCACCTATACCGATACCCTGCTGATCACTGTCGCCTCCGAGTAACAGTAAAGAGTGGCTGGCCCTGCCAGCCATAGCTCAATATGGCAGGACGTCATCTGGGGCGCCTTGCGCTGGCTTTGTGTCTGGTGCAAGCCTCCTGCCCCGATGCCCTTGCAGCGACCGCAGCGACTTTCCTGCTGGAAACCTCTGCTCCTGAAGGGTTTGATGATCTCACCGAACCCCAGCAACTCGTGGTGGATCTCTACTACGGCGGCCGGGAAATTGGTGCTGCGCAAGTCACAATTGACCCGCGCTTTGTTCGCTTTGACTCCCCGCCTGAGGTACTCGAACTATTGCCCGAGGTTCGCGATACCGAGCGAATTCTCTCCATCCTCGAACGACCGCAAACAAGAAACAGCCACCATGTATGCCGCTCAAACCGGCAGATTGGCTGCGGCTACTTAATGCCCTCGGAGTTTGCCGTTATTTACGATGAGCAGCTCTACCGGCTGGATCTTTTTTTCTCACAAGAGCTGTTGCCGCAACAAGCGGCAATCAATGATCCTTATCTGCCGGAAGCGAGTTCTGACTTCTCTGTCGTACAAAACCTGAGCGGTTCCTGGAGTGGGGTTGAAAGTGATTGGGGCCCGGACAGCTATAGCGCTGCATTAAATGGCAACACCATAGTGAGCTTTGGTGAGAGCGCTCTGCATTCACAATGGTCTGCGGCCTCAGAGCAGGACAGCCGGATCCATAGCCTGTATTGGAGTCGGGATTTTCGGGGGCAAGCCTATTCGGCCGGCCTTTTACAACCCCAAGGTGGCTTTGGCTATTTCCGGCCCCAGGAAGCGATCTATGGCGTAGAGCTACGCACTTCCCAGCGCACCCGAACCGATATCAGTTATCAACAGGGAGCGCCGGTTGAAATTAATATGCCGGTGCGCGGTAGAGTCGAGGTATATCAGGATGAACGACTTATCCACACCGAACTACTGGAGGCCGGCAACCGCCTATTAAATACCTCTACCCTACCCCACGGCGCCTACGATATTGAGGTGCGCACCTACGATGAAGCGGGGCGGGTATTAAGCCGGCATATCGAATTCTTTGCCAAGGATTCGCTACTGCCGGCCCCCGGCGAATGGTTTTGGAGCTTGCAGGCAGGCTTGCCCACCCGTAATTTTTGGGACGACACTCTGCCGGACCACTACGAAGAAGGAATTATTACGGCCTCTATCGCACGCCGTTTAACGACCGGATTGGGTCTTTTTGTTTCTGGCGCCGCAACCGAGGAGCAGCAATTGTTGGAAATCGGCGGTCGCTGGATTGGCGAAGGCGTTGAAGTCTCCCCAAGCTTGGTGACATCCGGTGATGGACGCAGCGGATACCGATTTCAGGCATTAGTTAAAATGCCCTACGGGACTTTTAGTGCAGTAAAAACCGAGCTGGATGCCAATACAACACCGTTCAACAACGATAAATATACATTACTGCCAGGCAGCTATTCCCAAACAAGTCTGAGTCTGCGCACAGCGGTACTGGGCGGACAGCTATCCCTAAGATTCAGCGAGCGGGACCAAAACCAACTCCCCGGCAGCATCGACAACGGCGATTCACTAAGCAGTGCCCAGAAGTTAAAAACCCTGGAGTTCCGCCACCCCATTTTTAAAAGCACCCATTGGCTCGGCAACGCCACTCTGTCCCACAGTGATGCAGACGGCGAGCAATACACCAGTCTGGAATTCCAGTTCCGAATGCGCTCCAAACACTGGCAACACACCGCTAATCTCTATAGCGACAACAGTGAACAAAGCACTAGCAGCGAGCGATTTGCACTGCAAAGCCGCTGGTACGACCGGGATTTATGGGCGGCTGAATTTGAGCAGCAGCTTTCTGTGGAAGCATCCCCAGAAGCCAATTACCTGGAGGCCCGTACGCATTTAGCGGGACATCACGGATACTTGAATACTGCAGTTGGTCTTTATGATGATGATGAAGGCCGTGCGATCAACTACCTCGGAGGATTCAGCACCAACCTGATTGCCACAAAAAATTCCCTCAATTGGGGCGGTGAGCAAAATCTCCAGAGCGCGGTTATCGTAAATATCGAAGGCAGTGAAGATAAAGATTTTGAAGTTTTGGTTAATGGCAGCCGCCGTGGATACGCCAAAGGCGGCACAACCTCAGTGATTAATTTACCGGCTTATCACAGTTACGACCTTTCCCTCCGGCCCCTGGAAGAGGGCTTTTTCGACTACCGGGAAACCTCCGAAACCATTACCCTGTATCCGGGCAATGTGGGCGCCAGCAGCTACCAGATACTGCCACAAATCCTAGTACTGGGCCGATTGACCAGCCTTGGTCAGGGGCTGGCAAATACAGAAATAATCATTGGCGAACACTCAGCGCAAACTGACCAATATGGCATTTTCCAAATGGAATTCCACGGTGAACATAGCACCATCCTAAATACAGAAGTTCGCTGGGGAAATTGTAAAGCCTCAATCGAAGCCGCTTCATCGGGCGATAGCTGGCTCAACCTGGGAACCATAGAAGAGTCAGAGGCCAACTGCCAGACTGGGCAAATAGCAGAGGTAAGCCGTGTCCGTAATTAAGAAGCTGCACAAACTTGGCCTGGCCTCTGCACTGTTGATTCCGCTATTTAATATACCAGTACAAGCCCAGGTAAATTGCTCCAGCAATAACGATTTGCGAGTTTGTGGCCTGGAAGATTCACACACTATTGATTACGAATCAGAACCTAAAGAAATTCAGTTCACTACCCGAAGCCTGCTGGGAAGCTGGACCCTGCGCTACGATGTAGAAGTGAGTCCGCTCAGTGGATCTACTTTCGCACTATTTGCGGACAGTGGTGAACAGCTGGATATTGATATTTCATTTCGAGCCAATAACGGCACCACGGAAACACTCAGTCCAGGAACTCAGTCCGCTACTTTTGCTGGCACCAGCGACGATGCAGATACTTATTTAGTGATCGAGCTGGACAGCAGCCAAATACCCTCTTCCAGCCGCTACTCCGCCAGCTTTGAGATGACACTGAATAATTATTTTATTATTTGGACTGCCGGCACCGAAACAGTTCAGTTTGACATTGTGCTGGACGTAGAGCCAAACATCGCCATTCGCAATCTGGGTGATATTGACCTCAGCAACAGTGGCACCCTGTTTGGACAGGCCATTGAGGGCAGTGAGGACTTTTGTGTTGGCGGTATAGGATTTAGCGGTTACACAGTAAACCTGTCCAGCGCCAATGGCAGCTCCGGGGGATCAGGCAGCAGTGCCTATGAATTGGGGGGAAACAGTGAACAAATCCCCTACAGCGTTGCCTTCTCAGACAACCTGGCTGCAACTTCAGGCATTTCCCCGGATAGCCTGGGAGATATCTCCGGCAGCTTTAGCCGAACTTCGGATGAAAACTGCCTTTCTGATAATGCGCGAATTTATATTTCTATTGCGCCCTCAGACTGGGAAAACGCGGTCGAACCTCTCTACACCGATGTACTCACAGTAACGGTGAGCAGCCAGTGAGCTAAATACAAAATAATCCTTTAATCCGCCCAGCCTGCTATAGGCAAGCAACCAATTCTAATTAGCCACTAAGAGGAAAACGAACCCGCTCACTCTGCTGCCCTCGCAGTAAAACTTCCAGCTCGCCGCCAACAGGTTTACCCGCTACTTCGATACTGGTGCCAGCGTATAACCGACCGGTGGCCTCAAGCTTTTCACACTTCTCTTCAGTCACACAATGACGAACTTCCACGACTTCTACATTAATATTGCCACTATTCGTGAGTCGGTAATTATCCCCTTCAGCCACTAAATCAATTTTATAAGCTCCACCTTTTGGCTGCACAAATACCAATGCCTGATAAGCCACAAGGATTTTTAGTGCCGTTCTGTCACTCTTGATATCACCTACAACGGGTTTAAAAGTCACCCGGTAGACTTTTTCCTCTTCAAGATCTCTATCTAAGGCCATTAAGCGAAAGCGCTTTCTCTCTCCGGGGGCCAGGACAGCTCTTGCGGGGCTGACAAGGAGTTTAAATTCATCGGGATTTATGACCCTGACTCGACTCTCATTATCCTGGCCGGGGTTATCCACACGGAATATTTCAGTTTGGATATATAGCGTCTCATTATCTGGGTTGCTGACGAGAACATCATCCCGAGCGCTGGGAGTATCTTCCAGGTAAAGGACAATTTTATCCACAGACATAGCTGCCATTACTGGCTGGACGACAAAGAGTAGCAGTGAAAGCAGTACTTTTTTCATAAAGAGCGGGTACTCTTAGAACTTCCTATAGTAAGCGCAATATCGGGCTGTTTTATCCACAAGTCAAATCGGAACCTAATGAGCCTCCCTTAAATCAACATCACCAGCCCCGCTAGTAAATAAGAGGCAATACTGATTTGCCCTACACCGCCTGAAAAGTAAAACACTGCCAACGTAATAGATCATCCTGACGGGACATACCGCTAGCTAACTCAGTGGCGCGCTATCCATATGGGCAGTATGCAATCGATTCAGCATCATCACTATGTAAAAACCCCAGCCCTCCATTGATAGCCCTCTGGTCCCATATTTCCTCCCCGTGAACCTTGCAACAGCGGTGGCACCGTCTATTTTTCCTGTATGACCCGGCTCCAGCCAGGGTCCGGTTCATCTCTGGGCAAAGGCCAAATCACGCCCAATTCCAGACGACAATAACACCCGCTTTTCGGACCAGATTCACATGTTAATTGCTCATCGCGGCGACAAGACCCGCCAACCAGAGAATACGATTGCCGCTTTCGAGGCGGCCCATAATCTGGGGGCCTGCGCTATTCAGTGCGATATCCGCTTCAGCGCCGACGGCACCCCCTGGTGCTTCCACGAGGATAGCCTGCACATCCCCGGCAATGACCAGTCCCAGGTCTTCCACTCCCTTAGGGACTCACAGTTACACCACCAGTCGATCAATCGCTTCATCGAGCTGGTAGACTGGGCCAGCTGCCATCGCCACCTGGATTGGTTTATCGGTATCTCACCTGCCAATATCGCCGCCACTGGATTTGTCACCGCCGTTAAAAAGTTAATGGAGCTGATGCGCACTGAGAATGAGTCATTCGCTCTACTCACCGCAGACTGCCGCAGCCTCAGAGCCGCCCGCAATATGGGCTGGCATCGGGTTGCCCTTGAGATCAATAGTGTCTCCCGGTGCCTATCTGCCGACATTGTCACTTTGGCGCCAGAATATCTACTAATTCGCGACAGCCAGGTTGAATGTGACGAATTGCCCCCAGGCCCCTGGCAATGGGTTGTCTATGAAATCAACTCGACAGAAGAGGCAGTACTCTGGCGCAAGCGCGGTGCTCACCATATTCTCACCGGCAACTTGCCGCTGCTGATGCGCTCCCGGGAAGCGAGTGATGTCTACGGATTTTGATGTCCTGGTAGTCGGCGCAGGTATACAGGGAGCGGGAGCCGCTGAGGTTCTGGCCACAAATCACTATTCCGTGGTGATACTCGAACAGCTGGGTATCGCCGCCGCCACTTCCTCTCGCTCCTCCAAACTCATTCACGGCGGCTTGCGTTACCTGGAGAGCGGCCAGTTCCGTTTGGTCTACGAGTGCCTGCGGGAGAGAAAGTGGCTACTGGATAACAAGCCTGAACTCGTGAGAATGGTCCCTTTTTATATCCCTATCTACCAGCACAGCAAGAGACCCGCCTGGCTGGTCCGCTTTGGGTTGAGCCTCTACAGCCTGCTGTCGGGAATAAACAACAGCTATTCCCGCTTTCGAAAAGTCCCTAAATCCCAATGGGATAGCTTGCCGGGTTTGAATCGGGAGGGCCTGAAGGCCGTATTTCGCTACTACGATGCACAAACCGACGATGCCGCTTTAACCCGTGACGTTGTGGCTTCGGCAGTCGCTCAAGGGGCTCAAATAATTTGCCCTGGCAGTTTGGTAGGCGCAGAAGTCACCCGCGACCATGTCCGGATTGATTATGTAGCAAACGGCAAGCTCAACACCCTGCGCACCCGTGCACTGGTCAATTGCAGTGGCCCCTGGGTAGCCAATACCAATGCTCGCTGTACGCCCCCAGTAGATATTCCACCTATCGACTTGGTTGCAGGCACCCATATCTTGTTGCCTCTATCACTGGGCGACAAAATCTACTACGTCGAAGCTGATGACGGACGCGCAATTTTTGTAATGCCCTGGCAAGACAAAACCCTGGTAGGGACCACAGAGCGGCCCTATTTCGGCGATCCTCGCGACGTAACACCGACTCTCGAGGAAGAGAGCTATCTCTTACAGGCCGTACAGAAATATTTTGCGCAAGCCCGAGGGCTGAACGGCGAGGACATTTGTGAGAGTTATGCGGGGCTGCGAGTGCTCCCTGAAATGGAGAAGAGCCCCTTCGCGCGATCCCGGGAGTCCATTATTTGCTGCGATGACGATAAGAAGCCACGGATGTTGGCCGTAGCAGGCGGCAAATTGACCAGCTACCGCGCTACTGCCCGCAAGATACTGAAAAAACTGGAGCCCACCCTCCAGGCTGGTCGATCGATTGCCACAAAAAATACCCCGACCAAAACAGAAGATAGTTCCTCCGAAAGAGAGCGAAATATTTAAATACATTTTGAATATGCAGTTTAATTTTCCAATCTCAAGTCACTTTAATATCAACCCAAAATAGTCATCTGACAAATAAATTATCTCTTCACCTTTTTACCGTAAATGTGCCCAACCAAATAGAAAGCGAACGGTAAAATCAAATAGCTAATAATCGGTACTATAATCGCCACAGCAGCAATTACTTGTAACAGTTTATGATCTGGCAAAATTAGGGCTAAGCTGTCGGGAATAAAATAAACCAAAGGAATCAGGGATAAAAAAGTAATTAATGTAGCAAAATGCCTATTGTGATGAACCATAGATATACTCCCGCCCCTCCCGTAAAAATGAGAGGGGCTTTGAATTACTTTTGGTTTGCTGCAGTAAGGTAGCTGTTATATACCCATCGATAGGTCGTGTGTTGAGCTAATATGCCCCCAAGCTCCGTGCCGTGATCACTTCGCCAATCATCCATCATCTCAGCCAACACGGATGACCAGGTAGCAACTTTAACGCCCGCCTGCGTCATACGATGCATAGCAGCTTGTGTCACTGTACTATTCCAAGTACCAGAAGCATCCACTACGGCATATACATCATACCCTTCGGCTACAGCAGAGATAGCGGGAAACATCAAGCAGACATCCGTAACGATGCCAGCCATAATTATTTTTTTACGCCCGGTTGCCTCAATAGCTCGCTTAAACTCCGGACTTTTCCACGCGTTTATCTCACCTTCACGCTCAATTATTTCACTGCCCAAGATGTTTGTTATCTCTGGCATAATAGGACCATTAGGGCCTTCAGGCATACTCGCGGTAACAACAGTGGGTAAACCTACTGCTTTCGCAAGATTTGCCAATCCCTTTATGTTCTCCGTCATCAGATGCGGATCCAGATCCCGACAACTCACCAATAATCCCGTTTGATGATCAATTAATGCCAACACAGAATTGTCTTTAGTTAAGGTCTCTGAAAACTTATTCACGGTGCTACCTACCTATTTAATGTTTTAACTTTCTAATAACAATTGCACTTGTATTAACATCTGCAATTAACTTACCGCTATAACTCCTAATTAAATCTCCATCCTTCACGTTTTCTTTTTGCCCAGCTTCAGAAAAGACTCCCCAGCCTTTAGTTAGGTAACCCAGAGTTTCACCATTAAATGAAATTTGCTCAGCTGCATTTAAATTGGCGATCTCGATAATCGTACTGTTATCAAAGGTCACTGTTTGATCATCGCGGCCCCCATAAACCCGGGTGACCGTATTTTGGCTGGGCATGTAATACTTGTAGCCTGCGGCTTGACCAGAGACAGTTGGTAAGACCCATAACTGGATCATTCGATTTTTTTTACTATCCGGGTTCACCTCGTTGTGCGTAAACCCCTGGCCTCCAGCTCGCTGGACTTGCACTCCTCCTTTATCTAAACCTTTGCCATGCTCTAAAGATCCCTCATGTTGTATTCGTCCATCCACCATGACCGAAATCACATCTATCTCACGGTGAGGGTGCATGCCTGTTTCGCCTTTCGGGTTGAAGCGGGCATCGGCCAGATATACAAAATTATCGAGCCCTTCAGAGGTATGTGGATGTTTGTGTGGAGCGAATACCTGGCTATCCGTGACCAACCTGTGCTCGGTAAGCCCAGCAAAACCGCCAAGTGGTAGTGAGTCACGTTTGAGAATTTTCATGATATGCCTCCAAAATATGTAAGCGATGGAGGTATCTTAGGTACAACTTATTGTTTGATATATACCAAAATAAGAATATCACTATCTCATTTTCAGCAACAATAGATTTCTATGAGCCAAGATTTCAAAGATATGGTGGTGCTTTTAGCCGCAGTGGAAACAGGTAGCTTTATCCAAGCCGCAAATCTCCAGGCTATACCAAAAGCCAACTTAAGTAAGAAAATCGCCCACCTGGAGGGTCAGCTATCAGTCAGGCTCTCAAACCTTAAAGGAAGTTGGTAGGAAGTATTTAAATCACTGTCTGCATATTGAAGAAGAGATGATACTGGCCGAAGGGAAAGTGTCTGAAATCCTGCAGATTCATTACCGACCCAGCTCACCTTAAAATATGAAACTCCTACGAAAATTAAAGGTTAGGAGAATCATCGAAAGTTATTTAATTAGCGCCCTGGTAAGATCCCCTCCATAATTTCGCAGTGTGAAATAAGTGCTCGAGAAAATATAAGTCTAAGTTTTTCGGATGACTTCTAAATTATTAATCGAGGCACTGTTGCCAATCTATTGCAAAGTTAGAGCATGGAAAGAAAGGTCATTTATGCACCACATCCATAAAATATGATCAAGATTACTTAAATCTGTGCGTTTATTGGGGCTCTAGCTGAGATATTTAAACAAAGAAAACTATGTAATATCTGGCCGCAAGAATAGCGGACGAAAAAATGTTATTTCTAAGCAATTAAACTTCTGTCTTTCCACTACGGAAAGCTAAGTTAAAAAAGAAGCTGCTATTTAATAACGCCATACAGAGTCCATGCCCTCAATGAACTGCTGGCAAGATAATACTCTGACCTTATCCCAATTACTCACCACTTAGGCGAGCCTAGTAGCGCTAAGTATTCATCAAAAGAGGCCCCGGTTCTGGAGCTACACAACCAGCCCAGCGAGCATACGTTGCCCAGTGGGACAGCTGTCAGCCCCATGCAACCGGTACAACTGTTGGGCACAATAAATGCTCAAGAGGTCAAAATACCCTCATCCAGATACATTTCCACATGGGGTCTACGTTTTACATCCCATATAATGGCGGGCTACTCTGTTTTTATTAGTCTGTTACACCGTAGTTTATGTCCGATTTTAGCCCCCATCGCTTTTGTACCGCTCCGCTGCTTGATTGGAGCGACCGCCATTGCCGCTATATGTGGCGCCTATTGAGCAAGCATGCACGCCTGTATTCGGAAATGGTGACCACCGGGGCAATACTGCATGGTGACCAACAGCGACATTTGCAATTTGATGCAGCTGAACAACCTGTCGCCCTGCAGTTGGGGGGCAGTGACCCTCAAGAACTGGCTGAATGCGCCCGTATCGCCGAGGAATGGGGCTATAGCGAAATCAACCTTAACTGTGGCTGCCCCAGTGACCGAGTCCAGTCCGGGCGCTTTGGCGCCTGCCTTATGGCGGAACCGGATGTGGTAGCCGCAGGGCTCACTGCCATGCGTGAAGCAGTATCTATTCCGGTTACCGTCAAGCATCGTATCGGCATCGACGATATGGAAGACTACCCAGGCCTGACCCGCTTCGTGGAGGCCCAGGCTAACGCCGGTGGGGATACTTTTATCGTCCACGCGCGCAAAGCGTGGCTAAAGGGGCTAAGCCCCAAGGAAAACCGTGAAATTCCTCCGCTCAATTACGACATGGTTTACCAGTTGAAGAAGGATTACCCCCAACTACAAATTGTTATTAACGGGGGGATCAATTCAATTGAGGAATGCCAGCAACATTTAAGCCACGTGGATGGTGTTATGCTGGGACGCGCGGCTTACCAAACCCCGACAATCCTGGCCCAGGTGGACAGCCAATTATTTGGCGGTGAGACCGGCCCGGATGCCATCCAGGTGGTAGAGCAGATGCTGCCCTATATCGAGCAGGAAATGCAGCGTGGACAGCGCTTGAATCATATCACCCGGCATATGCTCGGGTTATTCCAGGGGCTTCCTGGTGCTCGGCGCTTCCGCCGACATTTGAGCGAAAATGCCCACAAGCCGGGGGCGGGTCCCGAGGTGCTTGAACAGGCACTGGCCCAGGTCACCCAAGCCGCTTAGACCGCTTTCAATATGTAGACCAGTGAATAATTAAGGGAGGAACCATGAACAAGTTGGAGCAACTCAAACAGCGCAGCCAGGTTGTAGCAGATACGGGAGACATTGAAGCGATTCGCCGATATTGTCCTCAAGATGCAACAACCAATCCCTCCCTACTGTTTAAGGCCGCCCAGCTCCCTCAGTACGACAACCATATCGCCGAGGCACTTCAGTGGGCCGAAAGCCACCAGGGTGGCTCGAACGCGGAAAATATTGCACGCCTGGCCGCCATCAAACTGGCTGTCAGCATCGGCACGGAAATCTTGCAGTTGGTGCCCGGAGTGGTATCCACCGAGGTCGATGCTCGCCTCTCTTTTGATACCCGCGCTACTATTGACTACGCACGCCACCTGATCGCCTTGTACGAACGCGCAGGTATTGCCAAAGAGCGGGTATTGATCAAGATCGCGTCGACATGGGAAGGCATTGCTGCCGCATCGGTACTGGAGCGCGAGGGAATCCACTGCAACCTGACCTTGTTGTTCAGTCAATCCCAGGCGATTGCCTGTGCTGAAGCCGGGGTGACTCTGATCTCCCCCTTCGTCGGTCGAATCCTCGATTGGCATATCGCCAACAGCGGCCACGAGTCATTCCCTGCAGAAGAGGACCCGGGCGTAATCTCGGTGCGCAATATCTATGAGTACTACAAGTCCCGGGATTACAAAACCATTGTGATGGGCGCCAGCTTCCGCAATACCGGGGAGATTGAGGCTCTGGCAGGTTGCGATCGACTGACAATCAGCCCTCAGCTATTACAGGCCCTGGAGGACAGTGAGGCACCTCTCGCTGCTGGCCTGCCACCGGTATCCACAACCAAATCCCGGCCGACACAGGATCTGGCTGAAGCCGAATTCCGCTTTCAATTGAATAGCGATGCCATGGCCACTGAAAAGCTTGCCGATGGCATCCGAAACTTCGTGAAGGATCAGGAACGTTTAGAGCTATTGTTACAGAACCGAGTAAAGGGACAGCAGGAAATTCATGCTGCAACAAATCCGTAAACTGTTTGAGCAGATAGGAAATAGCGTTGATGTTGAAGCACGTGATGAAAAAGACGTGCGGATGATCAGCGCTGCGCTGTTAGTCGAGGTTGCCACTGTCGATCAAAAGCTCGATGAGTGTGAGCGTGAAACGCTCACACAACTCCTGTGCCAGCACTACTCTCTCGACCAGGCTAGTGCCACAGAAATAGTCAGTGAAGCTATTGGCCAACGGGACAGAGCCACATCCCTGTTTGAGTTCACCCAGGCGGTGAATGAACAGTTCAGCGAGAGAGATAAATACCTGCTGATTTTGCAGATGTGGCAGGTAGCTTTTTCAGATGATGTTATCGAGGCTTTCGAGGAGCACCTGATTCGCAGGGTGGCAGAGCTAATTTATTTGCCACACGGACTCTTCACCAAGGCACGCGCCGAAGCGAGGGATATGAAGCGTTGCTAAGAAAGGGAGATTTCCAGAACTGGGGATTAGGAGAGAATAAGCGCTAGTGATAATGCGCCGAAGATTTGGCAACCGGGGAACATTCTCGCTCCAGGGTATGTACCAAGTCGCGAAAAGTCTCGGCGTTTTGCTCGTTCATGCTCATCAATACCCGGTGAGCTTCCAGCACCTTTTCCCGCGCAGCACACTCGTCGGGGCTATTACATACCAAAGGCGTGGTGGGTACACTCATATCGTGGACCGTATCGCTGATTTCAACCAACGAATCAAAGCCCATAGCGTCCAATAGATGGCGGATACCTTTACCCGCAGAGAATACCAGCGGCTTATCACAGCCCCGCTCCAAAGCGCGAATGGCAATCTTCGCCATCAGGCCGAGGGTCGTACTATCAACACCTTCTGCACCACCGAGATCAAATGCCACTCCGGCAAAATCACCCCGTGCAAACATGTTGTCGATAAAGCTATCAAATGAGGTACAAAGGTTGAGACGAACATCACCTACTAACTTGATGACGTAGATGCCCTGGTGGGCCCCAACCATAATTTGCCCGGACTGCATAACAACCCCTGGCTCACCCGAATACACTTTTTGATAGAAGTGCAGGCGGATGGCAAAAGTTCACTGGTAGAGAACACAATAGCATTTGACGTTTTTGGCGCCTAGTGCAATTTTGTGCATAAAGTGGGCGGAGCTTACTCCTGACTATGCAGACTGACAAGTGCGATAAAGCACAAAATTCGACTTCATAGTCGAAGACTATCGATAGAAGTTTTAGGCATTACTGGCGGCCTAAAGTGAGAATCGTAATATCGTCCGGAAGGGCACCAAAAGTATCCATTTTTAGAGACTGACAGAGCCTGTCGAGTTCTCCCCCACTCTCTGAAATAGCCTGCAAAAGCTGGGCCTCTTTATCGAGCAGATCGCCCTGTAATAATTCAAGTACACCGTCTGAACAAGCGACCAGGCGCCAAGCGGGCGGCAGCTCAGCACGCATCACTTGCCAATCACCCCGTTCAAAAATACCCAGGGGACGCCCTTTTCCCGGCAACCAGTCTGCACCCGCCTCACTAACCAGGGCCGGCATAGGTATTTGCCCGGCGACGGCATAGTGCAATTGCCGGGCACTACTATCCACAACCCCGACAAACATACTGGCGTGCTTGCCCAATTTTGTGGATAACAACTCTCCATTGACCAGATTAAGGACATCCAGCAAGTCATCACTGAGGGAGTCCAGCTGGGCAAATAAGGGGCGCTCCCGCAAGCGATGCATAATGCTGTGCTTAATCAGGGCAGTAACCAGCGCAGAAGAGACACCATGGCCCGACACATCGACCAGGTAAAAGGCTACAAAGCGCTCACCGAACAAGCCGTAATCAACAAAATCACCGCTCAGGTACAGGGAGGGAACCAGCCGGTAGGATGCTTCCACACCGCTGGGGTAGTGATAGGGGGTACGGGGAAGTAAATGCTGTTGCAGTAAACGGCCAGCTTCCTGGTCCCTGCGCAGTAGCTCGACATGATCCCGCAGTTCACTGTTGCGACGCTCCAAGGTCACTTTATATTCGCGATTCTGCTTCGCCAGGTTTTCTTCACCGCTGATACGGCAGATCATGCGATCAATAGCCGCCGCTTCTTCCAGGGGTTTAACCAGGTAGTCTTTGGCTCCAAGGCGCATCGCTTGGAGTACATCATCGGCAGCACTGTCTGAGGCAATAATTACTGCGGCCACTTCTGGGGCTATACGCTTTATCCGCCGCAACACTTCCAGCCCACTCATATCCGGCAAATAGCGATCAATCAATACGATATGGAAAGCGCCGGGGCTGAACTGGCCGATGCCATCTTCCCCGTTGTTGGCAACACTTACCTGGAAGCCAAAACGCGAAAGCGCCCCTCGCAAAAAATTGCGGGAGCGCTCATCGTCGGTAAGCACCAGGCTACTGGGGCCGGCCATATAAAGGCTCTAAAAAGTTATCTGCCCTAGGTGACAAATCAGTAGTCGGAAGCCTCTTCCACTTCACCCTGATCAATTGCCTCTGCGGCCTCTTCTTCGGTTTGAACATCCATTTCACCATCGACAATCAAATAGTCGCGGCGCTGCAGGTAAGCATCCCGCAAGAGTACATAGCGATCACCATGCAACAGGGACTCCGCTTGCAGCAGGCTGGCACGGCTCTGAATGATATCTGTACCCTTCAATGCATATTTGGTCGCGTCGTCATTTACATAGGTCAAGGGGTTGGTGTAGTAATCCACGACCCTGGCAGGGGTGTCCCGTACAGTGGATGGACCCAGTAGCGGCAAAACCAGGTAGGGGCCAGAAGGCACACCCCAAACAGCCAAAGTCTGGCCAAAGTCCTCGCCATCACCCTGCTCGAGACCCATGTGCTGGGCAACATCCAGAATACCGACAATACCTACCGTGGAATTCACCAGGAAACGACCGGCGTCATTGCCCGCTTGGCCCCATTTACCCTGCAGAACATCATTAAAAGTATTGGTAACTTCGCGCAGATTGTCGAAAAAGTTGCTGACACCGTGCTGCACGAAAATCGGGGTAATTTGGCGATAGCTGACAGCGGCGGGCTTCAACACATAGCGATCCGCACCATCGTTGAAGGAGAATATGGCCCGATTAAAACCTTCCCATGGGTCGCGAAGTGATAAATCTTCGCCCTCGGCACCACCAAATTCATCGGCAGGATCAAAGCCGTACTCATCCTCGAGAGACAGGCCCCCGTCATCGGCACTGGCATCCTCTGCTCCGCTGGTATCTACCGCAGCCGGGTTTTGAGCTGCACCACCAAACGGATCTTGTTGCGCTAGCGCCCCTACTGGAGTAACAGCTATCAGAGTTGCCATTAACCAGGGCGATAAAGTTTTGCTTCCAAGCACAACCCTGCTCCTCTTATATCAAACTAGTGAGACCAAGGATTCTAACGCCCTAGTAATTCGTAAGCTACCCTCGGCAGCATAGCAGCTGGGATTTGCCAAAGATAAAGGAGTTTCAGGCAATCACAGGCTAAGCCTTTAAACCGGCAATAACCCCTTTATTCAGTAGTTTTTCTAATAAATCGGCACCAAAATCAAATAAGGAGTCACGACTAATATTGGGTAATTCCTGAGCCATCTGTTCCAATATTTGTAAGCCGGTGTAATCGCCCGCAGAGACCAACTGCAACAATCTGGCGGTGACGGCATTGATCTCCATAAAATTCACTTTGTCGGAACGATCCCGGTATACGAAAAGGAACGTCGGTACCTCCGGCGGCTCTTGGGGCTGAAAATCCGGCCCCAACCGATGCACTGGGTAGCGGTAACTGAGGCTCCAGACAAGAGGGGAAACTACAGGAACTTGCTGTAAAACATCCCCCTCTATCGCCAGCCCTTCCGGTAATTCCACATCACTGACATCTAAAGCCAACTCTACCCACTCGTAGTGGGCAAGCTCCAACAGGAACGGAGGATCTTGTGGTTGTTCTCCCCGTTCGTTCTGTAAATATGAGAGAAACTCTTCACTGATCTGCAAAAAATACGGGCTAACGGATGTGTGTTTGTGGACAAAATCACGCACCATTTGATGCCAGTTTTCGTCGCTATAAAGACTGCGCAATACCGGGAATCCACTGGCAACAAAGGATTCAATATTGTTGTAAATCAAATCTCGATAAATAGCGACACGCCGGTCCTCAATTTCTGCCGGCGGCGCAACTTGATCCGGTGCGCGCAAATGGGCAGCAAAGTCCCGCTGCACACTTTTGAATGTCTCGGGCTTATCGACGACTGAGGACATAATTCTCTTCCACCTGGTGACTGGCCTGAATGGTTTTAATATGTCCTACTTCTTCGAGTAATTTGGGAATCGGCGGAATATTAAAATCCCGCTCAAGTAGCGTCGGCATCACACCGTGAATATCGTAGGCGCGATCGAGTAGTTCCCACACAGGATCAATAACCGGTGCACCATGGGTGTCCACCTTTAAATCCTCTGCCTCATCATAGTGCCCGGCAATATGTACGTAGCGAATTCTTTCAGTAGGTAGTGCAGATAGAAAGTCCAGCGCATCGTAGCGGTGGTTAATCGAGTTTACATAAATATTGTTCACGTCCAGAAGCAAATCACAATCGGCCTCTTCCAGCACCGCATTTAAAAAAGCCAGTTCAGTCATCTCCTGGCCCGGCGCCGCATAGTAGGAGACATTCTCCATTGCAATCCGTTCTTCCAGTGCGTCCTGGACCATACGGATTCGCTCGGCAACATACATCACCGCTTCTTGCGTAAAGGGAATGGGCAATAAATCGTACAGATGGCCGTGATCTGAGCAATAACTCAAGTGCTCACTGTAACCGCGAATATTGTGTTGCTTGATAAATTTTTTAATGGCTGCAACCAATTCCATATCCAATGGTTCTGGTGCACCAATCGAGAGAGATAAACCGTGAAGTAAAAAGGGAAAACGCTCTGTATATTCCTTAAACCAGCGCCCATAGCGACCGCCAACACCAATCCAGTTCTCAGGTGCTACCTCCAGAAAATCTACGGCATCTGTATCAAGGTTTTCACCCATCATTGAGCGGCGCAATCCAAACCCAGCGCCTTCTACGGAAAACTCGCGCAACACTTTCAGGTCTCACTTTTTTCAGCGATCAATAAAAAACAGGGTGGATCGCTAAAGCGTATCCACCCTCTTTGAGTACAGCGAAAAATTACCCGCCACACTTACCTTCGCCGCACTTACCTTCTTTTTTCTTGCCTTCGCCGCACTTACCTTCGCCGCACTTACCTTCTTTTTTCTTACCTTCGCCGCACTTGCCTTCGCCGCACTTACCCTCTTTCTTTTTATCATCACCGTCGTGATCAGCCAGCGCCACGTTGTAGCCTGAGCTAAGGTCTGCTGCGGCAAAGGGGTTAGCATTGCTGTTGGCAGCAGATACATTCATAGCGGCAGTGGCGATAAACGCTGCGCCAACTGCGGCGGCTACAGGGGAAAGGTGCTTCTTGTTCATAGTGAATCTCCTAACTAGGTGTCCTTAGCAATAAAAAGTACAAGAGACTTTTTTCCACTCCGCAGAAGTATAATGCTGCGAAACAAAAATCAGTCATTGAATAGAACCCGCCACAAAATAACCGGTATCAAGGGGTCATTCTGGGCTCCAGGCCTGCTTTCAGTACTTCTGTCGGGCTCTCCATCAAATTCTTACACTTGATCAAAATTTTTTTTGTGATCTCTTTTCCATAGAGAAAATCAACCAAGCAAACCTTTCCCATCAATTTCTGCCCATGACTTGCTTAAGCGCTTGGATGACACCGGCATCAGGGTTTTTAGAGTCTGCGCGAATAAGGAAACACGAAATTCCTCCAACATCCAGCGAAACTCACGCAATTCTGCCTCTGCAGAGAGTTCTCTGGGTGAATATTTCTCCACTTGCGCCAAGTAAGGCTCCGCCGCCTTCTGGTATTCAACTTGCAGTTTTCGGTCACGGTTAGGGTCGAGAGCGGCCTTTTCCAAGCGCATTGCAATCGCCTTCAGATAGCGACCGTACTGGCGCAGCCATGACAGCGGAGTATCAAACAGGCATCCTCGGTAGAAGAGCCCAGCCAGTTGCTGCTGGATATCCCCCACCGCCATTGCGACCGCCAGGTTTTTCTGCTGCTTGATTTGTTTGCGCAGGGGCACTAGCTGGGCCAGGGCCTTGACCAACAGATCACCAATCTCCTGGGCCACCCCCACCAAGTCACTGTCATTTTCCAAAGCGGCCAGGAATTCAGCTTCGGTGCGCGGCAACTCCTCTTTGGGCCAGAAAACTTCGCGCACGGCTGCCATCAATATGTCGTCAGCTACCTCCTCACGACGCCCCAAATCTGCTGCAGAAAGCCCCAGCTCCTTGCCTCGCAACAGCTCTTTGCGCAGATACTTCACCTTCTCCGGCAAGTGCAGCAGAGCCAAACGGCAAATACCGGCGCGAGTAAGCCTGCGAGCCTCGCTGGGGTTATCCAGTAGCTTCAGGGAGACACTGTCTTTTCCTTCAACCAGCGCGGGGTAAGCCCGCACCTTGAGCCCGCCCTGGTTGAGGGTATGGGTCTCTGGAAGATCACCGAAGTCCCAGCGGGAAATACCCTCCCGCTCAAAACTGTCGCCAGCCGTTGCCAGCCCCTGCTGTACCCTATCCCGGTAGCGCGCCTGCAATAAGGCCAAATCCCGATCTTGATCCAGCAATTTACCGGCTTCATCCATCACCTGGATATTGAAACGGTAATAATCTTCCAGGGCCTGTTCCGCAGACTCCCACACCTCATCTGGTAGCTGCTGCGCTGTCTGGCGTTTCAGCTCCAGAGCCAACGACTGCCACAACGGGGTATTGTCTGCACGCAGTCGGGGCAAAGCCTTATCTATCGCAGCCGGCACTGGCACAAAATACTTGCGCCACTGCTTGGGCAGGGCTTTTACCAGAGCGATGCACTTGTCCCGCAAGATGCCCGGCACCAACCAGGAGAGGCGAGCTGCCGGCACCTGGTGCAGCGCTGCAACCGGCACCTGTATACTGACGCCATCATCCACACTGCCAGGCTCAAAGTGATAGCTGAGCGGATAGACAATACCGCCCGCCTGTAACTCATTGGGGAATTGGGCCTCTCCCACATGATCGGCACTCTGCTGCATCAATAAGTCGCGGGGAATAAACAGCAGCTGTGTATCGCTGGATTCCGCTTTCTTGCGCCAGTGCTCAAATCCGGCCAGGTTGACGATATCCGCTGGGATACGCTCATCGAAGAAGCGGTACACCACTTCATCATCCACCAAAATATCCCGACGACGGGATTTAGCTTCGAGCTCTTCCAGGGACTTCAACAGGTCGAGATAGTGCTTATAAAATCGCCCCTTACCGCGATAGCGTTGCTCCACCAGTGCCTGGCGAATAAACACTTCCCGCGAAGTTTGCGGGTCCAGTTTGCCGTAGGGAATTCGGCGTTTTTCCACCAGCACCAAACCGTAAAGGGAGACCTTCTCAAAGGCCATCACCTGCCCGGAGCGAGCGTCAAAATGGGGTTCAAAATAATTGCGCTTAACCAGGTGCTGCGCAGCGGCCAATATCCACTCGGGCTCGACCTTGGCTACGGTATGGGCGAACAGGCGGCTGGTCTCCAGTAACTGGGCAGACACCACCCAGCGGGGTGGTTTTTTAAATTGACCAGAGCCTGGGAAAATATGGAATCGACGATTGCGGCAGCCGTTAAACTCCTTGTTTTCATCCCGCGCGCCAATATTGCCCAGCAACCCCACCACGACGGCTCGGTGTATCGCTTCGTATTCCGCTGGCTCTTTGTTTTCTTTAACTTCGAGATCGCGACAAGCCACGCGCAACTGATGGTGGATATCTCTCCACTCGCGCATACGCAGCCAGGAAAGGAAGTTTTTCTGGCACCACTTGCGCAACTGATTTTGACTCAGTTCCTGACGCTGGACTTCAAAGGCATCCCATAGCTGAACGAAGGATAAAAAATCCGATTGTTCATGCTGCCACTGGCGATGTTTTTCATCCGCAGCCTGGCGTTTTTCTGCCGGGCGCTCGCGCGGGTCCTGCACGGCGAGAGCGGCGACAATAATCAAGAGCTCCCGCGCACTGCCATTCTCCGCCCCCGCCAATAACATGCGGCTCAGGCGCGGGTCCAAAGGCAACCTTGATAGGGATCGCCCCAATTTAGTGACTCGGCCCTGCTCATCTACCGCCTGTAATTCCTGCAGCAATTTATAGCCGTCATTAATCAGTCGTGGGTCCGGCGGATCGACAAATGGAAACTCGCGGATATCACCGATACGCAACTGCAACATTTGCAGAATGACTGCGGCCAGATTCGTACGCAAAATTTCCGCATCAGTAAATTCCGGGCGCTGCTCAAAATCCCGCTCTTCATACAAGCGCACACAAACACCGGCGCTGACACGGCCACAGCGACCGGCACGCTGGTTGGCGCTGGCCTGGGAAACCGGCTCTATAGGCAGCCGCTGAATTTTACTGCGATAGCTGTAGCGGCTCACTCGTGCAGTACCCGGGTCGATCACATAACGGATACCGGGCACCGTAATAGAGGTCTCCGCCACATTGGTAGCGAGTACAATGCGACGGCCTTTATGGCCGTGGAAAACTTTGGCTTGCTCCGCAAGGCTCAAGCGGGCATACAAGGGCAGCACTTCCAATTGCGCTATCTGTGCATCGCGCAAAGCCTTGGCGCACTCGCGAATTTCCCGCTCGCCGCTCATAAATACCAGGATATCCCCACCGCGCCGGCTGCTGGACTTTTCCTCGTGCAGCAATTCCTCCACAGCAGTGACCACCTGCTCGTTGAGATCTGCATCCGTATCCGCTGCGGGGCGATAGTGAACTTCTACCGGGTAAGTTCGACCGGAAACCTCGATAATCGGCGCATCTTCAAAGTGCCGGGAGAATTTTTCCAGGTCGATGGTGGCCGAGGTAATTATCAGTTTCAGGTCAGGGCGCTTGGGCAGAATGGTTTTCAAATAGCCCAATAGAAAATCAATATTAAGGCTGCGCTCATGGGCCTCATCAATAATCAGCGTATCGTATTTATTTAACAGGGGATCGCGCTGAATTTCAGCCAGCAGGATACCGTCTGTCATCAGTTTGACGTGGGTATGCTCGGTGCTGTGGTCGGTAAAGCGCACCTGGTAACCGACGGACTCTCCCAGGGGCTGCCCCAGTTCCTCAGCAATTCGATTGGCTACAGTGCGCGCAGCAATCCTGCGCGGCTGCGTGTGGCCGATCTGGCCGTAAATTCCCCGGCCCAGTGACAGGCAAATTTTTGGCAACTGAGTGGTTTTACCAGAACCGGTTTCACCGGCAATCACTACAACCTGATTTTTCTCGATCTGCTCGGCGATTTCCTCCCGCCGCGCTACCACTGGCAAAGACTCCGGCCACTGCACTTCCGGCAACTTGCGCCGACGCTCCTCCACCAGGGTCTCAGACGCTTGGAGCTGCTGCTCCAATTGGGCCAATATGCGATCTACCGGCTTGCCCTCTTTTTGGCGCCGACGTACATTTTTGACGGTCCTGCGCAACCCATAGCGGTCACGCCCCATGGTCGCGGAGATTCGGGCTTGCAGCGCCCCCAGTACTTTTTCTGCTTCGGTGTGACTCATAATTCGTACAGCAATGGCAAACGCGGGATTATACCCCCTGCGCACCGCAGGGCTATCAAACCTTATTGTGGCGCTCATCTATACTGGTACGAATAGCACTTCTTCTGAGGGGCACGGCCTTTACTGCTAGTGCAATTCCTCAGGGTCATACCTTGCGAGCAGTACTATGCAAGAGATCAAGCCCAAGCCCCCTACCAGCGCAGGCCAACTGTTTGGCCACCCCAAAGGACTCTTCCTGTTGTTTGGCACCGAGATGTGGGAACGTCTCAGCTACTACGGCATGCGCGGTATTTTTGTCTTCTACCTGACCTCTACAGCGACTGCGGCAGTCTTCGGCTGGGAACAATTGACCGATACCGAATTGCAATCCAAAGCCCTCAGCTACCTGGGCTGGTACGCAATGCTGGTCTACCTGACCCCCATTATCGGCGGCTGGATGGCGGATAATCGCTGGGGCCAGCGCCGCTGTATTATGTTCGGCGGCACCTTGATGATGCTGGGACAGTTCGCCCTGGGATTTCCCCACGGTTGGCTGCCAAATGGCAGCCAAATTTATATGTTGTGGATCGGGTTGGCCTTGCTGATTATCGGCAACGGTTTCTTCAAGCCAAATATCTCTACCATGGTCGGGGACCTCTATGAAGAGGGTGATCACCGCCGGGACACTGCCTTTACCATTTTTTATATGGGTATCAACCTGGGCTCTATCCTCGGTTACCTGGTGGTGGGCTGGATTGGAGAAAAGGTGGATTACCAGCTGGCCTTTATCGTCGCTGGCCTTGGCATGTTAGCCGGCCTAATCCTGCAGTTGACCCAAGCCAAGCGCTACCTGGGAGAAATCGGTGTAGAACCTTCTGCGCACCTGGAACTGAAAGACAAGAAAGATGAGGACGTCGATAAGCGCCGCCCACTGACTCAAGAGGAGCGCGACCGCATCAAAGTTATTTTGGTGCTGGGTGTGTTTATCGTGATTTTTTGGGCCGGCTTTGAGCAGGCTGCCGGCTCAATGAACTTATTCGCCAAATATCGAACCGACCTGAATGTACTGGGATGGGAGATTCCAGCCAGTTGGCTGCAGATGGTAAACCCTCTGTTTATTATTATCCTCGCGCCGATTATAGCCAGTATCTGGGTAGGCATGGGAGACCGGGAACCCAGCTCACCGGCCAAATTCAGTTTGGGACTGGTTTTTCTCGGCGTGGGTTTCTTATCCATGTGCGGTGCCGCCCTGCAAATTGGCGATTCAGAGACCATTAAGGCGAGTATTTGGTGGTTGGTATTTGCCTATATTTTCCACACCATTGGCGAACTTTGCCTATCGCCAATTGGGCTCTCTGTCGTAACTAAATTATCTCCGCTGCGCTATTTATCCCTGATGATGGGGCTTTGGTTTGCCTTTATTGGTATTGCCAACAAAGGAGCCGCAGAGATCGGTAAACTCGTTGGTGTATCCGGTCCACTCGCAACCTTTGGCGGAGTAGCCCTGGCCGCAATTATTGCCGGAATTATCCTGTATTTTATTCGCGAGAAACTGGTGGACTGGATGCACGGTGCAGAAGAGGTTCACGTAAAGGTGGGCGAAACCACCAAGGAGGAACTGAGCATCACCGCCGATCACGACGGTGTACCGCCGAAGCATTTTAGCGGCAATGACAAATAAGGGAGCCAACCCATAAAAGGCGTATTTTGCGAGCACGGACCTCGCTCTTTAACGTTATCAGATTCCGGGCCGCTAACAGGCGTGCGTTTAGCGGTCAAAGATCTCTTTCAATTGAAAGGGGAGAAAAATACGGCAGGCAGCCCCGAGTGGTTCAATACTCACCCCCCAGCCAATAAAACTGCACTCAGCTTACAGCAATTACTGGAGGCCGGCTCAACCTTTACTGGGTTTACCCACCTTGATGAACTCGCCTACAGCATGCAGGGGAGTAATTTACATTACGGTTCTGCCGACAACCCTAAACTGCCCGGCTATTTTTGTGGGGGTTCCTCTATGGGATCGGCCGCCGCCGTGGCCTCAGGAACAGCCGATATTGGCTTAGGCACCGACACCGGCGGATCGGTGAGGGTACCTGCAAGCTATTGTGGTTTATTCGGCATTCGAACCAGTCACTCACTTATTCCTACCGACGGTGTTATCGGTTTAGCACCCTGCTTTGATACTGTCGGTTGGTTTAGTCAAACTCCTTCATTACTTGTAGACGTCGGCAAAATTTTAATCCCGTCACAGCACTTATCCGCAAATAAAGTAACCCGCCTGGTTACTTGCCCCGAGATCAGTCAACTGGCAGATACGCCTATTCAATCAGCAATCCAGGAATTTATTCCTACATTAAATAATCAATTTTCTATCTGCGAGATTAAACACCTGTCTGACATTGAATTACTGGGCGAACTGGCGGATGTATTCAGAATTTTGCAGGGCCGCGCCATCGCCAATACTCACGGAGACTGGTTGCGAAAATACCGGCCGGTATTTTCAGAGGACATAGCCACAAGAATTACTATGGCCCTATCAATTACCGATGATGAGATATTCTGGGCCAACGAAAAACGACAACAGTGGTGCAAGTTGATGGAAACATTACTACCGGACAACAGTAGCGTTTTACTAGTACCAACCACCCCCACAACCGCAATTAAGAAAGGGACCGATAGTGAATCCAGAAAATTACAAACAAATCGCCAGCGACTATTGGGTTTAACCGCTATTGCAGGGCTTTGGGGCGCCCCCCAGTGTCATCTGCCGTTGTTTTCTATCGTAGAAAATGGGATTAATACTGGGGGAAAAGAGATAGAGAAACCCAGTGGCTTCTCATTGATAATGACTCCACGAAGCGATTTTTCGCTTCTCTCTCTAGTTGAGCAACTAACGAAACCCCTCGAAGGAATAGCAGGCAGCACCTACGGTGCTACCTGAAAAAGCGATCAGCCTTTTAACGCCCTTTAACCAAATAAGCGATGGCTCGATCCAACCCCTCCAGGGTCATCGGATACATATGCCCGTCCACCAGTCTCTGGGTCATACCAATACTGGGAGTATATTGCCAGTACTCCTCTCCTACAGGATTCAACCAGATCAGGTTACTGTAGGTATCGGTAACACGCTCCATCCAGGCCGCACCGGGCTCCTCATTCATATGTTCGACACTGCCGAAACGACTGGTAATTTCGTAGGGCGCCATAGACGCATCGCCGACAAAAATTACTTTGTAGTCCTTGCCATAGGTGCGCAGTATTTCCAGCAGCGAGGTATTCTCGCTATAGCGCCGCTGGTTGTCTTTCCACACATGTTCGTAAACAAAATTGTGGAAATAAAAATATTCGAGATGCTTGAACTCGGAACGACAGGCGGAGAACAGTTCTTCACAGACGCGCACATAGGGGTCCATAGAGCCCCCTACATCGAAAAAGATCAGCACCTTAATCGCATTATGTCGCTCCGGCACCATTTGAATATCCAGTAACCCGGCGTTGCGTGCAGTAGAGGAAATGGTGTTATCCAGATCCAGTTCCTCTGCGGCCCCGGTGCGGGCAAATTTGCGCAACTTGCGCAGAGCCACCTGGATATTGCGGGTACCCAGACTGATACTGTCATCCAGATTTTTAAACTGGCGCTTCTCCCACACTTTTGACGCCGAGCGATTGCGTCCCTTACCGCCCACACGGATACCACCGGGATGATAACCGCTATTGCCAAACGGGCTGGTGCCGCCAGTGCCAATCCAGCGATTACCACCACTGTGACGCTTCTTCTGCTCCTCTAGACGCTTCTTAAATTCCTCCAGCAGTTTTTCCAAGCCACCGAGGCTTTGTACCTGGGCCTTTTCCTCTTCGCTCAGCTGCTTCATAAATTCTGCACGCAGCCAGTCCTCGGGAATCATTTGTTCGACAATGTCGTCGAGGGTCTCAAGGTCCTTAAAATAGGCGTTGAAAGCGCGATCAAATTTATCGAAGTGCTTCTCGTCCTTGACGAGGCAAACGCGGGCAAGGAAGTAAAACTCCTCAAGGTCGGCAAACACCAGGCGCTGCTGTAATGCCTCAAGCAGGGCCAGCAGTTCGGTGATGGTTACCGGTAATTTATAGCGGCGTAAATTCTGGAAAAAGCCAATCAGCATAATAATTCGCAGTCAGCACAGGGAAAAAATAACACCCGGTTAAACCGGGCCGAAATCACCGAGGACAACCTAAGCCCTCGGTGACATTAACCAACACAGTTTAGCGATTATCGCGACGGGCCATAAACGCCAGGCGCTCCAGCATATGGACATCCTGCTCGTTTTTCAGCAGGGCACCATAGAGCGGCGGAATGGCATTGCTGCTATCGCTGTTTTTCAGGATCTCCCCGGGAATATCATCAGCCATCAACAGCTTGAGCCAATCGATCAGCTCAGAGGTAGAAGGCTTTTTCTTCAGGCCTGGAACCTCGCGCAGCTGGAAGAAAATATCCATTGCCTCAGCCACCAGCTGCCCTTTGATCCCTGGATAGTGCACATCGACAATTTTGCGCATGGTGTCACGATCGGGGAAGCTGATGTAATGGAAAAAGCAGCGGCGCAAAAAGGCGTCCGGCAGTTCTTTTTCGTTGTTGGAAGTGATAATTACGATGGGGCGCTGCTTGGCCTTGATGGTTTCGCCAGTCTCATAGACAAAGAACTCCATGCGATCCAGTTCAACCAGCAAGTCGTTGGGGAATTCGATATCCGCTTTATCGATTTCATCGATCAGCAGCACTACGCGCTCATCCGCCGCAAAGGCCTCCCAAAGCTTACCGCGCTTAATGTAGTTGCCAATATCGTGAACCTTATCCACCCCCAGTTGGGAGTCCCGCAGGCGGGATACCGCGTCGTACTCGTACAGGCCCTGCTGGGCTTTGGTGGTGGATTTAATATGCCACTGGATCAGCTTTAGTCCGAGGCTCTCTGCTACCTGCTCGGCGAGCAGTGTTTTGCCGGTGCCGGGCTCACCCTTGATCAATAGTGGGCGCTGCAGGGTAACGGCCGCATTCACCGCCATCTGCAAGTCTTCGGTCGCTACATAGCTTTCGGTACCGGTAAACTTCATAACTGCTCCAATCCTGTCGTCGAGGCTAACTATCTCTTTTAGCGAATGATAATTGAACAACAGGTTGGGGGCGAGGCGGTAACGCTCAATTTGGATGACCAGCTTGCGCTGGGGAAACTTGCCAGTCCCGCAGGGCGAGCCTTGAAAGTACGCGTGGGCTTACCGAAGCAGCCTAGGCCATCTGGGTACTGCGGCGGTGTACAACCTGGCGACCTTTGCCGGTGATATACCAGCGGATGCCCAGGTGACTATGAATTTTCCCGACCATCTCCAGCACCAGCAAGCTATTCAAGGCGCGGGCTATAGAATTGGTTTCCATACCGCTGTCCTGCACCATGCCGGAAAGAGACCGAAATACACACTCCCCGGTATTTAACAAATGCAGCACCTGTAGGGCATTGTCATCCAATTTACGGATCTGATTGAAATCGATGGTCGGCCCCTGCTCGGGATCGCCCTCAATTTCATGCTCCAATAGGGGCATCATTTCCAACTGCATGGTGCGCAGTTCCTGCTCCATATTCTCTACTCGGGCGCGGGCAATACTGGCGTCGCGCAACTGGCGCCGCGCGGCGTTAAACACGAACATACGGGACGCAATTGCAGCGAGCAGGCAGTAACCGGTAAAAATCAATAAACGCGAGGGGTCACCCTGGATTTCTATCAACAAGTCACTCTGGGTGAATTTAAGGAATATCGGCACCATCAAGGCGCCACACAGCCCCATAATCAGGCAACGTGCGAGCCCCGCTGGATCTTCTTCGGTAAACAGCATTTGATAGTAATTGACCAACCCACCCAAAATGCCCGAAACCAGCATTACTGCAGTCAATATAAGCAGGTGATCGAGCATCAGTATTCCTCAGCCATTCGGCTCTCACTGCCAATCCGGGCAAGTGGGTATTGAACTGAATATTTCACTCTATTCACGACTGCCCTTGCCCTCTTCCCCTATTAGGTGCGAGGTACTTCCCACATGCTGGATACAGCCGCCTCTTGTTGTTACTGGATACCTGGCAGAAAAGTGACACTGCTTTTACATTGTTTTGCATTGCGCCACAGCGGGAACCAGCTTAATAGATATAGCAGCTGTCATTGACTGGGGTTGTCGGTCTAAAGGGTTTTAGCGCCTTTGATACGAGCAACCGAGTGAAGGCCTGGATATAGGCGTCGAGGAGGGACGATGGCTGCGCAAGTGAATTAAAGTGCAACAAAAAATACTGGGTGAATGGCTACCCTGCCCTCAGGCATGACAGCCATATCTTGGGTTATTGTTCGTTAAAGTAGGGATCTTCATCAAAGCGACGACGCCTGTCCCGGCGAAATCTCATCAGCAAGCTGACAATCCCCCAAACAACCATGATCGCCAGGGCTCCACCCGAAGCGAATATCAAATTGGTAGTGACCTCTGGCGCCGCTCCATTTTCTTCAAACAGCGTTTGATAAACAAATAGCGGCAACACCGGCACAGCAACTGACTCCGCTACAGAGGTCTTTGCCGGCGCCAGCAACACCGCCGCAGCCACTAACAGTAGAGTCTGGCGTACCCAACTCCAGCGCCAATTGCGCATAAACCACCAGCCCGCCAACAGCATAACCAGTGTTGAAGCGGCGTATACCATCCAGGCAAATTGGAAATCTTCTGTCATTCTCTCACTCTACTTTCTGGCACACCGATCCAATATCGGGCAAATATGCCAGGGTCCTTTACATCGTCACTCGCTCGGAACCGGCATATTTACGCCGCTTCGCAGACAAGCACTGCCAGCGATAATTAATTCGAAGAATCGAATCAAGGAGTTACTCAGAGGCTCCTTAATTATGCGCAATATCCAAAGGCGTTCACAGGTCGCAGTTCCCGTTTGCGATCAACCCTGTTCAACCCAAGAGACAATATGATCCTCCATATCGTCTGGATGAACCGACTCTTCACTGACAACGCGCCCACGCACCGATATCCCCGCCCGATGTACGGATTCCGGGTCCCCCGACACCAGTGGGTGCCAGTCCGCAAGAGGGCGCCCTTCCGCAAGACTGCGGTATGCGCAGGTGAGCGGCAACCAATCGAATTCGGCAATATCCTCTATACGCAACTGAATACATCCGGGAACATGGGCTTTGCGCTGGCTGTACTCACTGCACTGGCAGGAATGGGTATCCAACAGGCGGCAGGCCACATTAGTGAGGTAGACCTCACCCGTATCCTCATCCTCCAAGCTGTGCAGACAGCAGCGACCACAACCGTCACAAAGCTGCTCCCACTCGGATCGACTCATTTGCTCCAGCGTTTTCCGCCGCCAAAAAGGCTCCTGTGCCATTTAGCTCGACTCAGCGTTGCAACTTGCTGTTCTTCAGCGCGATTTCACTCATTTCGGAATCGGCTATTGGCGGCATCTGTAAGTAATAGCCGCGAGTGAGCACCTCTTTGAGCAACTTGTCCGCCTCTGCACGGGCCAGCTTTTTGTCCGGCGTCACCAACATCGTAGTGACGTGCTGCGGCTTGCCGAAAAGCTCCAGTAGATTTTTGGGAACCCTCGCAGTGCCTTCGCGCTTATCCACGTACAGATACATTTCGTCTTTATTTGGACTGCGATAAATATCGCATAAAACTTTCACTTCAATTCCTCTTTACGCAATTGTTTCAGAGCTTCGAGCAAAGGGTGGCCAATCACATCGGCCCGCCATCCTCTGAGCCGGCCCTCTAACTCGGGTCGACGGGCCTGGACCAAGGCTTCCAGCTCTTTTTTGCGAATTAATATTTCGGCAGGCAACCCGGCCCGCTCGGCAATAGACACCATCTCAAGTCGCAGTTGCTTGAGGATCTCTCCCTGCTGCCGGTTGAGGGGCTGCTGCATTCGCGCAGGTGGATCGCTTCTCTCGCAGGCTTGGGCAACGATCTTTAACAGAGCTTCGCCGTGCTCACGCAGAGCTCGCCCTTCCATACCCAGTTGGCTCAAGGCACCTCTATGCCGCGGCAACTGTTGGGCCAGGCCGAGACAGATATTCTCTTTCAACAAGTGATTGCGCGGCATATTCAGCGCCCTGGCCTGCTTTTCGCGCCAGGCACACACATCCTGTAGCACTGCCAGTTGTTTACTGCGCAGGCGCCAGGCACCTTTCACTTTTTGGTAGTAAATCTCAGGTGGGCTCGGGTTTCGAGCCGTGACCACCAATGATGCACAGTCTTCCTGCAACCACTCCAGGCGCCCCTTCGCATTGAGGTCCTTTACCAGTACGCCGTAGAGTACCGGCAACCAAGCGACATCGAGGGCGGCATAGGTTTTCTGTGCATCGCTGAGAGGTCTCTGCAGCCAGTCCGAGCGGGTTTCACTCTTGGGCAACTCTATATGCAGTAGCTGGTTAACTGTCGCCGCATAACCCAAGCCTGCTCCCATACCACAGATTGCAGCGGCAATTTGGGTATCAAAAATGGGCTCGGGAATCACGCCTAGCAAGCGCTCCAGGGTTTCCAGGTCCTCACTACAACTGTGCATGATTTTAGTGACAGCGGTATCGAGCAAGAGGTCGCGAAGCGGCTGTAACTCCTCAATCGCCAAATTGTCGATCAGGTAGCAGTGTTTTCCATCACCTACCTGGACCAGGGCCGGTTGGGGATAAAAAGTTCGGCTGCGCATGAACTCGGTATCCAGGGCTACCGCACTCTGCTTGCGCCACTCTGCACACAACTCTACCAGCTGCTCGTAACTGTCGACCCAGCGTGGAGTGGTATCTATTTCTGTCATCGATATCACTCAACTGCCGGAGAAAAATGCGGTTCGACTATTAAAGGCGTGGGCGAGAGTGCCGCCATCGATATACTCTAACTCTCCGCCGATGGGTACACCGTGGGCAATCCGGCTCACCGTCACCCCCTGGGCACGAGCTCTCTCCGCAATGTACTGCGCGGTAGCTTCACCTTCTACCGTAGGGTTAGTGGCGACAATAAGTTCACGCAACTGCTCAGTAGCGAGCCTCTGCTCCAGCAAGTCGATCCCCAGGTCCCCCGGGCCAATACCATCGATGGGCGAGAGATGCCCATGCAGGACAAAGTAGCGACCGTGGTAATTACCGGCCTGCTCAATAGCCAGAACATCAGCGGGCGTCTCAACCACGCACAGTGAGTCCTGCTCGCGCCGGCTATTGCTACACAATGAGCAAACGGACTCTTCTGTGAGGGTGCGACACTGCCCACAGCGCCCCACTTGTTCCACCGCTCGCGCCAAACTCTGGGCCAGCAGGGAGGCAGCTTCCCGGTCTTTCTCCAACAGGTACATCGCCATGCGCTGCGCGGACTTGGGGCCCACACTGGGCAGACAGCGGAGCGCGCGGATCAGCTCTTCAATCAGGGGACTAAACATACAAACTCAAAACCAGTGGATGGCCACTTCTTAAAAGGGGAACTTAAAGCCTTCAGGCAAATTGATACCTGAAGTCAGGTCTCCCATCCCCTGCTTTTGCAGTTCCTGTGTTTTTTCCTCTACACGGCGCACAGCGTCGTTGACCGCAGCGGCCAGCAGGTCTTCCAGCATTTCCTTCTCTTCGGTCATCAGGGAGGGATCAATTTCCACAGATGTCACATCGTGGCGACCATTCATCGTCACCTTGACCATACCCGCCCCAGACTCACCGCAGATGCGAAGCTCAGTCAGGTCCTGCTGCATCTTCTGCATTTTTTCCTGCATATCGGCCTGCATTTTCTGGGCCTGCTGCATCAAATCGCCCAAACCTTTCATAGGTAACCTCTATCTTGTGCATGTGGCCCCGGAATAAACCGGGCCCTAATTGTCATTAATCTTCTACTACTAGTGATTCTACGGAGCCCGGCACCAGTTCCGCACTCAATTCTGTCTGTAATTCTTGAACCAGTGGGTCAGCGACCAGTGCATCCTGGGCAGCTTCTAGCCGCGCTTGGCGGGTAGAAGCGACTAATCGGGCGGGGGTACTCCCATGTACCTGCCCTACTTGGATCTGCGCCACCACAGGCTGCTGGAAGAAATCAGCCAGAGAGTCCCCAAGGCGCCGCTGGTGAACTTCGTCGTAGAGGCTACTGTAGGATTCATCCAGGGTGAACGAGAGTATATTGTCCTGCCTGCCCACCATCTCCAAGTGCTGGGCAATAGAGTGCAAAATACCGGTAATACCCAGCTGTCCATACATTACCGGCCAACTGCCAGGCGTTAATGCTTCCAAACGCCCTTTTGGCACTTCCTGACTGCGGCTTTCTACCGGAGCCTCCCGCGAGGTATTCACCGTATTTTGTGGTACTGGTTGCTGTGGTGCCGGCGCCGACTCCACTTCCGCAACTCGCTGGCGAAGCTCGGCCAGGACATCTTTACGCTGGGGACGCTCTTCTTCCACTCCCTGGACAGGAGGCGGGCTTGTAATTTGCTCAGGCTGAGCCTCCGTCTCTGGCTCACTGATCATTTCAGTTGGGGCTGCAGGCTCTGCCTCCCTTTGCTCTGCCTGATTCTGCAACGGCTGCAGGCCCTGCACTGCCTGCGGGGGAGCCACATCAACCTTTGTAACAGCCTGCGGCTGTGCCGCTTCAGGCTTTTTTGCCGGACTGACCTCCGGTACTTCTGGCGCTACAGGGGCCTGTGGCTGTAGCGCTTCTAGAGCTGGTGCTGGTGAAACGGATTCGGAAGCCGATGGCAGAGGAGAACGGGGAATATCCGCAACTCCCTGAGGGCGGAAGGCCAGCATCCGCAGTAGAGCCATTTCAAAGCCACTGCGCTGATCCGGGGCCAAGGGCAAGTCACGCCGGGCCAGCAGGGCCATCTGGTAATACAGCTGCACATTTTCCGGTGCGATACGCCCAGCTAAATTTCTCAGTCGCTCACCATCACCCAGGGAATTATCGATAGATTGCGGCAACACCTGAGCCACTGCGATACGGTGCAGGTTATCGGCGAGTTCTGCCAGCGCAGCACTGTAATCAGGGGCCTGCTGAGACAACTCAGCAACTGTGGCAAATAAAGCCTGTGCGTCCTCTTCAGACAAGGCTTGCAGCAGCTTCCACACCAAACCGGTATCGATACTGCCCAGCATACCGCGCACTTCTGCCTCGGTAATTTGCCCCCCACCAAATGCGATGGCCTGGTCAGTAAGACTCATCCCATCTCGCATACTGCCATCTGCGGCGCGACCGAGATGCCACAGGGCTCCTTCTTCAAACGGAACCTGTTCCTGCTCCAACACAAACTTCAAGTGCCCCACAACCCGCTCGGGGCTCATATTCTTCAGTTTGAACTGGAGACAGCGGGACAGCACGGTAACCGGCAACTTCTGCGGATCAGTCGTTGCCAATAGAAACTTCACATGGGGAGGCGGTTCTTCGAGGGTTTTTAACAGCGCGTTAAACGAGCTGTTCGACAACATATGGACTTCGTCGATCAGGTAAACCTTGAAGCGGCCCCGGGTCGGTGCGTACTGCACGTTCTCAAGCAGTTCACGAGTATCTTCGACCTTGGTACGCGAGGCTGCATCCACTTCGATCAAGTCAACAAAACGGCCATCGGCAATCTCATTGCAAGTGTGGCACTGGCCACAGGGTTCAGAACTAACTCCCTCTTCACAATTCAGGCACTTGGCCAGGATTCGTGCGATCGTGGTTTTACCCACACCACGGGTACCGGCAAAGAGGTAGGCGTGGTGCAAGCGGCCATTATCCAGGGCGTTGATCAACGCCTGGAGAACATGCTCCTGTCCCACCATCTCGCGAAACAGCTTCGGCCGCCACTTCCGTGCCAGTACTTGATAACTCATTCAATCTCCGGTGCTCGACACACCTCTGCAGGGTCTTATTGTCTGCGCCTGTGGCGCGGCCGCCATTATACCGGCATCCACCGTCAGGCATAGAGAATCGGAGAGTGTGACCATTCAAGTTCGATCGTACCTCTCGTAGCGAAACCAATGCTTGTGATATAACTGTGCGCCAGCTCGCACTAAGAACAATCAGTCCATAACTACAGCGAGCAGGGTACGGGGATCACGATCAGTAATGAATAAGGCCAGGAAGACGCTTCTTGAAAGGCTGTTTACCGAGCACGGACAGGCCCTGGTGCGCTTTGTCTCTCGCATTGTAAAAAGCCCTGACGATGCCGAGGATATCGCCCAACACGCCTATCTACGCCTGCAAAAACTCAGCGATGAAAAGGAACTCGAGAACCCACGGGCCTACCTCTACCAGATTGCCAACAACCTGGCCGTAGACCAGCTGCGTCGGGGCAAGCTGCATGTAGAGTACGTGAGCCAGCAGATCCCCATGGAGGGTGAACCCTATAACGACGACCATGCGGACCATCAGTCACCAGAAAGGTTGCTGGCAGCCCGTCAGCAGCTGCAATCCATCTACGAAACCATGGACAAGCTACCCCTAAAGTGCCGCCAGGCCTTTCTATTGCATAGGACCCGGGGCCTTTCCTATAGCGAGATAGCTAAGGAGATGAATATCTCCGTAAGTAGCGTGGAAAAGTATATTTTGCAGGCTTTGAAAGCGTGTCGTAAGAAGGTAACTCCTGAAAGGTGACCTTCAGTCAGTTGCGCCACTTGTGACATATATCCTTAAAATAACGATAAAAGAAGATGAACCACCGGTATTCACACCTTAGCAACAACTCCACAAAATTATTTGAGGGGGGAAGCTGTTCAGTCGTCTCAGCTTCGAAGGGCCGAATTGAGTAAACCTAAATACTCTACATACAACAGAACATTTTACTGCAATTCAGTAAAAACTCGTTGGAATGACATTTTTATTCGACGGTATGCGCGGTAGAGGTCGCACAAATCTAGAAACTTTGAGTAATATGCCGCCCTGAATATCTAAGTACTAAAGTAACACTTCGTAAACCCAAGATGCTAGAGCAACCATGATGACTAACCCTAAGCAAGCAATAAGTGAAGAAAGCCTTGACCAGGCTTGCGCTTGGGTTGCTCGTTTGCGCTCTGACTCGATTACATCTAGCGACCGCCACCAGTTCAAGAAGTGGATTTCCCAAGAAGAGAATCAGCTGGCTTTTGCCGAAATCACTGAACTCTGGGGAGACCTGGGTGCTTTATCTCACCTACCGGTAGATACATTGTTCCCTGAAAGCATCCCCTCTCCGCAAAATAAAGCAGCCTCATGCTCCGCATCTAGCGAAACACAGAAGCAGCTGAGTTCGAAGCAATGGACATTGCCTCAGTGGCTTATGGGCGGCGGGCTGGCAACCTGCGGAGCAATAGTTGCCCTGTGGGTTGGATATCAGGGTATGGGCGGCGAACTCAAGGCTCAAATATATGCGACTGAACGTGGACAAATACAGACAATAAACCTGTCCGATGGCTCAGAAGTAAAGCTGAACTCCAATAGTGAACTGCGGGTAATCTATAACCGCAATGAGCGCCGCACGGAGTTAGTTCGAGGTGAAGCCTTCTTCGAAGTGGCAAAGCAAACTTCTCGCCCCTTTACTGTTACTGCCGGCAGCGCCAATATCCGCGTATTGGGAACCGAATTTAACGTTGAACTCAACCCACAGAGCACAAGAGTATCTGTAACTGAGGGCACAGTCTCAGTCAGCGAAACCGATAGCGCTCCCGGCTTGGAGCCTGAATCAGTACAATTGGTCAAGAACGAGAAAGTCAGCGTTTCTGAAAGGGGCCTCAGCCCAATTGGCCAAACATCACCGGAAGAAGCTACTGACTGGACAAAAGGACTGCTAGTCTTTGAAAAAACTCCACTTAAGGATGCTTTAACTGAATTAAATCGCTATTTAGCGGTTCCAGTTGCCGCCTCCCCCCAAGTAGAGGACAAATTGGTTTCAGGAACCTTCGAGATCTCTGATCCAGATAGCACCTTGAAAGCTATTGCTACTGCGCTCGATTTGCACGAAGACCACAGTAACTCCAACCTGACTATCTTGTCTCCCGCACATAACTAGGTTATAACCGTCATCGCGGCGGTTATATATTAGGCAAGCAAAATAAGCCCGCCCAGAATCTAAGAAAAACTATCAATTTGCTGCATTTTGACATGCTGCATGTATTTGAATGGGCACCTCATTGACACTTAGGCACTGGATAACAATATCCCTTGTGTTAGCGCTTTGCTCCCCTAGCGCTACCTATGCCCTGTGCCCAGAGTCAGGAATCGAAATCTCCAAAGGAAACCTTTCTCAAGCCCTGATATCGTTGGGCCAGCAATGTAAAATATCACTACTGGTTAGAGCCTCATCAGCTGCAAAATTTCAAGTTAACAGGCAGACACTACTTAGCCCCGATGGCCATTTTGAGCCCGCTCTAGAGCAACTATTAGAAGGAGTACCGCTATCCTTCAAAAAAGTAGGCCCATCATCAGTAGCTGTTATTGAATCACCCCAGACTGATTCTTCCCGGCAAATAGCAACGGATGCTTTGCGAACCGAAGAAGTAACGGTTACCGGCCAAAGCCTAACCGGAAGCCACTTGCGCCACTTCCAATCAGAAGGATACCTGCCGGTAGACCGCCTTTCGCGAGACCAGCTGGAGATGACCGGCGCTCAGACTATTGCCGATTTACTAAAGTTTTTACCTGCCATTTCAGGCAACTCCACAAGCACTTCAGTTAGCCAGGAGAGCGATGGTACTGCAGCAGTCTCGCTACGCGGCCTACCAGCCAATAGCACTCTTGTTCTCCTCAATGGGAGGCGAATCATCAGCGATGGATTTAATGGTGAAGCGACCGACTTAAACACTATCCCTCTAGCACTAGTTGAAAGAGTCGAGATTCTAAAAGACGGAGCTTCAGCTGTTTATGGCTCCGATGCTATCGCGGGAGTTGTGAATATTATCTTGCAAACAAACTTTGAAGGGCTCTCGATGAAGAGCTATTACGGACAAGCTTCGCAAGGTGATCGACAGAGTGAATCTCACCACCTAACCTGGGGGTGGAGAGGGGACCGGTCTCACGTAATGTTTAACCTGGCCCAAAATCGCCAGGGAAAAGTAATGAGCCGAGACAGGGACCTATCCAGCTCAGCGGATAGCCGCGCAATTGGTGGCACCGATCAACGGTCATCTGCCATCCCAGATGGCTTTATTGCCCTCGAGAGAAATGAGGTATTAACCAACCTCTCCCCTGGGACCTATCAAAACTGGTCGCCGGAAGAGAAATTTAACTACAGCGACTACACCTCAGCAATTACCCCCACCCAAAGCGACTCAATATACATAGCTGGCAACCTGGATATTGGAGAAAGCACGCAAGCTTTTTCTGAAATTATGGGCATCCGATCCAGCGGAGTATCAACCTCTGCTCCCACCCCTGTATTTACACGCTTTGACAACGGGGACCTAACGATAGCGGCTGATAATATTTACAATACTTTTAACGAAGAAATTTATGATGTCCGCAGACGCGTTATCGAGCTTGGCCCAAGAACACAAAATAACCGAACAAACAGCTGGAGATTCAATACCGGAATTAAAGGCTTCTGGAATGAATGGCAATGGGAACTGGGTGCCTCAATCCACAGAACTTCTAAGAAAGAAACACTAAACAATGTAATAGATCCCTTTGCGCTCTCCCTAGGGCTAAAAGGACCAGATGTCTGCAATACCACAACTTCCTGTGTGGCCGTAAACCTTCTTGGCCCCAGCGGCAGTATTGATGCGGAACAACTAGAGTTCATTCGTGGCAAGAGTATAACCACTAGCAACTCGCGAATGACATCTTTCACATTCATAACTGACGGCATTATCAAAAAGATATCGGCAGGAAATATTCTTGCAGCAGCAGGAATTGAGTTCAGACGGGAAAGCGTAAGTCTTCACTCCAATGATAATTTCGGAATGTCCTTTATTGGTGGGCATGCCCCTGGATCTACAGAAGGAACCCGGCTTGTCAAAGAAGCTTTTGCTGAGGTGTCCATCCCGCTAATTTCAGAAAAGCTATGGCTAGATGGTGCCATTAGAAGCTCTCACTATGACGACTTCGGGGATACTAGTAACCCCAAACTGGCTCTGAGATGGAAACCAACCCCCTCACTTCTTGTACGAAGCAGCTATACCACAGGATTTAGAGCCCCAACTCTCACAGACATGAATCAACAGGGCTACCAAACTCAAGAATTTCTATTCGACCCCTGTACAAGCACAAATACAAGTGACCTTCCTGGCTGCCAATATCGGTCTGACAGCTCGCGGATACAATATTTAACTGAATTTAGCGGTAATCCAGATCTAGCACCTGAAACATCCCGCACAATTTCTCTCGGAGTGACATGGGAGCCCCTCAAGCTTCCCGACTTTACCGCTAAATTTGATCTTTATGACATCGACGAAGACCAAGTGATCGGCACCAACCCCCAGTTTTTGTTGGACCAAAATGCCTACTACAACCTTTATACTGACTTGGTCATACGCGACCAGAGCGGTGATATAACCAAAATATACGCTTCTCGTATAAATCAAGGAAGCCGTGAGATCCGCGGATATGACGCAGCCTTTCGTTATAACTTCCAATTAGAGGGTGAAAACGAGCTGCATTTGGCTTTAAACATCAGCAGAATGCTTCACTACTTCAATCAAAGCTCACCTAACTCAACCAAAGAAGATCTATCTGGCACCTTCACAGATATTTCAGCCGGCGGCCCAGGATCATTGCCAAAATGGAAAGCCAATGCTGGAGCCTACTTAAAAAAAGGCCCTTGGAATGCCGGCTATACTGTCCATTATGTAGACAGCCTTAAAGAAACGTTTACCAGCCTGGATGGCACAAGCGAAAACCGCAACATCAGCGACTGGTCTTCACACGATATTCAGGTTGCTTACACTTCGGGCTCTAGACTGAGGTTTGCCTTCGGTATCAATAACTTGCTTGATCGCTCACCTCCTTTTGCTTCAACCGCAGAGAGCAACAACCACGACTACTTAACATATGATCTTACCGGTCGATTTTTTTACGGAAGCTTTTCTCTGAGCCTCTAGGTTACACCTTTCTATCCAAACCCCTGTTACTCCCCCTTACCGCTCTCAGACAAACCAAAAATAAAAAAAGACTGATAAGCAAACGCAAGCTGACCTACCAAACCTGACAATACGCAGTATCAGAAAAAAACACGATTCTTTTGAGGGGTTCCGTCCGCCAAACGTTAATAGGTGTGTTGGGAGGGAAGTAGCCACTTGGGGGTAGCTACTTCCGGCAATCGTCATTCATGACAAAAGACTAGAAATCCAACGATCAAGAGAGGATTGACAATGAAAAAGAACCTCCTGTCTGTAGCTGTCAAAGGAGCCCTTGGCTTCACCGCAGCTGCAATCATGGTTCCGGCTATGCCCGCCTTCGCTCAACAAGATGCAGAGATCGTAGAAGAGGTTGTCGTTACCGGTTCTAGAATTCAGCGTGACGCAAACGAGACAAGCGTCAGCCCGGTAACTTCTGTAAACTCAGAAGACTTCAAAGCAACAGGTGTTGTTCGGGTTGAAGACCTACTCAACGACTTGCCACAAGTAGCTGCCACTCAAACAGCAGGCCAAGCTAATGGCGCAACCGGTACTGCCACTGTCGACCTGCGTGGCCTTGAAGCAAAACGAACTTTGGTTCTAATTGATGGCCGTCGTATGCCGGCCGGTTCTCCTATTGCTGGTGGTGGTTCTGCAGACCTGAACCAAATTCCTGGCGCCTTGGTAGAACGAGTAGAAGTACTCACTGGTGGCGCATCAGCCGCTTATGGCTCTGATGCAATCGCTGGTGTCGTTAACTTTGTTATGATGGATGATTTCGAAGGCGTACGCTTCGAAACACAAACCAGCGTTTACCAACATAATAATGACAACAGCCACATGCAAGATCTGGTCACATCCAGTGGCTTTGATGTTGCTGACGGCAACACTACCGATGGCGAAATCAACGATTTCTCCTTGATCATGGGTGCCAACCTAGATAATGGCCGAGGCAACGTCACAGCCTACGCCAACTACCGCAAAATCGAAGCGGTTCTTCAATCCGATCGCGATTACAGTGGCTGTGCCCTGGGCATTCGTACGCCATCCAGCTCAACCGTCACTAGCACTCCAACCTCTGCTGATCTAAGTGATCGCTGTGGGGGCTCTGGCACCTTGCCTAACGGCCTGATCACCCCATTTGATGGTTCGACTTATTACAACGTTTCCGGCAATGAGTTTGTGGACTGGGATGGCCAGCTGTATAACTACGGCCCACTAAACTACTTCCAGCGTCCTGACGAGCGCTGGACCATGGGTGTATTTGGCCACTACGATATTAGCGACAATGTCAACTTATACACTCAACTGTCATATTCAGATGACCGTACCGTTGCACAAATTGCACCGTCTGGTAACTTCTTCGAAACCAGCAGCATCAATTGTGACAACCCGCTACTGTCCGACCAGCAACGTGATTTGATTTGTACGAGCGCTGGCCTGGGTGCAGACGATGATGCACCTTTCTATATCGGCCGACGCAATGTAGAGGGTGGTCCACGCCAGGATGACCTTCGCCACACTAGCTTCCGCGGTGTATTTGGCTTACGCGGCGACATCAATGAAACATGGTCTTATGATGCTTACGCTCAATACGCAGAAGTAAGTATGGAAGAGACATATCTCAATGATATGTCTAATACCAACATTCGTCGCGCGCTGAATGTTGTTACTGACCCTGAAACCGGTGAAGCCGTGTGTCAGTCTGTTTTAGACGGCACCGACCCGAACTGCGTACCCTGGAATATTTTTGAGGAAGGTGGTGTAACTCAGGAAGCACTTGACTACTTAATCCTACCTCTTTTTGCCCGCGGCACTACCGAGCAAGAGATCTACTCTGCCTACGTTACTGGTAATTTAGGTGACTATGGCGTCCAGCTGCCTACTGCCGACAGCGGCGTAGCAGTGGTGATAGGTGCGGAGACTCGTCGTGAAGCTCTGGACTTTAGCCCAGACAGCGGCTTCCAGTCTGGAGATGGCGCTGGTCAAGGTGGCTCCACTCAGCCTGTAAGTGGCTCACTGAGCGTTAAAGAGTTCTTCACCGAAGCCAACATCCCTCTTCTGAGTGGCCTACCTGGCGCCGAATACGCAGGCCTGGAGCTTGCTTACCGCTATTCAGATTACGACACCGACATTTCCACTGACACATACAAAGTTGGTTTTGACTGGCAGCCAATTTCCGATGTGAGAGTACGTGCGAGCTTCCAGTCCGCTGTTCGTCATGCCAATATCCGTGAGCTTTTCACCGGCCAGGGTATTGCTCTGTTTGATATGAACGTTGACCCTTGTGGCGGCTCTTCACCTCAAGCCTCTTTAGCTGAATGTGCTCTAACAGGCGTAACTGAGGCACAGTACGGCAATATCCCTAACTCTCCTGCTAACCAGTACAATTACTTGCAGGGCGGTAACCCAGACTTGGATCCTGAAGAGTCAGAAACTGTTTCTGTCGGCTTCGTCTTCACACCAAGCTTTGTAGAAGATCTGACTGTTAGTGTGGATTACTTCAATATTGAAGTGACTGACGCCATTACTTTTGTAGATCCACAAACCATCATTAATCAGTGTATCGACACCGGCGATTCCGCATTGTGTGACAAGATTAACCGTGGTTCTAACGGAAACCTTTGGATTGGTGACGCCCACGTAGAGTCCACCAATACCAATATTGGCTTCTTTGAAACCGCTGGTTTTGATATTAACGCCAACTATGGCTTTGATCTCAACACTATGGGGTCTGCTAACCTCAACTTCATCGCCACCTATCTGACCAAATGGGATCAGCAGGAAATTCCTGGCAATCCGGTAGAAGACTGTGTCGGCAAGTGGGGCTCATCCTGTGGCACTCCTACTCCAGAGTTCGTAAGCACTCTTCGCGCAACCTGGGCTACCCCTGTAGGTGTTGATGTGACTGCTGCTTGGCGCCACATCAGTGCAGTAGATGACCTGAACACTATCGGAGTTACCGATGCAAATGACGTAGTTCACACTGTCGACGTGAACCAAAACTTCGACGCTATGGACTACCTGGATCTCTCTGCATCTTGGGCTGCCACAGACAACCTTGTTATTCGTGGTGGCATCAACAATGTTACCGGAGAGGAGCCACCTTTGACCGCAAATGCTGGAGCAGGCATTTACGGAAATGGTAATACCTTCCCCGGTGTATACGATGCTCTAGGCCGCTATGCGTTTTTGGGCATGACTGTAGAATTCTAATTGGTTAACATTTAGAGAATCTACTAAAAAGCGCGGCGAGGACACCCTCGTCGCGCTTTTTTAAGCTCTATAAAAAATGCAACATGAACTTGAGAATAGAATGCAACGAGATCAGCAAGCCACTATAAAAAAACTATTTCATAGTGCGCAGGCAGCCATATCGCAAAGCCAACCTCAATTAGCCCAACAGCTGTTGCAGAAGGCACTTACCATTGATTCAGGACATGCCAACATATGGCATCTTCTAGCAGATTCCCATTGTAGATCACAGGGTTTACCAATGGGAATTAGCACATTGAAGTCCGCAATAACCCAACATAAGTTTCCCCCCACCGAAATAATTTCTCTCCAGATTCACCTCACCAGCCTTTACATCAAGTCTGGCGACTTAGGCGAGGCCGCAAGCTGTATCGATCTAGATACCTTGATAAGAATCCAAGACCCTATATTGGCCGGGCGTGCAGGTTATTTGCTAGCGATATGTGAAGAACATAAATCCGCTCTTACTGCCCTAGAAGCCGCACTACTTTTAAACCCAAGCAACCCAGAACTTCTATTCAATGCAGCCTCAACACATCGAGCGCTGGGCAACCTCAAGACTGCTGAAAAAATATACGATCAGGCCATAAAACTAGCTCCCAGCAATTTTCCAGCTTACTGGTTAAGATCAACACTAAGAAAACAGACAAAAGATAACAACCACACCCAGGAACTAGAACAATTAATATCTAAGGACTCCACACCAAATACAGGCAAAATCCAACTACAATTCGCCCTGGCAAAAGAACTTGAAGATTTAAACCAATTCAAGAATAGTTTTTTAGCTTTAAAACTTGGATCCCAATTGAAAAAAGAAAACCTTGGATACAAGGTTGAATCAGATCTTTCTGCAATTGATGAAATTCGCAAAACCTATAATTTTGACTCCATCAACAGTAAACCAAATAAAAAAAACGGAAAAGGAGAAAATATAATCTTTATTCTCGGCATGCCGAGAACCGGCTCTACCCTTGTCGACAGAATCCTCTGCTCTAATAATCAAGTAAACTCCGCTGGCGAACCTGACACATTCGGTGAAATATTCTACCGGGCCGCGATGCAAGCTTCAGGAATTCAATCTCTCAATAGCGATTCCCAAGTACAAGCTATCCGTAAAAGCATAAATATCAATTTTGAAGAACTGGGAAGAGTGTACGAAAACAAATTAGAAGGGATCGCAAAGCAAAAGAACAGCCTTTTTATTATTGATAAAAACCCCAGCAATTTTTTATATATTGGAGCAATTAAACTCGCGCTCCCAAAAGCAAAAATAATCCACATCAATCGAGATCCGATGGACACATGCTACGCTATATTTAAAACCCTATTTAAATATGGCCACCCATACTCCTACTGTATGGAAGACCTGGCAAGATATTACATCGCTTATAGAAAGCTAATGTCTCATTGGAACAACTTATTCGAAGGTGAATACTTGGAGCTAAGATATGAGGAGCTTGTGCAATCCCCCCGAACAACCTCCAAAATATTGATGAGCTATTGCAACCTTGATTGGACGGAAGAATGTCTAGATTTTCACAATAAGAAAGATAAAGGGACAGCAACAGCAAGTGCAGCACAGGTCAGAAAACCTATTTACACTAGCTCCCTTGGCCTATGGAAAAACTACAAACAAGAACTGGAACCACTGAGAAAAATTCTCGCACACAACAACTTACTCTAGCCAACTCAAATAAAAAACAATCTCTACGGCAGCTTACAGCAATAAACAAAACATACTAATGAAGCCCCAGCATATGCTGCCTATAATTCACATAACGCCCAGAGGACTTCTTATATAAAGGCCTTCTAACCTGCCAAATGCTCGCAGTCTTCACCACTCCTTCCTTCTCCGAAAAGTTCAAACAAGAATCCTCCCATTCAAGCTCAAGAAAATTCAACAATTTTTCAAGCTCACCCTTTGGGGAATGAACAAACTTATCATAATCCACACAGCACACCGAATCAGGAAATAAGCGCCTCCAATGCTCCATCAACAGCTCCTGCTGCCGGTAATAATGTCCTATCCACTCAAGATCAACAGAATAATTCATCCCTGCCCCTAATTGCTGAAAGTAGACGGACAGGCAATTATCCATAAAATCCCGTCTCGTCCATATAACTTTAGCTTCAGGAAAAAGACTCTTAATAAACCCTACATGTAAAAAATTATCAGGCCTTTTATCGGTAAAGAGACTCTTCAGATCAAACTTCCTGCTAACATGGTCCTCATAAGCTAATGCAGTACTTTCAAAGAAATCATTCTCCCTATCTTTAAGCTGTAAAAAATATGCACCACCCAATCTTGCAACTTGCCTGGGAATAAAATCGAGCTCCCCGCCCGCAGTCACCTGGGAGTGTCCACTCAAAACCCTTTCTAACAAGGTAGAACCAGAGCGCAACATTCCACAAATAAAAGTAGGGGCAAAGCCTTCTCTTTGTGGCAAATTTTCAGCCCACTTTTGGTCAAAAGTTGATATAAGATCCTTCACATATTTTTCCTGCAAGTCCCCTTGATACGGGCGGAACCTCTGACGTCCGATTTCATTAGCTTTATGATAGGCCTCAAAAGCGTCGTCATATTCAGCACAATCATCAAGAGCCTTGCCTAGAGAAAACAGCAGTTCTTCATGTTCCAGCGGAGATGCCACACCGGACGATAGGGCAGCTTTTATCTCACAAACAACTGGATCATCCTTACTCTCAATTTCACTTTGATACGCCAGCCTACAGAGAGCGGGATAATAATTTGCATCTAATAAAAGTATCTTTCTATATAACTTCCCCGAGTAAACCCTATCCCCTCGCTCCTCAACCAGCCCAGCTAAGTTAAACAAAGCTGGGATATAATTTGGATCCACTAACAGAGCTTTTTCATAAAACCTTACCGCCAGCTCCAGCTGATTCATATCTGCGTACACTAGCGCTAGGTTGTTGTAAACTTCCTCTAGACCATCAATTCCAAGCTTCACCGCCTTTTGATAAGCTTCCGCAGATTCCTCAAGCTTACCTAGCCTCTTTAACTGCAAAGCCAAATTGAACAAACAATTCGGCTGATTCGCATTGAGGAGTAAAGCATACTTGTACATTTCCACTGCGCTTTCGCTTATTCCTGAAGCGGCAAATGTAGAGGCTAGTTTAAGAACAAGCTCTATACTTAAAGGCTTAATTGATACAAACTCTCTCTGATAATAAATCGCCCTTTCAACCTTTTTACTTGCAATATAAAACTGGCAAATTTCCGCAAGGACCAACTCATCCTTAACACCTAAATTAAGCAATGCCAGTAAGATATTTTCTGCTTCAGATAAATTTGAAGAAGCACACGCTTCACGCGCACGCCCCAACTCCTTTAAAAGACCGCGTCGATTTATCATTTCTACAACTATTTATGTTTGAGTAAAATGCTAAGTATCAGTTTGGAAGGAAGTAGACCCCTCCGTCACAAGAAGGGTCGACCCAAAACTCCTTAAATCCCGTCAGGGTTTCCCTGCGCGCCCCTACGACTAGCAGAGTTCACCATGCTTTTTGAGGCTTCAGCAACACTCTTCCACTCTTCAGCCGTCATGCATGTTTTTTCTTTAAACCGGGACCCAGTAATAGAGCGTACTTTACAAATTAAGCGGCTTTCAGATGTTTCAGCCTGAGAGCCAGCATCACTACTTGAAGCGGTGGCCAGATCATTATTTGCCCCCCCTTCATCAACTACTGGTTTACTTGCGCACGCACCAACAAGTACAACAGTGCAAAGACCAGCTAAAGCTACTTTCAAGCCCATTATTTTCTCTCCTTGTTTAAAAACCATTACGGTATCGACTCGAAACTCGATTCTATACCGATATAGGCTCCAGCGCATACAAACACCCCAGATAGAGTGACTACCAAATAGCCACTTCAAGCGCAGGTTATGCCAAACTTCACAGCACAAGATCTATTTTTAGGGCCACGCCACCATGAAGACTACCGCACCAAGCACCTACATTAGAATCCGGGCTCTTTGAACATTAAGGAAATACTCATCTATAGTATTTATGAAAACAAAATACTAACAAGGAGCAGAAAGGCTAGAATTATAGATTCAGCTATTGTTAACGACTACTAATCATCCCCAAGTCATCTTCTACCAACTCAAAAAAGAAGCTTTAATCTATAGATCCATACCACTGCCAGAGATCATCTTGCCACCTAGTCCAGTAGAGATAATTCATTAGTTTTAACAACGCCAACTATCCAGAAAAGGAATATGAGTACGCGTGTGGATCACATTAAACAGTTAAACCCACATCACCCCTATCAACCTTGCAAATAAGTTAAAGAAAATAATAGATTCAAAACAAAGTGCATAGAATCAAGCAGAAATCGGCAAAGTGAATGCACTGGAAGTAACTTAAATAGTCTCAGGCTATGCACTATCACAAATCAGTGGCAAATCTAACTGCAGGATAAATATAGAAATTCATCGCTAAGATTAAAGCGGGATTTCCCAAAAGCTTTATCACTCTATCCCACAAAAAAAGCACTGGAATGAACGCACAGTAGGATACACCTTTCGTATTCAGTAACTTCCTAAGGTTAAATCTGAACCTTACTGCCCCCTCACGGAAAGACTTGCAGCTAAATTTACCAAAGTTTAGCTTTTCACCGCCCTCTGACGAAAGGGTCAGCCAAAAAACATTATCAACTAAATTTCAGTCCAAAATTGAAAAATATAGCTTGTTTTATCAGATTATTGAGCTGTTCAACCTAAAAAAATCAAAAATTAAACCAAAAACTTCATTTAAAGGCTCTTGATATCTACAACCGAGTAGATCATTAAATCACCAGAATAGTTCCATATTTCCATCCAATGCATTAAAGTCAGCATCGACAGCTTTTAACCCTTATCATAAAAAGCATTATAAGTACCTTAACTATAAGAAGGTTCCACTATGATCAAGACCAAATTGAGCATCGCCATAGCTGCTCTGGGCACCATCGCCAGCACTGGCGCTTTTGCTCAGGAGTCTGCTGATGTTGGCGCAGAGGTAGAAGAAGTAATTGTTACTGGCTCGCGCATTGCTCGTGACCCGTTATCCACTACTGGCCCAATTACTTTGGTTGATTCCGAAGCTATCCAGCGCTCTGGTGTAGGCACCATTGATGAGCTGCTGAACCAGCTCCCATCCATGGGTACCACTGGTATCAATGCAAACGACAACAACGGCGGTGCCGGTCTTTCATTTGTAGACCTTCGCAACTTGGGTTCAGCTAGGACTCTTGTTCTCGTTAATGGCCGTCGCTTCGTATCTTCCAGCTCCGGCGTAGCCTCTGCGGTAGATATGAACAATATCCCTGTAGATATGATCGATCGTATCGAAGTACTGACCGATGGCGCGTCCGCTGTATACGGCTCCGACGCGGTTGCAGGTGTAATTAACGTAGTCCTTAAAGATTCTTTCGACGGCGTTCGCATAAATGCTCGTGCAGGTGCAACCGAAGCCGGCGGCGGTGAGAATGGCGAACTTTCTATCACTTTTGGTAAAGAGTTCGATCGTGGCCAGTTTATCGCTAATGTAACTCACAGTAAGCGCGACGAAATCGCTTATAGCGACCGCGACTGGGCAGGCCTGCAAAGCTCAATGTCTCCCACCGGTAATATCTTTACCAACTACGGCTCCTTCAGCGTTGCCGATGACGGTGTCACTTTGGGTGATTATTCCAGCTATGATATCGGCCAATACATGTGGCTTTCCGGTTCCATGGAGCGCACCAGCTTCACCGGAAGTGGCTCATACTCCATTACCGACGACATTGAGTTTTACGGGGAAGGTTCTTACACCCTGAAAACTACCAATCAGCAGCTTGCTGCTCAGCCCATGTACGCTGGCAATGGCCTCAACCTGACCGCTGACCACCTCTCTGATGAAGTTCAAGAGCAATTGGCAGAAGCATGGCAGGTAGCAGAAGATGCTTACCAGATTGAACTTGCAGCTTACAACGCTGCCGTTGCTGAGTGGGAAGCACAAGGTAGCCCAGAGGATCTTGAGCCTACAGCACCAACTGCAACCCATGGGGATAGCTGGGCAGACGGCCTGTCTGATGTTCGCCTGCGCCCTGTTGCCGGTGGAACCCGTGACTCCGAACAGAAAACTGAAACCTACCGTATCCTCGGCGGCTTGCGCGGAGATCTCGCAAATGGTTGGGGCTGGGACGCTTTCGTAAGCTACGGTAAAAACGAAGGTGAAAACACTGTCGGAAACTCCATCAGTAAAACAATGCTGCAGGAAATTCTGGATGGGGAAAGTGGAATTGCTGATGAGGATATTCAGTTTCTCGGCGGCATGAGCGATGAAGTTATCGACTACATCAGCTATACCGATCGCGAAGACAACGAGTACGACATGCTCAATGTCGGTGCGAGCTTGACGGGAGATATCGAGCCGGTTCAATTCCAAGGCGGTGCCTTAGGATTTGCTGCTGGTCTTGAATATCGAAAAGAATCTGGCGAATTTAACCCCAGTGAAGAGACTCAATCCGGTTCTACGTTCAGCAACCAGCAAGATGCAACATCTGGTGATTTCGCTGTAACTGAGGTTTTTGCCGAGTTTAACCTGCCTATCCTGGCTGGCTTAAAATATGCGGATGAGCTGTCTGTTGACGCAGCTGTTCGTTATTCCGACTACGACACATTTGGCGGCCAAGCGACTTACAAGCTCGGTGCAGTCTATGCGCCAACTGAAAACCTGCGCTTCCGCACCAGCTTGTCTACTGCATTCCGTGCTCCAGGTATTTATGAGCTCTACAGCGGTTCGTCACAGAGCTACGAGTATCTCATCGACCCATGTGACACTAGCAGCAACAACTCTGCTGGCCAGGGCGCCAACTGCGACATGGTAAGCGCGGGCTTCACCCAAGCAGGCTCCCAGGTACCCACCAACATCGGTGGTAACGAAGATCTTCAGCCTGAGGAATCAACAAGCTTCACCGCTGGTATTGTTTGGACTCCTAGCTTTGTAGAAGACCTGTCCATTACCCTGGACTACTTCGATATCCAAATCAAAGACGCCATCACCGATGCCGACACCCAGCAGATTTTGGATGATTGCTACAGGGACGGTATCAGCTCTGCCTGTGAGCTTGTTAGCCGTGGTACCAGTGGGCAAATTAACTACCTGGAAGGCTCTCTGCTGAATATTGGCGAAATTAATACCAGCGGTATTGATATCGACGTGGTTCAAAACCTTTACTACGACGCGGGTAAGCTGGCTCTGCGCGCTCAAGCAACTCACCTGCTTGAGTATGAAGAGTACAACACCCAGACAGACCAGACTACTGACTACGTAGACTACATAGGCACTACTGGCGACGCATACACCAAGTGGCGCGGCCTGGCCAGTGCGACCTGGTATGCTGACAGCTGGGACTTTGGAGCAGACATTCAGTATATCGGTGATGGCCACAGCCCCTATATGGATATGCCTTCACATACCTACCTGAACCTGAAAGCAGGTTGGGATGTTAACGACTCCATGCGCCTTACTGCAGGTATCGACAACGTCACAGACCGTGAACCGTCTACCACCTCTGGTAGCGACTGGAATGGTACTTATGACTTCCAGGGTCGCTACGCTTGGGCTGGTGTTAGTTACCAGTTCTAAGTGCTGACTTTATAAGTCAAATCGATAAGGGCGCCATTTGGCGCCCTTATTTTTGCTGGTAAAGTACTCGCAAAGAAAGTTACCAGCTCCCCTCCAGCAACTACTTCCCTGAGCCCATTAAAAACTCTAACTTATTCATATATCTATTTTTAACAGTTAAATTATTTACCAGTGAAAATGCCTCTGAAAAGCTCTCCTTGGAAGACGCCACATCCCCAAGCTGGTATCGGGTTAACCCCAACAAAAAATGAAATCGGTGATCGCTACTATCGGCTCTTAGAGCCCTTCGAAGACGCTTTTCGGCGAGCTTAAACTTGCCGTTTTCATAGGCTTCACGCGCCTGATAGTAAATATAATAGGGGTTTCTCTCACGATGGTAACGAACCCGGTCAGCGTAGCCATCAGCCAAGGTTTCCCTACCTGTACTACGGTACAACCGCTCTAAATTACTAATGGCAACAAGGTTTCCCTTTTGCAAGTTCAGCGCTTGTAAATAGCTCTGTTCAGCTTCATCAAGATGATTAAAGTGGCTGTAGAAAGCTCCTAGGTTTGACCAGAGGTCCGCCCTATCCGGATGTAACTGAATAGCTTTGCGCAGGTACAAAAATGCTTGCCTCTCTTCTCCCGCGCGCATCAACTCAACCCCTCGATTGCTGTAATAGAGCGCAAAAGCAACTCTATCCTCGAGCTTTTGCTGTTTGTAGATAGGGTCATAAGCAGCCAGGTTTAAGTCGATCACCCGCCGGCCCCGCGCATGCTCGGACACCATATTCACATGGCGGTAGACAACGAAGATTTCGGCCTCATCTTGAGTCCAAACTGCCGGTACATCTACCTCATTAAAATAGGCATGGGCACCCAATTGCCTAGCCATAGCTACCATCAATAAGGTAAATGTCAGGCAATTGCCACGCTTTCGGTGATAAGCCTCTACTGCGGTAAGGGTACTATCAGCATCGTATTCAAATTGCATATCTCCCTGGCGAAAGGCACTAAGTAGCCCCTTTAACCGCGCATCGGGAGCTGAGCCAGGAGAAATCGTACTGAGGTATGATTCTATATCGTTATCAAGGCCTAATAACTCCTCACTTGGTAGCTCAAATATCTCAACTGGCCGGCCGAAAACCACTTTGCCACTTAAGACATGATCGTTATCTGCAATTTCCACATGGCGGCTTGAAGACTGGGAGCAACCAGTGACCAGTAGCACCAGAGTAAGTCCGAATAGAAGCTTCACAGTTATTTCCCCTCAAGATCAGGACCACAACAGGATTTAACTCTAATTTACAGACTCACAAAGTACCCTGTTGCCATTTTTATGAATAACCTCACAACAGTTCGCCTGTTAAATAGACAGCTGGTAAACTTTCCAAGTTACGCAGGAGGTAGGCGCTACAAACATTTGGGCCTTTGAGCTGACTGGAAACATCCAGTCCGAACCCGAATCGGCCCCGACCTCTTTAAACAAGAGCAATACAGGAAAAAAATAGTACTCTGACACACGGATGAATTACCTGGCTAGCCAAAGGGCACCGAAATTTCAGTTCCCTGGCCAGGCTGCCTTCCTAATATGCAACAGCATATTGCATTAGAGCTATAACAACTGGAATTTCAGCTTATGTCGTCAAATACAGACCAGAATGACGCCGGCTTTTTTGGCCACCCCAAGGGGCTCTCGACACTTTTCTTCACTGAGATGTGGGAGCGGATGAGTTACTACGGTATGCGAGCCTTGCTTGTGCTGTTCATGACAGCCAGTCTTCAGGAAGAGGGCTTGGCCTTTACCGTTGCAGCAGCAGGAGCCATTTATGGGCTCTACACTGGCGCCGTGTATTTCCTCGGCCTGCCCGGTGGCTGGATTGCAGACCGCCTACTAGGAGGACAACGCACCATATGGTACGGCGGCATCATCATTATGTGTGGCCATATTGTGCTCGCTATCCCAACCAGTTGGAGCTTCTTTATAGGCTTGATCCTTGTTGCTACCGGCACCGGCCTGCTCAAGCCCAATATCAGTGCAGCAGTTGGACATCTGTACCAACCAGATGATGTTCGCCGTGACAGTGGATACGCACTGTACTATATGGGCATCAACATGGGCTCAATCATCGGTTATGCCGTCTGCGGGTACTTCGGAGAAAATGTCGGTTGGCATTGGGGCTTTGGTGCCGCTGCTGTGGGGATGGCTATTGGCCTGATCCAGTATCGCCGCACTATCCACAATCTGGGGGACGCAAGCCTCAATCCCGAGAACCCACTTTCGCCAGAAAAGGCAAAACTGGCTTGGCGCATAATTGGTGCTGTCGTAGTCGGTGTTGCAGTGATTACTGGCTTGGTGATGAATGGCACTATTACCATCAATCCGGTAGAAATAGCCAAGTACGTAGCTGTAGCCTTCACCCTGACTTTCCTTGCCTACTTTGGCTTTATCTACTTTGGCGGCCAGCTGAGCGGGTCAGAGAAAAAGAAAATGTGGGCGCTATTCCTAGTCTGTGTAGCCTCTACCTTTTTCTGGTCGGGCTTCGAGCAAGCGGGCTCCTCACTGAACCTATTCGGTCGCGACTACACGGATCGCCTGATTGGCAGCTTTGAAATGCCAACCTCCTGGCTACAAAGCTTTAACTCCATCTTTATCATTACCCTGTCCCCCTTCTTTGCCGCGCTGTGGATTAACTTGGGCAAACGCATGATCACCCCATCCTATGGGCTGAAATGTGCACTTGGCCTGATCATCATGGCCAGTGGCTTCCTGGTAATGTTCTTTGCCGCTCAATACGCAGCAGCGGGCCTGAAAGTTGCTCCTTACTGGCTGGTAGCCACTTACTTCCTGCACACTGTCGGTGAACTCTGCCTGAGCCCGGTGGCCCTGAGTGCAGTAAGTAAACTTTCTCCTCGCCGCTTTGCTGGCCAGATGATGGGTGTCTTTGTTCTGACTTACTCTATCGGTAACCTCTTTGCCGGCCTTCTATCAGGTAACTTTGATCCGAACAATGTTGCTGAGATGCCAAACCTATTCCTGCAAATCAGCTTGTTCACAATCGGAGTGGGTATCATCCTGGCCCTGATCAGTCTCAAGTCCAAGTACTGGGAAACTGACTCAGAAGCACCCCAGAATACTGCGACAGCTGAAGGCTCTACTAAAACGGCCTAATACTTAGCTGTATTCCAAAAAAAAGGCCACTGCTATGCAGTGGCCTTTTTTATTTTCCCTCGCCTAAAGCTAGCCTTGTAACAGACCAACGTTCAGCCAGATAAAGCGCGCCCCAATAATAAACAGCAAAATGGCAAAGCAATGCTTAAGCATTTTGGGAGAAAGGCGATGGGCGAGATTGGCACCAAAGCGGGCAAAAAACGTGCTGGTGACAACGATTCCAAAAAACGCAGGCCAGTACACATAGCCACTACTCCATTCTGGTAGAAGCTGATTGCCCCAGCCCTGGAAACCAAAGCTCAGCGCACCCGCGACCGCAATGGGAAGACCACAAGCTGCCGACGTAGCGACCGCACGCTGCATCTTCACCCGGCAGCGGGATAAAAATGGAACGGTTAGTGAGCCCCCACCGATACCAAAAATCGCGGATACCCAGCCAATAACTCCCCCAGCAGATAGCAATAAGGATGACCTTGGCAAGTTCCCAGCCCCCTCCGTCAATTGATCGTGCCGGGCACCACTAAGCCACATCCTCACCGCAATCACGATCGCAAAGACGCCGATCAACAGCTGCAGCCAGGCACCGGGCAGTAACTTAGCAGTGGCACCTCCGGCCCAGGAGCCGATTAAAATGCCTGGAGCCATAATCCCAAAGATCTTCCAGTCCACTGCCCTTTTCTTGTTGTGGGCGCGCACTGAACTGATTGAAGTGACAATGATTGTTGCTAGGGAGGTGCCCACAGCCATGTGGGTGAGGATTTCAGGGGATATCCCCATGGCAGTGAAAACAAAAACCAAGGCAGGAACAATGATCAGGCCACCACCTACGCCAAATAGTCCGGCAATAGTTCCAGCAGCGGCACCGACCAACAAATAAACCAGTAGTATTTCCATAGCCCACCCCGTTTAAATACGACAAACAATTTTGTCGCATTTAAACAGATATAAGCTGGGGATAGATAGCGACCTTAACTTCGGCTTTCCACTGTAAGCCAGTCAAAGCCTTCCTGCTGACAGGCAAAAATACAGCTCTCCACTGTTTCGGCAACCTCTGCCAGGGCCTCCTTTGCCAGGGCAAGGCTGTTATTTTTTTCACTGATATGGGCTACAACCAGATGCTGTAGCTGTTCATAGCCAACGCGCTGTAGAAAGCCAGCAGCCTGCTGATTACTCAGGTGGCCATAGGCACCTCCAACGCGTCGCTTCAACGAAGGTGGATAGGGTCCTTGAGCGAGCATCAGAGGGTCGTGATTTGCCTCTAGAACCAAGGCATCACAATCACCAAAGTGCGCTTCAACATGAGGGGTGATAGTCCCCAGATCCGTCAACAAGCCCAGACTGCTACCGCGACAGCGAAACACAAACTGCGCCGCCTCACGGGCATCGTGGGGAACCGCGACCGGGGTTACTTCAATATCAGCGACGACAAAGGGCTGGTGCCCCTCAATTAAGTGCAGCTCCGGTAACTTGCCAATATCACGCGCCTTAAAAGTACCGGGCGTCAGGTAGACAGGCAGGCCATATCTGCGCGCAAGTGGACCTACACCAGAGAGGTGATCGCTGTGTTCGTGGGTAACCACAATCGCAGAGATATCAGCGGGAGACATATCGAGCCGCGCCATACGGCGTTCGGTTTCCTTGATGGTAAAACCGCAGTCAACCAAAAGAAAGTGGTCGCCACTGGCGACCACTGTTCCATTGCCTTTACTGCCGCTTCCCAAAGAGGCGAAGCGCAGGCCCATTAAATAAGGTTCTGCTGGATAGATTGAAGCAGCTGGGAAGCTTCATTCTTTGAAAGCGGCTGTCCGCGAGTATCGCGCACGCGCACTTCAATCTCATCGTCATTGCCACGAATAACAATCAGATAGCCGGGATAAGCCTCGCTTGTAGCGGTTTCTACTCCCAGGCCTTTGATTTCCTTGAAGAGAGCAGGTTCAGCACCCTCAGTCATATCAATTCCAGCCAAGATCTGCTGTAGGCTTACCTGATCAGCGCTCTCTGCCAGCTCATCTTCATCGCTCTTGCTACCCCAGGAGAACCAACCTCCGTCGCCATCTTCCTCATCAGAAGCAAGTGCACGGTCTTCATCGTAGGTGACGTAAAAAAGTCCAATATCGGAATCTTCACGGTGTAGACGATAAGCACCAGAATTCACAGCATGAGCGACAGTAGCCCAGGCCCGATCCATTTCGAGCCCCATTGCAATATAGGGCTCATGACCAGCAGGCTCCCTCAACTGGACCTTAAGTGAGCTGCTACCAATTGCCTGGGCAACCAAAGACGCTGTAGCAGCAGCTGTTTCTGACGCCAGAGCCGTGGACATTTCATCAATCATCCACCCTTCTCGCTCAGGGCTCGAAGAGCGGTCTGGCCAATTAACGCTACCGCCAACCGGGGCAGCAGAAGGCACAGACAAGTGGCGTACATGAATCTCTGTCGTATCGGGTTGCACACCGGTTTCTACCTGCAAGCGATACTTATCTTTAGTGTCAGGGCTCTCTTTAAAGGCCATCCAAGCAGTTTCCATCACACCCGCATTGGCATCTGACATTTCTATATTCAAGCCTGAGCTGCGAAGGAATTGGTGCAACTGGGGCCACACCTCTTCAGGAGGCTGGGATACCAGCACCCAGCGATTTCCGCCGAGCTTTTGAATCTTTACTCTCTCCAGACCCGCATTCACTGAAAGCGCTTGAGGACGCGGAACTTCAAATTCCCCTTGGGCCAGCTGCTCTCCTGCAATCTGGGGGATCTCATAGAGTTCCTCCTGGTGCTTGGTATTAACACCTTCAGGTATCCGCAGAGGCGTCAGGCTATCGGCATGCTGGTAATCATTACTGCGATCGCGGAAATAGCCATCGTTGCCGAACACACCGCACCCCGCCAGTGTAATACTGGAGATAAAGAGCCCGGCTCCAACGGTCAATTTTTTCATTAAAGCTATCCTGGTTAATTCTCAGTTCGCGGGTTTAGAGTACACCGGCACTGCGCAGAGCTTCGCGCACTGTTCCGTGGTGCTCAGGGGATAAACTTGTCAGAGGCAGGCGTATTCCACCGTCGACACGACCCATCTCCCGGAGAGCCCATTTCACCGGTATCGGGTTGGACTCCAAAAACAGCACTTTGTGCAATATTTGTATTCGCTGGTCAATTGTCCGTGCAGTCACCGCATCACCGGCCAGCGCAGCTTCACACATTTGGGCCACTGCTGCGGGGGCCACATTAGCGGTTACACTAATATTTCCATGACCACCCAGTAACATTAGTTCAACCGCGGTACTATCGTCGCCAGAGTAAACGGCAAACCCTTCGGGCAGAGTATCTATTAAAACCTTAGCCCGCTCCAGATCACCGGTGGCTTCCTTGATGCCTACGATATTGCCGACCAACGCCAGGCGCTGTACCGTCTCCGGCAACATGTCAACTGCTGTGCGGCCGGGAACATTGTAGAGAATTTGGGGAATGGAGACAGCCTTGGCCACCGCACGATAGTGCTGGTAGAGGCCTTCTTGGGTGGGCTTATTGTAATAAGGTGTAACCAGCAGGCAGGCATCTGCACCACATCGGGCGGCATTCTCTGTAAGGTCAATCGCTTCAGAAGTAGAGTTTGCGCCAGTTCCAGCAATCACTGGCACTCGACCTGCCACTTGGTCCACAACACGTCGAATAACCTCAATATGCTCATTGAAGTCCAAGGTTGCAGATTCACCGGTAGTCCCCACCGCAACCAGTGCTCGGGTCCCCTGCTCGATATGCCACTCAACGAGGTTGTGCAGGCTGTCCCAATCCGGGCTTCCGTCTGCGTACATTGGGGTGGCCAGGGCCACCATACTACCGGTTAACATCCTCACTCCTTATTTTTTGCACTCCACCCGGAATACCACCGCCAGAGTCAGTTCAGTATGTTACTTAGGCCAGGGTATCTGCGCCAGTGCGACTAGCTCGCCACTCTTTTGCGTTTCTTTTTCTTTTTGCGTACCCCGTGATACACGTTTTCTGCCCCTTCAGGACGGGTCTTAAAACGGCGATGCACCCACATGTATTGTTCTGGGGCTTCGCGAATACGTGCTTCGATAAACTGGTTCACCAAAATGGCATCTTGCAACTCATCTCCCGAAGGGATCTGATCAATAGGATCGTAAATCTTCAAATGGTAACCTGAGCCATCATCCAGTCGTGTCACCACATAGGGCACCACTTTGGCCTTGCCGACCCTGGCGAACCGTGAGGTTCCCGTAACAGTCGCCGCCGGAACATCAAAAAAAGGAGCAAATATCCCCTGCTTAATCCCGTAATCCTGATCTGGAGCATACCAGACCGCACGCCCGCGCTGCAGAGCTCTCAATACCCCGCGCACATCTTTACGCTGATAAACACTGCCATTCTCTGTATGGCGCTCTCGCCCCTTGCGCTGCATGTAGTCGTAAACCGGGTTTTTGTGCGGCCGATACATGCCATCGAGAGTAATACTCATCCCCATCATGGCGGCGCCGATTTCCAGGGTAGTGAAATGCATAGCCATCAGGAGAACGCCCTGGCCTTGAGCCTGGATGGCCTGCAGGGCTTCCAGGCCTTCAAAGGTAAAGCGTTTCCGTAACCACGCTGCAGAGCGAAACCAAGCCATACCGGTTTCCATCAAGGCGATACCACTGGACTCAAAATTACGCCTGAGAAGTTCAGCTCGCTCATCTTCCCCCAGCTCGGGGAAGCACAGCGCGAGATTGCGTTCAGCAATCGTGCGCCGGCTGGTAGCTACTCTTAGCATTAGGCGGCCAAACGCACGACCCATGGCCAACTGCCAGCGATAGGGCAGTTGCGCGATCAAAAACCATAGTGCAAAAAGCAGCCAGGTCAGCCAGTAGCGAGGATGCAGCAGCGCCGCGCGAAATCGGGGTTTTTCCATCAGATCTATATCAGGGTGTGGCGCCGAGGCGCAACCTAAGTCGGTTGAAAACGACGTAGTATACCCTATGCGAGGAGAGCGGGAACTGCGTAACAACCACAGGAGGTCAGTGCCTTAATAGGGTGTCCAACTCATCCACTGCGACACACCAATCCGAATCATCCAAGATGGCATTCTCCAGGAACTCTCGTTGCCCATCGCTCCAAAAGGAGGCGGAGGAAAGCTTCTCGTGACGGTGCAAATAGTGCGTGACCAGAAATTCATGGATCTGTGCATCTTCAGACGCCAGCCCCAACTGGGAAAACAGGTCCTTCAGTGTGTGATGTCCAGTAGTTTCCATAACGATTACCGCTATCTATTCTGGCAGCCAGATTTTCATGGCGACTACCCCAATTATAGTTGGGCAGCCCCTGATTCATTCCGCATTATTCCTGCGGGGCTTTCAGAGGCATCACAGGCTTTCATCAATAGAAATCAGGCTCTGCCCTTTTAGGGCGCCGGGTTGGGATTCCCCTGGTGTATAGCCTCGATAGCCGCTAATTGCTCACCATCTAAGGTAATTTCAACGCTGGAAATATTGGAACGCAATTGCTCGATAGTTGTGGCGCCAATGATATTTGAAGTGACAAATGGCTGCTGATTCACGAATGCCAGTGCCATCTGCGCAGGGTCCAGACCAAACTCCCGGGCCAAATCCACATAGGCCTGGGTCGCAGCCAGGGTTCGCTCTCCAGCGTAGCGCTGAAAGCGATCATATCGGGTAAGTCGTGCACCCTCAGGCTTCCTTCCCCCCAGATACTTGCCCGAAAGAACCCCAAATGCGAGGGGGGAGTACGCCAATAGGCCACACCTCTCGCGAATAGCAATTTCAGCGCAGCCAACTTCAAAAGCCCTGTTTAAAAGACTGTAGGGGTTTTGAATCGATACAATCCTTGGCTTTCCGTAGGCAATCGACTGCTGCAGGTACTCAAACATACCCCAGGGGGTCTCATTCGAAACACCGATATGACGAACCTTACCTTGCTCAACCAACTCCTCAAGCGCGCCCAATGTTTCAGCTATAGACACACCATCGTCGCTGCCGTGGACATAGTCCAGGCGCCCGAAGAAATTAGTTTGCCTTTCAGGCCAGTGGACCTGGTAGAGGTCGATATAGTCAGTGCGCAAGCGTTTTAAGGAATCGTCACAGGCCTGCAAAATCTGCTCTCGACTCAGGCGGGGACCCGAGCGAATATGGCCAACACCTGAATTGGCGGCACTGCGGCCCGCCACTTTAGTTGCGACAACAACCTGGTGCCTGCCTCCTCGCGCAGCCAACCAGTTGCCGATATATTCCTCGGTTCTACCCTGGGTTTCTGGCCGTGGCGGTACGGGATACATTTCCGCACAATCAATAAAATTAACCCCCTGAGATATTGCATAGTCGAGCTGCTCAGCGGATTCAGCTTCATTATTTTGTTCACCATAAGTCATGGTGCCCAGGCAAATCTGGCTGACCTTAAGGTTGGTGGTGCCGAGTTGGCGATACTCCATTGAAGAGCCCCCATAAACCGAAAAACCGGATTATGCAGCTTTGCTAGGAAGAGTTGTAGAAGTGCGTTACGGAAGGGGAAACGGGACTCCCAAATGGAGTCCCGAATAAAATCAGTCGAATTTGGTATCTACCATGGGTGAGGTGTCTGCATCGTAATCAATGCCATCAACACCAAATCCAAACAGCTTGAGGAAGTCCGCCTGATAGCCCTTGAAGTCAGTCAAGTCAAACAGGTTCTCAGCAGTTACCTCTGGCCAGAGCTTTTCGATCTTCGCCTGAGTCTCAGGGCGCAGCTCTTTCTCGTCCATACGTAAGCGGTTCACATCATCGAGACGTGGAGTATCGGTATAGAGCCCCTCAGTGTAGAGGCGGTATAACTGTTCGATACAGCCCTCATGAGTCCCCTCTTCTTTCATGATTTTGTACGCAAGAGAGATATAGAGTGGCATCACCGGAATAGCAGAGCTGGATTGGGTAACCAGCGCCTTCAAAACGGCAACGTTAGCCGCAGCCTTACCGTTATCGGTGATCGCTTTTGCCGCGCGATCAAGATCTTCTTTAGCTTTACCGATAGTCGCGTGACCATAAATCGGCCAGGTCAACTTTTCACCGATATAGGTATAAGCCACAGTTTTGCAGTTATCAGCCAATACCCCGGCATCACCGAGGGCCTGCATCCACAGTTCCCAGTCTTCACCACCCATAACTTTGACGGTATTTGCGATCTCTTCGTCGCTCGCCGGCTCCAAAGTAATATCGGAAATCTCCAGCTTGTCAGTGTTCAGATTCTTGGCAGTGTAAGATTTGTTAATGGGCTTGAGTACAGAGCTATACAGCTCACCGCTTTTCGGATCTGTGCGACGCGGGGATGCCAAGCTGTAAACCACGAGATCAACCTGACCTAGGTCTTCTTTGATCATCTCTACAGTCTGGGCTTTCACCTCATCTGAAAAGGCATCGCCATTGATACTCTTTGCGTAAAGCCCCGCTTTGTGTGCCTCCTGCTCAAAAGCTGCGGAATTGTAATAACCCGCAGAAGCCGTGCGCTTTTCAGTAGGCGGCTTCTCGAAGAACACACCAAGGGTGCTTGCGCCGCAACCAAAAGCAGCTGTAATTCGCGATGCCAGGCCGTAGCCTGTGGAGGCACCTATCACCAGCACCTTTTTGGGCCCATTTTCGACCGCTGGCTGGGACTGAATATACTCAATCTGCTCGCGTACGTTAGCAGCGCAGCCCTGCGGGTGGGCATTGGTACAAATAAAACCGCGTACTTTCGGCTGGATGATCATCCTTACAGTCTCTCCCTTCGTCTTTTGGGAATCGTTGTTACCTGATTACAGATACGCTGGTGGCGCTCCGGAGAACTATCAACCTAAGGTCGTGAGTGCGACGCCTGGGTCAGGTTCGTGGGCCATTCTAATCTCTGTCGCCGAGGAGTCCCATAGCGGTATTTCCCACAATCGATAGATGACGTCCAAAATATCTACTATCCCGGCCAAAGCGCCATATCCTGTTCAAAACCCAAACAGGAAATCGATATTTCCTGACTTTCCTGCACATAAAAGGGGCTACAGTGATTAATGTCGCGCCAAGCCGGTGCCACAAAAGGGCTAATTGACATATTTCCACAGGAAAATTCATCAACCGCGCTTTTTCTGGCTTGGCACGCTGTATGCAGTCTCACCAGTGAAGGAAGCTTTTCGCTGTCATACAGCAAGCCAGGGATGGCTCGAGCGTTGTTAAACCTGTAGTAAGTTAGGAAGGTCAGAGTGAAATACTATTCGCGACACTGTGTGAAACCCGGAGACCTCAATCCCGCCCAGCGCCTGTTTGGCGGACAGCTACTGTCCTGGATTGATGAGGAAGCAGCAATCTTTGCCGGCTGCCAGATGGGTACTCCAATGCTGGTCACCAAACTGATGTCGGAAATTGACTTCGTCAGCTCCGCTTGCTGCGGTGATGTGGTGGAGTTTGGATTCGAAGTGGTTGGTATCGGCCAAACCTCTCTCACAGTCCATTGTGAGGTTCGCAACAAACAGTCACAGCAGCTGATTGTGCAAGTAGACCAAATTGTTTTTGTCGCGCTGGACGCACATGGCAAGCCCACCCCTCACGCAAAGGCCGGCATGTCCCTGGAACAGGCCCGAATTGTTACTCAACAAGAGCGGGAGGTTCGCGAACGCAGAATTGCCAGCTGACTCTACCCCGGAGCAATAACGCTCTAGAGCAGTGAACCGGTGGCGGTATACTGACGCTTTGCACTAACCGCCATCGACTATGTTTGAACTGCGATTTCACACCCCCAAACCCTGGGCTCAAGTGGTGCTCGCCGACTTTGATCGATTCCTGCAAGACCATGCTGCCGCAGAGAAAAAGGCCTCCGGCATGGCGGTATCCATGTTCTCCCACTATCCCGACAAGCCCGTTTTAGTGGAAGCCATGATCAACCTGGCACTGGAAGAAATGAACCACTTCCGCCAGGTTATCAAGATTATGCATGATCGAGGGATCTACCAGGCACCGGATGTGAAAGACCCGTATATCAACACCCTGCGCCAACTGATTCGCCGGGGGCCCGATGAATACTTGATGGACCGCCTGCTCACCGCAGCGATTATCGAAGCGCGGGGGTGCGAGCGCTTTGGACTGGTGGCTGAAGCTCTGCCAGCTGGCCCCCTGAAGACCTTCTACCAGGTCATCACCGATAGCGAAGCTCGCCACCACGAACTATTTGTCGAACTCGCCCTGGAGTACTTTCCCCGCGAAAAAGTGGAAGCGAGGCTATCTGAATTACTCGACGAGGAAGCCGAGATTACTACCGCACTTCCACACCGCGCAGCATTGCATTAGCGGACCGTAATTCAACGCAATTCCTATTCCCCTCCAATGGTGTATCCTGGCGCCAATCTCTAGCCCGACGTAGAGGCGCCAAACATATGCAGATTTTCCTTCGCCAACACTGGTTCCGCCTGTTCTTATTGACCACATTTGCCATTACCTGGGCCTGGTCTGCCTGGAACCCCCTGCACCCCGATGACTGGTTGCTGGAGAACTATCTGGTATTTGCCGCTCTACCGATCATTTTGATCAGTGCACGGAGTTTTCCCTTATCGAATATCTCCTATACATTGATCACCATCTTCATGTGCCTTCATGTGATCGGCTCTCACTACACCTATGCCGAAACGCCTTTTGGCTACACCTTGCAGGAATGGCTGGGCTCCGATCGCAATATGTACGACCGCCTGGTGCATTTCAGCTTTGGCCTTCTCCTGGCCTATCCGGTGCGAGAGGTTCTTGTGCGCCTGGCGCAGCTACGTGGATTCTGGGCCTATTTCTTCCCGGTAGACGTGACTTTTGCGCTCTCATCAATCTACGAAATCATCGAGTGGCAAGCGGCAAAAGCTGTCTCTCCAGAATTGGGCGCAGCTTTCCTCGGCTCTCAGGGAGACATCTGGGATGCGCAGAAAGACATGCTGCTGGCGGGGCTCGGCTCTATCACCACCATGCTGGTGGTACTCGCCCTGAACCTGTGGTTGAACTCCAACGCCTGGAGTGAGATTCGCAACAGCCTTAAGGCCTCCCCGGGTGACAGTGCCCTGGGAGAAACCCGCTTGCGCCACTGGTGGAGTAATCGACGCGGCTAGAGTCCACCCCTATTTGGACAATGCATGATTAAGTGGTAAACGGGTTGTCTGCTTCATCGTCTCCATAACAAAACTGGAGCTGACATCAAACAGGTCGGCCTTGATCAGTTCCTTATAGAGACGATCGTAGCCAGGCATATCGGTGACTACCGCTTTGATCAGATAGTCCAAATCTCCACTCATACGATGGACCTCAAGGATTTCAGCCACCCCCTGTATCAATTCGCCAAAACGGGCGGCCCACTGATCATTGTGCTGGTTGGTACGAATTGAAATATAGACCGTCAGCGGCAAGTTCAGTTTTTGCTGATCGAGGAGGGTAACCCTGTCGCAAATCACCCCCTCATCCTCAAGACGGTGAATGCGGCGCCAACATGCCGACTTGGACATCCCAACCCGCTCGGCAATATCCCCCACTGACAGGGTCGCATCAGCCTGCAACAGTTCGAGTATTGCCCTATCCAGTTTGCTTAATCCTTCAGTCATCACTCAGTCCCCGCCTCGCCCAATCATACAAAATAACGCTTTATGGCACAGTTTTACGATTTAAATCTTATTATCGGCACATTCATTCATAAATTACATAATAAAAGATACAAGTAGAGACATTGTTTCAAGCATTCGGGACTAAAGTGAGCCCCACAAAACAGGGGAAAGGAAATCATGACAGACCTGATAATGCACATCCGCGACTCGGTAATCGGCGAATTGCAAGCAATCGTAACGCCGTTTGGAAAACGTCCTCTGGTGTACGCCGATTACACAGCTTCCGGTCGTGCACTGACATTTATCGAAGAGACTATCCGCCAGCAGGTACTGCCCTTCTATGCCAATACCCACAGCGAGAGTTCCTATACCGGTGCCCATACCACCGCGCTACGAGAGCAAGCCCGTGAAGAAATTCGTCAGGCAGTCAACGCCAGCGATAACCATAAAGTGATTTTTTGTGGTTCTGGTGCAACAGCGGCGATCAACAAATTGATCGATATTCTCAACTTGCGCCTGCCCGCAGACCTGGATAGGCAACACCAGCTCTTAAGTAGAATTCCCGAACATGATCGCCCAGTTATTTTTATCGGCCCATACGAGCACCACTCCAATGAACTCCCCTGGCGAGAGAGCATTGCCGATTTGATCGCTATTCCACTGGATCAAAGAGGCAAACTTGACCTTGAAGTACTGGAATCAGAACTGCGTGCCCATGCCCATAGACCATTTAAAATCGGCAGTTTTTCTGCGGCCTCTAACGTAACCGGAATCAAAACAGATGTAGAGGCAGTGACTGCACTCCTTAAAAAACACGGAGCTTTATCATTTTGGGACTACGCCGCCGCAGCACCCTATGTGCAAATTAATATGCAAGGGCCAGCAACGCCGGATAGCCACTACCAAAAGGATGCCGTGTTTATCTCCCCGCACAAATTCATCGGAGGACCTGGCACCCCAGGTATTCTGGTTGTACACGAAGATCTGCTGAAAAATTCGGTACCTGCCACACCGGGAGGCGGTACCGTCCTTTATGTCACGCCGGAAGATCACCGCTATCTGGAAGACGCCGAGCGCAGTGAAGAGGGCGGCACCCCAGCCATTATCGAGTCGATCAGGGCCGGAATGGTTTTCAGACTTCAACAGACGGTGGGCACAAAAGAGATTGGTCGACGCGAAACCCAATTTTTACAGCGGGCACTGCAACGCTGGTCGGAGGAAGAGGCCATTGAGATACTCGGCAATACTGACTCTGCGCGACTATCCATCATCTCCCTGCGAATTAAATGGAACAATAAGGACCTTCACTACGGTTTTGTAGTGGCATTGCTCAATGACCTATTTGGTATTCAGGTTCGCGGAGGCTGCTCCTGTGCCGGTCCCTATGGGCACGCTTTATTGGGTATCGATATGGCCCACAGTAAATCCCTGGAAGAACAAATCCTGCAAGGTCACAAGGTACTGAGACCCGGTTGGATAAGACTCAATTTTAACTATTTTATCAGCGAGGAGGTCTTCGAATACTTATTGGAGGCAATGGCCCTGGTCGCCAACTACGGCTGGAGATTGTTGCCGTTTTACCGTTTTGACCCACTCACCGGCGTATGGCGATATCAGGATAAAAAAATGAAGACATCGCTTGATATTTCTCAGCTGACATTTACCGAGAAAGACACGCAACAAGAGCAGGAGAACCGTTGCAACTTAGATCTTAAGAGCTATTTAATGATGGGAGAAAAAGAGCTTCGCAAAGTTGGTCGCGAAGCCCATTTCTACGATTTAAGACTACCTGATGAAGCAGAACCCCTACGCTGGTTTGCCAGCCCCCGGGAAGCGGCACTGGCACTTTAGGTAGAGTGTCGACTATCACCGCTAGCAAAGGTGCACATTAGCGAGTGCAGTCTAGACTGGACCTGGGTATTTATACCCTCACTCGTTAAACGCTAAACCTTGCAATGATAGATTTACATTCAGATAAAGATACTTCTTTTGCCCACTTAACATACTTTTGTATTTCTGGCTCATGTCTATCCAGCGCTTCCTCTGACCAGTACTGCCTCACTGAGCCAATTGGCAAATGATCAGTTTCCGACAAAATACCTGTGAAAACTACGAAATCACTGTCGTTCTCTGCTAGACCAACTTCAAATCTCAGCGAGGACAGCTCGATTGCCCCCTCTAAATAGTGGATGGAGCCGTCAAGCATGCCCACTGCAACCTCAACTGCACGCTGACGCTGTCTAGCAATATATTCATGTCGACTCATTTTCACAGGATATTTAACGCAACAGCAACAGAGGCTGGCGGGCTTTCAACAACATTTTTACGGTGATGCTTCCCATCAGAAGGTCGTGCAGGCGGTTGTGACTGAAAGCTCCCATCACGGTTAGGTCAATCTGGTGCTCGGTTTGGTAGGCCACCAAAGCTTCAACGGTATTGCCGGTGAGATTACTGGCAGTGCAAGTGAGTCCTGCAGAATCCAGTTTGGCCGAGGCTTCAGCCAACAAACTCTCCGCAGTTTCAGCGGGCCCTACATAGACAAGGTGACAGGAGAGTTCGCGAAATAATGGGCTCTCTGCAACCATCGCCAATGCCTTGCATGAGGCCTCACTGCCATCGTAGGCAAGCATCACCCTACTGGGCTCTGTGAAGTCCCGATTGACCACCAGAATCGGCTTGTGCAGTGAGCGCACTACTGTCTCCAGATGAGCGCCAAGTCCACGCTCAGAATCCCCGTGCTCTTCACCGCGAATTCCCAACACCAGCGCGCGAATGGAATCTTCCATTTCCACCACTGATTCTGTCAGGCTGTCGTGACGCTGGCAGGCTTTAATATTTTGCACACCGGCATCTTCGGCGCGGCTACGGGCGGCCTGTAGCATCAGTTTGCCCTGCTGCACCATTAACTGCGCCCGCTGCTGCTCCAGCGCAGTTAACTCTTCCAGCAACTCCTCCTGACTTCCCAGGCCAATACTGCCGGTAAAATCGGTTACCGCAGGGACACTGCTCCTTTCGATGTTGTGCAACAGCTTCAGCGGTGCTTGCAGGCTCCTGGCCAGCCAGGCCGAGTAATCACACACCGCTCCAGTGTAATGAGAGCCATCGATACAAGAGAGTATCAATGGCGCCTTGCCGCCATTACCTGTGTTCTCATTGTTATTTTCGCTGTTGCTTACGGCCATCAATGTCCTCCAAGAACCCGCTCAATTTCCTCGGGCTTATCGTGTACGCCAAAACGGTCGACGATCGTTTCACTGGCCTCATTCAGTCCTACCAGCTCAACTTGTGCTCCCTCGCGGCGGAACTTAAGCACCACCTTATCCAGCGCATTAACCCCGGAAACATCCCAGAAATGCGCGCGGTTGAGGTCGATCACCACCGTATCCACCACCTCTTTGAAATCAAATAAAGCGGTAAACTTATCGGCTGAATTGAAAAATACCTGCCCAATGACCTTGTAAGTGCGGCGACTCTGCTTTTCATCCAGGGAGCTGCTCACATACATAAAGTGACTGACTTTGTTGGCAAAGAACAGCGATGCCAACAGCACACCGACAAATACACCATAGGCCAGGTTGTGAGTCCACACTACCACAACCACAGTGGCCAGCATGACCAAATTTGTAGAGAGTGGGTAGTGCTTCAGGTTGCGGATGGAGCCCCAGTCAAAGGTGCCGATAGAGACCATAATCATGACTGCCACCAGCGCCGCCATGGGGATCACAGCAACCCAGTCACTGATAAACACTACCAATGTCAGCAGACCGATACCGGCCACCAGAGTGGAAAGACGGCCGCGGCCACCGGATTTCACATTAATAACAGACTGGCCGATCATCGCACAGCCAGCCATACCACCCAGGGTACCCGCAGCAATATTGGCAATACCCTGACCTTTACACTCGCGGTTCTTGTCACTGGTAGTATCCGTCAGGTCGTCGACAATCGTCGCCGTCATCAGGGATTCCAGCAAGCCCACAACGGCCAGACCTGCGGAGTAGGGAAAGATAATCTGTAAGGTTTCAAAGTTAAGCGGAACTTCTGGCCAGAGGAACACAGGCAGAGTATCCGGCAGCTCACCCATATCGCCGACAGTGCGAATATCCAATCCCATCGTCACTGCCACTGCGGTGAGGAGCAGAATACACACCAGCGGTGATGGCACAGCCTTGCCAATCACGGGGATATAAGGGAACAGGTAAATAATCCCCAGACCCGCCGCCGTCATTGCATAGACTTCCCAGGTACCGCCGATCAATTCCGGCATTTGCGCCAGGAATATCAATATTGCCAGGGCATTGACGAACCCCGTCACCACAGCCCGGGAGACAAAACTCATTAAGCTCCCCAGCTTCAGGTAACCCGCAATAATCTGCAGTACCCCCGTCAATAAGGTTGCCGCAAGCAGATATTGCAACCCGTGTTCTTTCACCAGGGTCACCATCAGCAGAGCCATGGCCCCGGTGGCAGCGGAGATCATTCCCGGGCGACCGCCGACAAATGCAATCACAACGGCGATACAGAAAGAGGCGTAGAGCCCGACCCTGGGGTCAACGCCCGCAATGATCGAGAAAGCGATGGCTTCGGGTATCAAAGCCAGGGCCACTACCAGGCCGGCGAGAACATCCCGACGTATGTTGCCGAACCAGTCGGCTTTGGTCGATGAAAGCAGCGAAGGAAACATAGGAGACAGCTAATTAAATTGAGATTGATCAAAAAAAGGCCGCGCACTCTACCATAAACAGCAGCAACCCCGCATGGCGCAGCCTCCCTCTCCCCACTTTTCCTCTGACAAATATCAGAACTGTCCACTGCCGTCCGACCGCAGACAAGACGGACACCGGACACTTTTTGCGGACACCATTAAGAAAACAAAAAAACACAAAAACCTAAAAAAGTTCTTTTATATCAACATGTTAAATGAAATTTAACTGTTGGCATGCTTATTGCGATACCCCTCCTAACAAGCAGATTCTTAACTCTGAATCCAAATTTCCAAAAGCCTGCATCCAAATAGCAATGACAGGCAAAACAGTAAGAGAAACGGAAAGCCGCAATGATTAGAGATACTTCCAGGCAAGATACCAAGATAGAAGCCGTGCCGGTTTGGAAGAACAAAAAGGTCGTCAAAGCCTCGGTATTTGCCAGTTTGACAGTGGCATTCCTGATCTGGGGTATCAACTCCTGGCACAGCAATAGCTCCGTCGACAGCACCCTCTCCCTGTCTCAAATCAATATCGCCCAGGTCCAGCGAGGAGACCTGGTACGGGATCTGGTGGTTCAGGGCCAAGTGGTCGCCGCAAACAGCCCCACGCTTTTCAGCCCTGCCCAGGGCATTGTGAAGTTTGCAGTGAAAGCTGGGGATACCGTTGACGAAGGGCAATTGCTGGCCACCGTCGACAGCCCGGAACTATCCAATCAGCTGGCCCAGGAAAACGCCCAATTCAACCAGCTGACGGTGAACCTGCAGCGCCAGAAAATCCAGGCCAAACGCCAGCATATGGAAAACCAGCAAAAGGCCGACCTCGCCAAAGTCAACCTCACCGCTGCCAAGCGAGAGTTGAGACGTGCAGAGCTGTCGATGGAAAAGCAAATTATCTCGCGGCTGGACTTTGAAAAAACCAAGGACGATATGGCCCGCGCTCAGCTGGAGTACGAACAAGCCGTACAAAATGCGGGACTGGAAAAAGAATCACTGACCTTTGAAACCCAGAACCTGGAACTCCAGGTCTCACAACAACGCCTTCAGGTAGAAGAAACTGAGCGCCGTGTACGCGAGCTGAACATTATCTCACCGGTCAACGGCACCGTCGGTAGCTTAGCTGTGGCACAGCGCAGCGCCGTGGGCGCCAATGCGCCACTTATTACAGTTGTCGATCTCACCAGTTTTGAACTCGAGGCCAAAGTGCCGGAGAACTATGCCGACGACCTGGGTATCAGCATGGCCGTGGCAATCAAGCTCGGTAGAAAAGAAATATCCGGGGAAATCACCGCAATCTCCCCCGAGGTCATAAACGGCCAGGTGGTTGCACGGGTTCGTTTCACTGAGAGCCAGCCGAAAAAGCTGCGACAAAATCTCCGCCTCACCGCCCGCATACTACTGGAAAACCGCAATAACGTACTGCTGGTCAAACGCGGCGGCTTTCTCGATCAAAGCGGTGGCAACCATGCCTTTCGCTTGAACAGCGAACAACAGGCGGAGCGAGTTTCCATCCAGATAGGCGCCTTTGGCTTAAAACAGGTGGAGATTGTCTCCGGCCTACAGGAGGGAGACCAAATCATTATCTCCTCCTCCGAGGAGCTCGAAAATGCGCAGCTGGTTGCGCTGACAGATTAACCCCGAATTCAAGATGGGGCTCTACATAGCCTCTTAGTAAATCAATCAATAATTTAAAGTTTAAGAAAAAGGGAATATCGCAATGTTGAAAATGAACAATATCCGTAAAAGTTTCCGTACCGATACTATCGAAACTCATGCGCTGCGCGATTTCAGTCTCGAAGTTAAAGAGGGTGAGTTTGTTTCTGTAACCGGTCCCAGTGGCTCCGGTAAAACCACCTTTCTCAACATCGCCGGCCTGCTGGAAACGCCCACCAGTGGTGAGTACCTGCTCGACGGTGAGAATGTCAGTAATCTCAATGACCGCCAGCGCTCACACCTGCGCAACGAAAAGATAGGCTTTATTTTCCAGGGGTTTAACCTGATTCCCGACCTGTCTCTGTTCGACAATATCGACGTTCCCCTGCGCTACCGTGGCTTCAATGCAAAAGAACGCCGCAAGCGTATTGAAAAAGTGCTCGAACAGGTAGGTCTTTCTGCACGCGCCAAACATCTGCCGGCACAGCTCTCCGGTGGACAGCAGCAGCGTATCGCTATCGCCCGCGCTTTAGCTGGCGAACCCCGTTTTCTGCTTGCGGACGAGCCCACCGGTAACCTCGACTCCTTAATGGCCCGCCAGGTAATGGAGCTACTGGAGTTTATTAACGAGTGGGGAACCACCATCGTGATGGTTACCCACGATCCAGAACTCGCTCGCCGTGCCCATCGCAACATCCAGATTGTGGATGGACAGGTTTGTGATTTACGTGCTGTCCCCGAGCAACCTGCTGCCGTTACTGCTTAAGGAGCCCGCACCATGTTTGGATACTATATTTCCCTGGCTTTGCGCAGCCTGCGCGGTACGCCAATCTTAAGCGGTTTGATGATCTCTGCTATTGCAGTGGGCGTGGGTGCCTCCATGACTGTGCTCACACTCAACTATATGATGTCGCAAAATGCACTCAAGCATAAAGATGATGTTCTTTTCGCTGTACAGCTGGATGGCTGGAACCCTAAGGAAACTGCCGATACAACCAATGAGATACCCTGGCAACTGACTTACCGAGATACACAAGCGCTACTACGCTCAGATATTCCAACTCGTCAGGTTGCCATGCATCGCTTCGGGTTTACGGTTCAACTTGAAGATTCCTCGATGCGTCCTTTTACTGCATCTACCCGCATCACAACACGCGATTTTTTCTCCCTTTTTGATGTGCCCTTTATTTACGGTGGCACCTGGGAAAATGAGGCGGACTCTTCTCATGTATCGGTTGTTGTTCTATCCAAGTCGATGAATGACAAATTGTTTTCGGGCGAAGACAGTGTAGGAAAAAATATCACCCTCAATGGCGAGCCCTTTACCGTTGTTGGCGTGATCGATCACTGGGAGCCAGCTCCTAAGGTTTACGATCTCAACAACAGTGCCTTTGCCAGCGCCGAAAAACTATTTGTCCCTTTCGGTCTACACAGGAACCTGGAGATATACAGTTGGGGGAACACCAATGGCTGGAAAAATGGAGAAGGCCATGGCTATGAGGGGTTCCTACAAAGTGAGGACATTTGGATACAGTATTGGGTAGAGATAAATAGTAGTGACCAAAAATCTCAATATGAAAATTTCCTAACTGCATATATTAATGGTGAAAAAACACAGGGGCGTTTTGAACGACCATTGAAATTCGCCTTGAGCAAGCCCTCTGAATGGCTGGTTCTCAATGAAGTCCTCAGAGATGATAACCGTGTATTGGGTTGGATATCTCTAGCTTTCTTATTAGTTTGCGTCATTAATGCAGTAGCTTTACTGCTGGCTAAGTTTTTGCGTAAAGCACCCGAAGCTGGTGTCCGTCGTGCCCTGGGAGCGAGTCGAGGCGCTATATTTACCCAACACTTAATTGAAAGCTCTGCCATTGGGGTGATCGGTGGTATCGCCGGAATATTTATTGCGTTCATGGGTATTAGTGGAATCCGCTACCTAGCCATGGGGCAAATGGATACTGTAGCTACGATGGATTGGGTAATGATGATTGCAGCCATCGGTCTCGCTTTGATTGCAAGCCTACTCGCAGGAATTTATCCAGCTTGGCGTATCAGCCGTACCAACCCCTCAATTTATCTGAAAACCCAGTAAGGCCGAATCATGTTGGAATTGAAACCTATGTTGTCTGCCCTCTGGCGCAACAAAATCTCAGCAATGTTAATTGCTATGCAACTAGCATTAACACTGGCGATCATCAGTAACATTGTGGTAATTGTACAGGATCGTATTGACAAGATAGCGCGACCGACAGGTATCGCTGCGGAAGAAATTATTGCTATAAATGTTATGGCAATCCCCCAAGATTATGACATGATCAGTGCAGCATCTTCTGATTTAAAATTGCTACGCGAACTTCCCCATATCAAGGATGCATCTGTCACACATCAAGTACCCTTATCACAATCAGGATCTGCTGGCGTATTTTATACGCAGCCGAATCAGGAAATCGGCGGGGTCGTCTCCAACCGTTACAATACAGATCCACACTTTATCAATACTCTAGGACTTAATTTAATTGCGGGTCGAAATTTTACAGATGCGGAAATGCAGCATTTTGACCCCAATGAAATTAGGAAAATGTCAGTTGCCATTATCACCCAGCAGTTCGCTGAAAAACTGTATCCTAACCAGGACGCAATCGGTAAACCTTTATATGATGGCAATAACCATCCAATAGAAATCATTGGTGTTGTCGAGAGACACCTAGGGGCTTGGGTAGGATGGTCAAATGCAGGTAATGTAACCTTTTTTCCTGTCGTTAGAAACACACAGGATATAAACTATTTAGTTCGAACTGAACCAGGAAAACTCAATGAGGTATTAAAGGTACTAGAGGAAAAGTTATCTGAACGTGACCCGCAAAGAGTAATAAAAACAAAAGTTCTTACAGAATATGTCGCCCGCAGTTATGCCCGCGATAATTTAATGGTTAAAGTCCTATCTATAGTTGCAACCATGCTTAGCTTTATTGTAGCTTTGGGTATCGTCGGTCTCACCATTTTTTGGATCAACCAAAGAGCCAAACAAATTGGTGTGAGACGGGCCCTCGGCGCCACCCGCACCAATATCAGTCGCTATTTCCTTTTGGAGAACGGGATCATAGCCAGCCTGGGAATTTCTGTTGGAAGTGCAGCAGCACTTATTGCCAATCAATACATGGTTCGGGATTACTCACAACCGACCCTAACGCTGGCTCCTTTGGCTATTTGTGCGTTGCTGGTCCTTCTTGTCAGCCTTGGAGCTGCACTTACCCCAGCGCTTCGAGCGGCAAATATTTCACCTGCAACAGCGACTAGGAGTGTTTAAATTAAAGTTGAGGGGGCAGCATTCTTGCCCCCCTAAAAAAAACACGTAATCATTACCTTTTTTAGCCCGTCTAAAACTCACAAACTTATTTAACGAACAGCTCCTGCTATAACTGCTAAATAATAAGGATATTATTCATGTTAAGACCCCCCCTATATTTTATGCTCATGGGAATCGTACTATTGAGTTCAGTTTCATTAGCTGAGCAACACGCTGTTATTCCTGGTCCCAAATTATCTCAAGAACTGACAGATGAAATTACAAAAGCTGACCAGCTCTTATTTGATGCATTATTCAATAACTGTGATCTAAGAGAGGCTAAAAACTGGGTTACCGATGACTTTGAAATGTACCATGACAAGTGGGGTCAAACAGCGAAGTCTGGAGAAGAGTTTGTCAAGGCCATTACCAATATGTGTAAACAGCGAGAGAATGGAAGTGGTATTCGTGCACGTCGTGAACTGGTAATCGAGAGCACTAAAATCTACCCTGTTAACCATTACGGTGCTATTCAGTCAGGCACCCATCGATTTTATGGCATCAATGACGACAAATCTGAGATCTTGCGGGAAAGTTCACAGTTTACTCACCTCTGGAAACAGGTAGATGGAAAGTGGCAGCTCTCGAGGGTGCTCAGCTTCGACCATAAACCTGCTGAGCAACATAGCGGCCACTAACTCTCCCAGATCTATTTGTGGCAGGGAAAACCTGCCACAAGCATTCCCCCTCGCCATCAACACATTGCATAATAGGCGCCTTAATAGCGTGTCTTAGAAACTATGGACAAAGTACTTATTATTGACGACAACAGCAGTATCGTTTCCGCCCTGGAGATCCTGTTGTCCCTGCATGACTTGCAGCCACTTTGTGCGATTACTCCTCAAGCCGGATTACAACTGCTGCGAGAGAACAGTGATATCAGCCTGGTTATCCAGGATATGAATTTCACCGCTGATACAACTTCTGGACAAGAAGGCAAAGAACTGTTCTTCGCGATTCGGGAGATAAATCCAGATCTCCCGATCATTCTTCTGACAGCTTGGACCCAACTGGAAATGGCTGTCGAGTTAGTCAGAGCTGGTGCTGCTGATTACCTGGGTAAGCCCTGGGATGACAATAAACTAATATCCACAATTAACAATTTATTGGAACTGGGAGAACTACAAAAGCGCCAGCAGGCATCCCAGCAACAAGCTTTGAATGCTCGCAGCCAATTACGGGAGGACTTTCTCCTACGAGGCATAATTTACCGCAGCGATAAAATGCAAAAGCTGTTGGAGATGGCCACTCAAGTAGCGAAATCTGAAGTTCCCATCCTGATCACAGGGCCAAATGGGGCCGGCAAAGAGAAGATTGCTGAAATTGTCCAAGCGAACTCTTCATCGAGAGAAGGGCCTTTTATTAAAGTTAACGTGGGAGCACTGCCAGAAGATCTGATGGAAGCAGAGCTGTTCGGAGCCGAACCTGGAGCCTATACCGGCGCCGGCAATCGGGCACGGGAGGGTAGGTTTGAGGCCGCCGATGGCGGCACCCTATTCCTCGACGAGATTGGCGAGCTGTCACCCAGTGGCCAGGTGAAACTACTGCGCGTACTACAAACCGGGGAATTCCAGCGTTTAGGCAGCAGCCAAACCCGCAAAACCAAAGTTCGGGTAATCAGTGCTACCAATAGAGATCTCCACAAGGCTATCGAGGAAGGCAAGTTTCGCCAGGATTTATTTTATCGACTCAATGTTATAGAGCTGCGCCTTCCGCCACTGCATGAGCGCCCTGAGGACATCGCCCCCCTCGCAATGAGCTTCCTCGCAGAAAGTAGCAACTCCAAAAAACTATCTCCTCAAGCATTAAATGCCCTTACTCGCTATCATTGGCCCGGCAATGTACGGGAGCTGCAAAATGTTATGCAGCGAGCGGCCGTCCTAAGTCAGGAGGATACTATCGATGAAGCCGTCCTGGCACTTCCTGAGCAAATGACAACCGATAAAGTGGAAGTGAGTTTTGAGCCCAGCCGCGAGTTGCTACAAGAGACTCTATCCAACTGCAATGGCATTATTGCCCAGGCTGCGCGAGAACTCGGCATGAGCCGCCAAGCACTATACCGCCGCCTGGAAAAACACGGTATACCCTATTGATGTCGAAATATTTTTCACTTGAAGGCCGCCTTATTGCAACAGCGGCCATTCCCTTAGTCGCCGGTATTACCATATCCTGGCTCAGTACTCGGGCTGGTTTTAGCCCATCACTCGCCTGGTCAGCGGGACTTATCATTTCATTGCCGTTTTTAATTGTACTGGTTCGCCTTATAATTGCCCCCCTAACTAGCACCCTGAAATCATTACAAAACGGCCTGCTAAATTTCCGTGACGGCGATTTCTCAATCTCCCTAGTACACCCCAAGGATAGTGAACTCCGACAAATAACAATTCTTTATAACGAGATAGGGGAACACTTACGCAAGGAACGTGCCCATATTTATCAACGGGAACTCCTTTTGGATACGGTTATCCAAACATCACCCCAAGCTCTTCTACTAGTGGATCAAAACGACCGTATTATTTATTCAAACAGTAGTGCCAAACAACTACTTAATAACGGAAGACCAATACAAGGACTACTTTTATTGAGGCTTTTATCCAAGAGCCCCAAAGAAATAGCCAGTGCCATTAACAGCTGGAAGAATGGACTGTTTAATTATACCGATATAAATGGTCCCCACTCCATGCATATCGTAAATAGCACTTTTGTTTTAAACACGCAAAAACATCGCCTAATCGTGTTACGCGAAATGACCCGTGAGTTGACTCGTGCGGAGGTAGAAGTTTGGAAAAAAGTTATCCGTTTAATCAGCCATGAATTGAATAATTCTCTAGCCCCAATTTCATCGCTCGCGCATTCTGGAAAAATGTTGGTTACAAAGCCTGGTAAAGAACAGGCTTTGGAAAAGGTTTTCGATATTATCGCAGACCGCTGTAAACACCTGACAGAGTTCACTCAGGGATACGCCTCTTTTGCCAAACTACCCGCTCCAAGCTGTGAGACTATTAGCTGGCAGGAACTGGTCAATCGCATAATGCCAATTCAAGCTTTCTCCCTAAAGGGAAGCCTGCCAGACAAACCCGGTTACTTTGACCCCATCCAGATAGAGCAAGCCCTACTAAATCTAATTAAGAATTCACGAGAAGCTGGTAGCGATAGCAAAGATATTGAACTTGAAGTTAGTACCGACAATTTTGGACAGAAGCTGGTTCTCTCCGACCGAGGCTGCGGGATGAGTGAGAAAGTACTTGAGCAGGCACTACTTCCCTTCTTCTCAACAAAAGAGCAAGGCGTGGGCTTGGGATTAGCTCTTTGTAGAGAAATCATTGATGCGCATGATGGGTATATACAGCTTTTGAATCGTCCCAATGGAGGGTTGCAAATCTGTCTCTGGCTGCCATGGAAAAACAATAAAAATTAGATGCGCAATAAGTTATACTACAGAAGCCATCCAAATAGGGAAATAATCCCCAATAACATTATTAGGAAATTTATCCGCGATAAAATGAACATCACACTTTAGTTTAAAATTATGCAAAACCCCCATAAATTTATTGCTGCCTAATCATCTTAAAACGTCATCCCTCTGTAGCTAATAATAAAAAACCTGAGCTGCCATAACTCGAAATCCGACTATTTTAGTAAGTTTTATTTATGTCTAATTTCGAAACTTAAAATCATCTCGGAACGCACAAGAAGGGATCATGCTAAAATTAAACAGTTTGCTCTCCGCCAGCACACTTGCACTGAGCCTGATGGCAGTCAATGCCCAGGCGATTAATTCACATCAAAAAGGTGGTGATCAAGTTGACTTGGTCATTGTCAATGAAGCCAAATTAATTGATATGCTCAAGCGCTCTGGGCGCATCAGCCAAGATGCCTCTATTGCAGAAGCTGAACGCACTTTAAAGGTTTACTTAAAAGAGCGGGCCACCCATAGCATTAATGGGGCTCAAGATCTTTCCAGCGATACCGTAACGATGATGCGCGATGCCCGAGGAGGACATCACCCCCGGCTTAAAAGGGGCAAAGGCCCCCTTCACCGCAACCATGGCAGCCGCCACCCTAGAAACATTCAACTAGAGAGCTACGACGGTGAAGCCCAAACTGCACGGGTTCTCGCTATATTGGTGGAGTTCCCCGATTTTCCCCATAACAGCATCGAGCCCGGGGAAAGTGATATGTACTACGCGGATTACGCCGCGGAACATTACGCTGACTTACTTTTCTCCCAAAACGGCTTTGAAGGCCCCAATGGGGAAAACATGCTATCCATGCAACAATTTTACTGGCAGCAATCCGGTAACAGCTACTCAGTTGAAGGCTCTGTAGCAGGTTGGTATATGGCTAGCCAACCAGCAGCATATTACGGCAATAACACCGATGGTGATGCTCGCTCCCTAATTCGTGAGGCCCTGGAAGCTGCAGCTGCCGACCCCACAGTAAACCTGTCAGATTTTGATATTGAAGACCGTTACGACTTGGATGGTGATGGCGATTTTTGGGAAGCAGATGGTTTGGTAGACCACATCATGATCTTCCACTCCTCGGTTGGTGAAGAAGCAGGTGGCGGGCAACTGGGTGAAGACGCCATTTGGTCTCACCGTTGGAACCTTGGCGGAGTCTATTCACTTGAAGGAACTACTGCGGAGGTAGATTACTGGGGCGGCACTATGGCTGCTTATGATTACACCATTCAGCCGGCGGACGCTGCTGCAGGGGTTGTCAGCCATGAATATGGCCATGATTTGGGCTTGCCCGATGAATACGATACCGATGGTAGCGGTCGCGGTGAACCCGTCTCCTCCTGGTCCATTATGTCCAGTGGTAGCTGGGCCGGTATTATTCCGGGTTCAGAGCCCACCGGCTTCTCTGCCTATGCCAAGGAATACCTGCAACACAACCATGGTGGGAACTGGCTTCATGGTGAAACTATTGCACTAGATGAAATTCCTCGCCGCGGTATCGAGTTGCTACTCGATGAAGCGGTTAATAAGGGGACCAATAACGATGCAGTCCGAATTGACCTACCAGCAAAACAAGAAATAGTTACCGAACCCAGCAGTGGAGAATACGCCTACTTCAGCGGTAGCGGCAACAACCTGCAAAACTCTATGACAATATCTGTTGATCTGAGCAATGCAGAAACAGCAAGCCTCTCTTTCAAAGCTTGGTACGACATTGAGCTGGATTGGGATTACGCCGCGATCATGGTAGATTCCGGTGATGGCTTTGTCTCCATTCCTGGTTCAGTAACTACAGATACCAACCCCAACGGCACCAACCCAGGTAATGGTATTACTGGTAGCTCCGAGGGCTGGATTGACGTTGCATTCGATCTAAGCGCTTACGCCGGGCGAGAAATTAGCCTTTCACTTGCCTATATTACTGATGGCGCCGTAGCGAATTCAGGTCTTTTTGCCGATGACATCAGCATCGAAATTGATGACACAACATTCCTTTTCGATGATGCTGAAACTGATGGCAACTTTAGCCTTGCAGGCTTTAGCCGAAACCCAGGCTATCTCGAGCACGATCACTACTACTTACTCGAATGGCGTACGCATCGCGGCGTTGATGCCGGATTGGCACATGTGAATGTAGCCGGCGAGATGCTCACTTTCACAGAAGGCCTCTTGGTTTGGTACGTAGATTCCAGCTACGACAATAACTGGGTTGGCGTTCACCCAGGAAACGGCTTCCTCGGAGTTGTTGATGCCGACCAAAATGTATTGAGATGGAGTGATGATTCCGTTGCCAGTACCCGCTATCAGGTTCACGATGCCACATTTAACATCGAAAGAGCCGATGACATGGTTCTGGATTTACTCGAGGACTACGGCATACTCCTAAGTGACACTCACAACCGCCGCTACCCATTGTTTAATGACACCCGGAGCTATGGCAGCGAAGAAATACCAGATGCCGGTCGCGCTATCACGCCTTACGGCTTAAAGGTTCGGGTCGTATCTCGCAGTGGAGATAAATCTGTAGCCAAAATACGCGTAACCAAGTAAAAACAGACGGCGCCGTTATGGCGCCGTCCCCAATTTAACAAATAGAATAAAATTACCGCTTAAAGCAAAGCCTTTAATTTGAGCAAAATTCCCTTCTCCAGCTAACCTGAATGCCAGAAACTTTTTTCATCATTCAGGCGTTCATTTATGGAAAAGCCTCTAGACAACTCCCGTCGCCACTTTCTTAAGCTGTCAGGGACATCGCTACTTTTAATTCCTGCCATATTTATTGCTGCACCCTCAGTTCAGGCTCAAATCAAAGCGCAAAAAGACAAAGTAAACTACCAGGATACTCCCAAGGATGGGAAAAAATGCGTGGACTGCCAGCTGTTTGAGCCGCCCAATGCCTGCCTGGTTGTGGAGGGCGATATCAGTCCCGAAGGGTGGTGTAGCTTATTTGTTTTGAAGCAGGGCAACCCAGTTTCAAATTAAGCTGGGACCCGTTGTTCACCGCGCAATTTAATCACGTCCGCGCGGGGCGGAAGACCAAACATGCGGCTGTATTCACGACTGAAATGAGAGGGGCTCTCATAGCCAACCCGATAGCTGGCGGAGGCCGCTTCCAGCCCCTCGGTCAACATTAGGCGCCGCGCCTCATGTAAGCGCAGCTTTTTCTGGAACTGCAACGGAGACATGCGGGTGATCTGCTTAAAGCTGTGATATAGGGATGACTCACTCATATTGGCCTGGTCGGCCAAGTCACTGATACGCAGCGGCTCTGAGAAGCGGTCTTTCAGCACTTCAATCACCCGGGATACCCGGTTCGCCTGGCTATCTACCATGGCAAACTTACGCATCCGCGCGCCGATCTCCCCCATCAGGGCGCGATAGATAATCTCACGCCGGGCCAGTGGCGCCAGTATCGGGACATCTTTAGGACTATCCAGCAAGGAGACCAGCCGGTTTAGCGCATCGAGCATACCGTAATCCATTTTGGTCAGGCACAGGCCGCAGCTGACTTCGGGGCAGTCGTAGCCAGCCTCCACACCCGGCGCCTTATCACCTAGCTCCATAACCAGGTCTGCCACCTCTTGCGGATCGATCGTTATCTTTACGCCGAGAAACGGAGTATCCAGGGAAGCGTCTTCAACACGCCCCAGGATCGGTAAGTGCACTGAGGTTGCCACATAGCTCAGCGGCATATAGGAAATTTCCCGGTCTCCCAGCTCCAAGGTCTTGCGGCCTTGAATAATAAAATTCAGGGACGGTGTATACACCGATGCCGCACAGGCTCCCGGCTCGTTGCAGCGAATCAGGGAGAGACCACCCAGTACTGTTTCATTTAATCCCTGTTCCGGTGCCTGACGCATCAGGGAGGCAATCAGTTTCTGCCGTATCGACTCCATATCCATGGCGACAGAGTTGAATTCCGCTCTTTTTTCAATGCTCATATGCTCCCCTTGTGCCCGCTAACAATTCCACGACTCAACACGAAGTGGCACAGAGTATACGGAGTTTTAGGCAATTTTCGTGCAGTTTTGCAGGATTGGGCAATTACTGTGCAGTAATAGGTAACCATAACCGATTAACAGCCCTACAGTCGCTGTAATATCTTAATCACTTTTTGCGATAACTAGTTATATATCCAGTTCTTTACACGTCCTCCAGAATGTGATCCTTCCAACCCAAAAGCACGCCTTAAGTAGAAATAGGCAATCAATTAACAGTTCCCGAATACCGCAACCAACTTGGCCACCGCTAGAGTTACGCCCTTACTGGGAGAAGCACCCAATAGCCCTTCCCCCTCCGTAGCAAAGGGAGTACACGCGTAATGGTAAGAAAATTAACGACGGTTTTATTCGGCGTATCTGCACTGGTACTCGCCGGCTGCAACAGTGACGCACCCAGCGGTCAACAACCGCCTCCCCCAGCCGTGGAGGTCGCCCAGGTATCTGCAGGAAATACGACATTGTGGCGCAGCTTTACCGGCCGTGTGGCAGCCCCAGAAACCGTTGAACTGCGCCCACGGGTTAGCGGCTATATCGACAAGGTTTCATTTGCCGAGGGAACTCTGGTCAAACAGGGCGATGTCCTGTTCACCATTGACCCCCGCCCTTACCAAGCTCGCGAACGCGCCGCCCGCGCAGACCTGGCTCGGGTTCGCAGCGACCTCTCCTATAGCGAGAAGCAAGCCGGCCGAGCAAAACAGCTACTCAACAGCAAAGCCATCTCCCGCGAAGAATACGATCGGCGTATCGCTTCGCGAGATTCGGCCCGAGCGGCCCTCAGCGCCGCCGAGGCAGCACTGGAAAATGCCCAGTTGGACCTTCAATACACCGAAGTTAAAGCACCAATAAGTGGCCGAGTAAGCCGCGCCCTGGTTACTCAAGGCAATCTCGCCAATGCCGACAGCACCCTGCTGACAACGCTGGTCTCTGTCGACCCAATGTACGTGTATTTCGAAAGTGACGAACAGACTTTTGCTAAGGGACGCGACTTACTTAATAGCGGGCAAAAACCTGCTGTGCGCATAGGTCTCGCCGGTGAGCAGGGCTATCCACACAGTGGGGAGCTGGACTTTATTGATAACCGCCTGAACAGCCATACCGGCACTATTCAGTTCCGCGCTGTGGTTAACAACAGGGATGGCTTTTTCAGACCGGGGCAATTTGCCCGGGTGGAAATGCCAATTGAAGAGGTTTCACAGGCAGTTTTAATCAATAGCAAAGCAGTTCTTACCGATCAGGACCGCCGCTATGTCTACATCGTCAACGACAGCAATGTCACCGAAAAGCGACCCGTGGTCGCTGGCCAACGCCAAGGTGACCTCGTAGTTATCCGCAGCGGCCTGGAGCCCGGCGAGAAAATTGTGGTGAATGGCCTGCAAAAGATTTTCTTCCCTGGCATGCCCGTCGCACCGGAAATGGTGGCCATGCAGGAGCAGGTAAAGGCGACCCAAGTCGCTGGCCACTAAACAAAGAGCAAGGGGCTTGCCGAAGTGAGCCCATACATTCAGCTAATCCTATCAATGGAATCCGAGCGGCTGACTAAGTCGCTCTCGGAGTAGCAGTATATGAATTTTTCCCGTTTCTTTGTCGACAGACCGATATTTGCATCCGTGTTGTCGATCATTATTTTCGTCGTCGGCCTGATCAGTATTCCCTCACTGCCGGTCAGCGAATATCCCGAAGTTGTGCCCCCTAGCGTGCAAGTGAGTGCTCGCTATCCCGGCGCTAACCCTAAGACGATCTCAGAAACTGTAGCCACGCCGCTGGAAGAAGCGATTAACGGCGTGGAAAATATGATCTACATGAAGTCAGTGGCAGGGAGTGACGGCACCCTGACTCTGAACGTGACCTTTGAGTTGGGCACCGACCCGGACCAAGCCCAGGTACAGGTGCAAAACCGGGTGTCCCAGGCCCTGCCGCGCCTACCCGAAGATGTCCGCCTGCAAGGTGTTACTACCCAGAAGCAGTCGCCAAACCTGATGATGGCGGTGCACCTGATTTCACCGGACGATAGCCTCGACGCTACCTATATTCGCAACTACGCCGTACTGCATATTCGCGATGAGCTATCGCGCATTCCCGGCGTGGGTCTCGCCGCCGTATTCGGTTCCGGTGACTACGCCATGCGCTTGTGGGTGGACCCGCAGAAAGCCGCCGCCGTAGGCATTACTGCTGCCGATATTGTCAGTGCCGTGCGCGAGCAGAACGTACAGGTTTCCGCCGGCCAGATCGGCGCCTCCCCCATGCCGAACGGCTCCGACTTCCTGATTTCCATTAACGCCAAAGGCCGCCTGGAAAGTGAAGAGGAGTTTGGCGATGTTGTACTCAAGACCGGCAATAATGGTGAGATCACCCGCCTGAGAGATGTGGCCCGTGTAGAGCTGGCCTCTTCCCAGGACTCCCTGCGCGCCCTGCTCAACGGCCGCCAGGCTGTCGCTATCCCTATTTTCCAATCACCCGGCTCCAACTCACTGGAGGTTTCTGCGGCGGTACGGGAGAAAATGGCTGAACTGGATGACCAGTTCCCGGAAGGCCTCAAATGGGAAGTCGCTTACGACCCCACGGTTTTTGTTAGCACCTCCATCAGCTCAGTGATCAAGACCCTACTGGAAGCTGTACTACTCGTGGTTCTGGTAGTTATCCTGTTCCTGCAAACCTGGCGCGCCTCACTGATCCCGCTGTTGGCCGTGCCGGTATCTATTGTCGGCACCTTTGCGGTGCTGTTAATGCTGGGCTTCTCAATCAACACCCTAACCCTGTTCGCCATGGTGCTGGCCATCGGTATTGTGGTGGATGACGCCATTGTGGTGGTGGAAAACGTCGAGCGGAATATCGAGGAGGGACTGACGCCTTTAGCCGCTGCCCACCAGGCCATGCGCGAGGTGAGCGGTCCGATTGTCGCGATCAGCCTGGTGCTCTGCGCGGTGTTTGTGCCCATGGCATTCCTGGACGGCATCACCGGCCAGTTCTACCGCCAGTTTGCCACCACTATTGCCATCGCCACCATTATCTCCGCGATCAACTCTCTGACTCTATCTCCGGCTCTGGCGGCAACTCTGTTGAAGCCTCACGGCGCCAAACCGGATATGCCCGCGCGCATTATTGAGCGTTTGTTCGGCTGGATATTCCGCCCGTTCAACCGCTTCTTCCAGCGCAATTCCGAGCGCTACCAGCGAATCGTGGGTGGCAGCCTCAAGCGTCGCGGTATCGTATTTGGTGTTTACCTGATATTGCTTGGCGGTACTTTCGCCCTGTTCCAACAGGTGCCCGGCGGCTTTATTCCAGTTCAGGATAAGACTTACCTGGTGGGCAGTATCCGCCTGCCGGAAGGTGCTTCTCTGGACCGCACCGAGGAAGTTGCTCGCCGCGTGAGTGAATTGGCCCTGGAAACCGAAGGTGTTGCCAACGCCGCGGCCTTTGTCGGCTTCAATGCCCTGCAAGGTACCAACACCCCCAACGTGGGCACGGTATTTATCCTGTTCGACGATTTCGATGAACGTGAGCGCAGTGCCCAGGAAATCGCTGCGGAGCTAAATGGCAAGATCTCACAGATCAAGGAAGGCTTTGCCATGACCTTTATGCCGCCGCCCATCTTCGGTCTGGGTGCCGGCTCCGGCTACTCGCTCTATGTTCAGGACCGTCGCGGTGCCGGCTACGGTGAGCTGCAAAACGCCACCAATATGTTGGCGGGCGCCCTGAGCCAAGCCAGTGGCCTCAGCTACCCCTTCAGCTCCTACCAGGCCAATGTGCCGCAGATGGACGCGGAAGTGGATCGACTACAGGCCAAGGCTCAAGGTGTGCGCATGGACGACTTGTTCGGCACCCTGCAGCTCTACTTCGGCTCTATGTATATCAACGACTTCAACCTTTTCGGCCGCACCTACCAGGTCGTTGCCCAGGCTGATGCACCCTTCCGCGATGAAGTGCAGGATCTCGATAATCTCTACACCCGCAATATGAATGGGGAGATGGTACCCATCAGCACCATGGTGACCCTGCGCCAGAGTTACGGACCCGATCCGGTGATCCGCTACAACGGCTATCCCGCAGCCGACCTGATGGGGCAGTCTGATCCCAGCATGCTGTCCTCTTCCGAGGCACTGGCAGCGGTTGAGCAGGTTGCCAGCCAAGCCCTGCCACCGGGCATGCAAATCCAATGGACTGACCTCAGCTTCCAGCAGGTCAACCAGGGCAATGCCGCCATGGTGGTTTTCCCTCTTGCAGTACTACTGGTATTCCTGGTGCTGGCCGCCCTCTATGAAAGCTGGGTAATGCCACTGGCGGTGATCCTGATCGTGCCCATGTGTCTGCTGGCTGCACTATTCGGTGTCTGGGCTACTGGCGGCGACAACAATGTATTTGTTCAAGTCGGGCTGGTTGTACTGATGGGGCTCGCTTGTAAGAACGCTATTTTAATCGTGGAATTTGCCCGCGAACTGGAAATGGAAGGCAAAGGCACTGTCGAGGCTGCACTGGAAGCCTGTCGCCTGCGTCTGCGCCCGATCATTATGACTTCAGTCGCCTTTATTGCCGGTGTTGTTCCACTGGTATTGGCCGGCGGCGCTGGCGCTGAGGTGCGCAATGCCATGGGCATTACCGTATTTACCGGCATGATCGGTGTAACTCTGTTTGGCCTGTTCCTCACTCCGGTATTTTATGTTGCCCTGCGCAAGATTGCCGGCGGCAAACTATCAGCTGCCCGCACTACAGATAGCCAGGAGAGTAACTTACCTCTGGAGCAAGTAGCTAACACCTAACCCCGCTTAGCCCGAGCGCATAAATGCTATGCGCCCGGGCTTTTTTCTATTTGCGCGTTTCCTTTTTCCAGCGGGCTCTCGGAAATAAAATTACATACACCCGAATCAATAATCCCATGGGTACACAAAAAATAATAACGATCACCCCCAGAAGGGCTCGCATATAGTCACTGCCCTCTTCGTGCTTCTCAGCGCGATCCCACAGATAAGACTGGTAACAGTGATCCGGCCCATCTATTGGCATCAAGGTGTAATTAATCACCCGTTCCAAAAATCTCCAATAATGGCGAAAACGGGTTTCCGTCACTCTGGAAAAATATCCACAGCGTGCCGATATTGTTGCATCGGGATTACCACCGGCAATGGCATTTCCCAGCTGATCCACTGCGACAATAACATTTCGCATCCAGCTTCTATTGGCACCCCTCATTATTAAACCTGTTTAAATCGGCATCCCAAAATAAAACGATCCAGTCTTAATTTTTACTCCACTCAGGAAAAAACAATGGAGTCAAAATAAACTGCGTGCCCCCATACCGCCATCTCACATCGGCTCAAAAAGCGGCACTAGTGGAAAATTACTCGGTCAGTAGAAACTGTAACTCAACTCAAACGGTGAATAAGGTCCTTCACACCAATCACCGGTATCCAATTGATAGCAGTGCACACCCTCGGCAATACAGTTATCGAGACTTCCCATATAGGGATCACCGGCCAGGCAAAAACGCGGGAATGCAGTAAGTTCATCCGGTGGCACCGGAGTAGTTTTGTAGGTGTAGTAAGTTGCCGTGCCGGTTAAGTCATAACCGAAACCGTCAGCCACGCAGCCCGCCAGGGACTGCGCTACAAGAATAAGAAAAAAAACAACGCTAATTTTCATAGGAAATACAACGCCTTCCACCGGAAATGTCAAAACAACGGGCACTGGGTGGACAAATAGAACCCGGCGCCAGCTCCTCAGAATCTCCCGGGCAGCTTGTTGGAGACGCAGGCGCATCTGGCACATGGGAGGAATGAGAAGAGTGAGAAGAGTGAGAAGAGGGATAACCCCGGTATTCCGCATGGCGGGGAATTGGCGGGCTTACGGGATAAACCACTTGATTGCGCGTATCGGGGGTTCCACAACCCTCAAGGAATACACCCATCGACAAGGCAGAAATAAATATCGCAAACTTTTGCATGGTAGCGCTCCGTATCAGCACCGCGCGGACAGAATCCACGCACTTTTAGATCCGGCTATTTCGCAACAGCTCCACACTAGGCTCAGCTACTGTCGTTAGTAAACCCGCAATATAGGGAAAAACCAGGCCATGGAGTCCTGCAAGCTATCTACGCAATCCGCCGCCTCGCATTCGCTTTTGGCGGTAAGGGGTTGTGGGTATTTTGTGTGATTACTGCCGACTTCCACAAAGCTGGCGCTTTGTCCGGCAGCCTCTGCCTCATAAAAGAAAGGGTCTTCGCCCTCCACTTCGTCCGCAGGCAAAAACAAGCAGCCCTGCATCGCAAATACCGCCACAAGCGGCAACGCGAATTTCCTTGTAGGTCCCATAATCCGACACCTCACATTTTCAGTGCTGCGATGATAGTAGCCTCTCTGTGAGTCTAGCTGCCGAGGCATTAGCAGCCAGCAACCCAGAATCGATTTGCGCGTAAATCATCTTATTGATGTTTTTCGCGGCGAATATTTCATTTCCACTTAAAGGCTAACTTACTTATATGCAATTTAGCCCTGACTATAAAAAAAGCGGCCGATTGGCCGCTTTTTTTACTGACTTTAACTCGCTGGCAATTACAGCAACAGTCTGCGTACATCCGCCAGCACGCTGACCAAGTAAGTCATAAAGCGTCCGGCATCTCCGCCATTTACTGCGCGGTGATCGTAGGAGAGCGCCAAGGGCAACATTTGACGAGGCTCAAAATCCTTGCCGTTCCACACCGGCTTCATCGCCAGCTTGGATACTCCGAGGATACCAACTTCCGGAGAATTGACGATCGGGGTAAACCCGGTGCCGCCGATAGCCCCCAAACTGGAAATGGTAAAGCAGGCGCCCTGCATCTCGTTGGGCTTCAGCTTGCCATCGCGGGCTTTAAGGGCCATTTCAGTGGCCTCGGCCGCCAGCTCGTACAAGCCTTTCTTATCCACATCGCGGATAACCGGCACCATTAAGCCTTTGGGTGTATCTACTGCCATACCCACATGCACATAGTCCTTGCGCACAATGTGCTCGCCATCGTTGTGCAGGGACACATTAAAGTTGGGCTCTGCACGCAGGGCCGCAGCTACCGCTTTCAGCAGGAAAGGCACTGGAGTGAGCTTCACTCCGCGCTTCTCCGCCTCGGCCTTCATGGACTTGCGGAAGGTTTCCAGCTCTGTGATATCCGCATCGTCAAACTGGGTGACGTGAGGCACATTGAGCCAGTTGCGCGACATGTTGGCTGCGGTGATCTTGTGGATCTTGCTCATCGGCTCCACATTCACCGCGCCAAACTGGCTGAAGTCGATATCCGGCATCTTGGCGATACCGATCCCACCGCCGACACCAACCGCACCGCTCTCAGCTTTCTTCACCTGCTCGCGGATGTAATTGTGCAGATCGTCCTTGGAGACCCGGTTGCGCGGGCCGGTGGGCTTCACCTTATTCAAGGTAACACCCAACTCGCGGGCCAGTTTGCGCACGGCGGGGCCGGCGTAAACCTGGGCTGCTGCGGTGAGGTCGCGCTCCAGCTGATAGTCTTTCTGCGGCACTGCCGGGGGCTCAACAGACGCAGATGCCTGCTGTGGCGCGCTCTCGGCAGGCGCTGTCGCTGCAGGGGCTGCAGCTGTAGCCGCAGGCTCGGCGGCGCCTGCAGCAACTACTTTCAATACGCCCAGGGTGTCACCCGTGGAAACCTTATCGCCTTCTTTTACCGCGATAGAAACTACGGTACCGGCGCTGGGGGAGGGCACATCCATAGAGGCTTTATCGCCTTCCACCACAATCAGGGAGTCCCCCTCTTCAACCGCATCACCGGGCTGCACACTGATCTCGATCACATCAACCGCATCAGCGCCACCCAGATCCGGGATCTGGATCGTTTCTTCTTTCGGCTCGCCGCTCGGCGTCGCCACAGGGGCTTCAGCCACAGGCTCTGCAACGGGTGCAGCTTCTTGCTTGGCGGGGGCCGCAGCGGGCTCCTCTGCCGGCGCTTCCGCCACATCGGTTTCGATTTCCCCAATCACGTCGCCTTCAGAGACCTTATCGCCCTCTTTCACGCTGATGCTGAGGATTTTGCCAGCCACTGGGGCTGGCACATCCATGGAGGCTTTATCGCCCTCCACCACAATCAGTGAATCCTCTTGCGCGACGGTATCGCCGACAGCAACAGAAATTTCAATCACATCCACCTGATCGGCACCACCGAGATCAGGCACTTTAATGACTTGTTTTGCCATAGGAGTTCTGCCTTCTCTTAGCTGATGCGTGGATTAACTTTTTCGGCGTCGATATTGAGCTTCACGATTGCTTCCGCAACCTCTTTCGCATCAATAACGCCCTGCTTGGCCAAGCCGTTCAGTGCGGCGATCACCACGTAGTTGCGATCCACTTCGAAGAAGCGACGCAGCTGCTCGCGGCTGTCACTGCGGCCGAATCCATCGGTACCCAGGGTGGTCAGTTCACCGTCGATAAATTCGCGCAGTGGCTCCACATAGGAACGGATGTAGTCGGTGGAGGCGATAACTGGGGAGGTATTGCCTTCGAACTGCTCAGTGATCCAGGCTTTGCGCGGCTCGGCTTCCGGGTGCAGCATATTCCAGCGCGCCACATCCTGGCCTTCACGGGCCGATTCCACAGCGGAGGTGAGGCTCCAGACATCGGAGGTCACACCGAACTGGTCGGCGAGGATATCCGCCGCTGCCAGTACTTCGCGCAAAATAGTACCGCCACCAATCAGCTGTACATGTTTCTTCGCCGCTTTGCCCTTGGCGCCTTTCTTGACGTTGGACTGCAGCTTGTAGATACCGCGAATAATGCCCTCTTCCACGCCCTGAGGCATTTCCGGCTGCAGGTAGTTTTCGTTCTCGATAGTGATGTAGTAGAAGAGGTTCTTCTGCTCTTCGTACATCTCTTTCAAGCCGCGCTGCATAACTACAGCCAGCTCATAACCGTAAGCCGGATCGTAGCTGCGGCAGTTGGGGATAGTGGAGGACAGTACGTGGCTGTGGCCATCCTGGTGCTGCAGACCCTCACCGTTCAAGGTGGTACGGCCAGCAGTGGCACCGATCAGGAAGCCGCGCGCCTGCATATCGCCAGCGGCCCAGGCCAGGTCGCCGATACGCTGGAAGCCGAACATGGAGTAGTAGATATAGAAAGGCACCATCGGCACGCCGTGGTTGCTGTAGGCAGTAGCCAACGCCATCCAGGTGGACATGGCACCGGCTTCGTTGATGCCCTCTTCCAGCACCTGGCCTTTCTTATCTTCCTTGTAATACATGATCTGGCCGTGATCCACCGGGGTGTAGCGCTGCCCCTGGGAGGAATAGATACCCAGCTGGCGGAACAGGCCTTCCATACCAAAGGTACGGGCTTCATCGGGAACGATCGGCGCAATGTTCTTGCCGATATTCTTGTCTTTTACCAAGGCTGCGATAGCGCGGACAAATGCCATGGTGGTGGAGATTTCGCGCTCACCGGAGCCTTTGGTCAGTGCGCTGAAGGCATCGAGACCGGGAACTTCCAGTTTCGGGCACTCAACCGGGCGACGGGGAACCGGACCGCCCAGGGCCTTGCGGCGCTCCGCCATATATTTCATTTCCGGGCTGTCCGGAGATGGGCGGTAGTAAGGGACCTCTTCCAGCTCTTTATCGGTGAGCGGAATGGCAAAGCGATCGCGGAAACGCTTGAGGGAATCCAGATCCAGCTTCTTCACAGAGTGGGTATCCATCGCCGCTTCACCGGCGGAGCCCAAGCCGTAACCTTTAACGGTCTGGGCCAGGATCACGGTGGGCTGGCCTTTGTGGGCCATCGCCGACGCGTAAGCTGCGTAGACTTTATAGGGGTCGTGGCCGCCGCGATTGAGCTTCATAATCTCATCGTCGGACATATCCTTAACCAGCTCCAGCAGCTCCGGGTATTTGCCGAAGAAGTGCTCGCGGGTATAATCGCCGCCGTTGGCCTTGAAGTTCTGCATCTCGCCATCGACCACTTCGTCCATGACTTTCTGCAACAGGCCTTTGTCATCTTTCTCCAGCAGCGGATCCCATAGGCGACCCCAGAGTACTTTGACAACATTCCAACCGGCACCGCGGAATACGCCTTCCAGCTCCTGCACGATCTTGCCGTTGCCGCGTACCGGGCCGTCCAGGCGCTGCAGGTTACAGTTAACCACGAACACCAGGTTTTCCAATTGCTCGCGGCCGGCCAGGGAAATTGCGCCCAGGGTTTCCGGCTCGTCACACTCACCGTCACCAAGGAAAGCCCACACTTTGCGATCGCCGCGCGGGGACAGGCCGCGGGCAGACAGGTAGCGCATAATGTGCGCCTGGTAAATCGCCTGGATCGGCCCCAATCCCATGGAAACTGTGGGGAACTGCCAATACTCCGGCATCAGCCAGGGGTGCGGGTAAGAGGACAGGCCATTGCCGTTCACTTCACGGCGGAAGTTGTCCAGCTGCTCTTCATCAAAACGCCCTTCCAGGTAGGAGCGAGCATAAATACCCGGTGCGCTGTGGCCCTGGAAGAAAATCAGGTCGCCGCGCTCTTCACCTTCATTGCCACGGAAGAAGTAGTTAAAGCCCACATCGTAGAGTGTGGCCGCAGAGGAGAAACTGGAGATATGGCCACCGAGGCCATCGTCATTCTGGTTGGCACGTACCACCATCGCCAGGGCATTCCAGCGAATCAGGGAGCGAATGCGGCGCTCCATAAATAAGTCGCCAGGCATACGCTTTTCCGCATTGGGCGGAATGGAGTTGCGATAGGGAGTGGTGATTGCCGCAGGCAATTGTACGCCTACATCGGTAGCGCGGTCAGACAGCTGCTTCAGGAGGAAGGCTGCGCGTTCTTTGCCGCTATAGCGGATAACCGCTTGCAGCGCGTCCAGCCACTCCTGCGTTTCGAGGTTATCGGTATCTTCGTGCATCAAGTGCTCCTCGGCGAATTAGGCGACGTCGAGTCGGTCTATTTCTCAAAAATCGGTACGCGGGCAAACTACAGCGCGAGCAAAAAAAAGCTTCCTTTTTTTCTTGGTTCCGCCAATTCACCAACTTTGTTGGCGTAAATGCAAAGTTTGTGAATCTTTACTCGAATATGACGGTGAGGAAAGCGGCGCAATTGATTGCCGCAAGTGCCTAGTTTGACTGTGATTATTTGTTCCGGGGCCCGCGCAGACTGGCGGACAAAACCCCATCCCCGGTTGTTAGCGGAGGGAATTGTAGTATTACTACAAAAAATTTTCCAGATAGGACGGTTAGTAACAAATAAAACAAAAGAGCAAAACAATTATTTGCCGTTTAGCCGTTTCGCCGGAACATTTAGTGGAATTTTTGAGAAAATGAACTACAAAATCGAGTCTCAAACAAAGACATCAGTCACAGCTGAACCAGCTCCCCACCGGGTTGATATTCAGCGTAGACCAAGTAACGCAGCGGGCCACCAGCCGCCAGGGCATTAAAGGGGTAACAAGTCACCAGCAATAAACCCCGCTCGGCAAAGATCGGCAAACGCTCTCTCTCACTGTCCACAATTCGCATTTCCGCAACCCGATAAGTATGCCAGCGTCCGCGTTTATCCTGCAGGTAAATGGAGGTACCCCGCCTGACACGCTCTAATCCCGCAAAGTGAGTATCCCGGTGTGCGGCAATAACCGTGGTGCGAGACTCGCCGGGATTGCCGGACCCAGCTAAGAGACCAGGACCGAAAGCCAACGCCTGGCCACTACCGCCGCTGAGGACAATTAATGGCGACTGCCCTTCCAACTTTAACTTGGCCACAGGCCAGGTGTCCGCCCAGGGCCAGGGCTTTTGCAGAGCCCCGCCCTGTAGCTGTTCTTCCCAAGCACTATTAATCAACACTTGGGCCAATTCTGCCTTGGCCAGAAGCCAGCTGGCTGAACCCAACTGCCACAACCCCGTTCCCAAGCAAAGCATAAAGAGCAGTGAGCGAGCCACGCTTACACACCTCCCCGTTGCAGAGGAATAGCGCCGCTGGGTTGACGGGGGTCTGGTAAAACCCTGCGCAGGAAGGAGCGCAGGGCTCGGGTCAAGTTGCTGCGCAAGGCCCGACCGCGTTGGAAGATCGCCGCAAACATCAACAATACCGCCGCTGCCAATAACTGCCCGTAGAGACCTGTAGCAGTTTGCGGATAGGCCTGGCGCTGTAGCACTTGCCCTTTAGCCACCATATTGGTGACCGAGCTGCGAGATAACTTCTCTTCAGCGCTGCGCACAACTTCCTCTTCGACTGCAACAAAACTGGTATAGGGGCTGGCAAGTTGATGCCTCAGGGCAATCTGCAAAATCTGTTCGCGCAAAGCCAGCCCCGCATCCGACTGCTCTCCTGACTGAAGCTGCCGGTCCCGCAGAGAATCTATCTTGCTGCGCGCCCAGACACTGCCGATGCCTGAAGTATCGCTACCACTCTCTACTTTCAGAGCGAGTTTGCGCACAAACTGTTTACCTGCCATTCGGCCCCGCAGCTGGATATCTCCCTGCAAGAGATCACCCTGCACCTTGGCCACCAACTGCATAGGCTCACCGTTATAGAGATCCGGGATACGCTTGGGGTAGGCATCCGCGACGACTCCCTGGGGCCAACTGAGTTGCAGGTCTGTAGCCATAGGGTTTTCCAACTTGGCGAACAGAGCCTGCATACGCTCACGAACTTCGGAAATATCACCGATGGTGACGAAAGTACCGCGCCCAAACTGAGCAGCTTTGCGCATAAAGTGGCTATTGGGAGCCGAACCAATACCCACTGTAAACAGCCGGGCGTTATGCAAGGACTGGCTAATTAACTCGAACAGGGCCCGCTCATTGCCCACCGCACCATCTGTAATAAATACGACTTGCTGAACGGTACTGGTGTCGTCCTGCATTTGCTGACCGAATGCCATTCGCAAGGCCGGCGCCATTTCTGTACCCCCCTCCGCATTCAGGTTTTCGATTTCCTGACGCGCACGGCGGATATTCTCCGCGCTCGCCGCTATCGGGCGCGGGAAAAATGCGCGGGTTGTACTGTTAAATTCAATAACGTTAAAGCGATCATTGCTGTGCAGGCGAGACAGTGCCAGGGTAAGGCTCTCCTTCGCCTGGCGAATAGAATTGCCAGACATGGAGCCGGAAGTATCGATCACATAAATCACTTCCCTCGGTAAACGCTGCGCAGAGGTACCGTCGCTGGGTGGCAGCAGCATGACCTGCAGATAAGCACCAGCCTGCTCTTCTACCCCCTCTTGCGCTGTGATTTTCTCGCTAAACAATGCCGCCCGCGGCATAGCAGAAGCGCGCGGCTGCCAATTCAATAAGAAATCCCGATCCATTGCAGCTGTTTCATCGCGCAACTGAATCCGATAGCGACCGTCACCTCGGTTATCAATATCAATCTGGTGATAGGGGCTATCGATTTTTGCTAGCGGCAGTCCGCCATGCAGATCCACCTCGATAGAAATATTATGACTACCCAGTGCCTCTAGCTCCTGCGCTGGCTGCATAAACGGAGTTATCGACGCAGCATCCGGCACTTGATTAGTGGGCAGTGCCCAGCCACTACTCTCTGCCACCAACTCCTGTTCATCGCCGTTCAACGCCTGGGAGGGTATTGGCTTGCCAGGGATATAGCGCGGGGTCAATGTGGTGGGCATGCGCAGTGAAAAAACGCCGCTGTCATAATTAACCGGCTGCAAGTAGCGGATATTAATTTGTACCATCTCATCGGGGGCAATATTGGCCACTTTATTGGTAAACAGGTTCGGGCGCTGCTGCTCGAGAAGAGCTGCACGCTTACCCGCCGCACGAGCAGCCTTATAAATCCTGGAGGCCTCTTTCCGCTCACGCACCTTGCCAACAATACGGCGTTCACCCACCTGAATTTCAAGCCCCACCACCGCAGCTTGCTCAGGCAGTGGTAATGCATAAACTGCTTCCTGCCAGCCGTCGGTGGTATTCTTGAATTGCTGCTGAAGCTCGACTTCCGCTACCAGACCCCGCACGGAAATACTGACCTGACTTTTCAGGTGCACCGCTGGAATATACTTTCCGGACTCATTGCCAGTAAAAAGTAAGTCCCCGCCCTTTACATCGTCCAGAGTAACTGCCTCGGTGAACTCCTGCTGGATCGCATCACTCACAGAGGGAAGCTCCTGGGCATTGACCTCTGCCCCGATTGCCGCAATGACTACCGCCAATACCACCACAATAAATAACAGCCAGCGCCCAGCACCACCGGTCCTCTGGCGGCGACGATAGTATTCCTCTGTCGGCAACATCAGATCGTCTTTATGGAACCGCTGCCCAAATAACATCACCCTGTTCACTCACTTACCTCCACTTTTAAATTGGATGTTGAAGTCATTAAACAAGGAGGAGCTGGCGAAAGAAGGTAGGGAATCGGGCGGGAAATGGGAGGAATTATGGCGAAATATGGCGAGGGGCCTTAATACACCTATCGCCTTAATTTAACAGAACCGGGGAAAGGAAGAATACACTGTATTCGTCAGCAAGTTAGACGTGGATACCAATTATCGGGCTACCGGCACCTATCACAGCACACCTTGGGCTCAGTACATTTTTTCTCTGCCCAATAGGAACTTCCTGGCGCAATACCCAAAAGGCGATGCCGTTACGGATCTCACAATAAGACGCTTGGCAGTACCTTCGATCCCCTAATTTATTTTTAGCCTCTTGGAACGCTACCTTCAACGATAGCCTGGTAGCAGACGAGATCTGGTCTACTGGACTGATAAATTAATCGTCCTAGAATCCGCCCGCCACCTCGTTAGTTAGCAAAGGCACTTTCGCTAACTTGGTAACCGTTTAGACCGTTACTTAGGGAGCCTCTGAATAACTCCGTAATGCCTCTGCGGGTCTTGAAGGCTGCAGATGTTAGGCGCAGCTCGCCGTGAATGGCCGTAGCCCTTGGCAAGGGTTGCAACGCAGCAGCTGTGGCCTTCAAGGCCCGCCCTTCGGGGCTTGCAGAGCGATGCACACTCCGCGTTGCGACTTCTTGAAAGGTCTAGACATTCCTGCGAAGCCGCGCCTTGATTGTGAACCGCTCTGCATGCCAGAGATATCATGGAGTTATTCAGAGGCTCCTTAGCTTGCATATCCCTTCACCATTACAGGCCTTTCACACAGACAAACATAGTTAGTTCTAATATCTTTTTATCTAGTTCTTTTAGTTTTTCTGAGAGAGACTTAAACTCTGGATCAGCTTCTTGAATCCCCTTACTCTTCTTTTTTATTTCCTTTATTTCCAATTCAATTTTGAGCAAGAATTGAGATGCGGGCGTCGATGTTTGAGAATGTTTAGGAGAAAAATTCGGACTATCTGCCAACATCTTCTGATAATCTTCAAAATATTCCAACGACTTAGTTAACTGATATGCCTTTTCGCTTAGCGTCTCCATAAGCTTACGCTCTTGTGCTGGTTTACTAGCAGTAATTTCATTCGGAGTTTTGGCCGTGCTTGCCTCTCCCGTCATAGAGGGAGAGCTCTTTGTAAAAGCCTCAGAGGACTCATTCCTTAATTCTGCAAAAGCACTTTCACCATTTTGAGACCGCCCTTCCCTTGGTGCAGTACTTACTATAGTGGGGAGACTGGAGAGACTGGAAGTACGTCTAATATTTAAATTAGGTTCAGGCATTCTATTTATCCTATCTATACCTTAGTGTTTGCATTCAGGAACTATTATATTTATTAATTGAAGACCAAAATACAATTCTCCCGAATGCTATCCGCTTTCAAGCAACCTGTCTTTCAATTTTGACTCTGATTTTTTAGACTTTGGGCAACAATCCAGATAAATAGAAATATTCTCCTACATTCAACTTTAGGAACCTCCAAAAAAATGGTTTCCCAGTGATCTATTCGGTATAGCACAGTTAAGAAATGACTATTTTTTAAAAATCGGATTCCCTACCTATTTATTCCATTTTCACCTCCCTGAAATCTGCATTTTGCAGATTTCAGGGGCACAGGCCTTTCCAAAAACCTTTTTCTGTATTCAACCCTGAAGTGCATCAACCATATTTATTTGGACATCATACAGAACTATAGAGTCGCTAGGTTAATACCCAAATGTTGAGGAATCGCCCTCAGATCACATACTCTCAAAGTATTGTTTTTCAGAATTCACATCACCCCCGAGGGCTATAAATATACGACGTAAGTTTTGCTGCACGGCGGATACATCTTTGGCAAATTGAAGATCAGCATTAGGTCCTCTTACGTCATCACTACCATCTATTTTGTCAATTTCTTCCTTAACCCCATTGTATATGCCACGCCCTTTCTCCATTGCCTCGGCTCGCTCCCCCTCTGACATATGACGCCAGTTCAGAAGTTCTTCACGAAGCCCCATCAATTTTTTATTTAAATCAGATAAGTCAGCTCTCTTCGCCTCTAGATGATCGCTTTTTTCTTCCACTTTATTAGTATTAATTTTATTCTGTTCCAGAGGCTCACTATTTTTTGCCACTTTATTAGCATGAATTTTATTCGGAGTTTTGGCTGCATTTGCCTGTCGCCCCACCAAGGGCAACCTCTTATAAATTGCCTCCTTGACCTTTTTCCTTAAATTTGCAGCAGCACCTCCTCCCTTTTGAGACCGCTCCTCCTTTGGTGCAGTATTTTCTGCTGAGGACAAAGTGGAGACGGTGGCGACGCTGGAGCGATCGGAACAAAACTGAACATTTGAATTAGGGAAAGGCATTCTTTTTATCCTATATACTCTAGTGTTTACATTCAGGGAGCGCTCGATCTATTAATTGAGCGTCCAAGTACGATTTATCCCGGATAATACTCGCTTTTAGCCAACCCAACTTTAGGGGGCGACCCCAGATTTTAGTTTTTGGCCCAAAGGCGCCAATTACCAAAAATAAGTTTACTGACTTGGTGATCGCCTGGGCTGTCACTTAGGCTGAAGGGGGCAGGGAGACTTTGATCACTTTTGGCCTTCCGTTTGCTTGCTTGGGCTGCGCCTCTAAAATACGATTATTAAAACACAGTAGCCCCACTAATTTTTATAATCAGGTAAAGATCAACCCAAAAACCTATTTATTGCCCAGGGCTTCAAGTAACTCCGCTCTGGGAATACCCGGCATCTCCAGCTTCGCACCTAGGATATTCCCCTCAATCCTTATAGGGATGCTGGGGAAATCCATCAGTATAGGCTCCAGCAGTTCACTGATGCTTAAGTGATTAAACTAAGGGAAGTGCAAAGGAGAAGGAAGTATGACCAGCCGAGCACTCTCTGTGGCCAGTTCTCTCGGCATCCCCTCGACTCTGATGTAACTTCGCCATCTGTAAATCCGGGAAGGCTGCAATTCGAGCTGTTTAACGGTAACGCTTACACCAACCTTGAGCGACAGTACCAGGGCCGCTTTTCTATACTCCCCTGAGTATTGTTTACGAAAGGAACCTCCGAATAAGTTTGCCCCCTAAATGGGGTAGAAAAACAGCCTATCGCAAGACAATTAACGTAACACAAGCCATGCAGCAAGCCAGCTTTGCAGAGGCCGAATACCGGAACAAACGCTGCAAAACTCGCAAAGAAAAGCTCCTTGAGCAGATGGATTTATTGATTCCCTGGGGGGGCTTGAAGACAACATTGACCCCTTCTTTACAAAGCCAGGAAAGATCGCCGCCCTTACCCGTTAAGGGTCATGGTGCCTATTCACTGCATGCAACTCCTTTATAACCTCAGCGACCCGGCTATGGAGGATACTCTCTATGAGATTGAAGCCATGCGCTGCTTTGCGGGCCTGACACTCACGAAGCCCATTCCAGATAAAACCATTATTCTTAAGTTTCACCGCCTACTTGAAGCACACCTACTGGGTCGCCAGATCTTTAAAGAAATTAACAAACACCGCAAAGGAATGGGCATACTATTGAAAGAAGGCTGTATTGTAGATGCAACAATTATTAGTGCCCCCAAGCCCCAGCAAAATTCAAGAAAATACTCGCGATCCAGAACAGCAACAGAACGAGTCCTCCATGGTAAAGAAAATCGTGAAGGGCTGAAAGAACGAAAGATGGACTGGTATATGGCGATGAAGCAGAGCAAGCTAAAAACCCATCCGGGACAAGGGGCACCTGGCAAGGCGAAGGCACAGATTAGCGCTAAAGTGGAGCATCCCTATCGTTAGATCAAGTGCCAATTTGGCTACAACAAGACTCGATATCATGGGTTATCGAAAAATATGGAACGCCCACACCTGTTGGCAGGCTTTACCAACTTACTGATAGGGACAAGATACTCGGCTGCCTGGGGGCAGTGCGCCTGAAATCCGTGTGCAGCGGACTTCAGGTAGAAAATTAGAGGATCATATTGCCGAAATTGACGTTTTTCCTGAAAAACAGCCCACTTCTTGATCGACTGAGATTTCTCAGGAAAAAAGGCCGGCTTGATCAGAGGTCCCCCGAGTTCGACTTTTTAGCCTCGAGGATTTTCTTAAGCCCATCGATTTTTTTAGCTAGAGTCTCTACCGCCATCTCTGTAAGAAGGTAATATTCCCCATGCTCTTTATACTTATCTTTTAGTTCTTCTAACTTCTTTTGTTGGCCTTCCAGGTTCTCACATACTTCTCGTATATCCGAAGACTCCTTTTTGGCGTCATCTACAGAGTCTAGAAACATACGATTTATTAGCCTGAGGCTACAATCTAAACTGGCGTCTTCATTAGAATCGGAATGATTGCGCTCTAAATTACTTGGTGCTTTTGGAACATCATCTTCCAGGACGCTTTCAAGGGAGGTATTCGAAGAACTGGAACGGTTACGCTCTAAATTGCTTGATACTTTTTGGGGATCACCTGGCTGGGTGTTTTCAAGGTTATCAGCTCTATTCGGAGCTTTATAACATATCCGGGCGGGGTTTAAGCTGCTTCCCATAGAGGCTAGCATATTAGAAACTGCCTTTCGGGCCCGGCCCATTAGATTTGCAAAAGTGCCTGTGGTCACAGTGGGTAAAGCCTGATACTGACCGGCGGCCCGGCGGTTAACTACTGCTGCAGAAGCATTGGGAATTCCCGATCCAGCCATTTTATTTATCCTATCCATACTTTAATATTTACATTCAAAGAGCACTCTATTTATTCATTGAGTGCCCAAATGCGATTCTTCCCGGATACTATTCGCTTTTAACTTACCTGTCTTTTGAACCTGGACCTATTTTTTTAGCTTTTGGGCTTAAAAGCACCAGTTGCCAAGCTGTAGTGGTCAACTACGATCCATCTCAAGTGTAATATCCTGAAGATCAGCTAAAATAAATGAGGGGGCAATAGGTCCAACTGCGTTGCGTTGAACATAATCCTGGAAGGCAGGAGTGAGATATGGGTTTGATGGCTCGCCAAAACTAAAGCCAGCCAAGTTCTTTCTACCCATGCTCACAAAGCTGAATAGCTGCTGTTTGGAAGATACCTTGACTACTGGTGTAGGCGACCCATAAGGGCTAACCGCAGCAATTACGGCTAAGCGGAAGTACCTATAGCGCAACCACTGAAGCAGCAACACAAGTGGAGCGAGAACGCTTCACTAAAAAATGGGATGATACCCTCAGTAGGGTAATAAATTGTCGTTGTTCAGACTTGATCTGACAGTTATCGGTTTTTCAGGAGGTGCTCTGTCAGATCAAGTCTGGACTACTACATCTAACTACCGGCACACACTTTCAGCGCAGCTTGAAATCAAACTATTTTATCTTCTAACCCGGTTTGAACTTCCTGCCGCAATATCTAACAAACCATACCCATACAGATCTTACCAATAAAGTACAAGGGAGGCCCCCTTTCATCAACTCATCTTTTTTACTCTCTGAATGCTATACCGGTTTCCACATTCTTAATCAGCTCTTCTATTTCGTTACGCAGAGTGCCGAAACTACGCTTCGCCTCGTCTAAAGTGCTATATAGTTTATCTAGCATAGGAGAAATATCTTCAAATTTCTCAGGTAGCACAGAAGGAGCCTTTCCATCAGCAAATTTAATTTTTTGAAACTTGCGGTCGTGAGTACCCAATCGTCCTTCATATTTCTCCAGACATTTCAACCCATGGGTTAATACCATTCTTTTATATTCAAGATTCTCATAGATTTCATCCAAGGAATCTTCCCCGATTTCTTTTGAGGAACCTTCCCTCTGTTTCAGTTGGGATATTAGTTCATCATACGACCGCTGGCATTCCAGCTTTTTATCAATAGACTCTATAGCACCATTAATATCTTTTTCCAAATTTGGTAGCACTATTTTTTTTATGCCGTACAGAGTACCTCCGTCAAGAATTCCCAATTCTTGTGGTTTGGGGGGAGGAGCGGGGGGAGCAACCTTAGATTCATAAATGCCTTCCGCCTCTACCTGATAGCCGGTGAAATCAACCTTAAATATGCTTGCAAGACATTGCTTATCATCCATCGAACTTCGAGCCTCTCCACCCAGCTTGCCTTGCTCTTCAGTGAATGAAATACTCTCTAATTTATACGGAGCTTTAGAATCTATTTGGGCGGATTTTGGCCTGCTCCCCGCAGGGCCCTGTAGATTAAAAAATGCCCTCTTGGCGTTACCGATTAACTTTGCAAAAGCCCCCCGCTGAGGCAAAACTCGCCCCTCGCCGGGCTGCGGGATAGAACCCTTTGCCTTGGAAGCCACTGAAATACTGGATGATTCCGGTCCAGGCATTTATTTATCCTATCTCTACCTTACGCTCTATTTGACTTGCACACCCAGACAGCAATCTGTTTATTAATTGGGTATCCAGGCACCATTCCTTCCGAATGTTATCCGATTTAAGTTTGCCGATCTTTAAAATTTGACCACAATTCTTTATTTTTTGGTTTTAAAGGTACGTTTTTTAGCGGCTTATTAACACGGCTTAACTCCGCATCCCAGGGGGTAGCCACTCATTAGTGCCTACTTGGGGGAGGCGCCAGCTCTGCCTGCCCCCTTACCCGTTGCGCTTATTACCCGAAACCAAGGCTTATTAAGCAATTCACTCTGATAATTAATTGATGAAGGTGATCTATCTAGCTGCCCAGAATACCTCAAAAAGAATAGTCGACACCTATCCTGCACTGGATAGGTGAAAATAAATCAATTTAAATTCAATTGTGACGTATGTCTCACAGACTGCCAACAATCGGCAAGGCAGGGCGGTTATGCAGAATTATTTTCCCCCTCCGGAGTTAACTCCTTCAACGCTTTAAAATCAATATTGATCCCAACACCGCTCAATTCCTCAAGAGTAAAACGTTGCTCAAGCTTAAGCCAAGCTGGAATAACCCTATCAAGAATTGCTTTCAGATTTCCATTTTCTCTTTTCATATTGCCTTCTATATTTTTAATATTGTCTTCTAAATTTTTAATATTCCTCCGAATTTGTACGCTTTTTTCGAAACCCTCTGCAAGGTGCACTGTTCTTGTTTTCTCAAGAGCTTTATTTAACTCAGCTAGCTTCTTCTTGGAATTGTTCAACTTAACATCGCACTTGCACATAAATTCATCCAACGCCTTTATGGTTGCCCGATCTTCCTTCAACGCCTGAGCTATCCGCTCAAGCTCCCTTCCTTTACTTTCTTTATTTTTATCAATCTTTGTTAACTTTTCACCAGCACTTACTTTATTAGGAAGGGGAGTAGGGGCTTTGACTACAGGCCTTAATGCACACCTAGTTTCTTTCAGTGTTGCAGAAAACGATTTTATTGAATTTCTATCACCTTTTGACGAGAGGGCTGCTCCGCTCCGATCAATAGATTTATTGCCGATTTTTTTGATACACACTTTTTTTACCTACGTTTCACAGAGCGCCCCAACAAATCCAGAAGTAAACTTTGATACCTTGAGACACTTTTTATGATTAATTTTTACCTATGGAGCCCCTGAATAACTCCGTGATACCCTGCAAGCCCCGAAGGGCAGGCTTTGAAGGCCCGTAGAGGCATTGCGGAGTTATTCAAAGGCTCCCGATAAAGCAGAATTTATAAAAACTAATAAACAGTCATGTGCTTTATAGTCTAGTCATAGACTCCATAACTTCCTGGAGGCCACCCGTCATCTCGCTAGTTACTAAAGGCACTTTTGCTAATTGGCTAGTCGTTTATGGCTATAATTTAGACTGAAGAATGAAAGATGGACTACATCCCCTCCGTCAATATAAACTCATCATTACCTAAGTCGGATAATTCCATAGTGTAATTATTAGTAGCTTCAGTTAAATTACTCTGTAGCTCTAACATCTGACGCTTAATCTCTTTATCTTCTATTTTCTGTGCTATATACGTCTCTCCTGCTTCTTTTAAGCGCCCATGAAACCCTTCCAGCCCACGAAGAATCTGCTTTATTAGTGCCTGCTTAATACTCGGGGTTAACTCCCCTTTTAACCAGCATTCACTTTCTTTTAAAAACGCGTCAAGATCATCCCCTATTGTTTTTACTTCCTCCTCCATAAACTTTTCATTTATGGCAAGGGAGTCTCCCGAAGAACTGAAACGATTGCGCACTAATCCATCACCATCAAAGCTCGACATAAAATCCTGTTGAGCAATATTAAACTGTGCGAAGCTCAGCTTTTCTTTTATGAATTGGTTTTGCGTCTTTTTTTCAGATAAAACCTCTGCATTAGATTGACTTTTTACGAGTCTGCCTGGCTGGGTGTTTTCGCTCTTACCAGTATTGTAATGCATCCGGGCGGGGTTTAACCTTTTCCCTGTAGATGCTAGCATACTAAAAAATGTCTTTCGGGCCCGTCTCATTAAATTTGCAACAGTGCCGGTAGCCGAGTTGGGTAAAGCCTGGTGCTGCCCAGCTGTCCGATGGTTAATCGCTGCTGTGGAAGCACTGGAAATTCCTGGCACAGGCATTTTATGTATCCTATCTATACTTTAATGTTTACATTTGGGAAATGCTCTATATTTTAATGGAGCTCCCAAACACAATTCCTCCCGCATACTATTTGCTTTTAATCTATCTGTCTTTTGAATCTGGACCTAGTTTTTTAGTTTTTGAGCTTAAAAGCACCTCTGTTAGTTGCTTTTTTATCATTCAAATCCGTAGCTTTGGGCGATTCGCCGGGCAAATAGAAATATTCTTCAGGCTGCCAGTTTTGATCTTCAACCTGCTTTTTTGGGCTGCACCTTTAAAATACAATAATAAAAACCGGCACTTTGGCCGGTTTTTTATTCTCAGGTACCAATTAAGGAATCTATGAACAACAGGATATAATCCTGGCGCAGCACATCAAGCAGTTTTACGTTGGGGAGACGCCTGCCTGCCCCCTTACCCGTTGCGCCTATTGCCCGAAATCAAGTAGGCAACCAGGGGGGGGTGTTTTTCTCTCCCCGGCCTGCCTCTTCAACCTTTAGCTCTGGCAGTAGTTCGGTGGAGGTCCCGGGCCGATTGACTGTTTTAGCTGCATCCCCAAGCTTAAAAGCCTTTACCCGGCTCGCGGAAATCTGCTAGCGGATCCACGTTTAGCCAGTTAATCCAATTATCATTCTCTATATTCGATACTAGTTTTTCGAATGAGTGTTTTTGCCCATTGACTTGCCCCTCTACCTGGGTGTCTCCCGTACCTGCATTAACCTTTACTGTAGAAGCTCGTGTGGATTCCGAGGCCACGAAACGTCCTTCTCGTAAATTACTATCATCAGGGGATAATTGCTTCTGCAATCTATCTATGGTCTTTACTGACTGATCACGATTAAGGATTTCATCTTTGCTCTCCCGATCATCTCTTTCCAGGAGCCTATTCTCATCTATTAACACGACTTTTCCCGTAAGTAATGATGAGCTCTCTTTGGTGTTATCAATATTATTCGGAGCTCTATAGCATATCTGGGCGGGGTTTAATTTGCGCCCCACTGAGGATAGCAGATTAAAAAATGCCCTCCTGGCGCTACCGATTAAGTTTGCAACAGTGCTCCCCCGCTGAGGTAAAACTCGTCCCTCGCGGGGCTGTTGGACAGAGTTTCGTACTGTGGAAACCGTTAAACTTTTAGATATTTCTGGTCCAGCCATTTGTTTATCCTATTTCTACCTTGCGCTCTATTTAGCCTGTCAACCCAGAGAACAATCTATTTATTAATTGGATACCCAGGCACCATTCCTTCCGGATACTATTCGCTTTTAGCCTGCCGGTCTTTAAAATTTGACCCCGATTCTTTATTTTTTGGTCTTAAAGGTGCCTTTTTAGCGGGTTATTAACGCAACTTAACCCTGTATCCCAGGGGGCGGCGCCAGCTCTGCCTGCCCCCTTACCCGCGTTGCGCTTATTACCCGCAACCAAGCCCCAGTTGTTGGTGCATTTACTTCCAAATTTACAGAGAAACACTAAAAGCCCGTACGGGCTTTTTTCAATAGGTAGCTAAGGGCCTTTTTCTCTCCCCGACCTGCCTTTTCAGCCTCTAGCGCTGGCAGTAGTTCGGTGGAGGTCCCAGGCCAATTGACTGTTTTAGCTGCATCCCCAAGCTTATAAGCCTTCTAGCCAGGGAAGCGGTTTGGGGCAGGGGAAATACCGGCATTAGGAGCTATGCTTTTTTACCTTACGAGTCGGAATCATTTAACGGCTTTTTCTTGATCCCTTGCTAGCCTGCCAGTCCTATGATCAGGACTCTACCATATTCTGCCGCTTCTTCTTATGATCAGACGACTCTAAGACCTTCTGCACCTCCTGGTGCAGCTTGTTCTCATCCTTATTCGAAAATATGTCCTTCATCTTATTCTCTATGCCCTTCTTGTTTAGTATTTTGGGCGGGACTTCGGGGGGGCGTACCTCAGGTTCACGTTCGACTTGCCGCTCTACCTGGGTGTCTCCCGTATCTGCACTAACCTCTGCTACAAGAACCTTTAAATCGGGGTCCGCGATCCGAAAATTCCTGGCACTAGCGGACTCAGGATCCGGCTTTTGCAATATGTCAGCAGAAAATTTGGCTGCTCCCCCAACCGATTCTTCCTCATAGTTTTGAAAAAATTTGTTACACTCTTCTAAATCCTCCTTAGCAATTTTTAGAAGATCTTCAATTCTCCAATTCTGGAATTTTGGCCCCAAATATTTTTTATCTCTGGTTTGCAAAAAAATTTCTAACCTTTCTATATATTCTCTCACTTCCCCCGGGGTTCTCAAGCTTTTCTGCAAGTTCTGACTACCTCTTTCCAGGAGCCCATTCTCATCTATTAACACGACTTTTCCCATAAGTAATGATGAGCTCTCTTTGGTGTTATCAATATTATTCGGAGCTCTATAGCATATCTGGGCGGGGTTTAATTTTTGCCCCACTGAGGATAGCAGATTAAAAAATGCCCTCCTGGCGCTACCGATTAAGTTTGCAGCAGCCCCCCCCCGCTGAGGCAAAACTTGCCCCTCGCGGGGCTGTTGGATGGAAATTCTTTCGGTGGAAGCCCTCGAAATCCTAGCTAATTCGGGTCCAGCCATTTATTTATCCTATTTCTACCTTACGTTCTATTTAGCCTGTCAATCCAGAGAGCAATCTATTTATTAATTGGATACCCAGGCACCATTCCTTCCGGATACTATTCGCTTTTAGCCTGCCGGTCTTTAAAATTTGACCCCGATTCTTTATTTTTTAGTCTCAAAGAGCCTCTGAATAACTCCGTAATGCCTCTGCGGGTCTTGAAGGCTGCAGATGTTAGGCGCATCGCCGCGAATGGCCCTAGTCCTTTGCAAGAGCTGCAACGCTGCAGATGCGGCCTTCAAGGCCCGCCCTTCGGGACTTGCAGAGCGATTCACACTCCGCGTTGCGACTTCTTGAAAGGTCTAGACATTCCTGCGAAGCCGCGCCTTGATTGTGAACCGCTCTGCATGCCAGAGATATCACGGAGTTATTCAGAGGCTCCTTAAAGGTACGTTTTTAGCGGCTTATTAACACAACTTAACCCTGTATCCCAGCGGATAGCCACTCATCAGTGTCCTGCGCGGGGGCGGCGCCAGCTCTGCCTGCCCCCTTACCCGTTGCGCCTATTACCCGCAACCAAGTAGGCAACTAGGGAGTGTTTTTCTCTCCCCGAGCTGTCTTTTCAACCTTTAGCGCTGGTGCTAGTTTCTCACCTTCCTCAGGACGCTCAACATACGAGTCTTGACGGTCTTCAGGGGAGATCTGCGAAGTACCTCCCGCCTCCCGTGTGCGTTTGTCTTCCGTTGATGCAGGTTGTTCTTGTGCCTGGTGATTTCTCTTGCGACGAGGTAGGGGCAGGGGGGGCGGAGTGCGCTGGGGCTGCAGGGGGGATACTAGAGGCCAAAGCTTGGGGGGGAGCTTAGAGGACTCAGCATCAAAGAATTCGAAACACTCAGTTTTTGCTTCAGAAAGTTCCATCGCACGTAAAGCCCTATCGAAGCTACCCATAGTATTTATACGCTTAAGAGGAGGCGGTGCATTAAACACCTTAGGGGCGATTTTATGAAGCAGGTTTTCTCGCTTTATTTTCAGCTTTTTATATTTTTCATTTTCCTCTTTATATATCGCCTTTAGATCATCATACTCCTTAATACTACCAACCGGCCCTTTTATCGCACCTGAAATGATCTTCAGATCCTGAGTACGCTCCGCTAGTTTTTTGTCTATAGCCTTTAACCTTTTCACTAGTCTCTCGACGTTGGAAGGCTCTACTTCTACTTTAGAATCTTCCATCGCATCAGGAACCTGATCGAAGCTATCTCGACACTTATGATGTTCTTTATTAGGATCATCATATATCGGTTTATAGTTTTCCACGAAATCAGCATGCGACAATTCTACCTGTTTAGGAGGGGGCAGTGCTTTAAACTGCTGAATATAGATTTCCTTAAGCTCGTCTTCTTCCTTTTTCAGCTTGTTATAATTTTCTTCACCTTCTTTATATTCAAGCTTTAATCTATTGCACTCCTCAGAAGTCTTATCCGGCTGTTTTTTTATATCTTCTGAAATTAACCTTAGCTCCTTAGAGCACTCAGCAACCTCTTTTCCTTTAGCCTCGAACTCCTCCTTTGCTTTTTGTACGTCACCTAGCAAATTGTCGTTAATTTCATCAAGTCTGTTTGGAGCTTTATAACATATCCGGGCGGGGTTTAACTTGCTCCCCATGGATACCTGTATATTGGAAAATGCCTTTCGGGCCTGGCCCATTAATTTTGCCGCGGCACCTGCGGCCGACTTGACTAAGGCTCGATTCTGTGTAGCATCGGCGGGGTTAACCGCCAATTTAGATGTTTTGCTAATTACTGTTCCGGTCATTTATATACCCTACTTGCAATCTATAAGTTGTTTTTAATACCTACATCCGTGAGGCGCTCTATTTATTGATTAGGCACCAAGATACTATTGGCTTTAAGCTAGCCTGCCTTTTAAAATTGACCCAGGATTTTTAATTTTCAACCTTAAAAGCGCCTTTGTTAATTATTTTTTAAGACCCCTAAACTTCGTATCATAGAGGGACGGCAAACCGGAGAAAAACACAACTTATAGAAGCGCCCTTGAAATTGTCAATTTTGGCTTCCAGTTGGCCAGCTCGCATATCAAATAGATTGCTGTTATAGAAAACCCTTAAAACCTTGACCTAGAATATATTGCACAAAGTACAAACATCTATTTTTATTGGTTTTTTATGCCTACACTTAGGGAGCCTCAAGCTTAAAGGGTGGATTCCCTATTAATATATCCCTGATACTCTCTCCAGGATCGGAAACATTTTCGTTCCACGATTTTAGTCGCATCAGGGGCTAATTTAACCTCAACTCTCTTTAAGGTCCGTTCACCCGGGAGGGGCATTTCTTCTTCGCGCAAGAAGTTAAGCTGTAAGCCATCGGGCAAATTACGCGCTAGACGCTCCCACCCCTCGGTAAGAAAATCTCTTGACTGGTATAATTTCTCTAATTTATTTTTAGCCTTTTGATACGCTTCAAATAATTTAGCAGGCTCGCCAGAACCATCGTGAAGTCTGGTGATATCCAGCTCGTTTATAATCTCTTCTTGCTTCTCTATGTTTTTATCTAGGGTTTCTATATCTTTCGTTATTTTTGTTACATTGATTAACATGGCGTCTTCAATTTAGCAAATTTATTTGGACTTTTATAACTTACCCAGGCGGAAATTCCCCCCATGGATGCCAGTGTATAAAAAATAGATTTTTTGGGCCTGGCTCATTAATTTTCAGCAGTACTTACCGCCGAATAGGATAACTCTCGATACTGACCGGATTGCAGAGGGAGTTAACTGCAATCACAGTATTTTTAAAGATTACTGATCCGGCCATTTCCTATTCCAGTCAAGCTCTAGAAACTGTATTCGAAACCTGCATTTAGGAAACGCTCCTTTTAGTTGACACCTAAATACAATTTCAACTAAATAGTATTCAATTCTAGCCATCCCGTCTTATATATTTCGACCCGTTTTTTTAGATTATGGGCTTTTTAGAAAACTCGCCCTTAACACTGCACTATATTGCGGACAACTCAAAATGACTGTTGTTACTCGAAAATTAGCCGCCTGTACGCAATTATCTCTATTTTTACTCCCTCAAAGCCGCACCTAGCAGCTTTAAGGCTCTCCGCCTCTAAGTTGGTAGATAATTACATCCCATTAATAAACTGATCAGTACTGAAAATAAGAATATTTTCTCTAAATATCAAGAGCTCCCTTCATAGTCAAAAATTTTCTATATATAAGAATGGGCATCCTACTTTCGCGCTAACGCTATAGTTTTCTATCTACCAATTTAGCAACCGGCACTGACACCCATTTCTGTGGACTCCAGCTGGGTGGCATGCCCCTAAGAGGGCGTCGCCTGGGCATTGGCCTTTGGCCCGATTGCCGCAATGACTACCGCCAGTGCTACCACAACCAGTAACAACCAGCGCCCAGCGCCACCGGTCTTCTGACGGCAATAGTATTTCTTTCGGCAACAGCAGATCGTCTTTATGCAACCGCTGCCCGAATAACATCACCCTATTCACTGACTTCCCTCCACTTTTAAATTGGATATTGAAGTCATTAAACAGAGGGAAGCAGGCGATAGGAAAGTGGAATTGTAGCAGCCATAAAAAAACCGGCACTCACGCCGGTTTTTACTAACCTTCAGAATAACACCCAAGCCCAACCTTCTCATAGAAGCTTGCTTAGGGAGCCTGTTGCTTTAAGTAATGTGTATAAAATTGCTACGATCTTAAATGGATTCTACGAACGGATATGTTCTCGCAGTTCAAAATTTCCATATTTGCTTTGGGTGTAAAGAGTAACCGGGAGCACGGCTGTATCCAGCACGACAGAGAACATTGAGTCAACTACAGTACAAGCCAAAATGATGTTACCAAAGTTCTTGGGTTTGGAGTTCATTTTACATACATTGTAAGCCACGCCACTATATACGCGGGGCATGCTATTACAATAAGAGCCTTCCCTTGTTAAAGCACTACCCACCGCATAGTTGTCGCGGCCAACAGTTTTGACTGTACCGCAGCCGATCATCGTCAAAGCTAGGGCAATTACGATAATTTTTTTCATTTTAACTCCTTTTATCTTTATTTGATTTAGCCTAATTCAAGTAGCGAGCTTAGATTCAAACCATAGGAAAAGTTCACTTTAGGCTACCCCAGCTGAGAGTTTAATTTTGGTATCTGAGCACAATTTCTTGCCTGTTATATTCAGGGACTGAAAAAAGTAATCATCAGGCAAAGAAATTTGCAAACGTCGTTTTTTTGATCAGGCCCAGATCAATCGACCAAGCCATAATCCTTACACAACACTTCGAGCAGCTCAGCTTTGGGATTATCAGACATCTCCAGTTTCGTACCAGTAATCTTCTCAGCAATACCAATATAAGTATTAGAGAGATCCATCAACATAGATTCTGGCAGCTCATTATCACAAGCCAAAGCCGAGCGCTCATCCATGCGATCTTTGTTCAACAGGATATCGGCATCGGGGAAGTAGTTGAGCAGCGCCTGGCGAAAACCCTCTTTGGATTTCTCCAAAACCTTGCCCGCGCGGTACTGTTCGCCATCCCAGATACGGGAGGAGTCCGGAGTACCTACTTCGTCCATATAGATCAGCTTTTCTTCACCATTGGCATCGGTGACATAGCCGAATTCAAACTTGGTATCGACAAAGACCTGGTCGAGCTTTTCCAGCTCTGCGGAAATTAAATCGAAACCTTCTTTCAGCAACTTCTCGTAGAGGTCGATATCGCCTGCATTGCGGAAGCCGAACGCTCCGAAATTGTCTTCAATATTCTTGCGGGTGACATTAACGTCATCTACTTCCGGCACGCCGGGGATACCCTTGAGAATGCCTTTACTGGAGGGGGTAATGAGCAATTCAGGCAGCTTCTGGTCTTTCTGCAAGCCATCGGAAATCTCGATACCACAGAACTCCCGTTCACCCTTCTCATAGGAGCGCCACATTGAGCCGGTGATGTACTGGCGAGCGATCGCCTCGATCATAACCGGGCGCGCCTTCTGTACTATCCACACCAGCGGATGCGGGATATCCAGAATGTGGCTATCGGCGAGGCCCTGCTCTTTAAACAGCTTGAACCAGTGGTTGGAAATAGCATTTAGTGCTGCGCCCTTGCCAGGTACGCCGCGCATACCACCTTCGCCAGTCCAGATACAATCGAACGCGGAGATACGGTCGGAGATCACCATTACCGCAAGCGGAGTGTCAGGAGAAACCGGGTAGCCCTTCTCCTCAATCAGGCGGCGGCTGTCTTCTTCGCTCAGCCAGTATACGGAACGGACCTTGCCACTGTGGATAGGCTTGTCGGTGCGGATCGGCAGGTCATTATTGACCGCTAGAACTTTGTCAGCCAGGCTCATGGGCTCTCACCTATTTGAAGGGACCAAATAAAAGAAAGCGCGGCATTCTAGCAAATGCCGCAGCCTACAGACAAAGAAAGTATCGGGTAATTACTCCGAGCTTCGCCGGGCCTCCCATTCCACCTGGTGCTCATGGGTAGGCCAGGCACTCATAATGGCCTTGAGCAAGGTCGCCAGAGGAATTGCGAAGAAGACGCCCCAGAAACCCCAGATGCCGCCAAAGAACAGCACTGCGAGGATAATAGCAACCGGGTGCAGATTAACTGCCTCAGAAAACAGCAGTGGTACCAGTACATTGCCATCGAGCAATTGGATGATGCCGTATGTCATCATCAGGTATAAAAATTCATTACTCCACCCCCACTGGAAAAGCCCAATAGCCGCAACGGGGATAGTGACAACCGCTGCACCGATATAAGGAATCAACACACTGAAACCCACGGCTACTGCCAGCAACAGGGCGTAGTTCACCCCCAGTAACAGAAAGGCGGCATAACTGACAGCAGCCACAATGCCAATTTCTATTACCTTACCGCGCACATAATTGGCCACCTGATCATTCATCTCATGCCAAATCTGGTGGAGCATGGGCCGCTCTTTCGGCAGGAAAGAGGTGCACCAGCGGATCAGCTGTTCCGCATCCTTAAGGAAGAAGAACACCAGGATCGGCACCACTACAACGTAAATCAGCAACCCGGCAAAAATGGGTAGGTTGGTAAGCGAGAAGGCCAGCAGTGTCTGCCCCAGGCCGCCCAGTTCACTGCCAAGAGTATTGAAGATCTCATCGATCTGCCCGGCAGAAATTAAGCGCGGATAGCGCTCAGGAAGTAACAATAAAAGCTCCTGGCCGCGCTGCACCATATTGGGCAACTCTGCCCCAAGCCGCACCAGCTGGCGCCAGATAATAGGCAGTACCACAAATAACAGGGCCACAATAGTGCCCACCAACACCAAGCAGGACAGGGTAACCGCCAGCCAGTGTGGCACACGCCAAGACTTCAGCTTTTGCACCATACCCTGCATCAGGAAGGCGATCACCAACGCGGTGAATACCGGGGCTAGCACAGCGCCCAGAGTCGCCAGGACCACCAGGGCCAGGGTCAATATTAAAACCAGAAGCACCACTTCTTCCTGACTGAAGTAGCGGTTCACCCAGCCTTTTACAATCGATAACATAGACTCTCGGGATTTATCTTTATTCATTTGCCAGCGTACAGCCAATATTGAAAGGTATTATTACGTCGCTCAGCGCGGAGCAGGGACCGGCCACTTAAAGATGCAAAACTGTGGAAGTCTCGCCAGGACCCTTCATCAGTGGCCAGCACACAAAGCAGCGTTCCCTCTGGGTATTCCCGCAATGCCCGGCGCATGGCCAGTAACGGTTGTGGGCAGGGCAGATTTCTTGCATCCACAATAGTGGCCGTATCCCAGTTCGGTATCTGGGTATCGGGCTGATTGGTAGAAGAAGTTACTGACATTGCCTTTTTAGTCACAAACCAGAATTGCCGGGGATTATAGCGCGAACCAGACGCCATAACCCGCGCAGGCTTTACGCTTTTTAACTTTCCGCCTGGCGCAAGTGTGAACCTTTTATGGTCCACTAAGTCCAATCCTCGACAGTCCAACGGGGTAGCGTATAGAGTTGGACTATAGATCCTTCATGGACAGACCGAGCAGTAATCAAGATGACTGATTCCAAAAACAGCCTGCTTCACCGAACGCGCCCCTCAGCTATCCTCCATCGACTTCGCGCAGGACTGCGAAGCCTGGGTATGGGGTTGTTACTCGGCGCAGTCCCGTTTGCTGCCATAGCGGACAGTGATGAAATCCGCCTCCCCGAACTGGGAGATAGGACCAGCGGTGTCGTATCGCACACCCAAGAAAAAGAACTGGGGCAGATGTGGCTGCGTATTTTTCGCAGTCAGGTTCGCACTTCCAGCGACGCCCTGATCCAGCAATTTGTCGAAGGCATGGTCAAGGAATTGGCCGAATACAGCCCGCTGGAAGACAAAGAAATTGATGTTGTCGTAGTAAACAACAAAACCATGAACGCCTTTGCAGTCCCCGGTGGAGTCATGGGGGTCCATACCGGCCTGTTTCTGTTTGCAGAGCGTGAAGACCAGTTTGCATCGGTAGTTGCCCACGAATTGGGCCACCTCAGCCAGCGGCACTACGCCCGCTCTCTGGAAGCACAGCGCAATAGCACAATTCCCACCTTAGCCGGTATGCTCGGTGCCCTGGTTCTGGCTGCCACCGCCGGTGGTGAAGCGGGAATAGCAGCTATGAGCGCGACCCAGGCTGCAGCCCTGGATAACCAGCTGCGATTTAGCCGCAAGAATGAGCAAGAAGCGGACAGAGTCGGGATTGATACCCTGGCCAAATCCGGGCGTGATCCAGAAGCCGCCGGAGAAATGTTCGAGCAAATGCTCAAGGCCACACGCTACTACCAGCGCCCGCCGGAATTTCTCCTTACCCACCCCGTTACAGAAAAGCGTATTGCCGACGCTAAGTTGCGCGCTCAGCGTATGGATAAAGTGGCTCCCAGCGAGGACCTGGATTATCACCTGATGCGCGCCCGGGTACGGCTCGCCACAGAACCAACGCCGCAGCAAGCAGTAAAACGCTTTAGCGCAGAGCTGATTGGTATCAATGATAATGAGGATGCTGCCCGTTACGGCCTCGCCCTGGCCCAAGTAGCCGCAGGCAAGCCCGATTCAGCGCTGGACACCTTGCAACCCCTGTTAGAAAAGACCCCCTCAAAAGCAGCCTATGTGCTGGCCCGAGCGGATATCGATCTGGTCCGAGAAGACTACAGCAGTGCCACCAAGCGACTGCAGTGGGCCCTCGATCGCAATCCGGGAGACCACGCCTTAATCATGGGCCTGGCCAATGCCCACTTTAAAGCCGGTAACTACCTGGCTGCAGAGCGCCTGCTGGCGAAATATAGCCGTACGCGGAAGAAAGACCCGGCAGTTTGGTACCTATTGGCGGAGACCCACGGATTAGCCGGAGATATTGTTGGCGTGCACGAGGCCCGGGCTGAGTATTACATCCTCAACGGCATATTCGACAAGGCTATTCAGCACCTGCGCCATGGAATTCGCATGTCAAAAGACGATTACCAGGTCAATGCCATCCTGGAACAGCGCCTCAAAGATGTGCTGAAAATGCAGGAAAGAATCGAGGAGCTGTAACTCCCCCCAACAAAAAGAGCGGCCACTGGCCGCTCTTTTTGTTTACTCACCGCTAATCCCTCAAGAGCTAACCTTTGCGGAAATCCAACATCCGCTGCAGCGGGATCATCGCCTTGCGCCCCAGTTCCGGGTCCACAAAGATCTCATTATCCCCGCGCTCCAGTACACCGCAGAGGTTCTCCAGAGAGTTCATCGCCATCCAGGGGCAATTAGCACAGCTGCGGCAAGTGGCTCCAGCACCGGCGGTTGGCGCCACCATTAGCTCTTTGTCTGGGCACTCCTGCTGCATCTTGTAGAAAATGCCCTGATCGGTAGCCACAATAAAGCGCTTCTCTGGGCGGGTCTTGGCAGCATTAATAATCTGTGAGGTAGAACCTACAACGTCGGCCAGGGCTACCACAGAGGCGGGAGATTCAGGATGCACTAGAACCACAGCATCCGGGTAGAGGGCCTTTAAGTCCTCAACCCCCTTGGCTTTAAACTCTTCATGCACAATACAGGAACCGTCCCATAACAGTACGTCTGCGCCTGTTTCCCGCTGGACATAGCCGCCGAGGTGTTTGTCAGGTGCCCAAAGGATTTTTTCGCCATTGGCATCCAGGTGATCCACTACATCCAGCGCAATACTCGAGGTCACCACCCAGTCCGCCCTGGCTTTTACCGCAGCAGAAGTATTGGCATAAACCACCACAGTCCGGTCCGGGTGCTGATCGCAAAAGTCAGAGAATTCTTGCGGGGGGCAGCCGAGATCCAGGGAGCAGGTTGCCTCAAGGGTCGGCATCAGTACTTTCTTGTTCGGGGTAAGGATCTTGGCGGTCTCACCCATAAACTTTACTCCGGCCACTACCAGAGTATCGGCCGAGTGCTTAGCGCCAAAACGGGCCATTTCCAATGAGTCAGAAACGCAGCCACCGGTTTCCTCTGCCAAGGCCTGAATCAAGGGGTCGGTATAGTAGTGTGCGACCAATACTGCATTCTGTTCTTTCAACAAGCGCTTGATGCGCTCGCGCCATTCTTGCAGCTCTTCTTCGCTATATTGAGACATTACCGGCTCCGCCAGGTGCGCTTGCACCAAAGAGCGAGAATCTACCTTGTCTGCGGCAATGGACTTATGAGTCATGACTAACTTCCAGTCGCGGAAAAGCGCGCATTATAGCGCAATGAAACGACACCACCACGCACCCTTTCGACAGCAATTTTAATCTGGCGTTACAGGCAAAATAGGCCGAAGGGAGTCAACCTGGTCACCTCAGAAAGTACACATTTCGGCAACAGGACCGCTATGGAGATTTTGGATACCGTGATAGTCGGGGCTGGGGTATTAGGGCTTGCCTGCGCCTACCAGCTGAGCCGCGCCGGCCACAAAGTGTTGGTACTGGAACAACACAGCGCCATTGGAACTGAAACCAGCGCGCGCAGTAGCGAGGTTATTCACGCAGGCCTCTACTATCCAACAGACAGCTTGAAAGTCCGCGCCTGTGTTAAGGGTAAATCCATGCTGTACCAATTTTGCCAAGAATACGCGGTGCCCCATAAGCAAATCGGCAAACTGGTAGTCGCCACCGATAAAGCACAGCTTGCGCAATTGAGAGACCTCAAAAATCAGGGGGATACTAATAACGCTGGCGGACTTCGATTACTAAGCGCCTCTGAAGCCCGATCTATGGAGCCGGAATTACAATGTGCCGGTGCCATTTACTCTCCGACGACCGGCATTATCGATAGCCACAGCCTGATGCTAGCCCTTGAGGGTGCCATGGAAGCCAGGGGAGGAGAAGTTATACTTGCGAGCAAAGTTGCGCGAATTGAAATATCCAGCGGCACTTGCCAACTCGTGATGGAGGATGGCTACAAACTGAAAACCTGCAATCTAATTGTGGCCGCAGGCCTCCACACAAGCTCGCTAGTGGGGACGATAAATAGCGAAGCTATAAAACGAGAAATCCCCACCACGTATTTTGTTAAGGGCAGTTACTTTACCCAGTCAAGTAAGGTGCCTTTTTCACACTTAATTTACCCTCTACCTGAAAGTGCCGGTCTGGGTATTCACCTCACTCTGGATTTGGCTGGAGGTGCGCGCTTCGGTCCGGATGTGGAGTGGGTCGAGACCATTAACTACCAAGTGGATCCGAGTAAACTAAATACATTTTATGACAACATCCGTCGCTACTGGCCTGGAATATCAAAGAATACTTTACGGCCTGGCTATGCGGGCATTCGCTCCAAAATTGTACGCAGGGGCCACCCCGCTGGTGATTTCCAGATTTATCACAAAAGCCTATCGGATAAATCTCAGTTAGTGGCATTTTTTGGAATTGAATCCCCCGGGCTGACCTCTTCACTGTACCTCGGAGAAGTAATCGTAAAAATGATTTGCTAATTATTTATCCACTGGAAGAGAAATTCTGTTTAACTCAAACAATCACAACGAAAGCAGAAAGAATACGCTATTGAAGTGATAAAGTAGGAATAGTATTTATCCACCAATCACCTACATCAGGTTCAACATAAACCCCAGGGTATTCTTTCCCTCTAGCTTTTACGGTGCGAATTACTGAATAATCATACCCATATTTCCCGTACCCAGCTGTGTTGCCAGTGCGGTTTGGAAATCATTCACTTGAGTGGTGGTATGAGTATTTAAAGTACCTGATTGAGAGGTGGTGCTGGCGCTACTGGAAACCCCAGTTTGGCTAACATCAACCGTATTCATATTTCCATCTTGGGTAATGGTGATATTGGATGATGTGACATCCGTTTGTAACACCATCAGAAAATTTGATGTGCCAGTTTGCAAAGTAGTCACACTACTCAGATCAACCAATGTATCTTGCTCAACATCAGCGGTATTATCCGTTCCCGATTGGGTGATATCAATCACACTATTACTAATAAATTCGTCCTGTTCAGCATCCACCATATTGGTGGAACCACTCTGAAATACCGTCAATGTTGAAGAGTCTACAAAATTACTTTGACTAATATCTACTTCATTCATACTACCGTTTTGTATAACAGTCGCGGCTGTTGAGGAAACGTCTTCCTCTTGACTTACCCCGGCTTCATTGTTATCGCCAGTTTGGTTAATAGTGATAAAACTCTGGGAAACCAGGTCTTCCTGATCTACAAACATTCCATTGTCATTGCCGTTTTGGGTAACAATGATAGAGCTATTTGAAATCTCATCACCCTGATCTACGTCTGCCTGATTACTTGCACCTGATTGAAAAATGCTCGCGGTAGACGAATCAACAACTGAAGCCTGAACTATATCACCATCATTTGAAGAGCCCAGCTGTATAATAGTCGCGGTGGATGAAGTGATATTGCTAAACTGATCGACATCTAAAACATTATCATCGCCAACTTGATTAACAATAATAGTGCTAGCCGAAATTACAGTCGACTGTTGTGCATCTGCATCGTTCATATCACCATTTTGAACACCACTAATCGTGCTGGTATCAATTAAGTCTTCCTGCTCCAATTCGGTTCTGTTTGTTGAGCCCACCTGAGATGAGATTACACTACTGAAACTAACTTGGTTATCCTGCCTGGATTCAAATTCATTATCAGTTCCCGACTGGGTTGCGACCACAGAACTATTACTCACGATATCCCCTTGTGGGACCACTGCATCGTTCATATCCCCTGTTTGAGTGATCAACACCAGGCTCTGGGTGACTCCCTCCTCCTGATCAAGGTCCGCATCGTTGGAATTGCCAAATTGGTTGACCGTTAAACTGGATGATTCAACTGTATTCTCCTGAAAGGACTCAGCCTGATTCATATCCCCCTGTTGATTAATTGTGTTATTAGCTGCATTAACATTTATATCCTGAATCGAACTTGCCTCATTGTTATCTCCAATTTGTATGTGTGTAATCACACTATTGGTTGTATTATTCACCTGTTCCGCATCAGAGACATTTCCAGTTCCATCTTGAATAACCACAATCTGATTATCTGTAACCGAAGGATCAGACTGGTCAATTGTGGCTGCATTCATAGAGCCCTGCTGGGAGACACTGCTGACATTACTGTCTGCTAAAGCCCCACAGTGAATCACGGCCAACACTGCCGCAGCCAATGGCTTCATAAACTTCATAGCAAATTCCTTTTCAAAAAAATTACCGACCAAACTACTGAGCAGGGGACTTCCTCACAAGGATAACGAGGAATTCATAACTATTTAGCACTATCAATCACAATTAAAAATTATGAATTAACAATAATAAATACAGGCATAATTTTATGGCCTTGAAATTCTACTGCATAATACTTCCCGTATTACCCCCCCCCACTTGGCTAGCAATAGCCACCTGCCCATCATTTGTTTGTGTCGTGACATGAATATTGGAAGAACCTATCTGGGAGACAGTGGCCAATCCAGTACTTAGCCCCAACTGAGAGACTTCTACATAATTCATATCACCACTCTGGAAGGTGGTAATAGAGGAGAAAAGAGCAAAGCCCTGCCCTACCAATGCCTCGTTGAGAGTTCCATCTTGCTCAACACTAATAAAGCTTGATTCAGTTAAGTCTCCCTGAAATAACTCGGCACTATTTTCACTCCCAAGTTGATTAATTAGCCCAGTGCTATTAAGCGCAAAATCCTCATGGATTGCTTGTGCAAAGTTCATTGTCCCAGTCTGAGTAACAGCAACAGTTCCCTGTATCCCCCCAACATCCACCTGGGCAGCAATACCCTCATTATTTGAACCGGACTGGATAACAGAGGCACTACCTGCAACAACAAAGTCATCCTGAACCACCCAACCGAAGTTGCCATCGCCAGATTGACTAATTAGAGCTGTACTTTCTGAGACTTCTGCAATTTGCTCCAGAATCGCCTCATTCATCAAACCCGATTGCTCCACCGTGCCCATATTCAAATCTGTAAGTGCCCCCTGTAAAACAGACACTTGATGTGAGTCTCCGGTTTGGGTTATTGAAACGGTATTATTGGTGCTGGTAGGATTAGACTGATCTACTGTTGCCAGATGTCCGTCGCCATCCTGGTCAATATCAGTCGTATTATTACCGCCCATAGAGTGACCACTAAAAGTGAGCGCAGCTATTGCAGTAACTGAAGTCCAAACTTTCATTTAACTAATTCCTTATCCATAGATTTCACCTCTTGCGTTAAGCAAATGCACAGCACAACGCCCCCAAATCAAAACCTGAACTCTCTTTGGAAAGTAGAGTTAAAGGCCTATATCAGATAGACGAAAATCAATAGGAGGAAACATTTTTACCTCCTTGAAAATGATTATCTGATCCTAAAATACAAAATTGAAAAATACATGGAGCTCCGCAGTCGCATTGCAGCGATCCGTATTCACACTAAAACCGCGAAGCCCCTATCCAATTTACTGAAAAATAAATCCAATATTTGAAATACCATTTTGCGTCGCAATAGCAGTTTGCGAATCGGACAATTGCTCGGTTGTATGTTGATTTAACTCACCTATTTGGGTGGTTGTAGCAACACTGAGCATATTTCCCTGCTGGAGCACACCTGCAATATTGCTAATGCCATCTTGAAGTATGGTTCCTGTAACCGAGCTTGCAGTAACTTGTCCAAGCATCGCCTCATTCGAAGTCCCCGATTGAGAAATCGATGCTAATGCTGCTGATGTTCCACCTGCCTGCTGGGTAACTCCCATGTTCATCAAGCCCAATTGACTGACATTTCCAACACTTGTATCAACTATTGCCTGCTGAACTCCGCCACCAAAGTTTCCATCTCCAACCTGATTTACGTTTACAGAACTGTTCTCGACACTATCTTGCTGCAATGAACCAGCAAAGTTTCCATTACCTACCTGAGTAATAGAGACAAAGCTGGTAGTGATTCCATTTTCTTGATCAGAGTCGACCTCATTCATATCCCCAGATTGCAGAACACTTATAGTGGAGGAGAACACCCCCATTATTTGTTCACTGACAAAGAGATTTTGATTGCCAATTTGATCGACAGAAATAGTGCTAAACTCCACAACGCTTTGCTGACCGATCTGGGCCATATTGTCATCGCCAATTTGATTTAGGATGACATCACTTCCCAGTATATCGAAGACCTGCCCCATTATGATCGCATCATTCATATCGCCAGTTTGAGTCACCGCGATACTAGATGCTTCGGTATCAGTCTGGGTGATGGTCATAAAGTTCATTTCCCCAGCTTGATTTAGTTCCTGGGTAGAACCAAGTGATTCAAGTTGCTCCGCTGTCGTATCGTTATTATTCCCAATCTGGTTAATTTCTAGCGAACTTGACTCAGTCATAAACTGCTGGAAAGACTCGGCCATATTGCCATCACCCTCTTGGTAGTGGGTCATGGTATTGCTTACGGCATCGCTCGCCTGGGTCGATGACGAAGAGTTTGCATCGCCAATCTGGGTAACATCTATCAGGTTCCCTATGGCCGTAGGGTCAACCTGATTGGCGTTCGCTGTATTACCGACTCCCTGCTGATCTATTAACGTCGTATTATTACTGGCCATCGCACTTCCACTCACTGCGACCAATATAGCTAGAGCTACAGGCTTCAACTTCCTCATAATTCAATCCTTCATTAACTATTCAAGCTTTTCTTGGGACTCAACTTAGAGGGCCTCATCAACAACATCGATACCAATAGGCATGCCGGCGTAAGGCATGCGCAAATCCAATTTAGCGCCATCCCTACTCCAAACAGCAGTATCCACCAAAGAAGTGTTAAAGCTCGCCAAACTCGAGCGCTGAGGCAATAAAATTGTCACAGGCAATTATGCGAACAACAAATCCCAAGAGGAATTGACATGCACTGGCACAAGGTCACTTGCGATAATGAACGACTGAATATTTAGAAACTATTCTCAAATCGCTGATCATGGGCCGACCAACTACTGGGTAAGAGTTAACGATAAGCGGCGATACAGCTATAAGAAGGAAGTGGGGAAAAACTAGGAACAAAGTTTGGAATTAAATTTCTGTGCCACACTGATCAGAACTTAGCAGCACAGAAATCAAAGAGCTGACTGTTACTGTAAAATAGTGCCGGTATTACTTACCCCAGACTGTGTCGCTATTGCCGTCTCGGCGGTACCAGCTTGAGACGTAACATGCACATTTGATGTTCCCGTTTGGGATATTGAGGCCACTCCCATAGTGATATTTGCTTGATCAATATTCACATCATTGGAGTCGCCGGCCTGTAACACTGTAGCGCTGGTGAAAAAGGCATTTCCTTGATCCAGCGTAGACATATTCATATCACCAAACTGGTCGACAATCATAGTTGAATTCTCAACCGTAAACTCCTGCTCCATGAGTGCCATATTGTCATTACCCAACTGCAATAGCTCCATCAGAAGAAAGCTTACTGAACCTATCTGATCCAAGGCTGCAATATTGCCAACGCCATCTTGAATGCCAATCATTGTACTATCGCTAATAACAAAGTTTTGATTGACGTCCATTTGGTTCATCTGCCCTATTTGAGTAGCAACCAAAGTAGAGTTCACTGCCTGCTGTTGCAATGCAAAACTGGGCCCGACCGTGTTCATGTCTCCTTGCTGATTTATCGTCATGGTACTTGCAGTAGTACCACCAAGACCCTGAACATTATTGTCAACCAGATTCATATTCCCAACTTGCTGCACAGTCAAACTACTGTCCGAAAGATTACCCACCTGGATACTCATCACTGTATTCGCATCACCGGATTGGAACTGTGTTAACTGGACATTGGTAGCACTATTGTACTGTTCAGAGGTAGCTAAATTACCATTACCAATTTGCGTCTGAGTCACCACTGCAGTAGTTACATTGGTGTATTGCTCTGCAGCAACCTGATTACCATCCCCAGTTTGGGACTGTATGACTTGGCTAAAATTGACCGTGGCATCTGATTGATCTGACAAGGCACTATTTCCAATCCCATTTTGCTCAACGACGGTGGAATTACTGTCTGCAAAAGAGTGAGAGCTTAGCACCGCCAAACAGATGGCGGCAGTTACGGGGGTTACAGTTTTCATTTGGGCAATCCTTACCTGGTAGAAAATATCTCGCGTTAAAACCAGCTCCTTTACCTACACAGATCGAACCGCACTACTCAGAAATCAAACCCGCAACATCAAGGTAAGTACCATTCACCGTAATTGGTGACACGGAAAACTTGAGGAGATAGCACCTCCAAAAGCGCGACGCTATTCTCAGTAGCAGAACCTTTAACTTCTGTTAGCTGGAGATCCCTCGCCACTGTGCCAAGACGCAATTCAAAGGCTTAATAAATGTTATCAGCAAAAGCTGAGCCATCTATAGGAAGAAAGTGTCCAAGAACTGGGTGAAATGTCTTAGAAAGAATAGAAGTTGCAGGTTTAGTGCCCTCTAGAAAGAACTAAGAAAACCAGACATTGATGATTACAAGAAAGGAATTGTTGGACGCACTGGTTTTATACCTACAGTCAGCCGATTAAAAGTCGAGATATAAAGCTTATACTAGCCTTGTTTTGGAGATATCTCACTAAACCAACCATAACTTTGCATAACGACTCACCACTCCATCCAAAACAGGTTCGACAAGCCTCTATTTACTGCCACTAAAAATCAACTCCTCCAATATCAATTAGTAAGAAAATATTTCGTCTGCCAAAAGCAATATACAAATGTGGAATTGGGTAACCAGCCACCAAAAATCATCCAATAGAATCACGCCAAACCTATCAGCAGATTTTTCTATTAGAGACCGAGGTTGCCAGCGATAATGGTATTTCCATCATAGAAAGCAACTCCCAGCCCTTGATAACTCTCAATAAGTAGAGCAGAATGCGCCTCAAATTGTCACTTCGCAAGTACCAGCTTTGTCAATCTGCTACTTTACCAAAATCAAACAATCACGAGGCACACGAAACCTGCTGCCTCGTATAGCGTTGTTTTTATTTTTGGTACAAGCGTTGATTCCCACAGGGTACATGCCAGCCTCGATCGCTACTGATGGTACAGTTATCAAACTCTGTCCTAGTGGCGTCTCACCAGAAGTAATGGCGATTATTCATCAGGGACATAATCAAAAGCCATTAAGCAGCGGTACAAAGAGCGAGCAGAATCACCACTCCCATCATCAACATATACACCATGAGATGGCGAGTATGTCAGCCGATAAAGTTGCTGAAAGTACAGATCATGATCACCATGCCGAAGGTAATTGGCAGCTGGACTGCAAGTTTGGTATTGCAAAGCCAAATTCCGAAGTAACATTTTTATCTACCCCTTATCTATCTAGCCTGTCAAAAACACGCTATATCCAGCAGCGACACTTGGCTGAGGAAGTAATCGCCAGCCTACATCGCAAACAGCAGCAGCGCGCTCCTCCCTTCTTCACCTCTTTGTCCACAATTTAAGTCTTTGCTCTTCATCTTTTGGGCTCGTTTACGCCTGCCTCAATGATGGAGCCAGTAAGGCATTCGATATAAGCAAATCAGCTTGCTCGTAGATACTACCAATCTAGTATCAGAGCACCTGTGCCTGTCGCTATATCGTCTGCGTTACAGCATCTAATTTATTTTATCGGCACGCTACATAGCGTTCCGACAGGATACCTATACATGAAAATTACTCGAAAGCTGCTCATCTCCTTAGCACTTATTGCTATCAGTAGCGCGCCTCAAGCTAAAGGCCAAGATCATCAATCCCAGTCAATTGAGGAGGTTGTAGTTACAGCTGATATCGACAATTCACTATCTGCACACTCTGCAAGTGAAGCAATTCATAACCTTCAGCGTGTTCCAGGGGGAGTTGACTTGGTTCGTGCCGAAGACTATTTAGTTGAGTTTACGCAGAGTATTGGTGACGCGCTGAAGTTCACACCCGGCGTTTACGCAGACACTTCAGCGCAGCGTGACAATCGAATTTCTATTCGGGGATCCGCTGCGAATGCTACTTATGAACGCCGAGGAATTACTGTATTGCGTGATGGAGTACCGATTTCACGTGCCAGTGGCAGCACCGAGTATCAAGAAATAGATCCACTATCTATTGACTATATCGAGATCTATAAAGGATCAAACGGCCTTCGTTATGGTGCAGCTTCACTGGGAGGTGCAATCAATGTGGTAACACCGACGGGAGCTACGTCAAAAGCTGGAAGTAATATAAGGTTGGAAAGCGGGTCATTCGATACATACCGAACCAGTATTAACACTAAAGGAAGAAATGACGCTTTTGATTATTATGGTGCGGTAACCAAACTAAATAGTAGTGGATTTAGAGAACATTCCGAAGTCGACAGTATTTATAGCTTTGGTAATGTTGGCTACAAATTTAGTGACAACATGGAAACTCGCTTTTTCCTGACCGCATTGCAGGACAATTTTGAGCTGGCTGGCTCTTTGACACACGACCAAGCATTAAGCAATCCTGACATGTCGCCAGAATCAAATATTGAACGCGATATGGATCGAAACCTTGATGTGTTTCGCTTATCAAATCGAACAGTTTTTGCACTAGATTCGCTCACTATTGAAGCCGGGGCTTGGCTAGCAACAAGATATTTGGATCACGCCATAACACCATATGCCGGCATCATTGAGCAAGGCGGAATGGAGTTTGGCATATCTACTGATATTACTGGTAATTTCCAACTGGATATCACTGATATTTCCTGGGTTATAGGTATAACCCATGCTGAAAGTAACAATGAGTCAGAACTGTTTGCGTACTCTGAGGGCCCTTTTAGCCCAACACCAACTGCCGAAAAGGGAAATTTATCAAGTAAAGATGATCGGAATGCGACGAATACTGTCATCTATGGACAGCTAGACTTCCCCCTAAGCGAGTCACTTAACCTAATCGCAGGAGCTCAATATATTAGTAGCGTCAGAGAAAACAAAAATATCTTTAACTCTGACCCCGCTCAGGATACGGGTGGACCGAAAGATGACACCGGTAAGTTGAGCTTCGAGAAATTCAATGGGCGCCTTGGTGTTATTTATACCCTACAAGATGAAAATCAGCTATACGCTAATGTGAGTGAAGGTTATGAGCCACCAGGGATAACTGATCTAACTTCGGGCGGAGCGGATCCATTTACAATTCTTGATGCACAGGAGTCATTGACTTTTGAGGTTGGGTCTCGCGGGCAGAAAGGTATTGTAAGCTGGGACGCATCTATTTATCACAGTGAAATTAGCAACGAATTTGTAGACGTTGGGCAGTCCGGGTTTAGCGGCGAAACAACAAGTACAGAAAACGCAAGAGGTAACACACTACACAAAGGTGTCGAGCTTGGTTTCGATATACGAATAAATAAGAATATTCTCTGGCGGAACATCTATAACTATAACGACTTTAGCTTTGATAATGATCCGGATAGAGGGGATAACAAGTTACCTGGAATACCTCAATCAATCTATGCCAGCGAATTAAAATACTCGAGCAATGACAGGTGGTATGCAGGCATTAACTTGCGACATATTGCCAACGGAGCCTACGTTGACTTCGCCAACACTGAAAGAACTGCGGGATATGAATTAATTGGCATTATTGCCGGTATCTCGATAAACGAAGCGATCGACTTATTTGCATCTGCGGAAAACCTAACCGACGAAAAATATATCTCAAATGTGTCAACAGTATCAGATCTTAGTATGGCTTCCAGTAATTCAGTTTTTACTCCAGGTCAAGGTCGCGCCTTCTATGTTGGTATCAGCACTAACTTTTAATAGCCCCCTCACAGTAAGAAATACATAAGCGAGGTAGCTTGATGAAACTGCAATTCATTAGATGGCACAGATTCCTAACCTGGATAGCTTTTTTTGGTGTTGTAACTTGGTCTTTGTCTGGAATATCCCATCCAATAATGGCTTGGTTTGGTCCGCAAGCCAAAAATACAATGCCACCCACGTTTCAAGCCAGTACAGAAACCTTATATAAACTTGAAAAAATTGTTGATAAGCTGCCTATCGAAAGGGCGGCTATCGCTAAAGTTGTTCCTTCAAGTGAGGGTAATCTACTGCAGATTACAGAAGCTGATAACAGCCCAAGGCGTTATTTCAACCTTGAAACTGGAAGTGAGTTGTTTGATCATGATATAGCACAAGCAAAGTGGCTCACCTCTCATTACTTGGACTTACCACAAGAAAATATTATTGATGTTAAATTCAAGGAGAGCTTTAGCGCTGATTACCCGCGAGTTAATCGCCTGCTACCAGTTTATGAAGTGACCATTGCCGTCGACGATAATTTACTCAAAGCTTTTATCTACACCGAAACAGGTGCCTTAGCTGCTTTAAACAATAGCTTTAAAGCCAAAACGCAAATGTTTTTCAGAGCGCTACATACCTGGAGCTGGCTAGATACTACCGGCCATGGGCGTGTGCTCACTGTTGCACTATTTATGTTGACGCTTCTAGTGATAGCCTCAACGGGACTCTATCTGATTTTTGCACTCCCCAGCCGCAAAATTCCCAAGTCTAATCGACGCTGGCATCGCCGCCTCGGATACCTACTTTGGCTGCCATTACTTGGCTGGTCAGCAAGCGGGTTTTACCACTTATTACAGGCAGAATACATACAGCCCATTTCAGGCTTGCGACTGCTTGAACCTGTGCAACTGGAAAGCTTTGCAGTTACGGAAAGAGAGATGGCTCAGTGGCGGCATAGCATAGAGAGTAGCATTCCTAAGAAAGCGCATTTAAATGCTATTTCGCTCAATCAGTCCATCGATAAAAAGCCATTTTATCGACTTGGGATTAGCATTCCGATTGAAGAGTCAATGTCCAATTACCAACAGCGTAAAGCACGCTTTAGCGGACTGCCTCTGGAAAGCTCATCAGCTTTAATCAACGCTCAAACAGGGGAGAAAGAGTCGATTAAAGACCAGGACTTGGCCAAAGAACTAGCTCTACAGTTCATCCAATCTAATGGCAATACAATCGACAATAGTAAAATTGATGAAATCAAGCTGGTCACACACTTTGGCCCAAACTATGACTTCCGCAATAAACGGTTGCCGGTTTGGCAGGTCGACTTGAATGACCCAGCCAATAGCAGGTATTTTGTTGACCCAGTAACAGGTATTTTAGTTGACCAAAATCGAAAGATTGACCGGTTGGAATCACTTTCATTCTCATTGCTTCACAAGTGGAATTTTTTACGTCCATTAATAGGAGCTGAAAAGCGTGACATATTGATTGTAATTACATTACTCGCCTTAATTGCAATGTCCTGCTTTGGATTGGCTATTTATTTAGCACGCAGAAAGCCAAGAGCTAGGAGGGTTGGTTCCAGCCTACCCCCACAGGAAGCGTCTGGCTACATTAAAGCCTCGAATTAGAACTAGCCTTTTTCTCAGGCAAAACTCTCGGTCAAGAGCAGCCCCTGCGCCCAGGATCTACCCTTGACTGAGAGACTTATAGGGCAGAATAACCCAAAGGCTATACACGCCCCCTTTTAAGCTCAAGTGTTAACCACAATTATCGATAAAGGTGTTTTTACTGTCTCGAACTGACTTTTATCTCAGCTAAAAGTTTCTACAACAGCTTATTTTCCACATGCAACCTTGACACTAACGAGCACTAAATCGTGTTCATTGCCGATCTGGCGAGACTCTCTAACTCGGCAAAAGCCGCCGCCAAGACCAACATAAGGCCCTCTAAAGTAAATAGCGGCTATTGAGCCCAGGGTTAAGCACACACAACTTAAAGCACACCCTGGCGAGCACATCTGCGCAGTCGGCGAGCCTTTACGATGCGGAAAACTCTGATAGATCACCATACATGTAATATCCACCATTCAGAATCGAAAACGAAAGGAGCTGATTAATACAGCAAATAAGCACGGTAATAGAAAGTCTGAAACTAGCCCACGTGTACGATGGTAATACAGAGAAACTGGTTAATTGATAGTGGGGAAAAGGAGAGATGGTGGGTCGTGCTGGATTCGAACCAGCGACCAATTGGTTAAAAGCCAACTGCTCTACCAACTGAGCTAACGACCCCCAGGATGGTTGGACTAACTTGGTAACGGTCCAACTTGGGTTGTTTTTACCTTCGCGCAGAAGTGTAAAAACTGGGTGGGCTGCCTTGGGCATCCCTGTCGAAAATGGTGGGTCGTGCTGGATTCGAACCAGCGACCAATTGGTTAAAAGCCAACTGCTCTACCGACTGAGCTAACGACCCTTTTCGATGCCTCGTTGTGAGGAGCTGCGTATCTTACGGATCTATTTCGAAAAGACAATACCTAACTCGAAAAAAAATCTAACAAATTTAAGGAGTTAGGTATTTGTTCAAAAAATTGGCGCCAACGGCCAATTAAGGTGCGTAGACCGTGGGGTCCTCCAAGCCGGCCTCTGCGAAGCCGGCAGCCCTCAGGCGGCAACTGTCGCAGCGGCGGCAGGCAGCGCCATCTGGCAAGGCTTGGTAGCAGGACACAGTTAAACTGTAGTCCACCCCTAAGCGGGTTCCTTCGGTAACAATATCCGCCTTGCTCATGTCCATCAGCGGCGCACGTATAGACAGCTTGTTGCCCTCGACACCGGCCCTGGTAGCCAGGTTGGCCATCTTCTCGTAAGCCTCAATATATTCCGGGCGGCAATCCGGATAGCCGGAGTAGTCCACGGCATTCACACCCACGAAAATATCTTGGGCGCCCAACACCTCTGCCCAACCCAGGGCAATAGACAGAAATACCGTGTTTCGTGCCGGCACATAGGTCACCGGAATACCGGAGGTTTCCTCTTCGGGTACTTCGATAGAGTCATCGGTCAACGCCGATCCGCCGATTGAGCGCAGGTCGAGCTTAACCACCTTGTGCTCAATGGCCCCCAAGTCCTTCGCCACCTTCTGCGCAGCCAATAGTTCTGCCTCGTGACGCTGGCCATAATCGAAGCCCAGTGCGTAACACTCGTAGCCCTCAGCGCGAGCCATGGCCAGTACGGTGGCTGAGTCCAAGCCACCGGATAGCAAGATTACTGCTTTCTTTGCTGTCATTTTTTCCTCTTTTCTTGATGTGGCGCAGCGGCGCTTTATACGCCGGGGATGTCGCCCCACAACAGCTTGTGCATTTGCATCTGCATACGCACCGGTAATCCATCTTCCAGAATCCATTCAGCTAGCTGGCGCGGCTGCAGCTGCTCGTAGCTGGGGGAGAAAAGCACCTCCCCAACCCGCTCAGGTATACGGTACTGATCCAGGGTAAATCGAGCCCAGTCATAATCCCCGCGATCACAGATCACAAACTTGATCTGGTCCTGGCGAGTGAGTACTTGCATATTCTCCATACGATTGCGGTGCTGCTCCCCGGAGGCCGGCGTTTTCAGGTCGACCACTCTCGACACCCGCTCATCCACTTTATCCACAGGCATAGCGCCACTGGTCTCGAGGGACACCGCATAGCCTGCATCGCAAAGCGCCTTCATCAGGGGGAAACAATTGGGCTGGGCCAGGGGCTCACCACCGGTAACACACACATGGCGAGCGGGATGACTTTGCACCTGCTGCAAAATCTGCTCCAGCGTCATGCGCTCGCCGCCGTAAAAGGCGTACTCGGAGTCGCAATAGGTACAGCGTAACGGGCAGCCCGTCAGGCGTACAAACACCGTAGGAAGGCCACTTTCTCGCGCCTCTCCTTGAAGGGAGTAGAAAATTTCACTGATTCTGAGTGATTCTTTGGAAAGATCGGTCATACACACCCAACACAAAAACGCCCGAGTGGCACATGCCACCCGGGCGCGGGATCATAGGCTTTTTCTGCTCAAAAAACCAGCGATGGCAGTCAGTAGCGACTGAAGGCTACTGGAAGTTCTCCTGCAGATACTTCTTCGCCAGATTCGACGCTCTGGCGTCACTGGCTGCCACCTGCTCCAGCAGGTTGCGGGCTTTTTGCTGGTCGCCCAGCTGGTGATAAACAGTGCCCAGCTTGTAGCGGCCATCCCAGACTTTACTGGAATTCGGGTAACCGTCGAGGAGGGCTACGAACCACTCCCGAGCCTCTTCCAGGTTGCCTTGAACCAGTGCAATCTCACCCAGCCAGTAATTCGCATTCGGGGCGTACTGACCATTGGGGAAGTCCTGCAACAGGCTTTTGAACTCTTCACTGGCGCCGCCGTAATCGCCATTGCGGGCCAAGCCAAAGCTGGCCTGGTAGCGGTCGCGCTCGCTCTTGCCGTCTTTCGGGCCCTGGGGTTTAGGCGGCATTGCTGAGCCCCCCTGCCCTTGCATTGACGAAGCACCGCCTTCAGCGGTAGACGGCGGCTGAGCCGCTGGCTCTGTACCACTCAGGCGCGCAATACGCCGGTCCAGATCCATATAATCTTCGGTGCGCTGCTGTTTGAGACGCTTGATCTCATGGCGCAACTCTTCAACTGTGCCACGCAACTCCCGCACTTCCTGCTGCAAAACCTGCATCTGATAGTAGGCTTCGGCCTGGGGGTTGCCCTGGGCTCGGGGTGGTGACATACCGGCGCGGGCGAGCTGTGTCGGAGCACTGCTTTCCACTTCATCGGTATAAGTAATGGTCGACTGGTCCTGGCTTTTAGAAGACAGGTCTACAATCGGGGCCTGGGAAAATACCGGCGATGCCGCAGTCATTACTGCTGCGGCGATCGCTAGTTTTCTAATCGTTAAAGCCATTGGCATCCATTTTTACGATTAGTTAATAACAACGCGACGGTTCATCGCACGGGCAGATTCGTTAGAACCCATTTGAGCCGGACGCTCTTCACCGTAGCTGATTACTTCCAGGTTAGCTGCGTCTACGCCTTGCAGTACCAAAAAGTCGCGAACGGCATTGGCACGACGCTCACCCAGAGCCAGGTTGTACTCGCGAGTACCCAGTTCGTCAGCGTGGCCTTCCAGGCGAACAGAACCGGCAGCAGCGCGCATACGGTCAGCGTGACGGATCAGCAGCTCACGGGTTTCGGGCTTCAGCAGGGACTGGTCGAAATCGAAGTAAACTACGTTTTCAAGAGGTGCAACTGTCTCGGTTGGCGTGGTATCAAAATCGGTGGTTTCAACCGCAGTTTGATCTGCCTGGTCCAGGGTCTCCTGGCTGCCTTCGGTGGTGTCAGTGCTGCTACAACCAGCCATAACTGCCAATACACAGGCTAACCCAAGGCCTGTTTTTACTGATTTCAACATAAGCTACTCCGCTTTATATATAGTGTTATCGAAAATCCTGAAAGATTTCTACTTGCTCTAATTCACACCCTTCGCTTAAGCGCGTCGGGCACCCCCGCCTTATTCAAAGTACGGCGACCAGGCCGGTTCACGGACATCACCCCTCTGAGAGGGCAGGTTGTACTTCACCCCGGCATCCAGCGACACCGCTGCCAGAATACCTTTATCCCCACGTTTGGTAGCGTACATCAACATGGCCCCATTCGGCGCGATACTAGGGGATTCGTCCAGCGTAGTCTCCGTAAGGACACGCACTCTGCCCGAGTTGATATCCATCGTAGCGATGGTAAATACGCCCCTATTACGATGCACCATCACCAGTGTCTTTCCATCGGGAGAGACACGGGGCCGCGCATTGTAATCGCCATCGAAGGTTAAGCGGTCGACTTGACCAGTGGCAAGAGTCAATTGGTAAATTTGTGGCTTCCCTCCCCTATCGGAGGTGAAAACCAGTGATTTACCATCTGGCATCCAGTTCGGCTCGGTATCAATGGAGAAGTGCCTTGTCATTCTTGTCAGCTTATTACTGACCAGATCCAACACGTAGATCTCCGGGTTGCCGTCCTTGGAGAGCACCATCGCCAGTTTGGTTCCATCCGGGGACCAGGTCGGCGAACTGTTGATGCCCTTGAAGTTAGTTAATTGCTTGCGCGCACCCGTGCGCAGGTTCTCGCGAAAAATTGCCGGGCGCCCGGTTTCAAAGGAGACGTAAGCGAGCTCCTGGCCATTGGGGGACCACATGGGAGACATCACCGGCGCACTGAAACGACGGATCTGCTTGGCGCGAGCACCATCGATATCCGCACGCATCAGCAGATAGCTGGGCTTGCCGCCACGGGTCTCTTCCTGCACGTACACCATTTCCGTGGAGAAGGCACCGCGAATACCGGTGATAGCTTCAAAGATCTCATCGGCGGCGCGGTGGGCGATATCCCGCAGCTGGGTCTGGCCGCCGCGCACTTGCTTGGTGAACATTTTGTGCTGGCCGAAAACATTGACCAGATCAAAAGTGAGCAGGTAACCGGTGGCCTGCGGCTCAATGCGGCCGGTCACTATGTACTCGGTACCGAGGATACGCCAGTCGCGGAATACCACGTCTTCCGGGGCCTTGGGGAAAGACAGCATGTCCTCCTTGGGCACCGGGGAGAAAAGGCCACTGCGGCGAAGGTCTGAGGAAATAATCCCGGAAACATCTTCCGCCAGTACCCCGCCACCAGACCAACTGAATGGGGACACAGCGATCGGTGTGGGGTCATCGATACCGCTGGTGATATCCACCACCAGCTGGGCTCGGGCCCCCAGGCTCACCGAGGCGATTGCAATAATGACGACTGTCTTCAGTAAACTCTTGATCATTGGCGCAGATCTTCGACTTTAAAGTTCAAAATAGTTGTGCGGACTTCCCGCTCAAATACCACTGGTTCTTCCCGGGCCAGGTCGGCCACTTCAGGAAATACCTCCACTTTTTTGATAGCGGTCAGTACCGAGCGATCCAGGGCGGCATTACCACTGCCCTCGACGATATTAGCTGCCACCACCCGGCCGGTGGGGACAAAGTTTATTCTCACCTTGGTAAGCATACCGTTTCGGGCACTGGGCGGGCGACTCCATACCGCCTCAATTTGCTGCTGGATCGCCTGGCCAACGGACATCACCGCTTGCTCGGCCTCATTCGCATCCAGCAGCTCCTCTTCATCCTGGAGGGCCTCGTCAAAAGAACTCTGGCGCTCTTGGGCCAGCTTCTCCTTCAGCTCTTTTTCTTTGCGCGCCTTCTCTTGCTGCTCTTTCTCGCGACGGGCCTTCTCTGCCTGTGCCTTCCGATCAGCTTCGACTTTCGCTTTGCGTTTCTTTTCCGCCTCGAGCTTTTTCTTCTGCTCCAGGGCTGCGCGGCGCTTACGTTCGACCTCAGCCTTGCGTTTTTGCTCCGCAGCGCGATCGGCACGCTGTTTTATTTTATCGACCTTTTTCGGCAGTTTCTTCTTCGGTGTTGCCGCTTCAATCGTCACCAGCTTGGCCTGCACAAACTTTGGCATCGGTTTGCGCTCGGGCATACTGCTGGCTTCCCAGCCGTAGGTCATGGCAGCTATCAACGCCCCGTGTAACACGAGGCTGATGATGATCGCCAATGCATAAAAGCCTTTATTCACCGGCACCCTACCCCTGAGGTGGCTCTGTCACCAGGCCGACGCTGGGCGCTCCCGCCTGCTGCAGTTCGGTCATGGCATTGACAATCAGGCCATAGCGGGCCTCGGTGTCACCCCACACCAAAACCGGAGTTCCCGGCTTTTGACGCAACACCTTAGCGACCGTTTGTTTAATCTCTTCGAGCGGCTTGGCACTCTTCTCGTCAGTCCCCAAATTTAGGTAATAGGTGCCATCGGAGCGCACGGAAATAATCAGCGGCTCCTCATCGGTTTCCTCCATCGGCGCCGAGGGCGCGTTTGGAAGGTCGACTTTGACCCCCTGCATCAACAATGGTGCCGTGACCATAAAGACAATTAGCAGCACCAGCATTACGTCAATGTAGGGCACCACATTGATCTCGGAGACCAGCTTCTTTTTGGTTCCCTTGCGAAACACACTCATAGGGTTCGCCTATTCACTACTCAGCCGGAATGCACTTTGCGGTGCAGGATAGAGGAAAACTCCTCGGCGAAAGTTTCGTAGCTGGACAACAGCGACTCCGCCTTGGCGGAATAGCGGTTAAAAGCCATCACCGCAGGAATTGCTGCAAACAGGCCCATAGCTGTAGCCACCAACGCTTCACTGATACCGGGTGCGACCGTGGCAATAGTGGCCTGGTGCATAGTGGCGAGACCACGGAAAGAATTCATAATCCCCCACACGGTGCCAAACAGGCCGATATAGGGACTGACAGAGCCTACGGTTGCCAGGAACGGCAGGTTCATTTCCACCTTTTCCTGCTCCCGGGACATAGCCACGCGCATGGCCCGCTCAGTGCCTTCCATCACCGCTTCAGGACCGCTGCTGCCCTGTTGGCGCAGGCGGGTAAACTCGGTAAAACCGGCGCGAAAAAGGGACTCAACACCATCCGTCTTGCCTTTTTCCGCTCGTTCGTTACCTTCGCGGAAGAGTTTGTTCAGGTCGGCACCGGACCAAAAGCGGCGTTCGAAATTGTTCAGGGAGCGCTTGGCCTGGGACAGGTAAAGCCCGCGCTGGATAATCATCACCCAGGACACCACAGAGGCCAGTAACAGCAGCAGCATAACTAACTGTACCAACAGGCTGGCGTTCTGGATTAGCCCCCAAAGAGAAAGTTGTTCACCGGCGTTCATCTTCTTAAATAACTGCCTTTAATGCTGAATAAATAGGTTCCGGCAGGGCACAGGGCCTGCGGCTGTCGTCAGCGACACAAGCAACTTTGACCACACCTTCGCAAATTAGCTCATCGCCGCGCCAGATTTTTTGCTCAAAAGTCACTGCGGCCCGCCCCAGTTTGCCAATCGAGGCCGTAGCGCGCAATGCATCATCAAGAAGTGCGGACTTTCGATACTGAATCTCGGCGGAGTGCACCACCAGTAACAGACCCTGTTCTGGCATCGCCGGCTTATCATACCCGAGGGAGCGCAGCAGTTCTGTGCGCGCGCGCTCCATATACTTCAAATAATTGACGTAATAAACGATACCACCTGCGTCGGTATCCTCGATATAAACTCGCAGCGGAATACTGAAAACTTCCTTCACCCCATCCTCTCTCTACTTATTATCTGGCTTCGGCAAGCCGAAGTGCTCGTAGGCCAGGCCGGTTGCCACTCGCCCTCGCGGTGTGCGGGCGATATAACCCTGCTGAATCAAGTAGGGCTCTAATACATCTTCCAGGGTATCCCGCTCTTCACTGACTGCTGCAGCGAGACTGTCCACCCCCACCGGTCCACCATCGAACTTCTCGATCATCGCCAATAGCATACGGCGATCCAGCTGGTCGAAACCACGGGAATCCACATTGAGCATATTAAGAGCGGCATCGGCAATACCGGAATCCACGGCACCATCACCTTTAACTTCGGCGTAATCACGCACGCGGCGCAGCAGGCGGTTGGCTATTCGGGGGGTACCCCGAGCTCGACGGGCAACTTCGAGAGCACCACCTTCATCCATCTCTACTCCCATCAGGCCAGCGGAGCGACGGACAATACTGGTGAGATCCTCAACGTTATAGAACTCAAGCCGCTGGACGATGCCGAAACGATCCCGCAGTGGCGAGGTAAGCAGGCCCGCCCTCGTGGTGGCGCCCACCAATGTGAAGGGTGGCAGGTCCAACTTGATGGAGCGCGCCGCAGGTCCTTCACCGATCATAATATCCAGCTGGTAGTCTTCCATCGCCGGATACAGTACCTCTTCTACATGGGGGCTGAGGCGGTGGATCTCATCGATAAAAAGCACATCCCCCGGCTCCAGGTTGGTCATCAACGCAGCCAGATCGCCAGCCTTCTCCAGTACCGGGCCCGAGGTGGTCTTAATGGCCACTCCCATTTCGGCGGCGATGATATTTGCCAGGGTGGTTTTACCCAGCCCCGGCGGGCCGAATACCAGGGTGTGATCCAGGGCCTCTTTGCGCAGCTTGGCAGCCTGAATAAAGATCTCCATTTGCTCCCGCACCACTGGCTGACCCACATAATCATCCAGGGTTTTGGGGCGCACGGCGCGGTCGTACTGCTCCTCCTGGCCCGAGGGGCCCACGGGCTCCGGTGCCACCAAACGGTCGGCTTCGATCATTGCAACAACTCCAGGGCCTCAGATTAAGCGGGGGCCATTCCCTTAAGGGCCAGGCGAATCAAAGTCGCACTATCGGCATCCGGCTGCTCTTTGCTGGCGCGGGCCACCATTTTGCTGGCTTCAGTGGGCTTGTAACCCAGAGCCGCCAGGGCGCTCTCCGCTTCACCGGTGTGATCCACCTTGGGCTCGGCAGCAGCGGCCATCAGGGGGATATCGTTGGCGTCGCCAAAATCCGGGGTCAATTTATCCCGCAGCTCCACAATCAGGCGCTCGGCAGTCTTTTTACCGACGCCAGGGACCTTGACCAGCGCCGCTACATTATCCTCCGACACACAGCGGGCCAGGGCAGCGCCGTCCAGCCCGGATAAAATAGCCAGGGCCATCTTGGGGCCCACTCCACTCACCTTGATCAGGGTGCGAAACAATTTGCGGTCCCCATCGCGAATAAAACCATATAACTGCTGGGCCGTTTCCGATACCGCTAAATGAGTGTGCAGCTGTACCGGCTGCCCCAGTGCGGGCAGTTCAAAAATCGTGGTCATGGGTGCGAGCACTTCATAGCCCACCCCCTGTACATCCACCAACAGCAGAGGTGGCTGCACTGCGGCCAGGGTACCGCTCAATCTTCCAATCATGTGTTATTCCAGGTTTATATTGTCTGCGCCCTTTACGGGGCCAATTCTACCAGCCGATCACACGCTCAGGCGGCCGCGACGAAAACGACTGCGCGCACCGCCAGCGGTAAATACCAGGGTTTGCTCGGTATGCATATGACACAGAGCCACGGCCAATGCATCGGCGGCATCCTCCTGGGGCGACGCAGGTAGGGACAGCAGGGTTTTCACCATGTGCTGGACCTGCAATTTATCCGCTCCACCGTTGCCGACCACTGCCTGCTTCACTTTGCGAGCTTCATATTCGGCTACTGCCAGACCACTATTTGCCCCAGCTACAATAGCTGCCCCCCGGGCCTGTCCTAATTTCAGGGCGGAGCCGGCGCTCTTGGACATAAAAACATTTTCAATTGCCATCTGAGCAGGCTGGTATTGCTGGGCAATCTGGCTCACTGCATCAAAAATCAGTTTGAGACGCTCAGGCAGGGGACCTTCGGGAATACGAATCACCCCACTGGCCACATAGCGAGCCTTGCCCCGCTCCACATCGATAATTCCATAGCCCGTTTTTCGCGAGCCGGGGTCAATACCCAGGATTCGGGTCAAAAGGCAGCTCCCCAAATATCTGTATGTTTATATAGTGGTGGGAGTGTCCCAAGGTGAACAGGAAGCGTCAAGGGAGGGGGAGTAAGAAGGGCTTGAAAAGATAAAAAACCAGAGGCGGGACAGTAGCCGCCTCCAGTTACGGAACCGGCTTTAGCCCAGCTCCTCCATCACCTCTGCCGGAATATCCGCATTGGTGTAAACATTTTGCACATCATCCAGGTCTTCGAGCATCTCGATCAAAGCGAGTACTTTTTCAGCACCATCTTTATCCAGTGGAATGGTGGTGGAAGGAATCATGGCAATTTCGGCACTGTCTGGGGTAAAACCGGCTGCAACCAGGGCGTCCTTAACCGTCAGGTAGTCCTGGAATTCAGTGGTAACTTCAACACTGCCGTCATCGTTGGATTCGATATCCTCAGCCCCGGCTTCGAGAGCAGCTTCCATCAGCGCATCTTCATCCACACCGGTGTCATAGAACATCTGACCTTTGCGGGTAAACAGATAGCTAACGGAACCGTCGGTACCCAGGTTGCCACCGCGCTTGGTGAAGGCGTGACGCACTTCAGCCACGGTGCGGTTGCGGTTGTCAGTCAGGCACTCCACCAAGACCGCTACACCACCAACGCCGTAGCCCTCGTAAACGACGGCTTCGTAGTTTTCACCATCCGCATTGCCGGCGCCACGGGCGATAGCTTTATCGATGGTGTCGCGCTTCATATTGGCGCCCAAAGCCTTATCGATAGTGGCGCGCAGCGCCGGGTTATCGTCCGGGTTTGGACCTGATTTGGCGGCTACCGTCAACTCGCGAATGATCTTGGTAAAGACCTTGCCCCGCTTGGCATCCTGAGCTGCTTTGCGGTGCTTAATATTGGCCCATTTACTATGTCCGGCCATTTTCCGTCTCTCTTCAGTCAGTGCGTAGGATGGGCCAAAGAGCGAAGCGAATCGCCCATCACTACGATTGGATGGGCCCGCTTCGCTCGGCCCATCGGGGAAAAATCAGCTGATTTTCTCTTCTTTTTGTCGCAGGCGAATACTCAGCTCACGCAGTTGTTTCGCATCTACGGTACCCGGGGCATCTGTCATCACACAGGCAGCGCTCTGGGTTTTCGGGAAAGCGATAACATCGCGAATAGAGTCACTGCCGGTCATCAACATCACCAGGCGATCCAGGCCAAAGGCCAGGCCACCATGGGGCGGCGCACCGTATTTGAGTGCATCCAGCAGGAAGCCGAACTTCTCGCGCTGCTCTTCAGCATCGATACCCAGGATGCGGAATACCGCTTCCTGCATCAATTGGTCGTGGATACGAACAGAACCACCGCCCAGCTCGGTGCCATTGAGCACCATATCGTAAGCGCGGGAAAGTGCTTCGAGCGGATTCTTTTCCAACTCTTCCGGGGTACAGGAAGGCGCAGTGAAGGGGTGGTGCAACGCAGTCAGGCTGCCGTCGTCATTTTCTTCAAACATTGGGAAGGCGACAACCCACAAAGGCGCCCACTCGCTGGTGTACAGATCCAGGTCTTCACCCAGCTTGCAGCGCAATGCACCCAGGGCTTCGGAGACAATCTTGGCCTTGTCCGAGCCGAAGAAAAGGACGTCACCGTCTTCTGCTTGCAGGCGATCGAGAATGGCTGCACGGGTTTCAAGCGGCAGGAATTTGACGATTGGCGACTGCAGACCATTTTCCAGGTCAGAGCGATCGTTAACCTTGATGTACGCCAGGCCCTTGGCGCCATAAATACCGACAAATTTGCCGTAATCGTCCAACTGCTTGCGGGTCAGTTTCTTACAACCGCCAGGTACTTTAATCGCAGCAACACGTCCCTTCGGATCATTGGCCGGCCCAGAGAATACCTTGAAGTCCACCTCGGTCATCAGGTCCTTGATCTCCACCATCTCCAGCGGAATACGCAGGTCCGGCTTATCGGAACCGTAGCGCAGCATCGCCTGGTAGTGGGTCATGCGCGGGAATTCACCCAGATCAACACCCTTAAGCTCTTTAAACAGCTTGCGAACCATGTTCTCGGTGATCGACATGATTTCCTCTTCGTCGAGGAAGGAGGTCTCAATATCAATCTGGGTAAATTCAGGCTGGCGATCAGCACGCAAATCCTCATCGCGGAAACACTTGGCGATTTGGTAGTAGCGATCGAAACCGGAAACCATCAGCAACTGCTTAAACAGCTGTGGTGACTGTGGCAGGGCGAAGAACTTGCCCTCGTGAGTGCGGCTCGGCACCAGATAATCCCGGGCACCTTCTGGGGTGGCGCGGGTCAGGATTGGGGTCTCGATATCGAGGAAGCCGTGCTCATCCAGGTAATTGCGGATTGCGGTAGTCAGCTTGGAACGGAAATACAGGTTGTTCTGCATTTCGTTGCGGCGCAGATCCAGATAGCGGTATTTCAAGCGGATATCTTCACCCACCTCGGTGTGCTCATCCAGCTGGAAAGGCACTGTCTCAGCAGTATTGAGGATCTCCAGCTCTGTGCCGTAAACCTCAACTTCACCGGTCACCATATTGGGATTCACGGCCTCTGGGGCACGAGCGCGGACACGACCTGTCACTTTAAGCACATATTCGCTGCGCACGCGATCGGCCATCTCGAAGTGTTCGGCCGCATCGGGGTCGAACACCACCTGTACAATTCCCTCGCGGTCGCGCAGGTCGATAAAAATCACTCCGCCGTGATCGCGGCGGCGGTCGACCCAGCCACAGAGGGTTACTACGCGGTCAATGTCCGCAGAACGAAGGACGCCACAGTAATCGCTGCGCATGGATGAAAATTCCCGTTATCGATAGGTGAAAAGATTAGTTAGAGGGTACACCGCACGGACAGCCCCGCACAGCTCGCCTAGGCCGTCTTTGCCGCCGCTGTGCCAGACTTGTCGCTTTTGGCCTTACCACTGTTGGCAGAGTCACCGCCAGCGAGGTTTTTCTTGCTACCAGTTTTAAAATCAGTCTCATACCAACCGGCGCCCTTCAGGCGAAATCCAGCCGCTGAGATTTTCTTGCGCAGCTCGGCCTTCTCGCAAGCTGGGCAGTCTTTGAGCGGGTCATCGCTCATCCGCTGCAAAGCTTCCATTTCATGGCCGCAGGCATTGCACTGGTATTCATATATCGGCATTACACAGTACCTGGTGCTTAAAAAAAGGGGGAGAGAGTATACATGAGGCCTACAGAGGTAAGAAGCTGCACGGGTCTTTTCCCTGGGTAAAGCGTCCCATAAAGGCGACGTGAGGCTAAAAAATGTAAAAAAAGCACTATTTTTCTAGTATTTCTTCGTGCGGCCGAACAAAAACTATATATACTTCCCCCATCACCCGCTGAGACACCCGTAACGGATGCAGCGCAGCGGGAGAAAAAACACACTTTTACCGGATATATACCGAACAACAAAGAAGGAAGTAAGCCATGGCTGTCTCCAAGAAAGCTGCTACTAAAAAGGCCCCGGCAAAGAAAGCTGCGGCCAAAGCTGCACCGGCCAAGAAAGTAAAAGCAATCAAGGAAAAGTACACTAAGACTCAAGTACTTAATCAGATTGCAGAAAGCACTGAGCTGTCCCGCAAGCAGGTTCAATCTGTTCTGGACGAGCTGAACGATATCATCGAAGGCCACATCAAGAAGCGCGCAGTTGGCGAATTCACCCTGCCGGGCCTGATGAAAATCACCACCGTGAAAAAGCCAGCTAAGAAAGCTCGCAAGGGTATCAACCCGTTCACCGGTGAAGAGACTACCTTCAAGGCGAAGCCTGCCAGCATCCAGGTTAAAGTTCGCCCACTGAAGAAGCTGAAGGAAATGGCAGAGAACTAATACACTCTGTAAAGCCTCAGCTTAAAAACCCCGCTTATGCGGGGTTTTTTATTCACTCCCATTCCAAGCCAGTGCCCAGGCACCTGCTAAATAGATACCCCGGTATAGCAAAAGGCAATCCGCTTTGAGGCAATACTGCCCCCAGGCAATATTTATTGCCCAGCGAATAGCGTAAAATAGCCAGCTTACCCGTAATAGAATCCATATAATTCCTATGCGCGCATCTCGTTATCTCATCGCAACCCAAAAAGAAACTCCCAACGACGCAGTGGTGATCAGCCATCAGCTGATGCTGCGTGCCGGCATGATCCGCCGTCTGTCTTCAGGTCTCTACACCTGGCTGCCCACCGGGTTGCGGGTGTTGCGCAAGGTCGAGCGTATTGTTCGCGAAGAGATGGACCGCGCTGGCTCCCTGGAAGTACTGATGCCGGTCGTGCAGCCGGCAGAGCTTTGGGAAGAGTCCGGCCGCTGGCAGCAGTACGGCCCCGAACTCCTGCGCATCAAGGATCGCCACAACAATGACTTCTGCCTGGGCCCGACCCACGAGGAAGTCATCACCGACCTGATCCGCGGTGAAATCAATAGCTATAAGCAGTTGCCCGCCAATTTCTACCAGGTGCAGACTAAATTCCGCGATGAAATCCGTCCGCGCTTTGGCGTAATGCGCGCGCGCGAATTCACCATGAAGGATGCTTACTCCTTCCACGTGAACGAGGATTCCCTGCAGGAAACCTACGATATTATGCACGGCGCCTACTGCCAGATTTTTGAACGCATTGGCCTGGACTACCGTCCGGTGCTGGCAGACACCGGTTCAATCGGTGGCTCCAGCTCTCACGAATTCCACGTGCTGGCGCAGAGCGGCGAAGACGATATCGCCTTCTCCACAGAATCCCGCTACGCCGCCAATGTCGAATTGGCAGAAGCGGTTGCCCCAGCTGGCGAGCGCCCTGCTCCGTCGCAGGAAATGCAGGAAGTTCATACGCCGAACCAAAAAACCATCGCCGATGTCAGCGAGTTTTTGAAAAGTGATCCCGCCCACTCAGTAAAAACCCTGATTGTTCTGGGCGAGTGCGAAGAGGGTGAAACCGCTCCATTAATTGCCCTGGTACTGCGTGGCGATCACGAGCTGAACGAATTAAAAGCAGAGAAGCTGGCTGGAATCGCCAGCCCTATTCAGTTCGCCTCGGAAGAGCGCATCGCCGAAGAACTCAGTTGCAACATTGGCTCCCTGGGCCCGGTGGGCATAAAGATCGAGACTGTTGTGGATCGCTCTGCAGCGCACCTGGCAGACTTTATCTGCGGCGCCAATCGCGATGACTACCACTTAACCGGTGTGAACTGGGGTCGCGATGTGGAGTTGGGCCGCGTCGAAGACCTGCGCAATGTAGTGGCTGGCGACGCCAGCCCCGATGGCCAGGGCACCCTGGAAATCAAACGGGGCATCGAGGTCGGCCACATTTTCCAGTTAGGCGACAAATACAGCCGCGCTATGAATGCCACAGTACTGGATGAAAACGGTAAAGAGCAGGTTATGTCCATGGGCTGCTATGGCATCGGCGTTTCCCGTATCGTTGCTGCGGCCATTGAGCAGAACCACGACGACTCAGGGATTATCTGGCCCACTGCGATTGCACCTTTCCAGCTGGCGATTGTGCCAATCAATATGCACAAGAGCGATGTGGTAAGGGAAAAGTGCGAGCACCTGTATGAGTCCCTGCGCAGCAAGGGTATTGATGTATTGCTGATGGACGAAGCCAAAGCGCGACTGGGTGCTATGCTCGCCGATGTGGAGCTGATCGGTATTCCCCACCGCATTGTTATCGGCGATCGCGGCCTGGAAAAAGGTGTGGTGGAATATAAAGGTCGCGGAGATGCGGAAAGCCAGGAGTTTGCCGTATCCCAGCTCGAAGAAGTGTTATTGGAAAAATTTAATCAATAATTGTCGAGCCGCCCGGTCTGCCCCCAAGCAGGCCGGGACCTCTTACGGCAAAAGTGCTTTTTATCGGCGGCGTCACAAAATCACGCTGCCCATTTTGCCGGGCTTTTCGTAGAATCACCCCATGATAAAAAAAGCCACCGCCCTCTTGTTGCTCTGCCTTACCTGCTGTGCCGCCCAGGCTCAAAGCAGTAGAGCCGAGATCGACCCGGAGTTGCGCCTCGCCCTGCAGGACGCAGTTACCCAGGCCGACAGCTTTGTGGACCGCTTCGATGCGGAAGTGTGGCTAATGTCTAAATCCCAGCCTCTGTCCCGCTATATCAAAGATCCCAAGCGGCGGATGCACGTACTGAAAGCAGTCCACCGGGAGGCAACTCGGGCCGGGCTGCGCCCGGAAATTGTATTGGCGGTTATCCAGATTGAGAGTGCTTTTGACCCCTATGCGATATCCCGCGTTGGCGCTCTGGGTATGATGCAGGTAATGCCATTCTGGAAAAATGAAATCGGTCGACCCGACGATAACCTGATCGATATGGACACCAATCTAAGGTACGGATGTACCATTCTTAAACACTACATCAAGAAAGCCAAAGGCAATCTAGCCAACGCCCTCGCCTATTACAATGGTAGCTACGGCCGCCATACTTATAGCAGCAAGGTCCTGGATGCCTGGGCCGAGCGCTGGAGATAAACGATGACCGCCGGCTACTTATTTTTCTCCGGCGGTGCATGCGCTCTTCTTTTATTGGCGGCAACCAAGGTTGCTATACATCACTACCGGCTTGTTGCCGGGCGCTGCTTACTGGCCCTGCTGATAGCCGTGATCTGCTATTTACTCTGGCCCATCCTGCCACAGCTGAGTGGACCTACTGCGCTCTTGCTTAACCTGCCAATTACTCTGATTCCCGCAATTTTTTGGCTGTTTACTCACCTGTTATGCCGCGAGGAAGAGCCTTTTCCCCTGTGGGGCTGGATTCCGATTGGTATTACCCTGGTCATCGGCATAGTCGCCTACCACGCACCATTGCCATTGACGTCAGATCAGCAATCCCCACTATTTACCCTTTCGCAGCTACTCAAACTCGGTTTAATCAGCCTCGGCCTACTGACACTACAACGACAGTTTCACCTGGACTTGGTCGCAGAGCGCCGGCGCCTGCGCACAACCCTACTTATCGCCGTCGGCGCCTATATGCTGGTAGTAATTGGCGCAGAATCTATCTTTGCTTACCGCCCGCTTCCCAACGGTGTACCGACACTGCACGCGCTATTTGCCAGCCTGCTGTCACTGGTTGCCTGCCTATGGTTGCTGGCCCTATCCCCCAGCGCTCTGGGAGAATCCCTGCCACGCCCGAAGAGCAGCGAGCCAGAGGAGGAAGAACAGCCTTTAGCTCCGCCACCTGAACTGGATGAACAACAGCAGACCCAGCTGCAAAAATTACAGGAACATATGCACAACGGTGGTTATCGCCATACCGGACTCACCATCAGGGAGCTCGCGGAGCAGTTGGATATTCGCGAACATGTGCTGCGTGTGCTGATTAATCGCCATCTGGGTTATCGTAATTTTAACGAATACCTAAATCAGTTTCGTATTGATGAGGCCAGCAACCGGTTGGCAGATCCGGAGCAGGCCCATTTGCCAGTACTCACCATTGCTCTGGACATCGGCTATCGCTCCTTGAGCCCATTTAACGCTGCTTTCAAGCGCCGTCACAGCCAAACTCCCACTGAGTACCGCCGGGAAAAGCTGCCCGCCTGAATCTCCTTTCCTGAAAGAATTCGTCAGCATTTTTTCATATTCCGTAAGCCCGCAAAGTAAAAGGCTCCCAGACTGGGAGCGCGGTGAAAGCGATTTTCCCGCTGCGTGCCCGGCTCACCGAGACCCGATTTAACACCGGTGAGTCTCCCTTCAATAGAAGAATAATGATGGTGAGAACATGGATTTTTTAGTCGACATATCCCAGGACGGAGCCAAACATTTCCAGTTGAGTTTATTTCGCTATGTGCTGGCCGCTTCAGTAATGAGTATTTTGGCCGGCTGGCTATTTCGCACCTGGATGAACCGGCGCCGTATCCAAAAGCGTCGTGCCGAGTGGAAAGATATTCGGCGGGAGGTGAGTTATTCACTATTAACGGTGTGTATCTTTACCCTGGTAGGGGTTATTACCACCATGATGCACGATCTGGGACTGACCAAATTTTACTGGCAGTGGAGCGATTATCCACTCTGGTGGAGTATTGCCAGCCTGCCAGTAGTGATTTTGATCCACGACGCTTATTTTTACTGGACCCACCGAGGTATGCACCATCCCAAGGTGTTTAAACACTTCCACCGCCTACACCATCAGTCCAGAACACCCACGCCCTGGACGGCATACAGTTTTTCCGTAGGTGAAGCGGTCCTGATGGGCGCTTTCTCTCCCCTAATCGCACTGATACTGCCGCTTAATCCAACTATTTGGTTCACCTTTTTATTTATCAGCATCTTCCGCAACGCCATGCTGCACACTGGCCGCGAGTTCCACCCCCGCAGCTGGGTCGACGGCCCTATGGACAGGCTCACCACCACGACTCACCACGACTTGCACCACCAGCGCTTCCAGGGTAACTACGGCTTTTACTTCACTTGGTGGGATCGCTGGATGGGCACAGAATTTAAGGACTACAAGCAAGTCTTCCGGCAAGCGGTGGATGGGCAATTACACGGGGGAGAAAAAGAGATGGAAATAGACAACAGCGCAGCAGAAGGCGCAAAAGCTCACGCTTAACCCACTCAAATTACTTAAATAGGTGCCGGGGTTCCCCCGGCTCCTTTCTACTAGCCGTAACAACCGTGTTAATGGCCATGCTGCAAAGGCAACCAGCGGGATTCTCGGTAACAGTAAAGTCCCCAGATCACAAAGACGACTTCGATAGCAAAAAGCACTAAATTGCGCTGGTCAAAACCACTGATAAATAACATTCCGTAGAGGCGCCCAAGAGCGAAACCGATATAGGCGATAGACATCGCAGCGTAAGCAACCCTGCGGTGCGGGCGCATAGCCAAAGCCACCAGTAGAATCACCGCAATGGCCAACATAAACCCGCCATAAGTGGCCATAAACTCGGGCATGGCTTCGGGGGTATCAAATGAAAAATCCACTTCATTCGCAAGGCTCTGCGGCTTAAACAGGGCCCAAAGGCCAATAGAAGCAAAAACCAATAGATTGAGTGTCAAATAGACTCTTCCCAAATATTTCAATCGATTCTCCCCTCTAATTTCTGTTACTCACCCCTATACAAGGGGAACACCGCTTTGGAGTACTGTCACAGTATATATGAGCCACACCCCGCCATACGCCGGAACAATTCACCAATTTGGTACAAAGCGATGGATTTATCAATATTTTCTTACTGGCAAACTGAGAATGTCTTTCCATAATTAGAATCCACAGCGCAACTCCGACCCACTCCAAAATAAGGGCCGCGCTTTTGAATACCACTACCTTCCTCAAGTCATTGGCAAAAGAGCCCCTGCTGTATTTTATTGCGATCGCCCTAATCCTATTGGGATTGGGAGAAATCCTGGAACCGCCTGCACAAGAGATTGTTATCAGCGAGGGGCGCGTCGAACATCTACGTTCGGTGTTTGAGCGCAAGTGGCACAGGTACCCCACCGATAGCGAGCTGGAGCAACTTATTGAGAATTACCTAAGAGAGGAAATACTTTACAGGGAAGCGCTTGCCCTGGGATTAGCCGAGAACGACACAGTAATCCGCCGCCGCCTGCGAATGAAAATGGAACTTACGGCGCGTAATTTCGCTGACACTCAAGACCCAGGCGATCGAGTATTGGAGAAATTCCTTCAAGGCCAGGCAGATAAATACCAGCTTCCCCCCACCCTATCTTTCCAACAACGATTTTTCTCAGTGGATCTGGCCTCATCAGATTCACGTGATTTTAACGACTTACTCATGCAGCTAAACAGCGATCAGGCTTCGCCAATGATTGGAGACTCAACCCTACTGCCAGCTGCTTTTATCGACACTTCAGAGCCACGAATAGACAGGCAATTTGGGCTGGGATTTTCCGCTCAATTATCCAAGTTGCCTATTGGCAAGTGGAGTGGTCCAGTCCGCTCGACCTTCGGCGATCACCTGGTCCTCCTTGAGGAAATCAAGTCCACCCAGCTACCGGCATTGGCTGAAATACGCAGCCGCGTACTAAATGATTGGCAATTCCAGGCGCAAAAGAAGATTCTGCAAGAGCAGTATCTCCAGTACCGTAAAAACTACGAGGTCACTGTCCACAAGCCGGATAACTTCTCAGCCGAGGTTGCCGTCAAGTGATGCACATACGGCCACTCCTGTTCATTCTGCTCCTCAGCTTTACTCCAATACTATCTGCCCACGAACTGCGCCCGGCTTACCTGGGCATTACTCAAGTTGATGCGCAATTATTTAAAGTACTTTGGCGATTGCCCGCACAAGGTGATCTTCGCCTCGCTCTGAATGTCCATTTGGGCCAAGCTGCCTCCCCCCTAAGCCAACCCAGAGCGCAAATAAGTAAGGGCTACTACACAGAGCACTGGACCTTCCATCACCCCGGGGAGCTACAACAGCTGTCGATTCATATCGATGGCCTACAGAGCACTATGACCGATGCGCTAGTGCGGATCTCCTGGTTAGATGGGCGTGAACAAGTTATCCGACTGACACCAGACCAGCCAGAATGGACCCTTGACCAACCCGCCAGCGAGTTCCAAGTCGCTCAAACTTACTTTGTACTGGGCGTTGAACATATTCTTCTCGGTGTCGATCACTTGCTGTTCGTTTTGGCCCTGATCTTACTCAAACAAAGCCTTCGCCAGCTGATCGGCACTATCACTGCTTTCACTATCGCCCACAGTATTACCTTGGCAGCTGCCGTACTGGGCTATATCCATCTGCCATCGGCGCCAGTGGAGGCGATTATCGCCCTCAGTATTTTACTGGCAGCCAGAGAGGCTCTACGCCAGAGGCATGGTGTTTTCAGTTTGACCAGTCGCTACCCATGGGCAATTGCCTTTGCTTTTGGACTTTTACACGGTTTGGGTTTTGCCGGTGTACTGGGGGAAATTGGGCTTCCCCAGGGGGCTATTCCCCAGGCATTACTGACTTTTAATCTCGGTGTGGAAGTGGGGCAATTAGTATTTATCACTGCTGTTCTTACAGCAATCAACTTGTATCAAAAGCTCCTTAAACTCTGGCTACGGTATGCCATTCGGAACCGAGAACAATACTCTTTCGGGGAGGGTGGAGGTATCGGAATACCAGTCGCTACGGTGGTCGCGTATACGCTGGGGGGCATTGCCTGCTACTGGGTGATTGAGCGCAGCCTGCTTATTGTTTTCCCATAACAGAGAACATTAACCGGCGCCCTGCAAATCACGGGCACCGGTTAATTTAAGGCTCAGTCCTGAAACAAGAGTTCCAGTGGGTAGCCGGTAAAAGGCTTGGTTTTCTCAATCACCAAATGAGAAGTCATACGGGAAATCGCCGCCTCTTCATTGGCCAACAACTGCTCTGAGACTCGATTAAAATCTGCTGCGTCCGGGCAGACGAAATGTAGCATATAGTCGAACTCACCAGACATCTTCACACAGGAAACAATCTGTGGAATATCGCTAATAATGCGGCGAAAGTTCTCACTGGTACGGGCATCCTGCCGCTTAAGCGCAACGTTTACATAAAACTCTGCATGCCGAACTTTATCCAGGTTTATCTCGGCAAAGAACTCGCGGATATAGCGCTCACTGGTCAGGCGTTTAACCCGGGCCAGGCAGGCACTTTCCGATAATCCAATTTTTTCACTCAAATTCAGGTTACTTGTACGTGCGTTTGATTGCAGGGCCTGCAAAATACGCAAATTATGCCGGTCAATTTTCACGGAGCTATTTTCTTTTGAATCTGAAAGGGGGCAAGGATAGCGGTATTCGCCGGTGGCATAAACATTACAGCCACCGGCATGGGAAACTTGTCATCACTTCAAAAGCGAATTTGGCGACAACCAGCCTCCCGGCAAAGGCCTAACCGGCCTGGCGGTTACCACTGGTGACGAACTGTTCAATGCGATCCAAGGCCCGCGACAACTCGGCCTCATCAGCCGCCAGGGTGAGGCGAACATGATTCACTGAACTGCTACCAAAGGGCGCGCCAGGCAGTACCGAGACCCGCTCAGCATCCAAAAGGGCTTCAGCGAAGGTTTGCCCGGAGCTGGATACCTTGGAGACATCCACCATAACAAACATCCCAGCCTCAGGGCTGTAGCAACTCAAGCCAGGTATCTGGCCAATCCTCTCAACAATCAGGTCTCGACGCTGCTGATAGGCATCCCGCATCTGCTTCACGAAGTAGCTATCAAACTCCAGGGCAAAGGCTGCAGCCTCCTGGATGAACTGAGGGCATCCAAAAATTGTCGCCCCTGCAAAAGCAATCAAACGATCTACCAGGGGACCACGAGCCACTGCCCACCCCAGACGCCAGCCACTCATGGCGTGGGATTTGGACAAGCCATCAACCACAACAATATTATCCAGCGACTCCGCAGCCGTACGCAGAGAGGTGTGGCGACGGGCAAAGGTGATCATTGAATAAACTTCATCACACACCAGCCAAATATTGCGCTCGCGGCAGTATGCCGCCAACTCGCGCAATTGTTCAGGGGTAGCCATCGCGCCAGTCGGGTTTACCGGCGTATTGATCATAACGACCTTGGTCTGCTCACTGATGGAGGCCTTGATAGCGTCGACATCAAAAGCGAAATTGGTCTCCGCCGGGCAAGTCACTCGCTTTACGGAGAGGCGCAAGGCATCACAAATGGGGACATAGCCGATATACATCGGCTCGGGAATTACTATCTCCTCACCGGGGTTTAGCAGGCAGGCAAGTACTGCGTAGATAGCGTTAGTTCCACCGGGGAAAACAACAACATCATCCGGATTACAGGGGTGGGGAGAGACCTTGCTCTCGATATCCGCGATAGCCCTGCGCAACATTGGCTCCCCGGCCGCAGGGGAATAGTGGGTGCGCCCCACTCCCAGGCGAGCGCGGGCAAAGTCGAGGATCGGCTCGGGAGTGTCAAAGTTGGGATCACCTACACAGAGAAAGATAACATCCTCCCCTTTATTGGCGAGATCGTGAGCCCGGTCACTCACAGCCCAAACATTGGCGTCCTCACCATTCAAAGCCTCACTTTGCAAGCTGAACCTGGGGGTAAAATTTGTCACGTTTTTCACTATTTAGCAGCCATTTATAGGGGCTAAGGTAACAACCATCTGGGTAATCGGTGCCGCTATATGACCGTCAATTTCGCATTAGAGGGAGCTTTTCTCAGGTATTCCCGCAGATAATGCGGGGGCCAGTGTGTTCGCGTGGATCGCGACTAGAAATAGATTTTTAGTCTCAGTTACTCAGGTCGATCCTGGCGCCCCAGAGAGAGCGAGTAATGAGTAAAACTTAAGCAAGGTATCACCCCATCCCACTGCAATTGAATACTATTAACCGGAGCCAGGAAAATCCCAGGGCTATGGACAAAGCTTCATTACGATGTTCTTTTTTGACATCCCGTCCGCGCCCCATACCCCTTTCACCTGGCTCGCAGCAATCTCCCTCAAGTTTTCGCTGTATTTAGATTAACTTTAATCTTCAAAGATGGAGGGCAAGCTCCAATCCCGGTATAGGTGCAAAACTGGCCCCTTAGCGCCTCTGGATATACTTAATGTTAACCAGCTTTGGGCTTCGGAGACTATCTATTACGACTTGATTGCGTGTTATCGTTAACACCTGAAAACCAATAAGTAAATATAAATCATGTATAAGAAGAAACAATTACTAACCTAACTTTTGCTCTCCTGTTCACTTACGGCAATCGGCACTGAAATTTCTCAGGAAAGGAAGTTGGAGCTTATTAATTCTATCGAGAAAAAGATTGCCTCCAACTATGTCCTGCAAGAAAACCTGGAAGCGATTCACTCTTCATTAAATAAAGTTGCAGAGTCAGAGGCATTCAGGCAAGCCACTAATACAGAGTCAGTGGCTGGAATTATTAAATCTGCTTTAACAAAGCATGATAAACACTTTGGCGTAAGCTGGGATGATCCAGAATCTCCCCAATAGCAGCCGAAACACGAGGATTGGTTTAGTAAGCTCAGCAGAAAAAATTCTGGATTTACCTGAGTCGAAGTTTTAGAGGGTAACATCGGCTATATTGATTTCTGGGGGTTTGACCATGTTTACGAGGAGTCCCAAGGTTGAGTGGCTGCAGCTATGGCATTAATCCAGGATACTAGCGCTATTATTTTTGACCTGAGAAAGAATGGTGGTGGTAATGGCTTTATGGGCGGCCTTATCAGCGGTTATCTTTTTGATAAACCCACCCACCTCAATAGCATCCACAGGAAGCCCGCGGGCAATATTACAGAAATTTGGAGTCAGGAAAAGGTTCAGGGTAAAAAGGTAGCAAATACCCCGGTATATATATTAACCAGTAGCGATACCTTCTCAGCAGCAGAGGCCTTTGCGTACTATTTAAAGCACCTGGACCGTGCAACCATTTTTGGAGAGGCTACCAAAGGCGGGGCAAATCCCTGGCAGTACTTCCCCCTTGAGAATGGCTTTAAAATAGCAATCCCTATCGCCAAGGCAGTCAATCCGATTACCAAAACTAACTGGGAGGGGACTGGTGTAAAACCAGATATCGAGACATCCCAGGAGAAAGCATTTTCAACAGCCTATAGGCTCGCCTTACAAGAGGCCAAAATCTCTACTGCACACCCGGAACATTTAAAAGAAATCCAGCAAAAGCTACAAGATCTCGTTAGCCTTTAAATTACCTCACCCTCCTTACAATAAGTATTCAGTCTATTAAATCAGGAGGGAGGCCTAGTCATTAGCCTCCCTTCCCAGATTAATTTAATATCTTACAAACAAAAAACGGCGTTTAAAAATTTTGAAGAACAGTCATTCACATTAAAATCCTAATGTAAACCTCATCTTATTCGTATTATGAGGCAAGTCAGATGTTTCAGTTTACCCAAATTCGTAGACATATCCCTGAGGATCTTGAGGACAGCTTTGCTCGACTCCCACCAGATGAATATTTAAAATCCCAATATTCATATCGTTATCGAACATATTGCTCAGGATTATATCGTGGCAACTCAATCGAATGGAACTCTAGTACCATTTTCATGCAAAGTAAAACGATTAACAAATACCTCGGGGATATAGAGCGTCACTACCCCGCACTGGAACCAAGTGCTAGAATATTTTCGCAGAGCATTGTAAGGCACCTAGTATCCAGCCAATATATACCGGCAAACGAGTATCAGGTCGGATGCCACCAGATAAGAGTTCGTGCTACAGATGAATTCAACGCTTATCCCACCCCTGAAGGTTTTCACCAAGATGGATTTGACTATGTAGCGATTAATTGTATTAATAGGAATAATGTCAATGGAGGCGAGTCATTCATCAGCAGCTTGGATGAAAATGAAATTATATTTCATGGCACACTAACCCCAGGAAAAGCTTTAGTTTTGAACGACAGATCACTCAAACACTACGTAAGCCCCATCACCCCTCTTTTTCCAGGTGAGGCTGTTAGAGATGTTGTGGTAATTACATTACACAGCAATACAATCAATATATAAAAACATGAAGTTTACCCAATCTAGATCACAGGGAATTATTTTTAGATTCAAAAGACTGGCCATCCAAATCAGTCTACCTTTATCCCTATACCTAGCACTAGCTTATATATTTAAAGCCCCCCAGAAAACGGAATTTCTAGAAATATATCTACTAGGATTGTGCTCAATCCCAGCCCTGACCACACTCTGGCTATTAATATTTAACTCAGGAAAAGGAAAGGTCGATGAGTATAGCCTTGAGTTCACAGATAGTCACATCATCTATAGATCACTCTATGGCAATGTAATTATTCCAATGTCAGATAAACTTTCAATTAAAACACACGGCAATCGACCTAAGTTCATTTCCATAACGGGACACAACCACTCGGCCCAAATTGATTTAAATCTATTTTCATCACAACAGAGAAAGGAAATTCTCAAACAATGTCATTTTCTAAAAAATAACTGCCAAGATTAACCTTAGATACCACCACCTTCACCATCTAAAGCCATAACTGTATAAACCCATCAAGGCTTACACCTCTCAATCACAAGCAGTTGACTTTTATCATATACCTTAGAATCAGCTCTCAGATGGTTAGTATATTCTATCAACTCCCCTAGAGTACTTACAAAAATCCTTTTTACTCTTAGATTTACATTCTTATAATCATCAACAGATTGGAAAGCCCCACTTTCAAAATCAACAAAAGCTCTCTTTAAGTCTGAACTTGAAATACTCTGGGCCATTCGTACCCCTGAGAGAGTTACAATATAGGTACCTTCATCATACTGGCCAATATATAGGGAGCTACATTTAATGGCCCCATTCTCTATATCGTAAAACCCCTCCTCCATATCTAAAAACTGTTTGTAATCACCAAGAATTACTTTAACCTCATTACAAATATTTTGTTCTATTAGAGGCAATAAATCTATTTCTTTCTTATCAACCCCTTGTGTAACAAGCCCATACTCAATTACTGAGCAAAACTTCACAACCTCTTCTTTATGGATTAAAGACAGCTCTCCATCATCCCCCACTTTAATAGAAAAGGAGAAACTAAACTGATTTAGAAAATCCACTTTCGACAGGAGATGGGAGTTTCCTTGAAACGAGGTTAACCAGGTGCCAAATGCATTAGGATACTCAACCAAGTAGATACCCGGTTCCACTTCTGCCAAATCAAGTATATAGCTACTATCGATTGGCTGCCGCTCTGAAGGAGAGCCTGACTTCATTTTAAATATGTCTTTTCTTCGTACTTCAAACTTTTGTGAAAACACTCAAATAAAATCTCTTATTAACTTAATATCCGCATCAAGATGCTTGCAAGACCATATAGTAAACCACCAGATAGCGTAGACATTTACCCGTGGCAACCAACAACAAAAACCAAACCAAGCGAATTCTTAGAATACCAGCCATTACAGTAAGGGGATCACCAATAATAGGCACCCAGGAAAAAAATAGGGAGAATACCCCATATTTTTTAAATCTCTGTTCAGCCTTTACAAATTCCTCTTCAGACATTCTCAACCATTTCTTGATCACGCCCAAGCTGGCCCAGTAGCCTAATGCATAATTGAGAAGAGAGCCCGCTACATTCCCAGTAGTGGCGACTATTATCAGCGCCCAAGGGGAGAGCCCCTGGAGCAATAGACCAGTCATTACAATTTCTGAGCTTAGCGGCAGAATGGTCGCTGCCAGGAATGCTGATACGAAAAGCCCCAAAAATCCAAACTCAAGAAAGTACCCCATAATGACGACTCATACCTAGCTAAACTCGGCATTCCTTCTATCTATACTTATAATTGCGCCACTATAATCGAAAAAGGGGGACATCCCAACAACCCCCCTCATCAGTGTTAGCGATACTAGCCACAAGCCTCTACTTTTTATATTCACCCTTGTTAACACATTTTAGAATTCATAGCCTTACCCAGACTTACTTAGGCCCAAGTACAGACCCGCTCATCCGAAGTAGAAATCAGTGTCCACCCCATAATCCTCCAGCCACCTTCCAGTTTTGCTATCGACAAGATATTGCAGGCAGCTTTCCTACTCCTTTCTTTTGATTTGGATCGCTGAAAAACAACAAGCGATGTTGCTGAGCCATCTTCTGAAACATAAATTTTCTCTATATATAATCCGGAAAATGGATATGTCTCTAGATCCATAGTTTTACGCAGCTGACCGATAATTACGGGGATTAAATCGGGATGATTAGACAACCCCGGCTGCTCACCGATAAAAAATAAAGGGGATTGAGCAAAATACTTCTTCAAACTACTTGGCGGAGATGAACTATTAAGTGTGCGGTAAAAACTTTTTATAAGATCAGATACTTCACTGCGCGAGCTTGCATACATTTCAGATGAAAAGAAAATAAATACGACAACCAACAGCGCCATAGCAATTTTCATGGCTACCACTTCCTATTTTAAGGAGTTTCTGAGTAACTCTGCAATTAGAGGGGACTGACTAAAGGTTGAAGTATAGTTATGCTATTAATTCGCATTGACTGAAAAAGGGAATCTGATAATCACCAAACGGAGTTATCCTGTGCCAGAGGTAATAGTGGAGAGAAGTATTTACTGCCCTTATTGCGGTGAAACCATAAAAATACTGGTTGATTCATCAGTTTTGCCTCAACAGTACACCGAGGACTGCCAAGTTTGCTGTAGACCTATCGTTTTCTCTGTGGAACTCGAGAGCTATCTATCGTGGCTCATACTGAGGATGAAGCGTTCTAAATCGCATTGTCGCACTCAAATTCACTTCAAATTGGCAAAAACTTCAATCGCTCGCTTCCGTCCAGCCCCCACATCGCAAATCACTTGAGGATAGCCTTGAGTCGGCGGTGGATCGTGTATGGCTTTGTCGCTCAGCTCCTTTAGCTCAGGTATAAACTTGCGGATAAAATCTCCATTGGGATCAAAACGTTGCGACTGACTATAAGGATTAAATACACGAAAATAGGGTGCAGCATCAGTACCCGTGGAGGCAGTCCACTGCCAGCCCCCATTGTTGGAAGCAAAGTCTGCATCAATTAAGCGCTGCATAAAGTAGCGCTCACCCCAGCGCCAATCTATCAGCATATTTTTACTGAGAAATGAAGCTACTATCATACGCAATCGATTATGCATCCAGGCAGTCTCATTTAACTGTCGCATCGCTGCATCAACTATCGGAACCCCAGTCTCCCCCAAAGTCCAACGCTCAAACTGATCCTTATTGTAGGACCAGGGGATTTGGTCAGTTTCCTGCTTGAATGGCCTCCCTTTACTCAGACGGGGAAAGTCCACCAACAAATGGGTATAAAACTCCCGCCAGATTAATTCGCTAATCCAACAGGCCGCCCCATCATCTCCACCCAGCCAACGCCCCTCATTCATATCCAACGCCATTGCTATACATTGGCGAATCGAAACAGCACCACTATTTAGGTAGGGGGATAAGCAGGAGGTACTATCAAGTGCTGGAAAGTCTCTCTCTGCCTGATAAGCAGATATTTTTCCACCGAACTTCTTGAGCCGTTTCAGTGCCGCCTTTTCTCCTACTTGCCAACCTTTAATCAGGCCTGCATCGTCGATCTTATCTATCGAGTATGTCGACAGTTGCGTTGGAATCTTTTGGCTTAATTTCTGCCCTTCAGATAAAGAAAGCCACTTTGGCCAATGTGCTCCATTTTCCCGGGTAGAAATTTTCCGAGGCTTAGGCAAGGTTTTTACTTCACTATCGGCACACAATTGAATCAGTGCACGCTTGAAGGGGGTAAACACCTTGTAGGGTTTCCCTCCGCCGGTTCTTACTGCTCCCGGTGGAAGCAGGGTGCGGTCACTGTAGAATTGAACCTGAACCCCCTCATTTGTCAGTAAATCTTTTACTGCATTATCACGACGTAGCTCATTGAGTGGATATTCAGCATTCGCATAGAGAGCATTGACATCCAGGCGCCCAACTATTTGCTGAAGAACCCCTGGAACCTGAGCAAAAGTAGGAACTTCAACGAAGTACAGCGGTATATTGCGCTCCTCTAATCCATCTCGTAATTCACGCAAACAGGCAATACGAAAAGTCACCAATGGATTGCCTTCATCCTGGCTCTGCCAGGTATCCGGACAGGCAATAAATACAGCAGCCACCTCCTGACATTGCACACTGGCTTGGTAAAGTGCTGAATTATCATTGAGGCGTAAGTCACTGCGTAGCCATACCAGGCCACGCGGCAAAGTCACTGGGCGACTCATAGCTTAAAAGACTCCCGCAATTGTGTAACTGCGCTCTCTGTATTTCCGGCAAGTACTCTTGTTAAAGGGAGTTGGTTTAAATCAGCCAAAGCCAAGCGCTGCACCTCAATAAAATCACCCGCAAGCCACAGAGGATCAGTCATCCCCTGAACAGCACTTGGTAACTCACGTTCAAGAATATTTTTCGGCAGAGCCTTGTGGCTATAGCAAAGCACTCCCTGAGCACCCAGTTTTTTGACTGTACTTCCAAGCTCCAATAATCCCGCAGGATAAGTCAGGGTAATGACCTCTATTCCCGCAGCAAGGAGTACCGCAATAAACATCTGTATAAATGCCTGTTGGCCCTGAACGCCAATTTCCAGTAAAAGAACACGGGGCTTCGCCTGGGACTTGTCTTTGTCCAGGTTTTTCCTGGCCATACCATTAGCCAGAAGTAGCTGTTCCTTTAACAGAGGCCAGAAAAATATCTGCGCTCCATGGGCTTCAGGTAGGCGAAATCGCTCAAGCCGCACATGCAAAGGTTTCAGCCAGTGCTCCAACAGCAAAGCGGCAGGGAATGAGGAAAACCACTGATCGAGACGGCGGCGCAGCTGGGGTTCTGCAAAGTCTCTGAGAAGACTGGAGGTTTCATCCAGCATCGCCTGCCAATTGTTTTTTCCATCGCCTGTAGTCGCTGGCAACCCCAATTTGTCCTGCTCTCGCGCTAACAAGTTTCGCACTTGACCAATGGAAACGCCCCTGGCGAGGCATTGCAGGACCTTTTCGATCTGCTCGACTTCCTCTTCACTATAAAGGCGATGCCCTTTGCTGGTGCGCATGGGTTTTAGTAAACCATAGCGGCGCTCCCAGGCCCGCAAGGTCACAGGGTGCACCCCGGTCCTTCGGGCTATCTCTCGAATCGGAAAATAGTTTTTTTCAACAACTTCTGGGTCGGACATGACGCTCATTATCGAAATTCACATAAACCTAATTCAGCCGGCTCGGCAGCGAGCAAGACCTGGCTGTGGATAAAGTGGTGTGGGCTTCTCGGCAAGTAATGACGGAGCATAGTAAGCACCGCCGAAATCGGTTTATGCCCTTGCCGGTACTCCTCGATAAGCTGGGCTAATTCAGCCCGCTCTTCCCGGCTTAAATAGCCCTTTAAATGCCCCTGGCTGTGCATCAGTGCATTGGTTCGATCCTTGCGCGATGCATGTTGGGAGAGAATATCCATAATCCGCCCACGAATTTCATAAGCGAACTCTTCGGGGGTCACCGCACGAGAGTTGGAAACAAACTGACCCAAGGCACGGGTCAGAGGCTGGCTATGGGCTAGCAAGAGGTACTTATAAGCGGTGTAAAACTCAATAACTTTAGCGGGTCGAGGATCCGGCGATACATAGCGATGCCAGGCATCGTAAGCAAATACTCGGGTTAAAAAGTTCTCGCGAATATCGCTGGCATTCAGTCGCCCTACCTCCTCCATAGGGAGGTGGGGGAAATTCTCTCTCACACGCGCAGCAAATAGACCTGCCGAATGCGCCAGTACACCGCGACCATCTTCTTTGTAATGGGGGGTAGTACGCACACCGCAGCTGGGAGACTTTTGCATCAGGATAAAACCGCGCAACTGCTCGACCTCCGGACTTATCTCGTCTGCGTAAGCTTCAAGGTCCTCTGTCACATCGATATTGGTGTCATCGCGCCCAACTGCGCGCAGGCGATCACTGACAATCAGGTGAATTGGCGGGCGGGGCACTCCCAAGCCTATTGCCACTTCCGGGCAGTAAGCTTGCAGATCAAAGCAATTACCCAGCAGCTGAGTGCAGACTTTGCTGTGCTTATGGCTACCGTTATATCGAACTGGATCACCCACGGCACAGCGGCTGATACCAACGGGAATCTTATGCGGCAGGAATTGAATATTCATAGTCACAAGGTGAGCGGGTAATGGCCTACCTTTTTTATAGCCTGCCACTAAAACTTATACAAGCTCTGCCTTTGTATAAGTTTTTGAAAATCTCCTGCAAGGTCGCCGTGGCTTGCGCAAATGCAAACCAAAGCTACAATGCAAAGCCGCGTTCATTCCGAGATTTAGCGCTGCGCGCACTCTTATCGCCAGTCCCCGGTCTGCGATGCGGCCCACACCTCCCGGAAAGTACGGATTAGCTCATGATTCCAGCATTGCGCGAAGTCGACGAGGTTCAGGCGCTCTATTTGCAGTTCTTGCAGGAACTGAAGGACGCAGGTTTCCGTGGCGATACCACCCCCAGTTATGCCAGCCGCACGGTCCTGGCTACCGATAATTCGATATACCAGGTCCTCCCCCAGGCCGTTGTTTATCCCCGTGACAGTCGTGACTTGCAGCTGCTCGCCGAGCTGGCTGACAGGGAGGAGTTTCACTCGGTAGTGCTATCCCCCCGTGGCGGTGGTACCGGTACAAACGGCCAGTCCCTGACCGATGGACTGGTTGTGGATATCTCCCGCCATATGAACCAGATCCTCGAAATCAATGTTGAGAAGCGCTGGGTCCGGGTACAGGCCGGAGTGGTCAAAGATCAACTGAATGCAGCACTCAAACCCCACGGCCTCTTTTTTGCTCCGGAGCTTTCCACCAGTAACCGGGCCACCATTGGCGGCATGATCAATACCGATGCCTCGGGCCAGGGTTCATGTGTCTACGGCAAAACCCGCGATCACGTGCTGGAGTTACACACCGTATTATTGGGCGGTGAGATTTGGCACTCGGCCCCGATCGACGATGAGGAGCTGGCACAAGTTAGTGTCGGGGATAAACGCTCTTCACAGGTTCACCAAGTCTGTGATTCTATCGCGCGTGCAAAAGCAGAATTAATCACAGCAAAGTTTCCCAAGCTGAACCGCTGCCTCACCGGCTACGACCTGGCTCATATTCGCGACGATAAAGGCTTTAACCTCAATAGTGTTCTCTGTGGCTCAGAGGGAACCCTGGGTTTTATCGCCGAGGCAAAACTCAACCTGTTGCCAATCCCCAAATGTGTCGCTCTGGTCAATTTAAAGTACGACCATTTTCAAGAGGCGCTACGCGACGCCAAAGACCTGATGCTGGCCGGTCCCATGTCTATCGAGACAGTGGACAGCAAAGTGTTGCAGCTGGCGATGGAAGATATCGTCTGGCACAGCGTCAGTGAATTTTTCCCAGCGGACGATCGCCCGGTCAAGGGCATTAATTTAGTCGAGTACGCCGCCGATAGCGAAGAGGAATTGGAGCAGGCACTGGCCCAATTTACTGCTCATATTGATGAAGCTATTGGCCAAGCAGGTAAAAGTTTCGGTTATTCCATTGCCCGAGGCCACGCCGAGGTCAATCGAATCTGGGCCATGCGCAAACGGGCCGTGGGCTTACTGGGGAATGCCCAGGGAGAAAAACGCCCAATTCCCTTTGTCGAGGACACGGCGGTACCACCGGAAAACCTGGCGGATTTTATCGCTGAGTTCCGCGCGGTATTAGATAAGGCCAATCTCGACTACGGTATGTTTGGCCATGTCGATGCGGGCGTGCTGCACGTGCGCCCGGCAATTGATATGAAAGACCCCGAGCAAGCCGCACAAATTCGTCCGATTACCGATCAGGTGGTCGCCCTCACACAGAAATATAAAGGCCTTTTGTGGGGGGAGCATGGGAAAGGTGTCAGGTCTGAATACGCACCGGAATTTTTTGGCGAGCTCTACCCTGAGCTGCAAAAAATCAAAGCCGCCTTCGATCCTCGCAACCAACTCAATCCAGGGAAAATAGCTACCCCCAGTGATGACAGCCAGCTGCTGAAAATTGACGAAGTATCCACCCGAGGCGAGCGAGACCGGCAAATTCCCGCCCAGGTCTGGGAGGGCTATGAGGAAGGTGTGCACTGCAACGGTAATGGTGCTTGCTTTAACTGGAACCCCGACGATGCCATGTGCCCTTCCTACAAGGCCACTCGCAACCGTATTCACTCTCCCAAAGGGCGCGCCTCTTTAATGCGCGAATGGCTGCGTTTGCTCAGCGAAAAAAATGTTGATGCGGTCTCCAGTGCCCAGCGCCTGCGGGAACGCTCCTTTTTTGTCGGACTCCCCAAGCGCATTATCAACTCCCTGGCAAAAACCCGTGGCGAGTACGATTTCAATCACGAAGTTAACGAGGCGATGCAAGGCTGTCTGGCGTGTAAATCCTGTGTAGGTCAGTGCCCGATAAAAGTGGATGTGCCGGAGTTTCGCAGCAAATTCCTCGAACTCTACTACAGCCGCTATTTGCGTCCGCTAAAAGATTACGCCGTCGGTGGGCTGGAATTCCTGATGCCACACCTGGCCAAGCTACCTCAGTTATACAACTGGCCACTAAAACTCAAGCCAGTTTCCTTCCTGATGGAGCGCCTGTTCGGCATGGTGGACAGCCCACTGTTATCGGAAAAAACCTTGAAAGCGACTATGGCGGAGCTGGGTGTGCCTGTCGCCAGTGCCGCCTGCCTGGAGTCCCTGGGTCCGGCACAGCGCAGTCGCGCAGTGGTGATAGTGCAGGATGCTTTTACCAGTTACTTCGATGCCCAAGTGGTTGCCGACATCGTGCGCTTGCTAAAGCAACTCGATTTTGTCCCCATGCTGGCGCCCTACCGCGCCAACGGCAAACCCCTACATGTGCACGGTTTCCTGCGCCAGTTCCAGAGGGTCGCTGAATTAAACAGCCAGATGCTTAACGACCTCGCCGCCAGCGGTATACCCCTTGTGGGCATCGACCCCTCAATGACCCTGACTTATCGCTCGGAATATAAAAAGCTGATGGGCGATGAGGCCCCCAAGGTCCAGTTGTTACAGGAATGGCTGGCTTCCCAGCGGGAGCACCTGGAACAACAGCGCCACCGCATAGAGCCCGCCAGCTTCCAGCTTCTACCCCATTGCAGTGAACAAACCAATGCCACCGCCTCGGTGAAAGACTGGAAAAATGTTTTCACTGCCCTGGGCCTGGAACTCGCTACCGAAAGCCTCGGCTGTTGCGGTATGGCCGGTACCTATGGCCACGAAGCAGATCACAAAGAGACCTCACGAGTCATTTTCCAGCAATCCTGGGCGCCCCGATTGAACAGTAGCGAAAACCAGTTGGCCACCGGCTATTCCTGTCGTTGCCAGGCCAATCGCTTTGCAGGCGTATCCTTGCGCCATCCGCTACAGGGGCTACTGGCACAACTGGATAAATAGGCATTTACTGACGTAAGGGGCCCATATCTCCGGGTCTCTTACTGTCCACCCAAAGTAGCCTGCGGGAAGTGCCTATGCACAAACATCTCTCAAACCTGCTCATGCTGTTTTACGCACTGCTTGGCATCGCCGTATTGCTAGCAGCAATATCCATAAGCTCAAACTCCGGGAAACAACAATTAGGGCACCATCTATCCCAGGCCCAACACTCCCTGGCATTGGTTACTGAGGCTGAAACCTACGCCCGCACGGGCAACTACGCCGACGCACTGCCACTTTACGAAAAGGCCATCTCCTCACTGTCCGACTATCCGGATCAACAACAGGCCCTGCGCTACCGCTACGGCATTGTGCTCAATGCATTTAGCGCCCAAGCGCGACCTGACCTCTACCCCCTTGCCCGCGCACAGTTCGAATCGGTCCTCAATTACCTGGATGCCGGCGCGGTGCTACCGCAGTCCACCGCAAGAGTGCGGTCGGCCATGGCACACACTTACCATCAGCAAGCAGCAACGGAGAAAGAGCACACTCAGCGAGCTCATCTTTTACGCTCGGCTTACCTTCTATATAAGAGTGCAATCCAAGGCCTGCGCGAACAGGCGGAATGGCAGAACCTTGCCATCACCTATTTCAACCTGGGGCAAGTCTGTGAATGGCAGGGAAACCTGGAGGAAGCCATCATCTGGTTGGAAAAAACGGTGAAGCTGGACATGCAGCACAAGCTGCCGGACCTCCAGGAAGACAGTGACTACTTATCCGCACTGCGCAGCCAGGTGGAACCGATACTGGAAAACCCCGAAACCGCGCTGTAAGTACTGGGGATTCCCTGCACTTTTTAATGTGACGCACCGGTTTTTCCGCTAAAACCTGCTGTTTTTTGTCATATCAGCAATATATGGAGAATAAGTCACAAATAATTTATAAGGAATTTTTTACTGTTCCAGTCATGCTAAGCAATGTCCTCCACCACTCCTAGCACGACTCTTTAGAATGACATCGCTGTCACGCAATTTTTCTCTTTTGAAACCATTTACCAAGGAGCTGGGTTCTATCCGGCCATTTCCTTCTGTACAAAATATATACAGCGCAATTTTATTGTTCTTTATATCTGAAAATTAAGCCATTTTTTTATTTTCTGTAAATAACCCGCCAATTCATACGGCTTTTTCTCGCTTTGCAGGAAAAAGTTGATACCTCAGGAATCGCCGGTAATATAGCCAGCGTTGATTAAATATTGATCAACGATTTCCAAACAAACTTGGAAATTTCACAAGCAGCCCTTGGCTTGTGACCATTTATGACCTGGAGGTAATGGGACATGATGAAACAGACTCTGCGAAATACTGCCTTTTTTATTGCTGCCTTGCTCGCTATCGGTGTAAGCGTTAATGCCTCAGCAGCACTTAAGAAAACCATGATTGTTGACGCAACTGCTTACAACTCTGTACCCGGACAAACTGACAGTGATCCCTGGGTAGCAGCTTGGAACAACCGCCTGCGCCCCGGTGACAAAATTATCGCCGTATCCCGTGACCTGGAAAAACACGGTCTGACTAACGGCGCCAAAGTTAAAATTGAAGGTCTGCCTGGCACCTATACCGTGCGCGACCGTATGAACAAGCGTTTTACTAACCGAATCGATGTTTGGATGGAGAAAGACATTAAGAAAGCCCGCGCCTGGGGCAAGAAAAAACTGAAGATTGTTTTTGAACCCGTAAAGTAATTAGACCTAATTTCAACAGAGCTTGTGACCCCGCCCTCCAGCGGGGTTTTTTATTGTTAAAAGAATTTATATCCAATCCACCAAAAAGCAATCAGGGTTCCATCTCCATTAAAAACCCTTCTAGCTCTGTACAATTTGAATTTCCGATATAAAACAAGCTCGGCTGCTGGTTCTCGGTATAGCGATGTTTTAATCCATCCTCGCCAATTAATATTAAGTATTCTGATTTTACCCAGCGCTCACCCTCCCTGTATTCCGTTAGCCATAAAAGCGATGGCTGCCCCTCGTGACAGAGCCCATAAAACATGCGGGTTTTTTCCACCAGTTTCTTGGTCATGTAATCTAGATAGCGGCCGGGATAGGTATAGCGATCAGCCTCAATACCAATTTTCTCTGGGTTTATCCCCATATCGGCGCGGCCAACTCTCTGTATATAAATTGCCAGGTTCTCGTCGCAATCGAGACAATGGCGCCCGGCAACAATGGCATAGCCACTCAATTCGGAGATAAGTCGGGCTTCTTTTAGGTCAGTGGTGAGCAGCTGTCGATTGGAAAGGCGGATGCTCTCTGCGGATACCAGTGGACTTAATACAGTCACCAGCAGAATAAGGCAGCGCAGGTTCATGGGGAGGGTAACCGCAGGTTAGGTAGTACCGCCGGAGACCTGGATTCCACCATTGTCTCGCGGCGGCACTGTGATTGGGTGTGCTGTTACACAGTCGCGATTCCCTTCTCACATTAACCATAGCAGTTTGAACAAATGTCAGCCGACTTTTGCCACAACTCCCGCTGGGAATTGCCAGTCAGCCGTTTCATTCTGAAGAGGGCTTACCAGCTGCCATCGGCTTCCTGAACTGGCCCAACAAAGGTAGCGATCCCCTCCTCTTTAAGAGCATCGAGCGCTTCATCCAGCGCTTCCCGCTCAGTCTCAAACGCGTCTTCCCAAACGGTTGAGTTGTTGTGTTCATCGACGATTTCAAGCAGCCAGCCGCCCTCACCATCTTCATAAATATCGATCTGGACGGAAACCTCGCCCTCCCGATAGATCTGGCTCAACTCCGACTCTTTCGGTGCAAACTCTTCGCCCATGGGATTCGCCTCGCTGTGACCTTGAAATTTCGGCCAGAACTTTGACAACTTGCGGCCCGACGGTCAACTACAAATCCCTTTTCTTGCAGATGCGGACCGCCTGCTTACTGTACGACAAGCTCCTTTTTTTGCGATAAAATGCGCGGCGATTTTTTCTGCTCCGGATTTGCGATCCGGCCCGCAACTGAGGAAGTACCATGAACCAATTTGTTGTCTGTGCACTGTATAAGTTCGTTACCCTTGAGAACTTTGAAACGCTTCGCGCCCCACTGCTGGAGGTGATGCAAGAAAACAGTGTTCGCGGCACCCTGCTGTTGGCCCAAGAGGGCATCAATGGCACTGTAGCCGGCTCCCGCGAAGGTATCGACGCGGTATTAGCCCATTTGAAGTCAGACGAGCGCCTCGCCAACCTGGACTACAAAGAGTCCATCACCCAGGCAATGCCCTTCCTGCGCAGCAAAGTGAAGCTAAAGAAAGAAATTGTCACCATGGGTGTAGAGGGCATTGATCCACTGCGCACCGTCGGCACCTATGTCAAACCCAAAGACTGGAATGCCCTGATCAGCGACCCAGAGGTTGTTGTCGTGGACACCCGCAATGACTATGAATTCCAGGTTGGTACTTTCAAGAATTCCATCAACCCAGAAACTGAAACTTTCCGCGAGTTCCCGCAGTACGTAAAAGAGAATATGGACCCGGCCAAGCACAAGAAGGTCGCCATGTTCTGCACCGGCGGTATCCGCTGCGAGAAGTCCACAGCCTATATGAAAGAGCAGGGCTTTGAAGAGGTATATCACCTCCACGGCGGTATTTTGAAATACCTGGAAGAAGTCCCAGCAGAAGAATCCCTGTGGGAAGGCGAGTGCTTTGTTTTCGATGAGCGGGTGACAGTCAACCACAACCTGGAACGCGGCAAATACGATCAATGCAATGCATGCCGCATGCCCATCACTGAGGAAGACCAGCAATCTCCCCTGTTCGAGCAGGGTGTAAGCTGCCCGCACTGCCACGACAAGGTGCCTGAAGCTGACCGAGCCCGTTTCCGCGAGCGCGAAAAGCAAATTCAGCTGGCCAAACAGCGCGGTGAAGTACACATTGGCCAGGACGCCCGCGCGCAAACCGTCTCCCGCCGCGAGCAAAAGAGAGAGGAGCGCCGCCGCCAGGCTGAAGCCCAACAGGCGCGCAACCAGCAGGCCTAACTCCTCCCCTAGAGAGCAAGAGGCTGAGGTACGACCTTTATCTGGGCTAGCCAGGCCTCTGCCTCAGCCTCCACAACGAACTCCCTAGAACTGAGCCTGCACAGGCAGGAGCCATGGCTGGGCAGCGGACAGGTCCAGCGCCCTCGCGGATGTAACACCGCGATAAATGCCCGTCGCAGTACAGGGTTCTCAGCAATAAAGTGAATAAATTTCTGGTGCTCCTCCAGTGTGGTTTTGCTGCGCGCATAACGCAGGTCGAGTAGTACACGTAGGGGCTTTCGGTGGCGATACTTTTCCACCAGTAGTGCAATGGCTTCTATTTTGTCCTTATACCCCACCGGACCAAAAAAAAGCACACGCGCTATTCCACCCGCCGGCCGATAGCTAATATGAAAATTCATTGATAACAGCACCCGTGCGCTTGTCTTTTTTATTTTTATCGACTACAGCTTCCGCAATGCCTCTTTTTATTGTCTTACCTGTATTGAAAACGCGAAATAAGGCAGACTTTTTTCTCGTACACTCCTGATATTTACTTCTATCTCAACGGCAATCCAACATCCGTATAAAGGGTTTGACGTTTGTCGGCGAAAATACTGCACCTGTAAACCCGTTTTAATACCCTCAGCCCCAACTGCATTTAATAAGCGACAAAAAACCTGCAAATACTGCCACCTAAAAATCATAAGCGGTCTATATCGCAAAAAAATATCGGCTTTATGATTTTTAAAACAATAAGTAACTAGTACGATCAAAATACCCCTGTTTTTTACCAGGTAATTCTGTGAAATATTTTGAAACTTCTAATTTACCCAGGGCGCGACAGAAATGGACTATCGCTAAAAGGAAATCTGTACCATAAAACAAGGAACAAACTAGTACGGCTTACTTCAATGAGGGACACCGGGCTGCATCAATATAAAAATATTGGAGCCCGGTAAAAACAGAAAAACAAAGAAAATTATTTCTTTGTGATCAATATCGCGAATGGGTTCAACTTATTTCGATTTCCGGCATATCGCTGTCATCACTGCTGTTTAACCAGATCTGGGCAGCAGCCTTGCGGGCAATTTCGCAATAAAAACCAGCAATTTCACTATCTGGATCGGAAATAACACTGGGCTGTCCGCTATCCACATCGGCGCGGATTTTCTGTGCCAGCGGAAGCTCACCCAGTAAATGGGTATCGTACTCTGCAGCGATTCGCTCACCGCCACCGGTACCGAAAATTGGCTCGCTGTGACCACACTTGGAACAAGTATGCAGCGCCATATTTTCCACAATACCCAACACAGGTACCGATACCTTGCGGAACATCTCCACGCCCTTAATGGCATCTTTTAGTGCCAGGTCTTGAGGGGTAGTTACAATTACCGCACCGGCCAAGGTAGTTTTCTGTGCCAGCGTCAATTGAATATCCCCAGTACCCGGGGGCATATCCACAACCAGGTAATCAAGCCCATCCCGACTTTCCCCCCACAGGGTTTGACTGAGAATCTGGTTGAGCGCGCCGCTGGCCATAGGCCCGCGCCATACCGCTGGGGTCTCCTCGGTCATCAGGTACCCCAGAGACATTGTCTCTATTCCATGGGCCTCTACCGGCACAAAGAATTTCTGTTCTTTCACATGCGGGCGCTGGTCTTCAGTTCCCAGCATGGTGGGCAGGCTCGGGCCGTAGATATCAGCATCCAACAAACCAACCCGGGCACCTTCCGCCGCCAGGGCCAGGGCCAGATTGACCGCAGTCGTGGACTTGCCAACCCCGCCTTTGCCCGACGCCACAGCAACAATGTTTTTTACCTTCGCCAAAGTCTCCGGCGCCCCGGAAGTCGGCGTAGCGGGAATATCGCTGAACAGCTCAAACTGCAACTTGGAGCCTTTGAGGGGCCCGGCTTTCAACAGCGGCTGACAGCTCTCCTCCACCCGCTGGAGCCAATCTGCCTCCTGGCTCGCACACGGATATCCCAGGGTAATCCCGGCGAAAACAGTTTCGTCCTCATACCCAACTTCAATTTCTGCGTCCAAATCATCCAGCGGCAAGCCACTGGCAGGATCATGCAACTGGCCGAGGCACTCCGCCAGTCGCTCCAGTTCAGCCTGAACTTCCTGTGACAGCTCGTCATGATCGTGATGATGATCGCTCACGGTATCTCCCTCTCAGCGCTTCTAGATTGGCTCGCATTGTGTCGGATGACGCGGCCTAACACCAGCCACAGCAGCCAAACAAGGATTCACATAAGCCAGCTTGATCCCTCCACGACATAGTGCAAATCTGCTATATTCCGCGGTCTTTTGACGATCTTCGGCCCACTCTCCGTGAGTCCCTGGCCGCAACCCCACAGCGATGGAAAAACCGATGTCCGATACGCGCAACATTCTCGTCACCAGCGCACTGCCCTATGCCAATGGCTCCCTACATCTGGGCCATGTGCTCGAATATATCCAAACCGATATTTGGGCCCGCTTCCAGCGTGCGCGCGGTAATAACTGCCTGTATATCTGTGCCGACGATGCTCACGGCACTGCAATTATGCTGAAGGCTGAACAACTGGGCCTGACCCCGGAACAGCATATCGCCAATATGCAGGCAGAACACGAGCGCGACTTCGCCGACTTCCTAATTGGTGTAGACAACTACCACTCCACCCATTCAGAGGAAAACCGCGAGCTGTCGGCAATGATCTACCGCCGCCTCAGCGAAAACGGCCACATCGCATCGCGCACTATTACCCAGGCTTTCGATCCAGAGAAACAGCTTTTCCTGGCGGATCGCTATATCAAGGGAACCTGCCCCCGCTGCAGCACGCCCGACCAGTATGGTGATAACTGTGAAGCCTGTGGCGCCACCTACAGCCCTACCGAACTGATCGATCCGGTATCAGCAATCTCCGGCGCCACTCCGATAGAAAAGGAGTCAGAGCACTTCTTCTTTACCCTGCCCGCATTCACCGAATACCTGCGCGAGTGGACCCGCTCCGGCACTCTCCAGGATGAAGTAGCCAACAAGCTGGCCGAATGGCTGGAAGAGGGCCTGCAAGAGTGGGATATTTCCCGCGACGCCCCTTACTTCGGTTTCGAAATTCCCGATGCGCCGGGCAAATATTTCTACGTGTGGCTCGACGCTCCCATTGGCTATATGGCCAGTCTCAAAAACTACTGCGACAGCAAAGGGCTGGACTGGCAGGAGTACTGGAAAAAAGACAGCGACGCCGAGGTCTACCATTTTATCGGCAAGGATATCGTCAACTTCCACGCACTCTTTTGGCCAGCCATGCTGGACTCAGCGGACTTCCGCACCCCCAACAAAGTTTGCGTACACGGCTTCCTTACCGTAAACGGCAAGAAGATGTCCAAGTCCCGCGGCACCTTTATCAATGCTCGCAACTACCTGGATCACTTGAGCCCTGAGTATTTGCGCTACTACTTCGCCGCCAAACTGACCGGTGGCGTCGATGACCTGGATCTGAACCTGGACGATTTTATCGCCAAGGTGAACTCTGACCTGGTGGGTAAAGTAGTCAATATCGCCTCTCGCACCGCCAAGTTTGTCAGCAAGTCCGGTGGCAAGCTGGCCGGCGAACTGGCCGACGAACAATTGTGGAACCAATTTGTAGAGGCGGCTCCACGAATTGCTGAGTATTACGAGCAGCGAGAATACGCCCGCGCCATGCGCGACATTATGGCTCTGGCCGACGCCGCCAATGCCTGGATCGCCGACAAGGCTCCCTGGTCCCTGGCCAAGCAGGAGGGCACCGAAGCTGAGGTTCTGGCTATTTGCTCCCAGGGTGTGAATATGTTCCGCGCCCTGATCACCTGGCTCGCCCCGGTATTGCCCAACACTGCACAAAAAGCGGCGGAGTTCCTCAACAGTGAGCTGGATTGGAACAGCGCAACCAAACCGCTGACAGATCACGAAATCAAGAAGTTCAAGCCGCTGCTGCAACGGGTGGAGAAAACCCAGGTAGATGCAGTTATGGATGCGGCTGCGGAATCCCTGGCCCAGCTACAAGCGGAAACCAAAGCTGCTACCGGCCCTCTGGCGGAGGACCCCATTGCTGAGGAAATCCAGTTTGATGACTTCGCCAAAGTAGACTTGAGGATCGCCCTGATCGCCAAAGCTGAGCATGTTGAAGGCGCCGGTAAACTGCTGCGCTTAACCCTGGACCTGGGCGGCGAAACCCGCCAGGTATTTGCCGGTATTAAAAGCGCCTACGCCCCTGAAGACCTGGAAGGTAAGCACACCGTTATGGTCGCTAACCTGGCGCCGCGTAAAATGCGCTTTGGTGTCAGTGAGGGTATGGTTCTGGCAGCAGGTCCCGGAGGTAAGGACCTGTGGATACTGGAGCCCCACGAGGGCGCCAAACCCGGTATGCGCGTAATGTAATTTCCCTGCGCTAACGCAGGGAAACTGCAATCAAGCCGGCACACACCAGCCCCACTCCCAGCAGCTGGGGCCTGTGTGCCGGCTCCTTGAGTAACCAGACCGCCAAGCCCACGCCCAGGGGAATACTCAACTGCCTTAGGGCGACTACATAACTCACATTTTCAGTCATTGTCATCGCCAGCAGTACCAGGCCGTAAGTCGCTCCCATCATGGCACCGGTCAGAGCCCCGACCTTCAAATCCCGAAAACTTTGGATCAATGGCGCAGTGCCACTCTGACCCAAGCACCCCAGAAGCAGCCATACACCACAGGCGAGAAACTGCATCCCCAAATAGCTGTAGGCCAGAACAAGCGCAGGGATAGTGCCTCCCGCAGCATCTCCCAGGTAAATCAGCGCCCCTTTATCCGCCAGTGAATAGCCCACAGTGCCAATGGCTGCTACCAGCGCCCAGGCGCAGTCCGCGCGCCAATAAGCTCTCCAGTGCCACTCGCGGAAATACACCAGCGGTACCAGCAGGCAGCCAATTGTCACCAACAGCATTCCCACCCAGGCGAGTGGAGGCAACGATTGCCCCAACAATACCGTTGCCAGTGCAACCAGCAATACCGGCAATGCTCGAGCAACGGGATAGACCAATCCCATATTGGCTCGCTGGTAGGCGAGGGATAAGCCCCCCATATAAATCATTTGAAAAAAACCACTACCGATAAGGAGGATCCAAAAACCTCGCGGGAGTGAATCAACCTGATATAGCAACCAAAAATTTAGCGGTAAAAGAAAAATTCCAACACTGAGAGTCGCGATACAAAAAAAGGCGGGAGTTGGTGTGCGGGACTTCCCCAGTAAATTCCAACCCGCGTGTAGAAATGCAGAAATTAAAACAAGACTGGCAGCGGTAAACGATATTCCCATAGAGGCCCTCTTCAATTGCGACAGAAAGGCCCCGACAAACCAACCGTAGCCACGAATATGCGCAGTTAAGGCCGCTGGCCAGCAAAGTTTTGCATTCCCTCTTCACTGCCGTAGCATGTCCACCACACTGCAAATCTATCGAGGAGATGTCATGCGCGGCGTATTTCTGGACACTTTGACAATGAAGCTTGAGGAGCTGGATACCTCGGCCCTAACAAATAGTCTAGACCAGTGGGACTTCTATGAAACGACTCCCGCCGAAAAAGTCGCGGAGCGAATCGCCGAGGCCGAGGTGGTAATAACCAATAAAGTCATAATAAGCCGCACATTATTGGAGCAGGCCAGCAAATTAAAAATGATTTGTGTTTGTGCAACCGGTACAAATAACATCGATCTCGCCGCCGCACAGGAATTAAATATTCCGGTGTACAACGTTAAAGGTTATGCGGGGGCTTCTGTACCACAGCACACTCTTGCCCTGATCCTGGCTCTTGCTTCCAAGTGGCACCGCTATCACAACGATGTTTTTGCCGGACGCTGGAGCCAATCTACAATTTTTTGCCTGCTCGATCACCCAGTGGTTGAACTCGCAGGAAAAACACTCGGTATCATTGGCTTTGGTGCCCTCGGGCAGAAGGTGGCAAAACTGGGGGAAGCCCTGGACATGCGGGTACTGGTGGCTGAATCATTTAGCGGCACACCCGCTGAAGGCAGGACGCCACTGCAACAATTGTGTGCAGAGTCCGATGTCATCAGTCTGCACTGCCCGCTCACAGAAGAAACCGATCAGCTGGTAGACGAGCAATTCATCGCCGCGATGAAACCCGGCGCACTCCTGGTCAATACGGCTCGGGGCGGGCTGGTAAATGAACAGGCACTGGCGGATGCTTTGCGCAGTGGACACCTTGGGGGGGCGGCGCTGGATGTCCTCAGCCAGGAGCCCCCACCCGCCAGTCACCCACTATTGGACAGAGATATCCCCAATTTGATTATCACCCCCCACAACGCCTGGATCAGCCGTGAATCACGCCAGCGCCTACTCAACGGGGTCGTAGAGAATATTGAAACCTGGAAAAGTGAGAGTACCAGCCATCCATAAACAACTCGCTTTTATCTAACCCAAGCCATCTCAGGCATCTGCCGGTCCGAGGACTAATCCCCTCTGTGAACTCAGGCCGGCTTTTGCCGTTTGAAACTACGACCGGGCCCGAACAGCTGCCAGCCTTAGTCCAAGATCAGTAGCAGAGACAGGGACTTTTTCCTGCAAAAATCGCGTGAAAAAAACCCCTTTTTCAAGTGGGAATTACCACGCGGGACTATAGACTTCCTCGGCAATTAAACCCCGAGAGGAGAAACCTGATGGCAACCGCAAGATCTCCACATACGAACTCCAGTAGGGAGAAGCTGCAACAGGCCTATAATCTTGCTGGAGAGGCCGCTTCACAAGCTGCTGGCAGCTTGAAAGAGAGGGCCCGGACCTCTGTAGAGTCCCAGAGACAACGTGCCACCGATGTAATGGAAAAAGCGGAGTCCTCACTTCGGGAGCGCCCCATTCTCGCTGTTGGCTGTGCATTTGTTGTTGGCTGGGCAATTGCGAAGCTCTTTAAGTAACGCTTCTCTCTTTTTTTCGACTGGTAAGGACACCCCCTGATGGGCAATGAAAAAAAGTCCCAAGCGTCTGGCGAGAATGCCGATTCCGCTGCGCAGGAGCGCAGCCCGGGTCAGTCTTCACCTTCTCCCTCAGGGAAAGACTCTGATGGAGAAGGTGAAAATAGCCTTGAAGCTACCCTTGCTCGCGCCGAGGCAACACTGACCCTACTGACTGCCTGGTTGGCTAATATTCAAAAGCTATTCCAGTTGGAGTTGGATAGAACGATTGCAGCCGGCAAGCGTATTGTTGCCCTGCAACTGATGTTACTGCCTCTAAGTGCGGCCCTCATCGTCAGTCTCTGTGGAGGCGTTGGGCTGATTGCCTACTATTTTTCCCAGTCTATTTATTTGGCATTTCTGGTATTTATTCTTATCCAGGTCGCTATTTTGGCGGGAGCTATCGTTTATCAAAAGAAGCTGGTGCCCCTACTGGGTTTTGAAGAGACCAAGCGACAAGTTAAAGAGGCTTTAAACGATGTCACTGAAGTCTTTAAATAAACAGATCGAACAATGCAGCCGGGATACGGAGCGACAGCGGCTCAGTGTATTGGCAATCGTAAATCAGCAACAGCAAGATGTTCAGCAGCGTTTACAGGGAATTCCCCTGCCACTGGTTTTAGGTCTGGCTTTAATCGCCGGCTTCGCGGCGGAAAAATTGTGGCAATTGCCCCGCACCTCACAGGTGGTTCAGTTTATGCTGTCTATGAGGGCTTTTTAGCCGACCCTACTCTTTATATAAATATTAATTAACGGCCACTTTTAAAAAGAGGGGCACCGGAAAATAACCATAGAAAATAGATACTGGCACATCCTTGTGCCAGCCTTACCTATTAATACCCTGTATTAATCAACATCCTTATCGGTCACTTTATCTTGGGTGTTATTGTCAAAATCACCAGCGCTGTGGCGCTCATGTAGTTGTTCGCTGGGCTCACCCCAGGTTCGATTGACCATTCGTCCGCGCTTTACTGCTGGCCGCTCTGCAATTTCCCCCACCCAACGATTGAGATTTTTATAACTCTGGGTATCGAGAAATTCCGCCGCACTATAAGCTTCATTGCGCACCAGAGCCCCATACCAGGGCCAGATCGCAATATCGGCGATGGTATAAGTCCTTCCCGCCACATACGGATGCTTTGCCAGCTGTTGGTCCAATACGTCCAACTGGCGCTTTACTTCCATAGCAAATCGGTTGATCGGGTATTCATATTTTTCCGGTGCATAGGCATAAAAGTGTCCAAAGCCTCCCCCCAGGTAAGGGGCCGAGCCCATCTGCCAGAAGAGCCAATTCAAAGCCTCGGTGCGCTGCTCGGGCGTATGAGGCAAGAGGACATTAAACTTTTCCGCCAGGTAAAGCAGTATGGAGCCACTCTCAAATACCCGGATTGGTGGCGTAGTGCTGTGATCCACTAAGACCGGAATCTTGGAATTTGGGTTTGCCTCTACAAAACCACTGCCAAACTGCTCTCCTTCAGTGATACGGACTAAATGGGCATCGTATTCGGCTCCCTCAAACCCAAGTTCCAATAACTCTTCTAACATCACCGTCGCTTTAACCCCGTTCGGCGTGGCCAAAGAATAGAGCTGCATCGGGTGCTGCCCCTGCGGCAGCGCTTTATCATGGGTCGCACCCGCTACCGGCCGATTGATACTGGCAAAAGCGCCCCCGCTTTCCTTATCCCACTGCCAAACCTTGGGGGGAGTGTAGGTTTCGTTCGACATTAAACTGCTCCAACTGAATTTAAGGTTGCTCTCAAGCAAAAACACGCATGCCGGGTCAATATACTGTATTGCCTCTACCCCACGCTTAACACCAAGTACCAAACTGGGTTACCCATCTTGTACCTATCGTTTCAAATTGACAAAGGTACTGCAAATAGTATCCACAAAGGCCTCCACCTTTACTCCAAGTGGAGGCCTTTTGATCCAAAGGTGTCCCTTTGTCGGCCCTTTTCCCCTGCCACCCTCCTCACGAGTTGAAGCCCCCAAGCGACTCAACCATAATAGCCGCCCTGCGCGGCATTCGACGGTGATCACAAGGAAGGTGCTAGTCTCACCTTAACCCTGCCGACGCCATTGCCGCTGTTCGCGCCACTCCGCCCTCGGGCTTTAACCGGACCTGTTATGACCGAATTTGCCGTCATTCTGCTCAGCACCATCTTGGTCAATAATTATGTGTTAGTGCAGTTTCTCGGCCTGTGCCCGTTTATGGGAGTTTCCAATAAACTGGAGACCGCTGTGGGTATGGCCGGCGCTACCACCTTTGTACTTACTTTGGCCTCTATTTGTTCATACCTGGTCAACACCTATCTGTTGGCCCCTTTTGGTATTGAAGATCTTCGCACCATCTCATTTATTCTGGTGATTGCTGTTGTCGTACAGTTCACGCAGATGTTTATCCAGAAGACCAGCCCCTTGATGTACAAAGTGCTAGGCGTTTTTCTACCGCTGATCACTACCAACTGTGCCGTGTTGGGTGTCGCTCTGCAGAACACTATGAAAGCGCACACTTTTATACAGTCCACTCTTTACGGATTTGGCGCAGCAGTGGGTTTCTCCCTGGTGTTAATCTTGTTTTCCTCGATGCGCGAGCGCCTTTTTGCCGCCGATGTCCCGCTGCCATTTCGCGGCGCCGCAATCGGAATGGTCACTGCCGGACTGATGTCACTGGCATTTATGGGCTTTAGCGGTCTGGTATAGGATTTCGAAATGCTGGACTGGATTTCACAAATTTCTTCTCCCCTGCTGGTGCTCGGTGGCATGGCATTGGTATTCGGTGCCCTGCTGGGTTTCGCCGCCGTTCGCTTCCGGGTGGAGGGTGACCCACTCGTTGAGCAGGTCGATGCCCTGTTGCCACAGACTCAATGTGGCCAGTGTGGCTACCCCGGCTGTCGCCCCTACGCAGAAGCGATAGTGCACGGCGATACCATCAACAAGTGCCCCCCCGGCGGGCAGGCCACTATCAATGAGTTGGCCAATCTGCTGGATATAGAGCCCATGCCACTGGACGCCGAGCACGGCGTTGAAGATGTAAAAAAAGTGGCATTTATCCGCGAGGCAGAGTGCATCGGTTGCACCAAATGTATTCAGGCCTGCCCGGTAGATGCTATTGCGGGCGCCGCCAAATATATGCACACGGTGATCACCGACGAGTGCACAGGATGCGACCTTTGTGTCGAGCCCTGCCCCGTTGACTGTATCGATATGGTTCCCCTGGAAACCGCTTTACAGGATTGGCATCCACACAAACCCAGCGATAGCTCGGTGCTAATTGCCAGCGATCGCCGCACTATTCAAGAACATACCGGGGGAGGCGCGGTTTGAACCCCGTAGATAGCAAGACCAAACAAAGAGAGGCCGTTCAGGAGAGACGCGCAGCCCGCGAGGCACAACTGATTGCCAGTGAAAAAGCGCGCGAGCTGCGCCCCAACGACTTCCCCGGCGGAGTGCACCCTCCCGAGAACAAACACCAGAGTACCGGTGAGCCTATAGGAGTGATCCCCCTCGCCGAGGACTTGATCGTACCACTGCTACAGCACTCCGGTACCACCGCCATACCGCTGGTGAACCTCGGTGATAAGGTATTAAAGGGGCAAAAGATTGCCGAAGCCGACGGTTTCATTAGCTGTCCAGTGCATGCTCCCAGCTCCGGCAGGGTTATGGCTATTGAACCCTATCCAGTTCCCCACCCTTCAGGTCTGCTGGAGGACTGCATTGTCATTCGCACAGACGGCGACGATGCCTGGTGCGAACTCACCCCCTGCGAAGATTACCTCCAGATTTCACCGATAGAGCTTCTGGACAAGATCCGCGACTGCGGTATTGCCGGCATGGGCGGTGCCGGGTTTCCAACCGCTGTGAAGCTAGACCCTCACGGCGGCGCCGAAATTGATACTTTGATTATCAATGGCACAGAGTGTGAACCCTATATCACTGCCGACGATATGCTTATGCGGGAGCGTGCCGACGAAATTATCGCCGGCGTGGAAATTCTTGCCCATATCCTCGACCAGCCCGAACGGGTATTGATTGGTATTGAAGACAATAAGCCCAAAGCTATCCGCGCGATGCGCAAAGCTGTCGAAGGCACCCGTTTCGATATCGTGGTATTCCCCACAAAGTATCCGTCCGGCGGCGAAAAACAGCTGATTCAAATCCTTACCGGCCGAGAAGTGCCCAACAAAGGGCTACCGGCCAATGTGGGGATTGTATGCCAGAATGTCGGCACTGCTCGCGCGGTATATCGCGCGATTCGGTTTGGCGAACCCCTGATCAGCCGAGTGACGACTGTTGTCGGCAAAGCACTGGAGCAGCAGCGCAATATCGATGTGCCTATCGGCACTCCCATAGAACATATCCTCAAATACCACGGTGTCCATCGGGGCCTGATGCAAAAGGTGATCATCGGCGGTCCGATGATGGGTTATACGATTGACGATCAACGCGCTCCGATCGTAAAAACCACCAACTGCCTGCTGGTACCGACGCGTGAGGAGCTACCGCCAGCACCGGTGGCCCAAGCTTGTATTCGCTGCGGTTTTTGCGCAGAGGCATGCCCGGCTTCCCTGCTGCCGCAACAACTCTATTGGTATGCCCGCGCCGACGAACGGGAGAAGCTACAGGCCTATAACCTGTTTGACTGTATCGAGTGCGGTGCCTGCTCTTACGTCTGCCCCAGTACGATTCCCCTGGTTCAGTACTATCGCGCTGCCAAAGGTGCAATTCGCACTGCTGAAGCGGAAAAAGAGAAGTCCGATCGCGCACGCGATCGTTTCGAATTCCGCAAGTTGCGCCTTGAAAAAGCTGAAAAAGAGAAAGAAGCAAAACGCGAAGCCCGGCGCAAAGCCGCTGAACAAGCTCGCCAGCAAAGGGAACAAAACCCTGAATCTCCGACAGCCAAAGCTGAGAAGCAGGAAGCAGATGTTGTCGCCGCCGCCCTGGCGCGCGTTAAGTCCCGCCAGGAGGACCCTAAGCAGCTTTTAGCCCGCGCCCAGCGTACTTTCTCCAGTGCCGAGAGCCGGGTGGAACGCATGCGCAATAAACTGGAAGCTGCCGATGAGAGCCAGCGCGACCAATTGGCAGCGCAACTCAAGGCTGCTGAAGTGAAATTGCAGGAAGCACAACACAAGTTGACCCTTGCCGAACGACGCGCCGATAGGGATACCACCCGGGAGCCCAACCAGGAAGAAACCAATGCAGCTGTGCGGGCAATTACCAGAGCCCGTGCCTCCGCTGAGGCGCGGGCCCAGATGAGTGACGCCGACAGACTTGCTGCAGATATCGAAGCACTGCGCAAGCGCGTCGCCAAAGCTGAGACTCGCCTGCAAAAGGCTCGGGATGAAGATGATGCCAATCTGGGCGCATTCGAAAGTGCCCTGGAGAAGCTACAAAAGAAACTGGAAGACAAAATGCGCGAACAACAAGCAGCACAGGACGGAAAGCAATAATGTCTCTGATGCGCGCCACCTCCCCTCATGCCCGCTCCGGCAATGACACCACCAAAGTCATGCTACAAGTCGCCGCGGCCACCATACCCGGTGTGCTGGCGATGGTGATTTATTTCGGTATCGGAGTACTGATCAATATTGCCCTGTGCACAATCACAGCGCTTCTGTGTGAAGCAGCGGTAATGAGATTGCGCGGCAGGCCGGCAGCATTCTATCTGCGGGATTGCAGTGCTTTTGTAACTGCACTGCTGCTCGGTATCGCGCTTCCAGCCTACTGTGCCTGGTGGCTGCCGATAGTGGGCACTGCGGTGGCAATTGTCCTGGCCAAGCATCTTTATGGCGGCATGGGGTACAACCCATTTAACCCCGCAATGGTGGGCTATGTTGTCCTGCTGATTAGTTTCCCGGTAGATATGACCCGCTGGGTGGGAGCTGCAGAGGTTATCGGCGGGACACCCAGCCTGGAAGAGGCCTTCTCTCTGGTAATCGGTAGCTACAATGTCGATGGTTTTACCCGCGCTACACCGCTGGAAATCGTGCGGTTAAACGAGTCAGTGCTTCTCTCCCGGCTCTATGAAATGGAGCCGGTCCTCAATAAAGGCACATTTGCTGGAGTCGGCTGGGAAACCGTCAGCTTCGGATTCCTGTTAGGTGGGCTGTTCTTATTATTTCGCGGCATTATTACCTGGCATGCACCGGTTGCCATGCTCGCCACCCTCACTCTGATTTCCCTGTTTTTCTACGACAGCGGCAGTTCCTTGTCAGAGGGATCCCCCGTACTGCATTTATTTTCTGGGGCCACCATGTTTGGGGCCTTCTTTATTATTACCGACCCTGTCAGCGGTGCCACCAGTAACCGGGGCCGCCTGATTTTTGGGGCCGGTGTGGGGCTGCTCACTTACGTAATCCGCGCCTGGGGCACTTACCCCGATGCGGTGGCTTTTGCTGTATTGCTGATGAACTTTGCAACACCAACCATTGATAACTACACGCTTCCACGGACCTATGGCCACAAGGGCTCCCGCCGCGCTACCGACCTGGAGGAGAGCTGATGCTTAAACAGTCAATGGCCTCCAATGCCGCCGTTCTCACTCTTATCGCCCTGGTCACTGCAGGTACACTCGCAGTGACCCAAATTACGACTAAAGAACCGATTGAGAGAGCTATCCGGGAAGCTTCGGCGAAAGCACTACTGGAAATTATCCCATTGGAACGCCACAGTAATGACATGTTGGTAGACACCTATCCAATTCCAAAACCTTACTGGAATCAGCTAGGCCTGCAACAAGGTGGAGATATCAATCTCGCGCGGGAAGAGGACGGAAAAGTCTCTGCAGTCATTGTGCCCGCAGTCACACCGGATGGATATTCCGGCCCGATAAAAATACTCGTTGGTGTGAATCGCGATGGCACTATTGCTGGCGTCAGGGTAACAAGCCACACAGAAACTCCGGGGCTGGGCGATAAAGTCGAGCTGAAAAAAAGTAACTGGGTGCTCCAGTTTGACGGCCTGTCACTAAAAAATCCGCCTTCAGCCGATTGGAAAGTACAAAAGGATGGCGGTGTTTTTGATGAATTTACTGGCGCAACAATTACTCCTCGCGCTGTTGTCAATGAAGTGCACCAGGTGCTTGAGTTTGTAGCCCAGCACCACGAACAAATATTTAATGCGCCAATGTCCAAGCGAGCGGTAGAGATTGAGAACTCTGAAATCGACTCGGAACAAGTACCTGCGGCGGTTGAGGAGCAGAACTGATGGCAACTCCCGGCTACACAGAAATCGCCCAAAATGGGCTGTGGAAAAATAACCCCGCGCTGGTGCAATTGCTTGGCCTCTGTCCCCTGCTGGCGGTCACCGGTTCCGTGGTGAACGGCATCGGCCTCGGCTTGGCCACTACCGGAGTTCTCACCTGCTCAAACCTTGCGGTCTCCCTGATTCGACGACAAATTCCGGATACTGTCCGCTTGCCGGCCTCCGTTATGATCATCGCCACTTTCGTTACCTGCGTTGAGCTATTGATGAAGGCTTATACCTACGAGCTTTACTTGGTACTAGGTATTTTTATCCCGCTAATCGTAACCAACTGCGCGATCCTGGGACGAGCAGATGCTTTTGCCAGTAAAAACCCCGTGCTTCCGTCCCTGGCAGATGGATTTATGATGGGTATAGGTTTCACTGCAGTACTCATCGCCATTGGCGCAGTCAGAGAAATTCTTGGCCAAGGCACGCTATTTTCAGATATGGACTTGTTATTTGGTTCAATGGCAAAAGATTGGGGTATTTCCATTTTTGGCAGTGACTATCCAGGCGTTCTTGTTGCCGTGCTTCCTCCCGGTGCATTCCTTGTCGCCGGCTTATTGATCGCAGCAAAAAACGCCATTGATATCGGTATTGAAAGACATAAAAGCCAGAAAGTTAAGATCATTCCAGGCTCAAAGCGCGTACGTGTTACCGGAAAAATCTCTTAAGATAAGCAGCAGCTAACCAATTTAATTCTGCAATTGAATGGCTATTTGTCCTGCCAATCGATTGCAGAACTTAACTTTTTCACCAAAAGCCAAAATGTGAACCCCCTCACTAATCTGTATCTTGCGGATTTTTCATCTTTCACTTTTTCAGTATGATGAGATACATCATCAAATCCCCACTTTTTTACATTAATTGCGCTGTACCAGTGCAATATTCGTGTAATCGAATGTAATAGCATTATTCCCTTTTTTTAATTTTGTTTGGCTAGAATGGCACGGCCGACCAGCTTCACCTTGCTATCGGCGCCAACGCAATAAGACAGGGATAATGCTATGACTGTAGACACTGGAAAGTCTGAATTGGTCTACCACGGCCGCCGGGCCCAACGCGCAGATAGCCGTCTGCGGCGCAAGGCGATTCTAGAGGCCACCCTGAGACTGATCGTTAAAGAAGGTATCCGCGGCATCAGGCACCGTGCAGTCGCCCGCGAAGCTAACGTTCCTCTCGCGGCTACTACTTATTATTTCAAAGACCTGAATGACCTGATCAGCGATTCATTTACTTATTTTGTTGAGCAGGGACTCGAGGCTACACGCCAACTGCATGAAGAGAGTTTTAGTGCGGCACGTAATTTATCCGCACAGGAGCGGGCGTCACATAGCAGTCGTAAACTGCTGATTCAACAATTGACCCGTTTTATTCTTACTCATGTCCGCACCCAGGCTGAAGACCGGGATCGCAGATTGGTTGAACTGGCATTCCGCAATGAAGCGCTTCGCAATGAGCAGCTGACCCGCGCGGTGCGGATGGCCAATCACGCCAGAGAGTCAATGATTAAGGAATTCTTCCAATTACTGGGTCTGGCGGATTCTGAAGCGGCTGCACAAATTGCTCACGGTACGATCCTGAATCTTGAGTATGAAATTTTGAGCGGTGCTATTGCTATCGACTCACCGCTGTTGGAACGCACCGTCACCTTGATGATCAACGGATTAATTCCAGCTGCAACAGTTGTTGCTGAAACTGCAGCATACGGCTGAATCTTTCTGAATTACTCGTCTCCAGGAAACGGGTATGGAGTTGTCCCCTCCATACCCAACTCCTCTTCATATAGCTCTTTCCAGATAGCTTCCAATAAAGATTAAGTGCAGCTTCCCGGTAGGGAACTTACCCACTGCTTTAGTAATTCAACGCCCTCTGTATGCACCATGCTTCTACCTAATTCAGGCATCATGGCCCCAGGCGCGGTAGACTCTACACGAAAATTCAAAATAGAATTTTCAGGCTCTCCCGGTACTATTGCGAATAAATGCCCTCCACTGCCTGTACCCGCAGCAATAGGCGGTTTACATAGCCCAAGTTTGCGCCAATCAGTTTCGCCATGATGCAACATAAGCCCTGAGGTATCTGCCGGCCCAGAGGGATTGTGGCAGTGGCCACAATTAATATCCAAATAAGCCCTGGCGCGGTCTTCCAGCGACACAGTTGCATCGTAAATATTGGCATTTCTCGGCAAACTTTTCAGATCAGGCAGCCCACGTAAATAGCCGGCCTTCTGCCAAAACAGCAATTGATTCTCTACTCCGCTATCGTAGGGATAGTCTTTATTCAGATGTCGAGCTTTTGGGCCGAGAGGAGAAATGGCTTTTTCAGTAAACTTTTCTGCATGGCAACCAGCACATTGATTAGCGTCAGGTACTACATAACTAAGGTTTTCCTGTTGTCCGTTCAGGCTAACCAACTGAAAATTTTTCACATCACCAGCAATCTCAAGAGTTGCCTCAGTCTGCTCTTTATTCCAGACATAGGGCAGCGCCTGCCAATTTTCCTGCCTGCGGATTAAAAGCCGTGTCTCAACGAGACGGACACGATTTAAATCAAGTGCCTGCCCAAAGCGCCCCTCAACATAATCTGTAGAAAAGTCATCGGTACGACGAACTACACCACTACTCTCCTGTGGATAGTAAAATGTCTTGCTTAGGATAGTTCCGACAGGGTAATTAAACTGTTCTTCTCTGTAGGTTGCAAAAGCCCCCTCAGGCAGCCAGACGGTCCTGAACTTATGAGCATAATCAGTAAATAAACCCGTATTTAAATCATAGGGTAATGCTCTTTCTGCAGGAAAGAGCACACCTTTCTCCAGCCTCAATAAATTCCATGCACTGAGTTTTTCGGGCACCTCTTCTGCTGGGAATAAATGAACATCCTTTTTGTATGATTCACACCCCGTAAGGCCAATCAATAATATAAGGCTCCAAATAGAGTAGATAAGCTGCCTACTTATTTGATTATTATTCTTCATTAGCTACCTCTATCACTGCCAAATGGTCTTCATTTTCCAGCTTTGAATCAAGGTCTAAAACTACTTTGGCAAGCTTTTCCAAATGACACTGATGAGGTGTTATATCCGTAGATATATTCTTATACTCATTTCCAAAGTCTATATTGAGAATTCCTGCAGGCTCGTTATCAATACATAACTTTAATGCCGCAGATATTTGACCATCCACCAGTTTACTTTGATCAACCACCCCATCCCAAAGAATATCCGGCAACGCACCTGATATTCCAAACATAGCTAACTTCAGAGCTTTTAGCTTAAGATGATCTGGCGATGTACCACCGCCAGAAAAGTTATTGGCATAGATATAGATCCCCTCTGGGTATGGGTCAAAATCAGCCTGCGTAGACTTATCACTATAGTATCCAGCCGTAAAATAGCTGCTGATCAATATGTTAGCAGTATCATTATCAGAAATATCATTTTCAAAAATCTCCACCCGATCATTCGAGTTAATAACCACCCCAGACCCTGCTGGCACGGCAGCAACCGGCGTGCCCTCATGACCAAAATTTCCAGTATTATTATTCTTTATCTGGTTGTTGTAGATACGTGTACTGTGCCCTGGCTGCGGAAGATTAGGCATATTAAAAACAAGAATTCCCCCAGTGTTATTCACAGCAATATTGTTGTAAACATCTGCACCGATCGTATTCTCTACCTCAATACCCGCCACATTAAATTCTGCACGGCTATTGCGAACAATAACATTCCGCGACTGACCGACATAAATTCCGGCATCTGAAGCACCAATAGCTACCACACCATCGATTAAAGTATTTTCAGTCTGTACAGGATAAATACCATAGGCACCATTCTGGGTAGACGGACCATTGGTCCATTCAACACGAACATCCCTGATGATAATGTTTTTGCCCTCATTAATTTTCAGGGCATCGCCTATGGTATCCTCAATAGCCAACCCCTCAATAGTAAAGTTACTGGCATTAACTAATATCCCCTCAGCACCCTGAATTTGCCCCTCAAAGGAGAGGACAGATTTATCCATGCCAGCTCCACGTAGCGTTACCCCATCAATATTCAGGGATAAACTACGATTAATATGGAATTTACCCTCAGGAATAGTAATAACATCCCCAGTCTTTGCAGATATCAGTTTTTTTAATAGTTGCTTTTGAAAATCAACCTTACTGGAACTGTCCTCAACTCTGGATTCAGGCCGTTCAGAACACCCAACGGATACTATTAAAACCAGAATTACTCCCATATACGCTAAAGTCTTCATAGCCACACCTTTTATATAAATTATTGTCAATTGAGCTACTCAAACCTCAAATTGGTACCTTTGTACCAATTTAAAGGTGAAAACAGGACTAAATACACACTTTGATACTATCCAACCAACACCTCGTTATCAAGGCGCTATTATTAGTACAGAAGACAACCCTAGAGATTCATTTAAGCGCCATACTCCCAAAAACAAAAACCACTTATTGAAATCAAGATGGCCAGCACTTCAATTAAAAAATGTCAGTTTTTGTGTTTTCTTATTTACGTATTCTGCTCACTTGACGCTGCTGCCGAAATGATAGCGATACAGATCTCTGCTCCTAATGGATCAAACCTCTACACAGAACAACCTATCGATAAAAGTACAGATATAAAAGGAAGCGAGCCTATCTATATCAAAATATCATCAACTCAATATCAAGCAATAAAGTGCAAAGGCCCGTGGGGCGCTACAAAGTACAAAAAATGGATGACGGAGGGGCCTGGTTTCAAGCTCTACCAAAGTGATAAGCAGCTGCTCATTCAGGTTGTTGAACACCGAGTAATTAGCGCTGACATGGCCATTAACTCCATGAGCATACATTGCATGGACGCAGAACCTAAACAAGTTATTAAATCAATAGCGGAGATAGTTATCGAAAGATCAATAAATTCAGAAGAAATACTAGAGTTTGATAACGGGTATAAATTATCTTACCAGTACTCAATTACAAAAGGAAAGCCGTAAGTTTAGTCATTCAGGAAACTATTCATGCCGGCATAAACTTTTGCGCACTCCCCTTTCACCAAGTCTTCAAGAATCAAAAATGGATGAATCATATCGGAAAAGTGAACATTTTCAGATCTAACACCCACCTCTTCCACTTTCCGGTAGTAAATATCCCCAGTATCCCGGTGCGGGCAAAACTCCACGGTAAAAACTAAGGTTTCAGGAAGAGCTGCCGTAAAATCCATAAAAAGAGGGGATGCTTTTTTTCTACACTGCCCCTCAGCAAAATATTGCCCCAAGTACCAAATTGATTTTCGTGCCTCTAAAAAATAGCCTACCGCATTCTCTTCATGGGACCGTAAATGCATGGTGTAATCGAGAACCGGATAAATTAAAACCTGCTTTTTAATCTTAACGCTGTAGTCAAATTGAGCCAGGTGAGACATTGTGGCGGCCAGAGCGCCACCTGCAGAGTCCCCAGCGACCGACAAACTCGGTTGATAATATAAGCCCAATCTATCCAGTGCCGCCCAAACCCCAACAACTGCGGCATAGCAATCTGTTACTGCGCTCGGATAGCGATTCTCAGGGGCCAACCGGTACTCAGGCGCAACAACAATATGTCGAGTCTCCCGGGCAATCTTTCTGCAAATCGGGTCAAATGAATAAACGTTTCCAGCTACATGACCACCGCCATGAAAATAGACAAGAACAGGTAGAACTTCATCGGGATAGGGGACAAAGACTCTTACCGGTACGTCATATCCAGAGGCATAGATAATGCCATCTTGCACCGAGGCAACATCTGGAATATCGGTCACATACTTATCTATAAACTTTGTGGTCGATTCCCGAACATTGATGGGGTTGAACTCAAAGCCCTTCGAGTAGAGCTCTTTCATAGAGCTGTTGAATTCTTCGAGAAACCCCGAAAGGCGGTCATTTACTTTACGCATTGTCGATACAGCCAGGATAGAAGAGACTTCGCCGTACCCGTGAATATGAGCCCCTTCACCGGGTACGACGTCGATAGCTTGTATCCCCACCACAACAACAGCCCTAAATCTCCTGGCGAAAATGCCTGAAACGACATTTCATCTAGTGATAGCTAGGAGCCCAAACTACTCAAGAGGAGTAAAAGACCGGTGCGGATACATAGCTCCAGAATAGAACTGTAGCAACCATAACAATGACTGCCATGACGAGTGACACCGTAATAATTGCACTGGCAAAAAGGAAGCCACGCTCTTCAGAAACACCCATCACTATAGGAATTCCCAAATAAAGCAGATAGACGGCGTAAGCAACCGCCAGAGTTGCGAGCAGTATGTCCAGCCACAACACAGGGTAAATCCCTGCAATACCCACAATAAAAATAGGCGTGGCAGTGAAACCCGCTACAACAACGCCTTTAAGGGGGTGAGTTTCAGCTCCGTAAGTCTTTGCCATCCAATGGATGAAATAACCAATAGCAGTGACAGCCAAAACCATTGTGCAATAAAATACGGCGACCAATTCCAAAGCACTTTGTCCCGTAATTCTCACCGGGGTACCAGTGCCAATCGTCCAGCCAACTTGTGTCGTGCCAAAATACCACGCAGCTGCAGGAAGTAATGCCAGAACGATGACATAAGGAACCTGTCTACGCAGATTACGTTCAGAGAGACTGCCAATAAGCTGCCACTGTCTACGTGGTTGCAGCATAAGGCCAAGCATATGGGTCAACATCTCGTTATCCTCGACTGTGCAAGGAACTATAAGCGAGACCTATTAGCTCAAATTGATCTTGGAACTGCTGGTCAAAATGAGGTGTACCGCAATCAGGCCACTCTCAAGCTCCAATTTATTTCTTATTTAACCCCTTCACTTTTAGGTGTTAAGGTCGCACAAGTCAACAAACTCAATTAAATTGGCGGGAATGTTTACGCGAGCGTTTCGCTTGGAAACAAGTAAATAGAAAACACTGCTACAAAAAAACCCGCGAAGGATAAAGCAGGATTTATGGTGGGGAAAAGCTGGTTACTAGACCCAGGCAGCCTTGGAAACTGCCCGGGTACGAAGATTCAGTACTTAAACTACAGGCTCAACAGAGTGCATCCACCCGTAAGCATCCTCAGAACGCCCCTCCTGAATATCCAGCAGTGCTTGTCGCAAACGCTCTGCAACAGGACCTGGGGCATCGGCTAGTTCGTACTCCCTATCGCCATCACCGATTACGCTGATAGGACTGATTATTGCAGCAGTACCACAAGCAAAAGCTTCGCTACAGTCTCCAGAAGCTACCTGCTCTAACAGTTCATCAATGGGGATCGCCCGCTCAACAACCTTGTACCCCAATCCCTCCGCAAGCTGGATCAGAGAATATCGGGTGATGCCTTCGAGAATTGAGCCGTTCAACGCTGGGGTATATATAGCGCCATCAATGACCGCAAAAAAATTCATCCCTGACAGCTCATCGATACTCTGCCGATTAGAGGGGCTCAACCAAAGCGACTGATCATAACCTCGCTCTTTAAGGCGGCCGATACTAAGTAGAGAGCTGGCATAATTTCCGCCAACTTTAGCATCCCCAGTTCCCCCTACTGCGGCTCGAGCATCTTCTCTCTCAACCCACAAACGCATATTGCCGGAATGGTAGGCTTCCGAGGGACTAGCTATTACATAAAATTCATAGGCATTACTGGCTGAAACCGTTAGGTCCGGCTGGGTTCCCATTAGGAAAGGACGCAGGTACAGGGACTCACCGCTGTTGCTCGGGAGCAGGCCAGCGCAGTAAGCAGTCACAACACGAACGCCATCCAGGAACAGGGACTCAGGAACCGGAGGCATACATAAGCGCTTCGCTGAATATGCCATTCGTGCAGCATTCATTTCGGGCCGGAACAGTGCAGCTCCCCCCTCGGAAGTTCGATAGGCCTTCATTCCTTCAAAGCATGACTGCGCGTAGTGAAGTACCTTAGCAGCAGGGTCGACGGTCAGAGGCGCATAGGGGATCAACTCTCCACTACTCCAGCAACCATCCTGCCAAATGGCGCGAAACATTACTGGGGCCATGGCGGTTCCAAAGCCCAGCTTCTCGGGTGCTTCATAGCCCCGAAGGCTTACCGCGATCTCTGGATCGATATAGATACTCACTGAGCTCTCCTCTGAATTCGAATCAGCTGATTATGGCGCTTGTTACGCTGCAATCCAAATAGATCAACCTCTGATACAGCAACAGCAGTAATCTAACCCCAAATTCAGCATACTTGTTAGGACGATGATCCACCTATTTAGCTTCCGCCATCCTGATGTGGCACCAGCGCCAACCAAGCCACTCGCTACACTTCGCTGCCAAGTCGCGATATCGGACGTAATCAACAAATTTTTGGCATCTACTTACAGTCCCTCACCCCTAATTTGCACTCCCAACTGCTAAACCAAAAGGGTGGTCACAGGCATGCTGGCGCAATGGGCATTAAGTGGCTGAAGTACCCGCCGCAGCTTCCTTCTTGGCACATAGTGCTAGCTATACTGACTAATACGCGGCCAGGCAGGCATTTATAAGCATCCAGTCGCGCCGTCACTGTGAGCTTGAGGATACCCCCTCAATGCGCTCAGGGTCGAGAGAACCACATTCAGGAGAGAACTTCCGCCGTATTCGCTGTTGCAGTGGGCGAGCGGAAATAAGACCCGAAAACTGACAGGTGCAGGTTCCAACCTCAGCTGTTTGGTATTCGGTGAAGCCAAATATGAAACGGAAGTGGTTCAATCGTGACACAGATAGATACCAGCAATTCCTTTGCTATCGGCTTGATGTTTACAGCCACAGCACTGCTGTGTAATGGCGCCCTGGCCGACGATGGCGCACCTGTGGCAGTCCAAACTAATGCACCTCCAAAAGCCTTTATTGAAGCCGCCTCGAAACCACTCAAGAAAACACCTCGACAGCTAAGGCCCTCCGAGGCTGTAGAAAATTACCGTGAACGTATAGAGGAGCTCGAAGCCCAATATGGTGCTTATGGCGCCGGTATTGATGAACAGCTTTTGGGGCTGGCCACCGCATTACAGAAAGCTGGCGATCATGAGCAGGCTGTCACTGAATTTCGTCGTGCAATGCTGATTAGCAGAGTCAATGAGGGGCTCTATTCACTAAGCCAAATCCCTATGATCAAGCGCTTGATCGAGAGTCAAATAGCGCTCAATCAGTGGGAAGAAGCTAACGACAACCAGCAGTACCTCTACTGGCTCTACCAGAAAAATTACGGCGAAAAAGACCCCCGTATGCTGCCAGTAATCAACAACTTGAGTCGTTGGCATTTACAGGCTTATGTGGAGGAAAAAGGGGACACGCTATTTGAGCATCTAATTAGTGCAACCAATCTTTACAGTTTGGCGGTAGATATTATTACAAAAAACTTTGGCTCCACCGACCTTCGCCTTGTTGATGCCCTGCGCGGATTAAAAGCAACTAACTATTATCTGGCCACCTATAAGGGTGAACCCAACTCTCCAGTTTTTGTTAACGCCAGCTTTGGTGGTAGTGGCCCCGACTCACATCAGCGAACCAAATTAGATCACTACCGGATGAAGAGTTTTAACACCGGGAAAAAAGCCATTACCCGTATCGTTGATGTCTACCAAAGAAACCCCAAGTCCCCCCCGGCAGCCTCAGCCAAAGCCAAAGTTGAACTCGGCGACTGGTACATGATGTTTAACAAGTGGCACTCCGCACGCCAAACCTACGGCGAGGCCTACAAGGCACTTTGGGATAACGGTGCCTCTAACGATGAAATTGAGGACATATTTGGACGGCCTGTGGCTTTACCCGCGCTCCCCGTTTTGGAGTCGGACAGCAAAGCCCTAGCCAATTCCCGGATTACGGTCTCCTATGATGTCACGGCTTTTGGCAAGGCGAGGAATATAAAAATACTCAGGGCTTACCCTTCAGATAAAGTGAAGATCCGCTCAAAAGTTAGAAACATTCTAAAACGCGCTAAATTCAGACCAAGGTTTGAAGATGGAGAGGCGGTGGAAACCCGCGGAATTGTGCAACGCTTTATATTCGACTGAGAAACCTATCACCACTGACACCAGCTCGATGTGGAATCTACGCAAATAATCAAATAACAACTATTTTTAAAGTTCCACATTGAGCATTTTCTAGTACCGGAAAAACACTTCATGTGTCTCACGCGGTCACACCGGCAAACAGTCTAGGAGAGAAAGAGATGACACCTCGAGCAGCGGTAGAAAAAATTCACCGCCACAGCTGTTTGTCAAATGTACTGGTACCAATTGCTTTGGCGGCGATCTTAACCGGTGGGTGCAAGAGCCAACAAACTCAGTCACAGCCACCAGCAATGCCATCTCTACCATCCTCCAGTTCATCTTCCAGTTCTGCATCGCAATCACAATCGCAATCGCAATCGCAATCGCAATCTAGTAGCAGCAGTAGTTCGCAAAGATCTGGCCAATCAACGGCTTCGAGCAGTGGGCAGCCTAGTAGCAGCTCTTCCAGCCAGCCCAGTGCGAATATGCCTACAGCGAGATCAGAACAGAGCCAGTCCTCCAGTAGTGGAAGTAGCGGATCAGAGTCGAGGGATCAAAGTTCACCTGGGGATCAAATGCCGGACCCAAACGGTTCAAATGATCCATCGTCACCAATTTATACGGATCCCGAACAAACCAGCCAAAATGGAGAGAAACCTACTGATCCTTCGTCTGGTGAAGATGGAACGCCTCCCGAAGAAATTGATTTTTCTGAGGAGGAGCAATCATCTTCGTCTTCCAGCGCATCATCTAGTAGCTCAGCTTCTAGCAGCAGCTCATCCAGTAGTAACTCAGAGGCCAGCGGCGCGCCTGCCAGCAGTTCAGCTTCTGGGCAACCCGGCGGTGGTTCGCCACGTTCCGGTAGTGCCCCCAATGAAGCTCCCACTTCATCGGCAGATCGCGTTGCAGAACTTGAGGGCCAGTTTGAATCCACTATGGTCAGCTATGACGGCATGATTTTGCGGGAGCGCGACTTTGTAAGAAACAGACCGGGGTCAGCCTCCGAAGAAAATAAAGAAGAGGCGATGGATGAGGCACCACCAGCAGGGGAATCCCTAGAAGACTTAATTCAATCTGCAGAAGCCGAAATTCCACCTCCCCCCAATGCAGGCCCAACATCAGGTAACGGCCCCAAAAATAATAACTCCAGTGGACAAATAACCGGTCCCGGACTGCCCGCCTCTGGACGTAAAGGTGATTTTAATCACGGTGGTTCACAGGCAGTTGTGCCCGCCGATATACCCAGTGGTACAGATGATGACGTCGTAGCTCGACAGATTCGTGAAGCTGCCACACGCGAGACTGACCCCGAATTGCGCGAAAAGCTTTGGGAAGAGTATCGCAAGTATAAAAGTGCAACGCAGTAGTCTTGGAGAACGCCGATATGTCGACCAACCAAAAAACCCGACCGGTTAAGTATCAGTTCATAACAAGAGTCGCAGCATTTTTTCTAACTCTTGTTGTTATCAATGGTTGTACCACTACCGAAGTCAGAACTACCGCATTTACTCCGCTAACAATCGAAGATAACAATGTTCCCGAAGAGAGACTGCTGGATGTCGGCGTTATTCAATTCAATCCAGGTCTCGATACAGCACAAGCAGATGAAGATGAGCTTGTTTTTCCCGAGCTTCGTCAAGCTGAATCCCGCTATATGGCTGTCACCCTTGCCGATTCATTGCAGTCCAGCCTGGGGTGGGGAGCTGTAAGGGTTATTCCATCGAGCCGCACCAATATTGATGTGACTGTATCCGGGCGTATTTTGCAATCTGATGGAGAAAAGCTGACGGTGGAAATCACCGTATCCGATTCCCGGGGACAGTTGTGGTTTACCAAGCAGTATTCAGAGAACGCTTCCCACTATGCCTACGACCGAAAGCACCCTACTGAAGGAGATGCTTTTCAGGGAATCTATAACCGTATTGCTAACGATATGCTGAATTACCGACAAAAGCTTTCAAATCAGCAAATCGTAGAGCTGCGCACAATTTCTGAGATGCGGTTTGCACGGGATTTTTCTCCCCAGGCATTCAATCGCTATTTAACTCAAAGTGCTGAGGGTGTCTATTTTTTAAGTGCTTTACCCGCAGAGAATGACCCCATGTTGCAGAGGGTAAGAAAAATACGGGAAAGGGATTATCTGTTTGTCGACACTCTGCAGGAGTACTACGGCACCTTCGCCAAAAGTATGGAAGTTCCCTATCAGGAATGGCGAGCCCGCAGCTATGAAGAAGTAAGGGAGATGCGAGAGTTAAAGCGCAAAGCCCGCAATCACACAATTATGGGAGCAGCAGCCATTATTGGAGGTATCGCAGCTGCTGGCGCTGGCACTGGAAGCGCTCAGGCAGCTGGGCAGGTTGGAATCGGTGCCGGGGGCTATCTTGTTAAAAGTGCATTTGACCGAAAATCCGATGCCAAGATGCATTTGGAAGCTCTGCAAGAATTAGGAGACTCCATTGAGGCAGAGGTAGAACCGCAAATTGTTGAGCTGGAAGATCGCACTATTACCCTCACAGGTACTGTTGAAAATCAGTATCGGCAATGGCGGGAAATTTTAAAGGAAATCTATGAAGCCGAAACTGGCGCAGTCAGTAACAGCATTTAAATTACGTTAGAGGTACCCAAAAAGCACGCTAATCAATGTGATTAGTTATTACTGAATACCCAACATCTTCACTGGGTCATTGAATAACACGGCGGAATCACTATGCAGCACCGCGATAACTCCAAGGAAGATACAGTTCATATAGAGCCCGCAGAATTCACATTCGGCGGAGAGGAAAGCTCTAAATCCCCTAAGTCAACGACTGCCAACACTATTCATCAACGGGAGCAAAGGTCCTACTGGCCCGCCGTTCTTGGAGTGATAATGGTAAGCGCACTGGTCGGTGTATTTTGGGGGCTTCCTCAGGTTGTAAAACCACCAAAGCGTTCAGCCGATACAATTGTCTCCGCACAGCCTGGAAACAGCGCAGCTGTGGAGAGCAACCAAAAATCTCCCTATAGCGATGCAGAAATAATGCAGCAGCGCAGGGAGGTTCAAAAGGTTCTCCAGGAAATTCTTGAAATCAAAGAAGAGCTCAAAGATCGAAAGGTAGAAGTATGGGCTTTTGAAGAATTCTATTCTGCTGAAGACTTGGCTCTAAAAGCTGATGAAATTTATCGCAAACGCAATTTCATGGCAGCGCTCGAAAAATACCGGGAATCACTCCAGGCATTAGAGTACCTGAAAGATAGTATTCCCGAGCGCATTGAAACGCATATTAGTGAAGGTAATCGAGCTCTGAGTCAGGGGGATAAGGATTCCGCCAACGATGCTTTCAAGATGGTATTAACCATATCCAATAACCATCCCAGAGGCCTTAAGGGTATTGAGCGAGCCGACAAACTCCCCCTCGCTTGGTGGCACTTAACTCAAGGAACAAAGGCATTTAAACAGGCAAAATTGGACTTAGCTCAGGAACAGCTCAAGAAATCTCTCGCGATCGACTCAGAAACATCCGATGCTCAGGATCTATTGGCAAAGGTTGAGGGTGCAATTACAGAAAGGGATTATCAAAGCGCGATGTCATCTGGCTACGGTGCAATTGCCGAAGAAAAATTTGAATCGGCAAAATCCTATTTTCATCGGGCAAAAAACTTAAAGCCAACAGCAAAAGCCCCCGATATCGGCTTAGCACAAGCACAAAATGAAGCTGACAGAGTACAGATAGAAAAACTCCTCCAACAAGCCCGCATGGAAGAAACCAAGGAAGAATGGCACAGAGCCCTAAAGAGCTATACAGACCTGGTCAAGAAGGACTCTAGCCTGGTGGACGCAATAACAGGCAAGGCTAGAGCTGCTGCCAGAGCAAAGCTGGATGACCAGTTAAAAGACTTAATTCAAGATCCATTAACCCTTGGCGAAGGTAAAAGGAACTATTTTGCCCGACAAGTACTAACAGATGCTCGCAAACTCAATACTAAAACCCCAAGGCTACAAAGACAAATTGAAGATCTTGAAAATGCCCTGACACAAGCCCTGATCCCCTTACCGGTTAAATTCAAGTCAGATCGAACCACCAGTGTCACCATTTACCATGTAGGGAAATTAGGTAATTTTGACCAGAGAGAAATCGCGCTGAAACCTGGGCGCTATATCGCCATTGGTACCAGAGAAGGTTACCGAGACGTTCGCCAAGAGTTTGTTGTAAAACCAGGTAAGCCCACAACGGAAGTTGTTATCCAATGTGCCGAAAGGATAAACGGTGCCAATAATAGTTAAATGAGAGAACCCAGACAGCAGCATAAACTCTAAAAATAAGATTTTCCGTAATGAGCTGCGATGACAACAGACACCTCGTTGAGCTGAGCGAAACGAGGTGTTCTGTGACAAACACCCTATAAATCCCCATGCAGATTACGCCAGCAAGCTAAGCTTTCTGCAGATAGAAAAATGTGTACCCACCTTTGGTCAGGCTGACTGAGCATAAAGCGATGCGTGCCAAACCAATGCCATTGCGAAAAATCTATAAGTACCAGCAATAGGGAAACATAAATGACAGTGAAGGAAGCAGTACCTGTCCAGGATGAAAAGCCGCCAGTTCAGGAACAAAGCCTGATTGAGCCAGTTGGATTCACCCCGGTACAAATAAAATCTACCCGCGCGCGACTCTTTCTTTCTAAGCGAGCATTGATTGTCGCAGGTTGCCTTTTACTCGCTATTTTTGCACTCAGCTATCTGATTATGGCGCGGTCATTAATCTTTGATACCAACCCGGTTGATGCCCGCATCAAAGTCAGTGGGTTCGCCATCCCTCTGGGCGATGGACATTTGGTTTTACCTGGTAATTATCAATTCACGATCAGTGCTGACGGCTATTTACCCCAGAGCGGCGAAGTCGAAGTAAAACGTGACGGGCACAGTCGCCACTCCGTTTCCCTGGAAAAACTTCCAGGCCACCTACAGGTTAAAACAACGCCCCCTGTACCAGTAAAAATTCTTATTAATGGACGGGAAGTGCCCAATAAAAATGGTCTTGTGGAAGCAATCAACGCAGGTCCTATGCGTGTGACTGTCCTATCAGACCGGTACTTGCCGTTCACCCGTGAAATCAATGTTGAGGGGCTAGACAATACCCACACACTGGAGGCCGCACTTCGACCGGCCTGGGCCAATATCACCGTCAGCAGCAACCCTCCCGGGGCCACGGTCACGGTTGAAGGAAAAGTTCTCGGCAGAACACCACTGACCACTGAATTAGTTCAGGGCGACAGAACCGTGTCCATTTCACTGCCGGAACATAAAACTGTCGATATTCCTGTCGCTGTTACAGCCGGTGTCGATCAAACGCTAGCAACCGTCAGCCTGGGACCCGCTGATGGACTCTTACGCGTTGTTACCACCCCAGAGGGAGCGGGAGTGACAGTCAACGGAGAGTTTCGCGGTCATACCCCACTGGAACTGGAATTGGCCTCCGGCCACAGGCATAGACTTCGCTTCTTCAAGGATGGCTACGCCTCTATTGAGCACACAGTTGACCTCGGTGCTGGAACACAGCGGGACCTGAATATAAACCTAAATGCTGTGTACGGCAGGGTTCACGTCAGTAGCGTCCCTCCAGATGCGGAAGTTTACATTGATGGTCAATACGCCGGGAACAGTGGACAAACTTTTAACCTACCAGCTCGCAGCCATAACATTGTCGTACGCAAACAGGGCTACCAGGAATTTGACACTCGCGTCATTCCCAGCACCAAACTGGAGCAAACTGTCAGGGCGGTACTGCTTACATCCGAACAAGCGCGCTGGAGAGAAACCCCATCAACTTTGCGTCACGCAGCTGGCGGCACCATGAAACTCATGCGCCCCAACGCCGTATTTACCATGGGATCATCCCGGCGAGAACAGGGGCGGCGGGCAAACGAGGTTATGCGTCAGGTATCTCTAAATCGGCCTTTCTATATTGGGGCCACTGAAGTTACCAACCGGGAATATCGGCGTTTCAAGCGCCTGCATACCTCAAGCCATGTCAATGGTGTCAGTCTCGACAATGACAATCTGCCAGTTGTAAATGTCAGTTGGGTAGAGGCAGTGCTATTTTGCAATTGGCTCAGTGAAAGAGACGGCCTCACACCGGTCTATTTGACGGAAGCCGGGCGTGTTGTTGGCTTTGATGGCGCAGCCAACGGTTATCGTTTACCGACTGAAGCCGAATGGGCCTGGGTTGCACGATACGATCAAGGCACCATGAAAAAATTCCCTTGGGGAAATGAGCTACCAATAAAGAACAATTCCGGAAACTACGCAGATACTACTGCCACAAAACTAGTTCCTGCAGTCCTTCGCACCTACAGTGATCGTTACGCAGCTACCTCACCGGTAGGTAGCTACAGTCCTAATGCTTTTGGTATTTATGACTTAGGTGGAAATGTCTCTGAATGGATTCACGATCTATACACGATAGGGACCGGGTTATCCCGACGTATCGAAGAAAACCCTGTCGGTCCAGAGGATGGAGACTTCCATGTAATCCGTGGTTCCAGTTGGCGTCATTCGGGGTTGACTGAGTTACGCCTCTCCTACCGTGATTACGGAGAATCCGCTCGTAATGATATTGGCTTTCGCCTTGCCCGCTGGGTGAATTAGGAGACTAGTGTGAAATTTTTATTACTTACTTTACTGCTTCTATTTATCAACTTCGCGTACGCAGAAGATGAAAACAAGCCGGAAGAGAACCAACAAACAGCGGCAGTAATCCCCAAAAAAGAAGCACCAATAACTAGGAATAAAAGTAATTCAGATGACTATAAAGCCTCGGAAGAAATCTCCGAAGACTTATCAGTTTCCTTTCCCGTAGATATATAGAAATAGCTTCTAGCGAGTATTGCCATGAAATTTAAATCATCAGATTTTGTCTTCCAGGTCTTTGCTCTTCTGGGGTCTATTATTTTGGTCCATGCGATTTATGTCGCCATTATTCGCCCTAATGCAGATGCGCTAATTGAGGAGCAACTGGCGAGAGAAGCCGCTGGGGAAACCTACGTTCAACAACGCTCTATCTACATTGTGATGCGCGACTATGAGCAAGAGGCCTGCTTTGTTCTGATGTTGTGGGCAATGGCCATTATGGGACTAAAGGCACAGAGAAGCATTCGCGAGCGAAAATTACTGGACAAAGCTCTACTTAATATCAGCGAGGGAACTCCTATTCTTCCCGAGGATACCCGTGATTTATCCCGCCCGATACAAGCCCTTCCTGAAGAGGAACGACGATATTTAGTTCCCAGGGCACTACTCACCGCCCTGCAGAGATTCGGTTCTACCAAGAATGTCGCCGCCGTTTCCAACTCTGTAAAAGAGGTTTGCGAAACTGAGGGAGACAGACTCGATTCTGAACTGGCAATGGTTCGCTATATTACCTGGGCTATTCCATCTATCGGATTTATTGGCACGGTACGAGGTATTGGCGAAGCATTATCACAGGCGCATAGAGCCGTAGAGGGGGATATAGCTGGCGTGACGGTAAGTCTGGGGGTCGCGTTTAACTCTACCTTTATCGCCCTGGTAATTAGTATCGTCATTATGTTTTTCACTCACCAGCTACAACTCATGCAGGAGCGCCTGGTGTTGGATACACAAAGTTACTGTGACAACCGCTTACTGCGTTTTCTGAAAATCAGCTAGCGGTTTTACCTGAATAAGTCGTAGCGAGGAATAAACCCATGGGACAAGGCGTCCTGGAAATAAATGACTGCGGATTACGTGTATTTTCAAATACTAACGAAGTACTGGAAAGTCCTGGAATTGCAGTTATTGAACACAATAAAATTCATATTGGTACCTCAGCTCAAATGCGTGCCAGGAGCCATCCGACTCAGGTTAACAACCAGTTTTGGAGAAGACTGAGCCTCGAGTCGCTAAAGTCAGAAAATCAACGCTGCCGCCACCATGCCGACTTGGTCTACTGCCACCTTCAGGAAATAGCGGAGCACTGTGACCTTCCCGATGAAATTGTTCTCGCTGTTCCCGGCAATTTTACCCACGAACAACTGGCCTTACTTCTGGGAGTTATTAAAGTCAGCGATATCAATATCGTAGGCATTGTTGATGCAGCAACCGCGTGCCTGGGTAATTTGGCTCCAGCAGGAATCCAACTGCATATCGACCTACAACTCCACCAGACACTGGTAACAAAGATTGCTGTGGATAAGCAAGCCACGGTGAAAACGGTAGAAACTGTTGCCGACGCAGGACTACACAACTTCCAGGAATCCTGGGCTCGCGTATTTACCGATGCATTTATTATGCAGTGCCGATTTGACCCTCTCCATTCAGCTGAATCAGAACAGCAACTCTATGATTTGATGCCCCAGTGGACTGATCGAGCGATGCGTCACGGAGAAGTTCTAGCTGAACTTGATGATCGAACAGCAAAGATCAGCCTGCGGCAGCTTCAAGATGCAACAACCCCTCTCCTTTCTCGTATACGAGTAATGATTGAAAACCTGGAGGAAAGTCAAAGTGTGAGCTTTATCTCCCATCGCTGGGCTGATATCCCAGGGGGAATTCAATTGGCCCAACGTGTACATCTTCTCTCAAGAGACTCCATTGCACATGCCATAAATCATCGCTGGAAAGAATTACGCAGTGATAGCAGTACATTGAAACTGATCAACTCTGTCACTGCCCTCCCCCCCAACGAGGTCAAAGTGCATGTAGAGAAATCCTCAGAAACCGTAGCGACACATTTACTTTTTGGCCACAAGGCACTGGCCGCCCAGGAACCTCTATTCGTTTTCTGGCATGACGAGAAATTTCAAGTCACCCCAACACCACCGGAGCACCCTGCCGCAACAGTCACAAATCATGCCGGCAGACTTGCTTTGCGGGTGGATGCTGGAATTCAGCTCACACTTAATGGAAAAGAGATTGAGTCACCCGTTAATCTCAATGCCGGCGATACAATTGGAGTTGCAGATTATCAAGATGTGATAACTGCGATTAGCGTGGAGCGATATGGGGCGTAAAAAGCGTCGTTTTTCCACATTTAGCCTGTCCTTCCTCGATATCATGTCCTGTGGTTTTGGGGCAGTAGCGTTAATTTTTCTTATTATCAAACACGGCTCCGATCACCAAGTTGAAGTAGAGACTGAAGATCTCACTGCCGAGGTGAACCTTCTGGAAGAGGAGGTGGAATTTGGACAGGAACACTTAGTTCAAGCCAGAAATACTCTGGATGTCGTTAGTGATGAACTGGTTGAGGCTCAAGGGCTTGCCAGACGCATTTTGGAGCAAATAGAGGAAACCAAAGGCAATATCGCTGAAATCGACAGTATCGATGAAGAAGAGGATATCAAGAGGCTACAAGATAAACTCAAAAAACTGGAGCAGGCGAAAAAGAACCTTGAGGAAGAAAATAAAAAGCTGGGAAATAACGTTCGCAAATTTGTCGGTGATGGAGATCGTCAATACCTCACCGGCCTGCGCCTAGGCGGTAATCGCATCCTGATACTATTAGATTCATCGGCGTCTATGCTCGGCGACGAGCTTATTAAAATAATACGCGCCCGTAACATGTCTTCACCGGTAAAACGCAAAACTGAAAAATGGCGCAGGGCCGTCAGCACAGTCTCCTGGCTTACTGCTCAGTTTCCCAGGGATAGCCAATACCAGATCTATACTTTTAATACCTCTTTTCGTGCCGCAATAGCCGGTACAGAAGATCGCTGGCTCAATGTGGATGACCGCGACCAGTTGGACCAGGCTATCAAGGGGCTAGATGAAGTAGTGCCGGAAAATGGTACCAGTCTAGAGAGAGTATTTAACGCTATTAACGCTATGACGCCACTGCCCGACAACATTATTCTCATTACCGATGGGTTACCGACCCAAGGGATGAGTGCGCCCAGAAAACCCACTATTTCGGGTAGAGACAGGCGCAGTCTATTCAAGCGCGCGGTTAAAGTGCTCCCCAAGAATATCCCCATCAATGTCATTCTTGCCCCTATGGAGGGGGACCCATTTGCGGCTAGTGAATTTTGGAAGCTGGCGATGCAAAGCAAAGGCTCTTTCCTTGCACCTTCGAGGGACTGGCCATGATAGGAGCACAAAAAAAGCGTCGCCAGGAGGAGTTCAGCATTTCCTTCCTGGATGTTATCTGCTGCGGATTTGGCGCAATTGTTTTGCTGCTGATGATCGCCAAGACTGCAGAACCGATTGTATTAGAAGAAGCTGAAGTAGACCTCGAAGGGCAGGTATTGGAACTACAGCAACAACTGGCAGAAATCCGTGGTGAGACCACAGTTATCAACCGGGACCTAAATTCCAAGCGAGAACAAATCGATATCGAGCGCAAGAGAATTGCCAACCTGCGCGGTGAATTGGAAGCACTTCAAGCGGAATTTGCCAGTAAAACCGAAGGGCAAAGTGAGGATGGCAAACTCAAAGGTGAGCTGACCATTGCACTACAATCCATCACTGATGAAATGCGTCGCCTACTGGGCGAGAACTACCAGCGTAAAAACAATGTTATTGGCGGAATCCCTGTCGACAGCGAATACATTCTCTTCATTATCGACACCTCCGGCAGTATGTTTAATTACGGCTGGGACCGAATGATGGCGGAGATGGTCAATACTCTAGACCTTTATCCCAATGTTAAAGGTATCCAGGTCATGAATGATATGGGGGACTATATGTTCTTCAATTATCGAAACAAGTGGATACCAGATACCCCTGGGCGCCGCCAAGCGATACTAAAGCGGTTGAAGTCCTGGAATCCTTTTAGTAACTCCAGCCCTGTTGAAGGTATCCAGAAAGCTGTCCGCAGCTTTTATGATCCCAGTAAGAAAATCAGTATTTATGTGCTTGGTGACGAATTTACCGGAAAATCAATCCGCAGGGTTATGTTAGCTGTCGAACGGGTAAATGCTAAGCACGGTGAGGGAAAACGAAATATCAGAATCCATGCAGTAGGATTCCCTGTACAGTTCTCTCGCCCTCCACACCTACAAACCACAGGACTGCGCTTTGCGGCCCTTATGCGCGAACTCACCTATCGAAATGGCGGCACTTTCGTGGGGTTGAATGACTTTCGCTAGTTAAATGATTCAAGGAGGAACATATGAGGTATAGGTCGACTTCCTTTGGACACCTAAAGGTACTTATTCTTGTAAGTTTCTTCCTGGGTGCTTGCAGTCATACAGTACAGGTGGATGGCAATTACCCAGCCCCAATAGGCGATCAATTGCCAATAACAGTAGGCTTCTACCTCAGTGAGGACTTTAAAAGTTTCACTTATAAAGAAGACAGTGAAGATCGTGAAGAATGGAATATAAGCACAGGCAGAGCACAAAAAAATCTGTTTGAAACAGTATTGGGTTCCATGTTTACCGATACCGTATCTCTATCTAGCTATCCACAAGAAGTCCCCGCCAATGTCGAACTGGTGATAGTTCCAGAAGTGCGAGAGCTGCAGTTCACAATGCCCAGGGAGACAAGGGTCAATATTTTTGAGGTATGGATTAAATACAACATGACCGCATTTGACCCCAGTGGCGGACAGGTTGCTAACTGGGTAATAACCGCTTACGGAAAAACCCCTACCGCATTTTTACAATCCCAGGAACAGGCATTAACTCAGGCGATAAATATCGCCCTGCGCGATGCCGGAGCAAATCTCTATACCGGGTTTGGGAAAGTTCCTGAACTACAGGCCTTTCTCTCTGGGAAACGCCGATCGCTATCACTGAGAGAAATCAAGGTGAAAGCCAAAAAGGCTGAATAAGAGGAGTAAATCGTGTTCAAGCCACTTCTAGTTGCAGCGATAATCTTTATTAGCGGTTGTACCACTGTCGTAATTGATGAGTATCGACGCTCCGATGGTGAGCTTGCCGAAGGAGATTCCGTCGTCATCCTGGGCCGCCGTCACTCCAGTGAATATGAAACAGAGCCCGATTTAATTGCCTGTGTTGGTAGAGAACTACACAACCCTGAGTTAGGTGTAAACATTATTCCAGAGCAAGACTTTGTCGATCTTATGTACCCCTGGTTTGAACCCAGGACAGCACCTATGCATGTTCGCTCCCTAGATCGCCTGATGGAAAATGAAAGTGTGCGTGAGCGAATGGAAAACTATGGAGTGAAGTACATCGTCTGGATTGATGGTTCAACAGAGACCACAGCCAGTGCCGGCTCTATCAGCTGTACCATCAGTACCGGCGGTGCAGGGTGCTTTGGCTTTGGGACCTGGGATAAAGAATCTGACTACGAAGCGGCAGTATGGGATTTCAGGGACCGCGAACTATCTGGGAAACTTAGTGCAGATGCCAAAGGAACCTCCTATATGCCCGCGATCGTGGTTCCAATACCACTAATCGCCAGGGTCCAGAATAATGCCTGTAAAGGAATGGCGCTGCAGCTCCAACAATTCTTGATGCCAGCAGTAACACCCAGTTCATAAAAATTAAGACGCTACGGGAGGCCAGGGGTAATGAAATTTATCGAGCGTGCTTTTGCCAGCGCTATCCTAATACTCAGTACAGGCTGTGCATTTAACCCTGCCACCAATAAGCCTGACCTGGTTCTAATGTCAGAGGACAAGGAAATCTCTATCGGTAAAGAGATGCATGAAAAACTGATAGAGAGTACTCCAATCTATAAAGACCCAGTCCTAACCGCTTATGTCAATCATGTCGGCCAAAAAGTGGCCGCCGCCAGCGACAGACCGGATATCAAGTACCAATTTACGATCATCGACAGCCAGGATATCAACGCATTTGCCCTTCCTGGTGGGTATATCTACATCAACCGAGGCCTTCTAACTTACCTGCACTCAGAAGCTGAAATGGCCGCTGTACTAGCTCATGAGATTGGCCATATCACCGCCCGCCATGCGGTAAGGCAAAAAACAGCTGCGACCGGAGCCAGCGTTGTATCAGTATTGTCAGTTTTGGTTACCGGCAGTGGTGTAGTCGGAGATGTTGCAAACTTATATAGCACCGCTGCTGTGAAGGGCTACGGCCGCGAGATGGAACTGGAAGCGGATCGCTTCGGCGCCCAGTATATGTTCAACGCTGGTTATGATCCCCAGGCCATGATCAATGTTATTGGGCTATTAAAGGATCAGGAGACATTTGCCCGGCGCCGTGCCCGTATTGAGGGCAAGAAACCGCAAACTTACCATGGTGTTTTTGCATCTCACCCGAGAAATGACCTTCGCCTACAGGAAGTTGTAAACGCTGCGGGCCAGCTTCCCGAAGATAACAAAGAAACCAAAGTAGAATACTATCGGGAAAAAACAGATGGCCTTGTGTATGGACAAAACACACAGCAGTCCACTAAAAATCGCTACAACCATAAACGGCTGGGTTTCTCCCTTTTATTTCCCGATGGCTGGTTGGTAGAAAATCAACGTTCAGCCATTGTCGGCTCTGCACCTGATAAAAGTGCACAAATTACCATTACAGTTACCCAACGCGATGGCAACCAGCCCGCTGATATGGCTCTGCGCTCAGAGTTCGATCTACGACAACTGGAAAAAGGGGAGAAACTCAATCAATATCGACTTGAAGGTCATACCGGAAAAATTCCACCGCTTGAAAAAGAGGATGCAGATCCAGACAGAATTGCGGTAATTTTTTATGGTAGCAGACAATTTGTACTGCAGGGAAAAGTCACAAATGATGAAGACTCAGATCCAGAAGCTATTGATAAATATGACAATTTATTCCTGACCAGCATTAGAAGCTTCAGGCCGCTACGACAAACTGACATTGTAGAAGAGAAGGACATCAAACGCTTGCGCTACGTCCAGGCCAATGAAAAAACTACTTTTGCCTCCCTGGCAAAACATATGGAAATCGGCGAATATGCAGAGGAGCAATTACGCCTCTTAAATGGTTATTATCCCCGAGGAGAACCCAAGCCCGGAGAATGGATAAAGATCGTTCAATAATTTTATAAGAATCAGCCCCTAATCCTTTTTCTATCACCCCCCAAAATTTTGGAGGGTTAGTGTCTATCTGAAAATAAAAGATAATAATAAGGAGTAAGTGATGAATGGCATGATGATGCAATCCCAGCTCATCCTCACCGGTATTATGAAGCATGCTCTAAGCAACTCACCGGATAGTGAGATTGTTTCAGTTACCTTGGATAACCCCGATTTTCGTTATAGCTATCAACAAGCTTTTGAGCGAGTCTCGCAATTGGCAAATGCACTACAAAAGCTTGGAGCCAATGATGAAGATCGAATTGGTACTCTTGCCTGGAACGATCACCGGCATTTTGAACTCTACTACGCAACTTCTTGCAGCGGGCTCGTTTGCCATACCATTAACCCCCGGCTTTTCCCTGAGCAAATATCTTACATTATTGAGCATGCCGCAGATCGATGGCTGTTTATTGATCCACTATTTATGCCCCTAATCGAATCTCTGGCAGAATATCTAGATTCGATTGAAGGCATCATTGTGCTAACTGATAAAGCACATATGCCCGCCACAAGCCTGAGCAATGTTTACTGCTATGAAACATTGATTGCAGCAGAGCCCACTGAGTTTCAATGGCCTGAATTAGAGGAAGAGAGTGCAGCAGCACTCTGTTATACATCAGGCACAACAGGCAATCCCAAAGGGGTGCTTTATTCCCATCGCTCTCTGATGCTGCATACCTACGGCGTATTGATGCCAGATGTCTTTGCGATTAGAAGGGACGAAGCCATATTGCCTGTTGTTCCCATGTTTCACGTCAACGCCTGGTCAATACCCTATGCGGCACCGGCTGTTGGAGCAAAACTCGTGTTACCTGGCCCCAAAATGGGGTGTGGAGAAACGCTCAGTCAATTAATTCAAAAGGAAGCCGTTACTATCGCTGCCGGCGTTCCAACCGTTTGGCTCGCCCTGCTCAAGTACCTGCGGGAAAGTGAAGAGACCCTACCCAGCTTGAATCGAGTAGTCGTGGGTGGATCGGCTTGCCCCTGGAGTATTATGGAGGAATTCGAGCAAAAGCATGGGGTATATACCCATCACGCCTGGGGCATGACTGAAATGAGCCCGCTGGGAACCTACAATGCCCGCATACCTGAGAACCTCTCTAAAGACGAAGCACAGGCCCTCAGGCTCAAGCAGGGCCGAGCGGGCTTTGGGGTCGAGATGCGTATTGTAGACCCCGAGGGAAATACCTTGGCACAAGACGGGCTGGCTTTTGGAGCCCTTCAAGTGCGTGGTCCCTGGGTCTGTGAGCGCTACTACCAATCCAAAGAGTCAGCACTTACCGAAGACGGCTGGTTTGATACTGGTGACGTTGCCACGATCGATGCTGACGGCTACCTGACAATCACTGATCGCACTAAGGATGTTATCAAGTCCGGCGGCGAGTGGATTTCCTCTATTGAGCTGGAGAATTTTGCTATGACACAGGCGGGAGTAGCCGAAGCCGCTGTTATTGGGGTTGCCCATGAAAAGTGGGCTGAGCGGCCTCTCCTGATCATTGTTCCCGCTGAAAGCAAAACACTAAAAACTGAGGAGATTCTGGCATCCTTTAAAGGGCATTTTGCCAACTGGTGGATTCCCGATGACTGTGTCATTGCCAAGGAAATCCCCCATACGGCTACAGGCAAAGTCAGCAAAAAAGACCTTCGAGAAATCTATGCCGACTATCTATGGTCTCACGAAGCCACTGTGTGAAGGGGATTAAGACGCTTTTGGCAGGCATCATCGCGGCATAGCAAAGCGTTGCACTGTAATAACGCAATTTTACCTGCCTCAAGTCTTGATTAAATTTTGACGGTGCTGAAATAGCGCCGTTTTAGAATGCTTAACTTCCTGTTAATACCTAAACCAGCGGTTCCTCTGTAGGCGACAATCTTTGCTTGCTGACTATTAACCCTTATCGATTCATGGTTTCCGGGCTGACTGGATATCGGTTTATCTTCTATTGACTTACCTAGGCGCACTAGCCAACCAGAATTGTCTAGAATTATCTTGAGTAGAAGTATCTGACTGTGGATATCCTGGAATATCTCAGTCCATGTGAGAGGGAATAGGGAATTTACACTTCCTTGCGTTGGATGGCACTGGCTTACAATCTAGCCATTATCATACTCCTCACAGCAACAGCATTTACTCATTAACGAGGAAGTCACAATGAAGAAATTATTCAGTTTGGTAATCGCTGCAATAATTACCATTTCTGCAAATACCCTAGCTTGGGCAGATAATGACCATGCCGCACAACTTGCGGAGCGCTTAGAGGCAACTAAAGCCAAGCTTAACCTCTCTGATGAGCAGGTAGAAAAAATAAAGCCAATCCTGGAATCAGCCAATGAACAACGCCGCCAAGTGCTTGCAAAATACGGCGTTAACATAGAAAGTCCCTCTGGCGCTATCCAAAAGATGAGCTTTCGTGAGAAGCGCCAGTTAGGCAAAGAAATGGCCGCTATCAGAAAATCTACGCTCAGTGAAATGTCCACCGTACTGACGGATCAACAATTAGCAGAGTTCAAAAAACTTCAAGAAGAAAATCGAGCAGCCTTCAAAGCCAAGCTTCAAGAGAGAAGAAATTAGAGTGTCCAGGGTTCATAATGCCTATCAGATAGACGAAGCCGCGCTGAATAGCTCTACGCTCGCTCTGCGAAAGCCTCGCCCCGACGGGGCTCTCGTATTCAGTTATATCCCTGTCATATTTCTCTGCTAGAAAGTGCCCCACAATTCATCACGGGCCTTTATCACATGTTAAAAAACCTTCTATCAGTAGTGTTGATTGGCTTTTCTGTAGCCGCAACACTAACCTGCGCGGACAACTTTGATCAGAGAAATAAACAAACTATTGTGGTAGCTCATAGAGGTGCCTCTGCCTACCTACCTGAACACACCCTCGAATCCAAAGCGCTAGCTTACGGTATGCGTCCAGACTATATCGAGCAAGACTTGGTACTCAGCAAAGATGATCACTTGATCGTAATGCACGATATTTATCTAGATAGTGTAACTAATGTCGCCGACGTTTTTCCCCAGCGCGCTCGCGATGATGGTCACTTTTACACTATCGATTTTACCCTGAGCGAACTTAAGCAGCTTCAGGTATCAGAGCCCTTCATAGATAGTGAGGATGGACTTCAAGCAAAATACCCTGAAAGATTTCCAATATGGAAATCTAGCTTTAAGCTGTCCACCTTTGAGGAAGAACTGGAATTGATCCAGGGGCTTAACCGATCCCTGGGCTACGATATTGGCATCTACCCGGAGATTAAAAAACCCTACTTCCATCACTGGGAAGGAAAAGATATTGCCTCTATAGCCTTGCAATCACTCAAGAAATACGGCTATACCGATCGCGATCACAAAGTTTTTTTCCAATGCTTTGACGCAGAAGAGCTCCAGCGAGTTAAATTTGAGCTGATGCCCTCCATGGGGATGGATCTATCATTAGTTCAATTGATCGCCGCTACCGACTGGGGGGAAAAATTGGTCGAAGTGAATGGAGAAATTGAAAAGTACAATTATGACTGGATGCTGCAACAGGGGGGCTTGCGCAAAATCGCCACCTACGCAGATGGGATTGGCCCCTGGTATCCTATGTTAATGGAAGTAACGGATGGCCAACCAAGAGCTAACAGTGTTGTCCGCCGGGCACACCGCAGACAGCTAGAAGTTCACCCCTATACCTTCCGCGCGGATACAGGCAAGGTTCCCGAAGAATTTGAAAGCTTCGAGGACTTCCTGCATTTCGCTGTATATCAGCTGCGCATTGACGGTCTCTTTACCGACCACCCCGACAGAGCCGTTAACTATCTTTCCCGGGGACATAGGGATCGTTAAAAAATGAAATCAGAAAAAAGGCCGCATAGTGCGGCCTTTTTTTACTTAATCAAACTTGGAGAAGTCCGCTGGTCTCTTCTCCATAAAGGCCATAGCAGCCTCTTTAAACTCATCAGAGGCGAGGCGCTCCTTAAAGTAACGGCCTTCGTCTTGAATAAACTCTAACCCTTTCTCTAGAGTTGCTCTGCGCAAAAGCTGTTTAGTTAAACGGAGGGCAGCCGGAGCTTTCCTCGCTAACTCAGCTGCAGCTTCACGTGCGCGAACAATGGCCTGTTCTGGCGCCACTGCGGCATTACAGATACCAATCTCAACGGCTTCCTGAGCACTAAAACGCTTGCTCAACAATAACAGTTCAGAAGCTTTGGCATGGCCGGCGATCCTGGGCAACAAGTAGCTGGAGCCATACTCTGGACACAGCCCCAGGTCCACAAATGGCATCTGGAACATGGCGTCGTCTCCAGCAAAAGACAGGTCGCAATGCAACAGCATGGTTGTACCAATACCTACTGCAGGGCCATTAACGGCTGCAACTACCGGCTTGGGGAAGTGGTAAAGAGCACTCATAAACTGGAAAACCGGAGACTCCTCCCCTTCGGCAGAGCCGCCCAGGAAATCTGTCAGGTCGTTACCACTGGTGAATATGCCCTCAGCACCGGTAATAATCGCGACGCGAACATCCGGGTTTGTAGCTGCGCTATTCAATAACCCTGCCATCGCGGTATACATGGCCATAGTCAGAGCATTTTTGCGCCCGGGTCGATTAATCGTAATCTCGAGGATGCGGTCCTTAAGCTGAGCCTGAATTTCAGCGCATTCGCTTTGCATATTGTTCTCCGGGGTAAGAAGTAGATTGGGCTACTCTCAGTAGCCTAATTATGGAACCCCAACGGAAGCCACTTTTAATCCGCTGTAGGCCATCTATTTAGGAGATTCATATTAACCGCTACTCCCAGAGGTTCGAGTTCCTAATCAACCACTTTCGTTGACGGGATTAACCCGGTCACCAGTGACCGGGCCCTCTAGGTAACCAGCAACAGTAATCAAACTTTATTGGCTGAATCCCGGCGCAGAGGTTGGCACATACAATGAACGCCACCGCCCCCCGGAGTGATCATAGAAATATCCGGGTCGATAACTTCCAAACCATGTGCGCGACACTTCTCCGCCAGTCCGGTATTGGCCTTAGGCAGCATCACTCGATCATTCCCCAGGGCAACGACATTCACTCCAAGCTCCAATACCTGCGGGAAGGGAATATCGATAATCTCTATATTTCGGCTTTTAAACCACTGCACCAGCTCCGGCTCAACGGCATCAACGCAAATTGCTGCCAGCTTTTCCGCGAGCATGGCTACCATCACATCAATATGCAGGAAGAATGGATCGAACTGGTAGCCTTTAACTTCCCAGCCCTCTTTTTCTACCCAACTTTTCATCTGCTCAAACCCTTGCGGGCTGGTGCGTTCGCCGGAGTAGCCACACAGAATGACACCGGGCTCTAACACCATAAAATCACCGCCCTCCAGAGAGCCTGCGGTGATAATGTCGTAAATAGGGATATCCAGCTCTGCATATTTTTTCACTATGGGCGCCCACTCACCACGGCGCCAAGGGCTGAACATCTGTGTCACGATAGGCCCCCAAGGGGTCATTACCGAAGAGTCGCGACCGTAAATTTGGTAGGGCAATGTGCTGTCCGCTGGAATTAGGTGCGTATTCACTCCGGCGTGGCGGTAGGCATCGAGCATCTCTCCATGCTGTGCCACTGCCACCTTATGATCAAACTTCATTCCGAGGCGCTCAGCACGTCGTGCGCTCGCGTTACCAGTGCGCCAACTGAAGTTATCCACAGGCCCAATCAAAACATCCCGCAGTACACCGTATTCCGAATCCATCCCCCACTCACTCAGGGGTGCCGTACCGCCGTTATCCTGACGGTGCTTCAAAGTAAAATTACTCATTCGCCTAAATTCCAACTTGTTATCAACTATGCCAAAACAAAGACAGTGCAACGCCGACAGTTGACAGAAGCACTTGTTTTACCGCTACTTAAGCCTGCTCCGCACTGTTTAGCATTGCGTGGAGCAACACATTACAACCCGCCTCAAGATGATCCGGCTCCGCCGATTCTGCTTCATTGTGCGACAGTCCTCCTTCACAGGGCACAAAGATCATAGAGACAGGGGCGACTCGGGAAACATATACGGAATCGTGCCCAGCACCTGAAACCATCTTGCGATTGCTATATCCCAAGGTCTGCACAGCACTGCTAACCGAATCAATGCAATGCTTATCAAAGGCGACGGGAGGTGAATACCACTCTTCCCGAATATCGACTCTGGTACCTGTCTCTTCCTGTACTTTTTCAGCCGCCCTATACAAGGCTTTATGCAGATGGTTTAACCCTTCAGGTAACGGGTGACGGAGGTCCAGCGCCAGCACAACCTCTTCAGGAACTGTATTTCGGCTGCCCGGCGCCGCCCTTAAATCCCCACAGGTCATGCGCGCATCTTCTGAATACTCCCGGACTTCGCGATACATACGCTCGCACAGAATAGACATTGCTTGGACCGGATCGCGGCGGTCCTCCATCGGAGTTGGACCCGCATGGCAAGGCGTTCCGTAAAAAGTTACGTCATACCAGCGAATACCCTGTACACCGGTGACAACACCAATTACCTGATCCTGTTTTTCGAGGATCGGGCCCTGCTCGATATGCGCTTCAAATGAAGCCTTAATAGCCCTCGGCTGAGCGGGCTCAGTACCGAGATAACCGATCCGCTCCAACTCTTCACCGATGGTGATGCCCGATTTATCCGCGCGGCTGTGCCCATACTCCAAGCTAAATTCACCAGCCCAAACTCCGGAGCCCACCATTGCAGGAGAGAAGCGCGCACCCTCTTCATTAGTCCATACAACCACCTCTAATGGGGCCTTGGTCCTGATACCCTGATCCTCTAGAGTGCGAAGAACTTCCAGGCCGGCAAGTACGCCATATACACCGTCAAATTTGCCACCTGTGGGCTGGGTATCCAAATGAGAACCAGTCACTACCGCAGGCAAGCTGTTATCTGCTCCCGGTCGGCGGGCAAAAATGTTGCCCATCTGGTCCACTCTGACCTCACAGCCTATATCTCGGCACCAGCGCACGAAAAGGTCGCGCCCTTCACGGTCTTCATCTGTCAGGGCTTGTCGATTGCATCCGCCCGCTGGGGTCGCGCCTATCTCAGCAATTTCCATCAGGCTATCCCAAAGGCGAGAGCCATTGACACGTAGGTTTTGCGCTGGGTTTTCCATTCAAAGAGCTCCGGGCTTTATAATGGGTCCAATATAAATCACTTTGCCGTAATTTTTGTTTTGATCCACACCGGCTAAAGAGAGCATTATTTTGTAACTGGTCAAAACACACTCAGGAAGCAGCTGACTATGACAATAACTTATAGCTCTTACCTAAAAGTAGATGAGCTTTTGCAGTGCCAGAAACCCCTTTCCGATGGTCCCGAGCACGACGAACTACTTTTCATTACTATTCATCAAAGCTACGAGCTCTGGTTCAAGCAAATGTTGCATGAACTGGATTTCCTGGTGCGACTGTTCAACGCAGGGGAACGCAATCGCGCTTTGCATACACTTAAACGTGTCGACACGATTTATCGCACTTTGATTCAACAGGTCGATATCCTGGAAACCCTCACCCCACTGGAGTTTATGTCTTTCCGCGATCGACTATCCACAGCCAGTGGTTTTCAGTCGTACCAGTTTCGCGAGTTGGAATTTCTTTACGGAGCCAAGGACCCGAAAAAATTGGAAAACTATACCCCTGGCTCAGAGCACTACCAGCGCTTGATGAAGCGCCTTGAGGCGCCGACCCTTTGGGATGCTTTCCTAAACTTTTTGGTTCACGAGGGGCATAAGGTACCCGCTAATGAGCTTGAAAGGGATTTTAGCCAAGTTGCGGAGCCTTCTTCAGCCGTCCAGAAAATACTGATCGATATCTATCGCAATGATCCACTGGTAAGTGAAATCTGTGAGGCTTTGGTCGACATCGATACTTCGTTACAACAGTGGCGTTACCGACATGTAAAAATGGTCGAGCGAACAATTGGCAGGAAAATGGGGACTGGTGGATCGAGCGGGGTAGGTTATTTACAGGGAACCCTATTTAGACCGGTTTTCCCTGACCTCTGGGCAATTCGTTCAGAATTCTGATACCGGATTTCATTTGAGGGGTACTTAAGTACCCCTCAATTTGTGACCAGTTCAAAACCATAATTCACAAATGAAAAAAGCCAGCAATATGCTGGCTTTTTAAGCGCGGGTAACTCACCGGGAACTTAGTCCTCGTAAGGTACCAGGGAGACCTGAATACCCAGGCTCACTTCCTTCGCGGCATCCGCAATCTGTACATAAGTATCCGCACTAGACTTGTTGTGTGCACGCACAATCACCATTGCCTGCGGGTTCTCCGCATACATCTGGGCGATACGGGCCCGTACAGCACGGCTGTCAATACGGCTGCCATCCGCCATGGTGATTTCATCATTTGCGCTAACCATCAACAGAATATTCTGCTTGGTAGGATCTGGCTCAGCATTGCTGGTCTCATTCGGATCAGGCACATTCACATCCAGCGCCTTCTCTTTAACAAATGAAGCAGTCACGATAAAGAAGATCAACATGATAAACACAACGTCCAACATGGGCGTCAGGTCGATATCTGCCTTTTCTTCTTCTACGGCCTTTCCGCGTCGTCTACTCATAAAACACCGTGCAATTTTCAAATATCAGGGGTGCCGGATTGACCGGTCTAATCTGGTGGGCAAGATTGCCGCGATTTCGCAAGCATTGCAAGTGCGAGCGATAACAGAGATAAATAAACTTTAAAAATCAATAAGTTACAGAATCGAGCCGACAGAAAAGATCAAATTTTAAGCAAAAATTCCGACTAACGTCCTGCTAGATAGCTGTGATAGTCAGGCACCTCATGCTCGAAGGATTGGTCCATCAATGGTGACTGTACCACCATATCTGCACTGCTCTGGTTGCAAGCCACTGGGATATTCCACGCTGCAGCAATACGCAGTAGTGCCTTGACGTCTGGGTCATGGGGCATGGGCTCAAAGGGGTCCCAGAAGAATATCAGTAAGTCCACCTGCCCCTCGCTAATCCTCGCTCCGAGCTGCTGATCACCTCCCAGAGGGCCACTTAAGAGCTTTTCGACACTTAAACCCGTCGCATCTTCAATTTTTCCACCAGTAGTCCCCGTAGCCAATAACTGGTGTTGTTTGAGCAGATTGTGATGTCTGAGACACCACTGAATCATGGCATCTTTACGGTTGTCATGGGCTACCAGAGCCACTCGCTTTGTCGCCGGCAGTGCTTTAGCAATAAATTCCATTTGAACCTCAATATCAAGAGTCTCTTCTATAGTATCTCAAATAAGCACCGACAGATTTGATTTTCCCGTAGGTTTAGTCCCTGTTATCGCAACCCAACTCCTTTATAAAGACTTCCAAAATTACTACAAAACGATTCATTAGATTCGAAGAAGTAATGTGGATTAATTCAAAGACCTCTTTATTCATTGTTATCTAGAGTAAGATCCCCCTGAACACAGCCCCCCTCGCTATAATGCAACAGCAAGAAACCGGACCTTTATAAGGAGTAAGTATGAGCGTAGGAGCCTGGGAGCCACAGGTAAGTGGCCCACAAAATGAAACCAGTGAAGAATTCAACCGGGAGCAGTTGCTCAGACTTATCGAAATTGCAGAGTCAGATAAACCTTTTACAGAATCAGTAGGAGCGTTTGAAAAAGTACCCTCCACACTTATTCGCCTTCCCTTCCAACACTGGATTGAAGAGAGCGAACATTGGAACAGTGCCCAGCTATGGCAACTGATCCGCTTCTTTACCTTGGCAGAAATGAAACTGCCAGGCTGGGACGCCGGCGCTGAGTCTGCAGTAATTCCCCTCGCCAAAGTACTCAAGCAACGCTCGACGCCATTAACAAAAGAACAACTGTTATGGATTCGCCAGAATTCCAACAATCGTTATTTGCCCTACGGGCCACTATAAAGCTACACGATTGACTCCATATCACCCCAGTGACAGAGATATTCTGTTACTGGGTCAGTCCTCTCCCCCTCTCCCATTGCAAAACTCATAAGGTTGCCTTTGGTAAGAGCAGCCACTCCAAAGCAGAAGCATTGCCCATAAAAATATCATTAAGATTGTTGATCAACGTACGGATAATCAGGACTGCATTCAAATAGCTTCTGGTATTACTTGCCTCTGAATAACTGCCCTCTACTCCTTTTATGACTAGCAGGGATGTCACGTGATAGCAAAACAAATGACTGGAGACCAAGCGCTCGCTTTCTCGGTAATTAAAAAGACCTCGACTGAAGAGCACAAACTAATACAGTTCCGTCCCATTATATACATGGTTATAACTAGATTTATCACTGGTTTACTTTCCGCCATGTAAAAGTAAACCTCGCAGCAGTAATGGCAGATCCCGGCAGCCAAGACCCCAAATACCCCAACCGCTTGGTACTTATATACGGGGCGCTAGATCCCGTACATGAGTGTGAGTTCTCCCCCAGTTTTTAATTCCTTACTAAATATCAGGGTACGGCAATAGGACTCAAGCTGTCTCTGACATCTTGACACTTGCCAACTTTCCGCAATTTGAATATCACACTTCAATACGCAAGGTTACACAACCAGCTATGGAGGTTACCCGCTAATTGACGCAGGCAAAAGCTCGCAGTTAAGTTTTGTTAATCCGGCTCTCTGTTAATTGATGAACAGAAACTATCTGCCACCATCAAAATCCAACTATAAAAGCCAAAACAACTAAACCAACAGGTTCATAAAGCTTACAAAATTACTCAACTATTTAACGCCACTGATACTGACTTGATACAAAGAATATTGAAGTTAAAGAATCACCAGTAATGAGTGCTTTCAAGTTCCCAAAAAGATCAAAAACACAGTTCAAACGGCCCGCAATTGAAAAATATGTAAAAAAAAGCCATTTTTTTTACATTAAATAGAAAAAAACCATCTAAAGGACTTGCAATTAGGTATACAAATAAGCTGCAATTAGCGCCGCTAGCTTGGGGGGACTCACTATCAATTGTTTTCTGCCGAAAACATGCATCTTGGACGGTGCCTAATTCCGTTAAAGATGGCTGAGAATAATTGATAGGAATGCCCCCACTTACTAAAACAATTCATTTTGCAGGGATATTTAAATGGCTACTAAAAAAGCTGCTCAAGTCGCTACCAGCGACGTCGCAAAAATGGAAGCGGAGCTACGCTCCCTTACCGCTAAACTGGAAACTGCCCGCCTTAAGCAGGAAAAAGACCTGACTGTCAAAGCCGAGAAATTGGCAAACAGTGCCAAGAAGGCTGCCGCTAAAGCAAAAACTACTCAAGATAAAGTAGCGACTGTTAGAGCTAAGAAAAAGACTGCTGCTCAACAGCAACAGCTGAAAAAAGCACGTGAAGCCGCCGCTGCAGCTAAAACTGCTGCAACTGAAGCCAAAACTGCCGCAACTGAAGCCAAAGATGCACTGGCTGAAATCAAAGCCGCCAACAAGCTGGCTTCTCAGGTAGCTAAGATCGTCGCTAAAGAAGAAGCTGCTGTAGCTAAGAAACTGGCTGCTGCTGAAAAGAAAAAAGCCGCTGCCGAAGCGAAGAAAACTGCTGCTGCCGCTAAAAAAGCCGCTGCTGCTGACAAGAAGAAAGCCACCGCAGCTAAGAAAAAGCCCGGCCGCCCAGCTAAAACTGAAGAAGCCAAGAAGAAGCCTGGCCGTCCCGCTAAGACCGAAGAAGCTAAGAAAAAGCCTGGCCGTCCCAAAAAAGACGCCACTGAAGCCAAGAAGAAGCCCGGTCGCCCAGCAAAAACTGAAGCCGCTAAGAAAAAGCCCGGCCGCCCCAAAAAAGCAGAGACCGCAGCCGCCGCAGCAACTGATGCTGCTCCTGTAAAACGCGGTCGTGGCCGCCCACCTAAGGCAGAATCCGCACAAAAGAAGCCCGGTCGCCCAGCAAAAGCGGAAGCCGCTAAGAAAAAGCCAGGGCGCCCCAAAAAAGCAGAAGCCACAGCCGCAGCAGCAACTGAAGCTGCTCCTGTAAAGCGCGGTCGCGGTCGTCCGCCCAAGGCTAAGTAAGCCAGCGCTTAAGTAAAACTGATTTATTCAGTTAGTTTAAACCCTGGCCTCGCCAGGGTTTAAACAGATCTTACTGCATCCGCAAGCCCTTCACCTGATGGTCCTCCCCCAACTCAATAACACAATCTGCCCAACCCGGCATATCCTCTAGCAAGCTCCGCGTCACTCTTTCGTAGTGTTGTACAAACTGAACAATTTGTTGATCTGTCATCCCCATTCCGGAGCGAACCCTGAGTTTATGTTCCTGTAATTTACGCCACTCAACGATACATTCCATACTCGGCGCTTTGAGCATCACCCATACATTGATAAGCGAAAAAAGATCTCGATAAGAATCTTCCAACTGTTGATTAACAAAATTTCGCCATTCGCCAGTACTATCTTCCCTGCACTCCAGTTCATTGAGCGATCCTTCATACCCTTCTGAAGGCTTGGCTCCTAGGCACCATCCTTCGAAGATAACAACATCAACTTGCCCCCTGAATACGGGCCACAAGTGCTTAGGGATCCGATCATCACGTCCTTTATCAAACCTAGGTAATGCGATAGCGGAATCACTACTGGATGCACACAGGGCCTTGAGCGTGCTGATCCCCAAGCCAATATCATGGGTTCCCGGCACACCGCGAGTTTCGAGTAAAGGGTGTACCTGTGTAGCCAGCTTGCGGCGCTGTTCCAGAGTTAAATAGATATCATCCAGAGACAAAACACAGCAGCGATAGCCCATCGCCTGGTAAATACATTGCCACACATCCGCCAGGGTCGACTTGCCGGTACCCTGCCCCCCACTAACCCCAATTATTAATGGATTACTGCGCTTATGGCGAGTCAGTACCCAAACTCCGAGGGGAAGAAAAATTTGTTCGAGCACCAGGAGGAAATCGCATGGTAATTGATGCTCACGCAACAGCTCCTTAAAAGGTCCCGATAAACTCTCCTTAAGCTGTCCACTACGCTCTAAAACTTCATTCGGCCATTTAGCCTTATTCATAAATTCCCCGCTATAAAAACGGGGGCCTAAGCCCCCGAACTTTGTGATCACTAATTATGATTACAGTACTTATATAGCCGTCACTAACTTGTTACCGACTCAATAACCCCCTCTGGATTACCCCTCTTCTTGGAGCGGCCCGGTAGTACTAACATAATGGGTGTAACCAATAACGTCAGCAAAGTGGAAAAGGTAAGCCCGTAAACAATTGCACTGGCTAGCTTCACCCAAAAAGAGGCTATCACTCCATCGACAACAATATTGCGCCCGACCATATCCACACTGACGCCTAGCGCCAGGGGCAACAACCCGAGGATAGTTGTTGCCGTTGTCAAAAAGACCGGTCTCAGCCTCTGTGTCGATGCCTTTACTGCTGCTTCCGTTGGTGTGAGGCTCGGCTCATTCTTACGCACGAAATTATAGGTATCTATCAGTACAATATTATTGTTCACCACGATTCCAGCCAGCGCCACAATACCCACTCCAGTCATAATCACACTGAAGGTGCTTTGTGTTATTAGCAGGCCAAACATCACTCCCAAAGTGGACATAATCACAGATGAAAGTACCAATAAAGACTGATAGAAGCTGTTGAACTGTGTTACTAACAGGATAAACATTAAAAACAGAGCCAGGAGGAAGGCTATGCCTAGGAATTGAAAAGACTCATTCTGCTCCTCGTCCGCCCCACGGAATAGCAGCTCAACCCGGTTATCCACCGGATTAGTCTGCAACCACTTCCTTATTTCCTTCACTTTGTCATCCGGCAGAATCCCCTCTTGCGCATCAGCCTTAATTTGCATGCGAGTAATTCCGTCGATTCGCTCAATCTTATCGACCTTGGGCATGGCTTCCGTATGTACGAAACTGCTAATCGGAACGGTACCCTGCACGGTATTAACTTTTAGCTGATCGAGCGCGGCTATGCCTCTGGCACTTCTGGGGTACCTGATACGTATATCTACTTCTTCATCCGTATCATCGGGTCGATATTCTGCAACCCGGACGCCATTGGTAACCAACTGCACCGCCCTGCCAACTTCAGTTAGATCGGCACCATATAGGGCTGCCTTGGCTCGATCGACTTTCACTTCCCACTCGATGCCAGGTAGTGGTGCGGTGTTTACAATATCTCGCAACCCGCCAATTTCCTCCATTGCACGGTGTAGTCGCCAGGTTTCCAGCAGTAGCTGCTCATAGTTCTGACTGCGCAACTCCAGAACAATATCCTTGCCTACCGGCGGTCCTCCCTCCATTACATTTGCGGTTACTTTAATTCCGGCAAAATCTGAGGTGCGGGAACGGATATCGGCAAAAATGTCGCGGCTCCGTCGCTCACGTTCCTCTGCGGGATAAAGCTCCACTAACATATTGGCGATTTGATCTGGGGAACGATCAGAATTTCCAGAAATTCCGCCAGAACCAATTGTAGTGTGAGCTATTCGAACCTCAGGCACACTAAGCACGGCTCTTTCCACTTGCACCACCAGGGCTTTTTTCTCCTCCATGGACAAATTGCCCTGGGCCCTAATTTCTACATTGCCGTATTGCTCTTCTGTATCCGTGAAAAATTCAACACCCGCACCAAAATTGACAAAGCCAATAAAGATGGCAACCAGAATGGCAATAGTGGTTAAGAACCCACCCAATGGGCGCTGCAGAACCTTCTCAAGAATACGCGCATACCAGCCGGTAATTCCAGGCAGGGCTCGAGGTAAGCCATCCTCTAACTGGCTCAGGTAGTTACGAGTAGAGGCATCCATTGCGCTTTTGCCAAACAGTGAACCCAGCACAGGAGCAAAAAACAGGGCGTACAAGAGTGACCCCGCCAATACTGCAAATACTGTAACGGGCAGGTAACGCATGAAGTCTCCCACCACTCCAGGCCACAGCATAATCGGCAAAAATGCTGCAAGGGTAGTCGCCGTTGAGGCAACTACCGGCCAGAACATCCGACTGACTGATGCAACATATGACTCCCTTGCTGACAAGCCTTCAGCCATTTTCCGATCGGCAAACTCGGTAATCACAATGGAACCATCAATTAACATACCGAGGGCCAGCAACATTCCGAACATCACCATAAAGTTAAACGAATAACCCAGATACCAGGTGATGATGGAACCAAACAGCAAAGAGAAGGGCACTCCCAGTCCCACCAGAATTCCCGAGCGAAAGCCGAGCGCGGCAACGACAATAATCATTACCAATAGCATCGCGGTCAGGATGTTTCCCTGCATCTCACTGACCATATCCCGCGCAAAATCAGATTGGTCAAAAACAAACTCAACCGTAATTCCCTGCGGCAAAACACCAAATTCAGCCTGAACGACTTCCCGGACTCGATCCGCGACATCGACAGAGCTGGCATCGTTGCGCTTTTCAACATTAATAGCGAGCCCCGGGCGACCATTGATACTGGTGTAGCTCACTGCATCTTTGAAGGTTCTGCGAATATCTGTAACAGCACCCAAGGTTACAACTCCATCGCGTGACTTCTTGAGCGGAATTTCATAAACATCCTGAGCGGTCTCAATCAACCCAGGGACTTTCACTGAAAAACGGCCCCGATTGGTTTCCAGCTCCCCTGCAGGAATTAACAGATTGTTCCCCAATACCGCGTTGATTAACTCCGCACTGGTGATTTGATAGTGCTCCAGTCGCACCGGATCAATCACTGCCTCAACAACCTCCTCCCTATTACCGTGGAGATCTGCACCTAGCACCTCAGGGATACTCTCTATCTTCCGCTTAAGCAATTCAGCCGAGCGCAGTAAAACCCGTTCATTCACTTGCTCGCCGGATAGGGTAACGACAATGGTGGGGAAAGGTTGAGCGGATACTTCCTCCACGGTAGGCTCGTCGGCACCCCGGGGCAGCTCAGCCCTGGCCCGCTCTACAGCATTGCGAATATCATCGACGGCATCATCTACACCAATGGCAGAGTCAAATTCAATCACGATATATGCAAGGGATTCCCGGGCGACAGCAATCACCTCGACAACCCCTTCCACCGCACGAATTTCCTTCTCCAGAGGGCGGACCAACAGGCGTACACCATCCTCTGGGGAAATTCCCTCGTGAGTGACCTGTACAATTACAAATGGGGGGTTCACCTCAGGACTTGATTCAATTGTCATCGCTGCGCGAGCAACTATGCCAATTAAAACAATCAGCAGCATCAGGCATATTGTGCTGCGATTTCTCTGAATAGCGCTTTCCAACAGCTTCATCGCGAATCCCCCTCGGGAATCACTGAAGTTTCGGATACCGGAGTCACCTCAGCGGAATCTACTGGGGAAGCTTCCTTCGCTTGGTTCTCCCGGGAAAACTCTTCCCCAGTTTTCAGTATTTCTGCACGAACCAAATCTCCCGTAGTGACATATTCTTGTCCCACAGTAATCAGAGTCACTGTGTCGGGCAGTCCAGAAACCCAGACGCCGCCATCACCATCCCCAACCAGTGAAACATTAATAAATTGCACTCGGTTTTTATCATTGAGAGTCCGCACCCCCAATTCACCGCTATCATCCAGCGTGAGTAGAGATGCATTAATATGGTGGGCCGTAATTTCACCGGTCGGGAGGACCAGCTGACCACTCAAGCCTCCGGGAAGTTGATTACCTGGATTATCTACTGCTACCTCCACTCGGTAAGCCCGAGTAATTTCCTGCGCCTGTTGACTGATATAACGAAGGTATCCGTCTACTAACAGTCCTCTTTGTAATTGGGCTCTCGCCGGCCCGCCCTCAACAAGGCTCCCCACTTGATCCTCTGAAACTTCGCCAACAATTAGGATGGGATCCAAGTCAAGAATGGTCGCGCATTCCTCTCCCCGGCGAATAAAATCCCCCAGCTCCACCGCTCGGCTATTCACTACTCCAGCAAATGGTGCACGAATTTGTAGTTTCTCTACCGTCACTTTGGCACGTGTGTACTCCGCCTTGGTTCGGGCAAGCTCAACTTGCTGCTGGGCCATTGCGGTATCCGACTGCAGTCCTTTTTTCTTAAGTTTCTCGGCACCGGCAAAGTCTATTTCTGCTTTGCGTTTTGCCGCTTCAGCTAATGCCAGTTGCTCAATACGATCTTCAGCCTCGATTTCGCAAATGACATCCCCTTGTCTAACTGTCTGCCCTTCCGCAACTGGAAGTGCAGCAATAATGCCATCCAGTTCAGCGCGCAGACGTACATGCCGGTTAGCCTCAGTGCGCCCATTCACTAGTATCTGAGTGGCGTATGGGCTGGACTCAATGATTTGGGCTTGAATTCGCAATTCAGGCTCTGGCTTCTTGGCAGTTACCTCTTTAGATTCTGACTGCTCATCCTCTGCACCGGAGAATAACTGCCCACTCAGCAGCCATAAAATAGCGATCACCGAAACAATAATTGCCATTCGGTAATTGCGCCTTGACCAGATTGATGCCAATACATTCATAACTTTCTAAACCTGTTGGGCAATGATGCGCCATCGCAAAAGCGGGTCTTAAATCCAATCGAAGGGATCTGCGATAACAACTGAAGCTAAGCGATTTTTACACAATCACAGCGACTTATAAAAAGCTCCGCTGTGTCCTACTCGAATTCTGTCAATAAATACGTGGTTAATGTCGGGCAAATGAAATATCCGAGTGATCTACAAATTTAGACTGGAATCAGCAGATAGTCCCACCTTAAGAAAGGTGTACACATGTGCCAATAAAAATAAGTACAAAGAGGAGGGAGAGCAGTCAGGAGCGAGAAAATAATTCTCTCGCCCTTGGTTTGAACGGGAAATCTTTACGACAGCATAGATTCCAGAAATCCAAGCATGTCGGATTCATCATCAACCAGCTCACCAGAACCAAACTCCGCATTCCAGTCGAGCAGAATTTGAGCCAAAGCTTTCGCCTGTTCCGCTAAGGCAATTAACTCTTCCCGGCTATTTTTTAGTCCCGTATAAAGTTTCAGCTTTCTATGGCTATTCGCCAACTGATGCCCCGGATACTTGGATCTATAGACCTCCAGTTTCCAACGCAATGAATGCACCATATTGCGATAGAAAACCAGTTTTGCTGGCAACTGTAAAAGTGATAAGTCTTCCAGGTCACCAAACAGCGTACAATCAACGCCTAGAACCTGAGTATCCTGGCTATTATTCGCGGCAAATACATCGGCACTGCGGGGCTCCGCCAATAGCATCGACAAATCACCAAATAACTCACCTGGACGTATTACCGCCAAAGGACGTTCATTTCCCGGAGCCTCCTCAGCTGCGGGACTATTCACCTTCACATGTAACTCACCGCGTAACAAGAAGTAGACCCATTGATCCACATCCCCTGCACGCAGCAGCTGTTCACCCGACTGAAGGCTGACCAGCCGGGAGCGCTTTAGCAATACATCGTATTGCCACTCACTCGAGGCACGAATATCCCGAAATAGATGGATGACATTGAGAAGACGATCCACAGCATCCCGTGGATACTCGCTTAGAGGTTTAATTTCCATGCACAATTCAAATTTAGTGAAAACTATTCCATTTTCCTGAAAAGAGTGGCCTAAGCCACTCTGCAAAGTGCCATTCTAAACGATATCGACCTAGCACACCTGTTTCTAAGTGTGACAATCGTTTCCTTACCAACCCTTTATCTTGGGCGAATGAGGACAGTCTGACCTTATCAGGCTTGAACTCCGTTCCAGTTACAGTAGAGTTAGGTGTAGTGAGTAGTACATTGTACTCTCACAAGCTTTGGGCGCGCACTTTTTAATCTGACTTGTGTGCATTGGGGTTGGGGCCCCTGAATTCTTACTTAGCGGAACATTTTGCTCCTGCTACTGAGACACCGTAGAACAATGAAATCGATAAAAATTGTCCTCTCTTTTTGGGTGTTTACATTTGCTCTCACTGCGAAAGCTGCACCACTTTTAAACGGTCTTGCACTAGAAAAACAATTTAATAAAGACATTTATATCGCTGCAATATACTCGGAAAATCTAACCCGGGATTCCAGCACACTACTCGATAACAATATTCCTCGGCGCTTGGAGGTTCGTGTTATCACCAAAAGTCTGCCGGCACGGCGACTCCGCAATCAATGGATGGAAGCCATTGCGATTAACAACCGCGGAGATACGCTCAGCAGTCAGGCAGAAAACATGGTGACCTTTGCCAATCTGTTTAAGGGGCGCTTTGCTCACGGTGATCAATTGAGTATCGAGTTCGCCGCCGATACCGGCTCGACAACAATCTCCCTTAACAGTATTCGACTTGGAGAGATTGCTGATCCCGACTTCTTCAATACCTTGCTACGAGCCTGGATTGGTTCTGTCCCCCCCTCTACTGACTTTAAAGATGGGTTGCTTTCCGCCGGCCAAGTGTCAGGTAGCCTGGTAACTACATTCGAGTCCCTGGCCCCAACAAGCGAGAGAGTTGCCGAATTACAACTCAAGCAAATAAGCCAGGAAGAGGCCACTGCTGCCGAAGAGGCGCCAACTGAAGCCACTAAACCTAAACCGGCTATTGAAATTGCTGATCTTCCGCCTCCAACTCTAGCCCTAGCCGCAACCGCTCCCGCAGCAGCGGTTGTAACTGAGGCTGATAGCATTCAAGGGGACAGTGAACAGGGACCTCAACCGGAAGGGGCCGTTCCAGCACAAGCTGAGGATGAGATTGAGCTTATTACGGTACCTCCTGAGGATGGCCCACTCCTGGCTGCAGATGCCGAAGATATGATGGAAGAGGAGGAAGAGGCTCCCCTGACGGCTGATATGATTCTGGCACGCCAGATCTACCACTCCAGCTTGCTGCGTCACACGTTCCGCTACATTCGCTACCCCAAACGAGCCCAAGAGCGGGGCCATGAAGGTAGTGTACGCCTCAATGTGACTATTGATTCTCAAGGCCAGGTACAAGATATCCAACCGGTACAGGAATCCCGTCATGCCAGCCTTAACCGGGAGGCCCAAGCTGCTGTACGCAGAGCTGGACCCTACCCTGGAGTCCCTGCGCAGCTAGGTACAGATACTTATAACTTTTCTATCCCTATCACTTTCCGCCTGCCAGATTAAATAGCTACTCAACTTGTACCAAAAGCCTCGCGATGCGGGGCTTTTGGTTAAACTCACTCCAACGCAACTTATCCCCGGCTAGGCGCAGCCCTCTTGCCCCAGCTCACCCCCTGCTTTTAGTATGCTCGGCGGATATTCAGCCAAAAGAGCAAAAATGAAAAAGTTACTATTACCACTCGCTATTGCCGGTACCCTGGCGGGAACCCAGTTCCCTCTGTTTGCTGTCGCTCACGACCACTCCACCGGTAGTAAAGCTACCGCTGAGCAGGTTCAGCTTTCCTCAGGTATCGACCTGGGCGCTATGGATACCAGTGTACGGCCTCAAGACGACTTCTTTGCTTATGTAAACGGCACTTGGCTGAAGAATACTAAAATCCCTGCGGACAAGTCCCGCTGGGGTGGTTTCTCTATTCTGAGAGACCAAAGTACCGAGCAAGTCAAAGCTCTGATTATGGAAGCCAGCCAGGGAGCCAAGAGCGCCGATGCCAAGCAAATTGGAGATCTCTACAACAGCTTTATGGATAAAAAGCTGATCGAGAAAAAAGGGCTCTCCGCGGTTTCCGGCGAACTCGCCAAAGTCGATGCAATTAAAAACCGCAAGGATCTTACCGATTTCTTCGCCTATGCGGATACCGTCGGCTACGATGTACCATTTGGTGGAAGCATCTGGCAGGACCTGAAGCAAGTAGAAAACTACATGACTTTCCTGTGGCAGGCAGGCCTTGGACTCCCTGATCGCGACTACTACTTCGAGAACACTGAGAAGAGTAAGAAACTCCGCGAAGCCTATGTAACCTACCTCGCTGATCTTCAAGGCCTCGCAGGACTTAAAGAGGCTGAAGACTTTGCCAACAAGATCTTCAAACTTGAGGAGAGTTTGGCAAAACACCATCGCAGCCGCGTTGATAACCGGGACCCGGAAAAGTACTACAACAAGAAAACTGTTGCTGAACTTAAAGAGCTAATGCCCGTTGTAGATTGGGACAGCTACCTAGCCAAAGCCCAATTGAAGAAAGCAGATAGTTTTATTGTCGGCCAGCCTGAATACCTGGAAGCGGCCAATGAGATTATTGCCAATACTGAGCTGGCAACCTGGAAGCGCTACCTGAAGGTCAAAGTGCTTAATGCAATGGCGCCCTACATGCATGACGAAATCGCACAACTGCGCTTCGACTTCTACGGCACCACCGTTCACGGTATTGAACAAATGGAACCCCGCTGGAAGCGCGGCGTGCAATTCGTCAATGGTTCTGTAGGCGAGCTGGTCGGTAAGCGCTACGTAGAAAAGCACTTCCCGCCTGAAGCTAAAGAGCGAATGGTTGTACTTGTGGACAATCTGAAGGCCGCCTACCGGGAATCCATCGAATCCCTCGAGTGGATGGGCGAAGATACCAAAAAGCAGGCTCTGTTTAAGCTAAGCAATTTTTCCACCAAAATCGGCTACCCAGACAAGTGGCGTGACTACAGTAACTTGACAGTTAAATCCGATGACCTGATTGGCAACGTTCTGGCAGCTAACTTGTTTGAGTCCTCATACGATCGCAATAAGCTGGGCAAGCCGATTGATCGCGATGAGTGGGGCATGAGCCCACAGACTGTGAATGCTTACTACAACCCAGCCATGAATGAAATCGTATTCCCTGCAGCGATTCTGCAACCACCATTCTTTAATATGAATGCGGATGATGCAGTCAACTACGGCGGTATCGGCGGTGTAATCGGCCACGAGATTGGACACGGGTTCGATGATAAAGGCAGTAAATTTGATGGACGCGGCTATCTCAACAACTGGTGGACCGACTCCGACCGTAACAATTTTGAGCAGCTGACCAGCAAGCTCGTATCCCAGTACAACGCCTACGAGCCGCTTGAGGGTGAACACATCAACGGCGAGCTGACCCTGGGCGAGAATATCGGCGATTTATCAGGCCTGGGAATTGCCTATAAAGCTTATAAAATGTCTCTAGATGGAGAAGAGGCACCTGTTATTGACGGCTTTACCGGCGATCAGAGGGTCTTTATGGGCTGGGCTCAGGTGTGGCGCAGCAAGATGCGCGATAAAGCCCTCAGTGGACGTTTGAAGGTAGATAGTCACTCTCCCGCTGAATATCGTGTGAAAGGCGTACTACCAAATATCGATGCTTTCTACGAAGCATTCGATATTAAGGAAGGCGACGGCATGTACCTGCCTGAAGAGGAACGGGTAACTGTCTGGTAAACCGGTACCCTCACCTGGCCGCCCACGCGGCCGGGTTTCCCCCCGACCAATTCTACCTCTCTTCCAACAACCCCTAATCTATCGTACCAATTTCCCCACTATCACGGGGGATACCTCCCGTCGGCAGTATGACTTACCATTAGCTCACTTAAATAAGAAGAGAGTTGCCAATGGCTAACCAGTCTCAGTTTCATCTTCTCACTAGCCGCCGCTTTTTACCGTTCTTCAGCACCCAGTTCCTGGGCGCCTTCAATGACAATGTTTATAAAAATGCCCTAATTGTCATGATCGCCTTTCGCCTGGTGGAAAGTGAAGCGAACGCACTAATTAACCTGGCTGCTGGTTTGTTTATTCTTCCCTTTTTCTTATTTTCTGCCTCCGCCGGTCAGATCGCAGACAAATACGACAAGGGGAGGTTAATACGCTGGATTAAGCTAGGAGAGATCGGAATCGGTGCACTGGGTGTTTTCGCCCTTTTTAGCGGAAGCAACGCACTCTGTTTAACTGTGCTCTTTCTCCTGGGCATACAGTCCGCCTTTTTTGGCCCTGTGAAGTACGCGATTATCCCTCAACACTTGAAGCGTTCCGAACTGATAGGGGGCAATGCTCTGGTGGAAATGGGGACATTTGTGGCCATTTTGACGGGAACGATTGTCGGTAGCCTACTCGCAGGCCTCACAGGTCATGGGCAACAGGGAATCCTCTACTTAGGCCTGGTAATTATGGGTGCAGCTACCCTGGGATATCTGGCCAGCCGCTCAATCCCCGCAGCGCCAGCCCCCACACCCAATCTCAAAATAAACCCTAACCCCATTACTCAAACCCATAAAATACTCCGTGCCAGCGCGAATACTCCCTCAATTTTCTACTCCATTATTGGAATATCTTGGTTTTGGTTAATGGGGGCGGCCTATCTGACACAAATTCCCAGTTTTACCAAGAATGTCCTAGGTGGCAGTGAATCAGTGGTTACATTACTGCTGTGCAGTTTTACCATTGGTATTGCCATTGGCTCCTTGATCTGCGAGCGCCTCTCCAGTGGATTTATTGAACTTGGCCTGGTGCCTGTTGGCGCGGCTGGACTCACCATAAGTGGGATCGCCCTGGGTATTGTCGGGGGAAACTTTGCAGAACTCCATGAAGCCAGCTTTACCGCATTTCTAAGTACCGATGGCGCATACTCTCTTCTCAGTTGTCTGGTGCTGCTGGGGATGTTTGGGGGTCTTTACATCGTTCCTCTGTACACCATGATCCAGGACCGATCCGACCCAGCAATTCGTGCACAAATCATCTCCGTAAACAATATTTTAAACGCCCTCTTTATGGTGGCTTCGGCTCTACTTGGAATTCTGTTCCTCAATATGCTGGACGCGACCATACCGCAGTTCTTTCTTGTAATTGCCCTTATGAATGCGGCGGTCGCCATTTTTGTGTTCGCCAAAGTGCCAGAATTTGCTATGCGCTTTTTGATCTGGGCCCTTTCCCACACCATGTACCGGGTAAAGCACCAAGGGCTTGAACAGATACCCACAGAGGGACCAGCCCTAATCGCTTGCAATCATGTGAGTTATGTCGACGCACTATTACTCGCCGGCGCTGTCCGCCGTCCTATCCGCTTTATTATGTACAAGCCCATTTATGAAATTCCAATTTTGCACTTCGTCTTCAAAACAGGCAGGGCAATTCCAATTTGCTCCAAGCAGAAAGACCCTGAAGGGTATGAACAGGCTTTTCAAGCCATTGAGGACGGGCTAAAAGATGGAGATCTTCTCTGCATATTCCCCGAAGGTCAGTTGACGAAAGACGGAGAACTACAGCCATTTAAAGCAGGCATAGAAAAAATTCTGGAGAGAACCCCTGTCCCTGTAATCCCTATGGCCCTCCAAGGTCTCTGGGGAAGCTTTTTCAGTCATAAAGGCGGTCATGCCTTCACTACATTGCCCAAGCGTTTTTGGTCGCGGGTGAGCGTCGTTGCCGGCAGGCCTGTCGAAGCAGCCGGTGCCAAGGCAGAGGCTCTATATCGCCAGGTGCTGGGCTTGCGCGGAGAGAAACGCTAGCCTCTCCTTTTTCTTGACCAACAAGGATATGTGCCTACTTCACTGGTAGGCACATAAATTCTTCTCCTCCCTCACGATGCCAGCCCCTCCTTAAATCATTCCGATCACCTATTCTGATAGCGAGAATAGAAATACATAGCTGCTAAGGGCGGCACAGGGACGAAGGCCTAACCATGGCTCAAAGCAACCAGTTCAAGCTCCTCGCCAGTCGCCGCTTTATGCCACTGTTTCTCTCACTGTTAAGCAGCGTTTTTAATGACAACCTGTTTAAAAACTCCCTGCTAGTCATACTGGCATTTCATTTAGCCAAAGCAGAAGCCAATACACTAATTAATCTCGCCAGTAGCCTTTATGTCATACCGTATTTTCTATTTTCACTCGCCGCTGGACAATTAGCTGACAAGTATGAAAAGGGTCGAGTCATAAGAATTATTAAAGCCGCCGAAATACTAATCGGTATCCTCGGGGCCATTGCGCTACTCACTGATGACCGAGTTTTAAGTTTTATCGTATTGATACTTTTTGCCACCCACACAGCTTTCTTTAGCCCTGTCAGATATGCCATCTTACCTCAGCACCTAAAGCAATCAGAATTGCTTGGAGGAAATGGTTTAGCCCAAGTTGCATCCTTTTCCGGAGTACTCGTTGGAACAATTGTCGGCACCCTCCTAGCCGGTGATGTGGGCCAGGGAAAACCTGGGCTGTTATATCTGAGCTTGGTGATGGTCACTGTCGCCGTACTAGGCTATCTCGCCAGTAGGGCAATCCCTCCGGCTCCTTCCTCAGCCCCCATTTTAAAAATAGATTGGAACCCCATCAGCCAAACGCTGAGAATTATGCGGGAAGTGATTAAAACACCCACCGTTTTTTACGCAATTATTGCAAACTCCTGGTTCTGGTTATTTAGCACGGCATACCTAACCCAGGTTCCCAGCTTTGTAAGAAATGTGCTTGGCGCCAGTGAACCAATAATCACGATTCTACTCTGCTGCCTAACTGTTGGCGTTGCTATAGGCTCACTAATGTGTGAGAGCTTGTCTCGCGGGCGTATTGAACTGGGCTTGGTGGCAGCCGGCGGGCTGGGAATGACGGTGGCGGGACTTTGGTTGGGCATCCTATCGGGAAACTATCAGATGCTCTCCAACGCATCCCTTAACCAATTTCTACAGAGTGATGGTGGACTGACCATCTTATTTATCACGACTTTTATCGGTGTTGCTGGCGGTATTTTTATCGTACCGCTATACACCATTATTCAGGAAAGAACAGCAGAACAAATTCGCGCGCAGGTTATCTCTGTAAATAATGTCCTTAATGCCGTATTTGTAGTCATTATTTCTTTTTCTATTATTGGGCTACTCGGGCCTGTGGGAATGACAATTCCCCAGGTATTTACCCTGCTGGCCATACTAAATTTCGCTCTTTTAGTACTCCTGCTTTTTCGAATGCCGGAAATGTTATTTGACACCCTTTCTTGGCTTACCTATATCCTGCCCAGGCGCACGAAATACGAGGGGATTGAGCAAATCCCTAGCGAAGGTTCAGCACTTCTAATTGCCCGCTACTCTAACCTGCTAACCCCATTTATTGTTAGCGGGGCAACGCAACGCAAGGTTCGCTTTATCCCCAGCGACGCCATTACTAACAGCCCTAGGCTTCACGCACTTTTACGCAAAAGTGACTATTTCCCCAAAAACTACTATGAAATCGAAGCTTCAGAGCTCAAGAGAAAGCACAATGCGATTCATGAGGCAGAGGCAAACAGGGATCTTCTGTGCATCCTGATTGAAGAAAACAGCAGGAAAGAAATTACAGAGCTTGTCACTCTGCTCAAGGAAAATTTTCAAAGCGCATCATTGCCACTTATCCCTCTATCGATCCAAGGTTCGCTTAGCTATAAACGAAACCTAAAGACAACAGTACAGGTTGGCAGCCCAATACCGCTTGCAGAAATTTCTCCAGAACTGCTATTCGATAACCTGAAGGGTGCCGAATAAAGAGGGGCGGCTATTAAAAATAGGGTACCCACAGAGTTGCGGGTACCCGAAAGCCATTTAGGCCGCTTTAGCGGAACTGGAATCTGAGCGGCTGCCTTTCAGTAGCAACCACAGAGCGACAACCAGTATTGCCCCCTGAATACCAACACCTTGCCAAGTCGGGTAGATACCCAACCAGTCAAAGCTGAGATTTACCGGCAGCGGGGAAATCGCAATCCACGCCGCTTCTTGCAGTGCCGCGACTGCCTTGCCCGCAAGAACAAATGACAACGCCAACAGTAAATAGGTTGTCATGGAGAAGAACTTGCCTATCGGCAAGCGAGCAGAGAAGCGCACAAAGGCAATGCCCAACACAACCAGTAATATCGCACCGGCAGCGAGGCCACCCCATAGGGCGCTGTACTGACTAGAAGCTGTTTGCACCAATAGGGCCTGGTAGAACAGGATGGTTTCAAAAATTTCGCGGTACACAGCGACAAATGCGAGACCAGCAATGCCCCACAGGGCGCCAGCGCTAAGGCTGCGGTTGATGCTGTTCTGGATATATTGCTGCCACTGATCCGCCTGGGTCTTACTGTGCATCCAGAAACCCACATAGAAGAGCACAACTGCGGCCAGAAGCGCTGCGACCCCTTCCATAACTTCCCGGCTGGCGCCACTGATGGAAACCAAACTCTGTGCGGCAACCCAAGTAACAACACCTGCGACCGCGGCGCTGATCCAACCGAAGTGAACAAATTTCAACGCATCGCGACGACCGGTTTTTACCAGAATCGTTGTCAGTGCAATCACTACCAGCAGCGCCTCGAGACCTTCGCGCAGAAGAATCACCAAGCTGGCAATAAATAGTGCACCCGCAGAGAGAGTTGTCTCCTGCATTAAAGATTTGGCGCGCCCGAGTTGCTCAAGAATTACCTGTACCTGAGCCCTGACTTGCTCGGGGTTACTATCGGCATTCAGCTGACTGCGCAGCCCGAGCAGCTCCCGTTCAGTGGCTTTACGCAGATCGGCGTCGAGGGAATCCAGAGAGCTCTCCGCCATCTCAAAACCGTCCAGGTAGGCACTAATAGCCAGGGTGCGAGCGTGATCGTAGTTACCTTCCTGGTAGGCCACCAGGGACTTTTCCAGTTGCGCACGGGCTATTTCAATCGGCTGGGCGCCGAGGCTCTCTTCACCAGCAAAGAAGGGGGTGGGGTCGGCACGCAGGGAAGCAACTGCCGCGCCGGACAGTTCCGGGCGATCACTCTGCAGCACATTGGGGCTGTACATCACGATATCCTGCAAGCTCGGCTCAACGCCTTTGCCCTCCCCCACTTCACCTTGGAAAGCCAGGCCGCCAACATAAAATGCCAGGGACCAGCGCTGCTGCTCATTCAAGTTTTTGAAGGCGGTCATTGCAGTGCCATCGATACCGTCACTGATAGCATCGTAAATGCCCAGCAGGGAGCGATTTTCAGCGCGCTCCAACTCGTAGAAGTTTGTCGGCGCCGGCTCCAACTGTGCCGCTAAGGGGCCATCCCCTTTACCCTCGATACCATGGCAGGTAACACACTGCGCCTGGTAGATAGCGCGACTCTCATCCACATTCAGCAATGCAGTGGGCAAAGATAGCGCGGGGGCGATAGACAGTAGCCCCTGACGCAACTTGGCGGTATGTGCTTGCACTTCCTGCACACTGGCCTTGCGAAGAATCGCCGCTTGCAGCGCATCCCCCTCGGTGCGGATCATCGCCGCTTCGGGCGACTCTTGCAGTTGTGCGCCGCGATCGATCAGTACCGAGGCGAACTCCTGCATCTCTGCAAACTCATCGTCACTAATGATCTCCCCGTCTGCCACCGCTTCCGGGTAATCCACACCGATGTACTCTGCCATCTGCATCAGCTGGCGCAATTCCTGCTCTGAAAGACCGGAGGCCTGGGCTTGGACGGGTAGAACCGTAATGGCCAGTAGCGCCACTAGCAGGCGGGCCAAGTGTAAGGTGAGGCGCATGGAGAATCCTTTACTGTTATTGCAAAAGGGTTTTATCAATCTGGCGCATAATATAATTGGTAATCATTCTCACAATAAAGCCTGCAAAAGGGCTACTCCCAAATAAAGCGATTGCAAAAAAGGTTGCGCACAACTAAATTTAGCAAAATACAAACCGTCGAGGCTCTCCCAATGACCGATCTCTACTCAATTCCCGTGCAAACCGCTGATGGACAAAAAACCACTCTGGCCGATTACAAAGACAAGGTGGTGCTAGTTGTTAACACGGCCAGTAAGTGTGGCTTCACCAAGCAATACGCGGGTCTGGAGGATTTATACAAAAAATACAAAGACCGTGGATTTACCGTCCTGGGCTTTCCCTGCAATCAATTTGGCAAGCAGGAACCCGGTAGCGATGAGGAAATTCAGGAGTTTTGTGAACTGAACTTTGGAGTCAGCTTCCCCGTCTACGCCAAGCTGGACGTCAATGGCGATGAAGCTCACCCGCTGTTTGTGGAGCTCAAGAAACGTGCGCCGGGCCTATTGGGAACCGAGGGCATTAAGTGGAATTTCACTAAGTTCTTGATCGGTAAGAATGGCGAGAATGTTAAACGCTACGCGCCAAAGGATGCACCGGCATCCCTGGAGACAGAAATCGAGCGTATGCTCTGATGGTTGTCTGTGATGACGATTCCGGCGAGCTAGCACTGAACCGCCAGCTATGTTTTGCCCTCTACGCCGCATCCCGAGCCATGACCCGCGCCTACCAGCCGATGCTAAAGGAATTGGGGATCACCTATCCGCAATATCTGGTTTTAATGGTTCTGTGGGAGTGGGCCAACACCAAGGCGCCATCGGAAGAAGAGCAGAGCGTCAGTGCACTGGGGCAGAGGCTGATGCTGGATTCCGGCACCTTGACCCCGCTGCTTAAGCGGATGGAGCAAAACGGCCTGGTCAAGCGTCGCCGCAGCAATCAGGATGAACGGATAACCCTGATCACTGTGACAGAGGAAGGCCTTGCCCTTAAACCAAGAGCCAGAGAGTGGGTGACAGCACAGCTGGACAACAGCCGTATCAGCCGCAGCGAGGTAGAGCAACTACACGGAGACTTGTGGCAGTTTCTGCATAAATTGACCGATACCACCCCTTAAAAGCGGACCCCATTGAAACCCTCAGTGGGGCAGCCCTTCAAAAGAAGGATATAAACACTAAAAAACAGCCAGCAACGAAAATAATATAACAAAATAATAAAATAGTACGCCAATATTAGGATATACATTGACCTTCCGATTGATTCCGCTTCATAATGCCCTGAATCCGACCTAATGCGGAAACTGTTGTATATGAAGACTCCATTTATCACTCAGCGCCAGTCTTTTCTTGCCCTAGCTTTCTCGCTACGACTGCCCCTGCGCGGCATATAATTTTTCTCCCCCCCACCCCCAACAGAATTCCAAACTTTATTTGAGCGATGCATAGACAGCGGCAAGGCCCCCTGTTTAGCCTCAAAGCAAATAAGGAGAACAAACGAAAATGAGCACTAAAAAAGATAAGTTAGTCATTTTTGATACCACTCTGCGCGATGGTGAGCAGAGCCCTGGCGCCTCTATGACGAGAGAGGAAAAAATTCGTATCGCCCGCATGCTCGAGAGAATGCGTGTCGATGTCATTGAGGCTGGATTCGCGATTGCCAGTCCCGGGGACTTCGAGTCGGTCAAGGCCGTCGCTGAAGCCGTTACCGAATCACGGGTTTGCAGCCTTGCCCGAGCGGTCAATGCCGATATCGTGCGCGCCGGCGAAGCCCTGAAGAATGCTAACGCCTCGCGTATCCACACATTTATTGCCACTTCTCCAATCCATATGAAATACAAGCTGCAAATGGAACCGGAAGCGGTGTTGCAGCGGGCAGTAAAAGCGGTTCAAACAGCGCGCAACTTTACCGACGATGTGGAATTCTCCCTCGAGGATGGCAGCCGCTCCGAGCCGGAATTTATGTATCGCATCATCGAAGCGGTTATTGCGGCAGGAGCCGGCACTATCAATATTCCCGACACCGTTGGTTACGGAGAGCCGGAAGAATATGGGGCTATGTTCCGCCGCGTTATCGAAAACGTTCCCAACTCCGACAAAGCCATCTTTTCGACCCACTGTCACAACGACCTGGGCCTCGCCGTTGCCAACTCCCTGTCGGCCGTGATGAACGGTGTGCGCCAAGTGGAATGCACCATCAATGGCTTGGGAGAGCGCGCCGGTAATGCCTCCCTGGAAGAAATCGTTATGGCAGTACAAACCCGCCAGGATCTCTACCCGGTAGAAACAGGGCTGGATACCAGCCACATCGTACCCACTTCGAGAATGGTGTCGTCGATTACCGGCTTCCCGGTACAGCCCAACAAGGCCATTGTCGGCGCTAATGCCTTTGCCCATGAGTCCGGTATTCACCAGGACGGTGTTCTGAAACACCGCGAGACCTACGAAATCATGCGCGCTGAAGATGTAGGCTGGGGTCAAAACCGTCTGGTTCTCGGTAAACACTCCGGCCGGGCTGCCGTCCGCGCCCGTTACGAAGAGCTGGGGGTAGATTTCGCCGATACCGAAGAATTCCAGCAGGTATTTGCTCGCTTTAAAGACCTCGCCGATAAGAAGCATGAGATCTTTGACGAAGATCTGCACTCTCTGGTGAGCGGAGGCGAGTCCCCAGTGGAACGGTTCCAGTTGAGCGATCTGGATGTGCGCACCAAAATAGGCTCAGCCCCCCAGGCCTTTGTCAGCCTCACCATTGACGGAGAGCCCCGACAGACTGAAGCCAGCGGTGGCGGCCCCGTAGATGCCACCTTCAAAGCTATTGAACAGCTGGTAAACAGCGGCGCCGACTTAAAACTTTATTCTGTAAATGCGGTCACCCAGGGAACAGACTCCCAAGGATCCGTTACAGTGCGCCTGGAAAAGGACGGCCGCCTGGTCAACGGCGTTGGCGCGGATACAGATATCCTGATTGCCTCAGCACAAGCCTACATGGATGCGTTAAACTTACTCGCCAGCAGTGAGAGTAAGAAACAGGGCGTATAAGTGAACGAGCTTCAGCGAGCGGAATATTTATCAGTACTTGGGGTTCCAAGCTATGTGCCCCGATTCGTATTGCCGCTCGCACCCGATCCTCGCCAAGCCGAACTGCCTCCCGCCGAAGAAGCTGCTGGGACTCAGCAGCCTCCGGTTGCAAGTGGAATAGCTCAAAACCCACTGCCCCACTCAGCAGGTCAGATAATCACCCAGCCGGTGCAAAGTCCGGAGCGCAACGCCCGTGTGCTAGATGAAATAAGTGCTCTCACCGGCCAGACAAAACGCCCACAAGAGACGGTGGCAGTGACACCGGCTCCTGTTGCCCCCCCCCAGCACAGTGTTAAACCTTTTGTTTTGAACTGCTGGCGTATTGGGGAGGAACTCCTGGCCGTGGACAGCCACGAGCCCGGTGCAGCTCTTCCCCTGGAAGCCCTGTTCAACAATATTCTCCGCGCTTTGCACTGGCACCAGCTCCCCCGGCAACAGGAGCGCCTGCAATGGCCTTTAACAGAAAATCGCTTTGGTCCAGCCGAAGACGCCTCACAGGCTCGCGATACATTCTCCAGCTGGTTGGAGGCCTCTTATTCTCGTATGCCGGTTAAATCCATCTGGCTGATGGGCAGTGAAGCTCAAGACTTTTGCACTCCAATCCCTTTGGAAAGCCAGGTGGTCGAATGGCAGAAGGCCCGCTTAATTAGTATGCCCAGCCTCTCGCAACTACTGCGAGCCCCCGAACTAAAACGCCCCCTGTGGAATCTGTTGCGCACTAGTTACCCGACTGAAACCCGCGCAGAATGACCCATTTAAATTACACTGAGCTACAGTTGCGCTCCGCCCTTGCCGACGACTGTGCATCTCTGGCCCAGTTGGCAAAAAGTGCCCACAGTCATCCATGGAGTGAAGCCCAATACCAGCAGAGTCTCAGCGCCGGCCACTACTGCTGGGTCCTGATCCAAGGCGATGACATTATCGCCTGTTGCGTGATCAGTAGCCTGTTTGACCAGGCAGAAATCCTGGACATTGCCGTATCCCCAGCGCAACGCCGACAGGGCCTCGCTGAGGCACTGCTGAACAGCGTGAAAACGGAATTACCCAGCGAAGTTAAGCGAATTTTGCTCGAGGTGCGGGTATCCAATCTCGCTGCGCGCTCCCTCTATCGCAAACTGGGTTTCTCTGAAGACGGGATACGCAAAAATTATTACCCCGCGCAAAACGGAATGCGCGAGGACGCTGTACTCATGAGTCTCGCTCTGAATGACACTCAGTCGTAGAATGAGCCCATCGTTCGGAATTCCCGCCTTATCGACAAGGCCTTGAACGGCAGGCAGCCACTCCTGCTCTGTAACACTATTCCCGACTTCCCAACCCCCTCGTTGGATTGACAAGAGTTATACATGTCTCTATCAAAAAGCAGCCCATCACTGCTGGAAGGCTCAGTTTCCAGTCACTTACAGAGACTGGCACTACCCATGGTCTGGGGAATTCTCGCCGCCATGTCCTTTAATATCGCCGATACCTATTTTGTCTCCCAGCTGGGCGATGGCCCCCTGGCAGCGATGAGTTTTACCTTTCCGGTAGTGATGGCCATAAACAGCTTTGCTATCGGCCTCGGCGCAGGTACCTCTTCGGCCGTGGCCCGGGTTTACGGCGCAGGGGATATAAAGAACGTTCGCCGCCTGGTAACTGACGCGTCTGTACTGGCACTGCTGATTGCTATTGTGATTACTGCAATCGGCCTGGCCACCATGCGCCCTCTATTTGAGCTGCTGGGCGCCGGCCCCGATATGCTTCCGCTTATTGCCGATTACATGATCCCCTGGTATCTGGGAACCATCTTTGTCATTGTCCCGACCGTCGCGCTCGCTGCTCTTCGCGCCATTGGTAACAGCGCGGTAACCGGCCGTATTATGGTGGCGGTAGCCCTACTGAACCTGATTCTCGACCCCATTTTGATTTTTGGGCTTTTCGGCTTTCCCCGGCTTGAGCTCCAGGGAGCAGCTATCGCTACGATTATCGTGCGCGCCCTGAGCTTTATTGCTGCACTTTACTTCATCATCAAAAAAGAACACCTAATGACAGCCCCACAATGGCGGCTGAGCGGCCTACTCGAATCCTGGCGCAAAGTGTTGGCTGTCGGGCTTCCCGCTGTGCTCACCAATGTCATTATTCCCGTATCCGGAGGTGTTGTCGTTGCACTCGTTGCCGTGCACGGCGAAGATGCCGTCGCGGGCCTGGGAGTCGCACTCCGAGTAGAACCCCTGGCACTCATTGTGTTTTACGCACTTTCCTCTGTGGTCGGCCCCTTTATGGGACAGAACGCCGGGGCGGAAAAGACCGACCGCCTGCGGGAAACCGTGAGCGTACTGGCAAGATTCTGCCTGGTATTTGGAGCGGGACTGGCTGTGCTTCTCTACTTTGTTGCAGAACCTATCGTAAGTCTGTTCAGTGATTCCACTGAGGTTCTCGCCGTCGCTGTTGCCTACCTGACCCTGGTACCTCTCAGCTATGCCGGCTACGGCTTTGTGATGTCTGCCAATGCCGCATTCAATGGACTCGGGAAACCGCTGCCTGCAACTGTCATTTCTTTCCTGCGGGTACTGGGCCTATACCTACCCCTGGCCTGGATTGGAAACAGCCTGTGGGGCATGACCGGCCTGTTTGTCGCTACAGCAGCATCCAACCTGATTCTCGGCTTTGTTTCCTGGTGGTGGCTGCGCCGCGATACGCACCAGCGCACAGCAGAGACAACATCCAGCCCCGAGCTGTCAACCAACTGATCAATCTATGGGCCGAATCACTCCTGATTGGGCCCATATCTATCCCCCCCCCTAAAAACACAACACAAGGAAATCAGTGCCTTAACGGGCGGCGTACACATTACTTGCCATTTTTGCCGATAACTTCAAATTCCTCCAAACCCCGGCAGACAGCAGCATAGCCCGCCTTCTTCTCTTACTGCGAAACATGGATGGTGATTCGATGAGGCTTCAGGAGATTTCCCCCCTTCAAACCCGCACCCTATTAATCAGCGCACTGACAATACTTCTGGTTTGTATACCTTTAACAGGGTGCGACAATGACGATTCAGACCCACCCCCATCAGACGACGATACTGGCGATGACAGCAGCCCCTGGGTGCTAAATACCGACGATGAACGGGCGCCTTACATCTACGAAAGCAACAGTAATGAGCAGGTCCTGGTCAATGTACAAAGCATCGAAACCGTCACTGTCGACGGCAGGGAATACACTCAAGTCACTGCATCCGGCATCCCGGATTATGAAATTGAAATCACCACCGCTATCTACGACGAGCTAATCAATCGCCCCAAGGCGAGCACCGACTTTGTCTACGGCAGCCCCACGGTACAAATTGGCGATATCGTGAGTTTTGGTCAGGATATCGGCTTTAGCAGCAATCCTCATACCTGCTACGCCGAAGCGGGTTTTGGATTCTGGCCGCCGGGCCCTGTCTGCCCAGAAAATGTTTCCCACAACAGCTATTTTCCAACTGAGCCAGAGGTCTCAGAAGAAGCTTGTGAAAGTGGACTCGGACCACAGGGCTATTGGGTCAACGGCACCTCTATCTACCAGTGGAGCGATGGACAGTCCGTGAATGGTACCTGGCATACTCTGGCACCGGTCGCAGAGATGTACGATGTTGATATCTGTGGTGGACACGCTGCTCGGGGAGACTATCACCACCACTTCTACAGCGATTGCCTGGCCGACTTGGTTGGAGACACTGGAGATAGCCACTCCCCCGTCTATGGGTTTACCGCTGATGGCTATCCCATTTATGGCCCTTGGGAGGCCGGTGGTGTACTTGTAGTAAGTAGCTGGGTCACTAGAGACTATGACGATGCCGACTCTACCAGCGGCTGCAGGATTGCCGGTGAGCGCAGTTGTTTACTGGTAGATGAATACGATTTATCACAGGGCACAAATACACTTGCCCAATCCGGCCCCAGTACCAGCGATACTTTTACGTCCCTATCAGGCAATCTTTTTCAAACCACCAGCGGTTTTTTTTACGAAGACTATTACTGGGACTCCAATTTGACCAGTCAGGAGGGCGCTTATCTGGATCAATACAATGGGCACAGTGACAGCGAGCGTGGTTATCACTACCACCTAACGGTAGAGCTGAATGATGAAGGGCAGCTGACACCATCATTTCCCTATACCTTTGGGCCCCGCTTTTACGGCAAACTCGATGACCAGACAATTGTGAATATTTGCTCCGATGAAGTCGGCGGAGGTTTTCCCCCTGGCCCACCGCCCATGTAGCTAGGCCAGCAGAAAACAGCTTACCTATATCACCTATAAATCATTGATAAAGCCCCACGCCAGCCTGGAACCGGTCAAAGCTTCCAGACTGGCGACTCTCCCAAATACAGTCTCAGAATCCAGGCCTCTGTTTTCAGTAGCTGGCTTCACTAGATACAGCCAGCCAACTACTAGACCTTTAAGTCAAAAAAATATCGAAAGAATAATATTTTATTTAAATTAAATAAAAAGAAAGTCATTAACGAGATAAGTAATTTTCCAGCAAATAACTTTTTAACTGTTGATACCGAAAGAAAAGCCATCCTTTTGAACTTACGCACAAACTAGGCAGAAATAGAGAGCCAATTTAACCCTTTGCAAATTAGGTTAATATTTATCCACATTTTCTCCACTTTTATCCGCTAATTTCTGGACTAACCCCCATCTAGTTCACGGTGTGCTATGAAATTAACGGAAATTTTTGACACGGACCGAAAGTCCATTTTGCCTTATGTAATATCTCTGGTATTGCTTTCAGGCGTACTCCAAGCATGCGGTGGAGGCGGCAGCTCTTCATCTGATTCAGATTCGTCATCTGAAGATACTAGTGACAGCGGCTCAGATTCCGGTGACGATAATGACGATGACGATTCATCAGATGATAGTGACAGCTCAGACTCGAGCACCGATAGCGGGGTTTGGATTCTAAATACTGATGATGAGCGCGCACCCTATATCTATGAAAGTAACAGCAATGAACAAGTACTAGTAAATGTTCAGAGTGTTGAATCTGAAACTGTCGACGGTAAAGAATACACTGTTGTATCAGCAACCGGCATTCCAAATTACACTATCGAAATTACGCAAACTGTTCTCGATGCACTCCTGGAACGTCCAAAAGCATCCTCTGACTTTTTAACCGGCAGCCCCTATGTCAGCGTTGGCGATATTGTCAGTTTTGGGCAGGACATTGGATATAAAAGTAATTCGTCCTGTGGTGCAGAAGCTGGTTATGGCTTTTGGCCACCGGGGCCTGTCTGTCCTGAAAATGTTTCCCATGTTGGCTATTTTCCCGTTGAACCTGAACCTGCAACTGACAGTTGTGAAACTGGTTTAGGGGTACAGGGCTACTGGGTAAATGGAACCTCTATTTATCAATGGAGTGACGGGATGAGTGTTGATAATACATGGCATACACTCGCCCCCCTAGCTGAAGTCTACGACGTTGATATTTGCGGTGGTCACGCAGCAAACGGTGATTATCACCACCATTTTTACAGTGAATGCCTCGCAGATATGGTCGGCGATATTGGTGACGACCACTCTCCAATTTATGGCTACACCGCCGACGGCTATGCAATTTATGGCCCTTGGGAAAGTGAGGGTGAATTAGCGGAAAGTAGTTGGGCTGTTCGAGATTACGATGATGCCTCATCCGAAAGTGGTTGTGGTGTCGCCGGCGAGCGCAGCTGCTTATTAATCGATGAATATGATATTTCCCAAGGCGTGGAAACTACTTCTAATACTGGCCCAACTACAAGTGATTCATATACCTCCGCGTCCGGAAATGAATTTGAAACAGCTGCTGGTTTTTTCTACGAAGATTATTATTGGGACGAAGAACTTACAGCTCAAGGTGGAGTCTATTTAGATCAGTACAATGGCCATTCGGATGATGAGCGAGGATACCATTATCATCTTACCGTCACTGTCGATAGCGATGGACAATTAATCCCCGCCTTTCCCTTCACTTTTGGACCGCGCTTTTACGGAAAATTGGATGACCAAACTGTTGTCAGCCGATGCTCAACAACCGTGGGGCGGTAACCAATAAAGATAAATTGAGGTAACCTTCTCGTGAAAATTAACGGGTACTTTCTTGCCGGCTCATTAGCCTGGCTAACTGCAGCCAGTGTTGTGGCTCAACCTAATCCCAACTCTGGGCATAACAACGATCAACGTTCGGTTAGGGAAGTACCTGTTCGCAATAGCAATGGAAGAAACTGGCAAAACAACAATTCGATAAATTCAGAAAACACTAGAAATAACACTGCAGATTCCTCCACCGACTCAAACAGCAATACAGTTGAAGAGGAAAGTCCAACAGATACTACGGTAGATAATCCAACAGAAACAACTACCGACGAAACAAGCAATACATCGAATAATAACGAGGACACTTCTTCGGACGTTAACGAAGAGAATTCCGGCTCCTCAGATAATTCGACCATTTCAGGTAACGAGGAAGGCTCGGTAACAGAGAGCTCCGGTACTACCTGGATTATCAATTCAACTAACGAACGCGCCCCCTATATTTACGAAAGTAACAGTAATCAGCAGGTTCTGGTTAATGTGCAAAGTGTTGAATCTGTAACCGTTGCCGGAAAAGAATATACCCGCGTATCTGCTACCGGTATCCCGGACTACCAGATTGAAATAACCCAGGAAATACTAGACGCACTCATCAGCCGTCCAAAAGCCTCTACAGACTTCGTCAATGGCTACCCCTTGGTACAAACTGGTGAGGTTGTTAGCTTCGGCCAGGACATCGGCTATCGCAGTAATTCCAGTTGCGGCTCAGAAGCTGGTTATGGCTTCTGGCCCCCAGGTCCCGTGTGCCCCGAAAACGTCGACCATGTAGGCTATATTCCTGCTGAGCCTGAGGCATCCACTGAGAGCTGTGAAACTGGGCTCGGTGTACAGGGTTACTGGGTAAATGGAACCTCAATTTACCAGTGGAGTGACGGGCAGTCAGTAAATAACACTTGGCATACCCTGGCTCCCATGGCAGAAGTCTATGACGTAGATATCTGTGGCGGCCATGCAGCTAACGGCGATTATCACCATCACTTTTACAGTAATTGCCTGGCTGAAATTGCCGGGGACACCGCCGATGGCCACTCCCCTATCTACGGTTATACCGCCGATGGCTACGCAATTTACGGTCCATGGGAAAGCACAGGTGTGCTAGCTAAAAGCAGCTGGGCAATACGGGATTACGACGATCCCCGTTCAGACACCGGCTGTGGCGTTGCCGGGCAACGCAGCTGTCTGCTAGTAGATGAATATGATATTGATCGCGGCGTATCCAATACAAATAACACCGGCCCCACTACCAGCGGTAGCTACACCTCTCAATCTGGAAATGAATTTGAAACTCCGGCAGGTTTTTTCTACGAGGATTATTACTGGGATGAAAGCCTGACAGCGCAAGGTGGCGAATACTTGGATCAATTTAATGGACACACTGACAGTGAAAGAGGTTATCACTACCACCTGACAGTTACGCAGGATAACAATGGCCAACTAATCCCAGCTTTCCCATTTACCTTCGGCCCGCGCTTTGCCGGCAAGCTGGATGACCAAACTATCGTCAATCGCTGCTCAACCACCGTTGGCCGCTAGCTCATATTCAAGCTTGGGAGTAAGAGTTAAATGAAAATGCACAGGTTCTTTATCGCTGGGTCTTTGGCCTGGATTTTTTCAGCCTCTATGACCGCGTATGCGGCACAGCCAAATCCTCACGCAGGCCATAATGGCGATCAGCATCCGGTGATAGAGATACCTCTGCATGTTGCCGCTCCCAGAATCGAACTGGACATGAGCCGCGACGATATGTCCGGCTATAACCTACATATTGACTACGATCGGTTTGAGCTGGAATCCCCTCGCTTTGCCAATGACGATTCTGAGCAGTTTCTGGAGGGGCACGCCCACCTTTACATCAATGGGGAAAAAATCCAACGTCTTTACGGCTCGGATTTACATATTCCCGGAAAATTACTAAAACCCGGTTTTAACCAAGTCACCGTAACTCTCAATGCACACGACCACAGCACCTGGAGCCGTGGTGGAAAGCGAATACTGGCAACCTTATTTGTGCACCTCGATAAGAAAGAGCTGGTATTACACCGCTTTTCAACATCGCCTATCGGGGGCAACAAACAAATAGCCAAAGTCAGCCGACCTGATAATTAGACTAAAACTCAGAATCTTTCGAAGAGAGAATTAAAGCTAATAGTCAAAAAAATATTTAGTTAATAACTGACCCAATAATTAAAGGCTCGTTAGGCCATCTATAATAAAGCAATAAGATATTTTTGCCTGACTCACGGAGTATCGCTTTTGAACGCAGTGCACAAATCTGAAAAAAATTAAGACGATAAAGAGGATATAAAATGTAGCTAGCAGGCCATCCACATTTCATTCACTTTTGTGCGCTAGGTTCGGGGAGAAACTCCTCCATATGCCACGGTGTGATATGAAAATAATTAAAATTTCTGACCGGAATGGCCAGCCTACACTCTCTTATACACTAGCACTGATAATATCTCTCGGAGTTCTTCAGGGATGCGATAGTGGCTCTTCCTCAGATGAGGATGGCGATGATTCTTCTGAGACCTCCTCTGAAGAGTCAGATTCCAGCACTGATACTAGTGTCTGGATTATGAATACTGATGACGAACGCGCGCCTTACATTTATGAAAGTAACAGCAATGAGCAGGTTCTGGTCAACGTCCAGAGCGTAGCATCAGAAACCGTAGATGGCCGGGAATACACCGTTGTCTCAGCAACCGGTGTTCCCGACTACGAGATTGAAATTACTCAAAGTATTCTAGATGGACTACTTGAACGTCCATTAGCCTCCTCTGATTTCGAAACCGGTAGCCCCACTGTCAGCGTTGGAGATATTGTCAGCTTTGGGCAAGATATTGGCTATACGGGTATTGGCACCTGTGATGTAGATGCCGGCTATGGATTTTGGCCACCAGGGCTCGTTTGCCCAGAGAATGTCTCTCATGTCGGATACATCCCTGTCGAACCCGAGCCCGCAACGGAGGAGTGCGCAACGGGGCTCGGCGTACAAGGCTACTGGGTAAATGGCGTCTCTATTTATGATTGGGGTGATGGTCAATCAGTGGATGGCACCTGGCAAACCCTGGCACCGGTTGCTGAGGTCTACGATGTGGATATCTGTGGTGGACACGCCGCAAACGGAGATTACCACCATCACTTTTATAGCGATTGCCTAGCCGATCTTGTTGGCGATATAGGTGACGACCACTCCCCTATCTACGGCTATACCGCCGACGGCTATGCAATCTATGGCCCCTGGCAGAGTGAAGGAGAACTCGCAGAAAGCAGCTGGGCTGTACGAGATTATGACGACCCCAGCTCCGAGAGCGGTTGCGGCGTAGCAGGCGAGAGAAGCTGTCTCTTGATGGATGAATACGACCTCTCCCAAGGAGTCGAAACAACATCGAATACCGGCCCCACGACAAGTGGCTCTTATACCTCCCTGTCAGGCAATGAGTTCACTACAGCAGCGGGCTTTTTCTACGAGGACTATTACTGGGACGAAGACCTGACTAATGAAGGCGGAGTATATTTGGACCAGCATAACGGTCACTCAGATGACGAAAGGGGATACCATTACCACCTGACTGTCACTGTCGATGATGATGGTGAGCTTGTCCCCGCCTTCCCATATACTTTTGGCCCCCGCTTTTACGGCAAACTAGATGATCAAACTGTTGTCAATGAGTGTTCAACACAGTAGTTCAGCAGTGCACTAACATTGAAGGCCAAGCCACTTTCCTAATACGCTGGAAATCCCCCTGGAGTCGAAGTAAGCGTAAGCTTTGCGGCTCCCTTGTTTTTACGAGGACCGACACTCCAGGTAATGGAAATAACTGGAGCAATAGCACCCGATAGACTAAAAGCACTGGTAACCAGAAGTATTCACAGCAACAGCAGTTTGAATGAAGTATGTTGCCCCATCGCCAAACCTGGGAGTGAGACAATAATGACAATTCTTCGAGCCGTTCTTATCGGGCCTTTTATCTGGGGAATGACCAACCTTGCTACAGCACAGTCAGACTCACACACGGGCCATAACGGCGACCAACACCCAGTAGTCGAGATCCCTTTACACAATGCTGCGCCGCGCATCGAACTAGACATTAGTCGCGATAAAATGTCCGGATATAACCTACATATAGACTACGACCGGTTCGAATTAGAATCCCCTCGCCACGCCAATGATGCCTCAAAGCAATATCTGGAAGGTCATGCCCATCTCTATATCAACGGTAAGAAAATACAGCGAATCTATGGTCCAGACTTACACCTTCCCGACAAGCTGTTTAAATCGGGCTTCAACCAAATTACTGTCACCCTTAACGCCCATGACCACAGTACCTGGAGCCGGGGAGGGAAGAGAATTCTTGCAACTCTATTTATCCAGCTCGATAAGCCCGATCTGATATTGCATCGTTTTTCTACATCTCCAATAAAGCCGGGAGTAAGCACAGGCAAACCGGGATAACAATAGAAGTAAATACCAGTAGGGACTCAATCTCTCCTACCGACTCAGGGCATGGAGGCCCCAAGAACAGCTTTGGATAACCAAGCTAAGCTTATTGGCACTTAGGGAGCCTCTGAATAACTCCGTGATGCCTCTGGCATGCAGAACGGTTCACAATCAAGGCGCGGCTTCGCAGGAATGTCTAGACCTTTCAAGAAGTCGCAACGCGGAGTGTGAATCGCTCTGCAAGCCCCGAAGGGCGGGCCTTGAAGGCCGCATCTGCTGCGTTGCAGCTCTTGCAAAGGGCTACGGCCATTCGCGGCGAGCTGCGCCTAACATCTGCAGACTTCAAGACCCGCAGAGGTATTACGGAGTTATTCAGAGGCTCCTTAGCTTGGGCTCTTATCGTGAGACTCTCGGAGTGTTAAAAGATTGCTCTGATATTTACAGTAAGTGTAGGCTTGATCTTCTGAGCCGCGTTTCCTCAGTGGAAACAGAGTAAAATGCACCTGAGCTCACTGTGAACACAGGCTACTGAAATCCAAGCTACCGGCTATGTCGTTAAATATTCGCTATAAACTAAGCCTCGCTTTCTTATTGACTACAGCAATTACTGTTGGCGGAATGTTCGTATTCTTTCAGTGGAGCTTTAAGCATGGTTTTATGACTTATATCCAGTCTCAGGAGCTTCGCGAGGTCGGCGATTTGGTAGATGAGTTACAAGAAATCTACGCCAGCGAAGGGAGCTGGCAATCTATCGACGGTAATAGCAGGCGCTGGCAAAGACTCCACAGACGCGTGATGTCCAGTCACTTTGAGGATATGCCACCCCCACATCGTCCACCTCCGGGTACGAGGGGCCCCCGCCGCCCACCTGAGCCCCCACCTGAACACGCTGTGGGCAAGTCGCTTAATGCCCGCCTGGTCCTGTTGAACAAAGAGAAAAGACCTCTGATAGGTCGTTATTCAGGATCTGAGAACATGGTAATGCAGCCTCTGGTTGTGGACGGAGAAACCGTTGGTTACCTGGCTATCAATCCACTACCGGTGTTAGATGATGATTTGGCCGTAGGGTTTGTTAAAGAGCAATCGCGGACTTTCGCTCTTATCTCTGTTGCCACCTTCATTCTGGCACTGGCCATTGCCATCCCCCTTGCCTGGCAGCTGGTAAGGCCCATCCGTAAGCTGACCGAAGCGACATCCCATCTTACATCCGGCAACTTCAAAACCCGTATTGATATAGAGCAGCGAGATGAGCTGGGCCAATTAAGTGCTGACTTTAATCGGCTCGCCGCAACGCTGGAAGCAAATGAACATGCCCGAAACCGATGGATGGCAGATATTTCGCATGAGCTGCGCACACCTCTCGCAGTATTAAAAGGGCAGATTGAAGCCATTCAAGACGGTATCAGATCAGCCACACCAGAGAACCTGCGCATACTGCACAGCAAAATTCAACAATTGAGCCGCCTGATAGATGATCTCTATGAGTTGTCTCTCTCCGACGCGGGGGCACTAAGTTACTGCAAGTCCGACATCTCCCTGGAGAATATCCTACGAAGTGTTATCGAAGACTTTGAGATTCCATTCGACCAGAAAGGTATTCACTTAAGCAGTGACCTCCAACTATCGGAAGATAAGTTAGTCTACGCAGATGAAGCACGCCTCAATCAGTTATTTAGCAACCTGTTAACCAACAGCCTGCGCTACACCGATAGTGGGGGACAACTCAAAGTAACTGCGCGCTGTGAAGCCCGAACAGCCATTATCACTTTCGCCGACTCCGCCCCCGGTGTTGCCAGTGCTGATATACCACACCTGTTCGAGCGCCTGTATAGAGCAGATAGTTCACGCAGCCGGGAAACCGGCGGTGCGGGTTTGGGGCTGTCAATTTGCCAAAATATTGTTACAGCACACGAGGGTAGCATTTCTGCAACTCCGTCCACTATGGGCGGTCTTGAAATAAGTATTTTTTTACCCCTAAGCCAAAGGATTAAATGGTAGGAAGTTATGAGCGCCAAAATATTAATAGTCGAAGATGAAACCGAACTTGCGCACCTACTACTGGATTATCTTCATGCCGCCGACTATCAAGCCGAGATCATTTCTGATGGTAATCAGGTTGTCCCCAAAGTGGAAACTATGAAACCGGATTTGATCCTTCTCGACCTGATGCTACCTGGGCGGCATGGGATGGAGATTTGCGAAGAGATTCGCCAAAAAGGCAACGACGTTCCAATTATTATAATGACTGCGCAAATTGAGGAACCCGATCGTTTGCGCGGCCTGGAATCCGGTGCCGACGACTATGTTTGTAAACCCTACAGCCCCAGGGAACTCGTCGCACGGGTGAAAGCGGTATTGCGCCGTCGACCACAAAAGGGCGAAGTCGGAAATGGTGGCATCGAACTAGATAGAAATACCGGGCAACTGCGAATCGGAGGTAAAGACGCCAACCTTACTGCGCTGGAGTTCCACCTATTTGACCTACTTTACAGTGAGCCCGGTCGAATTTTTTCCCGTGAACAAATCATGGACCGCATCTATTCCGATTACCGCGTAATCAGCGACCGTACTATTGATAGCCACATCAAAAAAGTACGCAAGAAAATATCAGTGCTTATGCCTGAAAAAGAGTTAATTCACTCTGTCTACGGTGCTGGCTATAAGTTTGAGATAAATTAATCATATCTGGGGGCACGCAGCCCCCAGATTCACACTACAAAGCTTCAGTAGCCAATTTTAACCATTCAGCAGTTTTTTCAGTAACCAGCGGGGTAATCACATCCCGCACCCTCTGGTGGTAGCGATTCAGCCATTCCCGTTCAGTCTCAGTGAGTAGTGCCACGTCAATCAAATTACGATCGATCGGAGCTAACGTAAGTTCTTCAAATTCTAGAAAATCTGGATAATTTTCGCTCTTTTTCACAAACACCAAATTTTCAATACGGATGCCGTACTGCCCAGTGAGATAAAACCCCGGTTCGTTGGAAACGATCATCCCCGGCTGAAGAGCAACACCTGTTACAGCCTTACCTATCCGCTGTGGCCCCTCGTGAACACTTAAGAAACTACCAACACCGTGACCGGTACCATGGGCATAATCCAGACCCACCTCCCACAGCGAACGGCGTGCAAGCGCATCAATTTGCTCTCCACAAGTCCCCTTGGGGAATCGCAAAGTCGCAATTGCAATATGTCCCTTTAAAACCCGGGTAAAATTTTCTTTTGCCGAAGGCGGGAACTCACCCAGAGCAACAGTTCGGGTAATATCAGTGGTGCCATCTGGATATTGGCCTCCAGAATCGCACAGATATACCCCTTCTGGCTTTATAGCCAAACTGGATTCAGGGCTCACCCGATAGTGCACAATGGCCCCATTCGGACCATAGCCGGAAATTGTCTCAAAACTGTTGCCCTGAAAGCCTTCGCGAGCCTCCCTTTTACTTCGTAAAAGCTTTACTGCAGACAATTCGTCAAAATGGCCTGTGGCAACCTGTTCAGGTATTTCCGCCAGGAATTCACACACCGCAGCACCATCCCTTTCGTGTGCAGCCTGGCTGCCTGCCAGTTCAATCGCATTCTTACAGGCCTTAGCTTCCGTGACCGGGTCACCTTCCAGCATTAGTTCAATATCCAGTGCCCGCAATTGCTGTAAAGTCCAACTGTTGCTAATCAGGGGATCTATCCATATTTTATTGACGTGGCGGCGCTTAATATTTTCAAATAATTCCCCTTTGGCCACGACTAGACTTACATCTTTATCCAAGTGCTCAATCAACGCATCCCCTACAGCGCCCTCCCCCAAATAAAGAGTTGCACTGCCATCCCGATAAAGGACTGCATTGGCCAAGGCCACTGGTAAGTGCGGAATATCCTCTCCACGGATATTAAAAAGCCAAGCACAGCTTTCAGGATTTGGTAGCCATAAAGCATCGGCTCGTTTTTCTGCGAGACGTCGGGCAATCCTCTGCCGTTTCTCTTTGGAATGCTCACCAGTAAAGATGAAGGGGTGTGGGCGCGCAGGCCCACAGGGAGATGCGGGGCGGTCATTCCAGATGGCATCAATCGGGCTCTGTTCCATCGGCTGTAGTTGGATATCCCTTTCAGCCAATCGCTTCTTGATCAAGGCCAATCCCGGCTCCGTGTGCAGTCGCGGGTCATACCCCAGAGACTGACCGGCATCCAGCTGACTACACAGCCACTCAATGATCGCGACTTGACTGAGGCTCATTAACTCAATGGGTTGATCACCAAGTTGTTGCTGCGCCTGCAAGGTATAGCGACCATCAACAAATAATGCCGCTTCTCGACTGCCTACCGCAGCCATTCCTGCGGAACCAGTGAAACCTGTCAGCCAGGGCAGTCGCTCATCTGCCGCAGGCACACTTTCATTTTGGTACTCATCAGCCCGGGGTACCAAGAAAGCATCGACACCCTGCCGCTGCAACTCTTCCCGCAATGCCTGTAAACGCTCCCGGCTCATAACCTCTCCCCTTCAATAACTGAGTTTGCCACTGCACCGCTAAAAGCTCCTCGATGACTGTTGGCCACAACAGAGTACAGTGTTAATCAAAATGGATTTGAGCAAATTGTCCAGGTGTGCCAGTCCCGCTGGCAACTCAGCCCATTGACATGACCCCATTCGCCGAGCTGGTAAACTGACAAGTCTAATTTCGCAGTATACCCCACCCTCGGAGCAACGCCTGCGTGTATAATACGCCCCTATTTTTTTCGAATATCCAGTGATCGAATCTTAAAGTATGGGTCAAAGTTCTTCCCTGGCAGGCTTTGCCGGCCGCCGCACCTTCGCCATTATTTCTCACCCGGACGCCGGTAAAACAACCGTGACCGAAAAGCTTCTTTTGTTCGGGAATGCAATCCAGCAAGCGGGCTCCGTTAAGGGGAAAAAAGGTCCCCACGCACGCTCTGACTGGATGACGATGGAACAGGAACGCGGTATTTCTGTTACTTCTTCCGTTATGCAGTTCCCCTACAAAGAGAGGACTGTAAACCTACTGGATACACCGGGGCACGAAGACTTCTCTGAAGATACCTATCGGGTACTCACCGCCGTCGACTCCGCACTGATGGTGATTGACGGGGCCAAAGGTGTGGAAGACCGCACCATCAAGTTGATGAATGTGTGCCGCTTGCGAACAACGCCGATTCTCTCATTTATCAACAAACTCGACCGGGATATTCGCGACCCGATCGAGGTAATGGATGAGATTGAAGAAGTTCTGAATATCCAGGCTGCCCCTATCAATTGGCCTTTGAGTTCAGGAAAAGGTTTCAAGGGGGTCTATAACCTCTACACCGATACCATCCATGTATTCTCCCAGGGTCAGGGCCACAGAATTCCCGATGATATTCAAATTAAGGGTCTTGACTCCGCTGAGGCTGACGCACTACTTGGCGAGTACGCCGAGGATATTCGGGAAGAGATTGAATTGGTTCGTGGAGCCACTCATGAGTTTGACCAGGAAGCTTATCTTGCCGGTGAACTGACCCCGGTATTTTTCGGTACGGCCTTGGGTAACTTTGGTGTAAGGGAAATGCTCGATGGTTTCGTTGAATGGGCGCCCTCACCCCAATCTCGGGAAACCAAAGAGAGAAAAGTAGAGCCCAGCGAAGATAAATTCTCCGGCTTTGTTTTTAAAATCCAAGCGAATATGGACCCCAAACACCGCGATAGAATTGCCTTTATGCGTGTCTGCTCCGGCACCTACAATCGCGGTATGAAAATGAAGCATGTGCGCATTGGCAAGGATGTAAAAATTGCTGATGCGGTGACATTTATGGCTGGCGACCGAACCCACGTAGAAGAAGCCATTGCCGGCGATATTATTGGTTTGCACAACCACGGTACTATCCAGATCGGCGATACCTTTACCGAAGGCGAAGCACTGAAGTTTACCGGCATTCCCAATTTCGCCCCGGAGCTGTTCCGTCGCATACGTTTAAAAGACCCTCTCAAATTAAAGCAATTACAAAAAGGGCTTCAGCAGCTTTCTGAAGAGGGGTCCACCCAGGTATTTTTCCCGCTGGATAACAACGACATTATCGTGGGCGCAGTTGGTGTACTACAGTTCGAAGTAGTCGCTTACCGATTAAAAGACGAATACAAAGTTGAAGCCATCTACGAAAACGTCAACGTGAACACTGCGCGCTGGGTAGATAGTGAAAGTGCCAAAGAACTAGAGAATTTCAAGCGCAAGGCCAGTACCAACCTGGCACTCGATGGCAGCGGACACCTAACATACCTGGCACCAACGCGCGTTAATTTACAATTGGCTGAAGAGCGCTATCCGGAAGTTCGCTTTTATGCCACGCGGGAACACTAAAGCAGCAAGGCTAAGTACCTTTGTTGAAACCTTAGTGTGACAGCAGTAAGAAAGAGGCAAATAATGAGTCAGTTTGTAGAAATACCTACTGAAGTACCCAATGAAGTACCTCGGCTGGGCAATCGCATCACCAAAGCTATTGGCAAGTTGATAATCAAGGTGCTCGGCTGGCGAATGGATGGGGAAATCCCTCCAGAAAGAAAAGTCATGGTGGCTTTGGCTCCCCACACATCCAATTGGGATTTTGTGGTTGCCATGCCATTTATTATGGCATTGGGTATTAAAATTTCCTGGCTCATGAAAAAGGAAGCTTTTTTCTTCCCGTTTAAAGGACTATTTATGTGGCTTGGAGGTGTTCCTACCGATAGGCGCGCCGCAGGTAATATCGCTCTACAAGTTGCATCGAGTTACCGGGAAAATGAAAAAATGTGGGTGGGGATTACTCCCGAGGGGACCCGCAAAAAAGTAGGGCGCTGGAAGAACGGTTTTTTAAGGATTTCCTATACCGCTCAAGTTCCTATTTTGCTTGTTGCCTGGGACTTTCCCAATAAGCGTATTTGCATTGACTCCCTGTACCAGCCTATCGGTGATCTGGAACAGGATATGGCAGAGATCCAAAAGCGCTTTAGCAAGTATCAGGGGTATTACCACGATAATGAAAGTACTCTTGAAAAGGGGTAACCAGTCCACTCGTGATACAGTTAAGTAGTGAGCTTTCTACTTATACCTACCTGATACTGACAGTAATCGCCTTTACCGCAGGCTTTGTCAGTGCGATCGCCGGGGGAGGGGGAATAATCACCCTCCCCGCTTTACTCTGGGCCGGCATTCCCCCACTCGATGCTCTCGGTACCAATAAATTTCAAAGCGTCTTTGGCACCCTATCATCCACCATTAACTTCCTGCAAAAAGGCCAGTTGAATTTACGCCCCCTCTGGCCAGGACTACTTGCTGCAATTATCGGTTCCTGCCTAGGCACCTTAACAGTCGCTTCACTTGGGGAGGCTGGTCTCAATACCTTACTTCCCATCCTGCTCATTGCTATTGCCCTCTACTTTATTCTGTCCCCTCGCATTTCCGACATTGACTCAAAACCCAGAATCAGTAACGTTACTTTTAATCTAGTTGTTGGCGGTGGGCTCGGCTTTTACGGGGGCTTCTTTGGCCCTGGGATGGGGTCTATCTGTGCAGCCGCCTTCGCAGCGCTACTCGGCTACAATATGCGTGCAGCTACGGCATCAACAAAACCTATTGTGCTCGCTACCAATGTGACCTCTATGCTAATTTTTATCGCTGGAGGCCATATTTTTCTATTGCTCGCTATCGCTATGTCTTTTGCCCAGGTTGTAGGAGCTCGTCTCGGCTCCAACCTCGTGATCGCAAGAGGTGCCAGTATTATCAAACCGGTAATCATTATTGCCACCATTGCTGTGGCAATAAAACTATTAGTGGAGAATTGATATCGTGACCTGGCTGGCAACGCTTATTCTTTCTTTCATTGCCTTTGTTATTGTGGTTTGGGTTCTTATGCACCTGCGCAGACCCAGATTTCGAATGGACCGAGGCAGTTTTGTTAAGGGCCTTGAAGATGTAATCACCGGGCAAGCCAGCGATACTGAATGGCGAGCACTCCTCGCCTGCCCAATGCGACACGACCCAAAGCTTGAAGAGATGCGACAACGTTGCCTCAATATTGAAGACAGCGAATATACTGGCGAACCGCCCTACTTATTTACAGAAAAAGGCCTGCGTAAGTTACGTGAAATTCGCGAGCAACTGATCGCGGCCTCATCAAATAACGAGCCAAAAGCTTAAGACTGAAGAGTATTAACAAAGGATAGACCGATGTTGAAACCACTGCTTTCCCTTACCGGGGGACTGATCACTACCATGGCCCTGGGAATAGCCCAGGCAGCCCCTCTGTCACAGGAAGATGTATCTGTGGCGGAAGTATTACGTGACCGGGCACTGGAAAGCTCCGACGCCTACAGTATTGTAGAGTCTTTGACCGTCGAGGTTGGACCACGACGGACAGGCACTGAGGGCGATGCAAGAGCCGTTGCCTGGGCACAAGACAAAATGAAGGCATTTGGCTTTGATCGCGTCTATACCGAGCAAATTGAGGTACCCCGCTGGATTCGTGGCCATGCTCACGCCGAAGTCATATCCCCTTTCCCCCAGCCACTAGTTGTCTCCTCCCTCGGCTATGGCGCCGCCACTCCTGCGGGAGGGTTAACAGCGGAAATTATCGAGTTTCCCGATGTGCAGGCCCTGCTGAAGGCCCCAGCCAGCCAAGTGAAAGGCAAAATTGCTTTTATCAATAAGCGTATGGAGAGAGCGCGCACGGGAGAAGGCTACGGCCCTGCGGCGCAAGGCCGCAAGTTGGGAATGCGCGCTGCCGCTGAAAAAGGGGCTGCTGCCATGCTGTTGCGCTCCGTAGGAACCGACTCAGATCGATTTGCCCACACCGGTATGATGTCGGTTGATGATGTGGAAAACCCAGTTCCTGCACTCGCACTTTCCGCTCCTGATGCAAACCTGCTCGAGGCTATGCTCCAACGCGGCAAGCCAGTCCAGGTAAAACTTGATGTTGAAACTGAGCGACTGAGTGACGGCCCCTCTTTTAATGTCATCGGTGAGATTACTGGCCGTGAGCAACCTGGAGAAGTCATGATTATCGGTGCGCACCTGGATTCCTGGGATGAAGGCACCGGGGCCTTGGACGACGGAGCTGGGGTTGCCATTGTTATGGAAACTGCACGTCTAATTGCTGAGCTGCCACAGCGCCCCCGTCGTACCTTGCGAGTCGTGCTGTTTGGTGCAGAGGAAATCGGATTGGTAGGTGCTAAGCAGTATGTGGAGGCACACGTAAAAGAACTGGACAATATTATTGCCGTCTCCGAATCAGACTTTGGAGCAGGGAAAGTCTGGCGTTTCGATACCCGTCTTCCTGAGAGCAAATTTGATATTGCAGATCAAATGATGCAACTCCTCGCCCCCCTGGGTATTGAGCGCGGAAATAATGAATCTTACGGTGGCCCAGATAGCAGTGTGTTTGTTGCGCGCGGTGTGCCAGCCTTTGGTCTATACCAGGACGGCACCGACTACTTCGATTATCACCACACACCCAACGATACCCTGGATAAAGTCGACCCTGAGAATCTTCGCCAGAATGTAGCGGCCTGGGTTGTAATGTCTTTCCTGACCACCGAGATGGAAGGAGACCTGGGGCGAGTACCTACTGCCTCTGAATAAATAAAAGATACAGACGATATTTTTAAAGCCCCACCTGGTGGGGCTTTTTTTATCCCCAAATTTTTCCTCTCTCGCATACTGGCGTACCAATCAGCCGCAGTAATCCACAGATTTATCGCTCATAACACTGTTAATAACTGATGTCCGTTTTATGGCGCCTTTGTTACCAACAGAAACCATGGATAGAGCTGTGTATAACTCCGGGATATCCCCGGCCAGCCCCGTGGTTGCTTGGCTGCACTCAAGGCGGGTAAAAAAGCAGCACTTTTTGCGCGTATTTCCACAGCCAGGTGTTACTAACAGAAAGTCTGGATAGAGTTGTGCATAACTTTAATAAACGGGCTACAGGCCCCGTGGTTACAGGGGATTACTGCAGAGACTAAAAAATCACCGATATTTTTATGGGCTAAATTTAATTTTTGGCGAGAATGGGATGGGTACTTTTCTGGTTTTTGCGCGGGTTATTTTTGTTGGATGATTTTTTGAGTGAGTGTAAAAGCGTTTGGAGAGAAGATCGGTAAAGACCTATTTTTATAGGCTTTTTAGGAGAGCGTTTGTTTAAGGTGCTCAGGTAGTTTTAGGTTTTTCTTTTTTTTAATTACTGATTTTTTAAATAGAAAGTTAAGCATTAAATTTTTTCAGAGTTACTTTTATTTTTTCTATTTAATTTTTGCTAAATATTTTCTGCTTTCTCTTTCTTATTTTGTCTTTTGTTTTTTGCTTCTTTAAAATATTTTTTCAGCCATAAAAAAAGGGCCACCCTGTTGGGTGGCCCTTTTCGGATTAGAAGCCTGACGATGACCTACTCTCACATGGGGAAGCCCCACACTACCATCGGCGATGTTGCGTTTCACTTCTGAGTTCGGCAAGGGATCAGGTGGTTCCACAACTCTATGGTCGTCAGGCAAACTGGCTTGGGTTGGCGTTGGTCTTATAAGCAAAGTGCTTGGCCTGCCGCGTTATCGCTGTTTGCCTCGGTCATGTTGTTGACCGGCGATAACCCCAAATAAGTCGGTAAAACAATCTGTAGTAATACACCGCAAGCGATCGTATGTCTCTAACTCACAATCCGCTAGCTTAGCTAGTCGTTAGTAACCATCTCTGTTGTATGGTCAAGCCGCACGGGCAATTAGTACTGGTTAGCTCAACGCCTCACAACGCTTCCACACCCAGCCTATCAACGTGGTAGTCTTCCACGGCCCTTCAGGAGGCTCAAGGCCTCAGGGAGATCTTATCTTGAAGGAGGCTTCCCGCTTAGATGCTTTCAGCGGTTATCCCGTCCGAACATAGCTACCCGGCAATGCCACTGGCGTGACAACCGGAACACCAGAGGTTCGTTCACTCCGGTCCTCTCGTACTAGGAGCAACTCTTCTCAAATCTCCAACGCCCACGGCAGATAGGGACCGAACTGTCTCACGACGTTCTAAACCCAGCTCGCGTACCACTTTAAATGGCGAACAGCCATACCCTTGGGACCGGCTTCAGCCCCAGGATGTGATGAGCCGACATCGAGGTGCCAAACACCGCCGTCGATGTGAACTCTTGGGCGGTATCAGCCTGTTATCCCCGGAGTACCTTTTATCCGTTGAGCGATGGCCCTTCCATACAGAACCACCGGATCACTATGACCTACTTTCGTACCTGCTCGACATGTCTGTCTCGCAGTCAAGCGCACTTATACCATTATGCTCATTGCATGATTTCCGACCATGCTGAGTGCACCTTCGTACTCCTCCGTTACTCTTTGGGAGGAGACCGCCCCAGTCAAACTACCCACCATACACTGTCCTCGATCCGGATAACGGACCAGAGTTAGAACCTCAAACATACCAGGGTGGTATTTCAAGGACGGCTCCACAACAACTAGCGTCATTGCTTCAAAGCCTCCCACCTATCCTACACAAATAGGCTCAAAGTTCAGTGCAAAGCTGTAGTAAAGGTTCACGGGGTCTTTCCGTCTAGCCGCGGGTACACTGCATCTTAACAGCGATTTCAATTTCACTGAGTCTCTGGTGGAGACAGCGTGGCCATCGTTACGCCATTCGTGCAGGTCGGAACTTACCCGACAAGGAATTTCGCTACCTTAGGACCGTTATAGTTACGGCCGCCGTTTACCGGGGCTTCGATCAAGAGCTTCGCCGAAGCTAACCCCATCAATTAACCTTCCGGCACCGGGCAGGCGTCACACCCTATACGTCCTCTTACGAGTTTGCAGAGTGCTATGTTTTTAATAAACAGTCGCAGCCACCTGGTCACTTCGACCGGCCTCAGCTTAGGGAGCAAGTCCCATCACCAAAACCGGCGTACCTTCTCCCGAAGTTACGGTACCATTTTGCCTAGTTCCTTCACCAGAGTTCTCTCAAGCGCCTTGGTATTCTCTACCTGACCACCTGTGTCGGTTTAGAGTACGATTCACTATTACCTGAAGCTTAGAAGTTTTTCCTGGAAGCAGGGCATCAACCACTTCACCCACTAAGTGGGCTTCGTCATCAGTTCTCAGCCTTAGGGACCCGGATTTGCCTAAGTCCCCAGCCTACAACCTTAAACATGGACAACCAATCGCCATGCTGGCCTAGCCTTCTCCGTCACTCCGTCGCAGTAATAGCGAGTACAGGAATATTAACCTGTTTCCCATCGACTACGGCTTTCGCCCTCGCCTTAGGGGTCGACTAACCCTGTCCCGATTAGCGTTGGACAGGAACCCTTGGTCTTCCGGCGGGGAGGTTTTTCACCTCCCTTATCGTTACTCATGTCAGCATTCGCACTTGTGATACCTCCAGCAGACCTCCCGATCCACCTTCAACGGCTTACACAACGCTCCTCTACCATGCTCCTAAGAGCATCCGCAGCTTCGGTTATCAGTTTGAGCCCCGGTATATCTTCCGCGCAGGCCGACTCGACTAGTGAGCTATTACGCTTTCTTTAAAGGATGGCTGCTTCTAAGCCAACCTCCTAGCTGTCTGGGCCTTCCCACATCGTTTCCCACTTAACTGATATTTGGGACCTTAGCTGGCGGTCTGGGTTGTTTCCCTTTCCACGACGGACGTTAGCACCCGCCGTGTGTCTCCCGCGATTGCACTCCTCGGTATTCGGAGTTTGCATGGGGTTGGTAAGTCGGGATGACCCCCTAGCCCAAACAGTGCTCTACCCCCGAGGGTGAGACGCGAGGCGCTACCTAAATAGCTTTCGAGGAGAACCAGCTATCTCCCGGCTTGATTAGCCTTTCACTCCGATCCACAGGTCATCCCCTAATTTTTCAACATTAGTGGGTTCGGTCCTCCAGTTGATGTTACTCAACCTTCAACCTGCCCATGGATAGATCGCCGGGTTTCGGGTCTATTGCCTGCAACTAAACGCCCTATTAAGACTCGATTTCTCTACGGCTCCCCTAAGCGGTTAACCTTGCTACAGACAATAAGTCGCTGACCCATTATACAAAAGGTACGCAGTCACCCCAAAGGGCTCCTACTGCTTGTACGTATACGGTTTCAGGTTCTATTTCACTCCCCTCTCCGGGGTTCTTTTCGCCTTTCCCTCACGGTACTGGTTCACTATCGGTCAGCTGGGAGTATTTAGCCTTGGAGGATGGTCCCCCCATATTCAGTCAAGATAACACGTGTCCCGACCTACTCGATTTCACTCTAAATGCCTTTTCGTGTACGGGGCTATCACCCTGTATCGCGGTACTTTCCAGAACCTTCCACTAAAACATAAAGAGCTTAAGGGCTAATCCCCGTTCGCTCGCCGCTACTAAGGGAATCTCGGTTGATTTCTTTTCCTCCGGGTACTTAGATGTTTCAGTTCCCCGGGTTCGCCTCCATAACCTATGTATTCAGTTATGGATACTCCTAAAAGGAGTGGGTTTCCCCATTCGGACATTCTAGGATCAAAGCTTGTGTGCCAGCTCCCCTAGACTTTTCGCAGGCTCCTACGTCCTTCATCGCCTCCAGCTGCCAAGGCATCCACCGTATACGCTTAGTCGCTTGACCATACAACACAAACGACTACTAACGACTTTTAACATCCAGGTAAAATCCTGGACGCCGGATTGTGTGCTTGAGAGACA